>NZ_CP159831.1:0-42500 GCF_047730075.1 Candidatus Njordibacter sp. Uisw_039
TAACTTTAGGCACTTGGTGATAAAATGATTGTCGTTATTACATCAGCTAAGGCCAGTCATCTGGCTTTGGCAATTTAGTTTAATTTGGCTCTAGTTAAAAATGGCTCAAGTGATTTGGCAACAATGTTTGGCGTGTCTTCAGGATGAACTGCCTAGTCAGCAATTTAATACTTGGATTCGACCCCTGAAGGTTAATGAGTCGGGCAGAGTCATTCAATTGTTGGCACCCAATCGGTTTGTGCAAGACTGGGTTAGAGATAAGTACTTTTCTAGAATACGTGAATTGGTTGCAGATTACGCCTCAGATACGACTCAAAATGTGGAGTTGGTGGTGGACCCTTCTGGTGGCTCTACAAAAAGAGTAGCTAATCACCTTAGTGAACGGTCCCCAACTACTCCTCCTTCTGCTTTTGCACCCAATGCTGCTACGGCTACGCCTGCCATACCAAGGCAAGCAAGTGCGATTATACAACCTCAGTTTGGTGAGGAGCCTGCGCGACAGCGTGTGGTTCAGGTTGAAGGGTCAGTGCGGCATCAGAGCTATTTGAATCGTGCGTTTACTTTTTCAAGCTTTGTTCAAGGTAAGTCTAATCAGTTGGCCTTAGCGGCAGCTAAACAAGTGGCAGAAAACCCTGGTAGTTCTTATAACCCACTGTTTCTATACGGTGGAGTAGGTTTAGGTAAAACTCACTTAATGCATGCGGTTGGAGCGGCTCTAATAGAACGCAACCCTAATGCAAAAGTGGTCTATCTGCATTCAGAGCGCTTTGTAGCCGATATGGTTAAGGCCTTGCAGCTCAACGCTATTAATGAATTTAAACGGTTTTATCGCTCAGTTGATGCCTTGTTGATAGATGATATACAATTTTTTGCCGGCAAAGAGCGCTCACAAGAAGAGTTTTTTCATACCTTTAACGCCCTATTGGAGAGTGGTCAGCAGATGATTTTAACCTGTGATCGTTACCCTAAAGAGATAGCGGGGTTAGAAGATCGTTTGAAATCTCGCTTTGGTTGGGGTTTAACTGTAGCAGTAGAGCCTCCTGAGCTAGAAACGCGGGTGGCCATTTTGATGAAGAAAGCCGCTGAAGGAAATATTGCTTTGCCCGAAGACGCAGCATTTTTCCTTGCAAAAAAGATTCGTTCCAACGTACGCGAATTAGAGGGCGCCCTCAAACGGGTGGTTGCAAACTCTCATTTTACTGGTGAGGCCATTACTACACCCTTTATACAAGAGTCACTGCGTGACCTGTTGGCGCTTCAGGATAGAAAGGTCAGTATAGATAACATTCAGAAAACTGTGGCAAGCTACTATAAGATTAAAATTGCTGATATCTTGTCGAAGCGTCGCTCACGGTCAGTGGCTCGACCACGCCAGTTGGCCATGGCGTTGTCGAAAGAGCTCACCAATCATAGCTTGCCCGAAATTGGCGATGCATTTGGTGGGCGAGACCATACAACAGTTTTGCACGCGTGCCGCAAAATAAAAGAATTACGCGAAGCAGATCGTGACATTCACGATGATTATGATAACTTATATCGCTCATTAACTGTCTAAGCCGATAGTTTACGGAGCAAAAACCGTTAACAGGATTGTAGTATGAAATTTACCATCAGCCGAGAAGCCTTTTTAAAGCCCTTAGTGTTAGTTGCAGGTGTTGTTGAGAGGCGCCAAACCCTACCTGTGTTGGCCAATATATTGGTCGTGGTGGAGGGTGATCAACTTACGCTTACAGGCACTGACTTGGAAGTAGAGTTAGTGGGCCGGGTGAGTTTAGATCAGGCAGGTGAGGATGGTGGGGTGACGATTCCGGCACGTAAGTTGATGGACATATGCAAATCATTACCTGATCACGCCATGATTGAAGTTTCCCAAAACGAAGAACAATGTTTGGTGCGCTCCGCGCGCAGTAAATTTAAGTTATCCACATTGCCTGCGACAGACTTTCCCAACGTCGAAGATAGCCCTGAGTCGTTCGAATTTGAGGTGCCTCAAATGGCCCTTAAACAACTTGTGGATCAAACCGGTTTTGCCATGGCGCAGCAAGATGTGCGCTATTATCTAAACGGTATGTTGTTTGAGATTAAAGATAGTCAGTTGCGCACAGTGGCCACCGATGGCCACCGCTTGGCAACCAGTTTTATGCCGGTTGGTTTGCCTGACGAAGCTGGACAGCAGTTGATCGTGCCTCGTAAGGGTGTGCTGGAATTGGCGCGCTTAATGACGGAAGAAGATGCCTCCGTTCGCTTGGTAATTGGCGCCAGCCACATTCGCGCATTTACCAATGATTTTATTTTCACCTCCAAACTAGTTGATGGCAAGTTTCCAGATTATGAGCGCGTATTGCCACGTAATGGCGACAAGATTGTGCTTGTTGATCGCTTAGCTATGCGCGGAGTGTTAAGCCGTGCAGCTATATTATCTAATGAAAAGTACCGTGGCGTGCGCATGACTGTAAGTGATACGAACTTGCAAGTTGTCGCTAATAACCCAGAGCAGGAAGAAGCTGAAGAAAGTCTGATGGTAGATTATCAAGGTGCTCAAATTGAAATTGGTTTTAACGTTGGATATGTCCTTGATGTGCTTAATGTACTGCATAGTGATCAGGTTAAAATTACTTTGAGTGATTCTAATTCTAGTGCGTTGTTGGCGGACGGTGGTAATGGTGCGGCCCAATACGTCATCATGCCTATGCGTCTGTAACAGAGCTTGAAATCCAACCTGTTTTTCAATCACTGGCCAAGCTGGTGAATGTAGTTTATACACATCTTGTGAAAGGTGTTATCCACAGGCGCTATGGCTAATGTCTGTACAGCAACTAAGTATTCAGCGGTTGCGCAACCTGCATCATGTTGACCTTCAATTTGATGGGGGTATCAATCTACTTTATGGGCTTAATGCCAGTGGCAAAACTAGTATCTTAGAATCGATACACATGCTTGCTTTAGGCCGCTCTTTCCGTAGTCTAAAATTGGCCTCTGTCATTGCTCAAGGGCACACTGATTGCCTGTTGTTTGCCAAGATAAAAAATCCACAGGGAGTTACTGACTCTTTGGGTATGAATCGCCGTTTGGATGGTGATCATAATGTGCGTCTCAATGGTGAAAACCTGTCGTCTGTCGCTGAACTTGCTAGCCTATTACCTATTCAACTGATTGACCCTAATAGTGCGCGCTTGATCGAGGCGGGACCAAGTGTTCGTAGGCAGTATTTGGACTGGGGAGTGTATCATCACAACCCAATCTTTTTTGGCCTGTGGAAACAGGCTCAGAGGCTGCTAAAACAACGTAATAGCGCCCTGAAATGTGGTACAATGAGCGCCGATGTAAGGGCTAGTTTTGACCCAGGTTTGGTAGAGGTTGCCGAGCAGTTAAATGGCCTCAGAGAGGCCTATTTGAAGCTCCTTGAGCCAGTATTCTTCGAGTTGCTGTCTGGTTTGGTGAATTTGCCTGATTTAAAGCTTGGGTATTATTCGGGCTGGTCTGCTAATCGTAATTATGCAGACATACTTGAAGAAGCCTTGGAACGTGATTTACGGCTCGGTTATACCCAGAAAGGGCCTCAACGTGCAGACGTTAAGTTAACCTTGCATGGCGTAAATGCTGTTGAGCGCCTATCTCGTGGCCAACAAAAGTTAGTTGTCGTTGCGCTTAAGTTAGCCCAAGGAAAATTGTTAAGTGAGGCTGAGGGTCGTAAGTGTGTTTTTTTAGTTGATGACTTAGCGGCTGAGTTGGACTGGTCCCACAGGCGAGAGATATGCCGGCAGTTAGTGAGTTTAGATACACAGGTATTTGTCACTAGTGTTGGACCCGATGAGCTAACTGATTGTTGGCCAGAAGAAGCGCAAATTAAAATGTTTCACGTGAAACACGGGCAAGTAAGCCAGGAATAAATATCCATTTAGGATTGGCTGCCACTATTTAAGAAAATGACTTCGGAGTAATTAATGAGCGAAGAGACAGTCTACGATTCGTCCAGTATCAAAGTCCTTAAGGGATTGGACGCGGTGCGTAAGCGCCCAGGCATGTATATTGGTGATACGGATGATGGTACAGGTTTGCACCACATGGTGTTTGAAATTGTCGATAACTGTATCGATGAAGCTCTAGCTGGTTATTGTAGTGAAGTTAGCGTAACCATTCAGTCTGATGATACGGTAACTGTTGTTGATGATGGACGTGGTATTCCCGTAGACATTCACTTGGAAGAGGGGGTGTCTGCAGCTGAGGTTATCATGACGGTGCTGCACGCCGGTGGTAAATTTGACGACAATAGTTATAAGGTGTCAGGTGGCTTACACGGTGTAGGCGTAAGTGTAGTAAACGCACTTTCTACGGAATTAAAACTTACCATTCGTCGTAACGGCCAGGTTCATGAGCAGATTTACCATCACGGTGTTCCACAAGCTCCTTTGGCGGTAGTGGGCACAACTGAAGGTACCGGCACCACCTGTACGTTCACGGCTTCACCTGATACTTTTACAAACATCATGTTCCATTTTGATATTTTGGCTAAACGCTTACGTGAGCTTTCATTTCTAAATTCAGGTGTGGCCATTCGTCTTAAAGATGACCGCTCTGGGCGAGAAGAAGTATTTTGTTACGAAGGTGGCGTAGCTGCCTTTGTTGAATATTTGAATGCCAACAAGACCCCAATCAACAAGTGTATGCACTTTAATACCATGCATGCAGATGGTGTTGGTGTAGAGGTCGCATTGCAGTGGAATGACTCTTTCCAAGAAAGTATCCACTGCTTTACAAACAATATTCCTCAGCGAGATGGTGGCACTCACCTCAGTGGTTTTCGTTCGGCCCTTACCCGTACCCTAAATAACTACATAGAAGCAGAGTCGGCACAGAAGAAGTCCAAGGTAGCAACTTCTGGGGACGATGCACGAGAAGGTTTAACCGCCATTATTTCCGTTAAAGTGCCAGACCCAAAATTTTCCTCCCAAACTAAAGATAAGCTGGTTTCATCAGAAGTTAAGTCTGCTGTAGAGCAGGAGCTGGGTCGTTGTTTGTCTGAATTTCTACAAGAACACCCTCAAGAGGCACGTGTCATTGTTGGCAAGATGATCGATGCGGCAAGAGCAAGGGAAGCGGCTCGAAGGGCGCGTGATATGACTCGTCGCAAGGGAGCCTTAGATATCGCAGGTCTGCCTGGTAAGTTAGCAGACTGCCAAGAGAAAGACCCTGGTCTTTCTGAAATCTATCTAGTGGAGGGCGACTCTGCAGGTGGCTCTGCTAAGCAGGGACGTAATCGCCGAACCCAAGCGATCCTGCCGCTAAAGGGTAAGATTCTCAATGTCGAGAAGGCTCGTTTTGACAAGATGCTTTCCTCTGTTGAGGTTGGGACATTAATCACTGCCTTAGGTTGTGGTATTGGTCGTGATGAGTTCGATATTGAGAAGTTACGCTACCACAGTGTGATAATCATGACCGATGCCGACGTCGACGGTGCCCACATACGTACTTTGTTGTTAACCTTTTTCTTCCGTCATTTACCCAAGGTGATTGAAAATGGCCACTTGTTTATTGCCCAGCCACCACTTTACAAGGTGAAGAAAGGTAAGCAGGAGCAATACCTCAAAGATGATCCAGCACTGGATGGGTTCTTACTACAAGGCGCAATGGACGGTGCATCTTTGCATTCCAGTGCAAGTGCTCCAGCAATTTTGGGTACTGGTTTGGAAAGTTTGGCGGTACAGTATCGTCAGGTCATGGCAACTGTTAAACGTGTTGAGCGTATAATTCCAGGGGTCATCTTGAAGCAAATGATTTATGCGCCGGTACTTGCCCTAGACGAATTGCATGATCAAGATAAGGTTGCGGCATGGTTAGATTCAATTTTGGAGAGTTTAGAAGGGCAGGAAGTGGGTGGCGCCATGTACGATGGCCAGGTGCGCGCAAACCCAGAGCGTGATGGCTACTTACCCATGATTACCATCACAACCCACGGTATCGACGATGACTATATGATTAGCTTCGACTTCTTGAGTTCCAGTGAGTACCGGTCTATCGTCGCTCTTAATGCCGCCCTATCTGGGTTATTAGAAGAAGATGGTTACTTCCAGCGGGGCGAAAAGACCTTCCCAACGGAAAGCTTTGCTCATGGTTTGGACTGGCTAATGAAGGAAGCACGCCGTGGTCTTTCTGTTCAGCGTTATAAGGGTTTAGGTGAAATGAACCCAGACCAATTGTGGGAGACCACTATGGATCCGGAGCAACGTCGTATGTTGTGTGTAACCATTGATGATGCCATTGCGGCAGACCAAATGTTTACCACTCTTATGGGTGACGAGGTTGAGCCCCGCAGAATCTTTATCGAAGAAAACGCCCTACGGGTTGCCAATTTGGACTTCTAGCTCTGGCGTTTAGAAGCTACTATAGCCAATAAACAGGCCTCCAAACGGAGGCTTTTTATTGGCTGTAGAAAGTGACTAGCGGTGTTGTATGGGAAAAATTAACAATAATGTTTCACGTGAAACACTCTAAAAAATCAAATTCTAATGGGCCAACAAACTAATGTCAGCCACACGACCAAGCTCAGTTTGAAGTTCTGACAGCAATGCCAAACGGTTGTTCTTAAGGGCATCATCATCAGTCATTACCATGATGTCTGAGAAGAATTGATCAAGTGGGCCTGCCAGCTGAGCAAGTGCTTGTAGCGCATCATGGTAGTTGCCATGAGTTATAACAGCCAAGTTGCTTTGTTTAATTTTTTCCAACGAGTCAGCTAATGTGATCTCGGCAGCCTCTAACAACAATGCTGCATCAAACGAGGAATCACCATTACCATTTTTGCTAAGGATGTTACTCACACGTTTATTACTCGCGATAAGAGCTGGCGCTGCGTCAAGCTTCAAGAACTGACTTACAGCTTGAACACGGCGATCAAAGTCTAATGGTGAATTAGATTTGTTCTCCATGACGGCTAAATAAATATCAACTGAAACTTTCTGATCCTCATAGTGGGCCCGTAGACGATCGAATATAAAGTTCAATAACTGTGGTTGAACTTTTGCTAAGGGTGATGGTAAATCTTCATGCAAAGCATAAGAGGCCTGAAGCAACGCAGCAAGATCAAGTTCCAAATCTTGTTCAATAATAATGCGTAATAAACCAACGGTAGCCCGTCTTAAGGCATACGGGTCCTTACTACCCGTAGGCGGTTGACCAATACCAAACAGCCCTACCAAGGTATCTAACCTATCAGCAATAGCAACAGCGCTAGCAATAGAGGATTGTGGCAAACAATCGCCGGCAAACTTAGGCCAGTAGTGTTGCTCTAGGGCGGCTGCAACCGTAACATCCTCACCATCGCTGAGAGCGTAAACGTGGCCCATTAGGCCCTGTAAGTCACTAAACTCAAGCACCATATCGGTATTAAGGTCAGCCTTAGATAGGGCGCCTGCACGAGCTGCCAGAGCACTGTCTGCGCCAATTAGGCGGGCAATACGGCTAGCCAATTGAGAAACCCGTCGGGTCTTGTCAAGCACGGTGCCTAGTTCTGCTTGAAACACCACTTTTCCCAAAGCTTCGTTACGGCTCTCTAATGTGGTTTTCTTATCAGTTTCAAAAAAGAACACAGCGTCGGCAAGCCGTGGACGAATAACACGTTCATTACCCGCAATAACGCGGTTAGCATCCTTGCTAATAATGTTGCTGACGGTAAGAAACAGGGGCAAAATATCACCCTTGTCATCTACAAAATGGAAATATTTCTGATGTTCTTTCATGGAAGAAATTAAAGCCTGGGCAGGCACTTTCAAAAATGCCTCATCAAAGCGACCGGTTAAACACACCGGCCATTCGACTAGCCCAGTCACTTCGTCGAGTAATTTTTCATCGATTACAGCTGTAGCATTGAGAGCTTTAGCCTGCTCCGATATTTGTGTACGGATCATGGTTTTACGTTCATCAAAGCTAACAACAACATGACCTTGGTTGCGCAACTGTTGTGCATAACTCGAAGGTGAATCAATGGTGATCTGGCCTTGGCTATGAAAACGATGCCCACGACTAGAGTGGCTATTACTCAAATCAAACAACTGGGTATCCACGAGTTCATTGCCTAAGGAGAGGATGAACCACTGTACCGGACGCACAAATTCATTACGTGATGCACCCCAGCGCATACGCTTGGCTATAGGTAGGTTAGCTAAGGCGACGTCGATTACATCTGCCAAAAGATCAAGCGTTTTGGAACCCTTAATTTGGCACTCAAATTGGTAATATTGACCTTTTTCTGTATCAACAATAGCCAAATCGTCTAACGTAACTTTGCAGGAACGAGCAAAACCTTCAACTGCTTTTTCTGGCGCTTTAACAGAAGGGCCGCGACGGCTTTCGTGACGGTCAGCCTGCTGCACTTCTAAGGCCTCAATGATCACGGCTAATCGGCGTGGCGTAGCGTAAGGTATGACTTGGCCATGTTCCAAACCAAGCTCTTTTAACTGGCCTGTAATGCTGGATTCTAATGCCCTAGACAAGGCCATTAAAGATTTTGGAGGCAGCTCTTCAGTACCTAACTCAAACAAAAAATCGGCTTGGCTCATGAGCTTTGCTCCTCGTGCTGCAATAACTCGTCTTTCAAGTCCTGGCTAGCAAGGGGAAAACCAAGTGCTTTGCGGGCGGCATAATATTCCAATGCAACTTGGCGGGCGAGGGCGCGAACCCTTAGAATATAACGCTGCCTCTCTGTGACTGAGATGGCATGGCGTGCGTCAAGCAAGTTGAATACATGGGATGCCTTAAGGACAAATTCGTAAGCGGGTAAGGGCAGTTTAGCGTCAACCATACGGACACATTCAACCTCGTAATGGTCAAAGTTACTAAACAGTGTATCTACTTGCGCGTGTTCGAAGTTGTAGGTCGACATTTCTACTTCCTGCTGATGGAATATGTCGCCATAACTCACAGTAGTGCCATCAGCAGCGCGGCTCCACACGAGATCATACACGCTATCAACGTTTTGTAGGTACATGGCGATACGCTCAAGACCGATAGTAATCTCACCCATCACCGGGAAGCACTCAAGACCACCTGCTTGTTGGAAATAGGTAAATTGGGACACCTCCATACCGTTAAGCCAGATTTCCCAGCCTAAGCCCCATGCGCCCAGTGTTGGAGATTCCCAGTTGTCTTCAACAAAACGTACATCATGTACCTGGGTATCAATACCCAGGTGATCTAGGCATTGTAAGTACAATTCTTGAAAATTTGTTGGTGATGGCTTAATGACTACCTGAAACTGGAAATAATGTTGTAACCGGTTAGGATTCTCACCATAGCGGCCATCTGTAGGGCGGCGGCTGGGCTGAACGTATGCCGCGCGCCAGCTTTCAGGGCCAATGGCCTTAAGAAAAGTCGCAGGATGAAAGGTGCCAGCCCCGACTTCCATATCGAGTGGCTGCATGATGTTGCAGCCTTGAGCAGACCAGTATTGTTGCAAGGCAAAAATGAGTCCTTGAAAAGTACTGGTATCGGTTGTTTTATCCACGACTAAATCCACGCATTAAGTAAAAGAAAGAGTTGCTTCAGCACAACGCCAAGAGCAAGATTTAAGCCCCATATTATACACTAGCAGTACGCGGCTGGCATGTACCTAAAAGCACGCTAGTCCCTCGTTTATAGGCCATTTACGAGGTATCATTACCTAACTGAGCCAAACTTAGGCCTTAAGAAAGAATCTTTGACCACTTTATGTCTGAAAAAATGAAATCCAGCCTCGCTGTGGGCCTATTACGAATATTAGGAAAGCTACCCCTGTGGTGGCTGCATAGTATATCTAAGGTAATATTAGCTCTCATGGTGGTGTTGCCGAATCAAAACCTCAAACAGACTCGGCTAAACATCCGGCGCTGTTGTCCAAGCCTCACCAGTCAGCAACAAGGAAAATTAGTACGCCAAAGTTTGCTACATACTATATACGCCGCACTTGAGATGGGTATCAATTGGACACAGCCTAGTCAGCGCGGTTTAGATAGTATCAAGGCGGTGCAAGGGTCAGCATGTCTTAGCCAAGCCCAAAGCAAAGGAGGTGTGGTGCTATTAACGCCTCATTTGGGTAACTGGGAACTGTTTGCTAATTGGGCTGCGCATGAAGCCAAGGTCACAGCCCTGTATAAACCTGCTAAATTGCCTGGCCTTGATAAACTGATACATCAAGCAAGAAGCAACGCAGGCATGAAACTGGCACCAGCATCGGCGAAAGGCGTAATGCTGCTTAAACGAGCATTATTAAAAGGTGAAGTTAATCTGATATTGCCAGACCAAGAACCGCCGCCAGCAGCTGGTACAATTAGCCAATGGTTTGGCCAGCCAGCTTATACCATGACATTAGCAGCGCAGTTGGCTAACACTAAAAACACACGCATTATTCTAGGTTTTGCGCGTCGTTTGGATGCCAGCGAAGGGTTCGTTATTGAGCTAGAAGACATTACTGACCGGTGTGTGGCGGATAATTGTAGCGATGACAATACTGAAGTGCTGACAGCCAAGGTACAAGCAATCAATACATCAATAGAAAGGTTGGTCCAAAGCGCTCCAGAACAATACCAATGGGAATACCGACGTTTCAAAAATACTTTAGAGCGGACTAGCTAAAAATAAATCGCACCGTTAGTGCATTTTAGACAACAGCAGGAGTAAAACTGACAGCCAGTTAACCAAGATCATGTGTTTGCTAGTTTGATGGTTGCTCAGACAGTTAAGGGCTTGCGGGCTATCAACAAGGCTTTGCCGGCTAATGGGTGATCTAGGTGGGCCAGCTCTTGTTCGTCGAGATAGACCAGAGGCTCTAGCTCATTAAACAATTCTAACAGCTCGCCTCTTGCCAACAAAAAAGCTGGGCGCCGAGGCTTACTAAGGGCTTCACCTGCTATGTGAGTAACTTGATTAAACGTCTGATAGACTAACATACCACCTGGATTGAGGTGCGATATAATCTGTGGACAAAGTGTGCGACTAAGAAATGCTGTTACACAAATAAGGTCAAACATCTGGTTTGGCCATGGCGTATCTGTAAGATCTATACACCGTTGATTTACCTCAACTTTTTGCATGCCACAATGGTGCAGCATTTGCTTAAGTCCAGCTGTAGAATAGTCCCACCCATGCATCGTAAGCCCATGATTTGTAAGGAATATAGCGTTTTGTCCTAAACCGCACGCTAAGTCTAAACCGGAGCCAGTGTTGGGAAATAAATGGGTGTAATTTTGCAGGCCATAACTGACGCAAGGTAACTCAGAGGTTAAAGAATAACGTTGGTTCCAGCACTCTGGCATAGCAAATAATTCCTGTGGATAAGTCTGTGAATAGGTTCAGAAAAACTAGCTAATAGAACAACCTACTCGCGCCAAAACATGGGAGTGAATAACACTAATAAGGTAAAGACTTCTAGACGACCCAAGAGCATAGAGAAACATAGTATCCACTTAGCAGTGTTATTAATATCACCATAGTTAAGTGCAACGTCACCCAGACCAGGGCCAAGATTATTGATGGTAGCACCTACGGCTGACCAAGCAGTAACCTGATCTAAGCCTGTCGCTAACAGGGCAACCATCATGATCAAAAAGACTAAAATGTAAACGGAGACAAACCCCCACACAGCTTCGGCCACTCTATCTGGGATTGGGCTAGAGCCCAACTTTACGTGAACGATAGCGTTAGGGTGGATAAGCCGTTGTATTTCTCGAAGCCCTTGTTTAAGTATAATAAGTACCCGTACCACCTTCATGCCACCGCCGGTAGAGCCGGCACAGCCGCCCATGAAGGCCGCACTGAACAAAAGGAAGGCTAACATGGCTGGCCATTGGGCGAAATCTGCTGTGGCATAGCCTGTAGTGGTGGCAATAGAGACCACTTCAAACACACCCTGACGGAAACTATCGTTAAAGCTCATGTTATTGGTGAGCCACAAAGTGGTCACAGTGATAAGACAAATGATGGCGATCACAGTTAGGAAGAAGCGGAATTCCTCGTCCTTCCAATAATGTAATAAGCTAGCTCTATAGTGTTTTTGTCGTATGGTGCGCGCAGTGTGGAAATGGAGGCCAAAATTTACCGCCGCTAGTAACATAAAAACGATGGCAATGGTTTCTATAGCAGCACTATTAAAATACCCCAAGCTGGCATCATGGGTAGAGAAGCCTCCGATAGCAACGGTGGAAAAACTATGGGTGATAGCATCAAAGGCGTTCATGCCTGCAAACCAGTAGGCTAAACCGCAAGTGACCGTAAGAGTTAAGTAAATATACCAAAGTTGCTTGGCTGTTTCGGTAATTCTGGGGGTGAGTTTGGAGTCTTTTACTGGCCCTGGAGTTTCTGCTCGATATAGTTGTATACCGCCAATGCCCAGCATAGGAAGAATTGCGACGGCTAATACGATAATACCCATACCGCCAAACCATTGTAGAAATTGACGGTAAAACAATAGCGATTTAGGCAATACATCAAGATGCGTAATGACCGTAGCACCGGTGGTGGTAAGGCCAGAAAGGGATTCAAACAGAGCGTCCACATAACTCCAATTTGGGTTAACTATAGACAAGGGCGTGGAGAAGTAAAAGGGCAAGGCGCCAAACAGGCCTAGAATAGACCAAAACATCACCACAATCACAAAACCATCTCGCGTGCGCAAAACGTTATTGTGTTTCGCAAAACATAGCCACAACAAAAAACCAGCAATAAAAGTGATGAAGAAAGAGATCGCAAACGCACTTTCTGCACCATCGTCATGGAGGCTTAGGGCAATGACTAATGACGGCAACATGGAGGCGCTGAAAGCCATTAGCAGCATACCAATGATTTTTAAGGTAACACGAAAGTGCATATTAAGGCCTAAAAGAATCCAAGTGTAACGGCGAATAGTCGCTCAACATCGTGAATCATATGTCTATCTGTCAAGAATAGAATGCAATGGTCATTGTTTTTGATGACAGTGTCATGGTGTGCAATGAGCACGTCTTCACCACGTACAATGGCGCCAAAACTGGTGCCCTGGGGCAGGCTAATATCAGCAACATTACGGCCAACCACTTTGGACGTTTTTGTGTCTCCATGAGCTACCACTTCGATAGCTTCTGCGGCACCTCGCCTTAAGGAGTGAACGTTGACGATATCGCCACGGCGGACATGGGTTAGTAGGCTACTGATGGTGGTCTGTTGAGGAGAAATGGCAATGTCGATGGTGCCATCTTCTATTAGATCAACGTAAGCTGGATTGTTTATTAGGGTCATCACCGTGCGCACGCCTAAACGTTTAGCCAACATAGACGCCATAATATTGGCCTCGTCGTCGTTAGTTAAGGCACAAAAAACATCCGTAGATTCTATGTTTTCTTCGATTAGTAGCTCTTTGTCGGAAGCACTACCATGTAGGATGATGACATCGTCAAGGATATCGGCTAGGTGCTCACAACGCTCTAGCCCGCGTTCAATAACTTTGACGCGGAAATTATTACGTAAATTTTGGGCTAACCTAGAACCAATATTACCACCACCTGCGATCATGATGCGTTTATATGGTTTTTCTAATCGACGAAGTTCACTCATGACCTTACTAATATCCGCCTTAGCAGCGATAAAAAAGACTTCATCATCGACATGAATATGGGTTTTACCGGAAGGTACGATGGCTTTATCGTTGCGGAAAATGGCCGCAACGCGAGTGTCAACGTTAGGCATATGACTTCGCAAATCAGATACAGGTTTACCCACTAATGGGCCACCATGGCTGGCGGTCACCGCAACCAGCTGCACTTTACCTTTGGCAAAATCGAGCACTTGTAGGGCCGTCGGGTTTTCTATCAGTCGCTGAACGTGGGCGGTAACCAACTTTTCTGGGCTAATAATGACGTCGATAGGAAACGCTCGTGGCTCTTGTTTAAATAAGGCTTCGCGCTCTAACAAATACTGATGTTCGCGGATACGGCTAATAATGGTAGGTGTTTGGAACATGGTTTTAGCGATTTGGCAGGCCACCATGTTTACTTCGTCACTGTTGGTAACAGCCACTAACATATCAGCGTCTTCGGCACCGGCACTGGCTAGAATATTGGGAAGCGATGCATGCCCGCGCACGGTACGAATATCAAGGCGATCTTGTAAATCTTTTAAGTGGCCGGCGTCTTGGTCCACCATAGTCACATCATTGGCCTCGTTGGCCAAGTTTTCAGCAAGGGTACGGCCAACCTGACCTGCACCAAGAATGATGATTTTCATACTAGAGCAAAATGCCTCAAGAGCTTTTTATGGCCACCATGATAGCAGAACACATGGCAGAATCTACCATCATGACTGCAACTGTTAGAGTGGCTTGTGAAGTTTGGCGTAGTAAAAGCCATCGTGACTTGTTGGATTAGGAAATAGCTGGCGGCCTACATCCATTTCAATGCCCCAATCACCATCAATGACACAATGTTGGGCCTGTGTTTGCTGCTTTAAAAAGCGGGCCACAAGGCGATCATTTTCTTGGCGTAATATGGAGCAAGTGGCGTAGAGCAAATAACCTCCGGGTTTCAACAAAGGCCATAGATTATGTAGTAGTTTTAGTTGCAATTGGGCCAGTTCCAAAACGTCTTCGCTAGTGCGTAGAATTTTTATGTCGGGGTTGCGTCTAATTACACCAGTAGCCGAACAGGGCGCATCAAGCAGTATCCGGTCAAAGGTTTCTCCATCCCACCACTGATCTGGCTCACTGGCGTCGGCGCAGATGATCTTTGCTTCTAGCCCCATACGCTGTAAGTTTTCTTCCATGCGACCAATACGCCGTTGTTCAAGCTCAACCGCAACGACATCTAGATCCTGCGCTTCTAATAAATGGCAGGTTTTACCACCGGGCGCAGCACAAGCATCTAACACGCGCTGGCCCGCTTCTAGTTGTAATAACTGCGCAGATAGTTGCGGTGCTTCGTCCTGCACACTAAACCAACCTTCCGAAAAACCTGGCAATTGAGTGACATCGCAAGGTTTTACAAGTTGCACTCCAACATTGCTTATCTGGCATGCGTGGCCTAGGTGACCTGCGTCTGCTAAAGCGATTAAATAATCACTAGGGCTGATTTTTCGGCTATTGACGCGGAGTGTAAGAGGCCCTTGGGGGTCGTTGGCCGCTATAATTTGTAGCCAATGATTTGGCCAATGGTGGCTTAGCTTAGACACGAGCCACTCGGGGTGATTATAACGGTAGGCATCATGCTCATTAAGCACTTCAGCAAGTTCTACACCTCCACGAATATAAGAACGCAATACACCATTGATCAGTTTGTCTGCCCAGCGTTTGCCACTAGCCTTAGCAGCTTGCACGGTAGCATCTACGGCCGCGTAGTCAGGCGTACGCATGGCCTTAATTTGGTATAAACCCATAAGAATGAGTGCATAAATATCCTGATCCTGGCTCTTTATAGGTTTGTGTAGAAGCTGTTCCGCAATGAGTTCCAGTTGTGGGAAATGCCTACAGGTGCCGTAGCACAGTTGCTGAATGAGGGCGCGGTCTCCATGTTCTGCAGCTTCTAAGGCCTTAGGTAGGCTAGAAGCTAAAGAGCCCTTTTGGCACAACACAGAGGTAAGGGCTTGGGCTGCCAATAAGCGTGGGTTTGCCATGGTTAGTTGTCCACCTTAAGGCTGGTAAAGGCTTCACCAAGTATCATTTTTTGTTTTAGGCTCATGATTTCACTTTGATTTAGGGTCTTGCCACCAGGCCATTGTAATTGAGTGATTTTAAGGTGGCCCCTACCACACACCACTTCTAAACCCGTTTTATCAAGCGTAACTAAAGTGCCAGCTGGTTGGTTACCAGAGGACTCTATTGCGTGGGCCATCCAGATGCGTAGGCGATTGTCTTGCCAATCGCTGTAGGCCACTGGCCAGGAGTTAAGACCGCGTACTTGCAGGCTGATTTGCTGGGCACTTTGGTGCCAATCAATGGCGCCCTCGGCTTTGGTTAACTTAGCGGCATAGTTGGCTTCAGCGTTGTCTTGAACTTCCGCCGTAAGTTTTGCACTTTGCAGGCCATTTAAAACCTTAACTAGGCTATTACAACCAAGCTCTGCCAACTTTTTGTACAAGCTAGCGCTAGTGTCAGCTAATGTAATGGGAATGCCTGTTTTAAGCAACATAGGACCGGTGTCTAGGCCCGCTTCCATTTGCATAACCGTCACACCAGACGTTGCGTCACCGGCTAATATTGCTCGTTGAATGGGCGCTGCGCCACGCCAACGGGGTAATAAGGAGCCGTGCACATTAATACAACCTAAGCGAGGCGTGTCTAAAGCGACTTGAGGGAGTAGTAAACCATAAGCTACGACCACCATGATGTCGGCTTTGTAGCTAGCCAATACATGCTGAGTTTGTGGGTCTTTTAGAGTTAACGGTTGTTGTACTTCAATCGAGTGTTCAAGGGCGAGGGTCTTAACTGGGCTAACTGTCAATTTGCGGCCCCGACCAGCAGGGCGGTCTGGCTGGCTGTAAACACTAACTACCTGGTGTGAACTATCAAGCAAGGCTTGTAAATGTTGGGCTGCAAATTCTGGTGTGCCTGCAAAAATAATTCTTAAACCCGTTTCGCTCACGCTTGGGCTTCCTCGTCAATTTTGGCCCTAGCTTCGTAGAGCGCATCTTTGGCTTCATCACGGTGTTTTTTCTCAAGTTTTTTACGGATGCGGTCCCTTTTAACACGTGAAAGGTAATCCACAAACAACTTACCGTTAAGGTGGTCTAGTTCATGTTGAATACAAACAGCAAACAAGCCCTCGGCTTGCTCAGAAATAGTTTCACCATTTTCATCAAAGGCGCAGAGTTGAATTTTGCTATGACGTGCTACATCGTCGTAAAACTCAGGCACCGACAAGCAACCTTCTTGGTAGCTTTGCACTTCGTCGGTCAATGGTTCCCAACTAGGGTTAACTAGCACCCTTGGGTCGTCACCATCTTCGCTTACATCAATCACCACAACGCGTTGGTGAACATTCACTTGTGAAGCGGCTAAACCTATGCCCGGGGCATGGTACATGGTTTCTAGCATGTCCTTAGCCAGTTGGCGGGTGTCATCGTTAATTTGCACCACATCCACTGCAACTTTGCGCAAACGTGGATCTGGAAACTCTAAAATTGGTAATAGTGCCATGGGATTCTGTGTTCGTTGAGGTCTGGCGCAGCAGGTTTGAGGATTACTAACGCAAATATAAATTTATTAGCTAGAATTATAGCACTATCTGTCTTTAGTAATGGAATGATTATGGATGATCATCATTTAGCTTGGCTTGCGTTGAGCGAACTCAACCTAACCTTTAAGCAAGGCTTCGACTTAGCTCAACTTTATAGCCACGGAGCCACTATTTTAGAGCAACAATTGTCGCCTCAGTTAGTCTCTATTTTGAGCCATAAGCAGCGCCAGTGTCTAGCCCGGTTAACGTCTCAACCTTTACAATTGAGCCTCGCTAAGCAATTGCATTGGGTAGAGAGTAACAACGCCTTGTTGCTACTGTATGATGATATGAACTATCCAGAAGCTTTGAAATCAATTCACCACCCACCTGCATTCTTATGGTTGCAAGGTCGCTCTAGCCTGCTTAATGAACCCTGCATTGCCATGGTGGGTGCCCGTAGAGCCACAGCCAATGGGATGGCATTAGCCAAAACTTTTGCTGCTAGCCTTGGTGCCAGTGGTTTAACAATCGTCAGTGGCTTGGCCTTAGGTATAGATGGTGCTTGTCATCAAGGGGCCCTTGACGCCCAAGCGGATACTATTGCGGTACTCGGATCGGGGTTAGGTCAAATATACCCATTAAAACATCAGCCATTGGCACAACGTATACTTGCGGGCGCTGGATTGCTGGTGTCACCTTGGCCGCTTATGGCCAAACCCTTAGGATACCGGTTTCCAGCACGTAATCGCATCATCAGTGGGTTGAGTATGGGCGTTTTAGTTTTGGAGGCGGCGCTTAGAAGTGGTTCTCTCATTACCGCCAAAACCGCATTGGAACAAGGGCGGGAGGTCTTTGCTGTGCCCTCAAGCGTGCACAATGTTCAAGCCCATGGCTGCCACCAATTGATACGTAACGGAGCTATACTAGTGGATCAACCACAACAAGTTTTGACAGAATTGGCCCTTCAATTGCGGCCATGGGTAGGGCGCTACCAACCCCAAGACCTAACTATACAGCAAGATTCTGGGTATATTGTGGAAGAATTACAAAAATTGCTGCGAGTTTTTGGCTATGACCCTGTGCCAGTTGATATACTTTGCGCTCAATTGGATGAGCCGTATAATGTTGTTGCAGCACAATTGGTAGAATTAGAGCTACTTGGCCTGGTGCGACTGACGGTCGGTGGTTATGAAAAAGTGCTTTAGGCACAAGCGTCTTAGGAAATCTATGCGACCCAGCAATTGGCATTTAAACCGCGCCACACAAACCCTAATCACCGGTGGCGTCATCGCCTATCCTACAGAGGCGGTATGGGGCTTAGGCTGTGACCCATGGAATGCGGCAGCGGTAGATAGAATGCTCAAATTAAAACAACGGCCCATGTACAAAGGCCTAATATTAATTGCGTCCCAATGGGGCCAGTTTCAGCCCTTGTTAGACGCATTGACGGCGCAACAAATCGAGCAGCTTAACCTAACTTGGCCGGGCCCAACCACTTGGTTAATACCAGACCCACAATGTTGGGTGCCACCATGGATTAAAGGTCAGCATGCGAGCGTTGCCTTGCGGGTATCGGCCCATCCTATAGTGACCGCATTATGTGATCGTTTTAACGGCCCAATAGTATCTACTTCTGCCAATTTAGCTGGGCACCAACCAATCAGAAGCCGCTTGCACATAGCACGTACCTTTGGCGACCAACTTGATTACGTAGTTAATGGCGAGCTAGGCCAGAGTAAACAACCCAGCCAAGTGAAAGATTTAGTTTCGGGACAAGTCATTCGTCCAGCGTAAATCAATATTTAAGGAATACTTCGTGTCCAACGTCAACATTAAGGCAGTAAAAACATACCTCCTTGGTCTGCAGCAAACTATATGTGATGCCTTGCAAGAATTAGATGGCGGTGCTCAATTTATCGCCGACGAATGGCAACGTGAAGCAGGTGGTGGCGGTATCAGCCGTGTATTGGCTGGTGGCAGCGTTATTGAAAAAGGGGGGGTGAATTTTTCCCACGTGATGGGCGATTCTATGCCCGCATCTGCCACTGCTCATCGACCAGAACTAGCTGGACGTACTTTTCAGGCCATGGGAGTGTCGCTGGTAATTCATCCTCGAAACCCTTATGCACCAACATCCCACGCCAATGTAAGATTTTTTGTTGCGGAAAAGCCAGGCGAAGAACCTGTGTGGTGGTTTGGTGGTGGTTATGACCTAACACCATACTATGGTAACCAAGAAGACTGCCGCCATTGGCATGCTACGGCCAAAGCTGCCTGTGATCCGTTTGGTGAAGCGCTTTACCTGCGATTAAAAACCTGGTGTGACGAATATTTTTATTTGCCCCATCGGGAAGAAGCTAGAGGTGTGGGCGGTCTGTTTTTTGATGATCTAAATGACCCTGATTTTGATACTGCTTTTGCCATTATGCAAAGTGTAGGCGATAGCTACCTTAAGGCCTATGGCCCCATCATTGAGCGTCGCAAGGACATGGCATATGGCGAGCGGCAACGGGATTTCCAGTTGCACCGTCGTGGTCGATATGTAGAATTCAATTTAGTATATGACCGAGGCACCTTGTTTGGTTTACAAACAGGGGGGCGTACAGAATCTATTCTCATGTCATTGCCAAGCGAAGTGCGCTGGAGCTACGATTACCAAATCGATGAGAGTTCAGAAGAAGCTATACTAGGGCGGGATTTTTTACCTGCCAAAAATTGGCTGGAGTAACCCATGTCTATAGATCAGTACCGTGTGTTTGGTAACCCTATCCATCAAAGCAAATCTCCTAATATTCATAAGGCATTTGCAGAGGCTACCAAACAACATATCAACTACCAAGCACAACTAGTACTAGAAGCTGTGTTTGAGCACACTGTTAAGGAATTCTTTGCAACCGGTGGTAAGGGTCTAAATATTACGGTGCCCTTTAAACAGCGGGCCTTTGCTATGGCACAGGCTATTAGTCCAGCTGCTGAAAAGGCAGAAGCCGCCAATACTCTGTACTTAAATGAACAAGGGCAATTAGTGGCAGAAAATACTGATGGTGTAGGTTTGGTGAGGGACATCTGCCATAACCTTAATGGCGAATTAAAAGCTAAACGAATCTTAGTATTAGGAGCAGGTGGGGCGGTTAGAGGTGTGTTACAACCTCTCCTTGCGCAGCTTCCAAAGCAGCTTATAATCGCCAACCGAACCCATAGTAAAGCGCAAACGCTGGCAGCTTCATTTGCCGACTTAGGAAGTATTGATGCCTTACCTATGGGCCAACTAAAGGGTCAATTTGACTGGGTTATCAATGGCACCTCTGCTAGTCTTGCTGGAGACCTTCCACCGTTGCCAGATGGCTTACTGACCAATAATACCCACTGCTACGACATGATGTACTCTGCTAAAACCACAGTGTTCAACACATGGGCAGTCAAACAAGGCGTAGCACAAGCAAACGATGGTCTAGGCATGTTAGTTGAACAAGCTGCTCAGTCCTTTAAACTATGGCGGGGTTTGTTGCCACCAACTGCAGAGGTATTGCTGGCACTACGAAGTGAGTTGCGAAAGGAAATCTAGGGGTATCATGTTATGAAAGGCAAATGCTTTTGCGAGAAAGTGGAATTTTCAATTACCGTTCCCTTACCTAAGAACACCATTTGTAAGTTACTGGAACGTTAAACGATGAAAACCATCGGTCTTATAGGAGGTATGAGTTGGGAATCAACCAGTCTCTATTACAGCGCGCTTAATCAAGGGGTTAGGGAAACTTTAGGGGGCTTACATAGCGCTAAAATTTGCCTGTATAGTGTGGATTTTCATGAAATTGAGCAGCTTCAGCGTCTAGGTAAATGGCAAGACACGGCAGACATTTTGGTTAAGGCGGCCAAAGCTTTAGAAGCCGGCGGGGCAGATCTATTTTTGATTTGTTCCAACACCATGCACAAGGTGGCGGCTGAGGTCCAGGCAGCTGTGAAGATTCCGCTGCTTCATATAGCAGATGCTACAGCTAATGAGCTGTTAACAGATGGCATCACCAAAGTAGGCCTGCTAGGCACAGCATTTACTATGCAGCAGGAATTTTACAAAGGACGTTTGGTTGAAGAGTTTGGTATAGAGGTGATTACGCCCAATGCCGAGCAACAACAGAAGGTTCATGAGGTTATTTACCAAGAACTGTGTCTTGGCCAAATTGACAAAGAATCTAAGCGCTACTACCTTAATGTGATTGAAGATCTATTTGACCAAGGTGCTCAAGCAATAATTTTAGGCTGTACAGAAATCACCTTACTGGTGCAACAGGCTGATACTTCAATACCACTTTACGACACCACCGCCATTCACGCTCAAAGCGCGGTCGAGGCCGCATTAGATAACGTGTGAGGTGCAGCTAAACTTAATTAAGGTCTGCGTTGTGATAAACGTTTTGCACGTCATCAAGGTCGGTAAGCATATCTAAAAAGGTTTCAAACATAATCGCATCATCACCCGTTACCGGGTGGGTGTTTTGTGGGATGAATTGGATCTCATCGACCTCAAACTCAAATTCGCCTTTATCATTGCCCAATGTGTCAATAAGTGCTTGCTTGGCTTTATTGTACTCAGTGTGAGGAGCAAACACGGTTGTCATGTCGTCTTCGCACTCAATGTCCGTTACATCAACGTCGGCCATTATTAGTGCCTCTAATACGGTATCTTCGTCATCACCGCTAAAAACAAAAATAGCACTATGATCAAACATATGGCCTACACTGCCCGGGGTGCCAATCTTGCACTTAGTTTTAGTAAAGCATAGACGGACGTCACCAAAAGTACGATTAGGGTTGTCTGTAAGGCACTCAACAATTACCATAGAACTGCCGGGGCCATAACCTTCATAACGTGCTGTGGAATAGTCTTCACCACCACTACCTTTGGCCTTTTCCAACGCCTTATCGATTACGTGGCTTGGTACTTGATCTTTTTTAGCCTTATCTATGAGCGTACGAAGTGCTAAGTTTCCATCGGGCTCAACACCACCAGATTTTGCACAAACATAAATTTCACGTCCGTACTTGCTATACACCTTGGCTTTAGCGTCAGATGTTTTGGCGATGGATAATTTTTTGTTTTGGTAGGCTCTACCCATGGTCTTTGTCCTGTGGAAAAATTGGTTTTAATTTTACCTTTATATTTGATCTGGTGAAAGCTACAGTTGTAAACTTCCCTGACAGTGTTGAAACAAGTGCTAATTAACTTAGGATTCGATAGCATGAACATCCGGCAAGCTACAAATGCTGATTTTGATGGGATCTGGCCTATTTTTCATGACATTGCTAATGCAGGTGAAACCTACGCCTACCCAAACAACACCACTAGGGCGCAAGCCCAGAAAATATGGTTAGAAGACCCACAGAAGACTTATGTGGTTGAAGAGGCTGCAATTATTGTTGGCACTTACTTCATCAAGACCAATCAGTCAGGCCCAGGGAGTCACGTCTGTAACTGTGGCTACATGGTTGCGCCTGAGGCCCGAGGCCGGGGCATTGCGTCTTTTATGTGTCAACACTCACAACAAGAGGCGCGTGTGTTGGGCTATAAAGCGATGCAGTTTAATTTTGTAGCAGCAAGCAATATAGCTGCAATAAATCTATGGCAAAAGTTAGGGTTTGAAAAAGTGGGCTGTTTGCCAAAAGCCTTTCTACATCCAAGTCTAGGTTATGTAGATGCAATCGTTATGTATAAGTGGTTAGAGTTGAATTCTGCAGGGGGTTAAACCTGAACCAAATGCAGTACCTAGCCAATATGCCAAGAAATAAGCGAGTGATTGATGCAGCTCAATACTCTACCAGCGTAATAACTGGGGTATCAATCATGAATAGTAAGCACTGCACCCTCAATCTTAGTGGCAGTGATGGAGGAAAACCATTCTCAGTCAGGTTAAGGTGGGCTGTCAATTCTTAGCCCGTATAATAAAAGGCAGTTTTAAACCCAAAATAAGACCATTGCCCAGTAAAACTAGCACTAAACCACTCACGCTGCTTAGGGTCCATACATACCCTTCAAAGACTGTTGATAAGGCCAGTGCTACTATTGGAAACATAACGGTGGCATAGGCTGCTTTGTTGGCACCAATACGGCCAACGAGGGAAAGGTAGGCGGTGAAACCCGCAACGCTTCCAATAATAGCTAAGTAAAACAGACTGCCAAGGTATTGAGGCCGTGAGTCCCAAGCTAACGGTGTCTCGGTAATGACTAACAGTGCAGCTAAAAATAGGGTGCCGTAAATCATCGCATAAGCATTACTAGTAAAGGGTTTGAGGCCTTTCTTGTTGTGCCTCACAGCAATCATGTTTCCAAGAGAAAAGAAAAAGGTGCCCAGAAAAGCAAATCCGATGCTGGCTAAGTCTGCCCCTTTATCTGAATCTGCTTCTAACTCTGGCCAAAACATTAAGCTAAGGCCAATTATGCCCAGTACACCTGCAGCAAATACCGCAGGGGTTGGTTGTTCTCCCCAAAAAATGCGGTTGTTAACGGCATTGAAAAGGGTGGAGGCAGAAAAAATAACTGCCAATAGACCACTAGATATTGCTAAACCTGCCGTATAAACACAGACAAAATTTAGAGAAAACAAACACATGCCTTGTAGCACCATAAACCCATGGTCTTGTTTGCTTGTGGCCTGTAAACGACGGCTAACAAGTACCAAGGACAGCATAATAGCAGCCGCTAAGGCAAAGCGGTAAAACACTGAAGTGAGTACTGGAACCTCACCCAACTGAAAAGGGATGGCGATCCAAGTTGTACCCCAGATGAGGATGGTGGATAAATATAAAAATTGTGTCACGCCGGGTCCTTTTGGCTAGCTTGTGGTCTTTAGTCTTGAAGATTTGCAATAGGCGTAGCGAAGCTCTGCGCCATGTCCCATGGGAAACGAATCCAAGTATCTTGGCTGACCTCAGTAACGTACATATCTACCCCAGGTTTACCCGCCGGTTTCGCATATACAGTGGCGAACGTGGCTTTAGGTACTATTTCTCGCACTGCGGCCGCTGTCTTGCCCGTATCTACAAGGTCATCAATAAGCAAATATCCTTCTCCGTCACCATCAAAGCCTTTAAGTAATTTAAGCTGGCCCTGTTTGCTAGCCTCGACACCTGTTTCAAGTTGGCCATAGCTAGAAATACAAATAGTGTCGATCAAGCGAATGTCGAGTTCACGGGCAACAATGGCCGCAGGCACCAGGCCGCCGCGCGTAATGGCAATAATACCCTTCCAAGGCCCATGATCTAGCAAGCGCCACGCTAACGCTCGGGCGTTACGGTGTAATTCTTCCCAAGAGATAGGGTAATCTTTATTGTAGGGGTTAGTCATGAGTTGTCCTGTGCCAAGTACTGATTTTTAAGATTCACATAATTGTTAGCCATGTAGGTAAGGCTTGATAGTTCTTCATTAGTTAATGGCCGTTTTTGTCGGGCAGGGCTGCCGGCATATAAAAAGCCACTAACGAGTCGTTTGCCTGGTGTGACTAGACTGTTGGCCGCAATCATTACGTCGTCATCCACCACCACGTCGTCCATAATGGTGCTACCCATGCCTATTAAAACTCGATTACCGATGGTGCAACCGTGCAAAATAGTACGGTGCCCCACGGTCACTTGGTCACCGATGATTAATGGATGGCCCTCTGGGTTGTGAGCGCTTTTATGGGTGACATGCAAAATTGATCCATCTTGAATGCTGGTAGAGTGGCCGATACGAATGTGATTAACGTCCCCTCGCACGACGCTGTAGGGCCAGATAGATGAGTCAGCACCGATGTGAACGTCACCTATAATAATGCACTCTTCATCTGCAAACGCACTCGAATCAATCTGTGGGGTGACGTGTTTAAGTGGTCGAATGGACATTGTTGTTCCTAATTTGCAGTAAAGCGTTGGGTATTACTAAAAGAGGCACTATTATAACCTCACTAAGATACAAAACAATCGACGAGACGCTATGACTGTCCTTTCTTTGCAAGATGCATTATTACTGCCAAATTTTTCTACAATGGACCCAGCTGGATTGGCTGCAACTCTGGATAAAAAGCTGGCACATAACCAGCAAACAATTGACCAACTTCTGAATAACCAAGCAGACTTAAGCTATAAACAGCTGGTACCGACACTGGAACAGTTGGATGATGAGATCAGCCAGCTCTGGGGGCCATTAAGCCATTTGCATGGTGTAAGTAATAAAGACGACATACGAATGGCCTTTGATGAGTGTTTGCCAAAGCTTACTGCCTATGTCACGCAGATGGGACAGAATAAGGCTTTATATTTAGCTTTCGTGGGCTTGCAAGAGGGTGAGGAATTTAGCCACCTAAGCCAACCCCAACAGCAGTTTGTGAAGCTTCAGATTAGAGATTTTAAACTTGCAGGTGTCGCATTAAATTCACAACAGAAGATCGAATATGGCCAGTTAAAACAACAAATGGCAGAACTCTCTACACGGTTTTCAAATCAGCTTATGGATGCCACAGAGTTTTGGTATAAGCATATT
Source organism: Candidatus Njordibacter sp. Uisw_039 (assembly GCF_047730075.1). Lineage (NCBI taxonomy): Bacteria > Pseudomonadati > Pseudomonadota > Gammaproteobacteria > Pseudomonadales > Candidatus Njordibacteraceae > Candidatus Njordibacter > Candidatus Njordibacter sp. Uisw_039. The sequence continues at coordinate 25,663 of NZ_CP159831.1, forward strand.
ATTGATAGTGATCGCTTACTAGGATTGCCAGAGTCTGCTTTGCAGCAGGCCCAAGAGGCAGCTAAAGCTAAGGCTTTAGAAGGTTACTTATTAAAACTCGATTTTTCCTGTTACCACTCGGTCATGACCTTTGCAGACCAACGTGAGCTTAGACAAGAAATGTATCAAGCCTTCAATACCCGCGCGTCAGATCAAGGCCCCCAAGGGGGGCAGTTTGATAACAGTCAGGTAATGGAAGAACTGGTGGATTTGCGCCATAAGGTGGCTAACCTTGTAGGTTTTGATCACTATGCTGATTATTCTATAGCCACAAAAATGGCAGATTCTGGGCGAGCTGTTGAAGTGTTTTTATTAGATCTCGCTAAAGGTTGCAAACCACAAGCCGAAGCAGACATGCGCCAGCTACAGAAATTCGCTACCAAAGAAGGTGGGGCAACTCCACTTGCAGCATGGGACGTGGCCTATTACAGCGAAAAATTGCGCCAAAACCGTTACCACTTATCCCAAGAAGAGCTAAAGCCTTATTTCGCACTACCACAAGTGCAGGCAGGGCTATTTAATGTAGTGCAGCGTATTTATGGCGTCGAAGTGACATCCTGTAAAGGTATTAGCACGTGGCACGAAGACGTTGGTTTTTACCAAGTGGGTTATCAAGGTAAAGCCATTGGATACTTCTATTTCGATCTTTATGCACGAGACCAAAAACGTGGTGGTGCTTGGATGGACGAATGTCGTAATCGTCAGTTCAAAGCCAACGGTGAGTTGCAATTGCCTGTGGCTTACCTAGTATGCAACTTTGCCCCCCCTGTGGGAGGTAAACCAGCCTTACTAACTCATGGAGAAGTGACCACACTGTTTCACGAGTTTGGCCATGGGTTGCACCACATGATGACCAATATTGACGTTGCAGGTGTTGCCGGCATCAATGGAGTGGCATGGGACGCTGTGGAATTACCAAGCCAATTATTAGAAAACTGGTGTTGGCGTGAAGAGTCTCTGCGTTTGTTTGCTAAGCATTACCAAACAGGTGCAGCTTTGCCAGAAGACCTGTTACAAAAAATGTTAGCAGCTAAAAACTTCCAAGCGGGCATGTTTGTAATGCGTCAACTGGAATTTGCGTTGTTTGATTTGCGATTGCACATGAATTACGACCCTAGCGCTCCTCAGTCTATACAATCAGTGTTAAATTCAGTGCGAGAAGAAGTTGCGGTTATAAAGGCGCCTCAGTGGAATCGTTTTCAACACGGCTTTGCCCATGTTTTCGCTGGTGGTTATGCCTCTGGTTACTATAGCTATTTGTGGGCAGAAGTGTTGGCAGCAGACGTCTTTAGTCGCTTTGAAGACGAAGGCATTTTTAACGCAAACACGGGTGCTTCGCTATGGTCAGACATCACTGGTCAGGGAGGCAGTCGCGATGCTATGGATCTGTTCACCCAGTTCATGGGCCGTAAACCGAGCGTAGCCGCGTTAATGCTTAGTAAAGGTTTGGCCCCTGGAGACAAACAGGGAGTAAGCAAGGGAGCAAGTTATGAAAGTTAGATTTATTGCAGGCATCGTGTGCCCAAAGTGTGGTGCCCAAGACAGTGTGCGTATCCATATTCCGGAGCAGGGTGAGGTGGATGAACAATTGAGAGACTGTGTTACTTGCGGGCATGAAGAACGCATGGGACAAAGCGCATCAACAAGGCAGGAAATGATCACAAGGGTTAACCACAAAGAGTCTGCCGCAGTTCAAGAAGTTGAGCCGCAAGTGCTTAAATTACAGTAATTGAGGCTAGTTTAGGTGGTAATGAACCAGGCTTGTTTGTGACTTAACCAGAGGTAGCCAGCCAAGGCTACCAGTGCTCTAACGCCACAAAAGCCTAAGAATGCCCACCACAGGCCATTATTCCCCCAAGGTTCTAATAGGTACCAAAGGGGCAGGAGGGCTCCTAGGCTGGCAAGCACTGAGTAAAACATGGCCTGAGCTTGGGCAGCGCCAACAAAAATGCCATCAAACAAGTAACTCCACACACTGATGATCGGTACCCACATCACCCAAAACGCATGGTCATTAGCAATTTGCCGCACACTCTCTAAGGTGGTGAGCATGTTGATAAAAGCATCGCTGAGGAACCAAAAACCAAGGGTTGCAGCTACAGCTACCATTATGGAATAAATGGCTGCGGCATTACATAGCTGATAAAACCGGCGCCTTTTATTGGCTCCCAAGGCTTCTCCACAAGCCGCCTCAATAGCAAAAGCAAAGCCATCCAAAGCATAAGCAAGTAAGGTTACATACTGTAATAACAGCGTATTGGCGGCCAATACATCATCCCCCATACGGGCGCTTTGGGAGGTGATAAAGGCAAAAGCGAACAATAGCATTAAGGTTCGTACAAACAGGTAGCTGTTGAGGCGCATCAGCCGCTTAGCCAAAGGTGAAAACGTACGCCATTGCAGTTGGAATTGCTGATCAAATCGAGCTAAGTGGCGCCAAACTAAAACCAATGCTAATAAAAGACCACAATAATCGGCCAACAAACTGCCCCATGCTACGCCTGCACTGGTCATATCAAAACCAATAACAAACAACAGATTAAAGCAGATATTGCTGACGTTAGTCACCACCAGCAAAACCAATGGACTACGACTATCTTGGCGGCCCAACAACCATCCCAAACAGACATAGGTGATCAGCACTGCTGGGGCGCTATAAATACGTATGGTGAGATACTCTTGAGCTAATGCAGACACTTGAGTGCTGGCGCCCATGAGAGATACACCCAAAGGGATTAGCCAGTTCTGTAATGCCATAATAGCCACACCAATGGCCAAAGCAAAAAGACCTGGCATCAACAACAGCTGCATTAAGCGTTGGTTATCTCTGGCGCCATGGGCTTGTGCCGTAAGACCTACGGTGCCCATACGTAAAAAGCCAAAGGCCCAGTAGATAAATGATAACAACGTAGCGCCTAAAGCAACCGCACCTAAATAACGGGCGTCATCTAAATGACCCATGACGGCCGTGTCTACCAAACCCAACAAAGGCACACTTATGTTGGAGATGATCAAGGGCCAAGCAAGATGCCAAAGCTGCCCCATATGCTTTGCCCTGGGTGCGTATTCGAGTCGTCTATTTTTACTCACTGTTAAGACGAACTAAATGAACGAGGGAAACTAAACAACAAAAAGAACAGAGCGCTGGCGATGACCACTATAGAGGGGCCAGCAGGGGTGTCGTAAAACCAAGACAAAGCCAAACCACCGCTTACGGCTAACATGCCAAGTAAGCTGGCAAGCAGCGCCATTTGCTCTGGTGAATCGGACAAGCGGCGGGCTGCAGCGGCAGGTATAATCAATAGCGAAGTAATTAGTAAAACGCCAACCACTTTCATCGCCACAGCAATTACCACAGCTACCAACAGCATCAGCAAGGTACGCATCCAAGCCACGTTAATGCCCTCAACTTGAGCTAATTCTTCGTTCACCGTAATGGACAATAAAGGTTTCCATATCCATACCAATATACCTAAGACGAGAGCGCAGGCTAAGGCGATCCACATGAGGTCTTGTTGACCAATGGCTAGTAAGTCACCGAATAAAAAACCCATTAAATCAATGTTCTGATGATCAAAAAGGCTCAAGCTTACAAGTCCAAGAGACAAGCTAGCATGGGAGAGGATACCCAACAAGGTATCTGTTGCAATAATCCGCTTATGCATTAGTGTGCTGAGTAATATGGCCAACAACAAACATACCAGCACCACTGCTAGGCTAATGTTTACGTGTAACAATAAACCTAAAGCAACCCCTAGAAGAGCTGCATGGGCAAGAGTATCGCCAAAATAGGCCATTCTTCGCCACACCATAAAAGATCCTAAAGGCCCAGCAATGGCAGCAATCATTAATCCGCCTAGCCACGCCCATAATAGAAAATCAGCCATGATCACAGTCCTCGTTGTGTTGGCCCGCAATAATGTCGCCATGGCTGGTGTGGTGGTGATTATGCTGATGGTTATACAAGGCCAAATTACCAGCGCCTTGGGGGCCAAATAAATCTGTAAATGCAGGATCTTGAGTCACTTGTTCAGGGTGCCCAGAGCAGCAAATGTGTTGGTTTAGACAAATCACTTGATCTGTTGCTGCCATCACTAGGTGTAAGTCGTGGGAAACCATAAGGATGCCACAGCCTAAAATATTCCGCACCTCGCCAATAAGGTTATACAAAGACACTTGGCCAGTAACGTCTACACCTTGAACTGGTTCGTCTAATACCAATAGATGGGGTCTTCGCAGTAGGGCCCGTAACAATAGCACCCTTTGTGTTTCACCGCCGGAAAGCTGTTGCATGGGGCGATTGAGGAGCTTTTCGGTGCGACATTCATGTAACAGATTGTGCCACAGTTGGGGGCTCAGCTGGTGTTGTTTATGGCGACCCAAATCTAAAAAGCGAGCCACCGTTAGCGGTAAGGTATCTTCCAGTTTTAGCTTCTGGGGCATGTAGCCAATACGTAGTCCCTTTATGGCGCTAATGTCTCCGCTAGTGGTGTTAATCAATTTTAGTAAGCTACGAACTAAGGTAGATTTTCCAGCCCCATTAGGGCCAATCACGGTAGTGATTTGGCCTGCTGCTAGAGAAATGTTTACATCTTTAATAAGCCACCTGTTGCCACGCTTTACACCTAGGTTTGTGGCTGAGAGCAAAACTTCACTCATAGGACTGACTCCGGCGTTTTTGACTTGTCCAGACAGCCTTGGCAGGTGCCCACAATCTCAATGGTGTGGTGTTGTATTTCAAAACCATGCTGATCGGCACTAAGTTTAAGGGCTAAGGTAATGTATTGACTGTCCAGCTCTTGGGCTTGATGGCAGATTTGGCAGAGCAGGAAGTGCCCTTGATGTGGTGTGTCTGGATTACAGCAGCCCACATAGGCATTAACACTTTCTAATTTATGTAACAAATCTTGATCACTTAAAAACTCAAGGGCACGATACACGGTAGGTGGTGCCGAATTAAAGCCCTCCTTAGCTAAACTGGCTAACAACTCATAGGCACCGATCGGTTGATGGCTCTGCCATACCAATTCGAGCACTCGTTGGCGCACAGGGGTGAGTCTTACGCCACGGTTAGCACATAGGCTTTGAGCATGGCTTATGGCGCTACTAATACAGTGAGTATGGTCGTGGGGTGAAAATGCTGTAGCTTGCATTAGAATATCTTCATAGTTTGATTATTGTTATAATATAACATAACATGCGCGCAGATTTCGAATACTCTCTAACAAATGGTCACTATTATGTTGTTTACTGTGCGTTTTGCCGCTCAAATGCTATTGTTGTTTACTGTCTGGTGCTCAGGCACCAGTGCATCAGATGCCGTAAGTATTTTACCCAGTACGCAGGCCCTTTCTCTAATAGTCAAAGAGGTGACAGGGGATGTTCGTCTGCCACTATTGCCTGCCAATGTCTCGCCCCATGATTTTAGCCTAAAGCCTAGTCATATTCGTCGTCTGCAAGGAGCAGAGCTTGTGGTTTGGCTTGGGCCCAAGGTAGAACCATACTTAGCCAAAGTGATGGCGCAAATACCAGATCACCAACAATTTATTATTAACCAAGGGCAACTGGCGTTAGAGTATGGCCAGCACCCATGGACAAGTCCTGAATATTTGTTGCAAGGGTTACAGCAACTAAGCCTACGCATGGGCAAAGACTGGGATAGTGATGCATGGCTCAACCAGATGAATAAATTAAAGCAGCAACTACTTGCACATCAGTTTACATTAACTCAAAAAAATCAAGGCTATTTAGTTTACCACGATGGCATTGGTGGGTTTGAGGGATATTTTGGACTACAACACTTGGCTAGTTTTACTGGTGCTGATGATCAGCCACCAGGAGCCAAGCAGTTAGCTACTATTGCTCAACTTGCACAAGAGCAGAAAGTGGCCTGTGTTTTGATAGACCACGAGGTTAGGCCTAAGCTTGTAAATGCTGTCCTCAGTCCTAGTATAGATCGCATCACAATTGATATTTTAGCAACTAATAGCGATTCCCTAATCGGTTATGTGAACGAACTTCAGAAGGCTGTATTAAGCTGTGGTGCAGATAAGTGAAATGTTACCAATAGCTATGGCAGTTGCTGAAATTGTTGCATCCGGTGGCTTAAGATATCCCGAAATACATTGGGGTCTTTAAGTACGGTAACGCCGTCCTCGCGCTGATGAGCATCTAAGCCGTGGTAGGTTTCTAAGCGAGACAGCCAAAAGCGCATAGCTGCTGCCACTAGCATGGCGTTCCAGTACTGCTGTTCTGCGGGGTTAAATGCACGCACCTCAGCATAAGCTTGTAAAAACGAGTCATATAGACGTGGGGAGATGCTGCCATCGGGAGCTATACACCAGTCATTTACGGTGACGGCTACATCAAACAATAAGTAGTCATTACTGGCGTTGTACACATCAATAGTGGCGCTAAGCTGACCTTGGTTGAACAGTGCGTTGTCGTGAAATAAATCACCATGTACCACTCCCATAGGTAAATCTGGTTGCTGCGCCACCATGGCATCGTACTGTCCAATGGCCATCATCAGCATGGTTGCACCTTCTCCATCAATACATTTCGCAGCTCTAGGGCCTAACTCACTCCACCATTTTTGGCCACGGTGGCTATGGCGGACTTTAGCAAACTCTTGACCAGCCACATGTAAACGAGCTAACTCACGGCCCATGACGGCGCATTGGCTTACCCCAATTTCTGATCGGGCCAAGTGATCGCCTGCAAATCGAGGGAATAATAATGCTGGTTTATTAGCCAATAGGCTCAAAGCTCTACCGTCCTTGTCCCGGAAGGGCGCGGGAACAGTAACATTATGGGCCACCAAGTGCTCTGTTAAGTCAACAAAGTAGGGCATTTCGTCATAACTGAGGTCCTCAAATAGTGTGAGCACAAAATCCTGCTGTGGTTGACCCTTTAGCTGAGTGGTAACGAAATAGTTGGTGTTTTCAATGCCACCACTAATGCCTTTAAAGTCCACCAAGTCGCCTAGGCTAAATGGAGCAATGTAAGCGCTAATTTGGGCACTGCTAAGGTGGGTGTATACGGCCATAAGATTACTACTTTATAAAACTTAATGTGGTCATTGAATCGGCTGCAAATAGTACGCCGAGAGAGACTTCAATTCAAGTTTAGGGTGCTCCATTATGGTATTATTTAAACCATAAGCACCCACCAAGATTCGTTTGAGAAGACATCATGACTGCAAAACTTTCCACCCCTGTTGTATTGGTAGATGGTTCATCCTATCTGTTTAGGGCATACCATGCGATGCCGCCGTTGAATAACAGTAAAGGTATGCCTACGGGCGCCATTAAGGGCGTGGTGAATATGATGCGTAGTCTAGCGAAGGATTACACCAATGCTAATATTGTAGTGGTATTTGATGCCAAGGGGCCAACATTTCGTAATGAAATGTATGCAGAATATAAAGCCCATAGGCCACCTATGCCTGATGACATGCGCCCACAAATAGAGCCAATACATCAAATCATTAAGGCCATGGGCCTGCCACTGTTGATGATCTCAGGCGTGGAGGCTGACGATGTTATTGGCACTTTAGCTGCACAAGCTACGGCTCAGGGCATTGATACGCTAATATCCACTGGAGATAAGGACATGGCTCAGCTTGTGAGCCCTCATGTTGGCCTAGTGAATACCATGACCAATACCTACCTCAATGAAGAGGGCGTGGTAGCAAAGTTTGGCGTAAGGCCAGATCAGATCATTGATTATTTAGCAATTGTTGGCGATACAGCAGACAACATACCGGGAGTGCCAGGAGCCGGCCCCAAGACGGCAGTGAAGTGGTTGGCGACTTACGATACGTTAGAGAAGCTGATGAAAAATGCCCATGAAATTGGTGGAAAAATCGGTGAAAAGCTACGCAATGCCCTCGAGTTCTTGCCCCTTTCCCAGGCACTAACCACCATTAAGTTAGATGTAGAGTTGGAACAAGCGCTAGATCAAATGGCACCTAAACCAGTAGACCAGGCAGCATTGTTGGCTTTGTACCAAGATTTGGAATTTAGGTCATGGGCCAATGTGTTGATTCAAGATGGAGTGACTGCAAGCAGTCTGCCTAAGGCGTTGACTCAGGGGCAGGGCATTTCTAATGTTATACCCCTAGCGGATGCCAAACCTAAGATAGCAGCGCCTATTCCTGCAGTTGTGACCACTAAGCAGTACAGCACAATCGCCACTTTGGCTGAACTGAAACCATGGCTAAAAGCCTGCAGAGAGGCCTCTGTATTTGCCTTTGATACGGAAACCACTAGCCTTAACTACATGGAAGCTCAATTGGTGGGGATTTCATTGTGCGTAGAGGCAGGTACGGCGGTATATGTGCCTTGTGGCCACGACTATGTGGGTGCGCCAGAACAAATTAGCCGGCCAGACCTTATTGCAGCCATAAAGCCTTTGTTAGAAGACTCTAGACAAGTTATTTGTGGGCAAAATTTAAAATATGACATCAACGTTTTAGCCAATTATGACATCACCTGGCGGGCGCAAATAATTGATAGCATGGTGCAATCTTACGTGCTGAACTCTACTGCCAGTCGCCATAATATGGACGCCTTGGCGCAACACTACCTTGACTATCAAACTGTTAGATATACGGATATTGCCGGCAAAGGCGTTAAACAACTTACGTTTAACCAAATAGATATAGAGCAAGCTGGACCCTATGCTGCTGAAGACGCAGACATTACACTAAGGCTGGCGCAGTATTTTTCTGACTGTTTAGCCTTAGAGCCAGAACTAGCCTCGGTTTATGACACCATAGAGCGGCCGCTAGTTACAGTGTTGTCACGTATGGAGCGTATTGGCGCTTTGGTTGATGCCAAGGTGCTGGGTGAGCAAAGTCAGGTCCTTGGTAAGCGGCTAATAGAACTAGAACGTCAAGCCTATGAAGTTGCAGGGGAAGTCTTTAACTTGTCATCAACCCAGCAGTTGGGTGCGATCTTGTACGAAAAATTGGGCATTCCAGTGACTAAAAAAACCCCTAAAGGAAAACCATCAACAGCAGAAGCGGTGTTGAAAGAGTTAGCTCAAGAACATGAGCTGCCGAAATTGCTGTTGGAATACCGCAGCCTCAGTAAATTAAAATCAACCTATACAGATAAGCTGCCCCTAGAAATAAACCCTGCTACTGGGCGTATTCATACGTCTTACCATCAGGCGGTGGCAGCCACAGGGCGTCTGTCCTCTAGTGATCCGAATTTGCAAAACATTCCCATCCGCAGCAGCGAAGGCCGCCAAATAAGACAGGCGTTCATTGTGCCTAAGGGCCAAGTGATGGTGGCAGCGGATTATTCACAAATAGAATTGCGCATTATGGCCCATCTTTCTAAAGATGAAGGCTTGTTAAATGCTTTTGCCGCTGGTCAGGATGTACACAAGGCTACTGCAGCAGAGGTGTTTGGAGTGACTGTTGACCAAGTAACTGGTGACCAGCGACGCAGTGCCAAAGCCATTAATTTTGGTTTAATTTATGGCATGTCAGCGTTTGGCTTGGCTAAGCAACTGGGGATTAGCCGGGCCCAGAGCCAAGATTATATAGGCCGTTATTTTGCGCGCTATCCGAGGGTGCAAGAATACATGGATCAAACCAAAGAAAAAGCTGCTGAGCAAGGTTATGTAGAAACTATTTATGGCCGCAGGCTGTATTTGCCAGACATTCAAGCGCGCAATGCCATTGCCCGTCAAGCATCTGAAAGAACGGCCATTAATGCTCCGATGCAAGGTACTGCAGCAGACATTATCAAGCGTGCGATGATCAAGGTAGATGAGTGGCTAGGGTCTAGTGGTTTGCATGCACGTATGACAATGCAGGTGCACGACGAATTAATTTTTGAGGTAGATTCAACGCAAGTAGATGCACTAATTGTGGGAGTAAAGTCAGCAATGGAAGGAGCTGCAGAGCTTTTAGTGCCGCTAATTGTTGATGTGGGAGTGGGTGAAAACTGGGATCAGGCTCATTAAGTTTTGATTAATTTCAAAAATAAATAAATTAGGTGGAACTAAATGAAATAAAAAGCATCTGAGTATGTAGTTAGCTAGTGTTATCAACATAATAAAAAAATGCCACCCTGAACACCGCCCCCTCGGTCTTCAGGGTTTTTTTTGTATGGCATGTTCTGGGTGCCGTGGTGGCATGGATGCAAACTAACGAAGACTAGCCTTCTCTTGGGCTTAGTCCCTCAACAATAAATTCATTCACTTCATCTACTGTTACCTTGTCATCAGGCTCTTCAGTGGCAGCTTTAGCGTTAACAACGGGCTTCATCCAGAGCACCAACTGGCGCTCTAAATCAGCGATACCATCTCCCTTAGAGGCAGAAAAGCTTTGCATGCTGATCAAACCCTCTGGGTGTTCAGGTAGACCTTTGTTAACCTCCATCTTGGCTTTCATGATGCCATTCTTTTTTAGCTTGTCTGCTTTGGTTAGTAGCAAATGTAGCGGTAGTTCTGAGGCAATACACCAATCAATGATCATACGATCAAATTCTTTTAGTGGATGGCGTATATCCATGACTAATACCAAGCCCGAGAGACTTTGGCGCACTTCTAAGTATTGGTTAAGGTGCTTGCGCCACTTTAATTGCATCGCTACGGGAACCTTAGCGTAGCCGTATCCTGGCAAGTCCACCAATCGACAGTAGTCAATGTTAAGGTTAAAAAAGTTTAACAGCTGGGTACGCCCAGGCGTTTTACTAGTTCTCGCTAGGCTAGGGTTACGAGTGAGTGCGTTAATGGCGCTAGATTTTCCAGCGTTAGAGCGGCCAGCAAAGGCGACTTCACAACCGATATCTTCAGGACATTCACTGACTTTGCTTGCGCTAGTAGTAAATTTTGCAGAGCGAAACTTTAGGTGTTGGACTGTCATAGCGGGTATCATTGATAGGTTGGCGCCTATTTTACATTATTTTTACAAAAATAAACGCTGCTAAACAGGCGATCTGCGCCTTAGACAGGTGTTGTGTCATTGAAGTCGGGCCAACTGACCCTTATAATGCTGCCATTGAACAGTTCATTTTATAAAATTACGGGAATACCCATGAAGAAACTAGTTGTATGTTTGATGATTGGCCTTGGCTGGATGAGTTTTTCTTATGCAGGTGGAAACGCTGAAGCAGGACAAGGTAAGGCAGCAGTATGTGGTGGTTGCCACGGCGTTGATGGTAATAGTATGATTCCTAGCTTCCCCAAGCTGGCTGGCCAAGGTGAGCTATATCTTACTAAGCAACTGATAGACATTCGTGATGGAGCTCGAAGTGTACCGCAAATGAGTGGCATTCTAACTGGCCGAACTGACCAAGACTTGGCGGACCTTGCTGCCTATTATAGTGCTCAAAAAGTCACTATTGGCGCAACTGACCCTGAATTGCTTGACCTAGGTCGTCAAATATACCGTGCAGGGATTGCGGCTAAAGGCGTCGCTGCATGTTCAGCCTGTCATTCACCAACTGGAGCTGGTAACGCACAAGCAGCATTTCCTGCTTTGAGTGGACAGCATGCAGATTATGTTATCGCCCAGCTCAAAGCATACCGTACAGAAACGCGAACCAACGGCCAGGCTATGATGATGCAGCAAGTTGCAGCGCTGATGAGTGACAAAGAGATTGAAGCAGTAGCGAGCTATGTCCAAGGCTTATCTGAATAGGTGCATGAGGTAACTAAAAAGGTGGCTAAGGCCACCTTTTTTATTTACAGGATAAAGCGTGAGTAAAGACACTGTAAATGACCTCGCATATGCAGCCCTAGGCATTACTATGAAATCTTACAAGATCAATTAGGAGATATATTATGTTGAAAAAAATTGGCGCTATCATCGCCCTAGTCAGTTTGCCATTATTTGCTTTGGCTGCAGACTACCAAGCGGGCATACATTATGTCGTGTTGGATGAGCCTATTAGCTCATCACGTACTGACGCCGTGGTAGTTAATGAGTTTTTTGGCTATACCTGCCCTCACTGTAATAACTTTGAACCACAGCTACACAAGTGGGCTGGTGAGCAAACTGATGGCGTAACCTTTATGCCTATTCCAGTAATTTTTGGCCGCAGCTGGGAACCCTATGCCAAGGCTTATTTTGTTGCCCTAAACTTAGGTGTGTTAGAACAGACCCACCAAGCGATGTACGATGCGGTACATATTGATGAGCGCCGGATGACTAATCGTCAAGCCTTAGCTAGTTTTTTTGCTGAACATGGCGTGAGTAAAGCGGATTTTGATAGTGCTTATGATTCTTTCGATCTACAAAACAAACTACGCCAAGCTAATCGCCTAGCTGCCCAAGCTCAAATTACGGGTGTGCCTTCGATGTTGGTAAACGGCAAGTATATGGTTAACGCAACGTTGGCAGGTAGTAAGGAAGGTATGCTAGCAGTAGTAGATTACCTAGTAGAGCTGGAAAATCAATAAGCTTGATTAAGGCCACGACAAGGCCATAGCAGCAAGGTAGAATGGGGCCATAGGGCGTAAGCCTAAGTTTATAAACGGACATGCACGCACATGAGCGATCAAGGCCCCAAGCCAACCACACACTTTGGTTTTAAAGAAGTACCTACGGGTGACAAAGTAAGCCGAGTGGCTGGTGTTTTTCATTCTGTAGCAGCAAAATATGACGTTATGAATGACCTCATGTCTATGGGCATTCATCGCTTGTGGAAGCGCCAAACTATTGAAATGAGTGGCGTTAGGACAGGCGATTCGGTGTTGGATCTAGCCGGTGGTACGGGAGACCTTACCATGCGCTTCAGTGACCTGGTGGGGACGCAAGGTCGAGTCATTTTGGCTGATATTAATGAGTCTATGATTAAGGTTGGACGTGATCGTTTAATTGATAAAGGCGTCGTTGGCAACGTAAGTTATGTACAAGCCAACGCCGAAGCACTGCCGTTTCCTGATGACAGCTTTGACTGTATTACCATTGCCTTTGGATTACGCAACGTTACTGATAAAGATAAGGCCTTAGCCTCAATGCGGCGGGTATTGAAACCTGGTGGACGATTATTGGTATTGGAGTTTTCTAAAACTGATAACCCGCTACTTACCAAAGTCTACGATACGTATTCTTTCAATATTTTGCCAAAAATAGGCAAACTCATTGCCGATGATGAAGACAGTTATCGTTATTTGGCAGAATCTATTCGTATGCATCCAGACCAAGCTACCTTAAAGGGCATGATGGAAGCGGCAGGGTTGATCAACTGTCGATTCCACAACATGACTGGCGGCATTGTAGCTTTGCATTACGGCGTTAAGCCGTAAGTAGTGGGAATATAACCAACCCATGAAAGCAATTTTCCGTGGCTTCTCTATTGTTCGTGTCATCATTCGGTATCGTTTAGATCTACCCTTGTTAGGCTATGCATTACCATTGCCAGTGCGGCTGATATTTTGGTGTATGCCGTGGCGTTTATTAGTACCTGTGCGCGGTACAGTTTCACAGCGTATCCGCTTAGCGCTGATTGATTTAGGCCCCGTGTTTGTTAAACTTGGCCAGCTCCTATCTACTCGCAGGGATATGTTGGATGACGACTTGGCGGAACAATTGGCGACACTGCTAGATAATGTACCGCCGTTTGACAGTCAGCAATCTAAACGCCTAATAGAGCAAGCCTTGAAGCAAAGTGTAGGCCAGGCTTTTGCCGAATTTGATGATGAGCCACTCGCTTCTGCTTCTGTTGCACAAGTTCATAGCGCCCGTTTAGTGAGTGGTGAATCGGTTGTTGTGAAGATTATACGCCCAGGTATTAGGCTGACCATTGAGCGCGATTTACGGCTGATGCGCTTATTGGCAAAAGTCATCAATGCCGCGGTTGCGGACCTTCGCCGTTTACGCTTGCAAGACGTCATTGATGAATACGAAAAGACTATTTTAGACGAGCTAGATTTGCAGTGCGAGGCGGGCAACGCCAGTCAATTGAGGCGCAATTTTGAAAATTCCAATTTGTTGTATATCCCCAAAATATACTGGCAGTTAAGCAATCCATCGGTGTTGGTGCAGGAACGAATTTACGGTCTTCGTGTGAATGATATTGCAGCCATTGAAAAGGCTGGCATTAGTCGACAAGAACTGGCCAAGCGTGGGGTTGAGATTTTCTTCACGCAAGTGTTTCGTGACAGCTTTTTTCACGCCGACATGCACCCAGGCAACATCTTTGTAAATCCAACATTACCTCATGATCCACAGTATATGGCGGTGGATTTTGGCATTGTAGGTAGTCTTACTCAGGAAGATCAGGCCTACTTAGCACGCATATTGTTGGCCTTCTTTAAGCGTGACTATCGGCAAATCGCCCAGCTACATGTGGATTGTGGCTGGTTGCCTGCAGATACTAAGGTGCATGAATTTGAAGGTGCAATTCGTGGTGTGAGTGAGCCCATCTTTTCAAAACCTTTGGCAGAAATTTCTTTTGCTCAAGTGTTGTTGGGTTTATTTCAAACGGCCCGTCGATTTAATATGCAGGTACAGCCTCAGTTGGTTCTATTGCAAAAAACCATGCTTAATATAGAAGGCTTGGGTCGTGAGTTGTACCCACAATTGAACCTTTGGGAAACGGCCCAGCCAATCCTGGAGCAGTGGTTTAAGCGCCAAATGAGTCCTAAGCAGGTGTATCGGCAACTGAAACAAGAATGGCCAGATTTGGCGCAACAACTACCCTATTTACCGAGTTTAGTGCACGATGCTTTGCTGCAGTCAGCACGGCCTCTGGCAGCGTCTGTTGCCCTCAAAGATGCGCAAAAGCCAAAAGGTCATTGGAGTGGTTTGATTGGCCTAAGCCTGGTCATAGGCGCTGCTGTGGTTCATCCTATACCCTTGGCGGATCAAGTATGGGTTGCACCAGCAAGTATGGTGCTAACCCTTGTTGGTATACTGGTGTTGTGGAATAGAGGTAATCGCTGATGTCTGCTGACCATTGGGTGGATCAAATTAAGTGGGACGACAAAGGTTTGGTGCCTGCTATTGCCCAAGACTATCAGACGGGACAAGTCTTAATGATGGCTTGGATGAATCGAGAGTCATTACTGTTAACTGAACACGAGCAGCGGGCAGTGTATTGGTCGCGTTCGCGGGCACAGTTATGGCGTAAGGGTGAAGAATCAGGCCATGTGCAAAAGTTACATAGCCTACATTTAGATTGTGACGCTGATGTGGTTTTGTTAAAAGTTGAGCAGATCGGTGGTATCGCTTGCCATACGGGCCGCCCCCATTGTTTCTTTAAATGTTTGGAGGCTGGTCAGTGGCTCGAAGATGTTGCAGTAGCTAAAGACCCAAAGGAGATCTATAATCATGAATGATGTGTTGAATGCTCTGCAACTGGTGTTGGCAGAGCGCAAGCAGGCGGCGCCAGAATCTTCCTACGTAGCCAGCTTGCATGCAAAAGGTTTGAACAAAATACTAGAAAAAATTGGCGAAGAAACCACGGAAGTAATTTTGGCCGCGAAAGATGCACAAAATCTGGCTACGACTAAAGACGTTATTGCTGAAACGGCGGATTTATGGTTCCATTGTATGGTTATGCTATCGCATTTGGGTGAAGATCATACCGCTGTGTTACAAGAGTTAGAACGTCGGTTTGATCTGTCGGGTTTAGTAGAAAAGGCTAATCGTGGCCAGTAATTTATTTATTAGGAGATAAGGTATGGGTATGGGTGGAATTAGTATTTGGCAGTTAGTGATCGTTTTAGCGATTATCTTGTTGTTATTTGGCAGCAAGAAGCTCCGTAACATTGGTGGCGATTTAGGCAACGCAGTCAAGGGCTTTAAGTCGGCGATGAAAGATGGCACAGCAGAGCCAAAAGCTATCAATGACAAGCAGGACGCCAGTTTTACTGCAGACACTTCTGTTGAAAAAGAATCAGAAAAAACTGACAAGTAACGGCTGACTCTATGTTTGACATTGGTTTTACAGAAATAGTGTTGGTGGCTGTTATTGGGTTGCTAATACTGGGCCCAGAGCGCATGCCTGTTGCGGTGCGAACTGTCGGGATGTGGGTGGGCAAGATAAAGCGCACCGTTGGTGGTGTTCAAAAAGAGATTCAAGAAGAGTTAAGGATCGACGAAATTCGTAAAAAGGCTGATGAAAACCGCAAAGCTATTGAAGGTCGAATGGCTGAATTACAAGCAGAAACGGATATTATGGAAGCTCCAGTAGTTGCAGCACAAGAAAATCAAGCTGAACCCAAAGAACCCTCAATTGGTGGGTCTTAACCGTTTTTGGAATATAGTATGAACGAAACAAAGGCCTACACCAAAGATCAAGAGTCCGAACTACCCCTAATGGGGCACTTAATAGAGCTGCGTAACCGGTTATTAAAGGCAGTAGTCTTGGTGGTGTTGTTTTTTGCCTGCATGTTCCCTTTTGCTAATGATCTCTACTTATACTTATCTGATCCGTTGCGCAGCTTGTTGCCTGAAGGCTCAACTATGATAGCTACCCAGGTAGCCTCTCCATTTTTGGCACCATTTAAATTAACCATGGTGCTGGCACTATTTTTGGGTATGCCATTCATATTGCACCAAGCTTGGAGTTTTATTGCTCCGGGTCTATATAAGAAAGAGAAGCGTTTAGCTTTTCCCTTGTTAGGGTCGAGTATCGTGCTGTTCTATTTGGGCATTGCTTTTGCTTACTACATAGTTTTCCCACTTATCTTTGGCTTCTTTACGGCAACGGGTCCGGAAGACATTAAGGTGATGACTGATATCTCCGCTTACCTCGATTTTGTATTGAAACTCTTTTTTGCCTTTGGCATCGTATTTGAAATCCCTATCGCTACTATATTATTGATTT
>NZ_CP159831.1:45000-332500 GCF_047730075.1 Candidatus Njordibacter sp. Uisw_039
CTTTAAAAAACTGGATTTGTGATATGGATTGATGATGTGGCCCCGAGCCACGGCATTGATCTTCGTCTAGACACGTCGTCACCAGCGGTCGTGTTTAGGCAAAAATGTTGCAGCGTCTTCTAGCGATCACGTTGTAACAAAGTTTAGGTAAATACACGATCATCTGTTAATCAATTTCCAGGTGGTCGAATTTGTGTTTTATCGAGTGACTTATCCGAAGGCCCTCACTTTAGCGAGTTGAGGGTTTATCGTAAGCTTGATTGAAGGTAATTTGTCAGAATTACTGCGACCCTTTTGGGTTATATGGTCAAGTGAATAAGCGTGCACGGTGGATGCCTAGGCAGTCAGAGGCGATGAAGGACGTGGTAACCTGCGAAAAGCTTTGGGGAGGTGGTAAACAACCTATGATCCAGAGATATCCGAATGGGGAAACCCACCCAGCATAAGCTGGGTACCCTATACTGAATACATAGGTATAGGGGGCGAACCGGGAGAACTGAAACATCTAAGTACCCCGAGGAAAAGAAATCAATTGAGATTCCCCTAGTAGCGGCGAGCGAACGGGGATTAGCCCTTAAGTTCATTTTGTTTTAGCGGAAGTAGCTGGAAAGTTACGCCATAGTGGGTGATAGCCCCGTACGCGAAAAGGCATTTTGGATGAAAACGAGTAGGTCGGGACACGAGAAATCTTGACTGAACATGGGGGGACCATCCTCCAAGGCTAAATACTCCTGACTGACCGATAGTGAACCAGTACCGTGAGGGAAAGGCGAAAAGAACCCCTGTGAGGGGAGTGAAATAGATCCTGAAACCGTGTACGTACAAGCAGTGGGAGCAGACTTGTTCTGTGACTGCGTACCTTTTGTATAATGGGTCAGCGACTTAATTTTAGTAGCAAGCTTAACCGAATAGGGGAGGCGTAGGGAAACCGAGTCTTAATAGGGCGTATAGTTGCTAGGATTAGACCCGAAACCGGGCGATCTACCCATGGCCAGGTTGAAGGTTGAGTAACATCAACTGGAGGACCGAACCCACGTATGTTGAAAAATGCGGGGATGAGCTGTGGGTCGGAGTGAAAGGCTAATCAAGCCCGGAGATAGCTGGTTCTCCTCGAAAGCTATTTAGGTAGCGCCTCGTGTCTCACCATTGGGGGTAGAGCACTGTTTCGGCTAGGGGGTCATCCCGACTTACCAACCCGATGCAAACTCCGAATACCAATGAGTGCAATCACGGGAGACACACGGCGGGTGCTAACGTCCGTCGTGGAAAGGGAAACAACCCAGACCGTCAGCTAAGGTCCCAAAGTGTATGTTAAGTGGGAAACGATGTGGGAAGGTTTAGACAGCTAGGAGGTTGGCTTAGAAGCAGCCATCCTTTAAAGAAAGCGTAATAGCTCACTAGTCGAATCGGCCTGCGCGGAAGATATAACGGGGCTCAAACATACCACCGAAGCTACGGACGCATGTTTACATGCGTGGTAGAGGAGCGTTCTGTAGGCCGTTGAAGGGAAAGCTGAGAGGCATCCTGGAGGTATCAGAAGTGCGAATGCTGACATGAGTAACGATAAGGGGAGTGAAAAGCTCCCCCGCCGGAAGACCAAGGTTTCCTATCCAATGCTAATCAGGGTAGGGTGAGTCGGCACCTAAGGCGAGGCTGAAGAGCGTAGTCGATGGAAAGCAGGTTAATATTCCTGCACCACTCAATATTGCGAAGGAGGGACGGAGAAGGCTAGTCCAGCGCGGCGTTGGTTGTCCGCGTTTAAGCGTGTAGGCTGGGAGTTTAGGTAAATCCGGATTCCCTTAAGGCTGAGGCGTGATGACGAGGTCCATTAGGACTGAAGTGGTTGATGCCATGCTTCCAGGAAAAGCTTCTAAGCATCAGATATTGAGTGACCGTACCCCAAACCGACACAGGTGGTCAGGTAGAGAATACCAAGGCGCTTGAGAGAACTCGGGTGAAGGAACTAGGCAAAATGGTACCGTAACTTCGGGAGAAGGTACGCCGCTGTTGGTGATGGGACTTGCTCCCTAAGCTGACGGCGGCCGAAGATACCAGGTGGCTGCGACTGTTTATTAAAAACACAGCACTGTGCAAACACGAAAGTGGACGTATACGGTGTGACGCCTGCCCGGTGCCGGAAGGTTAATTGATGAGGTTAGCGCAAGCGAAGCTTTTGATCGAAGCCCCGGTAAACGGCGGCCGTAACTATAACGGTCCTAAGGTAGCGAAATTCCTTGTCGGGTAAGTTCCGACCTGCACGAATGGCGTAACGACGGCCACACTGTCTCCACCCGAGACTCAGTGAAATTGAAATCGCTGTTAAGATGCAGTGTATCCGCGGCTAGACGGAAAGACCCCGTGAACCTTTACTATAGCTTCACAGTGAACTTTGAACCTATTTGTGTAGGATAGGTGGGAGGCTTTGAAGCGGTGACGCTAGTCATCGTGGAGCCAAACTTGAAATACCACCCTGGTATGTTTGAGGTTCTAACTCAGGTCCGTAATCCGGATCGAGGACACTGTGTGGTGGGTAGTTTGACTGGGGCGGTCTCCTCCCAAAGAGTAACGGAGGAGCACGAAGGTATGCTAATCATGGTCGGAAATCATGAGGTTAGTGCAATGGCATAAGCATGCTTAACTGCGAGACAGACACGTCGAGCAGATACGAAAGTAGGTCATAGTGATCCGGTGGTTCTGAATGGAAGGGCCATCGCTCAACGGATAAAAGGTACTCCGGGGATAACAGGCTGATACCGCCCAAGAGTTCACATCGACGGCGGTGTTTGGCACCTCGATGTCGGCTCATCACATCCTGGGGCTGAAGCCGGTCCCAAGGGTATGGCTGTTCGCCATTTAAAGTGGTACGCGAGCTGGGTTTAGAACGTCGTGAGACAGTTCGGTCCCTATCTGCCGTGGACGTTTGAGATTTGAGAAGAGTTGCTCCTAGTACGAGAGGACCGGAGTGAACGAACCTCTGGTGTTCCGGTTGTCACGCCAGTGGCATTGCCGGGTAGCTACGTTCGGACAGGATAACCGCTGAAAGCATCTAAGCGGGAAGCCCCCTTCAAGATGAGATCTCACAGGAGTTTAACTCCCTAAAGAGCCGTTCAAGACTAGGACGTTGATAGGTTGGGTGTGTAAGCACGGTAACGTGTTGAGCTAACCAATACTAATTGCTCGTGAGGCTTGACCATATAACGCCAAAAGCGTTGTACAAGCTGGTACATAAGTACCCAGTACAAACCATTAGGTTTACGATAATACGACGGGTAAGCCCTCGATAAGCGCATTAGTGTAGTGCCTAAACTCAATATCACAAATTCATGGATGGTGATTTAACGATCTTCATTCACCCTTTTTTGCTTGGCGACCATAGCGAGATGGAACCACCTGACCCCATTCCGAACTCAGAAGTGAAACGTCTTAGCGCCGATGGTAGTGTGGGGTTTCCCCATGTGAGAGTAGGTCATCGCCAAGCTTCCCATTCAGTACTAAAGAGCCTCTAGTCCAAAAAGCTAGGGGTTTTTTATTGGGCGCAGGAAAGCGATGAGTTACTCTCACATGGATAAAGACAGGGCAGCTACGCTGCCACAAATCATGTGATAGTAGGGTGAGACTGGCGCAGTTGGCAAAGCACCGCTTTGCGCCACTCGAACGGCAGGGCCTGAGGCCCTGACCGGGCCATCGCCAAGCTTCCCATTCAGTACTAAAGAGCCTCTAGCCCAAAAAGTTAGGGGTTTTTTATTGGGCGCAGGAAAGCGATGAGTTACTCTCACATGGATAAAGACAGGGCAGCTACGCTGCCACAAATCATGTGATAGTAGGGTGAGACTGGCGCAGTTGGCAAAGCACCGCTTTGCGCCACTCGAACGGCAGGGCCTGAGGCCCTGACCGGGCCATCGCCAAGCTTCCTATTCAGTACTAAAGAGCCTCTAGCCCAAAAAGCTAGGGGTTTTTTATTGGGCGCAGGAAAGCGATGGATATGACGACACTGCGCCCCAACCTCTTAATTACACCTCAACTTTACAAATGTTACAATCCACAAGCCAAAACTCAGGACCCAACAGATGCTCGAGTCTACATTACAATTCCTAGCAATTACCGTGTTCTTAGAAATCACTCCAGGGCCTGGAGTGCTGTTCATCCTTTATCAATCTGCTTTTAGTTTTCGTAACGCCGTTACAGGAGCATTGGGCATGTTAACCTCTAATGTTATTTGGATCAGTCTGGTGGCCACAGGTCTTGCCTTAGTATTAACTCAAACACCATCTGTGTTTGATACGTTACGATACATAGGCGCCAGTTATTTAGTTTATTTGGGTTATAAAATCATCCGTTACGGAATAGGTAAACCCCATGCTGATGAAAACACTCATGCAGGGCAATACAAAAGTCTCTGGTCCAGCTACCGCCAAGGTGTGCTTACCTCATTATCAAATCCCAAAGCGTTGTTGTTTTTTATGGCGTTATTCCCACAGTTTACTAGACCAGAGCATTTTGCCCACGACATTATCTATTTTGGTGTCCTCAAAATGGCCTGTTTAGCTGTGGTGATGATTAGCTATGGCCTAATGGGGCGCCGACTGTTTAATTATATAGGCAATTCTGCTTGGGCCAACACCACTTCTCGAGTGTTAGGTGGCGGCATAATCTTCGCAGCTGCAGCAGTTGCACGGGGCTGATTTGGCTTTACCTCCATGTGCCTTGATTAACAGACCATGACCGTAGCTCAATAACCCTCTATAATAGTGGTGAATTGGTTATTTTGGTGAAAAATTATGTACTTTGATGAGCTTTATGCACCACTGAAAGATATGCAGGATTGGCAGCAAACCGCTTTCTCTGCAGCCCTTTGCGAACGAATTTTTCCTCACTATGCTTTATACGATAGTTTGTTAGAAGCTAATCAGGCAATTATTGCCAGAACGGCGTTAGACCAAGTGTGGAAGCAGCTATCTTTGCGTGGCAACATGAATGCAGACACTCAGCTCACTAAGGTAGAGGCCATTATCCACAACGAAGAAGACGAAAGTTTCGGTGCAGGCTTGGCCTTCGATGCCCTAGTGGCATTGATGGCTACGCTACATTGTGTCGATAACGCAAGTTTTGAGGATGCAGCTAGTGTGGCCCATTTGTCACGTGAGAGTGTAGCTAAGTTCGTTGAACTGCATGCCGACGATGAGTTGAGCGACGAACAACTTATTCGCCACATTTCCACCCATGAACTTATGGTGCAGGAACTAACCTTCCAAGCTCATGTGATGGAGCTTTTGATCTCTCAGAATGTTGCCAAAGCCTCACAAATTGATGAGCTTAAGGCCATGTCTATGGCGGATGGTGTGAGCAATATTGGTATCAGCATCAACCATGGCTAACGCTAACGCTAACTCCACCCATACCTACAAAGAGTTTCAAAGTTGATGATGGTTTGAGTATATTTTACAGTTGCTTATATCGGTTTCAATTAGTTCATAGCCAACTTGAAAGCCAATAGCTTAATGACACCTACTTACAACGAGAATAAGTTATGAAATTGGTTAAAGGATTTGGTTACTTGCTTCAGGGGGCAAGATTACTTTTCCATCCTGGGCTAAGATTATTTGTACTACTTCCGCTGTTGGTAAACATCATAATGTTTGCCCTTGGCCTTGGCTTCCTCATTTCCTTTGTGAGTGGCTGGATGGGTGGTGTTGTATCCTGGTTGCCAGAATGGATGAGTGGAATTACATGGTTGTTATGGCTCCTATTTGGCCTTTTATTTGCCATGGCAGTGTTCTTTGGTTTCAACTTATTAGCCAACTTCATTGCTGCCCCGCTTAACGGGCTATTGGCTGAGAAAGTACAGCTTCATCTAACTGGGCAGGATCTAGGCGAAGCAAGTTTTGGCTCAATCGTGGCAAGCATTCCTCGCTCCGTTGGCCGAGAAATAAGCAAGTTGACCTACTACCTACCAAGAATTGTGTTGTTGTTGGTGTTAAGTTTTATTCCTGGGATTAACGCGATAGCACCTTGGTTGTGGCTTTTGTTTGGCGCCTGGATGATGGCCATTCAGTATGTTGATTATCCAATGGACAATAATGGCGTGAGTTTTCGGAAAATGAGACGTAGTTTGAGCCAGCAGCGTCTGTTACACCTAGGGTTCGGTGGCGGTGTGTCTCTTTTGTTAATGGTTCCGTTAGTCAATTTCTTCGCTATGCCAATTGCAGTGGCCGGTGCCACAGCGCTCTATGTGGGTGAGCACGAGGCGCTAGGTATAGTTGAGCAGTAGACCAACCCACACACTCAAAGCTGCCCATTGGTTATTAATGAAGGCCTTAAAGTAGTTGGTTTTAATCCTGCTACGGCCTAAGCGTTGTTGGTATATAAATAGCCCTGCCATCACAGCCAGGCCCAAGTAGAAAGGGCTGTTAAGGTGATTGATTTGACCAACAGTAAATAATAAACCAACACACGCCATCTGAAACGCTGCAATAATCGCTAGATCCCAACTACCAAAAAGCACCGCAGTGGATCTTACGCCAATTTTTACATCATCCTCCCTGTCCACCATGGCGTAATAAGTGTCGTAGGCAATAGTCATGCATACCGCAGCAGTGAAAGTTAGCCATGCTGATAGGCCCGTAGAGCCAGTTTGGGCAGTAAATCCCATAGGTATGGCCATAGCAAATGCCGCGCCCAATGCTGCTTGAGGCCAATGGGTATAGCGTTTCATAAACGGGTAAGCAGTGGCTAGCACAAGAGCTGATATAGAAAGGAAGACAGTATAACCATTAGTAAATAGCACTAATATGAAAGCCGCTAAGCATAGGCCAAAAAACAACACCAAGGCTTCTTTAGGACTAACCAGCCCTGTTGCCAATGGCCTTTGTTTAGTCCGTTCAACATAGCCATCAACTTTACGATCGGCGTAATCATTAATTACGCAGCCAGCGGCCCTCATCAGATAAACACCAACTACAAATATAACTAATACATCAAGTTTTGGAACACCTTCAGCAGCTAACCAAAGGCCCCATAAGGTGGGCCACAGGAGCAGGTAAGTGCCCACTGGCCGGTCCAAGCGCATAAGACTTTTAAAATGGGGCCAGCGAGAAAGAAGCGCAATCACAATAATGGTTCAACTTGTAGCAAAGTGACCATGCTACCATATACGCCTTTACAGTCGCTGCCCAAAGTCATCATCATGTCAACAAAAACACATAAGCTGTTGTTACTCTGCACGGGTAATACCTGTAGGTCACAAATGGCCCATGCCATGTCGCAACAATGGTGCCAGTCACATGGTCTAAGTTTTGAAATTGAGTCCCGCGGTATTCGAGCAAAGCCAGGTGATCCTACAACAGTAGAAGTTCTTATGGTGCTCTCCCAAGCCAACATTAATTGGCAAGGCACCAGTGAGCAGCTATCAATTGCAGACTTAAAGTGGGCAGATGACGTGTGGGGGATGACCCAGGAACACCTTGATTATGCGGAGCAGTTAGGCAGCGAATTGAACCTAGGCAGCCAACCCCGTTACCAATTACTCGCTGGTACACATGAACTTGTAGATCCATTAAACTGCGGTCTTGCTGCCTATGAACAGCTGTTTTTCGCCTTACAAAAACTGCTCCCTAACCGTCTTGGGGCAATATAGACGCCATCGGTGGCATAAACACCTCCGTAACTAAAATGCCTTTATCATCCAAATAAAATACTGACCGTCGCGCCCAATGTTGTTGTTGGCAATTACTTTGCTTAAGGCAGGTCACTTCTAATGCCCCACGAACCATATTTGGGTGTTTAAATAACAAAGCGCCTAACGGCCTAGTGCCGATGTCTTTAAATTGTCGTAATCTACCCGTTAGGGTGCTGTGGGGTATGATGCTTCGAGCACAAACCCACACTTGGCCGTGACAAAGTAACTCAACTTCGCGGATAATAGCTTTTTGACGCGGTTTAAGACGCAGTGCTTGGGCCTCTGATTGGCTGGGGATGCCCCACTGATTACTGACAACGCGGACTACAAAATGGCCATCACTTGCATAGATAAGGCGCTGTGTTAAAGAGCCTTTATCCTGCAGCCAAGTTTGCCAGTGTCTAGGTATTCTGTGACACAATGGACGCCTGTAACTGCGCCAAGTGCATGGGTAAGACTTTTGTGAATGAACCAGAGAAATGGGCACAGTAAGCTCATCGATTATGCGAAAAATAAAGGAACCATTGTATCAATAAGTTTAGCCCTAAGACACTATCACGAGGCCACCAAGAAGTGATTAAAATCACTCGCCAGTGGCTTGACCAAATGGTGGTGGGTTTAAACCTATGCCCATTTTCCCATAGTGTGGTTGTGCAGGATCAAGTTCACTATGCTATTTGTGATGGAACTGACGACCCACAGTTAAAACAGTTTTATGTGATGGAATTACGGCGCTTGCTGGATGCTGATGAAAACAGCATCGCCACTAGCTTGCTAATGTTTTCTCAGGGACTACAAGTATTTGATGATTACCTAGATGTGCTGGACTGGTTTCAGCAGTTATTGGAACAAGCAGACCTAACAGACCATATACAATTAGCATCATTCCACCCTCAATATCAATTTGAGGGCGTAGATGCTGATGACCTAAGTCACTTTACCAACCGTGCGCCTTATCCAACCATACACCTTATTCGTCAGGCACAAATGACTAAGGCACTTGCACAGGTGGTTGATCCTGAGAAAATTTACACGGATAACATTGAAACGTTGAATAAACTTGGCCGCCAACAGGTGGAATTACTTTGCCCTTGGGGTAAATAGGAATAACTTTATGAAACTACATATTCTTGCTGTTGGCGGCACCATCGACAAGGTTTATTTTGATGCCCTCAGTGACTATAAAATTGGCCCACCAGCTGTCTCTGAAATCCTACAGCGGGTTAAAGTGAATTTTGATTATGACGTCAGACAGATGATCTCAAAAGACAGTTTGGACATGACCGATGCAGATCGTCAAGAGATTCTTAACGCCGTGCAGGCTCATCCTGCAGACCATGTGATTATTACTCACGGCACAGACACTATGGTGGATACAGGGCAGGTACTAAAACAGGTGTTGGGGAAAACTATTGTCATCATAGGGGCGATGCAACCAGCCATAATGAAACTGACTGATGCCGATTTCAATTTAGGGGTGGCTGTTGCTGCAGTACAGGCACTCCCACAGGGCGCGTACCTGTGTATGAATGGCCGCATCTATAATGTGGACCAGGTGATGAAAAATCGTGCTGAGGGTCAGTTTCAGGACCTCTAAGGGCGCACTAGATGCTAATGGTTAGCTCATTGAGGCCATAATGATCGTCTAACCATTGGCCAATGACATTATTGCCGCAAAGATGATGGGCATAATGCATATGTAAGCAACGGATTTGTTGCCAGTCCCGTAACCCACCAATGCCATAGGTATCAAATAAAGGTGCAAAACCTAAATCTTGCAGTCGCTTAACTTCCTGGGCTGAACAATTAGCCCAACGCTCAGCAACATAGGCTCGTTGACTGTCCTGATAGGCAGTCATCCACTCATCATCGACTTTTAGTTGCTGTTCTAGCCGTTTTACCAACCCAGTTGCTTCTAGCTGACTAATAGCCTTATGAAGGTCTTTAGAGCATAACCAATATAAGGTTGGGAATGGCTTGTTATCAACCAAAGGGTGCATCTTAAGCACTAGAGGGACACCATTTGGAGAACTTACAGCTACAGCTTTTAAACCTCTTGGGCTGCGGCCTAACTGTTGCTCAATGGTGGCGAGTTGTTGACGCAAGGGCATGATTATTTGGACAGATAGAGAAATACAAGTGAGGCTTGATTAGGGCACCCACGCAGAACGTGGATGCCGACAGCGTTTTATTTTAGTGGTCTAAGATTTGGCTTAAAAATAACTTAGTACGGTCATGCTGAGGGTTGTCAAAGAATTCATGAGGTGAGTTTGATTCAATGATTTCACCTTCGTCCATAAAGATAACACGATCTGCTACCTTCTTCGCGAAGCCCATTTCGTGTGTGACACACAACATGGTGATGCCTTCTTCAGCCAAAGACACCATAGTATCAAGTACTTCCTTGATCATTTCAGGGTCAAGGGCAGATGTCGGCTCGTCAAACAGCATAATGTTTGGACGCATGCATAAAGAACGGGCGATCGCCACACGTTGCTGCTGTCCACCAGAGAGCTGGCCAGGATATTTATTAGCCTGCTCAGGAATCTTAACTCGCTCAAGGAACTCCATGGCAGTAGCTTCAGCTTCAGCTTTAGGTACTTTACGTACCCAAATTGGCGCCAAAGTGCAGTTTTCTAACACCGTTAAGTGTGGGAACAAGTTAAAGTGTTGGAATACCATGCCCACTTCGCGGCGCACAGCATCGATGTTCTTAAGGTCGTTGGTAAGTTCAGTGCCATCAACAATGATGTCACCTTTCTGGTGCTCTTCCAAACGGTTAATGCAGCGAATCATAGTTGACTTGCCGGAACCAGAAGGACCACAAATAACGATTTTTTCACCCTTGCGAACTTCAAGATTAATGTTCTTTAAAACGTGGAAATCACCATACCATTTGTCCATGTTACGAATTTCAATACAGAGATCGGCAGTTGAATTACTTTGTGTTTCTGACATGTTGATAAACCCTTAAAATTAGTTGCTATCGCTTGTGGCCGGTGTTGAGCTTGTTCTCTAGGTAAAGAGAGTAGCGAGCCATACCAAAACACGAAATAAAGAAGAAAACGGCGACGAATAGGTAAACTTCAGTAGACAAGCCTAACCAGTCTGAGTCGGCGACCGATGCACGACCGATGCCTAACGGGTCTAAAAGGCCAATGACGATTACCAATGTACTGTCTTTGTACAAACCGATGAAGGTATTGACGATACCAGGAATTGAGATCTTTAACGCCTGTGGCAAAATGATGAAGCGCATGGCTTGGGGGTAGTTCAAACCTAAGGACTCTGCAGCTTCTAGCTGTCCCTTAGGTAACGCCTGTAAGCCACCACGGATTACTTCGGCCATGTAGGCTGAAGCAAACAAAGTAACCATTATGAGTACTCGCATCAATAAGTCGAAGGTGGTGCCAGGAGGCAAGAAGTAACTCAGCATAGTTGAAGCTACAAACAGTAAAGTGATCAACGGCACGCCACGAATAAACTCGATAAAGCCGATACAAAAGTACTTAATAATAGGTAAATTAGATTGACGGCCCAACGCCAGCAAAATACCCAGCGGTAAAGAGCCAACAATGCCAGTTACACCAATGGTCAGCGTGAGCATTAGGCCACCAAATAGATGGGTCCCTACTGGCTCTAGGCCCAAACCGCCGCTCAACAACCAAGCGCCAATGAAAGGGTAAGCCAAAGCAAATTTCAGCATATGCTTACGTGCAGGAATTTTATCCCATAACACTGCGGCGCCAGCAACTGCCAAAAGAATGGTTGCAAGGTTAACGCGCCAGCGCAGTTCTGCTGGATAGAAGCCATACACAAACAGATTAAAGCGTTCACCAATGAACGCTAGACAGGCACCATCTGGGGCGCAGTCTTTGCGGGTTGTACCAACATATGTGGCATCAATAAACAGCCAATTAATGGCTGATGGTAAGGCCAAGTACAAAAGGTAAATAGATACCAAGGTGACGATAGAGTTAGTGGCTGATGAAAATAAATTTTCCTTTAACCAAAAAGTAAAGCCAATGGTGTTTTTTGGTGGGGGTAGGCTAGGGTGAGTGCCCGGTGCATAGGTTTGTTTAGTCATTGTCATGTCTACCTTAACGTTCCACTAACTGCATGCGATTGTTGTACCAATTCATACCAGAGGAAATGATCAAAGAAATCGCTAAATAAATAGCCATTACAATTAACATACATTCCATTTCCCGGCCTGTCTGGTTAAGAGATATGCCACCAATGGTGGCAACAATGTCCATGTAACCAATAGCCAGGGCCAACGATGAGTTTTTAGCTAGGTTCAGATACTGGCTGGTCAGAGGTGGAATAATCACCCGCAACGCTTGTGGAATAACTACCAACTTTAAAACACGGCTGTTAGAAATGCCAAGGGCTTGGGCAGCTTCAGTTTGTCCATGGTCTATGGCAACGATACCAGCACGCACAATTTCGCCAATAAAGGCCGCCGTATAAAAAGACAAAGCTAACCAAAGGGCGATGAATTCAGGACGGACAACCATGCCACCTTTAAAGTTAAAACCTTTAAGGGCAGGTACGTCCCACTCAATAGGGCTGCCTAAAACAAAGTAGACAGCTAGAGGAAGCAGAACGATAGCTGCAATGTTAATTATCGCCACTGGGTATGCCTTGCCAGTTTCATCTTGTACTTTTTGCGCGTGGCGGCTAAACCACCAAGCAAAGGTTATACCACCAACAATAAAGGCACCCACTATCAAAAATAAAGATTGAAAATCAGGGCTGGGCATTTGAAAGCCGCGATTGTTTAAGAAAAAGGTGTCACCAAAATTATAAGAGCCTTTTGGGCGTGGTAACGAGCTTACAATGAGGCCGTGCAGCAGCAGAATATGCAATAAAACCGGAACATTACGAATGTATTCAATATAAACATAGGCAATTTTTTGCGTTAACCAGTTATTAGATAAACGCATAACTCCTAGAAGAAAACCAAGAATTGTGGCCAGCACAATACCTGCAACGGCAACTAATAGGGTATTAATAAGGCCCACAATCATAGCTCTAAAGTGGCTAGAGGTGGAACTGTATTCAATTAGGTGTTGGTTGATGTCATAGCTAGCATTATCCCATAGAAAGCCAAAATTTATGTCTTTGCCAATGTTAGATAAGTTAACCACTGCATTATTAATGATGTAGGCGAAAAATGAAATGATCAGTGCGGCGGCGATAATCTGCACAATGACTGAACGGGTTTCTTTGTCATACCAAGCGCGTAATAAAGGGTTGGTACTAGATGTTGGAGTGCTCATAGAGTGAACCGTGCTACGTAGATATCAGCAATTAAGGGCAACCTGCCTACTTAACATTTGATTAGTAATCAGAGGCGTAGCAACCAAAGATTATTAAGTTCCAGATATGAACTGGGGTGCCGTAGCACCCCAGTTTAGCACTGATAAATTCGTATTAATTAACGAATTGGAGCAGCGTAAAGAACACCACCGTTATTCCACAAGTTGTTTAAACCACGTGCAATTTGTAGAGGGGTATTTGGACCCACATTACGCTCGTAGATTTCGCCGTAGTTACCACCTTGTGCAACAGCACGAGCAGCCCACTTAGCATCTAGACCTAGCATTGCGCCCATAGAACCTTCAGAACCAACCAAGCGGTTGATGCCAGGGTTGTTGCCAACGTTTGCAGCAAGGTTCATAGCGTTAGCTTGAGTGATACCCATTTCTTCAGCGTTGATCAAAGCGTTAACAACCCACTTACCAATATCATGCCACTGGTCGTCGCCATGACGTACAGCACCACCTAGTGGCTCTTTAGAGATGATCTCAGGAAGTACAACATGCAGTGAAGGATCATCGAACTTTGCACGAGTAGATGCTAAACCTGAAGCATCAGTTGTGTAAACGTCACAACGGCCAGCTACATAGTTAGTAAAGCCTTCTTCGTTAGTTTCGATAGGAACTGGCTCATAAGACATTCCATTTGCACGGAAGAAGTCAGCCAAGTTCAATTCTGTAGTCGTACCTGTTTGGATACATACAGAAGCACCGTCAAGGTCCATTGCAGAAGTTACGCCTAGTGATGCTGGAACCATAAAGCCCTGGCCATCATAGAAGTTTACTGGCAAGAAGCTAAGCTTCAAGTCAACGTCACGGCTAAGAGTTTCAGTAGTGTTACGGAACAAGATATCACCTTCACCAGAGTTCAACATGGTAAAGCGAGTCTTACCAGTAGAAGGTACAAACTTAACCTTGTCGCCATCACCTAATACGGCAGCGGCTACAGCACGGCAGAAGTCGGCATCAAAACCTTCCCAGCGGCCATCAGCATCTGGTGCAGCAAAACCGGCCAAGCCAGTAGTTACAACACACTTTAGTTCGTCAGCGGCGCGCACGTCTTCTAGAGTAGAAGCTTGGGCAGCTGTCGCAGTCATAGCTGTTAGAGCCATGCCAGTTAAAACCTTATTGATTAATTTCATAGTAAGGAGCCTCCTAAGGGCTTTGTATTTTAGTGCAGCAAAAAATAAATTATTTTATTATTGTTGTTACTGAAAGCAGTGGTTACTGAATCTCCGATATTCACTGGAGTTATAATTCACACTTCAGGAAGACGATGATAGGAAAACTTTACCCTGTTGTAAACCAATAAAATTAACGCTTTGATAAAAAACGACTATGTATTGACTTAAGTCGCAGATAATTGTAAAAAAAAGTTTCCTATAGTGAATTTTGTTTCTTATATACTAATCTATACCTTGGCAAATGCTTTTCTGTCACCCACCCACCTTAGGATAATTTGTGACGTTTTGTCTGGGTAGGCTGCATAGCCAGCAGCGATGCGCTTCACTTCAGGTAATAAATGGGCGTCGCGCATCAAGTCGGCAATTCTCAAACCAATGGTGCCTGCTTGACGAGTACCAAGTACTTCACCTGGTCCTCGCAGTTGCAGATCTTTTTCTGCAATCACAAACCCGTCGTTAGATTGACGTAAAATATCTAATCGTTGGCGCCCCATTGTAGATAAAGGTGCCTGGTACATAAACAAACAATGGCTCTGGGTTTGTCCACGGCCAACCCGCCCACGCAGTTGGTGTAATTGGGCTAAGCCGAGGCGTTCGGCATTATCAATGACCATAAGGTTAGCGTTGGGTACGTCAACTCCAACCTCTACTACGGTAGTTGCCACCAAGAGTTGAATCTCACCGGCCTTAAAACGGTTCATTACATCAGCCTTTTCAACGCTGGTCAGGCGACCATGCACTAAACCTACGTTGATATTATCAAGCTGCAGGGTGAGCAGCGTTGCTGTGTCCTGCGCTGCTTCACATTGCAACACATCTGAAGTTTCTATAAGAGGGCAGATCCAGTACACCTGTTGACCGCTATTACAGGCTTGGTGGATGCGTTTGATAACATCAGCGCGTTTATTGTTGTTGATTAACACACTATTAATGGGTTTTCGGCCTGGAGGTAGCTCATCAATTACAGAATGGTCAAGATCACCGTACGCACTCATAGCAAGGGTACGAGGGATGGGAGTGGCTGTCATTACCAACTGATGAAGTCCGCTTCCGTGGGGCGCTTTTTTGATTAAACTGTGGCGTTGGGCCACGCCAAATCGGTGCTGTTCATCGATGATAACTAGGCCCAAATGTTGGTAGTGAACAGCCTCTTGAAACAGGGCGTGGGTGCCGATAACTATTTGCCCTTCACCGCTGGTAATAGCAGCGAGAGATTGACGTTTTGTTTGCGTTTTCTGTTTGCCTATAAGAAAGGTAACAACGACACCAAGGGGTTCTAACCAATGCCTAAAGCTGTTAAGGTGCTGCTCTGCCAAAATTTCTGTTGGGGCCAGTACCGCCACTTGGCAACCATTATCAATAGCGCGACAGGCCCCTAAGGCTGCCAATACGGTTTTACCAGAACCTACATCCCCTTGCACCATTCTCACCATTGGCGTTGGCGTCTCAAGGTCGCTTGCAACTTCTTGCCACACGCGCTGTTGTGCCTTGGTGAGCTGAAACGGCAGGTTTTTAATAAGTGCTTGTTCTAAGCCTCGTTTCACTGCTAGTACAGGTGCAGGCAGTCGTTGGTTTCTTTGTTTGGCTCGACTTAAGGTGAGTTGATGAGCAATTAATTCTTCGAGCACCAGTCTCAACTTGGCTGGCGTTACTTGGTCTTGTAGCTGATTGAGATCCTGATTTAAGTGTGGGTAATGCAGTTGCTTTAAGCTTGCCACTAAACTAGGCAATTGATATCGGCTAATTAGCTGGTGTGGAAGTAGTTCATTTAGGATGAGGCTGCCTTGTTCTAGTTGATGCCACGCCATGGCAATGAGCTGCCCCATGCGAGTTAGGCTTAAGCCTTCAGTTGTGGGATAGATAGGGGTTAGCTGATCCGCCAAAGCTGGAGGCACATCATCAAACAGCACATACTCAGGGTGCACCATTTCCAAGCCCTGTGGCCCTGGTCTAATTTCTCCAAAACAACGAATATTGCGACCGTTAGTGAAACTCTTCGTTTGGTTGGCATGAAAGTGCACAAAACGCAGACCAAGGTTAGCACCATTTTGACTAATGTTGACGCGCAAGCTCACACGACGCCCTCGTTGAAGTGACGAACTAGTAATTTGCCCCTCCACTAAACAAGCAGATTTTGGGCTAAGGGCATTTAATGGGACCAGTCGGGTTCGGTCTTGATACCGAGTAGGCAGGTGGAACAACAGATCTTCAACCGTATGTAGACCTAATTTTCCTAATTTAGCAGCTACTGCTGGGCCTACGCCATTGAGTTGAGTCACTTCCATGACATTAAGGCCTTAGGTGCGGTTAAGACGAATGACGCCGGAGATTTTACGCATAGATTTAATGACTTGAGCCAAATGAACCCGGTTAAGAACTGAAATTTCCAAATTCACTACCGAAAGGCGAGCGTCTTTTTCATTCACATCAATTTTGTCCACGTTGGCATTATTCTGGGCGGCACTGGTGGCGATGCTGGCGATGATACCGCGGCTGGCAGAAACCTCGATTTCTAAACACACGTCAAAGTCTCGGTCACCAGTTTCTGCCCATACTAAGGCTAAGGTTTTATCTTTGTCCCGACCGATATCTTGAATGTTATTACAGAAGGTGCGATGAACTGCAATACCATGGCCTGCGTTAAGGTGCCCGACGATACTATCACCAGGAATGGGGCGGCAACATCGAGAATAGCGAATCATTATGCCCTCGGTACCGTGAATCTCCATAGGCCCAATACCACTTGTGTGGCCTTCTGTGTCGGAGGCGTCTCGACTCAAAGCTGAAGCGACGATGTACGCTAAACGCTTACCGGAGCCAATTTCGGCCAGTAAAGCATCTAAGTCAGGCAGCTTATGCCTGGCAATGTAGTCTTCCAATTGGGCTGAATCTATGGCTTCCAAATTTAAAGAACTGCTGCCCAATTCTTGATTTAGTAAACGGCGCCCTAAATTGACGGCGTCAGCCGTTGCTTGGTGCTTCAGGGAGTGACGAATATTGCTGCTGGCCTTGGCCGTTGCGACAAAGTTAAGCCAGCTCATATTGGGCTTGGCACTGGCAGTGGTGACAATCTCAATAGTGTCTCCACTATCTAGTTTTTGGCTTAATGGTGCAAGGCGGCGATTTATACGACACGCAATACAGGTATTACCAATATCTGTATGGACGGCGTAGGCAAAATCAATAGGTGTTGCCCCTGCGGGCAATGAAAACACACTACCTTTAGGGGAGAACACGTAGACCTCGTCTGGAAATAAGTCATGCTTCACATGGTTGACGAACTCCATGGCGTTGCCAGAGCGTTTTTGCATTTCTACCAGCTCCTGGATCCATTGTTGGGCGCGGTTATGAGCCCTTTGAGCACGGCTATTGGTGTTTTTGTAGAACCAGTGTTCTGCCACTCCATGGTTAGCGATGTCATCCATTTCTTTGGTGCGTATTTGTATTTCTATAGGGGTATGCACACCCAAGCCTGCACGGTATAGAGTGGTATGGAGCGATTGATAGCCGTTAGATTTTGGGATTGCAATATAGTCTTTAAAGCGTCCAGGTACTGGGCGATATAGGTTGAGATGGTGTACAGCGCCTAAAATGCGGTAACAGGTGTCCACATTGTCCGTTACAATGCGGAAGGCAAATACATCCATAATTTCACGGAAGGATTTTTTCTGCTCCCGCATTTTATTGTAGATGCCAGCCAGATGTTTTTGGCGACCACTTATTACTCCAGGCAGTTCATCGTGTTCTAAACAATCTACTAGGGCAATCTGTACTTGCTCCAATAGTGCTTTGCGTTCTCCACGTGCTGCTGCCACCGCTCGCTGAATATACCGGTGGCGCATGGGGTGATAGGCGGCAAAGGCTAAATCTTCTAACTCTATCATTAAATCGTGCATGCCCAGACGGCCTGCAATAGGTGCGTAAATATCGGTGGTTTCTTTGGCAATACGGCGGCGGCTGTCTGGCCGCATGGCACCAATTGTGCGCATGTTATGTAGGCGGTCGGCTAGTTTGACAAATATAACGCGGATATCTTTGGCCATAGCAATGGCCATCTTCTGAAAGTTGTGAGCCTGGCTTTCGGCGCGAGTTTTAAATTCTAGGTGGGTGAGTTTGCTGACGCCATCTACCAAGTTGGCAACGGTTTCTCCAAACTGAGTTTCCAGCCCTTGTTTGTCAACTTGAGTATCTTCAATGACATCATGCAGCATGGCGGCCATTAGGCTTTCATGGTCCATATGCATACTGCTGAGGATGCCTGCCACGGCAAGAGGGTGAGTGACATAGGCTTCGCCACTCTTGCGCGTTTGGCCATCATGGGCCTGCTGGGCATAATAATATGCCCGCCGAACTGCTTGCACCTGAGTGGGCTCAAGGTAGTCATCGAGACGCTTTGCGAGGGCGTCAATGGTAGGCATAATTTAGCATCCGTTTTGGTTGATGGCTCCATGGTAACGGAAAATTATCCAAACAGGGCAGTTTTGTTGCAAGTTTGTTGAATTTATTAACAAAAATTCACAAAAAAAGAGCCCGTAGGCTCCAGTAGTCAGAGGGAAATTATGGGCTAAACGTTAGCCATAAAATCACTCGTCAATATCAGGGCTACCCTGTAAAACTTCTTCACTGGTTTCAGCGACAGTTTGGGTAACTTCGTCAAGTACTTCTTGGTCTTCTGGAACTTCAGCGAACTGCTGGTTGATCTCGTCTTGATCGTCCAAAATGCTAGCATTGATAAAGCCCTCCGCAATTTCACGCAAAGCAACCACAGTGCACTTATCATCTTCCCATTCGATGTGAGCCTCTTTGCCACCAGTGGCAAGCTGACGCGCACGTTTAGTGGACACCATGATGAGCTCAAAGCGGTTATCAACGTTTTCCAAACAATCTTCTACGGTTACGCGAGCCATGTGGGTTACCTGTTATTTATGATCAATGCAGTATCGGCTTGTGTTACGAGCCGTAATTTAGACGCGCTAGTTTACAAAACTTAGTCACCAGTTGACAAGAGTTCAAGCAATAATTGGTGATTATTATGTGCTTGTTGGGGTGTTTTTAAGCGTCTGGATCTAAAAATGCACTGCAAATCAGCTAAAGCATGGTCAAAATGATCGTTGATCACTAAAAAGTGACTGTCCGCGTAATGGCTAATCTCCCTATGTGCTTTCGCCATACGCTTGGCAATAATCTCGTCGCTATCTGTGCCTCTGCCTTTCAAGCGAAGTTGTAAGGCTTGTTGAGACGGCGGCAATATGGTTATGGCAATGGCCTGCGGGAAAATGGCCAATACTTGGTTGCGACCCTGCCAATCAATTTCTAAGATCACGTCTTTGCCGTCGGCAAGGCTTGATTCAACCCATTTTCTAGAGGTGCCATAGCTGTTTTCAAAAACTGTGGCATGCTCAAGCATTTGCTGTTGTTCTACTATATAGGTGAAGTCTTGTTGACTAACGAAGTTGTAATCCACGCCGTCCTGTTCGCCATCACGTATGGATCGTGTGGTGTGAGACACGGATACACAGACTTCTTTATCCTGTGCCAAGAGAGCTTTTACTAGGCTAGTTTTACCTGCACCTGAAGGAGCTGAAAGAACATAGAGTGCGCCAGAAGTGTTAGACATGATTGGACCGTTGTATTAAACACAAAGAAACAAAGTGCAATTATATGCAAGCTTGGGTGGAATGTCAGCTTAACAATGGGTCTGAATTTGGCTGCCAAGGCTATTTACCTACCAGCAAATTGTTAAATGCTAGGTGTCATCTGTGCTCAACTCGATTAAAATGGTGGTTCATCATTAATGAACCAAGGCTTCCCATGACATCCTCTATTACCGATCAGCTTAAGGGCTTCAAGCTCGATTTTACACGCCCTAGTGGTCGAGCAACTGATCAACTGCGCGACATCAAAATCACCCGTAGCTTTACCAAGCATGCGGAAGGCTCGGTATTAATAGAGTTTGGAGACACCCGCGTGTTGTGCACGGCTACTGTAGAGCGTGGTGTGCCACGGTTCTTGCGTGGATCTGGTAGTGGTTGGGTGACAGCTGAATATGGCATGTTGCCGCGGGCCACCCATACGCGCAACGGACGTGAAGCGGCCCGTGGTAAGCAAGGCGGACGCACCTTAGAAATCCAACGTTTAATTGGCCGGTCTTTAAGGGCATCGCTGAACCTAGAAAAGTTGGGCGAAAACACCATCACTTTAGATTGTGACGTATTGCAGGCTGATGGTGGTACACGCACGGCCTCTATTACTGGCGCTTACATCGCTATGGTAGATGCCATTAACGTGCTGAAAAAAGATAAAAATGGTGCCATGAGAGGCAACCCTCTTAGGCGCCAGATTGCAGCTATTTCTGTGGGCATCTATAAAGATGAGCCAGTGCTTGATCTGGACTATGATGAAGATTCTAAGGCCGAAACGGATATGAATGTAGTCATGACTGCAGATGGGGGCTTTATCGAAGTTCAGGGCACTGCAGAGGGGGCGCCTTATACGCAAGATCAAATGACGGCAATGTTGGCTTTAGCCCGTAAAGGCATCACTGAGATTACAGCGTTACAAACTGCGGCGTTGGCTGACTAGGATCGTTAGGTCAGATTGGAACTGCAGGTTGTGCGGCTAAGATTACAAGTCACAGGCATAATCGATAATCAATGGTGAATGATTAGAGAAACGCTGCTCGCGGTAAATGCGGGCATTGCGTACGTTGCGGCGTAAGTTAGGTGTGGTGATTTGATAATCTAGCCGCGCACCTTCGTTAAGCTTAAATGCTCGATTGTAGTCTGGCCACCAAGTGAACTGACGCTCGTTTTGGTTAACTTGGCGGAAAGCATCGCAGAATTCCATTTGGAAAAAAATCTCATCCAATACTTCTCGTTCTGCTGGTAAAAAACCAGAATTCTTTTGGTTTACATACCAGCCGGACAGATCTTCAGGTTTGTGGGCCGTATTTATGGTGCCACAAAAAATAAAGTCGCGACGTTTACGCAGGGTTTTACGTAAGTGGTTGCTAAACTGTTCCATGAACTCATTCTTAGCATCTAGCTTATCATCATCTCCTAAGCCAGAAGGTACAGAGATAGATGCTACGCTTATCTTATCGAAGTCGGCTTGAATAAAGCGACCCTCAAAGTCACAGCCAGAAAAACCCATACCTGTCATAATCGCTTTTGGTTGGTGGCGGCTGTATATGGCGGTACCACTATAGCCATCTTCAAATGCATCAAAGAAATAGGCGTGCCAGCCATCTGGATGGAATAATGGCTCATCTAGCTGATAATCTTTCTCACGGATATCTTGCAAGCACACCACGTCGGCGCCTTGGGTTACCATCCAATCAAATAGACCGCGTTCGGCTGCCTGGCGCAAACCTTGAACATTTAAAGTAATAACACGCATGGGTATTGTTTGATCACTCGCGCAGAAGCTCGTGTGTAGAGCTCACTATTTCGCATTAGGAATTGATTTTATTATTTCCAAAGAATTATACCACGCTCTAGACTTTTGGCCCACAAAGGACTCCAAAATCACAGACGATTTACGCATATTTACTATCCCAAGCGGGCACCTAGAAGTGAGGCCATAGTGTATAATGCGATCAGCTCAAAATGGCAACAAATGATACCGAGACGATTATGAAAGACTACCAAAGAGAATTTATAGAGTTTGCTATCGAGCGTGATGTTTTGCGGTTTGGTGAATTTACCCTAAAGTCTGGTCGTCTAAGCCCTTACTATTTTAATTTTGGTCTCTTTAACACAGGGTCAGCCTTGGCTCGACTAGGTCAATATTTTGCCCAAGCTTTAGTAGATTCTGGTATCGAATGTGACGTGATTTTAGGTCCAGCATACAAAGGGATACCGCTCGCCACGGCCATGGCAGTGGCCTTGAGTGAGCACCATGGTATTGATATGCCTTATGCCTTTAATCGTAAAGAAGCTAAAGCCCATGGTGAAGGTGGTTCTATTGTAGGAGCAGAGCTTAAAGGCCGTGTAGTCATTGTCGACGATGTAATTACCGCTGGCACGGCAATCCGAGAAGTGATGACGATCATCGAGGCTCATGAGGCGACACCAACGGCAACGTTAATCGCTATTGATCGTATGGAAAAAGGCAAAGGTGAGTTGTCGGCTATTCAGGAAGTGGAACGTGACTACACCATGAAGGTAGTGAGTATCATTAGCTTTGATGACGTACTGGAATACTTGCAAGAAAGTGGCAGCAAGCTACAACAAGTTGCTGCAATGCTGAAGTACCGCGAAGACTTTGGGGTATAACATTTTGCGTTCTATGCCCCATTAGTCCTCCCGGCATTAGCGCATGAGGTTTTGACTAAGAGCGGCCCATTGGTCTGCCCAGGTGGCAGTAGGCTTATGGCGAAAATTTGTACGGCTGTACTGGCGAATACGACCTTCTGCTGCTGCCAACAACAAATTGGCACTGCTGCTAGGGGTGTCATGAGTGCGCAAGCCTTCACGCATTTCTGCTTCTCTAAGAATCTGCTTAAGCTGAGTTTCTAACTTTTCAAATAGCTGATTTACTCGGCTACTTAATCGCTCGTTCTCGCCCGTAAGGGCTTCGCCTGTCAGAATTCGACTGATACCAGCATTACGTTCTACAAAGGTGAGTAGCAGCGTAAGAATTTGTTGGCACTGGGCTAGGGCGCCCAATTCTTGTTGCTGGATCTTCTTTGCACGGCTGAAAATAGTGTCTTCCACAAACTCGATAAGGGCATCGTACATTTGCGCCTTGCTGGCAAAGTGTCTATACAAAGCGGCCTCTGATACACCCACACGTTTAGCCAGCGCAGCCGTAGTAATGCGAATGTTCGGGTCCTCTAACATCTCCATTAGGGCGTGCAAGATTTGTTGTTTACGGGGTATTTTAGTTTCAGTCATAATACAATTGTGGCTTCTTTATAGTGTTGCATTGTTGTCGTTGGCGCCAGTGATAAGGGTGCCTACTCCTTGATCGGTAAAAATTTCCAATAGCGTAGCATGGTTTACACGGCCGTCAATAATATGAGCGCGTTTTACGCCACCTTTTACTGCATCTAAGGCGCAAGCTATTTTAGGTAACATGCCACCATAAATCGTGCCGTCAGCAATTAATTCATCCACTTGGCTTGTAGATAGGCCAGTCAATAAATTGCCTTCTTTATCCAATAGTCCAGCAGTATTGGTGAGTAACATAAGCTTTTCAGCTTGCAGTACTTCTGCGACTTTACCAGCCACTAAATCGGCATTGATATTATACGAATTGCCCTCGTCATCGACCCCAATAGGAGCGATTACTGGTATAAAATCACTGTTGCGTAACATGTCGAGCACATCGGTATTGATGGCGCTCACTTCACCTACGTGACCAATGTCGATAATTTCAGGGGCCAGCATTTCTGGGGTCTGGTGTGTCACTTTTAACTGTTTAGCTTGGATGAGCTTGCCATCCTTGCCCGTTAAACCGATGGCTTGGCCGCCATTTTGATTGATGAGGTTAACGATGTCTTTATTGACTGACCCACCAAGCACCATTTCGACTACATTCATGGTGGCAGTATCCGTTACGCGCATGCCGTTGACAAAGTGAGAATCAATATTGAGCTTGGTAAGTAAATCGCCAATTTGGGGGCCGCCACCATGCACTACAACTGGGTTCATACCCACCAATTTCATCATCACGATGTCGCGGGCAAAACTGTTCTTGAGGTCTTCGTCAATCATAGCGTTGCCGCCAAATTTAACCACAATTGTTTTGCCAGTGAAGCGTTGGATATAAGGCAATGCTTCACTTAATACTTGTGCTACGTTAATGGCAGCTTGGCGATCGAGTGTCATAGGCTATAGTCCGGCACAGTAAGTTTGGCATCAACGGCATGTAAATGACGTTGAAATTCATCTTGAATACGTTGCAATACAGTTCGGTTCTCACCCTCAAAGCGTAAGACTAAAACTGGGGTAGTGTTAGAGGCTCTTACTAAGCCCCAGCCGTCTTCATAGTCTACACGGATACCATCTATGGTTGACACTTTTCCGGTGGGAAATTGGGCCTGCTGTAGCTGTGCTACTAAATTAAATTTTTCATCTTCTGTGACATTGATGTTAATTTCTGGCGTGCTTACATCTTCTGGGAAACGGTTGAACATAATACTTGCAGACACATTACTGTTTGCCAGAATTTCGCACAAGCGCACAGCGCTGTATATACCGTCGTCAAATCCATACCAGCGCTCCTTAAAGAAGATATGGCCGCTCATTTCACCAGCGAGTAAAGCGCCCGTTTCGATCATTTTACTTTTGATGAGGGAGTGCCCTGTTTTCCACATAGTTGGTACGCCGCCTTTGCTGTGGATAAAAGGTTCCAGCAGGCGAGTGCATTTCACATCGTAGATGATTTCGGCATTAGGATTACGGCTAATAACATCTTCTGCAAAAAGCATGAGCAGCTTGTCAGGGTAGATCATTTGTCCAGCTTCGGTAATCACACCCACACGATCACCATCACCGTCAAAGGCGAGGCCAATATCAGCTTTATGTTCTGC
This sequence comes from Candidatus Njordibacter sp. Uisw_039, assembly GCF_047730075.1. NCBI lineage: Bacteria > Pseudomonadati > Pseudomonadota > Gammaproteobacteria > Pseudomonadales > Candidatus Njordibacteraceae > Candidatus Njordibacter > Candidatus Njordibacter sp. Uisw_039. The sequence goes on from NZ_CP159831.1 coordinate 69,721, forward strand.
TACGGCGGCTTGTAAATCAATTAAATTTGCTGGTTTGCCGGGGTCCGGATGGTGGTTGGGGAAGTTGCCATCTACTTCACAAAACAATGGAATAACCTCACAACCCAATTGTTTGAATAGCTTGGGTGCAATATCACCAGCAATACCATTGCCGGCATCCAACACCACTTTTAATGGCCTGGCCAAGTTAATATCACTGCCAATTCGATCTTGATAGATTTGATCAATAAAATGTTCTTCAATCTCGCCTATGCCGCGCTCGTAGTCTTGCAGTTCGATAAGATCGTGCACTGCCATGATGCTGTCATTGGCTAGGGTCTGGCCGCCTATGACAATTTTACAACCATTGTAATTTGAGGGGTTGTGGCTGCCTGTGAGCATAATGCCAGATGCAGTGCCTAACGTTTTAACACCAAAGTACAACACTGGTGTGGGTACTGCGCCTAAATTGAGGACGCGACAACCCGTGTCGGCTAGGCCTGCCATTAATGCTTGGCCTAATCTTGGGCTGGATAACCGGCCATCCGCACCAACAGCGATGCTGCCTTCACCATTGCGCACTACTTGAGTGCCTACGGCTAAACCAATATGGTAGAGCATTGCATCACTAAGCTGTTCGTCGACGATGCCACGGATATCGTATGCCCGAAATATTTCATTGGCAAGAGGGCGAGGTGGCTGGTAGCGCAAGCGATCCATGCTGGTAGTGTCCTGTGTTTTTTGGGCTTTAAGAATCATTGACGACCAGAATGTCCGAAGCCACCTTCTCCTCGAAGGCTGGCATCAAAGTCATCAACGATAGTCAGTTGGGCTTGTACCACTGGTACAAGCACCATTTGAGCAATACGTTCTGCAGGCTCAATAACAAAAGGGGTTGAACCTCGATTCCAACAGGATACCATGAGCTGGCCTTGGTAGTCTGAATCGATAAGGCCTACCAAATTACCTAGAACCACACCGTGTTTGTGGCCAAGACCAGATCTAGGCAATAACATTGCGCAAAGGTTTGGGTCTTCAACGTGGATGGCCATACCCGTAGGTACTAATTCCGTTTGGCCTGGGTTTAGCGTAATAGCATGATCAATACAAGCGCGTAAATCCATACCGGCAGAGCCAGCCGTAGCATAAGTGGGTAAAGGAATTTCTTGGCCCACACGGGGGTGAGTATTTTTACAGCTAATTGAGGGCGATGAATCATGTGGTTTATGCCTAGTGGGGAATTCTGGTAATGGCCGCTATGAGTTGGCGAGCCAATTGATGTTTGGATAATAAGGGTAAATCCTCTACACCACCAGAGGTGATTAAACTGACTTGGTTATTATCACTATTAAACCCAATGTCAGTATTAGAAACGTCATTAGCAATGATCATATGCACACCTTTGCGCTTCAGTTTGTCTTGCGCATGAAGGATTAAGTCTTGGGTTTCTGCAGCAAAACCAACGTGAATTACATGGGGGTGTTGGTTAGACATGGTGGTCAATATATCTGGGTTTTGGGTCAGTTCTAAGGTTAATCCATGATCTGCATTTTGTTTCTTAAGCTTTTGCTCTGACGCAATGGTAGGGCGATAATCAGCCACTGCTGCCGTAGCAATAAAGTAATCCGCACTCGAACCCGTTTTAAGGCTGGCCTCAAGCATATCTTGAGCGCTTTCAACGGCAACAAATGTAACGTCTTCAGGCTGTGCCAATTGAGTAGGGCCGCTAATAAGAATCACTGTTGCGCCCTGATCTCTTGCGGCTTGTGCCAAAGCGTAACCCATCTTGCCCGAGCTATGGTTGCTGATGTATCGCACGGGATCTATGGCTTCTCTAGTGGGTCCTGCAGTAATCACCACAGTCTTACCGTCTAATAGGCCTTGGCTAAACTGCGCTTTAACAGCGGCTAACAGTTCGTTAGGTTCGAGCATACGACCAGCACCAATATCCCCGCAGGCTTGCTCACCTTCTGCTGGGCCGTGTATTTGCAAGCCTCTGGCTTGCAGTGTTTGTAGATTATCTTGGGTGGCTTGGTCTTGCCACATGGCTTGGTTCATCGCCGGTGCCAACAGCACAGGTGCATCCGTCGCCAAGCATAGGGTAGTAAGCAAGTCATTGGCCTGGCCTTGGGCTAAACGCGCCATAACGTTGGCGCTAGCAGGGGCAATGAGTAATAGATCTGCCCATCTGGCAAGCTGTATGTGCCCCATGCCTGCTTCGGCTTGAGGATTAAGCAAGTGTTGATGAACCGGGTTGCCAGACAAAGCTTGTAGGGTTAGTGGGGTAATAAACTCTATAGCGCCAGAGGTCATAACTACTTGAACTTGGGCCCCTGACTTTATTAGCAGCCGTACTAGCTCTGCACTTTTATAGGCCGCTATGCCGCCACTTATGGCAAGGATGATATGTCTGTTGTTGAGGCGGCTCATAGGGCGATATAACCAATAAATGGAGCAAATATTAGCTGTCTACTCTAGCATAAATAAAGCCAAGAACTCATTAGCTTAATCGCAATCCTTATAAATGAAATCATTCACGGCACGCAGAATATCCTTGCGGCTAACCTGGCCAATGAGCTTGCCGTCTTCAACCACAGGAATACGGCGCCTTCCACAATTGATAAATTGTTCTGCTACGGCAATCATGATCCGGGTTCACGTAGGGGAGCCGCATGAAAGTTGGCACACCAGTAAAACGAGCAAGTTCCATTGCAGAAATGGGCTGAAAAAAGGGATCAGCATCATAGTTCATCACAGGTCCTAATTTGTTTTTACTGGCATTGTTATTTTTTCAAACATAACTAGTTAAATAGTAGGTACAATCCCAATCTCTGGAACTCATGAGGCGTTTTTAGCTGTATGGTCGCCACATTATAGTGATGCCTAAGTGCACTTGAAGCTTACAGCAGGCGATAGTTTTTTTTAATCTGTTAACAAATCTTCTACTCTTTTCTAGACTATTGCCGCCGCTTCACACATTACCCTCAGTTTGTCTTCCGCCAACTGCGCTGGTAACAAGCCAAGCCCACAGTCAGGTGCTACTATTAGGCGGTCTCTATCAATGTGATTTAATGCAGAACTCAGCCTTTCAACAACTTCCTCAACCGTTTCTAGGGTGCTGGACGCAATTGCTAATGAGCCAAAGATAACAGTTTTACTTTCAAATTTCTCCAATAATTCTAAGTTGTTACAGCAATGCTTATCTTCAATGGAAATTTGATCAAAGGCAGCCTGATCAATAGCCTTACTAAGCTGATAGTAGCTTAAAGGGTCAGCTTTTTTATAATCAGCATCGTCTAAATGGTCTGGATAACCACAACACATGTGTACAATTCTAGTAACCGACTTTGGTACTCCATAAAAACATCTTTCTAGACCTTCCATACCGAAGTCTAGGGCGTCTTTGACTGAACGGGCAAAAAGTGGTTCATCAATTTGAATATGCTTACATCCAGCCTCTACAAGCGCTAAGACTTCTTTATTAATTGTTTTGGCGAGGGCTGTGTTTAGTTTGGGGCGATCATTGTAGAAACAGTCGGCAGTAGTATCCATGATTGTTAAAGGTCCAGGTAGTGTAAACTTTACTGGTCTTGAACTGACACCTTGGCTCGCGATATAGTCGTGGGCACTATAATTTTTAACAGAATGCAGAATCGGACCCCGAATGGCGGGTAAATCTGTTTCATATGCACCATCCCGAAGGACACGATGTTCCAAACTGTTGAAGTCAAAACCACCTAGGTGCCTACAGTGGTAATGAATATAATTTTCCCGACGCACTTCGCCATCTGTTGGAATTGAAATTCCTGCACGGATTTGAATTTCCAAGACCTCCTGGGCTGCGCGTATAAATAAATCTTCATGCGCATCTTTATTTTTTTCAATATCTTTTGAATATTGATAAGTTGTCTCAGCAGTATTCATTCCGCCTGTTTCCTTAGCCAAATCGAACCAATCGCGGACAGGGACGTAGTTTGGCTTAGGGAAGGCGCCAATTGTGGTGGTAATCAGAGACGGTTTCATTTTTCACCCTTTGATAGTTTGATTGAAGCTTTAAATAGTAAATTTGTTATTTCAATTTATTCCTGATCTGCCTGTAACAATAACCTTTTCATGGACACTGTCAATAAGGTTGGATGAAAATGGTCTTCTAGGCCATTGAAATGATGCATGTTTCGTGGCTTGATAGGCACTAATTGTATGCTAGTTAACTGTCTGAGAATCGTTGATGCCAGAGTTGCCAGAAGTAGAAACCACCCGTGTGGGCATTAGTCCACATATCCAAGGCCAAACCTTACACCAGGTTGTAGTTAGAGACGCCCGTTTGCGTTGGCCGGTGCCCACTGACTTAGCCGCCAATGTGGAGGGTAAACCTTTACGCCGAGTGGTGCGGCGAGGCAAGTACCTGCTATTTGAATTTGATCATGGTGCTATTATTGGTCATCTTGGTATGACAGGCAGCATGCGTATTGTGAATCATGAGGAACCTCCGGCATACCATGATCATGTGGATTTAGTGTTTTCAGGAGTTACCCTCAGGTATCGAGATCCACGCCGATTTGGTTGTATCTTATGGCAAGAGAACCCAGTAATGGCCCATGTCTTGCTAGCCAGTTTAGGGCCGGAGCCATTGTCCGATGAGTTTGATGTGGCACATTTATTGAGGGCGTGTAAAGGCAAAAAACAAGCAATTAAGAGCTTAATAATGGACGGTAAGCAGGTGGTTGGGGTGGGTAACATCTACGCTAACGAAGCGCTATTTATGGCAGGTATTCATCCACATCGACAAGCAGGTCGGATTTCGGCTGAGCGTTTAGACCGACTGGTGGTATGTTGCAAGCAAGTGTTGTCGGCGGCGATAAAGCAGGGAGGCACCACTTTGCGGGATTTTGTGGACAGTGAAGGCAAGCCGGGTTATTTCAAACAACAGTTACAAGTATATGGTCGAGCAGGCCAAGCATGTGTAACTTGTGATCAGCATTTAACAGAAAGCCGCTTAGGGCAGCGCAGTACAGTGTATTGCAAGCGCTGCCAGCGGTAGAAATCTTGCCATGAGCAAGGGCTAACCCAACTAAGCGGCCGTCAGTTGAATGTACTTGTCCATAAGTTGATCTTGAGACTCAACGTTGTCTGGGTCTTTAGGGATACAATCTACTGGGCAAACTTCCACGCACTGAGGCTCATCGTAATGGCCTACACACTCAGTGCACTTATTCATGTCAATTTCGTAGATTTCTTCCCCTGGTGAGATAGCCTCATTGGGGCATTCCGGTTCACACACATCGCAGTTGATGCAGTCGTCGGTAATAATTAAAGACATGTTACTTTTCCTATTTATACGCCACGTGATCTTGTTAAATGCGTTGGCAATGCTTAATTACTTGAGTTGCTCAAATGTTGCCTGAGTTCTTCGGCCACCAACGGGTGGACAAACTGTGACACATCGCCACCTAAGGAAGCGATTTCCCGTACTAGGGTTGATGAAATGAAAGAGTGTTTTTCCGCAGGGGTTAAAAACATACTTTCTACATCAGGCGCCAGCACACGATTCATTTTAGCCAACTGAAATTCGTATTCAAAATCCGACACGGCTCGCAAGCCCCGTAGAATAATATTTGCTCCTTGCTTGGTCAGGAGCTCTGTCAATAAACCGGAAAAACCGATAACAGTAACATTGCCCAACGGCTCTGTAATAATGCGCGTCAATTCTACGCGCTTCGCTAAGTCTAACATAGGTCGTTTTGTTGGGCTTTCAGCCACTGCAACAACCACTTCTTCAAACAGCTTAGAGGCCCTTTGAATAAGGTCAACGTGCCCGTGTGTTACTGGATCAAAAGTTCCTGGATAGATTGCTTTGTTCATGCAAATACCACCTTATTTTAACCCCTGCCTAGAACTATTAGCCTCAAAACAGCGGAATACTAAATGAATTATATAAACGATACAACAAAAATAATATAGTTATAAGAAACTAATTTATTATAACTATATTACATAAGTCGTCGATTTCTACTTTGCCACCAATTTGTTGCCAGTTGAGTTGCGTCTGGTTGCTCTTTTGCCTTGCCTAAAAGCACCAAACAACTGGCCAAAGTACTAATAACTGCTGCCTCACCATAGGCGTCTTGCTGCTCGTCTCGCCATAGTAGCTGTAGGCGTTGTGGGTCTAGCTGCTGTTCTTGGGTATCACGCTTGGGAAGTTGCCGCTGCCATATTTGGCTACTGCTTGTTTGTGCATCCACCCACTGTAATTCACACTCATTATCGGGGCGTACTTCAGCTTCGCCTCCGTCACCGCGAATGGTCAAACTACGGGGGTGTTTTAATAACATGGCCGTTTGTTGATGCAGTGGGCCATAAGCAGGATGAAACACCCCGTCGATAGTATGTTTTGCGGCCAATGGATTCAGCAACCGAGTTAACGTATGAACTGGCGAACGTAAACCAAAAATAGCGCGTAAGCTAATGATATGGTTTAGCGGTGGGCTTAAGTGTTGTAGGCTCATAAAGCTAAAGTTGCCGTTGCGTAATTGGGTTTCAACTTGATGCCAATTATTGGCCACCGGTAAACCTAACTGTTGCAATACGTCTTCACTATAGATGCGCCCGTGTGTATGGCCCTTAGCGCCATGCATAAACACCTTAACGCCTTGGCCCGCCAAGGTGAGAGCAGATAGCAAGAACCATGGTAAATGGCGCTTTTTGCCTGCATAACTAGACCAGTCTATATCCACTTCAATACCAGACACCTGGGCAGCTGAATAATTATGGAAATGACGTACGGCTTCTACAAACCCTGCTAGTTCCGCTGGCGTTTCTTCTTTTAGCCGCAGCAACATTAAGAAAGCGCCTAGCTGCTCTGGCTCTACCTGCTGCTGCAAGATCATACCCATGGCATCACGGGCTTCGTCTTGGCTAAGTGAGCGGCTGCCGCGTTTGCCCTTTCCTAGGGCGCGGACGTATGGCGCAAAGGAGTGTTCAATGGCCATGAATGTTTGCCACGGCAGCGCCAAGTTGGTCAAGGTGGCGGATTTCCGCGCAGGCCTCAGCTTGCCGAGCAGGCCAAGATTTTTGTTCGGGGTTCATCCAGATAGTGCGCATGCCGGCGGCTTGGGCACCAGCAATGTCATGCTCTGGATGGTCGCCAATATGGATAAAATGTTCAGCACTAAGGCCCGTGTGCTTGAGTGCTCTGGCAAAAAAATCTGGGTGTGGCTTACTCACACCAAGCTGGGCGGAGTTAAAATAGAAATCAAATAAGTGAGCTATGCCCACCTGTGCTAAATCGGCATTACCGTTGGTGAGGGCACCTATTTGGTAGTTTTGCCTAAGGGCACTGATTTGGGTTTGAGTACCGGCAAATAGCTCTACGTCATTGCGAGCAGCAAAATACACTGTAAAAGCCTGTTGGGCCAACGTATTGGCAGTGTCATAACCACAGCGCGATAGCCCTAGTTGGATCAGCGCAACACGAATCTGGCTCAAGTCATGTACTAGATGAGGGTTGTCGGCAACAATTTCGTCTCTTAGCTCTTCGATACCCTGATTATCATAAGCTTGGCTAAACTTAGGCGTATGGTGGTTCATCCACGCCAGCATACGCTGGTTGGCCTTTTCAATCACTGGGGCAATGGCCCATAAGGTGTCGTCTAAATCAAAGGTAATAACTTTAATCATGGTCAGGTTTCTCTTTGAATTGAGGCTTGGCTTGGGCGCGAGGGTGGGCTTTATCATATACCTTGGCTAAATGTTGATAATCCAAATGAGTATATACCTGGGTGGTACTAATGTTGCTGTGGCCAAGTAATTCTTGCACCGCCCTTAGGTCTCCACTGGACTGTAATAAATGGCTCGCAAAGGAGTGACGCAGCATGTGAGGGTGTATATGTTGGCCATGAGCAGCCGCCATCTTAGCCATGCGCATTTGAATGCCGCGTACACCCATACGTTGGCCGCGGTGATTAATGAACAAAGCATTGGCGTCTAGGCATTTCAACTGCGTACGTTGTTGCAGCCAAAATTTAACCGCCGCAATAGCCTGGCGGCCAATAGGTAATTGGCGTGTTTTATTGCCCTTGCCTGTGACTATTAGGCTGGCGTCCGTCACATCAATATCGAAAACGTTAAGGCTAGCAAGTTCTGCGAGACGTAAACCACAAGAGTAAGTCAGTTCAACCATGGCTTTGTCTCGCATCGCCATAGGGTCGTCCGATGCAATGGGGGTATTAAGGACTTGGCTGATTTGATCTGGATCTAAACTGTTGGGCAATTTGCGCGGCAACTTGGGTGCTTGAATCCCTTCTACAGGATTAAGCTTAACTAGGCGTTGTTGTAACAAATAGGTGAAAAAACTACGCCAGCTAGACAGTATCCTCTGAATACTTTTAGGTGCTAAGTTGGCCTTTCTGGCTGCAATCATAGCAGCGCGAATAGTGTCTGCTTGGGCATCAGCCCAAGTGCAATGCCCATGGTTTTCAAGGGTGTATATGAGGCGCTGAATATCTCTCCGGTAAGCGTTGATGGTGTGATTCGAATATCGCTTGTTATAGGCCAAATAATCTAGGTATTGTTGCACTATCGAGTTAAGGGGAGCGCTGGTATGTGCCATATTAGGCCTGAATACGGCCTAGGCAGCGGCCGGTAACTGCGGCCACATGGTTTAGAAACAAAGTGTCGAGCTGGTCGCTGTAATGATCAGCAGCATTACTTGCAATGATCAGCACCCCTAAAACGTTATCGTCCAGATACAAGGGCACAATAGCGCTAGACTTGAGTTTGTCATGGTCAGGGAAAAGGTGTTCCATAGCAGCGCCTTTAAATGTCTGACAATACGCCCAGTTCTTGGACGCTAACTTTTGGATGTTGGCGTAATAGGGATTTTGGTCTAGTGTTTTAGCACTGCTCAAGCTGGGATGGTTGTCAGTGGCCTTGAGGGAAGAAAATAATGCTAAATGTACAGCGTCTGCGTGAAATTCCTTAGTGAAGCTAACTTTCAAGGACTCTGTGAGAGCATTAAGATGGGTCGCCGCAGCTAATTCTATAACCAAACGTTTAGTTTTTTCAAACTGTACATCGTTGCGCCGCGCTGTGGTTAAAATATCAGAAATTCTTTCTGCATAGCCTTCCATCTTGCCACGCATGACTTGAGTTTGGCGCTCAATGAGTGAGGTTGCTTGGCCACAATCGTGGGCCAATTCGATATCGGCCAAAAGGTCTAAGTGTTGGCTAAAAAACCCAGGGTTTTGGCGCAAGTAGTTGGCAACGGCATAAGCGTCTACCGGCTCATCTTTGGTGGTCACAGTGTTGCAGTTGATTTTGCTCATAGCTTAATTTGACCTTCGTACACATGGGTGGTGGGCCCGTTCATCATAAGGTGGTGACCTGGGCCTTGCCAATCTATTGTTAGGTCTCCACCAGTGAGGTGGGCAGTGACTTTAGCATCCAGCAAGCCTTGTTGCTGGCCAGCTACCACTGCCGCACATGCGCCTGTTCCACAAGCTTTGGTTTCACCAACACCACGCTCGAATACGCGCAATTTAATGGTATTACGATCAATAATTTGCATAAACCCAATGTTAGCTTTATTGGGAAAGCGAGGATGCTGTTCTAGCTTAGTACCTAATTCAACTACTGGGGCTGCATCCACATCATCAACTATCATTACCGCGTGGGGGTTGCCCACGGATACAACACCAATAGTGTAGTTGTGGCCGTCTTGTTCAAGCGTATAGCTAGGGGCTTGTGTGGGAGCATCAAAAGGCACTTGATCGGGATCTAAAACAGGCTCACCCATATCCACTTCTACCCATTGGTCTTTGAGCATTTTTAACAGCATGCGTCCATTGCTGGTTTGCACCGCGATTTCCCGCTTTCCAGTTAAGCGTTGATCATGCACAAACTTGGCAAAACAGCGTGCGCCATTGCCACAATGTTCAACTTCCGTGCCATCAGAGTTAAAAATACGGTAACGAAAATCGACATCTGGAGATTGTGGTGTTTCTACTAGCAACAATTGATCAAAACCCACGCCAGTATTGCGGTCACCTAAATGGCGAATTTGTTCAGGTGATAAATGCACACGCTGGCTAATAAGGTCAACAACCATAAAGTCGTTACCTAGGCCGTGCATCTTGGCAAAACGTAATAGCATTCTAGCCCTTTCCCTTAACTTTTTGGCAGTAGGCGTTCTCTTGCCCACTGCTGTGATAATTGTTCACGTTCGCCAATTAAGTGAGAACGATTGCCATCAACCATAACCTCGGCGGCACGGTTACGGCTGTTGTAATTAGATGCCATACCAAAACCATAGGCGCCCGAACTACATACGGCTAGCAAGTCACCAGCCTCGATAGCAAGGCTGCGATCTTTACCTAAAAAGTCGCTGGTTTCGCAGATAGGGCCAACAATGTCAAAGTTTTGTACTTGCGCATCTGAGTTTAAATCGGCCGGAATAATGTCCTGCCACGCACTATAAAGGGCGGGGCGAATGAGATCATTCATGGCGGCATCAACGATAGCAAAATATTTGTCTTGATTGTTCTTGATGTATTCTACGCGGGTGAGTAAAACTCCCGCATCAGCACAAATAGAGCGGCCCGGCTCAAACACCAAGGCTAACTCGCGATTACCAAGATGGGCACGGACACGTGCCATTAAGTCAGTGATAGCCGGTGGTTCTTCATCCCCGTAACAAACGCCTAAACCACCACCTAAATCCAAGTGCTCAATGGTGATGCCCTGTGCTGTAATGGTATCAATCAATACAAACAAACGGTCCATGGCGTCAAGGTAAGGCTCAATTGACGTGAGCTGGGAGCCAATGTGGCAGTCTACACCTATCACCTTGATGTTGCTCATGGCGGCGGCTTGGGCATAGGCAGCTGGGGCCTGTTCTATACCAATGCCAAACTTATTTTCCTTTAATCCTGTAGAAATATACGGATGGGTTTTAGCATCCACGTCAGGATTGATACGCAAGGACACAGGTGCTATGCAGTTCATGCTAGCCGCCAAATTTTGTAGGCGCACTAGTTCGGCCTCAGATTCCACATTGAAACAATGCACCCCCACTTCAAGCGCGCGTTGCATTTCGTGGGTTTGTTTGCCCACTCCCGAAAATACAATACGTTGAGGATCACCACCGGCAATAAGCACGCGTTCTAATTCACCTATGGAAACAATGTCAAAACCGGCACCAAGTTGCGCCAAAACATTTAATACGGCAATGTTGCTGTTGGCTTTTACTGCGTAACAAACTAAATGTTCACAGCCCTCTAGGGCTTGACTATAAGCCACATAATTACGCTCTAAAGTATCTCTTGAATAAACGTAAGTGGGAGTACCGAACTGCTCGGCAATATGGCTTAAGTCTATGTCTTCGGCATGTAGTTGATTGCCGCGATATTCAAAATTGTCCATGCTAGAACTCATTAGTTGCTGCTTTGTGCATCGGTTTGCTCAGGGTCTGGAACATACAAGCTACCTGCTTGGCCGCAGCTAGCAAGAGCGAAGCTTAGAGCCAGTACACACATAATTTTTTTCACGTTATAACCACCTTGGTTAACATAGCTGTAATATGGTTAATATTATACCCTTGATTCTCGCCTCTACACTAGCTAAGACCGAAGCAATGCTATACTTTGAGGGCATATTTACCATCCGTCCTTAGCATAAGAGAATAATATGAGTGAAGCACTGTTCCACGAGCGAGTTGATAATTTGTTTTTGCAGGTGGAGGAAATCTTAGATGAAGCACAGAGCGACATAGATTTTGTCAACAGCAGTGGCTTATTAACCATAAGTTGTGAGAATAAAAGTCAGATTATTTTGAGCCGCCAGCCACCTTTGCAACAAATTTGGCTAGCCTGTTTGGCGGGTGGTTTGCACTTTGAACTGGCGCAAGATACGTGGTTGTTAACGACTGATAACAAGCAAACATTTGGCCAGTGTTTAACCCAGGCGCTGCGCCAACAAGCTGATGAAATCCTAGACTGCAGCCTATTAGACAGCTTGCAAGACTAACGCCCACCCACCTTAGCCAAGGCACGTTCTGCCGCAGCTAATACCTGTCCAGGCGCAGTGCCACCTATATGGTCTCTAGCACTTACTGATCCTTCTAAGGTGAGCACATCAAATACGCCTTCGGTGATCAAACCACTAAACCCTTGTAACTCAGACAAACTCATTTCACTGAGGTCTTTGCCAGTGGCAATACCATGGGCCACAGATTTGCCTACCACTTCGTGGGCGTCACGGAAGGCCAGGCCTTTGCCCACCAAATAATCTGCTAAATCTGTTGCCGTGGCAAACCCTTTTAGGGCCGCTGCACGCATTTGCTCGCGCTTAGGTACTAATGCTGGCACCATGTCAGCATAGGCCCTGAGGCAACCCTTTACCGTATCAATGGTGTCAAATAAAGGCTCTTTGTCTTCTTGGTTGTCTTTGTTGTAGGTGAGGGGCTGGCCCTTCATTAGCGTAAGTAAACAAATAAGGTGGCCGTTCACGCGGCCTGTTTTACCACGCACAAGCTCGGGTACGTCTGGGTTTTTCTTTTGTGGCATGATGGACGAACCAGTGCAGAAGCGATCGGGCAGATCGATAAAATCGAACTGTACGGACGTCCACAATATGAGTTCTTCCGAGGCGCGAGACAAGTGCATTAAAATCAGGCTTGCAGCAGCACAAAATTCAATGGCAAAATCGCGATCACTTACGGAGTCTAAAGAGTTCTCTGAAGGGCGATCAAAACCTAGTAATTCACTGGTCATGTGCCGGTCGATAGGATAGCTGGTACCAGCCAAAGCGGCAGCACCTAACGGCGAAATGTTAACACGCTTGCGTAGGTCTTGCAGGCGTTCGTAATCGCGCTGCAGCATTTCATTCCAAGCCAATACATGGTGCCCAAAAGTGACAGGCTGTGCTGTTTGAAGGTGAGTGAATCCTGGCATAATGGTGGCATTTTCAGCCTTAGCTTGGACAATCAAGCCAACCTGTAAGCGACTGATTTCAGTTGAAATAAGGTCTATTTCGTCGCGTAAATAAAGCCGTATATCTGTAGCCACCTGATCGTTTCTAGAACGCCCAGTATGTAACTTTTTACCAGCCATACCAATCTTTGCAGTAAGTGCTGCTTCAATGTTCATATGAACATCTTCTAAAGCCACAGACCAGGTAAAGTCACCTCGTTCAATTTCGATACGAATTTCCTCTAAACCGCGTAAAATGTCATCCCTTTCATCAGCGCTTAGCACCCCCACATGGCACAACATTTTGGCGTGAGCTATAGAACCTTGAATGTCTTGACGGTACATCCGTTTGTCAAAATCTACTGATGCCGTAAAACGGGCCACAAAGGCATCGGTAGGCTCACTAAAGCGGCCTCCCCATTGTTGGTTAGTTGTGGTTTCAGTGGTTTGGCTCATGAGTGTTCCTGTAAGCAATGCTAAGGCGAATGTAGGGTCGCTATTGTAGCGAGGGGCTTGGTCTATAAGCAAGGATTTCGGCTAAGTGGTGTTACTAAGCTAGCAGCACCTTACTTCAACGGCTAATATAAATCCATCACCATTAATCCACCATATTTTGTGAAAATATGTTTTTTACGGATGAAAGCAAAAACGCATCCTGATAACGCCCTGCTGTTACAAATAAGCCAACAGGAGCTCCATCAATTGTTGTCAAAGGAATCAATATTCCTGGTAAGTGCCCGATTCCTACGCACGAGGTCTTAAAGCCGCATATGTTGCTATGTCTTTCACTGCAAAAGTGAGCCCGCCTACCTAATAGGTCTTCTTTATACGGGTTCAAGGTGAACGTTTCAACAAACGTAGCTGAAGACGCAAAGCTCTAAGTATTCTGAATCATGCCATTCCTTAAAACGTAACAGTTCATTTTTTCATTTCGCACACTATTCCAACGCGCTTAAAAGTATAAATGTTTATTTCTGAAATTTAAGCTCGGCTACAAAAAAGAGCGGCTAGCGCTGCTTAATTATATAAACAGGCTATGCTGTATGTATAAATAGCAGGGTGCATTATGTCAGTGTCACGCAAAACAGTTTGTAAGCTCTAGGTAAAAGGTAAAAAGTAGGTGAACAAGAACCCCATGCAGCATATCGCTCGAATATTGCTAATTAGTTTTTACGCTCTAATATTGCTTAAAATTCCCTATGTCTATGCTCAATGCTCTGCCCTGTCTGAGGAAAAAATGCAGCAAGCAGCGCTATGGTCAGGTAAACCTGTGTTTGGTAACACATACAAAGTGCAAAATTGGTATGTGCAAGATGGTGATAGCCTAAGCTTGGCTAATGGTCATCGGCTGCGTTTGGGACAAATTAATACTACAGAAATGGCCAGCAAGGGGCGACCAGAGCAGGCCTATGCGCAGCAGGGTAAGCATCAACTTAAGCAAAAATTACAGCAACAAGCTGCCATTTATTTGCAACTACTGCCGGAGATTAAAGACCACTATGGCCGTTGGTTAGTTAAGCTTTATGACGGTGCTGGATCACCCACGGAGGCGTTTTTGGTAGCCCAAGGTTTAGCTTATGTGATTAGTATGAATGGGCAAGGCGCAGAAGATTGTTTATGGCAGCAAGAAGAAGTGGCGCGTGGGCAAGGCTTGGGCATATGGCAAGCGCCGATATCGCGTGTTCATGAGGCCGCCATGTTAAACCTTAACCAAGGTGGTTTTATGCGCATGGGTGGCGCAGTGACAGATATCAGTGAAAGCCAGCACCACTGGTACATAGGCCTTGGGGGGCAAGTTGCAGTGAAAATCCCCAAGGACGTGCTTGCAACATCTCGTTTCAGGATCAATACCGCTAAACAATTAGAGCAGTGGATTGGACAAACTGTTAATGTTAGAGGTTGGCTTGCGTGGCGCAAGCTTAGTAAAAAGCAGCGTCAGAAAGGTTTTAAGGCTGGTGTTATGAGCATTTATCACTTACATATGCTTGAGCAAACCCCATCAGTGAGCGACAACTAAAATACTTGTTCTGGGCCAGTTTCTTGATCGTTGAGACCATTGTTAGAGCCGTTGCTTTTAGGCAATGCCATTTGTAAAGGTGTGCGTTCTGCGCGGAAGATTTCTTCTACCGCAGAGGGATCTCCAGGCCTTGCTAATTCACCCGTGGTCTCATCAATTTTAATGGTGACCATTTTGTCTGGCTGCTGCCGTTTTGTTTGTGGCACATCTTTTAGGGCTATTTCCATAAAGTCGATCCAAATAGGCAGTGCTGCGGTACTACCAAATTCCTTTTTACCCAAGCTGGCAGGTTGGTCGAAGCCCACCCAGGTGGTGGCTACCATAGAATCTACATAACCAGAAAACCAGGCATCTTTTTGGTCGTTAGTGGTGCCTGTTTTGCCTGCTAAATCATTACGTTTTAATTGTTGAGCCCTGCGTGCTGTGCCTTTTTTCACTACGTCTTGGAGAATGGTATGCATAATATAATTAACCCGTTCATCCATGATACGTGGTGCAATAGGTAAATGAGTGATAGGGCGAACCAGCTCTTTATCACTGGCATTTTGTTGGGCATCTTCTTCATCAAGAGCCTCGTTTAGGGCAACGATGGCAACACTGTTGATGACTGTTGTTTCCACAACATCAGGCTGGTCTAGATTGACTCCATCGTTGAGCCTTACATAGTCGCAGTTAGGGCACACAGTGGTGGGCTGACTTTGGTATAGCACTTTGCCAAAGCTGTCTTCAATACGCTCAATAAAATAGGGCTGAATCTGATAGCCTTGGTTGGCAAAGGTTGCGTAGGCCGTAGCTACGTCAATGGGAGGCACACTGGCACTGCCTAAAGCGAGGGATAAGTTACGTGGCAACTGCTCCGGCTTAAAACCAAAGCGGGTGGCATAATTGATGGCTGATTTGATGCCTACTTCGCGTAAAATCCGGATAGAGACCAAGTTACGTGATTTATAAAGGGCTTTGCGCAACCGCGTGGGACCAAAGAATTTGCCGCTGTAGTTTTCAGGGCGCCATGAATCTTCTAGGCTAGCGTCATTAAATACCACGGGCGCATCGTTGATCAAGGTGGCAGCAGTAAAGTCTTGTTCTAAGGCTGCTGAGTATATAATAGGTTTAAAGTTAGATCCTGGCTGTCGCAGGGCTTGGGTGGCGCGATTAAATTTGCTGTGCAAGTATTCAAAACCACCCACTAAGGCGATCATGGCACCGTCTTTTGGATCTAGGGCAATTAAGGCCCCTTGAGCATCAGGCACTTGGGACAAATACCACACATCGGCATCGGTATAGGCTTGGCGCACTCGAATTTGATCGCCAGGGCTGAGGATGTCGCTAATTGTCTTGGCAGCACTGCCTAGGTGATCTATTGAAATTCGCGGCCTAATCCAACTCATGTCACTAAAGTGAATAGTTACAGTTTGGCCGTAACGTAGCAGCAAGTCTGCAGAGTCTTCGTTAACCTGGCGCACGATAGCAGGCTGTAACGGGCCAAATACAGCGGTCCGATTAAGTAATCGTTCGGCTTCTTCTGCGGTAACGCTTGGGCCGTGATTCTTTTCCACGCCGCGGTATCCGTGGCGTCTGTCATAGGCTAATAACCCTTTCTGTACTGCCAATTGTGCGGCGTCTTGAAGCCTGCTGTCTATGGTGGTGTATACACGATAACCACCGGTATAGACGTCTTCAATGGGGAAGGAATCAAACAACTCACTCCGTACCATCTCAGCTACATAAGACGCTGAAGTTTCTGGTTTTAAACTGTGGAAACGGCCTGTAATAGGTGCGGCAATGGCAGTTTGGTATTGCTCTTCATGGATATAATCTAGCTGTAACATGCGTCCTAATATCCAGTCTCTGCGTATTTTAGAGCGCTCTGGGTTAGAAATAGGGTTGTATCGCGATGGTGCTTTATAAAGCCCTGCTAACATGGCTAATTGTGGTAGATTTAACTCACTAATAGAGCGGCCATAATAAACGTGTGATGCGGCTTCTATGCCATAAGCTCTGTGGCCCATGAACATTTTGTTGAAATACATCTCTAGTATTTGTTCTTTGCTCAGTTCTTGCTCAATCTGAAACGCTAAAAGTATTTCATTGAATTTTCGGATAAATGTTTGATCAAGGGTTAAAAGGTAGTTACGGGCCACCTGCATAGTAATGGTACTACCCCCCCCTTGAATTTTTCCGCCAGCCTGCATCATCCGCACAGCGGCTCTTAAAAGTCCTTTAGGGTCAACGCCATAATGGCTGTAAAAATTTTCATCTTCGGCGGACAATAAAGCATCAATATAAAGTTGTGGTACTTGGTCTATGCGCAGAGGAATGCGGCGTTGCTCACCAAATTCTGAAATAAGTTTACCATCACGACTCAGCACTCTTAGTGGCGTTTGTAGGTGGTAATCCCTAAGGCTATTTACATCGGGTAACCGAGGTATAAGGTAAAGCCAGGTAACCGCTGCAATAAAAAGCGAACCTACGATTCCTAGTATAAAACCCCATTTAAACAGGCGGCGGATTAATGACATGCTATGCTTTAACTCTAGGCAACGATGGGTTTGAACTAAACGACAGAAACGAAAGTATATAAGATCTATTGAATTTCGCCACCCAAGGATGGGATTAATGTTAAAACACTTAGCTAGGCGCAGGATAAAACCCCTTGTTTTGGGTATTGATTGGCAGATTGATAGCTTGCGAATAGTGCTGTTGGGCGGAGCCAATACAACCAATCATCAAGGGCAGCAACAATTGTTAGGTCAATGGCACTTGTCATTGCCCTCGCTTTCGGTCAGCGACCCCATGCGGGAACAAGCTGAGTGGCAAGACTTTATGGCGCAGGTTGCCAGTCTGTTGGGGAATGCGCGCCTACACATTAACGTGGGCATGCCCAATCGGTTATGCAGTTGGTTGCACTGCCCTACAGGACTATTTGAAGGCCCTGCCAATTTAGTAGCCCTGCAGCTGCACTATCAGCGAATGGCTGCTGCAGCGCTCAATATAGAGCCAGTAAACCTGCGTGTTTGCCATGTGCAGCTTTCTTCCAATCTTAGTTTTTTGGTGGTCACTAAGCGCCACTATGATGATCACATAGGGCAGCTGATCAGTAGCTTGCATGACGCTGTTAAAGGGTCTGTTATAGGCTGTATTGAACCTCAAGGTTTGACGAAGGTTTTGGCACCTGCCTTTCTAGACGATGGATACGCCATGGCTTGGTTTATGGCTAATAAAGCAAGGCTGTCGCCATGTTAGTCTGGTATCGGCCTAAGCCCAACGAAGTTAATTTTTTACCCTGGCTAGAACACTACATAGAATGGAGAAGGCGTAAGCGGCTATTTTTGTATAGCTCTGCTCTAGTGGTTATTATGTTTGGTCTGGCAGCCTTTGGGTTGTTGTATTTCAACTTACTTCAACTGCAGGCAAATGTGCAGCGGCAAGTGTTAGAGGAGCTTGAGCAGTTACGGGCACAGCAGCAGCGCTTGTGGTCTGACTCATTAGAGCGGCGCCTCATAGAACGGGATTGGGCCATGCAGGCTCAACAAGAATTCAATGCATGGCTGCCAATGCAAGAGCTGTCCCGATTATTAATGATGCTAGAACCTCAACAACAGCTTGTTAGTTGGCAATGGCAGCCAACTAACTCAGGGCAGCAAGTGGTGTTCACAGTCATGGGACATGGGCAATGGCAACGTTGGTGGCAAGATGCTCTTAAAGTGTGGCCATCTATACACATGGAGGCGCTTGGGCCTGAGGGTGATGGCTGGAAGTTTGAAGCGCGTTACCTGCTAGTGCCGAAACCTTTGTCTGTGCCGTCAGATAACGTTGCTGCAGTACCAGCATCGCAATCTTTTGCCCTACAGCTAACGCCTCAGCCTCTGAGTGTTGGTATTGGAGTAGAGGTTGAGCCTATAGCTTCTATGATCCGTCAAGTTGCAAAATATGGTCAAGGCGTGGAGGTCGTGCGGGGCCAAGGTATGCAGATAAAAATGCGCTTAGACTTTACCCAGTGGGCCAGTTTGGCACCCTTGCCTAGTGCGTCTGGTTGGCGGCTGCAAGGCCTTTCTATTCAGCAAACACCCACTCGGCAATGGCAAGTGTCTATGCAGTGGTTGTCAGATAGTGACATTCTGCCTTCTTATTACATGCTTAGGTTAGCGCCAACTGCTGCGGTTAAAACCAAAATCCATAGGAGCATGCAAAATTATGCTCAAGCATTTCAAACCGAAACCTTGCCCACCCAAACGGCACCTGCCCAAAAGTTATTGGTTAAAATCAACCCAGTCCCTGACAAGCTGCAGCTTGCCAATAGCCTTCAGTTTATTGGCCACAGCCAGCAACAAGGTCACGTGCCAGTAGCTTGGATCAAGTCTTTGCCGAGTGGCAGGTTGTTGCGGGCTGAAGTGGGCCATCAAATTGACGGCTGGTGTGTGTCGTTTATTGGCGCACAGGGGGTTCACCTAACTCAGGGACAGCAGGTGATAATACTAGAGCGGCGCTGCCTTGCAGGAGTTTGTCGAAAATGAATAAAATAAAACCAACGTTGTTTTTGGTGCTACTGCTATCACCATATGTTTGTGCCCAAAAGATCACCATGGATGTACATAAAGTGGCCCTTGTGGATGTGTTGTATGAGCTTGCTGAGGCAGCGAAAATGAATTTGGTGCTGACCCATGCACTGGATTTTGAAGTCAGTGTCGTGCTGCAAGACGTGGATGCAACAATGGGGCTGGCATTAGTCTGTAATAGCGTTGAAGTGGATTGCCAGTTCACTCAAGAAGGATTAGTAGTCGGTGCGGCAACTGATAAATCCAATACAAAAGTATTGCCATTGCACATAGTTAAGCTGAGTTATGGCGAGGCAGACACTATATTGCTTGCTCTACAAAACGCCCAATCGATGTTGTCACCTAAAGGTCAGCTACTGGCAGATAGTCGTAGCCAACAAATTTTTATTTACGATGATGATGCACATGCCGCCACGTTAATAGAAGCTATTAAAAAATTGGATCAGCCACTTAAACAAATGTTGATAGAAGGCCGTATAATGATTGCGAAATCAAGCCTCGGTAAATCCAGCGGTTTGGATTTTATCGGTGGGCTGGGGCCACAAATGGCAGCAGCTACTGCAAAGGGAGGGCAGGTTGGAGTCATGTTTAATCACTTAGGGGGTGGGTTGCAGTTAGGCTTAGTGGGGGCCCATGTAATGTTGAATTTGGAGCTAGCAGCACTGGAGGCCAGTGGGCAGGTGCTGACGTTGGCACAGCCACAGATATTAGTACAAGAAGGCTACTCAGGCAGCATTCAAACGGGTCAAGAAGTGCCTTATTTAGTGGCCACAGATAATGGCCAGCAACAAGAATGGAAGCGTGCGGTATTGGGGTTAACTGTAACGCCGAGGGCATTGCCGACAGATCAGGTGCAGCTAGATCTGTTGGTAGTGCAGGATTCTATTGGTGACTTATTACCTAACGGACAGTTGGCTCTCAACACCCATAAATTAAAAACTCGGGCAGTGGTTGGCTTAGGCCAAACACTGGTATTGGGAGGGGCTCTATATCAACAACAATTGGATAGATTGTTGTCCAGCCCAGCGTTATCGGGGCTGCCCTTTGTAGGTCAGTGGTTTAAGCAGCAAAAGCAAGGGTCTGAGAGGTTTGAACTCTTAGTTTTTGTGACTCCGCGCATAGTTAACCCTTGATTATATTGATGTTAGTCCCCATAATTTAACCGATCCTACCCGGCAGTGAGCATTTAGTGCTTGACGACCGGGTTTTGTTGTTGCTGTTCCTAAAAGGAATTCCATTGTGAATATATTTTTAATTGGCCCAATGGGCGCTGGCAAAAGCACCATCGGGCGTCAGCTCGCACGCGAGCTAAAGCTAGAATTCCTAGATACTGATAGGGAAATTGAGGAAAGATCTGGCGCGGATATTCCTTGGATTTTTGATGTTGAAGGCGAGGCTGGTTTCCGTAAGCGCGAAGCTAACATGATTACCGAGTTAACTGAACACAGAGACTTGGTGATGGCTACAGGTGGTGGTGCGGTAGAGTTAGCTGAAAACCGCCAACATTTGTCAGCACGTGGCACGGTAGTGTATTTATTTGCCACAGTTGAGCAGCAGCTTGAGCGCACATCAAAAGATAAAAATCGCCCATTGCTTCAAACTGAAGACCCAGAACAGGTGTTACGAGACTTGTTTTCTCATCGTCATGCCTTATATGAAGAAACGGCTGACATCCAAGTGGCTACAGGCGCGCAAAATCCACGCTTGTTAGTGGCAGAAATCATTAAACAAATTGAAGCCATTCGCTCCCTATAAGTTATCCAGTCTAACTATAGGCTGCCAAGGGCCAGAGCCATCATCATGACCAGCGCACAACACACATTAACTGTTGATCTAGGTGATCGGAGCTATCCGATTTACATAGGTAGTGGGCTGTTACAGCAACCAGACCTGCTTTACCAACACATTACTGGCCAGCAAGTGATGGTGGTGACCAATAACACCATAGCCCCCCTATACTTACAAACACTGTTAGATGGTTTACAAAGCCTGCAGATCAGCGGCTTGCAAGTAGATAGCTTAGTGCTCGAAGATGGCGAGCAGCATAAACACCTTGATACCGTGAGTTTGATTTTTGATCACTTGCTACAACAACGCCATAATCGCACGACTACACTAATTGCCTTAGGTGGGGGCGTCATCGGAGACATGACGGGTTACGCTGCGGCAGCCTATCAGCGTGGTGTGAATTTCATACAAATCCCCACCACTTTATTATCTCAGGTGGATTCTTCTGTGGGTGGAAAAACTGGCGTTAATCACCCCCTTGGCAAGAACATGATTGGTGCGTTTCATCAGCCTCAATGCGTGATTATTGATACCCACAGCCTACAAACTTTGCCGGCTCGCGAGCTGTCTGCAGGCCTGGCAGAGGTTATTAAGTATGGCCTGATTGCCGAACCAGATTTCTTTACCTGGTTAGAGCAGAACATACATCAATTGCGTCAGTTGGCACCCCATCTAATTAGCCAAGCGATTTATCAATCATGCGCTTGTAAGGCGCGCATTGTGGCCGCTGATGAGCGAGAGCAGGGGCAGCGAGCCTTGCTTAACTTTGGCCACACCTTTGGCCACGCTATAGAAACTGAAATGGGTTACGGCAATTGGTTACACGGTGAAGCTGTAGGCGCTGGCATGGCAATGGCGGCAGATTTATCTTGTCGTTTAGGATGGATTTCATATCAACAGGTGCAACGCATACAAAGTCTGTTACAAGCGTCTGGCTTGCCTTTGTGGGGTCCTGACCAAATGCATGTAGACAGTTACCTAGCGCATATGCAAGTGGACAAAAAAGTGATCGATGGTACCATTCGTTTAATACTGCTTCAGCAACTAGGTGAAGCTATCGTTACTTCAGACTTTGGCAACGATTTGTTGCAGAAAACTCTTAATCAGCCATTGGTAGTATAGGAGACTAGGACTGTGAGCCAGCCCCTACAAAAACCCATCACTAGTGCCAGTCTTAATGCCGCCTACGCTGCTTATGTGCGCCAATTAGACCAACAAGAAGTAACCGATCAAAGCAATAATTTAGTGGATTTTGAATATCAAGCCAAAGCCCGTGGCCGTCAATTAGATACACTATTACATTTAAGTCACTTCTCCGATTACCTAGTGCTGATTAGCGCGCCTTCTGGGGCTGGTAAAACAATATTTATTGAACAGTTTTTGCGTGTTCAGCCCGCCGGCGCTTGTTTTGTCCATTTGGTACTGCAAGAAACCGCTACTGCGCCATGGATAGTGCGTCAATTAGTTCAACAATTACCCCTACAGTTACCTAAGCATGCAAGCCTAGAAGCCAGTATTCTGGCGATACAAGAATTAGCTCAGCAGTTAACATTGCAACAAGAAGTGTTGTTGATTGTAGTGGATGATGCTCAGTGGCTAGACGAAGATGCACTGGAGCTACTGGCTAATTTATTACCTCGTAGTGCAAAGGTAGACTCTCGTCCCCACGTTATTCTTTGTGCAGATCTCAGCGTGGTAGAGAGAATTGAAACTCCTCAGTTTGCCGAGCTTAGGCAAGAACGTTTTTATCATTTAGTTCTTGCGCCTTTTAGCCAAGAAGAAAGTGCCGATTATTTACGCCAACGATTGCAACGGATTGGTATCAACCATGGCCTTGCCCCTATTCAATTATTACAATTACATCAGTTAGCTAAAGGTAATCCCGGGTACCTTAATATGCTGGCTAATAAAGCCCTGAATAAGGGGGGCTTTGTTCAACAGCCAGGGTTGCCCCTGCTGCACATCTTTGCCACTGTGATTGTAGTGTCTATACTGGCGGGCATTTGGTTGATAAATGATTTTTCTGCCAATACTGCTGGGCAAAATAATGTGGCGCCTGATGTTGTAGTTATTGAGCCCATTGTAGAGGAGCCTATGGCTCAGGCGTTGCCGCCATTAGAACCCATAGAGCTGTCACCAGCGCCGAAAAATGTGACTCTAGAACCGAAACTAGAACCGAAACTAGAACCTGAAGTTGAGCTAAAGACAGAAGCAAAAGTTGAACCAAAACCTGAGCCCAAGCCAGAGCCTGAGGTTGAGCTAAAGCCAGAACAGCAAACAGTCGCAATATTACCTGTGCTGGAGCTAGAGCCTTGGCCTAAAGCAACCTCTAAAACAAAGCAGCCCTACAGCTATGGGGCCATGTTAAAATTACCTAGTGATCATTATAGTTTGCAGGTTCTTGGAGCGCGGTTGGAAACGACTCTAGAGGCGTTTCTTGAGGAGACAAATATCATACAACCCCACTACGTTATTAAATTAGAGCGCGGTGGCGAGCCTTGGTACATGTTGCTTGTAGGAGATTATGTAAGCCCTAGCGAGGCCCGAGGTGCGATATCATCACTACCTATGACCTTGCAAAATCAGCAGCCTTGGGCACGGCCTGTGTTAAAAATTCAACAGCAAATTCGTAATAAATTCAACACAAGTGGTGAATAACTTTTACAAATGCAGCGAACGTCGGCAATTGTGTAGGTATTTATCCATCTTATAACCAGAATAGTTTGTTTGCCGCGGTTTTCTCAGGTAGGATGTTTGTCCATTTGTTGATTCAATATACTTATAAGCTCTAATAAGAGTTTCTGATTACAGCAAGTGTCCTACTGATTCTTGTCTCATTTTGCAGCAGAAGATGTGGCACTTGTTAACACCCGTGGTGGCCTTATTGTCATCCAGATTAGCGAGAGAGATGCCGATGAACGCTGGCTTTTTTAATCCCAAAGAATTCAAAGATAACTGTGGTTTTGGACTTATTGCCCACATGCAGGGTGACCCGAGCCATGATTTACTGCAAAAGGCGATAGAATCCCTAACCTGCATGACCCACCGCGGCGGTATAGCCGCCGATGGTAAGACCGGTGATGGTTGTGGCTTGTTGCTACAAATGCCAGATGAGTTTATGCGTCAGGTGGCATTGGATAACTTTTCTGAAGAGTTGGCAGAGTCTTACG
This sequence comes from Candidatus Njordibacter sp. Uisw_039, assembly GCF_047730075.1. NCBI lineage: Bacteria > Pseudomonadati > Pseudomonadota > Gammaproteobacteria > Pseudomonadales > Candidatus Njordibacteraceae > Candidatus Njordibacter > Candidatus Njordibacter sp. Uisw_039. The sequence continues at coordinate 94,196 of NZ_CP159831.1, forward strand.
GTGTGGGCATGGTGTTTTTGTCTCAAAATGAAGAGAAAGCTGCGCACTCTCGCAACGTTTTAAACCAAGCTATAGAAGACAACGGCTTAGAAGTTGTGGGTTGGCGTGAAGTGCCCGTAGACCCATCTTGCCTTGGCCCCATCGGTGCAGATTGTCAGCCGCGTATTGAGCAGGTGTTTGTAAACAGTCCAGGCCTGCGTGGAGAAGTATTAGAAGCGCGTTTATTAGTAGCCCGCAAAACCACCATGTATGCCTTGGTTTCAGACGAAGAATTTTACGTGTGTAGTTTGTCCCATCGTGTAGTCTCCTATAAAGGGTTAATGATGCCGGTGGATTTGCCGGTATTCTATAAAGACTTAGGTGACCCGTCTTTGGCAACGGCTATTTGTACCTTCCATCAGCGTTTCTCTACTAATACTCTGCCGCGCTGGCCTTTGGCTCAACCTTTCCGATTCTTAGCGCACAATGGTGAAATCAACACTATTGAAGGCAACCGTAACTGGGCTAAAGCCCGTCAAAACATATTATCCACTCCGCTAATTCCAGAACTTCAAGAACTTGAAGGTGTTGTGAATACCACGGGTTCCGATTCCTCCAGTATGGATAACATGCTAGAACTCATGGTGCTGGGCGGTATGGATGTATTCCGCGCCCTGCGCTTGATCATGCCGCCAGCTTGGCAAAACGATGAGTTGATGGACCCAGAACTGCGAGCCTTCTATGAATACAATTCCATGCATATGGAAGCGTGGGATGGTCCAGCAGGGATGGTATTAAACACTGGCCGTTATGCGGTGTGTTTGCTAGATCGTAATGGTTTACGCCCATCACGTTGGGTGATGACTAAAGATGATTATCTAGTGACGGCCTCTGAAATTGGCACCTTTGAATATGATCCTTTAGATGTAGTAGCTAAAGGCCGTGTAGGCCCTGGGCAGATTTTGGCGGTGGACACTCATACTGGCGAAATCATGCACACTAAAGACATTGATGATCGCCTAAAAGCTTCTCAGCCCTATAAAAAGTGGTTGCGTAAGTCTGCTATTCGCCTAGAAGGCACCTTGGATGAAGAGCAGTGCTTTGAAGACTTCACCGAAGGTGAACTTAAGCAGCACATGAAGATGTATCAGGTTACCTTTGAAGAGCGTGACCAGGTGCTTCGTCCTTTAGCAGAGAGTGCTCAAGAGGCTGTAGGGTCTATGGGTGACGATACACCCATGGCCGTGCTATCTAGCCGCGTGCGTTCTGTTTACGAATACTTCCGTCAGCAGTTTGCACAGGTGACTAACCCACCTATAGATCCATTGCGCGAAGCTGTAGTGATGTCTTTGGAAACTTGTTTAGGCAAAGAGCGCAACATCTTTCAAGAAGGCCCAGAGCTTGCTAAGCGGATCGTGCTAGGTTCACCAATATTGTCGGCCAGTAAATACACAGACTTGCTACACATGAACGTACCGGGCTTTAAGGTGCAGATTATTAACTTAAATTATGAGTTATCTGTTGGTTTAGAGGCATCTATTAAGGCTGTTTGTAAGCAAGCTGAAGAAGCCGTGCGTAATCGCATTGGCATTTTAGTACTGAGTGACCGTGACATTGAAAAGGGTAAGCTGCCTATTCCTGCTGCTATGGCTACGGGCGCGGTTCACCACCACCTTACTAATATAGGTTTGCGTTGTGATGCTAACATTGTGGTTGATACTGGCAGCGCAAGGGATTCTCATCACTTTGCCGTGTTGATTGGTTTTGGTGCTACGGCGGTTTATCCTTATTTGAGCTACCGTGTTATTAACGACATGGTAGCGTCTGGCGAAATTATTGGTGATCCTACTGCGTGTCATAAAGCTTACCGCAAGGGCATTAATAAAGGCCTGCTCAAGATCATGTCTAAAATGGGCATCTCTACCATTGCATCTTACCGTGGGGCGCAGTTATTTGAAGCCATTGGTGTCAGTAGTAAAATTGTTGACCAATGTTTCCACGGCGTGGCCAGCCGTATTGAAGGCGCACAATTCTCTGATTTTGAGCTAGATCAGCAAGCTTTAGCGGCAGAAGCCTGGATTGAACGTAAGCCAATCCAACAAGGTGGTCTACTGAAATACATTCACGGTGGTGAATACCACGCCTATAACCCGGATATAGTAACTACGGTGCAAACCGCCGTGCAAACGGGTGATTACGAGGTGTATAAAAAATACGCCAAGCTAGTCAACGAGCGAGGTGTTGCGTCTTTGCGTGACTTGCTTAAGCTCAAGCAAGCTAATGCCATCGACATTAGCGAAGTCGAACCTATAAGCGAAATATTCAAACGTTTTGATAGTGCTGGTATGTCTTTAGGTGCCTTGTCGCCAGAGGCCCATGAAGCCCTAGCTATGGCTATGAACGAATTAGGTAGCCGTTCTAATTCTGGTGAAGGTGGTGAAGACCCTGTGCGTTACGGCACCAATAAGCGTTCTAAAATTAAGCAAATCGCTTCTGGTCGTTTTGGTGTAACACCAGCTTACCTAATGAGTGCAGAAGTATTGCAAATAAAAGTGGCCCAAGGTGCTAAGCCGGGCGAAGGTGGACAGCTACCAGGGGGTAAGGTTAATGACCTTATTGCCACCTTGCGTTATTCCGTACCTGGAGTCACTCTAATTTCTCCGCCACCACATCACGATATTTATTCTATTGAAGATTTGGCGCAGCTTATTTTCGACTTGAAGCAAGTTAACCCAGACGCATTAGTCTCGGTGAAGCTGGTTTCTCGTCCTGGCGTTGGCACCATCGCTGCCGGTGTAGCAAAAGCCTATGCAGACCTCATTACTATTTCCGGTCACGATGGTGGCACGGCAGCTAGTCCTCTCACCTCCATTCGCTATGCTGGCTCCCCATGGGAACTGGGCCTTGCCGATGCCCACCAGTCTCTGAGGGGTAACGGTGTGCGTGGCAAAGTCCGGGTGCAAACAGACGGCGGCCTTAAGACTGGTCTAGACGTAGTAAAAGCTGCACTGTTAGGTGCAGAAAGTTTTGGTTTTGGCACCTTACCTATGGTGGCTTTAGGTTGTAAGTACCTACGTATTTGTCACCTTAATAACTGTGCCACGGGTGTAGCTACACAGAACCAACAACTACGCGATCATCATTTCCGCGGTACCGTAGAAATGGTGAAACATTTATTCACCTTTATTGCCGAAGAAACCCGTGAGGTTATGGCGCAGTTAGGTATTCGTAGCATTGAGGAATTGGTTGGCCATACTGAGCTGTTAGAAGTTAGTGGAGGCATCACCTCTAAACAGCGTAATTTAGACTTGTCGCCTTTGTTGAGCCAAGCTGGTATCGAACCCAGCCAGCCTCATACCTGTCAGGTGGCTAACAATCAACCTTATGACACAGGGGCTATGAACCAACTAATGTTGGATCAAATGGCCGATGCCATCGCCAATTCGAAAGGTGGTGAGTTTAACTTTAATATTACCAATTGTGACCGCTCCGTAGGTGCCAGAGTGTCTGGCGCTATTGCCAAAGTACATGGCAACAATGGCATGGCGGGGCATCCGTTAGAAGTCTACCTTAAGGGTATTGCTGGTTTGAGCTTCGGTGTGTGGAATGCCGGTGGTTTGAACATGTACCTAGAAGGTGATGCTAACGATTACGTTGGTAAGGGCATGGCTGGTGGTAAGCTCGTCATCTACCCACCTAAGGGTTCTAGCTTTAAGTCTAATGTCACCTCCATTATGGGTAATACCTGTTTGTACGGTGCAACGGGCGGCAGCGTGATGGCAGCAGGTTGTGCAGGAGAGCGTTTTGCCGTGCGTAACTCTGGTGCCCATGCAGTTATTGAAGGTGCGGGCGACCACTGTTGTGAATATATGACTGGTGGTGTGGTGACGGTACTTGGTGCAACAGGATATAACTTTGGTGCAGGTATGACCGGTGGTTTTGCTTATGTACTCGATGTAGACCGTACTTTTGTAGACAAGTACAACAACGAATTAGTGGAAATTCACCGTATTCGTGGAGAGGACATGGAAGAGTACCGTAGTTATTTGCGCGGTGTGCTGCATGACTTCTCTGAAGCCACGGGCAGTCGCTGGGGTAAAGAACTCAGTAATCATTTTGAAGATTATGTGAGCAAGTTCTGGTTAGTTAAGCCCAAAGCTGCCAATTTACAGCAGTTAATGGCTAATACGCGGACTAAGACAGAATAATCCAAAATTTTTAGAAACAAATTACCAAGCATGCGAGGCTATTATGGCTCAACGATTAGACAACCATTTTCAATTCATCGACGTAGGCCGTCAAGATCCTGCTAAAGTGCATCACGACTTGCGTAAACGCCAGTTTACCGAAATCTATCACCCCTACGCTGAGGCAGAAGCTAAGCCTCAGGCGCACCGGTGTCTAGAGTGTGGGAACCCGTACTGTGAATGGAAGTGCCCAGTGCACAATTACATTCCTAATTGGCTTAAGTTGGTGTCTGAAGGCAACATTCTAGAAGCTGTGGAGCTGTGTCATCAAACTAACTCCCTGCCAGAAGTATGCGGCCGCGTATGCCCACAAGACCGCTTGTGTGAAGGTGCTTGTACCCTCAATGATGGCTTTGGGGCCGTTACTATCGGTTCGGTAGAAAAGTACATTACCGACACTGCCTTTGCTATGGGCTGGACACCAGATTTGAGCCACGTGATTGAAACCGGCAAAAAAGTGGCTGTTATTGGTGCTGGCCCTGCGGGTTTAGCGTGTGCAGACGTGCTAACACGCGGTGGTGTGTCTGCCGTGGTGTTTGATCGCTACCCAGAAATTGGCGGCCTACTCACCTTTGGCATTCCCGAATTTAAGCTAGAAAAGCCTGTTATGGCCAAGCGCCGTCAAATATTTGAAGGCATGGGTATTGAGTTTAAACTCAACGTAGAAATAGGCAAAGACATTACTTTAGACCAGTTAATGGAAGAGTACGACGCTGTGTTCATGGGCATGGGCACGTATAAGTCGATGCGTGGTGGCTTCCCAGGTGAAAACCTAGAAGGCGTCCATGAAGCCTTGCCTTACTTGGTTTCTAACATCAACCGCCGTATGGGTTTTGAAAAAGATCCAGCTGATTTTGTGGACCTAAAAGGTAAGCAAGTGGTGGTGCTAGGTGGTGGCGATACAGCGATGGATTGTAATCGCACAGCCATTCGCCAAGCTGCGGCCAATGTTTATTGTGCATATCGCCGAGACGAGGCCAATATGCCTGGCTCCATTAAGGAAGTTGCCAACTCTAAGGAAGAAGGCGTTCAGTTCTTATTTAACCGTTCGCCCGTTGAAATCATAGGTGAAAACGGTAAGGTCACAGGTATTAAACTTGTCACAACTCAACTGGGCGAGGCTGATGAAAATGGTCGCCGCCGTCCTATTGTGGTTGAAGGAAGTGAAGAAATTGTAGCGGCAGACTCTGTGATTGTAGCCTTTGGCTTTAGCCCAAGCCCCACCAGCTGGATGGCCGATGCAGGGATTGAGTTAAACAATTGGGACCTTGTTAAAGTGGCCCAAGAGTCCGATTTAGTGGCTAAAAAGTACGCTTTCCAAACCTCCAATGCCAAAATTTTTGCTGGTGGTGATATGGTGCGTGGTTCCGACTTGGTGGTAACCGCCATCGACGAAGGACGAAGAGCAGCAGATGGTATTTTAGATTATCTACAAGTCTAAACCTTATAGTGGAACCTTCATAACGCCTGCACAACGCCTGTATAGTTGCCACAAGCCGTGACAATTAGGCAGGCGATCTATATCATAAGCGGCAATCTTTACTATCTGCCTTAAGGCCATATTGCCCGCCATGACCGCTTCCAAACCTGAATTAAAAAACGACCGCTTTCTTCGCGCCCTCATGGGCCAGCCTGTTGATGTGACTCCTGTATGGATGATGCGCCAAGCGGGTCGTTATTTACCAGAGTACCGTGCTTCACGTGCTGAAGCTGGTGACTTTCTAAGCCTTTGCAAGAATGCTGATTTTGCCTGTGAAGTCACCCTACAACCGTTACGTCGATACGACCTTGATGCGGCTATCTTGTTCTCAGACATCCTAACGGTGCCAGATGCAATGGGCCTGGGCTTATACTTTGAGGCGGGCGAAGGCCCTAAGTTTGAAAAGCCAGTGCGCACAGAAGCCGATGTAGCGGCGCTCGCAGTGCCAGATATGAATGATGATTTAGGCTACGTCATGAACGCCGTAAGTACTATCCGTGGTGCCTTGTCAGGCGATGTACCGTTAATTGGTTTTTCTGGTAGCCCTTGGACCTTGGCCACCTACATGATTGAAGGCGGCTCCAGCAAAGATTTTCGCCACATCAAAGCCATGATGTATTCAACCCCAGAGTTATTACATCAAGTACTAAGCGTATTGGCCGATTCAGTGATTGCCTATCTAAACGCTCAAATTGCAGCGGGTGCTCAAGCGGTACAGATCTTTGATACATGGGGCGGCGTACTCAGTGGGCCGTGTTACCAAGCATTTTCCTTAGATTACATGCAGCGCATCGTTAACGGCCTTACCCGTGAATCTGAAGGCCGAGCAGTGCCCGTCATCTTGTTCACTAAAAATGGGGGCCAATGGTTAGAGCAAATGGCAGCCACAGGAGCCGATGCCCTGGGTCTAGATTGGACCATAGAAGTCAGTGAAGCCCGCAACCGTGTAGGTGAAAGAGTGGCCCTTCAAGGTAATATGGACCCTAGTGTTTTATATGCAGATGCACCTACTATTGAGGCTGAAGTAGGCCGTATATTGGCAGATTTTGGTAAAAACGATGGCCATGTATTTAACCTTGGCCACGGTATACATCAGTTTGTAGACCCAGAAAGCGCTAAAATATTTGTCGATGCCGTGCATGATCAAAGCGCGCAATACCACTAAATAAAAAATTCAGCAGGAACCTAACATGCCACATTGCGTTATAGAAATTTCTAACCAACTCAGCAGTAGTGTCACACCAGATCAGTTATTACGTTGTGTGTTCGATGCCCACGTGAAGTCAGGCTTATTTGAGACGGATCACATTAAAGTGCGCTGCTCCGGCTACGATCACCATATTTCAGGCACCGGTTCAGACCGCTTTATCCACGCTACGTCACACATCTTGGCAGGTCGCACCGCAGATCAAAAGCAACAGCTCAGCAACATGATTGTGCAGGGCCTCATTGATATCGGTATCAACTCCGCGGCCATGAGTGCACAAGTGGTTGATTTAGCCCCTAGCTATGTGTCCTTTACCGACTAGACCCGAGTTGGATTAGTGCCGTTATAGTGGGACTAAGTGATGATTTCAAATAAACCATGGGTCACCATGGCTAAATCACCAGCCGTTAGTTCAACCTCTAATCCCCTGTGGCCAGCGCTCACATAGATGCTCTCATATAATCTAGCACGCCGGTCTATAACCGTAGTAAGCGCTCGCTTTTGACCAACTGGACTCACGCCACCCAGCACGTAGCCACTACTTCGGGTTACTGCAGCTGGGTTTGCCATTACTACTTTCTTCGCACCAATCGCTTTAGCCATAAGCTTTAAGTTGAGCTGTTGATCAACTGGCAGCACCGCCACCACCAAAGCCTTGTCTCCAGCATCCACTACCAGTGTTTTAAATACCCTTTGGGGAGCCACGCCTAGTTTGTCTGCAGCTTCCATACCATATGACGCCAGTTTGGAGTCGTGGGCATATGCGTGCACATTGTGATGAACACCTAAGTTAGTAAGTTGGTCGATCGCCGGAGTCATGAGTTAGAGTACCAGAGCAGATGTGTTTTAACGTTTAGGTATGCTAACCCTAACCACAACAGCAGTCGAGGTAAACCCCGCCTAGCCTTGGTGACATGATTTAAACAGCTGCACTTTTAATCGACCACATAGTCATCCAGAAACGGAGATAGCTTAGGTCATGTAATAATATCCACTCACGGTTAGTGTAAATGTTACCAAGCCGCGAAGTTTCTAGTTAGCCCGTTTGGAGCAAATGATGACATCAGAACAGTTCACCCCTGCATTTTTTAATGATATTGGTGTGGGCAGCTTGCCCGGGCACCTCGGTCTTCAGATTACTCGTGTGGTGTCTGGTATGGTTGAAGCAGAACTTGAGGTTGTGCCGTCTTTGCTTGCAATCAACGGTTATCTTCATGCAGGTAGCATTGTAACATTGGCAGACACTTGTGCTGGCTATGGCAGCACCGCTAATCTTCCAGTGGGGGCCACTGGCTTTACCACGATTGAATTAAAGTCGAACCATATAAGTACAGCCCGAGAAGGCACCATTACGTGTATTGCAACAGCTGCTCACTTAGGAAAATCAACCCAGGTGTGGGATGCTATTGTGACTCACAAAGAGTCTGGTAGAACCGTTGCCATTTTCCGATGCACACAAATGGTGCTTTACCCTTAGTGGAGGGTTATTGTCCTAGCAGTGTTTCTGATACATCAAATCCCACACTCCATGCCCCTTGCCTTCTCCGCGGCGTTGAAATTTGGTGCTAGGTCGGAAGTCTGGCTGTGGTGAATATTTCTCCTCACCTGCTTGGTTGCTGTAACCTTGAGCAGGTTCCATCACTTCCATCATGTGCTCTGCATAAGGTTGCCAATCTGTAGCCATGTGAAATACACCACCGATGGTAAGCTTTTGGCGAATATCTTGGGCAAAATCAGGCTGTACGATGCGGCGCTTGTTGTGTTTCTTTTTGTGCCATGGGTCGGGAAAAAATAGCTGTACGCCACCTAAACTGCCATCTGCAATACACTGGGCCATCACTTCTATTGCATCATCACAAAATACTCGCACGTTGCTTAACTCTTGGATAGCAAGGTTGTTAAGTAGACGACCAACACCTGGGCGATGCACTTCAATACCAATGTAGTTGTTCTCTGGCATGGTGGCAGCCATGGTGGAAAGGGAATCGCCCATACCAAAACCTATTTCCATGATTACTGGATGGTTATTACCGAATATGTTTACAAAATTCAAAGGCCCTTGATTGAGCCCCAAACCATAGCGCACCCAATAGTGTTTCAGTGCATGTTCTTGAGACGGTGTCATACGGCCAGCACGTTTTACAAAACTACGAATGCGGCGGGGATTTTCAATATTGAAGGGTAAATCAGTAGACATAAAATTGATCTTAACGAGTAAGGAACAGCTTAACGCTTATTTTACCTATTACTGATCAATAAATCAGCATGATCATGGCGTCTAAAGCAGAGCAATTTGATACACTAGGGCACATATTAATATTCACCTAGTTATCGTAACCTATGACCACCCTCCGCATCGCCACTCGTGAAAGCCAACTTGCCCTTTGGCAAGCTAATTTTATTAAAGCAGAGCTAGAGCGCCATCATCCCGGTATCACTATAGAGCTTTTAGGGATGAAGACTAAGGGCGACAAAATACTTGATGTGCCGTTAGCAAAGGTGGGTGGTAAAGGCCTGTTTGTTAAAGAGCTAGAACAGGCGATGTTAGAACACCGTGCAGACATTGCTGTGCATTCCATGAAAGATGTACCTATGGAGTTTCCCGAAGGCTTGGGTTTGTCTGTCATATGTGAACGAGAAGACCCCAGCGATGCTTTTGTCAGTAATCATTTTAATAACTTAGACCAACTACCTCAAGGCGCAAAGGTTGGCACGTCTAGCTTGCGCCGCCAGTTACAAATTAAAGCTCTACGGCCGGATCTTCAATTATTAGATTTGCGTGGTAACGTAAATACCCGCTTAGCTAAGTTAGATGCTGGCGAATACGATGCCATTATACTTGCTAGCGCTGGATTAATGCGTCTTGAGTTTGATCACCGTATTCAATCGCGCTTAACTGACGAGCAATGCTTGCCCGCTGGAGGGCAGGGCGCGGTGGGTGTGGAGTGTCGTTTAGAAGACGCTGCCACTATGGCTTTGTTGGCACCATTACACCATAAAGATACGGCAGATCGTGTGATTGCTGAGCGGGCACTCAACAAACGTTTAGAAGGAGGTTGTCAGGTGCCTATTGCCTGTTTTGCCGAATTAGAAGGTGATCAGCTGTGGTTACGAGGTTTGGTGGGCGAAGTGGATGGCAGCCGTGTTCTTACCACAGAAATTAAAGGCCCACGTAGGGATGCTGAAAGCTTAGGTATTACCGCTGCAGAAGATCTATTGGCACAAGGTGCCGGTGAAATTCTGCGGGCTATTTACGGTGCTCAGTAAATAACTTATGACAGCCATGAGGGTTTTGGTCACAAGGCCAGCCGCACAAGCAAAGGCTACGATCGAACTGTTGCGTAAGCATGGGTTTGAGGTGCAGCACCAGCCTTGTTTGCAGATTGTGCCCGTAGAGCCACAGTCAGTTGATGGCTTACAAAGTAAGCAGTGGGCGATGGATTTGGACAGTTTTGATCATGTCATTATTATCAGCACCAACGCCGCCCAGCACTGGCTCGACCTAGTTCAGGACTATTGGCCCCAGTGGCCGGTGGGTGTGCGCTGGTGGGCGATGGGGGAATCTACACAAGCGCAACTAATGGCGGCAGGCATTGAGGCAGTTAGGCCTCACACGGGCGACACAAGTGAAGCTTTGCTGGCTGATTTGTTGCCCCAAATTCAAAACCACCACAAGGTATTAATTGTACGTGGCTGCGGTGGCAGAGAAACATTATCGGAAGCCTTGGTGGTGGCTGGAGCTAAGGTAAATTATGCCCAATGTTACCAGCGTACGATACCAAACATTAACCCTGAGCAGTTGTTGAGTTTGGGTCAATTCGCACCCGGGGTTGTGATGTTACAAAGTGGTGAAACTTTAGAGAACTTTGATCTATTGTTAAGTGGCCAAGATTGGTGCGACAAACAACGCACGGTATTAGTCTTGCCTAGTGCAAGAGTAGCGGAGCAGGCCAAAACATTAGGCTACCGTGTATTGCTAACTAGCGTTAGTGCTAGCAATGAAGCAATGTGCGATACTTTGTTGCAGAAAATAAAAAAATAAGCGCCTAACTAACCTGTACCAAGTGTATATAAGGCGTAGTGATAGCAGGCTTATTAGGCCGCTGAAAAAGGATGCTGAAACAGTGACACAAGACCAGAACAAAGCCGACAAAAATGTGCCTGAAAAGGCCCCAGACAAACAGCCATCCAACACCAAAGCGGCCAAGGTTTCTAAGCCTGCGGACCGAGCCAGTGGGGCAAAACCAAAGCAAGCGAGCAGAGCAATACAGACCAGGCTAGGCCTATTGTGGCTACTAGTCATGTTGTTAATTGTTATGGTAGCGGGTCTAGGCTACTGGCAATGGCAGGCACAATCCCAAACGACTGCCCTTTCTGCATACCAAAATGGTCAATCTGAAGATTTACAACAGTGGCAGATGCAACAACAATCTTTGGCCCAGCAGCTAAACGATTTAGCAGTGGCAAATGATGCCGCTCAGCGCACTATAAATGGCCAACAAACAGACTTAGAAGATAACCAAGAACGTATGGATAAAGCGTTAGTTGGCGCTTTAGAAACAATGGCTAAAACCCAACTAGATCAAGGCCAGGTATTGCCTCAGTGGCAGTTGGCAGAAGCCGAATATTTATTGCGTCTAGCCAATCAGCGTTTAGCCATGGAACAAGCTAGTGAGTCCGCTATCGCCTTACTTAAGGCCGCTGATATTATCATTCGAGATAGTGAACAAGTAGGTACTTACGGCATCAGACGCGCAATTGCTGCAGACTTAGCGGCCCTTACCTCCGTTCCGAGTGTAGATGTAGAAGGTGTATATGCTCAGCTTGCCGCGCTTTCTGGGTTGGCGGCCCAGCTTACCTTCATTCCACCTCGCCGTGAGACTGTGGTCCCCAATAAAACGCCTGAGGCTGCTAGTACAGAAGGTACTGCGACCACGCCAGCCGCAGAAGTGAATTGGACGCAGTCCGTATGGCATGGTACTAAAGCCGTAGGTGCCAGTGTATGGGGGGAGCTGAAACAGCTGGTTAAGGTGCAGTCCCGCACCCAAGAAGGTCAACAGTTACTCACTCCTGCAGCTGAACTGTTAGTGCGTATGCGTATTGAAATGGCATTGAGTCAAACACAAGTGGCCCTTTTGCGCCGTCAACAAACTATTTATGATCAATCTTTGGTGGGTGTAAAGCAACTTTTAGCTCAATATTATCGCTCAAATGATGTCATTGCCCAAGCCATGCATGCCCAGATTAGTGCCCTTGATGAGGTTAAGGTGTTAGTTAATATGCCTAATATCAGTGGGTCTCTGGTCTCCTTGCAAGGCTTTATCGCCACATTACACGAAAGTCCAACTGAGCCATTGGTGGGAGAATAAACCATGCGCTTCTTAATTCTCGTTATTTTATTGGTATTGTTAGTGGGTGCTGGACTAGGCACTTTGATCAATGTAGACCCTGGTTATGTGTTACTAGCATGGGGTGACACCAGCATAGAAATGAGCATTTGGGTGTTAATGTTAGGCATTGTTTTGGTGTATATAGCAATGTCCTTAAGCCTACGCTTTGTTATTGCATTAAATTTACCTTTTCGGGTGCTTGGCAATTGGCAAGAGACTAGTCGAATAAAGCGTATGCAGTTACAAACCCGTCACGGCCTGTTGGCCTTGGCGGATGGCCAAAACATGCGTGCAGAAAAGAAGTTCGCTGAACTTGCTCCCACCACAAGTCAGCCTATTGTAGTGCTGCCTGCCCTAGCAACAGCTATGGGTAGGCAAGGCAAGATAGATGAAGCAGGGCAGGTGTTAAACAAATTGGTATCAGAGTTTCCGGGTACCCAGCAACTTGTACACTTGAAACTGGCTGAAATTTCTCTCTACCAAGGCAATGATGAAAAGGCGCTTAATGCTCTGCGAAGCCTTCATCTGCTTAACCCTCAGCATGCAGAAGCCAATCAGTTGTTGTTAGATTTGTTGCAGCGCCAACAAATGTGGCCAGAACTTATTAGCTTATTACTGGTAGTAGGCAGCTGTAACCAGCTTAGTGAAGATCAATTAGCGCAACAGCAGCAACTAGCTTATGGGCGAGCCTTTAGTGCCAGCCACCGGCAGGATGGCAGCGCAGTGAAAAGCAGTCTAGACCAACTACAAGCATTATGGAGCAAAGCACCAAAAAGCATTACTAATCATGGTCCAAGCATTATCAGTTACGCCAAGGCAATGGCTCGTATTGAAGGCGATTCTGCTAGCAAGACAGAAGCATTTATAGAGCAAGCTCTTAAGCTGCTGTGGTTGGACGAGCTGGTGCTTGAGTATGCACATTTACCTTTAACTGATTTACAGAAGAGCTTAACAAAGGCTGAAGCGTGGCAAGCTAATGCCAAGGATAGCGCGGCGTTGCAGCTCACATTAGGTCGCCTATGTCGGCGCTTGGAATTGTGGGGTAAAGCACAAGACTACTTACAAGCCAGCATCACCTTGCAGGCAAGTAAAGAAGCTCATGCTGAAATGGCTCGGTTACAGCATAAAATGGGGCATGTTGATGTTGCCATAGAGCATTATCGTCTAGCCAGCGTATTTTAACGTTGACACTTGACCTCGCTTGATACAGACTGTAACTAATCCAGCACGACCTTCTGTCCCATCAGCTGGATTTTAATCGGCTAACTTAGCCTACAACCCCACTAATTTTACTTATCCCCCTAGCGCACTGACGCCCCTCTACCTATGAATCTAACTGAATTAAAGACAAAAACGATGCCAGAACTCGTCGAGATTGCCCAAGGCATGGGTCTCGATAATATTGCCCGATCTCGTAAACAAGACTGCATTTTTAGTATTCTTAAACGTCATGCCAAAAGCGGCGAAGATATCTTCGGCCAAGGCGTTTTGGAAATTTTGCAAGATGGCTTCGGTTTCTTGCGCTCAGCAGATGCATCGTATTTAGCAGGGCCCGATGACATTTACGTATCGCCGAGCCAGATCCGCCGTTTTAGTCTCCGCACAGGCGATAGCATAGATGGAAAAATCCGCCCACCTAAAGATGGCGAACGTTATTTTGCCTTGCTTAAAGTCAGTAGCATTAACTATGGACCACCAGAACAAGCTAAACATAAGGTGTTGTTCGAGAACCTAACACCTTTGTTCCCGACAGAACGGTTAACCATGGAACTTGGCAACGGCTCTAGTGAAGATTTAACTGCTCGTATAATCGACTTAACTGCTCCAATGGGTAAAGGTCAGCGGGCCTTGATCGTGTCTCCGCCAAAAGCTGGTAAAACCCTGATGTTGCAAAACATCGCTCACTCCATTACCCGTAACAACCCAGACTGTCACCTGATTGTATTGCTAATTGACGAACGTCCAGAAGAAGTAACGGATATGAAACGCTCGGTGCGTGGTGAAGTGGTTGCTAGTACGTTTGATGAGCCACCTTCACGTCACGTTCAAGTTGCAGAAATGGTTGTAGAAAAAGCCAAGCGTTTGGTCGAGCATAAAAAAGATGTGATTATCCTGTTAGATTCTATAACCCGTTTAGCCCGTGCATACAACACTGTAATTCCTTCCTCTGGCAAGGTATTAACTGGTGGTGTAGACGCCCATGCACTAGAACGCCCTAAGCGTTTCTTTGGCGCTGCGCGTAACATTGAAGAAGGTGGCAGCTTAACAATTATTGCTACCGCATTAACTGAAACGGGTTCTAAAATGGATGAAGTCATCTTTGAAGAATTTAAGGGCACAGGTAACTCAGAAGTTCATTTAGATCGCAAGATCTCCGAACGTCGCGTATTCCCTGCCATTAACATCCGTAAGTCATCCACTCGTCGTGAAGAGTTGTTGACCCGTGACGATGAGCTGCAGCGTATGTGGATTTTACGTAAGTTGTTGGATCCAATGGAAGACGGTCAAGCCACTGAGTTCTTATTGGATAAGCTTAAAGGTGTTAAGACCAATGAAGAGTTCTTCATGTCTATGAAGCGTAAGTAATTAGTTGATGTAACGGAGACCGCGTAGGTTATGACTATGAAATACAAAGACCTACGTGATTTCATTGCAGGCTTAGAAGCTCAAGGTGAGCTCAAGCGCATCACAGCAGAGGTAGATCCATACCTCGAAATGACCGAAATCTGCGATCGCACTTTGCGTGCAGAAGGCCCCGCTTTATTATTTGAAAACCCTAAAGGTTACGACACTCCTGTATTAGCTAACTTGTTTGGTACACCTAAACGAGTGGCCCTTGGCATGGGTGCCGAAAGTGTAGAAAGCCTGCGTGATGTAGGTCATCTTTTAGCTTCCTTAAAAGAGCCAGAGCCACCCAAAAGTTTTAAAGATGCCATAGGTAAACTGCCTCTTTATAAACAAGTACTGAATATGGGCCCTAAGCTCATCAGTAAACCGCCATGCCAACAGTATGTTATGGCTGGCGACGAAGTAGACCTAAGCAAGTTGCCTATTCAAACCTGTTGGCCAGACGACGCAGGGCCATTGATTACATGGCCTTTAGTGATTACTCGTGGGCCTAATAAACAGCGCCAAAACCTTGGTATATATCGCCAACAAGTGATTGGTAAGAATCGGTTGATCATGCGTTGGCTGTCTCATCGTGGGGGTGCTTTGGATTTTCGTGATTGGAAAATTGCCCATCCTGGTGAAAACTTCCCTGTAGCTGTAGCTTTAGGAGCAGACCCCGCCACTATTTTAGGTGCGGTAACACCGGTGCCAGACAGTTTGAGTGAGTACGCCTTTGCAGGGCTGTTGCGTGGCAGTAAAACAGAAGTGGCCACCTGCCTGACCAATGACTTACAAGTTCCCGCCAGTGCTGAATACATCTTGGAGGGGTACATAGCTCCAGATGATATGGCAGAGGAAGGCCCCTTTGGTGATCATACGGGTTATTACAACGAAGTGGACAGTTTTCCAGTATTCACAGTGACTCGCATTACCCACCGAAAAGACCCTATTTATCACAGTACCTACACGGGCCGTCCACCGGATGAGCCTGCAGTGTTGGGTGTAGCGTTAAACGAAGTGTTTATACCTCTGTTGCAAAAACAGTTTCCAGAAATCACTGACTTTTACCTACCACCAGAAGGCTGCTCCTATCGCATGGCCATAGTGACCATGAAGAAACAATACCCCGGTCATGCTAAGCGAGTGATGATGGGGGTTTGGTCTTTTTTACGCCAATTTATGTACACCAAGTTTGTTATTGTGACGGATGATGATGTCAACGCCCGTGATTGGAAAGATGTGGTTTGGGCCATGACCACACGTATGGATCCGGCACGAGACACCTTGTTGGTAGAAAATACGCCTATTGATTATTTGGACTTTGCGTCACCTGTGTCTGGCCTAGGCTCTAAAATGGGTATGGACGCTACCCATAAATGGGAAGGTGAAACAACCCGTGAATGGGGCCGCACCATTGCTATGGACGAGTCTGTTAAACAACGTGTAGATGAGTTATGGGATGAGTTAGGTATTATGCCCAACGATACTGAGCGCTAGCTAGGCTATAAAACTGCAAAAGATCGAGTAGTTTTTTTGCCCAGCTTGTATGTTATTATCTCGTGTATTAATATTCGTTAACGAACATTAATACGAGAAATATTAGATATAAGCTCGATTAGACTAGATACACCTATGCAATGTGAAGATTTACATTGTGAGCTGTCAAAATATCCAAGGTGTGCTGTCCTGGTGTTTGATCGGTATAGAGATAATCTGCTTGGCTGATATGACCTAATCGAGCAAGGGCTGTGCGGTCAAATTTAGAATGGTCGGCAGAGAGGATGAGTTTGCTTGAGTTTTTAATAATGCTTTGTGCCACGCGCACTTCACGGTAGTCGTAGTCTAGTAAGGATCCGTCTTCGTGAATGGCGCTAATACCGATAATGCCAAAATCCATTTTAAACTGGTTAATAAAATCAGAGGTTTGTTCACCTACAATACCGCCATCGCGGCTACGAACTTGCCCTCCAGCAATAATAACATTGAAGTCTTCTTTGGGTAATAAAATAGACGCCACATGCAGGTTATTGGTAACCACTTGTAATTCTTCGTGGTGTAATAAGGCACGCGCGATAGCTTCGTTAGTAGTACCTATATTAATAAACAAAGAAGCGCCATTTGGGATACAGCTAGCGACTTTTTCGGCGATGCGTATTTTAGCTCCCATGTTGAAGCTTAAGCGGTCGCTATAATCGCTATTTTTTGTGCTGCTACTGCTGCTGGCACCACCATGATGGCGGCGCACCTGACCTAAACTGGCGAGTTGGTTTAAGTCTCTGCGAATGGTTTGTGGCGTCACCATAAAGTGGCTGGTAAGTTGTTCTATGTTAGCAAAACCGCGCTGATTGACAAAATCAACAATAAGTTCATGACGACGTACTTGGGACATTGGCGCTGCCTTGCTTGGTTAACAAATTTGCAATAAAGCAATATATTTAATGGGTTTACAATAACAGGTATGTAAATGAAACAATACATTTTAACTATTGACCAAGGTACAACTAGCTCGCGATGCATTATTTTTGCGAAAGATGGAAGCATAGTCAGTTCTGCACAGTATGAGTTTGAACAACATTATCCAAACAATGGCTGGGTTGAGCATTCACCACAAGATATTTTAGCTACTGTTGTCAGGGCTTGCCGCCAATGCCTGGCTGACAGTGGCTTGGAAGCTGAACAAATCACCTGTGTTGGCATTACTAATCAACGCGAAACGACCTTAGTGTGGGATCATCAAACAGGTGAGGCTATTTACCCTGCTATTGTTTGGCAAGATCGCCGTACAGTGGAAATGTGCCAAAAACTCAAGCAAGCTGGTCATGAAAAGCTGGTGACTGCACGCACTGGTTTGTTGTTAGATCCTTACTTTTCTGCTACCAAGTTGAGCTGGGTTTTAGATCATGTGCAAGGTAGCCGTGAGCGAGCAGAGGCAGGGGAACTTCTGTTTGGCACTGTGGATACTTACCTCATGTGGCATTTAAGTCAAGGTCAGATTTACGCTACAGATGCCTCTAATGCGTCGCGCACTTTATTGTTCAATATTCATGAGCAATGCTGGGATAAAACCTTGTTAGAGATTTTCAATATTCCTGCAGCCATGTTGCCTGAGGTCAAAGACAGCGCCGCTAACTTTGGTTTGATGGGTGAACATGTTTTGGGCCACGAATTGCCAATTTTAGGTGTGGCAGGCGATCAACAGGCAGCGCTCTTTGGGCAAGCTTGCTTTGAACCAGGTATGGCTAAGAGCACTTACGGTACGGGCTGCTTCTTGATACTGAATACCGGTGACAAACCTTTGGCTTCCAGTAGTCGGTTACTCACCACGGTGGCGTATCGTTTGAATAATAAACCCGTGTATGCAATCGAAGGCAGTATTTTTGTCGCGGGTGCAGCCATTCAGTGGCTTAGAGATGGTCTCAAGTTGATTAGCGATGCCAGTGAAGTAGAACGTTTGGCACAAGAAACTCCGATTGATCATGGCGTCTATATGGTGCCTGCGTTCACTGGGCTTGGTGCGCCTTATTGGGACCCTGAAGCGCGGGGCGGTATTTTTGGCCTCACCCGTGATACAGGCATTAAGGAAATCGTTAGCGCAGGCTTACAGTCGGTGTGTTATCAAACCAAAGACCTACAAAAAGCGATGGAGCAAGATGGTGTCCGGCCTAAAGTACTGAGAGTGGATGGTGGTATGGCCGTCAATGATTGGTTCTTATCTCATTTGGCCAATATCTTAGGTGCAGAAGTGGCTCGCCCTATGTGTGTTGAAACGAGTGCCATTGGTGTTGCCTATTTAGCAGGTTTGCAGGCAAATATTTATGAATCGCTAGATGAATTAACGCAGATGTGGCAGTGTGAGCAGACTTTTTCTCCTAAAATTAACAAGCCTTTCCGTGACCATTTGTATGATGGGTGGTTGGAAGCAGTGTCTAAAGTTCAAACCAATTCGAGTGAAAGTTAAGCTAATAACAAAGAAACCCAGTCGCGAGCTCAAAAATGTTCCTTTTTGACTAATAAAATTCGTTTATGTTCTTTTTATTTCCATGCCACCCATGATATGATGTCAATTATGTTCAATGCTGATGATATTTTGTTGTTTTAATTAAATAATTAATCGGCGTATAAAAATAACTAAGGAACATGTACCCACATGCTCGAATTATCAAATGTCAGTAACCCTCCCACCTCGGAAGTGCACTTTGAGAACCTTAACTTAACCTTGCAACGGGGGGTGGTCAATGTGCTTTTAGGGCCAACTTTATCTGGTAAGACCCCACTAATGAGGCTCATGGCAGGACTTGACCCATGCGTTAAAGGCACTTTGTCTATTGATGGAGCAGATGTGACAGGCACTTCAGTACAAAAACGTAATGTGGCTATGGTGTATCAGCAGTTTATCAACTACCCATCATTAAGTGTGTATGAAAATATTGCATCGCCATTACGTATTGCTGGTTTTGAACTGGCCGAAATAGATAATCGTGTACAACAGGCTGCTGGATTACTTAAGCTCACTCCCTATTTGGAGTCCTTGCCAAGCAACTTGTCGGGTGGTCAACAACAGCGGACAGCTATTGCCAGAGCGATCGTTAAAGGTGCTGATCTAGTGCTAATGGATGAACCTTTAGGAAACCTTGACTACAAACTTAGAGAAGAACTACGTTATGAGCTACCACGCATTATTGAGCAGAGTAACGCCATTTTTGTTTATGCCACCACGGAACCTTCTGAGGCCCTGTTGCTGAACGGGAATACTGTGACTCTAAATAATGGTCAAGTTACACAAAATGGCCCCACCATGGATGTTTACAATTATCCAAGCAGCTTATCCAGCTTGCAAACTTTCTCCGACCCACCGGTTAACCACATTCAAGTCAACAAAGAGGGCAGCCATTTCTGTGTTGGAGGTGTGCCAGTGATTCCAGTAGCTGCTGCTCATAGTACGCTGGCCGATGGCCGTTATAATTTAGCGCTTAGGCCTTATCACGGTAGCTTAGAGCCGCAAGGCTTTGGCCAAGTGGCCTTGAGTATGCATTTATCTAGTAGTGAATTCACAGGTTCGGAGAGTTTTGTCCATGTTGATTTTTTCGGTGCTCACTGGAACTTCATAGCGGGAGGCGAAATTACAGCTTTAGTGGGTGAGCAGATGACCATTTACGTTAACCCTGCTGATTTCTATATTTTCAACGAGGCAGGCCTTCCTCTTGCCAATTTAGAGCCGGAGGCGTAGTCAAATGGCAAAGATCGTATTGGAAAATCTCGCTCATGCTTATGGTGATAACCCCCAGCAAGAATCTGATTATGCGTTAAAACGTATTAACTATGTTTGGAATGATGGAGAAGCTTGTGCCTTATTAGGCCCCTCAGGCTGTGGCAAGACCACGTTATTGAATATTATCTCAGGTCTGCTAGAGCCGTCTGAAGGGCGGGTTTATTTTGACGACACTGATGTTACTCATGTACCCACGAAAGACAAAAATATTGCTCAAGTATTTCAGTTTCCAGTGGTATACGACACTATGACAGTAGCTCAAAACCTTGCTTTTCCTTTGGTTAATCGAGGCTTTGATCAAGCAAAAATAATTCCGCGTGTTGAAGAGATTTTAGATTTATTGGATTTGCGGCATATGGCAAATATGAAAGCCAAAGGCCTGACCGCTGATCAAAAGCAAAAAATATCCCTCGGCCGAGGGCTAGTTAGACAGGATGTAAACGCCGTATTGTTTGATGAGCCTTTGACCGTGATCGACCCTCTAATGAAATGGGAACTTCGTTCACAGCTCAGAGCGTTACAGAAAAAGGTGGGCCAAACGATGATTTATGTTACCCACGATCAGATTGAAGCGCTTACATTTGCAGACCGTATTGCGGTGATGTTGGACGGCGCTATCTTACAATTTGGAACGCCTAAGGAGCTTTTTGAACGCCCATCTCATACTTTTGTAGGCTATTTTATTGGTTCACCGGGCATGAATTTTTTCCCCTGTGAAATAAAGGATAGTACAGCCACTGTGGTAGGCCAAAATATTGACCTAAAGGACTCTTATGGAGCGCCCATTGGTAAGCTGGAATTAGGTATTCGACCAGAATTTGTGAGCCTGCATGAAAGAGCGCATCAATCAGACGGCTTGCCAGTTGTGGTTGAGAGTGTGGAGCATCTGGGGCGTAATAAAATCGTTCGTTTGCTAGCAGGCGAGTCAAAATTTAGCGCCTTATTGTCAGAACGCACACAGATACCAAAAGACCCAGTGGCCCAGTTTGATGCCAACCGCATTTGTATTTACCAAGATTCGTTCATCTTAGAAGGGGAAGCGCAACCATGAATAAAACGTGGAATAACAAAGCTTGGTGGATGGTGGTTCCGGTTGTGTTGTTAGTGGCGTTTAGTGCCATCATCCCACTCATGACTGTGGTGAACTATGCCTTTCAGGATACCTTTGGCAATAATGAATTTTATTGGGTAGGAATTGAATGGTTCGAAGACCTAATGGAATCAGATCGATTCTTTGATGCCCTGCAACGTAACATACTATTTTCTTGCATCATTTTGGCTATTGAGGTGCCTTTAGGCATCATGATTGCTTTGTCATTGCCTAAGTCGGGCTGGAAAGTGAATGTATATCTGGTGCTGATGGCACTGCCTCTGCTGATCCCATGGAATGTCGTAGGCACCATTTGGCAGGTGTTTAGTCGTACCGATATTGGTTTGCTGGGCAATACATTGGTCAGTTTGGGCTTTGATTATAATTACACCCGCGATGTGCTGGATGCGTGGATCACCATTGTGGCCATGGATGTTTGGCATTGGACTAGTTTGGTGGTGTTGTTGTCCTACTCCGGTTTGGTGGCGATCCCTGAAGCTTACTTTCAGGCTGCGCGTATTGATGGTGCGTCTAAATGGGCGACTTTTCGTTACATTCAATTGCCGAAAATGCGTGGTGTGCTTACTATTGCCATTTTATTACGCTTCATGGATAGCTTCAAAATCTATACCGAACCAATGGTGCTCACAGGTGGTGGGCCAGGTAATTCAACCACTTTTATGTCTATCGACTTGGTTAAAATGGCTATAGGCCAGTTTGACTTAGGTCCAGCCGCTGCTATGTCGTTGGTGTATTTTATGATCATACTGTTGATTTGTTATGCATTTTTTACGGTGGTAACTAATATGGATAAAGCAGAAACCAAGACTGGAGGTGCGTCATGAGCCAGATCGGTTTTAGTTTAAAGCCAAAACGCGCCTTTGCTTGGAGTGGTCTAGTGCCGGTGGTGTATATCATATTCCTTATGATCCCTTTGTACTGGTTACTGAACACCAGTTTTAAAACCAACCAAGAAATTTTAGGTGCGTTTACCTTGTGGCCGAAAAACTTCACTTGGGACAATTACCTTACTATCTTTACCGAACCCGTATGGCGTGCAGGTTACATTAACTCAATCACTTATGTGGTGCTCAACACGTTGATTTCTTTGGTGGTTGCTTTACCTGCTGCGTATGCATTCTCCCGGTACAATTTCTTAGGTGATAAGCACCTGTTTTTTTGGTTACTAACCAATCGAATGGCTCCATCGGCAGTGTTTGTGTTGCCTTTCTTTCAGTTGTATTCGTCGGTTGGGCTGATTGATACTCATATCGCCGTAGCCATTGCCCATACGCTGTTTAACCTGCCATTAGCCGTGTGGATTCTGGAAGGCTTTATGTCGGGTATTCCTCGTGAGGTCGACGAAACTGCCTATATTGACGGCTACTCTTTCCCCAAGTTTTTTGTGCGCATTTTCATGCCACTCATTAAGTCTGGTATTGGTGTGGCGGCGTTCTTTTGTTTCATGTTTTCTTGGGTTGAGCTATTGATCGCACGTACTTTAACTATCACAGAGGCGAAGCCTATTTCTGCCGTACTGACCCGCACTGTGACTGGCGAAGGTGTAGATTGGGGCCTCATTGCGGCGGCAGGTATTTTAACGATAGTACCAGGCGCGTTAGTCATTTATTTTGTTCGTAACTACATCGCCAAGGGTTTTGCCCTAGGCCGTGTATAGGAGAGTTGGCGATGGACTTATCTTGGATGGCATGGACCACGCCAGTGGCCATATTTTTTGTGGTGTTGGTGTGCTTAATTACAGCTATGGGCATATGGGAATATTTTCAGCCAGGTGGTGGACCAAGGGTAGGCTGGTTGAGATTTGAAACTACCCGTGGAGACCGATTATTTTTATCCATATTAAGTGCTGGTTTTATAAACCTAGGATGGATACGCTGGACTGATCAAAGCCTCTGGTGGGCATTAGCATTATCCATTATATGGGCTGTGTTTATATATAGAAAGTGTTAATAAGCGAATTCATATAGCATCAATTAAGAATATTTACGCAAAAAATGTTCGATAACGATAATTAATTATTGAATATTTTCTTTTTTGGTGTATAAAGGTTGTGAGGAAAAAGTTTTCCAGATGGGTCATCCATTCGGATTTATTGGGGTTAGGGCCTTTTGTTTAGGTCCTTCCCTTTAATTAGTTACCATAGAGCGCAAGCCTTGGTAACGGTAAAAATAATAAGAGGATAGTTTTTATGAAAATTCTGAAACGCAAACCCTTGGCAGCTTTTGCTGCCTCTGCGGTGCTGATGCTTGGTGCACAAGCCGCAGTGGCAGATATGGCAGCCGCCAAAAAATGGGTAAATGATGAATTCCAACCCTCGACCATTACGAAACAACAGCAAATGGACGAAATGGCATGGTTCATCGATGCTGCTAAGCCTTTTGAAGGCATGCATATTCGTGTCGCGTCAGAGGGTATTACGACTCATACGTACGAATCGGGCACTTTAGCTAAGGCCTTTGAAGAGATCACTGGCATTAAGGTGACTCACGATATTATTGGTGAAGGTGATGTTGTTGAAAAGCTGCAAACTCAAATGCAGTCAGGCGAAAACTTGTACGATGCCTATGTTAACGACTCGGACTTAATCGGCACACACTGGCGTTATAAGCAAGTTCGTAACCTAACCGATTGGATGGCCAATGAAGGAGCAGATGTGACGCTACCTACTTTGGATATTGAAGACTTTATTGGTTTATCTTTCACTACTGGTCCAGATGGTAAGTTATATCAGCTACCAGATCAGCAGTTTGCCAACTTGTATTGGTTCCGCTATGACTTATTTACTGACCCTGAAATCAAGGCCAAATTTAAAGCCAAGTATGGCTATGAACTTGGTGTACCAGTTAACTGGTCGGCCTATGAAGATATAGCTGCTTTCTTTACCAACGACATTGGTGAAATTGATGGTAAGAAGATCTATGGTCATATGGACTATGGTAAAAAAGACCCTTCATTAGGTTGGCGTTTCACTGATGCATGGTTGTCTATGGCTGGCGCCGGCGACAAAGGCGAGCCAAACGGCTTGCCAGTTGACGAATGGGGCATCCGCGTTAACGAAAAAAGTCAGCCTGTAGGTTCTTCTGTCTCTCGTGGTGGTGCTACAAACGGCCCAGCGGCGGTCTACTCAATCACCAAATATCGTGATTGGATGAACGCATACGCGCCTCCTGGTGCGTCTGGTATGACGTTTGGTGAGGCTGGCCCTGTGCCTGCACAAGGTAATGTTGCGCAACAGATTTTTTGGTACACGGCCTTTACTGCTAGTCTAATAGATCCTGATTTACCAGTAATGAATGCGGATGGCACGCCAAAATGGCGTATGGCCCCAAGCCCTCATGGAGCTTATTGGACCGAAGGCCAGAAGCTAGGTTATCAAGACGCGGGTTCTTGGACATTAATGAAGTCAACGCCTGAAGTTCGTGCAAAGGCTGCTTGGTTATATGCCCAGTTTACTGTGGCGAAAACGACCTCTTTGAGGAAGTCCCACGTGGGTTTAACCTTCATTCGTGATTCAGATATCAATCATCAATCGTTTACTGATCGTGCTGTAGAGTTAGGTGGCTTGGTTGATTTTTATCGTTCACCAGCCCGTATTCAGTGGTCTCCAACAGGAACCAATGTGCCAGATTATCCTAAACTAGCACAGCTATGGTGGCAGAATATTGGTGATGCGTCTTCTGGTGCTAAAACACCACAGGAAGCAATGGATGCTTTAGCTGCTGCGCAAGACAAAGTGTTAGCGCGTCTTGAACGTGCTGGAGTGCAGGGGGAACTTGGTCCTAAACTAAACGAACCCCGTGATCCTGAATACTGGTTTAATCAACCAGGTTCACCTAAGGCGAAGTTAGCTAACGAAAAACCAACAGCAATCACCATCGATTACGATGAATTGATTAAGAGTTGGCAGTAGGTTAGAAAACGCCTAATGCAATATTAGGTGTTTAAGATAACGGCCCATGCCTATGGGCCGTTTTTTAAACGAGTTTTTTGCATAAAATAATGATGGATTGCGGCATCATGGATAATGATAACTTATATTATGCAAAGATCTTTTTGATTAAGCTATGGAAGCAATAACTATGGACAGTGGAAGTAACATTAGTGATCTTGTCGTCATTGGTGGCGGTATTAATGGTACTGGTATCGCTCTAGATGCGGCCGGACGTGGACTCAATGTACTTTTGTGTGAACAAGGTGATTTAGCGTCAGCTACGTCGTCTAATAGCAGTAAACTGATACACGGTGGGCTCAGGTATCTTGAACATTATGACTTCCGCCTTGTCCGAGAATCGTTAGCCGAACGAGAAGTACTGCTACATAAGGCACCACATCTTATAAAACCAATGCGTTTTCGCATACCCCATCGCCCTCATTTACGGCCTGCTTGGATGATCCAACTCGGTTTATTTCTTTATGATCACCTTAGCAAACGGGTTACCCTTAAATCTTCAAGTGGAATAAAGTTTGGGCGTTACAGTCCACTATTACCGCATATTAAACGTGGTTTTGAATATTCTGATGGATGGGTTGATGATTCCCGTTTAGTGGTCCTTAATGCAGTAGCGGCTAGACAAAAAGGCGCTGACATAAGAACCCAAACACGGTGCATTAACATTAAGCGTTTCAATCGTTTATGGCATATCACACTAGAAAACGTCAATACTGGTGACACTGAAAAAGTGCGTGCAAGAGCCCTAGTTAATGCGGCAGGTCCATGGGTGTCTAGCCTTTATCAAGACGCTATGCAGAAGAAGGCACCAAAACAAGTGCGGCTGATCAAAGGTAGCCACATTGTAGTGCCTCGTATTCACACAGAAGAAGAAGCTTACCTATTACAAAATAAAGATGGTCGTGTAGTATTTTTGATCCCATTTGAAGACAAATTTACGCTAATTGGTACCACTGACATTGAGTATAAAGAGGACCCTTCTAATGTGGTTATTTCTCAATTGGAAATTGATTACATTTTAGGTATAAGTAATGAGCACTTTAAACATCAGTTGACTGCAGCGGATGTATGTTGGGCCTTCTCTGGCGTTAGGCCATTACTTGACGATGAGTCTGATTCGCCGCAAGCAGTGACTAGAGACTATACCTTTGAGGTTGAGGCCCCTGCTGGCATGGCTCCAATTTTGTCAGTTTTTGGAGGTAAGCTCACAACGTATCGTAAGTTGTCAGAGCTGGCAGTGGATGATTTGGTGGAGTATTTTGAACATGCAGGACCAGCATGGACTATGCAGTCCACATTGCCTGGGGGTGATTTTAAAGACCAAGCTAGTCTGCAGGCGCAACTGAACAGCAATTACCCATGGCTACCCATCGAACTATGTGCCCGCTATGTTCGATCTTATGGCACGTTGATCTATCAAATATTGCGTGATGCTAAGGTGTTGACCGATTTAGGACAGCACTTTGGTGCCGGTTTATATGCACTAGAAGTTAACTATTTGGTGACCCATGAGTGGGCTTGTAATGTCGATGATATTTTGTGGCGCCGCAGTAAATTAGGCTTGTTCCTTAGCACAACAGAGAAAGCCAACCTGGCAGACTATTTACAAACGCGCACATGAGTGGATTACCCAACCCCATATATAAGCGTGCTTAATTGGTTTACTGAGCAATAGCATCCCGTGGGGATACAGTGACCGAAATCTGGCTGCCACGCAAAGTACCCCGTTTAATCTGAATGGTAGCCACACGGCTACCTTTTTCATAGGTGAGTACGGAAATTTCTGACTGAACAGAAGTGATGTTAATCCAACCATGATCAGGCATATTGGTCATATAATAATCAAATGCCTGCACCGTATCTAATTTAGATTTTAACACAGCGCGGCCAATCCATTGTTCACCAGTGTTGAGTAACAAAGACTGGTCTACTGCCAATTGGTCATTAGCAGAAATAGGGATATCGGCGTAAGAATTAGCTACTACAGGGCTATCGCCGGCTAAGGTTTTACCACCAGCAGTTGGGATGGTGGTGGCAGGCATGGTGCAAGCTGTCATAAATACCAGACCAAGTACTAAGCTCACGGCTTTCACAGATTGGTTTAACATGGCTCAAGTCCTTTTAACGGAACAATTTAACTAAATATTCCGTAAGTATAACTAAGGCGGGCGATGAAAACAGCATTTTAGGTGTTATTGCCACGATTACCCTGTGTCTTATGGCTGAGTATGTTGCATAGTCTGCCATCGTTGGGCGGCCTTAAGGGTAAGATGGCCATTAGGCATCAGCTGCAAGGCCTTATTTAAACGTTGCTCAGCAAGAGCTAAGTGTCCGCTTTCCATGTAACCTAACGCTAACTGAGCGTATATGTCTGCAGCTAACTGCCGTTGCATTGGTTCCACTGTGGTACCAATGCTGCACGCAGTAAGCCACGGCAGCGCTATGAAGGCACCGATTAGTAAATTCCTTTTTATCATAATAAAAGCTTAGTACAAAAGTCACATATTGTTTGCTTCTGATAGGTTTTCTATAATTAAACCTATTGCTTCGCTTGGAGTTGTATCGTGAAAAATCTTCTGTTGGCCATCAGTGACTATTTTGAACGATTGCCAAATCGCCTGCGGCCTTGGCGTTGGGGCATTATTACCTTGGCGTTAACCAGTACTATATTTATGGCGGTAGGTAGCACCAAGTTTGTTATTGATGTGACTGTAGACTCATGGTTTAACGAAGACGATCCAGTATTACAAAGCCTAGACGAGTTCCGTGATCAATTTGGTAGCGATGACGGTTTATTTATTGTTTATGAAGCTAAAGATGGAGACGTGTTCTCTGCCGCCTCTTTACGCCTAGTCGACCAGCTCACAAGCAGCCTTAGCCACTGGCAGGACATCCCCCAAGGCACCCTAGAGGCAGCCGGGATTACCCTTGAATTAGCTGTTGAACTCGATCACATAAAACGTGTGCAATCTCTCACTAATGTACGTATTCAAGTGAATGATGGAGATACCTTAAGCTCACCCCGATTGATCCAAAATTTGGTTATGGATAGTGACGAAACCGAACAGGTTAAAGCCATCGCTATGGCCCAAAGCAATTTACCTTTATTCCTGTTCTCTAACAATCACCGTTATGGCGCCATTATGGTGACTACAGATTTTGGCGCAATTCCATTGGCACAAAGCCTTGGAAAAAACACTAATGATTTGATGGCAGATGACGAACTTGAGTTAGCAGACGACTTTGATGATGGTTTATCGACTAATTTTGACGCTACAGCCAGCCAAGCTGAGGTGCGTTTTGAAGACATGGACTCAGGCCTCTATCTCACTTTTATGGAGGCCGTGAGTCGCTTATATAAACAGCCAGAATTTGTAGAACAGTTTAACTTTTACCCCATTGGCAATGCGTCTATGGTTGAGCTTGCAGTAGATGATCTGATGCAGGCAGGGATGTTGCTGTTAGGTATGGTGTTGGTGATTAACGTCCTACTGTGGACGCTATTTCACTCTGCTAGCGCTGTCTTGTGGCCACAAATTGCTATCGGTATCAGCGCCTTATTTGTCGTAGGTACCTTGGGATGGCTAGGCTTAGAATCTAGCACCCTCATTAGTTTAACGGTGATGCTGATTGTTGCCGTAGGTGTGGCGGATTGTGTACACGTTTTGAGTAGCTATGTGTATTTCCGGCGTCACGGGCATGACCATGAGCTTGCTCTATCCAAAGCCTATGGCAAAACTGGATTACCTATATTGCTCACTACCATTACCACCATGGCGGGTATGGGGGCATTAACCATCACCGGGATGGCTCAGTTTGTGATGTTTGGTGTGACCTCTGCGGCAGGTGTATTTTTGGCGTTTTTATACACCATTTTTTTACTGCCAGCCCTAATGGATTTGTGGCACCCTATGCCTATGGAAAAGGCAGCTCCCAAAAAGCTTGGCTGGCTTTTATGGTTATCCTACTTGGTATGGCCTATGGCCATGTTGCTTAAGTTGATTTGGTTATTGTTATGGCCTATTCGTTTTATTTTGCGGCGCAGTGGTTTGCAATGGTTACTGAGTGGCATTTGGTTGCAGGACTTGTTGGATAAAATTCCAGCCTTTGCACAGCAATACAAATACACAATAAATTTTACTTTTGTGGGTTTATTTGCCGTGTGTTTGTATGGAGCGACACAGGTAAAGGTAGACTCTAATATTGCTGAACTTTATCGTGAAGGCTCGCCACTAAGAACGGCTTATAACGTAGTTGATGAGCATATGATGGGTACTGGTAGCCTAGAAATTTTTGTGGATATGCAGCAGTCTGATGCCTTGATGCAAGCTGACGTATTACAAACTATGGACCGCCTCCAGCGGCAAATAGAAAACAAATACAGCCATCATGTTATTCGTACTAATTCCTTAGCTGACCTCGTTAAAAACACCCATGCCATCATGCAAGATGGTAGCGATGTTTACAAAACCATTCCTGATAACAAGCTAGCCGTTTCTCAACTGCTTTACCTATTTAATAGTTCAAACCCAGAAGAGCGGCGCGCCTTGGTGAATGATGATTACAGTCAGAGTCACATCAGCGTGCAACTTAGAAACGCCGGTTCTAGTGAATATGCAGAGTTTTTTGAACTGGTGCAGATTGATATTGAAGAAGCCTTTGCTGGTCATGGAGAACAATACCCCAATATGGATGTTCATGTGACAGGCACTTTGGCCATGATGATGAGGCTGATGGATGATATGAGTAATAACCAGTTTAAAAGCTTAGCCTTAGCTATGGTTATTATCTCGGGTTTGTTAGTGCTTACTTTGGGTTCAGTCCAAGCAGGACTGATGTCTATCATCCCAAATATGATACCAGCAACATTGGCTTTTGGCCTCATGGGGTTGATGGGAATACCTTTAGATACAGACACCTTAATGATTGCCCCATTGATCATAGGTATTGCCGTAGACGATACTATTCACTTTATTACCCACTATCGAATGGCATTGGCTAAGCACAGTGATATGCGTTTGGCTTTGGTAGGCACCATTAAAGAAGTGGGCCAAGCCGTAACCTTTACCAGTTTGGTACTAGGTTGTGGTTTTTTTATGCTGAGCTTTAGCAATTATTTGGGTCTTGCCAAGGTGGGTGCATTTGGGTCGTTAGCTATCTTTGTGGCCTTGTTGTGCGACTTGCTATTTTTCCCGGCTTTAATCATGGTATTTAAACCTAAATTTGGCCAACAAAACGTGACAGATAATCTGCAATTTAAAGGAGCTAAATAATGCGGTTAATCAAGGCGATGGCGCTACTCAGTCTTAGTCTATTGGTGGTGGGCGTTGTCCAAGCAGAAATGACTGCCCGTGAGTTAGTGCAAGAAATGGATGAAAATCGATTAAAAACTACAGATTCATCTTTCAACCTAATGCAACTCACTACCTGCAAATATGGCACTAAAGATGGCAAACTCAAGTGTGTAGAAAAGCCCCGCATTAAACTATTAGAAAGTGCCCAAATTAATATAGGCGCTAATAATAAAGACAGTAAGTCCATCGCCATCATCCTGGAGCCTCCTAGTGAAAGGGGCATTGGCATGTTGACCTATACCTATGATGCTAGTGATAAAGACAACGAAACTTGGCTCTATTTATCAGCACTGGGTAAGGTAAAACGTATTGCCTCGGGTAGTGATGATGAGGCGACCGAGCCCACTAGTATGTTTGGTTCAGAAATAACCACCGAAGACCAAGAAACGGGTAAATTGGATGATTACACCTATAAAATTTTGCAGCGTGGAACCTATAAAGGCCGACCAGTAGCAGTGATTGAATCTGTGCCTACACCACAACGTTTACAGCACACTCGTTATGGCAAAGTAAGAACATGGGTCGATACGGAACGTTTTATAAGTCTAAAAATGCAAATGTTTGACAAACATGGTAATGCCATTAAACAGGTATCGGTGGCTAAAGTTGAGAAAATTAATGGCATTTGGTTAGCTAGAAGCATGACCTTCAAAAATTTAGTGAGTCAACGTTTAACTAATATGAAAATAAAAGCGATAAGCTTTGGGCTTAACATTAATGACGGTTTTTTAACGCAGCGGGCGCTGACTGACCAAGCCTTTAGGCAGAGGCACCTACAAACCCTTAGGGAGCAGGTGCAATAGACATGGGCATTGAAGTGGTAAAGAGACTGATTGCCTTGTGCTTAATTGTTATGTTTGTTGGCATGCCAGCTCAAGCAGGTGATAACTTGTTAAGTGATGATCTGTTAAATGACAACTTACTGGGTGACGATTTATACGATGGTGGAGATTTGTTTGCCGATGATGCCTTATTGGAAGAAAGCATTATCGTTGCACAAAATAAGCCTTTACAGCTTAGTGTGGAGCACAAGTTGACGCTTAACCCCCAAGCCAGTTATCAACGCACTAATCACTCCACAGATGCACGTTTATCAAGTGAGGCACCTGTTGGCCTATGGGGATATGGAGCATTGGAGTTAAAGGCCATACAATATTGGCAAGGCGACACAAATAAATCCGTTACAGGTCATTTTAGTCTGCTGGAAGTTGAGCGTTTGGTGCTGCAGTACAGCTTAGCTGATATCAGCATTAAGCTTGGCCGTTTCATACAGAGCTGGGGGGAAGTAGAAGGTTCTGGAGTATTGGACGTGATCAACCCAGAACCTAGCCTCACCAGCAGCGAAACTGGATTTACGCCACAATGGCTAGTGAGTGGCAGTTATTATATGCCATCAGCGCAAGTGTCTTGGTTTGTTGGCCTAGACCCCAGTGTCACTGAACTACCAAGCGTGGTGTTAACCACCAGCGTGGCGAAAGAGTGGGGTGCTAAATATGGCCACACAGGGGCAGGTAGTGATTGGGCCATCTATACAGGCTATATGGTACCTAATACGCCAGTACGCAATTTAGCCACAGCAATGGCTTCGGCAAAGGCCTACCAATTGATCGGTTACAGCTGGAACAAAGCCATCGATGACGATCTAGTTAAATTCGATGTAGCCTACAAACGGGGCTTAGAGCATAACCTAGGCTACACCGGCCTAACTGCCAATAATCGTTTAGATACTGCTCTTGGCTTAGAGCTAAACAATGGTGATCGACAGTGGAACGCTAGCTTAACAGCGCAGCACTGGCTTAATTATCAAGCCAGTTACCTCACCTCAGCGTTAGTGCCGGTGGCCAGCAACCGAACAGACGTAACTTATAGCCTAGGTGTTAATGATAGCTTTAATAATGATGAGTTCAATTGGTCGCTCACACACATTGGCACTCCCGATGGCGCTCTCAGGGCACTGACTGGAGAGATTGCTTGGATACCTACCGATCAATGGCAAAGCAGCCTAAGCTGCGCCACCATGTCTGCAAAAAGTAATACCGTCTATGCATTGCTGGATGGCACCCAGCGATTAACTTTTAAGGCTAAGTTCAGTTATTAATTGGTTGACCCGTTTGTTGATACTGGAGCTTTCAATGGCCAGATCAAACACGATGTCAAAGTGATTGCGGCCGGCTACTTCAAAGCACTGGCTACTAACACCATCGCTGAGCAGCTGTTGGTGATACTCTTGGCTTTGGCGCTTAAACTCTTGGGTTTCGTTGCTGCCGTAGGCAATAATACAAGGTGGAAAACCTTGGTTACTGTAAAGACCTGGGCTTAGGTCTGTTGCGCTTTGGGCAGTGAGGTTTAACGGTTCGTTGACGTAGGTGTCAACTAACGGACGGAGGTCATATACCCCACTGAGTAACACCGCACCGGAGATAGATTGGGCACTAAGGCCATGCAGGTTTTGTTGAGCTGCCTGTAACACTGAAGCGCATAAGTGCCCACCCGCAGAGCTGCCAGCAATAATTACTTTGTTGGTATCAAAGCCAAGTTTCTGAGCTTGGGCAATTAGCCAAGTCACAGCGCGACAGCACTGAGCAATCATTTGGTTAATAGTGGCTTCTGGGGCAAGAGTATAGTCCACTACTGCTAGATTGATACCTTGTTCCAGTAACCCTGGAGCCATTAAGCAGGAATCGTCTTTACTCAGTTTCTGCCAATAACCGCCGTGAATATAAATCACCAAAGGGCCACCAGTTTGAGCAGGAAAGTAATCAAGCAATTCGCCTATACTATCGCTATAGGCAAGGTTGCTCTGATAGCTCAGCTTACCCTGAGCATCCTTAGAGTGGCTGATGTAATCGTTGATATACACCATGATGTCATCTACACAGGAGCTGGGAGAATATTCTTGCTCTACTTTTGCATGGCTCATATGTTGCCATGGCACTGGGAATCGACGCCTCAAGAGAGCCTCCTTAGTAGGCACATTGACGAGGCGGTGGACTTTAAGTAGCTTGTTAATAGTCCGGTGGCAATTGCCACAATCTCCAGCCACTCCAAGTGCCACGCGTAATTTACGAAAGTCATCATGGCCCTCTGCAATCGCCGCTTCAACAGTATCCTGACGGATATCAAAACAAGTACATATGACAGGGTTGTTGTTTGAGGGGGTAGTCACTTTGCAAGCGCCTTTATAGAATCGCTGAGGCCGCTCAAAGTCATGGGGTACATTCTGTCATCTATGAGCTGCTGAGTAAGGCCAATGGAGTGAGTGTAACGCCAATGGTCCTCTGCGACGGGATTAAGCCATGCGACTTTATCGAAATGGGTGGTGAGACGCTGCATCCACGCATGGCCAGGCTCTGGATTCATGTGTTCTACACTACCGTAAGGACTGCTGATTTCGTAGGGCGACATGGAGGCATCACCGACAAATATAACTTTGTAATCCCGCCCATAGGTGTGAATAATATCGTGTAAAGAGGTACGCTCATTTTGCCTTCGCATGTTGTTGCGCCAAAGGCTTTCGTAAACGAAGTTATGAAAATAAAAGTGCTCTAAGTGTTTGAACTCAGTACGGCAAGCGGCAAATAATTCTTCGCACACTTGGATGTAGGGGTCCATAGAGCCACCAACATCGAGCATAAGTAACACTTTTACTGCGTTGTGGCGCTCGGGAACTAGCTTAAGATCCAGCATACCTGCATTTTTGGCCGTAGCGCTAATGGTGTGGTCTAAATCCAGTTCTTCAGCTGCCCCTGTACGAGCAAATTGCCGCAATTTACGTAGTGCTACTTTAATGTTGCGCGTACCTAGCTGAACGTTGTCATCAAGGTCTTTAAATTGGCGTTTTTCCCATACTTTGGCAGCACTCTTGTTGCGGCTTTCACCACCCACACGAATGCCTTCTGGGTGATAACCGCTGTGACCAAATGGGGAAGTGCCTCCGGTGCCAATCCACTTACTACCACCTTGGTGGCGTTTTTCTTGCTCTTTGAGGCGCTCCTTAAAGGCGTCTAAGAGTTCCTCTAACCCACCTAAAGACTTGATCTTGGCTTTTTCTTCATCACTCAACTGCTTGATGAATTCTGAGCGCAGCCATTCTTCTGGAATGAGTGCGCTAAGTACATCTTCTAGACTTTCTAGTTGCTTAAAATAAGCACCAAATACGCGATCAAATTTGTCAAAGTGAGCCTCATCTTTAATCAGGCAAATGCGGGCAAGGTGATAAAAATCATCCATGTCTGCAAAAGCTAGATGTTGTTGAAGGGCTTCCAGCAACACCAAGTATTCTTTGATGGAAACAGGAATTTCAGCACGCTTTAGAGTGTAAAAAAAGTTAACCAACATAATAAACTACCGTTGCTCCCTGCGGGCCATAAATGCAAGTCGCTCAAGTAATTGAACGTCTTGTTCATTTTTCAACAAAGCGCCATAAAGTGGAGGGATAGCTTTGGTTGGGTCACGATTAGCTAATAAATCTTCGGGTATTTCATCGGCCATAAGAAGCTTGAGCCAATCAATCAATTCAGAGGTGGATGGTTTCTTTTTGAGGCCAGGTATAGCACGCACATCGAAAAACATCTGCATGGCTTCTGCCACCAGAGCTTGGCTAATGTCTGGGTAGTGCACATCAACAATAGCCTTCATAGTGTGTTTGTCGGGGAAGTTAATGTAATGGAAAAAGCAGCGGCGCAAAAACGCATCAGGTAACTCTTTTTCGTTGTTACTGGTAATAATCACCACTGGGCGATGTCTTGCTTGAACCCGTTCACCAGTTTCATAAACATGGAATTCCATCTTGTCCAGCTCTACCAGCAGGTCGTTAGGGAATTCAATGTCTGCCTTGTCGATTTCATCAATCAATAACACAACACGTTCATTTGCATCAAACGCTTGCCATAGCTTGCCTTTTTTAATGTAGTTACCCACATCGTGAACCTGGTCACTGCCTAGTTGTGAATCACGCAAGCGTGACACAGCATCGTATTCGTAAAGGCCTTGCTGGGCCTTGGTAGTGGACTTCACATGCCATTGCATTAGTGGCATCCCCAATGCAGCGGCAACCTCTTCTGCAAGTAGTGTTTTGCCGGTGCCAGGCTCTCCTTTAATAAGCAAAGGGCGCTGCAAGATTACAGCAGCGTTAACAGCCATTTGTAAGTCTTTGGTGGCGACGTATTTTTCGGTACCGGTGAAATTCATAAATAAAACTCAAATATTTGTTGATATGCCTATTCTGGCATGAATCGTATGGCTAAGCAGTAAGACTTACAAGTCATCTCGTCACTTTTTCAAGTTGCTCGGGTCCTCCTGAAAATTAGTGGTATAGTTAGTTTATGAATGAACCCATACAACCTAAAGCCAAGGTGCAGGTGTTTCCCCTAGAAACGGTGCGTGCCCCAGTAACTAACAAACAGCCGGGCGAGCTGCGCAACTTCTCTTTTTTGTTGCAAGAAAACTTCTCCATGATGGCCCTAACCTCTGCTTTAGATGCCTTGCGAACCGCTAACTTGCTTAGTGAAGAAGAACTCTACACCTTTCGTTTGGTGAGCTTAGATGGCGCTGCTGTGTGCAGTGATTTGGGTTTTGCTGCCATGGCTGATCAAGCATTAGGGGAGCTTAACCTTGACCATATGGACGCTTTTGTAGTTTGTGGTGGTTTGCGAGTAGAGCTGCAAGCTCCACCTCAATTAATTAAATTCTTGCGTCAATCTGAAGTGCAAAAAAAGGCCCTGGGATCTTTGTGGAACGGTTTATTTGCATTGGCCCACGCGGGTGTTATTGATGGTAAAGCTTGTGTGGTCCATCGGGAAAATAGGGCCAGTTTTAGGGAAAGTTTTGCCGATATAAATTTGAAAGATAAAGCTTACGTTATCGACAACCAGCGCTTTAGTTGTGCCGGCGGTAATAGTGCTTTAGATATGATGCTAGAACTCATGTTAGAGGCGAGAGGCAGGCCCTTTGTGCGAGGAATTTGCGATATTCTTACCTGTGATCGTATTAATGACGCGGGTGAACCGGCATTCCTCAGTGATCAGGCTGATGCGCAGTTGCCACAAAACCTTAAAGACATTATTGGGTTAATGGAAAACAACATGGAAGAAATGTTGTCAGCCGAAGAAATTGCTTCTTTAGTTGGCATTACACGGCGACAAATTGAGCGTCAGTTTCAGCGTTACTTAGGTAGCACCCCCACGCGTTATTATTTGGAGCTGCGCCTTAAACGATGCCACCAATTACTCACGCAAACTCATCTAAGTATGAGTGATATTTCACTGGCCTGTGGCTTTGTGTCGTACCCGCATTTTAGCAAATGTTATCGGCAGTACTTTGAAGTAACACCGTCCCATACCCGCCGGCAGTCCTAGGGTTTAAAGGTGGCTGATAAGCATTATTTAATTATCTATGAGCTGGTGTAAATCTTTAATTCCCCAATCGGTCATGTGGGGCCACGGGTGCTGTGCCGATGTGTCAATGTGAACTGTGGCAATGTTGGCCGCCTTGCCGGCTTCCAAGTCAAACAAGTAGTCGCCAACCATCACGCTATCGCTGGGTTTTGCGCGCCATTGATCTAACAATAATACTATCCCAGCGGGATGAGGCTTAGGCTCGCAAGAAGCTCGATCCAAAATATTGTTAGCAGTAAAAAACCCATCCAAGTTACAAGTTTTAAGTGTTTGTAAGGCAACGGGCATAACGTTGCGAGTCAATATGCCTAGATTGACACCCTTTTCTTGAAGGTGTTCGAGTAGTTCAAATGCGCCAGGCATAGGTTTAGCTAAACTGGCAAAGTGATACTCCATGGCATTAATTTTGTCCCACATGGGTGCGGCTTGCTCAGGGGGCATGGCTTGCACGGTCTCCAAAATACCTTCGTCTGGAGCTAAACCGAGCTCACTTCTCATCATGGTAAAGTCGTGCACACCGATGGTTAAGGTGCCGTCCATATCAAAAATCCAGTGCTTACTGGCTAGAATATTTTCTTGTAGATTGTTTAGTGTGTCTTTCATGGGCTTAATTTAACAAATTTTGAATGAATTAGGCTAGTTTTACTTTCCTTTGTTTAGCCTTATGGAGCCCTGTGGTAAAATTTATACTTCATTATTGGAGGATAACCAATGGGCGCAAAAGTTGCCGTTATCATGGGGTCTAAGAGTGACTGGTCATGTATGCAGGAAGCCACGCAAATTATGGATCGTTTGGGGGTGAGTTACGAAGTAGAAGTGGTTTCTGCTCATCGAACGCCAGACAAACTCATGGAGTTTTCCTCTAAAGCTGCGGGCCGTGGTATTCAAGTGATTATTGCTGGTGCTGGTGGTGCAGCTCACTTGCCCGGTATGGTGGCAGCTAAAACACGCTTGCCCGTGCTGGGTGTGCCGGTACAAAGTAAAGCCTTAAGTGGAGTTGATAGCCTTTACTCAATTGTGCAAATGCCTCGTGGCGTGGCTGTGGGAAGTATGGCCATTGGCGGTGCCGGGGCCTTTAATGCAGGCCTACTGGCTAGCCAAATACTGGCTAACCAAGATGCTGACCTGGCCCTACGAATTGAAGTTTTCCGCACCGAACAAACTCAAGCTATATTAGATAACCCCGACCCAAGGAAAGGTTAATTCAAGCGCTATGAAACCAGCAATAAAACGTGTGTGGGTATTGGGAGCGGGTCAGTTAGGAGCCATGCTTAAACATGCTGCTCAACCATTGGGAGTTGATTTGCGCCCAGTGGATATTGAGTTGGATGCTAACCTGCCTCTAGAAGACGAAGATGTGATTACTGCAGAGCGCGAACAGTGGCCATCCACCAAGGCCACAGATCAACTTGCTGCACATCCCAACTTTGTGAACCAAGATGTATTTGGCTTGGTGGCGGATCGTGTTACACAAAAGCAGTTGTTAGACCGGTTGAATTTAGCCACCGCACCTTGGCAACTGGTAGAAGATCAGCATACGGCCAACAGCCTACACGCCCATTATGGCGGGCGAGTATTGCTTAAACAGCGTACCGGTGGATTTGATGGCCGTGGTCAACATTGGTTAGTTGAAGGGCAAAATAGTGCCATTCCCCAAGGCTGGCACAATAAGGTTATTGCAGAACAAGCCATTGCCTTCGACGAAGAAGTGTCCATTGTTGGAGTGCGAAATCGGGCCGGGGAATGTCATTACTACCCACTGGCACTCAACCGTCATCAAGACGGTATTCTAACGGTAACCTTGGCGCCTCTAGAGCGCTTATATAGCCTACAAAACGAAGCAGAAACCATGCTTGAAAAAGTAATGGATGAGCTTAATTACGTGGGCGTAATGGCTATGGAGCTGTTTAGAGTAGGTGAGCGCTTACTTATCAATGAGCTTGCGCCACGTGTGCATAATAGTGGGCATTGGACTCAATCGGGTGCTAGTATCAGCCAGTTTGAGTACCATGTACGAGCAACGGCAGACTTGCCCCTTGCGCCTGCTGTTATCAAGCACAACAGTGTCATGATTAACCTTATTGGCATCGATTACAATTTAGCTTGGTTGGCTTTACCAGGCGCCGAAGTTTTTTGGTATGGCAAAGAAGTGAGGCCTGTTCGTAAAGTCGGGCACATTAACTTCACCATAGCTGACAAAGCGCAGCTGATTCACTCCTTACGGCAGCTTCAAGTAACCCTGACAGATTGGTATCAGCCAGCGTTAGATTGGACCATAGAT
Source organism: Candidatus Njordibacter sp. Uisw_039 (assembly GCF_047730075.1). Lineage (NCBI taxonomy): Bacteria > Pseudomonadati > Pseudomonadota > Gammaproteobacteria > Pseudomonadales > Candidatus Njordibacteraceae > Candidatus Njordibacter > Candidatus Njordibacter sp. Uisw_039. The sequence goes on from NZ_CP159831.1 coordinate 133,468, forward strand.
GAGCTGGAAGGATAGAATCATGCATGTAATTGATGGGGCAACAACTGCACGGTTATTACCATACCCAGAACTCATTGATGCGTTGGATGATGCCTTTGCCAAAGGTGAAGAGGCAGCTACTGCGCCACCAAGACTGCATTATTCCGTGCCCGAACTTGTGAGCCATAGCCAGCCTGCACAAGCAGACCGTACCTTGCTCATTATGCCTTCCTGGGCACAAGATGCAGGGGTTGTAGTGAAGTTGGTTAACGTAGTACCCAGCAATTCGGCCCGCAGTCTTGCTGCTATACAAGCTCAAGTGCTTGTGGCCGATGCCGAAACAGGCGCTTGGTCTACTTTAATAGACGGAGCAACACTTACAGCACGAAGAACTGCCGCTACATCCGCACTTGCTGCCCGTTACTTAGCCCCCAAAAATGCACAAACACTGCTCATTGTTGGCACAGGGCGATTATCCCTAGAATTGGTCCACGCCCATATGTGTGTGCGACCCTCAATCAATAGGGTATTAATTTGGGGCCGCGATCAAGCCAAAGCAACAGCGGTGGCTAGCGAAATTAAATGCGCTCAAGCCATTAGTGATTTGGAGCAGGCCTGTGGCGAAGCTGATGTTATAAGCTGCTGTACTTTGTCTAGCCAAGCCTTAGTGAAAGGCGCGTGGGTGCAAGCGGGTACACACATTGATCTGGTGGGTGCATATCGCCCAGATTTGCGCGAAACCGATGGTGAGCTGGTAGCCAAAAGCAAGGTGTTTGTCGATACCTATGCCGGTGCTCACGGTGAAGCTGGAGACTTGTTACAGGCTGCAAGGGAAGGGTTTTTTAATATGGCAGATATTCAGGCAGATCTACACCAACTAAGTGGCATGAGCTACCAGAGGCTCAGCCAAAGTATCACTTTGTTTAAGTCTGTAGGCGCCTCCATTGAAGATTTTGTTGCGGCACGTATGGTGGCTGAGGCCTCAAAATAGAGATTCTGGTGATGAATAAACACATCTACAAAACAGACAAGTACGGCATTCGAAACTATAGCCTATTAGCATTAGGGGCCGCTGGTGTATGCTTCCTTTACAGCGTTATTGCCCTATTGGCCTTGGCATTACAGCATTTTGAAGGAGGAGCGCTAAATAGCAATATAAACTCCTACGTTGATGCCTTTTGGACCTTACAAATGAGCGCCAGTACCATTGGTTTTGGAGACCATTTCCCCGTCACTATTGGTGGGCGTATGGTGGTGGCATTGATGTTCTATGTCGGGGTGGGATTAGTGGGTTTTATTGGCGCCCTCATTGCCGAGCGTATTCTTGGTTTTGCAGACACAAATATAAAAAATAGAGAATTGCGTCAGCAAAATAGTGATATTTTGATGCACAATAAAGAGCTGGAAAAGAAAATCGACCTGCTTATAGAGCGTGTTGAGCAGGTGGTGGATCAGCGCCATGAGCATGATTAATATTGCCATTGAGGTGCCCAAATACCTGCCACACATGCAGCACAAAGATCCTATTTCTATGGGTCTGGAGCCTATAGATAGACGTAATTGGATTGAGCCAGATGAACACTACCCAAGATACTTGGAACATAAGCTGTTATTAAAGGAATTACAGCAGCAGCATATATTCGACGCCTTGCCGAGTGCCTATGTGGCCCAACAGGAGCTGGCTTTTGAGCTAAAGAGACACCTGCTAGATCAACATAGTCATTTATACTGTCCTGTTGCAGATGGGTTGAGCTATTTGCCTAATGGCATTGAGTTGGCTGCAGCCAACACCCATCCTTTGTGGCAGGCATCATTATGGGTAGCGGATGATTTACTCATTATGCAGAAATTAGATGGCCACTATTGCCTTACGGCAGCAAGTTTGTGCAGCCCGAGCAGCTGGCATTTGGCAGAAAAAATAGGCCAGCCTATGGCAAGGATTCATGACCCCGTGCCTACCATTCATCAAAAGTTGACGCCAAAAATAGATCGTTTTTTTGATTACCTCACAGTAGAAAAGCCGATTCAGAGATTTAATTGGTCACTGCAGGCGAATACACAATTGGCACAACTGCCTGAAGATAAGGTGATTCATGCAGCCAATACGCCCTTATATTACCGCTGCGAACGGCAAACTCTCACACGGTTACCTCAAACCAACGCCATAGCTTTTACCATAAGGGTTTATATCTATCCGATGATGAACCTAACTCAGGTGCCCCATGCACTAACGCAACTAAAAACGGTAATAAGTTCGATGCCCAAAGCCGTGGCGACTTATAAAGAAATCATCTATTTTGCCCCTGCATTACAGAAGTATTTTAGTGATTTGAGCTCATTAAAAGGTTAATACCAAAATAACTAAATAGGCCTCCTGCCAGCAGGTTGCTCCAGCGTTTCAGGTGTGCCTGGTGTTTTAACTTGGCGCTAATGTTGGCGCTAAACCAAGCCACTATTAAGCACCAAATAAGGCCGTTAAAGCTAAATAAAAACCCTAAAAATAAAAATGATAAGCTTACGTTGCTTGAATCTGCAGCAATAAACTGTGGCACAAAAGCGATAAAGAATAACGCCACTTTAGGGTTTAAGGCATTGGTTAAAAAACCTTGGTAAAAAATAGTTTTGTTGGATGAGGTGCTAAGCGAAACAAACACACTATTTGCCGGTACGGTTCGTTTAAATAACATAGATAAACCCATATAGAGCAAATACAAACCCCCGAGTACCTTGATCAATAGATAGGCATTTTCGGAAGCTGCCAATAGTGCCGAAATACCAAAAGCAGCAGCAAATATGTGGCCTAGGGTACCTGCACCAATCCCCAGAGCTGCCACGGAACCCGCTCCAAAACCCTGGCTGGCACTGTGGCTGGCAACAAATACAAAATCCTGACCAGGAACTAGATTGAGGGCAATGCCTGCGCTGATGAATAACCAAAGGTCCTCGGTTCCAAGCATATAAGGGTACTTCCATTAAGATAATTGAAACAATAAATCTGTACTATATTTAAACCTTAGTGCAAATATATTACATTCTAATAATCATCAGTACTAGCCTTGCAATCAAGGCTAACTTTAGTCTATATTACGCCCACTATGACTTGTCGGGGTGCCTAGTTAATTTCAAAATTAACGCGTTGGGCTGAGATCACTTATGTGAATCCCGTTGGACCTGATCTGGATAATGCCAGCGTAGGGAACAAGGAAACGCATCCACGTAAGCCAGCCTTGCGCCGCTCCCTCCTCCTAATAGTGCCAATGTATCATTGGCCGTCATAGAAATTAACCAGTTAATTTTTAGGAGTACTTATGTCTCATTATACGGCTTATTTTGCCGCCACTTGTCTTAGTTTATTGATTGCCACCACGCCATCGTTAGCTAACGATGCACCCAAAAAAGAACTTACGGTGTATACCTACGATTCCTTCGTGTCAGATTGGGGTATGGGACCACTCATAAAACCCACCTTTGAAGAGCAATGTGGCTGCACATTAAATCTAGTGGGCATGGAAGACGCTGTTGCCATGTTGCAGCGCCTAAAGTTAGAAGGCGCATCCACAAAAGCTGACATAGTGCTAGGGCTAGATTTAAACTTAGTCGATGACGCTAAAAAAAGTGGTCTGTTTACTACCCACACAGTGGATACCAGGGCTTTAGAAATGCCCATTGACTGGCAAGACGATACCTTTGTGCCATTCGATTATGGCTACTTTGCATTTGTTTACAACACCGAACTTATGCCTAACCCGCCTAAGAGTTTAGATGAGTTAGTGAACGCTGGGCCAGAATTAAAAATTATCATTCAAGACCCACGTTCAAGTACGCCAGGATTAGGTTTATTATTGTGGATGAAGTCTGTTTATGGTGACAAAACCGATGCAGCTTGGTCCAAATTGTCTGACAATATTTTAACCACCACCAAAGGTTGGAGCGAAGCTTATTTTAGTTTGTTCCTAGCGGGGGAAGCCCCCATGGTATTAAGCTACAGCACTTCTCCTGCCTACCATATGGCTATTGAAGGTACAGAGCAATACCAAGCGGCTGCGTTTGAAGAAGGTCATTATCTCCAAGTGGAAGTTGCGGCTAAGCTTAAGGCGTCTAAAAATTCAGAGCTTGCCGACGATTTCCTCAACTTCATGGTGAGTGAGGGCTTTCAAAAACACCTACCCCTAAGCAACGTGATGTATCCTGTAAACACGCCTACAGACATGCCAGAAGCCTACGGTAAGCTAATTAAACCTGCCCAGGTATTGCAGCTAGATACTGCTCAAATCAATCAAAACCGCAAACAGTGGGTTAATGATTGGCTTAACATCATGACTCAGTAAGGTCTTAGCCTCTTAGCGTAGGCCTGGAGCAGAGCAAAGCAGATGGCTGGCTATTATAGGGGCCAGCACCTTGGTTTGTTGCTAGCCTTGCAGCAATTTATCTTAGGCGTGATATTTTACTGTGTGTTGATGCCTTTTGGCCTAGTTATCAAGCTCTTTGGTAAAGATTTACTTTCAAGAAAGCTTGATTACACATTATTGAGTTACAGAATTGTTAACAGTGAAGAAATTGAAACCAGTATGAAGAATCCATTTTAATGTTAGATCTAATTAAAAATTTATGGGGCTTCATGAAAGCTCGCAAGAAGTTCTAGTTAGCACCGATTATTTTTGTTTTATTGCTACTTGGAGCCTTAATTGTACTGCCTGCGTGCTTTTGGTATGTGTCGTTAAAATGGATAAGCAAGTCCAATAGTGCAAACTGTGAAACGTGATTCGAGAGTGTGCTAGCCATGTAGCACGTCGGGTTGGGGTTTGTCGAAATACTGCCTACGCTCGTGCGATAGGCATCACCAAAAGGAGCAGTAAAATTCAATGGATATCGACTGAGCGACGGCCGTCATGTATTAAAATTAACCACGAGCATGCCGATGGACTACTGATAATAGAGCCACGGCCAGGACCGAAACCAGGCTAAAAGCGGCGGCAATCAGTAAAGCTAATTGGTAGTCTCCACTTATATCGAAAAGCAAACCTGCAAACCATGGACCAAGCAGTCCGGCGCATCCCCATGCTGTAAACACACGGCCATAAATTCTAGCACTGTCCTTAACGCCAAACAGCTTTGCGATGGCGGCTGGATATGCCGCAATGGTGCCGCCGTAGGCAAAGCCGATAACACTTAAGCTAATCAAGAGCCCGCCTAATCTTCCAAACGCGACCAAACTAATGAGTGCGCAAGTTGTAATCACAGCCAACACGGCCAGCAAGCCTTCTGGTCTCACTTTATCAACGAGGCGACCACCAATCAGACTGCCAAGCAAATTAAAGGCTGCTATCACCATAGGCGCGAGCCAGGGCGAAATGCCTGGCTGCAATGCGGCTGCAACCCCAGCAGCATGACCAATGACCATGAGGCCAGCTAACACCCCTCCAAAATACCCGAGCCACAAGAGCTGCTGACTTCGAAGCGAAGCGGAGGTGGTGATAGAGCGATGCTTATCTGTGCGAAATTTTGCCCCAACGCACTTGAGTATTGCCCCACTCAATATGCCTGAGGCTAGCAACACCGTCGTCAGCGCCACCATTACAGCTCGAAAACTAAGGGTTTCTAATATGGCACTGAATAGGGTGGGGGATACAACCGCTCCGAAAGCATACGCTGCTGTTACAATGCCCATAGCCAAGCCTTCGCGCCCAGGATTGGCCTGAGCCGCAAGTTGCAATCCAAACCCGTAACCAAGTCCATTGGCTGCACCAAAAATCACTCCATAGCCGAGCCATACAGCCGAGAGAGAGTCCCCTATCCCAGCAATAAAAGTCCCGATAGCAGCTAACATGCATGCAGCCATAACAATAGCTGCAGGGGATGATCGGCCATAAATGCGATGGCCAAGTAACACGGCAATAGATAACGAGACTAAAGCAAGAGAATAGGTGAGTGAGACAGCAGAACGTGTGGTGAGAAACAGTGTTTCTAGAGGCACTAAGAGTATAGAAAATGCATGGATTGAACCGAGCACGGCAGACACAATAGCTGCTGCAAGAAGCACTAATGAGCTTTGGCTAACCTTAGGGTAAATCAAGCAATGACCTCTTCATTAGCTAAGTTCGCTTTATTATTGGGTCACCCCACAAAGGCCAACACTGCTTAGTTTAATTGGCGCCGATGAATTTTAGGCTAGCCCTCATAATATTACTGAACTCGATTTAAATCTAGTTCAGTTTCTGTACTTTGGGTGGCATTAGTTTCATGTTTTTGGAGGGTTACAGTAGCATGGTGCTTGGTAGGCTCTTTATCCACCGTAGAATCAAAAAAGCCCACATATGCGTGGGCTTTTATACAGCTAAACGTACTCTATTTTCGGTTGAATAGAGCGTAGATGACTGCGATTGAGGCTAAACCTACCAAACCTTCTCCGCCTAGAGTACCAACAATGCTGAGAACATTCTCAACAACGCCAACACCTACAAAAGCCACGTTAGCACCAAAAATCACTTCTAAAACAATGGCTAGTGCAATAAGTGCCATACCCGCTTCAGTTAACTTTTTAATACTACCTACGATATTATCAATCATATACTGCCTCATAAGAGTTTGTTATTTTTGTTTAGCCAAGCTAAGGATTAGCGTATTGACTGAGCACATCATAGCAATATATGTGTAATTAGCAAACTATTGGTATTCACGTCTAAAAAAGTAGTGCTTTTTAATGAACTTGTTTGTGATGATGGTGTTGTGAATAATCTGTCACTTAGACCTCCTTTATCGTGCGTGGGAGAGGAACCGTTGGTATGTCTGCGCGGTTAAAGGCCGATTATCCAGGCTAGTGAACAGCCAGTTGTAAAATTAATAAATATGTTGATATTATTATAAAAGAATTAAAGATGCCCTTGACCCAGAGTCAATTCCTGCAGAAGGAACCATAGGCCCCTGCATGCAAATCAAACATAGCTTTAGGCGAGCAGCCACAAAGCTAAGGCCCAGTATATGAAACCAACTGATGCGTTGATTGCCCTCATGGTACCCCTAGTCTGGGGTATGGGCTTAGTGATAGCCAAACCCGCGGTTGATCAGTTTCCACCCATTTTACTGATGGCTCTTCGGTTTTCCGTTACGGCTTTATTGTTGGTGTGGTTTGTGCCCGTACCAAGGGGCATGCGTAAGTCTTTAGCACTGGTTGCGCTGGTGGGCTCTACCTTGCAATATGGCTTGTCTTATAATGGCTTGAAACTACTGGACGCCAGCACAACAGCCTTGATTGTGCAGATTGAAACGCCTTTTTTATTGCTCATTAGCGCTGTTTGGCTTGGTGATCGTCTTACCGTCCGACAGCTAGCGGGTTTAGCTGTTGCATTTGTGGGCATCTATATTCTTACGGGCGCCCCTAACTTATTGGGTAAGTGGGTAGGCATAAGTTTAGCTATAAGTGGGGCTTTTATGTGGGCCTTAGGACAGGCTTTAATGCGTCGCTTAACGGAGAGTCAGCCTGACCGTCTTTCGGGTATGGGCACCATTGCTTGGGTTTCGGTATTTGCTGCACCCCAATTATTTGTGGCTTCTCTTCTCGTTGAAGATCAGCACTGGTATCACATTAGCCATGCAGGAATTGCCGTATGGGGTGCAGTGGCCTATTTAGGGGTAGTTATGACAGCGCTTGGTTATACCTGTTGGTATCATGTGCTGGGCCGTTACCCGGCGTCTCAAGCAGGGCCCTATCTGCTTTTGCTACCTGTGTTTTCTATTTTGGGGGGCTGGTTGTTCTTAGGAGAGCCGGTGAATCAACGTATGTTAATTGGCGGTGTAGTGATTGTGTTTGGCGTGGCTTTGCTAACAGTGCAGCGATCTTCTGCCATCAAATAGTTGTTTTAATAGCAGCTGATGATTACAACTTTTCCATAAGGCACAAAAAAGGCCCATAAACCATTCTATCAATGGTCCACAGGCCTTTAAAACCTAATGGCCCATCAAATATTACTCGCTATTTGGTCACACGAGCTCTTTGCATCACCAAACAGCATTTTGGTATTGTCCATAAAGAACAAAGGATTCTGTACTCCAGCATAGCCCGATGCCATACCACGCTTAAATACAATCACGTTTTTAGCGTGCCATACTTCGAGTACTGGCATACCTGCAATGGGGCTGCCTGGCTTTTTCGCTGCTGGGTTAACCGTATCGTTGGCGCCTATCACCAGCACCACATCAGTATTGGCTAAGTCGTCATTGATTTCGTCCATCTCCAAAACGATGTCGTAAGGTACCTTAGCTTCTGCCAACAATACGTTCATATGGCCTGGCAAACGTCCAGCTACAGGGTGAATACCAAAGCGTACTTCTACACCTTGAGCCCGCAGTTTTTGGGTAATGTCTTGTACTTGGTATTGCGCTTGCGCCACGGCCATGCCGTAGCCTGGGGTAATGACCACAGACTTAGCATTGGTCAACATACTGGCCACTTCTTCGGCAGTAGTGGGTTGCACTTCACCTTCCTCATCCTCATCGCTAACAATAGGATCGTTGCCAAAACCACCAGTAATGACGGAAATAAAGGAGCGATTCATGGCCCGGCACATAATGTAGCTGAGAATTGCGCCAGAAGAACCTACCAAGGCACCGGTAACAATCAATAAGTTGTTGCCTAGCAAGAAACCTGCGGCAGCTGCAGCCCAACCGGAGTAAGAATTGAGCATTGACACCACAACAGGCATGTCAGCACCACCTATGGAGGCCACCAAATGCCAGCCAAACACTAAGGCAATGAGACCCATAATAATTAGGTGGGTATCGTTGCCACCTTGATTAACAAATTGTACTAACATGACTGCACTGGCCAGCAAAGCCAGTAAATTTAGTTTGTGCCGATGGGGCAAGTTAAGGGCTTTGGATGACATGATGCCACGTAATTTACCAAAGGCTACAATAGAGCCTGTAAAAGTGACTGCACCAATAAACACTCCTAAGAATACTTCAACCAAGTGAATATTTTGCATCACCGGAGTCAGTTCTTGGGAATGATCTAAGTAACTATTAATACCCACAAACACTGCTGCTAAACCCACAAAACTGTGGAGTATTGCTATCAATTCGGGCATTTCGGTCATAGCCACTCGCTTAGCCATATAAATGCCAATAGCTGCGCCAATTAACATAGCAATGATAATGTAGCTCAGCCCCGTGGTGAGGCTAATAACCTTAGGGCTTAGTAAAGTCGCGACTAAGGCAATACCCATGCCCACGATGCCAAACCAAATACCACGTTTAGCTGACTCTTGTTGGGATAGGCCGCCAAGGGCCATGATAAATAATACAGCGGCGATAATGTAAGCTGTGATAACCATACCTGCTTGCATTGGTCGTCTCCTATTTCTGGAACATTTTTAACATACGCTTGGTGACATAAAAGCCACCAGCGATGTTAATGGATGCGATGAGCACAGAGATCAGCGCAAGAATCGAGACGAGATTAAGCTCATCGCCCACCTGTAACAAAGCCCCCACAACAATAATGCCAGACACCGCATTAGTGATTGCCATAAGGGGGGTGTGCAAGGCATGCTTTACGTTCCAAACCACGTAATAACCAATAATGCAGGCCAATACAAATACTGTAAAATGACCTAAGAAGGCTGCCGGCGCATTGAGGGCAATCCAACCTACTAAAGCTAGGCCCGCTGCGCCTAAACCATACTTCACAGGCACCGATATCTCCTGTTTAGCAGGTTCAATAGGAGCGCTGTCGTCAGCTTTCTTAGGTGCCGCCGCAGCAACCTGGATAGGAGGGGCAGGCCATGTGACTGCGCCATCTTTAGTTATCGTAACACCCCGCATAATGGGGTCTTCAAAGTCGACTACGAGTTTGCCATCTTTCTCAGGGCAAAGCAGTTTTAGTAAGTTAACTAAGTTAGTGCCGTACAACTGTGAGGCTTGGCTGGGCAGGCGAGCGGGCATATCTGTGTAGCCGATCACCGTCACGCCATTGTCTGTGGTGACGACTTTTCCGGGTTCGGTGAGGTCACAGTTACCACCGCCACCAGCGGCTAAATCTACTATTACACTGCCTGGGGTCATGCTAGCGACCATTGCAGCGGTAATTAGCTTGGGTGATGGTTTTCCGGGAATCATGGCCGTGGTAATGATGATGTCCACTTCTTTGGCTTGCTCGGCAAATAGGGCCATTTCGGCCTCAATAAAGGCTTTACTCATGACTTTGGCATAACCATCACCAGAGCCACTTTCTTCTTCTATTTCTACTTCTAGGAACTCAGCACCCATAGAGTTAATTTGTTCTTTTACTTCGGGGCGGGTATCAAAGGCTCGCACGATAGCGCCTAAGCTACCTGCTGCGCCCAATGCTGCAAGTCCTGCAACACCTGCACCTATAATCAGTACTTTAGCCGGTGGTACTTTGCCTGCGGCAGTGATTTGGCCGGTAAAGAAACGACCAAAGTGATGGGCTGCTTCAATCACAGCCCGATAACCACCGATGTTGGCCATGGAACTCAAAGCATCCATCGACTGAGAGCGCGATATGCGTGGCACCGACTCCATAGACATAGCGGTTATATTGCGCTCTGCAAGCTGTTTGAGTTGGTCTTCGTTTTGGGCGGGGGCCATGAAGCTGATTAAGTGACCGCCTTGTTTGAGCAAGTCTAACTCATGACACTTCTGATTAGGGTGCTCTAACAAAGGGTTTACCTTGAGCACTAAATCACTCTGGTACACGGCTTTGGTGTCGGCGTTAATAGATGCTCCAGCAGCTTCGTAAGAAGCATCATCAAAGTTGGCAGCAAGCCCCGCGCTAGACTCAATACAAACGTCAAAACCAAGCTTTATTAACTGTGCTACTGTTTTTGGAGTGGCAGCGACACGAGTTTCGCCAACCATAGGTTCCTTGGGTATACCGATAAGCATGGAATTACCTGTGCATGTGGTAGAAAGAAAAATCTATCTGAGTTATTAGTATGTTTTATTGTGGCTTTTTTGAGCAATGAAAAACTATCTATTTTTATCAAGAGCGCAGCTAAAGTGCAATGAAAATAATGATTTAGGCTGTGAATACTGAATATATTCTATAAAATGATATAACTATATTCTAAAATAGCATAACAAGAACGGTCTTATAGAGAAAAGCTAGTAAGAAGAGTAGAAAGACAACACCCTAGGATGGTGTGTCCACAGCCAAATAAGGCTGCAGTGACTTTAGCGATCTAATGGACCTCTTGGCATTACTGGCAGAAGTGCTCAACATAGCAGGAGTCTCAGATGTAGAACTAGTAATGCTGTGAGCCCTGTTAGCAGGTCGAGTATTGGCGCAGTTGGTGTGTTAAGTAGGTGCTGCACAGGTTAATTTGACTGATTGGGATAACCCTATTGGGCAGGTATTCATCATAAATCAGATATTTTTTTAGTCACCAGCATGTATAATATTGCACGAACGAATAGATTACGGACTGATTTGTGGAACTGACATTAGAGGAAGCACTAAAGAAGGGCAATGAAGCACATAAAGCTGGCCACGTTCAAAAAGCGGAGAAGTGGTACACCGCTATTCTTCAGACACATCCCAAACATCCCGATGCTAATTATAATATGGGTGTGTTGGCTGTTAGTGTGGGTATAACACAACAGGCACTGCCGTACTTTAAAACAGCTTTAGAGGCTAACCCCAACATAGGCCAATTCTGGCTAAGCTACATACATGCTTTGATGAAGCTAGGCCGTTCTACTGAGGCAAGAACTGTGTTCGACCAGGCTAAGGCAAAAGGAGCCAGCGGTGAGGCATTCGATCAGCTAGAGCAACAACTCTCTGAGCAAGGGTTGAAGATCAATGAGACTAATACCATGGGCGTGAAAAGCTCAAACTCTTCCAAGTTCAATATCTTACATACGACCAAACTTGATAAGGCTTTAAGGCTTGCTAAGAAGAAATCCAAAGATGGCCAGCTAGAAGAAGCAAAAAATATTTACCAAGACATTTTGCAAAAGTTTCCAAAGCATAAAAATGCGTCAATCGCTCTCCAATCATTAGTTGGAGGCCCAACAGTAGCGCCACAAGACCCTCCTTTGGAACAGTTGCAATCTGTCATCAGCATCTATAATCAAGGACAACTGCAGCAAGCTTTGTCTCATGCCACTGAGATGCTAGAGAGATTTCCAAATTCTGTTGTCCTTTACAATATTGCAGGGGCTTCTAATGCAGGATTAATGCAACTTGATGCAGCTATAAATAACTTTAAACAGGCTCTCAAGATTAAGCCTGGCAATGCTGATGCCTATAATAATATTGGCAACGCCCTGATGGGTAAAGGTGATTTAGAAGCGGCTGTAGGTAGCTACAAGCAGGCTCTAAAGATTAAGCCTGATTTTGCTGAGGCCTATAATAATATGGGAAATGCTCTGAATGCTCAGGGTCAGCCGGAGGTAGCTATAAAGAACTACAAGCAGGCTCTAAAGATAAATCCTGATTATGCTGAGGCCGTTAATAATATGGGTGTTGCTTTAAAGGATAAGGGTGATCCAGAGGCAGCTATAGACATCTACAAACAGGCTCTAAAAATTAAGCCTGACTATGCTGAGGCTTATTACAATATTGGTGTTGCCCTGAATGATAAGGGCGCTGAAGAAGCAGCAATAGACAGCTTTAAACAGGCTCTCAAGATTAAGCCTGACTATGCTGAGGCCTATAATAATATGGGAGATATCCTCAAGGGGCAGGGTAATTCAGAGGCAGCTGCAAACAGCTTTAGCCAGGCTGTAAAAATTCAACCTGACAATGCTGAGGCCCATCGGCTCCTCAGCAGCTTAAGCCGTTATAAAGAACACGACGACCATTTTGTTAAGATGCAGAACCTATACCTAGACCCAACTATTACGGATGACCAACGTTGCCACCTTAGCTTTGCACTAAGTAAGGCATCTGAAGACCTAAACGAGATTGGTCAGTCTTTCACTTACCTAAAAGCTGGAAATGAACTCCGAAAGAAAATACTTTCTTACGATATTAAACAAGACATAGAGCTGTTCAGTCAATTAAAGAAATCATTCCCCAGTATTGCAGGGGTTGCTTTGCACTCGATTGGCGAAAAAAGTGAACTAAAGCCGATTTTTATATTAGGAATGCCTAGATCTGGAACAACTTTGGTGGAGCAAATTGTATCATCACACTCAGAAGTGGCAGGTGCTGGGGAATTGCGTTATGTTGAAAAGTTCGGCCAATCTATTGCCAAGGGGTTGATTAAACCAAACTCTGAGGTCATTTCGGACTTTAGGCAACGCTATATTGAGGCGTTAAAGAAAAGGTCGGATGCTAGATCCCTGGTGACAGATAAGATGCCATGGAACTTTCGATATGTTGGATTGATCTTTTCGGCGTTTCCAGATGCCAAAGTAATCCATGTTAATAGAGACCCTTGTGCCACATGTTGGTCAAATTACAAACACTATTTTGCAGCTAAAGGTATGGGTTATGGCTATGACCTTGAAGACATTGTGACGTATTTTGGTCTGTATCAAGACTTAATGCAGTTTTGGCAGGGGCATTATGGAGATCGTATTTTTGACCTCAACTATGACAATCTCACTATTAATCAAGAAGATGGGACTAGAAAGCTAATTCAGTACCTTGAATTGCAGTGGGAACATGGCTGTCTATCCCCCCAAAGTAACCAACGAAGCGTTCGCACCGCGTCCAATCAACAAGTACGGCAAAAAGTTTATCAAGGCAGTTCACAGCAGTGGCGTAAATTCGAACCTTATCTCAATGGTGCATTTGATCAACTCAAGGGTAAAATTGAACAGTCACTGAAATAGTCACCTGTGTCGCCCAGACCAAGTGTGCTGACAGTCCATAGAAAGCCATTCGCAGCCCGTGGGTCTGCCAACTCGCCAATGCTCCATCCTAAATCACTTGCCATTGATGCGATCAATACGTTGGGCACACCCACCGCTAAGGTACCAAATTAGGTCATTGAACTAAATCAGGGTATTTTTTATGGTATATACGGCGCAGTGCTATAAAATGCTTTTCACCTTCTATTTTGCTCCACTTAATAATCTTTCGACCGTAATCATTAGCTATAGCGTCTGGCATAATATTAAGCTCTCGTCCTGTATACATGGCCTTTAATTGAATTTCACATGCGCGATCCAAGAAATAGAGATCGTCAAAAGCATCCCATAAATAGGGCCTAGAGACGATGACACCATGGTTGGCGCACATCAATACATCCTTAGTTTTCAAACTGTCAACGATAGTGTCACCAATAGCGGGATCAGCAGGATCGCCATATACGTCAAGATAGGCCATACGTTCGGCAAAGCGCAGCGCATGTTGGCTGGACATAGTTACAGTCTGATCTTTTAGCAATGTCAGTGCGGTTATGTTTGGTTGATGTGAATGCAAAATAGCTCTTGCACGCGGCACCTCTTGATGAATTGCCCCATGAATATTCAAATTGCTTGGTTCAACTTCGCCAACCCCTGAAATCACATTCCCATCAAAATCTGCTACTAAAAAATCTGAACTTTTGGCTTCTGACCAATGTAGACCATATGGGAGAGCCAGAAAATGCTCGTCACTATCGGGCAACATTGCTGTTAAATGATTCACAACACCTTCATTCCAATTATGCTCCGCCATATAGCGGTGAATAAGGGCTAGATCAAATCGCAACTGATTTTCAGCCGATAAATCGTCAAACATGTTTTACATATCCATCATTTTTCATACTACAACTCAATAATTTTTTAATATATTCAATCACGACCGCTTGATAGGCGGGGTCGTCAACTAGATTCTGATATTACTCGGGATCTTATTGAAGATCAAAGAGTAGCGGTGGTCAGTACCTCGACATTAGGCTTCCAGAGATCCATTTGATAGCTTGTCTGGAGATTTAGCCATTTGATCTAATAATAGACATTCTAGTAGGCATTTTAGTCTTTTGACAGTGAACTAAGAATGTGAGAATGTCATTGAATGCGGTATGTCTAACAGCTATTACATCCTTGCTAAGGCACCAATATCCACTATTGAGCGGAGTGGCTCTCTATCCGCACTTAGAGATTTTCATAATGACATCATCTATTAATACATCCATGGGCCTTCGTGAGTGGCTGATGCTCGTTACTCTGTCTGTATTGTGGGGAGCGTCCTTCTTTTTTGTTGGGGTTGCTGTAGCAGAATTACCTCCACTTACTATAGTGACCTTACGGGTAGGACTAGCAGCGATTACGTTGTGGTTTATCGTGCTTGTTATGGGCTTACGCCCGCCCAAAAGGTTAAAGATTTGGGTGGTCTTCTTGGTCATGGGCTTGTTGAATAATGTAATCCCTTTTAGCCTTATTGTTTGGGGTCAAACATACATTGAATCGGGGCTAGCGTCGGTGCTTAATGCAACTACACCTTTATTTGGCGTAGTGGTGGCAGGTTTGTTGCTAGCAGATGAACGTGCTACAGCCTTGAAACTGGTGGGAGTAGCTATTGGTTTTGTGGGCGTAGTAATGATGATTGGCATGCCTAGCTTAGATATCACCAAACAGGTCAGCATTCTTGCTCAAATAGCCATACTGGTCGCGGCATTATCTTATGCATTGGCAAGTGTTTTTGGTCGACGCTTTAAAGCCATGGGGCTTAATCCAATCATCATCGCCGCCGGCCAAGTCACTGGCTCAACTTTGATATTGGCTCCGATTGCTATTTATGTTGATGGCCCTCTGGAATTATTTGGCCCAGCTGCGCCTAGTCTTGCGGTTTGGGCGTCTATATTGACTCTGGCCGTGTTCTCTACAGCTTTGGCTTATGTGCTGTATTTTAAGATTTTGGCATCATCTGGGGCTACAAATATATTGCTAGTTACATTGCTGGTGCCTATTTCTGCGATATTGTTGGGTCTAATGTTCTTAAATGAATCTCTTGAGTGGATTCACTTTGCAGGCATGGCTCTCATTGCAGTGGGGTTATCAGCTATTGATGGGCGCCTTTGGAGGAGAAAAAATTTGTGAGGGTTGTATCAATTGATGTAACCGCATGTAAAGCTACTGCGGTTTAGGTTCGCAAAGACCGAAAGGAAGTTAAATGTCACGATGCTACTACCTAGCAGAGCATCATTTGATGCCAATAGAACCCTGATTCCATTAGCAAAAATCTCGTTCTGCGCTCAAGCTCCTTGATTGTAGTCATAGCGGTAGTGGCTACTTGTCTTAATTGTGAGTCTGATTATTTGCTATGAGGTGTATTCTTTACACCCTGTTAATCGCCAAACAACCCCTGCCCAGTCTTTATCGTCAGTCCATAATTCAGCTTCCTTGGCCTTGATCTATTCGTCCACCATTTCACCACTGCCACCAAAATCTGCTGGAAAATCTTCGAACTTTGGTAAACCATCTTTCATTGGCATGATTGTGTTCACATAGTTCAAATGAGCAACTGGTGTGAATTTTAATTCTTTCAAAACTGATGCATAAACATCAATAATCCCTAACGAGGCTGAATGATCGTTATAAACGTGACCACCGCATTTTTTGCACCATGTCCTGTCGTGACCTTCGGATTGCGCAAAGCTAGTTAGGTGTTCTTTACCTTTGGTGACGTTAACCGATTCTGGAGGAAACGCCGCGACACCATTGACGGGACTTGCAGACCAAGCGCGACAGGCTGTGCAATGACAAATTGCCATGACAATAGGTTCTGCGCTTACTTCTAACTCAACTGCACCACAAAAACATTGCCCTGTATACTTTGTCATATCTACTTCCAGTTTATTATTTTTTTAGGTTAAGTCTCACAATATCTCCAAAAATGATGTAAAGCTAGTCCAATTTCTGCACCCCTAGTGGTATCTTCAACGATTTTAAGGTAGTTCAACGCAGGCCCATGAAGCTTTAGCAGTTCGCTATGACTAGTTTGGGGCATCTGCAGGTCAAAGCCTGTCTGGCGCCAGTATTCCAGCCCGCTGCTCTTAAAGTTTGGGCTTCTATATTGACGCTGGCCGTGTTCTCTAAAGCTTTGGCTTATGTGTTGTATTCATTGGTCTGTTACATTCAATGCAAATTAGGAAATGTTCCTAGAATAATTATGGTACGTTGTTTGGGCTGACTTTTAATATACCTTTTGTTGAACGGGTTTTAATCTACTTTTCAGGGGTGGTCGATGTTATGAATAAGCAATTTAGAATTGCTCAAAGATTTGGTCTGATGTTTCGCTATGATCAGGACTTGCCACAAGACATGGAAGCGTGGATTGAGCTTCAACTGCAAGCACCATCACCTGCATTGGGTATAGCTAACACTAGTACAGAAGTGACTGAATGGCCTGATAAGCTGCAGCCGAATTTAGCCAAACGTGCTGGTATGTGGCGCCGTAATCGGGCCTTAGAAGATCAGGCGCGTAAGGGTAAAAATGGTCAGGACACAGAAGCTGCGCGCAAGGCGAACAGACTCGAAAATTTAATGCGTAGGAAAGACGAACTTAAGTTTGTGCACCGCAATGTATATGGTTCAGACCAAGTTAAACTGCGCTTAACGGCATTTTGGGCTAATCATTTCACCATCGGTAATACCTTCGATACTGCCAATATGATTGGACATGCGATCGACGAAGGCATCCTCACCAAACTCAATGGCAGTTTCGCCGATATGCTTTACGGCATGACTACCCACCCAGGCATGCTCACTTATTTGGATAACATACACAGTGCTGGTGAGCGTTCGGAAAAAGCCAAAGACTGCCGCAAGCGAAAAGATTGTCAGGCAGGCCTAAATGACAACCTAGGGCGAGAGGTGCTAGAACTCCATACCGTTTCTGTTGCTGCTGGTTATTCCGAAGACGATATTCGTGGTGCCGCTCAAGTATTGGCAGGTTGGGGAGTTAACTTCGATGAAGAATTGGGTGATATGCGCAAAAAAGCTGGTGGCACAAACCATTGGAACGCCTACAAAAAACGCTGGGCAGAGCCTGGCACTAAAAAGGTTATGGGGCAGAAAATTTCTGCCGGCCGTGGCGGCCTGCGGCAATTAACAGACTTTCTTGCCAGTCATGACCACACCATTAACCACATTTCTGCCAAACTGTGTCAGCACTTTGTTAGTGATAACCCGAGCACAGATCAAATTGAGTCTGTTAAGTTGGCGTGGCACCAGAGTAATGGTGATTTGCAGGCTATTCACACTCAAGTGTTTAAACTTGCCATTGATGCGCCTGAGGCAAAATTCATGTGGCCAATGACATGGCTGTTCCAGGTAGTTCGTTTGTCGGGAGCGACCTACTTTAAAGGCTGGGAAGAAATTGGTGACTATGATGACAACCTCATGAGCAGTAAAGCGGTGTTAGAAGAATTAGGCCAGTCATTTTGGAGCTCCCGACAGCCCAATGGCTACTCCAGCGATAAAGCAGAATGGATGTCCGCAGAGATGTTTGAGCGCCGGGTTCGTTTTGCTGACGCGATCTATAAAAATGGTAATACACGCTTGTCGGTCAATAAAATCATGGACCGCATTGGGGCGGCGGAGCAAACACGGGCTTTAGTAGCCAGTGTGGGTGCTTCACCCGGGGACCAGTTTATTACCCTTATGTGCAGTCCTGAGTTAATGGGGTTGGAATATGTCTAAGTTAACAGTTGGTCGTCGTAACATACTCAAGGCTGGTGCCGCATCGCTCTTCCTTGCTGGGATGCCTATTACAGGGTTCGCAAAAGGCAAACCACCTGGCAGTATCTCTGTAATCATTTTAGAAGGGGGGATGGACGGGCTTTCCACAATTCCCCCTATTGGTGACCCAGACCTAATGCGCATGCGTAAGACCATCTCACCAGAAGGGTACTTGCCATTAAATGACTTCTTTGGCTTACATCCATCGCTGAAGTTTTATGCCCAACTGATGGCTCGAGGCCATGCATCCGCGGTGCACGCTACGGCATTCCCGTACACTAAACGCTCCCATTTTGAAGGCCAAAACTTGATCGAAGGTGGTGGTCTGTCGCCATTCAGTGAGAAAACGGGTTGGTTAGGGCGTGCTTTAGAATTAGCAGGTGTTGCGGGACGATCCTTGTCTTTGGATATGCCGTTGATTTTACGTGGATACCGTGACAACGATAATTTCTACCCCGCGAGCATTCGTGGATCTGGCCGACCAGCCGCCGATTTGTTAGAAATGATTGCTATGGGGCATCAAATGGAGGCTGCGCAAATATTCACTAAGGTGGCCAATAAAAGTAAAGAGAATGTACAAGTGCCGAGGGATCCAGCCAGCTTAGCCAAATACGCTGGCCAGGCTATGGCACAAGCAGATGGGCCAGTGGCATCAGTTATTCGCGTTGAAAATTTTGATACTCATGCAAACCAGGTTGAAGAAGGCGACACAGATTCAGGGCGTCTGGCTAGGCAATTAGTTGTGGTTGATGATGTGATCGCGGGTTATCGGCGTGGGTTAGGTAAGGCATGGGATGATGCAATTATTTTAACACTAACCGAATTTGGCCGCACAGTAGCGGGCAATGGCACCCTTGGGACAGAGCATGGTTATGCAAGTGTGGGTTTGCTTGCTGGGGGCACATTGTCTGGCAGCGGTGTTGTTGCTGACTGGCCTGGATTAAGTAAAAAAGACCAATTTGAAAAAAGAGACCTCATGGCCACAATCGACTATCGATCTGTTTGCGCTGCCTGTCTCGAAAAGTCTTTAGGCCTTGATCATGACCTTATTGCCAGCCAGATATTCCGTCAGCCAGACTTGCCACGTGTGTTTGAGCATTTGTTTGCATAGATTGTTTGTTTAAAAGGAGTTAGCCGTGATCCAACTATCCCTCATCTACCAATACTGCCGTGTGCCAGCCATGTTGTCAGTTAGTATTCTCCTTGCAAGCCTATTGGCCTTGCCGGTGTTGGCAGCAGACATGTCGGGTTGGAGTGATAAATCTGTCTGCCGTTTAGTCACAGAGAAAGCAGACAATGCTGACTATTTGGCAGAAGCCCAGCGGCGGGGATTAGATTGTGGGGCTGGCACTAGCGGGAAAAAGCAGCAGTCTGGGCAGAAGGTGTTGCCAAAAAACCAGGGCATTGTCTTCTATCCATTGAATTTAGACCCTCAGGTTAAAAAGCAATTATTGTCTAAGCCGATTAATAAAACTGAATTTGATTTTGGCTCATATGAACTAGCCACGTTGGTCCAGCCCATTGCATGCCAATTTAATCTGCGCAGGGTGGAATATGAAAATGATGTAGAAGGACGGCTTGAAAATTGGGATATGGCTAGAGGTCAGATGTTACTGACTAACGCAGGTGTAAAAATAGAAGGTTACTGGAAGATGGGAGGTCTTTCTTTAGATCCGAACTACCTAAAGCATGAAGTGAACCTTGGATTAACAAAGGCGGGCCATCTGGTTGGAAAAATGGCCTACTTCCGTCTGAATGTCTCCGAGGGTGAAGTGCCAGAACAGCCCGATTATATTGAACTAAAGCCCCACAAACGGAGTAAACCGCTAGATATCAACAACCCTAAGCAAGCCGTATTATGGACTGATGTCGACGACTATATGGGGGGGGTTTGGCAATTGACAAGGTGCAAAGAGTACAACCCTTAGCAAAAATAATGGCGGGGTAGGTGGCCATATAACTGGGATCCTAGCCTCATTAAGAGCCCGCATGATCTTGCATATGTAATCGTGATTACAGTTAAACGCAGATATCGGTTAATAATTTTTATTATTACTTACTACGCCCAAATTTGAACAATAAGTAATTGCTTGTTTATTTGAACTCATATTTAAAAAACTACCTTATTTTTTGTCGCTGTCACATTATTTTTATAGGCACCTGTGTTAAACACATTAGGACGCCCAGTCAATTGTTTTGCTATTGACGTCTGCTATTGAGTGCCCTTAACAATCACTATAGTTACTTTCCAGGCAACGGCTAGACATCTCTTGTGCCTTGGTTATTTGGGCCGATGTCATATCCTGAGTAATCGATGCTTTATTTTGACTGCCTAACGTATTGCCGTTATAGGCACCTAAGTTGAACCACATATACGCTCGAACATAGTCTGTGACAACACCATGACCATTATTGTACATAATGCCGAGATTAGTTTGTGCACTAGCATAGCCCTGCTCAGCAGCTTTGGTGTACCATTTGACCGCCACTTTATCGTTCTCTGGGACACCATATCCCTTATCGTACATAACCGCCAGATTATGTTGAGCTTGAGCATACCCCTGCTCAGCAGCTAATGTGTACCACTTCACGGCTGTGTTATCGCTCTCTGGGACACCCTTGCCAGAGTGGTACATATTTCCCAGATCTGATTGGGCATTAGCAAACCCCTGCTCAGCAGCTAATGTGTACCACTTAATCGCTGTTTTATAGTTCTCTGTGACTCCATGCCCATTATCGTAAATAACCCCCAGATTATATTGAGACAAGGCAGACCCTTGTTCTGCAGCTTTGGTGTACCACTTCACGGCTGCCATATTACTTTTAGGGACACCATATCCCTTATCGTACATAACCCCTAGATTATGTTGAGCATTACCATGGCCCTGCTCAGCAGCTTTGGTGTACCACTTGACCGCTATTTTATCGTTCTCTGGGACGCCTTTGCCATGAGCGTACATAACTCCTAGATTATGTTGAGCAGCAGCGTACCCTTGCTCGGCAGCTTTGGTGTACCACTCCACAGCGGTCCGATGGTCCTGTGGAACGCCTTGACCACTTGCGTACATAACCCCCAGATTAGATTGAGCACCAGCATGCCCCTGCTCAGCCAACGGCGCCCACTTTGCAAGGGCAGTTTTAAAATCACCTGATTGCGCTGCCTTAGCCCCCTTATCGAAATCAGCAATAACTGCCACGTCACGTATAGGTATTTCCAGCTCAATGGCTTTTATTTTTATTGGAGGGGTCGAGGTTAGCTTGTCATAGTCATGCTTTAGCTCATCAAAAAAAACTATTATTAATATAGCGATTGTTACCAAAGCTGTTATTAGCGTTAATATCCATTTTAGCTTTTTCATTCGTCATTCCTTCTATTTGGTAACACCCTATGGCTATGCTGAATCAACACATGATGCCCACTGCACTAGCCAATAATAACACCTTAAATAGCCTCACCGGCGTTCCTAGAAGGACGGTTTGTTAACTAATATTATGAGATACGGTGAACCATAGCTGAAGTTACCCATGGTACAGAAACTGGACTAGATTTAAATCAAGTTAGGGATATTGTGAGGCCTAATTTCTAAAGAAAATAATTTCAATGAATTATCTTGCAGGTTGTACATATGGGTAGAATAATGAACCAAGTCAGCTACTAGGAAAACACCTTATGCAGGTCATCAGAGCCAATATCGCTCATGCGCCACAAATAGGCCAATTGTTTGACCTATATCGCCAGTTTTACCAATGTAGTGCTGATCTAGACTTAGCTATCAGATATATTACTGAACGAATTATCTATTATAGATGCTCACATCTGGCCTTGAAATAAGACATATACAGTCTATTGATGGGTCTCATTCCAACCAAAGCTTTGTAAAATACGAATAGGGGTATATGCAGGAGGTACAGCAGGCCCTGCTAGATCAATGGTTAGCTGTTCATTGTCGTAGCGCCCGTTTCCATGCGTATTATTTTGCCATCTTCGATCATGCGCACACGAATGATAGACTCCCTGGAGCCATTTGGAAAACGCGTAACTTGATGATCCACTAAGATGTCTTCATTTTCATAAATACAGCGAGCCATGGCTGGTTTGGTGGTATCTTTACGGGTACCTTCAAGAATGAAATTCGAGAATTCAGCCCTGTTTACAGTGGTGCCACTTTGGTGCCTTATAAACTCAAAATCCTCATGATAAAAACTCATTATTTTATCGTGATCGCGCTCTTCATTTGCTTTTTTCAAGGCCTGATATATGTTCATGTTTCTCCAGAATAATGTTGATTAGCTGATGTAATAAAATACGATATATGAGAAGTATTGTCACTGCTACTATTACATAAGCTGCAGTTGGAATGGGCTAAATTGCCAATGAAGTAAGTGCGCCACCCACCATATTCAATATCAGGCTGCTTAATAGTTTTATTAGGTATATTCTGAATATGGTCGCTGGCTTCTAAATAATCATTAGAATATACTTATATAACAAAATTATAGAGACAGTCTCATGAATCAAAAGAAATCAAACCTCCGTGCGTTTTTAAGTTATGGACAAAGTGTAGTTGCTGGTCTCATAGGCATTCAATCAAATGAAAAGCGTGAGGAAGATTTTAAGTCGGGACTAGGGCGGATAATATCCGTAGGTATAGGTACGTTGGTATTATTTGTCATCATTGTTGTGTCAGCTGTTAATATCGCACTACCTAATTAACAATAGCGAATCAATTAACCCTACTACCAAAGTGTATCTATAGCTGCCTATCTTCTTGGCCGCTAAATTATTAATATGAGTCTGTTGAGGCGTCTGCATTATCACACGGCGCTTGCCTTAAAGAACACGCGCCGCACAATGAAAATAACCAGACAAGCTAAACTTGCTCTAAGTTTAATCTGACTTTGGTACCAAAAGCTTTTTCGACTGATGACCTTAGGACTCATATGCGCCCCACAGACCGTACTGGACTTGCCATCATTCTAAGCCTTGTCGCATTGACATTTTTTGATGCCATGGGATTAATCATCAAGCATCTTTCAAGCGGCTACTCAGCAGCCGAACTATCGGCGTATCGAAACCTGTTTGGGTTGGTGCCATCAATAATTGCTTTATGGTCATCAAGGGCGTGGCGCCTATCTGGCAGGCGTCTAAAACTACGCCAGTGGAAATTAGCTTTTTTACGTGGTGCTGTTGTGACTGTTGCCCAGCTTTGCTTTTATGCATCCCTAGGGCTAATGGCGTTCGCTACAGCATCGACCATTACCTATGCGAGCGCATTATTTACCACGGCACTGGCAATCCCTATTTTAGGCGAGCGGGTCGGCTGGGTGCGTTGGAGTGCTGTTTTGGTTGGCTTTGCTGGTGTCATCATGGTTATTCAACCAGGTGGCACAGGCTTTTCCCTTTATGTTCTTTTGCCTTTGGCAGCATCGGCATGTTACGCATTTGTTGGTGTGACAGCCCGCTTGTTTGATGACGATGCTCCTAGCCCGTTGGTCAACCTGTATTCCTCTGTCATATCGCTAATTGGAGCCGCTTTGATTGCATACTTCTGGGGTGGTTTTACACCGATAGCCTCTGTGAACGACATGGGGTGGATCATGCTGATGGGAGTGTTTGGAGGCATAGCAGTTCTGTTTATGGTGGTTAGCTACCGGATGACTGAGCAGAGTAATTTAGCCCCATTCAGTTATTTTGGCATCCCACTAGCATTCGCCTTGGGATGGCTGTTCTTTGACGAAGCGCCATGGAGTACCCTATTTCCGGGTGCGCTATTGATCGCAACTGGTGGGTTGCTAATTGTGTGGAGGGAGCGGTCACGGTCTAAAACGGTTGCTAAGCTGCATTAATAACCTTTGCTAGGGCGGTAGAGGTGGCTGATTTGCTAGACATGATCTGTGAGAACGCTTAGTGCATTACCGTACGTGTGTCTATACGCAAGCTCCCAGCAAAAAATAGCTATTGAGATAGTTTTTGTTTACGATCCGTTATGAAGGAAAGTTAAGCCTAGTGGGGTTATAAAAAATGAGTAATTACCAAAATAAACAGAGCCTTCGCATTCTAGCGTTTGGCGGCGGAACTCCACTTAAAGCATTTTTAGCAGCATGTGTTGTAGGCTCCATCCTTATCGCTATTAATCATGGTGATGCCATCTTAGACGGGAACTACCCGCATCCACTAAAAGTCATGCTGACTTATACAGTACCCTATTGCGTTACAACATGGGGAGCTATTACTGGCAAACTACAAAAAATATAGAGGCATGCAAGTAAGTTTCTCTCTCGCTGTTATCGTCAGCAAAAAATATGACTATACGATAGCGATGTAGTGAATTAGAGACGAGATCTTAACTGTTCCTGAAATTCAGTCTGGAGATTACCCTTGGGCCGCACGCACCTATTTTTTTGCATCATTCAATGTTCTTTAATAAATGGTCAAATCTAAGAAAAGCGGCTAACATCTTTCCATACTACGATTAAGCGAAAGGTACCTTATGGGTGAAAAGAAGCTAATGATTAAGTCCTCCTGTGTAAACAATGATGGACTGGTTAATCTGGACTGGGACGATGCTAGCCGCAGTGCATTTCATCCAATCTGGTTACGTGATAACTGCAGTTGTAATGAATGTGGTGATCCAGCAATTGGCTACCGAGCGTTGCGCCTAACTTCTCTTGATCTCAACTGCAAACCTAAATCTCTCGATACCGATCTCTCAAACTTGTTGATCACTTGGCAGGATGGCCACGAGTCGTGTTATACGTCAACATGGTTGCGCGAACATGATTACCAGGATCAGATGCGCCGAGCCCGAGCCTTTAAACCGATTATCTGGGATGACAGTTTTCGTCAAAATCCACCGGTATACGACTATGCCGCTATTGCTTCTGGCGACAGCAATTTTCTCGATCTACTGAAGCAGGTGCGTGATTATGGACTTTGTTTTATTCGTAATGCGCCTGCCGAGCCGGGCATTGTGGAGTCACTAGGATTGCGTATTGGTTTTCCTCAGGAATCCAATTTTGGCCGGGTTCAGGATCTGATATTCGACCCAGGGAAACGTAGCATTGGCAATGATGTCAAAGCACTTAAATTGCATACGGATGAACCCTACAGAGCATCGCCCCCCGGCATCTTGATGTTTCATTGTATTTCCAACGATCAGACAGGCGCAGGGTCATCGACCTTTATGGATGGATTTGAGGTAGCTGATCGCCTGCGTGACCACGATGCGGAAGGATTTGCTGCGCTATGTGATTACGCACAGGTATTTCGTCGACACTTTGCAGGAGACGTCGATCTTATAGCCAAATTTCCGATTTTAAGTGTTGACGAATTTGGCAACGTCTGTGGCGTTCGTATTAATGATCGGGTTGCCGCGCCACTGGCGATTCCTCCCGAGCAGATGGTGGTTTATTATCGTGGACTTCAATATCTACTGAAACAATCTGAAGATGAAACCTTGGCCGTGAATTTAACCCTGCAACCTGGAGATATCGCTGTATTCGATAATCACCGCGTGCTGCATGGGCGCACCGACCTAACAGTTGATGGCAAACGCTGGCTGCAATGGGTTCAGATTGAGCGTGGAGATTTTCATTCCAAGCTACGTATCCTCGCTGATAAACTGGCCCAGTCTAGAGACGACAATCCGTTATTAAAAGGTGCTTATGGATCATTTTAATCAGTCAGGAAATCAGTGAGGACTAAATGAAAGTATTGCTAGTAACCGGCAGTAGCAGAGGCATTGGTGCAGAAATATGCAGACAGGCGGCCGCAGAAGGTTGGAAAGTTTGTCTCAATTATGCGAGCTCAGCCGACGAGGCCGATCAGGTTGTGGCGCAGATTCGTGCTAAGGGTGGTACCGCCATCGCCTTGCAGGCCAATGTTGCCAACGAAGATGAAGTTATTACCCTATTCAAAAGAATTGATCTCGAACTTGGACCGATTACCGGACTGGTTAACAATGCTGGCATCAATGGCGCTGGAACCAGAGTAGATGAAATGAATATTACTCTGTCGAAACAGATGTTTGAGGTCAATACACTAGGCGCTTTTATTTGTGCTAAACACGCGATTAAGCGTATGGCAAAACGGTATGGTGGCAATGGTGGTGCTATTGTTAATATATCCTCCGCCGCTTCAAAGCATGGTGGGCCTTTTACTTATGTTGATTATGCCGCTTCCAAAGCTGCGATTGACACTTTCACCATCGGCCTGAGCAAGGAACAAGCAGATCAAGGTATCCGAGTGAATTGCTTACGCCCGGGGATTACCATGACGGAAATTAGTGTGGACTATGCCAAGCAACACCCAGAATGGCTCGATTGGGTCTTGTTACAGGTTCCTCTCGGACGTCCAGCCGAAGTGAGCGAGGTAGCCAACAGCGCCATGTTTCTGTTGTCGGATAAATCATCCTACACCACTGGTGCTATTCTTGATGTATGTGGGGGCTGGGTTAGTCCGTAGATTTGACAAGCTACAAGTTGCAGTGTGGTAGTATTCATCTGCTAGAAAATGGACAGCTTGTGTGACAGCAAACTGGCGCTGCTGCCATGAAGTAATAGCCTAAAATATAACCCACCCAATGGAGTTGAATAAGCATGAAACTTGATGTTGACTTTATTCGAAAGCAATTCCCAGCATTTGAGCAGAATTCCTTACAAGGCCAAGCATTTTTTGAAAATGCTGGCGGGTCATATACATGTAAGCCTGTAATCGACCGCCTAACCCGATACTATAATGAGCGCAAAGTTCAGCCTTATGCTCCCTATGAGGCATCTGCCTTGGCTGGTGCTGAAATGGATGAAGCGCGTGCGCGTCTTGCAGAAATTTTAGGAGTTGATACAGACGAAGTTAGCTTTGGACCTTCCACTACTCAGAACACTTATGTATTAGCACAAGCGTTTGGCCAACATTTGAGTGCTGGAGACACGATCATTGTTACCAATCAAGACCATGAGGCAAACTCTGGCCCTTGGAGGCGATTATCTGAACGAGGAATAGAGGTCCGTGAGTGGCAGATTGATAGTGAAACTGGAAATTTAAATCTCCAAGACCTAACTGGAATGCTAGATGATAACGTGAAACTGGTTTGTTTCCCGCATTGTTCTAACGTTGTTGGTGAGATCAATGATGTAAGTGCCATCTGTAAAGTTATTCATGCCTGTGGAGCTTACAGTTGCGTGGATGGAGTGAGTTATGCCCCCCACGGCATTCCAAATGTTGGTGCACTGGGCGCAGATGTTTACTTGTTTTCAGCTTATAAAACATTTGGCCCACATCAGGGAATTATGACAATCAGCCGTGAACTTGGTATGAAACTGCCCAATCAGGGGCATTATTTTAATGCCAATGATCTCTACAAACGCTTTACTCCAGCAGGACCAGACCATGCACAAATTGCTGCAAGTGCCGGTATAGCTGACTATATAGATGATGTTTATGGCCACCACACGTCAGACGTAATGAATGCTAATGGCCGGGGGATGTTTGTCCATGATTTGTTTCGGACTCATGAGACTGAATTGCTACAACCCTTACTGGATTATTTAGGTGCAAAGAACTCATTACGACTGCTGGGCCCCGCTGATGCAGCCAAAAAAGCAGCAACAGTTGCAGTAGCTTTAAAAGCCAATCCACTTAGCGTGGCTACAGAATTAGCTCATCATGGCATCATGGCTGGATGTGGCAATTTTTATGCAGTCAGGTGTTTAGAGGCGCAAGGAATTGATCCAGATCATGGAGTGTTACGGCTAAGTTTTGTACATTACACCAACAAAGCTGAGGTCGATAAATTAATTACTGCATTGGATCATGTTTTATAATCCATAAGAAATCATCATTATAAAGATTGCGACGAGATAGATTTATGAGCGGAATTATTTGGGGCTTGCTAGCAGCTGTGTTTATTGGTGTGTCTGATGCGGTAGCGCGCTCCACTACTCAAAAAGTCTCGATTAGCATTTTAATCTTAGCGGTGATGAGCCTGTCTACCGTGGGTTTAAGTGTGTTATTTATGTTTACCGACGACTGGCCCCGCTGGCACGCCTACGCTTGGGCCGTATCGGCGGCGTCTGGGGCACTTAACATTGTTGCTCTAATATTTTTATACAAAGCCCTTGAGCGTGGTCCTGTGGCGGTTGCTTCCCCAGCAGCATCAAGTTTTACGGTGATGTTGGTGGCTATGAATGCGTTCGCGGGTCAACCTTTTAGCTTGGCTCAGGGGCTGGCTATTGCACTGGTTTTTGGTGGTGTAATTATGTTGTCTCGGCCCGCCAAAAACCAATCCAGCGAACCAGACTACGACGCAGCCTGGCTGCGCACTACCGCTTTGTTAGGCCTAGCAACGGCATTTACTGTGTCGTTACGCATGTTTTTTGCCCAAGAAGCCAGCGCCGAACTAGGCCCCATGCCTGCGTTATATTTAAATCGTATGTTTGCCCTGATTAGCGTACTAATGCTAGTGGCATGGCAGCTACAAAAGGGCCAAAAACTCAACACACCTAAAGGCAAAATGGCGGCTTTGGTATTTGCCCAAGCCACCTTAGAAGTCGCTGCACTTTGGGCGTTTCTTATGGGATCTCAGGGTGATGGCCGCATTGCGGCTAGCATCGGCTTTGCTGCTTTTGCTGCCATTACAACGATTACCGCTTGGTTGTGGCTGGGCGAAAAAGTTGCTCCTCAACGTTGGATTTGGATCGCAGTTATTGGTTTAGGAATTATTTTAGCCAGCTCATAACCATCAATCTGGTTCCACCCTAAAAAAGCCTGAATACAGGGAGCTAATTTCACACATGTTGTCTGATACCAGCTTTACAGAAGTTATGCACTGCTGCATCTACGAAAATAACGATATTTTGCTAGAACACTCTTTACTGCGGTTTTGGGATGGATGACGGGAGTCTTTAATTAGCGTTAAGATGATAGAAAATGGACAGGTTGTGCGGCAGGAAACTGGAGCTTCACTGATGAAGTGATAGAAACATCTAGAACCAAATGTATACTGTCTAGTGAGCACTATCGTTAACGTGAGGATATATAGATGCGTATAAACAAACTATTAGTAACCTTAGCTTTCTCAATGTTCATCAGTAGTGGAGTAGTAGTTGCTGCTTCTGCTTCTGATTTACCCGCATGTCCTAGTAACCAGAATGCTCACTGGCACAACTGCTTTGGCACCAGCACATGGACAAGTGGCAACGAGTACGTTGGTGAGTGGAAGGATAATGCAAAGACTGGACAAGGCACCTACACATGGTCAAATGGCAACAACTACGTTGGTGGGTGGAAGGATGACAAAAAGGCTGGGCAAGGCACCTTTACATGGTCAAATGGCGACAAGTACGTCGGTGAGTGGAAGGATGACAAAAAGACTGGGCAAGGCACCTTCACCGAAGCAGAAGGCACTGTAACAGAAGTTATATGGAAGGATGATGAGTTTGTGGGAACAATAGCTGAATTGGAAAGAGCAGAGAAGAAACACATTGCTAAAGAAAAACAAGACGAGTTAGTAAGACAAGAAAAGAAAGACAAATACGATAGGATTTATAATGCTTGTCTGCTGGATAAAGGTTCTAATGTTGATATGCAAGTGAACAGTTTAGAAGTGGCTGTGAAAAAAACCTGTGCATCCATTGCAGAAAAACCATCATGGCTAGAAACCTTGAGGTATGAATAACTCAACGCTAGTTAATCCCACATCTTTGCTTAGTAGTGGCTATACGGATTGTTGAGGTATCAAACGAAAGTAAAATACTCAAACATTGTTTAAACGATATTATTCTAGGATTAACATGAAAATATATAAGGCATTAAAGGTAGCAATTGAGGCAGGTAATCACGATCAGATAATGAGCTTTTATCATGAGGACTTTGAATTCATCAGGCACCAAACAGGCACTGCAATGAATAAAGCTGAGTTTGGATCAATGATTGCTAATTATAATAGCGCTTCTAATACCAGTTCGACAGTTATGTCTCGATGCATTTACGAAAATGATGACATCATAGTGGATCATTCTGTCACTCGGTTTCCTGATAGTTCAAGGGAGTCTATTATTCGTGTCCGTATGATCGAAGATGGTAAAATAATACGCATGGAAACGGGTGCTACGATGATGAAGTGATAGAAGCATCTAGAACCAAATGTGTGCTGGAAATATCAGAAATATTCCTAAGACTAAAATGGTACTGTGGACTCAGGACTATTGTAAAGTCTAATTGAATCGAGGTGATTATCATGAATTTCTGTCTTCGGCTGGTCTGTTTACTCACTGCATCATTGATGGCAACGCACGCGTTGTCTCAAGACCTATCAGGTTGGTCTGATAAGACCGTGTGCCGCCAGTTATTAAATAATCCAGATAATACTGATTATGTTCAAGAGGCCGATAGCCGCGGTTTAGACTGTGGTTCAAGTACACAAAACTCCGCGCAAGATGATACCCAAACATCAGACAACACTAAAATTAATGTCACTAACAAACCTCGTGGCGTTTTATCTAGTTCTAAGACTAAAAAACAATGGAACGCTTATAAACGGGCAAAAGAGTGTTTTGAACATCCAACCTATGCTGCAGGTCAAGGTTTAAAACTACGCCTTCGCTCAGGTGAAGAGTTTGCTGCAACTGGGTGGCAAGTGCCTTTCAATAACTCACCAATTTCTAATGAAAAAATTAATCTTAGGGTGGCTCCCAAACCTTTTGGCAAGATTACGCTTGATGAAGCTTATGGTGAACAAAACGAAAATGTGGAATTGGCTCGCAAGTGGTTTTCTTCAGCCGCACAAACACTTCGTTTAACTAACAATAAACAGACACAAGATCAGTTTAAAAGTGTCCTAGTAGCCTGGGCCACAGCTAACGCTTTGAACAAAGGATTGCATGTATCTTGGGGAGCAAAACCAGTTGATTGGCACGTGATGACGTCTATTGGTGCAATTCTCACTTCTACAGCGCTCATTGCTGACACCTTGTCATCCGAAGAGCGGGCTATAGTTGGGCCGTGGCTTAACCGGTTAGTTGCCGAAAGTTCTGCGGGGCACTGGAAGGACAGGGCCGACAACAAAGCATACATGAGGACTTATTACACAATGATTTGGGCTTTCATGACTGGTGACAAAAGCGCCGCCCAAAAGGCTATAGATATATATAAACTGGCCATTCACGACATGAGGCCTGATGGTAGTTTCCCAATTGATACACAGCGCGGTGGAATGGGCGTTAATTATAATAATTACACTGTTAGCTATCTGGTGATGATAGCCGCACTGGTCAACAAGAACACGGATCAAAACTTACTTGATTACACTGTGGATGGGAGAAACATCCATACTGCAGTTGATTTTGTCGTTCAATCCATTAACGAACCCAGTGCTACTAACCGCCTTTATGCGATTCCGTGCCCTGGTGGTGGAGATCGATGGGGTTCAATAGAATCGCCCAACAAAAAATTTATTAAGCAAGCATCATACCTAATGGTTTACGCTGATATGAACCCAAATACAGAACATGATAGTTGGATACGGGATCGCTACCTATCGTCTGGATTTATTCCCCAAGCAATCAACCTTGTCCCCAACCTGCTGTTCCACCCTTTGAAGGTCGACCCTCAGCTTAAAGAGCAATTATTGTCCAAGCTAGTTGATGAATCGGCACTTGGTGTTAGCTCACATCAACTAGCCACGTTGGTGCAACCAATTGCATGCGATTTTAGACTCCGTAGAGTGGTTTATGAAAATAGTGAAGGAGGGCAGCTTGAAAATTGGGATATGGCTAGGGGCCGCATGTTATTGACTAACGGAGGCGTAAAAATTGAGGGCAATTGGCTCATGGGAGGTCTTTCTACAGATCCCAGCTACCTGAAAAATGAGGTGAACCTCAAACTAACAAAAACAGGCCATTTGGTTGGAGAGATGGCTTTCTTTCTTCTGAATGTTCAACAGGGTGATACGCCGCGAGAACCCTTGTATATTGAGCTAAAACCTCACACACGTAGTAAGCCACTCAATATTATCAACCCCAAGGACGCTGAATTATGGACTGACGTTGAGGACTGGGCAGGGGGTGTTTGGCAATTAACAGGGTGCAAAGAATACACCCCATAGCAAATAATCAGACTCGCAGCTAAGGCAAATAGCCTCTACCGCTATGACCAAAATCAAGGAGCTTTAGCGCAGAACGAAATTTTTGCTAATGGAAACAGGGTTCTATTGGGCAATGGCGTTGCTGCTGGAACAGCCAACGTGTAGAAAATGTGCTGGCCAAGAGAATTACAAATCAAGTATATTAATTTACGATAATGTCGTAATAAAGTTTCTTAATATGAAATATAACCAAAAAAGGAATAAATCATGAAAGGACTGTTTTCAGTAAACATTTCAAAAGGTTTTGCAAAGTGGGTTGAAATGAGTGACGCAATTACCAAAGATGCTGAGGCATTGGGAATAAAAGTTGATTGGGCGGGGAGTAACCCTGATGAAACTAAAGTCTTCATTATTTTGGATATGAAAGATGCTGATCAAATGAAAACTTTTGGTGAGCGTGAGGATATTGCAAGGGCAAGAGAAGACGCAGGTGTTGATGTGTCTAGTACCACATTAATTTCCATGATTGATGAGGTGTATCCTTAACTTTGTTATTTTGCTACCCAAAGCATAATTGATTGTAATGGCTACACCGACTGCTAACCATCTGCTGTGGGCAATTGTATGCTTAAGGACTTGTGTTAAACCACAGTTTTAAGTGTACGTGAGGCTACAACTGTTAAATATAGACAACTTCCCACCCTCATCAAGCCTACCTAACCCCTCACAGCACCTAAGCCCCACCCAAGCCTTAGGTGCCCAAATTATCCCTCATATCTAACGTAACAAAGCCAATCTAAAGACCTCTCACAGGGCCTCGTTATGATCATCCTTGACTACGTTTTGCCTTGAACTATAGCTAGGTTTACTGCACTAGAAAGGGGCCGAACAGACAACCACTAGTATGGCATAAGGAAATATCAGAATAATTCCTAAGACTAAAATGATACTGTGGACTCAGGACTATTGTAAAGTCTAATTGAATCGAGGTGATTGTCATGAATTTCTGTTTTCGGCTGGTCTGTTTACTCACCGCATCCTTAATGGCAACACCTGTGCTGTCTCAAGATATATCAGGTTGGTCTGATAAGACTGTGTGTAGGCTAGCCTCTAGCCAACAGGACGACCCTCAGTACCTTCAAGAAGCTAAAAATAGAGGATTGAACTGTGGTGGTGGCAGTGCTGCTGTTGTTGTCAGTGGTAATAAAACAGAGTCTTCCATAATAGGACAATCAATATACAAAACAATAACTAAGGATGATGCCGATATATATCAGGCCCAAATGTTATTGAATAGATTCCGCTACGACGTTGGATCACCCAATGGACGATGGACATCGGTTACCCGCTCAGCTATTCGGGAGTTCTATCAGGAGTTAGGCCAGCGCTTCAATGGCAAGTGGAGCTCGGAAATATTATCTGATTTGAAGGACAGAAGGTTAATTACTATGCCTCGCTCTGGGCCCTTGTCATTTGCAGAAAAAGACGAAATGCTTGACACAATTCGGTTAAGTCATGAAGAGGTTGCTATGCTGAACAAGCCTTGGTACCAGCTTAATCAACTAAAATTTGATGTTGTAACTGCCGATGAAGTAACTGAATCATGGTGCTATCCCACCCCTCAAGATTGTAACGAGGGTGGAGGCATATTCACCCCAGAACCTGCTAATGCAGCAGCGGGTGACTTTAATGGTGATGGTTTAGAGGATTTAGCGATAGTTTGGGAATATATGATTCACACTATTCGACGGGAAAGAACACCATCACACGTTCGATTTTATCTGAATGACGGAAATAACAATTTAATCTCTTCGCCTGAAATATACGCTTTGGGCGAGATTCCTTTGAGACATAAACTATACCGACCGACTGTTAATGATTTTAATAACGATGGGCGAGATGATTTATTTGTAGGCTCGATGGGTGTGATTATGCGTGTTAAAGGTCAAAAGAAAAGCCTAGTTGATTTTGAACCAAACTTACTACTTTTAAGCACCCAAAATGGCCAGATGGAAGATGCAAGCCACCTTATCGAAGGTCAAGAAAATGGAGGGATGATCAAAGATTATGCGTTTTCACATTCAACCACCAGTGGAGATATAAATTGTGATGGTTTTAATGACATATATACTGGGAACGTTTTATTAATTAATGACGGTACAGGTAAATTTGCCAATAAATCTAAAGATTTACCACAAGGTATTTATAGTCACGAAAAAGCAAACGCTTTTGCCTCGACGATAGCAGATTTCAACGGAGACGGTTGTGGAGACGTTGCTATGCACCTTCAGGGCAAAACAATCAGTGTTTGGATGTCTCGTTATGGAAAACATTCATCAAGAAGCTTCAAAGAACTAAAAGTGAAGAACTACTATGGCAAAGGTAATACGAAAGTTAACAGTATGATCTCTGGTGACTTGGATGGTGATGGAGACCCTGATCTTGTAGCGGCAATTACCAGAGCAAATCCATATTATAAAGGGCGTAAAGTACTAATATTCATCAATGAAAAAGGTAAGCTTATTGAAAAAACGGAGTCTTTAATTGCGGATGACAGAGATCAAGATATTCAAGGAAAGCTCCAAAATCATGGCGAGGGCTCAATTCGATTAGTTGATCATGACAGGGATGGCGACTTAGACATTATTGATTCTACGGCTGGCTCTTTTGAAAAGAACGGACGCTTTGGATATACAATTTTTGAAAATGATGGCACTGGTCACTTTACCGTAATTCCCGAAAGTGAGTTTGTAGTTCTTAAAGAGAAATCGTTTGAAGGTTATAATTATAATCTCCCTCAACTAACCTATGGATACCCCATTGATATTGATGGTATTGGCCGCCTTGATTATGTTTCTTTTATGCGATCGGCCTCCAGTCCTGAGATAAGCAATTTATATAGTTACGGCACTGTATACGGGTACACTGTGCTTGGAAGGGACGAACCAATTACACAGAAAGAGCTTAAGAAATTAGCAGAAGTACAAGCCAATCGGCTTGCTGAAGAAAGCCGAATCGCTAAAGAAGAAGCTGCCCGTATCGCTGAAGAAGAGGCTGATTTTGAAGCTAAGCTAGTTGAGGCAGAACTCGCCGAAGGTTTCGCAGTAGCTATAGCTAAAAGAAAAGCAAAAGTGGCAGCAGCAAAAGCCAAACGTATCGCTGAAGAAACTGCTAAGGCAGCAGAGACCGACACTGTTGACACTGGGCAATCGGTAGAGGATGAAATCGCGGCTTTTGAAGCAGAACTAGCGGCAGAACTTGCGGAGTAATATCTTCTAATTATTAACGCAAATCTAGAGGAATGGCTATACAGATTGCTAGAGACTAACACCCTGCCTTTCCCAGGCTAAAGACTCTAGTAAATACCTATGCTTGATCTTCAAATCTGATGGGCTACCATAGATCTTGCTCACATCTTTTTGCCAACCCATTATCAGCCTAAGCCACCAGCACTAATACGTCTGTAAGCTAGATGTAAGTTTTGAGCAGCCCTATGCCCTAACCACCTGATGCTACTGACGCAGAGTGTCTGGAGATTGAGTTATAGATTGACCTACGA
This sequence comes from Candidatus Njordibacter sp. Uisw_039, assembly GCF_047730075.1. Lineage (NCBI taxonomy): Bacteria > Pseudomonadati > Pseudomonadota > Gammaproteobacteria > Pseudomonadales > Candidatus Njordibacteraceae > Candidatus Njordibacter > Candidatus Njordibacter sp. Uisw_039. The sequence continues at coordinate 169,723 of NZ_CP159831.1, forward strand.
GACTCTGGAGAACCACTAGATACCAGCAGCAGATGTATACTGTCTAATAAGAGTTATCGTTAACATAAGGAGTACGTTATGAGCATATTTAAAGCGAAGAAGAAGGCCGAGGACGACAAAGATATTGAAGTGATGCTGTCGTTCTATCACGAAGATGTTGAGTTTGTTCGCCATCAAACTGGCACTAGCCTAACAAAGCCTGAATTTAAGGAGATGGTTACAGATATGTTTGCTCACGCCAGCTTTGATAGACTTATGGTTCGCTGCATCTATGAAAATGATGATATTCTGGTGGAACACTTTGTAATGAGGTTTCCTGATGGAACACGGGAGTCTGTGTTAGTCGTTAATACGCTAGAAAATGGACAGGTGATACGGCAGGAAACGGGTGCTACGCTGATGAAGTGATAAAAAGATTGACCTACGAGATTCCGGAGAACCTCGTGGTCAAAGACGAGCCTATGACAAGCATCATCGAAGGTAAACTTCTACGAAGCTATCAGTAATCATATTAGGTAACAATACTGCTTACATAGCTTTACGTTACATAGATAGGTATCAATGATGGTCATGATGTATCAACCTAACGCGCCTGTACGCTAGATGTGAGCAGTGTGGTGTCCTATGGCACTAACCATCTGTTGTGCACACTTGTATGCTTAAGGGCTTGTGCTAAACCACCAGCACCAGATGTAAACTGTCTAATAAGGATTATTGTTAACATAAGGAGTACGTTATGAAACTGCATAAAGCAATTAAGAAAGCTAATGATGAAAAGGATATTGAGTCATTAATGCCTTTGTATCATGAGGATTTTGAGTTTGTTCGCCATCAATCTGGCACATCCCTAAACAAATCTGAATACAGAGTAATGATTTCAGCCATGTGGACTCAGACCAACCTCCACGAAGTTATGCATCGCTGCATCTATGAAAATGACGAGATTCTAGTAGAACACTCAGTTATAAGGTATCAGGATGAATCACGGGAGTCTTTAATTAGCGTTAAGATGCTAGAAAACGGACAGGTTTTGAGGCAGGAAACTGGAGCTTCACTGATGAAGTGATAGAAGCATCTAGAACCAAATGTGTGCTGGCTAAATGGTTCAACACCTCTCGTCATAGTAATAATAGTTTCTAAAAACACAGACAAATCATGAGGTTAAACAGCCATTTTCAAAGGCTAACACCCTGTCTTTACTCACTAATATTAAAAGGTAAAAAATATGAAATTTAAAGTATTATTAGTTATCATCTTTTGTTCTTTCGCCAATCTGGCAAACGCTGAGGAAGTCTTTTTTACTAACGATAGATGCTCTGGACTTAAATCTACAATTGAAAATTTAATCCTTTTAACAGATGGGCAATGGGGAAAATTGTTAACTAATCCAAGCGACAAAGGAGCGGCTTCAGAATTAAGTTGGACTATGAATTTGGCTGAAAATTATTCAAGTCTATATTCTGTTTTTTGCGCCAAAAACTAAAACTAGCTAAGGTTTGTCAGTTTATTGCTTTTGTTACAGAAAAGGTTACAGGAAATTTACAGATGTGCTCTGAAAGTATTGTAAAATAGGGGCTGTGGAGTGCATTGAGATAGGAATGGTGCCCTTGAGACAGCCTCGATTCCTTTAGAAGGCCTCAAAAGCCTTAAAACACCTACTAATATACGATATCAGTGACTCTCCCGCCGGTCAAGAAGATCTCTACGGTCTACAGTTTGGCCTACAGTAAAATAAAGCCATGCATTGCAGCCTATAAAAGGTTGTGGTGTGTGGCTTACTTTATTTGTATTGATAACTGACGCGCTCAGGTCTCATAGCCTCTCACACCACCTCACTCCAGTGATAACTACATGACTTCACACACGGCAAGACCCACTAAACGTCAACACATTCAGCGTGTCCTAATGGGCCAGTACAGAGGCTGTTTAAGCGTAATTGATGGCATAACCGACAGGCTAGATATGGGTCTCAGATGGCCCAGTAGGACTCGAGGAATGGGTTTATTAATACTGTGTCTAACCTATTGATATCCCTAGATATTCTGATGGAGTATATGAGGGCCTACAAGCACCCTAAGGGCTTGATTTATATCACCAATACACAGGCTTAGGTTGCTATTTTAGTGTTCCTCAGAGCGTCTGTATGGGCCTCGTATGGGTACTTTTGATGGTGGTTAATCTCTGTCTAACCTTTGGTATCAGTTGAGGTAAATACTGGAACATTGGGGGTATGGCTAATTAAAGTGGGTACCTTATATAGCAGGGTGTAACTGATGTGTTCTTGAGATTAAGTTGCACAGATCCCTATGGACTACCGCTACTTGGGGATCCATCGCGATACTGTGTGATTGCCCTGTGTGTCACAGAATAGATTAGTACATTTTCCCTAATAATATAGTACAGAAGTACGTTAGCTTAAGGTCTTTAGTTAAAGCAGTACACAAAGAAGATTAACCATAGTAAGTTGCCTTTTAGAGGAGCAGAAGCTGCTGACCCTTTGACCACCTATGGTACTGCTTTAACCAGTTTAATATTAACAAGATGCTGTGCCTACGTATCCCAAGGGATACTCGTAGATCCTCAGAGAAGTCTTCTGCTGGTGGAGAGGGTGAGTAGATCAATAGGAGTATATAGTATAGGGGTCCTTAAGGATCCACTGGGTATGTGGAAGATAAGATATGAGAAGATGGTTGTATAGTAACCCTCCCGTGTCCTCAGTGGAGCCTTAAGAACTCCTTTTATCAATCAACTACTGCTATAACCAAAGCAGTTATCTTCTGTGAGTCCTCGGGGATACTTAGGATAAATTAGTTATAGTACTGCCTACCGTGTGGGTATTCCGAGGGACTACTGCAAGAGGATCTTGGGTATCAGCTTTAGATTAATCCCTTAACTAGGTCTTGATCTGGGAAGGCTGTGGTGGTCTTTAAGGTGTCTAATGTGGCCTTGTCAGTAGCTTTTACTATGAATGAATCATGGACTGTTAGGGTTGGTATGGACCTGTTAGTTAGTTCATTCACCACTGCAAATACTAGATCTGACTCAAGGCATTGGACCTTGTTACCGACCTGCTTGCCCTTTAGAAACATATGGCTAATTGATCTATGTTTGTTAAGGAAGACTTGTAAAATATCTATTATCTTCACCTTCTTCTTGTCCTTAATCCTCAAGTAATCGTTGTAATCAATTTGATCCTCTACTTTGAGTGAAGTACGTAATTTTCCATATGCCTTACCAACTGCCGCACTAGGTCCTTTCTCCTTGGTTGCATTAAGACTGCACGTAGCAACTCTCTTTACAAGATTACGAGGTATGTCAATTCCACGAACAGAAAGGGCATATGGATCTCCCATATACAGAACTCCAGTTAGCGCTTTATATATTATATTGATAGCACTTGACTGATAATCTAGCTCTAAGGTTGGCTGCCCATCGATAAAGATATTAGGCCTTTCATCAGAGCCACTCAGACTCATCCATGCGGAATTGGACCTGCCACCTGAGTTAAATAATGGTCTGCCTTGAATATCCAATTCACCATTATCTATAAACTTTCTCTGAACAACTTGATGGTTAAGGTCCTTTAAAACCGTTAAGCCTGATGAGTCCCTTAGTTCAATGTTCACACTTTTAATAAGCTTATTATATGCTGTCAGTTCCTTTCGAATTCTTACTGTTCTTGGGGTATCGGTGTAATCGATTAGTTTCTTAGAACCACCTTCTCTAATTAGCACTAGTTCAGAAGGGACCAATTGAAGAGTGATAGGTTTTAGTAGCGTATTAAGTGAGTCTGTTGCTTGTATTGAAGATCTAATTCCGTGTCCATAGGGTAGGTTCTTACCCGTTATCAAGTGAATGTATTCTGATTTCTCAAGTTTGTCAGTTACAGTGTTGATAGCAGTAACACCAACATCTAACGCATTGTATCGAGCAAGGCTTGTGGAGTTATTGTCACGCGAGATGAGAACCTTTGAACCCTTGTGAACGATGAGGTTTAAAAGAATTAACTTGAGGGTCTTTTTGTGGATTGTGTGACGATTAAGTTTGGTCTCTTTGAATAGCTTATCTACCAGCGCAGCAAGTTCTGCAGATGATGAGTCAAGTGTGTAGTTGAAGCTCTCAGCCTTAGGGTCTTTGATAATGAAAGTCATGTTTGAGGGTTCCTGAGGATCTAGGCATTAAATTGCCCCTTCTTGATCCTAAAGTAATATTCTCAACATAAAGTAATTAGGGTTAAGGTTCTTTAGATTAACCTGATGAGCAACAGGATTCCATAGGAACAATTCCTAAATTTCTGCAGGATTGACAGTGAATGTTGCACTTGTTTTAAGATGAAGCTAGTGTGTTAAAAACTGAGGAGAGTTTTGTGAGGGTAAAATACAAACAAGCAGCGTATGTTGGGAAGTTTTTATTAAAAGCGATTGGCTATTATGGATTGTTATTCGTGGTTATGCACCTTGGTATGTTCGCGTTCTATCCATCCGAACTAAAATCCAGAATGAGTGATTTAGCAGCAAGTGCTGTCCAACCAGAATCAGTGTATCGAGAAGCGGATGAGCTTTGCCGGGATCCATATACGAATAGAAACGACAACATTGCCTGTTGGAAGGAATCCTTTAAAATTATCGATGAAATAAACTTAAAGTATTTTAATAAAGTTGTCGAAAACTTACAGGCAAGCTTAATGGTGGAAAGTTTTTCTAAGGACGATGATAAGCCAGCGGCGCTTGCTGCTTACAAGAAATCTAGGGATCACTTCATAAAATTCAGAGACGAACTGTGTCGTTCTCAATACTGGTTGGGTGGCGGCACTCGTCGTCACAACGTGCACAGCAACTGTATGCAGGTATTAACCAAACAACATACTCTTTACATATGGCAATCGGGACTCCAAGATTATCAAGGTAATTCTGTGTCTGATGACTTCCCCGAACCTGCACTTCGCTTTCATGGGACATTGTTTTAGATATGTTTCTTAAAGTGTTATAGAATTTTAATGTTTGGTTCACTCGTTAAGTAAAGAGTTATTAGCGAATAATTCTTATACATTTGCATGGCTAGAGTCCAAAATATAATTGAGGAAATGTATGAAAGTTTTAATTATAACGACTGCACTTGTGGCAGCTTTAATATCTAACTCTGTAAACGCAAGATCTGAAACAATAAAGTGTGACACCGGCTTTTTTTCTAGTAAAACTTTCATAATAAAAGAAGATGAGATGGTAACTGAGGACCTAGGGTACAAATCAGATTTCCTTGGTTTCGAAGTTGATGCCGTGCATTTGTCTCAAGAAACCCATTTGTTTGAGGATTATCCAGGCAACCATCCAATTACCAGTTTTTCTAACTACCAGAAATACCCGTCCATGATCGAGTGGATGTACAGTCGCGCTATGTTTCAGTGGGCTGAGGCAGATTTGGTATACACCCTATGGGATAGCTCCAAAGGCTGGGCTTTAAAAATAAAAGAAAAAGACTGGTCTTCCTCTGAAGGTGATCACTGGGATGAAGTTCTCGAGAAAACTTATTGTAAATAAATGAAAGATCCAAGAAATGTATTTAAGTTGAATAATACTTAAGGCTAATTATGAAGATCATTATTACAGTACTGATATTTTATATGCTTTCAGTTAGCGCACATGCGCAACTAAGCTGGAAAAAGGCTGGTGATATTGCGAGTAAATACAACATCACAGAAAATGGAGTAACTCTTGATCAGCAATTAACTTATGACATGGGGAAGAAGATGATGACTAAATTACCCGAACATCCTTTTGCTATATTTGACCAAGTAATAGCTTCACGTAACTATACTGCAAAAGATATTGTAAATGCGCCTCAAGATGCTCAGATAACAACAAAATCTAATGGTGACGTCAAGACGGTAAAAGGATGCAAAGATATGAAGGAGTTGGTGGTGGGTCTTAGGAGGAATTTAACTGGGGGCAATTCTACAAATGTCGCCAACTATATCTTCGAATTTACGGTAGCACACTTCAATTCAATATCCCCGAGACACGTACGCTATTACCAAAAAGGATGGAGTCTATGCGTAAGGATGGATTATTGACTTGCCCAATACTTTAAATGCATCTTTCCAAAAGGTCTCAGCAAACGTATTGTAAATAAATTACAGGTCTTGAAAACTAACCTGTAATAAATTAAAACTAGGCTTAATTTTATGTACAGACTGATTACCGCAGTATGTTTATTAACATCCATTATGGGTTGCTCAATGAAAGGGGACTCTACTGTAATTGCAGAATCTTTGGTTTCTGGACTTCAGGTGAAATTAGTTCGTGTGTCTGGAATCTGCAGCAGTGGCAGTGTCAGTGACAGTGGCGTTTATGACACCATCTACCTCGATGGCCCTATCGGTCCTGATTCAACATATATCGTTTCTAAGTACTTAGATATGGCTCAATCATGTGGCACACTTCCTACGTCTGTGTACTTAAACTCAAGAGGCGGTTTAATAACAGACGGCATGGAGCTAGGCAGGTTATTACGAAAGCAACGGGTTGTCACATATATAATTGGAAATGACCAATGCTCATCATCATGTGCTGTTGCTTTTCTAGGAGGCGTCTATAGAAATATGCACAATGATACATCTCTCATGTTTCATGCTCCGTATAATAAAAGTTCATATGGGCAAGAACAATGTGCATCTAGAAGTCAGGCTAACGAACTCAAGAGTTACTATGCAGAAATGCTTGGTCAAAGAGCGGGGAATACTTTATTCGATCGGACCATGTCGTACTGTGGTTCTAATAAAGGATGGATTATCAACAGTGGTGCAGCAAGAGCATATGGAATCATATCTGATTAAACAACACTAGCTTTTAATGGTTGCTGGGTTGGTTTGAATCAAAAAATGATATTATCAAGCTAAATAACTAATAACTCAGGTAAAAGGGGATTTTGTTATGAATATGATATCGAAGAAAGTTGTATTTTTGTCTCTGTTCTTAATAGTTAATAGTATTCATATATCATTCGCAAACGCTTCCTCATCTGATTTGTATGAGTGGAATGACTGGGTGTGTTATGTATCTCCTTTTGATAAACACCCCGATAATAGGATCAATTTGCTTGGCTCAATGAAGAGGGCCTATGTTCTTCACGTGAAAAGTGATGGCAAAACACTTATTTCACAAGATTCGTTAAGAATAGTGAAAGTAACCAAAGCACAAAATACAAGAGCTTTTTCTTTGGAGGATGGCAGCGCATTATCCGTCGTTATTGAAACAAGTTGGGGATTTAATAAGTTTAATGGTCGCAAAATGACTATAGATGGTGTTTGGCATCCTGCTTTAAATATCAAATCTGAAAAAGGTGGTTATCTCTATAAATGTAAAGCTGTTACGGTTGAGAAAGAGTAAAACCTCATAATCAGGCGAAGATTTTTCTACAAACATAACTGCGCAGTTAAGCTAACAAAAGAGCTATTTAAGACGGAATTAGAAAAAGGTTAAATATGAAATTGATTGCCCATATTGTGTTCACATCGGCAACATTGATGTCAATAAACTGTGTTGCAGCAGAAATTAAATTAACTGATGAAGAACAAATTACCTTTGCTAAAGTTTGCAGAGCTGCTTATGAAGCTGCTGTTGGCTATCCAGTTAAGCAGTTTGAATCGAACTATTCTTATTATCCAAGCAAGCATGTCGAATTTGCAAGCTGGCTTTCAAAAGAATTCACGACTAAGATTAAATTAAATAGAAAATATCAAACAGGAAGTGACGATGGCTGGGAAAACACGATATCTAATGTTTCTAAAGTAGTATCGGTACATTGCTTAACAGAAAGCCACAACAGAAACCAAAAGCCAACAGTAACAGCGTTGATAGATGAAAGTGATTACAGCATTTATATCCGAGCAATATATAACTGTAGCAAAGCTGAAGATTATTGGGGTAGTAATCTTTCAGACAAATGTGGACGCTATGACTTTATTACAAGAAGTTTTGAAAATGATTATTTTCCAATTTGGGTCAATTTACACCCCGATTTTATTAACTGGAGGGAGGAACGACAGTACTCAACTAATAGATTAAAGTACGATATTCCGGGCTTCCCAATAGAACTACACACTAACAGTAAGCAGCTCTTGAAGTTTCACGATAGTGTGCATGATGGGCTAAAATAATATGAACTAACTAACAGGTCCATACCAACCCTAACAGTCCATGATTCATTCATAGTAAAAGCTACTGACAAGGCCACATTAGACACCTTAAAGACCACCACAGCCTTCCCAGATCAAGACCTAGTTAAGGGATTAATCTAAAGCTGATACCCAAGATCCTCTTGCAGTAGTCCCTCGGAATACCCACACGGTAGGCAGTACTATAACTAATTTATCCTAAGTATCCCCGAGGACTCACAGAAGATAACTGCTTTGGTTATAGCAGTAGTTGATTGATAAAAGGAGTTCTTAAGGCTCCACTGAGGACACGGGAGGGTTACTATACAACCATCTTCTCATATCTTATCTTCCACATACCCAGTGGATCCTTAAGGACCCCTATACTATATACTCCTATTGATCTACTCACCCTCTCCACCAGCAGAAGACTTCTCTGAGGATCTACGAGTATCCCTTGGGATACGTAGGCACAGCATCTTGTTAATATTAAACTGGTTAAAGCAGTACCATAGGTGGTCAAAGGGTCAGCAGCTTCTGCTCCTCTAAAAGGCAACTTACTATGGTTAATCTTCTTTGTGTACTGCTTTAACTAAAGACCTTAAGCTAACGTACTTCTGTACTATATTATTAGGGAAAATGTACTAATCTATTCTGTGACACACAGGGCAATCACACAGTATCGCGATGGATCCCCAAGTAGCGGTAGTCCATAGGGATCTGTGCAACTTAATCTCAAGAACACATCAGTTACACCCTGCTATATAAGGTACCCACTTTAATTAGCCATACCCCCAATGTTCCAGTATTTACCTCAACTGATACCAAAGGTTAGACAGAGATTAACCACCATCAAAAGTACCCATACGAGGCCCATACAGACGCTCTGAGGAACACTAAAATAGCAACCTAAGCCTGTGTATTGGTGATATAAATCAAGCCCTTAGGGTGCTTGTAGGCCCTCATATACTCCATCAGAATATCTAGGGATATCAATAGGTTAGACACAGTATTAATAAACCCATTCCTCGAGTCCTACTGGGCCATCTGAGACCCATATCTAGCCTGTCGGTTATGCCATCAATTACGCTTAAACAGCCTCTGTACTGGCCCATTAGGACACGCTGAATGTGTTGACGTTTAGTGGGTCTTGCCGTGTGTGAAGTCATGTAGTTATCACTGGAGTGAGGTGGTGTGAGAGGCTATGAGACCTGAGCGCGTCAGTTATCAATACAAATAAAGTAAGCCACACACCACAACCTTTTATAGGCTGCAATGCATGGCTTTATTTTACTGTAGGCCAAACTGTAGACCGTAGAGATCTTCTTGACCGGCGGGAGAGTCACTGATATCGTATATTAGTAGGTGTTTTAAGGCTTTTGAGGCCTTCTAAAGGAATCGAGGCTGTCTCAAGGGCACCACAACTCCCTAAGAAATCCCCATGAAACCCGCATGATACCTGCATTTCCATCAATTTTGATTATGGGGTGTGAACCTCTAAGCAGCCACCACCAGCTTACTATCATCAATTACTGCTCCAGCTAGCCCCACATGGGTCCCATAGATAAACCAGTAGTACGCAAGAACTCCAAGCACAGACAACTGTGACGGGTACCTTGAGCGGTTGGCTGTGTGGGGATAGTGAAACCACGGCATATGTCTTCACAACAGTAAATAGTCTAAGATGACTGTATGAATAATATTTCACTCAAAATCTGTCTGGTGATTGCGGCACTGTTTGGTGGAGTTGCTGGTGCCTCTGATTTACCAGATTGTCCTAGCGACACTAATGCTCGCTGGCACAACTGCTTTGGCACCTACACATGGTCAGATGGCGACAAATACGTCGGTGAGTGGAAGGATAACAAAAATACTGGGCAAGGCACCTACACATATAGCCCAAATGGTGAATGGGCAGGAAACAAATACGTCGGTGAGTTCAAGGATGGCAATTTTAATGGGCAAGGCACCTACACATGGCCAAGTGGCTCCAAGTACGTCGGTGAATACAAGGATAACAAAAAGAATGGGCAAGGTACCTACACCTCTGCAGATGGCTCCAAGTACGTCGGTGAATACAAGGATAACAAAAAGAATGGGCAAGGCACCTACACATGGCCAAGTGGCTCCAAGTACGTCGGTGAGGTGAAGGATGGCAAAAAGAATGGTCAAGGTATCTACACCTATGCAGATGGCAACAAGTACGTCGGTGAGTTTAAGGATGGCAATTTTAATGGGCAAGGCACCTACACCTATGCAGATGGCACAGTAGAAGAAGGCATTTGGAAGGATGATGAGTTTCAATATGCGAAGGCACCTACAAAACCAGTACCTGTTGTGAAGACACCAACCAAACCAACACCTGTTGCAAAGGTAGCTCCCAAAGATGATGAGGTTCTCTCGGCGTCATCTGGATCTGGTTTTGCTGTTTCCTCTGATGGCTATGTAATAACCAACAACCATGTCATAGAAGGTTGTCAGGATGTTGTTGTTCACACAAAGCAAGAAGATATTAAGATGAGGGTTATTACTTATGATATTCAAAATGACTTGGCACTTTTAAAAGGTGACTTCACACCCACATCTGTCTTTCCACTTAGTACCAAACGTCCAGAGTTGCTGCAGGACATCTATGTCGCAGGATACCCATTTGGTAAAAATATCAGCACATCCGTAAAAGTAACCAAGGGTATTATTAGCTCTCTTACTGGCATTGGTAATAACTTCTCAAATATTCAGATAGATGCTGCACTACAAAGTGGAAATAGTGGTGGCCCGATACTAGATGACATGGGAAATCTTGTTGGAGTAGCAGTGTCAAAACTAGATGCCAAGTATATGTTTGAGAACTTTGGAAGCATTCCAGAAAATACAAACTTCGGTATAAAATCCAGTGTCGTTAGAAGTGTTTTAGACAGCAGCAGCGTTGATATTCCTTCTGCAAACAAGAGTGCTATCAGCAAGTCTCAGTTGAGTAAAATGATAACGGAAGGTACTTACTACATTAGCTGCTGGATGACACTGGCGCAGATTGAAAAAGTCAGAAGTAAAAAGGTATTGTTCTCAGAGTTGGATTGATCGTGGGTAACCTCGTCTGTTTCAGAGTCCAAGAACATAAAGCCCCTATGGGTGTTATCTTACTCAATCAGCTTGATCCATTTGTGCAGGACATTAAGTGGGTATCCTGAGCCATAGTTTTGACCAGCCCCTGATGGGGTCCAACCTCCAAGTTGATCAACAATATCGGAGGGGCATTCAACAGCACGGAGCCTGTCGCGCATACTATGTCTAAACGAATGGATTACGTACCCTTCATCAACATAGTTTTTCATCCACTTGTTCAAAGCAGCGCTAGCTGAGTTGGCATTGCACTTCCCACCCTTTGTGTACCTTGGGAAGAGGAACTTTTCTCCGGACCTAATGGGTGCTGAAAGTGCTTGTGTGGCTCCCCACAATGAAGTCCCAACAAGAGGTACTTTGCGCTCGCTTGCACGTGTCTTAAGGCTCCGGCACTCATTGGGTCGAATTATAATGTGCGGTATAGGGCCTTCCAGAACAACATCACTTCGTTCTAGCCCACAAGCTTCAGCAAGGCGAACACCAGTGTCACTTACGATAGCTACAATCCATCTTAGATCATCATTCATAGCGATACATAACGATTGGATGTTTTTGACTGTTGGAAGTGAAATTGGCAGTCTTGTGTTCTTTAAGGGATCTATAGGCATATATGTTTTAGACAAAGGGTTAGATGCAGACAGCCCATGTTCTTGAATCATTAACGATATGATAGGCTTTAATGATGAGAAAACTCGTTTGATAGAGCTTATGGCTAGACCTTTAGTTATTAAGAAGTCTCGAAATACTCCTCCATGAGATGACGTATATTCATCCAAATCACGATTACCTACAGCCTCAATAAGATAGTTAGTATTGCGCTCAACAGTACGCTCAAATACATGGCCTCTATCTTTGCCTTTGAGCTTCATGTAGTACTCTTTAGCGTCTAAAAGATCATATCCACAGCCAAGCGGAGTGACTTTAGCTACAGGTGCACTTACAAGTCCAAGGGTAATCTTCTCAACCCTAATGGAACTCCAGTAGGCTTCAAGCTGAAAGCAAATGTGATTGGAGCTACGCAAGGCAACTCGTTTTGATCGTGTCTTTAAGCTCTTAACAATTCTTTTAGAAATGTAATGGCTTTCCATATCCAAAGGGATACGTCTAGAGAAGTAATAAATGTTACTGCGAAGGTAAAGATAGCTATTCTGGTCTACATTCATGGTCTACACACCCCATAATCAAAATTGATGGAAATGCAGGTATCATGCGGGTTTCATGGGGATTTCTTAGGGAGTTGTGGTGCCCGGAGACAGCTAGTCTTACAGTTCCTTTCCTTTGAGTGGCACTAAGACCCTTTGTTCTGGAAGCCTCTTAACCATACTGCTAGCTTTCAAAGCTGTCAATCTTGTTTGAAACTACTGCAGAAACCACTACAGTAAAAAGCTTGGCCATTTAAGGCTTTTCAGCTGAACACAATCGTCAACATTTACGCCTTTCCACTTGCAGTCTTACACTCAAACTATGGCAGATTAAGCCTCACCTGAAGCATCTGTAGAGGGCCTGTGGGAGCCTTACAGCTCACCCAAACCAAGACACAAAAGACCCGCACAAGCAGCGTCAACAGCAACACGCTCGCTCTCATCTGCAGTGCCTTTACCTGCTCTGAAACACTCTAGATGGGGGCATGGGCCAGTACCCCGTACCCCGTTATTATATACCGGCTGTTACACGGAAAAGCCTTTTGAAGCTGTAAACCAGTTGCGATAAGTGTATGTATCTTGGTTGCCGTATATGGCTGCAGTTGAGGTGTTGGTTGTATGGGAATACATGCTGGCACTGAAGGTAAACATGTTAGGTGTTAGGAGGTTGCTAAGTGTTACTAGTACCCTATTACCTGTGTGATACCTGAAGTGGGTATGTTGTATTTAAGGGTATAGAGGTGTTATTCAATTAACTTAATAGTACCTTCAGTAGAAAGGTAGATAAGTGCTTACACTAAAGGTGTCGGCAATTTAGGTTCATCACGTTAGGTAGGTAGATTGGGGTTTGGCACTTCAGACATTTTCCTATATCAATAATGACCTCATATTAGTAGTATCTATCTTAAGCACTAAAGAGCTTCAAGGAAGTGAGTATTAATTTAAAAAGAGTGATGACTGGATTAACACTTTTATTCCTATTGGGAAGTGTTGTGGCAATTGCTTCTGAAACAGATTTAAGCGTATCTGAAAACACTGAAACAGATTGGGACCTTGTTTTTGAATTGATAGAAGCGGAAAAAATGGGCATCGGGCGAATACATAGGAGTATATATGGCGATTTATAATACTGGACATAACCCAGATGTTTTAGCTTGTCTTGCAAATTTGAGTTCTGACGAAGTGTTCACTCCACCAGAACTTGCAAATAGTGTGCTAGATCTTCTCCCCAATGAAATCTGGACTGACTCTAGTAAGAAGTTTCTAGATCCATTTTCCAAGTCTGGAGTATTTTTGAGAGAGATAACATTAAGGCTTTCAGCTGGGTTAAAGGATGAAATACCTGATGTACAAACTAGAATAGACCATATCCTCAAAAATCAGGTTTTTGGAATCGCTACCAGCGAGCTAACGGCATTGATAAGCCGTCGAACCTTATACTGTTCCACAAATGCAGTTGGTGAGTATTCTATAACAACTGCACTTAGTAAGGATCAAGGGAACATTCTTTTCAAACGAGGAAATCATGCATGGGAAGGAGGGAGGTGTATATTTTGTAAAGCAAATGAAAACAATCCTACATTTTCTAGATCGCTTGAATTCGAAAATCTGGCTTACCCATTCATTCACAACGCTTTCAACGAGTTTCTTACTTCAAACCATTTTGATGTAGTGGTAGGTGGCCCTCCCTATCACTTACAGGATTCCGAAGGAAATGTCGGTGCATCTCCTATTTACCCAGCATTCGTTGAAAAAGTTAAATCTCTTTCACCTAGATATATGACTCTAATTATCCCTTCTCGTTGGTTCGCTGGCGGAAAAGGATTAGGTGATTTCAGAGAAACGATGTTGAACGACCCTTTTATTTCTAAATTAGTTGACTATCCTATTACTGGAGACGTCGTTCCCGGCCTAAAGGTCATTGGTGGTATTTGTTTTTTTCTCAGAGACTTAGAACATAGTGGTTTGTGTGAAGTTCAGACCAATATGAATAAGAAAAGCTCTACTGCCTTGAGGAAACTAAATGAATATGACACTTTTGTACGATTTAATGAAGGCTCATCAATAATAAAGAAGGTACTTAAAAATTCAGCATCAACCCTCGACTCTACTGTATCACAGCAAAAACCATTTGGGTTGCGTACGAACTACAGAGGCTATAAAAGTGGTGATTTAAAGTTGTATGAGCGCGGCGGAACAAGCTGGACAAATGACAATGAAATCATGGTTAATCGGCATCTAATAGACAAATGGAAAGTGATAACGCCTATGGGTTACGGTGAGGGTGGTGAAACTAGTGGTTACCCCCGTTTCATTATTGGGAAGCCTATTATAGTTGAGCCCAGAGCAATTTGTACCGAAACCTACATTGTAGTTGGATCCTTCAATTCAGAATTTGAAGCAAACAATCTTGTTTCTTTTTTAAGTACCAAGTTGGTGCGGTTCCTTATTGGTATGAGGAAAAATACCCAACACGTTTCCAGTGATAGATTCAAATTTGTTCCACTACTTGACTTCAATAAATCTTGGAGTGAGGAGGTTTTAACAAAAAAATATAAACTTTCACATGAAGAATTAGCTTTTATTGATGAGTTAATCAAACCAATGGTTCTTTCATGATTTAGGGAGCAGGCTATGGGAAACTACTTTTACCATCGAAATACGATTAGTCCACGGATTTATGCATACGAAGATAAAACACTTCCAGGCTTATTAAAGATCGGCTATACAAGCATAAATGTACAAACTCGGGTTAAACAGCAATATCCCACCACTAGGCCCGGGTCAAAACCCTACAAAATAGTTCTTGATGAATCCGCTATGAGACATGACGGTTCATCTTTTCATGATACTGATGTTCACAAAATTTTAGATGGAGTTGGAAAGAGAGAAAAAGGCGAATGGTTTCGTTGTTCTAAAAAAGAGATATTAGCAGCTATATCAGCTGTAAAAAATAGGACCACTATTGAGCTAGCTCGTACACAAACATTCACCGCCCGCCCTGAACAGTCTGCTGCGGTCAAAAAGGCAGCCGAGTATTATAGATATCAAAAAGAGGAAGGAAATAATAGCCCTCATTTTCTGTGGAACTGCAAAATGAGGTTTGGTAAAACCTTCGCCTCATACAAGCTAGCTCAAGAAATGGGTTGGTCTAAAATTCTAATTTTGACTTTCAAACCAGCAGTCAAATCTGCTTGGCAGACAGACCTACTGTCTCACGTCGACTTTGAGGGGTGGAAATTCATTACAAAAAATGACATTAATTTGATTTCATTAGATCATGATAAATTTGTTTGTTTTGGATCTCTTCAAGACTTTTTGGGCAAAAACAGTCTTGGAGGAATTAAGTCATTGAACGAGTGGGTGCATGCTGCCAAATGGGATTGTGTCATATTTGACGAATATCACTTTGGTGCATGGAGAGAAAACTCGAAAGAGCTATTTCAGACATCTGATGAAAATAAAGCAGCTGTGTTGTTTGAATCAGGGGGGCCTGATTTGGATATTTTGCATAATGAGGTGCCCATATCTGCCAATGCTTTTTTGTACCTTTCTGGTACTCCATTTAAAGTACTTTCTTCCGGTGAATTCATCGAAGATCAGATTTTTAACTGGACGTACACTGATGAGCAAAAAGCCAAGAGTGAATGGAGTGTTGGGGAAAACCCCTATGAATATCTTCCTAAAATGGTCTTGATGACGTATCAATTACCTGACAAGTTGAAGGGTTTAATTAGGCCAGGAGAGCTTGATTATTTTGAGTTGAATGAGTTTTTTAGTGCAACAGGAATAGGGGATGAAGCTTGTTTTAAGTATGAGTCCGAAGTACAGATGTGGCTAAATTTTATCCGAGGGAATGATATAACAAGCTTTCTTGGCAACTTGACAACCAGGCATAGTGTACCGTTGCCCTACAGTTCAACCTCTTTGGTGGCAGCAGTTAGTCATACTTTTTGGTTCTTACCGAATGTCGCAGCGTGTTTTGCCATGCGTAACTTGCTAAAGCAGAGACAGAATACTTTCTTTAATGATTACGAAATAATTGTCGCAGCGGGTCCACAGGCGGGAATTGGTGATGACGCTCTTAAACCCGTATTCATTGCTATGAAAAATCCCTTGGATTCAAAGACGATAACTCTTTCTTGTATGAAACTAACCACCGGCGTAACTGTTCCTCCATGGTCAGCTGTATTGATGTTGAGAAATATATCAAGCCCAGAGACATACTTTCAGACTGCTTTTAGATGTCAAAGCCCATGGACACTGCAAAACCCAAATGGTACTAATCCACATGAAGTTACCAACTTAAAACCTATATGCTATGTTTTTGATTTTGATCCGAATAGGGCCCTTCAGAAACTAGCAGACTATAGTTGTAAGTTGGGTCGCAGTGATACAAACCCAGAACAGCAAGTCGAAGAGTTTATTGAATTTTTACCAGTACTAGCGTTTGATGGGCATTCTATGCGGGAAGTGAATGCAGCAGGAGTATTAGATATAGCACTTAGCGGCACTTCGGCAACTCTTTTAGCTAGAAGATGGGAAAGCCCAGCGTTGGTTAACGTTGATGACCTAACTCTTTCAAAAATATTGGGGAGCTCAGAGGCGATGGCCGCATTAGACAATATTGAGGCCTTTCGTGGGTTGAACGTGGAGAATATCCAAACGGTTTTATCAATGTCTAAGGACCTCAAAAAAAAGCGGTCAGATACATCAAAAGAGAACAAGAAACTCAAGAAAAAGATTACAAAAGAGGAGAAAGAACTAAAAAGCAAAAGAGCAGAGATTAGAGACAAGCTAATTAAGTTTGCAACTAGAATTCCCATTTTCATGTATCTAACTGACTTCAGGGAATATACTTTGGAAGATGTAATTCGGAGGCTCGAACCACAACTTTTTAAGAAAGTAACGGGGTTAAGCTTAAGAGATTTTGAATTACTTCTGTCTCTCAATATTTTCAATTCAAACTTAATGAATGATGCTGTGTACAAATTCAAGAGATATGAGGATGCTAGTTTGCGATACACGGGAATTGAAAGGCATGAATTTAAGCATATTGGGCTTTGGAATAGTGTTGTAACAGATTCCCGTGATTAGCTAAATATTTGAGCTTTAATTTCCTTTGCAAATAACCTTCCCAAGGGGACTGGCACTGCATTACCTATCATCTTAGTCTTTGAAGACAAAGATCCAGTAAATAAAAATGAATCTGGAAAGCCCTGCAGCCTAGCGGCTTCGCGAGCGGTAAATCGTCTACTTTCAACTGGCGAAGTATACCTTCCTTCAAATATATAGTCTGAAGGGATTACTGGTAATGCCAAATTGTTTTCATAAATTAGATCAGGAGCTATTACGCCCCCAATCGAAGGGCTTGTGCTAGCAGGTACCGTCTGTGCAGGTTTGTATGGATCTGCTTTCGGAAATAACCTTGGATTCTTGTAACGTGCAGGGTCATCCAATATTTTAACTAATCTATCTGGCAAGACGTCCCTTGGGGCGTCCCTAAAACATCCACCATTTGGTATATGAGGAATGAACTGTTTTTCTAGAGCCGAGAAAGGCAAATACTTATGATCATCTAAATAGTGAGTTGAGGCTTTAGATAAACCTCGGCCAGAAGTTGGCATAGGAAGGTCCCCAATAACAGAGAAAAGGTCAACAGGAGTTTGTACTCCTCCAAACAGGCTTCCCAGAAGAATATCAGGAGTTTGGAATTTCTTATCAGACTCTTTTGTGCCAATAATAATTATCCGTTCTCGCCTTTGTGCCAACCCAAGTAACGTGCAATCTACACGTTGAATCGTAACTTGATAGCCTATTTCATGGAAGCTTTTCTGAACTTCATTCAACGCCATTTTTTCGAGCCCTTTTACGTTTTCCATTAGAAAAACTCTAGGCTGTACATGTGCAACTATTCTTTTAAAGTCTAGATAGAGCTTATTACGGGGGTCATCGATTCGTTGTTTACCAGCAAAAGAAAATCCTTGGCATGGCGGTCCTCCTAGTACAACGTCTACATTAGGTAGGTCTTTTAAATCAATTTCACCATCATCTAAAGCAAGACTTTTTTTCTCAGCTCTACCACCTAATAGTCGCTCATTGTAGTTGTGACATTCTACTGCAGGCCCCCAATGGTCAAAAGCAGCCACTATCTCATAACCTTCTAGAGCGAACCCTAAATCAAGGCCACCACAGCCAGAAAAAAGAGATAAAACTTTCAAGTTAGTATGACTCCATTCAACGTTCATTTATATTTGATACTCTGGCTAATAATTCGAAACTAAATGCCCTACTTGGCGAATATGTTTGCCTTAACTAGATGTCAATTTATTGTTCCCTTAGGGTGACTCTCACTGAGCTATTTCCAAAAAACAAGTTACAAGCAAACTCTCTATATGCTTTGTGTCCGCTCTATATTAACCAATCCTAGAAGAAAAAATCACTGAAAATCAGGTTGAGCACATCAATACATTATTCTATTCAGACAGTATAACTAGTTCCTTCAAAAGAATCAGGAATAAGTCCTAGCTACAGCATTTCATCCTCAATTGAATACCCCTCATTATTTTGTTAACCTAACTCCAAGCACCGATTTGATCCAGATTGCGGGGGGCTATATAAATTACTGCTAAACCGGCCCTTTCTAGAGACCCGATTTAGCTACCGCTGAATTGGGTTTTTTGTTGGCTACTCCAACACATGGCATTTGATCACCAGATTGTGCGCCAGACATTCCGTCAAAGCACTAAAGAGGTTGTATTATATGAAAGTCCCATCAATTCCAATGTCACCTAATGACCTACCCCAGCAACGTGTTGTTGAAGTAGTCGACCTACCCCCCTGCCCTGATGGTATCGATATTTGTTTGTACACAGCTTACAAACGAAAGATGCCAAGACTTCCTTCTCGTCGTGCTAGGTACCTGTGTCAGGTTGAATGGGCTTGGAGCCCAATGCACAGTCGTATCAGTAGCTACTACATCCACCGAGGACACACCTACTGGATATTATGGGAGCGCTTACTTGATCAGGACTGGGGAGCCACGTTGTGGGAGATTGCCGCATCAGTTCCACATAAAGACTGCACCGAACATCAGGCGTCAGTCCATCTTTTAAGGGCAATCTGGGAAAGTGAATGTGGTGAAAGTAGCCTAGACCAGTTCCACTGGGTCAATGACACTGACTTGCTCTCAGTATCAGATTTAGCAGCTATATCGAGGGAGGTATGGTGATAAATTGGCCCACAGATGCAATCATTCTGCACATCCCTCATGCTTCAACAGTCCTGCCTGCTGACCTGGAGTTCTTGCTAGGGGCCGAGAATCTAGCCTATGAGGTGGACGCAATGACTGATCATCATACCGATCTGTTATTTGACTTGTCAGGGGCACGTCGCTGTGTCTTTCCAGTGAGCCGTTTAGTGGTTGACCCTGAGCGTTTTATTGAAGACTCGATGGAATCTGTTGGCATGGGAGTCGTCTACACTCATACGGCAGCTGGAGAAGCTCTAAGAGCTATATCTGAAATAGACCGCCTAGCCCTTATCAATAGCTACTACCACCCTCACCACACTGCTTTAACACGTATGGCTGATGAATGCCTTGAGAAACATAACCAATGTTTAATCATTGATTGTCACAGTTTTCCAGCACAGCCATTGCCATATGAAAATGATTTGAACCGGCCAGATATTTGTATCGGTACTGATTCGTATCATACAAGCACAGAGCTTAAAGATTGCTTATTAAAAGTGTTTGAAGCTTTTGGTTATCGCGTCGCCATTGACTCGCCTTTTAGTGGCACGATCGTCCCGCTAAAGCACTACCACAAAGACAAAAGCGTCGCGTCAGTAATGATTGAGGTGAATCGAAGCCTCTATGCTGACCCAAGTGGTTTCAAACGCGTTCAATCTGATTTAACTCACGCAATATTGCAAGCAGCTACTATCTGACCAAATCACATTTTAGGAGAATAATATGAGTTCATTACAAGAAATGCTAGACCGAGCCATTGTGAGACATGGACCAGATGGGTTTATGGTAAAGCAGCTCAGGAATCAAATTATGGCAGCGAAAAGGAACCAATCTACTCGACAAATCTACACCAGCGGAATCAATGCAAACCATAGCCCAAAAGCGGATGCTCGCTTCATGGCTAGCCAACCTGCAGGGGTGACTCAAGATGATTAAGCGTTATGACTTTAGCGAACTAGATGAAATAATAAGGCTTGCCATGAGAGAGCAAGCTAACCACTCGCAAGGGCTTAATTCATCTCAAACGCATGGCACGCTTTACCCAATAGGTGACCCAAGAAACGATGGACCACCGTCGCAGGAACAGCCTAAACTTAACTCTCATAAGTTGATGCGTCCCCGCGCAGGGTGGAGGTAATAGTGAAAATATTGAGATGGTTTGTGGCGGTAATTATTGGCTTTATTGCCGCGGTACTTGCTGGCGGCATTGTCGTGACGATAGGTGAAATGAGTGTCTGGATTCCTTTTTCTCTAGCTGCAGGAGGGGTAGCATCCGCTATCTGCTTCATCTATGTGGCTGTAAAGATTTCCGGCAGCTCCTCGATTACAACCGTGAAAACCCTATCAGTAGTAGTTATCATCACAGCTGTAATAAGTGCTGCTGGAAGTTATATCGGGCAATCTAGTCCCATGCCTGCCCTCGGTTTGTTAATTGCGTCAGTGATTTTCTTCAGAAGTCCCACCATGTTTGTTAGAAAGTAGTGCAGCCAAAAGAAGCAGCTTAGAGTATGGCTGCAAGGTGCTTAATCGATGTTAGAGAAGGTGCGGAATGGGGAAGGCTTGGGTACTAATAACTACTCTGGCAGTCGGGTAAGGTTGAAAGCAGTATTAGTGAGCGTTTCACCTTACTTCAATAACTTCCTGAGTATTCATAAAACCGAAATCATTGTTACCTAAAACAGCAATAATAATACCTACAAAACGCAATGTCGGTTGATAGTCACCATGCAGATTAAAGCAGTATTCCTCTCCTATTTCCAAATCTTCTATACAAAAAACTTGCCCAGAAATGGTTCCAGTTAGATCGTCTGCATTATTAAGAAACCACTGGTCGTTGGCAAAATGTAAATCTGATAAAGGCATACTTTTCTCTACCACCTATGTAGTGATTTGCAGATTGACATTAGTTAGTTACACCCATTAAGCTAGGGTCCTATATATTACAGCAGTTGTGATTTACAGATAAATATTAGTCGGTTAGATTCGATCAACGTAAACTACAATTAATGCCTTAGCTCGACAATTAGGGCTGAATGGTCTGTGAGGGTTTCCCGAGTGCTATGGTCATAGTAGCAAGTTACACATCGATTGGTGACATTTATACCAGCCAGTGCATGGTCAATCCTAAACCCATTACCAGCGTTCGAATACCAACTATACTCTTGGGCTATTTCACCATTATGATCGCGCCATAGGTCGGTCAGGGTCTTGTTTGCCAGATTCAGAAATTGGTCAGAGCAATGAAACTTTGCACCTTCCGAATCCAGTATGTTGGAACCAGTATTAAAGTCACCGATTGCCAATAGTTTGCTGGTGGCTATATCCTCCAACTTACTAAATACGCCAGCCTTGGCTTTACGCTGTGGAAAATATGTTCCAATTAATTGTAAGCCAGCCCAATTAATTCCTATGATTGACCATTCGTTGGGACAGTCCTCTATTTTTAAAAGGGTGCTAGCCTGTTTAGTTGCCAACATAACGGTGTTTTGTTTGGAATCTGTATTATTGTGATGGACGTGCGAAAAGCCTGCTTGCCTTAGTGTGGCTATGATCTGCTCTCCTCTGGTATTACGTCTGAATTCGCTAATCACGAGGGCGTCACAATCTTGGGCTATCAAATAGGAACAAATGGCCGCAATTCGAGTGCCACCACCTTGACGGATGTTTAATGCCAGTAGTTTCATGCTGTCTTTAACAATCCGTATAGTTGCTATCTAAACATCGGCTAGACATGTCCTGTGCTGTGGATATATCAGCTGGAGTCATTTGTTTAGTTACCTTATCTTTATTCTCACGAGCAACTCCGTTGCCGTTATAACTAGCTAAGGTGTACCACTTCACTGCGGTCTTATCATTCCGAGGCACACCATCGCCAAAGTCGTACATAGCCCCTAGATACCTTTGAGCTATAGCATATCCTTGCTCAGCAGCTAAGGTGTACCACTTCACTGCGGTCTTATCATTCTCTGGCACACCTCTGCCATTAGCGTACATAGCCCCTAGATTAAATTGACCCTCAGCAAGCCCTTGCTCAGCAGCTTTAGTAAACCACTTCACTGCGGTCTTATCATTCTCTGGCACACCTCTGCCATTAGCGTACATAGTCCCCAGACTAGATTGAGCTTGAGCAACACCCTCCTCAGCAGCTTTGGTGTACCACTTTACTGCAGTCTTATAGTTCTGTGGGACACCTTCGCCTTTATCATACATAAGCCCCAGGTTATATTGAGCGCTAGGCATACCTTGCTCAGCAGCTAAGGTGTACCACTTTACTGCGGTCTTATCGTTCTCTGGCACACCGTAGCCAAATTCATACATAAGCCCCAGATTATGTTGACTCGAAGCGTCACCCTGCTCAGCTAAAGGTTTGAACTCTGCTATAGCAGTTTTATAGTCACCTGAATTGAATGCTTTTACACCTTTATTAAAATCAGCAGCGATCGCCATTCCACTTCCCAATAGGAATAAAAGTGTTAATCCAGTCATTACTCTTTTTAAATTCATATTCATATCCTTGAAGCTCTTTAATACTATTATAGATACTACTAATATGGAGTCATTATTAATAGAGGAAATGTCTGAAGTACTAACCACCCCCACCAAAACCTAATCTACCTACCTAACGTGATGAACCTAAATTGCCGACACCTTTAGTGTAAGCACTTATCTACCTTTCTACTGAAGGTACTATTAAGTTAATTGAATAACACCTCTATACCCTTAAATAAAAAACACACCCACTTCAGGTATCACACAGGTAATAGGGTACTAGTAACACTTAGCAATCTTCTATTACCTAACGTGTTTACCTTCAGTGCCAGCATGTATTCCCATACAACCAACACCTCAACTGCAGCCATATACGGCAACCAAGATACATACACTTATCGCAACTGGTTTACAGCTTCAAAAGGCTTTTCCGTGTAACAGCCGGTATATAATAACGGGGTACGGGGTACTGGCCCATGCCCCCATCTAGAGTGTTTCAGAGCAGGTAAAGGCACTGCAGATGAGAGCGAGCGTGTTGCTGTTGACGCTGCTTGTGCGGGTCTTTTGTGTCTTGGTTTGGGTGAGCTGTAAGGCTCCCACAGGCCCTCTACAGATGCTTCAGGTGAGGCTTAATCTGCCATAGTTTGAGTGTAAGACTGCAAGTGGAAAGGCGTAAATGTTGACGATTGTGTTCAGCTGAAAAGCCTTAAATGGCCAAGCTTTTTACTGTAGTGGTTTCTGCAGTAGTTTCAAACAAGATTGACAGCTTTGAAAGCTAGCAGTATGGTTAAGAGGCTTCCAGAACAAAGGGTCTTAGTGCCACTCAAAGGAAAGGAACTGTAAGACTAGCTGTCTCCGGGCACCATTATTACCTTATATTCCCACTTATATATGCACACTCGTTCGGACTTCGTCCTCACTCAAACATGAGTGCACCCCTAATTCTGTAAGCGTTTCACTGGCTTTGCTCCTTGTGGCTGATCATGTCACCCAAGGTGCTACACGGGAGATGTTTACGATGGTGTTGTCATTTTGTGCATCCACTCACCAAGGATCTCAACGGGATAGCCAGTTCCGTATCTACTTCCAACTGATCCTGTAGACCATCCACCAATCTGATCAATTACCTCAGTTGGGCAATGAATAGCCCTTAGTCTGTCACGCATCGAATGTCTAAACGAATGGACTGATACCTTATCCGATACTATACACTTGATCCATTTGTTAGCCGCAGCTGATGCTGAGTTGGCATTGCATATGCCTGTTTTCATGTACTTGGGAAATAAGAAGGAAGGGCTAGTTGATCTTGTTGCTTGCTCTACTGCCCACAAAGCGACTCCAGATATGGGTACTATTCTCTCACTGGCACTATTTTTTAGTCGTCTGTGTGCGTTTGGCGTGATGATAATGTGTGGAACTGAATGATCTAGCCTCACGTCTTCTTTTAACAGTCCCGCAGCTTCAGATAACCGCAATCCTGTATCGCTAATGAGTCCAATCAGCCATCTAATCTCATCATCAATAGACATGCATGTGTTTTGAATAGTAGTGATGTCCCTAGAGGACACTGGAAGTCGTTTAGAACCTGAACCAATATCTGGAAGAAAGACATTGGCAAAGGAGTTTTTCATACTTAAGCCATGCTCACTGATTGTAAGGTTAACTATTGCCTTGATACTAGACAGAACACGCTTTAGAGAACTGGTGATCATGCCCTTAGCAATTAGCCAGTCTCGAAACTTACCTGCATCTATTGTTGTATAAGAAGCGATAGGCTTATTACCGATAGCTTCAGTAAGGTAATCAACATTTCTAGTTGCACCTGTAGTAAATGCGTGAGGCTTTTTATCTGCTTTCAAATGTAAGTAGATTTGCAGTGCATCAGTCATAGATGGAGAGTTGTCTACATAATTAATAATCTGCTGATTCATGCCAGCATGTGCTATGCCGTTTATCCGCAAACTAAACCAATCAGAATCCAACTTTGTAGCTATCGACGCAGCACCTCGTTGAGCAAGAGAGAGTGATCTAGTGCGTAGACTGAACGCAACTTTCTTATTCGGATAGTGGTGTCTCAAATCCACAGGAACATCCCGCTGGAAGTAAAACACACCATCTCTTTGGTACAAATATCTTGTTGAAAACAACTGCAGTTTCGACAACACCATCGTAAACATCTCCCGTGTAGCACCTTGGGTGACATGATCAGCCACAAGGAGCAAAGCCAGTGAAACGCTTACAGAATTAGGGGTGCACTCATGTTTGAGTGAGGACGAAGTCCGAACGAGTGTGCATATATAAGTGGGAATATAAGGTAATAATGGTGCCCGGAGACGGAATCGAACCGCCGACACGAGGATTTTCAATAAATTACGTCACCATAAATTAATAATTATCAACAAGTTAAAGTTAATTTGTAATTGTATGCTATACAGTATGCTATAGTTTTATTAGAATTATGCGAGTGCAATCAGTTATTGTAGCGTAAATTGCTATTGATGAAGAGTATTTGAAAAAAGCATAACTATGCCTGTCAGTCACTCTGCCAAATCGAAAATATATGCTATGAATGTGTATGCTTATATGCAGTTTCTAAACACTTTAGAAATACAAAGCGTTAATTGAAAAACGATTAAATTGGTGATTTAGGTTTAATGGGATTTAACGCACTTTGCTTTGCTGACAGACTTTGTGGTTTATTGCTTGGAAGGGGTTTACGTTTACTTGGCAGATTGGGTTTTGGAATAGGAAGTGAAGGAATAGAAGAAGCTTTACTAATAGTATTGCTTGTCCCTTTTTTGGTTGCCTGGTTAACTTTTGGTTGAGTAGTTTTTCTAACACGTATACTCAATCTATCACTCAAGTCACTTACAGCACTCGTCAATATGTTCATATCGTTTAATGTCTGAGCTAACGGCGCATTCAAGCTTTTCTGTTTAACAATATCAATCAGCTTACGCATATCATCTTTGTAATCCATCGTTGTAGTTCCCTTCTGTTGTGGCTAAAAATCACCACCTAACTTCTGTAAGTACTTCCCTATAAAAAAGTACGTGGATGATTTGTTGGGATGCCAATACCTTTTCAGTACATCGTCTTTTGTGTTTCCATATTTGTCATCCATTTAGACTTGCTGGCAGTAAAAATAACATCATCTAAATTTTGTGAAAGATTAGAAAAGTTGTTAGCGAGTAGCTTACTTTTGTCATCTGCTTTTGCTTCTAACAATCTACTGTAGTGCTTTAGCTTACTACTGCAAATAGCAATAGTTTGTGTTGATGGTTGACGCTTATGAAAACGCAAACAACGAAAGTAGCTTTCGCTTTTGTTTAACCAATCCACGCAAAACTCATTCTGTGTTTGCACTACACCTATGCTGTTTAGTAATTCAAATGTCTCAGTAAAAACACTTTTGCTCATCTTTTTTCACTCCGTTGCTAAATAACTATATGCGTTTATACGTTTCCATCCAACGCATACTTATTTAGCAGGAGATTAGACATTGAAGACGGAAGTAGAAGAGTTAAAGCGAGCATATACGCAGTGGAACAGTGACGGAGACTTTGCGTTTTTTGGAACTATAAAATTTATAGATGGTTGGAGCATCAATAATTACATAGTGCGTAAACGTGCTTGTTACTTTTTCAATATGCTAGATAGGAAAGTACTTGGACAAAAGACAGTAAGGCAAGGCATTAGGTTAAGGCGAATGGTTTATATTGAGAAAGGCAAAAGTAGGGAAAACAGGCACATACATTTTTATACAAAAGGCATTACGGCAGAGCAGAATAAAGAAATAATAAAACAGGCACATAAGCTATTTGGGAAAGTAACAAACGCATATGACTTACAAATTGTGGGATTAAGTAAACACGAACGGATAGCAGGGTATTGCAGTAAAGAGATAGACACACTTGAAACTGAAGTACTGATACTCGACTGCACACACTAGGCAACAATTTAATCGACTAAGTTATTGAAAGCACCAAGTAGCTATTGCTCTGGTTGAACTACGTTAACTAGTAATTATTGTTTAACTCTATTAGTTAAGCAAAGTTCTTACTGTGTCTAACACTTAAGCAACATCATAGTTACTAATAGATAATGTTTAGAAATACACAATACTAAACATTATGAAGTAACCAATTGAAACTATTGAAGATATACAACTACTGATAAAAGGTAGGAATAACTAATGTTTGAAAATATACTTATGTAAATGAAAACTAAACATTAGAGGCTGAAATGAAACAAGCAAAAGTACTTACACAAAAGGAACTTAAGAAGGTATTAGACTACATAGATGCATTTGACAGACACGCAGAACGCAATAGAGCAATGCTACTACTTACACACTTATGTGGTTGTAGGGTTAGTGAAGTAGCTAGTTTAAAGCTTTCTGATGTAGTTAACGACAAAGATGAAGTTAATGACATTATATTTTTAAGTGCAGAACAAACGAAAGGAAGTGATAGCAGACGAGTATTTGTTAACACTAAAGCTAAATCAGCTATTAAACGCTATCTGCAAAGCAATACAAGCGTCAATAACAGCGGTTACTTGTTTACTACACAAAAGAGTAAGCGGTTTGATGCTAACACGCTACAACAGCTACTAAAGCGTTTATACGCACGTTGCAGTATTGTTGGAGCAACTAGCCACAGCGGTAGACGCAGTTTTATTACTAAGCTTGCTACAAGTGGAGTAAGTGTGCGTGTTATTGCTGAATTAGCATCACACAAAAGCATACAAACAACACAGCGGTACATTGAGATTAATGATGACTTATGTAGTAATGCTGTAGAACTTATATGAAGCAGTCAAAACACAAGTTGTCAAAAGAACTAAAAATAGCTGAACGACACAAAAATTGGTTGGATAAGAATTTACCAAAGTCTAAGCAAGTAAGAGAAAATCAAAAGCAAATATTAGCGTTATATACTGCCATTAAATGTGACTCTCTTTTACTATGATTTTATCACCTTCAATCAATGTCTCGCCAATCACTTAGTTCATCAGCCTTTTGAAACGTTTCCATGTGACCGTAATGATGTTCAATCATTTTTACACTGGTGCCCATCTGTTTTGCCAGTAAATAGATAGTAATGGGTATTTTGCGTAGTAATTGCTGACTCGCATAAAAGTGCCTAAAGCTGTATAAAGTTCTGTCTTTGTTTTCAGCACCTACCAACAGTTCAGAACTACGTAAAAACTTCTTAAACGTGCCGTCCATACGTTTAGGTTGAGTGCCATCCACTAGTACAAATAGTGGCTCATCAATTCTTTGCTTGATTATGGCTTCAAGTGTTTTGCCGTCAAATTTTGGATTTCTATCTTTTAAACGTGTGAGCACTTTCTTTACATCACTAAATGCGTTGTGACGTACTACGACTGTTCGTCTTTCTTCTGTTGCTTTACGTCCCTTTCTCTTTATTACATTAATAGTAACAATGTCGTTCCCCTTTCTGCTTTTTTCAAAACTAATATTACGCCAAGTAATCTCCATTGCCTCACGCCCATGCCTTATTCCGCTGTTAGCAAGAATGAGTACATAGTCATAAAGTAGCAGTTTTATTTCTGCATCTTTTTTACGATGTGTTGGCTTTTTACACCAATGCCTTAGCTTTACTATAAGCGATCTATACTCATCTATTTCGAACGTAGCACGACGTGAACTTTGCTTACCTATGTTTTTGATAATTGGCAGAGTACTTGTGTTTGCCCAACCACGCGCTACTGCTTCATCTAGTATTATTTTGAGTGCGGCATGGTGATTACTAAGTGTACTTTGTGCTGGTGTTCTGCCTATCTCTTTTGCAACATAGTCAACGTAGCCTTCGTACTTGTCTTTTAAGTTGTCTAGCTTGCAGTGTCCAAAGTAGGGTATTTGGTATTTGTTGATAGCGTAAATGTAAGCTTGATAAGTTTGTTTCCACTGCATTGTTTCACGCGTACTTTCAAGTTTTTTAACGATACTTTTGGCTATGCTTGAAAAGCTACGTGTATTTTGGGGGAGGTTGTTTTTGCCTTTAATGGTGGCTTCATAATACAACTCAAGTGCACAACTTTTAGCCGCTTCAAGTTCAAGCTCGTTAGTTGCAACTCTGTACCAAGTCCCATCATCCATTTTGATGCGGGCATACCATCGTGTGCTACGAGGTTGTTTGTAAAGTGAACAAAGCTTAGGTATGACTACGTGTGTAGCGTTGTGCATGGCAAACTCACCGTAACGCAACATAGGCGCAGGAGTTAAAGTATGCTACAAGTATGCTATAGAAATGTGGTTTAGTAAACCGACAGTAAGTTATTGAAATATATGATAATAATGGTGCCCGGAGACGGAATCGAACCGCCGACACGAGGATTTTCAATCCTCTGCTCTACCGACTGAGCTATCCGGGCAATACTTTCTTTCTTCTGTGCTGGTTGCGCACTGTTTGGCTACCAAGAAGAGGGCAGTATTAAACCCGTTTTGCTTTTTGCTGTCAACAATAAGTTGCTGAAATATGGTTATTTTCTTTATTGTTGTGGGTTTTTTCTAAGCAGAAGGTGGCACGTAGCCTTCCGCTTGGTCGTAATTATCACCAGAGACAAATTTATCCAGTTCCCCTTGCAGGTATGAGCGGCTTTCTGGATCCATCATATTTAAGTGCTTTTCGTTAATGAGCATTGTTTGGTGTGCTAACCAATCTTGCCATGCCTGTTTGGATAAAGTTTCAAATAGCTTTTGGCCTTTGGCACCTGGGTAAGGTGGGCGATCCATAGCGTCCATGTCAGCTTTGTATTTAGTGCAAAAAACGGTGCGGGTCATTGGGTTTTCTCAAGTAGTTTTTTGATCGGTGTCGCTAAGCCTATTGTATGCAGTTGTTGGCTGTCGTACCACTGACTTCTATTATTTTCTGAAACTTTTTGTAGCATGTTACTGAGCACCAAAAGATGAGGCTCTATGGTGAGTTTATAGTGGCTGAATACGTGCTTGATGGGTGTTATGGGCCTGGTGTTGGTTGGTAGCCCATCTAACGCGAGTTGTGTTTGTAGTGCTTTGAGGTTAACAAATTCTGGCAGGCTCCAAAGCCCACCCCAAATGCCTTTGCTAGGGCGCTGTTCTAGTAGAATTTGGCCTTGTTGGTTTTTGAGTAATAACACGCTGATGGTTTTGTGTGGTAATACCTTTTTGGGCTTAGGTGTGGGGATGGATGCAACTCTGTCTAGTGCGAGTGCTTGGCAGCGTGCTTGCATGGGGCAGGCCACGCATAGTGGCTGTTTGGGTTTGCAGATGGTTGCGCCTATGTCCATGATGGCTTGGGTGTAATCTGCATTACGCTGGTTTGGCGTGAGCTCTGTGGCGATTTGCCAAAGTTGTTTATCTATCTTGCTTTGCCCGGGCCAGCCCTCTATGGCATGTAGACGTGTGAGTAGCCGCTTAACATTACCATCAAGTATGATGCCTGGTTCGTTATAGGCTTGGCTGAGGATCGCTCCTGCAGTAGATCTGCCTATACCCTTGAGCGCTATAAGGGCGTCTATGTTTTTTGGCATATTGCCCTGGTGTTGTTCTGCAATGGCTATAGCACTGTCATGGAGGTTACGGGCTCGCCTGTAATAACCTAAGCCTGTCCACAGGCTTAGCACTTCGTCAACATCAGCTTCTGCTAAATCTTTTGCTGCAGGGAAGCGCTCCATAAAGCGTTCAAAATAGGGAATGACAGTGACTACTTGGGTTTGCTGCAACATGATCTCAGATACCCACACACGGTAACCGGTGCGGTTTTTCTGCCAAGGTAGGTGGTTGCGGCCGTGTTGGTCGAACCATATGAGTAATTGTTCAGCAAAAGAGGTGTTTGTAGTCATTAATTGAGGACTTATGGGTGCGCAAATGCAGGTAATGCTGAGTATACAATTGTTTTATCGCTTTTAGGGACGTTTGTGCTTTGTAAAATAGCGGCTAAAGGCCGTATAATCTCAGCCTATTGTGTAGCTTTACCCATTATTAAACGAGAGGACATCTCATGTCGGCACGTACCGCCACCGTAGAACGGAATACCCTAGAGACTCAGATTAAAGTCAGTGTTAATTTAGACGGCACTGGTGAGTATAGTTGTGTTACGGGTTTGCCCTTCTTAGACCATATGTTGGAGCAGGTCGCGCGTCATGGATTGATTGACTTAGACATTATCGCCAAGGGTGATTTGCATATTGATGCGCACCACACGGTGGAAGATTTGGGCATTACCTTGGGTATGGCCATAAACCAAGCCGTGGGTGATAAAAAAGGCCTTACGCGTTATGGTTCCGCTTACGTGCCCCTTGATGAGGCGCTGTCTCGCGTGGTGTTGGATTTCTCTGGCCGCCCAGGCTTGTTTCACCATGTAAAGTATACCCGTGGTCGTATTGGTGGCTTTGATGTGGATTTGTTTGATGAGTTTTTTCGTGGTTTTGTAAACCACGCCAAGCTTACGTTACATATCGACAACCTAAGTGGTAAAAATGCCCATCACCAAGCAGAAACTGTGTTTAAAGCCTTTGGCCGTGCTTTACGTATGGCCTTAAGTGCTGACGAACGTATGGCAGGAATGATGCCGTCTACCAAAGGCAGTTTATAGGCGCGCTATGAAATCCATTGCAGTTATAGACTATGGCATGGGAAATTTACATTCCGTTGCCAAGGCCCTAGAACACGTTTGCCCAGATACCCGTGTGTATGTAACTAACAATGCGGTTAAAATTGAAGCTAGTGATCGTGTTCTTTTGCCTGGGGTTGGTGCAATTCGTGACTGTATGGCTGAGATCAAACGCCTTGGTGTTGACCAAATCGTGGCCGACCAAATGGGCAAAAAGCCAATGCTCGGTATTTGTGTGGGTATGCAGGCCCTTATGCAACGCTCCAGTGAAAACGGTGGCATAGATTGCTTAGACCAATTATCAGGTAATGTGTCCTTCTTTGGTGACCAATCAAGTGTGCAAGAAGCTCATTTGAAGGTGCCGCACATGGGTTGGAACCAGGTACAGCAGCGCCCTCACAAGCTTTGGGATGGTATAGAAGACAATAGTCGTTTCTATTTTGTGCACAGCTATTATGTGCGCACCGAAGCGCGCGATCTAGTGGCTGCTACCTGCAACTATGGCCTTGAGTTTGATGTGGCTTTGGCCCGTGAAAACCTTTTTGCAGTGCAGTTTCACCCAGAAAAAAGCCACTCAGCAGGCCTTAAACTTTTACAAAACTTCTTACAGTGGGACGGTAGCTAAACGCTGCCGCAAATCGTATATGTCTCAAAACCCTTTGTTAATGATTCCAGCCATCGACCTAAAAGATGGTGAATGTGTACGCCTGCGCCAAGGCCGTATGGAAGAGTCTACTGTGTTCTCTGCAGACCCAGTGGCCGTAGCTAGCCAATGGGTAGATGCAGGCTGTAGAAGATTGCATTTGGTAGATTTGAATGGTGCCTTTGCTGGTAACCCTGTCAATGGGGATATTGTTAAGGCCATTGCCATGGCACACCCTAAGCTACCTATTCAAATTGGTGGTGGTATTCGTAATGTAGACATTATTGAAGCCTATCTTCAGTCTGGCGTTGAATATGTGATTATTGGCACTCAAGCCGTGCGTGATCCAGACTTTGTGACCCAAGCATGTCGTGATTTTCCAGGTCGTATCATAGTTGGCTTAGACGCCAGTGATGGCATGGTGGCTGTAGAAGGCTGGGCTGAAGTGACGGACGTTAAGGCTGTAGACTTAGCCAAGCGTTTTCGTAATGATGGTGTGAGTTCTATTGTTTATACGGACATTGCCCGTGATGGCATGATGCAGGGTGTTAACGTAGAAGCTACTCGTCATCTAGCTAGGGAAGCGGGTATCCCAGTAATTGCCTCTGGCGGCGTCACTAACATGGATGATGTGCGTGCGCTTGCAGCCGTTGCTAGAGATGGCATTGTAGGTGCCATTACAGGCCGGGCTATCTACGAAGGCACGTTAGATTTGGCTGCAGCACAATCC
The DNA here is from genome assembly GCF_047730075.1 of Candidatus Njordibacter sp. Uisw_039. Lineage (NCBI taxonomy): Bacteria > Pseudomonadati > Pseudomonadota > Gammaproteobacteria > Pseudomonadales > Candidatus Njordibacteraceae > Candidatus Njordibacter > Candidatus Njordibacter sp. Uisw_039. The sequence continues at coordinate 202,872 of NZ_CP159831.1, forward strand.
TATTGCGATGCACAAAGCTAAGCACTAGCTATTTTAAGGAAAACACCATGGGCTTAGCCAAACGCATTATCCCCTGTTTAGATGTTAACAACGGCCGTGTTGTTAAAGGCGTGCAGTTTGTTGATATTCGTGATGCTGGTGATCCTGTGGAAGTGGCTAAACGCTACAATGAGCAGGGCGCAGATGAGATTACTTTTTTAGACATAGGTGCTACCCACGAAAACCGTGACACCATGGTGCACACGGTAGAAAAGATGGCTAGTGAAGTGTTTATTCCCCTCACTGTGGGTGGAGGGATTAGAAGCTGTGAAGATATTCGCCGCATGCTCAATGCAGGTGCAGATAAAGTAGGCATTAATTCGGCAGCCGTGGTTAACCCAGATTTTGTACAACAAGCAGCTGACCGTTTTGGTGCCCAGTGTATTGTGGTGGCTATAGATGCAAAGCAAGTAAGTGGCCCAGGCGAAACACCACGGTGGGAAATATTTACTCATGGTGGTCGTAAGCCTACGGGTATTGATGCTGTTGAGTGGGCTATTAAAATGGTGGATTACGGCGCCGGTGAAATCTTGCTTACTAGCATGGATCAAGATGGCGTTAAAAACGGTTATGATTTAGGCGTAACGCGCACCATTAGTGATGCCGTGTCTGTGCCCGTGATCGCTTCTGGTGGTGTGGGTAACTTGGACCACCTAGTAGATGGTGTGATTGACGGCAGGGCTGATGCCGTATTGGCGGCTAGTATTTTCCATTTTAACGAATACACTATTCCTCAAGCAAAACAGTATATGGCCTCAAAGGGCATTGAGATGCGGCTGTAGCTGCCGGATTAGCGCCGTCGCTGAGGTGAGTTTTATGCCAGCTTCATCTAACCTGCCCAGCGATTTTCTTAAAAACTCCACCGTGGCTGGGTAGGGATGGCCAATAAGAACAGCGTGGCCATGTTCATGGGCAATGTCCATGGCCTCTTGAAACTGTATTTCTAGTGCGTCTGTACTGGTATCGTTATCTAAAAACACGTCTCTTGTCAGTGCTGGAACAGCTCGAGATAGAGCCTGTTGCAAAGCAACGCTGGCTGCGCTTGTACGACTATCTACAAAAAATAAATCCATCTCGTTGGCTACATCCATAGTCCATTGCATGGGTAGGGTTTGTTCAGTTAAGGCGCTACCCATGTGGTTATTTAGCCCTTCTGCGTGGGGCACACTGGCAAGGTCTTCTCGCAACACCTGTTTGAACTGATGTTCGTCCATATCTAAGGTAAGGCCACCAGGGCCTAGCCTGAGGCCTGCGTGGTTTTGCATAGGCACGTGGAGCATTATCTGCTTATCTGCTGCAGCACCTTGACGAGCCAATAATGCACCGTAAGGGGTATGAGGCATTACTGCTAAGGTAATTGGGCCAGGCAAATTTACAATGCCTAGCCCGTTGGCAAGGTTATAGCCTAGGTCGTCTATGATAATTACCATAGACGGCTGAAACTCATCAGCTTTCACTACATAAGTGGAGGCAACAAAAGGTATGAGCAGCAACCAAATAAAAGGGTATATAATGGTATTAATGCACTTAGGGACCATAACAAGATTGGCCGTCATGCTATTTTTTGGCATCTAAGAAATTAACTAGATCCAGTGCACTAGTAAGCTGTAGATCGTCCTCTATACTGGTATTGTCTATTTTTAAGTGAGGCTCGATTCCCTTTAGGTGGATATTATGACCGTCAGGTGTGTAATAGTAAGCCGTTGTTAGTTTAACGCCTGCACCTTCTGGCAATGCAATAATAGACTGTACTGAGCCTTTACCAAAGCTGGTATTGCCTACCAGTTGGCCACGTTGATGATCTTTTATAGCACCGGCGACAATCTCAGATGCTGAAGCGCTACCATTGTTAATGAGTATGGCCAATGGCCAGCCTTCACTGGGGTCTGTCGAGCTGGCATCAAAACGCATGTTGCCATGTCGTTGACGCGCCTTGGTGGTGACGATGATACCCTCAGTTAAAAATGCATCGGCCACTTCTGCTGCTGCTGCTAAAGTACCACCAGGATTGTTCCTTAAGTCTAATAACCAACGATCGGCCCCAGCTAACTTAAGCCGCTCCATTTGTTCTACTAGGTCTTGCCCAGTGTGGTCTTGGAAGTGGCTAATACGAAGATAGGCTACGTTATCAGCCATAAGCTCGCTACGAACACTTTTTGTAGTAATGATCTCACGAGTTAAGGCGAACTTAAGCTCTTCACCATTACGTAAAATAATGAGCGCCACCTCTGTACCAACCTCACCACTCATCAATTGATTAATGGCGTGCACATCAAGCCCTTTAACGGCTGTGCCTTGTACATGAGTGATCCAATCTCCAGGCTGGATTCCAGCACGGTATGCTGGACTACTGTCGATAGGGGTAATTATGCGAATATAATTACCCTCTGGTACTAGTTCAACACCAATTCCAGAGTATTCCCCCCGGGTGTCTTGTTGCAGACGAATCATGTCGTCGGCATCTAAATAGCTAGAAAAGGGGTCGAGTTTTAAGATCAGTCCTTCAAGGGCAAGCTGTAATAACTCTTCGTCTGTCTTGGCCTCTACGTGTTGCAGGCGAATGCGTTCATACACTGCTACAAATGACTGCAACGCAGCTAATGGCACAGAGGCCTGTGTTACTGGTGCCGCAGCCATGGTGTTTGAATAGATTGACAGGCCTAGCACAAGGGCAAGTGCCAGACGAACAGCTCGTCGTCTAATCTGGGGTTGGGATTTGAACTGGGTCAGTTTAATGCGCATAAGGTAACCTTATTGCAACCATTGTTTAGGATTTAAGGGCTTGCCCTGTCGCCGCAAAGAAAAATACAATGCAGCTTTGGTATTGCCACCAGATTTTCCGCTACTGGCGATAAGTTGTTGAGCAGCGGCGTAATCTCCCACAGACAAATAGAGGGCTTGATTTTGTCCATACAGACTTAAAAAACCATCGCCGTGATCAACAATAATAACCAATCCATAACCTTTTAACCAATCGGAAAAAACCACATGCCCGCCGTGGATTGCCACCACATCCGAACCTTCAGGGGCTGCAATCAACCAACCTTGTTGGCTTAGAGGGTATTGGCTTTGTGAAACCCCAAAACGGTTAAGTACTTTGCCCTTTAGGGGCCAAGGTAGTTTGCCCTTAGCGTCAGCCAGAGCGGCACCTGCCACTTGAATGTTGGCTTTGGCAATGGCCACTTGAATTTGTTCTAGTAGCTCTTGAGCTTGTATTTGATCAGCCTTGGCACTGGCTAAACGTTGGGCTTTTGAGGCTTGTTTGTTATTTAACAGTTTAAGATTAGTAGCAAGTTTAGTTTTAGCTTGTTTTAAATGTTGGTTTTGCGTTTGTAGTTGTTTGGCACTCTGCTGTAATTCTAGGGTTAGGTCAGCTTGCTCTTGTTGTACTAATGCGAGGCTGTTTAATGTTTGGCGATAGGCAGCCATTTGCTCGGCGCTGGCCTGGTTTAAGTATTGGTAATAAGCCATATTCCGGGCAAGAGCCGCAGGGTTATCTAAACTGAGCAACAGATTGCCAACTGCATTCTGTCCTTGCTGATACTGGCTTTTTAACTGGCCGCCGAGTTGCTGCTCTTGTTCGGCTAAGGCATCTTGAAAATGGCTGGATTGCTGTTGCAGCTTGGCGAGATGGGCAGCAGCTTTTTGGCTGCCCTGTTGGTTTTGTTGTATGGCTTTGCGAAGGCTGCTGATATTTTGTTCATTACTGCGCAGCAGTTGTTGTAAATCGGAGGCTTTATTTTGCGCGTTATGAAGCCACGACTGTAAGCTGCCGATATCGCTTTGCAATTGCTGCATACGTTGTTGAACTTGCTGCTCACTGTTGGCTGACAACCCTGTGCTTATGAGCAAAAGCAAAGTACACGTTAAGTTGGCTATAAAACGCAATTTAACTAAATTCCACCAAGTTACGCCCAGTCATTTCTTTGGGCTGTTCTAGGCTCATTAAATGCAGCAAGGTTGGTGCTAGGTCAGCTAGCACGCCAGAAGAAAGTTTTGCGTTACCGTTTCTGCCGCTCACATAAACCAAAGGCACAGGCCATAACGTATGGGCTGTATGAGGTTGGCCAGTGGTTGGGTTGGTCATTAGTTCTACGTTGCCATGGTCGGCGGTAATTAACGCCTCGCCACCGACATTCTCCAAGGCACAAACGATACGTGAAAGACAGGCGTCCACAGCTTCAACCGCTTTAACGGCCGCATCAAATTTACCCGTGTGCCCCACCATATCTGCGTTGGCAAAGTTGCATACAATTAGATCGTAGGCACAGCTTTCGATGGCGGCAACGAGTTTGTCAGTTAGTTCTGGCGCACTCATCTCGGGCTGTAAGTCGTAGGTGGCGACGTTGGGTGAGGGAATGAGCTCACGGCTCTCGCCTTGGTACAGTGCTTCTTGACCACCACTAAAAAAGAAGGTGACGTGGGCATATTTTTCAGTTTCGGCAATACGTAATTGCGTCTTGCCATGGTTGGCCATTACTTCGCCAAGATCATTTTTTACATGGGTTGGCGGAAAAGCACAGGCTGTGTCTATGTCGGCGCTGTATTCCGTCATCATCACAAATTCTGCTAGATCAAGGGGCTCTCCACGATCAAAGTTATCAAATTCGTCATCCACAAACGCACGGGTAATTTGGCGTGAGCGGTCGGGCCTAAAGTTGACGCAGATCATAGCATCACCATCTTCAATGGTGGCGGGCTGGCCGCGCTGATCTAAAATAACCGTAGCGGGCACAAACTCATCTGTGACATTGTTTAAGTAGGCTTCTTGTAATGCATTAAGAGCCGATAAGCATTCATACTCTGCTTCGCCGTAACGCATAGCGCGGTATGCACTTTCAATTCGCTCCCAGCGGTGGTCTCGATCCATAGCAAAATAACGACCACACAAACTACCAATGCGGCCACCTATAGGCTCTAGGGCATCCATTAGCGCTTGTATGTAATCTTGTGCAGAGCTGGGCGCCGTGTCTCTGCCATCTAACCATGCGTGTACAATAATAGCTGTGGCTCCACGTTGGTGAGCTAACAGGCAGGTTGCAAATAAATGATCCTGATGGCTGTGCACGCCGCCATCTGATAACAAGCCACAGATGTGTACCGTGCCTTTATTAGCTACGGCTTTATCAATGGCAGAAAGGATCACTTCGTTAGTATTAAAATCACCATCTTCAATGGCTTTGCCGATACGTGTATAATTTTGATACACCACCCGCCCAGCGCCAATGTTCATGTGGCCTACCTCGGAGTTGCCCATTTGGCCATCGGGTAGGCCTACATCAGCACCAGACGTGCCTACTAAAGTGTGGCGATGATTTGCCAGCAAAGCATCCCAGGTGGGTGTGATCGCTGCTTTAATAGCATTAGAAGCAGATGATTCGTTTTGTCCCCATCCATCAAGAATGATGAGGGCTTTTGGGCTAGAAGTGGTCATGGTGTCCGTTATCAGCAAATGGCACTTAATATTTTAGCAGTCCACCCCCAATTTATCCATGCTATGGCGTATAATGCCGCCGAACTCGTCGTCCTTATGGCGGCCCAGAACCTATTAATCGTTGGGAATAATAAAGCTTATGGAACGTTACCTCGAATTTACAATCAATCACTGGGAAATGGTATTGGCCTTGCTGCTGACATTGTCGGTGTTATTGATCACAGAACGGCGCAAAGCTGCTCCGTCTGTGTCGCCACAACAAGCGACCGTGTTAGCTAATGGAGAAGATGCCTTATTGCTCGACATCCGTACTCCTGCAGATTTTAAGGCTGGCCGCGTGATTGGGTCTAAGAACATTCCTTTTGCTGATCTAACAAAACGCATGTCAGAGCTTGAAAAACACAAAGATAAACCCATAGTTATAATCTGTAAGACAGGTCAGACATCCTCGAGTGCAGCGAATGTGTTAAAAAAGGCAGAGTATACCAACGTGCATCGTATGGCCGGTGGTATGGCCGAATGGACAGGGCAGAACTTGCCACTTGTCCGTAAATGAATATCTAAGACTGAGGCCGCAGCTATGACGACACAGGTGATAATGTACAGTTCTAGCCTATGTGGCTATTGTTTTAGGGCCAAACGTTTGCTCGACAGCAAAGGCGTGGCTTATAAAGTAATTAGTGTTGATGGCCGTAGTGATGTACGCCAGCAAATGATGCAACTCACTGGTGGCTATACAGTGCCGCAAATTATTATTAATGGCAGTGCCATTGGTGGATGTGATGAATTACATATGTTGGAACGCCAGCAAAAACTAGATCCCTTGCTAGCGGCTTCGTAAACGAAGTATTTCCATATAGAATATATCAAAGAGAATTAAGCATGAGTGAAGAAGAAAAAGACATGAGCGAAGAAGAAAAAGACATGAGCGAAGAAAAAAAAGGCGCAGCAGCTTCAGAAGCTAGCGACCAGCCACAAATTATGATCCAGCGTGTGTATTTAAAAGACTTGTCTTTTGAATCACCTAATTCACCACAATCATTCACAGCTGATTGGAAGCCAGAAGTAGGTGTGGATTTAAATAGTCAGGCTCGCCAGCTTAATGAAACCAGTTTTGAGGTGGTTTTACGTATAACCATCACTGCTACCGCAGAAGAAAAGACGGTTTACTTAACGGAAGTGCAGCAAGCGGGTCTGTTCCACATCGCCAACGTACCTAAAGAGTCTATGGGTCAAGTATTGGGTGCTTTTTGCCCTAACATCCTGTTCCCGTATGCCCGCGAAGCCATTGATAACTTAGTGCAAAGAGGCAGTTTTCCAGCCTTAATGCTTGCACCAGTTAACTTTGATGCTTTGTATGCACAGAGCATGGCACAGCAAGCCACTCAAGCTGCTGAAGCTGGAACTGAAGCAGGCGAAGCTACGCCAGAACAGACGCATTAACGTGCGCGCCTAGCTAGCGCCTTCGTAGTTAAGCTGGCGCCATGCTTCATAAACTACAATAGCCGCACAATTTGATAAGTTCAAACTGCGGCTTTGTGCTGTCATGGGCAGGCGAATTCTGCCGTCACATCTTGCCCTAATCTCTTCGGGCAGGCCTCGGCTCTCTGGGCCAAATAATAACACGTCATCTTTTTTAAACTTGGCTTTACTAAAGCAATCACTGCCCTTTGTAGTCATGGCGTAGACAGTTTTAGGTTGTACCCTAGCAAGAAACTCGGTGTAATTTTTGTGCACTTGCATGTGCGCCCATTCGTGATAATCCAACCCAGCGCGTCTTAGTGATTTATCTTCTAGTTTAAAGCCTAGGGGCTCAATTAAATGTAATTGAAACCCCGTGTTGGCACATAGGCGAATAATATTGCCCGTATTGGGTGGAATTTCTGGTTCAAAAAGCACAAGGTGTAACATGGTGTTGTTCGGCCCTAGAAGTATTTGGGTGTTAAGTATGGTTCAACAATTAAACATATGCTAACTCTGCCTAAAGCCCTAATTCGTTTATTTTTCGGGTGAGGGTGTTTCTACCCCAACCTAATAATTCTGCAGCTTCTCTACGGCGACCATGGGTGTGTTTTAGGGCAGCTTGTATCATCACTTTCTCGAATGCAGGCAGGGCCTTATCGAGTAGTTGTTGTTGGCCAAATTGGAGTTCTTTCTTAGCCCATTTTGATAATGAATCTTGCCAGTTTTCTTCAATGCTAACCTTGGAGATTTGCTCTTGTAGCTCTGGAGGTAAATCACTAACCAAGATTTGGTTGCCGCTGCCCATAACGCTTAGCCAACGGCAAACATTTTCTAATTGACGAACATTGCCAGGCCAATCTAATTTTTGTAAATGTTCTGCAGCGGCGCTGGAGAGTTGTTTTGTTTCTACTGCAAGTTCTTTAGCGCTGGTCACTAGAAAGTGCCTTGCTAGAGCAGGGATGTCTTCGCTGCGCTGGCTAAGGTTTGGCAGGGGTATGCGGATAACGTTAAGCCGGTGGAACAGGTCTTCACGGAATAACCCTTGTTCTACTCGTTTGGTTAAATCTTGATGGGTGGCTGCGATAATACGCACATCCACTTTAACTAGATTGTGGCCGCCCACACGATAAAATTCACCGTCGGCCAACACCCTTAATAGTCGAGTTTGGGCTTCAGCTGGCATGTCACCGATTTCATCTAACAGCAATGTGCCACCGTGGGCTTGTTCGAAGTGCCCTTTGCGCTGGTTGGCTGCGCCTGTAAAAGCGCCTTTTTCATGGCCAAAGAGTTCAGACTCAATAAGGTCTTTCTGAATAGCGGCCATGTTTAACGGAATAAAAGGTTTATTAGCCCTTGGGCTATGTTGATGCAGTGCTTGGGCAATAAGCTCTTTACCGGTGCCCGAAGCGCCGTTAATCATTACCGTCATATTGGATTGCGAAAGGCGACCAATGGCTCTGAACACCTCCTGCATGGCAGGGGCTTCACCAATAATTTGGGCGCTAGCGGGCGCTGGTTCTGGTGTGCTAGTACCCGCTTGCTGTTGAGCATGTTGCAAGCCTCGTTGCACTAGGGCAACAGCCTCATCAATATCGAACGGTTTTGGTAGATAATCAAAAGCGCCACCTTGATAGGAGGCTACGGCGCTGTCTAAATCAGAGTGCGCGGTCATAATAATGACGGGCACATGAGCTATCTGTTGTTGTAGCCGTTGTAATAAGCTTAGGCCGTCAATACCCGGCATACGAATATCGCTAACAATCAGATTGGGTGAGTCAGACTCAAGCGCATCCAACAGCTGCTGACCGTCTTCAAAGCTGCGACTGCTGATTTGTGCTTGTTGTAAGGCGCGCTCTAACACCCAGCGAATGGCGTGATCGTCGTCTACTATCCATACATCTTGGCTCATGGGAGGTTCTCCATGGGTAAGTAAATATTAAAGCAAGTCTGGCCTTTTTGGCTATCACACTCGATCAGACCTTGGTGCTGCTGTATAAGGCTTTGGGCGATACTTAAGCCCAGTCCTGTGCCTTGAGCACGATGGGTCACCAGTGGGAAAAATATGTCTTCTTTAAGGTCTGCAGCAATACCAGGGCCGTTGTCGCTTATGCTGATGCAGCACACTAAGCGGTGACAGGTGTTGCCGATGGTGAAGCGTCTCACAGCCCTTGTCTTTAGGCTAATGTGGCCGCCGTTAATCTGATGCTCTACCAGTGCTTGCAAGGCATTGCGCCCTACGTTTAAGAACACTTGTGTCATTTGATTGGCGTCGATGAGCAGTTCTGGCAGACTGGGATCATAATCTCGTATTAGCTGTACTTGGTCACCAGCCTCAGCACGCAATAACTGGTCTATTTTATCCAGTATCTGGTGAATATTACAGGCCTGCTTTTGGGTTTGGCGCTGGGGGCCGAGTAGCCGGTCTACAAGGTCTCTTAGGCGATCAGCCTCAGAAATAATGATGTCAGTGAACTCGTGTAAAGAAGGGTTTAGTTCTCTTTGTAATAATTGCGCTGCGCCACGAATTCCACCTAATGGATTCTTGATCTCATGGGCAAGGTTGCGCACAAGGTTAGATGATGCTTGCTGTTGGGTTGTCATGCGCGCTTCTAGTGTGAGTCGCTTCACACGCTCTAAAGGCTGTATCTCTAAGGCTAAACTGCCTTGTTCGTCCACAGTGGTAACGGTCAAATCTACCCATATCCTATGGCCGTTGGCTTGTTGGATTTGGGTGTCGCGACTGGTAAAGGATTGTTGATGGTTTGAGCTATGCTGTAACTGCCGCTTAAGAAGCGGATCTAACGATAGTAAAGCCCCGATGGGTTCCAATTGCATTTGATGCTGACTAACCCGAAATAAATTCTCTGCAGCCAAGTTAAGGACCACAATTTCCATGCGAGCGTTAACCAAAACGATGGCGGTGGTTAAATGGTTAACCAGGCTAGCAAGAGCTTGGCTGGCTTGCAGTGGATTAGGCATTGCACTCCGTGTTAATAATCTGTGGCAATAATCGAGCGCACCAAATTAGTGCGCTGAGTGTGCTTAAAAAGCCCTCCTAGGAGGGCTTTTGTTATGCCATTAGCAAGAGTAGTAAAGGCCAAACTCAACAGGGTGAGTTACGCTGTTTACTGCTTCAACTTCGCCGTTTTTAAGTTCGATGTAAGCATCGATCATTTCGTCAGTAAATACGCCGCCACGAGTTAAGAACTCACGATCTGCTTCTAGTGCATCAAGGGCCTCTTCTAGGCTTCTAGCAACCGTTGGGATTGCGGCTGCTTCTTCAGCAGGTAGGTCATACAAATCCTTGTCGGCAGCATCGCCAGGGTGGATTTTGTTCTGAATGCCATCAAGGCCTGCCATTAACAATGCCGCGAAGCACAAGTAAGGGTTGGCTGTAGGATCAGGGAAGCGCACTTCTACACGACGACCGCGTGGGTTGCTTACGTATGGAATACGAATAGACGCAGAGCGGTTACGGGCAGAGTAGGCCAACATGACAGGGGCTTCAAAACCAGGCACTAAGCGCTTGTAAGCGTTAGTAGAGGCGTTAGTGAAAGCGTTAAGCGCCCTAGCGTGCTTAATTATACCGCCAATGTAGTATAGTGCTATGTCAGACAAGCCACCATAGCCGTCACCTGCAAAAAGGTTAACGCCATCTTTAGCAATAGACTGGTGTACGTGCATGCCAGAACCGTTGTCGCCAACGATTGGCTTAGGCATAAAGGTAGCTGTCTTGCCGTAAGCGTGAGCCACGTTGTGTACGCAGTACTTAATGATCTGAACTTCGTCAGCTTTACGAATTAAAGTGCTGAACTTAGTGCCGATTTCGTTTTGGTTAGCCGTTGCCACTTCGTGGTGGTGTACTTCTATTTCAACACCCATAGCTTCCATTGCGTCACACATTGCGCCACGCATATCGTGCGAAGAGTCGACTGGAGGAACTGGGAAATAACCGCCTTTAACACCAGGACGGTGGCCAGTGTTGCCGCCTTCGATAGTAGCGTTAGACTGCCAAGCTGCTTCTTCAGAATTGATTTCGTACATGGCACCTTGCATATCGGCTTTCCACTTTACGTCATCAAATACAAAGAATTCTGGCTCTGGACCAAAGAATGCAGTGTCACCAATACCTGTAGACTTAAGGTATTCTTCAGCGCGAGCGGCAACAGAGCGTGGGTCGCGGTCGTAGCCTTGCATAGTAGCGGGCTCAATAACGTCACAACGTACGTTTACTGTGGTTTGTTCTGTGAATGGGTCTAATACAGCAGAGCTGTCGTCAGGCATGATAATCATGTCTGAATCGTTAATGCCTTTCCAGCCAGCAATTGACGAACCATCAAACATTTGTCCTTCAGAAAAGAAGTCTTCGTCTACAACGCGCGCAGGAATCGTTACGTGGTGTTCTTTACCTTTGGTATCGGTGAAACGTAGGTCACCCAGCGCGCTTCGCTGTCTTGGATCATCTTAAGGGTATTTGCGGACATAAAGTCTCTCCAATCAAAACCGGCTTAAGCGCCGGAGGGTTAACGTGTATGGGTTGCAGCGTGTTGGCTGACATTACTGTTTATTACTGTTCATTACTATAGCAACGCTCGTGCCAACTTTGTGTAATGCGTTAAAAGCGACTCTCTATGGCGGTTTTGGTCACATGCATGTGACTTTTAATATGGTACCGCCTTAATTAAGGGACAGTGTAATAAAATTAACAGCCAATATAGGTATAGTTTGCACTAAAAAGGGTCGTATTTGAAGACCGTTCGCACCAATAGGGTGCATAAGTATAAAGCTGCATGAATGTTGTTCTTGTTTCCCCTTAGGTGCTGTGTTATCACCTTACTTTTGCTATAATTCGCGCTGCATTTTTTTGGCGCTGCAGTACAGTAACGCCCATACGTATTTTGGCCATGTTCAATTGAGGCCGTTTGGAGTAGTGAGATGATCGAAAAGTTAAGAAATGTGGCGATTGTAGCCCACGTAGACCATGGTAAAACCACCTTGGTAGACAAGTTGCTAGAACAATCCGGCACCCTTGACCGTCGTGACCAAGGCACAGAGCGCCTTATGGACTCTAACGACCAAGAAAAAGAACGTGGTATTACCATCACAGCAAAAAACACTGCTGTAAGTTGGAATGGTTACCATATCAACATCGTTGACACACCAGGACACGCCGACTTTGGTGGTGAGGTAGAACGCGTTCTATCTATGGTAGATTGCGTATTGTTGTTGGTGGACGCCGTAGATGGCCCTATGCCACAAACACGGTTTGTAACTCAAAAGGCCTTCCAACAGGGCCTTAACCCAATTGTTGTAATCAACAAGATCGACCGTCCAGGCTCACGTCCGGATTGGGTTATGGATCAGGTGTTCGATTTGTTCGACTCTTTAGGAGCGACTGATGAGCAGCTAGACTTCCCGGTAATGTACACGTCTGCCATCAACGGTATCGCTGGTTCATCACCAGACGACATGTCTGATGATATGACACCATTGTTCGAAGCTTTGGTTGAACATGTTAAAGCACCAAATGTAGACCTTGAAGGTCCTTTACAGATGCAAATTTCCGCCTTGGACTACTCAAGCTATGTAGGCGTTATCGGCGTGGGTCGTATTAAGCGTGGCAGTATGAAGCTAGGGCAACAGGTTAAAGTGGTTTGTGCCGATGGCAAGCAGCGCGCAGCTAAGTTACAAAATGTAATGAGTTACATGGGTCTTGAGCGTATTGATGTGCCAACAGCCCAAGCTGGCGATATTGTGTGCGTAACTGGTATAGATGGTTTGAATATTTCTGACACCATTTGTCATCCAGACCATATTGAAGCATTGCCTGCTCTAAGCATTGATGAGCCAACAGTATCCATGACGTTCCAAGTGAACGATTCACCGTTTGCTGGTCTAGACGGCAAGTTTGTTACCAGCCGTAACATCCGTGACCGTTTAGATCGTGAATTGATTCACAACGTAGCCCTACGTGTTGAGCAGGGTGATTCTCCAGATCGTTTTGTAGTATCAGGCCGTGGTGAGTTGCACTTGTCAGTATTAATCGAAAGCATGCGTCGTGAAGGCTTTGAGTTGGGTGTGGGTCGTCCACAGGTAATCGAGAAAGAAGTTGATGGCGTGATGATGGAGCCATACGAAGCGGTATTGATCGATTGTGAAGATCAGCATCAAGGTTCGTTGATGGAAGAAATGGGCCGCCGTAAAGCAGATATGACCAACATGGAGCCAGACGGTAAAGGCCGCACACGTTTAGAATTCCTTATTCCTTCACGTGGTTTGATTGGCTTTCGTGGTCAGTTCTTAACCTTAACTTCGGGCAGTGGTGTAATGACTTCTGTATTCGATCACTACGGTCAGGTGAAGCAAGGTGCGTTGGCTGAGCGTCAAAACGGCGTATTGGTTTCCATGGTTAAAGGTAAGATCTTAGCGTTCGCTTTGTTTAACCTGCAGACCCGTGGCCGTTTGATGGTTGAGCCAAACATTGATGTATACGAAGGTATGCTTATAGGTGTTCACAGCCGTGGTAATGACTTGGCGGTTAACCCAACTAAGGGTAAGCAGCTTACCAATATCCGTGCGGCAGGTACCGATGAGAACATTGTGCTTAGCCCACCTATTCGGTTCTCTCTTGAGCAAGCGCTTGAGTTTATCGAAGACGATGAGTTGGTTGAAGTGACACCTCACTTTATCCGTTTACGAAAGCGTCTACTTACGGAAACTGCACGTAAGCGTGCACCTAAGTAAGCATCGCTAACGCCAACAAAAGGCCGGCTTAAGCGCCGGCTTTTTTGTGAGCGAAAAGAATTTGGGAGCTATCAGCTTACGATAGAGTCTGTTAGTTTATAAGTATGTGAGGGTATCGTTATGAACAAACTTATATTATTGGTGTTGGCAGGCCTTACTGTGGCCTGTATGAATACCCCAAGTCGTGTTGTCACAACTGCTACTGTGCCGATTTTTACAGCTGCCTATGATGCCTTTAGTTGTGATCAGCTCTATTCTGAGGCTCGGCGTATTACTGGCCAGATGCACGAAATTGCTGGAGTGAGAGATGAAGACGCGGAAATGGAACGTTTAGAACTTGTTGGGGGTGTGTTTTATTGGCCAGTTTTGCTGTTCGTAGATGGCAGTAGCGATTCTCAAGCGGCGAAAGATGAATACAATCAATTAAAAGATCGTTTATTAAGCTTGTCTGATTGGGTTGTTAACAAGCAGTGCGGTGGTTAAATAGGTAATATTAGTTGTGTCTTCAGTCTGTAGGGTATATATCCAAATAACAGGCATAAAAAAAGCAGCTCATATGAGCCGCTTTCTGAGGCTAGTTTATTTTTATTATTAAGCCAAAGGATGTCTTTTTTTCTTATTGCGCTTATTATTTTTATTTACGCTGAAAGCATACTACCAACATTCACCACAGTGTCTAATACTAAAAAGTTATAACTTACTTCAAAATTGGAATAAAGAGTGGCTATGTTAATGACCCGCAAGCTGCCACCTTGTTTATAATTCCGTGCAGGATTAACATGGCGGTGTTTAATAACCTTCCATTTAATGACTTTCTATGGCCAGTATTCAAGTCTCCTACCCCCATCCACTCACTATGGCAGAAGCCCGCGAAGCGGTAAATGCCTTTTCTGCTAAGCTGGAAAAAAAGTTAGACGTAAAGAGCTCTTGGCAGGGCGATATATTGATGCTTGAGCGCCAAGGTGTAAAAGGCTCTATGGTGCTAACAGAAGGGATGGTAGAAGTTGAACTGACCCTTGGCATGATGTTAACTCCCATGAAGGGCCAGATCGAAGCAGAGGTTAACAAGCAGCTAGCACGCTGCCTTGGTTAGCTTAGGCCTGTGGATTGCAGCGTCGCAATCTACAATATATAGCGGCTCAAATCTTGGTCTTTCACAAGATCTTGTAGGTTGTTATCTACGTAAGTTTGGTTAATAACTACTTTCGCGCCAGTGGCTTGGTTAGCCGTGAATGATAGATCTTCTAGCAAACGCTCCAATAGTGTATGCAGGCGTCGCGCGCCGATGTTCTCGGTGCTTTCGTTCACCTCATAGGCCAGCTCAGCTATGCGCTTAACACCATCCTCAGTGAACTCTAGATCAACTCCTTCTACACTCAATAGCGCTTTATACTGCTGCGTGAGTGAATAGTTAGGTTCCGTAAGAATGCGTGCAAAGTCTTCTGGGCGTAGGGCGTTTAACTCTACCCGAATAGGTAACCGGCCTTGTAACTCTGGAATAAGGTCTGAAGGCTTTGCAACGTGGAATGCGCCTGAGGTAATAAACAGGATATGGTCTGTCTTCACCATACCGTATTTAGTGGTTACGGTGCAGCCTTCAATGAGGGGCAACAAGTCGCGTTGCACGCCTTCACGTGATACATCGCCACTGCCACCTTCTTGTCTTTTAGCAATTTTGTCGATCTCATCTAAAAATACAATACCATTTTGCTCAACGGCGTCTAAAGCCTGTTGTTTAAGATCTTCTTCCTTAACTAAGCCTGCAGCTTCTTCGCCTTGAAGTTGCTTTAGGGCGTCGGCAATGTTCATTTTTTTGGTTTGTTTTCTGTCTTTGCCCATGTTGGCAAATAAACCCTGCAATTGATTGGTCATATCTTCCATGCCCGGAGGCGCCATGATCTCAACACCAACCGGTGAGTTAGATACTTCTATATCAATTTCTTTGTCGTTTAGTTTACCTTCTCGCAGTTTCTTACGGAATACCTGACGGGTGCCTGACTCTGTAGTGCTTGAGTCATCATCTGCACCACGTGCAGGCGGCAGCAATACGTCTAAAATACGGTCTTCTGCACGGTCTGCTGCTTGGTTGGCCACTTTGGTCATGGCGTCTTCACGCAGCATCTTCATAGCCGTTTCCATGAGGTCACGAATAATAGATTCTACATCACGGCCTACATAACCTACTTCAGTGAATTTGGTTGCTTCGATCTTTATAAAAGGAGCATGGGACAATTTGGCCAAACGTCGAGCAATCTCAGTTTTACCAACACCAGTAGGGCCAATCATCATAATGTTTTTGGGTGCAATTTCAGCCCGCATGTTGGGTTCAAGTTGCATACGGCGCCAGCGGTTACGCAGTGCGATAGCCACGGCGCGCTTAGCGGCATCTTGGCCAATAATGTGGTTGTCGAGTTGGCTGACAATTTCAGCAGGAGTCAGTTGAGACATGGTTCAGCCTTATTTATTAGTTTGAGCAGTTAGTTCAATGGTTTCGATGGTGGTTTGGTGGTTGGTAAAAACACAAATATTTGCAGCAATATCAAGGCTTTTACTAACGATGTCGTGGGCCGAAAGCTCTGTGTTGTCCAACAGCGCTAATGCTGCAGCTTGGGCGAAGTTGCCACCAGAACCAATGGCAATAAGCCCGTGTTCTGGCTCTATTACATCACCAGTACCGCTGATAATAAGGGAGGCCTCCTCATTGGCAACCACTAGCATGGCTTCTAACCGGCGTAAGGCGCGATCACTACGCCATTCTTTGGCCAGTTCTACGGCAGAACGCACCAGTTGGCCGTGGTGCTTTTCTAGCTGACTTTCAAAGCGTTCAAATAAGGTGAATGCGTCAGCGGTACCACCAGCAAACCCTGCAATTACTTTGTCGTGGTATAGGCGGCGCACTTTTCGAGCATTGCCTTTCATTACGGTATTGCCCAAGGAAACTTGGCCGTCGCCACCTAATACAACTTGATCGCCGCGGCGTACTGATACAATGGTGGTCATGTCTCATTCCTAATTGGTTTCAAAGCTCTGGCTATGTGCCTAAGTGTGGTCCTGTTAGGATGGGGTCGAGACGCTAGAATTCAAGCGTAAACGGACTTAACAGACGTTTAGTTAGCGCTTTTACTAATTCGAATCGACTCAATGCTCTGTTGGGCGAGGAGGTCTTCGGCTTTGTTAAGGGTTGAGCGGTTGCTAAATGGCCCGATGCGAACGCGATACCAAACGGAGCCAGTGCTCGATACTGTTTTTTCGACCACAACATTATTCATATTAATAAGGATCAGTTCAGCCCTAAGGCGGTCAGCTTCAGCCAGCTTACGAAAAGATCCGGCCTGCAGTAAGATG
Organism: Candidatus Njordibacter sp. Uisw_039; assembly: GCF_047730075.1. NCBI lineage: Bacteria > Pseudomonadati > Pseudomonadota > Gammaproteobacteria > Pseudomonadales > Candidatus Njordibacteraceae > Candidatus Njordibacter > Candidatus Njordibacter sp. Uisw_039. The sequence goes on from NZ_CP159831.1 coordinate 219,898, forward strand.
TTAGTCTTCTTTTGAGGGTCTTTAGGTGTGGAGATATAAGCATCCACTTGCACTGGGGTAACTTCACTATCGGGCAATAAGGTATAAAAGTCGAAGCTGTCCTTTGGTTCGATAACACCTTTCTTATCAAGCGCCTTGTCTATGTTTTTCGGTGCCAACTTAATCGCTTTAGATGGGTTGTTTTTTTCACTTACAACGGTGCTAGCGTTGGTATCATCTGGCTGTTGTGAAAGCATCACCAGGGCCGCCAAAAAACCCATGCTTACAATTAAGGTAAACAGCATCACCCAGCCTGAAACAGCAGGTTTGCGTGGCTTTTTCTTGGGTTTTCGCTTAGCGTAATCGTGGGGTGCCATGGCTACATTTGCTCTGGTGCGTCGACACCCAACAGGCTTAGGCCGTTAGCCATGACTTGGCACGCGGCCATGCAAAGACACATGCGAGCGTTACGTAACTTAGCATCGTCAATAACCATGCGGTGAGCGTTGTAGTAACTGTGAAAATTACTGGCTAAGTCTTTAAGGTAATGGGCAACCTGATGGGGCTCGTGGTTGTTGGCCGCACTAGTGATGACTTCTGGGTACAGTTCAATCTGCTGCATAAGAGCGATTTCCGTCTCTTCGTTAAGCTTTTCTAGTTGCTGCAGACCTATTTCTGAATTCCATGCCATGTTCTTTTCTGCCAATTTTCTAATAAGGGTGCAGATACGTGCATGAGCATACTGAATGTAATACACCGGATTGTCTTTACTTTCTGACTTAGCAAGGTCCAAGTCAAAATCCATATGTTGTTCCGATTTACGTGTGACATAGAAGAAGCGTGAGGCGTCTTTGCCCACTTCTTCACGAAGTTCGCGTAAGGTCACAAAAGAACCACTACGGGTAGACATTTGCACCCGTTCTGCACCACGATACAAAATGGCAAATTGAACTAGCTTTACTACTAAGCGGGCAGGGTTAATACCTAGGGCTTGTAACGCGGCCTTTACCCTAATGATGTAGCCGTGGTGATCTGCTCCCCATACATTAATGACCGTATCCATGCCACGTTCGAACTTATTCAAATGGTAGGCAATGTCGGACGCAAAGTAGGTGGTTTGGCCATTGTCACGTTTTACTACGCGGTCTTTGTCGTCGCCAAATTCCGTAGAACGAAACCATAAGGCACCGCCGTCTTCATAGACATGGCCTTGTTCTTGTAGTTTAGTAATGGCACGGTTGATTTGGTCGCCATGGTCTAGGCTACGTTCGGAGAACCACTGCTCGAAGTCCACACCAAAACCGTGTAAATCCTGCTTAATATCATCACGAATAGAGTCTAGGCCAGCATCAAACATTAAGCGATAATCACTTTTGCCCAGCAAGTTCTGAGCACGCTCAACCAAATCATCGATGTGTTTTTCTTTGTCGCCTTCAGGGGCATCTGCATGGAGGCCAGCCATCACTGCTGCAGCATCACGCTGTAAACGGCTACCCACTTGTGCATGCAGTTGTTGGGCTATGTCATTAACATAATCACCTTGATAACCATTACTTGGGAATACAATCTCTTCACCTGCTTGTTGTAGGTAACGCAGCCACACACTGGCGGCCAAAATATTCATTTGTCGGCCGGCATCATTTACGTAATATTCCCTCTCTACCTCGTAGCCCGCTGCTTCCAACAAGTTAGAAACACTGGCGCCATAGGCTGCACCGCGACCATGGCCCACATGTAAAGGACCTGTAGGGTTGGCAGATACAAATTCAACTTGAACTTTATGGCCAGACCCACTGTTATTGCGGCCAAATTGCTCAGCTTCTTTAAGCACTCTAGCAATAACGGCCTGAGTGGCATCTTGGCTGATAAAAAAGTTAATGAAGCCTGGACCCGCAATTTCTGTTTTAGTTACTGAGTCTGATGTAGGTATGTGGTTGCAGATCAGTTCTGCGATGTCGCGTGGCTTGCGCCGTGTTGCCTTAGCTAAAGTGAGGGCGATGTTACAAGCAAGGTCGCCGTGTTGTTTGTCGCGGGTGTTATCAATTTGAATAGTGGCGACGAGATCAGCGTCAAACTCACCCACAGTTTTAAGTGCATCGATGGCTTGTTGAATGAGGTCTGCAATGTGTTGCTTCATGTTGGTGTTTTGGCTTCTAAAGGTTTAAATGCTGTCCAGAAATGAGGACATAACAAATGCGTGTATATAACGCCTAATTATCCCAGTTCTTGCGGGTCTATGTCTAGACTCCAGCGTATTTTACGCGCTGCTGGATGTTGATCTAATAAATGGCACAATTGCTGTAATAATTGCTGTAATTGTTTGCGGTTAGGGTGCTGAAGTTGTAGTTGAGCACGATAATAATGGGCTCTACGGGCCATAAAAGCAGGCATAGGGCCGAACATAAGCAAGGCTTTGGTTAGTGGTCGTAACGCTGGGCTTTGTATTTGTTGCCCTAACCAATTTAGCAGGGCAAAGGCTTGTGTCGCATCTTTTGCCTGAGCATGAAACAAGGCCATATGACCCACGGGTGGCAAGCCACTTTGCTGGCGGATGGTTAGCTCTTGCTGAGCAAAGGCGTTGTATCCCTGGTTTACTAAAATGTTAATGGTGGGGTGATCTGCTTGGTAGGTTTGGATCACTGCTGTACCGGGTATTTGGGCACGCCCCGCACGACCTGCGGTTTGCACTAATAGTTGCGCTAGCTTTTCTGGACCGCGGAAATCACTGCTAAACAGGCTGGCATCAGCATCTAAAATAGCCGCCAAAGTAACATTAGGAAAATGGTGACCTTTAGCCAACATTTGGGTGCCCACTAATAAGCAAGGCTCGCCCCGATGCACCTGATCTAACATACTTTCTAAGCTGCCTTTTTTACGGGTAGTGTCGCGGTCTATACGATGAACTGGCGTGTTTGGGAAGAGCGTGTTGAGCTGTTCTTCCGTTCGCTCGGTACCTTGGCCTAACGGCTTTAATTGGTGGCTCTGGCATTGTGGGCAATGTAAATGTACGGGTTGCTGGTGCTCACAGTGGTGGCAATGTAACCTTGGGGGCCGACGGTGTAAGGTCATATTGGCATCGCAGGCTGGGCATTGTGCGGTTGCGCCACAAGACTGGCATTGTAAGCTCGGGGCAAACCCCCGCCTATTTAGCATCAGTAGAACTTGATGGTCTAAATCCAGTTGAATCTGAATCATTTCCTGTAACTGTTCAGATATGCCTGCTTGTTGTGGCTGGTTGCGTAAATCAATAACCTGATAACTTTGGCTGCTTGCTTTGCCTGCTCGTTGGGATAATAGCCATTGGCTAAATCGACCCCGTGCTACATTCGCCAAACTCTCTAATGAGGGCGTGGCGGAGCCCAATAAAATTGGAATGTTGGCATCAGCAGCTCTCTTTATCGCCAAGTCACGGCCATGGTAACGAAAACCTTCTTGCTGTTTGTAGGCTTGGTCGTGTTCTTCATCAATAATGATAAGGCCTAAATCTGGGATGGGGGTAAATAAGGCAGAGCGGGTACCAATGATGATGTCAGCCTGACCAAGCCCTGCCTGTTGCCAAGCGTTAAGTCGTTGGTGTTCTGTAAGCCCCGAGTGCAGTGCCAGCACGCGGTTGTTAAAACGCTGTTCAAGCCGCTGCAGTAACTGTGGTGTAAGGCCTATTTCGGGCACCAATAACAGGGTTCGTTTACCCGCCTGCAGTTGATGGGCAATGGCGTGAAAATACACTTCGGTCTTACCACTACCCGTAACACCATTCAATAGGTTGCAACTAAACGTGCCATTTACCTTAGCTAAGTGCTCAACAATGTGTGATTGTTCTGGGTTGAGGTCTAGGCCCTTCTCAGCCAGTTGCAAAGTCACATGTTGAGGCTCAGGGTAGCTGGTGGTAAGCCAGCCTTTGTCTAAAAATGGTTTCAGTTGACTAGGTTTAATGCCAATGCTTTGTAGCTGACTTAGGTTGAACTCTGGGGCCAATGTTTGAAGTTGTTGCCAAAGGATGTGCTGTTTTTTGGCCCTGCCAAAGTCGGCTTCTACATCAGCTATTTGCCAATTGAGTTGGATGAGTTGATTGGGTAGCGGATGGCGCAATTTGGCCGGCAGTAGATGCATAAGAGCATCACCTACTGGATGTTGGTAATAGTCTGCTGCCCAAAGCCCCAACTGCCAAAGTTCTTTGGATAATAGTGGCGTTTCATCTAATACTTCGCTGATAGGTTTGAGCTTGTTGAGATCTAGTTCCGTGGTTTGGTTGATGCCTACAATAAGCCCCACTCTTTCACTCCGACCCAAGGTTACACGCACTCGTAAACCAATTTCCGGCAAGTAAGAGTCTTCCGTTTTGTCTGGCGCTAAATAAGTAAACTCTTGGCGTAGACCAGTGGCGAGGGCGATTTGTAAATACATAGGCACTGGAAAATAGGACATTGAAGAGAAGTGGGTTAGAGGGTTATCCTACACCAAAGTGTCTGTGTTTGTGGTGCTTTACAAAGATAAACCGCTCATTTGATTATTTGTAAAGTCTGCGTTGGCAAAAAGGCTTGCTTATCTGGAGGTGTCTGGTAGAATTTCGCCTCTATTTTTATGGCTTGCTGGTTTTCGGCTGGCCAATTTGAAAGAGATCTTTTAAAGATCTTCGATCGGTGCGGTGCTTGGCAATAGATCAAGTGGCGGCGCCATAACCTTGAGGTTATTTCCCATGCAAAAAGATATTCATCCTAAGTACGAAGCCATTAAGGCTACGTGTTCTTGCGGCAACGTTGTAGAAACGCGCTCTACGCTATGCAAAGACATGCACATTGACACATGTTCGGCATGCCACCCCTTCTACACTGGTAAGCAGAAAAATATAGACGTTGGCGGCCGTATCGATCGCTTCAACAAGCGTTTCGGTAGCCGCACTAGCAAGTAATTGATTTAGCGTTAACCGCAACTTAAAAAGCCCGCCCTGGTTATCCAGCGCGGGCTTTTTAGTGTGTTAATGAAAAGACGTATCCTTTTTAGTAGTGTCAGTTCGACCCTATCTCTATAACACCGCTGTGGCTTTTTGACTTTCGCGCTGAAGATATTGATATGGCGTTAATTTTGGTGCTTATGACTAGCTTGGAGTGGGATTAATTTACTGCACGGGTGAAGTGGTGGTGCCTCAACGGCTGGTTCATTAGGCGGCAGGAGTTTTATGCCAACAATGGATGCTGAATCAGATTAAAGTCAGTTTAGTTTTAAAATAAGGGCAGTTTGATACTCTTTTTTATTTTACAAACTTTTTATTAAAAAATATCATTATAAAACAATGCATTAGTACAACTTTCAATTCAAAAGCTAGTGTTATTGCTAACCTAAACACAAAAAACTATCGCCAAACTACTTGTCAGTAACAAAAAAGGGCGTATGCTACTTAAATAGTCGAATATGTAAAAATACGTAAAGACGGCTTGTTCGGCCTTTCGTTTAGCTGTTTAGGCGTTGTTGGCCATATAACTTATAGTTGGAGGAATCAATGAATAATTTTAATAAAAAACTTCTCAAGACTTTATCTGTTTCGGCACTCGGGTTGGCTTTAGCATCAGGTGCAGCCAATGCTGAGAACCTGAAAATGTTGACCGCTTGGGGTGGCAATCACTCTGGTACGGCTAACATGGCTTATGGCTATAACGATCTGGTGTCTAGCCTGTCTTCAGGTGCAATCACCATCAAACCTAGCGGACCTGAAGTGGTAGCTGCTGGTAAACAACTGCAACCAGTCTCGGCCGGTGTATTTGACATTATTTATACTCATGGTCTTTATCATACGGGTACAACAGGTATAGGCGCGGCCATCGACGCAGTCGAGGGTGATGTTGATAAGCGCCGCTCTTCGGGTATTTGGGACTGGGCAGACAATCATTACCAAACAACCCAAAATCTCAAAATTCTATCAATTCCTACGGCCACTACGGGCTTTAGGTTTTTCCTTAAAGAGGCAATGGACCCAGGTTCTAAACTAAGCGGTAAGAAAATTAGGGCACTGCCTTCTTACAACAAAATTGTTGGATCATTGGGTGGAACGGCCGTAATTATTCCGTTTGGCGAACTATACTCTGCTACGGAGAAAGGCGTTATTGACGGTCTTGTATGGCCTGCTGTTGGAGCAGTGGGTTACAAATTCCACGAAGTCGCACCTTATCTTGGTGAGCCAGCATTTGGCACCGTTTCCTACTTAATCATGATGAACTTGGACAAGTTCAACTCTCTTGATGGCGATTCTCAAAAGGTTCTGCTAGACGCAGGTTACCAGTTAGAGAAGAACACAATTGGCATATTCAAAAACTTGTTGAAGGTAGAAAATGCAGCTATGGTAGCGGCAGGTGCAAAAACCACATCAATTGGCTACACTTTGGACGAAGCTAATGCTTTGTATGCAGCACGTGCAATGGAAGTAGCAGTAGAGCAATCTGGTGCGACGGGGGAAGCCTTCCGCGACTTTGTAGCGTCTAAGGGCATGTAAGAGGTACTAACCAAAAGCCGTCTTATTGTTAACGCATAAGGCGGCTTTCACGTTTTTGAGGTAAACGCCTATGTCGTCTTTTATATCCAAACTCTGCAGCCTGCAGGATGCCATCACTAAGGTGGCGGCAACGCTCGCTGCTATAGGGCTTGGGTCAATTGTGATTGCATATGTTTATGAAGTAATCACGCGCTACTTTTTTAACTCGCCTACAGCCTGGGTTAGTGACTATGTATCTTATGCTTTAGCTGCTTCGGTATTTTTAGCCCTGCCAAAAGTGACGCAAGATAAACAGCACGTTGCTGTAACTATTCTAGTGGACATAATGCCTTCCAAATGGGCAGATATTATCTATACCATCATTAGTTTGATTGGTTTTTTGTGTTTGAGCTTTGCGGCTTACGTTAGTGCACTCGAAAACTGGCGCCAGTACTCTAAAGGTATTGAGACTTTAGCGATTATTCCAATACCCCAATGGTGGGTTTCTATCTTTATAACATTTGGGCTGTTATTGAGTTCGCTCTACTTGTTACGCCAAGCGAATCCGAGTCATCGCGTCAACAGTAATCTTCTTATGGAAAATTGATTATGGAGTGGTATACAATTTTATTGGCGGGCATTGCCATTCTCTTCACTTTCTTTTTGTCAGGTGCGCCGGTATTCTTAGCATTCTTGGCTGCTATATTAGTAGGCGTTTACGTCATCATTGGACCCTATGGTTTTCCAATGTTTGCGAACAGTATTCTAGATACTGTGTCTATTACTTCGTTGGCTTCAATACCACTATTTATCCTTATGGGGGAGTTGTTATTCCGTTCTGGAACTATGGACGTGTTATTTGACTCCATCGATAAGTTAGTGGGGCGCATGCGAGGGCGTCAGTACGTTTTAGTGGTCGCTTTGTCTGCAGTGTTTGGGGCGCTATCTGGTGTAGCAATGGCTGTGGCAGCGATGCTAGGCAGGGCAATTATGCCTGGCATGCAAGCGCGAGGTTATGATCGTAAAATAGCAGCAGGCCTTATCATCGGTGGGGCAAGCTTGGCACCCATTATCCCACCCAGTTTATTGGCCATTATTGTTGGCTCTATAGCTGACGTGTCCATTGCTAAGTTGCTGATCGCTGGAGTAATCCCAGGACTATTTATAGGTGGCATCTTTCTAGTCTACGTTTTCATTCGTATTTCATTGAATAATAAATTGGCTCCTGCGATCACAGACGGTGAACGAAATAGCGTCACCATAGGCGACAAAGTCGTTGCCGTATTACGCACACTACCCTTTATTATCGTCATTTTTTCAGTAATGGGTTTCATTATGTTGGGCATCGCAACTCCATCAGAATCGGCTGCAACGGGGGTGGTCGGTGCACTTATTACAGCAGCTATCTATCGTAATTTAAGCGTCAAAATGATCTGGGATTCTATAGTTGCAGCGATCACTGTATCGGCAATGATATTGGTTATTATGGCCATGTCAAAAATGTTCACTCAATTATTAGCATTTACTGGCGCTACTAGTGAATTGGTCGACCTGGTAGCGAATTTAGGGTATTCCCCGATGATGATGTTGTTTATCTTGCTTGCTGTGCCTTTCGTACTGTGTATGTTTATTGACACTATTGCAGTTATATTATTGACCATACCTATCTACCAACCTGTAGTTGATAGCTTGGGTTTTGACCCTGTGTGGTTCTGGCTATTATTTTTAGTCAACATAACACTGGGTGCAATTACGCCACCGTTCGGTTATACCTTGTTCGCATTTAAGGCGGTGGTTCCTGATATGACTATCAGTGAAGTTTACAAAGCGACTTGGCCCTTTGTCATCTTATTCCTTATTGGCATTGTCTCTATTGCCGCTTTCCCTGGTATCGCAACATGGTTACCTAATTTAGTAGGCTAGAATTTGGATTAAAAAACCAGGGCAACTTGCCCTTGTTAACGTTTTACTTAGGAGAAATAGTTTTAGCTCGCCTGTGGCAAACTGTTAAAAGAACATACCTTGCGCTCGTTCTTAGCGTCTGCATATAAAGTGGTACGCTGTCGAGCGGGCCGGTTAGCTTTGGCCAGTATGCTCTCCATCGCTTGAGGTGTCATTTCTTGACCGTGTTCTGCTCCAGCAGAACGGGTAATGGTTTCATCCATTAAAGTACCACCGATGTCATTAACCCCGGCCTTAAGGCACTGAGCAACTCCTTCTGGCCCTAACTTAACCCAAGATGCCTGAATATTAACGATCTCAGGGCTGAGTACTAAGCGGCTGACGGCATGCATTAAAACAGCCTCGCGCCATGTAGGTCCGATACGAGAATGGCCCTTAAGGTACATTGGTGCTTCCATGTGCACGAAAGGCAGCGGCACGAGTTCAGTAAACCCCCCCGTTTTCTGTTGTTGTTGCCGTAATCCAAGCAAATGCTTCGCCCAATGGACTGGCTGTTCAATGTGTCCATACATTATGGTTGCAGTGGTAGGGATGCCACGACGATGGGCGCTGTCTATGACATCAAACCACTGCTGAGTATTAACTTTATCTGGGCACAAATTAACTCTAATCCGGTCATCAAGAATCTCAGCAGCGGTGCCTGGCAAGCTTCCTAACCCAGCATCAGCAAGCTGTCCTAAAAAATGGTCGACAGATACACCAAGGGTTTCTGCACCTTGGAATATTTCTAGCGGAGAAAAAGCGTGGACGTGCATATCGGGCAAACGAGTTTTTATGGCGCTAAGAATATCAAGATACGTCTGTCCTGTGTAAGACGGGTGAATTCCTCCTTGCAGGCAGACTTCTACTGCACCCCTGTTCCACGCCTCAACTGCTCTATCAGCCACTACTTCAGGATCTAAGTTGTAAGGTTTTCCACGTAGTTCTTCATGTTTCTTACCCTTGGCAAACGCGCAAAAACTGCATCGGTAACTACAAATATTAGTGTAATTAATATTGCGTGTAACCACGTAGCTAACGGTGTCACCGCACAGTTTTTGTCGCACAGCGTCTGCGGCCTGAAGTACAGGTTCGACTTCGCCATCTCGGGCGGCGAACAATCGTTCTACCTCTTGCTGAGTTAACTCCAAACCATCTGATGCGCGGCTTAGAACTCGATCTAGGGAGAGGTCTCTAATGAATCCGGGGGTGGTGATAATGCGTGGGATTGGCTGTGCGCTCACCCCCGCAACCCAACGGCTTTCGCGTACTAAACCGTCTGCATCAATAGCCGAACGTACTGGCTTGTGAAATGGTTTATGTAACCACACGGCCGGTTGATGTGCATACATCGGATAAACGCCCAAACGTTCAACCAAAATTTTACTGCATTTTGCACTATCTATAGCTAATTGATCTAGCTGTGGCCACGGTGCTTCAGGATTAACGTGGTCGGGAGTGACTGGAGATATGCCTCCCCAATCGTTTATTCCTGCTGCGACAAGGTCTGCACAGGCACCAGAGGATAAGTTTGGTGGTGCTTGAATAGACATTTCCGAACCGAAAATAATACGAGCTACTGCAATGCTCCAGCGCAATTCAGAGATGTCTGGTTCTGGAGCATGGGCCATTTTCGTATCGGCCTTGGCTCGAAAATTTTGTACGATAATTTCTTGAATATGACCAAATTCTTCATGCAACTTACGTAACGCTAGCAAGCTTTCAATACGCTCCTTTCGGGTTTCACCAATGCCTATCAATATGCCGCTAGTGAAGGGTACTTTTTGACGACCTGCTTCGGCAATTGTAGCTAGGCGGACTTCAGGTAGTTTGTCAGGTGAGCCATAGTGACAACCGCCTTTCTCGCTTAAACGATGGGAGGAAGTTTCGAGCATGATGCCCATAGATACGGATACTTCACGAAGCATGCTAATTTCGCTTGCTGACATCACTCCTGGATTTAAGTGAGGTAATAATCCTGTCTCTTCAAACACTAAACGAGACATAGCAGCTAAATATTCAAGGGTGCTCGCATAACCCATTTCTTCAAGCGCTTCGCTGGCTTCGCGGTAGCGCAATTCGGGCTTGTCTCCTAAAGTGAAGAGCGCTTCTTTACACCCTGCGGCCTGGCCTGCCTTAGCGATTTCAAGTACCTGCTTGGGGGTTAAGTAAGGCTGATTGAGTCGTTTAGGAGCTTTAGCAAATGTACAATAATGGCACACGTCACGGCATAGCTGAGTAAGAGGAATGAAGACCTTGCGGGAATAACTGACCTTTCGACCATGGCCATGATCTCTTAAGTTTGCAGCTCTTGTAAGTAATGTTTCTTCATCTTGCTGTAACAAAAGTAAGGCGTCTTCTGCGGTAATTCGATAGCCACTGTGCGGAATCCTAATTGATGCGTTCATGCTGCTCCCTGGTCTAGAAACTGTGGTCCAAAGTGATGGCCTAGCTGTTGTAAAAATTCGTATGTCGCACCTTTTCTGACGTGACTGACAAGTTGTTCTAAGTCTGCGGGAGTATCAATGTCTAGGGCTAAATTGGCACTGGAAATGTTTTCAACACCAATTCCTTTGGCTCTCGCTTTACTGAGGTAGCGCATATAGCTGTGTGAGCCAAAACCTGGCTCCATTAGATTAGCCCGAGATAAGAAAAGTCCATTTGTCCCTTGCTGCTCCGTGTCAGGTGCAAGACGGACTAATTCATTTTGGTCATCTGTGGGTTTGATTAGCTGAAGGATTTCCACAGCACTCGCAAGGGGAACATCTCCTGGGATTACTGCAATAGGTTCACCTGCAAACTGTTTTAAACCGAACGCTACGGCTTGATTATAACCTTGAGATTCGTGTTCGTTGATAATTTGGGCGCCACACCTTTGGGCCACTTGAAAAACCTTAGGGTTGCTCGCAATCACCCACACGGTGCAGGATGGTAATGTTGACAGGGTTATTAATAAATCCTCCAACATGGCCAGAACTAAACCCTCACGATGTTCTTTGGACAGAACTCCAGCAAGCCGTTGCTTGGCTTGAGAAAGGTCTTTGATGGGAACAATGATATGAGTCATGGCGTGATGTGTCCCTTCAACTCCTGAGCAAAATCGAGACAGGTTTGAGCTAAATTTATGCGGCTACTTAAATCATGCATGATAGTTGGCGCAATTTGAACCGCAAGACCCAAAGACTCAATGGCGCTAGCATATTTTTTGTCTAGTTCGTCGATGACCAGACCATGAATCACGCCTTTATAATGTTCTGCAACTGCTAAAGGTGAAACTTCTAAACCCAACTCTAGCATCATCTTAGCGGCAGGTCCTTTAATGGCGGCGCCACCGACGATAGGGGACACTGCTACTATAGGGGTGTGGCTCTGGCGCATCTTTGATAGTAATCCAGGCAGTTTAATAATGGGGTCAATGCTCACGTATGGATTAGAAGGAGCAAAAATAATGGCTTCTGGTTGACTTTCGAGTGAGCAGATTAACTGAGGGTTTGTACTGGCCTCAGACAAACCTTGGAAGCTGAACCCTGTAACTTTTGGGTGACATTGATCGCGAACAAAATAATGTTGAAAATCGAGCTGCCCAGACTTGGTCATTACTTGGGTTGCTACTCGGTCGTTTGTCATGGGTAACAGGGTGAGTTCAATTCCCATAGTGTTGGCCAGCATTCGGGTGACTTCGGTGAGGGTTTTTCCTTCAGCTAAAGACTGGGTGCGTATTAAATGTAAAGCAAGGTCAGTGTCGCCGAGGTTAAACCAACCTTCGCCACCAAGCGCTGTTAGTGCTTGCATAAAACGCCAGGTTTCTTCTGCACGACCCCAGCCTTTTTCTTGATCAGACAATCCTGATAACGTGTAGAGGGCAGTATCTATATCGGGGCAGATGCGTAAACCGTAATGGTTAAAATCATCACCAGTGTTAGTAATTACAGTCAGTTGTTCAGGTGCCAATACATGACTCATACCTAACACAAGTTTGGCACCACCTACGCCACCAGAGAGAATAATTGTTTGGCCACTATTCATCGGAATAAATCCTCGCTGATATCACGCACCAAAGCTGCAGCAGGACAGTTCTCTGGTTCGGTCTTTGCGGGGAAGGTAAGTCCTCTAACTAGCACAATAGGACGACCTTCATTACCTTGACCCTGCAACAAGGATGCAGCACCAGCGATTTCATCAGCCACAGCTTGTTGGCTGGTTAGTAGTTCCCTGCCAAATAAGTCGAGATCTCCTCGTCGATCCCACAAGCTTGGCAGGCCCGCTGCACCAATGGCCACCCCTGTGGTGCCCAGGCGCCATGGGCGACCAAAGCTGTCATTGATGACCACAGCAATGTTTACCCCTAAACTCTGGTACAAACCATCCCGCAATACATTACACGAAAAGTCTGGATCTTTAGGCAGCAGCAACACATTCTCTTGCCCTTCCTTAGAATAGACGTTGGAGGCATCGATCCCAGCGTTAGCCATCACCCAACCACGTATGTGCTGAGTAATTAGCACCCCTTTCACCTGCCGTATCAAGGACTGGCTTTGGGATAAAATAATGTCAACTAAACGAGGGTCTTTATCAACCTTTTTAGCCACAGCAAGGGCTTCTGAACTGGGTTCGACTTTATTCAAGTCCATCAGACATCCTTCTGCCTTGGAAACGATTTTTTGGGCTAGCACGAGTATGTCGCCGTTTTGAAGGCACACTTGGTTATCGATCAGAGCTGTTTCTAAAATCTGTTGCAGGTTGTCACCAGGCGAGACCATTGGAACTCCCTCCAGGGCCTGAATGATTAATTGAGAAGCCACTCGTATATTCCTGTTTAGCTGTCGGCTGGGGTGCCGGTAATACGAATGCCGGCCCCATCTATTTTATAATTTCCATTAATAAAAATAAGCAGGGAGGTGAGTGCTTCTGCGACTGCTGAATTGTCAATGCGGCCACCATGCCATGCTTTCATGCCGGCGTCATTGGCTAACTCAACCACTTGACCCCGGGCTTCTTTGTCATTGCCACACACCAGTATGTCACAATCTATATTATGGTCTAAATCGGCGAGATGGGTCGCTGCTACATTTTGAAAGGCAGAAACAACCTTTACTGACTCGCCCAAGTTTGCCTGCAGAGCTTTGGCAACAGACCCACCTTCAGGAAGTTGTACCGTACGCACTTTCGGGGGCTTCAGGGGCACCGTAACGTCAATTAAAACCTTTCCTGTTAGGTGATCTCGAACTGAGTCAATGGTGGCAGCATGACTGGCATAAGGTACGGTAATAACTACCAATTCAGCGTCAGATGCAGCTTTTTCATTACTTGTGCCAGTAATTTTTTGGCTAACTTGTTGACTGAGTTTAGCTGCTACTTCTGTGGCACGCTCACTGTCTCTAGAACCTAACGTGACATGATGGCCAGCTTGAGCCCAGCGAAGGGCTAAACCTGAACCTAGAGCCCCAGTACCACCTAATATGGCGATGTGCTTGTGTTGTGATTTTGTCATGGTTTAGTGCTCCTGTTAGCTTTGACTTGGACGGATTGCATAGCAAGCGCGGCCAGTAACCACCTCCTCTTGCTCTTGGTTGCGTACTATAACCTCAACAAAACCTACAGTACGACCTGACCGTGTGACTTTTGCTGTTGCAGTTAGAGTATCTGAGACGGCTAACCTCAAAAAATCGGTACTAAAATTGAGTGTTAGTATGGGGCCCTTAGCCACTAGCATTAGTGCGTAGCAACCAGCAATATCCACCAATGAAGCCAATACACCACCATGCCATTGGCCAGTACTGGGCTGACGTTCAAATTGTGGGCACATGGACACCTGCAACTTAAGTTCAAGCTTTTCGTTATCAACCCGTAACACTTCTGGCTTAAATAGCTGATGAAATAAAGACTGATCAATACGGTATTGAATGTCTGCTACGCTCAAATGATTGTGATCCTTCATTTGCTATACCGTCTGCATACGTTGTAAAGCCGGTAAGATTTCTTCAGCAAATTTAGCCACGTAATCCATGCGTTCTTCCTCAGGCATTACCAAGGCCACAATGATGTGGTTGGTGCCTGCGGCAACATATTCGCTCAGGCTTTCAATAATTTTATCCGCTGGGCCGTAAGCACAATATTTGTCAACAATTTTTTCAAAAGGCATGTTGAAACGATAGCTCAATTGTTCGATTGCTCGATTACGGGCTTCTTGAGCATCGTCATGCATGCTAACGTACATGAAGGTGGTGAAGGCAAAATCATCATCTAGTTCACGGCCGATGTCGGCAGCAAAATCTTTTACTTTGGTAATAGACTCAGCTACTTGATCTGCCGTGTACATGTATGGCTGCCAACCATTGCCGTATTTTGCGGCCCGCTTCATGGCTGGGTCGCTACGGCCACAAACCCAAAGGGGTGGCCCACCGGTTTGATGTGGTGGCGGTAGCATATCTACATCTTTTAATTGAAAGATTCTTCCATCGTAGTCGAAACGCTCACCAGACCAGTACTTACGCATAATCTCAATGCCTTCATTGGCCCTTACACCACGCTCATTCATGGGCACGCCACAGGCTTCAAATTCACGGGGGTAGTCCCCGCCGATGCCCACCGATGCAATCAGACGGCCTTTAGATAAAATGTCAATTGAAGTCAATTCTTTAGCCATCATCGTTGGATGACGTAACGGCAGGATTAATGTAGATGGCAGTAGTTTTATCTTTTTGGTGACAGCGGCGGCGTAAGCTAACACGGTCACTGTATCTAAAATGGGTCGGAAAAAAAGGATATGCTCGCCTGTAGTCAGAATGTCGAAGCCGTGATCCTCTACCTGGGTAATTTGTTCAGGTTCCCACACATCACCATCGATATGAAATCCAATTTGTATATTGGCCATAGTTTTGACTCCAGCAATTATTGTACGCTTAGCGTACCTTGTTGTTTAACAATTCCCCAAACTAAATCCTCTAGGTCGCCGCGTTTGACTTTGCCAATGGGCGAAAGAGGAATAGCCTCGATATGGATAATCAATTCTGGCCATTTAGCTTTGTCTAGTCCAATGCTTTGGCAATGGGAACGCAAAGATTCTAGTGTAGTATCTGCAGTAGCTACCACTACAGCAGCTAGACGTGAGCCTAATCGTTCATCGGGATAACCAATAATACAAACATCCGTGACTTGGTCATGGCCAAGCAGTACATTTTCTATTTCTAAAGGGGAAATGTTTTCGCCTCCACGCAGAATAATGTCCCGAGCGCGGCCAATCATTTTAATATACCCATCATCACGCTGATCACAAGCATCACCAGTTTCGTACCAACCATCGGCGTGCAATCGTTGGTCTGGATCGCCGCTCCAATACCCTCGCATCATTTGCTGCGGGTTATGCAGTTGTAATTCGCCATCAATGACCCTTGTTTGCGTACCTGGCATAGAAATACCATCCGTATTGAGGCGTTTCTCTAAATCAGCATCCAGTGGCACAGCAGTGACAGCACCAGCTTCTGAAGTGCCAAAATAAGACCATACTTGGCAGTGTGGCAGGGCATCCAACCCGCGACGGACGAGCGATCTAGGCACAGGGGCACCCGCA
Source organism: Candidatus Njordibacter sp. Uisw_039 (assembly GCF_047730075.1). Classification (NCBI taxonomy): domain Bacteria; kingdom Pseudomonadati; phylum Pseudomonadota; class Gammaproteobacteria; order Pseudomonadales; family Candidatus Njordibacteraceae; genus Candidatus Njordibacter; species Candidatus Njordibacter sp. Uisw_039. Next base: position 235,851 of record NZ_CP159831.1, read on the forward strand.
GAAGGGAAAAACCGGAGGCTTTTAAATTGCGCAGGCCCATGCTTCTCAACATAAGTTACGGTGTCTACTAAATATGGCGTTGGAGCGACTGTGAACACACACTGATAGCGATCAACAAGTTCTGCGGCGACTTCAATGTTCCAGCGTGGAATCAAAACCATGATGGAGTTCAGCATCAAGCACATGCGTACGCCGAATAATAATGAGACTGCATGTCCCACCGGGGAGGTAACCAAGATTGGATCCTCTTGAGTCAGTTCAAAATGTTCAGCAAATACACGTGTTTGGCGTTCCCAGCTTGCTCCTGTGTGCATTGCTGCCTTAGGCGTACCTGTAGTGCCTGAAGTACAGGCTAGCCAGGCTACTTGATCAGCACTGCGAGGCACTGGTTCCTGCGGACCTATGGGGGCCGTTTCGTGCTCGCGAAAGCGGCGGTCTCCTAGTTGGTCAAAGACAGAATTATCACCTACTAAATGTTCTGTAAGTACCACTACTTGAGCATCTAATACCTCTGCTAGCCCAGTAATACTGGTGCCTGAAGACCAGGGTAGGTTTACTAAAATTGCGCCGCAGAGTCGCACTGCAAGGTAATCAACCACAAACTCAATCACGTTAGGGCGTGCAACAATAACGCGACTCCCAGACGTAACACCCTGGGCAATAAACTGCCCCGCCCTTAACCGAGTTTGATGAATCAGTTCGGCACAGGTAATTGTTCGATCAGGTTCTACTACCGCTAAAGATTTGGGATCTCTTTGTTGCAGTCGAGACCACTCTTCAGCCCCATAGTCTAAGTCTGAATGGTGTGGCTGAGAGTTGTTTTTATTAGCCATGATCCACTCCTAAATTTTCTTTAATTTAACGACCAAGGCAGCGACGTCATCATCAGATAGGCCATCGAACCAAGTTTCATCGATCTGTAGGCGATCAACATAGCCTCCAAAACGTTTTTTCAACGCTGCTGGCAGCTCTTCAGGTGTGGCGATAACAGCGTAAGATTGTAACATTTCATCAGAAACTAAATTTCCCATCTCCTCCCACTTGTGCTCTCGCGCCATGGCAATAAAATCAGAAAGGTTAACGTCCCAACCATGTAGGTCGAGCATTTTCTCGTATTCAGGTGTAGATGCATAAAATGCGACGCGTTGTTTAAGGCCTGCACGAACTCGCTCTAATCCTTCTTCTGTGTTGGCGCAACCAATGAAGCCATAGCTACCTAAATCTAGGTCAGCTAATGTGCGACCTGCTCTTGCTGCACCTATTTTTAGGTTGGGGAGCATCACTTGTTCGAACCACTTATCGGTAATGGGGTCACCTGGCAAATGCCCATCCGCCAGTTCTCCACAGAGTTGACACATAAGCCTGTTAATTGCTGCCAAATAGATTGGTGGCCGCTTCACGTCTAATGGCCCTGGGTTGTAATAAGGGATCATTAGGTCATGTTTGTAATATTCACCTTGATAGTTAAGGCGAGTGCCGTCTTGCCAACAATCCCAAATGGCATGCAGAGCTTTAATGTAGTCACGCATACGTTTAACTGGAGGCAAGTGTTCCATGCCAAAGCGGCGGGTTAAATGAGCTTTTATTTGGGTGCCAATACCGAGTTGGAAGCGCCCTTTGGACATAGATTGTATAGCCCAAGCATCGTAAGCTGTGGCCATTGGACTGCGGGGAAAGGCCACAAAGACGCCCGTTAGTAGGTTGATTTTATCGGTGGTCATTGCGCCTGCCACAGCTGATAAAGTAGGTGGCACGGTTAATTCCAATAAAGTGGTACCGTCATATCCCAGCTTTTCTGCTCGCTCAATAGCAGTTGGCATTTCTTCAAGTTTTTTTGGTCGAACCATTGAATATACACGCACGATTTAGCCCTCTTTAGGTGTGTTTTTATAGTGCTTGTCGACAAAATCCGACGAATATTTCCCACTTTTAAAATCTAATTCTACTGCTGAAGATGCTCTTTCTGCTGGTGGGCCATAGCCCCCAGCCCCAGGAGTTTCGACAACTATCCGTGTATCCACGGGCACCGTAACCCGGTTTGGCTTATCGTCCAAACGACGCTCCCCGTCGCAGTCGCGGACAAGAAATCGTCCAGACGCGCCGTCTTCGCCGCCAAATAAACCCCATGGCTGATAACGAAACCGTTCTCCAGCACCGTTAAAATCGCACTCGTGGTCAACTGGCGTAAGTACTCTGCGAATACCCATGCCCCCTCGGTACTGGCCTGCACCACCAGAATTACCGACTAAACTGTATTCCTCTACGCGTAATGGATATTCCTGTTCAATGGCTTCCACAGGCAAGTTAGAGGTATTTGTGATGCCTACTTGCACACCGTCTTTACCATCTTTTGTGGCTCTTGCACCCATGCCGCCGCCTAAAGTCTCAAGGTATAGATAAGGTTTGTTGCTACGTGGGTCTATGCCTGAAAATACAGCAGTGGTGTTAGCGCCATTGGCGGCGGCAATCACTTTATCTGGGAGTGCTTTAGATAGCGCACCTAGGACTATGTCAATTGCCCGTTGGCAGGTGTGAGCTCTTGCTGCCACTGGTGCAGGGTAGACCGAGTTTAAAATGGTCCCAGGCTCAACACTGATGTCGACTACATCTAATACGCCCTGATTACTGGGCACGTCGGAATCGAGCACGGCGATCAAGGCATAACAAACACTCGCTTGAACCGCGTTCATAGTGGTGTTTATATTGCCTCGAACTTGTTTACTGGTACCCTCAAAGTCGAGGTGAATATGGTCATCATTTACAGTTAACTTGAGGCACAACGGAATATCAAAAGTGTTGATGCCGTCGCCGTCCATAAAATCACTGAATTCGTAACTGCCGTCAGGAATAGCCTTAATGGCAGCACGCATACGTATGGAAGTGCGACTTATAATATTATCAAAGGCAGTTAGTACAGTGCTAAGTCCATGGGATTCTACAACTTCTGCAAAGCGCCTGGAGCCTAGTTTGCAGGATGCTATTTGTGCGTTATGGTCACCTCGACGCTCTTCCTCTACACGAACGTTAAGTAGTAATAAATCCATAATGTCAGTTTGGAGTTCACCACGGTCAAATAACTTGATGGCTGGTATTCTCAAGCCTTCCTGGTATATCTCAGACATACCTCCAGCCATCGAGCCGTGAACCATGCCACCTACATCGGCGTGATGGGCAATGTTGCATACGAAGCCTACTAATTCATCTTTTGCAAATAACGGCATGGCGTAATTGATGTCTGGTAAATGAGAGCCCCCCGCTGTATGTGGGTCGTTGGCAATGAATATATCGCCTTCATTAATATTGGCGCCATACTTCTCTAACACACAAGTTGTTAACCCGCCCATGGATGCGATATGTATTGGTAAGGTCAGAGCAGCCTGAACGACTAAGCGACCCTGTTTGTCTAGAATGGCTATAGAGTGGTCTTTGCGCTCTTTTATGTTAGTAGAGTAGGCTGAACGCATTAGCGCAATAAAACATTCGTCGGCAATGGACCGAAGGCCATTAGCAATGATTTCGAGTCGAATAGGGTCTAATTGATCGGCTGAGTTACTCATGCTGAAAGCTCCGTATTAATAGTGACGATTAAATGTCCGTCTGGTGTGACTTCGGCAATGTCATTTGGGTAAATGGGGGTCGTGGTATCTAGTTGCTCGATAATTGCTGGCCCATATATCCGTTGGCCACTTAACAAGGTACTGCGGTCGTATAAGTTGGTGGTAACTGAATGTTCATCGTCAAAAAAAACGGGCTGCTGTGCTCTGGCTATAGGGGCAGGAGGGGTGATTGATGCTGCACTACGATTTTCAAATACATGCAGACGGGCACTAGCTGATAGGCGTACGTTGACTATTTCGATTGGTGCTTCGGTACTGGCATAGCCATAGGCGAGCTCATGCACTTCACAGAATTTAGCATGCAAAAATTCCATGCTTGGTAGGTCTGATTCTATGAGTCGAGAGCCAGCCGCGACGGCAACAGCTAATTCGAAGTTCTGGCCCACATATCGTGCGTCTGCAACTAACTCAACTCGGCGGCCATCTGTGGGAGCGTTTTCAGACTCAAACCATGACTGGGCTTTAGCATTAAGTTCTTGTAATAGACTAGCTAAGAGGCTGGAGTTACTCGCACCTAACTTGAAACGTGTACTCGAGACAAAGTCTTCCTTTAAATCTGATACCAGTAATCCTTGAGCACAGACTATACCTGGAGCTGCAGGTATAACCATTTCTTTCATGCCAAGTGCCACTGCAACATCACGCGCTTGTAACGGGCCTGCGCCACCAAATGGCATCAAAACAAAGTCCCTTGGATCGTGTCCACGCTCCACAGAAATAATGCGAATGGTACGCACCATATTGGCGACCACAATACCCAATACGCCGTGTGCTGTTTTTTCAACACTAAAATTTAACTGATCAGCTAGTGGTTGATAAGCAGCACGAGATAAAGCCTCATCAAGCCCCATATCCCCATCTAACAGTCCACGGGTGGATAAGCGGCCTAACACCAAGTTCGCATCAGTAACCGTTGGTTGATCGCCGCCTGCGCCATAGCAGGCAGGACCAGGTACGGCTCCAGCACTTATAGGGCCAACTTTAATAAGACCATCACGATCAAACCAGGCGATAGAACCACCGCCTGCACCAACGGTTTCAACATCTACACAAGGCATGCGGATGGGGAAGCCCGCTACGTCTCGGTTGAAAGCGAGGTCAACTTTAAAGTCACGTATCAAAGCTACATCAGCACTGGTACCACCCATATCTAAGGTAATAATGTTTCGTCTATTGGTTTGGCTAGCGGCGTGCCCAGCTCCTACTGCGCCAGCAGCTGGGCCAGATAGGGCAGTTCGTATTGGGAACTTTCTAGAACGTTTGGGCGACATTAAGCCCCCACTTGACTGATTGATTCCCAAACTAGCGCCAGGAGCAGCTGCCTCTACACCTTGTTCTAAAGTATGAATATACTGGCTTAGTACAGGTTGTAAATATGCGTTTAAAACAGTGGTAGAGAATCGTTCGTATTCACGAAATTCTGGCTGCACCTCTGAAGACAGTGATACTGAGATTTGAGGGGCTCTGGCATGTAATGCAGCGGCAAATTGTTGCTCATGTACAGGGTTTCGAAAGCCAAACAAAAAACCTACTGCACAAGCTTTGGCTTTAGACGCAATAACTGCGTCAACTGCGGCATCTATCTCTGCTAAAGTGGGCTCATTAACAATTTCACCTAAAGCACCGATACGCTCATTGAGTTCAATTCGATGCTCTCTATCAACTAGTGGAGCAGGGTGATCAATTTGTAAATCGTACATATGAGGCCTTGTTTGGCGCCCAATTTCTAACAAATCCCGAAACCCTTTTGTTGTCACTAATGCTACACGACTGCCCGTGCGCTGAATAAGGGCGTTGGTGCCTACAGTTGTACCATGGGATATCCGTTCGATTTCTTGCATGGGTATGTTGTGTTTTTTACACAGTGCATCTAGGCCATTTAAGATTGCATCGGCGGGGTTGGCAGGCGTTGACGAAGTCTTACCTACATGTATAGCACCAGATGTGCTGTTGGCAGCGTAGAAATCTGTGAATGTACCACCTACATCTACTCCGATAGTCCAACCCATAACCCACCTCTCCCATGGCTCCCTACAAAAAATAAAGCCAAATATTTATTGTCATAATATAGGGCATGGTCAGTAATGCCCTGCTGTATCGCAAACCAGCTTAAGAATTGCAGAACAGCTAATAGGTAGTATACGCCCCACTTTTGAGTTGTCAACGCCTCTGATTTGCTACCCTCGGGGTGCAATAGTGAGCAAATTCGGTTAAGCTCGCCACGTCTAAAATAAGATGATTTGACCGAAAGTGTGAAGATAGAAGTTAAAGGAAAAAGTTAAATAATATGATTAAGAACACCAAGCCTAGAGACTTTAGCAACTTATGGAGTCGGCCAGGCCATTTAATTCGTCGTTTACATCAAATACATGTAGCTATATTTTTGGAAGAGTGCGAGGAATTTAACCTTACCCCTGTGCAGTTTGGTGTGCTAACGGTTTTGTATGATCAAGAGGTTCTAGATCAGGTGACCATCGCCAACCAATTGGGAGTGGATCGTAACACTGCGGCTGATGTGATTCGGCGTTTAGAGCGTCGTGGGCTTTTGGAACGCCCCGTAAGTGTGGTGGATAAGCGAGCAAAACTGGCGTGTATTAACGCTGCAGGGCGGGAGCTTGTAGATGCAGTTCAACCCCATATGATCCGAGCACAGGAGCGCCTAGCAGGGGCCTTAGACGATGATGAATTGAATAACGTTATGGAACTCATGGGTAAGCTGATACTAAGTAACAACGAGGGTAGTCGTGCGCGTTGGAAACTGACTGGCGAGAAAAAATAGTAATTGAACAAACAACAAGATGATCGTTAACCGCTGCACAAATTGAAACGGTCAGAGCCAGAGCTTAGCGGTTTTCGCAACCGGAACAACTATGGTCCCTTAACTTGGTATCTATAGCACTTAGGGCTTGAGCCTTAGTGGCGAAAATATGGCGTTTACCGATAGTGTTTAATTGGCCGTTACGAATAATGGGTTTAATGACCCGGCCGTTAAGATTGCAGAGATACAATCCACCACCTATAGCGGCTAGCCGCCTAGCCTCATTGGCTAACAATTCGGTACCTGCCAGGTCGATAAAATTAATGCCGCTAGCGACGATAAGCACGTGCTTCTGTGGTATCGCCATCAACGCCGTCTGTACATAATCCACTGCACCAAAAAACAGTGCTCCATCAATGCGAATTATTTTGATGGCTTCGCATTCAGGTAGGCCAGAACGCTCTGCACCCACTAGCTTTTTAGCACCACTGCTGCTGGCCAAAGCCGTTATATTGGGTTTGGATGTTCGGCGTAAATAAAGTACTAAAGATAAAAGCACACCTAAATAGATGGCGAATTCCATAGGTAGCAATAGGGTAGCGGCAAAAGTTATATTAAATACCATCGCTTCGTTTTTGCCGGCACGATAGATTAGTTTTATGTGGTGCCAGTCGATTAGGCTCCATGCCACTATCAGTAATATAGCGGCCATGCTGGGTAAGGTGATATAGGCAGCTAAGGGCGCAAACAGCAACACAATTAGCGCTAAGAATATGGCTGCAAATAGTGCTGCTAACGGACTAGTAGCACCTGCTTCGTAGTTCACGCCAGTACGAGTAAATGAACCTGAGGTGGCATAACTAGAAGAGAAACTGCCTAAAATATTAGACAGGGCTTGACCAATAAATTCTTGGTTACCGTGGATGCGTTGGCCCGAACGAGTGGCTACAGATCGAGCAATTGATACGGCCTCCACTAACCCTAATAAACCTAAAGCCATAGCGCCTGGTGCCAGTTGTCGTAATAAGTCCCAGGTCATGAGTGGGGCTGATAACGGCGGTAATTGGGACGGGATTTGTCCCACTAAGGCTATTTGACTGGCGTCTAACCAAGTGGTTAATTGCAAACCCTGGGTAGCTAGGCTTCCAACTACCATGGCAATCAACATATTAGGCCACTTTTTACGCCAGCGTTTGATAATGATAAGGGTGGATAAGGTGAGTCCTGCAATGACTAAGCTAGGTAGGTGTGTGGCCAAGATGTTGTCTGCCACAGCCATCCAGTTAAGAATGAAATTACCGCTAGAATGAAGCTCTAGGCCCAGCGCATTTTTAATCTGACTGGTGGCTATCACTACTGCTGCGCCAGAGGTAAACCCAACCACTACTGAATGGGACACGAAGTTAACCAACGACCCCATACGAGCCAGAGATAGCATGAGCTGAAATAGGCCAGCCATGAGGGTTAAGGTGAGCACAAGGCTTATATAGGCGGCTGAACCCACCTGGGCCAATGGGCTGATGGTGGTAAAAACAACAATAGAAAGAGCAGCTGTTGGGCCAGAAATAAGATGCCAAGAAGAGCCAAACAAAGCGGCGACGATGGCGGGAACTATAGCAGCGTAGAGGCCATATTCTGGAGGCAGGCCTGCAATTAAAGCATAAGCCACGCCCTGTGGAAGAACTATGATGGCCCCCGTAAGCCCAGCCACAGCATCTTGTCGCGCACTGGCTGCGGTAGTTTGTTTAGCCCAGCTTAGAAAAGGCAAAAACTTTAACAAATAAGCCAGTGCTGCCGACGACATACATTACCTAATAAAATTGTACTTATTGCCCTATTGTAATGTATTTTGTCGTGGTCAGAGGTATTTAAAACTGGCGAGCACGGGCATATTTAGTATTTCCCACTGTTATTAGCGTCATGTCTGTCGCAGAGTTCTAAGGGGGGGAGATGTGACCACTGTGCGGTTAAACCACCAGCCAGAGATGCCAATTAACAGCATGCCAGCAAAGGGGGTTAGCAACCATAGGGGCCAGTGAAATTGAAACGGCATTTGGAACAACTGGTTTTGCAAAACAGCAACTAAAGCTTCTGCACTAATTCCTGCAATGAGCCCTGCTAAAAAGCCAAGGCTAGCGTACTCTACTAACAAGATACTGCGTATAAGGGATTTGCTTGCCCCTAAGGTTCGTAGGATGGCACTTTCGTGTCGGCGCTCATCTATGCTTGCCTGTATGCTGGCCACCAAAACTAATATGCCAGCGCCTAAAACCATCACTAAGATACTCTCCACGGCAAGGGAAAGTTGAGCCACTACGCGCTGTACTTGTTGCAAAATTTGGTCCACATCAAGCATAGAAATAGTGGGCTGTTCTCGTAATAACGGGCCGAGTTTGCTGCGGTCCTCTGGGGCAATATAAACACTCGCCATATAGCTTGCGCTGTTAGCCTCTACCAAAGGCTGTGAGAAGACATAAAAAAAGTTGGGCTGCATGCTGCTCCAATCTACTTCTCTGCTGTTACTGAAGAAGGCTTTATGTTGGATGCCTGCAACGTTAAAGGTAAGGACTTGGCCAAGTGTTAAACCCATACGCTGTGCGTAGTCCGATTCTATAGATACTTCAAGCTGGCCAGCACTAGTATCGCCCCACCATTGACCTTCACTGACGCTGTTGCCTACGGGTAAAGCTTGGCTCCAGGTGAGGTTAAGTTCTCTGTCTCCACGGGGGCTATCTATCTTGGGTTCAGTAAGTCGAGCTCTGGCAATAGGAAAAAACGTTAATGCTTGTGTAGCTAATCCTTGTTGTTCCATCGACGTTATTAAAGACTCACGTTCTTGTTGGTAAATATTGAATAAAAACAGGTTGGGCGTATCTTGTTTTAATTGTTGCTGCCAATCATCAATGAGAAAGCTGCGTACGGAAATTAAACTAAATAGCAGCATTAATGCCAACCCAAAAATAGCCACTTGCAGGCTGTTTTGGTGTTTTCTACGAGCTAAATTGGCGACACCTATCTTGCCACCTTGGCTTAGGTGAGGTCGCAATTTACTACCTGATTTGATGAGTAGGTTAGCAAGAAGTGCAAGAAGTATCAGTATGATGGCCACACCAACGATAAGCGCAGAGGTGATTAATAAGGATTGGCTGTGCCAGTACACTAAAACGATCACTGCACTAAAACCAATAGATATGTGGCCTTTGTTAGTTTTACTTTGGCTTGAAGACTGGCGCAACACTTCCGCAGGAGCTACTTTGGCTAGGGCCATCATGGGAGGTAATACAAAGGCTAATAAGCATAATGTACCCGTTCCTGCCCCTAGAACAAAAGGTGAAAGGGGCGGTATCATTGATGATGATTGAATATAATCAGTGACTAACAGTAACAAGCCCTGGTACAACCCCCAAGCTAGAGGAAGGCTGATTAATAGGGCGATCAATGCCAATAGTATCATTTGCCCTAAGTACAAAAGCCGCAATTGTTTGGGTTTAAGGCCAAGGCATTTAAGCAAGGCCACGTGTTTACCCTGACGTAGGCTATAGCGGCGTGCGGAAAGAGACAGGGCTACACCGGCAAGCACCACCGCAAGCGACCCTGCTAGCAATAAAAATTGTTCTGCTTTGTCTAGTGTGGCTGCAACGTTTGCATTACCGTCTTTTGGAAATTGCCACTTTTGGCCAGCAGTGAGCAGAGGAGTGATGCTTAGTTTGAGGCTGGTTAATGCCTTTTCTTTACCCGCTAGTAGCCATCGGTGTTTGACTCTACTGCCTGTTTGTACTGCCTCGGTTGCCGCAAGGTCAGCTAAATGAATCATGGCACTGGGGGCGAAGCTTGCAAAACCGCTCGCTTGGTCTGGTTCAGAAATGAGTATTCGGCTAATTTTTAGGCTCAGTTGTCCTACATCGATGGTGTCGTTTAATGTGGCATTAAGGCTAGCTAATAAGCGTGAATCAGGCCATATTTCGCCCTGTCTGGGGCCGTGCTTTATGACTTCGCCTACATCAAAAGCTGCACCACTCACGGTGATTTCACCCCGCAATGGGTAATTTTTTGAGACTGCTTTAATACTGGCTAACTGCATACCTTGTTCAGCAAATACCATAGCTTGGAATTGACTCAGCTGTGCTTGTTGCAGGGATAGATTTCGAGCTTTTGTTAGCCAAGGTTCAGGCACAGGTTGGCTGCTATTAAGGCGCAAGTCTGCGGCGATGAGGTCGGCCCCCTGCGCGACCATAGATTGCTTAACTTGGTGAGTAAATAGGCTAATGCTGGTGACGCTGGTAATGGCTAGAACCAATGCTACAAACAGCAAAGAAAGCTCCCCACCACGCCAATCTCGCCATGCTAAGCGTGCGGCTAGTTTAAACATCATTGAGTTCCGTAAGTTGTCCAGCGCTAAGAGATAATCTGCGCTGGCAACGTTGTGCTAGTTGTAGATTGTGGGTGACTAATACCAGCGTGGTATGATGTTGTTGGTTAAGTTCAAACAACAGTTCGATAATATGGTGACCTGTCTCTGTGTCTAAATTGCCTGTAGGCTCATCAGCAAATAAGATAGGTGCTTGGGCTGCAAAGGCGCGGGCAATAGCGACTCGTTGTTGTTCGCCACCGGAGAGTTGATTGGGGTAATGGTGCCCCCGCTGAGCAAGCCCAACATGGTTTAAATATTGCTCTGCTAGCACACTGGCATTACTGCTGCCTTTCACTTCTAAGGGCAGCATGATGTTCTCTAGGGCCGTTAGGCTAGGCAGCAGTTGAAAATTCTGGAATATAAACGCCACCTGATGTTTGCGTAGTTCTGCACGGCCTTCTTCATCTAGCTGCGTGAGGTCTTTATGGGCTAAAAATAGCTGACCATGGCTGGGGCTGTCTAAGCCTGCCATCATGCCTAATAGAGTCGTTTTACCAGAGCCAGAAGCGCCAACTATGGCCACAGATTGGCCAGCTTCTATGGTAAAATTAACATCTTGTAATATGTGTAAGTCGTTAGCTTGAGTGGCCTGCGGATTAGCTACAATTTGGCTGACGTTTCGGGCAGCCAAAAAGGGCGTGGAATAAGACATAGTGGACAACTCAATAAATTCTAACGGGTGCCTATTATGGCGTCTTGTGGATCAGTAAGGAAAGGGTATGAGTCAGTTTTTCAAAATATTTACATTTTACTTTGTCAGTATATCTGGTCTTTTGTGGGTGCCAGCGTCTTGGGCTAAAGAGCAGACCTTATTAGTCATGGGAGATAGTTTGAGTGCTGGTTATGGTATGTCTTTAGAGCAGGCATGGCCAGCCTTATTGCAGGACAAATTACTTGCCAGCGCAACTGATAACAAGTGGCAGGTGATCAATGCCAGTGTGAGTGGTGAAACGACTCAGGGTGGTGTGCGCCGACTGCCTGCGTTGCTAGATCAGTTTCAGCCGCAGTGGGTGTTATTAGAGCTAGGTGCTAACGATGGTTTGCGAGGTTACCCTATCGCGAATATCACTACTAATTTAGCCACCATGATTAAACAAAGCCAAGCGGCTGGGGCTCAGGTTGTGGTCATGGGCATTCAGTTGCCACCCAACTATGGCGCACGTTATACGGAACCTTTTTTTGCTCAATATAAAACTCTTTCAGAACAATATAGCACAGCTCTAGTGCCTTTTATCTTAGAAAATATTGCAGTTCATAGTGATTTGATGCAGGCAGATGGTTTGCACCCAACACCTGCAGCACAGCCCACTATTGTTGATAACATATGGCGTAATTTAGCTACGTTTTGGATGCCTTAAAACAACAAAACCCACACTAGGTGGGTTTTGGGCGATGTCGAAAAATGGGTTAACTCAGTATTAAAACGCGTAAGCACCTTCGCCATTCGAGTCCATGCCGACACTCATTGCAGCTTTAAGCTTTTTCATGGCGTTCTTTTCAAGCTGGCGGATACGCTCAGCAGACACTTGGTATTGATCTGCTAAATTATGTAAAGTAGCCTTAGAATGGCTCAACCAACGCTGCTGCAAAATATCACGGCTGCGAGGGTCTAAATCCCCCATGGCACTTGCTAAACGGGTATTTGAGTCCTGTTCCCAATCACTGGCTTCTAACTGTCGGGCAGGGTCGCCAGAGTGATCTTCCAAATAATAAGCTGGTGCTTGGTATGCGCTATCTTCGTCACCCTCTGGTGCGTCAAATGGCGTATCGTGAGCAGACATTCGGCCTTCCATTTGCATTACAACTTTGGCATCAACGCCTAGGTCTGCAGCCATAGATTGCACTTCAGCATGGGTTAACCAGGCCAGTTTCTTCTTGGAACTACGCAAGTTGAAAAACAACTTACGCTGGCTCTTGGTAGTTGCCACTTTAACAATGCGCCAGTTACGCAAGATGTATTCGTGCATTTCGGCTTTAATCCAGTGCACTGCAAAAGAAACCAAACGTACACCCACTTCTGGGTTAAAGCGTTTTACGGCTTTCATCAAGCCAGCATTACCTTCTTGTACTAGGTCAGCTATAGGCAGGCCGTAACCAGAATAGCTTTTGGCAATATGCGCCACAAAACGTAGGTGAGACATAACCAGTTGGCGGGCTGCATCTAAGTCGTTTTCATAGTACAGACGTTCAGCCAGAGCACGCTCTTCTTCAACTGTAAGAATGGGGATAGTGCTGATAGTTTGTAGGTAAGCCTCGTGACTTTGTCCTGGTGCTAATGCATCAATGGCTAATAATGACTTGGTCATAACAATCTCCGTAGTCTTTGAGTCCGCTCTTAAATGTTATTTAAGTAAGGCCTATTTTTAGCCATTTTTTGGGACTATTGCCGCAATTCCGTGTGTTATATGATTTACATCAACACTCACTAATGTTTTGTTTTAGTTTGCAGCGGCATAATTATGGAGAGTATTTTAGGGCGCAAACGCGGACAGTGCAAGGATTAGACTCGGTTTTTCTTCGTAAAGCCTTGTAAAGTCATAATTACGCCTTATTTAGGCTCGATAAGCCGTAATTGACGCCCCACAGTTAAGCTTGCCCCCAACACCGATAGTCCGCAGCTGGCAATGACTAGAATAAAACTACCAAACCAACTTAATCCTTCTAGTTGCCAATCACTTTGGTAGCTTTGCGCCAATGATAGTAGTGGTGGATGTAAATAGGTTACTCCCAGTTGGAGGATAACCCAAGCAATAATGGCAGCAAACAGCCCGGCCCAAAATCCGGCATACAAAAATGGACGGCGTAAATAGGCATCTGTACCGCCCACTAGTTTAATAACCAAAATTTCTTGTTTTCGGTTTTCAATTTGTAAACGCACAGTATTGCCCACCACAAGCAGTACTCCTAGGGCTAATAACAGCGCTAAGCTGTAGGTAAAACGTTCACTTGTCGCTAAGAGGGCCTGTAGGCGATCTAACCACGCCATGTCTACTAATACTTGATCAATCTGGTCTTGTTGTCGTAATTGCTGGGCAAGTATGGCAATAGCTTCGGGGCCCAAGGATGTGTTTGCAGGTTCTATAAGTATAGTTGCAGGCAAGGGATTATCAGTGAGGCTTGCTAATATATCTTCTAGACCACTGCTGGCTTTAAAGTTTATTAACGCTTGCTTGGCAGAGATGTACGTCGCCTGAGCAATGTCTGGTCTTGAGGCCAATTGATTAGTGATCAACTGGCCTTGTTCTTGGTTGACATAAGGCGCCAAAAATATGCTTATGTGGCTGCTTTGATTAACCTGCTGACCCAGATGTTGAGCCTGGCTCAGGAGTAACAGTAACGCTGCTGGTAGCGCCAAAGCTATGGCTAGTGTTAGCCAAGTTAATAGGTTGGCCAACGGAGTCTGCCAGAGCCGATGCCAACTACTGCTGGCCACTTCTTTGTGTTCTCTGAGCCAACGTTTGCTGGAGCTTTCGGGTTGCGAACGGCTGGCGTTTTGGGCTGGACGATTTTTTAAAAACGCCATGATTACTGTCTCATCAGTGAAGGTGGCCCACTAATTCGGCCTTGATTTAGCTGAATTACTGGGTGTGGTAAGCGCTGGATAAGTTCTAAGTCGTGGCTGGCAATGAGCACGCTTACGCCCACTTGATTGAATTGTTGAAACAAGCGCATAATTTCAGCGGACAGGGCAGGGTCTAAGTTACCTGTAGGTTCGTCGGCCAAAATAAGCTTGGGTTTGTTTACAATGGCGCGAGCTATACCAATTCGTTGTTGTTCACCACTAGACAGAACCTGCGGCGATAGTTTTTCTTTATCCAGCAGGCCCACTTTGTCCAACGCAGCTCTAACACGCCGGCCAGAATCTCGTTCATTGTAGCCGCTAATTTTAAGGGGTAGCGCCACGTTATCAAATACAGAGTAATCCAAAAGTAACTGATGATCCTGGAATACAAGGCCAATTTTCCGCCGGTGTGCTGGAACCTGCGCGCGGTTAAGTTGGCTTAAATCTTGACGGTCAACAATGACTTTGCCGCTTGTTGGACGTTCCATGAGCATGATTAGCTTTAATAGCGTGCTTTTTCCAGCCCCAGAGTGGCCAGTTAAAAAAGCCATATCACCGCGCTGTAAATGAAAGTTTGTCCTCACTAACGCATGCTTATCGTGATACTTTTTGCTCACCTGCTCAAAACGAATCATGGGATAGTGTCTTGCTTTAGGTTAGTTTCACTAAACAATGCGTCAATAAATTCATTAGCTTCAAACGGTCGTAGGTCGTCTACCTGCTCACCCACCCCAATAAAACGAATAGGTAATTGTAGCTGTTGCGCCATGGCAAAAATAACCCCACCTTTAGCAGTGCCATCGAGTTTAGTGAGGGTGATTCCTGTTACACCCACAGCAGCACCAAAGAGACTGGCTTGGCTTAGGGCATTCTGGCCGGTACCAGCGTCGAGGACTAACATGACTTCATGGGGAGCGTTAACATCAAGCTTTTGCATCACCCGCACAACCTTGCTCAATTCATCCATGAGATGAGTTTTGTTTTGTAAACGGCCAGCGGTATCCGCAATCACCACATCAATACCTTTAGCTTGGGCGGACTGCACTGCATCAAAGATTACCGAGGCGCTATCAGCTCCGGTGTGCTGGGCAACAACTGGCACATTGTTGCGTGCGCCCCATTCCTGCAACTGCTCAACGGCAGCGGCACGGAAAGTATCGCCAGCCGCCAGTAACACAGACTTTCCTTGGCTTTGAAAGCGCTTGCTCAACTTACCAATGGTGGTGGTTTTACCTGCACCATTGACGCCAACCATAAGGATGACAAAGGGACTATCTTGTTGAGGTATTTCTAGAGCCACTTGGCTACCTTGTAGCAATGCTGCAAGCTCGTCTTTTAGGGCTCTATAAAGTGCTGGAGGGTCTTTTAAATCTTTACGAGCCACTTGGTCGCTGAGCTTTTTAAGAAGACTTGCGGTGGCTTCTATACCCACGTCTGCAACTAATAGTTGGGTTTCTAGTTCTTCAAACAAGTCGTCATCGATTTGTTTGGCACCTAAAAACAGGTTGGAAAGACCGTCACCTAAGTTGCCCCGGGTGCGGCTGAGGCCGCTTTTTATTCGATCAAAAAAGCCCACTTTTGGCTGAAGTTCTGGCGTAGCGGTGGCTAGCTCCGGTTGAGCAGTTGGCATCGATAAAGAGTCAGGATCAGCAGCCTGAGCTGTATCTTGCAAAGTCGCAATGGGGTTTTCTGCTACAGGGTTGTCTGTTTGCCCTGTAGTGTTTTTGTTTTTGCCAAATAAATTAAACAGGGCCATGATGTCTGGGGTGTCTCGGTATATGCATAGTGAAGAATATTGATGAAGTTAAATTTTAGCATAGCTTTACTTGGGCATGCTTCTTTTATGTACTGATTGCCTTAGAATAGGAGGCATCGCTTATTCCGCACATTGTTATCTTTAGGCACGCTTATGGCCCGTAAACCGAGTTCAAAACCCTCACGTTCTTCCCCCTGGCCTCGTTCTGCCTGTACAGGGCTGAAGTCAGGCAAAGTTGTTGAAATTGGTCAGGCTGGCCGCCAAAGCTTGCGTATTATTGGTGGTGAGTGGCGTGGACGTAAAATTCCATTTGCCACGGTAGCAGGCTTGCGCCCAACCCAAGACAGGGTGCGAGAGACCCTATTTAACTGGGTTGCTGGCCCTATACCGGGAGCCACTTGCCTAGATTTATTTGCGGGCACAGGTGCATTAGGTTTAGAGGCTTTGTCCCGTGGTGCGAAACAAGTCAACTTTGTTGATCTGTCAGTTATAGCTACCAGTACCCTCAATGACAACTTGAAACTTTTACCTATGGCAGAAGGTCAGGTGGCCAAAGTGGAACAAATGAGCAGTTTTGATTGGATAAGAAATTATAACGCGCTTTCAACGACGTCTGCAAAGATGAAACCCTATGATCTAGTGTTCTTAGACCCGCCTTTTGCCTTAGCTTTGATGCAAGATATGCTTACGGCATTGTTCAATAGCCAATGTTTAGCTACTAAGGCCATGATTTATGTGGAACAGGCACAGCCTCTTGCAGATTTGATATTGCCAGAAGGTTGGAAGTTGCATCGCAGTAAAAAAGCTGGCCAAGTGTTTTATGGTCTGATTGGTCGTTAAGTTTTACTAGCGCTGGAAGTCGTAAACGCTACCCAAACGCAAGATCTGCGTTAGCTCATCAAGGGCGCTATGGCTTTCGGTGAGTAATTGCGGGTCAGCTAAATCGGCTTCTGAAAGAAGGTCACGGTAGTGCTTTTCTGTCCACTCCATCAAGCGAGGGAACAAAATACTGTTCATGATGCAAGCAGGATTAACCGCGTCTTGTTCCGCCTCGTTAAGTACTACACGCAGGCGCAGGCATGCAGGGCCGCCACCATTGCTCATGCTTTGCTTTAGGTCAAATACCAAAACTTCATCTATAGCACTGTCACTGGCAATGAGCTGATCTAAGTAAGCCGAAACATTGGCGTTTTCACGACATTCTTGTGGAACTACGATGCCCATTTTGCCATCATTTAGATGTGGAAGACTCAACAGTTGGCTGTTAAACAAGTAGCTCTTTACGGCGTCTTGTACAGTCACTTGGTTAGCTGGTACTTCGATAAAATGCATCTCTCCATTGCCCATATTAGACATAGCTTGCTGCAAGTTATGGTTAACTTCTTGAGTGTTGAGGAAGGCGAGCTGGTGATAGAAAGACACGTTACCATTGCCAACAGCGATCACGTCATTGTGGAATACTCCAGCGTCAATCACCTCTGGATTTTGTTGGGCGAACACCACTTGCTCATTTTTTAAACCGTGTAAACGTGCTACAGCTTGAGACGCTTCTAAGCTCTGACGAGCAGGGTACTTTGCCGGTTTAGGGGCTTGGCCGTTAAAGGCGTGCTGACCATAAACAAAAAACTCTACTCCCGCCTTACCATACTCTTGGCAAAAACGAGTGTGATTGGCAGCACCCTCGTCGCCAAAGTGATCAGAAGAGGGCAGTGCCTGATGATGAGCAAAATGCTCTGGGTTGGCGAAGGTAGCTTGTAAAATACGCCCCGTGGTTTGATGTTCAATTGAGCGGTGAAAACGGTTAACCAGGTTTGCAGGCGTAAAGTGTAAACGGCCGTCACTAGAATCTGAACTGGGGGAAACAGTAGCGGCGTTGGCCGTCCACATGCTTGATGCAGAATAACAGGAGGCTAGAATCGCAGGATCTTTTTTTGCTGTCTGTTCAATGACTTGGCTATCGTTGCCAGTAAATCCAAGGCGACGCAAGGTATACAGATCTGGACGAGACTGTGGCGCTAATACGCCTTGGATCATACCCATATCATGCAACGATTTCATCTTCTGCAAGCCTTGTTGTGCAGCCTGCTTAGGATTGGATGGACGCGCAGAGTTGCTGCTAGAAGCCATATTACCGTATGACAATCCACCGTAGTTGTGAGTTGGTCCTACGAGGCCATCAAAGTTTGCTTCGCGAGCATCAATAGCTGTTTCCATTATCTACTCCTTAAAGGTCTAAGCCAGGGCTTAATTGCGCTGGCATGGTTAAGGTGTCAGCTTCGATGGAGGCTACTGGGTAGGCGCAATAATCCGCCGCATAAAAGGCGCTAGCACGATGGTTGCCACTTGCACCTACGCCACCAAACGGAGCTGCACCGCTGGCACCGGTAATTTGTTTGTTCCAGTTGACGATTCCCGCACGGATGCGAGGCAGGAAGTAATCGTATTCGTCACGGGAGTCACTTAATAAACCAGCCGATAAACCAAAACTTGTGTTGTTAGCCATCTGGATGGCTTGGTCGAAATCTTGGTATCGTACTAGTGTGAGAAGTGGTCCAAAGTACTCTTGGTCTGGTAAATCCTTAGCATTGGTCACGTCTATCAAAGCTGGGCTTAATAGGCCTGTTCCTGCTGCGAGTAGCTCCATAGTGACCAGAGACTTAGCACCTTGGTTGATTAAATATTGCTGTGCAGTTAGCAATTGCTGTGCTGCAGCAAATGAGATCACAGAACCCATAAACGGTGCTGGTTCGGCATCATAAAAACCAACACGGATTTTGCCAATAGCGGTGACTAGCATCTCCACTAAGTGATCGCCTTCTGCACCTTTAGGAACATACAAGCGACGGGCACAGGTGCAGCGTTGGCCAGCAGAGATGTAGGCTGATTGAATAATTTCATGCACTGCAGCGCGTGGGTCTGCTACTTGGCTCACGATCAATGGGTTGTTGCCACCCATTTCTAGCGCCAAAATTTTGTCTGGACGTCCAGCGTATTGCTTATGCAACAACGTGCCTGTGCTAGAACTACCGGTGAAGAATAAGCCGTCAATACCCTTGTGGTTGGCTAGTGCGATACCGGTTTCACGGGCACCTTGAACTAGGTTAATCACACCTGCAGGTAGGCCAGCGTCTAACCAACATTTAACAGTTAGCTCAGCCACCATAGGTGTTTGTTCACTAGGCTTAAATACCACAGTGTTGCCCGCCAAAAGGGCTGGAACAATGTGACCGTTTGGCAAGTGACCGGGAAAGTTGTAGGGGCCAAATACAGCCACAACACCATGGGGGCGATGGCGTAACCATGCTTGAGTGCCTGCTGGTGCTGGTTTACTGACGACACCTGTACGTTCTTCGTAGGCTTTGGCTGATAGGTCAATTTTGCCAGCCATAGCGCCAGCTTCGGTGCGTGTTTCCCACAACGGCTTGCCCGTTTCTTGAGCGATAGCAATGGCGATTTGTTCGGCCTTTGCTTGCAATTGTGTTTGAAAGGCTTTGACCATAGCATGGCGGTCTTCGTAGCTGCTTAAAGACCATGTAGGGAAGGCTGAGCGAGCAGCCGTGATGGCTTCGTCTACTTGTTGAGCATCAGCACCTTGGCCTTGCCAAAGGAGGTCATTATTAGCAGGATTAACCGAATCGAAAGTGGGACCATTACCTTTCAACCACTGGTTGTTAATTAGATGAGTCATAACTATTCCTTATTCTTTAGAGGCGTGGCACAAATAGTGGCACTGCCCGGACTGGTTCGCCGGCAGTGATTTGCAGAGCCTTGGCTAATTCTGTACTAATACACAAAGGGCCGGATTCTGGGGTGTTGATATAGGTAATAGTGCAGCGGTAGCTGATGAGGCTTGTGTTACTTACAAGATAAGGTGTTTCGCCTGCAGGCACATTGTCTTCAACGGTAACTGTGTAATGTCTACTATCCCGTACGGCACGAATGTCTTGTACTTGTGTTTCTAGGGTAGGGCCAGCATCAAAAATATCCACGTAACCTTGATAGCGGAAACCCTCGTCCTCCAGCATTTTACGGGCCGGCTGGGTGCTGGGGTGTACCTCACCAATCACATCTCGAACACTCTGGGGTAATAAATTAATGTACAGGGGATGACGAGGCATGAGTTCGGCAATAAATTCTTTTTTGCCTAAACCGGTTAAGCGGTCTGCATCGGCAAACGGCATATCGAAGAAATGAGCTCCTAAACCATCCCAGAAAGGGGATTGGCCATTGGCATCGGATACTCCACGCATCTCAGCAATAATCTTGCTTTCAAAACGTTCTGGAAATTCGGCCAAGAAGAGGAAGCGGCTCTTCGATAATAAGTTGCCATTTTTGCTGTGACGGTAGTCAGGGTCTAAAAATAAGGTGCAGACTTCGGCGCAAGCTGTTTGGTCATTGCTTAAATACAAGGTGGGGAAAGTGTTATGCACACTTAGTTCCCGGCTAGAATGCACTAAGGTGCCAATACGGTAGCTGTACCAAGGGCTGGATAAACCAATGGTGGATTCAATACCACAAATACCCACAACTTGTGATGTTTGAGTGTCTTCTAGCCCAAACACATAGCTTTGTTCGCTATTAAGGTCCACTTGACCACTAAAGGCAGATAATGAAGCTGCAATTTTGCTGACAATACGGTCTGGATCGGCTGGCAATGAAGTAAAACCAACACCAGCTTTATGGGCCAAGTCCAATAAGGCGTTAGCATCGGTCTCCACTAAGGGACGGATTATCATCATTTGGGGCCTCCAGAAGGTTTTCTAACGAAATTTTGATGCTGCAAATAGTACCTTTGTTGGGACACAAACTCTTTTGCATCTGCACTTCTGGATTTAGGTATAGAGACTTATTTGGTTTGTGGTTTGCCGGAAATTGCAGACCGCTTACCTCATTATAATTGGCAATAGGTTAATGTGTTGCCAGCAGCCACTTGTAAACCTTCTAATTGAGCTTCACTGAGCACTAGTGATAGGCCTTGTTTGCGGGCAATAATACAACGGAAGTCGTGACAGCTGTTGTTGCACACCAGTACACGTTTCCCATGTAAGACTTCATCACCCATTAATACTTGGGTCTGTTCCGCGTGTCGGATAGCACGGATATGACGGGTACGCACTTCTAGAATAGGGCCAGCATCAAAAATATCTACATGGCCTTCGAAGTGCAAACCCTCATGTTCAAGGATATTTACGATGTCTTCTACGCCTTCATGGTGCTCACCAATGACGGCTTGTGCTTTGTCACTTAACAAGGGCACATAAAGTGGATAGCGCGGCATTAGGTTGGCAATAAAATGCCTATGGCTAGAGGTTGTTAGTAAATCAGCTTCGGCAAAATCCATGGTAAAAAAGTGCCTACCTACGGACTCCCAAAAGGGTGATATACCTTCATCGTCAAT
The DNA here is from genome assembly GCF_047730075.1 of Candidatus Njordibacter sp. Uisw_039. Taxonomy (NCBI): domain Bacteria; kingdom Pseudomonadati; phylum Pseudomonadota; class Gammaproteobacteria; order Pseudomonadales; family Candidatus Njordibacteraceae; genus Candidatus Njordibacter; species Candidatus Njordibacter sp. Uisw_039. Next base: position 257,353 of record NZ_CP159831.1, read on the forward strand.
CACACCCTTCATTTCAGCAATGGTTGTGGCTGCAAAACGTTCTGGAAAGCAGGCCATGAATAGCAAGCGAGATTTGGACAGTAGCTGATCGTAAAAGTCACAGCGATAATCAGGTTCTAAATAAAACGAACTCAGGCGTGACGCGCCCGTGTAATCGTGGTTCATATGTAAGGCAGGGATACGATTATTGATTTTTAAATCAATAGAGGAATGGGTCACCTGGTCAACACGATAGCTATAGTAAGGCTGGCTTAAACCCACGGTTGCATCCACTGTGCAGGTGCCTACTAAGCGGTCAGCAAGAGTGTCTTCCATGACAAAGGTGTAGGCCTCTTCACCCGCATGGTCGACGCTGGAAGCAAAGGATAGTTCACTGTGATTTATCTTTTGAGCTAGCTGTGTTGGGTGGTTAGGCAAGTTAGTATGGCCCACCCCTGTCGCTGCAGCAAAGTTATTAAAGGCTTCACTATCATCATTTTTGATAGGCCGAACGATTAACATGATTGATGCTCCATACCTTTGCGCTGCAACCACGATAGGTCTTTACTTTGTGCTAAACGCAATAAAATTAATGCACTCAATTGTGATCTAGTGGTTAAACTGGATAAGTGCATATATTCATCGGCACTATGAATATTGCCGCCTTGCACACCCAAAGTATCAATGTTAGGTAAGCCTGCAGCAGCCATATTGTTACCATCACAACAGCCGCCCGTGGGTAAAAATTCTAAGCTTAGGCCAAGGCTTTTGCCACAAGATTGCACCAATTTGCAAAGTTCTTGGTTAGCGGGGCTTAAAACCTTAGGTTGACGACCAAAACCACCATGTAACTCAATATTAATCCCATCAGTGGTATTAATATTAGCCACTATTTTGGCTATTTGGTCTTCGCACCAGGCTTGTTGTTCACTGTGTTCAATACGAATATTAAAGCGCATAGTGCAGGTATCTGGGACAATATTTACGGCCCCTCCACCTTGTACAAAACCTGGGTTAATAGTGATGCCCTTTTGTTGGCCGTTAAGGTTGTCTATGGCACAGGTAAAATCGGCCATTGCACGAATTGCGTTGCGGCCTAGGTGATGCTCACGACCGGCATGGGTGGCCTTGCCTCGTGTTACCACAGCAAAGTTACCACTGCCTTTGCGAGCACCTGCTAGGTTACCATCGGCAAATGAAGGTTCATAAATTAAACCTAAGTGATGGCGCTGGGCAATTTCTGGGAACAATTTGCTAGAGCTAGGCGAACCAATTTCTTCATCAGGGTTAAATAAGATTTCCCAGCCCAGTTGATCTTGTAATGGGCTGCGCTCAAAGGCTTCTAAGGCCTTAAACATGACCACAATACCACCTTTTAGGTCGGCAACGCCCGGCCCATTGATAATGTCGTCTTCCAGTTGAGTGATTTTCTGGAACGGATGATCGATAGGAAAAACCGTGTCCATATGAGCGCAAAAAAACACCTGTGTGGGTGCTTCAGGGCGCTTAAATAAACGTAACGCACGGCCTAAAGGTTTTTGGTTAAGTTGGCCAAGATCGTCTACCACATCTTGTGCAGGCATATCGATAAATTCCAATTCACAGTCCAGTTTTTTGCTCCACTGAGCTAAGGTATCTGCCACCTTGTTAACGCCAGTCACATTGTAGCTGCCCGAGTTAATTTCGGCCAAGGCCCAAAGGTCTTGTTGCATAATGTGCTGCTGCGTAGCAATCCATTCAAGGGTCTGTGTTTCCAATTCATTGTTTACAGTCAAATCACTCATGATTTTTTCCTAGTACTCCTTCTTACGCTGCTATTACGAATCTACGACGTTACGAACGGCTTCTTCTAAGATCACCAACCCAGCATCGATATCGGCATCAGGAATTAACAAAGACGGTGCCATGCGAATGACATCTGGACCAGCAATCAATACCAATAAACCTCTGGCCTGGGCCGCCCTTAAGAATTTAGCAGCACTGCCTTTGTATTCTTCTTTAAGAGCGCAGCCAATCAATAAACCTTTACCACGTATCTCTTCGCAGAAAGGCACGCGTGAATTGATAGCCTCTAAACCGGCTTTAAAGCGGTCGAACTTGGCACTAACGCCAGCCAATACCTCTGGGGTGTTAATAATATCGATTACAGCTTCCGCTATGGAACAGGCTAAAGGGTTGCCCCCGTAGGTGCTGCCGTGGGTGCCTATGGCTAGGCTCTGAGCTACTTTTGTGGTGGTTAACATTGCAGCCACCGGGAAACCGTTACCAATGCCTTTAGCCGTGGTGAGGATGTCTGGCATGATGTCAGTTTGTTGGTAAGCGTACAAAGTACCTAAACGGCCGGCGCCAGTTTGAACTTCGTCTAGTACCAGCAAGGCGTTGTGCTCGTCACACAATTCACGGGCGCGTTTGATAAAGGCTGGGTCTGCATCAATAATGCCTCCCTCGCCCTGCAGTGGCTCCATAACAATGGCGCAAGTTTTCGCAGAAATTGCTGCTTCTAAGGCTTCGATATCGTTGTAAGGTAAGTGAGTAATACCTTCTAAGGCAGGGCCAAAGCCAGCACTGTACTTAGGTTGGCCACCTACACTTACGGTAAATAAGGTACGACCGTGAAAAGCTTGTTCAAAGGCAATAATCTCATTCTTGTGTTCACCAAAGTGATCCACAGCATAACGGCGGGCTAGCTTAAAGGCGGCTTCGTTGGCCTCGCCACCTGAGTTAGCGAAATATACCTTGTCGGCAAAGGTTGCGTCAGTGAGCTTCTTGGCTAAACGCAGAGCTGGCTCGTTGGTCATTACGTTAGCAATGTGCCACAACTTTTCGCCTTGGTCTTTTAAAGTAGCGACGAGTTTAGGATGGCTATGGCCAACGCTTGTTACGGCAATGCCACCAGCAAAATCGATATATTCCTTGTCGTTTTGGTCCCAAATACGGGACCCCTTACCACGCACTGGAATGACAGGGGCTGGTGCATAGTTAGGCACCATTACGTCATCAAACAGGGCGCGTGTTACTGGGGTATTGCTCATAAAAATTCCTAATATCTGTTCGTTTTCTTAATTACTTAAAATACGTTAATAGTTAACTGCAGCTAGTCTTAAGCTTGGCAATTTCTCGCACTGCTACGGAAAGCATAGCCAAATTTATATTGCTGTTGCTTTGTAGTTCACCAAAGATACTGAGGCAGCGTTCAATGACATCTTGGTTACGCACATCCCATGCTTGGGTCTGGTCGCTTGAAATTACCGCTTGGGTCAACTGGGCTAAACTGGCTTCAAACTCTTGTTTAAGGCTGGCCCTTGCTTTTCGCTGCCATGGGTCTTGGCTAGGCAAATTGGCAATAGCTTGGTTAAGCCAATCACCTTGGAAACGTTCGTACAAACCGTACCAAGTTTGGGCGGCGGTAATTACCTTGGTGTCACATTGGCTGGCCACTTGAGCGACGTCTAAGCCGTGGTACAAGAACTCTAGTTGGCTCAAGCGCCGACTAATGCTCACTTCAATTCCATTAGCTGTGAGCTCATCAGCTTGAGCATTGGTGCGCTGTGCCGCCTCCTTCGGTAACAAATTAGCAAGCTCAGTATAATAATCAGCCATGGGTTTTTGATACCGATCCACTATGGCTTGAATAGGCTCGCCTTGGTGACGGCTTAATAGCCACAAGGTGAGATTTTCCAACAAGGTCTGAATATTTTTATGTAGTTCCATGGACTGTTTGTAGTCTAGTATCAAGGTGACTCGATCCAGTTCACTCCATAGGGTTTGGGCATCTATAATGTCGCACGCCGCGGTAAAGGCACGGGCCATATCACCAGCCTCTGCGCCCATTTCTTCTTGTAAATAATTACAGAAGGTAGACCCCATACGGTTACCAATTTGATTGGTGACATGGGTGGCAATAATTTCACTACGTAATTGATGAGAGCTCATAGCAGCGGCATATTTTTTACTCAGCACCTTGGGGAAGTAATCTTCTAGACTACGGGCCAAATAGCTGTCATTGCCTATGTCTGCTGCCATCAGTTCATCAAATAAACGCATTTTGCTGTAGGCCAGCAATACAGCAATTTCAGGGCGTGTTAACCCGGCTTGTATTCTGGCCCGCTCATCCATGTTGGCATCATTTGGCAAGCCTTCCAAGGTGCGATTAAGGCGGCCCTGTTTCTCTAGACTGTGTATTAGGCGCTTATGATCACTTAAACGAGAACATGCTTGGCCTTCGGCAATACTCAATACTAAGGTTTGATGGTAGTTGTGACTCAGTACTAGATCACCTACTTCATCAGTCATGCTAGCCAGCAAGGTGTTGCGTTGTTTTACTGTCATATCACCAGCATCTACTAGCTGGCTGAGCAGTATTTTAATGTTAACCTCATGATCAGAACTATCAACACCAGCAGAATTGTCGATGGCGTCAGTATTGATGTAACCCCCAGCTTGCGCAAACTCAATACGCCCATATTGGGAGAAACCAAGGTTGCCGCCTTCGCCAATTACTTTAGCACCCAGTTGGTTACCATTAACCCTTAAATTGTCATTTGCAGGGTCACCAATTTCACTATGGCTTTCGCTACTGGCCTTAACATAAGTACCAATGCCACCATTCCAAAACAAATCTACTGGCATTTTTAGTAAGGCATTGATCAACTCGTTTGGCGTCATTTTTTTGATATCTGTGCCGATCATGCTTTGTACTTGTGGGCTTAGTTTGATGGACTTAGCCGAGCGTTCAAATATGCCACCCCCTTTAGAAATGAGCTTGCACTCATAATCCATCCAACTAGACCGTGGCAGGTTAAATAAACGCTGACGTTCAGCAAAAGATGTGGCCGCGTTAGGTGTGGGGTCGATAAAGATATGTAAGTGGTTAAACGCAGCCTGCAAACAAATGTGCTGTGACAATAGCATGCCGTTGCCAAATACATCACCAGCCATGTCTCCCACCCCCACAGCGGTGAAGTCTTGGCTTTGGCAATCGCGGCCTTGCTCGGCAAATAAACGTTTGACAGATTCCCATGCTCCACGGGCGGTAATGCCCATTTTTTTATGGTCGTAGCCATTGGCACCGCCAGAAGCAAAGGCATCACCTAACCAAAAGCTGTTTTTTTCTGAAATAGAATTGGCTAAGTCAGAAAAGGTTGCGGTGCCTTTGTCGGCAGCGACTACTAAGTATGGGTCGTCGTCGTCGTAACGTACCACCTGTTTAGGCGCAACAACTTGTTTTTCTACTATATTATCGGTGATGTCTAGTAACGCTTGAATAAATGTGGAGTAGCTGCGTATGACTTCTGCCATTAGTATTTCTCGGTCTTTGGTTTGTGGTAATTGTTTACACACAAAGCCACCTTTAGCCCCTAAAGGAACGATAACAGCGTTTTTCACCATTTGTGCTTTTACCAGCCCAAGCACCTCTGTGCGGTAGTCTTCTTGACGGTCAGACCAACGTAAGCCACCGCGGGCAACCTTGCCGCCACGAAGATGTACGCCCTCCACCCAGGTTGAGTAGATGAAGATTTCGTACTTAGGTAAGGGTAATGGGACACCTGGAATTTGACTTGGATCTAATTTGCAGGATAGGTATTCATGGCGACTGCCTGTACTATCGGTTTGGTAGTAGTTAGTACGCAACATAGACATGATAGTGGCCAAGAAATACTTAACAATGCGGTCCTCATCAAGGTTGCTAACTTTTTCCAAGGCTAGGCTGACGTCTTCCTGCAATCGATCGATAAGATCTTCAGATTGCTGATTATTAGGATCAAAGCGAGCCTCAAACAAGCGCACTAAGGTATGAGTAATGTTGGCATTACGCACCAAGGTGGTTTGCATGTAGGTCTGGCTAAATGGCACTTGGATTTGCAGTAAGTAGCTACTAATAGCCCGAATGAGAATAGCCTGCTGCCAAGTTAAGTTTGCAGCCAATACTAGGCTATTAAAACGATCGTTAGCCACACGACCGGTATAAATCTGGCTAAAGGCTTCTTGAAAACGCTCTTTGACATTGGCGCCATCAAGGTTTACCTGTTGGTTAATTTCAATCACAAAATCAATGATCCACTGGTCTAAACCAGCTTTAGACTTGATGGTGTAAGGGTGCGCATTAATAACCCTTACGCCCATTCGTTCCAAAATTGGCAACACGTCTGATAAGGCTTTAGCTTGACCGTGCCCAAACACTTTAAAGCTAAGGCTTTGGTCTGCTTGATGCAGCGAGCGGTATAGATAGGTAGACAAAGGTTTATCAACACTGATTTTTTGCAAGCGCATTAGGTCCATGACTGCTACTTGCGCAGAAAAGTTTTCTTGGTAGGCTAATGGAAAGGCTTGGCCATATTGCTTAAATAGTTGGTTGCCTTTGGCTTCGCCTCGTTTGCTATTAAGTGCGTGGTGTAAGTGGTCACCCCAGGCCAGCATAGCGTCGCGCATTTGCTGTTCGATGTCATCGATGTCAAACGGTGTGTTGCGGATGTCTTTGCCGTGAACGGTTAACTGCACACGGGCTAAAGGTAGCGCCGAGAACATGACGTTGAAATCAACGCTTGAACCATTGAATTTACGTATAAGAATGTTCTGCATCTTAATACGTAGTTGAGTATTAAAGCGCTCTCGTGGAACATAAACCAAAGCTGTAGCAAAACGACCAAATGTATCAAGACGCAGGAACAGGCGTAAATGATGGCGCTCTTGGGTGTCTAATACACCGCGAATGATAGGGCAGAGTTCATCCACACTAGCTTGTAACATTTCATCACGGGGGTAGTTATTGAGTATATGTTGTAAGGCTTTGCCTTTATGGCTGTTAGGTAACAGCTCAATACGCTCACGCAAGCCTTGGGCTTTGCGCCTTAGTAATGGAATTTCATCTATACGGGCGGTATAAGCAGCAGAGGAATATAAACCAAAAAAACGTTCTTCGCCGATCACATTGCCCTGCTTGTCAAAACGTTTAAGGCCAAGGTAGTCAAAGTTAACAGGGCGGTGCACAGTGGAGCGGCTAGTGGACTTGGTCATGACCAACATGTTGCCGCGCAGGGCTAAATCTGAATTTTGTTGTGATAGGGTACTTGGCAACAGGCTTTCTGCACTACAATTATCGTCACGGAAGCTGCCTAGGCCTGTGCCCTTGTGTGGCGTGAGTTTGCATAAATTAGTTTTAGTATCTTTTTTGAGTCCATAAGAGCGATAGCCAATAAACGTGAAATGGTTATTGGCAACCCACCGTAAAAAGGCGATATTTTCTGCTAAATCTTCTGCAGTAACAGGTAGGTTTTGAGACTCTAAGGTGTCAATAATAGACACTAGTTTGTCACGCATAGGGAGCCAATCGTCGACCACTAAGCGCACATCGCTAATGATGCCTTTGAGGGTAGTAATAATTTTAGCCACTGCTGCAGGATCATTTTGTTGATCAATTTCAAAACGCATTACTGCTTCTAAATTAGCGCTGTCGGCCTTGCCCGTGAAGGGCGAGATACTGGTGATTTTGCCTTTTATATCTCGCTCTACCGCCACCACTGGGTGAGTAGTGATGTGTATAGTGTGGCCGAGGTGAACTAAAGCGTTGGTGATGGAAGAAACTAAGAAAGCTCTGTCATCACATACAATATCTACAATAGTGTGGCTGGTGTACCACTGGTGTTCTTCATAATTAGGATTATATACACGGATATTAACTTGGCTATCATGGCGTAGTTTTACGCAATCCCATAAGCTAGACAGCGCACCGTATAAGTTATCGGTGTCAAATTGTAATAGCTCCGCAGGGATGCTCTCAGCATAGTACAGGCGCGCTAGTTGCTGCATGGTTTCACAACTACTCTTCTTTTGACGTTTGCCAATCAGGCTGCAAACTAAATCAATAGCGATATTTTTTTTATCCGTTAAGGTGCGCATGTTGTCTTTCCTTTTCTTTAGTCAGTCTGCTAATGTTGTCACTGATACGTCTATTATTCAAGAAACTAGCGGCGTGCACTAGGGGGTAAGTTGAGCTAGTGCGACCCTATTTGTTGGTAAAATGACATTCAAGCCATTTCTGTCAAAATATTGTTGTGGGGTGGGTTTTCATTTGGTTAAAAATACGACTGTTTTAGCAGAACTAATGACGGTTTTACGCATTCGCTCAATGATTAAGTGTATCCTTACGCCCTATGACTAAGTTACAAAATTCCCACACAGTTGGCCTACTTTTATTGCCCCATGCAAGCTTGAGTAGTTATGGCCAAATTGCTGAACTGTTGCTGCATACAAATAGTGTATTAGAGCACGATAAATACCGGCTAAAGCTTATGTCTTTAGACGGTGAATGTGTTTTAGGGAAAGTGACCAATTATTTGGATAGCGAACAGGTCGATACGCTGTTTGTCATTGGAGACTTGATTACTCCTAATAAAGCAGATGCCGTGTTACAACGCTGGTTGGTTCAGCAAACTAAGATGGGGGTGAAAATACTGGCCATAGGTACAGGCATTATCCCCCTAGCTTATGCAGGTTTACTCAACGGTAAGCGCAGTTGTTGTCATTGGTCTGTGATAGAAAAGCTGCGGCAAACTTTTCCTGATGTGCTTTGGAGTCATCAACTGTTCGAACAAGAATCGCAGCTGATGACATGTGCTGGTGGGGCTTCAACTACCGACCTTATGCTGGCTTGGCTAGCACAGCAGCAAGATTTAGACATGGCAGCACATTTGTCTGAATGGTTCTTAGTAGAACGAATGCGGCCAAAAGATACCCAGCAACGCATTCCTCTTAAGGCCCGTATTGGCGCCAGTCAGCCCAAGCTTATTGAGGCGGTTACCTTAATGGAAACCAACATAGAAGAGCCCTTATCTGCCGATGACTTGGCTTATCATGTTGGGCTGTCTCGGAGGCACTTAGAGCGCTTGTTTAAAAAACATTTAGACAATATGCCTTCACGGTTTTATTTACAACTGAGGTTAGATAAGGCCCGCCAAATGTTACGGGACACTGATCGCTCCATTGTAGAAGTGGGCATGGCTTGTGGATTTTCCTCTGCCAGTCATTTTAGCACCACTTATCGCACTCACTTCAACGTTACACCACGTCAAGAACGTGGGCGTGCCACCCATGTGGAATTAGCGCCTAGTTGGAATCACTCCGTCGTTATTCAGCGACGCTTAGATTAATCATTTAATACTTTATTGAGAGAGATATGGATATTTTTGCAGCTGCCACTTTGCTGTTTTTGGTTATGGATCCGCTAGGCAACATCCCTTTATTTTTGTCGGTATTAAAGCAAGTGCCCGAAGAACGTCGTCGTTTGGTTTTGCGCCGTGAATTACTTATAGCTTACGTTGTGTTGTTAATGTTTTTGCTGTTAGGCCCGTATATTTTGACATTCTTGCAGGTATCTCAAGAAGCCATTCGTATCGGTGGGGGTATTGTATTATTTTTGATAGCCATAAAAATGGTGTTCCCAAAAGAAGGCGGTTTGTTGGGTAAAACACCTGATGGCGAGCCCTTTATAGTACCCTTGGCGATACCTCTTATGGCGGGACCATCAAGCTTAGCCATGATTATGTTGATGCGTAAGTCGGCCGAAGGCCAGTGGCTTGATTTATGGTTGGCGGTGACGGCTGCTTGGGCTGTTTCTGCAGGTATTTTGTTAGCCTCACGCAGACTTTACGTGGTGTTGGGCGAAAAAGGCCTGTTTGCTATAGAGCGTTTGATGGGTATGGTCTTGATCATTATGGCAGTACAGATGTTGCTAGAAGGCACCGCGCAATATTTAAACTTGCGCTAGCCTTCTAGTTGTTTGGTATTTTTAGGTGCGTGCCTTTTCAAACGCTGCCCAAGCCTGCTCAAACTCAGCTAATCCGAAACCTTGTTTGCCTGCTGGACCTAGTATTAGTTGCTCGGTACTGAGAAGTTTATCAATGGCAGCCTCGAGCATTGGGATAACCTCGGGTGGAATGACCAAAGCTCCGTGCCTGTCGGCATGAACGAGGTCTCCATCGGTTACTTGCATACCAAAAATAGTCACAGGCTGGCCTATGCTGCGCACATGCACAAACCCATGACTTGGGCCAATTGAGCCTGCCACCACTGGAAATTCAGTGGGTAAATCACCCAGATCTCGCATAACGCCGTTGGTTAATGCACCCCCAAGACCAAAAGCCTTATGAATGGTAGTGTTAATTTCTCCCCAATAAGCACCAATAGAGTGGGGATAATCTAAATCCTCCACTACGGCAATAGCAGGTCGTGGCCCTTCAGACATGTGCCGATAGTAATCTGCACGTCGTTGTTTAATAATCCCAGCACTTTCTTTGGCTGGTTCTAAGGCTGCAATTTGAGCAGTACGAGCATAGCCGACCATCGCACCTTCTGCAGCAGACGAGGCAAGCATCGTGCCTTTGGTAAACTGATTAAATCCACGCTTACCTTGGGCAACCTCAATTGCATTACATACAGTAGGGGTGTCCACTGCTTGGAGTTTTTCCAACAAATTAACATTCATTATTGAGCCATCCATTGTTTTAAAGCAGCGTTTGTGGCTGCGGGTTGTTCGAGTGTAGGAATGTGCCCTGCGTTATGAATTTTCACGAAGATTACCTGAGATAACAGAGCAACCATACATTCATGTCGATCTAACGGACAAAGCTCATCCTCTTCGCCCATTAGTACTAAACAAGGCTTGTTAAAACTTGCTAATGTCGCCTGTTGGTCGTGGCGATTCTGCAAGGCCAGTGACTGACGCACAAACGCATCCTTGCCTAAGGTTAATGCCATATCGACGCAGAGCTCATCTAATTGAGCATGGGGTTGGTGGCTAGAAAAATAACGCGGCACCATAACCTCACGTACAAGCTGTTCAAGTTGACCTGCTTGAACAGCTTGTATTTGTGGTTTGCGTGCGGCCTTCACATCGCCTATTTCAGCCCTTGGGTTGGTATTCATCAAAGCCAAGCGGGTGACTCTTTCTGGCGCCTGACGCACTACTTCCATAGCCACGATGCCGCCCATAGACAGGCCAGCTAGGGCAAATTTTTCTGGCGCTTGAGCCAATACCTGCGTGGCAATTTCAGATATATTGTCAGCACCACCAATATAGCCAACCTGACATTCTGCAACGTCCTTTAAAGCCTCAAGCTGTGAGGTGTACATGCGGCGATCACACATCATGCCTGGCAGTAATACTAGGGCGGGAAGACTCATGATACCCTCTACTTTTTCTGCCAAGTCAAACCTGCTGCATCGCCTGTACCGCTTATACGGTACAAACTAGCTTCGCCAGACACACACACTTCCAGCCCATGAGCTAGGTTAGGTGGTATCCAACAGGTGTCACCAGGGTTCAATACCAGCTCATGACCCTGCCAACTGAGGTGCCAATGACCCCGAAAAACCATAAGCACTTCATGTTGTGGATTCCTGTAAGCATCTGCAGCAATGGACCCTCGGGTGAGCAGTTCTACCTCAAAACCAGGTTTGTCTTTTATCAGTGATGCTGCTCCAATAACTGGACAGGGCTTGTTTCTTGCCAACGCCATCATATCCCAGTAACGGGCCACATAATCAGGGACAACCTCGCTAACAGGAGTTTCAGAAATTTCAGCTAACTGTGCCTCTGATAGCTTGGCCATTGGCTGTTCTCCAGCAGGCAGCACCTGTCCCTTTTTAGTATCGTACAATATGCCAGACTCACTTAAAACTAAGCCGTGAGATTGCGCAGTTTCCAGTACATGAGGAGCCCAAATAACGCCCCCACCGGAATCATCCCCGCCTAGTATTGCCATGATCATGCCGTAGTCGGTACCCACATTTTCAAAACCACGAAACACGCGAGTGGGAATGTTAAAGATATCCCCCTCTTGCAAAATCACTTCACCAGCATCTCCATTTAAGCCCCAAAAAAAACGCCATTTACCACTCAATACAAAAAACACTTCTGCAGTGTTATGAAAATGCAGAGAATTGACGCACTTGGGAGGCTGGCCTGCAGCACCAATATTGAAGCCAGGTGTGGCTTTAATATGCACATGTTGATCAGGACTTTCGGCTACACCAGCACCGATGATAGTGAAATTTTCTTTTTGATCCGACCCAGGCGAGTGAGCATCGATAAATGCAGTGCGACATGGCTTCAATTCACCATAACGAACAATTTCTGGTTGTGTCATACAGCAATCCTTTTTTGGCAATAACATTTCTATCACTCGCTATGGAGTGGCTACTCACAGACCCTTATTAACCTGTTTGCATTAGAATTTGTTTCCAAATTGAGGTCTCATCAAACACAACAAATTCACGCCGTATGCCATATGGACCAAACTCAGCGTGAGCCGCAGCCATTATATAAACATTGGCGCCAGTGGGTTTGCCGAAACTACCCCAACCGTCATGCTTACCCTGCAAGCTGAAACGAATGGCTGCTCGAGGAGGCATCATGGGGTCCTGACGGCCTATTTGGTGATCGATGGTAAGCTCTGCGTTAGGAAAACTAGCCCTTAAGCCCATCCAAAACCGCTCCGCCGGGCCCCATGAGTGGGAGCTCATGCCACCAGGGTACTCCAGTTGACAGGCTCGATCGTACTCAGCCTTGATGCAGCTCATTTCAGCACCCATTATGCGGCGCAGGATATCTGCGTACTGCTGGCCGTACTCTTCTTCGTTGCCTTTACCTTTGTAGGGTCCAGGCACATCTATGGCTGGCGTAAACGGCTGTACACAATCTTCTGGGCCACCTTCTCGAATGATTAAATCTTCTGCATACTCTTTTGGATCAATGCCTAGTTGGCGCACAACTGCACCTTGGTCACGAATAAGCCATTCGTCATCAATTTGATTGTTTTTTGCATGACAATCGGCAATAACGCGATATTTCAAAGCCTTACCAGAGGCTTTTCCATATACTCCGTCACCCAAATGGGTAGCTGTGGTTAGAATACGGTGGGAGGAAAGCATTCCATCCTCAGGGGTACCAGACCAAATTACGTCTTCGCCCAGTAATTGGCGATCAGGGAATTCGGCGAGGGTTGCCATGGTGGCTGCAATTACATGCTGATTTCCCATAACCATAGATCCAGGGGAACGAACTGGAATATGCTTGGCATAATAGTGATGCAGGGTGGCTAGGCCACGCTGTTCCCAAATTTCTTTGGTGATACCTAAAATATAGTTGGGAAAATCGTTAAATTTAGTATCAAAACCTTTCATGAATTCCATCCTTCAGGGATGCGGGCAGAGCCACGCACAATAACTGGAGAGCCAATGGCGATTTGCTGACCTTGAAGGCCATCACCGAGTATTTGTTCCATCAAAATGCGCACTGTTTCTCGCACCATTTGGTTAGCACGCTGCCGCACAGTGGTTAGATTATAAGCAGGCCATGCCGCAGCTGGTACATCGTCATAACTGATCACTGATACATCTTCAGGTACACGTAAACCTAACTCAAAGCGAAGGGTATCCATAACTGCAAAGGCCATATGGTCATTAGCTACAAAAACTGCATCTGGCCTATCGTCAGAAAACATCCGTCGAGTGGCTTCGCTGGCCTTTTCCATAGAGAAATCACCGGCCTCACGGGCATATAAAGTGGCCCCCTCTTGCTGCAACGCTGCGGTAAAACCAAACTCGCGATCTCGTTGTGTTGAGGCACCTTCCCAGCCAGCAATGTAACCAATTTTCTTATGCCCGCCAGCCAATAAAAATCGTGCAGCTTTGGCCCCGCCTGAAAAATTGTCTGAGGTCACGCAAGATAGGCCTTCTCCATCCTGAGAACGGTTAAACAACACAACTGGAACGCCTGCTGAGCGACATCGATCAGCCAACTGTGAAGATAGCGCCACGGACGCGACAATAATGCCCTCAACCTGATAATCAAGTATTTCTTCCACTACCGCATCGATATTTTCCGCCGTCTTCGATGGCATGAAAATCAACACATGGTAGCCCTTTTCTTGCAATTGGGTCGATAGTTTTTCAATGGCATCTGGGTAAAATTGATTTTCCAAGTAGGCCACTACTAAACCGATAATGCGACTCTTGCCAGAAACCATTGCCCGCGCCAGCACGTTGGGACGATAACCCAGTGCAGTGGCTGCTTTATGCACTTTATCTGTGGTTTTCTTAGAGGCAGAAGCACCTGTAGTATAGACTCGACTAACGGCTGATTGGCTAACGCCTGCTAGCTCCGCAACCTGCTGAGATGTAACTTTTTCTTTACTCATTAGTCTGCGCTCAACCTCCCATCAACTTCTAAGACACTTGCCATTACCAGCAGCGCAGCATCGGACGTAAGATAGACCACTGCGCAGGTTGCCGCTGTACCTGAATGCGGGCCTGTAACTATAGCTCTTTTGCACCTTAAACTAAAATTTGGTAATGCTGTAAAAACCATACCTACATCTCCGTGGTGGAATGTGGGGAACTTTTTGTGTTGCGGGCTTTATTGAATTCACCCAAGCGTGCAAATACATCGATACCCACTTGATGGTATAAGTCCAACAAATCGACCAATACCCAATTCTCACGAATTAAACCGCCATCCATACGCCAAAAATCGAGGCTCCGCAGGCTGACCTCTTGCCCACTTGGAGCGATGCCTAGCCAGCCACCCTGTGTGATGGTTTGCTTCATGTTGGGCCAGCCAGTTACTGCAACATATTCACCTTCACCAAATAAGTGAAAGTCTAATTGATTGTCATGACTTCCACGATCAGGCATGGCGTTTAAAAATGGAATTTGGTGCCAATTACGAAAACCTGTTATGCCTCGTGATGAGCCAATGCCCGCTGGGCCATACCAATTCATACGAGGGTGCCAAAACCGTTGGAGTTGCATTACTTCTGGGCCACCTTGTTTTGGGTGCAGGATCAAGTGGGTTAACATATCAAGTACATGTTGAACGCTGGCTTCTCCTTGCCCCGGGTGTTTATCACCAATACGCAAACCGTCTTGACTTGCTGGGCCTGGAATGAACCCTTCCCAACCTAAGGAGGGGGATAAGGGCCATGCTTGGGCCTGCAACATCACTTCTGGAATGTCCCAAATGGCCTGTATTTCTACAATTTTTCCCTGTTCAAAACGGAAAAATTCATGAAAACGCATATGGGTCATATGCCCTGTAGGAGGTATATCTAACCAAGGTGATACAAATGTGCCTAAATAGTGTCCTGCACACCCCACCCATTCATTACCCGCAGGAGTGATGCCAGACAGTACAATTAAATCCCGCCGCTCAAGGTCTGGCATTGCCAACAATAGGGGTGCATAACAGGTTTCGTAGAGGTGTGTAGGGCCAACAATGTCATTAAACGGAAAGCACAGGTGGGTCACTGCATGATCGCCCATCAAACCCTGTAGCAGTGACTTTACGTGATGGCCTTCAAAATCATGCATCGCACTTAGCAGCGGCGCTAAAAGTACTTTATTGTCCGCTGCATTAGACATTATTGGGCACCAGTTCCATAAGGGACATCTTTATTACCGTATCGACGCACACGCAAGTTGCACTGTTCGGCATGGCCAACAAAACCTTCTAGCATACATAAACGAGAGCCATATTCACCAACTAACGTAGCCGCCTCATCTGTGGTTATCTTTTGATAACTATGGGTTTTAAGGTATTTTCCTACCCACAAGCCACCGGTATAGCGTCCAGCTTTCTTAGTAGGCAAGGTGTGATTAGTACCAATGACCTTGTCACCGTTAGAGACGTTCGTACGTGGTCCCAAAAACAAGGCGCCATAACACGTCATTTTTTCTAAGAACCAATCATCTCGATCGGTCATGACCTGGACGTGTTCATAGGCCTTTTCTTCAGACACTTGGAGCATTTCTTGGTGACTGTCACAGACAATAATTTCGCCATAATCCTGCCAACTGACTGATGCTGTGTTTGCAGTAGGCAAAATTTCTAGCAGACGATCTATTTCTAGTATTGTGGCTTCTGCTAGAGAACGGCTGGTTGTCACTAATGCCGCTGGAGAGTCATAACCGTGTTCCGCCTGACCAAGCAAATCTGTTGCACACATTTCTGCATCTACGGTATCGTCTGCGATCACCATGGTTTCCGTAGGGCCAGCAAATAAATCAATACCCACGCGACCAAATAGCTGCCGCTTGGCTTCCGCGACAAACGCGTTACCTGGGCCCACTAAGAGGTGCACTGGCTCCATAGTCTCTGTGCCTATAGCCATGGCGCCTACAGCCTGAATGCCACCTAAAACGTAAATTTCGTGGGCGCCGCCTAAGTGCATTGCCGTGATTACAGCAGGGTTTGGTTCGCCGTTGAAAGGTGGTGTGCAGGCGATAATCCGAGGCACGCCAGCAACACTGGCTGTAGCCACTGACATATGGGCGGATGCCACCATGGGGAATTTCCCTCCTGGCACATAGCAGCCCACCGATTGCACTGGGATGTGTTTGTGGCCAAGAATTACCCCGGGCATTGTTTCCACTTCAATATCCAACATCGAATCACGTTGGGCTTGGGCAAAGTTTCGTACCTGCTTTTGGGCAAATTTGATATCTTCCATGTCTCGTGGCGATACCTTAGCCATAATGCGTTGAATGTCTGCCTTTGACAAACGAAAAGATGCAGGAGCGTAATTATCATGCTTCTGTGCCAAGTCACGCACAGCTTGGTCACCCCGAGCTTCTATGTCGGCTAAAGTTGCTTCTACAACTGCTCTCGTGTGGGCATCATCTTGGGCCCTATCAGCGTCTGGCTTGCTGCACTTTAAATAGGTAATTGCCATGTTACTTCCTCATTTCATTCACTCGTGGGGCTGCTCTTCGCCCCGATCAAAAGCTTCCCAGCCTTTACCATTAAAAACGTCTACTCCTAGCTGGGATAGTACGTGGGGAAAATCCACCATCACCCAGTTATCACAAATTTTCCCATCTATCACCTTCCAAAAATCCATATAGCGAATTTCTACCTTATGTCCAGTGGGCTCCACACCCATAAACACGCCACTATGAATGGCTTCTTGACGGCCGAATGCGGCAGCCCATTCACCCATATACAGGCGCGCTTCATCAATGCAAACCTTATTGGAAAATGCGGCTTGAAAGGGTTCTTGCCAATGGTTTTGAAATTCTTTTAAACCCTGTTTGGTGCCGCAGCCTTGGTTGCCCATCCAGCGAAATGATTCACTAAAAAAATCACCAATGTCAGCAATTCTATGATCATTCAGGCCATCTACCATGGACTCGATCACGGCACGGGTTGCCGCAGTTTTTGACATGTCAGTGTCGGAGCTGAGCGCGGCTTGTTGTGGTCGACTGCCTTTCATTTTTGTCTCATTTTATAATCGTAGACCACTTTGGGCATCAAATAGGTGACATAAGCTAGCAGTGATATGGGCGCTAAAATCAGCTCCAATATTGGTGCGATAATCTTTGCCTGCCTTTATTGAGACTAAGCCTTCGCCCACTCGGGCTGTCACCATAGTGGAGTCGCCCAGTAGCTCTAAGGAGAAAACTTGCAGGTTTAATTCTGCGGTGGCAGCAGATACGTTGGCATCCTCGGCACGAAAACCTAACGTCACTGGACCATTTAAGCCCACGTCAAAGCCTGGGACTGTCATGTCTTTCGCCTTAAAGGTGCCATCTTCAAGGCTGCCATTTACTAGATTCATGGCTGGCGAACCAATAAAGCTCGCTACAAAAGAGTTGGCAGGGTTGTCATAAATGTCAGTAGGCGTGCCTACCTGCTGAACCACTCCCTTGTTCATTACCACTACACGGTCTGCTAAGGTCATAGCCTCTACCTGATCATGGGTCACATAAATAGTGGTGACCTGCAGTTCATGGGACAGATTTTTGATTTGAGCTCGTGTCGATACCCGTAATTTGGCGTCCAAATTTGACAACGGTTCATCCATTAAAAATACTTTTGGTTTGCGCACTATGGCTCGTGCTAGGGCCACACGCTGGCGTTGACCACCGGATAGCTCCGCTGGCTTTCTGTGCAAAAACTCTTCTAGCTCTACCATTGCAGCAGCCTTCATCACTCGTTGGTGATGATCAGCTTTAGGGACTTTACGCACCTTCAATGGGAATCGAATGTTTTCATAGACGTTCATATTGGGATACAAGGCGTAGCTTTGAAATACCATTGCCACATCCCGATCTTTCGGATCAAGGCCGTTGACTACTCGTCCATCTATAACAATCTCGCCCTCAGTCACTGCCTCTAACCCTGCAATCATGCGCATGGTGGTAGTTTTGCCACAGCCAGAGGGGCCGAGTAGTACCAGAAATTCTTTATCTGTGATGGTTAAATCAAAGTTATCGACACCAACGAAGCTGCCCCAGCGTTTGCCAATATTGCGGAGCTTTATTTCTGCCATGATATCCGACCCTATAATTACATACGTATGCAAAAATTATCAGAATTTATTCATTCCGGCAATAGATATCGTGCTAAATTAGTTGATTTAATCGTTTATTTTGAGGTTGTTATTATTTTCGACAATCATAGTTTAAAAATATATTTGGCATTATTATATATTTTATTTAATTAAAACAATTAGTTGTGTTTGTATTCGCATATTACTTACTGACTGAGCACTTAAATAGTTGCCAAGCTCTGTAAAAAAATAGTAGAATTTTGCTTACGCATGCAAACCTTTTCTAATATTATTGAAGTGATGTGGAAGAATACGTATGTAAAACAAGGCCGCACTGGTCTTACATTAATAAATTTAAAGAGGATGCGTTCATCATGGGCACAATAAAAACGATAGCTCTCACCGCAACTGCTGCTGCAATTCTAACTAGCTCCGCCGCTTTTGCCGCATGCGGCATCGCAGGCAATGCTAACGTGAGCATAATGGGTAACGACTTCCCTGCACTTCACGCTGTATTTTCCGCAGCTGAGCAATGTGCAGGCGATGGCGTTACAGTGACTAAAAATCATAACAAAGACTACAAAGACCTCATGGTGCCAGCTCTGACGGCAAATCCAGCTGAATACACCGCTTTAACTGTGTCAAATGGCACGCTGGTTACACTGATGAACGATGATCTGGTTAGACCATTGGATGATCTCGTTGCTAAGCACGGTTCGGGCTTGAATAAATCACAGTTGGTGACGGTTAACGGTAAAGTGATGGCAGTGGCCTTTATGGCCAACGCTCAACACCTTTTCTACCGCTCAGATATCTTAGAGCAAGTTGGCATGAGTGCAGATGAGTTGCAAACCTATGAGCAGGTGTTGACTGCCGCTAAGAGGATTCGCGACGCTGGGCTTATGGAATACCCGGTTGCACTGAATACTAAGGCGGGCTGGAACTTGGGTGAAGAGTTTGTCAACATGTATCTTGGCACTGGTGCAGATATGTTTGTACCAGGGACAGCTAAAGTGAGCATTAATAACGCTCACGGCGTTGCTACCTTGAACATGCTAAAGAGCCTTGTTAGTTACTCTCATCCCGATTACCTAACGTTTGATTCCAATGCAACCCAAGCTCTTTGGGAAGGCGATAAGCTAGCATTGGCGACCATGTGGGGTTCTCGAACAGCAGGTGTATTAGATGCTGAAGGATCTACTGAACAGGTAGTCATGAACACTGACTTTGCTGCAGCCCCAAGCTTTAATGGTGGCACCATCCCAGCATCGTCCCTATGGTGGGATGGCTTTATTATATCCAAGAACGTTTCCGATGCCGATGCCGAAGCTAGCTTTATTGCCATGATGAATGGTATTTCTACTGAAATGGTACAAGCGAATAATGATGCAGCTACTTGGTTGATAGAAGGTTACAAGCCTAGCAAGGCAGCTTCTGGGGTAACAGCCACGGCTATGAATGGCGCGGCACCTTATCCAATGTATCCATTTATGGGAGCTTTACACGGTGCTGCAGGTTCTGAGCTATCTGACTTCCTACAAGGCAGTGAAAGCGCAGGGCAAGCACTAGCTGACATGGAAGCAGCGTATAACGTTGCTGCCAAAGAAAAAGGGTTTTTATAAACCCTGCTGACACTTGTTAGCAAAGGGGGCAAGGCCAATAAGCCTTGGCCCCTTTCTTTTGAGTAACCCTTTTGAATAAGCCTTTTGTATAAACGGGAATTACTTGCATGCCTCATCGTACATTTTTTTGGTTTATTATTCCGTCTTTAGCGGCCATGATATTGTTTATCGCCTTGCCGGTAATTTCTGTAATAACCCAGTCTTTGCACGTAGAGCATGAGAAAGTTCTCATCAGTTCCGAAAACTGTGGGCCATTCGGTTGCAAACAAGTAACTATTGTTGATGTAGCGGCCACCACTCAGCTAAGAGCTGATCAGCCGCTGGGACAATTCAGTGGTTTTGATAACTATACTAATCGCAACCACCTTGCTTTTGATGAGGTAGGTCTGGCCTGGGAAGGCAGCGAAAATATTGGTATTTTTATTAAAAAATTACTCAATCTACCTTTTTATAAAGCACTTGCGTTTACCTTAACCTACACCTTTGTGGTTACGCCTTTCGTTATTGTATTGGGTCTTGCTATCGCCCTAGGCGTAAATGCACTGCCTAAATTCGCTAAGGGCCCCACCATTTTTGTATCTCTTTTACCCATGATTGTGACCCCGCTCATTGGCTCGTTAATTTTGTTTTGGATGATCGATGGAGAAGGCATTATTGGCGCTTCTATACAATATCTTTTTAATGACCCCGGCTTATCCTTAAAAGCCTCCCCCGCCTTAACGTGGATGATGCTTATCGTTTACGGTATTTGGCATTCAGCACCGTTTTCTTTTATTGTTTTCTATGCAGGGTTGCAAACGGTTCCAGCAGATACCCTTGAAGCTGCTACCATAGACGGGGCGAATCGCTGGCAACGGATTCGCTACGTAGTTGTACCCTATATGAAACCGTTGGTTGTGTTCATTATGCTCATGCAGCTTATGGACAACTTCAGAGTACTTGAGCCTATTGTTAGCTTTGCGTCCGAGGCCAGTGCTACATCATTAAGCTGGATCATTTACAAAGATCTAACTTCAGATACGCAGTTATTTGGCTCAGCTGCAGCGACTTCCATGCTCACTATTATTGGTGTTGCTATTTTATTGTTACCCGTGCTCTTTCGAACTTGGCGCGACTTTAGCCGCACAGCACATTAAAGCACAAGTAAGGAGCACATCATGACAAACCCAGCTCAACGTCGCTCTACTAGCCTAGCTATTATTTCCACAGGTTTCGTTGTGCTATGGCTTATGGTTGCCGCTGGACCTTTTTTATGGACCCTTTGGGGATCCTTTAAAGTACAGGGAGATTTCTTTTCCAAAGCAGACTGGACCAATGCGCTCTATGGAGTACGCACTATGGTGGAAACGGGCGATTTTTTCACCACTAATGGTTACTACGGTGCTTGGGTAGAACACGGGTTTGGTGAATCTGTCATCAACACCACCATCGTTGTTGTGTCCACTGTGATTATTTCTCTTACCTTAGGCACGCTGGGTGGATACGCCTTAGCCCGATCGGGGTTTAAATACTCCTTCTGGATCCTTATGTTAGCCTTAGTGTTTCGAGCAATGCCACATATTACTTTGGTATCGGGCTACCTGCTGCCATTTTTCGAGTGGAATATTTGGGGTTACTTGCCTACTTCAATTATAGTTTTGGTAGCCATTAACCAACCCTTTACTTTGTGGATGCTGCACTCATTCTTTTTGAATATTCCCAAAGATATGGATGAAAGTGCAATGGTAGATGGCTGTACCCGCTTTCAGGCATTCTGGCACGTTATTATCCCAGTCATGTGGCCTGGGGTGATCACTACTGGCTTGTTTAGCTTTTTACTGGCTTACAACGACTTTGCCGTAACCGCATCTTTATTAAGTCAAGATAACCAAACTATGATACCGAAAATCGCCAGTTTCCTCGGCACTACGCAGGTAGAAGGTAACGTTATGTTTGCAGTAGCCGCCGTAGTGTCAGCGATGATTCCATTATTTATTTTGGTAATGTTCTTCCAGCGTCAAATAGTCTCTGGTTTAACTGCCGGTGCAGTGAAAGGGTAATCTATTCAGTATGAAAAATGATATTCAGGCAGCAAAGGCTGTAGTATTCGATTTTTACAAGCGTTTAGATAGTGCTACCCCAGAAGTATTGGGTGACGTGGTGGAGGACCACACAACTGACAATTACCTCTGGCGCGGTTACCATCCATTCCATGAGCAAACCTCTGCAACTCAAGTAGCTCATTTATTCTGGCAGCCACTGCGGAACTCGCTAAAACATCTGCAGCGCCGCCAAGACATTTTTATGGCTGGGCGCAACGAAATGGATGATTTTTCATCTATTTGGGTGGTGTCCATGGGGCACCTCATGGGCTTGTTCGATGAGCCGTGGTTGGGCATCAGACCTACGGGAAAAATTGCCATGCTCAGGTACTGTGAATTCAACAAGGTTGAAAACGGCAAAATATCTGAAACAGCCATGTTTTTTGATATTCCACACTTGATGGTGCAAGCAGGTTTGCAGCCATTCCCACCGCAGACCGCTGCGCAGCTTGTACAGCCTGGCCCCATGTCTCACAACGGATTAATGTTTAATGAGCAGGAACCTACTCAGGGTGAAACAACCTTAGCTGCCATCAATCACATGATCATTGCTCTGGGTGACTGGGATCACGAACTCTCCCTGGAAGATGAACTGCGCTTGAGCTGGCACGAAGACATGACTTGGTGGGGCCCTACGGGTATAGGCGCCACTTACACCATTCCACGCTATGCCCAGCAGCATTCTGGACCCTTTAGAGCTGCATTTAAAGACCGCGCGTTTAATGGTCATGTTTGTCGTATGGCTGAAGGTGAGTTCGGAGGTTTTTTTGGTTGGCCAAATTTAACCTTAGAACCTTTAGGAGGTTTTATGGGCATGCCGGCAACAGGTAAGTCAGGTGATATGCGCGTCATTGATATTTATCGTCGGGACGGTGATAAACTGGCCGAAAACTGGGTTTTTATCGATCTGTTACATTTTTGGAAACAACAAGGGGTCGATATTTTAGCCAGGACAACGGGCAGTGACGCGATTGATTTTTACTAGCTGTATTATTGAGGACAATGGCGTAGTGGGGGTTAATATTTGTGGTAAAGGCCTGCTTGACAGGCTGCATGTGTTACAAAGTAGGGTGTCTGGAGCTTAAAGCTACTTCTGTGTCGCACCAAGATAGATGGCATAGGAAGTATTAGGTGATAGTTCAAGGTTAATAAATTAACCTAGTGGTCTGACCACAACAAAGGCATTGATCATGAGTTTAAGCGTATTCGACTTGCTAAAAATTGGCATTGGCCCATCTAGTTCACACACCGTCGGCCCCATGCGGGCTGCTTTAGCCTTTGTTGAGCAGCTTAAGAGCGAAGGTAAATTAACTCAAGTGACGCGAGTGAAAGGTGAATTGTTTGGTTCCCTTGGCGCGACGGGTAAAGGCCATGCCAGTGATATTGCTGTGATTCTCGGTTTGTTGGGTGAAGCGCCTGATACCATCGATCCACCGCAGGTACAGCCAATGTTGGACGAAATTTCGGCCAATGAGCGGCTGCCCCTTAAGCGTGAGCATGATATTGAGTTTATCCAGCACCGTGACATCATCCTTAACTTAGAAGAATCACTGCCTTACCACCCTAATGGCATGACCATGAGCGCTTTCGACGATGTGGGGGATGTGTTGTTAGAGATGTCCTATTACTCCGTAGGTGGTGGATTTATTGTAGATGAAACGGCTGCCAAAGCCGACGAACTACCTATAGACGATGACCAGCCCAAAGTTCCTTACCCATTTACCTCTGGTGTTGAATTACTTGCCCACTGTAAGGCTACGGGTATGAGTATTAGTCAGGTGATGATGGAGAATGAAAAAACTTGGCGCACAGAAGAAGAAGTAAGAAGTAAAATTTTGCACCTATGGCAGGTGATGCAACAATGTGTTCGCAATGGTTGCAACACGGGAGGTGTTTTGCCAGGTGGCCTTAATGTTAAGCGCCGCGCCGCAGACTTGTATAGCAAACTCAGCAGCTTGGGTTCTGTGAAGGTGATTACCCCGCAGTTATCCGCCATGGATTGGGTAAACCTTTATGCTATGGCCGTTAATGAAGAAAACGCTGCTGGTGGTCGTATTGTTACTGCACCCACTAACGGTGCTGCAGGTATTATTCCTGCGGTATTACATTACTACGATAACTTCTATCCATCGGCTGACGATAAAGGTATTGTAAGCTTCGTATTGGCTGCCGCCGCAGTTGGTATCTTATGTAAGCTCAACGCTTCTATTTCAGGAGCAGAAGTGGGTTGTCAGGGTGAGGTGGGTAGTGCGTGCGCAATGGCTGCTGCAGGTTTAGCCGAAGTGATTGGTGGTACCCCTGAGCAAGTGGAAAACGCTGCTGAAATTGGTATGGAGCACAATTTAGGCCTTACCTGTGATCCTATTGCAGGTTTGGTTCAGGTGCCATGTATTGAGCGTAACGCTATGGGTTCGATCAAAGCTATTAACGCGGCCCATATGGCTATGCGAGGTGATGGTGAGCATTTGGTATCATTAGATGACGTGATTAAAACCATGCGTGAAACTGGTGCAGATATGCAGGATAAATACAAAGAAACCTCCCGTGGCGGTCTTGCGGTCAACGTGACCAACTGTTAATTAGACGGAGAAATTAATGTCTACATTGCGCCCAGAAGCGGGTATATTGCCATCCGTTCCTAGCCCTGCTGCCCAGCAAGGTAATTTTGGTGAACGCCTTAGGGCCTTGCGACAAGATCGTCAAATGACCTTGCAACAAGCCAGTAAAGTGACTGGTGTAGCACAATCAACTTTGTCAAAAATGGAAAATAACCAGCTTTCGCCTACATTCAATCTCATGCAAAAGTTGGCTCTTGGTTTAGGTATCGACATGCCTCAATTGTTTGCCCCAGTCAAAGAAGTGCGCATTTCTGGCCGGCGCAGTGTCACCAAAAAACAGCAAGGCCGCGAACACCTAACTGCTACATACGAGCATGAGTTGTTGGCAACAGAGCTAGATTCAAAACGTATGGTGCCTTTTAAAAGCCGTGTCCGTGCTCGCACTTTGGATGAGTTTGGCGGCTGGGTAAGACACGAAGGTGAAGAGCTACTGCTTGTGCTAGATGGAGACGTGCTGGTGTATACTGAAGAGTATGAGCCTTTAGCCCTTAGCGAAGGGGATAGTACCTATTTTGACAGCACCATGGGCCATGCAGTGGTATCCACTAGCAAAGACGATGCGCTAGTGCTTTGGGTGTGTGTGGCACTCTGACCCCTAAAACGTCCTTTCACAAGGCTAAATAATGAAACAAGTGGTATTGGCAAGCGGCAACGCCGGTAAGTTAAAAGAATTCGGCCAGCGTTTAGCGCCATTGGGTATTGAGTTAGTCCCACAAAACCAGTTTGTTACCGAAGAAGTGGAAGAAACAGGTCTTAGTTTTGTCGAAAACGCCATTATTAAAGCGCGTCATGCTGCCGCCGCATCAGGAATGCCTTCTTTAGCCGATGATTCAGGCTTGGAAGTAGACGCGTTAGGCGGTGCCCCCGGCATTTATTCGGCTCGTTACGCAGGCTCCACATTAAACGGCCAAGCCAAAGACGCCGCTAATAGTGCTCAACTTATTGCTGACCTTGAACACATTCCAATGAGCCAGCGCACTGCTCGATTTCAATGTGTGTTGGTGTACATGCGCCATGCCACTGATCCTACACCGCTCATTTGCCAGGCGGCGTGGGAAGGTTTGATTATGGATGGTGTGCAGGGCGAACATGGTTTTGGTTATGACCCTATTTTTCAAGTACTAGAAAAGGGCTGCCGTGCTGCACAGCTAACACCTACACAGAAGATTGCCATCAGCCACCGTGGAAAAGCCTTGGCGAAATTGCAAAGAGCATTAGCTGAAGCTTGATGCCGTCACCTATTAATCAGCTACTATTGCCTCCACTAAGCCTCTATATCCACATTCCGTGGTGTGTACGTAAGTGCCCTTATTGTGACTTTAACTCTCATGCTACCCAAGGTGGGGAAGCCATTCCTGAAAGCAGTTATATAACAGCCTTACTAGCCGATTTAAGCAAAGAGCTGGCCACTGTCAGCGGCCGCACCTTGCATAGTATTTTTATTGGCGGCGGTACTCCTAGCTTAATGAGTGCTGCGGGTATTGGTGAAATTCTCAGTTTCGTTAAAGCCAATATTAAATGCAAAAGAAATATGGAGGTTACATTAGAGGCGAATCCTGGGACTTTTGAGCAAGCTAAATTTGCAGGCTTTCTTGAACAGGGTATTAATCGCTTGTCTATTGGCGTACAGAGTTTTGATGATGAGTGTTTACAGGTCTTAGGGCGTATACACAGTGCCACACAAGCTAAGTTAGCTATCGATAAAGCTCAGTCATTAGGCTTTAACCGTATTAATTTAGATTTGATGCATGGCTTGCCAGGGCAGACCCTGGAAAAGGGTTTAGCTGACTTACAGCAAGCTTTGGAGTTTGATACTGATCACCTGTCCTGGTATCAGCTCACTATTGAACCTAATACTGAATTTCACAGCCGGCCGCCTAATTTGCCCGATGAAGATATTCTTGTTGATATCCAAGATCAAGGCCAAGCCTTGATCAAAGAAGCTGGGTTAAAGCAGTACGAAATTTCGGCTTACTCCAAACAAGGCAGTCAAGCTCAGCATAATCTTAACTATTGGCATTTTGGTGATTATATTGGTGTAGGGGCAGGAGCCCATGGCAAAGTTAGCAGTTGGAATGATGGTACATTGGTCATAGAGCGTAGGGTGAAGTTACGCCAACCGAAGGCCTATATGGCAGCAATATATCCACTGGCTTCAAACCATTGTGTTGCGCCAGAAGAGCTAAAGCTGGAGTTCTTTATGAATGTCCTGCGCCTTCAGAAAGGCGTAACTACAGCGAGCTACCTAGCCACTACTGGACAATCTTTGGCTCAAGTGGAAACTGCTATTGCTTCTGCAAGGCAGGCAGGGCTGATGATGCCAGATCGGCT
The DNA here is from genome assembly GCF_047730075.1 of Candidatus Njordibacter sp. Uisw_039. Classification (NCBI taxonomy): domain Bacteria; kingdom Pseudomonadati; phylum Pseudomonadota; class Gammaproteobacteria; order Pseudomonadales; family Candidatus Njordibacteraceae; genus Candidatus Njordibacter; species Candidatus Njordibacter sp. Uisw_039. Next base: position 284,310 of record NZ_CP159831.1, read on the forward strand.
TCAAGCCAGCCCTTTAGGGTGGCGCTTTCTAAATGACCTGTTAAGTTATTTTGACTAGATTACTTTTCTAAATAAAACGTCTGACTAAATTTTAACGGGATTGCCTCGACGTTCAAATCTGGCTGTATCTTTAATTCAAAACGCCACATTTCTTCTTCGGTGAAACGTAATTGTGCGATGTAGTAAATGGCGTTCTGTTCCTTAATTTGTTGAAAATCTAACGGCAATCTTTGCCCAATAATATTAGTTCGGGTGCCTGTAACCATGGCTGGTAGAGGATTTTTTGTGGCCTTATCGATCACTGATATATTTAATAAAGCACGGTTTCTGGCGCGAGTGAAGCCATAACTTTGGGCCACATCAGGGGTCACCATCATGGTGTTGAAGGCATTGTAATGGATGTCGTACTTTTGGCTATGGATGGCCTGTTCTGCATAGCTGGGCAGTGCCAATGAAAGTGCCAATGAAACTAGTAATAAACAATAGATAAAGCTAAGGTAACGTGTAAGGTTCATGATATGTTGGCTTCTTTAGACCTATTACATAGGGTATTTAATGAGCCTCTAATTGTGCGTGATCCGTTCCAAAAAGTAAAAGCTAAATCAAGAGCAGTGAAAATGGGTAATATCTTAATTACTGGAGCCAGCCGAGGGATTGGAGCAGCAACGGCACAGGTTTTAGCGGCTAAAGGCCATAGCAGCGCAGGTGGACGTTTCTCAAGAACAACAGGTGGTTGATTTATTTAACACCATTGATGCACGTCTAGGCTCTTTAACTGGGTTAGTTAACAATGCAGGTATTTTGCTACCGCAAATGTCGGTGGAGCAGATGGACGCTGAGCGCATTAATCGTTTACTTACTACCAATGTTACAAGCTATTTTTTGTGCTGGAGAGAGGCCATTAAACGCATGGCATTAAAGCATGGAGGACGAGGTGGCGCTATCGTCAATGTATCTTCTGCGGATTTTACGCCAGTTTAACGGACAGGCTAGTTGAGTAAAATGCCATACTTTTCACACGATTAAGCTGATGCTCAAACTAGAGCACTGTTAAGCTCACATCCCTAGTAGTCTCCATGCATCCAATATGAGACACTATTATGCAAAGGTCTTTCTAAGTCTATTAAGGGTGTTGATTCATCATGACAAATGCAGGTGTGTTTTTAGTACAAACGGTTTTTGGGTTGTACCTAATGATGGTAATCATCCGTTTTATGTTGCAGTTGGCTAAGGCCGATTTCTACAATCCTTTAGCTCAAGCGGTGGTGAAATTAACTCAACCGTTTGTTTCAATCTTGCAAAAGGTAATGCCGCGTACAGGGCGCTTCAGTTTAGCTACTGTTGTGTTAGCATTTTTAGTGCAGTTGTTATTGATTGTGGTGGTGTTGTTAATTGCTGGCTTTGGTCTGCCCAATCCGGTCAGTTTGGCCATATGGAGCCTAATAGGTTTGGCATCTCAAGTGCTCGACTTGTTATTCTTTGCGATACTTGCAAGCATTGTTTTGAGTTGGCTGGCCCCTCAAACTAAACATCCGGGCGCCTATTTGCTACATCAGCTTACAGAGCCAGTTATGGCGCCAGCACGGCGTATGTTGCCTAATCTGGGTGGTTTAGATTTTTCGCCTATTCTGGTATTTATTATGATTAATTTAGTAGACATGCTGGTGATTCAGAATTTAGCTTCGAATTTCAGTATGCCCCGTGGTTTGGTTTTGGGGTTATAGTGATGACCAAGGATCAAACTACAAGCGCATTTAATTTTGAAGCTTCTTTGGCTGAGTTAGAAAGCTTAGTAAAGCAAATGGAACAGGGTGACTTAACCTTAGAAGACTCTCTTGCTGCCTTTGAACGTGGTATTACATTGACCCGTGGCTGCCAAACAGCGTTAGCGCAAGCGGAACAAAAGGTAAATGTATTGATGCAAGATGCTCAAGGCCGGGTTGTTGAACAGCCCTTTAGTAAGGAGTCTTAGGTTTGGACTTTGATTCATTAGAAGGCTTTCTTAGCCATTCTCAAATTAGGGTAGAGCAGTATCTAAATACGGCCATTGGTCAGCGCCGTGCCAGCGGAGTTTTGTCTCAAGCTATGGCCTATAGTGCCGTCCAAGGCGGTAAGCGAGTGAGGGCAGCTCTGATGTATGGCGCCGCCCGTGCTTGTGGTGTTGACCATGCCGCATTAGACCCGCTGGCAGCTGCCGTTGAATCAATGCATGCCTATTCTTTGATTCACGATGACCTGCCAGCTATGGATGATGATGCCTTACGCCGCGGTCAACCCAGCTGTCACGTTGCCTTTGATGAAGCCACTGCCGTTCTAGCAGGTGACGCCTTGCAAGCTTTGGCTTTTGAGTTTCTGGCTAGTGCACAAGGCCCGAAAATAAGTGCCGAGCAATGTTTGGCTATGGTGGCCTGTTTGGCCCAAGCTTCCGGTGCTAAAGGTATGGTGGCTGGACAAATGTTGGATATGGCAGCAGCACATGATGCAGTTAATTTAGCACAGTTGGAGCATCTTCATCGTTTAAAAACGGGCGCTTTGATTGTTGCAAGCGTAGAGATTGGCGCTTTGTCACAGAGCCATGTTAGCCCTAAACAAATTGATAATTTACGTGCTTATGCGCAAGCCATTGGTTTAGCCTTCCAGGTGAAAGACGATATTTTGGACATTGAAGGCGATACGGCAACCTTAGGTAAAGCCCAAGGTTCAGATTTAATCAATGACAAATCTACCTACCCGGCATTGCTGGGTATGACTGCTGCTAAAGCACGGTTGATGGAGCTACATCAACAGGCTAAAGACGCCGTTGCAGGATTTGGTGCTGCAGCAGAGCCTTTGGTTTGGCTGGCAGACTTTATTGTCAACCGTAAGCACTAGTAACATGTTCCCAGTTATCCTAAAAATTCCACGGCAAATGCCGACCACCCTTTTGTTTGATCAGGTGGATGGTGTGGTCGATTTGCGTAAGCTAAAGCTAGAGCAATTGCCTCAATTAGCTTATGAATTACGCTTGGCGTTGTTATACAGCGTGGGTCAAACTGGAGGTCATTTGGGTGCCGGGTTAGGGGTGATAGAACTCACCATTGCCTTGCATTATTTGCTTGATACGCCGAACGACCGGTTGATCTGGGATGTGGGCCACCAAGCCTATCCACATAAGATGCTGACTGGGCGCAAGCAAGCCATGTTAAGCATGCGGCAGGCCGGTGGTTTAGCACCATTCCCCAAACGAGAAGAAAGCCCATTTGATGCTTTTGGTGTGGGCCATGCCAGTACCTCTATTAGTGCTTTATTAGGTATGGTGTTGGCAAGCAATAATCCTCTGGCCCGCCATGTGGCGGTGATTGGAGATGGAGCCCTTACGGCGGGCATGGCCTTTGAAGCGTTAAATCACATGGCCCATTGCCAAGCCAATGCGCTCATTATCGTCAACGATAATGATATGGCGATTGATGAAAATCTGGGTGGTTTGGCGACCTTTTTGGATGATCACCATGGCTACGGTGGGCCATCCCAGTGGTTTACGGCGTTAGGCTTTACCTACCGAGGCCCTGTGGACGGTCATGATTTGCCACAATTAATGTTAGCGGTTAGTGAATTGGTGAGCCTTCCTGGGCCTAAGCTGTTGCATATCCACACCTTAAAAGGCAAAGGTTATGGCCCAGCTGAGCTTGATCCAGTTGGTTATCATGCGCTCTCAAAAATTGACCCAATTGAAGTTGTGGTCACTAAAAAGGGCCCCACTTATGCTCAAGTGTTTGGCAAGTGGGTTTGCGAAAAGGCACGAACAGATGATCGTTTGATGGCTATTACCCCTGCCATGGTTGGTGGTTCAGGTCTTGAGCCTTTTGCCAAAGAGTTTAGCACCCGTTTGTTTGATGTAGCTATTGCCGAACAGCATGCGCTTACCTTGGCAGCGGGTATGGCGTGTGAAGGAGCTAAACCTGTAGTGGCTATTTATTCTACCTTTTTGCAGCGTGGTTATGATCAACTTATCCATGATATTGCGTTGCAGGATTTGGATCTATTGTTGGCCATTGATCGTGCTGGAGTCGTGGGTGAAGATGGAGCAACCCATACGGGCGCTTATGATCTGGCTTTTTTGCGTTGTTTGCCTAATCTGCTAGTGATGGCGCCTAGTACTGCTACTGAAGCTCGCGCAATGCTAAGTTTTGGTTATGCATATTGTGGACCTGCTGCGGTGCGTTATCCCCGTGGAGAGGCGTTAGAGGGAGCCCCATTGGTAGGCCCCATTGAACTGGGTCGAGGGCAGGTGATTCGCTCTGCAAATAAACCTAATGCTATTGCTATACTGAATTTTGGGACTTTGTTAGACAAGGCAGCAGCCTTGGCAGAGGCTCACGATGCCACCTTGGTAGATATGCGTTTCGTGAAACCATTAGATGAAATTCTACTGCAACAATTACTAGTTCAACATAATGGTTTTGTCACCATAGAAGATCATAGCCGTATCGGTGGCGCAGGTTCTGCTGTGAGTGAGTGGTTGGTGCAGCAAAAAACTCAAGTGAGATTGTTGTGTCTAGGCCACGAAGACAGATCACTGCCTCACGGAAACCGCGAACAGGTGTTGCACAGTACGGGCTTATCTGAGGCTGCAATGACAAGGAAAATTAAGGCTTGGAAAACACGATTATTTGCCGAATAAATGGTCTAGTTTGCTAGCCTTGGTGGCTAGGTAGGCTTTGTTATGGCTGTTTTCCCCCACTTCTAGTGGTTGGCGTTGTTCTACGGTAATGCCAAGATCTGTGAGGGCTTTGATTTTTTTTGGATTGTTGGTCATTAATTGCACGGACTTGATTTGTAGGTAATCAAACATATCTTTGGTCATATCGTAGGTGCGCATGTCCGCATCAAAACCTAAGCGCTCGTTGGCTTCTACAGTGTCCGCTCCTTGGTCTTGTAGATTGTAAGCCTTTATTTTGTTTAATAAACCGATACCACGGCCTTCTTGGCGCAAGTACAAAAGCACACCACGGCCTTCTGTGGAAATGCGTTTTAGGGCTTCTTGTAACTGATAACCACAATCGCAACGCATACTGAACAAGGCATCACCCGTTAAGCACTCCGAGTGCAATCGTGCTAGCACGGCGGTACCATCAGTAAGGTCTCCCATGCTTAGGGCTAGATGCTCTTTGCCAGTTTCGCTATCGGCAAAACCATGCATATCGAAAGTGCCGTAAGGGGTCGGCAGCAATGAGGAGGCAACATGGATAGTAGACACGGAAATTCCTTAAACAACAACGGTGATCAAAATATAGTATCCCCATTAGGTGGGGGCTGCAAACCATATCACAAGTGGCCGGATGGCAAAATACTATGGGGAGTGCTTTCCCCCTTTTAATGGCGTGTCAGGGTATAATAACTGCATATTTTTGAATTAATCAGGAAATCACATGGCGCAGTTTGTGTATACGATGAATCGGGTTGGAAAAGTGGTTCCTCCCAAGCGTGAAATTTTAAAGAACATCTCTTTGTCCTTCTTTCCTGGTGCCAAAATTGGCGTCTTGGGTTTAAATGGTTCTGGTAAATCTAGCTTGTTGCGCATCATGGCTGGGGTCGACAAAGAGTATAATGGTGAGGCGCGTCCACAACCTGGCATCAATGTGGGTTATTTAGAACAAGAGCCACAGTTAGATGACTCCAAAACTGTACGTGAAGTGGTTGAGGAAGCCGTTGCAGAAGCAAAAAATGCCTTAACAGCATTAGACTCTGTATATGCCGCTTATGCAGAACCCGATGCAGATTTTGATGCCTTGGCAGCCGAGCAAGCGAAGCTAGAAGATATCATTCAAGCCAGTGATGCTCACAATCTAGAACGCACCTTAGAAGTGGCGGCAGAAGCCTTGCGTTTGCCTGGCTGGGATGAAAAAGTAGAATATCTGTCTGGTGGTGAACGCCGCCGTGTAGCTTTGTGTCGTTTACTACTGAACAAACCAGATATGTTGTTGCTAGACGAGCCAACGAACCACTTGGATGCTGAGTCTGTGGCTTGGTTAGAGCGCTTCTTGGTAGATTATAACGGCACCGTTGTGGCTATCACCCACGACCGTTACTTCCTTGATAACGCTGCTGGTTGGATTTTGGAGCTAGATCGGGGTCACGGTATCCCTTACGAAGGTAACTACTCGTCTTGGTTAGAGCAAAAAGAAGCGCGTTTGATTCAAGAAGGGCGCCAGCAAGCGTCCCACGAAAAGTCGGTGAAGTCAGAGTTGGATTGGGTACGCAGTAATGCCAAAGGGCGTCAAGCTAAATCTAAAGCTCGTTTAGCGCGTTTTGAAGAATTAAACTCACGTGAATTCCAAGAAAGAAACGAAACTTCTGAAATCTATATTCCACCTGGCCCGCGTTTAGGTGACAAAGTAATTGACGTGAGTGGTGTAAGTAAAGCCTTTGGCGACAAGATGTTAGTGGAAGGTTTGCAATTCAGTATGCCCCAAGGTGCTATTGTTGGTGTTGTAGGTGGTAACGGTGCTGGTAAATCAACCTTGTTCAAGATGCTTACGGGCAGCGAACAGCCAGATTCAGGTAGCATAGAAATAGGTGACACTGTTGAATTAGCCCATGTAGACCAGATGCGTGAGCTAGACGGTACTAAAACTGTGTGGGAAGAATTGTCCGACGGTCTGGACATCATTACCGTGGGCAATTATCAGGTGCCTTCTCGTGCTTATGCTGGGCGTTTTAACTTTAAAGGTAATGATCAGCAGAAGTTTGTGAAAGACTTGTCTGGTGGTGAACGTAACCGGTTACACCTTGCTAAACTGTTAAAGCAAGGTGGCAACGTGTTGCTTCTAGACGAACCAACTAACGACCTAGATGTAGAAACCTTACGTGCCCTAGAAGAGGCTCTGTTAGCGTTTCCTGGCGCTGCCATCGTGATCTCTCACGACCGTTGGTTCCTAGACCGTGTCTGTACCCACACATTGGCCTACGAAGGTGATTCTAAGGTGTCTTTCTTTGAAGGTAACTACTCGGAATATGCCGAAGATTATAGGGCCCGTACAGGCAAGGACCACCAGCCTACGCGAGTGAAGTATAAAAAGCTGGCTTAAAGCAGTTCGTTGCTGCCGTTATGCCCAGATTAGCTGAAATATCTTGGATACTCGGCTTAGCTAAATATGGCTGTCATTAGGCCTTAAATAGCTGAGCTAACTCTTTAGAACGATGGTGGGCCGCCGTCATAGCCTGGCTACAGAGTTGGCTAAAATCACCGTCATTAAAGGTATTTATGGCTTGTTCTGTTGTGCCATTGGGTGAAGTGACGGCAACCCGTAATTGAGCTGGTGTTTGCTGGCTTTGTTGAGCCATCTGGGCAGCCCCTGCGGCTGTTTGAAGTACCAGTTGTTGTGCCACATCATTAGTTAGTCCGAGTTTTTCGGCACCAGCGATCATGGCTTCCATCATTAAGAAGTAATAAGCTGGCCCACTGCCTGAAACAGCTGTAACAGCGTCAATATGGGCTTCGGTTTCCACCCACAAGGCTAAACCTACTGACTGCATGATCGTGCTGGCAGTTTGCTTTTGTGTGGGGGAAACTCTGTCTGTAGCAAATAACCCTGCAGCACCTTGGCCTACCAATGAGGGGGTGTTGGGCATGCAACGCACAATAGGAACTTTTTTCCCCAGCCAAATTTCTATACTGTTGGCTAAAATGCCAGCGGCCACTGAGACAATCAGTTGTCTGGAGACGTCTACTGCAGGTGCAATGCTTTGTACCAAATCTCCCATCATGTGTGGTTTTACGCCTAATACAATGACGTCAGCTTGATGACACAGGGCTAGGTTATCGGTACTGGTATGGATGCCCGTGTCTGCTGCTAACACGTCTAATTTAGATTGGGTGCGGCCACTGGCGGAAATTTTGCTTTGCGGGTACCCCGCTGCAAGCATGCCTTTGAGAATGGCTTGTGCCATGTTGCCGGCACCGATAAATGCAATGTGGGGAGTCTGTGGCATGGTCTTGTCCTAGTTGTTGACGTTATTGTATGTAGTTTTAGGTTGTTATAGCTCAGGGTTAAGGGTGTTGCGGGCACCAAAGATATCCGTGCCAATACGGACTATGGTTGAACCGCAAGCAATGGCGCTAGTCAGATCGCCAGACATGCCCATAGAAAGCTGTTTTATTTGTGGGTAAGCGTGGTTAAGTTGGTCTCTTGCAGCCGCCATTTTATTAAAAGCATGGTGTTGGCTAGACTCGGTTTGACCTGCAGCAGGTATACACATTAAGCCGCATAATAACAAATTAGGTAATTGTGAAACCTGATCCACAAGCTCTTCTAATTGCTTCAGTGGCACGCCATTTTTATTGCTTTCGTTACTAATGTTAACTTGTATGAGCACTTTTAATGGTGGTAGATGAGATGGTCTATGTTGGCTAAGGCGGCGGGCGATTTTATCTCTATCCAAGGTGTGGACCCAATCAAACTGGGCTGCGATACTCTTGGTTTTGTTGCTCTGAATGGCACCGATAAAATGCCACTCAATATCGTCATGGGGGCAGCCTTCAATTTTCTCCAAAGCATCTTGTAGGTAATTTTCTCCAAAGTGGCGCTGGCCATGATTATAGGCCTCGATAACGGCACTCAAAGGTTTGGTTTTGCTGACCGCCAATAACATCACATCATGTGTGAGTCGGCTAGATGCTTGGCAGGCCTCATTAATACGCTGTTGGGTACGGATGAGAGCTTGGGGGATGGTCTGTTGGGTAGCATAAGAGGTCATAAGCAAGCGCAGTAAAATGTCACAAGTAAGCGGTACTTATTATGGTAACAATTCTAGCGTGTGTGTCATAGGGCGCTGTTAAGGGTAAAAATTGAGGGAGACGGACTTAAAGTTAACACAGAGCGACCCAGTCATAGGTCTATGGTGCGAATAGCTTGAGCTTGAGGGTATTAGCCAATATCATGGCCTATTGTTTAGATTTTTAAAATAGCCCACAGCATTTGGATCCATGATGACTTTAGCTCTATCCATTATAGATTTACATAAAAGCTTTAATGAAAACGAAGTGATTAAAGGCATGTCCTTAGAAGCCAATAAAGGCGATGTGATTTCTTTAATTGGTGCCAGCGGCTCGGGTAAAAGTACCTTCTTACGCTGTATTAACTTGTTAGAGACACCCAACAGTGGTGAAGTGCGAGTCAACGGTGAGTTGATGGAAATGAAAACTGACAGTAAGGGTAATCGCCTGCCTGCTGACCAAAAGCAAGTCGATCGCATCCGCACTAAGTTGGGCATGGTATTCCAAAGTTTTAACCTTTGGAGCCATATGACTATTCTAGAAAATATTATGGAAGCACCGGTACACGTTTTAGGCCAAACTAAAACTGAAGCTCATACTAAGGCTATGCAGTTGTTGGAAAAAGTGGGTATTGCCGATAAAGCCCATCAATATCCAGATCACTTGTCTGGCGGTCAACAGCAGCGAGCAGCCATTGCACGCGCATTGGCTATGGACCCAGAAGTAATGTTGTTTGACGAGCCGACATCTGCATTAGACCCTGAATTAGTTGGAGAGGTACTTAAAGTTATGCGTCAGCTGGCCGCAGAAGGCCGCACCATGATTGTAGTTACCCACGAAATGACCTTCGCTCGCGAAGTGTCCTCTAAAGTTATTTTTCTTCATCAAGGCATGATTGAAGAACAAGGCACGCCGGAAGAGGTTTTTCAAAATCCAAAATCAGAACGGTGCCGCCAGTTTTTGGCATCGAGCTATTAAGCCCTAGCTTTTTGGCAAACTATAACCACAATAATTGAACGATGAGGTTCGTATGAGTTTTATATCACCGCTGCCGCTATGTATTTAGTTATGACCTATGCTTTGGTATATTTATTGCTGCGTGGGAAAAGCGTATGAGTGGACACTTGCAAGAACGTGTTGTCATTGATCCCCGCTTATAATCAGTTAGAGCCCTATGACTGGATCATCGTTGGTGGTGGTCTGGTAGGGGCATCAATTGCCTACGGTCTAATTCAAAAACAACCTCAATTACGTATTTTAGTGCTAGACGGCGCGGATACGGATCACCGTGCATCTGTGGGTAATTTTGGTCTCATTTGGGTGCAAGGTAAAGGTCATAACTTCCCCGCATACGCCAATTGGAGTCTACAAGGAGCGGACTTGTGGCCCCAGTTTGCCCGTCAGTTGATCCACGAAAGTCAAATTGATATAGCTTATCAAAGACAAGGTGGTTTAGAGTTTGCTCTAAGCCAACAACATCTTAGTGTCTTAAGTGAAGAAATGGCTGCCATGGCGCACCATACTCAGGGTGGGTTTCAATATACGTTACTTGATCGGGACGCTGCGTTAGCTTTACAGCCAGGCCTTGGTGAATCTGTAGTGGGGGCAGTTTACAGCCCACAAGATGGTCAAGTTAATCCGTTATATCTATTGTCAGCGTTGCATAAGGCAAACCAATTGCACGGTGTGGAATACCAATCCCGTTGTACGGTTGAAAATATCGAGGTATTGACGCAAGGTTTTAATGTTGCAGGCTTTGCGGCTAAACAGATTGTCCTCTGTGCTGGCCTAGATAATCAGCGCTTGGGTAAGCAGCTAGCCATGCACTTGCCTGTGAGCCCCGTTAAAGGTCAAATACTCATTACCGAAAGAGCTGCGGCAGGTACGTTTACATATGCTTCCCCACAGCTGCGTCAAACTGCCGAAGGCACGATTCAGATAGGTGGTTCCCATGAGCACACAGGCCTAGATGACCGCTCGAGCCTTGAAGTGATGCAAGCCATTGCCGACGATGTAGTAGCTTTAATGCCAGAATTAGCACGCTTACAATTAGTTAGGAGTTGGGGTGCGCTACGAGTGATGTCACCTGATGGCGGCCCTATTTACCAGCACTCTGACAAGTACAAAGGGGCCTTTGGCGTGTGTTGCCACAGTGGTGTTACCCTTGCTGCAGCACACGCAGGACCATTGACTAATTGGCTATTAAACACCCTTGATAGAGACCAAAAAATACTTATAGAAGCCATGAACAATGACCGATTCTCTGTTTAGATCCTTGATTAAAGATCCGCCACAGTGCCCCATCGTCGTCAACGGTGTTGAGCACCAGGTGCCAGTTCAGCTTAGTGTAGCTGCGGCTTTGTTATATTTAGGTCACTTGGCCACCCGTCAGCATCCTGTTAGTGGCGAACCAAGGGCGCCATTTTGTCATATGGGAGTGTGCTTTGAATGTCTAGTAAGCATTGATGGGCAGCACAAACAGAGGGCTTGCTTACGTCAAATCACGCCATACATGTGTATTGAGACCCTGATGGCAGGGTTAAACTAATGAACAAGATATATGACTATTTGGTGATTGGTGCAGGGCCAGCGGGTATGTCTGCTGCAATAGAAGCAAGTAAAGCAGGGTTGTGTGTATTAGTGCTGGACCAGGCCGCAAGTGCTGGTGGTCAAATTTACCGTAATTTAGGTCAGGCTGAAAGTAAGCAAGCTAAAGTATTGGGCCCTGACTATGTTTCGGGTAAGCCTTTATTGGCCAGGTTTATGGCTGCTAAATGCGATTACCAACCTCTGGTGCAAGTATGGCATATCGAGGCCCATGAAAAGGGTTTTGTGGTGGCAGTGCTGGTTTCTGGTGAGTCAATAACTTATGTCACTAGTCATCTATTATTAGCTAATGGGGCTATGGAAAGACCTATAGCTATAGCCGGCTGGGATAAGCCTGGGGTTATGACTGTCGGGGCAGGGCAAATTTTACTAAAGTCTTCCGCTTTATTACCTAAACAGGTTGTTTTGGCCGGTTCCGGTCCTTTGCTGCTGCTGTTGGCGCAACAATATCGTGCCGCTGGTGTCACTATTACTGCCTTACTCGACACCACGCCTAAGTCCAACTATTGGTATGCTATACCGTGGCTAATGGCGGGCTTAACCACGCCAACACAGCTGTTTAAAGGCCTTTGGTTAACCTTGGTGCAGCGCATTAAGATACCTTACATTAGTGGAGTGTCTCACATTGAAGTGATAGGCAAAGAGCATGCATCGGGAGTGCGCTACACTGTATCGGGCAAGGTTTATGACATCGCCTGTAACTTGATAATGTTACATCAAGGGCTTATTCCTCAAACCCAAATGGCACAACTGTTAGGGTGTCCTCAGGTGTGGAATGACTTTAAACAGTGTTGGCAGACGCAAGTGGGTGCAGCTGGTCAAACGCCAATCGATGGCCTGCAAGTAGCAGGAGATGCTGGCGCCATTGGGGGTGCCTACTTGGCTCAACTTGAGGGTAGAATTGCAGGCCTTGCTAGAGTAAATAGTGCAGCAGAACTCCGGTCTCGGCGAAACAAGTTAGTTAACCTATGGCTGCGTTTTAGGATCAAACAACTACACTGGGCTCGGGGTTTAATTGATCGTCTATACCAACCAGCAGCGTGGCTTTCGGAACCTTCTGGGGACACCGTTGTTTGTCGCTGTGAACAGGTGAGTGCAGAGGCTATTACGGCCATTGCCAACACAGGGTGTGCCGGTGTAAATCAACTGAAAAGTTTTACTCGTGCAGGTATGGGGGCATGTCAGGGTCGCCAGTGTGGCCTCAATTTAGGCTATTTGGTGGCCCACGCTCAGCAGCGGCCGATGTCAGAGGTAGAGCCTTTGACCGTACGACCTCCTTTAAGTCCTATCTGCTTAGGTCAATTAGCTAGGCGGTCTGAGTTGTAGTCTGTTTTTTTAACCAAACTTTGTGCATGATGTAGCTTTCTCAGGTTAGTTTTTCACTGCCTGCAATACTAATTCCTTGAGCTCTTCTACCGGTATGGGTTTGCGTAATACAGACACACTATGAGGTAAATTGCTTGCAGCTACTTCTGCTTCATCCACGCTCGTTACAACAATTGGTGTGAGGTGATCATATTTGGGGTCATTTTGTAATCGCTCAATTATGGCAAAACCATCGAGCTGCGGCATTTGTAGGTCGGTAATAAGTACTGTTGGTTTGAATTCGCCAATCTTAACAAGGGCATCAATGCCATTTTCTGCAGTTTCTACTTGTAGGCTAGGGAACCAATTATTGATGAGCATTTTATACAATAATAAGGTGTCCTTATTGTCATCTACAATCAGGACTGTAACAGTGCCTTTGGTGCTGGGCCTGCGAATAGGTGTTTGTTTTTCATGTTTTTCATCGAGCAGTTGTTGGATAGAGCCTACACTGATACGGCGGTGGCCGCCGGCTGTTTTCCACGCTTGTAATACACCACTTTCTACCCAAAGTTGAACTGAGCGTACAGAGACGTTAAGTAATGTGGCTGCCTGGCGAGTGGTAAGCTCAGACATTGTGGAGAGGTCGATGCTACTCATGTGCGGTTTTTCATCTAAAATGATAATAGGTCTATTATTATCAAAATTACCATTTTTAAATAGATAAAAAACCCATAAAAAGTGTCAATTTTCGTGGGGTTTTGGTTACATTATGTAACTCGTGAGGCCACCTTTTATGGTTAATTTCACACGTGCCTTGAGTTGCTGGTTGGCTAATGCTTGATTGGTGCCACGGCTCAGTTGGCTAGACGAATTAAGTGTCCAAGGATAGCTGGGATCAATTAAGGTGAGGTTGGCTTCTTCACCTATAGCTAGGCTTGTGGTTTTTCCAAGAGCAATGGTGGCACTATTAGAGCTCAATGCTTGAATAGCCAGTGCCCAGGTAAGATCCTCTGCGGCCACTAGCCCTTGGATGAGTGGGACCAACATATCATAAATCGCCATGCCTGTTGCCGTAGCTGCAAAAGGAGCACATTTGGCAGCAGATTCATGGGGCTGATGAGCGGAACAGATCGCATCTAAGGTGCCATCTTTAATACCAGCGAGTAGGGCTTTACGGTCTGATTCTGCTCTTAAAGGCGGTTGAACATGGTACTGGCTACGATAGCCCTCTATGGCAGTGTCGGTGAAGCAAAGATGGGCAATACCCACATCGGCGGTGATGTTCATTCCTTGTGCCTTTGCCTGACGGATCAGAGCTACGCCCGCCGCACTTGTGAGCTGGTTGAAATGGCCGCTTACGCCAGTATGCTGCATGAATTGTAAATGACGGCTAATAGAAAGGGTTTCAGCAACCACAGGAATACCATCTAAACCCATCCGTGTTGCAGTGGGGCCGGCATGCATGTGGCCATCACCTAATTGCTGGTCTTGCGCCTGCACAAATACCTTTAAACCAAAGGTAGCGGCATATTCATAACAACGCAACAACACGGTGTTGTCACTGATGTCGTAACTTGCATTGCTAAAGCCAATGCAGCCAGCACGAGAAAGCGATTCCATATTACTTAGTTGAGTGCCTTTTAAGTCTTTGGTGAGCGCGGCCACCGGCAGTAAGTCACAAAATCCTGCGGCTGCAACCTTGTTTTTGATCATGCTAATAACGGAACCAGCATCACTGCATGGTTGGGTATCTGGGCTGGGACATAAATGCGTGAAACCAGCACTGGCAGCTGCCTGAGTTTCACTAGCAATGGTGCCCTTTTGTATTTGATTAAGATCCCTTAAGCAGGTGTGAAGGTCTACAAAACTGGGGCTTAAAATCATACCTTTAGCATCAATTTCTGAGGTTGCACGAACACCAGTGAGGTTTCCAATGGCCTGGATATGGCTGTCTTTTATGTGTAAATCTGTGACTTGATCCAATTGTTTGCTGGGGTCAATTAGGCGTGCGCCGCGGATAATTATGCTCATGGGCGTAGCTTCCCTGTTAGGCTGGACGGGGTGTTGGCTTGGGCTTGGCGCTGTTGCATTTGGCCGCTCATGGCCATGGACATCACAGCCATGCGCAGGGCGATACCATAACCCACTTGATTAAGTATCATGGATTGGGGACCATCGGCTACGGCGGACTCAATCTCTATACCGCGATTGATTGGGCCAGGGTGCATTACTATAGCGTCAGGCTTAGCTTGCGCCAAACGTTCCTTAGTGAGTCCGTATAAGCGGAAGTACTCTCCTGCAGATGGTAAGAAGGCAGAGTCCATACGCTCTGTTTGTAATCGCAACATGATAACAACATCAACACCATCGATGCCGCTGTCCATGTTGTTATGTGTGGTTACGCCCATACTATCGATGGCTTGGGGCATAAGGGTATTTGGGCCGACTAAACGGATGTCGCTACAACCTAAGGTTTTAAGGGCATGGATTTGGTCACGGGCAACTCGAGAATGCAAAATGTCACCCACAATTGCCACTGAGAGAGACTCAAAGTAACCCTTATTGCGGCGAATGGTGAGCATATCGAGCATGGCTTGTGTAGGGTGTGCGTGGCGCCCATCGCCGGCGTTAATAATGGCCACATCAGGGGTAACTTGGGAGGCGATAAAGTGCGCGGCGCCAGAATCACCGTGTCGTACCACAAACATATCACTGTGCATGGCACGTAAGTTTTGTAAGGTATCAAGCAGGCTTTCGCCCTTGCTGGTGGCTGAGGTTTTGATGTCTAGGGTAAGCACGTCAGCAGATAAACGCTTGGCGGCCAGTTCAAAAGTACTGCGTGTGCGTGTAGAGTTTTCAAAAAACAAATTTACCACCGTACGACCCCGCAGAAGTGGTACTTTTTTCACCTCCTGATTGCCCACCACAACAAAAGAATCGGCTGTATCTAGGATGCGCTCAAGCATAAGGCGATCTAGCCCTTCTGGGGTCAAAAAGTGGCGCAGTTCACCACTTTTGGTGAGCTGTAAATCAGCTAAGTTACTCATGATTAGCACGCTCGATAATAGATAGTTTTAGAGTCTCTGGGCCATCAAGTTGCAGGTATTGACCCACTTCTAAATCCAATGTAAGTGCACAGGCATCTGCTTGAATGGGTAATTCTCGTTGGTTAACGCTGCATAAGGTAACCAGCTTTATACTGGCGGGGCGGCCGAAGTCAAACAGTTCATTCATTGCCGCACGAACGGTACGGCCTGTCATTAAAACATCATCAACTAACAACAGGTGACGATCATTAATGTTAAACGGTAGTGAAGAGGGGCTTACTTGTGGATGCAGGCCATTTTTAGAGAAATCATCTCGATAAAAGGCGATGTCTAGTTGTCCAAAAGGCGCGTGAAGATGTTCGGCAATTACTTTTGCCAACCATACTCCACCTGTGTGAATACCAATAACGAGGGGTTGGCCTAGTTTTTGCGTAGTAATAAGTTGATCGACTTGATTTAATAAACTGTTAACGAGGGCGGGAGTGTCTGCCAATTCTGGGTGTTGCGGGTGTTGTGTAGCTCCCATTAGGCTTCCTCTTGGTAGGTTTTAGGCGTGTCTTGTTATGGTAATTATTGTAGCTATCGTAACTATTCTAACAAGGGCACATTTGATAAACGGTGTTCAGTCTCATTAAACCAGCTTTGGAGTATTAACCCAGCGGCGATACCATCGACACCATGCTTTTTCCAATCGGTGCCACCACCCGCTTCAAGATGCTCTCGTTTGGCGGCTTGGGTGGATAGGCGTTCGTCTACTACATAACAAGGACAATCAAAACGAGCGCTCATGCGATTGGCAAATTTTCGTGCCCTTAATGCCATTTCACTGATTGAACCGTCCATATTATACGGAATTCCCACTACAAATGCTTGTGCTTGCCACTCGTCTACTAGGCCTTCCAAGATCTGCCAACTTGGGATGCCATCTTGGGCTTTTATGGGTGCCAGCACAACGGGTTGAGTGTGGGGATTACTGGCAAAGGCTACGCCTATGCGTTTACTGCCAAAGTCAAAGCCTAGCAAATTAAGGGGTTTATCCATGGCCAATTTGGTTAGAAATCAGATTGATGTCGATACCAAGTGAGTCAGCTGCAGCTTGGAAGCGATCTTCTGGAGCCATTTTAAACACGATATTCGCGTCAAACGGACAGCATAGCCAGGAATTGTCTGCCAATTCTTGCTCAAGCTGACCAGGTCCCCAGCCAGCATATCCCAGGGCAATCAGGCTATGCTCGGGGCCAGCAGAGTGGGCTATGTCGTTAATGACATCAGAGGAAGTGGTTAGGCATAAGTCCTCTGAAACACGAATGCTAGATTTCCACTGCTTATTTCTTAATGGGGTATGTAGTACAAACCCATGTTCTGGCTGCACTGGACCGCCTGTAAATATGGGTTGTTCTACATCTGTAATATTTGAATCCAAGATATCAAGTTGTGGCAGTATGTCTGTAAAGGCAATGTTGTTAGCTCGATTAATCACTAAACCCATGGCGCCTTTTTCACTATGTTCGCAGATATAAACTAAACTGCGGGTGAAGTTCTCATCTTCCATTCTTGGCATAGAAATCAGCATGAAATGATGCAGACTGTTTTTGCTAGGTTTTTCAGACACTAAGCGCTCCTTGCAGATAATAGTTGGCTAATGTGCTGCATCAGGACAGCGGCAATGTTAGAACCCGTTTGGTCATCAATCTCACGGATGCAGGTAGGACTAGTGACGTTGATTTCAGTGAGACTATCACCAATGACGTCAAGACCTGCAAAATGGATTTCTTTAGCCCTAAGTGTGGGGCCTATTTGTTCGCAGATCCAGCGATCACGATCGGTCAGCAGTCTAGCAACACCAGAACCACCGGCGGCTAAGTTGCCACGTGTCTCACCAGAAGAAGGGATGCGTGCTAATACGTGATCTACGGGGTAGCCGTTAATCATTAAGATGCGCTTGTCGCCATCTTTAATTTCTGGCAAATAACGTTGAGCCATAATTTGTTGTCGACCAAACTCAGTAAGGGTTTCAATAATCACATTAAGGTTAGGTTCGCCCTTACGTGCTCGAAAAATAGAGGCACCACCCATACCATCAAGGGGCTTAAAAATCACATCCTCATGATGAGCATGAAACGCTTTAAGTACCTTAGCATCGCTGGCTACCAGTACCTCTGGGCAGCATTCAGGGAATTGCGTGGCGAATAGCTTCTCGTTGCAGTCGCGCAAGCTTTGGGGCTTGTTGATAATTAAAGCGCCAGCGTCTTCAGCTTGACTCAATAAATAGGTAGTGTGCAAAAACTGTGTATCAAAAGGTGGGTCTTTGCGCATTAAGATGACGTCAAGGTTGCCCAGTGGCAGCACTTGTTGCTGGCCTATTTCGTAAAAATTATTTGGCTCTCGCATCACCCTTAGCTGGGACATCAGTCCTATAGCGACGCCTTGTTCTGCGTACAGGTGCTGTGGCTCCATATAAAACAATTCCCATCCTAAATCTTGTGCGGCCCACAACATGGCTAGGGAGCTGTCTTTCTTGTAGCTGATGTGATGGATTGGGTCCATGACAATGCCAAGGCGTATGGTCATCTGTTCTATGTCTCAGTTAATGGGCGTTAAAGGTCGCCCCAAGTATACTGCAGCAAGGTTAAGGCTGCTAAGGGTGCTGTTTCTGCACGGAGTATACGTGGTCCTAAACTTAATCCAGTATAGCCCTGTGTTTGGGCTTGCTCAACTTCCTGTTGAGTTAATCCACCTTCTGGGCCAATGAGTAAGGCGCAACTAGAGGGTGTTGCTTGTGATGCTAAGGGTTTAGTTTGGTGGGGGTGCAATACTAACTTAGCTTCGGTTCGAGTGTTTTGTGTCCATGACTCCAAAGCTTCTGGCTCGTGGATGCAAGGTACATCGATACGCCCGCTTTGTTCACAGGCGCTAATAGCAATTTGCTGCCAATGGGCAATGCGCTTAGTTTGGCGCTGGTGGTCGAGCTTAACCTCACAGCGGCTGCTAAAAAGAGGAGTGATTTCATTCACTCCAAGCTCAGTGGCTTTTTGAATAACATAGTCCATGCGTTCGCCACGGCACATGACCTGACCTAAGTGGGTATGTAATGGAGAGGTTGGGGGGCCAGCTAGGGGTGCGCTCAAAAACACGCTAACAGCCTTCTTACTAACGCTAGTAATGTGAGCACTTACTTGCTCGCCAAGGTGATTAAAAAGGACTACTTCCTGTTTTTCCTGCATCCGAAGAACCTTGCCTACATAATGGCTGGCTGCTGCTTCAAGAACAATGGTTTGCTCTAATGGTAGCGGCTGCAGGATATGTAGGCGAGGTATGCGCATAGCTTATAAGCCGGCTGCCTTACGCAAAATTTCAGCTTTATCCGTGTATTCCCAAGTAAAGTTTGGGTTGTCACGGCCAAAGTGGCCATAGGCTGCAGTATCAAGGTATATAGGGCGCTTTAAATCTAACATTTCAACCAGACCTCCAGCGTTTAAGTTAAAGTGTTGACGTACTAAAGCTTCAATTTTTGCATCACTTATTTTGCCACTGCCAAAGGTATTAAGGCTAATGGAAGTTGGCTCTGCTACACCAATGGCGTAGGAGATTTGAATTTCACAACGCTCAGCTAAACCGGCGGCAACAATATTCTTAGCCACATAGCGACCCGCGTAGGCCGCACTGCGGTCTACCTTAGAAGGGTCTTTGCCAGAGAATGCACCGCCACCATGGCGAGCCATACCGCCGTAAGTATCAACAATGATTTTACGGCCGGTTAAACCACAATCACCCACTGGGCCACCAATTACAAAATTACCCGTTGGGTTAATGTGGTATTGAGTGTCTTCCGTGAGCCAATGGGCTGGAATGACAGGGCGAATAATATGCTCCATCACGGCAGTGCGAAGGCTCTCTAAATCGATATCGGCGCTATGCTGGGTGGAAACTACTACGGCGTCTATAGATAAAGGTTTGCCATCGCTACCATAACGGAAAGTCAGCTGGCTTTTAGCGTCTGGACGTAACCAAGGCAAGGTGCCGTCTTTACGTACTTTGGCCTGTTGTTGCATTAAACGATGGGCGTAATGAATGGGCGCAGGCATGAGGCTTTCAGTTTCATTACTGGCATAGCCAAACATTAGGCCCTGGTCGCCAGCACCTTGTTCTTTGTTGCTATCAGCGCTTTCATCTACGCCCATAGCAATGTCGGAAGATTGCTTGCCAATGGCGTTTAGAATAGCACATGACGCACCATCAAAACCCATATCAGAAGAGGTGTAGCCGATGTCTGTTATGACTTTGCGCACCAATTCTTCGATATCTACCCAAGAGTTAGTGCGTACTTCACCAGCCACTAAAACCAAGCCAGTTTTAATGAGGGTTTCTACAGCAACACGGGATTCGGGGTCTTTTTCCAGCATGGCATCAAGGATGGCATCAGAAATTTGATCGGCGATTTTATCAGGGTGTCCTTCGGACACTGATTCGGAGGTAAATAGAGTGTATTGGTTCATAACCATGCCTCGTAATTGAATACTAATCGATGCTTTACGGACATCGTTAGCAGTGACTTAATTACCAGCCTAGAACATTGTTCTGGCGAGTGCCTTTGGTTCTGCGTAGGTTGCAAAACCAAACGCATTATAGGCTATTGATATATAGATTGTATAGTTTATTAACACCACTGGTGCGGGTTTGATGTGGCTTAATATGCTTGTTTTTTGGCGCTGGGAACATACCCCCCTAATCTGCTGTCCATAATGCTCTTTTTTTAACGAGGTTTGCAATGGAGCAATAAACACCTATACTTTTCAGAGCTTTATGAGCAACGCTCTAGCAAAAAGATAATTAGAAGTGCCGCTCTCTAATAATTATCATGAGGCCGTGTGGCCCTATGAGTGGATTGGTAGTGGCGATAGAACTGAGTGCATAAGCAGATGGAGAAAATGCAAATCGATAGTTTCAGGCAACAGTTGCTTCAACTGCAGTCAGAACTCATGAATCTAAGCAGCACGTCTGTTGACGCGGCAAAGCCCGTGGAACTGGACCAGGCGACTATTGGCAGGCTCACTAGAATGGACGCCATGCGGGCGCAAAGTATGGCAATTGAAACAAAGGTGCGGCGCCAACATCAACTGTTAAGAGTAGAGGGCGCGTTGCAGCGAATAACCACTGGCGATTATGGTGTATGTCTAACCTGTGGGGAAGAGATGAACATACGCAGATTAGAAGTTGATCCTTCTTACACGCAGTGCATAAAGTGCGCAGATAAATAATTGATGTCGTCACCACCAGCAAACTCAATCCATACCACCTAGCAGTTATACTCGAACTGCCTGATTATTCCGTTGTTGTGTATAGTAATAATAATTTAGCTACAACAGTGGTGGGTGAGCTAGTGAGTTATTTGCAAAGGGGTTTCGCCTGATCATACATTGGGCCTTGGCGCTGTATGTTAAAAGGAAGTGAATAGAATGGCAGATCAAAAAACCATTGCCGCCTATAACGGCCAAGTGGATACTTATCTAAAAATGGTTGGTGAGTTGGACGTAGATCCGATATTGCTGCGTTTTATCGACCGGCTTAAGGTCAGTGACTATGTGCTGGATTTGGGTTGCGGTCCGGCTCTGGCTTCTGCGGTTATGCGTGACAAAGGATTATGTGTGGATCCTGTTGATGCGGCTGAAGCGATGGTGAAGTTGGCCAATGACAAGTTCAATATAGGTGCTCGGCAGGCGCAATTTAGCGATATTGATGCTACTGAGATCTATCATGGAGTGTGGGCCAATTTCAGTTTATTACATGCGCAGCCTCAAGACTTGGCCGCTATATTGTTGGCCTTACATCGTGCATTGAAGCCACAAGGCGTGTTGCACTTAGGTATGAAGCTTGGCCAAGGCTCAAGGCGCGACAAGTATGGTCGTTATTATGCCTACTACTCTCAAGCTGAATTTGAAGCTCATCTCAAGGGCGCAGGCTTTAGCATTGAGCATATAGAATTGGGTGAAGCTTTGGGCATGGCCGGGGATATGGAACCTTGGATCGTGTTGACAGGTGTAGCCAAATAAAGGGCTACATGTGTTGCTGGATTACCTGTAACACGATTACGCATGACCTACCCTTAGAACATGGCCTATCCCAAAGGCGCAAGCGCCCGTTGGAGCTCGGCGTATTGCTCAGGGTTTAAAGGGCGTAGGGGGCGGCGTACATCGCCACCGTCAAAACCGCGCATACGGGCAGCAGCTTTAACGCAAGGGATATAATCATGGGTCCAAATATGCAGCAGGGACGGCAGCATTTTTTGCCATAGGGCTTGGGCTTGAGCGTGTTGGCCAGTAGTTGCTAATTGCCATAGTTGTACAGCTTCATAGGGCATGTAGTTTGCGCCACCCCAGATGCAGCCATGGGCACCTGCCAAAATGGCGTACAGGGTGATGGGGTCGGCACCGTTGAGGACCTTGTGCCCGGCTTGTAAATAGAGCTGGTGTTGGGTTAAATCACCAGAACTGTCTTTAATGTAGGCAAAGTTTGGCAGTTGGCTGAGTCGTTTGTACAAAGGTAACGAAATGCCAATGCCGGTGGCTTGGGGAATGTTATAACCCACGATGTCGATATTTAAGGCGCTATCTAGCGCTGCGTAAAATTCAAATAAACCATCGTCGTCTTGGGGGCCTTCCAGGTAAGGTGGTAGGATCATTAAGGCATCGGCGCCTAAGTCTTGGGCCTTTTTGCTGCGTTCAATGACTTCGTCCATGTTCAGGGCCGAAGTTTGACAAATGATGTTAGCCCGACCAGCAATGCGCGGGCAAGCCAGTTCAAATAAACGATCACATTCGGCCGCCGTCAGATAGGGGTGCTGGCCTGTACCCGAACCCAGTACTAGGCCATGAACGCCGGCGTCTAGATAGGTATCCACCAATTCTACCCAGCGCTGATAATCAATACTGCCATCTGCCTTGTGAGGGGTTTGCATGGCTAAATTAATGCCTTTTAGGTCTGTCATAATGGCCTCCAGAAAGTGTGATAAATTGTGTAGGCTAAATGCTCAGGCCAAGTTTCCGGCCTTCATGAAAGGCAAATGGCGCTTGCCGCGGCGCTACGCAATCGCCAATGGCATGGTAGTGATGGTTCAATTCAGCCAGCGCTAGTTCCAGCTCGTTAAAGGCCATATTAGTGGTGGCCACGACTAAGGCGCTAGAGCTAACTCGAGTACTGGTATGATCCAACATACTGGTAACGGTAGCGCCGTCCCCATGCCACTGGCTGATTACAGACTCCACCATAAATATTGCGCCACCTTGCTTTAGCTTGGCCCTGAGGTCAAGATCGGCGGTGGTGCGAGACAACTCTTTGCCTACATACGCATCCGGTGTAACGATGGTGAGCTGGTGGCCTTTGTCCAGTAGGTACATGGCTGTGCCCAAACCGCGCCAGTTGCCGCCTTCATCCAGTATGATCACCTGTTTGCCAAGAGTCGCCTGCTTACACAGTACTTCTTCTACCGTATATACCTTGTGATCCAGCCCGGGCATGGCTTCTACGTGCCCTAGCCACCGCTGGCGTGCTAAACCGTCGGCTAAGGACCCCGTGGCTAGGATGACCTCATCGGCGCCAACATTGATGACATCTGCCGCATCCATGTACTTGTTGAAATTGACCGTTACAGCTAGCTTGTTTAATTGTGTTTGATACCAGTCCAATAGCTCCAATATCTGGCCTCGGCGTGGGGTTAATCCGGCCAGTCGAAACTGGCCACCAAGTTGTGGTGAAGCTTCGCACAATGTGACCTGATGGCCTCGCTCAGCGGCCACTCGGGCACATTCTAAACCAGCGGGCCCAGCGCCCACGACTAACACTGTCTTTGGTTTGCTGGAGGCCACAAAACGATCGCCACCCCATTGATGTTCGCGCCCAGCCGATGGGTTAACTAGACAAGAAATCCAATAGTCACGGGAGCGTCGCCCCCAACACATCTGATTGCAAGAAATGCAGCCACGAATGTCTTGCTCGCGATTGTCGCGGGCCTTGTTGGCCAAGTGGGGATCGGCAATCTGTCCGCGCACAATGGAGGTTAAGTCGGCGGCGCCACTGGCGATCACATAGTCGGCGTTCTCCGGGGTGCGAATGTGGCTTTCACAGGTAACTAGCGCATGTTGCAGAACTTGTTTAACGGCATTAGAGAGGTTGGTGCCTAGTTTTTCGCCGTGCACAAAGGTTGGCATTAGAACATCGTAGTCAAGATAACCACCAGTGCCGCACGTGACGTAGTGCATGTGTTGGTGTTGATCGTGAATGCGGACAATTTCTAATAGATTCTCTAAGCTTAGGTCATGGCGGGTGCGTTCAGAATGGCTGATAGCCAAACCAATGATGAAGTTGGGCCCACAGGCGTTGCGAATACCTTCCATCAAGAGCTTACTAAAACGCATGCGGTTTTCCAAGCTGCCGCCCCATTCATCGGTGCGCAGGTTAGACCAAGGGGTCCAAAACTGTTCGATGAGTCCGTGGTAATTGGCAAATAACTCTATACCGTCAAAACCAGAGGCCTGGCAACGTTTGGCAGCCTTAATAAAGCCATCAATAGTGTCTTCAATTTGGGCTTGGTTCATGGCATGGCTGCCATCGGAGTCATGGTAGGAGGGCCGGCCCGAAGGTGACCAGTTGGGTTCAAATGATAGGTCTGCATCGCCATGTTGGCCAACATGATAGAGCTGCTGAATCATCACCGTACCGTGAGCTTGGCAGGCTTGAACGATGGCCTTAAAAGGCTCGATGACGGCATCG
This sequence comes from Candidatus Njordibacter sp. Uisw_039, assembly GCF_047730075.1. NCBI lineage: Bacteria > Pseudomonadati > Pseudomonadota > Gammaproteobacteria > Pseudomonadales > Candidatus Njordibacteraceae > Candidatus Njordibacter > Candidatus Njordibacter sp. Uisw_039. The sequence goes on from NZ_CP159831.1 coordinate 308,793, forward strand.
TCTTGGGCTAAAAAATTACCACGAGTCAACACTGCACATGCATGTACAGGCATGGGTTCAACCACAATCATGGCTGCTCCACCCATAGCGCGCTCTTCGTAATAAGCCCGGTGTTGCTCGCCAGGTAATCCCTGTACAGACATGTTGGCCGTGTGGGCTCCAAACACAATGCGGTTTTTAAGGGTTTTATGACCTAGTTGGATGGGGCTAAAGAGATGCGAACGCTGACTTGATGGCATGGCTAAACTCGAAAAAGCGACTGTTGTATTAATATAGCTTTTGCTAAAGCAGAATAAAACGATATATTTTTATAAAATCATTAAATTATGTCATAACTTCTGGTTTTAGCCATTTTGCAACTCGATATTGAATATGGGTAATGCGGTACCGGGGCATGTTGGTAATTGGTCACGGCTTACTTTAAGGGCCAAGTTTGTCATGTCGCACGCTTCTCTAACTCGCACCCGACCCTTCAAGTGAGAGCGCTATTGGGTGCTATTGCTAGCGAAATATCCCCTGCTGGTTGAGATGAGCTATAAAATGTCGATTATTGCCGCAAGAATGTCTTATGTTGATTGTGTCTGAGGCCTGAGTAAGGGAAAATACACACCGTAAATTTGTTCCCGAATAGTGTATTTAACCTTTTAAAGGAAGCTTTCCATGCCTACCCGTCGCGATTTAGCTAATGCCATCCGAGCCCTTAGTATGGACGCTGTCCAACAGGCTAATTCTGGTCATCCAGGAGCCCCTATGGGAATGGCTGATATCGCTGAAGTGTTATGGAATGACTTTATGAGCCATAACCCGGCTAATCCAGAATGGTTAAACCGTGACCGCTTTGTATTGTCTAACGGTCATGGCTCTATGTTGCTTTACTCATTGTTACACTTGAGTGGCTATGACTTATCCATTGATGATGTGAAAAATTTCCGTCAGCTGCACTCCAAGACAGCTGGCCACCCTGAATATGGCTACGCACCGGGCATTGAAACTACCACTGGTCCTCTAGGGCAGGGCATTACCAACGCCATTGGTATGGCTTTGGCAGAAAAAACCTTGGCTGCTCAGTTTAACCGCCCAGGCCACAATATTATCGATCACCACACCTATACGTTCTTAGGCGATGGGTGTTTGATGGAAGGTGTGTCTCACGAAGCCTGTTCTTTAGCTGGAACCCTAGGCATAGGCAAACTTATTGCCTTTTATGATGACAACGGTATTTCTATTGATGGTGAAGTAGAAGGTTGGTTTACCGACGATACTCCTAAGCGTTTTGAAGCTTATGGTTGGCAGGTTATTCCTGCCATTGATGGCCACGATGCCGACGCTTTGTTTGCTGCCATTGAAGCTGCCAAAGGTAATATCGATCAACCTACCTTAATTTGTTGTAAAACTATCATTGGTTTTGGTTCACCCAACAAAGAAGGCAAAGAAGATTGTCATGGAGCCCCATTAGGTGCTGACGAAATTACCTTAACCCGCAAAGAGCTTGGGTGGACCTATGGTGCGTTTGATATTCCTGCAGACATCTACGAAGAATGGAATGCCTGCGATGCTGGTGATGATGCCGAGCAGATTTGGAATCAGTCTTTTAATGCCTACCATCAGGCTCACCCAGAATTGGCAACTGAATTGTTACGTCGTGTAGCTGGTGATTTGCCAGCAGATTTTGAAGTTCAGGCCCAAACCTACGTTAAGCAGCTACAAGCTGAAGGTTCCAGCATTGCCAGTCGTAAAGCCTCACAAAATACTATTAATGCTTTTGGCCCTTTATTGCCAGAACTATTAGGTGGTTCAGCAGATCTTGCAGGCTCTAACTTGACTAAATGGTCTGGCACTAAAGCCATCAACAAAGACGATGCTAGTGGTAACTACGTATACTATGGTGTGCGTGAATTCGCCATGTCTGCCATGATGAACGGTATGGCATTACACGGTGGGTTTATTCCTTACGGCGCGACTTTTCTAGTGTTTATGGAATACGCGCGTAATGCCGTGCGGATGGCCGCACTGATGCGCCAGCGTGTGTTGTTTGTTTATACCCATGATTCCATTGGGTTGGGTGAAGATGGCCCAACGCACCAGCCTGTCGAACAAATTGCCAACCTACGTTTAACCCCTCACTTAGATACATGGCGCCCATGTGACACGGTTGAATCTGCAGTGGCTTGGAAGACGTCTCTACAACGTACAGATGGCCCTTCAGCCTTGATTTTCTCGCGCCAAAATTTGCCACACCAGCAACGTAATGAAGCCCAGTTGGCCAATGTAGCTCGTGGAGGTTACATTTTACAAGACTGTGACGGCACCCCAGAAGCTATCATTATTGCGACGGGTTCCGAAGTGGGTATCGCCCAACAAGCCACAGATGTCCTTACTACTCAAGGCCACAAAGTGCGTTTAGTTTCTTTGCCATGTACCGAATTGTTTGAGCGCCAAGATGCAACCTATCAGGCACAGGTTTTACCTTCCTCCGTTACCGCCCGCGTTGCCGTTGAAGCAGCCCATGCGGATTACTGGTACAAGTATGTGGGTTTAGCTGGCAAAGTGATTGGTATGACAGATTTTGGTGCGTCTGCACCTGCTAATGAATTGTTTGAGATATATGGTTTCACAGTAGACAAGATTACTGCCACCGTAACTGAACTGTTGTAACGAGTTCATTATCATGCATAAAACCAAACGCATTGCGATTAATGGTTATGGTCGCATTGGTCGTGCAGTGCTGCGCGCCATTGTAGAACGCGACCTGCAGCATCAATTGCAAATAGTAGCTATTAATGACTTAGGTATTGCCGAATCCGTGGTTTATGAAACACGTTATGATTCGGTGCATGGTGCTTTTCCTGCTACGGTAGAAGCCACTGACCGAGGCATGCAGGTTGTTTCGGGCGATGCCGTCAATGATATTGACTTGCTACAAGTTGGCGATGCAACGGCTCTGCCTTGGGGTGATTTAGGCATTGATCTAGTGTTGGAATGTTCTGGTAAGATGAGCGACCGTAAGCTTTCTGAACAGCACTTAATGTCTGGTGCCAGCAAAGTATTGATTGGTGCCGCAGCTGGCACCGATGTGGATCTTACGGTGGTTTATGGCATTAACCATGATCAGATTAAACCGTGGCATCGGATCGTTTCCAATGCCTCTTGCACCACCAATTGTATGGCACCGGTACTCAAACCATTAAATGATTCCATAGGTATTGAAGATGGCCTAATGACCACCATTCACGCTTATACTAACGGTCAGGTACTCACGGACACAGTGATCGATAAGGCCGATCTACGGCGCGGTCGTTCAGCAACCCAATCCATGATACCCACCTCTACCCATGCCACTGAAGCCTTGGGCTGGGTATTGCCAGAATTGGCAGATAAAATTACCGGTATCTCCATGCGTGTGCCTACTATCAATGTCTCTGTAGTGGATTTAGTATTCCGTCCCAGCCGCGATGTGACAGTGGCTGAAGTAAATCAAATTATAGCGGATGCTGTGGCCAATGATAGCCATGATGTACTGGGTTACAACCAACAACCCTTGGTGTCTGTCGATTTTAATCACTGCTCAAAATCGGCTACCTTTGACGCCACTCAAACTATGAAAATGGGCCAACTCATTAAAATTTTAGCTTGGTACGATAACGAATGGGGCTACGCCAATAGAATGATTGACGTAGCCTTGGCAATGTTAAAGACAGACATATTAACTCCTCAGGAAAACCCATGACCATCATTAAAATGACCGATTTAGATTTGCGTGGCCTACGGGTGTTGATCCGTGAAGACCTTAATGTGCCTATTAAAGATGGCGTGGTGAGTAGTGACGCACGTTTAAGAGCCGCTCTGCCTAGCATTAAAATGGCCTTGCACTTAGGCGCAAAACTGATGGTGACGTCTCACCTAGGGCGCCCTAAAGAGGGTGTTTATGATGAGCAGTTTTCTTTAGCGCCAGTGGCAAACTACCTAGCGGCAAAATTACAATGTAATGTACGGTTGCAAAAAGAGTGGTTAAGTGGGGTGGACATTGCTGACGGTGAATTGGTGATTTTGGAAAACTGTCGTTTTAACACTGGTGAAAAAGCCAATGATGATGCCTTGGCAAAAAAAATGGCAGCTTTGTGTGACGTATATGTAAACGATGCTTTTGGCACTGCCCACCGTGCACAGGCTAGTACCCATGGCATTGCCAAATTTGTAAAAACAGCCTGTGCTGGTCCTTTGTTAGTAGCGGAACTAGATGCCTTAGGCAAAGCCTTGGATAACCCTAAACGACCATTGGTGGCCATCGTTGGCGGCTCTAAAGTGTCTACTAAGCTCACTGTGTTGGAGACCTTATCTGATAAAGTAGATCAGCTGATCGTCGGTGGTGGTATAGCCAATACGTTCTTGGCAGCAGCTGGGTTTCCCGTGGGTAAGTCTCTATACGAGGCTAATTTAGTAGCTAACGCAAAAGCACTGATGGAAAAAACCTCCATCCCCTTACCTACAGATGTAGTGACCGCAAAAGAGTTTAGCGAAACTGCTGTGGCAACTACTCAAAGTGCGGCAGATGTTATGGCAGACGATATGATTATGGATGTGGGCCCAGAAACCGCTCACCACCTTGCCAGTATCCTTAAAGATGCAGGTACGATTATTTGGAACGGGCCGTTGGGGGTGTTTGAGTTTGATCAGTTTGGTGGGGGTACCGAAATTTTGTCTCACGCCATTGCCGCATCTTCTGCGTTTTCTATCGCCGGTGGTGGTGATACACTGGCTGCCGTAGACAAATACGAGATTGCTGATCAAGTGTCTTATATTTCCACAGGTGGCGGCGCATTCCTTGAATTTGTAGAAGGCAAAGAATTGCCTGCAGTGGCCATTTTAGAACAACGTGGTCTGTAATTAGAAGTTAACTTACCCTATCTTAGATAGAATGGAGAACACCCATGGCTTTAGTCAGCATGCGTCAACTGTTGGATCACGCCGCAGAACACAGTTACGGTATTCCAGCTTACAATGTGAATAACCTTGAGCAAATGCGTGCCATTATGCAGGCGGCCGATGCAACTGATAGCCCTGTTATTGTGCAAGCTTCTGCTGGAGCCCGTAAGTATGCTGGCTCAAACTTTTTAAAACATATGATTTTAGCAGCCATTGAAGAATTTCCTCATATTCCTGTGTGTATGCATTTAGACCATGGTAATTCTGCCACTACTTGTCAGCGGGCCATTGCTATGGGTTTCTCTTCAGTAATGATGGATGGCTCTTTAGGGGAAGATTCCAAAACACCAACCAATTATGACTATAATGTAGAAGTTACCAAGCGTGCGGTAGAAATGGCCCATGCATGTGGTGTTTCTGTAGAAGGTGAGCTGGGTTGTTTAGGTTCTTTAGAAACAGGCGAGGCAGGTGAAGAAGATGGTGTTGGTGCAGCGGGTAAATTAACTTTAGAACAAATGTTAACAGACCCAGATGAAGCCGAAGATTTTGTAGCCAAAACCAAAGTAGATGCCTTGGCTATTGCATGTGGTACCAGCCACGGTGCCTACAAGTTTACACGCCCCCCAACAGGCGATATTTTAGCCATAGACCGTATTCGTGAAATTCATAGTAAGATTCCAAACACCCATCTGGTGATGCATGGCTCTTCTTCTGTGCCTCAGGATTGGTTAGCTGTTATTAATGAATTCGGTGGCGCTATTCCAGAGACTTATGGTGTTCCTGTAGAGCAGATCGTAGAAGGTATTAAGCACGGTGTGCGTAAAGTGAACATCGATACGGATTTACGTTTGGCCTCTACCGGCGCAGTACGTCGTTTCTTGGCCGAAAATCCAAGCGAGTTTGACCCACGAAAATTTCTTACGGTTACAATGAATGCGATGCAGACCTTGTGCCAGTCTCGTTATGAGTCCTTTGGTGCGGCGGGTAATGCCAGTAAAATTCGCCCTGTTGGCCTAGAAGCTATGGCAGATATGTATGGACTTTAGCTATTTAAACCTCAGGCAAAATCTTTATAACAGCAAGGTAAAACGAATGTTATCGATGAGCCTTGCTTTGCCTAAATAAACGGCGGCTATAATCACCAGTTCATTGTCATCAATGTTTGCAGGTTGCAAGTCGCTTTGGCGACAAATTTTGAAGTAGTCACGCTTGAAGCCAGCAGATTCTAGCTGGCATTGTGCCTGCTCTTCTAATTTTAATAGTTCAGTTTCACCCGATTCAAGGGCCACTCGGCAGGCTATTAAGCAACCATATAGTTGTGCTGCTTGCCTTAATTCCTTCTCACTTAGGTAACCATTTCGTGAGCTTAACGCTAGACCACTTTCTGCACGCGCAATAGGCGCGCCGATGATTTTTACCGGTAGGCAAAGGTCATTGGTCAGTTGTTTAATCACCAAGAACTGTTGGTAATCCTTGAGTCCAAAAATAGCCAAATCAGGCTGAACAATCCCAAATAATTTACTCACTACCGTAGCTACACCAGTGAAGTGCCCTGGTCGGCTAGCGCCACATAAAAGCTGATCCAGGTGAGGCACTTTCACCACAGTCGAACTAACGTTAGTAGTGGGGTACATTTCATCTACAGTGGGCGCGAATAACACATGGCAGCCGCGGCTCATTAGTTTTTCTTGGTCCCCCATAAACGTGCGTGGGTAACCGTTAAAATCTTCCCCAGGACCAAACTGCAGTGGGTTGACAAAAATGCTCGCAACAACTAAATCGGCTTCTTCTAAAGCTCGGTCAATGAGCTGTAAATGGCCTTCATGGAGATTGCCCATAGTAGGTACAAAAGCGATGATCTTATGATCTAGTTTGGCTTGCCAAAGGTGGTTGCGAAGCTGGTTGATGCTGTCGATGGTATACATAGTTTTGGTGTCGCAGGTTTAGCTAAAGCAATGTTCTGGCGCAGGAAAAAGGCCGGATTTTACTTCTGAAACGTAGGCTTCTAATGCTTTTAGGACGTCACCTTCTTGTTGTAAGAAGTTTTTCACAAAACGAGCAGGCTTGTTGGGTGTAATGCCTAACATGTCATAAATGACAAGGACTTGTGCATCGGTGTCTGGCCCTGCTCCAATGCCTATAACAGGCACAGAAACAGCTTGAGTAATGGCCTTTCCTAAGCTGCTTGGTACACATTCTAATAAAATCATACTGGCCCCCGCAGCTTCTAATTTTACGGCTTCATTCAGTAGGCTAGCAGCATGCTCCGGGGTTTTTCCTTGCACTCGATAGCCACCAAGTTTATTTACAGCTTGAGGCGTGAGTCCTAGGTGGGCACATACGGGGATACCTTGTTCAAAGAGTTTATGGATAGTGTCTTTGAGCCAAAGCCCACCCTCTAATTTAACGATTTGGGCCCCTGCCTGCATTAAGTCTGTAGCGTTGGTCATGGCTTGTTCGATGGTACGGTAACTCATAAATGGCATGTCGGTCATTATCAGGGCTTCGCTATTACCCGCCTCTACACAACGAGTGTGATACACCATTTGCTCCATGGTCACAGGGAGCGTGGAGTCGTGGCCTTGTAATACCATGCCTAACGAGTCACCTACCAAGATGATATCGACTCCGGCTTGATTCGCTCGCTGGGTAAAGCTGGCATCGTAGCTGGTAATGCAAGTTGCTTTTTCACCGGCTTTTTTCAGGCAAGTTAGGCTGTGCAACGTGGTTTTGGACATGGGGCATTACCTCCGAATAGTTGAGTAAGGCACGGGTAGTGAGTTAGGTGTCAATGCAGATCAAACCATCTATTGGGCATTGCTGCAAGAGTTCTTGTAACTGAGTGCCGCTAGGTAGGACCAACTCTGGACATAGCTCGAGTAACGGGCCAACAACAAAATCACGCCTACTTAATTGAGCGTGAGGCACAGTTAAACGTGGGTGTTGAATACTTTGTTCACCGAATAACAATAGGTCTAAGTCAAGGGTGCGGGGTCCCCAGTGGCGTTCACGTACACGTTGATGCTGTTGCTCTATGGTTTGCAACTCGTCCAGCAGGGACAGAGGCTCAAGCTCAGTTATAATCAAGGCCACAGCATTGACAAAATTATCTTGGTCTTGAGGGCCAACGGGTTTACTCAAGTATAGTTTAGACGCTAACAGTAATTGGCTTTGTGGCAGTTGCTTTAGGTCCTCTAAAGCCTGTTTAACGTGGCCTATGGGATTGTCCAGATTACTGCCTAAACCAATGTATGCGTTAACCATCTGCGCTCTCGTTTGGTTTTTTTGGTGCACGTTTTTTTGGTGCAGCTTTGCCTAGTTCTTTAGTCATTTGTTCGCGTCTCTCACCGCTGGCAAACTGGTACTCCGTCCACCATTCACCTAGGTTCTCTAGATCTTCACCACTAGCTTCGCGCAATAATATAAAATCATAAGCAGCCCTAAAACGCTTATTATCTACCAGTTCTGCTGCTCGATTGCCGTGGCGTCGTGGCAGTCTTAGCTGCATATCCCAAATTTCCTTCATGGGGGTGCTAAACCGTCGTGGAATGGAGGTGCGTTTAACCTGTTGTAAAATTACATCTTGCGCTGCTTGGTGCATTGCAGGAATCGGTGGCATGTTGCGAATTTGAGCCAGCCTTTGCTGGAGAGGGTGCCATAACAATGCGGCCAACAAATAGGCTGGCGTTACACTCTTTCCTTGAGCGATACGTTCGTCTGAATTGCGCAGGGCTAAAACAACAAAATCTTCAACTTGGAAGTCTTCCGTTTCGTCGTTCTCAATGGCAGCGTCAGTGGCAGGAAATAAGAACTTAAATAAATCATAATCGCGCAACAGATAATAGGTCTGTTCGCCATTGCCAGATAACAACAACTTTAATATTTCTTCAAACATACGGGCTGCTGGAATAGGTTCCAACAAGTGGCCTAAGGTATGAATTGGCTCCGCTGTGTCTGGATCGATTTCAAAGTCCAATTTAGCAGCAAAACGAATGGCTCTAAGCATACGCACGGGGTCTTCTCTGTACCGAGCTTGAGGTTCACCAATCATGCGGATACTACGTTTTTCTATGTCTTCAATGCCGCCAGCAAAGTCATGGATGGTGAAGCCATTAATGTTGTAATACATGGCGTTGATAGTGAAATCTCGACGCATGGCGTCGTCATCTACGGTGCCATAAACATTGTCACGCAATAACATACCATTTTCGGCTTGCTTGGCTTGGTTGCTATTTTCGCTGGTGTGATGGCTGGCTCTAAAGGTAGCCACTTCAATGATTTCACGGCCAAAGCGCACATGCACTAGGCGAAAGCGACGGCCAATAAGAATGGAGTTCCTAAACAGCTTATGCACTTGTTCCGGGTGTGCATCAGTAGCAATATCGAAATCTTTTGGTTGCTTGCCCAAGAGAATGTCGCGCACACCTCCGCCTACCAGAAACCCTTGGTAGCCCGCATCCTTTAGTCGATAAAGCACCTTTAGGGCATTGTCACTAATGTCGCGGCGAGAGATATCATGGTGATCGCGGGTGATGACGTTGGGACCGGTTGGCGCTGCTGCTGCTGGCTGGTCACCTTTGACCATGTTAACCAGCTTAGAAATAAAACCCATAGAAGTCGTCGACTCAGTTCGGTGGAAAATCAAAAAACAAATGTAGCGCGCATTCTACCATTGCCTTGCTAGCTAGACAAAGGCAATAGGGTCCTGCATACGCTTGGGCACGTTGTTGATATCCCATTGCGTCACTGCCCAAGCTAATTGTTCTTCAACAGGGGCTTGGCGAAAGTTGCATGGAGCGGCTTGGCCTAAGCGTTCTAGGGCCTCAGACAATAAAGCGGGTGCCTGGGTTATATCTAATGGCCTCGCTAAATGTTGTTTGCTGAGCTTTTGTCCTTGGTTGTTGGTAACGATAGGAAGGTGTCCATAAATGGGTTGTTTGTAGCTTAGGCAGGTTTGTAACCAAACTTGCCGAGGTGTTTGATGGTAAAGGTCACTGCCACGAATAATATGACTTATGTTTTGCTCAGCATCATCTACAACTACAGCCAGCTGATAGGAAAACAGTTGGTCTTTTCGTTGCACCACAAAATTGCCCACTTCATGGGCTAGATTTTGGCTTTGGGGGCCAATGATAACATCGTCTACGGTAATTATTTGGTGGGGTAGTGCAATACGTATTGCTACATCTTTTTGGGATGGCGGGTGGGTTAAACAGTGACAGGTGTAAAGAGGGTTAGTGCGAAATTGCGCGCGGCTGCAGCTGCAGGTATAAATTTGGCCATCCTGTCGAAGTAGTTCTAGGGCTTCACAGTAGGCTTGTTGGCGTTGGCTCTGAAGCATAGGTTCGCCATCCCAATGTAAGCCAAAGGTGTCTAGGCCGGAGAGAATGGCATCAATGGAACCAGGGACAGTGCGGGGTGGGTCTAAATCTTCTATGCGGACTAGCCAGCGACCTTTGTTAGCACGGGCATCTAAGTAACTTGCAACGGCAGCGACTAAAGAACCAAAATGTAAAGGGCCGCTCGGTGTTGGAGCAAAGCGGCCTACATAGCTCATGCTAAGCCTATTTACCTAGCTGCTTCTCTTTGATTTCTGCAAGGGTTTTGCAGTCAATACATAAAGTCGCAGTAGGGCGGGCTTCTAACCGACGGATACCAATTTCAACACCACAAGTGTCGCAATAACCATATTCGTCTTGCTCAATGAGCTCTAACGTGTCATTGATTTTGTTGGTTAACTTGCGTTCACGATCACGGGCCCTCAGTTCAAGAGAGAACTCTTCCTCTTGACTGGCACGGTCATTAGGGTCAGCAAAGTTAGCAGCATCTTCTTTTAGGTGGTTAACGGTGCGGTCAACCTCTTCCATTAAGTCTTGTTTCCAGGCGTGTAAGATCCCTTTAAAGTGATCTCGCTGGCCTGAATTCATGTACTCTTCACCCTTTTTTGCCTTATAAGGGATAAAGTGTTTTAACAGTGATTCTTTTGCGTCTGACATAACTTGATTCGTTGTTGAGGGCGGTAGCGTTTAGTTTTCTTACTAAAATACACAGCCCAATTTCTATAGGTGATTTACGGCCGACAAAATAGCAGAATAATGTTGCTAAATCTAGTGAAAATGCGTCTGTGTTAGATCTATTTTCAACTTATTGTACCTGATGATGCCGCCGATTGAGAGTATTTTCAGTTATAATTCATAGACTTCACTATGTTTAGTTGCTGTTACCAAAAGCGAAGTTAAAGCACTTATTAACATTATGTATACCATAGTTCTAATCATTGGATATATCAAATGAACTTTTCATTACCATTGCAGGCCGCTACCTTACACCGACGCTATAAACGGTTTTTGGCTGATGTGGAGACAGCCGATGGAACGCCATTAACAATACATTGTCCTAACACGGGCTCTATGAAGAACTGTGCTGCAGCTAATAGTCGAATTTGGTTCTGGGATTCAGCAAACGAAAAGCGTAAATATCCATGTACGTGGGAACTAGTAGAGATAGAACAGCGTTTCTTGGCTTGTATTAATACCCAGCGAGCTAATGGGTTGGTTGTAGAGGCCATAAATAATGCCACAATTACTCAATTACAGGGCTATGGAAAGCTGCAAACTGAGGTAAAATATGGTCTGGAAAACAGTCGTATAGATATTTTTTTAAGCCAACATAAACATCTGCAAGATTGTTATGTAGAGGTGAAAAATGTCACTCTTATGACAGCTCAAGGACAAGGACTGTTTCCTGATGCTATTACAGAACGGGGGCGCAAGCACCTACGAGAATTAGCGCACATGGTGACTCAGGGGCAGCGAGCCGTATTGGTGTATTGTGTTGCTCATACGGGAATAACCCAGGTATCCCCAGCATGGGATGTAGACCCAGCCTATGCTGAGACTTTGGTTTGGGCTATTGAGCAAGGTGTGGAAGTGATGGCTTATGGAGCAGCGATTAGCTTAACTGAAATGAGTTTGGTACGTGTTGTTCCGCTAAACATGATGCCTAAAGCTTAAGTTTTGGGAATAGTGCAGTAGATTTTATCATCACGTTCTTCTACGCTTAGGCTGGTGAGAGATTTTTGATTACATGGCCCGCTAATACAAAGACCATCATCAATAGTAAACAAGGCCCCATGAGTGGCGCACTGGATAAACTGCTTATCGTAGTCTAAGAATTGGTTGGGCAGCCATTCCAACGGGACTTTTTGATGAGGGCAGCGATTGCGATAGGCCATGACTTTGCCTTGATGGCGTACAATAAACAGATTTGTGTCGTGAATTATAAACCCTTTGCTTTGGCCTTCCCCAAGCTCGTGACTGCGTATAAGCAGCGTGGGTTGTTGAGTGGGAGGCATAAGTTTGATCAACATAAGGAATAAATAGATGTGTAGCATAACAGAATTGGGGCCGTGTATTGACGAAGCGACGCATGAGAAATAAAGCTAGCCCAAAAAATTCTGGAGGTTGGATATCGTGGTTGTGGCTGTTCAAGTTTGCCACTGTGTTGTTGGTGGTGGGTGCCGTGGCACTAGTGTACCTTGATGCGCAAATTAGACACCGATTTGAAGGCCATCGCTGGTCTTTGCCAGCTAAAGTGTACGCGCGTCCACTCGAACTTTTCACCGGCCAACAGCTGGCCACAGGACAGCTAGACTATGAGCTCACCCAGTTAGGTTATCGTTGGGTAAACCGTGCAAAAGCACCAGGGCAAGTACAAAAAACAAACCAAGGTATAGTTATTTTTAGTCGCGGGTTTCGTTTCGCTGATGGTGATCAAAAAGGCCATGAGGTAGAGGTGAGCCTAAAACGAAATAAAATCACTGGGTTGCGTCAAACCTCTGGTGCAAGTATAGCGTTGTTAAGACTTGAACCACAGCTAGTGGGTGGCATTTATCCAGCACATAATGAAGACCGAGAGCTAATTCAGTTGAATGATTTACCTAATGGTTTTATCGAAACCTTGTTGGCGGTGGAAGATCGCCATTATTATTCCCATTATGGGGTCTCTCCTTGGGGTATTGCGCGAGCAATGTGGGCCAACGTTAAGGCGGGTGCCGTGGTGCAAGGTGGCAGTACCTTAACTCAGCAGTTAGTTAAGAATTTTTACCTTACAGACCGACAGACCTTATGGCGTAAACTCATTGAAGCGCCGATGGCACTATTGTTAAATATCCATTACAGTAAAGATGAGGTGTTAGAAGTTTACCTCAATGAAGTCTTTGTCGGGCAAGCTGGTAAGCGAGCAATTCATGGATTTGGCCTCGCTAGCCGTTTTTATTTTGGTCAGCCTTTGAGTGAATTGAAATTGCACCAGGTTGCGCTCTTGGTAGGCTTGGTTAAAGGTCCTTCTTATTACAATCCCCAGAGACACCCAGAGAGAGCTATTAAAAGGCGCAACTTGGTGTTGTCTATTTTGGCTCAACAGGGCTTAATTTCAGAGGCCCAAAAAATGAACTATCAGGGTCTGCCGTTAGACCTGACTGAGGCCAGTCAGGTAAGCCGCTATCCGGCCTATATGGATGTAGTAAGGCAGCAGTTACAACAACACTATCAGGCATCAGCCTTATCTAATCATGGGTTACGTATTTTTACTAGTTTAGATCCATGGGTGCAACATCAAGCTGACACAGCTATGGTTGAGCAAGTGAACAAGCTTAAGCAGCGCCATGGCAATATAGAAGGCTTGCAAGGTGCTGCAGTTGTAAGCCATAGAGGTAGTGGCGAATTGCTAGCCCTTGTGGGCGATCATAACGGTGGTTATGCGGGCCATAACTGGGCCTTGGACCGAAGCCGTCAAGTAGGTTCTCTATTAAAGCCTGTAGTGCACCTTGCTGCTTTAGAAACTGGTCAATATAGCCTTGTTACTAGCATTGATGATGCCCCAATCGCGCTACCTCAAGCCGATGGGAGCTTGTGGCAACCGCAAAATTACGACCACAAGTCCCACGGCAAGGTGCCTATGTATGAGACCTTGGTAAAGTCTTATAATCAGGCTAATGTACGTTTAGGTTTGCAGGTGGGCGTGGATAAGGTGTTGCAGCAGTTGAGGCGAATGGGTGTAGAGCAGTCTATTCCTGCCTATCCTTCAGTATTATTGGGTGCTGTTGAAATGTCGCCTTTGCAAGTGAATCAAGTGTATCAGACCATCGCCAGTAATGGTTTTTATAGCCCCTTGAGCCTAGTTCGCCAAGTGACAGAGGCTAATGGCCGGCTACTAAGCCACTTTCCATTTGCGGTTCGGCAGTCAGCCAGCAATGATTCAATTTATTTACTACATCATGAAATGCGTATGGTGGCACGGGAAGGGACGGCCAGAGGAGTTTATCGTTTCCTACCCAAGCAACAAAAAGTGGCTGCGAAAACGGGCACCACCAATGACCAGAGAGACAGCTGGTTTGCAGGTTTTAGTGGCCGACATGTTGCGACCGTCTGGCTTGGTAGGGAAGATGCCAAACCTACACCGTTAACGGGTGCAGGGGGAGCACTAAATGTTTGGGGGCAGATGATGCAACATTTGGCGTATACAGACCATGAAGACATCAAACCCCAATCGATAGACTATTATTATCTCAATATAACAACAGGCAAGGCCATGCCTGACAACTGCCCTAACGGTGTTTGGTTGCCCATGCTTAAAACTCTAGCACCCCCCATTAATACAACCTGTGGATATTAGTTAGTAATGTATAACAACGAAATCACACCTTTTAAACACTTATTACTTATATGCTTAGTGATTTTTTTGGGGGGCTGCGCAGCTCCTGGGTATGGCCCTATTGTAGAAGATTTGAGTGTGCAGGCAAGGCCTTCTGAACGAATGCCTTCTTCATCTACTAATGCGCCTACTGATACCTTAGTAACATCTCAGGCACCTACCCTTGTAGTCACAGCAAAGCCTAAACCTTACGTAGCGCCTAAAGCAGACGTTACTATTACAGCGCAGCCAATATCAAACCAAGTTGCGACGGGATCAGTGGTGCAAGAAATCATACTGCCGGTTGTGCAAGAATCGCCGTTACCTCCATCAAATCAAGCCGTGGTGGAGCAGTTGTTGGCCGAAGCTGATCAGCTAAAAGCTCAGGGTAAGGTGACTCAGGCAGTTATTCAGCTTCAAAGAGCTCAGCGAATCGCTCCGCGGGAACCTAAGGTTTACGCGCGTTTAGCAGCCTTGCAGCTATCCTTAGGTGAAGCATCACGTGCTGAACAGTTAGCACTTAAAGGTTTGACATTGGTGCCTAATAAAAATAGCTACCAGTATTATTTTTGGAAGTTGATTGGCGCCAGCCGAAGTCATTTAGGAGATACTAAAGGCGAAGCCAAGGCCATAGCTGAAGCAAAAAAATATAAATAGCCACCAAAGGCCAGTAGGCTTAAGCCATTCCATAGCAAAGCAAAACTAGTATTAAATGACCATAGGCTAGCTAGCATCAGTCCAAGGTAAAAGCCTAACATAATGTAGAGTTTGTTAATGGCTTGGCCTTTGGGTATAGCGCTTTTGGTGATCCTAAAGATAGCGAAAAGCACAGCTAATGTGCAGGCCATGAGGATGAACTTACCGTAATTATTGCCGGCCTCTGCACGTCGCATAAGTTCAAACATGGCTGCCAAAGCGAGAAAAATACGTCCCCAGGTAGCTCGCTTCCACTGCCAGCCAATGGCTAAATCTAACAACACCAATGCCATCATAGGAACACCTACGTACAAACTGAGATTGACGCCAAGGATAGCCATCTCAGGCTCAATAAATAGGCTAAAAACAGGTGCATTGGTGATGCACGCATAAGCACCTAAGCAAAGGCACAGCGCAGCTGTTTTGTGTGTGTCGTGCAGGCCCTTAAAGCGCCACAACAATACCCCAAAGGCAATAAGGCTGGCCGACAGTAGTAGGTAAATGAAGCTCAACATAGGCTAAAGCTGAGCAAAAGCTCGTTCGGCTGCAGCTAGTGTATGCACTAGTTCTTTTTCGCCATGTGCATTAGAAACAAACCCAGCTTCAAAAGCTGAGGGTGCTAAGTACACACCTTGCGCCAACATTAAGTGAAAGAAACGGCTAAATTTTTCTGCATCGCAGGCCATGGTTTCTGCAAAGCAGGTGACCTGGGTTTGGTCAGTAAAGAACAAACCAAACATACCCCCTACTTGGTTGGTGTGGAAGGCTACGTTAGCTGCAATGGCTCGCTCTTTTAGGCCTGCCATTAGTCGACTGGTGTAGTCTGTAAGTTGCTCATAAAAACCGGGCTGGCTAACCTCATCCAACATAACTAAGCCAGCACTCATGGCCACGGGGTTGCCTGACAGTGTGCCTGCTTGATACACAGGGCCTAAGGGAGCAAGAGAGTGCATAACTTTACTGCGCCCTCCAAAAGCCGCCACGGGCATGCCTCCTCCAATCACCTTACCTAAGGTGGTTAAGTCGGGTGCGATATCATAGCGCCCTTGAGCACATTGAGGACCAACGCGGAAACCTGTCATCACTTCATCAAAGATTAATAGTGCGCCACTGGCATCACAAACCTCGCGTAAGCACTGCAAAAAACCATCTTGTGGGGCGATACAGTTCATATTGCCTGCCACCGGTTCCACAATAATACAGGCTATTTTTTGGCCCATGGTGGCGAAGGTTTGTTTAACACTGTCGCTGTCGTTATAGCTGAGGGTAACCGTGTGTTCAGCAATGCTGTCTGGAACGCCAGGAGAACTAGGAACACCAAGAGTAAGCGCGCCAGAGCCTGCTTTAACCAGCAGCGAGTCTGAGTGGCCGTGGTAGCAACCTTCAAATTTAACGATCTTATCGCGGCCAGTGTGGCCGCGAGCGAGTCGGATTGCGCTCATGGTAGCTTCTGTGCCCGAACTTACCATGCGCACCATATCCATGTGTGGCAGCAGGCTGCATAATTTATCGGCCATAGCTGTCTCTACGCGTGTGGGTGCACCAAAACCTAAGCCATTTTCAATGCTCTTAGCTACTGCCGCCAATACCTTAGGATGTGCATGCCCCAAAATCATTGGGCCCCAAGATCCAACATAATCTACGTACTGACGATCGTCTTCATCGGTTAGCCAAGCACCAGATCCGTGTTTAAAAAACAGCGGATGACCACCTACGCCCTTGAATGCACGCACTGGAGAATTTACACCGCCTGGGATATGTTGTTGGGCCGCTTCAAATAGTTGGGCAGAAATAGGTGTTTGGGTGGATGACATAGAGCGATCTCAACAAAGGACAAAGTTAAGCGGCTATTATCTCCTGAAAACACCTTCTCTGCTAATCCTTTTGAGTGTATTTTAGGATTTCTTCTGCTGGCAGAACTCCTATAATACTGCCATCAACATCGGTGATGAGCAGTTGCTCGTATTCACGCTTTTTACACAAATCCCAAGCCTCCTTAAGGGTGGCCCGCGATGAACAAAAACCAAAGGCTGGGATTGGGGATCCTGCCGCTTCAATCAGGCCAATTGCAGAATCCTCATCGATTGTGATCTGGCTTTGATATAATACATGCTCGACTTCTTCATCGTCGCTATTAATGACTAACCAATTAATGCCTCGATCTAAGGCTGATAGATAACCAGTAATATCATCATCATGATGATGACTTACGTCATAATGCATTAAGCTGGTGACGCCTTGATGATTTAACGCCTGTGTGATTGGATTAGCTTGGTAATCTAAACCTTGTTTGCGCAATACTTCAACAAACACAGAGTCTTGTTTGAAAAAATAACTACAGCTGACGTTTGCGATAACAATGGTGGCCATGCCTGGCAGAATAATGCCAGGATTGTGGGTTAATTCCATGAGCCCAATCAGGGCGGCTAAGGGCGCTTGTAATACCGCACTCATCATTGCACCCATGCCTAGCATAGCGTAGAAGCCAGCATCTGATGTGGGCCCGTCTAGCACATAGCTACTAATATGACCTAGGGCGGAACCTGCACACGCTCCCATAAGAAGGGTGGGGCCAATTAAGCCGATAGGCATGCCTAAGCCTACACTAATAGCGGTAGCAAACAATTTAGCCAGCGCCAAAGCTACCAGTAAACCTAACGCATATTGCCCCTCAATAGCCATCAGAATACTATCAGTGCCCATGCCCATTACCTGAGGTACAAAGTAGGCAAGAGAGCCAGTAAAGGTGCCTGCTATCAACATACGAGCAAGGACTGGCTGAGCTGCAAAGTTTTGAATGCTGGTGACTGTTTTGGTGAACAGAGCAGCTATCGCACCAAGTACCACCCCATAAACCAGAATAAGTGGCATCTCATTCATATTAGCCATACTAATATCGGGTGCCATAAAGGCCATTTCTGCGCCATACAGGTTGTTATGTAATAGGGTTGCGGTAACTGCTGCGATGATGACTGGTGTAAAACCCATAATGCTGTATTCCAGCATTACCACTTCCATGGCAAAAATAACGCCCGCCATTGGGGTATTAAACGAGGCGGCTATAGCACCTGCAGTACCACAACCCACCATAAGGCGTACGCTGTTGTGGGGTAGATGGAAGAAGCTACCTATTTGTGAGCTCACGGCAGAACCTAGGTGAACTGCTGGGCCTTCTCGTCCAGCAGACTGGCCTGTCAAAATGGCTATGGCACCCCCAAAAAATTGTACAATGGTGTTTTTAAATGGCATTTTTCCTTGGTGATAAGCCATGCGAGCCATGACATGCGCCACACCTGTTTTGCGCTCATCGGGCGCAAACAGCATGAGCCACAGCCCAAGTAGCAGACCGCCAATAACAGGCAGGAAGAAATACCAAATAGGGTCTAAGTTCTCAAAACTTTCGGCCGTGCCGCCTGGGAGCCAATGTTCAAGGGGGATTTCAAATAAACTGCGAAACGCAACAATTACTAAGGCCGCGGCTACGCCGCTTACAAAACCAAGAAAGCAAATTTGTGGTAGGGCATCGTCATAGGCTAGGCGCCGCCGAAAATGGCTAGCCCCGAAGTGCATTGGGTTTAGGCGCTCAGCCAGTTTTTGTTTTAGATTGACCATAGGTAATTACTCGTTAATACATTATATTATGTTTTTATAAATACGAGCGACGATGTATGCAGTTTACCTTACATTCATCATGCTGACTAATTGCAACATAGTCATTATTATCTTGCCCCCCCTTTAGCTTTGCTGTTGGGTCTATTATCATGGCATTAGTAGAGTCTTTTATGGAAAGGGAATAAGTGTGAAAAAAGTAGCCATTGTTGGTGGTACTGGGTATACGGGAGTTGAGCTGTTGCGTCTTTTGGCGCGCCATCCTCACGTTGAGGTATGTGCTATTACGTCTCGTTCAGAGGCCGGTAAATCGGTGGCTGATATATACCCCAGTTTAAGAGGTGAGTACCATCTTGCTTTTACTGAGCCAACAACAGCAACCTTGGCTCAAGCTGATCTAGTCTTCTTTGCTACGCCTAATGGTGTAGCGATGAAGCAAGTGCCTGATTTGCTGGCTTCGGGGACTAAAGTCATTGATTTGGCAGCCGATTTTCGTATTCAAGATATCGATATTTGGTCTCACTGGTACGGTATGGAACATGCGTGCTCTGAATTGGTGACGCAGGCGATCTACGGTTTGCCGGAGGTCAATAAAAGTGTGATCAAGAGCGCTAGTTTAGTGGCCAACCCCGGTTGTTACCCAACGGCTGTGCAGTTAGGGTTGTTGCCTTTGATTGAGCAAGGCTTGATTGATACGCAGTACCTCGTCGCCGACTGTAAGTCGGGTGTCAGTGGTGCTGGGCGTGGTGCAGCCGTGGGTAGTTTGTTGTGTGAAGCAGGCGATAGCTTTAAAGCTTATGGGGTGGCGGGACACAGACACCTTCCAGAAATAAAAGAACGCCTATCAATAGCAAGCGGGGGACCAGTAGGGTTGACCTTTGTACCCCATTTAGCGCCTATGATCCGTGGTATTCATGCCACCTTGTATGCGCGCTTGATCAGCGGCCAACAATCGCTAGAATCCATTCAGGCAAAGTTTGAATCGCGATATATTGATCACCCTTTTGTGGATGTTATGCCACTGGGAAGTCACCCAGAAACTCGTAGCGTGCGGGGTTCAAATATCTGTCGTATTGCCTTGCATCAACCTCAAGGAAAGGATACCTTGGTAATATTGTCGGCTATTGATAACTTGGTTAAAGGTGCCGCAGGACAAGCCATTCATAATATGAACTTGATGCTTGGGCTAGAAGAAACTGCAGGTTTAGATATTGTGCCTCTTGCACCTTAGTTGTGGGCCTAGTTAAGGCGCAGATAGCCGGTGCTAATACTTGACTAAATTACTAGGTTAAGCGCATAATTCCTGCCCTGAAAATGTCGAAGAGAGCGTTATGCCCCACACTGACGAACACGATTATTCCGATGCTACGCCACCAGCGATGGGTTTTACCGACTCTGCAGCAAAGAAAGTAACTCACCTCATGGAAGATGAGGATAACCAGGATTTATGTTTGCGTGTGTATGTCACTGGTGGCGGCTGCTCTGGGTTTTCCTACGGCTTTACCTTTGATGATAAAGTGGCAGAAGATGATACTCAGATTGAAAACGGTGAGGTAACTATGGTGGTGGATGCCATGTCGATTCAGTACCTCATGGGAGCCACGGTAGATTACAAAGAAAGTTTACAAGGATCGCAATTTTCTGTCACCAACCCCAACGCAACCACAACCTGTGGCTGTGGTTCAAGTTTCTCCATATAGGTTTGCTAATTAGACGCCAACGGACTGCCTAGCTGGTATGACTGAAGCTGAGCCAAAATGGCATTGGCCATAGGTTTAAATTCTTTCATCTGCTTTTTGTTAAGTGGTTTTACGTTAGGAAACTTCACTTTTAGTGGGTTCTTGTGTACGCCGTTTGCGCGAAATTCATAGTGTAAATGTGGGCCGGTGACTAGGCCAGAAGAACCAATATAACCAATAATTTGCCCTTGTTTCACGCGACTGCCTTTTTTTACTTTGCTGTTGTATTTTGACATGTGTGCATACAGCGTGGTGTAAATACCAGCATGTTGTAAGATAATAGTGCGCCCATAGCCACCTTTGGTGCCGCGCCAGATCACTTTGCCATCGCCAGATGCTTTGATTGGGGTGCCTGTGGCTGCAGCGTAGTCTACACCTCGGTGAGGGCGGATGGTTTTAAGAACAGGGTGCTTGCGGTTTGGATTATACTTTGAGCTAATGCGAAAGAAGTCTACAGGGCTGCGCAAAAACGCCTTGCGCATGCTGTAGCCTTTTGGGGAGTAGTAATTACCGTCACTGTGGCGGATGGCATTAAATACTTGACCCCGATTGGTGAATTGCGCTGTTAAGATATGGCCTTCACCGATGAACTGGTCATCTAGATATTTCTCCTCATAGATGAGTGCAAATTGGTCTTGTACTCGAATATCCAAAGCGAAGTCGATATCCCAGCCAAATATATTGGTCAGTTCCATGAGTTTCTTCTGACTTAGGCCTGCACGTTGACCGTCTAAAAACAATGAGTTGCTGATAGCTCCTTGTATAAAAAGAGTTTCGATGTCAGGTTGGCGAGTAATCGTTTCAACCTTGTAGGGGCCTTGTTCTTGGCGGGTGATAATAATCTGCTGCAAAGGGCTTTTGATGAGGCGAACTTTTTGCAACTGCCCGGCATTAATTACAAAGTCTAAAGTGTCTCCGGGGAACAGGGTGCGCAATGAGTTAGACTTTTTGGTGGCTTGGGTTACTCGGTATACATCTCGCGCCGATAATCCGACGCGTTGGAATAGGGTGCTGAGGCTATCGCCAGACTTAACCGTAACAGAGGACCAGTTTTCAACCTTAGCTTTGGTCTTTGGTTGCACTGGGGTTTGAGAGCTTTCAACGGGCAGTTTTAGGCTTAAGTCGAGGGTTTGACTGGTGTTTGCGCTGATAGGCTCATCGTAGTCGGACCAAAGGACAATAATTCGCATCACTAACAAAAGAAAAATTAGAATTAGCAAATATGGTTTTGGGAAGTGCTGGAAAAGTTTGGAAAGGACTATCATAAGGTGTGGATATAAGAAATTTGAACAAGGAAATAGCGTAAGTGGCGTATGATAACACGCCTGAGTGGCAAAAATAGTCCGTTTTACGCCAAATTACACTAATTGAGGCGCGCGGGAGCGCTTTTCTATTACCCCTAAATCGAGCTAGAATATGCGCTTTTCCAGTCCGCACCATTGGCTGGCTCAAACGCCTTAAATAACTGTACAAATAAGCGACTTACTATGACTGCTGTAGATACTAACTTACTCGCCGATTTACAAATGCGCGGATTGGTTAATCAAATGACTTCCCCCGAAGAGCTTACAAAGCATTTGCAAAAGCCTCGCGTGCTGTACTGTGGGTTTGATCCAACAGCCGATAGTTTGCATATTGGTAGTTTGGTTCCCTTGTTGGTATTGCGCCGTTTCCAGCAAGCAGGCCACAAACCACTGGCTTTGGTGGGTGGTGCTACGGGTATGATTGGCGACCCAAGCTTTAAGGCTCAAGAACGCAAGCTCAATGCCACTGACATCATCAGTCAGTGGGTAGATCGCCTTAAGGCGCAAGTGTCTGCTTTTATTGAATTTAATGATCAAGGTAATAGTGCAGAGGTTGTGAATAACTACGATTGGACCAAAAATGTAGATATCCTAACGTTTTTGCGAGATGTGGGTAAGCATTTTTCGGTGAGTGCGATGATTCAAAAAGAATCGGTAAAACAGCGTTTAGAGCGTGACGGTGAGGGTATTTCGTTTACCGAATTTGCCTATATCATTCTGCAGTCGTTCGATTTCTCGGAGCTCTACAAGCAATACAATTGTAGTCTACAAATAGGTGGTAGTGACCAGTGGGGCAACATAACAGGTGGAATTGATTTAACTCGTCGCCAGCATCGTGCTCAGGTATTTGGTTTAACTCTGCCCTTAGTTACAAAATCTGATGGCACAAAGTTTGGTAAAACCGAAAGTGGCACTATTTGGTTAGATGCAAAGAAAACGTCGCAGTATGCCTTTTATCAGTTCTGGATTAATACAGCTGATGCAGACGTCTATAAATTCTTACGTTTCTTTACCTTCTTAACTGAAGTTCAGATGCTTGCCATTGAGGAGCAAGATAAGGTAGCAGAGGGTAAGCCTCAAGCTCAAAGTATTTTGGCTACTGAAGTGACACGCTTGGTCCATGGAGAGGAAGGCTTGCAAGCCGCCATAAGAATCAGCCAATCACTTTTTTCTGGACAGCTTGAGCAATTGACTAGCGAAGACTTGCAGCAGCTTTATTTAGACGGCATGCCAGCTTCGAAGACAAGCGAGAAAGGCATGACGTTGGTTCAGATATTGGTTGATTCTGGTTTGGCTAAGTCTAATAAGATGGCACGAGAGTTTATTGGTAATAATGCTGTTAGCGTGAATGGTGACAAGGTGAGTAATGTTGAAGCGGTTTTAACGTCTTCTTCAGGCTTGCACGGGCGGTATCACGTGATAAAGCGTGGAAAGAAGTTGTTCCACTTGTTGCACTGGGCAGAGTAAATCATTAACCCCCTAAGTGGTTGGTTTTCGAACAATTATTACTGAGATTGATTTCGGATTAATAAATTGCGTATTAATTAAGTTTTTTTGAAAAAGCGTGTTGACAAATAAGCTCAGATCTATAGAATACGCCACCTCGGTTGAGCACACGGCCTCACGGCAAGTGACTTAATCGACCGCTCTTTAACAATTTAATCAAGTAATTCGTGTGGGCGTTTGTTGGATTGGCAATAAGACCTAAACTTTATTTAGGCAACGATCAAACAGACGACTCGTG
>NZ_CP159831.1:335000-467500 GCF_047730075.1 Candidatus Njordibacter sp. Uisw_039
GTGTTTTATCGAGTGACTTATCCGAAGGCCCTCACTTTAGCGAGTTGAGGGTTTATCGTAAGCTTGATTGAAGGTAATTTGTCAGAATTACTGCGACCCTTTTGGGTTATATGGTCAAGTGAATAAGCGTGCACGGTGGATGCCTAGGCAGTCAGAGGCGATGAAGGACGTGGTAACCTGCGAAAAGCTTTGGGGAGGTGGTAAACAACCTATGATCCAGAGATATCCGAATGGGGAAACCCACCCAGCATAAGCTGGGTACCCTATACTGAATACATAGGTATAGGGGGCGAACCGGGAGAACTGAAACATCTAAGTACCCCGAGGAAAAGAAATCAATTGAGATTCCCCTAGTAGCGGCGAGCGAACGGGGATTAGCCCTTAAGTTCATTTTGTTTTAGCGGAAGTAGCTGGAAAGTTACGCCATAGTGGGTGATAGCCCCGTACGCGAAAAGGCATTTTGGATGAAAACGAGTAGGTCGGGACACGAGAAATCTTGACTGAACATGGGGGGACCATCCTCCAAGGCTAAATACTCCTGACTGACCGATAGTGAACCAGTACCGTGAGGGAAAGGCGAAAAGAACCCCTGTGAGGGGAGTGAAATAGATCCTGAAACCGTGTACGTACAAGCAGTGGGAGCAGACTTGTTCTGTGACTGCGTACCTTTTGTATAATGGGTCAGCGACTTAATTTTAGTAGCAAGCTTAACCGAATAGGGGAGGCGTAGGGAAACCGAGTCTTAATAGGGCGTATAGTTGCTAGGATTAGACCCGAAACCGGGCGATCTACCCATGGCCAGGTTGAAGGTTGAGTAACATCAACTGGAGGACCGAACCCACGTATGTTGAAAAATGCGGGGATGAGCTGTGGGTCGGAGTGAAAGGCTAATCAAGCCCGGAGATAGCTGGTTCTCCTCGAAAGCTATTTAGGTAGCGCCTCGTGTCTCACCATTGGGGGTAGAGCACTGTTTCGGCTAGGGGGTCATCCCGACTTACCAACCCGATGCAAACTCCGAATACCAATGAGTGCAATCACGGGAGACACACGGCGGGTGCTAACGTCCGTCGTGGAAAGGGAAACAACCCAGACCGTCAGCTAAGGTCCCAAAGTGTATGTTAAGTGGGAAACGATGTGGGAAGGTTTAGACAGCTAGGAGGTTGGCTTAGAAGCAGCCATCCTTTAAAGAAAGCGTAATAGCTCACTAGTCGAATCGGCCTGCGCGGAAGATATAACGGGGCTCAAACATACCACCGAAGCTACGGACGCATGTTTACATGCGTGGTAGAGGAGCGTTCTGTAGGCCGTTGAAGGGAAAGCTGAGAGGCATCCTGGAGGTATCAGAAGTGCGAATGCTGACATGAGTAACGATAAGGGGAGTGAAAAGCTCCCCCGCCGGAAGACCAAGGTTTCCTATCCAATGCTAATCAGGGTAGGGTGAGTCGGCACCTAAGGCGAGGCTGAAGAGCGTAGTCGATGGAAAGCAGGTTAATATTCCTGCACCACTCAATATTGCGAAGGAGGGACGGAGAAGGCTAGTCCAGCGCGGCGTTGGTTGTCCGCGTTTAAGCGTGTAGGCTGGGAGTTTAGGTAAATCCGGATTCCCTTAAGGCTGAGGCGTGATGACGAGGTCCATTAGGACTGAAGTGGTTGATGCCATGCTTCCAGGAAAAGCTTCTAAGCATCAGATATTGAGTGACCGTACCCCAAACCGACACAGGTGGTCAGGTAGAGAATACCAAGGCGCTTGAGAGAACTCGGGTGAAGGAACTAGGCAAAATGGTACCGTAACTTCGGGAGAAGGTACGCCGCTGTTGGTGATGGGACTTGCTCCCTAAGCTGACGGCGGCCGAAGATACCAGGTGGCTGCGACTGTTTATTAAAAACACAGCACTGTGCAAACACGAAAGTGGACGTATACGGTGTGACGCCTGCCCGGTGCCGGAAGGTTAATTGATGAGGTTAGCGCAAGCGAAGCTTTTGATCGAAGCCCCGGTAAACGGCGGCCGTAACTATAACGGTCCTAAGGTAGCGAAATTCCTTGTCGGGTAAGTTCCGACCTGCACGAATGGCGTAACGACGGCCACACTGTCTCCACCCGAGACTCAGTGAAATTGAAATCGCTGTTAAGATGCAGTGTATCCGCGGCTAGACGGAAAGACCCCGTGAACCTTTACTATAGCTTCACAGTGAACTTTGAACCTATTTGTGTAGGATAGGTGGGAGGCTTTGAAGCGGTGACGCTAGTCATCGTGGAGCCAAACTTGAAATACCACCCTGGTATGTTTGAGGTTCTAACTCAGGTCCGTAATCCGGATCGAGGACACTGTGTGGTGGGTAGTTTGACTGGGGCGGTCTCCTCCCAAAGAGTAACGGAGGAGCACGAAGGTATGCTAATCATGGTCGGAAATCATGAGGTTAGTGCAATGGCATAAGCATGCTTAACTGCGAGACAGACACGTCGAGCAGATACGAAAGTAGGTCATAGTGATCCGGTGGTTCTGAATGGAAGGGCCATCGCTCAACGGATAAAAGGTACTCCGGGGATAACAGGCTGATACCGCCCAAGAGTTCACATCGACGGCGGTGTTTGGCACCTCGATGTCGGCTCATCACATCCTGGGGCTGAAGCCGGTCCCAAGGGTATGGCTGTTCGCCATTTAAAGTGGTACGCGAGCTGGGTTTAGAACGTCGTGAGACAGTTCGGTCCCTATCTGCCGTGGACGTTTGAGATTTGAGAAGAGTTGCTCCTAGTACGAGAGGACCGGAGTGAACGAACCTCTGGTGTTCCGGTTGTCACGCCAGTGGCATTGCCGGGTAGCTACGTTCGGACAGGATAACCGCTGAAAGCATCTAAGCGGGAAGCCCCCTTCAAGATGAGATCTCACAGGAGTTTAACTCCCTAAAGAGCCGTTCAAGACTAGGACGTTGATAGGTTGGGTGTGTAAGCACGGTAACGTGTTGAGCTAACCAATACTAATTGCTCGTGAGGCTTGACCATATAACGCCAAAAGCGTTGTACAAGCTGGTACATAAGTACCCAGTACAAACCATTAGGTTTACGATAATACGACGGGTAAGCCCTCGATAAGCGCATTAGTGTAGTGCCTAAACTCAATATCACAAATTCATGGATGGTGATTTAACGATCTTCATTCACCCTTTTTTGCTTGGCGACCATAGCGAGATGGAACCACCTGACCCCATTCCGAACTCAGAAGTGAAACGTCTTAGCGCCGATGGTAGTGTGGGGTTTCCCCATGTGAGAGTAGGTCATCGCCAAGCTTCCCATTCAGTACTAAAGAGCCTCTAGCCCAAAAAGTTAGGGGTTTTTTATTGGGCGCAGGAAAGCGATGAGTTACTCTCACATGGATAAAGACAGGGCAGCTACGCTGCCACAAATCATGTGATAGTAGGGTGAGACTGGCGCAGTTGGCAAAGCACCGCTTTGCGCCACTCGAACGGCAGGGCCTGAGGCCCTGACCGGGCCATCGCCAAGCTTCCCATTCAGTACTAAAGAGCCTCTAGTCCAAAAAGCTAGGGGTTTTTTATTGGGCGCAGGAAAGCGATGAGTTACTCTCACAGGATGATGACGGCTGAATCCCAGTGTATTCTCCATGTTATAATAACTACTACTTCACTAAGACGAAAAAACAATGTCAACAAACACGTTAATGTTACTCCTCATATTATTTTGTATCGTTATGGTTGGGGTAATAGTCAGGGTTCTTGTGCGCCAGAAAAAAGCTTTAAAACTTAATCAACAACGTATCGTGGACATGCAAGATATGTTGGAAAAACAATATACCCATCGTGTAGAAAGTATAGGAGTGATCGCTAGGGCAATGGTTGATAAACAATGTGAATCAACAGAGGGGTGCATACGATTAAAGCAGTTGTTAGACCAGGTTGAGTCAGATTTATTAAGGCGAGACGAATATCAGGTGATTGCCCTAATTTATAGTGAAACAGAGCACATGCCTATCAAGGAACAATGGCAACAGCTCGATAAGAAAGCCAAACAAAAGTTCACCAAGCAGCGGCTTGCTCTTGAAGTTAAACATGGAGAAGATATTCATGCCGCAGTATCGGCTCTACAGCGGCATGAATTTTTAGCTTATCAAAGCTTAAACTAAAGCCTTTTTAATACGCCTAACAGCTTCTTCCAACACAGATTTAGCGCAACCAAAGTTAAGCCGTAAAAAGTTTTTATCATTAAAATTTTGCCCTGGAGACAGGCCCACACCTGCAGCTTCAAAGAAAGCGCATGGGTCTTCTAATTGTAGTTCAGAGACATCGATCCAAGCTAAAAAAGTGGACTCTAAGGGCAGCATCTGAAGACCTTTAATAGCATTCAATTGCTCCATTAAATAGTCACGGTTGTCGCGTAAATACCCATTCATCGCAGCCAACCAATCATCACCTTCTGCGAGTGCAGTAACAGTAGCCGTATAACCAAATGGATTTATCTCAGAAATAATGCCATGCATCTCATCCACAAAGGCTTTGCGTAGCTCGTCATTAGCAATTACCGCCCATGAACAAGCAAGACCAGCCACATTAAAGGCTTTACTCGCAGCACCCAGTACAATGGAATTATTAAGGGCGTGTGCGCTGACATCTAAATAGGGAATATGTGTTTTATCTTCATCCAAAATAATATCTGCGTGTATTTCATCAGACACTAAAATCAAGTTATTAGCTTCACAATAGGCATCAATGCGTTTTAATTCATCGCGGGTGTAAATCGCTCCACCAGGGTTTTGCGGATTACAAAATAACATCACGCGTACATCTTGAGCATTACGTTTTTCTAACGTATCTAGGTCAATACGAACCCTGTCTTGAGCATAGGTCATGGCCAAATGGTTAGCCTGTTTACCAGCTGCTGCAGGGGTTGTGTGAAAATACGGATAGACCATATCCGGTGTAAACACTTGTTGGTGTTGCCTTGATAAGCTACGTATTGCAAGGCTTAAGCTTGCTACAATACCTGGCACCCAAACCACCCAGCTAGCCTCTACATGGCAGCCATATTTTTTTTGATAATAGTCAGCCACCACTTGATCGTATTGTTCATCTGTTCGGGTGTAACCAAATACCCCATGTTTTATTCGATCTTCTAAGGCCTGTTGAATCACCGGTGCGACTTTAAAGTCTGTATCTGCTACCCACAGAGGAATAACATCTTGGTGCTTATATTTATTCCACTTTAAGGAGTTTGTATTGTGACGATCTACAATGTCATCGAATGAGTAGTTATCGTTAGACTGCATTGTGTTTGAGTCCTTTTGTGTATTGCCAGAGACAGGGTCAAGGGCTATATTAGGCGTTATCTTATGGGCTACAGTTTGGACCATATTTACCCCTTAATCTACGCTAAAAATGCGTTAATTTGGAGCTTCAGCAATGAGCAACAATGAAAGTGTCATCATCTTTGCTGCCACCCCTGGTGATGGGGAGCAAAGCCCATCCACAAGTTTAATGAAACAGTAGAATAGACTATGGTTATGTTCCCTGCTATTGATGAAGCCCAGCGCTTACAATACTTGCAAGCGCTAGGGATTGCGAGTTGGTTGCCGATTGAGCCGCTGGTCGGTAGTGACGCCAATGATGTGCTGTGGCAGGAAGAATTGGTACAGGCCAGCAATAGCTCGTCAGCAAGAGATCTGCTTGCCCCATCAACCATAGTGTTTTCTGTACAATCGTTATCTGTTGAAGCCGATACTGCGCCGTCAATTGTTGAGGTTCTGCCTCCAATGCCGGTGACAGTTACTCATCCAGACCGGCTCGCTCCGCTACACTTAGGGTTATCTTGGTACAGTAACGGAGTGTTGGTGGTAAACGATATACCAGTGCAAGAAGGGGCCGCTATGAGCAGCCCTATACAGCGCTTACAAACAGCCATCGTTAATGCCCTACGCTCTACGTTGGTAGATGCCAGTGCGCAAGCTATGCCTGCAGTATCTATGGAATTTAACTGGCCGTTAGTACCAGGTCCCCACGCCGATCACTCATTAATGGGGGCGCAAAGTGGGCTCAAATACAGCCTAATAAAATTGTTAAAGGATAACTCATGCAGCAAGCTCTTGATAATGGGACCTGCGGCGATACAATTACTTAAGCCTGGCATGACCCTTGGCGAAAGTACCCATATTGAACTACCTAATATGGTGATCGAAGCGGTATATAGCCACAGTTTGCACCAGCTATTAGCTGTGCCGACTCTTAAAGCTGATACCTGGCAGCACTTACAGTCACTATTTAACGCTCCCAAAACGGTTTAGTAAAGGATGTTTATTCGTGCTTTAGTTAAGGACGATATCGATCAGATAATGGATTTTTCGCTGGGACCAAATGAATCGGCTTGGTCAAAAAAGGCCTTAGAGATTGCTTTGGAAGGTGTGTTAGGTGGCACTTACCTAGCTGACGTTGGTTTAGATGCAACCACAGGCCAGGTGATGGCTTATGCCGTAGCAAGTTATGCTGTTGATCAAGCTGATGTGCAACATATTGTGGTAAACCAGTCCTTTAGGGGGCAGAGTTTAGGGCGACAATTGTTGCAAGCATTGATCAAAGGTCTAGTGAGCCGAGGGGCAGAGACAGTGTTTTTAGAAGTACAGCCTTCTAATCAAGTAGCCGTTAATTTGTATCAATCTATGGGTTTTGAATGTATACAAAAACGCCGAGATTATTATTCCGGCGTTGATGGTGTGCGAGAAGACGCTTGGGTGTTTAGCCTAGCGTGTCTGTAGCGACTTTATAATCTGGGTCTTCAATGACATTTAGCTCTACCATGTTGCCCGCTTTAGACAAGAGACGCTTACAGTCTGCACTAAGGTGGCGAAGGTGTAGGGTCTTGCCAGCTCGCGAATACCGTTCAGCTAGGGTATCAACGGCCTCCAAGCCAGAGTGATCAGCTACACGTGAACGCTCGAAATCAATAATTACATCATTTGGATCTTGGCTTGGGTCAAATAAGTCCAAGAAGTTTTGTACTGAGCCAAAGAAAATCGGCCCACGTAAGTAATAGATACGGCTACCATCCACGTCTTTATGGGTTACCTGTGTATGTTTTGCATGCTTCCAGGCAAACACTAGAGCCGAACAAATAACACCCACTACCACGGCGATAGCAAGATCGGTAATTACCGTAACGCCAGAAACCAATATTAATACAAAGGCATCGGATTTAGGAATTTTTCCCAAAATACGGAAGCTGGACCATTCAAAGGTGCCTAACACCACTATAAACATAACACCGATTAAGGCGGCCAACGGGATCATTTCAATAAGAGAGGATGCCACTAAGATAAAGGCCAGAAGGAATAACGCAGCGCTAATGCCAGAAAGGCGGCCACGCCCACCAGAATTGACGTTTATCATACTCTGTCCAATCATGGCGCAACCACCCATGCCACCAAACAAGCCAGTTGCAGTGTTAGCGATACCTTGGCCAACACATTCTTTATTACCGCGGCCGCGGGTGCCAGTAATTTCATCAACCAAAGTAAGAGTTAATAATGATTCGATTAATCCAATAGCGGCCAAAATGATAGCGTAAGGCAAAATGATAATTAGGGTGGCCAAAGTGTAAGGTACTTGAGGAAGATGGAAGCTAGGTAGGCCTCCCGCAATGGAGGCGATATCGCCCACAGAGCGTGTATCCAACTCCATGAACCACGCTAACAAAGTCACTACCAAAATAGCCACTAAGGATGATGGAACGGCGCGAGTGAGTTTAGGTAAAAAGTGAATGATCGCCATGGTAAGGACAATTAACCCGATTAACAAATACAGCTGGGTGCCTTCTAGCCACTGCAAGTTACCGTTATTGTCGATGAACTTAAATTGGCTCAATTGTGCCAAAAAGATAACGATCGCCAAGCCGTTAACAAAACCTAACATTACTGGATGAGGCACCATGCGGATGAATTTTCCTAGCCGAAAAACGCCAGCTAAAACCTGTAAGATACCCATTAATACAACAGTAATAAAGAGGTACTCCACCCCGTGGTCGGCCACCAAAGCTACCATAACCACTGCTAATGCGCCGGTAGCACCAGAAATCATTCCAGGGCGGCCACCGATAACAGCGGTGATTAAACCCACCATAAAGGCAGCATATAAGCCCACTAGTGGATCTACACCTGCTACAAAAGCAAAAGCAACAGCTTCAGGCACTAACGCAAGAGCAACCGTAAGGCCGGAGAGTATGTCATTTTTTGCATTAGCCGGAGCACGGCTTGCCAGATCGAACATGATATTTCCTAATAACAGGGGACTGTAAAAACGCGCGTATTATACGTAAATTATCACTATTTTTCAATATATTGATAGGGATCTGGTTGTTTTTTAACCACTTTTTCAGTGTTTTATATTGAGGAAAAGACGCTAATCAGCGACAATAGGCACTATTCTGGGCACACGCCAATGTGCCATCCTATATTGCCACAGATTGTATCCATTATGCCCAACTTGATTGCAGAAGAAGTCGCAACGCGAAGAACCTTTGCCATTATATCTCACCCCGACGCGGGTAAAACCACCATCACCGAAAAACTATTGTTATTTGGACAAGCTATTCAAATAGCAGGTTCGGTAAAGGGTAAGAAGGGTGATAAAAAAGCCACCTCAGATTGGATGGCGATGGAGCAGCAACGAGGTATATCCGTGACCTCCTCGGTGATGCAGTTCCCCTATAAGGACCGTACCGTAAATCTTTTGGATACCCCAGGGCACGAGGACTTTTCTGAAGATACTTATCGCACATTGACGGCGGTCGACTCAGTGCTAATGGTTATTGATGGCGCTAAAGGTGTGGAAGATCGAACCGTTAAACTTATGGAAGTTTGTCGTTTACGAGACACACCTATTTTCACCTTCGTCAACAAAATGGACCGGGAAGTACGTGAGCAAATAGAAGTCTTGGATGAAGTCGAAGACGTGCTTAACATTGCTTGTGCGCCTATTACCTGGCCCATTAGTATGGGCAAACGCTTTAAGGGTGTGTACAACCTTTATACCGACACCTTACACTTATTCACCCCAGGTCAGGGCCACACCATTCCTGAAGATATTCAAATTAAAGGATTGGAATCTGATGAGGCCGCAGAAGTGCTGGGTGAATTATTGGAAGAATTGAAAGAAGAAATTGAATTAGTACGTGGTGCAAGCCATAAATTTGATATGCAGTTGTTCTTAGAGGGCAAGCTGACACCGGTATTCTTTGGTACGGCTTTATCCAACTTTGGCATTCGTGAAATGCTGGATTACTTCGTAAAATGGGCGCCCGCTCCAAAGTTTCGAGATGCAGGTGAGCGTGTAGTGCAAGCGGTGGAGTCTAAATTCACTGGCTTTGTATTTAAAATCCAAGCCAATATGGACCCTAAGCACCGTGATCGTATTGCCTTTATGCGCATTTGTTCTGGTAGCTATGAACGGGGCATGAAAATGCGCCATGTACGTATAGGTAAGGATGTAAAAGTTGCTGATGCAGTAACGTTTATGGCTGGCGAGCGTTCCAACGTAGAGCAGGCATGGCCTGGTGACATTATTGGCTTACATAACCATGGCACTATTCAGATTGGTGATACCTTCACTGCTGGTGAAAATCTTAAGTTTGCAGGTATTCCTCATTTTGCACCTGAGCTTTTTCGTCGAGTACGTCTTAAAGACCCGTTAAAGATGAAGCAGCTGAAGAAGGGATTGCAGCAGCTATCGGAAGAAGGTTCAACTCAGTTGTTTATGCCAGGGAAAAATAACGACCTGATTGTTGGCGCAGTAGGTGTATTGCAGTTTGAGGTAGTCGCCTACCGTTTGCAGGACGAGTACAAAGTTGAATGCATCTATGAGCCTATTAGCGTCAACACTGCCCGCTGGGTTGAGTGTGATGACAGCAAAATGCTTGATGAATTTAAGCGTAAGGCGGCAGAAAATTTGGCTATCGATGGCGGTGGTCACTTAACCTATTTGGCACCTTCTAGAGTGAACCTAAGTTTAACGGAAGAGCGCTGGCCAGACATTCGTTTCCGCGCAACGCGGGAACACTAACACCAGTTTAAAAAGGGGGGGTTTTAATGCATCAGTTGATTGACAGTCACTGTCATTGGGATCACCCTCGTTTGCAAAGTCTGCAGCCCCATTTATGGCGCTCTTGCCTTGACCAAGGGGTGGGGCAGTTAGTGGTGCCTGGAACTCAGAAAGCCTTGTTTGCCCAGCAAATATCCCTATGTGAACAGCACCCATGTTGGCATTTAGCCCTTGGCCTTCATCCCTATTTTAGTGACCAGCACATTCCGCAGCACCTCACAGATTTAGCTGACGCCATTCACCACTATAAACCCATTGCTGTGGGTGAGATTGGGCTGGATTTTGTGTTAGACATAGAACTTGAGGGGTTTTCCATAGCTCACCAAGAACGTTGGTTTGTAGCACAGGTGCAACTAGCCCAACAAACGAAACTACCTCTCATTGTGCATAGCCGAAAAGCCAACGATCGTTTAGGCCAGCTTTTAAGGCAGTTAAAATTTGATCAGGGCGGTATTGTGCACGGGTTTAGTGGTAGCGTGCAGCAAGCTGAAAAATTTATCCAGTTGGGATTTAAGATAGGCCTAGGTGGTAGCCTAACCTATGAGCGAGCTCAAGCCATGAGACGTTTAGCACAAGCACTGCCACTCACAGGTATCGTACTAGAAACCGATGCGCCAGATATGCCAATGGCAGGGCAGGGCAAAGGGCAGCCTAATCGACCGGACATGTTGCCACGTGTGCTGGCAGTGTTGGCAGAGCTACGGCGGGAGTCTTTATCTGAGATCGCCATGCAGACTGTAGCTAACACCTTAGACGTGCTAAGACTTAAATAGCCTGCTTGGTATCTTTTAAATGTTAGTATAGAGGGTTAGCACATGTCTTCAAATGGATTGCTAATGGATAAATTCACAGCTTTTGCATAGCCTGGGATATGAATCTCGTTGCGATT
This sequence comes from Candidatus Njordibacter sp. Uisw_039, assembly GCF_047730075.1. Taxonomy (NCBI): domain Bacteria; kingdom Pseudomonadati; phylum Pseudomonadota; class Gammaproteobacteria; order Pseudomonadales; family Candidatus Njordibacteraceae; genus Candidatus Njordibacter; species Candidatus Njordibacter sp. Uisw_039. The sequence continues at coordinate 345,982 of NZ_CP159831.1, forward strand.
TATGAGTAAATCTTCGCCAGTTAATACGTTATGGCCAAATTTATAAGTTGGCTTAGATAGGCCACGCATGCTTTGTAAATCATAATTGGCTGCGGCTTGAGTATGGGTTTCTTGGGCTAGGAGCATCTGTTGCATAGCTTTAGTGCCATGTTTTTTGACCATGAGCTGATTAGCCACATGAGGTCCCATTATTACTGCACTGGCGTTGTTACCGCCAAATCCCTTTGAATTCAGCAGCACAGTATCGATGCCCTCTATACCAACTTCATGGTGGGCGGCTTGGATAGCTAAATGACTATCATGAACATCGCTCGCGACGTGATCTATGGTGGCGATCCCGGGTAAAACTCCATAGCGCCACACGCCCAGAGAAACGGCAAGTTGATCGCCCCCTGCTGTGCCTTGAGAGTGGCCAAGGTAAGCTTTAACCGCAGCCACTTTCCAGCGATCTATGCCAAAGGCCTTAGCAGTTTCATTGATGACGTGGGATTCGGTAACACGATTCTGTGGTGTACTTGTACCATGGGCTTGCACACAAGAGCGTTGGCGTAACGACTCTGTGCCTAGCATCGTTTCTGTAAGGGCTGCTGCTTTGGCCAAGGTGATGTAATTACCTATGCCTGGGGCTGATATAGATTTTTTATGACCATCAGCGTTAACAAATACACCAGGCACTGCACCATGAATTTGCGCACCTAGCTTGAGGGCTAGGTCGTCGCTGGCGAGCACAATCCATTGGGAGGCTTCCCCCATAGTGAAACCACAGTTACTGGAGAAGGGGCGAGAGGTGCGGCGGAGATCGGCCTCAGCGCTGGCATCTAAGGCACACACTTCATGATCTTCGGCTAAAGCACCCATGGTGCGGAAGCCTTCCATAACTTCAGGGGTAATAGGTGCATCACTGCCACCGACGATGACTAGATCTCGGCGACCACTTTTAATGTCTTCAACGGCATTACGTAGATTGTATAGAAACGTAGCACATGCACCTAAGGCAGAACCCACAGCACCAACACTACCTAATAAATAGGCATTAACAAAATCAGCTGGCATTTGACCATAACCCAACGGCATTTGTTTTGAAGTAATACGTTTCCCAGTACTTGGATTTTTTAGTAAGCCGCCAAAACCGGCTTCATCTAGCTGACCAATGGAGTTGCTAGCGTAAACAGCAATACGGTCTGGTGCAACTTGGTCTTGCATAGTTTGCCAGGCAATACCTGTGGAACTGAGGGCGTCAGATGCGCCAAACACAGTCATTTGTAAATTGCGTGGGTGGTTGCGAGACTGGTACAGCGAACCGGGTTCAAACCCATCAGGTAGTTGGCCTGCTGCACTCACTGGTGCGCGCTTGGTGTCTGGTAGAATAGCCGAAAAGGTGCCGCTTATGGTCACTTCTACGGTGTCGCCGTCAACTGAGGTTACTTGCCAATTGTCTGGTAGGCGGTTGGGTAGGTGGCGCTTACGCATACGAATACAGGTGCAGTCGCCGGACGCTGGTTTAATTTCGGCCGCTTTGTTTAATACTAGTTGGTGGATATCGTAAGCTTCCGGCCGGATAGCACGTATCAGAGTGGCATCTTTTAATTGTTGGCCCAGTAGTTCAGTTAACTGAACCTGGGTTAGTCCTTGCTCTTGGCCGGTAACGTGGTATAGACCATTGTAGAAGGTGGCTTTGTTGGTTAGTGTGGCGAGGTCTGTCATCGTGTCCAGACGGCTTTGTGTATCTAAGTGATCAACAATTAGGCGGCGATAACCATGGTGGGAGGAGGTTCGACCAGCGGCATTTATTCCGCCAAAACCAATAATGACTGGTAGATTCGACAACTAACAATTCCCCAAAATGAATGACATGAACACGTTAGTGGCCATTCTAGCAGAGTGGTGGCTAAACTCTAGGTCTGTGACGTATTCTAGTGTATTCGATGCACTTCCAAGTGCAGGTGCGTGACTTTCTTACCTAATAAATGCAATTCACCTTGGGTTCTTTGCTCACCATCACTGCTGAATTCAAAAGTGAATTGCCGCAATGGCGATATGTGGCCTTTGTGATCGCGGTTTAGGCGAGTTTTTTTAAGCACCACAGTGTCATCAAGCAACTGAAGGTCTTGCTGCTGGCATTGTTGCTTAGCGACTGAGCGAGCTCGATCTTTCGCAGCACTCGTATCCCACCAGTAAAGTAAGCCTAAAACTAAAGGCAATAAAAGCCACTCCAAACTCATTACCCACCCGCCTTTTTAACAGAAGGCCAACCACGGTTAGCCAATAACACCGTTAGTATATCGCGTTGGTCACCTTGTAATTCAAGGGTCTGTTCCTTAACAGAGCCACCAGAACTAGTTTTTTGTTTGAGCTCTTTAAGTAATTTCTTTAACTCTGGCTTAGCCAGAGGTATGCCAGTGATGGTAGTGACACCTTTACCTTTACGACCTTTAGTTTCAAGGCTAATGCGCACGTTGCCATCACCCACTGCACTAATATTATGGGCACATTGGCACTGAGCAAGGCCACAATCGGGGCAAAGTCGACCTTGGTCTGTGGAGTATACAAGTCTCGACATGTTAATATTTCCCTGGGGTGGTAATGCCGTGAATAGGGTCTTCAGTAGCAGTTTTTGGGCGCACAAGTTGCACTAACTCACTGCAGGGGTGCTGAACGCCGTTTCCCCACCATATTTTTTGCCATGGCTCTAGCTTATTGACCCGAATCATAGACCTAATATCATCAATGTAATCCACACCGCGAGAGGAGTAGCTGATTAATCCTGCAGATAGAGCACGTGCAGTAACGGTTTGACCGTTGTTGATTAGGCATTCTCGGATACGACGCAAACCGATATAACCACCGTGAGAGTTTAAGTTGCGAATGTAGGCATCCACTGAATCTTGTGGGTTTTTAAATTGTCTTACTTCATAATTAGCGCCCTCAGGGCGGCCGCTAGGAACCAAACCGCAGCCAAGACTGAAACACCACTGACCGAATAAATTATTACCTTCAGTCGCAAAGCGAGAGGTGCCCCAGGCACTTTCATTAGCTGCTTGAGCCAACACCAGGGCCGTTGGTACTGTTCCAATTTTACGTAATAGTAAATCGATTTGCTCTGCAGGCACTTTGGTTTTGATTTTATGACTTTTTGACAAGCGGTTGAGACGTTTGGCCTGTTGTTGTGTGAGCCGCTGAGGGTTCATACGTTGAATTTCTGTACGAATCTGCACAACCTTCTCATTTGCTGTGTTGGATAATTGATTTAAGTAATTAAAAAATTTTATCTTTTTTGTTTTTACATCGTTAATAGCGGAAAAGTTAGGCAATGGCACCACTTTTGGGCGTAAGCTAGATTCAATAGCGTGGCTAATGCTGGCGGCTGCATTGGCACTAGAAACCGCCCGAGGTGTGGTATTGGGCTGGGCGATTATCCCACCCTTGGTGTAGTTAGCTGCGGCAGATTCGCTTGCGGTCTTTAATCGGTCAGTCTGAGCGCTAATTAATGCAGTTGTATCTATATTTTTAAGTAAAAAGGCGACCACAAGCAGTACAACTAAACTTATTAACTCGGCGTTCTGGCGCAAAAATGCTGGAGTATTCATAGGCAGCAGAAATCTCCTAGGGATTAATAAGCTTTGCTGTGGGGATATCCCTTTCCCCTAGCTGAGTCATTAAGCGAGCATTTTCTTGCTGCAATTGTGCGATTTCCAAGGTGGTTACCAAACTTTGGCTTATCAATAGCGTTACCTTTTCTTCAAGTGCATGCATGAGCAGGTGAGAGCTGGTGGATGTTGATAAAGCAGCCATTGAACTATACCTTGGCCAATTTTTTAGCTTGTTCCACAGCTTTAAAAGCTGCCATTTGTGCTTCAGTTGCTGGCAACTGGTGATGGTCTTTCCATTCTCCATAGGGCATACAATAGACATGCTCACGGGCTTTATCATAATCCATGGCAACACCTCGTTCGTTGGCTGCAGCCATCAGCCACTTGCCCATACAGTTACGGCAAAAACCGGCCAATGTCATCAGCTCGATATTCTGTACATCCTTACGGTTGTCGAGGTGTGTAACTAAGCTACGAAAGGCGGCAGCCTCAAGTTCAATTTGTGTTTGTTGATCCATATAGCTCTCGTGAAGGCCAAAATAAGCAACCGCCATAATATAACTTTACCTGCGCTAGTGCTAGGCGGGGTTGCAGATACACTTGATCTCTGCTTCATTATAGGTAAAATACTGGTTGTATGTACAGTAATTAATACAAGGTGGCATGTAGGTGAACCGAAAGATAATTCATTGTGATTGTGATTGTTTTTACGCTGCTGTGGAGATGCGAGATGTGCCAAGCTATCGTCATCGACCGATTGCTATCGGTGGAGCGGCGAATAGTAGGGGAGTCATTGCTACTTGCAATTATCCTGCACGTAAGTTTGGTGTGCACTCGGCTATGCCATCTGCCCAAGCATTACGTGCCTGTCCAGAGTTATTGATTTTGCCTGGACGTATGGCTCTGTATAAGGCTGTTTCACAACAAATAATGGCCATTTTTCGGCGCTATTCGGACACTATAGAGCCCCTATCATTAGACGAAGCATTTATAGACGTGACTGAAGCTACTTTGTTTGATGGCAGTGCAACCCGTATTGCTCAGCAGATTCGTGCAGATGTTGAAGCCGAAGTAGGTATTACTATTTCTGCAGGAGTGGCACCTAACAAGTTTATTGCTAAGGTAGCCAGTGATTGGCTCAAACCCAACGGCTTATTTGTGGTAAAACCTGGGGAATTAGACGGGTTTAGTGCTCAGCTTCCAGTTAAAAAGATACCTGGTATTGGCCCCGTTAGCGCTGCCAAGTTAGCCGCACAGGGTATTCATACCTGCGCTGACCTAAGACCATTTAGTGAGTTGGAGCTCGAATTAAAGTTTGGCCGTATGGGACTAACTTTAGCCTCACGCCGGTTTGGTGAGGACCATCGCCCCGTACAAACCAGCCGGGTGCGTAAGTCTGTATCTGTAGAAAATACATATGGCCAAGATTTAACTAGCATCGAGGACTGTCGTGATGCTTTGTGCCCCTTGTATGAGGAGCTTATGGAGCGTTGGAAAAAACTCTCGTGCCATTATGCAGTTTCAGGGTTGGTAGTGAAGTTAAAATTTTCAGATTTTTCGCAATTGACGCGAGAACAAGCTAGTGCAAACATCGACTTAGACTTTTTTAAGGCCCTGCTAAAACTGGCTTTTGAGGGTGGTCAACCAAAACAACAAGCGCAAGGGGTGCGTTTGTTGGGATTGGGGCTCAAATTAAAAGCCCCAATCACACAGCAGCAGTTACGTTTATTTTAACCTCATTTTCAGGTTAGGTGCTGCGCTTTTTGCCCGTAACAATAGCACCTAAGTTCTCTAGCATTAATATCATCGAAGGCACTACAAATAGGATCAGTAAGGTGCCAAGTGCTAAGCCAAAAACGATTGATATTGCCATTGGAATCAGGAACTGCGCCTGCAGTGACTCTTCAAACAGTATAGGCGTTAGGCCCGCGATGGTGGTCATTGAGGTTAATAGCACTGCTCGTAAACGTTGGCATGCAGCTTCTACAATGGCTTCTTTAGGCGCCATGCCTTGTTCACGGAAGCCCTTATAGAAAGACAGCAACACGATACTGTTGTTAATGACGATGCCAGATAAACCAAACAAGCCAAATAATGACAAAATGGTGAGATCTCTATCCATAACAAGGTGGCCTAAAACGGCGCCTGTTAAGCCAAACGGTATGGTGAACATTACTGCAATAGGCCAAGTGTAGGATGTAAATACCCAAGCTAAAACAATATAAATAAGGATGAGGGCCAAAACTAAACCAGTCAGCATGTCCCCTAAAGTATCTCGTTCATCAGCCCTAGCGCCACCAAAACTAATCTTAACACCGTATTGGCGCTCAAGATCCGGAATAACATCTTTCTTTAAAGCCGCTATAACCACGTTGGCGTTAGTTGCACCCACATCGACATCTGCTTTTACAGAAACTGTTAGCTGCCCATTTTCGCTGCTGAATTTATCAATACCTCGTCGAGAGCTAAACTCTACCAGTTCTAACAAAGGTACAGTGTTGCCTGAGGGAAGAATAATGGGTAGCGCATACAAAGTTGCAAGACTGTTGCGGTCTTGGTCTTTGAGCATTAAACGGACGTCAATTTCGTCTGCGCCAAGGTAAAAGCTTTGCAAGGTTACACCATCAAAGGCATATCTTAGTTGACGGCCGATGTCTGCGCTTGTGAATCCTAAGGTTGTCGCCTGAGGCGTTAATGTAAAGATGAGTTGTTCCATGCCATACGGAAGGTTGTCATTAATGTTTTGAACCCCCGTAAACACCTTTAGAGCGGTCTGCAGCTCTAAGGCGACTTGTTTCATTACGCCAGCACTAGCACCGGTGATATTGGCTTCAATAGGTTTGCCTGGGGGACCAGATGCAGGTTGGTCTATAATGATCTTTTCTAATCCAGGAGCCTTCGGTATTTTTTTATTCCATACATCTATAAATTCAGCATTTGAAATAAGTCTCAGTTCTGAACTATCAAGCTCCACCTTTAATAGTGCGACTTGCTCAGTGCTAGATATACCAGCCGTAGGGAGCTTATTAGTGCCAAAATAGCTTATTCGCTCACTGATCATATTGCCGCCTAGTTCAGCCTCAGTATCGAGTAACGCGTCCTCTACCTTCACTAAGTAAGCCGCCACTTCACTGGCGGGGGTGCCGCTACTGAACTGCACATTGGCTCTTATAGTATCGCCATCTACGCTGGGGAAAAATGCAAACTGAATCCGCCCACCCACTAACAAACCTACGGCCAACACTAATGCGGTAATGGCTAAGCTAAAAGTAACTAAACGGAAGTTAATGGCAAAGTTAACAGCCGGCCGGAACATGCTATTTTTAAAGTTTTCAAAACCCCGGTCAAACGCACTACGCAAACGTGCAGGCTTTTTGTTCATCTGATTCTTGAGGGCATGGTGAAGATGACCTGGCAAGATTAAAAAGCACTCAACTAGTGACACTAAAATGACACAAATCACAACAATAGGGATGTCAGCTAGGATGCTACCTATGGTTCCACTGATCAGTAATAACGGCAAAAAAGCTGCTATGGTTGTTAACGAAGAGGCTGTAATTGGCCCCATCATCCGTTGCGCACCGCCTAAAGCCGCCTGCAAAGGCGGTTCTCCTTGTTGGAAGTGTGAGAGGGTGTCTTCACCCACTACTATGGCATCGTCTACAATAATGCCCAAAGCCATAATCATACCAAAGAGGCTGATCATGTTGATGGAGCCGCCGATAAAGTACATCACTCCCCAAGTAGCCAGTAGCGCGGCTGGAATGCCCATAGCAACCCAAAATGCGACCCTCGAATTGAGGAACATAAACAATAAACCCACCACAAAAAGCAAGCCGTAGGCACCATTGTTAATTAACAAAGTAATACGCGCCTTTAACAACAGCCACCTTTCGTCATAGACGACTATGTCAACACCCTGTGGGAATCGTTCTCGAGCGTCCAGCACCCACTTGTTCATGATGGCAGCAGTTTTAATGGTATCGTCATTTTTACTACGCATGATCGTTAGTTGTATGCCAGGGTTACCTTTATAACTAATGGTGCTTTGATCTTCCTTGGCGCGAAGGCTTATGTCGGCTACGTCACCTAAGCGAAGGAGTTGAGCGTTGTCTCCAGTGAGCAGTGGCAGCTGCTCAAAGCTGCTGACGTTTGACACCTTGCCAATGGCGCGCAATTGTTTTGACCCGTCGGAGCGGCCCGCAGTGCCAGCCATTACGTCTTGGCTCTGGTTGTTAATGAGTCCTGCTATATTGCGCAGTGACAACCCTAGGTCGTGTATTGTGCTGGGCTCAATTTGAATAGCAATCTCTTGTTCTGGCAAGCCAGTGAAATTGATTTTACTGATGCCCTTGGCTAACAATTCGCGTTCTGCCTGACGGGCTAAGCCAGTGAGTTCCTCCACTGGCCCAGCTGCCGTAATCAGCACGGTGCCGACGTTTTCATACATGACAAACTGTTCAATGGTGGGGGTTTCAGCTTCTGCAGGTAGGTTGCCTACGGCATCCACACGTTGTTTAATAGCATTAGTGGTTTCTGTAAAATCTGCGCTACTGTCAACGTCTAGAATGATAGAAACGCCGCCGCGGGATGTGCTGGATTTCACTTTAGTAACATTGGCAACGTTCTTAAGCTCTTGCTCAAGAGGAATAGTGATGCTGTTTTGAACATCCTCTGCAGCCGCACCGGGCCAAGCCACAAAGACTTTTACAGTGTCAATGGCAAAAGTTGGAAAAAATTGGGTATTAAGCTGCTTTAGCCCATAGGCACCAGCTAAAAACAACAATAACATTAAAAGGTTAGGAGCTACTCTGTGATTAGCAAAGAGGCGAATAAATGATTGCATCATGAACTTATGCTCCAGCTAGCGCGCTTCGACTAGTAAGCCGGTAACGGCATTGGGAAGTTGTGTGATCAAAACCTTGTCACCACTGCGTAGTTCATTACTTCGTACAAGGGTTAAACGATCGCCAGCTGGACTAGTCCAATCTCCTACGCGGATAATACTCAGCACTTCCAAACGTTGGTCAACAATACGGTAAATACGGTTTTGTCCATAGATAGCTAATTCGGGTAAGGCCGCAACATTCTTCTGTATAGGGAGTTTAACTTTGACTTGTAAATTCCGACCTACTTCAATGTTTTGGCTGCCACCTAAGCTAAAGAAGGCATCAATACCACCCTGACTAGACGAGGCTTCCGCCGATAACCGATCTAATGTTAGGCGATAGGTTCGGCCTTGATGAAAAGTGCTGGCTTCTAGTCCTCTACCAGAATCTGCCGTTTGCATCATCGGAAGGTATCTGGCAGGGATTTGGCTACGCAATTCGAGGCTTTGGATGTTATAAAGTTTAACAACTCGATCTCCATTACGCACACGGTTACCCAATGCCGTGTCTACACTCAGTACACGGCCATCAAAGGGCGCCACAATTTGAGTGCGTTCTACGTCAAGCAAAGCAAACTGAAGCTGAATCTTGCTTTGAGTCAACTGTGACTCAAGTTGCGCGATACGATTAGGATGGTCTGAAATAGTATTTTTACGGTTAAGTAAAGACAATTGCTGCTGAAACTTGCTTTGAGTCAACTGTGACTCAAGTTGCGCAATACGATTAGGATGGTCTGAATTAGTATTTTTACGGTTAAGTAAAGACAGTTGTTGTTGCTGCAGTGCTCGAGTGGCATCCTCTAGGCGTGAGGTAGGTGCTAATTTTTGTGCCACCAGTTGTTGTTGGCGTTCAAAATTCTTTTGGTTAACCGCCTGCAGTTGTTGTTCAATAAGTAGTGCTTGCTGGTTAGTTTTATCGCTATTTATTTCGCTCTTAATTAGCGCTTGAAAATTCGTTTGGTTAATGGCCAGCAGTTGTTGCTCAATAATAAATGCTTGCTGGTTAGTTTTATCACTATTTATTTCGCTCTTAATTCGCGCTTCAACATCCCTCACGCTGGCTTTTCGTTGGGCAAGTGTTAAACGTAATTCACTGTCATCTAGAACAACTAGCTTCTGCCCCTTTTTGATGCTATCTCCCCGGCTTATATTTACTTGGGTTACAAAAGCGCTCACTGTTGAACTTAATTGAGCCGTTTCACCAGCCTCGATTGACCCATAAAGAGTAATTTCTGGAGCAATATCTTGTAATTCCACTAATTGGCTTGAAACGCCCCACACTTGCTCAGTAACAGGTTTAGCAGGTGCTTTTGGTCTTGAGTTTTTGAGATGAACAAAGCCATATCCAGCTGCGCTAATAATAGCAATAGGAAGTAAAACTTTAGTCAAAAAGCTAAAAATAAAAGACTTGAGGCTCATGAAAAGTGACCTGTTGTGTGAGAAGTTAACTTGCAGCCAACGAAGCAAATAAAAATTGATCGTGAATGTTACAACAAAAAGATCTTATTTGATAACTTCACGCGCCAAGGTAAGCATACTTTACGCACCTTTACTTCTGGTCGAGATATTGAACATTTCTTTTAATGGTTTGGTCCCCAACTGTTTCCGCCATGGCTGCAGCAGCATATAATATCTGTCTGGTTATTATTAACTGTATTTAGGTAGGTTGCATGTCCTCTCAAGACTATAAAGATTACCGGCGTGAGTATGAAGCAGAAGGTTTGCGTCGACAAAACTTGGCTTTAGACCCATGGCAGCAATTTTCCCATTGGTTGAGTGAAGCCGAGGTGGCTTGCCCTCTCGACGCTACTTCTATGTCTTTAGCAACAGTTTCTGCGGCGGGCATGCCTAGTGCGCGTATCGTGCTTATGAAAAGTTACAACAATGATGGCCTGGTGTGGTACACGGATAGCCGCAGTAACAAAGGCCAGGATATCGCTCTTAACCCAAAAGCATCAGTGTTGTTTTATTGGCAACCATTGGAGCGGCAAGTACGAATTTCTGGCACAGTATCCCTAGTTCCAGAGGCCACTGCTGATGCCTATTTTATAAGTCGTCCTCGGGCCAGCCAATTGAGTGCTGCTGCCACACCCCAAAGCCAAGTGGTGTCAGGACTTGAGGATCTTGAATTCAGGGTGTCTCAGCTCGATCTACAAACTCAAGGCACCGCAATTGAACGACCACAGCCTTGGGTGGGCTTTTGTCTTCAACCATCACAGTTTGAGTTTTGGCAAGGCCGACCCAGTCGCTTGCACGACCGTTTTAGATATCAGCAGACGGGTGATGCTTGGTCCATTGATCGTTTAGCGCCATAATACCAAACATTATGAGACAACCTGTGATGATCAGTGCGTTGGGTGAATTGGCAATACGAAGGGTGCCATATTCTCGTAAAGAAACACTGCAGGCTTTTGATCAAGCCGATCTCCTAGCGTTAGATTACTTGCAGACAGAAGCCTTGTTGGATCCAAACTGTCGTGTGCTTGTTGTCAACGAAACATTTGGTGCCATCACCTGTGCTGTGACCAAGGCCTTGGCAACTATGGGTGGGCCACTGCCAACTTTGTGGAGCGATTCTCACCTTGCTCACCTTGGTTTGCAATATAATGCTCATGCTAACGGATTGCCTGTGGCTAATTTTGTGCAGGCTCAAGAGACGCCCCAAGGCCCCTTTGAAATCGTCATATTACGTTTACCTAAAAGTCATGCTTTGCTACGTGACCAGCTGCAAAGGGTTTTACCGCAATTAGCCCCAGGTGCATTGATTGTAATGCCTGCGATGGTTAAGCATATCGATAACGCTGTGTATCAGTTATTGGAGTCTTTGCTGGGCGTACTAAGCACCAGTTTAGCGCGAAAAAAGGCTCGCTTAATCTTTGCAGTAAACAATACAGTAGCGTTGGTGAAAAACTCAAAGGCTGAGGAAACACACTGGGACCTGCCATCGTTAGGGCTTTCCTTGCAGCATTTTAGTGGCGTGTTTAGCCGCACTAAGTTAGATCCTGGAGCACAAGTGCTGTTGCATCAATTTCCACAAGGGCCATACCAACGGGTGATTGATTTAGGTTGTGGTAATGGTGTGCAGGCCATTGCTGCTGCCAAAAAATGGCCCCAATGCCAAGTCATTGGAGTGGACGAATCCTATATGTCAGTGGCTTCAGCAATCATAAATGCAAACAATAATGGCGTCGGTGATCGGTGTCAGTTTAGGGTGAATGATTGTTTAACGGACATGGTTTCCCAATCGGCCGACTTGATTCTCTGTAACCCACCATTCCATCAAGAAAGAGTGGTTGGTGATCACATTGCTATGCGCATGTTTGCTCAGTCGGCGCAGGTGCTCACTAAAGAAGGTGAGCTTTGGGTGGTGGGTAATCGTCACTTAGGCTATCACGCTAAGCTTAAACGTTGGTTTAAGTGGGTGGAGCAAGTGGGCACTCACCCCAACTTTGTGGTGCTAAAAGCCCAGCTTTAGCAGTTTTTTTTGGCGCCAGTAATATTTGGGTTAAAGTTGCTTGGATTTTTTCCTATAATGGGGCGATAAAAGTCGGCAATGGCCTGCATGTCCGCATCCATGTTTTCGGTAGTATTAAGCATTTTCCCGATGCCGCCAGTGCGCGTGGCGAAATCGAAATAAGCCAAGGCTAGTGGTACCTTAGCACCTTTAGCCATGTGGTAAAAACCAGTTTTCCAGCGTGCTACATTGGCACGGGTGCCCTCTGGCGCTATGGCGAAAATCAAATTTTCGTTGCTGGCATAAATCTCAATGGATGCATCTACAAAATTTTTACTGGCTTCACGGTTAAGAGGGATGCCCCCTAACCAGCGCATAATAGGGCCCCTAATACCTTCGAATAGAGTGTGTTTGCCGATAAAGTATACTTTTAAACGTAAATGGTACGCCATGGCAATGCCAAGGGGAAAGTCCCAGTTAGACGTGTGTGGCGCGGCGATAATCAGGTAGCTGCCAGTAGCAGGCGCTACATTAACAACTTTCCAGCCGCTAAGCTTTAATACTAACCAAGAAAGTAGCCTAATAATGTGAATAACGCCAGGCGTATCGTGAATGGTAAAATGCATGGAAATGCGGGCCTAGGAGTAATTTTTGCGGTATTATAGCAGGTCGCTCATACCCATGAGTAATGTTTAATTTTATCAGCCCTAATCGAAGTATTAAGGGCGTATTGGAGTCACGAATGAAAATTGCCGAAAATAGCGTAGTTAGCTTCCATTACACCCTCACCAATGGTGCTGGCGAACTGGTTGATACCTCACGTGAAGGCGAGCCTTTGCCTTATCTACATGGTGCAAATAATATTGTACAAGGCTTAGAAGAAGCTCTTGAAGGCAAACAGTTAGGTGATAAATTGCAGGTAGAAGTGCCTCCCCATTTGGGTTACGGCGAGTACATGGAAGAAATGGTTCAACAAGTAGATCGTGAGATGTTCTCTGGTATTGAAACTCTAGAAGTAGGCATGCAGTTCCACGCTGAAGGCGACTCGGGCCAGCAGCAGGTGGTTACTATTACTGCCGTTGAAGGCGATATGGTGAGCGTGGACGGCAATCACGACCTAGCTGGCGAAATATTGAATTTTGATGTGGAAATCATGGATATCCGCGATGCTTCTGCGGATGAGCTATCCAATGGTCATATTCATGGCCCAGGCTGTAACCACTAACCTAGTTTCTTACCGGCCTCGATAGGTGGAGCTGTTTTAGCCCCACCTTTGACCCCCCTTTAGCCCCACTTTATAACTACTTAATCTAGAGCATGTGCCTAACATCATGGAAAAGACATATAACCCTAACGCCATCGAACAACAGTGGTACCAGCAATGGGAAGATAATAACTACTTTGCCCCGTCCGGCGAAGGCACTCCTTATAGTATTGTTATTCCGCCACCCAATGTCACGGGTAGTTTGCACATGGGGCATGCTTTTCAAGACACTATTATGGATGCCCTAACGCGATTTAAGCGTATGCAAGGGCATGATACATTATGGCAAGTGGGTACTGACCACGCCGGTATTGCTACACAAATGTTAGTGGAGCGAAAAATCCAGGCTGAGGAAGGTAAGACACGCCATGAATTAGGCCGTGATAAATTTCTAGAAAAAGTATGGGATTGGAAAGCAGAATCAGGTGGCACTATTACTCGCCAGTTACGTCGTATGGGTGCCAGTGTAGATTGGAGTCGCGAACGCTTTACCATGGACGATGGCTTTTATACAGCTGTGCAAGAAGCCTTTGTTCGATTGTATGACGAGGGTTTAATTTATCGTGGTAAACGATTGGTTAACTGGGATCCAAAACTACATACCGCAATTTCCGATTTAGAAGTTATTTCTACGGATGAAAAGGGTCACATGTGGCACTTGCGTTATCCTTTAGCAGCGGGCGCAACCACTGCTGATGGTAAAAATTATCTAGTTGTTGCTACCACACGCCCAGAAACCATGTTGGGCGATGCTGCCGTTGCAGTTCATTCTAAAGATGAGCGTTATCAACACCTTATTGGGCAATTTATAGAGTTGCCGTTAGTAGGCCGGTTAATTCCTGTCATTGCCGATGACTATGTAGATATGGAATTTGGTACGGGTTGTGTAAAAATCACCCCAGCCCATGACTTTAATGACTATGCGATGGGCCAGCGCCATGATCTTGGCATGATCAGCGTGCTAGATCACGATGCCGCCATCGTGCAAGTACCCCATGTATACACCACTGCAGGTATGGCGGTTGACGAGCATGATGAAACTATCCCAGCAGCTTATCGCGGTTTAGACCGATATGTGGCGCGGGATAAAATCGTTGCAGACCTTGATGCCATGAATTTGTTAGAGCAAGTTGAAGACCATGGCTTAAAAGTGCCACGTGGAGACCGTTCTGGCTTGGTCATCGAGCCCTTGTTAACGGATCAATGGTTTGTGAGCACCAAACCCTTGGCAGAACCAGCCATTGCCGCGGTGGAGGATGGCCGTATTGAATTTGTGCCTAAACAGTGGGAAAACACATACTTCTCTTGGATGCGTGACATCCAAGATTGGTGTATCTCGCGTCAACTTTGGTGGGGACACAGAATTCCTGCATGGTACGATGATGAAGGCGCCTTCTATGTAGGCCGTAGTGAGGAAGAAGTCCGTATAAAATACAATTTAGGTGATATCAACCTTAAGCAAGATGAAGATGTGCTCGACACTTGGTTCTCTTCTGGCTTGTGGACCTTTGGCACTTTAGGTTGGCCTAACTCTACGGAAGCTTTGGCCAAGTATCACCCAACGGACGTATTGGTAACGGGCTTTGATATAATTTTCTTCTGGGTAGCACGCATGATCATGATGACTATGCATCTAACCAAAGACGAGGATGGCGAAGCTCAAGTGCCTTTTAAAACCGTTTATGTACATGGTTTGGTGAGGGATCAAGACGGTGAAAAAATGTCTAAATCTAAGGGCAATGTGATTGATCCATTGGACTTAATTGATGGTATTGAGCTTGATGTGTTGTTAGAGAAGCGCACTGGCAACATGATGCAGCCCCAGCTCGCAAAAAAAATTGAAAAACAAACCTTAAAGCACTTTCCTAATGGTATTGCTTCATATGGTACTGACGCCTTGCGTTTTACCTTGTGTTCACTGGCTTCAACTGGACGAGACATAAAGTTTGATTTGGGTCGTATTGAAGGTAATCGCAACTTCTGCAATAAGATTTGGAACGCCACTAACTATGTGTTGATGAATTGTGAAGAGCAGGATTGTGGTCAAGCTGGTGGTGAAGTTGAGCTGAGTTTGGCAGATCGCTGGATCCTATCAAGGTTGCAAAAAGCTGAACAAAAAGTGATTGAGTCTATGGGGGTCTATCGCTTCGATCACGCCGCAGAAGCGCTATACCACTTTATTTGGAGCGAATATTGCGATTGGTACTTAGAGCTATCTAAACCTGTGTTATGGGATGATAATGCAACTGAAGTCCAGCTACGTGGCACCCGCCGAACCTTAGTTCGTGTATTAGAAGCAGTGTTGCGTTTGGCTCACCCGTTGATGCCATACATTACTGAAGAAATTTGGCAAAAGCTTAAAGGCCTTGTAGGTGTTGAGGGTGATAGCATTATGCTCCAACCTTATCCAATTGCTGATGAAAGTAAGGTTGATGAAATTGCTGAAACAGACTTAAACTGGGTGCGTGGCATTATAGATGGTGTGCGCAATATTCGTGGTGAAATGAATATCTCGCCGGGTAAACCTGTACCTGTATTGCTAAAGCAAGGTGACACTGCAGATCGGCAGCGTCTCAACACCAATAGCCAGTTCCTTATTAAGTTGGCTAAGTTAGAGTCTATCACTTGGATGGAAGAGGGTGCAGAGGCACCACTGAGTGCTACGGCATTGGTTGGTGAGCTAGAAGTGTTGGTGCCTATGGCAGGCCTCATTGATAAAAACGCAGAGCTTGGGCGCTTAAACAAAGAGCTTGGCAAGTTACAAGGCGAAATTAAGCGCCTTGGTGGCAAGCTGGGTAATGCAAAATTTGTTGATAAGGCCCCTGTACAAGTTATCGAAAAGGAACGTACTAAGTTAAAGGATGCTGAAACTGCTGCCAGTACTCTGCAGCAGCAAGTGGCGAAAATTGAAGGAATTTAATCCTGCTTAAGCAGGCCTTTTTGTGGTGAAAGGGGAACAGCCCCTCCCGTCAAGTCGGTAAAGGACGGTGTATTAATTGACTTTCCTTTTAATGTGGTGATAGACTGTGCTCCGCACTAGCCTGACCGTTATGTGTGAAGATCCAAACCGTAAATTTGCGCAGTAACAGATGTCATCTGTTTGATAACCCGCGCAGATGAAGGCGGTTTGTCAAATTAATTTAGTAGCAAAGAGTAACAATATGAGCAAAGGTACAGTGAAGTGGTTTAATGCCGATAAAGGTTTCGGTTTCATCACTCCAGAAGATGGTGGTAAGGATTTATTCGTACATCACTCTGAAATCCGCAATGGCGGCGGTTACGCCACTTTGAACGACGGTCAAGCCGTAGAATTCGAAGTTGGCCAAGGCCAAAAAGGCCCTTGTGCCAACAATGTTGTTCCTTCTTAATTAGTTAAGAAAATAACATTACAAAAAACGCCGCTTCTAGCGGCGTTTTTTTTGTCTTAAAAAAATTGACGTCACCCATGCTGGTAAGGTGAAAGTTAGTTCCCACCGAAGTTACTGAGCATTATCATGAGTAAACAAATAAATGCTAGTTTTGATCGTAATCAAAAATGTGTTTATGGATGCCTTATATTGGTACGGTGAAGCGACCCGTATCTTTAGGTGGGGATCACTTTGTCACTGGCGGTATTTTGCAAGCCTTGGGTGGCCCTCAATCAAAGCTAATTGATAGTGAGCCTGACTGCATTTTACATTTTGATAGCCATACTGACTGTTTTAGTAATATGGAAACACTTTCTGGGGGCCAAAAGATCAGCAGCCCACTGGGCTTTATATTTAGTCTAGCAAGGTAATGTAGATGCTCATCATAGTGTACAGATTGGTATTCGAGGTAATGCTCGAACCTTGGATTGGCTGAAGCCTAGTTATGAACATGGTTATGATGTGATTACCATGGACCGGTACAAGCAAATTGGCGCTCAGCAAAGCATTGACATTATCCGTGAGCGCATTGGTGATAGGCCGGTTTATATTACCCTCGATTTAGATTGCCTAGACCCTACTGTGGCCCCAGACGTGTCTAACATAGAGGCAGGTTGCCAAGGCTTTATGATGGATCAGGTTATGGAACTACTACAGGCAACACGGGGTATGAATATTATTGGTGGGGATGTTGTTTGTTTAATGCCACAAAAGACAGCCCCAATCAAATCACGGCCATAGTGGCGATGGCTATTATGTTTGAAATGATTAGTTTAATTGCAGACAGGCTTCATTCAAGTTAGAGCTTGTGATACTGCATAGTGCGGCCCAGTTGGCTATATTTGGCGTAGTGATCTCTTGCTGTTTTTAACATGTCTGCTTCTTGCACTACTAGTTCTATAATACGGTCAAATTTTTCAGGAGCCGGTTCTTGGCTTAGGTTAATACATATCTCATGATGATGAGGCTGGGCTAAACCCGGTGTTGATGGGTGGCCCAGAACCACGATCGCCTGGGCATCTTCGTGCGCGTATATGTGGGGGATAAAAGAATCGGGTTGGAAGGCCCAAATGTATTGGTTTAGGTGGCGAGCTTCTGCATCATCACGGCAGATGATGTAGACCTGTTGCCCAACCCCTAAACACTTTTCAAGCAAACGACACAGTAATGGATAGCGGCTAGCCGGATCGTCAGATTTTAGCTGATAAAAATCCGCTCGAAGCATGGCTATGCCTGATTAACTAAGTGTTGAACCAGCAGCGGTACACAACGTCCTGTGGAGCCTTTTTTGGCACCGGAGGTCCAAGCGGTGCCAGCGATATCTAAATGTGCCCAAGTGAAACTTTCGGTAAAGCGTGACAAGAAGCACGCAGCAGTAATAGTGCCCGCAGCACGGCCACCAATATTACCTAAATCAGCAAAGTTGCTGTCTAGCTGTTCTTGGTATTCTTCGCCCATAGGTAATTGCCATACATTATCAAAAGCTTGCTTGCCGGCCGCCATCAGGCTTACAGCAAATTCGTCATCATTACTCAATACTGCACTAGTGTGGTGGCCAAGGGCAATAATACAAGCGCCTGTAAGGGTAGCAACATCAACCACAGTTTTAGGGTTAAAACGCTCAGCATAGGTTAAGGCATCACATAAAACGAGGCGGCCTTCAGCGTCGGTATTAAGGACTTCCACAGTTTTACCAGACATTGTGGTATAGATATCACCTGGCTTAGATGCGGTGCTTGAAGGCATATTTTCTGCACTCGCCACGATAGCAACAACGTTGGCTTTGAGGTCTATGTCGATAACGGCCTGCATGGCCCCAATAACACTCGCTGCACCACACATGTCGTACTTCATTTCGTCCATTGCAGCACCTGGCTTAATACTAATGCCCCCAGAATCGAAGGTAATACCTTTACCGACTAATACATGGGGCTGGACACCTTGTTCACCCCCTTGGTAGTTGATGACGATCAGTTTGGAGGGCTCTGCGCTGCCTTTACCGACAGACAGTAACGAATGCATACCTAAGGTTTCCATTTCGGCTTCTTCCAACACTTGGGTAGTGACCTTGTTAGATCCCGCTGCCAATTTGTGGCCTTGTTCAGCTAAGAAACTAGGGGTACATATGTTACCGGGAAGATTGCCTAGATCACGGCACAAGTTCATTGCTTGAGCAGTGGCTACAGATTGGTTTAACTGAGCCTGCGCACTGGTGTCGGCCACTAACGCCATATGAGGACTAGGTGGTACTTCCTTAGTAGTAGTTTTGAACTGATCAAAACGATAACAGGCCTGAACCATGGCTTCGACCGTAAGGCGCACTTTGCTCTGTAGATCCAAGTTTTTTGTATCTACAGTGGTTAGCTGGTTCAATACCCTAGGACCGGGGTTAGCGCTTATGTGTGACCATGCCGATTGAATTAGCTGTCGGTACTTACGGCCACTGAGCTCGTCCGCAGCACCGGTACCAATGACTAAAATACGGTCTGGGCCAGCACCTGTATTAAGGAACAATTGGCTGGTCTTGAACTTGCTAGACAAATCACCGCTGGCGATGGCATGGGAGATAGCACCATTAAGTAATTTGTCGGCTATCTTGAGACTATCGGTCGTTAGAGTGTCATTGCCTTCTGCCACCTTAGCCAGGGGTAAAATAACGCTAGCCGCGGTATCAAGTTGAGAGGCGTCCTGTTGCAAAGAAAATTCCATGTTGTCTCCGTGATGATGTTACAAATGAATGGCCTTGTGAAGTTCAAGACAATGGTGAAATTTTACGCCAAATTGGCCTCTGTCTCTAGGGATGTATGGCGATAATGTGGCTTAAATCTTCGTTTTGTTAAAAATCTGATACACTTAGGGCCATTGTTAGCGTTAGCCAGCTATTAGTCTGTTAAGAAGCCAATCATTTGCCCATAATTACTCGATACATCAACAAAGAAGTGCTGATAAGTGCGTTAGCAGTGAGTATGGTTTTACTGTTGATTATATCTAGTAGCCGCTTTGCCCATTACCTCAGTAAAGCCGTTACTGGTGAGCTTGATGCCCAAGCCGTGTTGGCTATTATCGTCAATTTACTGCCAGCATACTTAAGTACACTGCTGCCCTTGGGTGGTTTTCTAGGGGTGTTACTCACCTTAGGGAAGCTGAGTGTCGACAACGAACTTACAGTGCTGTTTGCTAACGGGGTAAGCCAACAGCAATTAGTGCAGATGGTGTTGGTACCCTTATCAATATTGGCAGTGTTAGTTGCTACTTTGAGTCTCTGGCTAGCCCCAGAGGCTTCCCGTAATGTCGAAGAGATTCTCTACCAACAATCTCACACGACTGAATTTGACAGTGTGGTGGCTGGACGATTCCAGGGCAATATCGAACGCCAAGTTATTTATGCCGAAACCATGTCTGATGATCGTCAGCAGCTACTCAATGTGTTTGTTTTTAATAGGCCAGAGGTCAGTGCGCCCTCGGTAATAATTAAGGCAACTTCAGCTCGGCAGGTATTCAATGAAGCCTACCAAACGCGTTATTTGTTACTTAAAGAAGGTTCAAGAACTGAGGGTCAACCAGATCAACTGGATTATAACGTGACGCGGTTTGAAGAGTTGGCAGTACGTTTGTATACCGAAGAGTTGCAAATAGACATTACCCGCGGTTTTACCCTGCCTACACTCATGCTCATTGGTTCTGATAATGCTGACCACAGGGCCCAACTTTATTGGCGTATTTCCCTTCCTTTGATGACCCTTATTGTGAGTTTTGTAGCCATTGCTTTAGGCCAAGTTAATCCACGCAAAGGACGCTTTGCCAGTCTGCTTCCAGCAGTTTTGGTTTATTTAGTTTATTTGTCGGTGTTAACAACTTTGCGTGATGATATGACTAGAGCGGCTGCTAATGCGGACATAAAAATATGGCTTTTACACAGCGCTTTCTTATTGTTGGGTTTGATTTTATTGTTTGGGCGGCAATGGTTGAGACAGCTGGTCAGAGAAGGTGATTCTAATGCACCTGCTTGATCTATATATTGCGCGTCATATATGGGCTGCAGTGGCCATTGTGTTACTGGTTATTCTAGGGTTAGATGTAATGATTGCATTTGGCAGCGAGTTAGATGCATTAGACAAAGGCGCAAACTTAAAGCAAGTACTAACATACATTGTATTAACTGTACCCAGAAGGGTATACGAATTTATGCCACTAACGGTGTTGGTAGGTTGCTTGGTAGGTTTGGGTGCTTTGGCCAATAACAGTGAACTTACGGTGATGCGTGCGGCTGGTGTATCTTTGCGGCGTATTGTTTGGTCCGTTATGCAGGCCGTGTCTGTGTTTGTTGTGGTGGCCGCCATCGTAGGAGAGTTTGTCGCCCCAGTAAGCCAGCAAATGGCCGAAATTGAACAGTCTCAATATAAGGGTGTGGCATCGACTAAGGGTTTTTGGTTGCGCGAAGGCAATGATTATGTATTTGTACGATCTGTGAGGTCTGACGGGGTATTGCAAAGTGTCTCTCGTTACCGTTTTACCGATCATGATTGGCAACAGACCTTGGTCGCGGAAAAAGGCGTTTATGAA
Source organism: Candidatus Njordibacter sp. Uisw_039 (assembly GCF_047730075.1). Classification (NCBI taxonomy): domain Bacteria; kingdom Pseudomonadati; phylum Pseudomonadota; class Gammaproteobacteria; order Pseudomonadales; family Candidatus Njordibacteraceae; genus Candidatus Njordibacter; species Candidatus Njordibacter sp. Uisw_039. Next base: position 367,148 of record NZ_CP159831.1, read on the forward strand.
GATCAACAGTGGACATTGCAACGGTTGCAAAAAGTTTCGGTAGAAAATCAAAATATCATCCAGCAAGGGCAAGAAACCATGCCTTGGTCCGTTTCTTTAAAACCCCACTTGTTATCCATTTTGAGTATGGACCCACAACATCTAGCTATTGATGACTTGGTGCAATACAGTCAGTATCTAGATCAGAGTGGGTTAGACGCGGCGTCTTATGACTTGGCTTTTTGGAAAAAAATCTTACAACCCTTAGCAACCTTTGCGTTAGTTTTTGTTGCTATTTCCTTCGTGTTTGGTTCCGCTCGGTCGGTAACTTTAGGTCAAAGAGTGCTGGTAGGAGTAATGGTGGGGTTGGCCTTTAATTACGTTCAGGAAGTATTAGGCCCAGCCAGTAGTGTGTTTGGTTTCACCCCGCTTTTTGCTTACTTATTACCCATCTTAGTGTGCGTTGCTGGTGGGGCCTGGCTGTTACGTAAAGCAGGTTAGAACTAGGCTTTGGGTAGTTGTACAACGCGGCTATTAGACCAGCGGTCATGCCAACTTAATTTGTTGCTATCAAAGATGATCCACCAATACCCTATGCCTAATGCTAGGGCCGAAAATATGGCAGCCATAAAGCGCAATAAAGCTTGTTTTGCGCTTAAGGGCTGGCCTTGATCAGATTCTACCCGCAAGCGCCAAGCAATCATGCCTAAGGTTTGTCCAGACCGAGTCCAAAACAAAGCGAAAAACAAGAAAGTAACGATAAATACTGTGCTATTAAACAATGGACCAGAGACAGCTTCGCCGTCATTAAAAGCAATAAATACGTAACCTACAAGCATCCACAAGGCCATTATTAATAAGCTATCGTACACCATGGCTAGCAGGCGTTTAATCAAGCTAGCGTTAGGGTGATTGTGAGTTTTAAAACGTCGGTTGCTCATATCACTGAACAATCACAATAGGTGCTAGTATAGTGCTTTTTTAAAGTTTTCTGTTTGTGTAGGTAAAACGAAAATGGCGATGATAATGATGCCAGAAGCAATCGAAAATATTGGGTCATGTGTTAAGTCGCTGGGTAATAATGAGCCATGATGATAGCACAAAGTAATGCTATTTCGAGACCAAGTGAGCTACTAAATAGGCAAAGTATGATGGCTTAGCTACACCATGGCTTATGTTGTATTGGTATTGGTTCCTTTTTAAAGGAGAAGTGAATAGTATTAAGGCTGATGCTTTGGCAACCTTAGTTGAATTCCAATTCAAAGTCCCGCATCTACTAACCTAAAACCAAGCAATGATCACGGATTTCATATGCCAGAAACTCATGTTAATCGCTGTAGTTGGCCTACAAAAGATGAGCAATATCTAACTTACCATGATCAAGAGTGGGGCCGACCGGTGCATGATGACGATCGACTATTTGAGCAACTTGTATTAGAAGGTGCTCAGGCTGGATTGTCTTGGATCACTATACTCAAGCGCCGACATCATTATAAGCGTGTCTTCTGCCAGTATGATGTAGTTACGTTGGCAGCATTTACTGAGCATGATATTGCTGCAGCGCTGCAAGATAAGGGCATTATCCGCAACCGTTTGAAGGTCCAAAGTGTAGTCAACAACGCTGCAAAATTCATTGACATTCAACAAGAATTTGGTAGCTTTGACGCCTATATCTGGGGTTTTGTTGACGGTGTCACTATAGTTAATAAGTTTGAAAAAAACGCTAATATTCCCACCCAAACCGAGCTTTCCGCCCGGATTGCCAAAGACCTAAAAAAACGTGAATTTAAGTTTGTTGGACCTATTGGTATGTATGCCTACATGCAGTCCATTGGCATGGTTAATGATCATTTAACAAGTTGCTTTTGTTATTCAGAGTGCTGTTAAGAGTGAGTATGAAGCGCGCAATTGGGTGGATTTTAGCCGTTGTATTGTTAGTCGTGATGGGTGGCTTTTTACTAGTGACTTATCAACAAGCTGATTATTTGGTGCATCACCCGTTGGAGGCGCGCACCCCTGCAACGCACCAGCCGCAATATTTTGATCTACAAGTGCAAGAAGTGGTATTACTCAACCCAAATAGACAGAAGCTTCATGGCTATTTCTCAGCCAGTAATAATGGTGCATATGTAATGTTGCAACATGGATTCAAAGCTAATCGTGGTTACATGCTAGAAGAAGCCAAAATATTACAAGAGGCAGGTTATGGCATATTAGTAACAAGTATCAGAGCCCATGATCTAAACGACGGTGATGAAATTACTTTTGGTGTGAGAGAAATGGATGACCTTAACACTTGGTATAACTATCTAATGAACGTACAAGGTGTGGCAAAAGGTAAGGTGGGTTTGTTGGGTAATTCTATGGGTGGGGCTATGGTAATTGAATATGCTGCGCTTAATCAGGACATTGCAGCAGTGGTTGCTGTGAGTGCATTTTCTTCGTTACAAGATACCATTAATGTTTCAGTTGAATACTTCACAGGGTTGCCTGCTTTTCCTTTTGCGCCAATGATTTCGTTTTGGGCAGAAACTATACTGGGCATGGATGTAGCGCAGGCTAATACGGCTAAAGCCGCTGCAAAGTTGTGTAATACACCGTTGTTTATTATGCAAGGTGGACAAGACATTGTAGTGTCAGTGGAAAGTGGTCAGTGGATTTATGATGCAGCCTGTGGTGATAAAGAGTTGTGGTTTGAGGAAGCCCTCGGGCACGCTAAATTTGACACAAAAAAACCCGATGAGTTCAAGCATCGGGTTATTGAATTCTTCGATAAGTCTTTATTGTAAGGGGTGGTTAAAATTGCGCACCAATGCTTACGTTAAAGCCAGAAGAGGTGGCTTTGGTACTAGTTTTAGCTAAAGTAGTAGTTGTGGATTGATACCCGATGTTTAATACTAAAGCATCCATTAACCCCACATTAAAATCAAATCCAACCTCCAAATCGTCAAACATATTGGTAGTGCTGGTGCCGATCTTGAGTGCTAAGCTTGAAGCTTCACCGGTACTTATGTGGTGCATAGCTCCCAGCATCATTAAAGTTTCACTATTGCTCCCTACTTTTGTTCTGTTGGAGCTGAAATAGGTAGACGTGTCTTCCCCGAGACGATAACGTACACCGAAGTCCATGAATTCAACTTTCGTGTTTGCTGCGTCTAAAGCACTGCTGGAACTCAGCATGAAGCCTAATTTGTCATTAATAGCCATTTCTGCGCTAATGTGTGCTTTGTTTCCACTGAGGGTATAAAGAGTGCTGTTGACGTAGACTTTTCCGCTGGCTGAATTAACACCAGCAGTGACTTGACTACCTGCCGCCATACTTGTGGCAGGTATGACTAAACAAACTGCCATGGCAGTTGCTGTTAACGCTTGGCTTAATATTTTCATGTTCACTTTTCCTTAATTATTCAAATAATCGGCAAAACTTGGACCTATTATGGGGCCATACTGTTTTTTGTGCAATTAATTGGATTGCATGAGTTTGGCTCATGTTTAGGTCGAAAGCTTCACCCAGCAAGGCAGTAAAGGCTTGTACTATAGTTACATTATTGAAATTAATTCATGGAAGCCTGCCTTATGAACTTATCTAATGCCTTTCTAACACCCCGCGTATCTTATGCCTCAGTTTACCAAGCTGCATCAGTGGCAGCATTATGTTGCCCTGCCTGTGGCACTCCCCAAGAAGATGAGCTGCAGGTTCTGCAGCCGTGTAAACACCTCGCATGTGTATACGACCAAGAAGCTCAGCAATTTACTTTTAAGAGTGATAACTTTAAACAACGTTTAGCATTGTCACAAACCTCTATTACTGATGAGTTAGACTCCCACGTGTTGGCTCAACTGGGTTATGGTGATGGGCTTTTGGCATTGGATTTAACCCGCGCGGGATGTTGGAGTCGTGAGCTCTTTGCCTTCGATTTTAATGCCGACTAGGGATTCCTTATTTGCACACTAGAGCCGTTTGCTCTTTAATAAGCGCTATTGCTCATTTGCTATAGGTTATGTTGATGTCAGAGACGCATCATCAGGTTATACAGATCCTCACCGAGGATGATCAGATTACTCTGCAGGTTCACCTGTGGCCAGTTAATGATGCTAAGGGTTGGGTGCACATCATACACGGCATGAGTGAGCATGGTTGGCGCTATGACCATGTGGCAAAAGAGCTGAATAATGTGGGCTTTAATGTTAGTGCTGATGATCATCGGGGGCACGGACTCACCGGTAAAGGCATTATTAGTCTTGGCCACGTAGCTAACCAAAACGGTTGGCATAAAATGGTGTCGGATCAGGCTGAAATTGTTACACATCTTCAGCAAAGGTGGCCCCAACCCCTCACCATCCTAGGCCACAGTATGGGGTCTTTTTTAGCCACAAGGGTAGTGCAGCGATATGCCAAAAAGTTCTCCAAGCAACTTCAAGGGTTAGTACTTTCGGGGTCTAATTACAGCCCGCCTTGGTTGTTTCGTATAGGGTCTGTAATTGCCTCATTTGAGAGATGGCGCCAAGGGCCATTGGGTAAAAGCAAACTGCTAGAACAATTATCTTTCGGCCGCTTTAATAACAATTTCAAACCTGTCCGCACCCCTAAAGATTGGATAAGTTCAGATCCGACAGTGGTGGATGCATACATTGCCGACCCGCTAGCAGGTCACAGTATTAGTAACCAGTTCTGGTTTGACTTTATGAACGGCCTAGCTGAACTGTCTGAGCCTGATGCTATGGCGCAAATAAATAATGATTTACCCATCTATCTATTTGCTGGTGATAAAGACCCCGTCGGCAAGCAGGGCAAAGGAGTTATTGCATTGCAAAAGGCGCTGCAACGGGCCGGATCAAAACAGGTAGATTGCTGTTTGTACCCCAGTGGTCGTCACGAAATGTTCAATGAGCCAAACAAACAACAAGTCATTAGCGACTTGTTGGTTTGGTTAAGTAAACGTTGATGCTAGATACCTTTGTTGTAGAAACGTTTGATGCTAAAGATAGTGCAGCCTTAGTGGCCTTGTGGCAAACCTGCGATCTAGTCAAACCATGGAACGACCCCATTAAAGACATTAACCGTAAGCTTAAAGACTGTGTGGGTGGGTTGTTCGTTATCCATGATGAAAGCAAACTCATTGGCAGTGTTATGGTAGGTTATGACGGTCACCGCGGTAGTGTGTATTATTTAGCAGTTCATCCACACTATCAGGCACAGGGTCTAGGGTGTTTATTAATGAATCACTGCGAGACCTTTTTATTAGCCCTAGAATGCCCTAAAATAAATCTCTTTGTGCGCGATACCAATGTTGCCGTATTAGAGTTCTATGGCAACCGTGGGTATGCCCTAGATGCTTCAAAGACGCTAGGAAAACGCCTCATAGCAGATGATTAAGGTCAATATATGACACTGACTACATGGTTTTCACTGGTAGCAATTTGCTGTTTAGGTGCTATGTCGCCTGGGCCAAGTTTAGCAGTGGTGTTAAGGCATACTATTAGTAATGGCCGCGCCCACGGTATGGCTACAGCTGTTAGTCATGCAGCAGGTGTAGCCTTATGGGCTTTGCTCACGGTATGGGGCCTAGCGATACTGGTGGTGGAATGGCCACTCATTTATAAGCTGCTTACTTACGCTGGGGCCATGTATTTGATGTGGATGGGCATCAAAGCATTGCGCTCAAAAGGTACTGGCCCCTTGCAAGTAGAACCTATTATAGCGCCTATGAGCGAAGCGGCTAGAGATGGATTAATGGTGTCTCTACTGAACCCAAAGCTGGCATTTTTCTTTATCGCACTATTCTCTCAGTTTGTTTCTGCTGAGTTGGTTATGGCAGACAAACTTATTATGACGGGCACGGCTGCAGTAATTGATGCCGTTTGGTATATCATTGTGGCGCTGGCTTTATCTCAATCGAAAGTGCTTGAAAAGTTGCAGTCACAATCGGCCACCATCGATAAGATTAGTGGCGTCATATTGTTGGGTTTAGGCCTGCGCGTACTCACATTATAGTGACGCTATAGGTTGCAGCCAGTTATCGGTTGGGTAATGACATGCATCGTCTACCAGATGCAAAGTAAAGGCTTGGCGAGAGCGGTTTGAGGTATTGGCTGCACTGTAGTGGGGTAGTTGACCATGCAGGATGATGAGCGTACCTGCAGGCACTTCTAGCAATTCCAATGATCGTGTGGGCCATGGTTTATCGTCTAAACATTCAAATTCGGTGCCGCCATTATTTAATAACTTAAAACGTTGCTTCAGGGCAATGTGGTGGCCCCCTGGCAACGCCTGTAAACAGCCGTTTTCGACCGTAGCGTCTTCTAATGCAAGCCAAAATCCAATACAACTTTTAGGCTCTGTATACAAGAAAGTAGAGTCTTGATGTAGGCCTACCTCACCGCCAATACTAGGTTGTTTAAAGATGTGCATAGACTGTATTGCACGTGGTTTTTTGATCCCCAGTTCTCGGCCCACAGTCGCAAAATCCAACTCTTTAACCATGGTTTTATACACGGGATCTAACAGGTGTTGGGCATGGCCTATTTTGTTGATGGATTGTTGTTTGGGCACTGTAAAGTGGCCTTCACTATCAATTGCTTTCTCCTCAAAGAAAAACCCAATGCCACTGCCTGATTCTAAAAAGTAATCATCACTAGAGCGTTCTTGCTCATCGGTGGTGAAGATGGAGCGCTTTTGTGGTGGTTCAAATGATTCAATGAGGTCTGCTGCACGCTGCATTAACACTTGGCGCTGGGCAGGTGATATAAAATCGTTGATAACAAGGTAGCCTTGTTGATCATACTCTTGAAGTTGCTGAGAGCTAAGCATAATTAATGTCCTAAAACCAAAGGCTGACTTTTGCATAAAACAACGCAATATACAAAACCTTTATCCAATGTTTTTATCGAGGAGGTGTCAAAAATCGTTGTAATATATAGTTACGTATGTAACTATATGGCAAATATTAATTCCGTAGGACTTGTTAATGAATGATTTATTTGCTAACCCCGCAGGCCTATGCGGTTTTGAGTTTGTTGAATTTGCTTCGCCAAAAGCAGGCGTATTAGAACCCATTTTTGAAATGATGGGATTTAGTCATGTGGCTAATCACCGTTCTAAGGATGTAAGCCTCTATCGTCAGGGTGGTATCAACTTCATCATTAACAATGAGGCTAATAGCTTGGCTGCATTTTTTGCTGAAGAGCATGGGCCTTCAGCCTGTGGCATGGCTTTTAGGGTAAACGATGCAAAAGCATCCTATGAACATGCCTTGTCTTTAGGAGCTCAACCCATTGATATTCCAGTAGGACCGATGGAATTGCGCTTACCTGCAATAAAAGGTATCGGTGGCGCGCCTATCTATTTGATAGATCGCTTCCACGAAGGAGCGTCAATCTACGACATCGATTTTGAGTTTATCAAAGGTGTCAATCGCTACCCAGAAGGCTGTGGTTTCTTCGAAATTGATCATCTAACGCATAACGTATACCGTGGTCGTATGCAGCATTGGGGGGATTTCTACGAAAAACTATTTGGTTTTAGAGAGTTGCACTATTTTGACATCAAAGGCGAATATACTGGCCTTACTTCCCGTGCTATGACCGCACCTGATGGCAAAATCCGTATTCCCTTAAATGAAGAGGCTGCTGGAGGTTCGGGTCAAATTGAAGAATTTTTAATGCAATTTAATGGGGAAGGCATTCAACACATCGCCTTGATTTGTGACGACCTGCTGGCTTGTTGGGATAGGCTTAAATCCCAAGGAGTACCCTTTATGACTGCACCATCTAACTCTTATTATGAGATGTTAGAGGGGCGTTTACCTGACCATGGCGAGCCTACATACGAACTACAAAACCGAGGCATCCTGCTAGATGGCAGCACAGGTGATGGTGAGCCTAAGTTACTATTACAAATATTTTCCAAAACACTGTTAGGGCCAGTGTTTTTTGAATTCATTCAACGCAAACAAGGTGATGGTTTTGGCGAAGGTAACTTCCAAGCGTTGTTTGAATCCATAGAGCGGGACCAACTATATCGCGGAGTTATCTAGTCCTTTCAGAGGGTTATGACCCTGTTGAAAAAAGGAATGTAAAATGAAAGTAACACAGATCCACCATGTGGCGTATCGCTGTAAGGATGCGAAGCAAACTGTAGAATGGTATGGAAAATACCTAAACATGGATTTTATTCTAGCCATTGCAGAAAACGAGGTGCCATCGACTAAAGAGCCCGATCCTTACATGCATGTGTTCTTAGATGCAGGTCAGGGCAATGTATTGGCATTTTTTGAATTGCCAACTCATCCCAGTATGCAGCTAGACCGAAACACACCTGCCTGGTGTCAGCACTTAGCTTTGCAGGTGGAAACAATGGATGACCTCCTCACTACCAAAGCCTCCTTAGAAGCCGATGGAATCAATGTCATTGGCCCGACTAACCACACTATTTTTAAATCAATTTACTTCTTTGATCCAAGTGGTCACCGCTTAGAATTGGCGCTAAATACCAATACCCTCACTATGGAAAAACGTTTGGATGAGGTGAAATGGGATATGCTCAATGAATGGGCAGAAACAAAAAAAGCGCCTAGTCATGGGCGCTGGATGCACCAATAAAGGTTTTCTGTATGCTCAATGCCACACATGATCCAAGTCTTACTAGCTGGGTAATAAGTGCTAACAAAGAAGGCGCAAACTTTCCAATTCAAAACCTGCCGTTTGGTGTATTTACCTCTGCCAATAATCATCAACCACACGTCGGTGTGGCCATTGGTAACGACATTGTTGATCTCTATTTATTGGCACAAGAAGGTTTGTTAGGTTTAAACGCTATTGTATTTGATCAAGAAGATATCAACGAGTTTATGGCTCAAGGACACTCTGTGTGGACAAAGTGCCGCAGGGATTTGTCTAAACTCTTGAGCAGTCAAGATTCAATCATTCAGCAACAAGTGGGTCTGGCGTTGGTGCCGCAAACTGACGCGACCCTATTGTTACCTATTAAGGTGGAAGGCTATACAGATTTTTATGCCTCCAAAGAGCATGCCACCAATGTAGGCACTATGTTCCGTGATCCAAAAAATGCCCTTATGCCCAACTGGTTACATATTCCCATTGGTTACAATGGCCGTGCTAGTACTGTTGTTGTGAGTGGTACCGATGTCCGTAGGCCGTTAGGTCAGCTAAAATCACCTACAGCCAGCGAGCCTCATTTTGGTCCCACCCAAAAACTAGATATTGAGCTCGAAATGGGAGCCATAGTGGGCACTCCGAATGAGATGGGTGCTCCGCTCACCGTAGCGCAAGCCCAAGCCAATATATTTGGGTTTGTTTTGCTTAATGACTGGAGTGCACGTGATATACAGGTTTGGGAATACCAGCCATTAGGGCCGTTTCAGGCTAAAGCCTTTGCTACGACTATCTCACCTTGGGTAGTAACTCAAGAAGCGTTAGAACCTTTCAAAGTACATGGCCCAAAGCAGCAGCCTAAACCCCTAGCTTACCTTACCCAAAGTCATGCAGGTAACTACGATGTTGAATTGCAGGTGGATATTCAAACCCAATCGTCATCCGTATCTCAAACCATTAGCCAAACCAACTTCAAGGCCATGTATTGGTCGAGCGCTCAGCAGCTTGCCCACCATTCAAGTAGTGGTTGCGCTATGCAAACAGGGGATTTGTTAGGGTCTGGCACTATTAGCGGCAGTACCAAGGAGTCTCTAGGTAGTTTGCTTGAGCTCACATGGAATGGGCAAAACCCCTTGCTGTTGGCAAATGGTGAAGAGCGTCAGTTTGTAGAAGATGGCGATACCTTAACCCTGCGAGGACACTGCCAAGGTCAGGGTTATCGTATTGGTTTTGGATCAGCGGTAGGCAGAATACTGTCAGCCCACGAGTTATAAGTTAAAGCCAATCAATGGTGTTTTCGCCCTCGACATCAATATTTAACCATTGATCTGGGGCATCGCCTTCTTGCCAGCTAGAAGCGACACAACGCACAGTTGACTGGAAGTGTTCAAAGGCTTGTTGGGCGCAGGCTTTATCATTAGCCCAGGGGGTGCTTTTGGTATTAAACCAAACACTACTAAAGTTGCTTTGAACCTTGTTAAGCACGATTATTTCAAACTCTGATTGTTGGTTGCCAGCACCAGCAAAGGTGGCCCAATAGGCCTGACGTTTAGGGCTAGAGCCTTGCACGTCTAGACTAGATGTACAGGTTTCTAACCAAACTTTAATAGCTTCTGGGCTGGCAGATTTAATATAAATTTCGATATCAGTTTGCGTCATGTTCACGACTCCTGCACCATTAAGCGGGTAAGGACCCCAAGGTAGACTTGTGTCAGATCCTCTAAATCACTCACCTTTACGCATTCGTTCAGTTTGTGAATAGTGCCATTACAAGGCCCTAGTTCAACCACTTGAGCACCCGTTGGCGCTATAAAGCGACCATCTGAGGTGCCGCCAGCTGTAGACAGTTCGGTGACAGTACCAGTGGTGGCTTTAATAGCATCACGACAGGCATCTACCAATGCACCTGAATTCGTTAAGAAGGGCAGACCGTTGTAGGTCCACACAATGTCATAATCTACCCTATGGTTATTCAGAATGGTTTCTAACTTAGCTGTTAACTCATCTGCGGTAAGTTCAGTGGAGTAACGGAAGTTGCACATCACTTCTACATGGCCAGGTACTACGTTAGATGCACCAGTACCGCCATTAATATTGGCAATTTGAAAGCTAGTTGGAGGGAAAGATTCATTGCCATCATCCCATTGAGTAGACGCTAGCTCAGCTAACGCTGGTGCAACTTTATGAATAGGATTAACTACTAAGTGCGGATAGGCTACATGGCCTTGAATGCCCTTGGCGGTAATAGTGGCGGTTAACGAACCACGGCGACCATTCTTAATGACGTCACCTAAAGTGCTGGTAGAGGAAGGTTCACCAACAATGCACCAATCTATTTTTTCGTTACGGGCCTCCAAAGTGTCGATCACACGGGTTGTACCATCAACAAAGGGGCCTTCTTCGTCGCTGGTGATGAGTAGCGCCAAGCTGCCACGGTGATTAGGGTGTAAGGCGACAAACTCTTCAAGGGCAACAACCCATGACGCTAAACTGCCTTTCATATCCGCAGCACCACGGCCGTAGAGGAAACCGTCTTTAAGGGTGGGCTTAAACGGGGGGGTGTGCCATTGATTCACTGGGCCACTGGGCACTACATCCGTATGGCCAGCAAAGGCAAGTACCGGCTTGTCTGTGCCGCGGCGGGCCCAAAAGTTATCCACGTCGCCAAAGGGCATACGCTCAACGTTAAAACCAATGGCTTGAAGGCGAGCTATCATTAATTCTTGGCAGCCCTTATCCTCGGGTGTGACTGAGGCGCGAGCCATAAGATCTTGGGCTAAAGCGATAGTAGGTGACAGAGACATGGGTTGAGCCATCTTAGTTGTTACTGTGTAAGTCGGCATTAAGTTCTACGGCGGTGCGGTTAGGCTTCACTTCAATGCGACCATTGAGTGAGTTACGACGGAACAAAAGGTCTGGTTTACCGGCGAGGGTTGCAGCTTTAACCGTATCCACCAATTCATTGTTGATATCCAATAAGGCGACCTTTGAACCACCAGTGATGTACAAACCGGCTTCAATAATGCAGCGGTCGCCAATCGGAATGCCCATGCCAGCATTAGCACCGATAAGGCTATCCTCACCCACTGAGTTAACGATCTTACCACCACCGGATAGCGTACCCATGGTAGAACAACCACCGCCTAAGTCGCTGTTATGGCCTACGGTAACGCCTGCTGAAATACGTCCTTCAATCATACCGTGGCCCAAAGTACCTGCGTTAAAGTTAATAAACCCTTCGTGCATCACTGTGGTGCCTTCCGCCACGTGGGCGCCTAAACGTACACGAGAAGCGTCGCCTATACGAATACCTTTTGGTACGGCGTAATCTGCCATACGAGGAAACTTGTCGACGGCGTTAACGTGTAACCATTCACCACGTAAACGGGCATCCATTTGGTGTTGAGTTAAATCGTCAATGGCGATAGCACCTTCGTTAGTCCAGGCCACGTTAGGCAAAAGGCCAAAAATACCGTTAAGGTCCATCGAGTTAGGTTGCTTAAGGCCGGTAGATAGCAACTGTAGTTTGAGGTACACCTCGGGCGTACTTTGTGGGCCAGTATCATTCTCTAGTAAAGTAATGACCAAGGGCTGGCCACTATCGGCCGCCTGAGTTAACCATTTGGACTGGTCTGCCTCACCTGCAATAGTGCAAGCTTCAGCAAGTTGACTGGCTTGCTTAGCGTTAATTTGTAGGGCGTGATTACCGGTAGCTAAATGGCTGCCTAAGACGCCCGTAATGGCGGTAACTAAATCAGTACTAGGGTTTAAAACAGGCTGTGGGTAAAAAACCTCTAACCAATCTCCTTGGCTAGACTGGCTGCCAACACCAAAGGCAAAACTAAAATGGCTCATGGAACTCTCCAATAAATAATGTGTAAAACTTATAGTTTAAAAATAGTGGCGTATTGGCCGGCTTTAAAACCCACAAAGACCTGAATTTGTTGCCCATCTTGCTGACGTTGTATTACAAGCAGAGGTCGTTTTATCATGCTAGGTTGCTCTGAGAGAAGCACACAAACAGTAGTCTCATTGCAAGCGTCCTGTTGTTCTTCTGACAGCTTGCGCCATGTGGTGCCGCGTTTATTAAGCAACTCTTCCCAACCCACTTGGTACGACCAGCTTTGAAGCTCTATAGCGCTGGGGGGATGTTGTTTGTAGTCCCGAAAACTAAACTCAATGCCTGCATCAGTGAGCCATTTTTTGGCTTTTTTAATGGTGTCGCAATTACTGATGCCATGCATATGTACTTGAGTCACAGGAGTTTCCGTAGAGTTTGTAGAAGGGGCGTGTTGTGACCCTAAAAACCAAGACCAGATAATATCAGAAGTACGGGTGTGTTTGCTATTTAGAGGTTTAAAATTATGTCATGTGAGCCTTATTCATCCAAGGCGCTGCAAATATTATTTTCGAGGGTTTTCAGCAGGCTTTCGTCAATAATGCGCTCGCCATTGCTTAGGGTAATAAAGAACACGTCTTCCACACGGCCCCCAATAGATTGGATCTTGGCTTTTTGTAGGCTAATACCCAAACGCATAAATACTAAGCCCACTTTGGCTAATAAGCCAGGCCTATCAGCACTAGATAATTCTAATCGGGTCCAGCTACGGCCTTTGGGGTTGCTTAAACTAACGATGGAGGACTGGTTAAAAAGTTTATGGATTCTAGGTTGGCGTTGTTGGACGATATAGGCAAAGTCGTCGGGGTACTGCAATGCTTGGGTAAGGCGTTGTTGCAGTTTTTCCAATAGTGCGGGAGTTTGGTTTATGGTGTTGCCATCAGTGTCCAGCACCACAAAGGTGTCCATACTGTAACCATCTTCTGTGGTAATGATGCGCGCATCTTGGATGTCTAGGTGAAGCTGGCCAAGGATGGCACAAAGGGCAGCAAATAAGTTGGCCTTGTCTTGGGTGTAAACGAACACCTGGGTGCCACCTTCAAACGCGCTATATGAGGTTTCGCTAAGAGCCACCAAAGGTCCTGCGATCTGGTGGTTTAAAATAGTACGAGTATGCCAAGCAATGGTTTTGGCGTTCTCTCGGATAAAGTAGTCATCGCCCAAATTCTTCCATAAGCGCATTACCGAGGCAGGATTAAACCGCTGTTCTTGCAACAACTTACGGGCATCGGTTTGGCTTTGTTCAATAAGTGCGTGGTGATCTACCGGTACATCTAGGCCTAAACGCAGCACTCGATTGGTGGCGGTATAAAGTTGGCGTAATAGGGATGCACGCCAGCTGTTCCAAAGTGCTGGATTGGTTGCGTTGATATCGCAAACTGTGAGCACATAAAGGTAATCTAGATGTAATTCATCACCCATTTTGGAGGCAAATTCATGGATGATATCGGGGTTGCCAATGTCACGTTTCTGAGCTGTCATAGACATGAGTAAGTGATGACGTACTAACCAGCTAACCAGCTCCGTGTCCCACTTTCCTAATTGATGCTGCTTGCAAAATTGCCGCACTTCCTCAGCCCCAACTACTGAGTGATCACGGCCACTACCTTTGCCAATGTCATGGTAAAGGCCGGCAATGTACAGTAACTCAATCTTGGGTAGTTTATGTACTAAACGACCCGCCACGGGGAAACGCTTCTGCTCTCTTGGTAGCAGCAGTTCGCGCATTTTTTTCACCACTTTCATAGTGTGAGCGTCAACAGTGTAGATGTGATACAAATCGTGCTGCATACGCCCCACAATCTTGTGAAAGCTGGGAAGGTAATCCCCTAGCACACCTTGGCGCTGCATCTCTAATAAAGTGTGAGACATACGTTCGGGAGAGCGAAGTAGCTCCATAAAAAGGCTATTCACCCGAATATCACGGCGATACTTGTCGTCAATTAAGTGACGATGAGCTTGAATCAATCGTTTGCACTCGGCTCCAATGGTTTGGCATTTGGGGTGTTGAGCTAATATGACAAAGGCTTCCATGATGGCAAATGGCTGGCGTAAAAACACGCTCGGATAACAGGCCTGCAAACGACCATTGCGGAGTTCAAAGCGTCGATTGATGGACACAACTAGATCTTCATCATGTGCATGTAAGATCGCTTGGTCGAACAGTTGAAGTAAGGTTTGGTTAAGCTCTGCTAAGTGCATGACTGTGCGGTAATAACGATGCATAAACTGCTCAACAGCCAGTTCATCGTCATTATCCTCATACCCAAAAAAAGCAGCTAATTTACGTTGATGGTCAAATAGTAATCGATCTTCTGGTCGTTTGGTGATCAAATGAAGTGCGTAACGAATAGTCCAAAGGTAATTAGTACCCGCTTTAAGGGTGTCTAACTCATTTTGGTTAAGGTAGCTGTGTCCAGAAAGTTGTGCCATATAGCGCAGGCCAAAATGTCGTTTGCCAATCCAGCCAATAGTTTGAATATCACGCAAGCCACCAGAAGAGTTTTTAATGTTGGGCTCGAGGTTATATTCTGTGTCGTTAGTGCGTAAGTGCCGTTGTTGTTGGGTTTTAATGCGAGCTTTGTAAAAGGCTTCATTACTCCACGCTTGTTCAGAAATAACCCAATCAAATACTTTCCGGCGTAAGCCAGCTTTGCCTATGATGGTGTGGGATTCAAGTAGGCTGGTGGCAATGGTGATATCACCTTTGGCCTGCTCGTAGCAATCGTTTAGGGTGCGCACACTGGAGCCAATTTGCAGGCCTAGATTCCAAATAAAAGTAATAAATTCCTGGGTGCAACTGTGCCAGCAGGATTCATCAAGATCGTTACCTAACAGAATAAGTAAATCGATGTCTGATTGCGGGTGTAATTCACCGCGCCCATAACCACCCACGGCTACCAGTGCAGCTTCATCTGGCCAGGAGTATTGCTGCCACGCTATGCAAAGAATCTGATCCACTAACCATGCACGGGCATGGATAAGCTCGTAAATCCGTGTTTCTTTATGCTCATTGAATAAGTCGTCGAGCTGGGTTTGCCCCGTGTGTAAGGCTGCTTTTAATACTTTGGCAGCGGGGAGGCTGGCAAGCTGTAGCTGTAGCTGCTCGTAATCAATAAGTTGGTCTTGCAGGGACTTGCTAACCAAAGACACTGTTAGGCCATTTCTTCTTTACGAATGGTAAGGTTTTCATAGCAGTCGGCAGTTACCAAGATAGTGTGTTCAAACTGAGCAGATAAACGCTTGTCCACGGTGGTTACCGTCCATCCATCATTCTTATTAAGTTTAACGTGACGTTTGCCGGCATTAAGCATAGGTTCAATAGTAAAGATCATGCCTTCTTTGAGTTCAACGCCTGTGTTTGGCCTGCCGTAATGAAGTACCTGTGGGTCTTCGTGGAAGCCTACACCAATGCCGTGGCCACAATACTCTTGTACAATAGAATAATGGTTAGCCTCGGCATGTGCTTGAATTACATGTCCGATGTCACCTAGGCGGGCACCTGGTTTTACCAACGCTATACCTTTATAAAGGCATTCCTGAGTAATGGTGACTAAACGTTCAGCGTGGGGCGCAATTGTGCCAACGGCAAACATGCGGCTGGTATCACCATGATAACCATCTTTAATAACGGTGATATCAATATTAACTAGGTCACCTTGTTTAAGGGGCTTATCATTAGGAATGCCATGGCACACTACCTGATTAACTGAGGTGCAAATAGACTTAGGAAAGCCGTGGTAATTTAATGGAGCAGGGATAGCTTCTTGCACATCAATAATATAGTCATGGCAAATTTGATTAAGCTTATTGGTGGTCACTCCCACTTGCACGTGTTCGTGGATCATCTCCAATACTTCCGCTGCCAAGCGGCCAGCGATACGCATCTTTTCAATTTCAGCGGCGTCTTTAATCAATATGCTCATGTATTTCTCGATGCTTTTTTATACTGGAAAGGCTATCTGTATAGTAAACCAAATTTTGAGTAATTATATCAGACATAGTTGAGCCCATGGCTTTGAAGTAAGATTTTTATATCCTTGCCGCGAGTATTGATGCCTGTGATCACAAAAGCATATATCATACGCCAGAAGAGTAATTGGCTGGTGAAATAAGTAGCCAACTGAAGCATGAGTTGTTTGATGGCTTTGCAATACGCCATGGCTAGATGCAGTAATCAGTTATCTAGCGAGTTGATTATCCACTAGAGGGTCATTAAGCCATTGATGTCCCCGATTACTTTTGATATTTTCTGATAGTTATGGTATAAATTGCGCGCCCAAATTCGTTCTGGGCTCTTTATAACAAAAAGGGCTGTGTATTTGGAGCTTAACTATAACGTCACACATAAACCGGCACATGGTTCTGGGTGTTGGAGGTCTGCTTTAAGGCTTCTGATCGAACTATGGTTCTAGCTTTTCTTTTAATAAAGTATAAGCAAGACGAGGGTTTATGGAGGCCTAACCCGTACAAAGGAAAGTAAAATGACTAAAGTAAGTATGCGCGACCTGCTTAAAGCTGGCGCCCACTTCGGCCACCAAACACGTTACTGGAACCCAAAAATGGGCCAGTATATCTTTGGCGCTCGTAACAAGATCCATATCATCAACCTAGACCAAACCTTGCCAGCGTTGAACGAAGCTCTTGCGATCGTTGAAAACATGGCTTCCAACAAGAACAAAGTATTGTTCGTTGGCACTAAGCGTGCGGCAGGTAAGTTGATTAAAGAACACGCTAGTCGTGTTGGTATGCCTTACGTTAACCATCGTTGGTTGGGTGGCATGTTAACTAACTACAAGACTATTCGTCAGTCAATCAACCGTTTCCGTACTTTAGAAACTCAGTTCAGCGACGGTACTTCTGAGCAGTTGACTAAGAAAGAAGCGTTGATGCGTCAACGTGAAATGGAAAAGCTTGAGCGCGCAATCGGCGGTATCAAGGACATGGGTGGTCTTCCAGACGCATTGTTCGTGGTAGACGTTGAGCATGAGCGCATTGCGATCAACGAAGCTAACAAACTGGGCATCCCTGTTATCGGTATTGTTGATACCAACAGCAACCCAGACGGCATTGATTACGTAATCCCTGCTAATGACGACGCTTTACGTGCTATCGAAATCTACGTTTCTGCCATGGCTGATGCTTGTGCATCTGGCAAAGACGATGGCACATCTGTTGCTGGCGAGTTCGTAGAAGTTGCTGAAGAAGAAGCAGAATCAGCAGTAGTAGCTGCAGCCGCTGAATAAGCCTAAACCTTTGGTTTAGCTAGGCGAGTATAATAAAGGGAGCTTGGCTCCCTTTTTTTAAAGACGTCCTGTGTGACGTTGAGAACCCAATTTGAGGATTTCCTAATGGCTGCTATCTCTGCATCTATGGTTAAAGAACTGCGCGAGCGCACCGGCTTGGGCATGATGGATTGTAAAAAAGCACTTGTTGCTGCTGAAGGTGACATTGAGCAGGCAATTGAAGATTTGCGCAAGTCTAGTGGCATGAAAGCTGCAAAGAAAGCGGGTCGTATTGCTGCTGAAGGTGTTGTGTTTGCAAAAGTTGCCGATGATAATTCTTTTGGCGTGCTGGTTGAAGTGAACTCAGAAACAGACTTTGCTGCTCGTGACGAAGGCTTCCTTGCGTTTGTTACTAAGGTTACTGATGCAGCGTTTGCTGCTAAGCAAGATGACATGGCTGCGTTGATGGAAGGCGAATTGTCTGACGCCCGTGAGGCGTTGGTACAAAAGATTGGCGAAAACATTACTCCTCGTCGTATCGTTATGCTTGAAGCTGCTAATGTTGGTGCTTACGTCCACAGCAACAGCAAAATTGCTACTTTGATTGCATTGACTGCGGGTGACCGTGAACTGGCTAAAGACATCGCCATGCACGTGACAGCCATTAACCCGCGTGTAGTTAGCCGTGATGATATGACAGCTGAGGAAGTAGAAAAAGAAAAGGACATCATCAAGGCCCAGCCTGATATGGCCGGCAAGCCAGATGCGATCGTTGACAAGATGATGATGGGTCGTATTAACAAGTTCTTGGCTGAAAACAGTTTAACTGAGCAACCATTTGTTAAGAATCCAGATCAAAAAATCAGTGATTTGTTAAAAGCTGCTGATGCCTCTGTTACTGCCTTCAATCGTTTAGAAGTAGGTGAAGGTATTGAAGTAGAGGAAGTGGATTTTGCTGCTGAAGTAGCACAGCAGCTAAAGGGTTAAGTCTTATTAGTCTCCATGAAGCGTCGCCATGGTGGATGAGTCCACTGTGGTGGCGTTTTTTTTTGACTGAAGTTGAGCGCATAACTTGCCCTTGAGCTGTTAATACGTCACTATCTTATTGTTTTGTCAGGGCTATATCTTTGTAGTAATAATATAGCGCCTGCACACTAACGTTTTGGAGAATATAAATGCCAATTTCTGATAAGCGGCAACCTCGCTATAAGCGGATTTTGCTCAAACTCAGCGGCGAAGCACTGATGGGGAGTGAAAATTTTGGTATTGACCCCAAGGTTTTAGATCGTATGGCCCTAGAGGTTGGCCAGTTGGTAGGCATTGGCGTACAAGTGGGTTTAGTGATTGGTGGGGGTAACTTATTTCGTGGTGCGGCCCTCAGTGAAGCCGGCATGGATCGTGTAACTGGCGACCACATGGGCATGTTAGCTACGGTGATGAATGCTTTGGCTATGCGAGACGCCCTAGAGCGTTCTAATATAACCACCCGAGTGATGTCTGCTATACCAATGAGTGGTGTGGTAGATCATTATGACCGTCGTAATGCCATGTTGTATTTGTCGCAGGGTAATGTGGTGATTTTTTCTGCCGGTACTGGCAACCCATTTTTCACCACAGATTCAGCGGCCTCATTACGCGGCATAGAAATTGAAGCTGACGTGGTGCTTAAAGCGACTAAAGTTGATGGTGTTTATGATTCTGATCCAGTTAAAAATCCACATGCAGTGAAGTATGAATACATCACCTTTGATGAAGCTATAGAAAAGCAATTAGGCATTATGGATCTTACAGCCATGTGTTTGTGTCGTGACCAAGAGATGCCAGTGCGAGTATTTAATATGAATAAACCAGGGGCTTTAGTCAATTTAGTGGTTGGTGGCCATGAAGGCACCTTGGTGAATGTGACATTGCCTAAGGGCGGAGAATAGAATGATTAATGATATCCAGCAAGATGCCAATGGGCGCATGGACAAGAGCATTGCAGCCCTAAGTGAAGCTTTTAAACGCATCCGCACTGGCCGAGCTCATCCAAGTATCCTGGACAGCGTAATGGTGTCTTATTATGGCAGTGATACGCCTCTTAACCAGTTGGCTAACATCTCTGTTGAAGATGGTCGATGTTTAGCGGTATCTCCGTGGGAGAAGCCTATGGTGCCAGAGATAGAGAAAGCCATCATGAAGGCTAATTTGGGACTAAATCCATCTACCTCTGGTGATTTAATTCGAGTGCCTATGCCATCGCTCACGGAAGAAACCCGCAAGAGTTTTATTCGTGGTGCCCGGGAAGAAGCCGAAAAAGCCCGCGTGTCCGTCCGCAGTATTCGCCGTGACGCGAATAGCGATATCAAAGACCTTTTGAAAGATAAAGATATTTCAGAAGATGATGCGCGCCGTGGCGAAGACATGGTGCAAAAGGTTACTGATGCGCACGTTGCAACTATCGAAGCGGCTTTAGTAACGAAAGAAAAGGATTTGATGGAGGTTTAACCTACATCATTATTTCTGATAAGGCCTAGATTAAGGATTAATGCATGACTGACCCGCGCCAAGCCATTCTGGCCCGCAAACTAGGAGCACTGCCTGAGCATGTCGCCATTATCATGGATGGTAATAATCGCTGGGCCAAAAGCCACAGCCTATCTGGTGTAGCGGGCCATAAGGCTGGCGTTGATGCAGTACGGGCGGTAATTGAAACGGCCGTGCATTATAAAATCCCTGCGCTTACTCTATTTGCGTTTAGTAGTGAAAATTGGCGTCGGCCACCCCTCGAAGTCAAAGCGTTGATGGACCTATTTGCCTACGTATTAAAGCTCGAAGTGAATAAGCTACATGACAATAATATTCGGTTGCGCATCATTGGTGATACATCTGGCTTGAGTCCTGAGTTACAAAAGTTGATAGTGGCTGCTGAAGGAAAAACATTTGCTAATACTGGGTTGCAGTTGAGTATTGCGGCCAACTACGGCGGCCGATGGGATATTCTTGAAGCGGCCAAAAAAATGGCTATAGATCTCGCGGAAAACGGCACCCCCCCGGAATCTATAAGTGAAGATGATTTTGGCAAATTTCTGTGTCTAGGGGACTTGCCTGCAGTTGATTTATGCATACGCACTAGTGGAGAGCAGCGTATAAGCAATTTTTTATTGTGGCAAATGGCCTATGCAGAATTAGTATTTGTAGATGCGCTTTGGCCAGAATTTAAACATCAAAAAATGGTGGATACATTAGCTCAGTTTGGTCAAAGACAAAGGAGATTTGGCCAAACTAGTGCGCAATCAATAGAATAAGAATCAAGTGTTTAACCACGGAGTGGTTGGCCTCTTTAATAAAATGTAAAATAATAATATGTTGAAATCTAGAATTGCTACAGCTTTGGTGATCGCGCCACTTACTTTAGCGGCTGTATTTTTTCTACCCCCACAAGCCTTTGCTTTGATTATGGCTCTTATCGTGCTTATGGCTGCATGGGAATGGACAGCAATGATGCGCCTTGTGAGCCGAAGCGCGCGGACGGTTTATATGTTGTCCGTGCTCTTCGCTATTGTGGTTGCCCAAAAAGTCCTACCTTACTATGAGCAAATTATATTTGCCGTAGCTGCTCTGTGGTGGTTAGCAGCAACAGTGTTGGTGATGCTTTACCCCAGAGCCTGTGCCCTTTGGTGTGGGCGCGTGAGCAAAGGCATTGTTGGCTTTTTGGTGCTGGTACCTACCTGGGCTGCAATGGTATATATCCGTGAGCTGGATCAGGGTCCTTGGTTAATCGTGTATATGTTTCTGATGGTATGGGGCGCAGACACCGGGGCTTACTTTGCTGGCAAACGATTCGGTAAGCGCAAACTCATGCCTCATGTAAGCCCTGCAAAGTCTTGGGCGGGTATTGGTGGCGCTGCTCTTGCCGTACTCTTGGTATCTATGATCACTCAACAGTACCTTCATTTTTCCCAAAACCTTTCCTTTGGTATCTATATATTGGCTTTAGTACTGTTATTTGTTTCTGTTGTAGGAGACTTAACGGAAAGCATGTTTAAGCGCCAGTGTGGTATTAAGGATAGTGGCTCAATACTACCAGGACACGGAGGTATAATGGATCGTATTGATAGTTTAACGGCCGCCGCCCCAGTCTTTGCTTTGTGTCTTATTTTGTTTGGTACATAAGGAAATGATGGCGTAATGGTAATGACCATCTTAACCACCCTATTTGCCCTAGCAGTACTTGTTACTGTCCATGAAGCTGGCCATTACTTTGTGGCTCGCTGGTGTGGGGTAAAAGTATTACGTTTTTCTGTAGGTTTTGGACGACCTATTTTTCGCATACTAGGTAAAGATGGTACGGAATACGTGTTCGCTTGGCTGCCTTTAGGGGGCTATGTGCGTATGTTGGACTCGCGCAACGATGAGATGGGCACTAAAGACCTAAGTGCGGCCTTTGATCAGCAGTCTCCTTGGATACGAATTGCTATAGTTGCTGCAGGTCCTTTGGTTAACCTGCTGTTCGCCGCATTACTCTACACTGTGGTGCAGATTTCTGGCACATCCCAGTTGATTCCTGTGGCCGTGGCGGTGGACAAAAATATTGCTGGATTCGAATCACCACAACAGATTCTAGCCATTGATGGTCACAAGACCCCCACATGGGAAGCGGTGAATATCGCCCTTGCAAAGCGTATAGGTGAAACGACAACCATAGACTTTTTGTTACAGGGACTCGATGAGCGGTTGCTACAAGATCAAGCAATAGCACCAAATAAGCTTGATGCTTTGCCGGCTATAGGTGTTCCGGTAGAGCGTAATTTCGCAGTGACACGGTGGATGTCGGCGTCTATACAATCTAGCCCCATGGCTCAACTGGGCTTGCAGCCTTGGCGCCCCAACGTACCAATCACACTTGACCATATCGTCCCTAAAGGGTCAGCAGAAATAGCTGGGTTACAGGTTGGTGACAAAATAGTGGCTATTAATCAACAGCCTATGGCAGGCTACAATGAGTTTGTCGCCTTTGTTCAAGGCCATGCAGATATGGAGGTTAGCGTCACCCTTGAACGGCATTCCCAAAGCTTAGAGATTCCCGTGCAGTTAGGGTCTTATACCAATGAATTAGGTGGTCGCATTGGTCTTATTGGTATAGGTGTGGCGTCTATTTCGTGGCCTCAATCTATACAGTTTCAACAACAATTGGGTTTGGTTGCTGGTTTGGTTGCTGGTGGTCAGCAGGCCTTGGAAATGGCGAAGTTGACGTTAAGATTTTTAGGCCGAATGGTGCAAGGTTTAGTGTCTATTGAACATTTAAGTGGCCCCATTAGCATTGCTAAAATCGCTGGGGCTTCGGCAGAATCTGGTGTGATTGCCTACATTAGCTTTATGGCATACTTAAGCGTCAGCCTTGGAGTGTTAAATCTATTGCCGGTTCCTATGCTGGATGGCGGGCATTTGTTATATTACCTTGTAGAAGTAGTTACAGGACGCAAAGTGCCTGAACGTATTCAGGCCATCGGTTTACGTATTGGTATGGCATTAGTGTTTAGCATCATGATTATAGCCGTGGCTAATGACTTGATGCGTCTTTAATCTCATTTTAGGTTAGTCAAATATGAAACAAATTATTTTAGCTGTTTTGTTAAGTTGCACATTGGCAGTGTCGCAAATGGCCACGGCCGCGAGCTTCATTATTGAAGACATTCATATAGAAGGCTTGCAGCGGCTTACATCAAGCCAGGCTTTCGCGCAGTTACCCCTAAAAATAGGCGATGAAGCCGACGAACGTAGCTTGGCTTACGCCACGCGAAGTATGTTTAAAAGTGGTTACTTTGAAGATATTCATCTAGAGCAAGAAGGCAATCTATTGTTGGTTATCGTGCAAGAGCGCCCAGCCATCGGTTTTATTAGCCTAGAGGGTAATAAAATTCTTAAAACAGAAGACCTTCGTTCTGCTTTAAAAGCAGCTGGTCTAAAGGAAGGTGAAATTTTTAAACGTGCCACTTTGGCGCAGATAGAGCTAGAGTTAGAACGACAATACAATCGCCTGGGGCGATACTCTGTGTTAGTAGAATCTGTGGTAACTGATTTGGACGAAAATCGTGTCTCAATTGATGTGAAAGTTAATGAAGGGGTCACTTCTTCCATTAGCCACATTAATATAATTGGCAATGACAGTTATACCGACGCCCAACTTGCAGATTTAATGAGCCTGAAAACGCCTGGGTTTTGGACCTTGTTTACTAAAGATGATCAGTATTCCAGAGAAAAGCTCACGGCAGACCTAGAAAATATACGATCCTATTACTTAAACAAAGGCTATGTTCTGTTTAATATTGAATCAACACAAGTGGCTATTTCTGCTAACAAAACTGAAGTGTTTATTACCATCAACTTAGTGGAAGGCACACAGTTTAATATTGGTAAGATAAGTATTGCTGGCCAATACAGTCTAGAAGAGGCGGATATATGGGCTCTTGTTGACGCCCCTGCAGGCCAAGTTTTTTCTCGGCAAAACTTTGTCAATGCAGCTGCGAACGTACAGCAATTGTTTGGAGACAATGGGTTTGCCTTTGCAGAAGTGCAGCCAGTTCCCCTAGTTAACGAAGCGCAAAAAACTGTTGATGTGCAGTACCAAATTAGATCGGGTAAACGAACCTATGTTCGCCGCATAGACTTCCGTGGCAACACCCGCACCGGTGATGATGTATTGCGACGTGAGATGCGCCAAATGGAAGGTACAGTGGCGTCTATGGCAGACATTACCACATCAAAATTACGCCTTCAGCGTTTAGGTTACTTCACCGAGGTGGCCGTAGAGACAACACTAGTGGACGGCACTGATGACCAACTGGATGTGGAATTTAACGTAGAAGAAGGGCTTACCGCTGATTGGTCTTTAATGTTTGGTTATAGTGATGGCGACGGTGCTTTTTGGGGTGGTTCGGTCAATCAAAATAACTTCTTAGGTACTGGTAATAAGATGGAAGCGTCTTTTACTTCCAGTTCAAGCACTGATCAATATCGATTCAGCTATCTTAACCCCTATTATACTGTTGATGGTGTGAGTCGTGGTATTGATTTGTATTATACCAAACGAGATTATTCCAAGGTTGATGTGAGTGATTTTGCCACCGATACCGTTGGTGCCGGCATGCGCTTTGGCTATCCTATTAACGACTACACTCGGTTAGACTTTAAAATGGGTTATGAACGTATGGACCTAAAGTTAGGCTCTTCTCCTGCCACAGAAGCTGCAACCTTTGTAGCCGCAGAAGGACAGAAGTACAAGCAGTTTAAAACCTCAGTAAACTGGAATAACAATACCCTGAATGACTTTTGGTACCCAACCACAGGCAGCACTCATGGCGTTAACTTAGATTTAACTTTACCTAATAGTGACCTCAGCTTCTATCAATTGAGCTATGATTACCGTAATTTCGTGCCCCTTAACTACAACGAATCTTTAGTTTTCTCTACGGGTGCGCGGGTAGGACTATTAGGTGCTTATGGCTCCACCACCATAGCGCCGTTTTTTGCCAACTATTACAGTGGTGGCTTTGGCAGTGTGCGTGGTTTTGCCAATAATTCTTTGGGGCCTAAAAATTCCAATAATGTGCCATTGGGTGGCCAATTAATTACTACGGCTTCTGCAGAGTTAATTTTCCCGTTGTTCAGCGATATGCCCTCGGTGCGCACTTCACTGTTTACTGATATAGGTAACGTGTATACATCTGGCGAATTTACTGCGGGAGAACTAAGAGTTTCTGGTGGTCTTAACCTTGCATGGTTGACCCCTGTGGGGCCCTTAACCTTAGTTGTAGCTAATCCGTTAAGGCAAAAAACTGGCGATAAAACGCAATCAACGCACATTACGTTAGGCAGCCCTTTCTAGCCTAAACTCACAAGGAATTATTATGAATAAAGTGAAGATAATGATCGCAGCTGCAGCCTTTGCCGTTACTTTAAGTACACCGCAATTGGCAATAGCAAACGTCATTGTTGTGCTTAAAGTTGAAAAGGCAATTTTTGCTACGGAAAAAGCCATTGCTTTGGGACAAAATTTGTCTGCTCAACTCAAGCCTCAAACTACGCGCTTCGACGCTATGGGCCAGGAATTACAAGCGTTGAAACAGCGCCTTGAGGCTGATAAAGACATCATGAGTAGTGATGAAGTGCAGAAACTGCAAACAGTAATTCAGGCCCTGAGCGTCGATTACCGAAAGCTTAAGCAATACCTATCCAAGGCCAAACTGCAGGTAGAACAAGAATTTTTGGCCAACATGCGCCCAGTTTTAGATAAGGTGTTGCGCCAGTTGATTGAAGAAAATGATATCTCTTTAATTATTAACGGCCAGTCTGCGATTTATAACGCTGCTGGAATTGATATTACCTCTAAGGTAGTTGAGTTGTTGAATTTGGAGCCGTAATTGCGTCACTTAACCTTAGGCGCCATAGCTGAGCTCATTGGTGCGAAATTAGAAGGTGACGCAAGCTACCCTGTCACCGGTCTGGCTACATTGGCTTCTGCATTGCCACATCAAGTGAGCTTTTTGGCAAATATGAAATATGCTAGCCAGCTAGATTCTAGCCAAGCTGGTGCGGTGGTTTTGCATGCTGATCAAGCTAAACTATTTGCTGGACACTGTTTACTGTTAGATAATCCTTATTTGGGTTATGCAAAATTGTCACAGCAGTTTGCTCCAACATCTGATTTTAGTGGTATTGATAAAAGTGCAGAAGTTCATCCTACGGCCACCATTGGTAGTGCTGTTAATCTAGCGTCTGGTACCGTAATTGGCCCTTATGTCACACTAGGTGATACTGTTTCTATTGGCCCTAATAGTGTTGTGGGTGCTCATTCCAGTATTGGTAATGGCACCAATGTTGCAGCCAATGTGACTTTGTACCATGATGTTAAAGTGGGTGCTTGTTGTACTATTCATAGTGGTGCTGTTATCGGCGCAGATGGTTTTGGGTTTGCAAAAGATGGCCCAGATTGGGTTAAAATAGCCCAGCTAGGTGGCGTCATTATCGGTGATCATGTTGAAGTTGGCGCGGGCACAAGTATAGATCGCGGGGCTTTAGATAACACTATTATAGGCTATGGTGTTAAGCTGGATAACCAAGTACAGATTGCCCATAATGTAGAACTAGGCGACTATACTGCCATTGCGGGGTGTACCGCCATCGCAGGCAGCACTAAACTGGGTAAGCATTGTACCATTGCAGGGGCCTGCGGCATTACTGGGCATCTAACCTTAGGTGATGGCGTGCATGTTACAGCCATGTCTTTAGTGACGCACTCTATTAGCGAGCCTGGGGCATACTCATCGGGCACGGGCTTAGACAATAATCAAAAATGGCGGCGTAACGCGGCGCGGTTTAAACAGCTTGACCAGATGGCTAAGCGCCTTAAGCAACTAGAATTAGAAATGGCTCGGCTTCAAAACTGATCAATATCGAAAAGTACTACATAAGGAAAGTGCCAACATGGTTATGGATGTTAAAGAAATTAGAGAGTACTTACCCCATCGATACCCGTTTTTATTAGTCGATCGGGTCACAGAACTCAATTTAGGTGACTCCATCGTGGCTTACAAAAATGTAACAATCAACGAACCCTTCTTTAATGGACACTTTCCAGATCACCCAGTGATGCCAGGTGTTTTGATTATCGAAGCCATGGCCCAAGCTGCCGGTATTCTTGGTTTTAAGACCATGAATAAAACCCCACAAGATGGATCTATCTATTATTTTGTTGGTTCTGATAAGTTACGTTTTAAGCGCCCAGTGGTGCCTGGAGATAAGCTCCTGCTAGAGGCTTCTATTATGTCTGAAAAGCGTGGTATCTGGAAGTTTGATTGCAGTGCAAGTGTTGACGGCCAATTGGCTGCTTCTGCTACTATCTTATGCGCAGATAGGAAGGTTTAGTGCCCCAACCATTAATTCATGGGACTGCAATTATTGATCCCAGCGCCGTCATTGCCGCAGATGTGGAAATTGGTCCATATAGCATTGTGGGCGCTAATGTTGAACTAGGAGCGGGCACTAAGCTTGAACCCCATGTGGTGGTTAAAGGGCCAACGAGCATCGGGCGTAACAATCATATTTTCCAATTCAGTTCCGTGGGTGAAGCCTGCCAGGATATGAAATACAATGGCGAACCTACCCGCTTGGAAATTGGCGACCACAACGTCATACGCGAAGGTTGCACCTTGCACCGCGGCACAATTCAAGATGCTGGTGTGACCAAAATTGGCAACCATAATTTATTAATGGCCAATGTTCACGTGGCCCATGACTGTGTATTGGGCGACCATGTTATTGTGGCTAATAATGTTGCCTTGGCAGGCCACGTGCGTGTGGCTGATTATGCTATTTTGGGTGGTTTTACTGCCGTGCATCAATTTTGCCATATTGGCACCCATTGTATGACTGGAGCGGGCAGTGTAGTTTTGAAAGACATTCCAGCCTTTGTAATGGCCAATGGCAATTCTGTTTCTCCTCATGGCATGAATACCCAAGGTTTAAAACGCCGGGGCTTTAGTGAAGAAGCCATTAAAGTTTTGCGCCAAGCTTATAAAATCATCTTCCGCCAAGGGTTAACCTTAGACACGGCTATCACGCGTCTTCAGGATATGTCTGTAGGTGATGATGAACTGTCAGTTTTAATTGCTTCTTTGAAAAATTCTAGCCGCGGCATCATTCGCTAGCAGGTTTTCCATGTCCAATAACACCATTGTCATTGTTGCAGGTGAAGCCTCTGGAGACATATTGGGGGCCGGTTTAATGAGGGCTTTGTTAAAACAACAGCCGGGCCTCAACTTTGAAGGTATTGGTGGCTCACAAATGATCGCCCTTGGTTTCAAAAGTTTGGTGCCTATAGAGCGCCTATCTGTCATGGGTTTGGTAGAGGTTTTGGGCTGCCTACCCGAATTATTATTGCTTCGAAGACGCCTGATTAAACGTTATACCCAACAGCCTCCTCTGGCTATGGTGGGCATTGATGCGCCAGATTTTAACCTTGTCTTGGAAACGCAACTCAAAGCCAGCAATATACCCACAGTCCACTATGTGAGCCCATCTGTGTGGGCCTGGCGCGAAGATCGGGTGTTCACTGTGGCGAAGGCATGCCACCGAGTGTTAGCACTATTGCCTTTCGAGTTGCCTTATTATGACCGCCACCAGATACCGGCTACATTTGTGGGCCATCCGTTAGCAGATGTCATTCCCGGTGTATTAACTCAGACACAGGCTAGGCAGGATCTGCAACTAAAAGACCAACCCGTGCTGGCTTTGCTACCAGGCAGTAGGGCCATGGAAGTCAAACAACTGGCGCCCGATTTTTTAGTTGCTGCGGCCATATTGCAAACCCAAAACCCAAATTTACAATTAGTATTGGCGGTGGCGAATCAGCAAAGAGAGCAACAGTTGAACGCTTTATTACAGGGCCACCCACATCTAAAGGTGACGCTGGTATTAGGCCAGTCTCACTTGGTTTTGGCGGCTGCAGACGCAGTGTTGGTGGCCTCGGGCACGGCTACTTTAGAAGCACTGTTGTTTGAAAAACCCATGCTAGTTTGTTACCGCTTAAGTCCAATTAGTTACCGTTTGTTCAAACGCAAACTTAAAATTTCTTTTGTGAGTTTACCTAATTTGTTGGCTGGTGAAAAAATAGTTGAAGAATTGCTACAGGACCAAGTACAGCCGCAGCTTATAGCAGATCATTTAGAGGTGTTATTGTTTAACCAGGTGGCAGCCGAAAAACAGCGCAGTCAGTTTGCTAATATACATCAACAGCTGGCTTGTGGCGCCGATATTAGTGCGGCTGAGGCTGTGATTGAAGTTATTGCAGAACACGGCGAAGATATTACCCGAGTGGGCAAGACATGAGCCAACAGGTGGCTATAATTACAGTGGCACCGAGAGTGGGTGTAGTTTGTGGTGTTGATGAGGCAGGCCGTGGGCCGTTATTTGGTGAGGTGGTTGCGGCAGCGGTGGTACTAGATCCGGCAAAACCTATTTTAGGTTTAGGTGACTCGAAAAAGCTTACTGAAAAAGTGAGAGAAAGGTTATACGAGCAAATTTATCAACACGCCATCAGTGTAGGTGTAGGTAGAGCCAGCGTTGAAGAGATTGACCAGCTGAACATATTACATGCCAGTATGCTGGCCATGCAGCGAGCAGTAGAAAGTTTGGACATGGTGCCAGATCTGGCATTAATCGATGGCAATTGCTGTCCTTCGCTAATGTGTGCAAGTGAAGCCATTATCAAAGGTGATGCGAAAGAAATCACCATTGGCGCAGCCTCAATTATTGCTAAAGTCACCCGCGATAGGGAGATGCTAGAATGGCATAAGCAATACCCTTGCTATGGCCTAGATAAACATAAAGGATATCCTACGCAGGCGCATATGAAAGCCTTAGACGAGTATGGTATCAGCCCACACCATCGGCGCAGTTTTGCGCCAGTACGACGTTTAATTGGAACTTAATATGACCCAAGCTGTACCCTTTGTGCATTTGCGCATGCACTCCGAGTTTTCATTGATTGATAGTATGATTCGTATCAAACCATTGATGAAAACACTGCAGGCAGAGCAAATTCCTGCCATCGCTTTAACTGACCAATCCAACATGTGTGGCATGATAAAGTTTTATAAAGCAGCGCAAGGTGCCGGTATTAAGCCTATCTGTGGGTGTGATATTTTCATTGCAGCAGGGCCTACAAGCGACTCTAGTGCCAGTCGCATTACTTTATTGGCTATGAATGCCAAAGGCTACCTCAACCTTACAGAGTTGGTGTCGCGCTCCTTTCAAGAAGGGCAGGCCGACGGTAAGGCCATTGTACAAAAGCAATGGTTGGCTGACAAAAACGAAGGGCTTATCGTGCTGTCTGGCGCCGCTCAAGGCGAAGTTGGTCGGGCATTAATAAATCGTGGTTTGGACGATGCCCAAGAGATTTTGAGATACTGGACCACTATTTTTGGCGACCGGTTTTATTTAGAAATTCAGCGTACAGGCCGTCAATACGACGAAGATTGTCTGCACCTTTCCGTTGAACTTGCACAGGTCGCACAAGTGCCATTAGTGGCAACCAACGACGTAATGTTCGTTTCTGCAGAAGACTTTGAAGCTCATGAAACGCGGGTGTGCATTAACCAAAGTATGACCTTAGATGACCCACGGAGGGTTAAGGCATACTCCAATCAGCAGTACTTACGCAGCACTGAAGAGATGCGGTCCCTGTTTGCAGATTTACCTTCTGCACTGGCTAATAGCGTACAGATTGCTAAGCGCTGTAATTTGGATATTGAACTAGGCCAATGTTGCCTGCCTAATTTTCCCGTGCCAGAAGGCATGACCATCGATGAGTTCTTTGGCCAGGTATCTCGCGATGGTCTGGATAAACGCTTACTAGTTATTTTGGATCCTTCAGACCCAGAATATCATCACAAACGTAAAACCTTTGATGATCGATTGGATTTTGAACTCAACATCATTTGCCAAATGGGCTTCCCAGGCTATTTTCTTATCGTTATGGATTTCATTCGTTGGGCCAAGGATAACGACATTCCTGTGGGCCCCGGGCGTGGCTCTGGTGCAGGATCTTTAGTGGCTTACGTGTTGGAAATTACTGACTTAGACCCACTGAAATACGATCTGTTATTCGAACGATTCTTGAATCCAGAGCGGGTATCCATGCCTGATTTTGACATCGATTTCTGTATGGATAACCGCGACCGCGTGATTGAATACGTGTCGCAAACCTACGGCAAGGATGCCGTATCTCAAATTATTACCTTTGGTACCATGGCAGCTAAAGCCGTAGTGCGAGATGTAGCTCGCGTGCAAGGCAAACCTTTTGGTTTGGCTGATAAACTGTCCAAATTAATTCCTTTTGAAGTGGGTATAACCTTAAATAAGGCCGTGGAGCAAGAAGACGCTCTGCGGGAGTTCATTGATAACAATGACGAAGTGCAAGAAATAATGGACATGGCTTATCAGTTGGAGGGACTAACTCGGAATGTGGGTAAACATGCCGGTGGTGTAGTAATTGCACCTACCAAGTTAACTGATTTTTCACCCCTATATTGTGATGTAGATGGTTCCGGTTTAGTCACCCAATATGACAAAAATGATGTTGAAGATGCAGGTTTGGTGAAGTTCGACTTCTTAGGTTTAAAAACTCTCACTGTTGTTGATTGGACCATGGGTATGATCAACGAGAGGCGCAAGGCCAAGGGCGAAGCAGCCATTGCTATCGAGACAATCCCCCTAGCTGATGAACCTGTTTACAAGCTACTTCAGGGAGCAGAGACGACCGGGGTGTTCCAACTGGAATCACGGGGCATGAAAGATCTTATTAAGCGACAGTTACCTAGTAGCTTTGAGGACATTATCGCTCTTGTGGCATTGTTTCGACCTGGGCCATTGCAATCTGGCATGGTAGATGACTTCATTAACCGTAAGCATGGCCGAGCTAAGCTCGCATGGCCCCATGAAGATTATCAGCTAGATGCATTGCAGCCGGTACTGGAACCAACTTACGGTATTATTTTGTACCAAGAGCAGGTGATGCAGATCGCTCAGGTGATGGCAGGCTACAGCCTTGGCGAGGCAGACATGCTGCGCCGTGCGATGGGTAAGAAAAAGCCAGAAGAAATGGCTAAGCAGCGGGCGGGATTTTTAGCTGGTAGTGTAGCCAACGGTATCGACGAAGGTTTGGCAGGCAATATTTTTGATCTGGTAGAAAAGTTTGCTGGCTATGGCTTTAACAAATCCCACTCTGCAGCGTACGCCTTAGTCGCCTACCAAACCGCTTGGCTCAAATGCCACTACCCTGCAGAATTTATGGCTGCTGTGTTATCAGCGGATATGCAAAACATCGACAAAATAGTTATTTTTGTTGAAGAGTGTCGGCGTATGGAACTGCCTCTCAACCTGCCCGATGTGAATGTAAGCCATTACAAGTTCACAGTGAATGATGCTAATGAAGTCGTTTATGGACTTGGTGCTGTTAAAGGAGTTGGCGAAGGGCCGGTGGCGGCAATTATTAATGCTCGTGAAGAAAGTGGCGACTTCATCGATTTGTTTGATTTCTGTAAGCGTGTTGGTAGTAAAAAAATCAACAAGCGGGTATTAGAAGCATTGATAGCTAGTGGTGCTTTAGACAACCTAGTGCCTAATAAAGAACGTTCTGTGCTTTATAGTGCCATCCCTGACGCTGTGCAATCAGCGGATCAAAGTGAGCGTAATGCTGACGCTGGGATGATGGATTTGTTTGGTGAAATGGCTACGCCAGTGGATGAATTGGCAGGTTTGGAACAAGCTTATGAGCGGCACATAGATGCCCGGCCTCTGACCCTTAAACAGCGGTTAAAAGGTGAAAAAGATACTTTAGGCTTGTATGTAACGGGTCATCCTATTGATAGCTACGATCATGAGCTAGGGCGCTTTTTACGCTGTCGTTTAGATCAGCTTATTGCTAAAAAAGACAAACAGTGGATAGCGGGTTTAGTGGTGGCAAGTCGAACCATGAAAACCAAGCGCGGTAAAACCATTGCATTTTTAACCCTAGACGATCGCAGAGCTAGGGTGGAAGTGGCCTTGTTTGGAGATAGCTACGAAAAGTACCGAGAGTTGTTACACAACGATCGCCTGCTCATCGTTGAAGGAGAGGTGTCAGAAGATGATTATTCTGGCGGTCTTAAAGTTAGTGCCCAGCAGATTCTTACTATGCCGCAAGCGCGTACTGTATTTTCAAAGGGTTTGCGTTTGTCGATAGCGCCAGACTTTGCGCAAGGTAAGGGTCTGCAGCAACTGCTAGGTATTCTTGCGCCCCATCAAGTGCGTGGCGATACGCCTGCGGCAAAACTTGAATTGCAGTATCAAAATAGTGTGGGGCGAGGAGTGATCCGTTGTGCCTCGCCATGGCGACTAGAAGTAGAAGATGACATGCTGCAAGAGTTAGCATATTTGTTAGGTGAAGATGCCGTTAAAATGCGCTACCGCAAATTATAAAATGTGTAAAATATAGGTTATAATAAACGCAATACTCGCCAGTCACACCTTTAAAGCTAGGCCTTATGAACCCAAATTATCTCGACTTTGAACAACCCATTGCCGATCTGGAAGCCAAGATTGAAGCCTTGCGCTTAGTGGGCAACGACAACGACCTTAACATCAGTGACGAAATAACCAAGCTTTCTGATAAGAGCGTTAGCTTAACTGAGTCTATCTTTTCTAATTTGAGCGCGGCTCAGGTATCTAAAGTATCTCGTCACCCACAACGCCCCCACACCATCGATTACATTGATAGCGTTTTTGATGAATTTGATGAGTTGCATGGTGATCGCCACTTTGGTGACGACCAGGCCATGGTGTGCGGTATTGCTCGCCTTAATGGTAAGGCCGTCATGGTCATGGGCCAAGAAAAAGGTCGCTCCACTAAGCAAAAAGTTGCCCGTAACTTTGGTATGCCGCGCCCAGAAGGCTATCGTAAAGCCCTGCGTATGATGCAGATGGCTGAACGCTTCAAAATGCCTATCCTTACCTTTATTGATACCCCAGGGGCCTATCCAGGCATTGATGCTGAAGAACGTGGACAAAGTGAAGCTATTGCTTTCAATCTTGCCCAAATGTCTGCCCTAAAAACACCCATTATAGCCACTGTTATTGGCGAGGGTGGCTCAGGTGGCGCCTTGGCTATTGGCGTATGTGACCAACTTAATATGTTGCAATATTCCACCTACTCAGTGATTTCGCCAGAAGGTTGTGCCTCCATCCTTTGGAAGAGTGCCGATTATGCCGCCGACGCTGCTAATGCGATGGGTATTACCTCTGACCGTTTGCACGACTTAGGTTTGGTGGATCATGTGATCAAAGAGCCGCTAGGTGGTGCTCATCGAGACGCTGAATTAGTTTCGGCAAGTATTAAATCGACACTGATTAGCCAGTTAGCTGAGCTTGAGCCAATGGAAATTGAAGCGCTTGTAGATCGTCGATATAAACGTTTAATGTCCTACGGACTAAGTTCTTAGGCCGCTCATTAGGGCCTGAAATTCCCTCCTATGTCATTCTCCCATTATCAACTAATCACTGACGCAGCAGGTTTGAAAGCTCATTTGCAAGCTTCTGGCTGGTTGATTGCCGTGAGTGGTGGGTTGGACTCTATGTGTCTGCTGCATGCGCTTGTGCTGCTTCAGCGGGATCATCATTGTCCGCCCCTACGTGTCATACATATTAACCATGGTCTGCAACTGCAAGCGGATCAATGGCAGCAAGATATTGAAAAAAAATGCCAAGATTATGGCTTGCCTTGTAGCAGTCATAAGGTCACCTTGTGCCCGCAAGAGCAGCGACAGCTTGGGTTAGAAGCAGCAGCTCGCAACGCTCGCTATGAGATATTTAAAAAGCATGTGCAGATGGGTGAGGTGATCTTGTTAGGGCAGCACGCTGATGACCAAACTGAAACCCTATTTTTACGGTTATTGCGCGGTGCAGGAGTTGCAGGTTTACGGGCAATGCCGCAGCAGCGAACGTTGGGTTTAGGTTGCCTTGTAAGGCCATTGCTGTATGTTCGCCAAACCGATCTTTATGACTACGCGCAAAGCCATCACTTAGACTGGTGTGAAGATCCCAGTAATCAAAACACTCGCTTTGATCGTAATTATTTGCGACATCAAGTGATGCCATTGTTGCGCCAGCGGTGGCCGGCATTAGATCAGCGAATGGCCACGGTTGCATCCTTAATGGGCGACACACAGGCCTTGTTAGATGAGATGGCATCGGCTGATTTAATGCTGATGCGCAAAGAGACTGAGGTTGGTGAGTGCTTACCTTGTGCAGAGATTCAAAACCTGAGCCGGGCCCGGAGGCATAACCTCTTGCGCTATTGGTTGGATCGACATCAGGTGCCTATGCCTAGCTATGTGACAATGCAAACTATCGATAGGGAGTTTCTCTATAGCGCCCTAGACGGTCAGCCTTACCTGCAATTGGGAGACTGGTGTTTGCGTCGCAATCAAGGTGATTTGCTGTTGATGCGCCGATCTGAGCAGCCTAATGTGGTAGCAATGAGTTGGATTTGCGATGTAGAGCTGCAGGCTTTGGTAAGTCGTTCAATTGCCTTACCTGATGGTGCGCTTTGCCTAAAGCAAGGAGCCAAGGTTGGCTTGGCCCTAGTGGAGGGCGATTGTTTAGAGAGACGCTTTAGAGTTGGTGGTGAGCGTTGCAGACCCTTGGGGCGAGCGCATAGCCAAAGCCTTAAAAAACTTCTGCAAGAAACGAAAGTGCCAGCATGGGAGCGAGATCAATTGCCCTTATTTTATGTTAATGGACAGCTCGCTATGGTGGCAGACTTGTGGGTAAATGTGGGTTTTGAAGCGGCCTTGGATGCCCCTTCTTGGTGCTGGCAAAAGGGCACTTAAAATACAGCTTTTGATTGTTCCGATTAGTCTCTTCTGGTATCCTACACTCCCATCTTAAGTCGGAAAATAAAACCTGAAAACGGGTTGCAGTTTCCGCGTCAAAAATTTATAAACGTTAGAGATATCCATCCACTTGTTAAACTAGTGGGCATGTATTCGCCATTGTTGCGGTGCTTTTGTGTGGTTGCTCTACCGTGTTTTAATTCAAATTGGTGTATGGTGCGCCACAATAAGACATAGGGCATTTCATGACTCGTTTCATCTTCGTTACTGGCGGTGTTGTATCTTCTTTGGGTAAAGGCATCGCTTCGGCATCTTTGGCCGCCATCCTAGAGGCACGTGGCCTCAAAGTAACCATGTTGAAATTAGATCCATATATTAATGTGGACCCCGGCACCATGAGCCCGTTCCAGCATGGAGAGGTATTTGTAACGGAAGATGGAGCTGAAACAGATTTGGACTTAGGTCATTATGAACGTTTTATTGATACTAAAATGTCTAAGAGTAATAACTTTACGGCAGGCCGCGTCTATGAACATGTGTTACGTAAAGAACGCCGTGGTGACTATTTAGGTGGTACGGTACAAATTATTCCACACATTACCGACGAAATTAAGCGCCGAGTATACAAAGGTTCTGAAGGTGCAGAGATTGCATTGGTAGAGATTGGTGGAACTGTTGGTGATATTGAATCACAGCCTTTCCTAGAAGCCATCCGTCAGATGAAGTTCGAGCTTGGTTCTGGCCGTGCACTCTTTATGCACCTTACATTAGTGCCTTATATCGCCACTGCAGGTGAAACGAAAACTAAGCCTACCCAGCATTCGGTAAAAGAACTACGCTCTATTGGTATTCAGCCAGATATTTTGGTGTGCCGCTCCGAAGTTGCTATTGAATTGCCAGAACGAAGCAAGATCGCTTTGTTTACCAACGTTGAACAGCGTGCGGTTATTTCATTACCTGATGCAGAGAGTATTTACACAATTCCAAGTTTATTAAAAGCGCAGGGTTTAGACGCCATCGTTATTGAACGCTTTGGCTTAGCTTGTAACGAAGCCGACTTAACTGAATGGGATGCAGTAGCGGAAGCAAAGCTAAACCCTAAACGGGAAGTCACTATTGCTATGGTTGGCAAGTACATGGAATTGTTGGACGCCTATAAGTCTTTGATTGAAGCGATTAGCCATGCAGGTATTAAGTCACACACCAAGGTTAATACTCGTTATATTGATTCTGAAGACATTGAAACGAAAGGTGTTGCATTGTTAGATGGTGTTGATGCGATATTAGTACCCGGTGGTTTTGGAGAGCGAGGCACGGAAGGTAAAATTAAGACTGTTCAATACGCACGTGAGAAAAAAATACCGTATTTAGGTATTTGTCTGGGCATGCAGGTTGCGGTGATTGAATTTGCCCGTAACGTAGTCGGGTGGAGTGATGCTAATAGTAGTGAGTTTGATGCAAGTTCAGAACATTGTGTTGTCGGTTTAATTACCGAATGGAAGGATGAGTCTGGTCAGCTTGAGCAACGTTCAGAATCGTCAGATTTGGGTGGAACTATGCGCTTAGGTGCGCAGCAATGTCGTTTACAAATTGGTTCTTTGGCTCACCAGTCATACAAACAAGAAGTGATTACGGAGCGTCATCGTCATCGCTATGAAGTGAATAATACATTTATTAAGCAGTTGGAAGTGGCAGGTCTGAAGGTTTCTGGCCATTCTATGGATGGCAGTTTAGTGGAAATGGTTGAGATAGTTGATCATCCTTGGTTTGTAGCCTGCCAATTCCATCCAGAATTCACCTCGACGCCCCGCGCTGGCCACGGTCTGTTTGAAGGTTTTGTGGGTGCAGCAATTATTCAGGCGAAAAGTAAATAATCACATAGTCATAATTTTAAGCTACTTGAGTAACAGGAGAATATTTTGGACCAATTAATTGCCGACATCCAGGCAAGGGAAGTGTTGGACTCTCGGGGCAACCCTACTATTGAAGCAGATGTATTACTGGCGGGTGGTGCTTTTGGTACCGCTTGCGCTCCTTCTGGCGCATCCACGGGCTCCCGCGAAGCTCTAGAACTTCGTGACGGTGACAAATCCCGTTATTTAGGCAAAGGTGTTATCAATGCTATTGCTGGCATTCATGGACCTATCTTAGAGCGTTTGAAGGGTATAGATGCAACTGATCAGCAGGCCTTGGATGCGGCCATGATCGAATTGGATGGCACAGAAAACAAAGAAGTTCTTGGTGCAAACGCTATTCTTGCTGTATCCCTGGCAGCAGCCAAAGCAGCTGCGGTATACAGAGGCATACCTCTATATGCACATATTGCTGAGCTCAACGGCACTGCAGGGCAGTACAGTATGCCCGTGCCAATGATGAATATTATTAATGGTGGTGAACACGCTGATAATAACGTGGATATTCAAGAATTTATGGTGCAACCAGTAAGTGCGCCTAATTTCTCAGAGGCTCTGCGCTGTGGTGCGGAAATTTTCCACGCCCTTAAAAAGGTGCTCCGCCAAAGGGGTTTAAGTACTGCCGTGGGTGATGAAGGTGGTTTTGCCCCCAACCTGCCTTCAAACGAAGCTGCACTGGATGTCATTGCTGAAGCAGTAGCGTATGCTGGCTATGAGCTTGGTAAGGATGTGACCTTAGCGTTGGACTGCGCCGCGTCAGAATTTTATGAAAATGGCACTTATAACCTAAGTGGTGAGGGTAAGTCCTTTGATGCTTCTGGTTTTGCTGATTACCTAACTGAGTTAACGCATAAGCACCCCATTATTTCCATTGAAGACGGCATGGATGAAAGTGATTGGGATGGTTGGCAAGATCTTACCCAAAAGTGTGGTGATCGTGTTCAGCTAGTAGGTGATGATTTATTTGTCACTAATACGAAAATATTGAGTCGGGGCATTGAGCAAGGTATCGGTAACTCTATTTTGATTAAGTTTAATCAGATCGGCACTCTTACTGAGACTTTGGCGGCAATCCGTATGGCTCAAAAAGCGGGTTTTAGTGTGGTTATTTCCCACCGTTCTGGTGAAACAGAAGACACTACTATTGCAGACTTGGCCGTAGCCACTGCAGCGGGCCAAATTAAAACGGGCTCACTATGTCGCTCAGATCGAGTGGCTAAGTATAACCGCTTACTACGAATAGAGCAGGAACTAGGTGCTGACGCTCCTTATCGTGGGCGTCAGGAAATTAAAGGCCAATAACAATTATTGACCTGGTCTAGGGAGCTCACGTTGGCTAATTATGGCCAAGGTCAGCTCCCTTTTTTGTTGATATATTTATGAAATGGTTAGTTGGATTAATATTAATCGCCTTAGTGGCTATGCAGTACAGCCTTTGGTGGGGGCAGTCTGGTTTGCTTGAAGTTGCACGCCTACAGGAGCAAATTACGGCTCAGGAAACGGTGAATGCGAGTTTGTCTGAGCGTAATCGACAACTCCATGCCGAGGTATTGGACTTGAAGCAGGGGATCGCTGCCATTGAAGAACGTGCACGCCACGATCTCGGTATGGTCAAACCTAATGAAACCTTTTACCAACTCGTGGAAGATTAATGAATAGTTTGGAATTACAGCCTCTGCAGTGGCCTGTTGAATGGGCCCATGCCTCTGGTGTGCCCCAGTCTAAAGCTCATATTAAATCCCATTGCAGTGATTTTATAGTCACAGAGGACCTAGGTTACGAGCCTTGTGGTGAGGGAGAGCACGTTTACCTCGACATCACTAAAACTGATACTAATACGGATTTTCTAGCGCGTAATATTGCAAAACTTGCGGGTGTGCCTGCTAGGCAAGTTAACTACTCAGGTCTGAAGGATCGCCGAGGTGTCACTAGACAATGGTTTGGGGTGCATCTACCAGGAAAGGCAGAAGCTGTAGATCCCGATTGGCAACAGTTGCAAAACTCAGAGGTCCATCTGCACCAAGTAGTTAGGCATCAGCGCAAGCTAAAAACCGGAGTGCATCAGGGTAATTTTTTTGCAATTCGTTTACGCAATATAAAAACTAGTGAAGCTTTAGAACAAAAACTCTTCATAATTTCACAGCAAGGTGCACCTAATTATTTTGGTGATCAGCGGTTTGGGCGCCAGGGTGGTAATCTTGGTCTTGCCTTGTCGATGATGCAAGGTAAGCGTATAAAGGACCGCTTTAAGCGCGGTATGGCATTGTCATCAGTTCGTTCTTACCTATTTAACCAGCTTTTGAGTAAGCGTGTGGACGATGGTTCTTGGCTAAAAGCTGCTGTGGGTGAACGCTGTATGTTTAGTGATGGGTTTAGTCAGTTTGATGCGTGTGCATCCACTGACTTAGCCGCTGTCCAACAGCGCATCGATACGGGTGATTTAGCCCCAACCGGCGTCATGGCTGGGCGTGTTGGCAATCCTCTAGTTACTTCTGCAAGTATTTATGAAGCACAAGCCCTAGATCCATGGCAGCCTTGGATAGAAGCCTTAGTTGTGCAAAATATGACCGCCCAAAGGCGTAGCTTGCGCTTATGGCCGAAAGCCTTTAGCTGGCGTTGGTGTGAAGGCGATGTATTGGCGCTAAATTTTCATTTGATGCGGGGCAGTTACGCGACCGCATTGGTGCGAGAAATAGCCCAGGCAGAACAACCCCAATGACAACTAACAAAAGCAGTCAAGGCAAGGAGTGGTAAGATGCAACTACTGATCTCTAATGATGACGGTGTTCATGCCGTAGGGCTATCGCACTTGGTACAAGAGCTAGTGCAAGATCATCAAGTGACTGTCATTGCACCCGATCGGGATTTGAGTGGTGCTAGCAATTCGTTAACCTTGTCTCGTCCAGTGAGATTGATTCCACAGGAAAATGGCTTTTTTGGCATAGATGGTACCCCTGCAGACTGTGTGCACTTGGGCATTAATGGGGTGCTGGATATCACGCCTGACATGGTGGTTTCTGGTATTAATCATGGAGCTAATTTGGGTGATGATGTGCTCTATTCAGGCACCGTTGCGGCGGCGATGGAAGGTCGCTATCTTGCTCACCACGCGATGGCGGTTTCTTTAGTTGGTAAAGTTCACTTTTTGACGGCCGCAAAAGTAGCCAGACAACTAATGACAGGTATACAGCAGCTTGATTTACCGCCGCGCTGTATTATTAACGTAAACGTGCCAGATTTGCCTTATGAACAGATTAAAGGTGTGAAAGTCACTCGTTTAGGTAGTCGAGAACTTGGGGGGTCTGCTATCGATGCCCAGGATCCACGCGGCCATCAATGTTACTGGATTGGCCCGGCAGGTATGGTTAAGGATGCCAGTGAAGGCACGGATTTTCACGCTATAAAACATGGCTATGTATCTGTTACTCCCTTATCGCCAGATATGGCCTGCCATAGGGCCTTTGATACTGTAACTGATTGGCTGCGGGACACGTTTTAATGCGCTACAGTGTTACTGATCCTAAGAGGACTGTCGCTAACAGGCAGGGTATAGGTATGACGTCCCAGCGAACACGAGAGCGCTTGGTTGATATGTTGATAGAGCTTGGTATACAGGATGTTAGAGTGCTGGATGTGATGCGCTCAACCCCTCGTCATTTATTTTTAGATGAGGCTTTAGCTCATAGAGCATACGAAGATAAGTCCCTACCCATTGGTCATAATCAAACCCTATCGCGGCCTTATACCGTTGCGCGTATGAGTGAACTTTTGCTGGCTTCATGCCCTGCTAAAAAGGTATTAGAAATTGGCACGGGCTCTGGTTATCAAACCTGTATCTTGGCTCAGCTGGTACCTAGATTGCTGACTATGGAGCGTATCGAGCCTTTACTAAATCGAGCCAAACGCCGCTTGCAGCTAATGGATATCCACAATGTTGTCTACAAACATGGTGATGGCTACGAAGGGTGGCCTGCACGAGAACCTTTTGACGGTATTATGGTGACGGCGGCACCTTCACTGGTCCCCCAAGCGCTACAGTGGCAGCTTGCCGAAGGGGGATGTATGATTATCCCCGTAGGTGATAATGACCAATGCCTATTAAAAATCACTCGCTCTGGTAACCGCTTTAGCAAACAAAAAGTAGAAGCGGCTAATTTTGTGCCTCTAGTTAATGGATTAGTATGATGACGGTAAAAACTAGGGCTATACAATGGCGAACGTTCATGACCGGTATGCTTATGGGAACCGCAGATTTAGTACCCGGTATATCTGGTGGCAGTGTGGCTTTGTTGAGTGGCATTTATGGCCGCT
The DNA here is from genome assembly GCF_047730075.1 of Candidatus Njordibacter sp. Uisw_039. Lineage (NCBI taxonomy): Bacteria > Pseudomonadati > Pseudomonadota > Gammaproteobacteria > Pseudomonadales > Candidatus Njordibacteraceae > Candidatus Njordibacter > Candidatus Njordibacter sp. Uisw_039. Next base: position 409,497 of record NZ_CP159831.1, read on the forward strand.
TATTAACTGCAATTAGTCACCTCAGTCACCGGCATTTATTAAAGCTAGTAATGGGGCGGCAGGTGGCTAAAGCGTGGCACTATGTTGATGGTCTGTTTTTGGTGAACCTTGGCCTCGGTATGGCAACCGCGCTCTTGTTGTTGTCCAAGCTCATTACTTGGCTGTTATTAGTGCAGCCTTTGATTATGTGGAGTTTATTTTTGGGTTTGATAATGGTGGCGAGCTTGTTGTTGCTACAGGAGTTATATGCTCAAAATCAGCTGCGTCGGAGCTGGCTTGTATTAGGTTTGGTGGTGAGTGTGGCTTTAGCTAATGTGCCTATGTTGCATACAGTAGATGGGTTTTCTGGGTGGGGTTATTTATGGTTGATGGCCGCAGGAGCTTTGGCCATCACTGCTATGATACTGCCTGGCGTTTCCGGTAGCTTTATGTTGCTAATGTTGGGCATTTACCCATTCTTAATTGCCCGCTTAGCGGCTTTAGATGTTCAAATTATTGCTATATTTTCCTTGGGGTGTGGTTTTGGTTTAATTGCCTTCAGTCGAGTGATTAGTTATTTGCTGAAGCGACACACTGCAGCTGTAATGAGTCTTTTAGCAGGACTAATGATGGGTTCGGTGGTAAAATTATGGCCATGGAAACATACCATCAGTTACCGCTTGAATAGTGCGGGATTAGAAGTACCACTGCAACAAGAAAACCTTATGCCTTGGGTTTATAGCCAAATGACCGGCAGCGATAATCAGCTTATTTGGTGCATATTGGTCTGTTGCTTGGCGGGTTTGTTGGTGGCTAAGTTTGGCCGTATTCAATTGCAAGATTTGGCGACGTAGATATGCGCTCTAACAATGTAACTTTGTGGGTGACTAGGTGTTGTAGCGTTGGCGTGGTTGCTTTTTTGCTTGCTGCTTGCAGTGCCAGCCAATATGCACCAGTGCAGGAGTTGGGTTACAGCACTGCTCAATCTTTAGCGGGCAATAGTGTAAAAACTACTCCAGTATCATATCAAGTCAGGCCTGGTGATACCATGTTTGCGATTGCTTGGCGTTTTGGTTGGGATTATAAAAAACTAGCCAAAGTGAATGGCATTGGCTCGCCATACACTATTTATGTCGGTCAGGTCGTTTATTTTAATGATACAAATAGTAATAATGTAATTGATGTTTCTGTTTCAAAAGGATCTGTCAAAAAGCCCGTTGTTAGTACCAAAAAACCAACTTATAAAGCGCCTTCTTCAGCTTCAAATTCCACCTCTAAGTCCCCAGATGGAAAGGCTTACAAGGGCCCTCTGTCCGTTCACTGGAGCTGGCCCTTGAAGGGGAAATTAATACAAGTTTTTTCTAATAAAGGCAACGCTTTCCATGGGATTGATTTATCATCCACTTTTGGAAAATCGGTAAAAGCTGCATCTAGTGGAATAATAGTATATGCTGGCAGTGGTATCCAAGGCTACGGTAAGTTGGTTGTGGTAAAACACAATAATACTTACCTTAGTGCATATGCCTATAACAGCCGTATTTTGGTTGCGGAAGGTACTATGGTGAATGCAGGCCAGATTATAGCGGAAGTAGGCAAGGGCCCCCAATTGGACCCAAGACTACATTTTGAAATTCGTAAAGATGGTAAACCTGTTAATCCACTGAGGTATTTGCCCAAGCTATAAATTCTCTATAACAAATTACCTGGTGTAGTCTTTGATGGAAGTAGCTGGTTAATTAGGTTAGTTCATAGGTTATTTAAATGACGCAAGAATTATCTGTAGAAGAGGCGCATGAACAACGCAGTGAATTGCAATATGCAAAATATAAGTCTGCTGGTAAATATTCAAACAAGGTAACCGATTTTAAAGATGCGACCCTTCTCTATTTAAGTGAGATTGGCTTTCGTGCCTTACTTACGGCGGAAGAAGAGCAACACTTTTCTCGTTTGGCACTAAAGGGCGATGAGCAAGCTCGCCATCGGATGATTGAAAGTAATTTAAGGCTAGTGGTGAAAATTGCACGCCGTTACGTCAATCGTGGACTTACTTTACTTGACCTGATCGAAGAAGGTAATCTTGGCTTAATACGCGCCGTAGAGAAGTTTGACCCTGAAAGAGGGTTTCGTTTTTCTACTTACGGTACATGGTGGATTCGCCAGACCATTGAGCGGGCGATCATGAATCAAACACGCACTATTCGTTTGCCAATTCATGTGGTCAAGGAACTTAATGTTTATTTGCGAGCGGCGAGAGAGTTGGCGCAAAAGTTAGATCATGAGCCGACTCCAAAAGAAATTGCCTGCTTCCTAGGTAAGCCAGTAAAGCAAGTTAGAGCCATGTTGAGCTTAAATGACAGGGTGGGTTCGGTGGATAATTCCTTGGGTCCTGATAGTGATACCACACTATTGGAAACCATTGCAGACACTGCAAGCCAAGGCCCCGAAAATTCTTTAGTAGACAGTAATCTAATGAGTAACATGGAACAGTGGTTAGACCTACTTACTGATCTCCAAAAGGATGTCATTGCTCGTCGTTTTGGTTTGCGAGGCCATACTGTCTGTACCCTTGAACACGTTGGCAGAGAAATTGGGCTCACCCGCGAAAGAGTGCGCCAAATTCAAGTAGGAGCATTGCGTAGCCTGCGTAAAATTTTAGAAATAGAGGGTCTTAACAGTACTGATTTGTTGGACGCTAAGCTTTAATTTTTTAAATCCTAAAGTTGAGCATCTTAGTTGCGCTGGCTATGGAGTAGTTGCTGCATTTGGTAAATGAGGTCGAGCGCTTGTCGAGGTGTTAGCTCGTCTGCCTTGTTGTCTTTTAGCAGCGCTTCGATAGGGTGAGCTAAACTACTAAATAAATCTGATTGCAGGGGCGTCACTGTTGGTGTTGACTTTTTAGATGTGCTTAGACTTCCGTTTTGTTCCAAATGTTGCAATTTTTGCCTAGCTTCGATTATAACTTGATGGGGTACACCTGCTAGTTTAGCCACTTGTAGGCCATAACTCTGACTTGCTGGTCCTGGTAATACTTTATGCATAAAGATAATGTTGTCATGATGTTCCGTGGCATCTAAATGGACATTATCTACTTGTGGTAACTGATCCGCTAACTGTGTCATTTCAAAATAGTGAGTGGCAAACAGTGTCAACGCGCCAATGTCCTGCGCCAGATTTAAGGCACAGGACCAAGCTAAAGATAAACCGTCAAAGGTACTGGTTCCGCGCCCCACTTCGTCCATTAAAACTAGGCTTTTAGCGCTTGCGTTATTGAGAATGTTTGCAGTCTCCGTCATTTCAACCATAAAGGTGGAGCGTCCACCAGCAAGGTCATCACTACTGCCCATACGAGTGAATACTCGATCAACAATGCCAACGGTGGCACTGAAGGCAGGCACGTAAGACCCAATTTGGGCCATAATAACGATTAACGCAACTTGCCGCATGTAAGTAGATTTGCCACCCATATTTGGGCCGGTAATCATCATCATGCTGGCGTTGGTAGAGAGTTTGGTGTCATTCGCTACAAACGGATCCGTAATTAATTGCTCCACCACCAAATGGCGACCTTGGATGATGCTGATTCCAGGTTCAGTTTTTAAGCTTGGCCGCCGAAGATCTAGGCAGACCGCTCGTTCAGCTAGGCAAGATAGTACATCAAGTTCGCTGATGCCGTCTGATGCGCATTGCAGTCGAGGAAGGTGAGTAGCCAAGTCTTCAATTAGCGCTTCATAAAGCGCCTTTTCTCTAGCCAGACTGCGGCTTTTGCTGCTTAAGGCTTTGTCTTCAAAGGCCTTCAGTTCAGGGGTGATGAAGCGCTCGGCGTTCTTTAAAGTCTGCCGTCGGACGTACTCAGTAGGGGCTTGGCCAGACTGTAATCGGCTTATTTCAATATAATAACCATGCACACGGTTGTAGCCAACTTTTAGGGTGGACAGGCCTGTACGCTCGCGCTCTTGGGTTTCCAAATCAAGCAAAAACTGGCCTGCATTTTGGCTTAGTCCACGTAATTGGTCGAGCTCTTCGTCATAACCTTTGGCGATAACCCCGCCGTCTCGTATAATCACAGGTGGGTTGTCTACAATGGCCTTAGTTAGTAAGTTAACAATAGACGGGAACTCACTAATGTCTGTGGCTAATGACTGAGCTTTTGTAGACTCCAGAGAAAGCAATAAGACTTGTATATTTGGTAATGCGCTAAGACTTGTACAAAGGCGCGATAAATCGCGAGGGCGTGCGGATCTCAAGGCGATGCGCGACAGGATGCGTTCCATGTCGCCAATCGGGGTAAGGCATTGCTGGAGGTCTTCAGGGCCGTCTCGCTCTATAGCTTGGCTTATAAAATCTTGCCGCTGTTCGAGCGTCTCAATGTTGCGCAAAGGGTTATTGAGCCAACGGCGCAATAGCCGGCCGCCCATCGGGGTAGCCGTTGTGTCTAGTGCTGCTGCGAGGGTAAACTGTTCACCACCTTGAATGTTGTGGTCGATTTCCAAATTCTTTCGGCTTGGACCATCGAGAATAAGGGTATCTTGAGGTAGCTCTACTTGTAAATTACGTAAATGAGGAAGGTCTCCTTTTTGAGTTTCCTTGGCATAATTCAATAAACACCCGGCCGCACAAATAGCAGCCTGCATGGCATCGCAGCCAAAGCCACTTAGATCACGGGTATTAAACTGGCTACATAGTAATCGCTGGGCCGTATCGTAAGCGAAATTCCAACTCGCTTGCGGGCGGCGACAGGGCCAATCTTGTATGTGATTGATGAGATCGCTGGTCTCATCAAAAAGCAGCTCTGCAGGCCTCAAACGTTGTAACTGGGTCTGCAATTGGTCCGCATTGCTGGCCTCTACTAGGGCAAACCGACCGCTACTCATGTCTAAGCTAGCAATGCCATAGGTCTCTTGTAATTGATAAACAGCAGTCAGTAAATGGTCTCGATTAGCGTCCATTAATGCTTCATCGGTGAGGGTCCCTGGCGTAACAACGCGAACCACTTTTCTGTCTACGGGGCCTTTACTGGTAGCAGGGTCTCCGATTTGCTCGGCTACAGCAACAGCGCGACCAGCATTAACAATTTTAGCAATGTATGCTTCAGCCGCATGGTATGGGATGCCACACATGGGTATGGGTTGGCCCGCGGACTGACCTCTTGATGTCAAGGAGATGTCGAGTAACTGTGAAGCATCTCTTGCATCTTCATAAAACATTTCGTAAAAATCACCCATGCGGTAAAATACTAAATCATTGGGGTGGTCGTGCTTAATGCCTAAATACTGCTGCATCATGGGAGTATGGTTAGAGTTAATGCCGTTTTTTAATTCTTTGTTTTTGTTAGAAATATTCATTATTTAAGCATAACTCATTGTTTATATTAAAAATAAATTTATTTTACTTGCGTATCATGTGGTATCTTAAAGTAAATGTTTACATCAGCAACTCTCATTCTTTAGTCAAGGTTCTATTGTAGGTTCTTTGCTTAACGTATTGGCGTCCTAAGTAAGGATCACCCAAACGAAATAATTGAAGAGCAAGTAGTTATTCTGACTTAGGAACACCACGATGCAAAGCACAATTGTACGGTCAGTAGTAGCTTCAAGCAAACACCAACGGTGTAAACTGCTTCGTTCTTTAGTCATGAAAGCACTGAAATGAATGAACTTCAATCAGACTGTTACGAGATCACAAGTGACACAAGGAAAGCTGAAATGAAATTTGATTACATTATCGTGGGAGCAGGTTCAGCGGGCTGTATTCTGGCTAATCGATTATCAGAGAGTGGCCAACATAGTGTACTAGTTGTTGAAGCCGGGCCAAAGGATAGTGCCTTGTCGCTGAAAATCCCAGCCGCCATGTTGGCTAATTTAAAAAGCACAAAATACAATTGGACTTTCAAAGGCGATCCCGAACCGGAATTAAATAACCGGCAAATCATCCATGACCGAGGCAAAGTCCTCGGTGGATCATCTAGCATTAATGGTATGGTTTTTATTCGGGGTCATGCACAAGACTTTGAGGGCTGGAAAGAATCTGGTTGCCAAGGGTGGGGTTACGCCGATGTGCTTCCTTATTTTAAGCGCTTAGAAAACTTTGACGCTGGCGGCAGTGACTTCCGTGGCGATTCTGGGCCCATGAAAGTTCATCGTCCAAGTCCTAGTAACCCGTTGTCGTCAGCTTTTGTGCAAGCGGGTGTAGAGGCAGGTTATCCTCAGACTGATGATATTGTTGGCTATTGTCAGGAAGGCTTTGGTCCCCTTGACCAGTCAATTTATAATGGGGAACGCTGGAGTACCACACGTGCTTACCTTAACCCTGCGCGTGACAGATCTAATCTAACCATTGAAACCGGTGCCTTGGTAGAGCGAGTATTGATTAGTGATAAAGTGGCTACAGGCATCGAATACAAAAACCGACGCGGTGAACGTGTCACAGCCTTGGCGAATAAAGAAGTGATCTTGTGTTCTGGCGCGGTGGGTTCTCCAAAGCTCCTTATGCTCTCAGGTATTGGGCCCAAAGCGCACTTGGCAGATATGGGCATTCTATTGGTTGAAGATCTACCTGGAGTGGGACAGAACCTAAATGAACATCCAGATCTTGTGATGAAATTTAAATGTGTAAAGCCTGTAAGTATGTGGTCGAAACTAACCTTAGTCGGACGGATCATGGCCGGAGTGGAGTGGGTAACTCGCCGCAAGGGTATCTGTGCTAGCAACCATTTTGACGTTGTTGGCTGTATCCGCTCCCATCCTGATGTGGCTTATCCAGACCTCCAATTGACACTCACACCCTTGGCCATAGATCACACCACCTGGGAGCCCATCAACGAACATGCTTTCCAGATCCATATTGGTTTAATGCAAGCGCACAGTCGGGGCAGGATTGAGTTGGTTAGTGCAGATCCAGCAGCAGCGCCTAGTATTTTGGCCAACTATCTGCACGACCATCATGATCGTGAAGCCTTACGCTCAGGTGTTCGCTTGGTGCGTGAATTAGTTCGTCAGCCATCTCTAGACCAATACCGCGGGGCAGAGATTTTTCCTGGTGATGCGTTAAAAAGTGATGCTGAGATAGACCAGTGCATTAATAGCGAGACCACCACTCAGTGGCATTTGTCGTGTACAGCGCGCATGGGTATGGACCCAAAAATGGGTGCTGTGGTTGACCCTAGTGGGCGGGTGCATGGTATAAAAGCCTTGCGAGTAGTCGATGCTTCCATTATGCCAAGGGTAACCAATGGCAATACCAATGCCCCCACATTGATGTTGGCAGACAAGTTAAGCGACACTATTCTTGGCCTGCCACCACTGTCTCCCATTGAGCTGGAATTATGGCAGCATTCATCACCTGAATAACATTAAAACTAGTCATTAAGCCAAGCAATATGCCAATTTACCTTGATTCTAAGCACTAAGGACAGAGCATGAGAATATCCGTTGAGAACCGAGCTAAATTGGCCTGCCTTTATGTGGGCGGAGTTTGGTGGATTATTCTGGATTCCTCTGAGGGTGCTAGAAGATGCAGGTTTACACATCCTTTGAATAGGCCCAAAAGGTACCAGCGCTATAATAAAGAAAGACGTTTACCTGAGCGACCCCTTAGTATTAGCATGGTTGCCAACTTTGTTATCAATTAGCCTGTGTGATCGGGGAGGGTGCACTAGTGCCATACGCCAATAATCAAGGTATCTGTATTTATTACCAAGTAGAAGGTAAGGGCGAACCCATCATACTCCACCATGGCAGTGCAGAAAGCCTAGATGTTTGGTACGAAAGTGGTTACGTTGAACTGCTTAAACCAAATTACCAACTGATTCTGATGGATGCTCGTGGGCATGGACATAGTGATAAACCCCATGATGTAGAGTCTTATTCCCTAGCCCTCAGAGTCAGTGACGTTGTCGCCGTATTAGATGATCTGGGCATTAGAGCAACTAACTATTGGGGCTACTCAATGGGTGGTTGGATTGGCTTCGGTATAGCAAAGTATGCTGCGCCACGGATTCGCTCATTGATTTTGGGAGGGGCACATCCTTATACTGATGCAATGGACGTTTTTGATCACATTGATGGCACCGATGAAGATGCGTTCATAGAGGCGATGGAGGCCTTTGTGGATGTTCGTATTACGCCAAAAAGTCGCTCTCAGATCGTCGCAAATGATTTACAGGCACTTGCTGCGGCCATGAATCATCGTCACTCCCTAGAGTCAACTATACCCACCATGACTATGCCGTGCTGCCTATACGTGGGTACAAATGACCGCCGAATTTCTAAGGTTGAAAGGTGCGTTAAACGGCTACCAAATGCCCAATTTGTGCCCATTATGGGCCTAGATCATGCCCAGACATTTGATCACCCTGAACTGATATTGCCCCCTATAGAGGCGTTTCTAGGGGCGTTGTCTAACACTAAACTGCCAAGCTAAATAAGGAAAATAGAGTGCATGTTTTTAGAAAAAACGTCTGATAAAACCTTAAGTATCTTCCTCGCCCTAAGCGCGGGTGTCTGGGGGCTTTATTGGTTGCCTTTAAGAACCATTGAAGAGTTAGGTGTATCAGCTTCATGGAGCGTTGTCCTCTTTAATGCATGCCCTTTGTTGGTATTAGTGCCCTTGCTCATGTTCAACTACCAGCAACTCAAAGGGCTTGTGGGTCCTACTATTTTTGCCGGGCTCATAATCGGTATAGCCTTCACCCTCTATGCCAATGGTCTGTTAGAAACCACTGTAGCCAGGGCCACCTTACTGTATTACTTAACTCCGATCTGGTCTACTTTACTAGGCGTATTTTGGCTTTCAGAGCCATTAACCAAAGCCCGAATGATTGCCATTGGTGTGGCACTTCTAGGCTTGTTTTTACTACTATCAAATGCAAACTCCTCTAACCAACCGCTGAATATAGGTGACCTATATAGCCTTTTGTCAGGCATATTTTGGGCCATTGGCATCTCCATACTAAATCGGTGGGCTGCGATTCCTATTTTTCCCCTGATGGCATTTACATTTTTAGCAACCACCCTATGTTCTGCATTAACTGCTGAGCTGTTGCCTGCTAATCCAATGCCCGATTTACAGACCATCAAGACAGCACTCCCAGCCGCTGCATTCTGGGCAATGTTTATTTTCGTACCCTCCTTTTTTATGATTTTCAGAATCTCACAATTATTATTCCCAGGGCGCGTAGGTATCTTGACCATGACTGAAGCCATAGTCGCCATCGTGAGTGCGGCCATCCTTATCCCTGAAGAATCCATGGTGCTGATGCAATGGGTGGGTGCAGGGGCAATCGTAATGGCTGGGCTTATTGAGGTCCTGTTTGGCTACAGTAAAAATAAGGCTGATTTAATTACCCAAGGCGGTGTCACGGCAAAAGGCACCTTAGTGGATGAGTAAGACACAGGGGCATCCCTCGACCGATCTTGTATTCATCAAAGTGGGACGTTTTGAGCAATCACCTTACTTTGATTTTTACAACACCCCAGCCCTGAGTGCTGAACCACTAATATTTGTTGAAGTGGCGATGACCGCTGATATTCCGCGGGCAATCACCCCGATTCTCGCCAAACAACGGCAGCACCTCAATCCATCAGTAGCCACTACGGCTGTGTTTTATTCAATTTCTAATTGTCAAAAAGGACTTCAAGGTATTTCTTTTGGTAATTTTTTAATCAAACAGGTGATGGAAGAATTACGTCATGAATTCACTAACCTTAGTCAATTTGTCACCCTATCTCCCTTACCAGAAATGTGTCATTGGGTGCGCCAGCAAGTCGAGAAAAATAAACTGAGTAAAATGTCAATAGCACTTCAGGAAACTGCACGCTCACTTTATAATTCAAAAGATGCCATTGGAGTTGATTGCGGATTACTTGAAAAATTGACAGCTTGGTATCTTCTCAAGGCTAAAAAGAGTGACAGCAGTCCCTTCGACTATGTGTCACGGTTTCACTTAGGCAATGGCGTCTGTCTTGAGCAAATTAATAGCCAGGCTGACCCAAGCGAAAGCAGATTGGAAAGCTCTTGGGGTGTGATGGTCAATTATCTATATGACCTCAGTTCCATTGAGCACCCCCATGAGGCCTTTGCCAATCTAAAAACGATCATCTGTTCAGAGACTGTGCAACGACTTTTGAAATAGAAACTTAATAGGATATTGTCAATGTATGATACTAACCACCTTGGCCACCATTTAAGATCCGCGTCAGTGGGACGAGATGAAACCCTCTATGCCGAAATGCTTGATGGTAGAACCCTGTCTTACGGCGAAATGTTTAGTGCAGCTGAAAAAAATGCTGCCGCTTTGCAAAAGGTTGGTTTAAGTCCTGGTGACTGTGTGGCGGCGCAGCTAGAGAAATCTATTGAGTCGATACAATTGTATTTAGGAACCATATTGGCAGGTGGTATTTTCCTGCCACTTAATACGGCTTATACCCCCTCAGAACTTGAATACTTTTTGGCTGATGCCAAACCCTTCATATTTGTGTGTGATCCTGAAACAGCGCCGACCTTGGAAGGCTTAGCGGCGCAGGCAGGTGTTAGCAAAGTGTTGACCCTTTCAAGCGATGGCACAGGCACACTTATGGAGGCATTACCCACCCATACTGAGAATTTTAAAGAAGTGGCGAGGGCTAAAGATGATCTCGCAGCCTTTTTGTATACCTCTGGCACAACGGGTCGCTCTAAGGGTGCCATGCTCACCCATGACAATCTGGTCTCCAACGCCCAAGCACTGCAACAATGTTGGCATTTTGATCGCCACGATGTATTGATTCACGCCCTGCCTATATTTCATATCCATGGGCTATTTGTGGCGACTAACGTCACCTTATGTGCAGGTGCGTCTATGTTATTTATGCCCCGCTTTAATAGTGAGACTATTTTATCACTCATGAGTAAGGCCACAGTGTTAATGGGCGTGCCAACGTTTTATGTCAGATTGTTAGAGTCCCCTAATCTCTCCCCAAAAACAGTGGCCCCTATGCGTTTATTTATTTCTGGCTCTGCCCCCTTGTTGGCAGAGACTCATAAGCAATGGAGCGCAGTCACAGGTGCCGAAATTTTAGAACGCTATGGCATGACAGAAACAAATATGAATACCTCAAATCCCTATGAAGGTGAGCGTCGTGCAGGTACCGTAGGAATGCCTCTTCCTGGCGTTGAGGTGCGTATTACCGATGCAGATAGTGGCCAACAACTTGGTCAGGGTGAAATTGGATCAGTTGAAATTCGTGGACCCAATGTGTTTAAGGGTTATTGGCAAATGCCCGAAAAAACAAAACAAGAATTCCGTGAAGATGGTTTCTTTATTACAGGCGATCTTGGCACTATGGACGGCGACAACTACCTATCCATTGTGGGCCGTTCAAAAGATCTTATTATCTCTGGTGGATATAACGTTTACCCAAAAGAAATAGAAATCATTCTGGATGATGTTGAAGGTGTTTATGAATCCGCAGTCATTGGTGTCCCCCATCCTGACTTTGGCGAAGGCGTGTTGGCGGTTGTGGTGCTGACAGGCGATACAAGTCAAAACGAAAATGGCATAAAAAATATTTTGCAGCAAAAAATTGCGGCCTTTAAGCGGCCCAAAAATATATTTTTCGTTGATGAATTACCCAGAAACACAATGGGTAAGGTATTAAAAAATATCCTTAGGGATCGACACAAAGACAATTTTATAAAGTCCTAGGCTGTGGCATTTATGGTGTCATGGATGTCTACCACAGACCGTTTATGCAGTCCCATAGAAACCCATGTAATTGTGTCATTTTAACTTGCACTGAGGTGGTACCTAAGGTCATAGTTACCCATTGGTCGCTGAGGCCAATTTCTTTTCCGCAATCATGGTGCTTTTAACAATGCAGAATAAGTTGATCATAGACCCAAAGCAGGACCTAATTTTAGCCAATGAAGTGGCTCATGCTCTGATGGATAAGGGCCTCTCAATGGCCACTGCCGAGTCATGCACGGGTGGCGCCATTGGCGCCTTGCTGACCTCTCTTTCAGGCAGCTCAAGATGGTTTAATGGTGGTGTGATTAGTTACAGTAACCATTTAAAAATACATTTGCTGGGCGTGAACTCCCAAACCATTGATGTTCAAGGGGCCGTGAGCAAAGAAGTAGTTGAGGCGATGGCGGTAGGGGGTTGCAAAGCCATGGCGGTCGATATTTGTGTGGCGGTGAGTGGGGTCGCAGGACCGGATGGCGGTACCACTGAAAAACCTGTGGGCAGTGTATGGATAGCTTGGTGCGGACCTGAGCAAAAGTTAACGAGTCGGTTATATCATTTAGATGGTGGGCGAAAAGAAATCCAAAGTGCCGCCGTGCGAATGGCATTGAAGGGTGTTGTCAATCAATGTTGACATCTCTTGCTTACGACCACACAAGCACCAACCCTTAGGGGTATCGTCATTCATAATGTGAGAGTAGATGAGGGTAAGTTGAGCCCAGATCATAATACATTAGATGATTTAAAGTAGGGGGTGCAGGGTACAAAAAACAGTGGACCGTTTTAATCAATACACCTATCAAGCCGATCCAATCATTAACATCAAAACAAGCTTTTAGACAAATTATGAATTAAGCCTTGCACTTTTTCTCAGGTATGGTTTAATACTGTACATACAAACAGGTACTGTATGTAATTACAGTACCTTGAAAAGACCAAAGGCATAGGCTCTAAGCCAAAAAATAAGGTGAACCCCATGGATGCAAACAAACAAAAAGCCCTCGAAGCAGCGCTAGGCCAAATCGAACGCCAATTTGGTAAGGGCGCAGTGATGCGTATGGGTGATCAACCCAGAGAAGCTATGCCGTCCGTATCCACAGGTTCCCTTGGCCTAGATATTGCGTTAGGTATAGGTGGATTACCATTTGGGCGTATTTGCGAAATTTATGGCCCTGAATCCTCTGGCAAAACTACCCTTACGTTACAGGTGATTGCAGAAGCCCAAAAAATTGGTAAGACCTGCGCTTTTGTTGATGCTGAGCACGCATTAGATCCAAGCTATGCAGAAAAACTGGGAGTTAACGTTGACGACTTATTGGTCAGTCAGCCAGACACGGGTGAACAAGCCCTTGAAATTACCGATATGCTAGTGCGTTCAAATGCCGTTGATGTAATCATTATTGATTCTGTGGCTGCGTTGACACCTAAGGCAGAAATTGAAGGTGAAATGGGCGATCATCATGTAGGACTTCAGGCTCGTTTATTGTCCCAAGCCATGCGTAAAATCACAGGCAACATCAAAAATGCTAACTGTTTGGTTATATTCATTAATCAAATCCGCATGAAAATCGGCGTGATGTTTGGCAGTCCAGAAACCACCACCGGCGGCAACGCATTAAAGTTTTATTCTTCTGTGCGCTTGGACATTCGTCGTATTGGCGCGGTAAAAAATGGCGATGAGATTGTAGGCAACGAAACTCGAGTTAAAGTTGTCAAAAACAAAGTAGCGTCGCCTTTTAAACAAGCAGAATTCCAAATCATATATGGTAAGGGCATTTACCGTATGGGTGAAATTATTGATCTAGGAGTTAAACAAGAATTGGTGGACAAGGCTGGTGCCTGGTATGCCTATAAGGGCGATAAGATTGGTCAAGGTAAAGCCAATGCTGCGCAATATTTATTAGATCACCCTGAGATCGGTGAAGAGATTGAATTACAAATTAGAGAAGCTCTTTTGAGCATTCCTAAGCCCAAAGAAGTGGCTGACGATGTGGTAACGCCACTGACGTTTTAAATTGCCGAGTTAAGTTTTTAGGTTATGGAAAAGAGGGTTGTGCTAACGGGTGTGGAAAAACAAATTTCATCTTTGCGCCATAAAGCCATCGGTTTATTGGCACGACGTGAGCAATCCCGTGATGAGCTCCAGAGAAAACTTTACCTTAAGGCGGTAGAAAAGGGCTGGAATGTTGATTTAGAGTTTCTACTCGATGAACTTGAGCGGCAAGGTTTGCAATCAGACCTGCGCTTTTCAGAAGTGCTGGTTCGGTCGAAAGCAAACGCAGGGTTTGGTCCATCACGCCTCTATCAATGGGGTGTTCAATACGGCTTGGACCGCAATTTAGTGCACCAACAAATGCTGGAACAGCAATTTGACTGGCGCAAAAATGCGCTGCAACAAAAGCGTAAGCATTGTGGTTGGGCTGTGGCAACCAGCCCTCAAGACAGGGCTAAACAAGCTCGATATTTGTATCAGCGTGGTTTTGCTCAAGAGCATATTTATTACGCCTTAGATGCGCAACTGGACGAGCGCCCGTGAGTCTGGTCATTTATTCTAAAAAATGTTTAATAATCAGCTAATTTAGAATGTAAATTGCCTGCAATGGTCGAAAGCCATTAGTGGTTCAGTATATACTTACGCTTTTGTGTTAACAGCGAGACTGACCATGAAAATCGCGGCTATCCGTCAGGCATTCCTTAATTATTATGAACAATTAGGACACGAAATTGTGCCTAGTAGTTCTCTAGTTCCTGGCAATGATGCCACCTTGTTATTTACCAATGCGGGTATGGTTCAGTTCAAAGACGTTTTTCTAGGTGATGAAGAACGTTCCTATAAACGTGCCGTTACGTCTCAGCGTTGTGTGCGTGCTGGTGGTAAGCACAATGATTTAGAGAACGTCGGTTACACCGCTCGTCACCATACATTCTTTGAGATGCTTGGCAACTTCAGCTTTGGCGATTATTTTAAGCAAGATGCGATAAAGTTTGCCTGGAACTTTTTAACCGTTGAGCTCGGCCTGCCAGAAGAAAAATTATGGATTACGGTACACCATAGTGACGCGGAAGCGGAAAAAATTTGGTTTGAGGAAATCGGCATCAATCAGCAACGGTTTTCGCGGCTAGACGAAGACAACTTCTGGTCTATGGGCGACACTGGTCCTTGCGGTCCTTGTTCTGAAATATTCTATGATCATGGGGAAGGAATTTGGGGTGGCCCTCCAGGTACGCCAGAAGAAGATGGTGACCGTTATATAGAGATTTGGAATATGGTGTTCATGCAATACAACCGCGATATCAGTGGCCAAATGGCGCCTTTACCAAAACAATCGATTGACACTGGTATGGGGTTGGAGCGCATTGCAGCGATTCTGCAAAACGTGCACTCAAACTACGAAATTGACTTGTTTCAACACCTACTAAAGGCTACTGCCAGAGTGTTAGGCACAGAGGACTTAGAAAACAAGTCTTTACGTGTTATTGCTGACCACATTCGATCAGTATCGTTTTTGATTTTGGATGGGGTGATGCCATCCAATGAAGGTCGCGGCTATGTTCTGCGTCGTATCATGCGTCGTGCAATTCGACATGGTAATAAGCTGGGAGCGCAGGGGAGTTTCTTTAACCAACTGGTTGCTCCTCTTGTTACGGAAATGGGCGAAGCATA
The DNA here is from genome assembly GCF_047730075.1 of Candidatus Njordibacter sp. Uisw_039. NCBI lineage: Bacteria > Pseudomonadati > Pseudomonadota > Gammaproteobacteria > Pseudomonadales > Candidatus Njordibacteraceae > Candidatus Njordibacter > Candidatus Njordibacter sp. Uisw_039. The sequence goes on from NZ_CP159831.1 coordinate 424,859, forward strand.
TCCGGATCTTGCACTAGCACAAACCACTATTGAAAAAGTCATTGTCAAAGAAGAGCTTCAATTTGTTAAAACCTTGGATCAAGGGATGCGTATTCTTGAGCAAGACTTAAGTAAGCTAAGGGGTAATGTGATTTCAGGCGAAACCATTTTTAAATTATATGATACCTATGGTTTTCCTGCAGATCTTACGGGAGACATTGCTCGTGAAAAAAACTTAGAAATGGACATCGAGGGCTTTGAAGATGCAATGGAGCAGCAACGATTACGTGCTCGCTCAGCAAGCAGCTTTGGTGTTGACTATAGTCACAAGTTAGAACTAACAGGCCAAACTAATTTCAAAGGATACGACAATCTAACTCACACTGGCAAGGTTGTGGCATTAATTGTCGACGGCGAACTAAACGACAGTGTAAGCCAGGTGGGTAAACTTCAGTTAGTTTTGGATAGCACATCTTTTTATGCTGAATCAGGTGGCCAGACCGGAGACCATGGTGTTATCGAGTGGCAGGGCGGTTGTATTGAAGTGACTGATACGCTCAAACAAGGTCAACATTTCGTTCACCATGGTGAACTGATTGCCGGTGAGCTAAGTGTAGGCGATGAGGTGAAAACCCGTGTAGATACTGTTTTGCGGGCCGATTCCGCAAAAAATCATTCAGCTACCCATATACTCCATGAGGCTATGCGTCGAGTATTAGGTGACCATGTGACTCAAAAAGGTTCTTTAGTGGACCCCGAACGTTTAAGGTTTGACTTCTCTCACTCAGAGCCTGTTACTGCGGCGCAGTTGGTTATTATCGAATCAATGGTTAACCAGGAGATTCGCCACAATACCCCTGTTACAGTTGAAACTATGGCCATTGATGATGCTAAAGCAGCTGGTGCTATGGCGTTATTTGGAGAAAAATACGGTGATGATGTTCGTGTGGTCACAATGGGAACAGTAGGCACTGTTGGAGAAACTCATATAAAACAGACACCCAATGTGTTTTCCTTGGAACTCTGTGGCGGAACCCACGTTGAGCGAACGGGTGATATTGGTGCCTTTATTATCACCTCTGAATCAGGAGTTGCTGCGGGCGTCCGACGTGTAGAAGCGCTAACGGGTGCTGCAGCGAGTCAATGGTTGGCTTCAACTGGTAAAATTCTGGCAGCAGTTTCTGGCCTGGTTAGAGCGAGCCGTGAACAGGTTGCGGATAAGGTGCAGAGCTTAATTGAAAAAAATCGGCAGTTAGAGCGTGAACTAGACCAGCTTAAAGTCAAGATGGCGGCATCCCAAGGTACTGATTTGATTTCTCAGGCCCAAGATATCAACGGCATAAAGGTACTGATTAGTCGGCTTGAGGGCGTAGAACCAAAATCCTTGCGCGATGCTATGGATCAGTTACGCAATAAGCTTGGGTCTGGTGTGGTAATGCTAGCAGTCACAGAAGGTGAAAAAGCCAGCATCGTAGCGGGTGTTACACAAGACCTTACTAGCAGGGTAAAGGCTGGAGATTTAATCCGCCACACAGCGTCTAGCATGTCAGGTAAAGGCGGCGGTCGTCCAGACATGGCTCAAGGCGGTGGTCAAGCAGACCAACTACCTGAAGCTTTAAAAAGCGCTCAGGTCTGGTTGCAAGAATTATTAGGCTAGCATAAGGTTGTTACCCTTAAACGCAAGCTAAAGTAGCGAAATACATAGATAGCGATTAGGAAATTAACATGGCGTTGTACGTACAAAAATTTGGTGGAACTTCTGTTGGTTCAGTAGAGCGTATCCAGCAAGTAGCAGATAAGGTGAAAGGTTTTAGAGATAAAGGCCATGATATCGTGGTGGTTGTATCCGCAATGAGTGGAGAAACTAATCGCCTAATCGGCATGGCTAATGAACTACAGGATAAACCCTTACCTCGTGAAATGGATGTCCTGGTATCAACTGGCGAACAGGTCACTATAGCATTGCTGTGTATGGCTTTGGCTGAAAAAGATTGCCCTGCGCGCTCATATACAGGCGGCCAGGTTAAAATACAGACAGACTCATCGTATACCAAAGCCCGTATTCAAAATATTGACGTAGACAATATGCGTAGTGATTTGAACAAAGGGCGTGTGGTAGTGGTAGCAGGGTTCCAGGGAGTCGACGACGAAGGTAACATCACTACCCTTGGTCGTGGCGGTTCAGATACTACTGGCGTAGCGCTGGCGGCGGCGCTTAAAGCCGATGAATGCCAAATATACACTGATGTGGATGGCGTTTATACCACCGATCCAAGAGTCGTAGACAATGCCCAACGCATTACAGAAATTACCTTTGAAGAAATGTTGGAAATGGCCAGTTTGGGCTCAAAGGTATTACAAATACGTGCTGTTGAATTTGCCGGCAAATATAATGTTCCCCTTCGTGTACTGCATAGTTTTCACGAAGGTCCGGGAACACTGATTACAACTGAGAGTGAAGATACCATGGAACAACCTGTTATTTCTGGGATAGCATTTAACCGCGATGAAGCCAAGCTTACTATTACTGGCGTACCAGATGTGCCAGGAGTTGCCTCTAAGATTTTGGGCCCCATCAGTGATGCCAATGTAGAAGTAGATATGATCTTGCAAAACGTTAGTGCTGAGGGTCTTACGGACTTCACTTTCACCGTTCATCGTAATGATTATGATCAAGCCCTAAGTATCTTAAAAGGCATAGCAAAAAGCCTTAATGCAACGGATGCCATTGGCAGTGAAAAAATTGTAAAAGTCTCCATTGTTGGAGTGGGTATGCGTTCTCACGCTGGTGTTGCAAGCCGTATGTTCGAGAGTCTTGCAAAAGAAAACATTAACATCCAAATGATATCGACCTCAGAAATAAAGATTTCTGTGGTTATTGACGAAAAATACCTGGAGCTTGCTGTACGCGCCTTACACTCAACTTTTGAGATGGATAAGCCTCGAACAGTTGAAGATTAGTACATTTACACTTATGATTATTGGGTAAGGATGGCATTGGTGTAGGTCAGTGTTTTACTTATATCGCTACAAAGCAAGTTGTGTAGGAATAATTAAGGTGTTCGAAAACCAACTGTGGTTGGTTTATCGGCCCAATAAGAAGGAGCTTTAATGTGTTAATTTTGACTCGACGTGTTGGTGAAACTCTAATGGTTGGTGATGAAGTCACAGTCACCGTATTGGGTGTAAAAGGTAACCAAGTTCGTATTGGTGTAAATGCTCCTCGTGATGTTGCAGTTCATCGCGAAGAAATTTACCAACGTATTCAAGACGAAAAAGCCTCTGATACAGGATCCTCTGTCGAAGAATAGTTTCCTTACCACTCAAGCTGAACATCAGGTGGTTGTGCTCTCGCAACACACCAAACCTGGATGTTTAAGGGACCATCCCAAGCGTTAATCAAACTGTTGCTTAACGCTTGGGCCGTGGCCCCTGTTGTCATGACATCATCTACTATGGCAATATTATTGATCTTCTGGTCAACACCAGCTTGTGATACCTGAAAAATTCCTGTCATTTGGTTTAACCGTTGCCGACGAGATTGGCCTTGTTGAGGTGCTTGATACGCACTGCGTTGACATAACCTTGTATTAATCCTTAACTTCAATGACTGACTCAGTCCAGTGGCAATAAATTGTGCTTGGTTGAACCCTCTTTGTCTTAACCTGCGCCTATGTAGTGGCACGGGGATTAGTAGATCAGGAGTAATAGTTTGGTGTTGCGACATTATTTCGAAAACGGTTTGGCTAAGGCAGGATGTTAACAGACGTCCAGCGGCGAAATTACGCTGATGTTTGAATTGATTAATTAAACCTTTAATAGGAACAAGATAATCAAAAGCGCACACCGTTTTGCTGTAAAGAGGTGGTTCTTGGATACAGCTGACACATACCTGAGCACTATCTAAGCCATTAGATTCGATATACTCAGCACACCTGTTGCAGGCATTTTTAGTCCATGGAATATCAATAAGGCATGGGCCACACAAGTTGTCGTGGTGGTGGGGGTGTGCGCCGCAAAGCATGCATGGTGGTTGAATAGCACCTCTAAGCTGGTTTATAATTGACCACATGTAAACCTCATTGAGTGAATTGGTTGACTAAAAATGTTGACCTTTTAATATGTGCTGAACTTTAAAGCTGGATATTCCATGACATCAACCACTGCTGTAACGTCTTCTATCAACACAGAGACTAAGTTTAGTCCACATTTCGATAATGGCCAGCGACATAATTGGGGTGTAGATGAAATTACTCAGTTATTCGCCCTACCGCTGAACGACCTTCTATTTAAGGCACAAGCTATTCACCGTGACCACTTTGATCCTAATGAAGTACAGGTGAGTACTCTGCTTTCGATAAAGACTGGTGCCTGTCCTGAAGACTGTAAGTATTGTCCGCAAAGTGTCCACAACGATACGGGTTTAGAAGTTGAACGATTAATGAAGGTGAAAGAAGTCATCGAAGAGGCTGCGGCGGCAAAAGCAGCAGGGGCCAGCCGTTTTTGCATGGGTGCAGCTTGGAAAAACCCTCGTGCTAAAGACATGCCTTACGTTTTGGAGATGGTTAAGGAAGTGAAGGCTATGGGTCTTGAAACCTGTATGACCTTAGGCATGTTGGCACCGGATCAAGCGCAGAAATTGGCTGAAGCAGGTTTGGATTACTACAACCATAACCTTGATACGTCGCCAGAATTTTATGGATCAATTATCACAACTAGAACCTACCAAGATCGCCTAGATACTTTAACCAATGTGCGTGATGTAGGAATGAAAGTCTGTGCCGGTGGCATCGTGGGTATGGGAGAAAACCTGCGTGACCGTGTGGGTCTGTTACAGCAATTAGTCAACATGCCCCAGCACCCAGAAAGTGTGCCTATCAATATGCTGGTCAAAGTTGAGGGCACTCCCCTCGATCAAGTCGAAGACCTTGAGCCCTTTGATTTTATCCGCACCATAGCAGTAGCCCGTATATTAATGCCCCAATCCCACGTGCGATTGTCTGCTGGCCGGGAACAAATGAACGAGCAAATGCAAGCCATGTGTTTCTTTGCCGGAGCCAATTCAATTTTCTATGGAGAGCGCTTGCTCACTACCGAAAACCCAGCTGCAGAAAAAGATAGAGCGCTATTTGTGAAGTTAGGTATTCGCCCAGAAAAGCGCCAAGATGTTTCCGACGAAGCCCATCGAGGTGCAATTGAGCAGGCTATTGAGAACGCAAAGTCGGAGCAAATGTTTGTTGATGCTAGTCTCTAATGCACAGTTTAGAACACACACTAGGCGCTGAACTCAATCAGTGCCGTCTCGATCACCTTTACCGCAGCCGAAATTCACATACAGGGCCACAAACCCCAGAGCTCAAGGTAAATGGTCAAGTGTTGTTGGCTTTTTGTAGTAATGATTATTTAGGCTTAGCAAATCACCCTCAACTGATTAGTGCGGCACAGAAAGCATGTGCAGACTATGGGTTAGGTAGTGGAGCCTCACATCTGGTGGTGGGGCATACAGACCTTCATCATGAGCTAGAAGAAACCTTAGCCAAAGTTACCCAGCGCCCAAGAGCGTTATTGTTCTCAAGTGGGTATATGGCCAATATTGGGGTGATGAATAGCCTATTAGACCGCCAAGACGCGGTCTATCAAGATCGCCTGAATCATGCTTCACTACTGGATGGTGGGCTGTTGAGCGCAGCCAAGTTCCAGCGTTATCGCCACAAGGATACGCTCGACTTACAGCGTCAATTAAGCAAGACTCAAGCTCGGCGGCATTTGGTTGCCACGGATGCCGTATTTAGTATGGATGGTGATAGTGCACCGCTAAAATCCCTCAGCAAGCTTTGTAATGAACAACAAGCATGGTTGATGATCGACGATGCCCATGGTTTTGGTGTGCTTGGTCCTAACGGTGGTGGTAGCGCACTAGCACAAGGCTTAACCACTTTTGAGTGCCCGATTTATATGGCAACCCTAGGTAAGGCTCTAGGTAGCTATGGCGCTTTTGTAGCAGGTAGTGACGAATTGATCGAAAGTCTAATTCAATTCTCCCGCAATTATATTTACACCACTGCCGTGCCTCCCGCCATAGCTGCAGCAAGTCTTGCCGCTGTAAAGTTGTTAATGGATGAGGCTTGGCGGCAACAACACCTTGATCACTTGATTGATGTATTTAAAAAGCAGGCAAAAGACTTAGCGTTACCATTGATGCCGAGTGATACTGCAATTCAGCCACTTATGGTGGGTTCATCTGCTGTGGCGCTGCAGTTGAGTCACGCACTTAAAGAAATGGGCTTGTTGGTCACAGCTATTCGCCCCCCAACGGTCCCTAAAAATACTGCTCGATTAAGAATTACCTTGTCTGCTGCTCATACGGAAAGTCATCTGCAGCAGCTATTACAGGCATTAGCTCAGGTGCAACAGCAAGGCTTGTTAGCTTCGGTGGATGACTAAATGGCGCATGCAATTATTTATCCTTTAGACGTTAAATTGAACACACACAAACCAACCCTGGTATTGCTTCATGGCTGGGGTTATGACAACACCTGTTGGCCTAAAGAGATGCTGCAACGGCTGAGGTCTAACTATGATTTAATTCTATTAGATTTGCCCGGACATGGGCAAGACACCTATGTGGCAGATGAACGTAACAGTATAGAACAACTTGATGAGTGGATTGCCGCTACCAAACGACTTTTACCCAGCCAGTATAACTTAATGGGTTGGTCCTTAGGCGCGCAAATAGCCATTCGAATGGCCCATAATGATAGTCGTGTACAGCGCATAATGTTAATGGCTGTTAATCCTAAATTTATCATTTGTGATGATTGGCCAGCAGCAATGTCAAGGGATCTGTTGATGCAGTTTAAAAAAGGCTATCAGACACTGGCAAATAAAACCTTGCTTCGATTTGCCAGCCTACAGGCACAGGGTTCATCCAACCCCAAGGTGCTGGCGGCCCAAATGATCCGACTAATGCCTGTGCAAGCTAAAAAAGCCTTTGGCCTTACGTTATTGCAAGAACTGGACGAGCGGGCACATTTTTGCCAAATTTCTCAACCTTGTTGTCTTCAACTGGCTGAGGATGACGAATTGGTCCCATGTGCATGGGTTAATCAATTAGAATTACCCAACAATGTGCAGGTTAATTATGTAGCAGGTGGCCATGGCTACTTTCTTGGAGAGGACGGTATCGACAGCACGATGGCCCGTTTTTTTCATGTTGGGGTGGTCAAGTGATGCCTAACTCGAAGTTTTTACCCGATGTGCAGCAAGTGGCTCAAGCCTTTAACCAAGCAGCAAAAACCTATGATCAGGTTGCAGGCTTACAACGACTTGCAGCCGATCAGCTATTAAACAAAGGCGCCGGCCTTCACTTTGGCACAGTGTTAGATATTGGTAGCGGCACGGGCTACGTTAGTGCCCAGTTAGCAGATATTGCAGCAGTCACTAAAGTGACTGGGTTAGATATTGCTGAAGGCATGCTTGCCTATGCCCAATCCCGACACCATAGCAGCAAGCTAAACTGGCAGTTAGGTGATGCACAACAATTACCACATGCTTTGTTAGATAGTGCTAAGGCCTATAATTTCGTGATCTCTTCCTTAGCCATCCAGTGGTGTAAAGATCTTAATGCAGTGTTTTCTGGCGTGGCTAACTGTCTTACTCAAGATGGTTTTTTTCATTGTGCTACCCTTGGCCCCCAAACCTTACATCAACTTAAATGGGCGTGGGCCCAAGTAGATGACTATCAACACGTTAATGACTTTGTGGCGTTAGATACTCTTCGCGATACGCTCGAAAACCACTTTGCAGAAGTGGACATTGAGTGTGAGATGATTGAACTTAAATATCTTTCCGTACAGCAGCTCACAAAGGATTTAAAACAACTCGGCGCCAGCAATCACAACCCCAAGGCGGCTCAAGGGCTTATGGGTGTCGGGCGTTTGCGTAAGATGGTGCAAGCCTACGAATCCTTGCGTGATGATGAGGGCCAGTTGCCTGTCACTTACGAAGTTTACTATATAAAGGCTAAAACCAAGCTGGGTACATGAGGCAGATGAAAAAGCGTTACTTTATAGCGGGTACAGACACTGATGCTGGAAAAACTATGGTGGCTTGTGCTTTGTTAGCAAAAGCCCGCGGCCAGGGTCTGACTACGGCAGCTGTTAAACCAGTGGCAGCTGGGTGTATCGATACCAAAGATGGTTTAAGAAATGATGACGCTGAGCAATTGTTGGCTCAGTGCACCTTACCTTTGTATTACGAGCAGGTGAATCCTGTGGCTTTCATGGCACCTATCGCGCCCCATATTGCTGCTCAACAACAGGGCCAGCGTATGCAGGTAGGTCGTCTGGCAGGCTTCACCAGTGGCGTGTTAATGCAAGGCGCAAATCTCACTCTTGTGGAAGGCGCTGGTGGGTGGCGGGTGCCAGTGAATGAACGTGAAACCTTGGCGGATCTTGCTATAGCCCTCTCTATACCAGTGGTCTTAGTTGTAGGCATGCGTTTGGGCTGTATTAACCATACGTTACTAACAGTAGAGGCAATTACTAGAGACGGATTAGAACTTGCTGGTTGGGTAGCCAACTGTATCGATCCTCAGATGGACGAACTGGACGCTAATGTTACCACCTTGCAGCATCGCATTCAGGCTCCTATGTTAGGTTTGGTGCCTAATTTTTCTGAGATTAATGTAGCCTCTCAACGGGTTGAAGCTTGTCAAGCTTATTTAGACCTTGAAACTCTGCTTAAATAACACCTTAATACGCTGACCAGATAGCATGCTGGCAGTCTTTTTTATTTGCCTAATTTTAATGACTATAAAGTCTCGGAATTGACGTGAGGCTATTAAACAGAGTATTTTTCAAACAGTTGTTTGAAAAATACTATCAAGCTATAAAACAATGGAGTCATCATGCCTAATTACCGAGCCCCGCGTCGTGACATTCAATTCGTAATGCACGAAGTTTTAGCTATGGCTGATCACTATCAAACCTTGCCCGGTGGAGAAGACATTGATGCAGAAATGATTGATGCAATTCTTGAAGAGGCTGCTAAGTTTTCTGAAAATGTACTCGCGCCAATCAATGCCGCTGGTGATGAACAAGGGTGCAGCTGGAATGATGGTGAGGTAACTACGCCTTCCGGATTTAAAGAAGCTTATGCTCAATTTGTAGAGGGTGGTTGGCCTTCAATTTCCCACAGCACAGATTTAGGTGGCCAAGGCTTGCCAGAATCTTTAGGCACTATGATTAATGAACTAAGTGGCACGGCTAACTGGTCTTGGAGCATGTATCCTGGGCTAAGCCACGGCGCTATGAACACCATAGAGGCCCATGGTACCGAAGAGCAGAAGCGGCAATATTTATTGCCATTGGTTGAAGGCCGCTGGACCGGTACTATGTGTTTGACTGAATCACATTGTGGAACAGACTTAGGCTTGTTACGCACGAAAGCAGAATCTCAAGCAGATGGCAGCTACGCCATTACCGGCACCAAAATCTTTATATCTGCTGGTGAACACGACATGGTGGATAACATTGTGCATATTGTACTCGCCCGTCTACCAGATGCACCTCAAGGCACCAAGGGTATTTCATTGTTTATCGTACCTAAATTCGACGTTAATAAAGATGGCAGCCTTGGTGACCGCAACCAAGTTAAGTGTGGCTCTTTAGAACATAAAATGGGCATCCATGGGAATGCCACCTGTGTGATGAACTTTGATGGCGCTACAGGCTACCTTATTGGCCCAGCTAACAAAGGTTTAAATTGCATGTTCACCTTTATGAATACCGCCCGAATAGGTACCGCGGCACAAGGGTTATGTTCAGCTGAAGGTGCGTTTCAAGGCGCTTTAGAATACACCAAAGAGCGCTTACAAATGCGTTCCCTTACTGGACCAATAGCGCCAGAAAAGCCTGCAGACCCAATCATTGTGCATCCAGATGTACGTAGAATGCTGTTAACAGCCAAATCTTTTGCGGAAGGCGGACGTATGTTGGTTTATTACCTGTCACAGTTAAATGACACAATTAAGCGCAATGCCAACAGTGATGGGGCGAAAGAAGCCGAGATACTACTGTCATTGCTAACTCCTATCGCCAAGGCTTTTATGACCGAAACCGGTTTAGAGTCTGCCAACTTAGGGATGCAGTGTTTTGGTGGCCATGGTTATATCCGCGAGCACGGCATGGAACAAATTGTTCGTGATGCACGAATTTCTACCATCTACGAAGGCACCACGGGCATTCAAGCCCTAGACCTACTAGGACGCAAAGTGCTGATGACCCAAGGTGAAAGCCTCAAAGCCTTTACCAAGAAAATTCATCAGTTCTGTAAGGCAGAAGCTGAAAATGAAGCTATGGCTGAATTTATCAAACCACTTATCGCAGCTAACAAAGAATGGGGCGAACTCACTGTGAAAGTTGGTATGGCAGCCGTAAAAGATCGTAATGAAGTAGGCGCAGCCTCGGTAGATTACTTAATGTACTCAGGTTATGTCACTCAAGCATACTTTTTTGCCAGAGCAGCAAAGGTAGCGCAAGATGCTTTGGTTGGAGACACTTCTGAAGCAGATTTCTACAACGCCAAACTATTTACCGCACGCTTCTTCTTTGTGCGTTTATTGCCTCGTATTCAAGCTCATGCGACAACCATGCTAGCAGGTGCGGACACTTTGCAAGGTTTAGATGAAGAACACTTTAGGTTCTAGTGTTATCTGCTACAAGCAACAAAAAAGCCGGCATATAAACAGTTTTTTTACACAGCTATAAACGATTAACCAAAACCACGATAAATAAATTCACCCCAAACATAAATAAAGAACAGAACTGATACACATACAGCAGCGGTATACATTCTCTTCCAGCCACCGTTCTTGGGGTAGCTGCTTGGCGGTGATTTAGTCGAGCTCATGGGTTGCTTCTCGTGCCTATTATTGTGATTTTGGGAGCTTATTTACTGCCGCCAGTTTAAGCAATCTATGGGCAGCTGAAAAGCAAGCATATAGTTACTGAAGCTGCTTGAAGTGAGTAATTAATGATAGAATTGCGCTTATATTATATCAGTCTAATTGGAATCCTATTTTGTATCAATTTATTGCTGGCTTGCCAAAAGTGGAACTGCACTTGCACATTGAAGGCAGCTTAGAACCTGAACTAATGTTTGAGCTAGCGCAGCGGAATAATATAGACATTCCCTTTGCTAACCCGGATGAAGTTCGTGCAGCGTATGATTTTTCTAACTTGCAGTCGTTTTTGGATATCTATTATCAGGGAGCACAGGTCCTAGTTACTGAACGGGATTTTTATGATTTAACCTGGGCCTATATGCTACGTTGCAAAGCCGATAATGTGCTTCATGCAGAGTTGTTTTTTGATCCACAAACCCATACCGCTAGAGGTATCGGTTTTGACACAGTTATGAAAGGCCTCACTAAAGCGTTGGCCAAGGCTGAGGCGGAATTGGGTATTAGCAGTCAGCTTATTCTGTGTTTTTTACGGCACTTAGATGAACTAAGTGCCTTTGATACTCTTCAACAAGCCCAGTTGTGGAAAGAAAAAATTGTTGCTGTAGGTCTAGACTCCTCAGAAGTGGGCCACCCGCCAGAAAAGTTTGCCAGAGTATTTGCTGCTGCCCGTGAACAAGGTTACCTTACGGTTGCCCATGCTGGAGAAGAAGGGCCATCAAGCAATATCATAGATGCTTTAGATATCCTCCAAGTGAGCCGTATTGATCATGGTGTGCGTTGTGTTGACGACCCTCAATTGGTAGCTAGGCTAGTTGAGCAAAAGGTGCATTTAACCATCTGTCCGTTATCGAATACCAAGCTAAAAGTTTTTGACTCTATGGATCAGCACAATATCGTTGATTTGCTGCGCCAAGGCGTTAGTGTGGGTATTAATGCTGATGATCCAGCTTATTTTGGTGGTTATATGAACGACAATTTCAATGCTGTAGCCTCCGCTCACACCTTAAGTCATAAAGAATTAGCTAACTTTACATACAATGCTATTGATGCGAGTTTTTGTAGTGTGGGACGCAAGTACGAACTACATCAACAGCTGCAAGCTTATGTGGACAACCAATAAACCATGAGGAATATAAAACTTCTGGTCACTGGCCCATCTAGCCAAGTCGGTTCTGCCCTTTGCGCAAGGGCATTGGGCGCAGGAATGTCTGTGGTTTGGTTTGACGACAGTACACTCACTAGCTTGCAACTGGAACCTATTCAAGCGGCTATTTCAAGTTACGAGCCGGATTATGTGGTGAATACGGTAAGTGATTCTGTGGTGGATGTGGCTCAAGACAATCCGCACAAAAGCCACGTTGCCAATCATGATGTAGCCATAGTGTTAGCTCAGGCCTGTCATGGCTTAGATCTGCCATTATTGCACCTATCGACTGATTACGTGTTTGATGGTGAGCAGCGAGTGCCTTACAAAGAAGACGCTTATACGGCCCCAGTGAATTGTTTCGGCGAGGCCAAGCTTGCTGCAGAGCAAGCGATCAAGCAACACTGTCCCAAACACATTATTGTTCGTGTGGGTTGGATATTCAGCGCCCAAGGTAATAATTTTGTATTAAGAACCCTGCGGCAATTGCAAGAGCATCATTATGTAAAAGCTGTTTCGGACCAACAGGGATGCCCTACTTATGCCAACGATGTGGCTCGCGTACTTATTGCAATAATTGAACAGTTAGAATGTGATATTAATGTTTGGGGTGCCTATCATTACAGTGGCGCTGAAGTAACTACTTGGAAAGGTTTTGCTGAAGCCATACTTGCTGCAGCAAAAAAACATGGTGTTACCCAAGCTCAAACCATTAATGCTGTGACTAGTCTTGAGTGGCCGGCAAACGCGCCTCGGCCCGCCTACAGCGTGCTGGACTGTAGTAAAATCCTGTCCACTTTTGGTATCCGTCAGAGACCCTGGCGCTCTGGGCTTGTTAAGGTAATCGATCAGGTGTTTAGGGCTGCAGAATAAATTAATAATCCTTCCTAACAGCCCCCAACCACGACTAAAATCCGGAGTAATCGAAAAAGATTTGTGGCTAAGTTAGAAGAGATGGGCAAGGGCGGGTATAATGTCTCGTAATTAAATTTTGAAGCGGCCATTCAGTGTGGCCAAGAGTGAACCTATGCAACATCAGCTAATAGACGATTTTGGACGCCAAGTCGATTACGTGCGTATTTCCGTTACCGACCGCTGTGACTTTCGGTGTGTTTATTGTATGGCAGAAGAAATGACTTTTTTGCCTCGCGAAAGCATTATGAGTATCGAAGAAATTGAGCTTGTTGCCCGTGCGTTTGTGGAGTTGGGGGTGAACCGAATCCGTTTAACGGGAGGAGAGCCGCTAGTTCGTAGAGGTTTGGTCGATAATTTACATAAAATAGGCCGCATTGAGGGACTAGATGAACTGCTGATCACCACCAATGGTTCTCAATTAGTGCGTTATGCCAAAGCCCTTAAAGATGCGGGCGTAAAACGCTTAAATGTAAGTCTAGACTCTTTAGATGAAGCCAAGTTTAAAGTAATGACGCGCACTGGAAAATTGCCACAGGTTTTGCAGGGTATTAATGCGGCTATTGAAGAAGGTTTTGAGCGGATAAAAATTAATGCGGTGGTGATGCGCGGTAGTAACGATGATGAAGTGCTCGACTTGGTTGAGTTTGCTCGAGATAAAGGTATTGATATTGCATTTATCGAGGAAATGCCTCTAGGTATAATCGAAAGTCATGATCGCGCCATTACTTATTGTTCCAGTGACGACGTGCGTGAAATCATAGAACAACGTTACCCATTAATTCATCACCCTCAAAAAACTGCAGGACCATCACGCTACTACAGTATGCCAAATCATGACACTCGGATTGGTTTTATCTCTCCCCATAGCCATAACTTTTGTGGTGACTGTAACCGTGTAAGGGTGACTGTAGAGGGGCGTTTGTTGTTATGTTTAGGCAATGAACACAGCGTCGATCTTATGCCAATACTGCGTGGCCAGCCTGGGCAAGTAGCACCTTTAAAACAAGCCATTATTGCATCTATGGCACTGAAACCTGAAAAACACTATTTTGATTTGCACGAGAAGCCGCAAATCCTCCGATTTATGAACGCCACTGGCGGATAATAAGAATTACATAAACATGACCAACAACATTGATCCGTTTCATGATATTAGACCCTATAACGACGAAGAAGTTAGGCCGGTAATAGATGCACTTGTGAATAACAAAGAGCTGCTGGATGTATTGGGGCGCTTTAAATTTCCTCGTTTAAAAGCACTTTTGGGCCCTGCTTTAAATCCTCTCATCCAATGGGCGCTCAAGCGAGAATTTAGGCACGTTACAGATGTGGCTTCATGGCAAAAGATGATAGCCAAATATATGGGGAAAATGCTTAGGCGTACCGTGTCGAAATTAACCTATAGTGGACTGGATAAACTACAACCAGGTAGAGGTTATTTGTTTATCTCTAACCACCGAGATATCACTATGGACCCGGCCTTGGTGAGTTATGGTTTAGATCAACAAGGTTTGGAAACAGCTCGTGTAGCTATTGGTGATAATCTTTTGCAAAAACCTTATGTAAGCGACATTATGCGCTTAAATAAAAGTTTTGTGGTTAAGCGCTCCGCAATTGGAGTGCGTGAAAAAGTGAAAGCCTATATGGATTTGTCGACTTATATCGATCATTCTGTACATGCGGGACACAATATTTGGATCGCTCAGCGAGAAGGCCGTGCCAAAGATGGGATTGACGCGACTGATGCCGCAGTGATGAAAATGCTCTATATGAGTAAGAAGAAATCAGGCCAAAGTTACGCAGACTATATTAACAGTTTGCACATAGTACCCGTGTCTATTGCCTATGAATTTGACCCTTGCGACAAAGCTAAAGCTTGTGAATTGGAAGCTTTGGCGAGCAGTGGTGAATACGTTAAAGCTAAATTTGAAGATATGAAAAGCATTGTTAAGGGCATTGTGGGTTATAAAGGTAAAGTTCATGTTGTCTTCGGTGAACCCTTGGAAGGTCAGTTTAATACGCCAGAAGAAATTTCCATCGCCATAGATTCAAGTATTGCTAAGAACTACCAATTGCATGGCACTAACATGGCAGCTCATGCAATGACTATGGGAAAACCCCATCCATCTATAGATGCCTTGCAACAGCGCTTTGCAGATCTTACGGTCAAGCAAAAAGAATATGCACTAGCTATGTATGTCAATCCAGTGTTGCGCCAACAACAATTTAATGCCGCAGTAGCAGGCTAAGGATAACCCCACTTTATGTCACAATTGACTCATTTAGACAGCCAAGGTCATGCTCACATGGTAGATGTATCTGAAAAAGACATCACCACCCGTGTGGCTCGGGCCGAAGCCTTTGTGGAAATGTTGCCAACAACCTTGGCATTAATTACCCATGGGAAACATAAAAAAGGCGATGTGTTGGCCGTGGCGCGTATAGCGGGTATTCAAGCAGCAAAAAAGTGCAGTGACTTAATTCCCCTGTGTCATCCTCTTATGTTATCTAAGGTCAGTGTAGAGTTGACGCCAGAACTGGAACTGAATCGTGTTCGCATTGATACCATGTGCAAGCTTAATGGCCGCACAGGTGTAGAAATGGAAGCCTTGTGTGCAGCTTCTACTGCAGCTCTAACGCTCTATGATATGTGTAAAGCCGTTGACCGTGGTATGACAATTACTGGATTACGAGTGATGGAAAAACAAGGTGGTAAAAGTGGCCATTGGGTGGCGGATGCCTCAGTGGTAGGTAATGCATGATTAAGGTGCTTTTTTTTGGACAGCTTAAAGAACAGCTTGGCGTTGCTGGTACTGAGGTCTCTATAGAGTTTAATGTGACAGTGTCACAGTTGCTGGAGGGTATGATACAAACCCACCCCCATTGGGCTCACGATCTTAACAATGAAACCTTACTAGTTGCAGTAGATCAAATCATGGCTAAGGCAGAGACGGTGGTGTCAAGATCTTCAGAAGTGGCATTTTTCCCACCAGTAACGGGAGGCTAAACGTATTTTATTTATTAGAGCGGTACTCTTTTATATCGGTTTAGGCGTTATTTCCATTGTTGCTTCAACACTGTTGGTGGTTACTTCCCCTCTTGTAAAGCGGCGTCTTAGATTTAAGTTTGTTGGTTATTGCAATCGCTGCGTACTGCAGTGGATGAATATAACGTGTGGTGTGAGTTTTGACATAAAAGGCTTAGACAATATACCTAAAGATCAGCCCTTGGTTGTGGCGTGCAACCACCAGAGTGATTGGGAAACATTTTATCTTTTGACCATGGGTTTGCCGGTAAGTACGGTACTGAAGCGTGAACTGTTATACATTCCATTTTTTGGCTGGGCTTTAGCTATGCTTAACCCCATTGCCATAGATCGTAAACGCAAAACCAATGCACTGAAACAGCTTTCCCAGCAGGGTTGTGAGCGTTTGAATGCAGGTATTTCTGTGGTTATTTTCCCTGAAGGCACGCGCTGTCCTCCGGGACGATTAGGCTCCTGCACCAAAGGGGCTGCCATGTTGGCTCACCAAGCTGGCGTGCCAATACTGCCTATCGTGCAAAATAGTGGGCGCTTGTCTACACCGCGCAAATGGCTGAAGCAGGCTGGTAAAGTTGAAGTGAGAATTGGCCAGCCAATTAGCCCTGATGCACCTACAAAAGAGATGCACGAACAGATGGTTGGTTGGATGACAGAGAATTTAGCAGAGATTTCTTAGTTAATAGATTCAGTGTTTGCAGCTTGTAGTTGTCTGCAAACTGCAAACTAAAACCCATTATTTTAAACGTACTTAGTAAACACCAAACTGGCGTTAGTACCACCAAAACCAAAGCTGTTAGACATTACAGTGGTTAATGCCACATTGTTCTGCTTCTTGGTAATAACAGGCATGCCGTTGGCACCTTCATCTAATTCGTCTATGTTGGCAGAAGCTGCAATAAAGTTATTGGCCTGCATTAACAGGCTGTATATCGCTTCTTGCACACCTGCAGCGCCCAAAGAGTGGCCTGTGAGTGATTTAGTAGAAGTAATTGGCGGGCAGCTGTCACCAAATACAGATTTCACTGCCTTGAGTTCCTGTATGTCACCAGCTGGTGTGCTGGTGCCATGGGCATTGATGTAATCAATTGGTTTGTCCATAGTGCTCAAGGCTTGTTGCATACAGCGCATCGCGCCTTCACCAGAAGGTGAAACCATATCATAGCCATCTGAAGTGGCACCGTAGCCAACTAGTTCTGCATAGATTTTTGCGCCGCGAGCCTTGGCATGTTCTAGTTCTTCTAGTACTAGCATACCGCCGCCGCCTGAGATAACAAATCCATCACGGTGAGCATCGTAAGCGCGGGAAGCTTTTGTCGGTGTTTCGTTGTACTTGCTAGACAATGCACCCATGGCATCAAACAACACACTTTGGCTCCAGTGCAGTTCTTCACCGCCACCAGCAAAAACGACATCTTGTTTGTTGAGCTGGATCTGTTCCATGGCGTTGCCAATGCAGTGGGCGCTGGTGGAACAGGCAGAAGTAATGGAGTAGTTACAACCCTTGATTTTAAAAGGTGTCGCTAAACAGGCAGATACGGTGCTGGCCATGGTGCGGGTAACCCGGTAAGGACCTACACGGCGTAGGCCTTTTTCACGCATGCCATCGGCGGCTTCTACAACATTGCCGTTAGAGGCGCCGCCAGAGCCAGCAATCAATCCAGTACGCGGGTTAGACACCTGATCTTCTGTTAAGCCAGAGTCGGCAATAGCCTGTTGCATGGATAAATAGGCGTACGCAGCGGCATCACCCATAAAACGCATTAATTTGCGGTCAATTAAGCTCGCAAAGTCAATATCGACACTGCCTGCTATGTGGCTTTTGAATCCCATTTCTTGGTATTCAGGTTGAAAGCTAATACCTGATTTACCTGCTTGCAGGGATGCTAAAACTTCCTCTTGATTGTGTCCAATGCAAGATACAATTCCTAATCCGGTAACGACAACACGTCGCATAATAGACCTCGTTAATGTGCAGTTAGATAATGTGCCTTAGGCGTCATTAATAGCTTAAAAATCGTCTGTACTGGTAAACAATCCAACACGTAAATCTTTGGCGGTGTAGATTTCTCTACCATCCACTTCCATACTGGCGTTGGCAATACCCATCACTAATTTGCGCTCAATGCAGCGAGTGATATCAATTTTGTAGGTTACTTTTTTAGCAGTGGGTAACACTTGGCCAAAAAACTTAACTTCGCCACAACCTAAAGCACGGCCGCGGCCTTCGTTGCCTTTCCAACCAAGGTAAAACCCAACGATCTGCCACATAGCGTCTAAACCTAGGCAGCCTGGCATTACTGGATCAGTTGGGAAGTGGCAATCAAAGAACCATAGGCCTGGATGAATATCCAACTCTGCAATAATTTGACCTTTATCGTTACTGCCCCCAGTTTCAGAAATGTGAGTAATACGATCCATCATAAGCATGTTGCCAACGGGTAGGCGTGCATTGCCTAAGCCGAACATTTCGCCATTGCCGCAGGACAATAATTCGTCACGGTTAAAGGAAGAGGGTCTGCTCATGATTATATTTCCGTATGGTAACTTTGTAGGTAGTACTGTTTGGTAACTAGGGATAATAACTAACTAGAACAGCATTATAGCATTATTAGTTTTGTCGGGTTAAGGCTAGGGTGCATAAATCAGCTAAGGATGTTTTATAGGGCGAATCATTAAGTGATTCAAGGCAAGTTAAGGCGTCTTGGGTTTCTTGGCAGGCTCTAGCGTGGGTATAGTTCAAGGAACCACAGCGGCTGAGAATAGATTGAATTTCGCTAATGTGTTCGCAGCTGCCTTGTCTAATAGCTTTGCGAATGAGTTTGCGTTCATCGTCTGTGGCATGGGCCATAGCATGAATAAGTGGCAAGGTGGGTTTGCCTTCGGCTAAGTCATCACCTACATTTTTGCCCATGGTGGCTTGGTCGCCAGCGTAATCCATTAGGTCATCTATTAGCTGAAATGCGATACCAAGATGTCGGCCAAAGCGTCGCAAGGCGTCTGCTTGTTCGGTGTTGGCTTTAGCTAGTTGAGCACCTGTATGGCTTGCTGCTTCGAATAGCATGGCTGTTTTGCCAAGAATTACGTGTAGATAGTCGGCTTCGCTTACGTCTGGGTTTTTGGCGTTAAGTAGTTGTAGTACTTCACCTTCTGCGATGACGTTAGTAGCGTTCGATAAGGTATCCATGACATCAACTTGGCCAATGGAGACCAACATTTGAAAGGCGCGAGAATATAAAAAATCCCCCACGAGCACGCTAGAGGAGTTGCCCCACTTATTATTAGCGGTAGGTTTGCCACGCCGCAGATCAGAAGTATCCACCACGTCATCGTGCAGTAATGTGGCAGTGTGGATGAACTCAACGACTGCAGCAAGGGTGATATGTTGGTCTTGTTGGTAACCACAGGCCCGTGCGGCCAGTAGTACTAATAGTGGCCGTAGGCGTTTACCACCGCTTTCTATGATGTATTGGCCAATTTTTTCCACTAGCGGAACTTGTGAGCTAAGGTGCTCAATAATGGCAGCATCAACGGCTGTGAAGTCGTCTCTTACTGAAGAGTATAGGTCGGTAGCCTGCATAGGTTATGCGGAATCGAATGTTAGAAAGTTAAGTGCGCCATGCTAGTGAGCTAGAGCTCAAGTGTCAAGGAAAGCGCCAAGTGCAGGTGCAGTATTCTAACGGCTTTTTACATGGCTTTAAGTATCTGCAAGCGGCCACTAAAAACCCTTAATATACTGCCCTTATGTGCTTGTGAATGGGTGTGAGTTAGCGTAATATTACGCCCCCTGTGACTGGTCCAACTTGCTCCCTGTCATATGGCACTTTTAAGAACCACTTGTGGGCCTTAAAATGCTATTAGCAGCAGGCCTTTTTTTAGTAGCCGGATCAGCACATATTGGAGAAGTGTATGTACGCAGTAATTGTAAGCGGTGGCAAGCAGCACCGTGTAGAAGAGGGTGAAACCCTTAAGCTAGAAAAACTGAACATTGAAGTCGGCGCTAACGTTGATTTTGACCGTGTGCTTTTGGTAGTCAACGGTGAAGATGTGAAGATCGGCGCCCCTGTTGTTAAAGGTGCTAATGTTTCTGCAGAGATCGTATCTCACGGTCGCGGCAAGAAAGTGCGCATCATGAAGTTCAAGCGTCGTAAGCACCACATGAAGCAGATGGGTCATCGTCAGTGGTTCACCGAAGTTAAGATTACTGGCATTAGTGCCTAATCGTAAGGAGATAACCCATGGCTCATAAGAAAGCAGGTGGTAGTACTCGTAACGGTCGCGATTCAGAGTCGAAACGCTTAGGCGTGAAGCGCTTTGGCGGTCAAGCTGTTGCAGCGGGTAACATTCTAGTTCGTCAACGTGGAACTCACTTCCACGCTGGTACAAATGTAGGCTGTGGTAAAGACCACACCTTGTTTGCTACAGTAACTGGCACCGTTAAGTTTGTAGTTAAAGGTCCTAAAAACCGTAAGTTCGTTACTATCGTACCGGCTTAAGGCTAAGAACCTGAAGAGGCCTTAGGGGTCTTTAAAAAGAGCCCCGCCTAGCGGGGCTTTTTTGTGCTCAGGACGAGCGGTATGCCACAACGCAGGACGTCAGATGTGTGGCAATTTAAATATTACTGATCAAGGCGCGGAGCCTTTATCTTGCAGCTTGGGCTGTACGGAGAATGTATGAAATTTGTTGACGAAAGTAACGTCATTGTGGAAGCAGGTAAAGGCGGCAATGGTTGCTTGAGCTTTCGGCGTGAGAAGTACATTCCTCGTGGTGGCCCGGATGGTGGTGATGGTGGTGATGGTGGCAGTATCTTCGTAGAAGCTGATGAGACTCTCAATACCTTGGTTGACTACCGGTTTCAGCCACGCTACCAGGCTCAGTCTGGTGAATCTGGTAAGGGTAGTGATTGTACTGGAGGTTCTGGCGAAGACATGACCCTAACGGTTCCTGTTGGGACCACTATCGTTGACCGCGATACGGATGAAGTGCTAGCCGACTTAGCTGAAGTGGGTCAGGTTGTGAAAGTTGCTCAAGGTGGTTTCCACGGTTTAGGAAATACCCGTTTTAAGTCAAGTGTAAACCGCGCTCCTCGCCAAACCTCTAACGGTTCTCCTGGTGAAAAGCGTAATCTACGCTTTGAGCTGAAGGTGTTAGCTGACGTGGGTTTGTTGGGGTTGCCTAACGCTGGTAAATCCACCTTTATTCGTGCAGTGTCTGCTGCCAAACCCAAAGTGGCAAACTATCCTTTTACCACCCTTACACCTAACCTTGGTGTGGTGAGCATGCAGCGCCATCGTAGTTTTGTGGTAGCTGATATTCCAGGCCTTATCGAAGGTGCCGCAGAAGGCGCAGGCCTTGGTATTCAATTTCTTAAGCACTTATCTCGCACCAGTTTGCTATTACATTTGGTAGACATGGCGCCTTGGGATGACATTACTCCAGCAGAATCGGCCAAAATAATTGTCCGTGAACTAGAGAAATTTAGCCCGGCGTTAGCAGATCGTGAGCGTTGGTTGGTACTTAATAAGCTCGATTTAGTGCCAGACGATGAGCGCCAAGAGCTTTGCCAGTCTGTTGTTGATGCGCTGGACTGGAAAGGCCCAGTATTTGAAATTGCTGCCATTAATAAGCAAGGAACACTAAAACTTGCTGGCGACATCATGGACTACATTGAAGAACGTAATGAGCGCACCCTTGCAGACCCAGAATACGCTGCTCAAGAAGAAGAATTGAAGTTGCGTTTGGAGCAAGAAGCTCGTGAACGGGTCCAGCAGTTTAAGCTAGCTCGTCATCAGCAGCGCCTAGCTGCGCAAGGCAATGCTGATCTTGACGATGAGGACTATGATGACGACGACTATGATGTTGAAGTCGAGTACACCTATGACTAGCCATGTGGTCGCTGTGAGTGGCCAACGATGGGTGGTTAAGATTGGCAGTGCGTTACTGACCGATGACGGTAAAGGCCTGGATAAGCGGGCCATTGCAGGCTGGGTTGATCAGTTAGCGCAGTTACGTCAACAGGGTGTAGAAGTTGTATTGGTATCTTCAGGTTCTATTGCCGAAGGTATGGTGCGCTTGGGTTGGACCCAGCGTCCAAAAGAAATCCATAACCTTCAGGCTGCAGCAGCTGTTGGGCAAATGGGTTTGGTGCAATGTTATGAAGAAAGTTTTTCGCGCCATGGCATGCGCACCGCACAAATTCTCCTTACCCATGATGATTTAACTCACCGTGAGCGTTATCTTAATGCGCGAGGCACTTTGCGTGCCTTGGTGAGTCATAACGTCATCCCAGTGGTTAATGAAAATGATACGGTTGTCACGGATGAAATTCGTTTCGGTGATAACGATACTTTGGGTGCCTTGGTAGCTAATTTAGTAGAAGCGGATTTATTGGTCATTCTTACTGATCAAGATGGCTTGTGCGACAAAGATCCTCGGCAGCATGCCGATGCTAAACTATTGACGCAAGTACACGCTGGTGACCCTGCTCTTATCCATATGGCTAGTGGATCTGCAGGTAGTTTAGGCAGTGGTGGAATGCTTACAAAAATACAGGCCGCTAAACTTGCTGCTCGCTCAGGCGCCAACACCATTGTTGCTAACGGGCGCACTACTGATGTTTTGCAACGCCTGCGCCAAGGCGAAAGCCTAGGGACTTTATTTGTTCCCGATCAAGAACCTCTGTTAGCTCGTAAGCAGTGGCTTGCTGGCCACCTTAAGGCCAAGGGTGAGTTGCGTTTGGATGCCGGTGCAGCAAGAGTGCTTACTCAGCAAGGTAAGAGTTTGTTAGCTGTGGGTGTAAGCTTAGTTAAAGGTGATTTTACTCGTGGCGATATGGTGCTAATCCTTGATTCTCATGGCCAAACAATTGCCCGTGGTCTGGTTAATTACTCCTCTCCTGAAGCCCTCAAAATCATGGGCTTGGCCAGTAATGCAATTGAGGCAACCCTTGGCTATGTTGCAGAGCCTGAACTAATTCATCGCGACAACCTAGTTCTTCTCTAGGCCAGTGACTCTTTAACGGTGCTGAAGGTATAGAAGAACTATTGGGCGGCAAAGAATCAATTGAGTTGAGGCAATAGTTTGAGTGATAAAATGCCGGTGGCTAAGTAAGCTCAGGTTACCTAAAGTGATCTTTGTACGCCTAATTTGGGCACAAAAAAACCAGCTTTAGCCGGTTTTTTATAAACCTTATAATAAATTATAAAGCTTTGATTTTTGAACTTAGACGACTCTTATGGCGAGCAGCTTTATTCATGGTATAAATGCCTTTAGAGACACTCTTGTCCATGATAGATACGGCAGTTGCGTACGCGGCTTGGGCAGCTTCTTTGTCACCAGTTTCAATAGCAGCGATAACTTTCTTTAAGTATGTGCGTGCCATGGAGCGCAGGCTTGCGTTATGACTGCGACGTTTTTCTGCCTGGCGAGCGCGTTTCTTTGATCCAGCGGAATTGGCCACGATCTGGCTCCTATATAAATATAATTAAAAGCTTAAAATAAAGTGTTAAACACAAGATTTATAGCAGGGTGTTTATGAGGTGCGAAATTATTCCCGTTTGGGCGCCTCTTGTCAACTTAGATTGGGCCTTTTTGTTATAAATATCAGTTCATTTTAAGGTTTTTGCGTTAACATGGGATAAATCATCCGTAAGCAGACAAAAATAATGCACTTTTTGTCCTGTAATTAATAATTTATAGGGATCTATGAGTTCTTATTCGTCATCTAACCTGTCTTCACCGAACCCATCTAAGGGTGCAAAAGGTTTGCTGGGTTCCAGTCTTATCGTAGCCAGTATGACGATGTTATCTAGGATCTTGGGTTTGGTGCGGGATGTGGTTATCGCCACCTTATTTGGTGCAGGTTCCCATGCCGATGCGTTTTTTGTAGCTTTTAAAATCCCCAACTTCTTACGCAGACTGTTTGCCGAAGGTGCGTTTAATCAGGCCTTTGTGCCCGTGCTGGCAGAAATGAGTCAGCAGGATAACAAACAACTCCTTAAAGCCATGGTCAGTAAGGTGGCCGGAAGCTTGCTGATGGTATTGAGTGTGATCACTGTGATCGCTTTGGTTGCTGCGCCGGTGTTGGCTTTGGTATTTGCACCAGGGTTTGCAGGCGATGGTGGTAAATTAGGCTTAACTGCAGATATGTTGCGTATTACCTTTCCTTACTTATTGCTGATATCCATGACTGGTTT
Organism: Candidatus Njordibacter sp. Uisw_039; assembly: GCF_047730075.1. Lineage (NCBI taxonomy): Bacteria > Pseudomonadati > Pseudomonadota > Gammaproteobacteria > Pseudomonadales > Candidatus Njordibacteraceae > Candidatus Njordibacter > Candidatus Njordibacter sp. Uisw_039. The sequence goes on from NZ_CP159831.1 coordinate 449,098, forward strand.
TTTAGGTAGTTTATTAAACCATGCTAAACGGTTTGTCATTCCAGCGCTCACTCCTGTATTGCTCAATGTGAGTTTAATAACGGCGGCCCTTTGGCTCGCGCCACAAATGACCATACCAGTGATGGCATTGGCTTGGGGTGTGTTGGCTGCTGGTATTTTGCAATTAGCCTTGCAGTTGCCTTTTGTGGCTCAGTTGGGCTTGTTGGTGCGCCCACGCCTTGGATTTAGTGATACACGCGTAAAACAAGTGATGAAATTGATGCTGCCTGCTATGTTTGGTGTGTCAGTAGCGCAAATTAATTTGTTATTAGACACAGTACTGGCGTCTTTGTTGCAAAGTGGCAGTGTGTCCTGGTTATATTATTCGGATAGGCTGATGGAGTTGCCGTTAGGTGTGTTTGGCATCGCTATCGCTACGGTTATTCTGCCTGGGTTATCCCAAAGGCATGCATCAAAATCACCTCAAGCATTTAGTGATACGATAGATTGGGCCTTACGTATGGTGTTGTTGGTTGGTGTGCCCGCAGCAATTGCTTTGGGACTGTTGGCTGAGCCGCTGGTAGCGACGCTATTTCACTACGGCGCTATGGGTGATCAAGACGTGCTGTTTAGTGCTGCCAGTTTACGTGCTTATGCCCTTGGTTTGCTATTTTTTATGTTGATTAAAGTGTTGGCTCCAGGTTACTTTGCACGACAAGATATGAAAACACCTGTGCGTATTGGTATTTGGGCTATGGCGAGCAACATGTTATTGAATTTGTTGTTGGTTTGGCAGTTTGCCCACGTGGGTTTAGCTATGGCCACCTCCTTGTCTGCGTTACTAAATGCGGTGCTTTTGGGTTTTGGGTTATATCGTCAAAAAATTTGGCAGCCCTGTGTCGGTTGGGGAATATTTTCATTACGCATATTGCTAGCTAGTGGGGCACTATGTGGTGTTATTTACCTCACTTTTCAACCTGTTCAAAGGTGGCTTGTGTGGGGCTTATGGCAGCGGGTAGAGCAGTTAGCGATAATCGTGGTTCTGGGTATTTTGGCCTATGGCATTGGGCTAGTGTTAATGGGTCTTCGGTGGCGGCATTTACAGGGCCCAAAATAGGCCCAAATATCGCCTTCTAATAAGCGGTTTCTAAGTCGCAAAATGAGTCCGGTCTGGTATATAATGCAACGCTTACTTTTTGCTGAGGTCAATGGCCTCAAATTTGACGAGTGTTTATGGAATTTATTCGTGGTCTTTATAACCTCAAGCCGGAACACCGCGGCTGTGTGGCGACCATTGGAAATTTCGATGGGGTTCATCTGGGCCACCAACGTGTGCTCCGCCAAGTAAAACTAAAGGCTATTATGCAGGGCTTGCCTGCGGTGGTTATTTTGTTTGAGCCACAGCCCTTAGAGTACTTTGCCAAGGATCAGGCCCCACGTCGAATAACACGGTTACGGGAAAAATTGTGGTTACTGGAACAACATGGCATCGACCGAGTTCTGTGCCTGCGTTTTGATGCTAAGTTACTAGGCCTTAGTGCCCATGATTTTATCCAACAATTATTGGTGAGCGGGTTAGCCGTGAGTCATTTTGTTGTGGGGGATGATTTCCGTTTTGGCCAAGGGCGCACTGGAAACTATGCGTTATTACAAACTGAAGGTTTGAACCATGGTTTTGACGTGGAGAGTACGGAAACCTGTGAGCTAGATGGTGAACGTGTATCCAGTACCCGAATTCGTAATGCATTGGAAGTTCATGACTTAGAGGCTGTCAGACGGTTTATAGGCCGCGCTTTTATCGTTACTGGTAAAGTGGCTTATGGGCAGCGACTGGGCCGTAAGTTAGGTGTGCCAACGGCTAATATCCGTTTGCAAAAACCTCGACCAGCACTGCAAGGTGTGTACGCTACTTTGGTGCATGGGTTGTTGGATCAACCTATTACTAGTATAGCTAATATCGGATATCGTCCTACAGTTGCAGGTGTCCAGCCTCAGTTAGAAGTGCATTTGTTTAATTTTAATGGCGATTTATATGGTAAAACCATTAGTGTAGAAATTTGCCAGTATATCCGTAGTGAGCAAAAATTTGATGGACTTGCGCAGTTGCAAGCACAGATAGAACTAGACATGCAGACTGCCAAAGATTTTTTTGCCGTTGCATCCCAATAGACTTAATTGATTATTATTTAAGAAGCGAACAAAAGCATGAGCGACCATAAATCCACCTTGAACTTACCTCAAACAGACTTCCCAATGCGTGGTAACTTAGCCCAACGTGAGCCTAAAATACTCAAGAAGTGGCAGCAAATGGATCTGTATAGTAAATTGCGTGCGGTAGGTAAAGGCCGCGAGCAGTTTATTTTGCATGATGGCCCTCCTTATGCCAACGGTGATATTCACATTGGTCACGCAGTCAATAAGATCTTAAAAGACATCATCGTTAAGTCGAAGACTTTAAGTGGTTTTGATGCTCCTTATGTGCCAGGCTGGGATTGTCACGGACTACCTATTGAACACAAGGTAGAGCAAAAAATCGGCAAAGCGGGCAATAAAGTTACCCACGCCGTATTCCGTGAGAAGTGCCGTGCCTATGCAGAAAAACAGGTGGCCGGCCAAATGGCAGATTTTGTTCGTTTAGGAATTATTGGTGACTGGGGAAACCCCTATAAAACCATGCGCTTTGAGACGGAAGCTAACATCATCCGCTCCCTAGGAAAAATTGTTGAAAACGGCCACTTAGTGAAAGGTTACAAGCCAGTTTACTGGAGTGTTGTTGGCGCTTCAGCGCTGGCTGAGGCAGAAGTTGAATACCAAGACAAGGTGTCCCTTTCAATCGATGTGCGTTATGGCGTTTTAGATCAACAGGCATGGAACCACGCCTTTGGTGTAGTGACTGACTTGCCAACCTCCGTAGTAATCTGGACTACTACTCCTTGGACCTTACCGTCTAGTCAAGCGGTGAGTATGCATGCAGAATTGGATTATGTTCTAGTGCAAGTGAATGGTGAATGCCAAGTGTTTGCTAAGGATCTTGTTGCTAGTGCCATGGCACGCTACGGTATTGATGACTTCAAGGTGTTAGGTGAAGCCAGGGGCCAAGTACTAGAAAACCTAGCCCTACAACACCCCTTCTACGATGAGCGCCAAGTGCCTTTGATTCTGGGTGACCATGTCACTATAGAAGCGGGTACAGGTAGCGTGCATACCTCACCAGACCATGGTGTGGACGACTTCAACGTAGGCCGCACCTACGGCATTGGCACCCTTAATTTGGTTGATGATAATGGTGTTTTCGTAGACGCTGCTGGCGAATTTTCTGGTGCCCATGTTTATAAGGTAGATGACCAAGTTATTGCAGCCCTAGAGGCTCATGGCACCTTAGTGCACCAAGCTAAAATTACTCACAGCTATGCCCATTGCTGGCGTACCAAAACTCCACTCATTTATCGCGCTACCCCCCAGTGGTTTATTTCTATGTCGGAAAACGGCTTATTAGAAAAGGCGCTTGAGGCGGTAAAAAATGTAGCTTGGCACCCTGAATGGGGTGCAGTCCGTATTTCTGGTATGTTGTCATCTAGCCCAGACTGGTGTGTATCTCGTCAGCGTACCTGGGGCGTACCCATCACTTTGTTTGTTAATCGACAAACCCAAGAGTTGCACCCACGCACCGCTGAGTTGTTTGAAGAAGTGGCGAAAAAAGTGGCTGAAAATGGCATCGATGCATGGTTTGAACTAGACGCTGCAGACCTCTTGGGTGAAGAGGCGGCAGATTATCAAAAAGTTACAGATACCATGGACGTATGGTTTGATTCTGGTACTACGCATTATTCGGTATTAGAGCAACGTCCAGAATTAAGATTTCCAGCAGATCTTTATTTAGAAGGTTCGGACCAACATCGTGGTTGGTTCCAATCGTCTTTGAAAACCTCCATCGCTATGCATGGTGTAGCGCCTTATAAAGGGGTATTGACCCATGGATTTACCGTAGATGGACAAGGTCGAAAAATGTCTAAGTCCATTGGTAACGTCATGTCACCACAAAAAGTATGCAACACGTTAGGTGCAGATATTATTCGCCTATGGGTGGCGTCTACGGACTTCAGTGCAGAAATGGCTGTGTCCGATGAAATCCTTAATCGTACTGCTGATGCCTACCGTCGTATCCGTAATACAGCACGCTTCTTATTGTCTAACCTCAACGGCTTTACACCCGCCGATAACTTGGTTGCAGTAGATGATATGCTGGCTTTGGATCAGTGGGTTCTTGGACGCGCCGCGGAACTACAAACAGAAATTGAAGCGGCCTACCATAGTTATAACTTTCATGCTGTGTATCAAAAAATTACCCACTTTTGCTCACAAGACTTGGGCGGTTTCTATTTAGACATTATTAAAGACCGCCAATACACGTGCGCAGCAGACAGCCTTGCTCGTCGCTCGGCACAGACTGCAATGTATCATCTTATCGAAACTATGACCCGCTGGATTGCGCCTATATTAAGTTATACGGCCGATGAATTATGGGAACATATTCCCGGGAAGCGAGCTGAATCTGTGCAGTTGGACGTTTGGTACGCCATTCCTCAGGCCAAGGTCACCAGCATGACCGCTGGTTATTGGGCACAAATCATGGACGTAAAGCAGGCTGTTAATAAGAGTTTAGAAACTCAGCGTAATCAAGGCGTGATTGGTGGTTCCTTAAGTGCTGAAATTACTTTATTTGCGGCGCCAGAATTACATGCTCAATTACACCAGTTGGGTGATGAGTTACGTTTTGTATTGCTGACATCAAAGGCATCGTTGGTGGCTGGTGAAAACGGCGGTGCTGAGACAGAATTTGTAGGCTTGCGTTTGGATATTGACGCGTCTGAACATACTAAGTGTGAGCGCTGTTGGCATCACCGTGAAGATGTAGGTGTTATCGCAGAAGAGCCAGAACTATGTGGCCGTTGTGTTGATAACGTTAGTGGTTCTGGAGAGGTTCGTCAGTTTGCCTAACCTGCTGAAAACGTCGGCTTTGAGTCGGTTTATATGGTTGGTAATGGTGCTGTGGGCTTTGGACCTCTGTATTAAGTGGATGATCACACAGCAGTTTAACTATGCAGAAAGGCTTAATGTCATGCCTTTCTTCGACCTAATGTTGGTACACAACAAGGGTGCAGCATTTAGCTTCTTGGCTTCCCAACCTGGTTGGCAACGGTGGTTTTTGTCGATCATCGCCTTGGGTATTAGCGGTTGGCTAATAATGTGGTTAAGGCGTACGCCAAAAACCGAAACCTTGTTGGGGCTAAGCTTAAGTTTAGTACTAGCAGGAGCCTTAGGCAATTTGGTTGATCGTGTGGTAAATGGCTACGTGGTGGATTACCTGTTGGTGTATTACCCCCCTTATTACTTTCCCGCATTTAATTTGGCCGACAGTTTGATTTTTATCGGTGTGGTGGGTTTATTTATCGACTTTTGGCAATCAGAAAAGGCAGCAAAGCGTGACTCAAAGCATTAACGCATCTTCTCATTTAACGCTAAACTTTGCCTTACATCATGCTAGTGGCGAAACCATAGACAGCACCTTTGATAAAGGTGCTGTAGAGCTCACCATAGGTGATGGTAATTTGTTGGCTGGGTTTGAGTCCTGCCTCATTGGTTTGGTGGTAGGTGATCATCAAACCTTTACTGTGGCCCCAGAAAACGGCTTTGGTCAGCATAATCCAGCCAACTTACAAACCCTCAAACGTCACCAGTTTGGCCCTGACATGGTGCTAGAGCAAGGTTTGGTGGTTAGCTTCTCTGATGCAGCTAACACCGAGCTTCCAGGGGTAGTAAAAACCATTAATGGGGATGATGTGGTTATGGATTTTAACCATCCTTTGGCAGGTGTAGAGCTTAAATTCGAAGTGGAAATTTTAGCCGTCAGCCAATAATGCGCCATTAGTGACGACAGGTATCCATCATTACCTTGAGTCCCCGCAGGATAATTTACAAAACTGAGCTACACTTAGACAGCAGCCAATAAGGATGTTGTCATGCTCTTACCCCACCTCTGTCTAAAGTTGTTGCGTGCAGGTTCCGGTTGGAGTTTGCTTGAACTGCTCATTGTTTTAGCCCTAATGGCTATTATAGCCTCCTTGGCTGCACCTCAACTTTATGCAACATGGCAACTTCAGTCTTTGTATGACGAAAGACAAAGACTGGCTCAACAGATTCGTTTTGCGCGACTATCCAGTTTACAAAAAAGTGCCAAGGTGAGCTTATGCTGGTCTGAGGTCTGTGGTTCTTCTGTGGGTTTTGTGATCTACCTAGATACAAACAACGATGGTTATTGGCAACACACAGAAACTTCATTATCTCAATGGCAGGTCAAACAGGGCCTCACTTTTCGCTTTAACCACGGTGGACAAATTAGCTTTAATAGCGCTGGCAATACGGCTCAATCGGGTACTATGATTTTGTGTGGCCCTCATTCCACCAATAACCAAGACCTAGGCTACGCATTGGTGCTTTCTTCAAGTGGACGTTTGCGTGAGCAAAAAGCACCATGTATTTAGCCAATCTAACATTTCATTACAAGACACATCAAAACGGTTTGGCCTTAATAGAGGTATTGTTAAGCTTAGGTTTGTCTAGTGTTATGTTTCTGGTACTTTTTACAGCCCAAAGTCACAGCCAAAAGGTGCTCATGTATAGCCAGCAACTTCACTATGCTAATCACCTATTAGACCAAGTAGCGAAGCAAATGTGGGCCTACCCAAACCACTATCAATCCCTCATAAGTACATCATTACAAGGAGACGCAAGCTGTCTTAATGGGCGCTACTGTAATCCAGTGGCCATGACTCAGGCGTGGGCTGCATACTGGCGATCAGAAGTGCAACAAAAGCTGCCCAATAGCGAGCTTAGTGTTTTATGCGATAAGGGCTGCATACGTGGAGACACTCTGTCGGTTCGATTACTGTGGTCCCAAAACCTGGCTGTTGCTAAAGATCAGTGCCAACAGGGAGTTGCATGCATATACCTAGACATTGCTCTTTAACAGCTGAACGTAAGCAGCAAGGTTTTACGCTATTAGAAATAGTGTTAAGTACCGGTCTTGCGGCCCTGATGATGATCGCTATAACCGCCAGTTTACTGCAGTTCAATCAACATAAATTGTTGGCCCAAGTGGTGGTTCAATCTCAATCTCTGGGCCAGTTGGCGGTAGCCCAAGTGCTAACAGATTGGCGCGGTTCGTGTGGCGCTGGAGTAACGTCAGGTACTGCTCAAACTATAAAGCTAATGCGCCTGTATCAGGGGCGCTGTGTGCAATATGACTATGCTTATAATAGTGGTGGGCATAGCCTCACAAGGCGGAGGTCTGGTGGTCGCAACAGTGGATTTTTAGCACAAGTGGAATCAATGGATTTCTATTTTGGAGTAGATAGTGATAGAGACTGCCGTATCGATCAGTGGCGCCGAAGCTATCAAGCCAGTGCGCTTACAGCATTACATCAAGTGAAGGTTAGTTTGCAGTTAAGAATACCTTCCAGCCGGCAGTTGAGGGCTGGAAAAAGCAACCTGTGGTTATGGCATCAAGACGATGATGTTGTTCTACACCCTGTAAATTTTATCTGGCGTTTGGCTAATGTTTGTACGTAAACAGTCTGCCTCAAGGCTTACTGCAAGGAATAGGCAGAAGGGTTGGTTATTATTGGCGGTGATGATGATGGTATTGATGATCGCTTTAGGTGTGGTTACGTTGATGTCGCAATCGCAGTTGAGTTTGCGAAGTGTTAGGCAAGAGCATCAAGCTATGCAAGAAAAGATTAACCAATGGCCACCGTTGCTGAATAAGAGGAAGTATGTCGGTGGACAATAACCAACAAGGTTTTAGCCTCATGGAGCTGTTGCTAGTATTGGCGCTAGTCAGTGTAATGTTGGCCATGGCTGTGCCCACATGGCGACAACATCAATTAGCTGCAGGCCGGCAACAAGCTTGGTTGCAGTTGCAGCGAATAGGTTTGCAGCAAGAGATGTGGCGTATACAGCATGGGCACTATTTTAAAGACATTGGGCTTGCAAGCCCGGCCGCGGAACCCCTTCGTTATGATTACCAAGTACACCTGTCAGATGCGGGTTTTTTACTGTCAGCGACGGTGAACGCTAATGGGCCACAAAGCCATGACGAATTATGTTGGCGTCTCACTCTATCTGATACTGGCGAAATGAAAAGTCTTGGTAAAGGGGGTGAAAACCAAGTCTGCAAGTAAGCACTTTGATGATGATATGGGTTAAAATAGGTTTTTCCATTAGCACTTCGGATCAAACCCATGAGCGCTTCGCAACAACATAAAATAATTGCAGCACTGCACACGTTACCTTTCATTGATATCGATGCAGAAGTGGCCAAGCGCGTTGAGTTTCTTAAGCACAGTTTAATTACTGCTGATGCTAAGTCGCTGGTGTTAGGTTTGTCTGGTGGAGTAGATTCGACCACAGCAGGTAAGTTGGCGCAAATGGCGTGTGATCAATTAAATCAACAACATCACACCACTCAATATCAATTTATTGCTGTGCGTTTGCCCTACGGTGTGCAGGCTGATGAAGGCGATGCGCAGTTAGCACTTGAGTTTATCCAACCAAGCCTTCGCTTGGAGATTAATATTAAGGCTATGGTTAAGGGTTTAGATTTAGCTGCTGAGTCTTTAATTAAAGTGGTTAACCCAAGTGCCCATAAACTGGATTTCTCCCGGGGTAACAATAAGGCGCGGGCTAGAATGACTGCTCAATATTATGTGGCTAGTTTGCTCAATGGGTTGGTGATTGGTACTGACCATGGCGCCGAAGCCATCACTGGGTTTTTTACTAAACATGGTGATGGTGCCTGTGATATTGCGCCCTTATTTGGGTTAAACAAACGCCAAGTACGCAGTTTGGCTGCATATCTTGGTGCTCCCGATTGCTTGGTGCACAAAACTCCAACGGCAGATTTAGAAGAAGATAACCCCCAGCAAGCAGATGAAGAATCCTTAGGCATCACTTATGATCAAATAGATGATTATTTAGAAGGAAAGGCGGTCTCTAGCGATGTTAAGCAGAAGTTAGAGCAGCGTTATCGTCAAACAGAGCATAAACGCCAAGGCCCAGTGACACTATACTGTAACTGGGATATTTAGTGGATTGTTAGTCAAATAAGCCGAATGTTAAACGGCTAAACCAATTCGGTGGTTCGGGTGTTTGCTGTTCCTCCATATTCAGCCAAACTGTGTAGGCTATTTCGGATTCATCAGCAGTGATATTCTCACCAAAGTTAGCCTCTAATACTTGCTGAGCATTGCTTGCATTATCTAATAATCCTAACTCCGTATAAGCCTGTACCATAATCTGTAGTGCGACTTCTACAGCAGGGGTAAGCTGGTAATTTTCTACCACATATTTGCCCCGATTTGCTGCAGCCAACCAAGCGTTACGAGAAAGGTAGTAGTTTGCTACATGGATCTCATGCTTAGCCAATAAATTACGTAGATAAACCATCCGTACACGAGAATCTGCGGCGTATTCGCTATCAGGGAAGCGGTTAAGTAAGGTTGAGAAATCAGCAAAGGAATCTCGTGCCGCACCTGGATCTTTTTTCGCTTTGTCTGTACCTATGTATTGCTCTAAGGCAGCTTTGTTTTCTTCAAAGGCTGTTAGGCCTTTTAAATAGTATGCGTAATCCACATGTTCATGATCTGGATGTAAACGTATAAAACGAGCAGCTGCCGTTTTTGCCTCACCGGCCTGGCGGCTTCGATAATAAGCATAAACCAGTTCAAGTTTGGCTTGCTTAGAATAGCGGCCATAAGGGTAGCGAGCTTCCATGGCTTCTAAATCTTCTATAGCTGGACGGTAGTTACCGGCTTCCAGCTTTGACATGGCGCTGGAATATAATTCCACTTCTGGTTTTACGTCCTCAATCACAGGTTCTTTAGTGGTGCTAGAGCATGCGCCAAGCATTGCACCCATGAGTAAAATTGCGGAAATGTGAAGAAAGCGGTTTGAAGTCTTGTGTTGCATAGAGTTTAAGTTGCCTGTTACAGAGATCGTCGAGTATATCATTGTCTATAGGGCAGCGTAATCGCCCGCAAATACTGTACAATAGACCCTAGTTTAATATGCTAGTTCAACTAGCGCCAACGAAAGTCTTAACATGCACGAAACTATTTCTCTCCAAGCGCAAGTCGACCCAGAATGGGCAGGCATGCGTGTTGACCAAATTGCCGCTGTGGCGTTCCCTGATTACTCGCGCTCACGCTTAAAAAAGTGGATCGAAGAAGGCGATATACTCGTCAATGGTGAACAATTACGGCCTAGAGAAAAGCTCTACGGTGGTGAAAAAATCACCCTAGAATGTAAAATCGAAATTCAACAACGGTGGCAACCTGAGCCCATTGATATCGATATTGTTTATGAAGATGAGCATATTTTGATACTTAATAAAGCTGCAGGATTAGTGGTGCACCCAGCAGCAGGCCATCATGGTGGTACTTTATTAAATGCATTATTACACCACTGCCCCCAGCTCAATGGTGTGCCTCGTGCAGGTATTGTGCATCGTTTAGACAAAGACACCACCGGGTTAATGGTGGTTGCTAAAACCATTCCTGCACAAACTGCATTGGTTTCCCAACTGCAGGACCGCAGCATGGGTCGCGAGTATGAAGCTGTGGTTCAAGGTGTGCTTACAGGTGGCGGCACAGTAGACGAACCTATGGGGCGTCATAGCCGTAATCGTCTTAAAATGGCTATTTCGGCCGTAGGTAAAGAAGCTATAACGCACTTTCGAGTGCTACGTCGCTTCCGCGCCCATACTCACATTCGTTTAAAATTAGAATCGGGCCGTACTCATCAAATTCGTGTACACATGACCCATATTAATTACCCAATACAGGGTGACCCTCTTTACGGCGGCCGTCAGCGGTTACCTAAAGGCTGCGAAGAAGAGTTTCTGGATAGCTTGCGTGGTTTTAAGCGCCAAGCTCTTCATGCTAAGCGTTTGGAGCTAATGCACCCTATTACCCATGAAGACATGGAGTGGGAAGTAGATTTGCCTGGGGATATGATCGACTTGCTTAAGCATCTTGCCCTTGATACCAAGCTTAACCCTCACTCGCGGTTGTAATGCAGCATACGGGGCAGTCGTTGTGTTACTTAACACCGGAATGGCCCGCACCCGCTAATGTTTGCGCAATATCTACTTGCCGTGGCTTAGCAGGCTTAAATCCCGGTGACTTGCCTACTGGCCTTGCAGGATTCAATCTAGCTCAACACGTGCAGGACTATCCGGAACGTGTGGAACAACATCGTCTTCAATTGCAGCAAGACCTTGGCCTTGAACGCCAGCCCTTTTGGCTTAATCAAACCCACTCTACAGAGTTATTGAGCTTGCCCGCGAAAGCCGGTTTGTATGACTGCGATGGTAGCTTTACGCAAACCAAAAACTGGCCCTGTGTGGTGATGTCCGCCGATTGCCTGCCAGTGCTTTTGTGTAATACCACGGGCACTCAAGTGGCCGCTATTCATGCCGGTTGGCAGGGGCTAGCCAACGGCATTCTAAGTAAAGCTGTAGCGCAGTTCTCTGACCCTGCTCAAATTGTGGTGTGGATTGGCCCTGCCATCGGCCCAGATGCCTTTGAAGTAGGCCCGGACGTGCTTCAGGCCTTTGGTGTTGACCCCTCGCGTAGTTGCAAAGAATTTATTCCCATAAAGGCAAAACCTAACAAGTGGTTAGGCAACCTATACGCTTTAGCCTACAAAGAGTTAGCTGGGCTGGGTGTCACTAATGTCTTTGGTGGTAAATATTGTACTCTATCAGCCCCAGATCGCTTCTATTCCCATCGGCGTGACCCCACAAGTGGGCGCATGGCTAGTTTGATTTGGATGGTTTAGGCTTTTCTAATGTTGAGGTAGGTGTTACTTGAAATCGCATACCCAAGACCCCATAAATAAACCAGAAGTTAATCACTGTGTCACCTTATTCAGACCTCTCTGAAAAGCGCTGACAGGTATTATTGAGGTTTTATTATGCGTTTTGAAAAACTCACCAACCGCTTGCAAGAAGCCATGGGTGAAGCCCAATCATTGGCTCTTTCCTTAGACCATCAATTTATTGAGCCTGAGCATATGCTCAGTGCTTTGCTACAGCAGCAGGGTGGTTCAGCACAGTCTTTATTGGTTCAAGCGGGGGCAGATATGCCCATGTTACAAACTCAACTAAGTCAGCGTCTAAATAACATGGCCAAAGTAGCCAATGACAGTGGTGATGTACATTTTGGTAGTGGTTTGTCGCGTCTGTTCAACGTAGCTGAAAAGGCCGCTGGAAAATTAGGTGATCAATTTGTTTCCAGTGAGCAGCTGATTGTGGCTCTAGTGCAAGATAAAAATGGTGTAGGAAGCTTGTTGGTAAAAGCTGGGGTAAAAACTGTTAAATTAACCCAAGCCATAGATAAATTACGTGGTGGCGACAAAGTGAACAGCCAAGGTGCGGAAGAAGAGCGTCAGGCGTTAGATAAATTCACCATTAATCTTACTGAACTTGCAGAAGCAGGCAAGCTAGACCCTGTGATTGGCCGTGATGATGAAATTCGTCGCGCTATTCAAGTGTTACAACGTCGAACCAAAAACAACCCCGTTATGATTGGCGAGCCAGGTGTGGGTAAAACGGCTATCGTTGAGGGATTGGCTCAACGTATCGTTAATGGCGAAGTGCCAGAAGGTTTACTCGGTAAACAAGTCCTGTCTCTGGATATGGGTGCACTTATCGCCGGTGCAAAATATCGTGGAGAGTTCGAAGAGCGCCTTAAGAGCGTGCTTAGTGAGTTGAGCAAACAAGAAGGCAATGTCATTTTATTTATTGACGAAATTCATACTATGGTAGGTGCGGGTAAAGGTGAAGGTGCTATGGATGCCGGCAATATGCTCAAGCCGGCCCTAGCTCGCGGTGAGTTACATTGCTTAGGGGCCACTACCTTAGACGAATACCGTAAGTACATTGAAAAAGATGCCGCTTTAGAACGCCGTTTCCAAAAAGTATTTGTAGGCGAACCTACAGAGCAGGCCACCATTGCCATATTACGTGGTTTAAAGGAACGTTATGAATTACACCATGGTGTAGATATTACCGATTCTGCCATCATTGCTGCTGCACGATTGTCTCAGCGTTATATTACTGATCGTCAGTTGCCTGATAAAGCCATTGATTTGATCGATGAAGCAGGAAGCCGTATCCGTATGGAAATGGACTCCAAACCTGAAGTAATGGATAAGCTTGAGCGTCATATGATCCAGTTGAAGATTGAGCGTGAAGCGTTAAGAAAAGAAAAGGATAAGGCTGCTGCTGCGCGTCTAAAAGGCTTAGAGGACGAGCTAGCCCAGCAAGAAAAAGAATTCGCTGACTTACTTGAAATCTGGAATGCAGAAAAGGCCTCTGTGCATGGTGTGCAAAAATTTAAAGAACATCTAGAGGTGGCCCGGCAAGAGTTAGAGGTGGCCCGTCGAAATAGTGATTTAGGGCGAATGTCTGAATTACAGTACGGAACCATTCCAGACCTAGAAAAGCAGTTAGAAGCGGCTCACGAGGCTGAAGATGTAGAAACCACCCTGTTGCGCAGCAAGGTGGGCGAAGAAGAGATTGCTGAAGTAGTGAGCATGTGGACAGGTATTCCTGTGAGTCGGATGTTGGCGGGCGAGCGAGAAAAGCTTTTGAACATGGAAGAGGTATTGCACCGTCAGGTCATTGGTCAAGCCGAAGCTGTGGCAAGCGTTTCCAATGCAGTGCGTCGCTCACGTTCTGGTTTGGCAGATCCAAACCGCCCCAATGGGTCTTTTTTATTCCTAGGTCCAACGGGTGTGGGTAAAACTGAATTATGTAAATCTTTGGCGACTTTCTTGTTCGATACAGAAGAAGCCATGGTGCGTATAGATATGTCTGAGTTTATGGAAAAACACTCTGTGGCTCGGCTTATTGGCGCACCCCCAGGTTATGTGGGTTATGAAGAAGGCGGTTATTTAACAGAAGCTGTTCGCCGACGACCTTATGCTGTGCTGTTATTGGACGAGGTGGAAAAAGCCCACCCTGATGTCTTCAATATTTTGTTACAGGTGCTAGAAGACGGCAGACTTACGGACGGCCAAGGTCGTACTGTAAATTTCCGAAATACGGTGATTGTGATGACCTCGAATATGGGTTCTGATGTTATTCAAACCATGACAGACGAAAGCCAGTACGAAGAAATGCGTGAAGCGGTATTAGATATAGTGGGCAATCACTTTAGACCAGAATTACTTAACCGTATTGATGAACTGGTGGTGTTCCATCCATTAGGAAGGGAGCATGTACGAGAAATTGCTAATATCCAGTTGTTGCGGTTGCATGAACGTTTACAAGAGCATGATCTGAGCTTGCAGCTAACGGATGCGGCGAAAGACTTATTAGTGGAGGAGGGCTTTGATCCAGTATATGGAGCAAGACCGTTAAAGCGAGCAATTCAGCGCAATTTGGAAAATCCGTTAGCGCAGGAATTGTTGGCTGGGAATTTTTTGCCTGGGCAAATTATATTGACAGATGTAGCGGATTCAAAGCTAACCTTTGGAGTGGCCAGTAAGCACTAGTTTTGTCTTTTTGGATTGAGTCGAGTAAATAAAAGGCCCTGTTTAATACATGGCCTTTTCGTCTCTAACTACTTCACGTAAAACCTGCAAGAACAACTTGTCTGCATCGCTATGTTCGGCTGGAATTTTAACGTTGGTGGTGTCCGAAATTTTTTGGGCAATAATTGTGTCGGCATTATCTTCATCAATTAATTCACGAGCGATGGCTAGCGAATGTGGAATAATGTCCGGCTCAACGAAGATTTTTTTTAGGAAAATACGCAGCTCTTCAATGGCTCTGTCGCGATTTCGTAACTCTAAATTAGACATGGGACTACCTCAAACTCTAACGTTATGCTATTTGCAGACCACTATACCATCAAATGTTTGTATCGGGTTTGAAAAAGTGCCCGATAGTTTTCTAAAATATATGATAAATTAGCCTCTGTTTTTTACCTTAAGCTATTGAATTACCGGCCTTGGCATGTGAAAATTCTTCCCCTAGGTTGATGCACATGTCGCGCAGGTAATCCCTCGCGTTTGTGATACGGTAAGCAGTACCCTTTCGCTTGTCTGCCCTGAGTTCTACGCACGTTGCAACCCGACAATGCTTGATCTCCGAGCGTCACCACTTTAGGCACATTCGTGCCTGCACGATTTTGCGGTCTGGCTACAAGCGCTGCCCGTGAGTCATTAATGGTTACATGAGATAAATCTCAGACAAATAACATCCGCTGCTTTTAGAATGCGGTGAGAGGATAATACAGTGGAAATGCTTTCCGGCGCAGAAATGGTGATCCGCAGTCTACAGGATCAAAAAGTAGAGTATATATACGGCTACCCAGGTGGTGCTGTATTGCACATATACGATGCCTTGGCTCAACAAGAGAAAATTCAACATATTTTAGTTCGACACGAACAAGCTGCAACCCATATGGCTGATGGCTATGCGCGCGCATCAGGCAACCCAGGTGTAGTGCTTGTGACATCGGGTCCTGGTGCTACTAATGCGATAACGGGTATTGCCACCGCTTTTATGGATTCCATTCCTATGGTGGTGATTTGTGGACAGGTGCCTAGTACCTTAATTGGTGAAGATGCTTTCCAAGAAACCGATATGATGGGTGTTTCTCGTCCGGTGGTTAAGCATAACTTTGCGGTTAAGCACCCTTCTGAAATACCTGGCCTA
Source organism: Candidatus Njordibacter sp. Uisw_039 (assembly GCF_047730075.1). Classification (NCBI taxonomy): domain Bacteria; kingdom Pseudomonadati; phylum Pseudomonadota; class Gammaproteobacteria; order Pseudomonadales; family Candidatus Njordibacteraceae; genus Candidatus Njordibacter; species Candidatus Njordibacter sp. Uisw_039. The sequence continues at coordinate 464,864 of NZ_CP159831.1, forward strand.
ATCAAGAAGGCCTTCTACATAGCAAGTAGCGGTCGTCCTGGTCCTGTGGTTATTGATATTCCTAAGGACATGACTACCCCAACAGATAAGTTTGAATACAGCTATCCTGAATCAGTTTCTATGCGTTCTTATAGTCCTGCGACCCGTGGTCACAGCGGGCAAATTAAGAAAGCTATTGAACTCTTGTTAGGGGCTCGTCGCCCGGTGATTTTTGTGGGTGGTGGTACTATAGGGGGTAGGGCTTGTGGTGAGGCAACTGAGTTAGCTCAGGTGCTTAATTACCCAGTGATCACGACATTAATGGGTTTGGGTGCCTATCCATCAACAGATCGTCAGTGGATAGGCATGCCAGGCATGCACGGTACTTATGAAGCCAACATGGCTTTGCATCATTCAGATTTAATTTTGAATATAGGCGCGCGTTTTGACGACCGTGTTACTAATGCCACAGAAAAATTCTGTCCTACGGCTAAAATCATTCATATTGATATTGACCCATCATCGATTTCTAAAACCATTGCCGTAGATGTGCCTATTGTTGGCCCTGCTAAGAGCGTACTGCTGGAAATGTTAGCATTGGTGGCTAAAAGTGACACGCAGCCTGATGTGGGTGCGTTAAGCGATTGGTGGGTTGAAATTGACCAGTGGCGTCAGCGCCACGGTGGTCGGTACGAGCGTAATGACAATGGTTTACTTAAGCCACAGCAAGTGATTGAAGCGCTTTATAAAGTCACTAAAGGGGATGCGTACATCTGTTCTGACGTAGGTCAGCATCAAATGTTTGCGGCCCAATATTACAAATATGACAAGCCAAACCGATGGATCAATTCTGGTAGTTTAGGCACCATGGGGTTTGGTTTTCCAGCGGCTATGGGTGTTAAGCTACATTACCCAGACGCCGAAGTGGTTTGTGTAACAGGTGATGGCAGTTTTCAAATGAACCTGCAAGAGCTTTCTACTTGTAGTCAGTATGAAATACCGGTAAAGATTGTGTGTTTGAATAACCAGTCTTTAGGTATGGTGCGCCAGTGGCAGGACATGAATTACGAGAGTCGTCACTCTCAGTCTTACGTTGAGTCATTGCCAGATTTTCACAAACTAATGGATGCGTATGGCCATAAGGCCATTATTGTTAAAACAGAAGCAGAGCTTATGCCTGCTTTGGAGCAGGCGTTTGCCCTAAAAGATGAATTGGTATTCCTCGATATCCATATTGACCCAACAGAACATGTCTATCCAATGCTGGTGCCCAAGGGTTCCATGCGTGACATGTGGTTGAGCAAGACGGAGCGCACTTAATGAGACATATTATTGCGGTATTAATAGAAAACGAAGCTGGTGCGCTGTCTCGCGTAGTGGGTTTGTTTTCTCAGCGTAACTTTAACATCGAAACCTTGACCGTCGCACCAACGGAAGACCCCACATTGTCTCGCCTTACGGTAACGACGTCTGGTAGTGATCGTGTTATTGAGCAAATCACTAAGCAACTCAACAAGTTGATTGAAGTGGTGAAGTTGGTGGACCTTACAGAAGGCGATCACATCGAGCGTGAAATGATGTTAATTAAGCTTAAGGCTACTGGTCAGCATCGTGATGAAGTGAAACGTACAGTGGATATTTTTCGTGGTCAGATCGTTGATGTGACCAGTAGTATTTACACTGTTCAGTTGACTGGTGATCAAGGTAAGTTAGATGCCTTTATCAATGCAATAGGCGAAGCCTATGTATTGGAAACAGTGCGAACGGGTGTGTCGGGCATTGCTCGAGGAGATAAAGTACTGAGTATATAGTGCATGTTAGGTTTATATGAAGTTACAAAAGGTCGTATTTACGGCCTTTTGTCTGTCTAAGGTTTTAGTATTGTTGCGCAGGCATGTTAAGCTAGCGCTAATTCATTTCAAGAGCAGTGTTTCCATGAGTAAAGAGTCTTCCGATCAGTCAAACAACGAAGAGGAAGTGGCAGCAGTTAAGAAGCCTGCAAAAGGCGTTTACCTACTGCCCAATAGTTTTACCACGGCATCTCTGTTTTCTGGGTTTTATGCCGTTGTCTCCGGCATGAGTGGCAATTTCGAAAATGCTGCCATCGCTATATTCATCTCTATGGTTTTAGATACATTAGATGGCAGGGTCGCTCGTCTCACCAATACCTCAAGTAAGTTTGGTGCAGAATACGATAGCTTAGCCGACGTAGTGGCTTTTGGTGTAGCGCCTGCACTGGTGTTATTTTCTTGGTCATTGCAAAGCTTAGGTAATTTTGGCTGGGTGGCAGCTTTTGTCTATGTAGCTGGTGGTGCATTGCGTTTAGCGCGTTTTAACGTGCAATTGGAAATGTCCGATAGTCGTTACTTTACTGGCTTGCCAATACCCGCTGCTGCTGGCGTTATGGCTGGCATGATCTGGACCGGCGTTGACTATGGCTTAGACGGTGAAAGCCTTAGCTACATAGTGGCTATAGTGACGGCAGCGTTAGGTATATTGATGGTTAGCAACTTTAAGTACTATAGCTTTAAAGACCTAGATCTAAAAGGTAAGGTGCCTTTTGTAGCATTGCTTGCTGTGGTGTTGGTGTTTGCAGTTTATTCACTGCAGCCTCCTATTATGCTGGCCTTAACGTTTTTGTGTTTTGCAGTATCTGGC
>NZ_CP159831.1:470000-1010000 GCF_047730075.1 Candidatus Njordibacter sp. Uisw_039
TAGCGAGTTGAGGGTTTATCGTAAGCTTGATTGAAGGTAATTTGTCAGAATTACTGCGACCCTTTTGGGTTATATGGTCAAGTGAATAAGCGTGCACGGTGGATGCCTAGGCAGTCAGAGGCGATGAAGGACGTGGTAACCTGCGAAAAGCTTTGGGGAGGTGGTAAACAACCTATGATCCAGAGATATCCGAATGGGGAAACCCACCCAGCATAAGCTGGGTACCCTATACTGAATACATAGGTATAGGGGGCGAACCGGGAGAACTGAAACATCTAAGTACCCCGAGGAAAAGAAATCAATTGAGATTCCCCTAGTAGCGGCGAGCGAACGGGGATTAGCCCTTAAGTTCATTTTGTTTTAGCGGAAGTAGCTGGAAAGTTACGCCATAGTGGGTGATAGCCCCGTACGCGAAAAGGCATTTTGGATGAAAACGAGTAGGTCGGGACACGAGAAATCTTGACTGAACATGGGGGGACCATCCTCCAAGGCTAAATACTCCTGACTGACCGATAGTGAACCAGTACCGTGAGGGAAAGGCGAAAAGAACCCCTGTGAGGGGAGTGAAATAGATCCTGAAACCGTGTACGTACAAGCAGTGGGAGCAGACTTGTTCTGTGACTGCGTACCTTTTGTATAATGGGTCAGCGACTTAATTTTAGTAGCAAGCTTAACCGAATAGGGGAGGCGTAGGGAAACCGAGTCTTAATAGGGCGTATAGTTGCTAGGATTAGACCCGAAACCGGGCGATCTACCCATGGCCAGGTTGAAGGTTGAGTAACATCAACTGGAGGACCGAACCCACGTATGTTGAAAAATGCGGGGATGAGCTGTGGGTCGGAGTGAAAGGCTAATCAAGCCCGGAGATAGCTGGTTCTCCTCGAAAGCTATTTAGGTAGCGCCTCGTGTCTCACCATTGGGGGTAGAGCACTGTTTCGGCTAGGGGGTCATCCCGACTTACCAACCCGATGCAAACTCCGAATACCAATGAGTGCAATCACGGGAGACACACGGCGGGTGCTAACGTCCGTCGTGGAAAGGGAAACAACCCAGACCGTCAGCTAAGGTCCCAAAGTGTATGTTAAGTGGGAAACGATGTGGGAAGGTTTAGACAGCTAGGAGGTTGGCTTAGAAGCAGCCATCCTTTAAAGAAAGCGTAATAGCTCACTAGTCGAATCGGCCTGCGCGGAAGATATAACGGGGCTCAAACATACCACCGAAGCTACGGACGCATGTTTACATGCGTGGTAGAGGAGCGTTCTGTAGGCCGTTGAAGGGAAAGCTGAGAGGCATCCTGGAGGTATCAGAAGTGCGAATGCTGACATGAGTAACGATAAGGGGAGTGAAAAGCTCCCCCGCCGGAAGACCAAGGTTTCCTATCCAATGCTAATCAGGGTAGGGTGAGTCGGCACCTAAGGCGAGGCTGAAGAGCGTAGTCGATGGAAAGCAGGTTAATATTCCTGCACCACTCAATATTGCGAAGGAGGGACGGAGAAGGCTAGTCCAGCGCGGCGTTGGTTGTCCGCGTTTAAGCGTGTAGGCTGGGAGTTTAGGTAAATCCGGATTCCCTTAAGGCTGAGGCGTGATGACGAGGTCCATTAGGACTGAAGTGGTTGATGCCATGCTTCCAGGAAAAGCTTCTAAGCATCAGATATTGAGTGACCGTACCCCAAACCGACACAGGTGGTCAGGTAGAGAATACCAAGGCGCTTGAGAGAACTCGGGTGAAGGAACTAGGCAAAATGGTACCGTAACTTCGGGAGAAGGTACGCCGCTGTTGGTGATGGGACTTGCTCCCTAAGCTGACGGCGGCCGAAGATACCAGGTGGCTGCGACTGTTTATTAAAAACACAGCACTGTGCAAACACGAAAGTGGACGTATACGGTGTGACGCCTGCCCGGTGCCGGAAGGTTAATTGATGAGGTTAGCGCAAGCGAAGCTTTTGATCGAAGCCCCGGTAAACGGCGGCCGTAACTATAACGGTCCTAAGGTAGCGAAATTCCTTGTCGGGTAAGTTCCGACCTGCACGAATGGCGTAACGACGGCCACACTGTCTCCACCCGAGACTCAGTGAAATTGAAATCGCTGTTAAGATGCAGTGTATCCGCGGCTAGACGGAAAGACCCCGTGAACCTTTACTATAGCTTCACAGTGAACTTTGAACCTATTTGTGTAGGATAGGTGGGAGGCTTTGAAGCGGTGACGCTAGTCATCGTGGAGCCAAACTTGAAATACCACCCTGGTATGTTTGAGGTTCTAACTCAGGTCCGTAATCCGGATCGAGGACACTGTGTGGTGGGTAGTTTGACTGGGGCGGTCTCCTCCCAAAGAGTAACGGAGGAGCACGAAGGTATGCTAATCATGGTCGGAAATCATGAGGTTAGTGCAATGGCATAAGCATGCTTAACTGCGAGACAGACACGTCGAGCAGATACGAAAGTAGGTCATAGTGATCCGGTGGTTCTGAATGGAAGGGCCATCGCTCAACGGATAAAAGGTACTCCGGGGATAACAGGCTGATACCGCCCAAGAGTTCACATCGACGGCGGTGTTTGGCACCTCGATGTCGGCTCATCACATCCTGGGGCTGAAGCCGGTCCCAAGGGTATGGCTGTTCGCCATTTAAAGTGGTACGCGAGCTGGGTTTAGAACGTCGTGAGACAGTTCGGTCCCTATCTGCCGTGGACGTTTGAGATTTGAGAAGAGTTGCTCCTAGTACGAGAGGACCGGAGTGAACGAACCTCTGGTGTTCCGGTTGTCACGCCAGTGGCATTGCCGGGTAGCTACGTTCGGACAGGATAACCGCTGAAAGCATCTAAGCGGGAAGCCCCCTTCAAGATGAGATCTCACAGGAGTTTAACTCCCTAAAGAGCCGTTCAAGACTAGGACGTTGATAGGTTGGGTGTGTAAGCACGGTAACGTGTTGAGCTAACCAATACTAATTGCTCGTGAGGCTTGACCATATAACGCCAAAAGCGTTGTACAAGCTGGTACATAAGTACCCAGTACAAACCATTAGGTTTACGATAATACGACGGGTAAGCCCTCGATAAGCGCATTAGTGTAGTGCCTAAACTCAATATCACAAATTCATGGATGGTGATTTAACGATCTTCATTCACCCTTTTTTGCTTGGCGACCATAGCGAGATGGAACCACCTGACCCCATTCCGAACTCAGAAGTGAAACGTCTTAGCGCCGATGGTAGTGTGGGGTTTCCCCATGTGAGAGTAGGTCATCGCCAAGCTTCCCATTCAGTACTAAAGAGCCTCTAGCCCAAAAAGTTAGGGGTTTTTTATTGGGCGCAGGAAAGCGATGAGTTACTCTCACATGGATAAAGACAGGGCAGCTACGCTGCCACAAATCATGTGATAGTAGGGTGAGACTGGCGCAGTTGGCAAAGCACCGCTTTGCGCCACTCGAACGGCAGGGCCTGAGGCCCTGACCGGGCCATCGCCAAGCTTCCCATTCAGTACTAAAGAGCCTCTAGTCCAAAAAGCTAGGGGTTTTTTATTGGGCGCAGGAAAGCGATGAGTTACTCTCACATGGATAAAGACAGGGCAGCTACGCTGCCACACACCGATCCAATATCACCCCTACCTCTGCGACACACTATCGACGATGACTTGGGCATGGCCGTCCAATAGAGTAATTTTTAATGCTTGCTTAGCTTCAATCTGCCCTATCTTAGTAACCACCTGTGCCTGCATATTTTGCGTGACACTGTAACCGCGGGACAAAGTGTGCAGCGGGCTTAATTGGTTAAGCTGAGCCGCGAGTCCAGTGAACCTTTGTAAGCGCCGCTCAAAACTAGAGTGCTGAGCGGTTTTTAGTCGCTGTTTTAGCTGTATGGTATTTTTAATGTGGGCTTCAATGCCAGTACCTGGGCTAAGGTTAATAAGCTTGCTGTGTTGTTGATCATAGGAAGACTTCTTAGCTTGAAGCTGCTTCAGGGAAGCTTGCTCTAGCCGTACTTGCAAGTGATCTAGGCGTTGGCTTTGATCGTTGAGTTTTTGTCCTGGGTGCTGTAACAGTGCACGAAGGCGAGATAAGTTAAGTTGTTGGTTCTGTAAATGCTTCTGCCACTGTTGCCCTAGTAGGCGTTCAAGTTGCTGTACACGATGCACTAATTCAGACTGATCTGCGCTGACCAATTCGGCAGCAGCTGACGGCGTAGGCATCCGGCAATCGGCCACAAAGTCGGCAATGGTGAAGTCAGTCTCGTGGCCCACTGCACTTACTGTTGGTATCCTGCTTGAGTAGATGGCCCGGGCAAGGTGCTCGTCGTTGTAGCTCCAGAGGTCTTCAATAGAGCCTCCTCCTCGGGTAAGAACGATAACATCATGTTGTCCCATAAGGTTGCACAGTTCAATGGCCGCTACGCTTTCGCTGGCCGCGTTCTGTCCTTGCACTGTTACTGGTAATAAGTCTACCGCTAAGCTCGGCATGCGCTGCTGTAATACCTTCAAAAAGTCATATATAGCAGCACCGTTTTCAGAACTTATCACTGCAATGCGCTGGCAGTGCTTAGGTATGGCACGTTTATGCTGCTCATTAAAAAGACCTTCGTCGAGGAGCTTTTGTTTTAGGGCTAAAAAAGCCTGTTGCAAATTGCCGCTGCCAGCAAGTTGCATCTGTTCACCAATAAGCTGGTAGTCCCCTCTATCTGGATAAAGACTAACCTTGGCCTTAAAGTGAACCAGGTCGCCTTCTTTGGGCTCGAATGGGCAGTATAAGTTCTTATTACGAAACATAGCGCAGCTTACTTGGCCATCCATGTCCTTTAAGCGAAAATACCAGTGACCAGAACGGGCCCGTGTAAAGCCAGAAATTTCACCGCTAACTGTGACAATACCAAAACGTGTTTCAAGCAAGTTCCTAGCGGCATGGTTAAGCTCGCTTACTTGCCAAATGCGTGGTGTGTCTGTCATAAGTAACTACTCTACAGTCTAGAAAACAAACTAAATCATACACTAAAATAATGTACAAAAGAGTGCCTAAAAAAACAGCTTATAGTGGTCAAAAGGGCCTTTGTTCCGGTATAATATGGCGTTTCCTTTAACCATTCAAAAAGGACGCACCTATGCTACGACTTGCCGAAGAAGCGCTCACATTTGATGACGTACTCTTAGTACCTGGCTATTCAGAGGTGCTGCCGAAAGATGTCCAGTTACAAACCCGCATTGCCCGCGACTTACCCTTAAATATACCTCTCGTTTCTGCCGCTATGGATACTGTGACCGAGGCGCGTCTTGCTATTGCCATGGCCCAAGAAGGTGGTATTGGTATTGTTCACAAAAACCTTACTATTGCAGAGCAAGCCGAGCAAGTTCGGCGCGTTAAAAAGCACGAAAGTGGCGTGGTTCAAGACCCAGTCACTTGTTCATCTGACATGACTGTAGGTGACCTGCAAAGCCTAGCTGCCCAAACCGGATTTTCTGGTTTTCCTGTGGTGGATAATGGCCAATTGGTAGGGATTGTTACTAGTCGCGACATGCGTTTTGAAAACCATGTTGATGCACGCGTTGACACTATCATGACCACTAAGGAAAATTTAGTCACCGTAGAACCTGGTGCAGATCAGGATACGGTACGTAACTTATTACGTAAACACCGTATTGAACGTGTATTAGTAGTGGGTGATGATTTCACTCTGCAAGGCATGATGACTGTTAAAGATATGTATCGTGCCAAAGCTTATCCAAATGCCTGTAAAGATGCGCAAGGTAGTTTGCGGGTTGGAGCCGCAGTGGGCACGGGCGCAGAAACAGGAGACCGCGTCACTGCGTTGGTCGAGGCGGGGGTAGATTTAATTATCGTTGATACTGCCCATGGTCATTCTGCTGGCGTTATTGAGCGGGTTCGCTGGGTTAAGACTAACTTTCCACAAGTGCAAGTAGTTGGTGGCAATATTGCTACGGCAGCCGCCGCTGAAGCTTTGGCAGACGCAGGTGCAGATGGCGTTAAAGTAGGTATTGGCCCTGGCTCTATCTGTACCACACGGATTGTTGCTGGTATTGGTGTTCCTCAAATCACTGCAGTTGCCAACGTGGCTGCGGCTATGACTCCTCGTGGCATTCCAGTTATAGCCGATGGTGGCGTGCGGTATTCTGGCGACTTGGCAAAAGCAATCGCTGCTGGTGCAAGCGTGGTTATGGCCGGCAGTTTACTTGCCGGTACCGATGAAGCACCAGGCGAAGTAGAACTATATCAAGGCCGTGCTTATAAAGCTTATCGCGGTATGGGTTCTATTGGCGCCATGGGCCAAAACCAAGGTTCTAGCGATCGCTATTTCCAAAGCACAGACGCTGGCGTAGAAAAGTTAGTACCTGAAGGTATTGAGGGGCGCGTAGCATGTAAGGGGCCAATGGCCGCTATCGTACATCAAATGATGGGTGGTTTACGCGCTAGCATGGGCTATACCGGCTGTATTGACATGGAACAAATGCGCACCATCCCAATCTTTACACGGATTACCAGTGCGGGTATGAGCGAAAGTCATGTGCATGACGTTACCATTACCAAAGAAGCACCTAATTATCGGGCTAAGTGAGCCGGGCTATATAATTGGCTTACGGCTTTAATTAATTTTGGTTGTGGAAACTCAAAGACAACTACAACTACAACCCACTCACGGAGTTACACATGATGCAGGATATCCACGCACAACGGATTCTCATCTTGGATTTTGGTTCACAATATACGCAACTTATAGCCCGTCGTGTACGAGAAATTGGCGTTTATTGCGAAATTCGTGCTTATGACATGAAAGAACAAGCCATTCGTGAGTTTGCACCTAAAGGAATTATTCTTGCCGGCGGTCCAGAGTCTGTGACCGAAGTTGGTAGTCCTCGAGCACCAGAAATCGTCTTCCATATGGATATTCCTGTGTTAGGTATTTGTTACGGTATGCAAACCATGGCCGAGCAGTTAGGTGGCAAGGTAAGTGCATCCGACCAGCGTGAATTTGGGTATGCTAGTGTGCAAGTAGAAACAACGGGCGCTTTGCTTAAAGGCATCCATGACGAAGTTGAAGCTGACGCATGCAGCCTTAATGTATGGATGAGCCACGGTGACAAGGTCACACAAATGCCAATAGACTTTACCTGTATGGCCTCTACAGAAAGTGCGCCTATTGCAGGCATGAGCAACGAAGATAAACGCTTATACGGATTACAGTTCCACCCAGAAGTCACACACACCAAACAAGGTGGCGCTATTCTGGAACGCTTCGTTAGTGAAATCTGCAACTGTGCAGGCCTCTGGACTGCTAGCAATATTATTGATGATGCTATTGCTACGGTGCGTGAAAAAGTAGGGTCAGACACGGTATTACTTGGTCTTTCTGGAGGTGTAGATTCCTCTGTTGTTGCCGCTTTACTGCACAAGGCCATTGGTGATCAGTTGGTGTGTGTATTTGTAGACAATGGTTTGTTACGTCTAAACGAAGGCGATCAGGTAATGAAGATGTTCGCTGACAACATGGGCGTGCGTGTTATTCGTGTTGATGCACAAGAACTGTTCCTAGGTAATCTCAAGGGTGTATCAGACCCAGAAGCCAAACGTAAAGTTATTGGTAATACCTTCATCGATGTATTTGATGCGGAAGCAACTAAAATCACCAACGTTAAGTGGCTTGCTCAGGGCACTATTTATCCAGACGTCATAGAATCTGCCGCTGCAGAAACGGGTAAAGCCCATGTCATTAAATCCCATCACAACGTGGGCGGTTTGCCAGATGATATGGCCTTTGAGTTAGTGGAACCATTACGTGAATTATTTAAAGATGAAGTTCGTAAAATTGGTTTAGAGTTAGGTTTACCTTACGACATGGTTTACCGTCATCCATTCCCAGGGCCAGGCCTTGGTGTGCGCATATTAGGCGAAGTGAAAGAAGAATACGCTGACATTCTGCGTTTGGCTGATGCGATCTTCATGGAAGAATTACATGCTTCGGGTTGGTATCATAAAACCAGCCAAGCCTTTGTGGTATTCCTACCCGTTAAATCCGTAGGTGTGGTGGGTGATGGTCGTCGTTATGAATGGGTAGTGAGCCTAAGGGCTGTGGAAACTATAGATTTTATGACTGCTCGTTGGGCCCACTTGCCTTATGAACTATTAGAAAAAGTGTCTGGACGAATCATTAACGAAATCTCTGGCATCTCCCGCGTTGCCTATGATGTTTCTAGTAAACCGCCAGCCACTATTGAGTGGGAATAACCTGAAAAATATAGTAAAATCAATGACTTATATAAAATTATGATTTGTATCAAAACAGAAATTCCTCAGGAAATATGTGATATTGATGATGAATTAAAAGCGATTTATCATAGTAAAGATACAATTTGTATATGGGTTTTTAAAACAAGAATTGATAGAAATAAATTTATGGACGAAACTGCTGGAATGCTTAAAAATGATAGAGAAATGTATTTTGAATCTTTTTATAAAGTTTGATGAAAACATCAAACTTGCGAAGCACTTGAGAAGCACACTTGAGAAGCACTTGAGAAGTTTTCAGAAAATACAATTAAATCAATGATTTACAAGACTGTTATCATTGAGTGGGAATAGTTATTAACACGTAACTCGCTGACTTATATGTATTAGTTTCTTAAAAAACATTCAAAAAACCTTCCTTTAAGTTAATACTCTTGAGCATTATTGGTCTTTTGCCGGCTATTGAAGAACAACACTACTCTCCATTCCCTTTTGATTGACAACGCTAATCCCTGCATGGCGTCCCCAATTACTGCATCGGTAGTTTCGCTACGTTCGGCTGCCTTTCCAACGCTGGGCTTAAATATTTAGGCTCTTGTTGTTATAGGGAAGTCCTTGAAAATGCAAGAATACTGAATGTGTTGGATATTTCGAGGCTATAGCGCCAGTCAATATCACTGGCCATAGATGGCTCTAATTATCGGTAGCCATTACTTAATTCCAAGGTATGATTGAAGTCATCTACTAAGCCATAAAGACAATATACTATACAAGCCAGCAGGAAAAATGTTATTAATGAATAACTATATAACAAAATAATAAAAGAGTTAATTTAATGTATAACATCAATCCTTTTGTCGAGCTTTCTGCCTCGATAGACTCCACCATTATTCAAACTTATATTATAGTTATGGCGCTCCTAGTTGCCGGTGGTACTTTATTCGACATCGTGCATAAGAGGAGTGCTAAATACTTCTTTAATAATTGGCAGAAATCGAAGGCTAATGCAAAACATCAAGTCAGTGGTGGCAAGAAAGCTTCAGTGGCTATTCAAACAGCCATAGATGGTTTAACTTCTGCAGAGTTAGGTGACTGTAGTACGCGCCGACAACTTGCACACCTTCTAACGATGTATGGATTTATTGCATATGTAGCTGCTACGGCGATTATGGCGTTTGGCTATACAGACTCTGCCACGCCAGTGATTTTAGCAAATCTTTGGCACCTTGGTGCCCTGATGGTTAGTGTTGGTGGGTTCTGGTTCTGGTTTTTCATTCGGGTTGATGTTTCTTCAGAAGGAAATTCGCCATTCCGTTTAGTGAGGGCTGACCTGTTTGTTGTCTCGCTCACGTTGAGTACGACATTCGCTCTTGTCTGGGCCTATGCCCAAACAACTGGAAACGCCACTTGGGAAATTCTTTTCCTTGGCTTGTACATACTCACAACAACTGTGTTGTTCGGATCAGTTCCCTGGTCCAAGTTTTCCCACATGTTCTTCAAGCCGGCTGCTGCCCTAGAGAAGAAAATGTCTGAGGCAAGCGGTGCACGCAATAACCTCCCTGAGCCTGTTGACCGGACCAATCCCGCGGTCCGCGATAGTCACTCCATGGAATTACTCAAGGATGCCCCCTTATCTATGGGACTTGGCATCAAGCGTGAAAAGCCTAGTCATTACTAGGCCCACACCTTAAAGCATTCTAATTCAAATCTTCTAATTATATCACTGAGAGGAAATATATCATGCCAACTTTTGTTTACATGACCCGGTGCGACGGCTGTGGGCATTGCGTAGATATTTGCCCATCTGACATCATGCACATCGATAAGACCAACCGCCGCGCTTACAATATTGAGCCCACACATTGTTGGGAATGTTTCTCTTGTGTAAAAGCCTGCCCTCAAAATGCCATTGACGTTCGGGGTTATGCAGACTTTTCCCCACTTGGGCATAGTGTCCGAGTGGACCGAGATGAGGACAAAGGAACCATAGCGTGGAGTGTGAAGTATAGAGACGGCAGGGAGAAGAGCTTTCTTTCTCCAATCACCACCAAGCCCTGGGGTAGTTGCACACCAAATCTTAAGGAAGTTGTGGGACCCACCCAAGAGCAGCGTGATGGCGAGTTATTGTTCAACGAACCGAAATATATCCGATTTGACGATGGAGGCCTCCACACACTGGAATCTAATGGTCTCACGTTGAAACAGGGAGTTTATTACTGATGGCCTACAAGACAATCGTAGAAGATAATATCGACGTTTTAGTCGCCGGTGCAGGTCTAGGTGGCACCGGTGCAGCTTTTGAAGCCAGGTACTGGGGCCAAGATAAGAAAATTATCATTGCCGAAAAGGCCAATATTGATCGCTCTGGCGCTGTCGCCCAAGGGCTTTATGCAATCAACTGTTATATGGGTACGCGCTTTGGCGAGAACAACCCAGAAGATCACGTGCAGTACGCACGGATAGACTTGATGGGAATGGTTCGTGAAGACCTCTTATTTGATATGGCCCGGCATGTAGACTCTGCTGTTCACCAGTTTGAAGAGTGGGGCCTCCCCATCATGAAGGATCCCGTGAAAGATTCTTACCTGCGTGAAGGCCGTTGGCAGATAATGATCCATGGAGAATCGTATAAGCCGATTGTGGCTGAGGCTGCGAAAAAGAATGCAGACAAGGTTTATAACCGTGTTTGTATTACCCACTTGCTCATGGACGAAGTTAAGGAAAACCGGATTGCTGGAGCGGTAGGATTCAATGTTCGTACTGGAGACTTCCACGTTTTTAAATCCAAGACGGTTATTTGTGGTGCTGGTGGCGCCTCAAACATCTTTAAGCCACGTTCGACTGGAGAAGGTATGGGCCGTACTTGGTATGCCCCTTGGTCTTCTGGTTCTGCCTACGGTTTAATGATCGAAGCTGGCGCTAAAATGACTCAGATGGAAAACCGCATTGTGCTGGCCCGCTTCAAGGATGGTTTTGGTCCCGTGGGAGCCTACTTTCTGCATCTTAAAACCTATACCCAAAATGGATTGGGCGAAGAGTTCGAATCCAAGTGGTGGCCACAACTGCAAGAAATGGTTGGCAAGGAATATCTTGATCCGGAACTGTCTCACAAGACACACCGGCCAATCCCGACGTGTTTACGCAACCATGCCATGATCTCTGAGGTAAACGCCGGTCGAGGCCCAATCCACATGGTCACCATGGAAGCCTTCCAAGATCCACACCTAGAGGAAGTAGGCTGGGAAAATTTCTTGGGGATGACGATAAGCCAAGCAGTACTTTGGGCCGCAACAGATGTGGATCCCAAACATGAAAATCCAGAGCTGACTACATCAGAACCCTACGTCATGGGTTCGCATGCAACGGGTAGTGGAGCTTGGTGCTCTGGCCCTGAGGATGTTTCCCCACCAGAATATTTTTGGGGTTACAACCGTATGATGACCATTGAAGGCTTGTTCGGTGCTGGTGACGCTGTTGGCGGAACGCCGCACGCCTTCTCGTCGGGCTCCTTCACTGAAGGACGCCTCTCTGCCAAGGCAGCCTGTCGCTACATAGACGATGGCAAGGGTGAAGGTATCGTTGTATCGGACAAACGGATCAACGAACTTAAGGAAATAGTTTTTAAGCCAATGGAGCATTACAAAATCTACCGTAACGAAGTTGTTGCTGGGGATGTTAATCCTAATTATATCAATCCACGGCAGGGGCTTGACCGTTTGCAGAAGCTGATGGACGAGTACTGTGGTGGTGCAACTGTTAGCTACATGACTAATGAGAAATTGCTGGGCATTGGCCTCAAAAAACTTAAGATTATGGAAGAGGACCTACAGAAGCTTGCGGCGTGTGATTTTCATGAGTTACTGCGAGCTTGGGAGCTAATGCATCGTCACCGCACGGCTGAGTGTGTTACGCAGCATACAATGTTCCGTAAAGAAACCCGCTGGCCTGGCTATTATTATCGTGGTGATGCTATGAAACTGGATGATGAGAATTGGCATGTGCTGACAGTTTCACGTCGTGATCCTGAAACTGGTGAGTACACCATGGAAAAGGCGCCTGTTTATCACCTTGTTAAGGATGGTGAGTAACGGATAATACAAGCAGGAGTTTAAATGTAACTCCTGCTTGCTACAACCAAAGCGGTAAGTGCGTCTCGTTTGGGTCTTTTTGTCGGGCCTGCCGGGCTTACGTTTGACTAGGATAAAGAACTACACATGAGCATTATAGCATCGACAAATACTCGGAGCGTCACCGATAAAACAGACGATGAAATTCTTGCTATAGCCAACCCGCTATGGAGTCATCTTTTACATGCCTCGAACACTGGACAATATGGAGAGTTTGTAAAGTATTTTTCTGAAAATTTGGTACGAGGGTTGAACGAAATTGAGGTGGGCAAACAATTCGCAAATAGCGAATTGACAAGGAACCTGTCCGAGTCGATTGAGTTCATCGGTACCATCCGTCGTGGCGTGCATGTAACTGTGCTCTATCGGCAACGCAGTACGAAAAAGGAGGGTGAGTGGCTCGGTAGACTGGTCCTTGGATACGAAGATGAAGACATTAAAATTTTTGGGGCCTCCATCTTTTGATTATGAAAAACGAATTTAATATGAACGAGACAATTAAAGACACGAAGTATGTAGAGCTGACATACAGCGTGGTCGATCAAAAATCAGGGGAGGTCCTTGTCGCTGTCGAATTTCCGATCGGTTATGTTCACGGGGTAAATGATATTCTGGCACCCGCTGTTACAAAGGAACTGGAAGGAAAATCTGCTGGTGACGTGATTGAGGTGCCCATTGATTGTAATCAAATTTATGGTCCCAGAGACGAATCACTGGTGTTTACAGATCGGTTAGAGAATGTTCCCAAACAATATAGGGAAGTTGGCACCACCCTTCATTCTGAAAATGAAAAAGGTGAGAAGCAAAGTTTCATTGTCACTAGGATCGATGATGAAACATTAACTGTCGATGGCAATAATCCACTTTGTGGCAGGATGGTTAATTTTAACCTAGAGATTCTTGGAGTTCGGGACGCAGTTGAAGAGGAGATTGAAGCTGGTGGTCCCATCGATAAAGGGCCTGATATCCCTGAAGCGCTCACGGTGCCACTTCACTAATATGTTCCAAACTTCTTGTTATTAAGAGGCAATATTTACTTTAATCTGTAACGACTGAATCAAATTCATCGAGGTAAAAATTATGAGTGATCAACCAAAAGAAAAACGACCCGTGCCGGATGGTAAGTCCAAATTTATGACAACCCGTCGGAAAGAGCCCAGTAAAACCGGTTTTGTTGGATATGAGGTTGTCTGGGAGCCGTTCCATAAAGTGGCGGAATACACGACACCGAAAAAGCCATAACCAGCCTAATTTTTAGCGGTGTGGGTATTCAGGGATATTTCTCTCTGGTTCTGGATGGGCACCATAAGAATAAAAAAGGAACAAATGATGACTAATTTAGTCCCACCCCACGGTGCAGTGGCTTTAAAGCCTCTGCTGATCTCAGAAGACCTTAGAGCCCAAGAAATTTCTCGAGCTGAAAGCTTGGTGAAAATCCCAATGAGTAGTTGTGAGGTCTGTGACTTATTGTTGTTGTCAATGGGCGCTTATACACCGCTCGATGGTTTTATGAAGGAAGCAGATTGGCGTGGCGTCTGCGAAGATATGAAATTGGCCGATGGCTTGTTTTGGCCAATCCCGGTTACGCTTTCAGCTAAGCAAACCCAAGCAGATCAGGTGAAAATTGGCCAACAAGTGGCGTTAATTGATGGTGAAACCCAGCAAATTATGGGCATACTGACGGTTCAAGATAAATATACACCAGATCTCGCTCTGCAGTGTGACAAAGTCTTTGGCACTATGGATAAAAGCCACCCAGGTGTTGCCAAGGTCATGGCACAGCCACCAGTCAATTTAGGTGGTTCCGTAAAAGTTATCGAAGAAGGTTGGTTTCCGAATGAATTTGGCGATCTCTATATTCGTCCGGAAGCGAGTCGAGCTTTATTTAAGGAAATGGGTTGGTCGAAAGTGGCGGCATTTCAAACTCGAAATCCGATGCATCGCAGTCACGAATTTTTGGTGAAAATTGCTATTGATGTGACTGATGGTGTTTTCATTCACCAGGTTTTAGGCAAATTAAAACCCGGTGACATTCCAGCACCTGTGCGTGTCGAAGCCATCAAAGTCATGGTTGATAAATATTTTAAGGATAACATAGCTGTTCAGGCGGGCTATCCAATTGAGATGCGTTACGCTGGACCCAGAGAAGCTCTGTTTCATGCGTTGATACGGCAAAATTTTGGTTGCTCACACTTGATCGTTGGGCGTGATCACGCTGGCGTAGATGATTTCTATGGGCCCTTTGATGCTCACCACATTTTCGATACTTTGTGGGACGGTGCCTTGGTAACTCAGCCTCTAAAAATTGACATTACTTTCTATTGTGAAGTCTGTGATGGTATGGCGACAGCTAAGACATGTCCTCATGATGAAAAATTCAGGGTTAATGTATCTGGCACGCGCCAACGTCAAATGCTATCGAACGGTGAGGAAATATCCACTAAATTCGCTCGACCAGAGGTTGTCACTGTCCTGCGAAAATTTTACGACAGCCAAGTTTAATTAATGCTCATGGTACGCCCTAACAGGAACCTTTTAGGGCGTACATATTCTGCTAGAATATTGATGCAATGATAATAGCCCAAATCTCCGACAGCCATATAGATCCACAATCTGACATGCTGGAACACCGACTCAGAGATCTGCGGTGCGTGGTTGACAACCTTAATAATCTGAACCCCGCCCCCGACATCGTCATTCATACGGGTGATGTGGTACACAACGGTTCCCAAGAAAAATACGATTTGGCTTTGACGATCCTTGGCGATATCCGCGTGCCGCTTCATGTCTGTGCTGGCAACCGCGATGATCGAAACCTGATTGCCAAGAACTTCCGTACAGGCCGTGACATTGCACCTGGTTCAGGGTTCCTGCAATATAGTATCGACGATTACCCAGTTCGTCTGATTGCCTTGGATACCCTTTGCGCGACTACTAACATGGGTGATTATTGCCAGGAACGCGCTGATGCCCTTAGCCGGATACTGGCGGAAGAGCCGCAGAAGCCGACCGCACTTTTCATGCATCATCCGCCCTTTGAGATTGTTAACTCCAAATATCGATTTCAGTTCGACGATTGGGATAAAGTGGATCACTTGGCCCGTGTCTTGAAAAAACACGATCAAGTAAAACAACTTTTCTGTGGCCATACCCACCGTAATTCGAACGGTGAAATCCTTGGCGTTCCGGCCAGTACCGTTCCCAGTATCGCCATCGATCTCCGTTTTGGTGATGTACCCGAAGGCGCAGAACTTCGGCCTGTTTATCATATCCATAAATTTGATGGCATCCAGTTTAAAAGTAAAACCATGGTCTGTAGGATATTAGAGGATGCCTAATTAATTCGCTGACAATCGAATGCTCCTTGGCCTTCCCCAATGATAGAGGCAAGTAATAGGCTTCCCTAATTAATAGGTTACTCTGGCAAGGCTGTCTACTTAGAGATTTATACTAATCATCAACATAGCAAAACCTACTTTTCAGTTACCACCTCTGGAGTACGGCCATTCAATATTAGACTTCCGCAAACGTAAAATTGCCTTTAAGTGAGGTGATTTAAGCGTTTCCTATATCGCATTTTCGTCGTACAATGTGCAGCTATAAAAGCGTAAGCTATTGAATTCGAACACGAACATAGATGTGTAAACATCGTTCACCATGGAAGGTTGTAACACATTTCCTACACAGTGCTTATTAGGTACATATAAGTAATTGATATTACTATGGATTTAATTTGGATTACTACGAGTGGGAATAAGGCGCCACTGTAGCCATAGAGACTAGACCATGCAGGCCAATACCCATACCGCAGCCTTCACAGACCAAGACTTCATGGCTCAGGCCTTGGAGCTGGCGGCCCAAGCGGCGCAAATTGGTGAGGTTCCGGTTGGTGCATTAGTGGTGCATGAAGGTCAAATTATCGGCCAAGGCTACAATCAAACTATTAGTGCTCACGACCCCTGTGCCCATGCTGAGATCATGGCCTTGCGGCAGGCGGCTCAATCTATCGGCAATTACCGCCTTAGTGGGTGTGATCTCTATGTCACACTAGAACCTTGTACTATGTGTGTTGGCGCTATAATTCATGCGCGTATTCAACGACTTGTTTATGCCGCAACCGAGCCTAAGGCTGGCGCTGTTGCTAGTCAATTACAGTTGCTGTTGCTGCCCCATTACAATCATATAGTGCAGGTTGAATCAGGCCTTATGGCCGATGAATCCAGTGCTATGCTGAGCAATTTTTTTAAACAGCGACGCTTGCATCATAAAGCTGAAAAAACCGCTGTAGCTAGTTCTATACCTGTTATAGATCAATCCAAAGATGCAGTTCTCTAGAGGCCTACCATGTTAATTCTTCGCGGCGCACCCGCCTTGTCCAACTTCCGTAACCAACGCCTGCTTTCTCGTTTGCAACATGCGCTGCCTAATATTGAGGCTGTATACGCAGAGTTTATGCACTTTATTTTGGTAGATGGTGAGTTGTCTCAAGAAGAAGGCGATAAGCTCAATAAAGTACTGCGTTATGGTCCTAATGTGGCTGGACAAAATATGAGCGATAACCTGATATTGGTGATTCCTCGTTTAGGCACTATTTCACCTTGGTCTAGTAAGGCGACAGACATTGCCCAAAACTGTGGTTTACAACAAATAAAACGTATTGAACGTGGTACAGCTTTTTATCTAGCAGCGCCTGAGCCTTTATCGGCTAAAGAATACACACTGGCTACAGCCGTATTACATGATCGTATGGTAGAACAAACCTTAACTGCACTAGATCAAGCACGAGGTTTGTTTGTACAAACTGAACCCGCTCCTCTAGAACGGATTGATATTCTAAAAGGTGGTCGCGAAGCGTTAGTTCGCGCTAATGTTAATTTAGGCATGGCCTTGGCTGAGGATGAAATTGATTACCTTGTTGATGCCTTTGATGATATAGGCCGTAACCCAACAGATGTGGAACTGATGATGTTTGCCCAGGCAAACTCAGAACATTGCCGACATAAAATATTCAACGCCAGTTGGTCTATTGATGGCGAAGACCAAAACTTGTCATTGTTTAAGATGATTAAGAATACCAACGAGCTTAACGGTGAAGGTGTGCTTTCTGCCTACATAGACAATGCCTCTGTCATTAAAGGCCATAAAGCTGGCCGTTTCTTCCCAAAATCAGAAGATCAGCAATACGCCTACCACCAAGAAGACATTCATTTATTGATGAAGGTAGAAACCCACAACCATCCTACCGCTATCGCTCCGTTTGCTGGTGCAGCTACGGGTTCTGGCGGAGAAATCCGTGATGAGGGCGCAACAGGAAAAGGCTCTAAGCCGAAGGCTGGCCTTACAGGGTACAGTGTATCTAACCTACGTATTCCGGGTTTTGAACAAGCCTGGGAAGTGGATTATGGTAAACCAGCCCGCATTGTTTCTGCCTTAGATATTATCTTGGAAGGGCCTATTGGTGGCGCTTCTTTTAATAATGAATTTGGCCGTCCTGCGCTCAATGGTTATTTTCGTACCTACGAAGCCCAAGTTGAAGGTGTGAACGGGCAAGAAGTTCGTGGCTACCATAAGCCTATTATGATTGCAGGTGGCATGGGTAATATTCGAGCTGACCATGTAGAAAAAGGTGAAGTAGGGGTAGGTGATAAATTAATTTGTTTAGGTGGTCCAGCTATGCAAATTGGTTTGGGTGGCGGTGCTGCATCCTCTATGGATTCTGGAGCTAGTGCTGAAAGCTTAGACTTTGCCTCAGTGCAGCGAGATAACCCAGAGCTAGAGCGCCGCTGTCAGGAAGTGATCGACCGCTGTTGGCAAATGGGAGACCATAACCCCATTAGTTTCATCCACGATGTGGGTGCTGGTGGTTTATCTAATGCCTTTCCAGAGTTAGTTAAAGATGGTGGCCGTGGTGGTGCGTTCCATATCCGTGATATCAATAACGATGAGCTGGGTATGTCGCCCCTTGCTATTTGGTGTAACGAAGCTCAAGAGCGCTATGTGTTGGCTGTGGCACCGGAAAACATGGGCATCTTTACTGCACTTTGCGCTCGTGAACGTTGCCCCTATGCAGTTGTTGGTGAAGCCACCCAAGAACACCACTTATCTTTGGGTGATACACACTTTGATGACCAGCCTGTTGATCTACCGATGTCTGTATTATTTGGTAAACCGCCTAAAATGCACCGAGACGTTAAGCGTCAAAAAGTTGAATTACCAGCGCTAGATCTTTCTAAAGTGGATTTGCCTGAAGCAGCAAAACGCATATTGAATCTGCCCACGGTCGCCAGTAAAGGTTTTTTGATTACCATAGGTGACCGTTCTATTACCGGTATGGTGGCCCGCGAACAAATGGTTGGTCCGTGGCAAGTGCCTGTGGCTGACTGTGCCGTAACCACCACCGCTTTAGATTCCACAACGGGTGAAGCCATGGCCATGGGAGAGCGTACACCACTAGCCTTAATTAATGGGCCAGCATCCGGTCGTATGGCCATTGGTGAAACTATTACCAATATGGCCTGTGCTCAAATTGAACAGATAAGTGACATTCGCCTCTCCGCCAACTGGATGTCGCCAGCGGGTTACGCTGGTGAAGATGCAATTTTATATGACACAGTAAAAGCTGTGGGAATGGAGCTGTGCCCTGCACTTGGGATTTCCATTCCGGTAGGCAAAGATTCCATGTCCATGCGCACAGTATGGCGGGATGGTGATACGGACAAGAGTGTAACGTCACCGGTCTCCTTGGTCATTACTGGTTTCGCACCAGTGGCTGATGTACGCAAGACACTAACACCACAATTAATTACTAATGCAGGTGAAAGCTCACTCATTTTGGTAGATCTAGGTAACGGACAAAACCGCTTAGGAGGCTCGTGTTTAGCACAGGTGTATAGCCAGTTGGGCGACACCACCCCAGATTTGGATGATGCTGAAGATTTGCTGGGCTTGTTTAGTGCTGTTCAAGGCCTGAATGAAGATGGATTATTATTAGCCTACCATGATCGTTCCGACGGTGGTTTATACACCACCTTAGTGGAAATGTCCTTAGCTGGGCACGTGGGTATTGATATTGAATGTGCAGAAATGATCAGTGATGCCGATGACTTGTTGGCTTGGTTGTTCAACGAAGAACTCGGTGTAGTGTTGCAAGTAAAGAACAAGGACTGTGCTGAGGTATTACGTCAGCTAAGTTCATGCGGTTTAGCAGAGCAAAGTCGGATGATTGGTCACCTTAACGATGACGACCAAATACGGTTCACCATAGAGGGTGAAGAGGTCTTGGTGGATTCAAGAACACAAGTACATCGTACATGGGCGCAGACCAGCTATCATCTGCAGACCATGCGCGATAACGCTGACTGTGCTCAACAAGAATATGATGCCTTGTTAGATGCTAATAATCCAGGTCTTAACTCATTGCTCACTTACAACAGCGATGAAGATATTGCCGCTGATGTTATCGCTAATGGCCAACGCCCGCGTGTTGCCATACTGCGTGAGCAAGGAGTGAACGGTCAGCTAGAAATGGCTGCAGCTTTCGTTAAAGCTGGTTTTGATTGTGTAGATGTACACATGAGTGACATTTTAGAAGGGCGTCGTGCGTTGAGTGAATTTAAAGGTTTGGTAGCCTGTGGTGGTTTCTCTTACGGAGATGTTTTAGGTGCGGGGGAAGGTTGGGCCAAATCAATTTTGTTTAACCCCCTTGCAAGACAGGAATTTAGTAACTTCTTTCAGCGTCAAGATAGCTTTGCCTTAGGCGTGTGTAACGGCTGCCAGATGTTATCTAACTTACATGAATTAATCCCTGGCAGTGACCATTGGCCACACTTTGTGCGTAACCAATCGGAGCAATTTGAAGGCCGAACGGCGCTGGTTCAAGTACAAGACAACGACTCCATTTTCCTACAGGGGATGGCTGGCTCGCATATGCCTATTGCAATCGCTCATGGTGAAGGCCACGCAGAATTTGCCAGTGATGAACAGCGTCAAGTCTGTGAACGCATGGTTGCACTTAGGTTTGTGGATGGCTATGGCCAAGTCACAGAAAACTATCCAGCTAATCCTAATGGTTCAGTGAATGGCATTACTGGATTAACTGCGGCCAACGGTCGAGTCACTATCATGATGCCACACCCAGAGAGAGTGTACCGTAGCTGCACTAATTCATGGGTAGACAGTGCTTGGGGTGAAGATGGGCCGTGGATGCGCATGTTCCGCAACGCCCGTGTATGGGTAGGTTAAAAGGTTAATTTTGAGAGTTAATTATGGCATTACTATTTGAAATCATTCCAGTCACACAGTTTCAGCAAAACTGTAGCTTAGTCTGGTGTGATGAGACCATGGAAGCTGCGTTGGTTGATCCAGGTGGCGAGTTACCGCGCTTGTTAGACCGAGTATCTGTCCATGGAGTAGAACTCAAGCAAATTCTGTTGACCCACGCTCACATCGATCATGCAGGCGCGGCAGGACAATTGTCTGAAGAAAAGAGCTTGCCAATTATTGGCCCCCACGAAGGGGATCAGTTTTGGATAGATGGTCTAGCCGATCAAAGTCGTATGTTCCAGTTCCCAGAGGCCAAACCTTTTGTGCCTGCACGTTGGCTGCATCAGGGAGATCAAGTTACCGTGGGTAATCAAACCTTAGATGTATTACATTGTCCCGGCCATACCCCTGGTCATGTAGTGTTTCATCATCAAGGTCAGGGGTTGTTGTTTGTGGGCGATGTGCTGTTCCAGGGTTCTATAGGGCGCACCGACTTCCCTCAAGGTGATCATGCTACGTTAATTGATGCGATCAAAACGAAATTGCTAGTGCTCCAAGATACTGTGAAATTTGTGCCAGGCCATGGACCAATGTCCACCATTGGCTCCGAGCGTCGAAGCAATCCTTACCTGCAGGGGTAATTAAGGACTGCTTAGGTTTTGATTTTAGAAATCAATGTGATGAAGTTGCTTAACACCTTTTTTTCGATCTTCAAAAAAACGTTTTAATGTTTGGGTTACTGTGCCAAAAGCAATGTCATCCCAAGGGATATCAGCTTCGTCATAGAGTTCTACTTCTAAACTCTCTGGGCCAGATTCATACTCGGCTACAGTCATTTCTGCGAGGTAATATATGTGAACTTGATTGCCTTTGGATAGGTTACATACACTAAATAAGGGCCCTAATTGAGGTTTTGCGTAGGCCTCTTCATAAGTTTCCCTAAGGGCTGCTTGCTGTGTGGTTTCACCATTTTCCATGAAGCCTGCAGGTAAGGTCCAATACCCTAGTCGTGGTTCTATGGCCCGTTTACACAGTAAAACCTTGTCTTCAAACACAGGAATGCAGCCAGCTATAATACGAGGATTTTCGTAAAAAATGAATTCGCACTTGTCACACACATAGCGACGGCGGTTGTCACCCTGAGGCACGATAAAGCTCACTAGGGCACTACAGTGGCTGCAATATTTCATGGTATGTTGTAGATCTCTCACTTAAATAGTCTGTTTATTGTAAGATAAACGCACTCTACTAGAAACAAGAATTGACAATCTAACCTAATGCATCAGTTTATTGCCCAAAAATTAGCCCAACATCGGCCTAGAACACTTACTGCAGAGTTACAAACACCTGCTGCCGTGTTGTTGGCTATCACTGACGATGAAGACAACCCAGAGGTGATACTAACTCGGCGAGCAAAACACATGCCTACTCATAAAGGTCAGATTGCTTTTCCGGGTGGTAAGGCAGAGCATGATGATGCAGACCTAGTGGCGACTGCACTGCGGGAAGCTTATGAAGAAGTGGCACTTAAACCAGAAGCAGTGACAGTGGTTGGACAGATGGGACAGGTGCTATCGAGGCAAGGGTTCGTGGTGACGCCTGTTGTTGGCGTTGTGCCTGTCGCAGTAGTTGACCACCTTATACCTAATTTGGGCGAGTTGGACCGAATATTCACCGTGCCGCTGCGCTTTTTTATTGATGCCAAGCCGGTGATGGATGCCTTGCCAATAGTTGTGGGGGTTAAACAGGTGCCTAGTTTCTATTATGATGAGTATCGAATATGGGGTATGACCGCCTTTATTCTGGCTGAATTTGTCAATTTGGTTTACGATGCGCGCATTGATCTATACACCCACCCAAAGGATGTTTGATAGTGTCAGGAAAAACCATTGCTTCACCCTGCGTTAATATATGTTATCTAGATGATCACGATATTTGTCAGGGCTGTTATCGGTCTGGGGAAGAAATTACTGCTTGGATGCGATTGGATAACGAAGGTCGAAAAAAGGTGCTAGCCAAGGTGCGTGAGCGTGAGCTAGCTAGCCCATTTGTAACCATTGTAAATACTTAATGCACCTCTTCTGCAGAGACTTCTACACGACGTAAACGCACAGTTTTAATGAAGTTGTCTCTAATCTGCACGGTTTCTAGGTGGTATTCACCCATTTTTAAACACACGTTAAACTGAGGGATTTCCTCTAGCCTTTCGGTGATCAATCCATTAAGAGTCTTGGGCCCATCAATTGGTAGAGTCCAGGCAAGGGCTTTATTGATGTCACGCACTGTCGTGGTGCCATCAATAAAAAACGAACCATCTTCTTGTGGATGAATGTCTTCGTTCTCAAGGTCTTGTTCTTCGGCCATGTCGCCCACAATTTCTTCTAAAATATCTTCTAGGGTAGTTAGACCTTGGATATCACCATATTCATCCACCACCAAAGCCACCCAATGTTTACGCTTTTGAAAGTTCAGCAATTGAGTGTTCAGAGGCGTACTTTCTGGCACGAAGTAGGGCTCTCGAGCCAGTGCTAAAAAGTCTTCTTTAGTAGGGTTTTCGGCATGCATAAGAGGAAGTATTTGCCTCACGTGTACAATGCCCACCACATTATTAAGCT
Organism: Candidatus Njordibacter sp. Uisw_039; assembly: GCF_047730075.1. NCBI lineage: Bacteria > Pseudomonadati > Pseudomonadota > Gammaproteobacteria > Pseudomonadales > Candidatus Njordibacteraceae > Candidatus Njordibacter > Candidatus Njordibacter sp. Uisw_039. Next base: position 493,226 of record NZ_CP159831.1, read on the forward strand.
CTTCTTGGTACAAAGGTAACCGAGTATGAGGGCTGTGACTGATGGTATTCAAGATAGCTTTAATGTCCTCATCAATATCAATGCCAACTATTTCGCTACGAGGAATCATGATGTCTTCCACAGTAACGGTATCTAGATCCAAAATGCTTAATAACATAGATTGGTTGCGGCGGGGAATTAGTGCGCCCGCTTCATGTACGATGGTACGTAACTCTTCAGAGCTGAGGTGGTCGCTGACTTTGGCTGCGGCATTAAAACCGAGCATGCGCAGTAGGCCATTACAAATGGTGTTTACCACCCATACAAATGGATACAGTAATTTAAGCAGAGGCGATAGGATCAAAGAGGCAGGAAATGCCACTTGTTCAGGCTTAATGGCGGCCACCGTTTTTGGTGTTACCTCTGCAAAAATAAGGATCACCATGGTAAGCACAGCTGTTGCTATTGCTACGGCAACACCAGCGTCTAGAAACTCACCAGCAAGACGTAACGCAATCATAGTGGCAATTGCAGATGCCAATATATTTACAAAATTGTTGCCAATGAGGATGACGCCAATAAGTCGGTCTGGACGATCCAGAAGCTTACTCGCACGCATAGCGCCACGATGTTTTTGTTTAACCAGATGGCGCAGACGGTAACGGTTGAGAGACATCATGCCAGTTTCGGAACTGGAAAAAAATGCCGACAATAAAATAAGGAATGCTAAGCTCGTAAATAAATAGCTTAAAGGAATTTCGCTCAAGGCGGGTTTAACCTCGTATCAGTTATGGTCCTCAATTCTTATGCTTGAGGCAGCTCATGTCAAGTGCTTAGGCGTTATAACAGAAATTCCAAAACCAATTTAGTGCCGAAAAAGGCAACAACAAGGTTAGCAAAGCCCCACAAAGTCCAACGTATTGCAGTGCGTCCACGCCAGCCTAAACGGTAGTGGCCCAAAAGAAGAATAGTAAAAATAAACCATGCCACAAGGCTTAAGATGGTTTTATGAACCACATGTTGGGCCCATAGATCGTCTAAAAATAAGAATCCCGTCAACAAAGCTATGCTTAAGAAAACTTGGCCAGCAGCTAGTACTTCAAATAAAAGACTTTCCATGGTTTGCAAGGGCGGTAGGTTTGCAACCAAACGCGATGATTGGTGTTGTTTTAAGTGGCGGTTTTGGTAAATAAGCAACACAGACTGACAGGCAGCAACTGCAAATAAGGCATAGCCTAAAATAGAGGTGACAATGTGTAACAATATACCAGGAGAAAATTGACGACCTTCAAAATCAGGCACGCTCACAGTATCTACCGCAATGGCGATGGCAGCAATTGGCGCAGCAAACACAAGTAAACTAGACACAGGTTTGCGTAAACTGCTGATTAGAATGACCCCAATAACAGCCCATGCCGTCAACGATAAGGTAGCACCTAAATCTAACAAAAGACCGGCTTGGGTAAATAGATGAAGATATAAATGAAAACCCTGCAGCATCCATGCGGCGAGGCTAAGGGAGTAGCCTCTTTTGGAGACTATTTTAGATGGTGCATTATTTTGAGTCCAAGCGCTAAGTAAGTATAAAAATATAGCGCTGAGACCAGCTATTAAAGAAATCATGGTGATTATTTTTGTCCAATTAGTCGCCCCATCATAATCAAGCAAGGCAGCTATGCCTAGACTTGATGTGAAAAAAGACTAAAACTAAGCGCCAAAGATGGATAGCGAGGGTATACTAGGGTCAATAATTTGGCGTATCACAGAGACTTACATGTTTGACAATTTAACCGATCGCTTAGGCAAAACGTTACAACACATCCGTGGCCAAGCGCGCCTAACAGAAGACAATATTAAAGGGACGCTACGCGAAGTACGTATGGCGCTATTGGAAGCCGACGTTGCCTTGCCGGTGGTTAAAGCGTTTATTGAGCAGGTTAAAATTCGTGCCGTAGGTACAGAGGTTAGCCGCAGCTTAAGCCCAGGCCAAGTGTTTGTGAAAATTGTCCAGCAAGAGCTGGAATCGATCATGGGCACGGCCAATGAAGATCTTAATCTGGCGGTTCAGCCTCCTGCCGTTATCCTTATGGCAGGTCTGCAAGGAGCAGGTAAAACTACTTCTGCTGCCAAGCTAGCTAAGTTTCTCATTGAAAAAAAGAAGAAATCAGTCATGCTGGTTAGTGTAGACATCTATCGTCCAGCGGCCATCAAACAGCTACAAACTCTTTCCGAAGAAGTGGGTGCTCACTTCTTTCCAAGCACCGTTATGGAAAAACCCGTAGCTATTGCTGAAAAAGCGATTAACCATGCACGTCAACAGCATTACGATGTGGTGATTGTTGATACGGCAGGTCGTATGCACGTAGATGCAGATATGATGGACGAGGTGAAAGCCCTTCATGCCACTGTAGAGCCTGTCGAAACACTATTTGTAGTCGACGCCATGACTGGCCAAGACGCAGCCAACACAGCAAAAGCTTTTAACGAAGCATTGCCCCTAACGGGTGTTGTACTGAGTAAAACTGATGGTGATGCCCGCGGTGGTGCGGCACTTTCTGTACGTCATATTACGGGCAAACCTATTAAGTTCTTAGGTGTGGGTGAGAAGGTTGAGGCCTTAGAACCTTTCCATCCAGATCGTATTGCTTCACGAATCTTGGGGATGGGTGATGTACTTTCTCTCATCGAAGAAGTAGAGCAAAAAGTAGATAAGGCCAAGGCAGAGAAGCTCGCCAAAAAGATCAAAAAAGGCAAAGGCTTCGACTTAGAAGATTTCCGTGACCAACTTCAACAAATGAAAAATATGGGGGGCATGGCAGGGCTACTAGACAAAATGCCTGGCATGGGCAGTATGGCGCAAGCCGCTTCAAGCGCAGGTGCAGAAAAGAACTTTGATCAAATGGAATCCATTATTAATTCCATGACACCAAAAGAACGTGCGCTACCAGACACCCTTAATGGTTCCCGCAAGCGCCGTATCGCCTCAGGGAGTGGTACACAGATCCAAGACATCAATCGCTTAATTAAGCAGCATAAGCAGATGGCCAAGATGATGAAGAAAATGTCGGGCAAAGGTGGCATGCAAAAAATGATGCGTGGCATGCAAGGGCAAATGCCTCCTGGCATGGGTGGTGGAGCTGGAGGTATGCCACCAGGAATGCCTCCTGGGATGCCTGGTGGACTGCCGGGATTAGGTGGTGGTTTTCCCTTTGGCAAGAAATAACACTGGCAAAAAAACCATTCAAAATAATTGAAACTTAAGGCTTTTATTTCCCAAAAGGTTAGGGTAATATACGCGCTCTCTGCGGAGAGGTGGGTGAGTGGCTTAAACCAGTTCCCTGCTAAGGAACCGTACCTTTATACTGGTACCGTGGGTTCGAATCCCACCCTCTCCGCCATTTTTTGAGCGCCCGTAGCTCAGCTGGATAGAGTACTCGGCTACGAACCGAGCGGTCAGAGGTTCGAATCCTCTCGGGCGCGCCATTTCTTCTACTGAAATTGCATGCAAATCAACGGCTTATGTCGTTAATCCTTTAGTAATCGTTATCACATTGACTATCACATCTAGACGCTTTGTCGATTGGAGTATACTCTAATGGTCAAAATTGATTTAGGTCTGTATTCAATCGTTATGAAATACGCTCATCGCCCATCATCAGGTAAGACTATTTACTATCGTAGACGCATACCCAAGGGTTTGGAGTCACACTATGATGGTAAAACCTTCTGTGTCAAAACCACGGGCACGACTGACCCTAAGTTGGCTGTTGCCATCCTTGTGAGAATTAATACTCAAGTTGAAAAAGACTGGGAACGCCTCCACCAGGGTTTGCCTTTGTCTGTCTCAGATGAAGTGAATACGTCTGTAGAGGAAGTATTAAAGCCATTCGGATTGAATCGGTTTGGGCGTGGTTTGGCTGAAGGTAAGCAAGACTTTAACGAAAGTATATTTGAACAGTTACCTGACAAAGTTAAAACAGATGTTGTGTTTAATGGGTTGTCTGGAGATGATCTCCATCAAACTGTGGAGTCTGTATTGCCCACAGATTTAAAGATTGCATATGGTCGTGTGCATGATCGTATACAACTTGTGGCATCTGATTACTGTGAAGAATACATCAAAATAAAAGGCAGGGCGGATGATAAAAAATTCTCTCAAGGGGTTCAAAAATCCTTTGAAGTTCTGATTAGTTTGATGGGTGATCGACGACCTTGTGATTATTACAAAGCTGATGTTAGAGATATTATTCAAGGGATGCAGGAGCTAAATTGGTCATCAGCCACAATAAAGAGAAGGCTCCAAAATGTGAGGGCTGCATTGAATACAGTTTCAGATTATCACGATATTGATGATGATAAAGGTCATCCATTTAAAAACTTTGATATACCCAATGCAGGGGAAGATGCGACAGAACGGCCAGACTTTAGTGTTTCTGAACTGGATGACATTAGGAAAAAACTAGCAGGAGATAAATCTGACCTTGCACTTATCATCAGGATTGTAATGGATACTGGAGTGCGAGTGTCTGAATGTGTTGGCCTGATGGCAGATGATATTGTTTTGGATGTAGACATTCCATACTTAAACATCCATAGAAATTCATTTCGCAGGCTGAAGACAAAAAATAGTACACGCTTCATCCCTCTAGCTGGAGGTGCCTTGGATGCTGCAACAATAGCTGTAGCGAAGGTAAAGAATAAGGTGCTATTCCCTCGATATATTGATCAGATTAAAGGCAAGGTTAAGAATGATGTTGCGTCTAATGCATTGAACAAACGACTATCCACTATTATTGATGAGCGTAAGACTATGCATTCGTTTCGACACACTATGCAGACACGCCTGAGGGATGTTGAATGTCCAGAAGATGTCCGTAAGGAACTAATGGGCTGGCAAAAAGATGTCAGCAAGAACTATGGTAGCCCATCAGATTTGAAGATTAAGCATAGGTATTTACTTGAGTCTTTGGCGTGGGTAAGGCAGGGTGTTTAGTTTCCTATATAGACATGGTCTGGGTCGTTTATCTATTTTTTAACGTACTACTGAGAAATTTGCACCCATCTGGGCTGCGCTCAAAGTTGACCCAGAAGAAAATGAATCAGGTGTCGTGACAGTTGATGAGATAACCTGTGACGACACTGTGACAGACGCCAAAATCAATATAAGATTGAACGAATTATTTACCATTTAGAAAATTTACCATCTCTTACTGCTTTCATAACGATTTTCTTATAATTGTAATTTCTTTGCACAGCGTGAGTGTAGATAATCCGGTCATCATCAAAATTTATGAGCAGAGCGATTCCTCCATAGCCATCCATCCCCATAACTGTATCTCTTGTATTCGGATAGTTCGTATGAAAGAAACCAGCATAAGAAGTTGAGAAGCCATCGCCCATGTTATTTTTACCCTTTTTTACTCGAGACTTATAGATGTCTTTTAGAAACTTTCCGACACAAGTGTCATCTTTCCAATCCTGAAGGATTGCAATTCCTATTCTCAGAGTATCATAGCGAGTTGCTTTAAAGTTTGATTGTAACTGACCATACTTCTCTAGATTACTGCCAGCATTAACTTTTAGCGTATTTTTTAAACCGATATAGTTTTGCATTATATCGTCCAAAAAATCTTTGAATTTATGATTAGTTTTGAAAGAAATATAATTCCAAGCGACATTTGCAGGAAATTGGCCATAGCTAAAAATTTTCTTGGCAGGCTTACTGTTTCTCAATTCTCCAGAAGCTATCTCATAAATATCCACATCACCAGGGTCTCTCTTAGTCGATTTAAAGTATTCAGGCCTCATACTTCGATATTTTTGGTCACCCATGGTTGAATTTAAAACATCGCGAACAGTAATATCCGCCAGTAAAGTATTGCTGACTAAAGGCCAATCAGATAGCTTTTGGTCGACAGATTTTATGTAACCCTTACAGATTGCATGACCCATTAAATAACCGCCAAGGCTCTTACCCAATGACATACTGTACAGAAGAGTCTGGTCGTCAAATAAATCTCCAAGTCTTCCGTCAGGTGACTTTTCATCAATAACGACTTTTCCCTTTTCATACATTATGTAACTAGCTAGAAAAGTTCTCTGTAACTCTTTTTGAATAATCGGTGATGATTTCTTATCAAAATCAAGCACCATTGGACTTTCAGATGGCTTTGAAGCAAACCTCTCATCGCGTGGAGCGCCACGTTTGTTGTATCTAAGAAAATGCTCACGGACAGTTGCGAGATTAGGTCTGTAATCCTCTGGAATTTGTGAGTGGCCTGACCAGAGTTTGACATCACCACTATCGATTGTTATCTCATCAGATATGGGTTTGGCTTTAGAAACTTTAATTGATGCCTTGCAACCAAGATTGCGACTAGCAGCTTCCTCTAGATAGTCTGCGCTGCCATTACTTTTAACTAAACGACAAACAGTCTTATCAGACCAACCTGATATGTCTTGGGACATTGCGTGGGGTGCCATTAACGCTAAGGTTAATAAACATATCGCTCTAGTGCAGGGCTTGAACATAATTTACTCTTATAGTTTACAAAATCTATATAATAATATTACTTAAAAAATATACATAAGTCTTTATGAATATTTCTGATTTTATACTCCTCTAACCAGATGACTAGGGGTACTTGGTAAGCAATCATAACTAGCCAAGTGTATGCCTAAGAAGATGCCTCTGGGAGCCTATTTAGTAGTGTATAAGAAGAGTTGAATATAGTATAATACTCTTCTATACCTTTGGAGTTAAGCCCCTCTGACGACCTCTCAGGATCTTAGAATAAAGGTAGTTATTGGGCTAGTTAACCTGATGATTTTTCTATTTTTTTTAAACCCTTGCATTGAACATATGCTTAAATAATAACAACAGATTGGTTACGACTAAGTGTCCTGATCATAAGACATATCATGATAATTGGTGGCTTGTTCAATAAATGGTTAATAACTATCAATAACATGTGCTTAAAGTAACACCTGTTTGGTAGCAAGGCCTTTTAGTCGTAACAATCAATATGGTTGTGCAAGCTGCACTATATAGTTCTTAACAGAAGACTATTAACAATAATCATTATGAAAAGCCTTCCTGTTAAGTGCTATATAGGTCGAAGTCCAGAAACCAGAACTACTATTGTTTATTGTTTTATTCAATTAATTATAAATATCATATGACGTGTTCTAAGTTGTTTTTGTGTTGTCCTTATTAGGTAGAACAAGTTCGTACAAGAGTCTAATTTACCCTGTTGGGTTTGAGCGAGGTGGTTATGGACGATAAGAGGTTCGATTGGTTTCCGGTGCTGAAAAGCTCTGCACTAGAGCCATTGATAGAGGAGTTGTCTTGTTATGCTATCAAGACATATGTTGGGAAGGAATTGTCATCTAGAGGTGCTAACCCTGCGAAAAGAAATATGGATCTTAGGTCGATAGCAACACACTTTATATCTGCACTTTATCAAGCACAGATACGAGTTGCAGGTAACCAATATAAAGTGAGTGTGCCTAGAGGGAAAGGTGACTACGACAAAAAAGATAGAGGCATTCAAACTGATTCAAAGATTAGGTATTCGTACAACTATGTAACAAGAGTATTTGAATGTTTGAAGTCCTTGGGTTGGGTTGACGTGACTGATCATGAGGTAAGGATACATCACACACTAATGCACCCAGCAGGCCGCCTAGCAAAGGTATTTAAAGAAGTAGGCTATGTGTGGCAGCCGGCTGTGCAGCTCCCAGGTGAGTCATTAGTCCGCTTGTCGGATGCCGTAAGGGATGAGAATAACAGGCCTAAGCGCAACAAAAAGGGAGTGACCAAAACAAAGCCATTAGAGTTTAAGGAAACTGACAGCATTAAAATGCACAGATCTGTTCTGTACGGAATTAACAGCTACTTAGTGCGTCACTGTATAACCCTAGCATTAAGTGACCGAGAGCTGGCAGAGTTAGAGGAGGAACAGGCAAAGAATGAAGAGCACAAAAAGTACCGATGCGTTGATTTCTTCCAGACACAGCTAGTCCGCTCTTTTTCTAGAGGTTCTTTTGATAAGGGAGGGCGCTTTTATCGTGGCTGGTGGCAGAACATATTGTCTGGTTATAGGAGGTACATTCTGATAGATGGAGTAAGAACTGTTGAGGTAGACTTTTGTAACATGTCACTTCGGATGTTGTATGCACAAAGTAATATTGAATACCCCGATGATTTAGATGCATATGATTTTGGGTTGGACAACTGGAAGAAGAAAGATGACCCAAGAAGAGGCGTGATTAAGGAGTTTGTGAATGCTCTTCTGAATGATGAGGACAAAGTCTATAAGCTCAAAGCAAAGGATAAAAAAGTATTAGGTGGGTTGGATCATGACCACATGATGAATCTCTTAAAGCAAACACACCCTCTTATCTTTGATAAAATTCTGGCAGGAGGTGGCCAATTTATTCAGAACCTTGATAGTCAAATTGCACAGCAGATTTTGCTTATATTGTTACGTGAAAACATTACCTGCTTACCAATTCATGACTCTTTTATTGTGCAGTATCAGCATGCTGATAGGCTAGTGGAAGTAATGGAGACAGTATTTCTAGAGAAGCTAGGTAAGCGAGGTGTTGTAGAGAGAACAGAGGGGAAATTAAACAGGGAACTTGATGATGACAGTATTATGGGTAAGTTTTTGCAGTCATGGAAAGACCATGACTTAGGTGAGAGGTAGGTATAAAGGCACCCTCTAATGTATCTGGGCAGATACCCCCTTGCTGATGAACTAATTTCCCCTCCCCCCGTGGCTATTTTGGGGTGGGGTGGGGCTGTTACAACAGGCTAGTTATAGATCGCTAGCCTCTTTAGGTACTATCACATTGTTATCACATTGTTAATTTTATAATAAAAACACATGTGCTATACTTTCCATACAGTACGTATCATATAGGTTATACAGGCATGACAACCCATTATCATAGTATGAATCCTCTCGGGCGCGCCATTTTATTTTATAAGGCGCTGTTTTATAAGACATTTTTCGTTATTATAAATAACGGAACCGTCAGATAGACCGTCTTTTGTTTTATTTTTTACCCTAATACCCTATTGGCTTTCTAGCTGAACTAGGTCTACCTATTAGATCGTTTCAGGCTGTTTCTGTGGCTTGTTAGTTTACCCTACAGTAAGCCGATCCATCACGTTATTACTCTCTATAATATCTCTTATGCCACTACCCAATGGTAGGCGTTTACTGTGGATGCCTATATCTCATAATCATGACTTGTTGCTTAGTCCGTGTATTTATGAGGAAAGGATAGGCGTGGATATTGGATACGGACACTGGGGAATGGTAGTGGGCTAATGTAATGGTCCATGTGTATCCCAACAGGAACAGTAGTCCTTGAAGGTTTCATTAAATTCACTAAGCTAAATATCCGCGGCTAAAATGTCTTGAACATATTGCTGCCAGTTATTCAAAAACTCTTCTGCAACTAATGATATAGGCAGATGTAGCGGCGTTAGTATACTACAGCCATAGGTTGTAGCTGGCGAAAAAGGGCGAAAAACAACTCTTTCGTGTGCTGCCTGTTGCTGCATAATTGCATAGCTTCGAGCACTTAATTTATCCAGTATCACACAGGCTTGGCCAGCCGCTACGAACTCAAGCAGAGGTATGAAATACTGCATGGTGAAACGTACATTAAAATGGACACTCTGCTCATCAAATGCAGCTTGAATGTGTCGCACCACGTCCATGTCAGGGTGTATCGACCCCATAGGTTCAGCATGTAAATGACTCGGTGTAATGACTTTTTCAGCTGCCAGAGGGTGGTCGATGGGTAGGGCGCAAATACACTCTGAGGTTAAATTCACACAATTAAAAAGCTTGCTATCTGCAGCACTAAAATCCATGTCACAAATACCCATATCATAGGTTTGCGAGGCCATTAAGCTGCGAATGTGTAGTGTGGTGTGAGTAGAGATAGTGATTTTAATGTCTGCCTTACTCTCCAAATATTTGCTGATAAAATTAGGCAGCAAATATTCCGATGGACCCGGCATAGATGCAATGCGAATTGAACCTTTCACTCGATCACGCATTAAAGAAAGATTTTGCTGAGTGGTACGGCAGCGCTCCAAAATCTCCACAGCTTCCGTGAGTAAATAGAAGGCTTCCGGCTTAGGTAATAAACGCCTTCCCTCACGTTTAAACAAAATAATACCTAGACTATCCTCAAGGTTTTTTAAGCTGGAGCTGATGGCGGGCTGAGAGCGGTGTAAGCTTTTTGCGGCGCTACTAAGAGAGCCATTCTTCATGATTTCTCTAAACACCTTAAGTTGTTGTATATTCATTATATTCGTTATTTTGTATATAAATAAAACCTTTGATACTAACACTTTTTCGGATTGGTGTTTATGTGTAATAGTCACTAGAGTGTTAGTCAGCATGATTAATTCATGTCACTCACAGACAGAATCAGCGTGTACAGCGGTGATAATTGACTGTTTTACAAATAAAAATATGAGGATTATCCAAATGAAACTATTTCGACAACTCACCGGCGTAGCGATGGCGTGCACACTATTAAGTGGTTCCGTTGCTGCACAAGAAATGACCTTCTTCCGCATTGGTACAGGCGGTGCTGGAGGCACTTACTTCCCCATTGGTGGCATCATCGCTAACGCGATATCCAATCCTCCAGGATCGCGTGCCTGTGATAAAGGCGGCAACTGTGGTGTACCAGGATTAGTGGCTATGGCCCAATCTACCAATGCCTCGGCGCACAACGTTAACGCTATCCAGGCTGGTCAAATGGAAGCCGGTTTGTCGGGCGCTGCCACCTTACATTATGCTTATAACGGTGTAGGTAAATACGAAGGGAATGCCAAACCAGACCTGCGTATTATTGCTAACCTATACCCCGAGGACCTACATTTGGTGCTGCCAAAGGGTAAGTCTTTGTCTGGCTTGAGTGCCCTCAAGGGTCAACGGGTCGGTATTGCACAAGCTGGATCTGGCACTCAAATAGCTGTTGAGTTGATCATAGCTGATCATGGTGTAAACCGTGACAATATCGACGAAGCTGAGTTGGGCAACAATCAAAGTGCGGAACGCCTAGCTGATGGCCAATTGGATGCTTACTTTTACGCAGCGGGCACCCCAGTTGCTGCCATGATCCAGTTGGACAGTACTAAAGGCATGGAGCTGTATTCCTTCACCGATGCCGAAGTAAAGCAAGCCAATAAATCTGTACCCTACTACATCCCATCCTTCATCCCTAAAGGCACTTATGCGGGTGTTAACTACGATGTAAATACTGTTGCAGTAAGTGGCATTTTTGTGACCAATGCAAATCAAGATGAAGAGTTGATCTATCAAATAACTAAAGCCATGTGGTCTAAAACTGCCCGTAAGTTGCTTGATAATGGCCATGCTAAGGGCAAGGTTATAACCGTTGAAACCGCTTTGGATGGAGTAGCGGGTATTGGTGTGCCATTGCATGCCGGTGCGGAGCGTTTCTATCGTGAAATGGGATTATTAGATTAATTCAAATCTAACCTAAGCTTAGCGCTGCTTTAATGTGTTTTTTGGGCCGCCCTTTTAAGGCGGCCCATTTTTTCATGAACTTCTCCACTGGAACTGACAATCATGCAACTTGACACAAAAATAGATAATAGGGCTCTAGAGGAACTGGAAAAGAAATACGATACCGCCCTAAATACGCGTGATAATGGCCCTAGCTTCAGGCGGTTTGTTTATCTAGCAACATTATTATTTGCGCTCTATCATTTTTGGACTGCAGGATTCGGTACACCTGTAGATTATGTACATATGGGAATCCATTTAACAGGCTTATTCTTTTTTATCTTTGTGGGTTTCCCCTTATTAAAAACAGCTTCAGCATTACAATATAAAGGCCCTTCTAAGTGGGCGCCGGGCAATGTGCCTCTGTATGACTGGGCTATTATGCTGTTGGCCATCACTGCAGCGCTATTTTTGTGGTATAGCTGGCGTGGTTTTGATGTGTTCGGAATACAAATTGCCGAACAAACTATGCGTCAAGGCAATCCCAGTACAATTGATGTGGTACTTGGCAGTATCTTGATTCTATCGGTGTTAGAAATTACTCGGCGTACCATTGGTTTCGTGTTGCCAATGATCATTTTGGTATTCGCAGGATATGCTCTGTTAGGGCCTTATATTCCCGTTCAAATTTTGCGTCATCCAGGTGTCGATTGGTATCAATTTGTTAACAATATGTACTTCCCCTCAGAGGGCATATTTGGGGTCACTTTGTGGGTTGTTTCAACAGTGGTATTCCATTTTGTGTTGTTTGGTGTGGTAGCGCAGCGAATGGGCCTAGGACAATTCTTTGTTGACAATGCCATGATACTGGCCGGTCGATATACGGGTGGCCCAGCCAAGGTCTCCGTCGTTTCCTCTGCCTTTTTTGGCACTATTTCTGGGTCTTCAATTGCGAACACCGTTTCTACTGGTTCGCTCACTATTCCTAATATGAAAAAGATGGGTTACCCAGCCCATTTTGCTGGTGGCGTTGAAGCCGCATCCAGTGCCGGTGGACAAATTACGCCGCCCATCATGGGTGCAGCTAGCTTCTTGATGGCCGAGTATTTGGAAGTCCCCTATACCACTATTGTGATCGCTGCCATTGTTCCTGCCGCGATGCACTACATCGGTGTTATGTCTATAGTGCACTACACAGCCAAACGATTAGGCTTGTCTACTTATACAAAGGACCAATTGCCTAAATTTGTGCAAGTTTGGCGTCAGGGCTGGCGCACCGCCATTCCATTAGTGGCTTTGCTTCTAGTATTATTTAGTGGGTATTCCCCCAATATGGCTGCCTTTATTGGCTTAGCCCTGTGCATTGTGGTGGGCTTTTGTGGCTTAGATAAGCCGCTAACGCTGCTTGGGCCCTTTGCGTTGTTGGCTTATATATTTTGGAAAGCATCTCCATATTCTGGGGGGGGCTACAGCCCAAATGTGGCAGGTGTATTAGCGGCTTTGACTTTAATTGGTTGTCTTCATCGTAACAAGCTGCAAACTTTTCGAGCCTTGTTTGATAGCTTCCATGTAGGTGTGCAATATGCTCTCCCCGTAGGAGCCGCATGTGCAGCGGTAGGTATTGTTGTTGGCGTTATTAATACCACGGGTATTGGCTTTCGTTTAGGCTTTATGGTGACCGGAAGTGCCGCTGACATGGCCAGTTGGTTGGCGCCACTATTGGACTGGACGAGCATAGATGCTTTTTCCCAAAGCGCGTTACAACAGTTTTTGTCGTTAGTGTTAATTGCCATTGCCTGTATTCTAATGGGCGCAGGGCTGCCCACTACAGCGCTTTATATTATGTTGGTTTCTGTCGCCCAGCCCGCGCTGTCAAACCTAGGTGTGCCACCCTTAGCTACCCACATGTTTGTGCTCTATTACGGCGTTATTTCAGAAATTACCCCGCCGGTTTGTGCATCGGCATATGCCGCTGCAGGCATTGCAGGAGCAAATCCATTTCGCACTGGCATGAGTGCATTCAGTCTGGGCTTGGGTAAATTAATAGTACCCATGGTGTTTGTATATGCACCGACCATGCTTATTGTGTTGCCAGAGTACTTCACTCTCGGGTCATTCTTGCAGGTGTCTATTACTTGCGCTCTAGGAGTGTTTGTTATTGCCACAGCTGTAGCCGCTTATTTTATGGCGCCATTGCGCCATGTTTGGCGCCTATCAATGGCAGTAGGTGGCTTGTTGTTAGTGGCGCCAAGTGGCAATTCTGACTTGGTAGGTCTGTGTATAATTGGGCTTGTTTTCGCCCAGCAATGGTTCTCCCTAAAAAAGGAATCTAAAAATGTCGCAAACTTTGGCTAGACCCGATGGCCGAGATATTACCATTGTTGGCGCTGGTATTATTGGCCTTTGCTCAGCAATTGAATTACTCCAAAAAGGGTTTCAAGTCATCATAATCGACAAAGCAGAGCCAGGGCAGGGAGCCTCATACGGTAATGCAGGTGTTGTTTCACCTTGGTCGATGGCGCCTCAATCAATGCCAGGTCTGTGGCGAAAAGTGCCTGGCTGGTTATTGGACCCATTAGGACCAGTAGTCGTGTCACCGCGTTACTTGCCACGCATGGCCTATTGGGGCACTCGGTTTTTGCTCCAGGGACGGCGTACGCAGGTAGAAAAAAACTCTCAAGCTATGGCTAGATTGATAGGTGACTGTATTCCTTTATATCAGCAACTTCTTGCCGATACAGGAGCTCAAGATTTACTGCGTGATAGCTACTATGTGCATGCCTATCGGAATGAAAAAGAAGCGAACCTAAACAGGTTGGACTACCAAATTCGCATCAAAAATGGTGCGGATATAGAGCGCTACAATAGGCAACAATTAAGGCAGTTAGAACCGGCGTTATCCACAGATTTTGCCGCTGCAATTGTCATCAAAGGTCAAGCCCGACTAACTAATCCTGGACGTTTGGGACAGGTCTTAAGTGATAAAGTACAGCTCTTAGGTGGTAAGTTCATCCAGCGCGAAGTCGGTAATATTAGGCCCAGTGTAAGTGGTGGTTGGGACTGCTTTTATGATGGAAGAGCTCACCAATCTAGCCAATTACTGGTGGCTGCAGGAGCTTGGTCGGCTGATTTACTGCGCCCCCTGGGCATTAAAGTGCTGATGGAAAGTGAACGTGGGTATCACATTTCTTACCCCGATGTTGACATGCAGTTAAACAACTCCATTATGGACGCGGATATGAAATTTGTGGCTTCACAAATGGAAGGTGGACTGCGTATTGCAGGCACTGCAGAATTTGACGACAAGAATGCGCCTCCTAACCCTCAGCGAGTGGCTGGCTTGGCCACCTTGGCCAATAAAATGTTCCCTGATTTAGGTCAATCGAATTTCCAATCATGGGTTGGCGTACGCCCATCATTGCCAGATAGCTTGCCTTGTCTTGGTAAAGTGCAAGGGATGGCTGGTTTACACGTCGCTTTTGGGCACAGTCACTATGGCATGATGATGGCTCCTCAGTCAGCAAAACTAATTGCGAAGTCGATAACGCAGGAGATTGATGAAGAGTTGCTAAACGATTTTCGTCTTAACCGCTTTTAATCTTTTATAAATCAGGACCTAGCTCATGAATAACGTTTTACAGTTGATATCGAAGTTCCCACGAGCCGAGCTAATATCACAACCTACTCCTGTTGAGCGTTTAGATCGAATGTCCGATAAATTGGGCATTGATCTTTGGATGAAGCGCGATGATCTGACAGGCCTCAGTTTTGGAGGAAATAAAACCCGCCAACTAGAATATTATATTGGCGCTGCGGTAGAGAGAAAGGCTGATACTATTTTGATTACCGGTGCTGTTCAGTCAAATTTTGTACGAACAGCGGCCGCTGCTGCCGCAAAATTTGGCATGAAGGCCATTTTGCAACTTGAGGAGAGAGTTCCAAGTATGGGGCCTATGTATTACTCCTCAGGAAACGTGTTGCTTAGTAATTTTTTAGACGTTGAACTGATGTCTTTTCCTGAAGGAGAAAATGAAGCTGGAGCCGATGCGGCATTGGCGAAACGTGCAGCAGGATTAGTGACGAATGGGCAAATCCCGTTTATTATACCATTAGGGATTGATCATCCCCCACTCGGGTCAGTTGGCTATGTTAAAGGTGGCGCTGAATTGGCAGAGCAGATGTCAGATTTTGATGTTGGAATTGTTCCCTCTGGCAGTGGTGCTACACATGGTGGCTGGTTGACCGGCCTCCGTTTGTCAGGAATTAAAAGCCCAATTTACGGAATTTGTGTGCGCCGTGATGCGGTGCAACAAAAAGATAGGATGAACAAGGTCACTAATAAATTGGCCGAAATGTTAGAAATCGAAAGACCTTTTAAACAACAAGACATCCTCACGTGGGACGGCTCCTTAGCTCCTGGTTATGGCCAAGTTGGCCCAAAAACGCTACACGCTATCAAGTTCATGGTTCAAACTGAAGGCATAATGCTAGACCCTGTCTATACGGCAAAGACGTTTGCAGGTCTTCTTGGATTACTTGAAGAGGGCAAGATTTTACCCGGCCAAAAGGTTGTAATGCTTCATACAGGCGGACTACCTGCCATTTTTAGTTATCAAGAAACTTTGACAAATTAGCACTACCGTATACCAAAAATTAAAAGACTTATTGTACTGGAAAAATAACCAGCAAAATCACTTTACGATTTACGACTAAAGGGATTAGTTTGCTGTTTATTTCACTTCTTTATTGTTTTGCATCAGTAAGGTCTTAACCTATTTTAAAGGAAGAATATGACTAAAGTCTCTGGTGGGAAAAATATTTGCGGTGTATCAATCGGCGTTCTATCACTTGAAAGTTACTTCCCTAAGCCACCAGGGCACATCAAAAATCCATCGAGTCTACCCTTCACAATCTGTTATGAATTATTGCGGGGTATTTCTGTGCCTGACCTGCTTTACCGGCCCACACCAGCCATGGAGAACACTATTCTGGAGGCAGTTCATTCACTTGAGATGCAAGGTGTTAAAGCGATTACTGGCTCCTGTGGCTTTTTGGCCTTGTATCAACCCGCATTGGTTAAGGCTGTGAAGATTCCTGTATTTGCCTCAAGTCTCATACAGGTGCCTTTGGCGCACCAAATGACGGGGCAAAAGGTGGGCGTTATTACTGCTGATTCAACTGTTTTAAATAGCCATTACTTAAAAGCTGTAGGTGCTGATCATGTTCCAGTGGCTATTGCAGGCTTACAGGATAGTGAGGAATTTGCCAGTGTAATACTGCGTAATGAACGCAATGACATGGATCTTGAGTTGGTCGTAGAAGAACTTCTAACGGTGGTTAGGCAGCTACTTGAAACCAATCCAGATATTGGTTCGCTGGTATTGGAGTGCACAGACTTGCCGCCCTATGCCCACCGTTTGCAGGCTGAGTTTGGATTGCCAGTTTTTGATCTCACAACTCTCGCATGCATGGCTAATGATGTGGTGCAGCGTCAACCTTATAAGGGCTTTACGTAACGTCCGCTAGCTTGTTGCATCGTTTTTTTCTTAGTATGAGTTACAATCGTAACTCATACTAAATTAAGTGTTTTATCTTAGTGGGTAAAACGATAATTGAGTTTGCTTTCTAAACGGGAACATCTAAATGAAAAGTGGGCTTCATCAAAATTTAAAGGACTTACCTCATTGTCTAACGGGCCCATCAGCCTGGCTTGGCAAAGATATGGCACGCAACACCCAGGCTTGGTTATACCGCCTTACCACAGAAGATATTGCTGATTTGGAAAAAGCAGCTAACTCCTTTTTGAGCCTTGGCATTGACGTTGGTGAAATTACTAAAGAGACCTTTCCACTGACAACTTTTCTCCCGCACATTGATAGTTTAAGCAAAACACTCTTAAAAGGCGTTGGTGTGGAAGTTTTACGTGGTTTGAACATCTCAAATTACTCCCAAAAATTCACTGCGACTATTTTCTGTGGGTTAGGTTCTCACATAGGAAGAGCGCGTTCACAAAATGCTGACGGGCATATTTTAGGGCATGTTCGTGACGTTGGCGCAGATGCAAATGACCCGAACAGCCGTATTTATCAAACCTGTGATCGTCAAACATTCCATACAGATAGTGCCGACGTTGTTGGCTTAGTGTGTGTCAGAAAGGCAAAAGAAGGTGGGCGTTCTTTATTGGTGAGTGCTGAAACGATTTATAACCGCATGAAGGCAGAGCGCCCAGACTTATTGGAAAAACTGTTTGATCCAATAGCAACAGATCGTCGCGGTGAAATTCCTGAAGGTGAAAAGCCATTCATGGAAATACCCGTTTTAAGTTGGAATCAAGGCTATCTTACCGTTTTCTATCAAAGGCAATACATTGAAAGTGCACAACGATTTAGCGAAGCTATGGAATTAACCCCTAAACATATTGAAGCGCTAGATATGTTTGATGCCTTGGCAAACGACCCTGACCTTTATTTTGGCATGCAGCTGGAACCCGGCGATATGCAATGGGTATATAACCATTCTCAGCTTCATGATCGTGTGGGGTTTTTAGACTGGCCAGACCCCACCAAACGACGCCATTTAATGCGTTTGTGGCTGTCCATTAGTGGTGACCGCCCACTACCGGAATATTACAAGCAGCGTTATGGCTCAATTGAAATTGGCAATCGTGGTGGCATCATTACCAAAGAAACTAAATTGTATGCGCCATTGGATTAGACTGCTATGAATACAATTTCCCATTGTCAATTAATCGGTACTGGCACTGCCGGACTTTGCTTTGTTATTGCGCTTGTTAATAAAGTCAAACAAGCACAAGGACCTAAAAAACTAAAATACCAAGCCCTACTAGATTCGCTAATAGCTATCGAAGGTAATCACCAATCTGGTGGTGTATTGGATAGCTATCAAATCAATGCAAATACTGACGCTGACGAAATTGTCAGCTGCTTACTTGATGAAACGCCATTTAGCGATTTGCGTGATTATTATTTACAACAGCCTGAAGCACATCAACCATTGATAACTTTGCCCAAAGTGGGAAAGTTAATGCTTAAACCAATCACCAATATAATTACCTCATTGTTAGGCGATAATTTGCTGCTCGATACAAAGGTCACACATGTTGAAATCAGTAAAAATGAATGCAAAAGTTATGGTAGTAACAACCAGTTATTAGCACGCAGTCAAAAAATGGTTCTTTGCTGTGGTGGCAGAGAAGATTTATTAAAAGATCTTTTGCCATGGCGGCAAAAAACTGTTTTCACGGGCCCATTTTTGCAGATGAAAGATGCCAGTTTACTACCTCATCAGCAGGGTAGTATATTGATTGTTGGCTCTTCTCACAGTAGTTTCTCGGCGGCTTGGCGTTTGCTTAATGATCCAGTGCTATCATCATATGCCAAAGGTAGAGAAATAATCATGCTGCAAAGAAATCCGTTGGTTAAACTTCGTTGTACTCCAGAATTTGCGCATCAAAATCAATTGCCTTTTGATGCCATCGATGACGTATGTCCTGTCAACGGACTGGTTTACCGCAATGCAGGATTACGCAAAGACGCCAAGGCGTTATATCTCCAAATAAAAAAAGGGACAGAAAAACGTGTACGTCTTGAACCTATGGCAGCAATCTCTGATGCCAAATATTTATTGGATGATGCCGCACTGGTTGTCCAGTGTACGGGGTTCCGAGCAAACTTACCTAAAATTAGTCTGAACGGCGTTACCCAAAAAGTAAGGCAGCGTTCAAATTTTGGTGAATTAAGTGACATTAAATCTGGAAGATCAATACCTAACCTATTTGGCTTCGGCTTGGGTATTCAAATCATTCCTGAAGGTGATTATCGCGGAGAAAAAAGCTTTAATGGCAGTTCTGATGGTGTTTTACCATACCCAAATGCCGTCGCACCGGTCATTATCGACCAATTAATACACGATTGATTTAAATTAATAATCCTATCTAAAAACACCTGTAATTTAAGATTGACCCACTGCGACAAGAAGGCCTTCACCCACCAGCAGATGTATACTGCTTAATAAGAGTTATCGTTAACATAAGGAGTACGTTATGAGCATAAGTAAAGCAATGAAGAAGGCCGAGGACGACAAGGATGTTGAAGCGATGATGTCGTTCTACCACGAAGATTTTGAGTTTGTTAGCCACAAATTTGGCTCTAGCCTAACAAAGCCTGAATTCAAGGCGATGTGTATAAAAATGTTTGCTCACGCCAGCTTTGATAGACTTATGCACCGCGTCATCTATGAAAATGACGAAATTCTAGTGGTACACTTTGTAATGAGATTTCCTGATGGAACACGGGAGTCTGTGATGGCCGTTAATATGCTAGAGAATGGACAGGTGATCCGACAGGAGACTGGTGCTACGCCGATGAAGTAATAGAAGCATCTACAACCAAATGTATACTGTCTGGTAAGCACTGTCGTTAACGCGAGGATATATAGACGCGTATGAATAAATTATTAGTAACCTTAGCTTTCTTAATGCTCTTCAGTAATGGAGTTGCAGTTGCTGCATCGGAGATAGATTGGGATGAGATTAAAGATATTAAAACAACTGAGCCTACTCAATGTTATGAGGGGGCTATGATAATATTCGAAGGTTTGGGTCTTGGGAATGGTCAAATGGGCATGGCTTTAAGATTATGCGGTGGGGCAGAAGATGCCACGATGGTAATCGGCTGTCTTTTGAAATCGATTGCGTCTGTTGAAGAGGGTGGTCTGGGGGTTCCTTTAGGACTAGCTATAAAATTCTGTAAACAAAACGGGTAGGCTTTCTAAAAAGATTGACCTACGAAGTTCCGGAGAACCTCGCGGCCAAATAAGTCTTGTTAGTTATTGCTATGCCTTCCATTTAGGGCTGACACGTATTAATGCAAGTTTCCTACGCTTTGCCCATTGAGTAAGCATAAAGTGAGTAAATACAAGAAAGAATCCAGCGACACAAGCTATAGTGGTAATCATAAGAACTCCAATGTTAGCACAGAGATATGCGTTAGATTGACCTAAAGGGTTCTGAAGAACCCCCTTGGCCAAAGAAGAGTAGCGCTTAAAGGCTGGGCTTCGAGTACATCCTATCAGATATTATTTTACCAAACAGTAAAGCTTACATAGATTTACTTTATCTGGGTAGGTTATCCATGATGACCATTACGTAGAGCTAACCTAAAGACTACATAAAACAGGCGGTTACATCTAGTTGTCTAGTTGTCGCCAACTCTTTTATAAACACTTGGTAAACTTTGCTCAAGAATGGAGTTAATAGTTTGGAGACCGTATTGTCACTGAGGTTACTCTCTACCAAATCATACTGAACTGTTCAATCTTTGTTAGATTGGCTAGGCGTTCTAGAGGCTTGTCAGAGACAATGTGAAAAAGAAGCATTAAGCTTTCAAATGTTTCCAAATGCTAAGGACAGAAACGAGCCAAGAAACGACCCCAGTTTGGCTCAATACAGAGTTGGCTAGTGAGCCACCTCACGGGAAACCCAGTGACAACGGGGTATACGACATTTAGATAACGACCAGATACTCGTGAAGGGAGGTTATTCGGTAGAAAATATCGGTGTCAATGATTACATTCGATAGGGGTATCAATTTCAAGGTTCTTAAAACCACTTTAGCCTTTTTGATCTACTAATACAGATGTTTTACTAGCTTTAAACATCGCTCTAGCGCATGCTTTTGCATTATTTTGTATTAAAGGCCACCCGTGAGGATTTGTTATGAAACTGTTTAGAGCAATTAAGAAAGCCAATGAAGAAAGAGATATTGAGACGTTAATGTCGTTGTATCATGATGATTTTGAGTTTGTTCGCCATCAGTCGGGCACCACTCTAAAAAAGTCAGAATACAGGGTGCTTATTTCAGGTATGTTTGCTGAGACCAGCTATAAAGAAATTATGCACCGATGCATTTATGAAAATGATGATATTCTGGTGGAACACTCAGTAATGAGGTTTCAGGATGGATCGCGGGAGTCTTTGATTAGCGTTAAGATGCTAGAAAATGGACAGGTGATACGTACCGAAACTGGCGCTTCTTTAATGAAGTGATTGCCTCTCGCCTTTAACACTACTAACAAGAGTCCATTATTACACATGTACTTCTTAGTCTAGTGCGCCTAGATCTAAACTAACCTAATCAGTGGGCCTAGGGCTTATTGGCTAAGAAGTGTGCCTTGGGTGTAATACCAGCGATCGTCCTGCCATAAAAAATCACTATTTTCATGCAATCGGTAGGCTTGGCCGTGGATTTTATAACGCGCTATAAATTCTACTTGCCCCTGAGAATCTCCTTGGTTTCCATCATGGGTGGCAACAATTTTAAGCCCCAGCCATTGTTGTTGGGCTTCAAACTCTATGCTTTCAGGACGTGTGCTAGGGTGCCAAGTCTGTAGCAAGTAGTTCAGGTTATGCAGGTAAAAGGCTGTATAACGTGAACGCATTAACGCCACTGCCGTTTTAGCGGGGTGATTGCCGCTGAGCGCTGGATAACAACATACTTCAAAGTTCACACCAGAATTACAATAACAGTTGGTAGGTTGTGATTCGGTAGATCTCACCTATTTTTTGTTCATAGCAAGGTCTCAATGTCACGGGTAAGGGACCGAGACGTTGGTGATGTCCATGGGTTATATCGCTCAACCACCACACCGTTTCGATCAACTAAATATTTACTAAAGTTCCAGCTCGGTTTACCTTTTTGCTGTATCAGGTGCTGGAATATAGGGTGTGCATTATCACCCTTGACTTCGATGGTTTGGCTCATCAAAAAGGTAACACCAAAATTAAACAGGCAGATTTTAGCGGCCTCTTCTTCGTTTATAGCTGCTTGATTAAAGGCGTTGCTTGGGAAGCCAATAATGACCAGATCTTGGTCTTTGTACTCCTGATGTAATTCTTCTAAATCTCCAAATTGATTAGTAAAACCACAGTGGCTAGCCGTATTAACGAGCAACAGCGGTTTACCAGCTGTTACGGCACATAAATCTAACGGTATGCCTGAATGGAGTTGCTTAAGGTCGTGTTTGAGCCATGGCGCACATGATGCCAAGGCAGACTGTGAGGCAGATAGGCCGATGAACAGGCCAAATAAAACATGTATAACGTAAGGTGTAGGCATAATAAAAAAACTATCCAAGGTTGGTATATACCAATATACATAATCGTGATGATAAAGGCTTTGTTTTGGAACAATAAAACTTGATATGCTCAAACTAGCGATTTGATTTTACAGCAATGGACGAGTTAGATGAATTCATAATCCTTGTCTAAAGCAGTTCTATTATAAGACTTTGTACATATTTCCGTGGGTATCGAACACGTGGATGATATCATTGCTGATACTTAACAAACACAAGAAAAGGGATAAACTGCTGTGTCCACTCCAATAGCCACTTCAATACCTGCGCCAACATCCATGCCAGATGGAAACCCATCCTTACGCACCATTGCTATGCCTGCTGACGCTAACCCAGATGGAGATATTTTTGGCGGCTGGATTATGTCTCAAATGGACATCTCCAGTGGTGTATTTGCAGCCCACGTGGCCAAAGGCCGAGTGGTCACCGTGGCAGTGGATGCCATGACGTTTCATAAACCGGTGTATGTGGGTGACGATGTGAGCTGTTACTGCAGCGCCGCTAAGCGTGGTAATACCTCCATTACGGTCCACGTGGAAGCGTGGGTTAGACGCCATCATAGTGACACGGTAGACAAGGTCACAGAAGGAATGTTTACCTTTGTGGCGGTGGACAGCGACGGCAAACCAAAGCCATTACCTAGTGTGTAATGACTACTTTGCCTTTGGCTCTGCCCTTGGATAGGTATTCGAAGGCGTCAATGCTTTCGGTAAATGGATAGCTGCGGTCGATCACTGCTTTTATTTTTTCCTGTAGATACAAATTAGCTAACTCAGCGAGTTGAACACCATCAGAATTCATGAGGATCATGCGATATGTGGCGTTCTTTTTTACTGCAGCTTGGGTGATTTTTCTGGCCTTAAAGCTTAGAATTTTGCGGATGATAAAATTTAACCCAAGCTTTTTGGCCAGGATGTCGTCTACTTCTCCGTTTACAGACACTACCCGCCCGCCGTTTTTTATCACTTTAAAAGCATCAAGTGTGTAGACACCACCTAACGTATCAAACACCACATCAAAATCACTTACTTGCTCTAAATAGTCTTCTTTTTTGTAGTCAATCACCTGATCAGCGCCAAGCTTTTTAACGAGATCTACATTGGCTGTGCTGGTGGTTGTGGCGACAAAGGCACCTAAGCTCTTGGCCAGCTGGATAGCAATAGTTCCTACGCCGCCAGATCCAGCGTGAATGAGCACCTTTTCACCTGCTTTTAATTGAACAGTTGTTACCAGGGCTTGCAGTGCGGTGAGGCCCGCTAAAGGCATACTTGCTGCCTCTTCGTGGGTCATTTCTTGAGGTTTTAAAGCTGTGTGTTGTGCTTCTGAGGCTACATATTCAGCCATAGTTCCCACAAGTTCTTCGTCGATTCGAGATAGGACTGCATCGCCTACTTTCAAATTGCTGACGAGGTCTCCAACCTCCACCACAACACCACTGACATCACGTCCAATCCCTTGTGGAAAGTTTATTTTTTTGAAGGCTTTAAACTCACCTTTAAGCACTTTGTAGTCAAATGGATTGATGCTGGAGGCATGAACTTTAATGATGACTTGGCTTGGTGAGGCTTTGGGTGTTGCGATACTCTGGAAGGCGAGGCTGGTGCTAATATTGCCATATTTGGTCATCATTAAAGCTTGCATGTAAACTGTTCCGTGTTGATGTTCGTTTAGTTTTTTGTTGCTGATATGTATTATAGAGATTGGTTATATTTCTTGTAGAGGGGTAAAATGAGAAATATACTTGTCTAAAAGACAATAATAGGCACTATTGATTATGTGCTATGTAGGACAAACATGGATAAGTTACGCGCACTAAATTATTTTCTAAAAGTGGTTGAAACCTCTAATTTCACCCAAGCAGCAAAGGCTTTTGATGTGCCTGTCTCTTCTATGTCGCGGCGTATTAAAGATCTAGAGTCGGAGCTTGGGGTTGAGTTGTTTAAGCGTTCGACCCGAGTGGTGCGGCTCACAGAACAAGGCTCCTTGTATTATGATGAAGTGAAAGAGGCTATAGCGGCCTTGAGCCATGCTGATGAGTTGGTCAGTCTACAGACAAAAACACCTTCTGGCACTTTGCGAATCACCGCTACACCGGGTTATGGAGAAACTTGTTTGATGCCTGTATTGACCAGATTTAGGCGACAATACCCAGGCATTACCTTGGATATTCAGTTAACTGATCAAGTGTCGGACCTCACTGGTGATCAAATAGATATAGCTATTCGTGTAGGTGTGGAACCTCAAGACAGGGTGGTCTCTCGTAAATTATCAGATAATAATTTTGTGCTAGTGGCTTCGCCTGCCTATCTAAATACTCATGGAACGCCTCTAAATGTAGCGCAACTTAGTAGCCATCGCAGCCTATATTATAGAGGGCCAAATGCTGTTTTTTATTGGCAGGCTAATGTTAATGGCGAGTGGCGGCAGCTGAATAATAAAGCCAATATCATCAGCGATCATGGTGGAGGTATTGTTAAAGCTGCAGTTGAGGGAGATGGTATTGCTTTGCTACCTAAATGGGGTATTGAAAAGCAGTTGAGTGAGAACAAATTACAGGTGATCAACTTAAGTGATACTGAAGTGGTGATTAGTAGAGGCCCTGAAACAGGTATTTACTTACTCTACATTAAACCCAAATATCAGATCCAAAAAGTAAAAGTGGCGGTTGATTTTTTAATTAGAGAACTACGCATTATTTAAGCAATTATTATTAATAGTAGTGGTTGAACCTTGGGCGAATAACGATGATTATTCTGGACTGAATAAACAGGACACGTATGTTAGTCTAGCATTGATAAATTTGTTGGTAAGGGGATTTTGTGACGCAAAAAAACATACTTTTCATCATGTTAGATCAACTGCGAGCCGACGCCTTGTCTTGTTATGGTAACGGTGTGGTGGATACACCTAATATAGATCGTTTGGCACAGAAAGGTGTGAAATTTAACCGCTGTTATGTACAAGGTACCAGCTGTGGTAATTCCCGTGCCTCCTATTATACGGGCCGGCATGTGCGCTCCCACGGTGCAACTTGGAATGGTTGGCCGAACAGGGTTGATGAGTTGACCCTGGCAGATCATCTTGCAGCTTGTGGCATGAACACCTATTTGATGGGTAAAACCCACATGAAGCCAGATTTGGCCGGTATGCGACGCCTAGGTCTTGACCCAAAATCGGAGTTAGGGCGGTTTTTAAGCAATGCAGGATTCAGTCAAGGTGAGCATGATGACGGTCTGCACACCTTGGGTGTGGCAGGCGGCTACGGTAGTGGCACACCTGCTTATTTCGACTACCTGCGCGAGCAGGGGTATGCAGCACAAAATCCTTGGGCTACTTGGGCTAACGCCATGCAGGATGAAAATGGGGTGCTGCGTAATGGCATGTTTTTAAAACATGGACATTTGCCAACAAGGGTGGATAGCGCCCATTCAGAAACGGCCTACACCACTGAACGTGCCATTGAAATGATGCAACACATGGGGCAGCAGAACTGGTGTTTACATGTGTCTTATATAAAACCTCATTGGCCTTTGGCAGCCCCAGCGCCTTATCATCAAATGTACCGCGATGTGGACTTACCACAAGCGAGTAAGTGCGAGGCCCAAAAACACAACGCCCATCCCATTTATCAAGCCTTTATGGCGTTGCCACAAAGCCAAACCTATGCACAAGATGAGTATCGCAATCATGCTTTACCCACCTATTATGGTTTAGTGAAGGAAATTGATGACAATTTAGGCCGTCTGTTTGCTAGTTTAGAGCAACAAGGCCAAAACAAAAATACCATGATCGTGTTGACGTCGGATCATGGTGACTTCTTTGGTGACCACTGGTTAGCAGAAAAAGATCTATTCCATGACGTGGTGACCCGCGTGCCTTTGCTTATTATGGACCCTAGCCCCGCTGCTAATATGAGCCGTGGCACAGAGTGTGATCAATTAGTTTGCGCAATTGATCTAGTGCCAACCTTTGTTGATTGGGCCGGTGGTGAGCCCCAGTGGCATTGGTTAGAGGGTCAATCATTGGTGCCTGTGCTGCATAAAACTGTGGCCATTGACCGAGATTTTGTGGTGTCAGAATGTGACTATGGTGCTATGGATTTTGCTAAACAGTTAGGCCGTACTAGCAACAACTCCCGCATGACTATGTTGTACGATGGGCGTTATAAATATGTTCATTGCTTGGGTTTTAAACCCATGTTATTTGACTTGCAAGAAGACCCACAGGAGTTTTCTGACTTGGGTAGGGATGATGGTTATACTGCTGTTCGTGGGCAACTCAGCGAGCAGATGTTAGATTGGTCAGCTGGATTAAAAAATCGTGTGACCGTGAGTCAGGAAGCCTTCGGCCAGCGTTTAGGCAAGGCTGGGCAGGTGGGTATTTTAATTGGTTATTGGCAACAAGAAGATGTGCCTCAGGCTCTGCAATTGGAACCAGAAGTTTCGCCCATATGAATACAATGAGACAGCCAAATTTCCGTGAGGCCATTTTTCTCTCCCAACATATTCAAACCACCATGGATTTTTACCACCCCCAGGCTATTGACCCAAAAGGTGGTTTTTTCCATCATTTTCGTGATGATGGCAGTGTTTATGATGCTCAAACCAGACATTTGGTCAGCAGTACACGGTTTATCTTTAATTATTGTGAAGCAGCGCGTTACTTTGACAACGCAGAATATCTTGCTGCAGCACGTCATGGCTTAAATTACTTACGCAGCGCACATTTGAATTCTCATGATGGGGGTTACGCTTGGCTCATTAGAGATGGCCAGCAAGTGGATAAAACTAATCATTGTTATGGTCTAGCATTTGTTTTGTTGGCCTACTCATCGGCTGCAAAAGCCGGCATAACCAAAGCTCAAGACTACGTGCATGAAACCTTTGCACTGATGGAACGGCATTTTTGGTTGCCTGAACATGGCCTCTATGCCGATGAAGCGAGTGCAGACTGGCAAACACTTTCTGCTTACCGTGGGCAAAACGCCAATATGCACTCTTGTGAAGCGCTTATTGCTGCCTTTGAAGCCACGGGCCATGAGCCCTATTTAGACCGAGCAACACTACTTGCACACAATATTTGTGTGCGTCAAACCCAAACCACCCAAGGCCAAATTTGGGAGCATTATAACCGTGCTTGGCAGCCAGACTGGAATTACAATAAACACGACCCACAAAACCTTTTTCGCCCATGGGGTTATCAGCCAGGGCACTTCACCGAGTGGGCTAAACTGTTGCTAATCTTAGATCGCTATCAACCAAAACCATGGTTAGTAACAACTGCCAAAATTTTGTTTGACCAGGCTCTAGAAAAAGCGTGGGATCATGAGCATGGTGGCATCTGTTATGGCTTTTCTCCCACCGGTGAAATCTGTGACACTGATAAGTATTTTTGGGTACAGGCCGAGTCTATTGCTGCTGCTGCGTTGCTCGCTGAAAAAACCGGTGAACAACGTTATTGGGACTGGTATGAGAAATTATGGGCCTATGCTTGGGAACATTTCGTAGACCATGAAAACGGTGCTTGGTACCGTATCCTAACGCGTAAAAATAGCACCTACAATGACCTTAAAAGCCCTGCTGGAAAGACTGACTACCACACCATGGGGGCGTGTTACGAAGTGATTAATAGTTTGCGATTATAAGTTTGTTTATTGTCGATTTAGTGTCCTAGCTTTAATCATTTGAATGCTACTGTGGATAATATCAACCTGTATTCTATGAGTGGTTTTTACAGCTAATTAACTACCCCATTATCTACCAATAGTATTAAAAAGGAGCTCGCCTTATGCCAAGTAACCTTTCTGTCCGGCAGTTTTTATTAGATATTAGCTTTGACACTTTGCCATCAGCAGTCATTGAACAGGCAAAAGTTTGCTGTTATGACCTGCTTGGTGCGGCGGTAGGTGGCGGTCGTTCAGCCCCAGCATCCATGATTACCCGTCATGCGCAAGATCATTTTGCCGCAGGAGCCAACATTACTGCAGTTCAACCATTACTAGGTGGTGAAAGTATAAGCCCTGTGGGGGCTGCCTTGGTGGGCGCAACTATGATTGACGCGTTAGATTGTCACGATGGACAGCGAGAAGTCAAAGGGCATATAGGTTGTAGCATGCTGCCTAGCCTCATCGCTGTGCTAGAGTCCCAGTTGCGACCCGTGACGGGTCGTGAGCTAATTAGTTTGATTGTTGCTGGTTATGAAATAGGCACCCGGGCGGGGTTGGCATTGCATGGAACAGTGACTGATTATCATACTTCTGGTGCCTGGGGCGCGGTTAACTGTGCCGCATTAACGGCCCATGTTTTGGGTCTTAATGAAGAACAATTCAATCATGCTGTGGGTATAGCTGAATATCATGGGCCACGCAGCCAGATGATGCGGAATATTGACCATCCTACAATGCTGAAGGATGGTTCTGGCTGGGGTGCTATGGCGGGCACCTCGGCGGCATATATGGCAGCTGAAGGCTTTACTGGGGCACCTGCCATTACTATTACTGCTGATGATGCAGCTGCCTATTGGCAGGATTTGGGCCAAAACTGGCAAATCCTTAATCAATATTTTAAACCTTACCCTGTATGCCGTTGGGCTCAACCAGCCGTTGCGGCTTGCTTAACGTTGCGCCTGAAGCATAATTTTGATCCGAGTCAGGTAGAGCAAATTACAGTGTGGACCTTTCATGAGGGCGCGCGATTATTTAGTGATGTGCCTAGTGATTCAGAGCAAGCTCAGTATGCCATCAGTTTTCCGATAGCCATGGCTGTTCTAAAAGGTGCTATTAGCGCTGACGATGTTTACAGCGGCTTTAACGATGCCCAGGTACGAGACATGATTGGCAAAGTCACGTTAATGGAAGGTGCGGATTATAATGAGGTGTTTCCAGCTGAGCGCTGGGCCCATGCGCGTATACGCATGGCTGACGGTACAGAAATGGTATCAGAGCCTCATGAAGCCGTAGGCGACCCTCATAAGCCTATGAGCAAAGAGCAATTTCAGGACAAGTACATTAACTTATGTGAACCCGTGTGGGGCCTGCAAAAATCACAACAGGTGTTAGCCTATATTGAACATTTGGAAAAGGGTGATTTAGCTGGCTTGTTGGCCTTAATTCGCAGCTAATTAGACAGCTGGATGACTGGAATCATAGCGCCTAAGAAGTCGTCCGTTAAATGGCATCTAAGCTCATGACCATCGGACATTAACTTCATTGCTGGCAACTCCTTTTCACAAAGGTTATTAGCAACCTGTTGCTTGTGCTGGCAACGAGTTTGGAAAGGGCACCCTGATGGTGGGTTCATGGCCGAAGGAATATCACCGTCCAAGACAATGTGTTTACGCTTAATGCTAGTATCAGCAATCGGCACCGCCGATAACAAGGCCTCAGTATAGGGGTGATAAGGAGGACTAAATACTTGGTCTGTGCTACCCATTTCTACCACATGACCCAAATACATGACCATCACTCTATCAGAGATATAGCGAACGATTGACAGGTCATGACTAATGAACAGCATGGTGGTTTTATTTTTTCTTTGCAACTCCATTAACAGATCAGTTACAGCCGCTTGAACGGAAACATCTAACGCAGAAACTGGCTCATCGGCCACCACTACTTGAGCGTTGCCAGCAAAGGCACGAGCAATACCCACACGTTGTTTTTGGCCACCAGATAGTTGGCGTGGCTTACGCAGGGCAAATTCTCGAGGCAGTTTGACTAAATCTAATAGCCCCAACATTCTTTGCTCGCGGTCCTCCTCGTTGGTGCCAACCCTAAAGACTTCAAGGGCGCGTATGATTTGGCGGCCCACACTCATGGATGGGTTAAGGGTATCAAATGGGTTTTGAAATACCATTTGAATGGACGACACAGACTCAACCTCACGGTCATGGATCAAGGTGTTTTGAATGTCCTCGCCCAGTAAGTTAGCAGTGCCTGCGCTAGCTTCCTCTAAACCCAGTAACACCTTTGCCAGAGTAGACTTGCCACAGCCAGACTCCCCAACAATGGCCAGGGTTTCTGATTCACGTGCTTCAAAGGAGATGCTCTCGTTGGCCTTAACGACACGCTTTTCCCCGCTACCAAACAAAGCGCTCGCAGCAACTTCATAGTATTTTTGTAGCTTATCAACCTTAAGCACCACTTCACCTATTTCGGTGGATTGCCTATCTGCAGCTGCTACTGGGGGGTTGAGCCAGTCTATTTGGTTGATTCTTGCACAGCGTGAGGCGTGGCTATGATCGTCTATCAAAGACAGCATGGAAATCTCATTCTGGCCACATGTTTCAGCATCATAATAATTACACCGAGGGCCAAAGTTACAGCCATTGGGGCGCTCATGGGGTAACGGGAAGTTACCCGGGATAGTGACCAAAGGACGGGCGTTTTTATCAGCACCGGGCAATGGAATTGAGCGGAACAAAGCTTGCGTATAGGGATGGCGCATGCGCTCAAATACTTTTTCAATAGGCCCGGCTTCTATAGCCTCACCTGAATACATGACACAAATGTCATTACAGGTTTCCAGCACTAAACCAAGATTGTGGGAGATAAATAGCATTGAGGTGCCATACTTCTCACCTAACCCTTTGACTAGGTCAACGATGCCCGCTTCAATAGTGACATCCAGCGCAGTGGTAGGTTCATCAAGGATCAGCAACGACGGTTTTGACATCAGCGCCATGGCGATGACAATGCGTTGCTGTTGGCCACCTGATAATTGATGTGGGTAACTGTTTAAGATCCGCTCAGGGTCAGACAGTCGAACATCTTCCACCACTTGCATGGCCAGATCCCAGGCCTCTTTGGCAGAGCTCTGTTGATGGATCATGGGCACTTCCATGAGTTGCTTGCCGACTTTCATGGATGGATTCAAGGAAGCCATGGGTTCTTGATAAATCATGGCAATTTCAGAGCCACGCAAATGCCGCAGTTCTTCTTCGCTCATTGTGTTGAGCTCTCGGCCCTTAAATTTGATGCTGCCACCAACAATTTTGCCGTTTACTCCAAGGTCTTGCATCACGCCTAAAGCCACGGTGGATTTGCCGCAGCCAGACTCACCCACAAGACCCATAGCTTGGCCTTGCTCTACCACACAAGAGAAGTCCATCACTGCAGGAATTTCACCCAATCGAGTAAAGAAACTAATGGACAGGTTGTCTATTTCTAAAATAGGTCCATCGTAATCCCATTGTTGCATGATCCTGCTCCCTTAGTCTTTGAGTGACTGTTCGCGCAGGCCATCGGCCAACAGGTTGAGGCCCAGCACTAGCGACATTAATGCTAGGGCAGGAGGAATAGCTAGGTGTGGGTATATGGATAAGAGTTTGCGGCCCTCGTTTATGGTCATACCCCAGTCTGGGCTTTCTGGGCTAACGCCTAGGCCAAAGAAACCCAAGGTGCCTAATAAAATAGTGATGTAGCCGATGCGTAAACAAAAATCCACAATCAAAGGCCCTCGTGCATTAGGTAGAATTTCCCACAACATAATATACCAAGGTCCTTCTCCGCGGGTTTCGGCTGCCGCTACATAGTCGCGAGTTTTAATGTCCAGAGTTAGGCCCCTGACAATACGAAACACCGTAGGTGAGTTAACAAATACCACTGCAACAAAAATATTCAGCAGGTTAGGTTCCATATAAAAAACACCTAATGGATCCATATTAAAAGCCAGACCTGAATAGGCCCAAAAACCCAATACTAGTGTGATGGCGACATAAATATTACGCTTCACAGGCTGGGTATAAAATCGAGATTGAAATAACACAACAAACAATATAATAGGAAATACGAACAGTACTGCAGCCAAATAAATAGGTACACCAGTTGAGCGAATTTCTGGTGTGACTAACAAGAAAAATAACAAAATTACTGGGAAGGCTAGCACTAAATTGGACAAGAAAGATAAGATCGTATCCAACTTTCCAGATCTATAGCCGGCAGGTAGGCCTAAGGTGATCCCTACCATAAAGGCAAACACAGTAGCCGCTGGGGCAATAGTTAATACAGTGCGGCAGCCCATTACCACGCGAGAAAATATGTCACGGGCCAGGTTATCACCACCTAACAGGTAGAATGTACCTTCCACACCACGCACAGGAAAACCTATGCCTTTGTTTTTCATACCAGAAATTTGGGCTAAGGGGTCGTGGGTGATAATTAAATCAGCAAGGATAGCTGTTAATACCCAAAACAACACCAGTAGCAAACCCAAGGTGCCAACGCGGCTATCAAACAAGTGGCCATATAAGCCTAAGCGTTGTCGATAATAAGCAGAGATACTTAAAATTATGCCCATAGCAACCCATACAGGGATTAACTGGGTAAAAATGCCAATGGTGATTTGAAGTGCAGTTAATGCTTCCATCAGCGTGCCCTAATTGATACGAATACGTGGATTGAGGAATACATAGCCAATATCTGAAATTAACTGTGTGATGAGTACCACGAATACCGCCACCATCGAGCAGGCTAACAAGAGGTCGATATCATTGTTGGACGCAGCCTGAACTAGCAGCCAGCCAAAACCTTTGTAGTTAAACAAGGTTTCTACAATGACCACGCCAGTGAGGAGCCATGGGATTTGTAGCATGATTACCGTAAAGGGTGCGATTAACGCATTGCGTAAAGCGTGTTTAAGCACGATGTTGCTAAAACTAACACCCTTTAAGCGTGCGGTTCGAATATATTGCGCTGTCATAACTTCAGCCATTGAGGCGCGAGTCATGCGCGCAATGTAACCCATTCCATAGAAAGCCATGGTCATCACTGGTAAAGTGAAATTGGCAATGGTGATCTCATCCATAGCAGAAGTCGAAGAGCCTTTAAACCATCTTAAGCCCACTGCTGAACTAGCAAATATCACTACAAAGATAACACCGGAGACATATTCCGGCGTTGCGGTGGTGAGGATAGCAAAAGTTGATAAGTTCCGATCCGTGCGTGAACCTTCTCGCATACCTGCCAGTACACCAATAATGAGCGCCATAGGCACCATCACTAACATCACAAATAGCATTAACCAGCCTGTTAACCCAAGGCGTTTGCTAACTATGCTGGCAACATTGTCTTTAAATACTGTAGACCAACCCATGTCAGCCTGCAACACACCACAATAGTTGGCAATGAGATCCACACCGGGTTTTACACAACGACCTAACGTTTTGCCATCTTCTCTGACAAACACAAAACCGGGTGTTACCCCTAACCATTCGCCATAACGTACCAGTAGGGGCTGCTTATAACCGCGACTCTCCAGCCATTGTTCAACCTGTACGTCGGACATGCGCATACTGCCCTGAGTCTTGGCTAACTTCTCTAAATTGGGCTGTAAGTTGGTTAAGAAAAACACCAAAAAGGTTAGGCACAGAGCAGTCAATACCATCATGCCCGTTCGCTTAACAATAAATATCCACATGTGCAGTCCTGGGATGACTAGGGCAGAGAGGTGATAAAAAAGAGCAGGCTACTAGGCCTGCTCTTTAGAGAAAATTAGAGGGCCACAAAGTGGCCCAAGTGTGGGTTTAAGACCACCACATTTTTTCTAGATGAAACTCAAACGCAGGATGCATTTCGGCATTCATTAGGCCTGGCTTGTTATGCCGATATAAAGAACGCCAATATGGCTGAATAATGACGCCTTCATCTTGCATAATAGCCTCGATCTTGGCCATGATTTTGCGGCGTTCATCGGCGTCAGGAACCGCCATAGCTTGTGATAACAAACTATCAAACTCTTTATTAGCGA
Organism: Candidatus Njordibacter sp. Uisw_039; assembly: GCF_047730075.1. NCBI lineage: Bacteria > Pseudomonadati > Pseudomonadota > Gammaproteobacteria > Pseudomonadales > Candidatus Njordibacteraceae > Candidatus Njordibacter > Candidatus Njordibacter sp. Uisw_039. Next base: position 527,610 of record NZ_CP159831.1, read on the forward strand.
AACCAGCTTCGTTCCAAGCTTCACCACTGCGGTAGGCTAGTGCCAACACCTGCACACCCAAAGGACGTTGATTCCAGTTGGTGGAGGAGAAGGGGTATTTTACCCAGTCATTCCAGAAGGTAGAACCTGGTAAAATGGTGCGCTTAACCTTAATGCCTGCTTGGCGCAATTGGGCGGCCACGGCATCTGTGGTGTTGCGGCGCCAGTCGTCGTCGATGGAAATAAGTTCATGTTCATAATCCCCCATACCGGCTTCGTCCATCAGTGCTTTTGCTGCTGCACCATCAACCTTCTGGGCAGGCAAGGCTGCATACTCGGGATGAACTGGGCAAACGTGGTGGTTTTCTGCTGGTGTGCCATGGCCAGAGTAGCCAAGTTCTAAACATATATTATTGTCAACAGCCATCGCTAAGGCCTGACGTACGCGTTTATCAGCATAGGGCTTAATGCCATCCACTTCAGCCTGCTGATTAGGACGGATGACTATAGTAGCTGCCGTCACTGCTGACGTTTTTATCCAACCTAAGTCATCAAACATGCCGATAAATTCACCAGCAACGTCGTAGGTTATATCAAATTCATCCGCGTCAGCGCCGGCCACAATAGCACCGTAGTCAGTGCCATAGTCGATCATTTCAATACGGTCAAGGTATGCCCCTTCGCCCCACCATGAATGGGACTCATTGCGCACCAACACGGCCTTAACACCCACCTCGAGACTTTCAGGAGAGTATGGGCCAGTACCTATGGCATTGCCTATCATATTATCACTGTCATGGCTTGAATGGACAATAGCTGCAGGGTAGTCAGTCATGCCTGGAATAATAGAAATATCTGGAGCCAAAAGATTGAGCTGCACGGTATGGCTATCCACCACTTCAATGGCGCCTGCTCGTGCTTTGCCGGTATCGGCATCTAGTAAGGAATTCATACGACCCGCCATGGAGTTGCCTTCCACGCTCTTGTCACACCAACCAGTCATATTGCGAGCCACGTCATCGGCAGTGAAGGCATCGCCATTATTCCAGGTTACGCCCTTGCGCACGTTAAGTGTGAAGACAGTGGCATCGTTGTTGGCTGACCAACTTTCGAGCAATTGGCCTTCCATAGTGCCATCAGTATTGATACGTACTAGGTATTCTAACCAGCCACGGCTGAAGTTGGCTATTTGGGACCAGTCATAGGTGCGTGGGTCTTTCATGGCCCGGACTTCCGTTTGATAACGCAAGGTGCCACCCATTTTAGGCGTGCCGGCCATGGCCATTGGCGCGACTAAACCAATCATGCTGTATGCCGCAATTGCGCTGGCACCCAAGGCAGAGGCACGTACAAAAAATTCTCGACGTGAAAGTTGGCCTTGTAAGTATTCATTTTTATACATGTCAACAACGGGATGCGTTGCTTTACCTATGTCAGTGGACTTCGTCATTCTATACTCTCCGGTTGTTATTGTTACGGACGATAAGGTCCGATTTTTTAGTCTAATGTTAGACTTTTTTCACAGCTGAATATGATAGTTTAGCCTATTACTCAGAGGCACCAATACACCGTGGTAGGCCAATCTCTGCGCGCTAAAACTGCCTGCAGTTGGCTCAAAGCCGTCTGCTTCAGTTATTTCTTAGAGCTCACGCATTCTCCAAGCCCTTTAAGTTCTACAGATCATTTACACCCTTGTCAAATTTGCACCCATACCAAATAAGTATCTATGGCAGCACATTACGGCTCATTAAATTAACCTGAGGCATAATACATAGCCTCTCAAGTAATGGGTTTATACCATACACGATAGCATTCAAGAGATTACAAACTGGAGACTGAATCGACAATAAGTGGAATTAGCTTTTTCATAATGATATCCCATCTTTTTTATAATGTACGAAAAATCTACATCCGCCAACAATAACGCCTTGATTAGTCCCTGGTGGATAATAAATAATTTGGTTCTTGCTAAAACTGAGACTTTTAACCTCCTAAAGTAGGACTAGGTAATTTGTCTCTTGTACGTTCTTGCCGAGGTGATATTAAAAATTTTGATCGGTAGCATTTTGCCAAATAGGAAGTCGAATTAAAACCACAGGCGGTAGCAATAGCAAAGGTAGAAAGACTGGTTTGTTGTAAAAGTAGTTGGGCTTTGTTGAGTCTTAAATCTAGGTAATACTGCGCAGGCCTTAGGCCGAAATGATGTTTAAATAGTCGCTCCAACTGACGCAAAGATAAGTTTGATTTGCTGGCAATCTGTGCTTGAGACATAGGATCTTCAGTGCAGCTCTGCATTAACTCAATAGCTTTGATTAGCGCTGGGTGATGAATGCTTAGTCTAGTTTGGGTAGCCATGCGCTGGTGTGCATGGGCATCACGGATGCTAGGGTGAATGCATTGCTCTGCCACGTCCTTTGCCAGTTTCAGGCCATGTTGTTGGGTGATGAGTTGGAGCATCATATCAAGCCCTGATAAGCCGCCTGAGCATGTCATGAAGTGGGTATCCATTTCATACAATTCACCAGTAATATTTAACAAGGGGAACTCTTCCTTAAAACTGTCAATGTTTTCCCAGTGGATGGTGCAGGGGCTTTGGTTTAGTAATTTGGCTCGAGCCAGCAACAAACTGCCAGTTGACGTAGAGCCTAAGGTGATGGAGAGGCGTGATAAGCGCCTCAACCATCGGCTGAGGACTGGGTCATCATGGTTTTCTACATCGATGCCTGCTACAACGATCAGGGCATCTAAATCTTCTGTATCTGCCATCTCACGAGTGGCAGCAACGTCTATACCGTTGCTTGCTCTCACCGGTAGGTAGTCTTTGCTGTAAAATGACCACTCATACAAATTACACTTGCTAAGCCGGTTAGCTATTCTCAGCGGCTCAACAGCAGCTGACATGGAGAGCATGGAGAACTGAGCGATAAGGAAAAATCCAATCTGCGTTGGATTACTGGCGTAGTTTGGTTGCATGTTGAATCCTCTGACAAGCTTAGGGTATCGGTCAATTTATGTTTATACAACTTTTAATTCCGCTTATTGTCGATTTAGTTTCTTTTTTTTAATCTTTTGAATGCTATCGTGTACGTTACAAACCCGTTACTAAGAGGCTATTTATTAGGCCTCAGGTGAAATTAATGAGCCGTATTGCTGGTCGCCACCGCAGAGTCAAACAAGAAACAATTAATCCATGTGCTATTCCCCAGCTCGAGCGACAGGTAAAACGTAACCGCTTTGCACCTATCGCAGCCTTGGAACCAGAGCAAGTGGAGCTTATCCACCAAGCGTCGATGGACATACTTGAACAGTTGGGCATCGAAGTTATGGGTCAAGAAGCTCTAGACTTATTCAAGCAGGCTGGGGCAGACGTTGATGATGCTGGTGTGGTGCGAATGGATCGCGCGCTGGTAATGGAATGTATCAGCAAAGCGCCTGCGCAATTCACCCTAACCCCACGTAACCCAGACAATGCCTTGGAGATTGGATCCAACGTGATCCATTTTGGGTTGACCTCTGGCCCCCCCAACGTGCACGACTGCGTGAATGGTCGCCGCCTTGGTAACTTTGCAGATTATGAGCACATGATCCGCTTTGGACAGTACTTTAATGTTATCGATTTTTTTGGCAACCAGGCTTTGGCACCAACGGATTTACCACCTAATACTCGGCATCTAGACACCACTTTTGCCACTCTAACTCTAGCTGATAAGGTGTTTCTTGCCCAAGGCATTGGTGCAGGCCGTGTCAAAGATGCAGTTGCCATGAACGCAATTGCCAATGGCATGAGCTTGCAAGAGCTGGCTCAAAATCCCGCTACCATGACCAATATTAATATTAACTCACCACGCAAATTGGATGACAGTATGGCCTATGGTGCTATGCAAATGGCAAAAATGGGTCAGGCCGTCACCGTTACTCCATTTACCCTCATGGGGGCGATGACACCAACCACCATGGCTGGTGCTTTAGCACAACAAAATGCCGAGGCATTGCTGGGCATTGCCTTGGTGCAGTTAACCAAAGCAGGTGCTCCAGTCGTTTATGGTGGTTTTACTTCAAACGTAGATATGCGTTCTGGCGCTCCAGCCTTTGGCACACCAGAAAATTGCCTAGCCAACATGGCGAGTGGACAAATGGCACGACGATATAACTTGCCTTATCGGACGAGTGCCTGCAACGCCTCTAATGCAGTGGATGGTCAGGCGGTATATGAAACCCAAATGGCTTTGTGGGGCTCTGTCATGGGTCATGGAAATTTGATTTATCATGCCGCCGGTTGGTTAGAAGGTGGTTTGGTCGCGTCGTTTGAAAAAATTGTTATGGATTGTGAGATGCTCCAGCACATGGCAGTAATGTTGCAACCCCTAAAAATTGACCGCATAGAAATTGGTATTGAAGCGATGGATGAAGTGGGGCCTGGTGGGCATTTCTTTGGTTCCAGTCACACCATCGAACGCTATAAAACCGCTTTTTATCAACCCTTTTTGAGCGACTGGAAAAATCACGAAAGCTGGGTTGAAGCTGGGTCTAAAGATGCTACTATGCGGGCTACAGAAATTTGGCAGAAAATTTTAGCTGAATTCGAACCGCCAAAACTTGATTTGTCTCGGCGTGAAGAACTTGAAGCCTATGTGGCTAAGCGCAAAGAAGAACTGGGTAGGGCTGAACCTATGCTGGAACCGATCGAAATAGATTAGCATCGCCTTATATAGACAGTTTTAGGAGTTTTTATGTCGCGCATTACCTCCACTGAAGCAGATGCCAAGCAGATGATAACGTGGCTTGAAAGCAAGTATGACACTGAGTCGGTTGCCAGTTTTAAGGCTGGCCCAGGTATTCAAAAGTTGCAATTAAAGTTTGATATCGACAAGTTACGCCAGTGTTATCATGACATGCAAGATCAACTGGAAGACTTAGGTTCAGGTTTTCATGTAATGGCCCTAACGCGGCGCCCGGGTGTCGAGCACCCCACTCCCGAGGACAACTGCGGTCGGTTTTGGACTAGAGTGGATGACAGCTATGCTGAAGTCCCTCGAGACATTATGGTTGATGAGTCAGCGTATAGTGAGTTTAATCCACTATTTGCAGACACTTATTTAGCCGAAGTTTATGAGCAGCTTATCGCTCGATTTCCCATTGGTCGTATGAGAGTGTTAGGGAAAGATCCTTATAATTGCAATTCTTGGCATCGAGATCCAGAGCCGCGTTTGCACATTCCTATTATCAGTAACCCCGGCTCTTTATTTGTCGTCAACCACCATTGCACTCACTTACCTGCCGATGGTTCGGTTTATTTTACTGATACTCGTGGCTATCACACGGCGTTAAATGGGGGTGAAGAATCTAGAGTACATATTGTGGCAGCGCTACCTTATGCTGGGCAGCAGGTCAGTGACCTACAAGCGTTAGGAAAACAGGTCTAAATTATGACATCACACTACCCATCGGCAGAAACACGAAGCTCTATCAGCAGTCCGATTACCATTGATCTGCGCAGTGATACCGTTACGCAGCCCAGCCATGCCATGCGCCAGATTATGGCAGACGCGCAAGTGGGGGATGATGTGTATGGTGATGACCCCAATGTTAACGCCCTCGAGCACGAAACTGCCGAGTTATTAGGCAAACAATCGGGCCTATTTTTACCCAGTGGCACTATGAGTAACTTAGCTGGCGTGTTGGCCCATTGCCAGCGGGGTGAAGAGGTTGTGGTGGGTGATAAATACCATATTAGTTGTGATGAAGCGGCTGGTGTAGCAGTGCTGGGCAGTGTGGCTATGCACGCACTGCAAACGGATGCATTCGGGCGTTTTGACCTTCAACAACTAAATGCTGCTGTGAAACCAAATGATTACCACTGTCCTATGACGCGGCTACTGTGTCTAGAGAACACAGTGGGGGGCTGCATTCAAGATCAAGATCATATTGATGCTTTGGTTGACTGTGCCAAATCACATGGGCTTGCTACACACATGGATGGCGCTAGATTACTTAATGCTGCAGTAGCCCAAAATGTGCCTCCAGCTCGGCTAGTTCAGTCTATTGACACAGTATCCTTGTGCTTATCTAAAGGCTTAGGTGTGCCTTTGGGCTCGGTGTTAGTGGGCCCAAGTATAGTCATTGAAAGAGCACGTAGGCTGCGTAAAATGCTAGGTGGGGGAATGCGTCAAGCAGGTATTATTGCAGCAGCGGGCAGGTATGCCTTACAGCACAATGTGGAGAGGTTAGCGCAGGATCATAAACGAACACAGGAACTCGCCACAGCGCTTAAAGGCCTGCAAGGGTTACATTTTGACCGGGCTCGAGTACAAACTAATATGTTGTTTTTGCAATCGCCACAAATGCCCGCCTTAGCCAGTTATCTTGCACAGCGTGGTATTGCCATCACCGCTATTGGGGAAAGTGCTCGTATTGTTTTGCACATGCAAATCGATGATGCTGCTCTGCAGCAGATTACTGAGGCGATACAGGGTTTTTTTACCACGAGTAACTTACCCCAGTATGTAGAGCAGGTGTAGACTAAAGGCTCAACATATCAACCATCGTAAAAATTTTAACTCTAAGTTAAGGCCTAATGCACGGGCTCACTGAGGTCCGATTGATACTGCAAAGCTACTAAAGGTTTGCCTATTACCTCATTATCATGATAATACTAACTGCTGCATCATTAACCTGAAGTCTGTTTTGACGATATTTGACTATGCAAACTCTCGCTGTAATCGACGATGATTTAGAAATCCGCCAGCTACTGAGCCAATACCTGAGCCAACAAGGTTTTAAAGTGGTGGCCTTTGCAGATGGTGAAAAATTCTTACAGGCTGATATGGCGCAGTTTGCTTTAGCGGTGTTGGATGTTGGTTTGCCCGGTATAGACGGGCTCGATGTGTGCCGCAGCTTGCGACAAACGTCCAGCTTACCGGTAATCATGCTCACTGCAGCTAGTGATGACCTAGATCGTATTTTGGGTCTAGAGCTAGGTGCGGATGATTATATGGGTAAACCTTTTAATCCCCGGGAATTATTAGCCCGTATCAAGGCCCTGTTGCGCCGAATGCAGGTGCAGCAACCCAAGCCAGATTCAGATGCCCCCTTGCTGCATATAGATGTGCTCAAACGCTGTGTTAGCTATGCTGGCACCAACTTGCCATTGACTGGTGCAGAGTTTGATTTACTCAATTTGCTGTACCAACATCAAGGTGAGGTGCTTAGTCGTGATGCTATTTGCCAAGTTTTGCATGGCCGCAATGCACAGCCTTTCGACCGCTCTATAGATACCAGTATTAGTCGCTTGCGCAATAAGCTCAATCAGGTGGCAGGAGATAGTATTCAAAATGTGCGTGGCAAAGGTTATGTATTGGTGCTTGCATGAGCTTTGTGACGGGTCTATGGCTCAGGCTTATACCTAATACTGTTATGGCACGAGTCACATTGGTGCTTTTTTTAGGAATCCTGATCGCCCAGGTGTTTGGCACATGGCTATGGGTTTCGCAACTTAAGACCACAGAACACAACCGGTTAATCGAAGTCTCTCAAACCATGGGCTCTCGTATTGGGCAGACCGTAGAGTTTTTCAAAAAGTTACCTGATCAATATCGTCATATTGTTTTAGATCAATTGAGGGATATGGGGGGCACGCGGTTTTTTGTTTCTGTAAACTCTCAGTACATCGACTTATTGAACATTCCTGAGACAGATTTTTCTCAATTGGTGCGGCAACAACTTAGTGCCAGTATTGTTGCTCAAATGGGCCAGACCAAAGGACTGGATATTCAATTTGTTAATTTTGACGACTTGAAAATACTTTCTGGTTCTAATTTAATGGTAGATTTGCCACCTAAATGGAAGCGCTTTGCCCTAATAGAGCCTAGTGATGCCAGTCCAGTGGCTGTAGTGCAACTGCCTGTGGCTAATGAGTGGATATACTTAGCGGCGGTTATCCCCGAAGGCCATATGCTCTCGGGTGTAACCTGGCTTACCAGCGAACGTATGTTGAGTATTGGTCTAGTGTCTTTAACAGTGTTCTTGCTAACTTTGTTACTGGTGCGCTGGGTGGTGCGGCCACTACGGTTGTTAGCCAGACAAGCAGAAACCATTGGCAAAGGACGAAATCCCCGTCATATGCGCGAGCAAGGCTCCAGCGAAATGGTAGCTACCATCCGCGCCTTCAATGCCATGGTTGGGCGTATTCAAAAATTTACTGGCGACCGAGAACGACTATTTGCCGCCATTTCACATGACCTTAAGACACCTCTTACCCGCGCCCGCTTGCGGGCTGAAATGATTTCAGATACCGACCAAAAACTGGCCTTAATAGGTGATTTAGAAAATCTAGAGACCATGGTTAAAGGCAGTTTACAGATGATGAAGGACGATGCCATCCACGAAAATGCTGAGCGTATTGACCTGAGTCAATTATTGTTGGGTCTAGCGGCACAGAACCAAATATATGGTTTGCCTATCGAGCTAGATATCCAGCCGGGTTTGATCATAGATGGCCGCAGCATGGCCCTGCAACGCTTATTCAGCAACCTAATTGATAATGCCCTTGCCTATGGTCGAGCGGTAAGTATTATCGCTATCGCCAATGCTCAAGGTACAGTGATTAGTATTTTGGACCCAGGTCCAGGTTTAAGCGATGCCGACAAAGCTCGAGTTTTTGAACCTTATTACCGCATTAATCAGAAGCCCAGTGATGATCACGTTGGGCTTGGATTAGGGATTGCGCGCAGTATTGCCAATCTGCATGGTGGTGAATTAGAGCTCAAGGATCGCCGCGGTGGTGGTTTAATGGTTGAGGTTTATTTCCCTTCGTAACCTTTTGTCACACTTCCCCACGTTATGACACTTTGCCGTGTATACACTGCCATACACCGGAGTGTGACTGCCGGATAATAAAACTAACGAGGAACTCACATGAAAACTAAATTAACAGGCCTAGCCTTAGCCACTATGATGGCTGTAGCGCCGAGTGCACAAGCAGGCGAAGTAGAAGTATTACATTGGTGGACCAGTGGTGGTGAAGCCACTAGTGTAGCCTTTTTAAAGAAGCAATTGGCTGAATCTGGTGTTGATTGGGTTGATTTTGCCGTTGCTGGTGGTGGTGGTGAAAGTGCCATGACGGTATTAAAATCCCGCGCTATTTCTGGCAATTCACCTACAGCAGCCCAGATCAAAGGCCCATCCATTCAAGAATGGGGTGAGCTAGGTTTCTTGTCTAGCATCGATGATGTTGCAAAGGCGAATAACTGGGATGAGATTTTGCCAGAAGTTGTGTCTGACGTAATGAAGTACAATGGTGAATATGTAGCTGCACCAGTGAACGTGCATCGTGTTAACTGGTTGTGGGCTAACCCAGAAGTATTCCGCAAAGCTGGTGCTACTATCCCAACTACTTGGGATGACTTTATGGTGCAAGCTCAGAAGTTAAAAGATGCAGGTTACATTGCTTTAGCACATGGCGGCCAAGCTTGGCAGGATGCCACTGTATTCGAAGCTGTAGTATTGGGTGTTGGCGGTGCTGATTACTACAATAAGGCTTTTGTACAGGCAGATATGAATGCCCTTAACAGTGCTACCACCAAAGAAGTGTTTGAAACCTTTGGTCAACTCCGCCAGTTTGTTGATATCAACTCCCCTGGCCGTGACTGGAACTTAGCTACTTCTATGGTAATCAAGGGTGAAGCTGGTATGCAAATCATGGGTGACTGGGCGAAGGGCGAATTCAAGGTTGCTGGGAAGAACCCTGGTACAGACTACGTTTGTGTCGCAGCTCCAGGTACTTCAGGTGCATATACCTTTAACGTTGACTCATTTGCCTTCTTTAACCAAAGTGATGCTGAAAGTACTCAGGCTCAAAAAGTTATGGCTAAAGAAATCTTAAGCACAGACTTCCAACGTGTATTTAACCTTAACAAAGGTTCAATCCCAGCACGTTTAGGTATGGCACGTACAGAGTTTGACTCTTGTGCTCATGATTCTATGGACGCCTTTGTTGCTAGTTCTGCTTCAGGCAGCCTAGTACCAAGTTTCGCCCATGGCATGGCCGTTTCAGAAGCAATTTCTGGCGCTATCTATGACTCTGCCACGCAGTTCTTTAACTCTGATGACAGTGCCTCTGAAGGTGTAGCTCAGCTTGTAGCAGCAGTTGCTGCTGCTAAGTAACAGTAGCATCATAGTCATTATACGGTTAATGCCGTAATCTATGATTTTGTTATTGTGAGGTTAGCGCAGTGATCCAATACCTAGGGTGACGGATTGCTGCATGCCCTAGGCCTTCGCAAGGATGGCTTAGGCCTCGCAATGGCACATTTCTAAAATCTTATTGAGCTAACTCATGTTCGATTATCTAGAAAAACAATTACCCAAACTAATCATGGCTCCTACCGCTATTGTTATGTTGGTTTGTATGTATGGTTTCATCGGCTGGACTGCGGTGTTGTCGTTCACTAAAAGCCGTATGTTGCCCCAGTGGGAATTTGTTGGTTGGGCACAGTACGAGCGGTTATTTGCTAACCCACGCTGGCACGTCGCACTCGATAACCTACTCGTGTTTACCCTGTTATTTATTATTATTGCCTTATTATTAGGGCTTATGTTGGCGATTTTATTAGATCGCAATATTCGTAACGATGGTGCTTTACGCACCATCTATCTGTATCCCATGGCAGTGTCTTTTATTGTTACAGGCACAGCTTGGAAATGGATTCTCAATCCGGGTTTAGGCATCGAAAAAATGGTGCGTGATCTAGGCTTTACTGATTTTGAATTTCGTTGGTTGGTGGAGCCAGATATGGCCATCTATACCATCGTTATCGCTGCCGTCTGGCAGTCTAGTGGATTTGTTATGGCCATGTTCTTAGCTGGCCTTAGAGGGGTTGATGACAGCTTGATTAAAGCTGCTCAAATGGATGGCGCGTCGACCTTCCGCACCTATTGGCACATTATTTTGCCCGTCATGCAGCCAGTCTTTTTTGGTTCTGTAGTCATCCTAAGCCATATTGCCATTAAGAGTTTTGACCTGGTTCAGTCCCTCACTGGGGGTGGCCCTGGATATGCCTCTGATCTGCCCGCCACCTTCATGTATACCCACGCGTTTAGTCGTGCCCAAATGGGTCTAGGTGCTGCCAGTGCGATGGTGATGCTCGCCGGTGTGATGGCGATTATTGTGCCTTATCTCTACTCTGAGTTGCGGGGTAAAAAATCATGAGTGCCTCAACTACTTCTCATAGGCTTTACAAGGCGCTTTTTATTACGCTGTTATTGGTGTTCGCGTTGGTTTACCTCGCGCCCTTGTACGTGATGCTCACCACTTCATTCAAAGGCATAGAAGAAATTCGTAATGGTAATATCTTGGCTTTGCCTACAACGCTGAATGGCAGCGCATGGTCTAAAGCCTGGAGCAGTGCCTGCACCGGTGGTGACTGCTATGGTCTCGCACCGTATTTTTGGAATAGCATGCGTATTGTCCTGCCTGCAGTGTTTATCTCTACGGTAATCGGAGCACTTAACGGTTATGTGTTATCGCAATGGCGTTTTACGGGCAGCAATTTCCTCTTTGGCGCTTTACTGTTCGGTTGCTTTATTCCGTTTCAGGTCATTTTATTGCCTATGGCTAAGTTGTTAGCTTGGTTAGGTTTGGCAAATACGGTGCCGGGTTTGGTGCTTGTGCATGTCATCTATGGTGTGGCTTTCACAACCTTGTTCTTCCGCAACTATTACGTTGGTATTCCGACCGAGTTAGTGCGCGCAGCGCGGTTAGATGGTGCAGGTTTTTTTGCAATATTTAGACATGTTTTTTTGCCCCTTTCTGCACCCATCATCGTCGTGAGTATAATTTGGCAATTTACTCAAATTTGGAATGACTTCCTGTTTGGAGTCGTTTATTCGGGGCCAGGCACTCAGCCCATTACTGTGGCGCTGAATAATCTAGTGAATACCACCATGGGTGGTAAAGAATATAACGTTGATATGGCTGCTGCCGTGATCGCCGCGTTGCCGACTTTGGTGGTGTACTTAGTCGCTGGTAAATATTTTGTACGTGGCTTAACAGCAGGTGCCGTGAAAGGCTAATAAAAAGATTAAGACAAAGGAAGAGAAACCGATATGGGTTCTATAAAAATACAACAACTCACTAAATCGTTCGGTGATACAGAAGTACTAAAAGGCATTGATTTAGACATTAAAGATGGCGAATTTCTCATTTTAGTCGGGCCCTCTGGCTGTGGTAAATCCACACTAATGAACAGCATTGCGGGTTTAGAGGATGTGAGCAGTGGTGACATTCTTATTGACGGTGATAATGTTACCGATTTAAGCCCCAAGGAACGTGACATCGCAATGGTGTTTCAGTCCTATGCGCTGTATCCCACCATGAGTGTATCGCGCAACATTAGCTTTGGTCTGGAGATGCGCAAGGTTCCCAAAGCTGAAATAGCAAAAACTGTAGCCGATGTGTCGCAGCTATTACAAATTGAACATTTGTTAGACCGCAAACCCAGCGCGCTTTCAGGCGGGCAGCGTCAACGTGTTGCTATGGGCAGGGCTTTAGCGCGTAACCCACGGGTATTTTTGTTTGACGAACCCCTGTCTAACTTAGATGCTAAGTTACGGGTGGAAATGCGTACGGAAATTAAGAAGCTGCATAAACGCTTGGGCACCACTATTGTTTATGTGACCCATGATCAAGTAGAGGCTATGACCCTAGCCGACCGTATTGCCGTTATGAAAGACGGGCAGGTTCAACAATTCGGCACTCCTTATGAAATTTATAATAATCCAGCCAATCGATTTGTAGCTGATTTCATGGGTTCGCCGCCTATGAACTTCATTGAATGCGTAGTGTTGGATGACAAATTGGTGATTGAAAGCCAAGGTGAAAAGTTTGAACTGCACATTAATCATGGTGAGCGTCTTAAGCAAGCAGGTGTAGAGACCGTTATTCTAGGCATTCGCCCAGAGATGATTACCGAACCTAAACCTCATGTTGAAGGTGCATTAGTGCACAGCATACCCATGCAAGTTGATGTGACTGAGCCTATGGGTCCAGACACCATTGCCTTTGGTCAGTGGAACGGTACTGAAATTCAAGCTAGATTAAGCCCAGAAGCGGGGGTTGAAGCACAAGCTACAGGGCATGTCAAAGTACAAGTTGATACTAGTAAAGCGGTATTTTTTGATGCCTTTAGTGGTGCACGACTGGACGCTTAAGTATCCATGGAATAGTTGTCAAAACTCAAATCGCCACGCCATGCCCATAGGGCTAGAAGGTCTTCATCTCTAGTTAGAGCGGCATGATCAATGCGGTCTAAGTGCTCAAAACTCGATCCGGGTGGCCTTGCCTTAAAGTTTTTTTCAGCCATTTGCCAAAGTGCTGTGCCGCTGACAACGTGGTACAGCTCAAGGGCATCGTGCCGGTGCTTTGGATAAAAGGTATTGGCTTGTTGCCAATAAATACCAAAACGGAATTGGTCATTTATTAACACGCCTTCTGGCCCTACCAACTCTATGTATGCACGGTTAACTTCCCGGCTATTGCTGAATACACCACGCTCCATCCACGTTAAGTGGGGAACAATAGCTGCTATCGAGGTGCGTAGCTTTTCGTCAGTAATAGCGTGGATGCTCATCTCTAAAGACAGAGAGTGAGGTAATTTGTTCCAGTCTGGATTTATTTTAGCAAGAGGCAATAGCAGTGGCGCAACTTCAATGCCAATGTCAGTCCCACTGTCAACGAATCGAGTGCAGGCCAACTCAATAAACTGTTGCCAGTGAAGGTTGAGATCTAAATTTTGTGCCATAGTCAAAACGCTCCATTGGGCTTTATTAGGTTATATTTAGCGAATTTCGGTGCGGTAGCTAAAGCTGTCGGCTCGGCCTCTGGTAATTCTAAACTCTACTGGCTGGTTGTTTTTGCTATAAGTGAGGCGGTGCAATACCACTAAGGGATCACCTACCTTTATGCCGAGCCGAGAGGCTGTGACTTGGTCAGCTATTTCTGCAGTGAGGGATTCTTCTGAGCGAATAATAGGTAGGTTGAATTGATCTACCACCACAGCGTAAAGCAGATCTGGTATGTGTACTTCTTCTTTTTCTAAGCCACGCACTAAATCGGCAACCCACCAACATTTCTCCACCAATACTGCTTTCTCGTCACGAAAGCCCACCCGTTCGATATAAACCATATCGGTGTTGGTCGCTACTTGAAGCCGTTGACAAATTTTATCGCTACCTTTACGAAGCTCTCTTACAGGCGTTTGTTTACGAATCCGTACAGGGTTTCCAGAATGAGTACCGTAGGAGAAAAAGCGAAATAAACTATTATTAAAATCAATCCTAGAGACGTAGGTGCCTTTGCCTTGATGGCGATATAACAGATTTTGATGGACTAGGTTTTCAATGGCTTTTTTGACTGTGCCGGTGCTTACGGAAAGACTTTCTGCTAACTGGGGTTCGGAGGGGATTAGATCTCCAGGTGCTAATACGCCCGCTGTAATTTGTTCTTGCAGAAAATTTTCCACAACTTTATATAAGGGCGTGCCAGGCACATTTTTGGTGGACCATTGTGTCATTAACTATTTGAAAACCTGTGTTTTATTAAAAATTTAGTCTTAGCTTTAACGGGGTAAAGAGTAACAGATTCTTACCGTTTGATGAAAAAATATTATCATAAAAGCTTGACTCATGTATATGAGTTATATTATCTATATAAATGCGCTTATGCTGTAGCTGAGTGAGTTAATAAAAATTACAACAGTTTTGGTAGTCAGTGACTTACCAACAAGAGGCCAAAGTCCGTGGAAATATTTGATTACATCGGTGTCATATTCAGCCTTAGCAACCTAACAGTGTTAATTCTTGCAACTGCGGGAGGTTTGATTTTGGGTGCCTTGCCTGGCCTAAGCCCAACCATGGCAGTGGCACTGTTGATTCCATTTACCTTTCAAATGGATGCTGCAACGGGTTTGGTGCTGCTCGGAGCAGTTTACACTGCCACTGTAGCAGGCGGCGCAATCAGTGGTATTTTAGTAAATATTCCAGGTGCACCGGCTAACATTGCAACTGTGTTGGATGGCCATCCTATGGCTAAGCAAGGCAAAGCCACTCAAGCGTTACACTTTTGTTTTATTAGTTCTTTTGTAGGTGGCATTATTGGCGTGCTGGTATTGATTTTCTTCACCCCCCCATTGGCGCAATTAGCACTTAAATTTGGGCCCTCAGAAATGTTCTGGATGGCTATCGTGGGTGTCACCGTGATAGGCACATTGGGTTCCAAATCTGTTGTGAAGGGTTTATTTTCTGGGGTTTTGGGTTTATGGATTTCTACCATAGGTATAAGCCCCATATTTGGAGAATCACGCTTTGTATTTACTGAACACCTCACGGGTGGGGTACACATTGTTGTGGCTTTGATTGGCCTATTTGCTGTGCCACAAATCTACCAATTGTTGGTGACTAGCCGACAACCCTCAAGTGGCGGATTATTTACCACAGAAAATAGTTCATTGTGGTCGTCTATCAAATATAACTTGAGCCGCATAAAAGCCCTAGCCATTGGCACTGTGTCTGGTGTGGTGGTAGGTATTATCCCGGGTGCGGGCGGCCAAATTGCAGGGCTTGTGGCTTACGATCAAGTGCGAAAGTTTAGCCCTGATGCAAGTAAGTTTGGTCACGGGGAGCCTGACGGTGTTATTGCTGCTGAGTCGGCCAACAATGCCATGGTTGGCCCATCTCTAGTGCCTTTGTTGACCTTGGGTATTCCTGGCAGCCCAACGGCGGCGGTACTTTTAGGTGGCCTATTGATTAACGGTTTATTTCCAGGCCCAGACTTATTTACTGTGCACGCCGAAGTCACTTGGACCTTCATTGGCTCTTTGCTACTTGCACAAGTATTTATGTTAATTATTGGGTTGGCACTCAGTCGCAGTAGTAGTTATTGGGTTATGCGTGTGCCCTCCCAATATATGGCGGCGGCCGTCACGGTACTTGCCGTGTTTGGCACCTACAGTATTCAGAACAGCTATTCTGACGTGGTACTGATGCTGGTGCTTGGCAGTTTAATGTATGTGTTGAATAAATATGGCTTTAGTGCCGCACCCATTGTTCTGGGCATTATTTTGGGACCCATAGCAGAAGATAATTTCTCCATGGGCAAGATGATTGCTGAAGTAGGCGAAGGTGTTGTGCCGTACTTTATGACTGGTCCCATTAATCTGGTACTTATATTTATTTGTTTGGTGTCCATTGGTTACAGTGTCTGGGTAGAGGTTAAACAGCGTCGTCAAGTTACACTAGACCACAAACGGTCCACGCCGGGCACTCGCGTTGCGGCGGTCGGTGCAGTGGTGGCCTCTATAGTAGTGTTGGCTATGGTGATGTCAGCAGATGGCAGCCAGGCCTATGATTTCCCATTTTTGTTAGCTGCACTAATGTTGGTGTTTGCAGCCACATTGTTAATTGATGTGCTGCGCACGTGGAGCCGACAAGAATCTGGCCCCGGGTTAGTGGAATGGTCTGACCTTGGTGCTGGCATCGCTATTATTGTAGGTTACCTGTTGTTGCTGCAAAGTGCAGGTTTCTACTTGGCCTCTTGGTTAGCGTTCACGGCCATTGTTATGCTCTACACTGCAAGTAAAAGCCGTCAACAAACCATGAGGATATTGTGGGTCTCCTTGGGCTTTATGGCAGTCATTTATGCGCTGTTTAGCTTATCTTTAAGGGTTGTAACCCCAGGCTTGTTGTAAAAAGATTAGCGCTATTTGGGTGGTCCAAATAGTGCAGATAAAAAGGCCTCTCACCTAGGTTGAGTTGGCCACTAATAAAAAGGTAAGTATTATGATACTAAATAAAATAAAATCCTCTCTAGTTACGGCAGCAGTGGCTTCAATACTGTTGGCGCCCAGCGCATCAGTATTAGCTGCTGAATACCCAACCGCGCCTATCCAAGTAGCTGTGGCCTATGGCCCAGGTGGCGCTACGGATTTCCAAGCGCGTATTGCTACCATGATGGCGGGAAATGAAAAATATCTCAATATGCCAATAGTGATCTTTAACAAACCAGGAGCAGGTGGCCAAAAAGGTTGGAATTGGTATGCTAGCAGTGCCAGCCAAGATGGACATCAACTTGCAGCCTATAACGTGCCGCATTTTATTGCGCAATCACTGAAATTTGAGACCTCTTACAATATTGATAACTTAGAGCCTATAGCTAACTGGGGTGCAGACCCTGCAGTACTTATAGTACCTGCAGATAGCCCATTTAATTCAGCTACAGATCTTGTTGCTTGGTCAAAAGCTAATCCTGGTAAATTAACAGTGAGTGGAGCGGGCCTTTTCGTGGGTCATCATATTGCTAGTTTACAGCTTGATAAAGCGGCAGATATTAGTACTAAGTACATTCCTGCTGGTGGTGGTGTCGCTGCTTTAAAGATGGTGCTAGGTAGCCAAGTAATGGCTGGCTTCAACAATTTAAGTGACGCTTATCGCCAAGGTGATCGGGTTAAAATCCTTGCTGTAGCAGACAATCAGCGTGAAGAAAGCTTCTTGCCAGATGTACCTACTTTTAAAGAGCAGGGCATTGATATAGATGACTCCAGTGTGAACTTTCGTGGCATTATGGCTCGCAAGGGCACGCCACCTGAAGTTTTAGACTTTCTTGCTGAACGAGTTCATTTAATGTTCCAAGATGGTAAAGTGGCCAAAAAAATGAAAGCAGGTGGTTCGCCAATGCGCATTATGACTCGTGCTGAAGTCAAGCAAATGTGGACTGAACGTCAAGCTTATCTTACCAATCTGTTAGCTGATTTATAGTAACCCTGCAGTGCTTGGTGCCACTGCTTAGACGCAGTCTTTGCAGTGGCCCTTTTTTGCCCCAACTAAAACCACACCGTTAACAACGGTTTGATGTGGAGATTTAAATGGCACAGATGGACGCTCGTAGCCAAGTAGCCCTGTTAATACAGCAGGCTGGTCAAGCGCAGAATCAGCTAGAAACCTATGATCAAGCCGCAGTCGATGAGTTAGTGACTGCCGCCGCTTGGGCATTGATTAACCCTGCTAATAATCAAAAATTATCTGAACTTGCTGTGGCCGAGACTGGGTTAGGCAATGTGGCGGATAAAATCACTAAGAATCATCGTAAAACATTGGGTTTGTTGCGTGATTTGAAGGATGCTAAAACGGTAGGTGTTATTAAGCGGGACCCACAACAGGGCATTGTGGAAATCGCCCGACCCGTAGGAATTGTAGGTGCGATTGTGCCGTCTACTAATCCTGTAGCAACACCCATGAATATGATTTTGAACGCGCTCAAGTGTCGTAACGCTATTATCTTGTCGCCTTCACCTAAAGGTCAGCCCAGTTGTACCCGGTTGATCGAATTAATATATCTGGAGTTGGATCGCATTGGTGCACCACGTAACTTAGTACAAGCCTTGCCAACCCCCGTGAGTAAAGACTTGAGTATGGAAATGCTCAAACAAGTGGATCTTGTAGTAGTTACTGGATCACAAAATAACGTTAGAGCAGCTTATACCTGTGGTACGCCCGCTTTTGGTGTGGGCGCGGGTAATGTGACAAGCCTAATTGATGAAACTGCAGACTTAGCAGCAGCTGCAGCGAAAATAAAAGCCTCGAAAACCTTTGATAATGCCACTAGCTGTTCGTCAGAAAATAGTTTGGTCATGGTCGATGCTATCTATAACGATATGTTAAACGCATTGGAGTCGGTTAATGCGTGTTTATTGACGCCAGAAGAAACGGCCGACTTACAGTCAGTTTTATGGCACAAAGGCCATCTGAATGCTGCCATGTTAGCTAAGCCAGTAGGTGTGATGTGTGAACTCGCTGGTATTACCCGCAAGGCTGCTTGTGATGCTGATTTTTTAATGGTCGAAGAGACGGGGGTGGGTGCCGACTTCCCTTTTTCGGGCGAAAAAATGGCCTTAGTCCTGACCCTATATCGAGCTCAAGACTTTGATCATGCTAAACAGATGGCAGGCGACATTCTGAACTACCAAGGCAAAGGGCACTCCTTAAGCCTGCACAGCCAGTCCGTTGATCGAGCTGAGATATTAGGCCTTGAGATGCCAGTATGCCGAGTGATTGTGAATCAGCCCCACTGTTTTGCTGCCGGTGGTAGCTTTGATAATGGCTTGCCCTTTTCCTTATCCATGGGCTGTGGCACGTGGGGTGGCAACGTAACGGATCAAAACGTACATTACCGTCATTTTATGAATGTTACTAAGGTGGTGCAAACTATTGCTGCTAGAGAAGTCTCGGTTGAGGACATTTTTGCTGACTACCGACGTAGGTATCTGTCATGAACCTGCCTAAATATGTGCCTCCAGCAGCCACAGTTCGAGAGCTTATCTCCCAACATGCTCGGCTACAACCTAATACGGTGTATGCGGTGTTTCCCGAGACGCAAACTGTCTTAACCTATCAAGATTTGGAACAAGAAGTTCAGGAATATGTGACTCAGTTTCATGCTTTAGGCTTGGTTCAAGGGGACACCGTTTCCTTCATGATGGGCAACGGTAAGACTGCTTTGATGTTGTTTTTAAGTGCTCTGTATACCGGGTTGATTATTTCACCTCTAAACCCTGCGGCAGGTCCTGAACAGATTGCTTATGTTTTGCAACACTCAGACACTAAAGTGGTGTTTATATCTGCAGCATCTAAGTCTGTGGTGGTGAATTTAGAGGATAAATTGCCTAAAGGAATTCAGCTGATTGATGCACATGAGGATCATGGTCCAAGTTGGGCTAAGGCTTTTGTCAGTGCTATTAAGTTGGCTTCTATTACAGCACAAAACGATGCTTTGTTAATGTATACGTCGGGTACTACAGGCCGTCCTAAAGGCGTAGTGTTAACCCATGAAAATCTGATTGCTGGGGGTATGAATACGGCGGTAGCGCATGGCCTAACAAACAAAGACCGGGGCTTGTGCGTGTTGCCCTTGTGCCATATTAATGCTCAATGTGTATCTGTTATGGCATCCCTTGTTAGTGGCAGCAGTCTGGTATTACCCCATGGCTTTAGTTCATCTCGTTTTTGGAATTGGATTATCGAGTCTAGGTGCAGTTGGTTTAGTGTGGTACCTACTATTATTTCTTACCTAATGCATCAAACCTCTGAAGGTCAACGAGAACGGATACAATTGGCGCCAAAAAAAGTACGTTTTGGACGTTCGGCATCTGCACCATTACCACCTAGCTTGCATGCTGGATTCGAAGAAATGTTTGGTGTTCCTATTGTGGAGACTATGGGTCTTACAGAAACTTCGGCACAGATATTATCTAACCCATTGCCCCCCCAAACTAATAAGTACGGTTCTCCTGGGATTGCTTATGGTACTCAGGTCAAGGTAGTAAGTCGGTCAGGACAAGAAGTAGAGCGAGGCATCGAAGGGGAGCTATTGGTAAAAGGCACGTGTGTGATGCGTTGCTATTACAAAAACCCTAAGGCCACGCAAGAGGCTATTGATGACCAAGGTTGGTTGCATACAGGTGATTTAGCAATCATGGATGAGGACGATTTTTGCTTTATTACAGGGCGCATAAAGGAATTAATTATAAAAGGTGGAGAAAATATTGCTCCACGTGAAATTGATGATGTGCTCTATACCCACCCTGCCATAATGGAGGCAGCAGCGTTTGGCATTGAAGATCGGCACTATGGCCAGGAAGTAGCGGCCTGTGTTGTACTAGCAACGGGTAAAGAAACCACTGAGTTAGAATTAATCGCGTTTTGTGAGAGCAAGCTGGGTCGAGTAAAAACACCAAAGCACATCAATTTCCTACACGATTTGCCCAAGGGCCCCTCAGGCAAAGTGCAGAGGCTAAAATTGGCTGCACAAATGGAAAACACTGTGAATTAATAGTGCTACACAGAGCACTCACTAGTTTTTTAGCACACCCAAAATATGTTGCAAAACTTCATGAAGCAGTTGTGCAGAGGGCCCGCTAGCTCAATGTTAGAGTTTAATTCCAATGACCTGTCGCAGATGTCTTACATTTAGACGGTTGCTGGCTTTTTTTGCGCCCACGCTTACTGCATAATGTGCCATGGACGATTTATAGTATTGCACGGCATGAGGATCAATAAGTGATTGCAAGTGACAAAACATTAGAACACGATTTTATGCACTGGCAGTGTTTAAGCCGCCTATTCGCAGCACGACAAGCTGCTGGTTTCCCCTTAGACGAAGCAAAGCCTTTGGTTTGCTATGGCGCCAATGGCGATACAGGTGTTGAGTTAACCATTTTGATCCTTAAGCGCGAACTGGATCACTTGGTAGCCCAGTATAAGCACAATGCTATAAAGACAGTTGACCCAATTGAACGGTTTGAATGGGTAGTGAAGCAATTATCTGCAGACTATTATCAGAAAGCCGATAGTTTTCAGTCTACCATGACCGCACTTTGTCCAGCAGAAGCGCCATATGCTCAAAAGTTGTTGGATGAAGGCGAATGCCGTATGGTGTTCCGTGCTCGTGGTGATGGCTACTTGGTTCCTGCTAAGGTAACTCAGCTAGCAGCAGATGATATTCGTGCACAATTTACCCAAATCCATAACTTCCACTTTAATCACAAACAACCGCGGCCCAACGTAATTTTAGGTTTTCAGCCTGATTGGGAAAGAGCCCATAAAATTGCGCCTTAAACCACATAGTATCAAAACAATGCTAAGCAAAAACACAGGCCAATTGAGACCTGTATTGTAGGGAGTTTTACCGTCCATCAAAGTCACCTTGCCGGTAAGCTCTGCTTGTTGGTACAAGGGGGCGATGTGAGTAATGTCTCCAGCTGCATTAATTAACGCTGAAACTCCACTATTTGTTCCTCTGACGACGGGCTTACCGTTTTCCAAGGCCCGCATTTGTGCTATTTGTAAGTGCTGCCATGGAGCAAGAGAGTACTCGAACCAACTGTCGTTGCTTACCGTAAGGATGATTTGTGCATCTGCGGCTTGCTGGGCGACTAGCTGTGGATAAGCAATTTCGTAACAAATATTGCCCGCAATGCCTATTTTTTGGGTTAGCAGGCCTTGCTTCTGTAGTGGCAACTTAAATGCCGACATAGGTAAATCAAAGAAGTTTATTGCCCCTCTCAGCCAAGATTCTAATGGTATATACTCTCCAAACGGCACCAAGCGCTGTTTATAATACTGGCCTTCTTCTGCGCCAAAAGCGATGAGTCCGTTGTAATAGTTTGCTTCAGCCTCGGTGTTTTCTCGTATTACCGTACCACTTATGATTTGAGTATTTTGTTCTTTAGCTAGCGCGTTAAGAGGTTCGAACGCTGGAGCAACACGGTCCCAATAGGTGGCAATGGCTGTTTCTGGCCAAACAATTAAGTCGCTGTCCATATGTAGGTAAGATTGTTTAAAGTAATAACCTAATGTGGGGGCTAATGTTTGTGGCAACCACTTATCTTCTAAACTCACATCACCTTGTAGTAAGGTAACTTTAATAGGGTCTTGTGGGCTTGGTTGAGTCCAGGGAATAGTGCCTAGAGCATAACCTGCAAACCACAAACCCACGAGTAACCCTAGGCGAAAATGTAATTTAGCCTGCGCCCCAACGGCTAACAAGCCACTCATTAGCAACAATAACGTAACACCGTGTACACCCAATATGGGGGCGTAACCCGCCAGAAAGGTGTCTAACCCGGCGTAACCTAAGTACAGCCATGGCAACCCCGTTAGTAACCAGCCGCGCAACAGGTCTAGGCCGATCCAAAGGCCTGCAAACAATAAAGTAGGGTATTGGTGATGTAGTTTAAAACGATAAAATAGGCCAGCAAAAAGCACATAATAGAGCGCGAAACCACCACAAAACAAAAATGTGAGAACTGTGGCTAGTAGCCAATGAGTGTCACCATGGTTGACCATGCTTACAAACACCCAGCTTACACCCACACCAAAATACCCTAAACCATAGGCAAGGCCGGTAAAAATGGCTTGCTTGGTGTGCTTGCTTTGATTGAGACTGTGCCAAAATAGCACCACACTTAGCGGTGCTAAGGGCCATAAATTGCTTGGTGCAAGGGCTAGCGGGGCCAGGGCACCGGCAATTATGCTAATGGCTAAGTTAGCTTTGAGGTGATGGCTCATTAGCATCGTTGCTAATAGGGTTCACTTGCATGAGACGAATTCTACGATTATCTGCAGCCAAAATGAGGAAGTTCAGATCCCCTACTTGGATATTTTCATCTTTAGCTGGCAAATGACCAAATTGTTGAGTGATAATGCCACCAATGGTGTCAAATTCTGTTTCGTCGTAGTAAGTGCCAAAGTGTTCGTTAAAATCCTCAATGGTGGTGAGGGCTTTGACCAAGAAGCCTTTGTCGGAGAAAGGTCGAATATTGCCATCGTCTTCTTCGGCATCAGTTTCGTCTTCGATTTCGCCAACAATTTGTTCTAATACGTCTTCGATGGTTACCAGACCAGTAACGCCACCGTACTCATCCAACACGATGGCCATATGATAACGGTTGGTGCGGAATTCGTTGAGTAAAATAGAAAGGCGTTTGCTCTCAGGCACAAAAATAGGCTTACGCAGCATGGCGTTGAGGTCAAAGTTGTCCATTTGCTTAGCAAATGCAAGAGGCAACAAATCTTTTGCTAATAAAATACCTAAAACGTCGTCGGGAGATTCACCAATAACAGGGAAGCGTGAGTGAGACGTTTCAGTGATGGTTTGCATGAATTCCTGGGTGCTTTGGTCAGCTTTCACCACAGCCATTTGTGGCCTTGGAACCATAATGTCACGCACTTGCATGTGTGACATTTGTAAAGCGCCTTCTATAGTGTCGAGGGCTTCGCGATCGAGTATCTGGTCTTCTTCAGCTTGGCGGATTCGTTCTAGCAGTTCTTCTTTGGTGCCAGGTCTGTCACTGAGAAAAAAAGAAAGTCTATCCAGCCAGGAGCGTTTGTCCTGACCGTTGGTCGACGCGTCGTCGTTCATAAGGGCTGTGTTTTCCTAAAAGTTAATGAAACCAATTTATACGCTTAGTCGCTTTCTTTAGCAACATAAGGGTTGGCTATATTGAGTGTGGCCAATAGCTGGCTCTCAAGAGTTTCCATGACGTAAGCTTCATCGTCTTTAATATGGTCGAAACCCTGTAAATGCAAGGTGCCGTGAATAACCAGATGTGCCCAATGGTGTTCAACAGGTTTATGTTGTTGTGCAGCTTCTTGAACTACCAATTGTGCATTAACCACAAGGTCACCCAAATAACTCACATCGCCTAACTCTGCCGCCATTTCTGCAGCTAGTTCAGGGTCGTCAAAGTCCGGTTGTTGAAAAGGAAAAGACAGCACATTGGTGGGTTTGTCTTTACCGCGATACTGTAAGTTTAATTCATGGCTTTCCACATCATCAACCATACGAATGGTTATTTCGGCCACAGCATCTGGGACTTGCAGCGCAAGCTGTGCCCATTGTTCTAGTTGAGCTAGTGTTGGTAATTGTTTACTCTCACTAGCAATTTGTAAATCTATGATCATGGTTGTTTGTTTTCAAACGCATCATAAGCATCTACGATGCGCTGGACCAGTTGGTGACGGACAATATCGCCAGACAGAAAGTGGGTAAAACCAATATCATCTACACCATCTAATACTTCAATGGCATGTTTAAGGCCAGATGCTGTACCTTTTGGCAAATCAATTTGCGTAACGTCACCAGTAATAACAGCAGTAGAGCCAAAACCAATACGGGTGAGGAACATCTTCATTTGTTCACGGGTGGTGTTTTGACTTTCATCCAAGATTACAAAGCTGCCATTAAGTGTTCTGCCACGCATGTAAGCCAAAGGTGCGATTTCTATGACGTTCTTTTCTATCATGCGCGCTACGGTTTCAAAACCAACCATTTCATACAGGGCGTCGTATAGGGGGCGTAAGTAGGGATCAATTTTTTGCGCTAAGTCGCCAGGTAAAAAACCAAGTTTTTCACCCGCCTCTACGGCGGGGCGTACTAATAATATGCGGCGCACTTCTTCACGCTCAAGGGCTTCCACAGCACAAGCAACGGCAAGGTAGGTTTTGCCGGTACCTGCAGGCCCAATACCAAAATTAATGTCATGCTTACGGATGGAGCGAATGTAACTCTGCTGAGTTTCACCACGAGGTTTAATGGTGGTCCGTTTTGTACGAATACTAAGACCAGTATCTTGTGGTTGGTTAGCTTTTGGGGCGACTATATTGGCGCTGGTTTCTGTCATGGTTTGTTGGGCTTCCACTAAGGCGAGATGAACCATTTCTGGAGTCACTTCGCTGGTCTGTTGGGCTTCACGGTAGAGTTGCTGTAATACGTTTTCACCAGCAATGCGTGCGGCAGCAGTACCTGCTAAATGAAAACGATTGCCGCGGTTGCTGATGTTTATTTGTAGGCGTTGTTCAATGATACGCAGGTTGCCATCCAACCGACCTTGCAGGCTTGCAAGGTGTTGAGGATTATCTGGCAGCAAACTAAAAATGGAGTCGCTCTTGTTAACGCCAGAGGTTTTTGAACTATTGGTAGAGTTAGTCATACAGAGCTATTGCAGCACGATTGGGCCAACAGGTGCAAGCCCATCTAATTCAGATGCTATAAGCTCACCTCGTAAAGAGTGTGGGAAAGCCTCCAAAATATGAATTTGGGCAAACTTACCGATTAAGTCTGCATTGATGCTAGCAAAGTTAACTGAACGGTTGTTTTCTGAGCGGCCAGTAAGTTTACCTGGGTCTTTCTTGGAGTAACCGTTCACTAAAACTCGTTGTAGGCTGCCTACCATGGACTTACTAATATCAAAAGACTGGCTATCAATACGCCGCTGTAACTGAGTTAAACGTTGTTTCTTGGTAGCGTCATCTGTGTTGTCTGGTAATTCTGTAGCTGGCGTGCCCGGGCGTTTGCTGTATATAAAGCTAAAGGATAAATCAAAACCAATGTCGGTAATTAAATCCATGGTGGCCTGGAAATCAGCGTCTGATTCGCCAGGAAAGCCGATAATGAAGTCTGATGAAAAGCTAATGTCTGGACGTTGCTTGCGGATACGGCGCATTTTAGATTTGTATTCTAGCGCTGTGTGGCCACGTTTCATGGCCATTAATATTTTGTCAGACCCAGATTGCACAGGCAGGTGCAAATGGCTTACCAGTTCTGGTATTTGACCAAAAGCTTCAATGAGGCTATCAGAGAATTCAACCGGGTGGCTGGTGGTAAAGCGGATACGGTCGATGCCATCGATGTTGGCTACTAAGGCAATGAGCTCGGCTAAATCGACTGTGTCGCCATCATCGGTTTCACCTTGATAGGCGTTGACGTTTTGGCCTAACAGGTTCACCTCGCGTACGCCTTGTTCGGCCAACTGCTCTACTTCTAGCAGCACAGAAGCAAGTGGACGGCTTACTTCTTCACCGCGGGTGTAGGGCACTACGCAAAATGTACAGTATTTTGAACAGCCTTCCATAATGGAAACAAACGCTTCTGCACCTTCAACCTTAGGTGCAGGTAAATTGTCGAACTTTTCTATTTCAGGAAAACTAACATCCACTACTCCCTTGGCTCCAGCGTCCGTTGCGTCGATCATTTCTGGCAAACGGTGTAATGTTTGCGGGCCAAAAATTATGTCTACGAAAGGGGCACGTTTGGAAATGGCTTTACCTTCTTGGCTGGCAACGCAGCCGCCAACACCTATTTTAATATTTGGGTTGGCTTCTTTTAGTTTGCGCCAGCGGCCTAACTGATGATAGACCTTATCTTGTGCTTTTTCGCGAATAGAACAAGTATTAAGTAATAGTACGTCAGCATCTGCTTCGTTGTAGGTTATTTCCATGGCATGGCTATCACCCAATAAATCCGCCATACGAGATGAATCATATTCATTCATCTGGCAACCATGGGTTTTAATAAATAGCTTTGTTGTCATGTGGCACACCTGCATTAATTGAGGGGTTATTATACATTTAAGGCCACCATTAAACCTAGCTTGAAAACGCTGTTTTTGGTGCTAATAGGCGCTAATATAGCAGCTAGGCATATCTATGCCCCCCAAAGCCCCTTAGATGACGAAAACTACTATGAGAGATGGACAGCGGATGGATGAAGTAGAAAAACATGGTGACCATACATTTCAACTAGATGCTCGCCTTGAATCAGACTGTGAATTTGTAGCTAACTTGGGTTTGTGCAGTTTATTGTTGATGAACAACGCCAGCATACCTTGGTTTATTTTGGTGCCAAAAGTTTTTGGGGCCATAGAGCTCACAAATTTGCCAATGGCTCAGCAGCTGCAAGTGTTACAGGAAATGAATCAAGTGACTGCGATGGTGACCAGCCTCTACACCCCCCATAAGCTTAACATTGGTGCTTTAGGTAATGTGGTTAGTCAGTTGCATATACACGTGATTGGGCGTTTTATTGATGATCCTGCCTGGCCTAATCCAGTATGGGGGAAGTTGCCGTCAAATTATTATGGTGACCTTCAACTAGCGACACAATTAGCCCAGATTCGAGCTTATTTAGCGCTCTAAATTGAAAGGTTAATGGGCTGGTCTGCTACTACAACATTGTCTTCTATACGTACGCCACCTAAAGGCCTTAATTGATCTATGGCAGTGTTGTTGAGTAAATGACCAAAACCGTTATCACGCCATTTTTTTAATAAGCTATCAATGACGTAAAGCCCAGGTTCTATGGTTACCACCATGTTTTTTTCTAGGGTTCGAGTGCAGCGTAAAAGCCGGTGACTTGATGGTGGTTCTTGTGCAGTGCCTAATTCATCCTGTTGCCAACCACCAATATCATGCACCTGTAACCCTAATAAATGACCTAAACCATGGGGAAAAAAAGCGCTACTGATGCCACTGGTAGCTAACTCGTCTCTTGAGCCTTGCACTAACTTAAACGTTTCAAGTAAATCTAATACCAAGTCATGCATTTGGTGGTGAAGATCGGCGAAATTTACACCCGGTTTCACCATGAAGCAAATACTCCGCTGTGCCTGGGTCATGGCGTTGATTAAATTTTGATAAAGCTTACTGCCACGACTATGGCAGCGGGTAATATCAGACGCATAACCATAATACTGGGTTCCAGCGTCAATCAAAAAGCTTTGTGGTTGGCCCATATCTTGAACGCTATAGTCATAGTGCTGATAATGTAATATGGCACTGTGGTGGCCAAAGCCAACAATACTCCGATAGGGTATTTGGGTTTGGTCTTGTTGCACTGCAGCAAGGAACGCGAGCTGAGTTTCAAATTCACTTTTGCCAGCCATAAATGCCCGTTTTGCTGCCTCGTGTCCTGCAAGAGCAATAATGTTAGCTTGGGTTAAACAGGCGATTTCATACTGACTTTTAATGGCCCTGTTGTAGTGTAAACGGTGCATCAAACCTTGAGGGTTTATTTTGCTTATGCCTAGTTCTTTAGCCAGTTCAACGTCTTGTCCAATCCATGCTCTTTGTGTGCTTGTGGATTGATATTGGCTTAGTTCGCGTTTTACTTGAGCCAAATCTGAACACAGGTGTATGTCGAAATGATCACACCAAAATCCAGTGGGTGGTTGTGGTGGCACATGCCAAAAATCATCGGCCAAGTGATAAAGTAATACGGGTTTTTGGCCCGTTTGAATGAGTAAGTAACAGTGTGGACTCTGAGTCAGTGGTAGCCACCAAACAAAATTTGGGTTAGCCTTATAAGGACCGTGGTAATCATCTAAAAAGGCCAGTTTTGGTGCGCCGCTGTGGATCAAAATGCTGTCGCACTGCTCGGCACTTATAGCTTTTTCTGCAATCCCAATTACGCGTTGTAGGTGGTCTGGGTATAAGGTGGCACATTGGGTGAACATGAAAGCTGATCCGAGCAAAGAGAGTGTTACCTTATTATGATTATGTTGACCGGAGTACGCAAGTATTGTTGCTAGGCTTTATTGCTTTCATATATTACTGTTTTATATAGCTATTTATTTATTTTTTGAACTATTAATTATCTAACTTGGCGTGTTTATTGGTTAAATTATGTCTATTTTTGTCCGTATTATTAATACCAAATGGATCAGCTTTTTAAGAGTTTAAAGCAAGAAAATAAATGAGAAGGACTGGTAATGAAATACAGTAATGGCAAGGCAATACCGATCTCAATAAACCAAGCCTTTGAAAGCATCAAGTTTCTGTCTGATAGAACCCCTAAAACTAATGGCAATAGCGATGGTTTTTGTACCTTGGTGGAGTACCGAGACGGTGGCATTTTCCTTGCACATTATGCTGGCAACAGCGAGTGGGAAAGGCACACCAATGGTGATGAGATGGTCATGGTTATGGGGGGTGAAACCGTCTTGATTTTATTGCAAAACGGTGACGAAATCTCTAACCCTATGTCGCAAGGCATGTTACTGGTTGTTCCAAAAAACACATGGCATCGTTTTGAATCGCCCAAAGGCGTTAAGATAATGACGATCACCCCGCAGCCAACAGATCACTCGGTTGAAAGGCCAGAGTAGTCAGCAGTTTGGGCTATTTATGAGCCAGCTTAGAGAAAAGTTTACAATAACAAATAATTTGATTGTTTTTACAACGTACAGAGAAATATTATGAAAATTGAAGGTGGATGTTATTGTGGTGATATTAGGTATTTAGCTGAAGGCGAACCTCAGGCTTCAGTTCAATGTCATTGTAGAGAATGTCAGTACATAACTGGCGGCAATCCTAATGTAGTAATGGTCATGCCGTTAGAAGGCTTTAAATTTTCAAAAGGAGAGCCTAAAGCATTTAAAAGGGATGATTTAGAAAAAGCCGTGACTCGGTTATTTTGTAATAATTGTGGTACTGGCATTGGTACTAAAAACCCAACAAGACCTAAGTCAATTATTTTAAAAGTAGGTACTTTTGATGACCCTTCAATTTTCATTCCGGCAGTAGCAATTTTCACTATCGACAAGCAAGAATTTCATCACATCGATGATAGCGTTAAGTCATTTGATAAAAGGCCTTAATACTGATCTTACATTAACCAAATGTGCATAATCTGGGCACAAACTAGGGACTCAATTGAGTATTAAAGGTCAGTAGATTGAAACAATCAATATTACATATTGCCATACTCGTTAAAGATTATGATCAGGCACTTGATTTTTATGTCAATAAACTCAAATTTGAGCTCATCGAAGATACTTATCAACCAGAACAAAATAAACGGTGGGTAGTTGTTTCACCACCGGGTTCTAATGGTGTTACTTTATTGTTAGCCCGTGCATCTACGTCAGACCAAAATCATTTCGTGGGGAATCAAGCTGGAGGGCGAGTTTTCCTTTTCTTGAATACAGATGACTTTTGGCGTGATTATAATCGAATGGTGTCTGTAGGTATAAAATTTATCAGAGAACCACAACAGCAAGATTATGGGATAGTTGCAGTATTTGAGGACCTATACGGCAACTTATGGGATTTACTCCAATTAAATCCAAATCATCCGATTGCATCAAGATCTTTATAAATGGACTATTATATATTTCGGCAAATGTGGGAGATTATAACAATTGAATCAATTAACTGAGAAATCTATAGCATGTCCATACTGTGGTGAAATGATTGAAGTTCTAATAGATTCATCTGACATGGAACAACAGTACATTGAAGATTGCCAAGTATGTTGTAAGCCAATAAATTTTTTGGTTTCTGAAAATCTTAATGGTGACCTTGCAGTTAGTGTTTATAGTGAAGATGAAGCGTTTTAATAGATACATTACAATCAAATCAACAAGAATAGGTAACGCTTGGCCACTTTTTTTTTGCTATAGGGTTTTAGTCAACAATTACTTAAACAGTTCTGTAGGCGTTACAGCTAGCCAGTATTTGAGTAACAAGAAATATGAACATCTCAACTAGCGCCAAAGTGCACGACTTTCTGTCAGATATACAATCTATATCTCCTGAGCAGTTTGACATGATCATTTCAATAAAAGATATCTTCTTTGGAGCTAATAAAAAATTAGCCGAAGGTATTAAATATGGTGGCTTGGCGTTTAATGTGTCAAATGCATTGATTGGAGGTATTTATACTTACAACAAACACATTTCAATTGAATTCAGTAATGGGTCTGGTTTTACTGATACTGATTCTATACTGGAAGGTAGTGGGAAAAAGAGACGACACAAAAAATATACACAGATGACAACATTGTTCAAAAAAATGTCCCTTATTTTGTTAGTCAAGCAGTGAAGGGCTAAAGAAACTATTGAATGGTAAAGGCAGGGTACACAATCAATTATGCCCAAACTATAAAGATGGCTTTGTTGTGCTTTGAAAAATAATTTGAAATGAAAAGGCGTTTTCTCACTGAGAAAAATGACTGTGGATTATTAGATACTGGCGCAAGGGGATATTACAACGTTGGACTAACAATTTGTCTCAGTATATTTCGCCATTTAAAGCTAATTGAGTTAAATATAGGCGCATATCGAATTCGAGCTGATGATAGTCGCTCGACATATGACAACAGAGTTTGTAAAAAGCTTTGTTATGGTTCTTTTCTTTTAAATGAGCCAATTCATGAACAACAATCATCCTTAGAAACGGTTCTGGAGATGTCCTAAAAACATCACTGATTCTAATTTCGTTTTTACTTTTGAGTTTATTTCCCTGAACCCGAGAAACAAAAGTGTGTAACCCAAGTGCATTGTTAATCGCGTGAATTTTAGGGTCATAAATCACCTGACTTAATGGTGAAGACTTTTTGATATATTGATTTTTGATTGATACAGCATACTCTCGCAGGGATTTGTCATTCACAAACTGATGGGTTGTAGGGTACTTATTGAGTAAATAATCGGACAGGTTATTCTGCTCTATTAGTTGCAGAGCTTGGTCTTTTACTTGTTGAGGGTAGTTTGAAAGATATCTTAAAGTGGACATTGGTTAGGTATCGAGTTTGATTAAACTAATTTCTTTTTTGGAAAGAAATTACTGATACGCATTATATGCTTGAATAATGCCGCAATCTAGCTATCTAAAAGGTGTTTAGGATGCAGGTTTTAGTCCAGCTTTACATTCACCATCAAGCCCTTTAGTTTGGTAGTGATAAGCTATGGCCATAACTAAAGCACCTTGGTTGCTGGGTCATTGGATCAATAAATTGAAGCTCCTTTGCCAGCAACTGTAATGGAGCTACATAGTTATCTGCCGATAGAGGATGTAATTTTGGGTAGTATTTATCATTCAGTATGGGCCAACCCAGCGCCTCCATGTGAAGGCGTAATTGATGGGTTTTTCCAGTGACGGGATTTAATTCAAATAGCGCCTGCTGAGTAGATTGCTGCAGGCATCGAATCACAGAATGACTATTTGCTTCGCCGTTGGTCACACACATGCGAAAGCGTGGTTCGGAATGCACTATACGATTTTTAACTTGCCACTCCTGGCCTATTAGATTTTCACCATGACTAATGTTGGCAATTGCCTGGTAGGTCTTATGCATTTGCCGTGTCTGAAATAAATGGTGATAACGATGGCGTGTGCTTGGGTTAGTAGAGAATATGACCAAACCGGCTGTCACTCTATCCAAGCGGTGTAACGCTTGTAAGGTCTCAATGCCTGTGCTGAGTCGTAAGCGATTTTGCAGGCATTCATTCACATAAATACCGCCCGGGGTTACTGCTAAAAAGTGGGGTTTATAGGCTACTAGAACATGCTCATCCTGAAATATAATCTCTTCCTTAAAAGGGATGCTGGGCTCGCTTTCGACTTCTCTGTAATAGTAGATTCGTTGTTGTGGTTGAAACAGTGATTGTGCTGTTACCAATGATCGGTCGTGGTAATGTACCTTGCCATGGGCGATGCGCTGCCGCCAAACCTGAGCATCAATGTAGGGGAATTTAATGATCAGGTATTCCAGCACAGTGGTTACGCCAGGGTTAGTCTGGGGTAAGCTTAGTCGTGAAGGATAGTCAGAAATTGCCATTGAAGGAGCCAAATTTTGACTATAACACGAGTTTAAGACCGCCATCTTGTGGGACGATTTTTTTGTCGCTCCACTATACAGCGTGATATGGCTAAATTCATAGAATAATGACGTGGAACCTAGATTCAGTTTTGTGGATTCTAGTGCAGTTGCTTGGGAAAAACCCCTAGGGGTTAGTGGTGTTGAGATTAAAAAGCTGTAGGGGCCAATGGCCAGGTAATGGCGCTATATAGGTTTTTGCCTAACATCATATTTCCAGACCATCTGCACGATGCGCCTGAGTTCCTCTATTTACCAGAAGGCAGTGCCAAAGTTGATGGTCAATGGATAAAGGCCCGCTGGGCAAGCGTAGCAGGAATTGGCACTTTAGCAATAGATTTTCAAAGTGGGGATGCAGGTTGTGTATTCGTCGCTGTATATACTATGGGTACAAACAATATTTAGTAGCACGCTAACAGGTGAAAATACAATGAACCAAATTAACCCGAAAAAACTGCTCAACAGCAAGTGGACAGCCGTTAAACCTAAAAACAAGGAAAAACACTTCACCGTGATAGCGGTAGAATTTGATGATGACGAAGCAGTTAGCTCCTGTTTTATTGAAGCTGTTATGTCTAAGCGTGAAACAGACATCCAATGGCAAGAATTAAAAGACATCAGTCAATGGCTGCAGGGTTGGAAATAATACAAGTGTGGTCACCTTTTGGGCTGGCGTTATTCTAGAGTTTAAGTATGCGTAAAACTGATAAAAAAATTGATAATCAACTTAGGCTTGTATTGACTGAGGCTTGTGAAATTGCTTTGAAGGACATTCATGGCTTTCAATGGCTTACTCACTTGGTTAATTATTCGAACTTCCCTAAAAGCTTAAAGGTAGTGTGTGTTTTTGACACTAATGAAAACCTATCTTGTTTTATGTCCCAAAAAACCAAAACAGAACTTGCCTCTCTTATTCAAATGAAGCTTCACACCGTTAATATTGAAGTAAAAAATGTGGAGGATCATATTTTTTATGACACAGAACAAAACTGTCACAAAGAGCACCATGGTAAATGGGCCAGCAGGCTGTTGCACTAAGGCTATAGCTGGCTAAAAATTCTTGGTACTGCCATAGGCCTCTAAGGCTTTTTGACGCGATTCCTTTATTTGCACAATGGGGTGTGGGTAAGTTTCACCCAGGGTGATATTAGCTTGGTTTAATACTTCTGGAGGCGCCTCCCAAGGCCGGAATAAATACTTATCTGGTAGTGCTTTGAGTTCAGGCACATAGAGCTTGGTATATTCCCCTTGAGGGTCGAACTTTTCGCCTTGGATGATTGGGTTGAATACCCTGAAATAGGGCGAGGCATCTGTTCCACACCCTGCGACCCATTGCCAGCTTGCACTGTTGCTGGCTAAGTCTGCATCCACAAGGCAGTCCCAAAACCAGCTGGCCCCTAAGCGCCAGTCAACCAATAGATTCTTGATAAGAAATGATGCAACAACCATGCGAACACGGTTGTGCATATAACCTGTTTGCCACAGTTCTCGCATGCCTGCATCAACCAATGGATAGCCTGTTAACCCTTGTTGCCAGCACTTTAGCCAAGCTGGGTTATTTTCCCATGGAAAATAGTTGAAGTTAGTTTTTAAGTTTTGGTTAGGCAAGCCAGGAAAATGAAATAGTAAATAATAAGAAAATTCCCGCCAGCGTATTTCTCTCTTAAAGTGCTCACTGTTTTCATCATCAGGTATGGTGAGCAATGCATTGATGATTTGATGTGGTGAAATGTCTCCAAAATGAAGGTGAGGGGACAGTCTAGAAATTGCTTTTAATGCAGGTCGATCTCTGCCATCTTTGTAATCGTTTATGCCATTAGATAAAAATTTGTTTAGCAGTAATGATGCGCCAGCTTCACCTGGCTCCCAACACTTATGCAAGCCAGAATCCCAATTAATTGTAGGTAATAATGTTAGACCTTCTAGGCTTGAGGCATGGGAATCATTGATTAACGGTTTTGGCAACTGAGGTGCTGGTAAGAGCGTAATAGGGGGGTCAATTTTGCTCGCCTCACGGTGATACGGGGTGAATACTTTATAAGGGCTGGCATCCTTCTTAAGCACAGACCAGGGTTCATTTAGTAATGAGCCATTAATGCTGTTAGCCTTGATACCTTGCGACGATAATTGCGTTTTGATGTGCTGACTCTGCGCTATATGGTTGGGCTCATAACAACGATTCCAGTAGACAGCATCAACTGCAAATCGCTGACATAAATCAGCAATGATGGTTGCGGCATCACCACGATAGACATTTAAGGCGTTGCCCAATGACGTATCCAATGCTTTTAATGAATGATGCAGCCACCACCTGCTCGCACCACCCATCTGGTACTGGCCTGCATTTTCATCATCGAGTATGTAAATAGGTAGTACATTGGATGCTTCACACGCGGCTATAAGGGCTGGGTTATGGCTCAGGCGTAAGTCTTGGCGAAACCATATGATTGATAGTGAACTATGCATAACTAATCTACTCGATCTTTTCAATGACTAACGTTATTTGGCCTACATTAAATCCCCATTTGGTCATTTCAGTTTGGTTAATCAAGCGAGATTCATCAAGTTGGTAGATCCAATCGTTCAAATCGATGTCCCACGTTGTGCCGTCAACTTCTATAGCTAAGGTATAGCGCCAATTAAAGGCAAAGCCTTGGCTTTCACCTGTAGCTTCGCCCACTGAATCTGATGCTACACCGCTGTATTGATTGTCACCGTGCTTTACAAGACTCCACACTCTGCGCTGTGTTTCACCATCATCATAAAAAAAGTCTTCTTCTAGCAGGCCGTTATTACCTTTCCATGAGCCTACTAAATCGGCACGAAAACGCCTGATGACCTTGCCGTCTCTGTTTTGCACCATGCCGTATGCAGCCAGCTTGCCGTCAAAAAAGGTCTTCATATCAAATGCAGGTGTGGTCGATCGGTAATCAGAAATCGTGGTACTGCATCCGACCAATAATAAGCCTAAAAAAGTTGCCACAAATAAACGCGAACAATTGTGCATAAGATAGTTAAAAGTAGTCATGGTTTTATTCCTATTAATTGATTACGTTGTGTTGGTTTTAATGTGTTCTTTGATAGCCAGATGGCTGTAAAAGCAGATGAAAACAAAGGCTCACTTAAGGAGCCAATAAATTGTTTATTATAAAAAAAGTGACTAATGCCTTCTTCATCTACATATAATATAAGCTGGTCTTGTGGCGCAATATCTGGCCAAATATCACGCAACCTTGATACCCACTCAACGCGATAATCAATATTTTGACGTTCCCACTCATCAATTGTTGATTGTATTAGCTGTTCAGCACTGATGGTCTTTTTATAAAGTAAATCGAGGGATAGGGGCCATTTATTTAGTTCATATGTACCTGTTGGGGTAAGTACTTTGGCCTCATAAATCTCAAACCAAAGCCACTTCATTTTAGCTGTGCCGACTAACTTGAATGTTGGCACTGGCGTCACCTCAATTGAGGTCTCTAAATTAAAGCTTTGGTGGCTTAATGCTTGAGTGCTATAGGCATAGTGACTAGGCAATAGTACTAAGCAGAAAAAGATGAATATTTTTGTCTGTGAACTCAGGCTACCCATAGCGGGGTTTCCTCATTAAAATATCTAGCTTGACACATAACGGTAAGAAGACGCCCCAGATGATGGACACTATTGTTAAAGTCAGCAGTGCGCCGCGAGGCAAATCAACAGCACCAAACTTCCAGCTAGCCCAATAAGCATAGACACCACCTAACGCACTGAAGCTGATAAGGTACATCAGCTTGAAGTTACGTAAAAAGCGCATGCTATGACCTAAATTAAGAATAAAAGCGATCCATAAAACGATCAGCCATGCAGGCCATTCAGTAAAGCTAAAAAAGCCTAATGTGGTCATACATAAGTCGATAAAAAAGCCACCAAAGGCAAGTGATAGAACTTTGAAATCATCAAGGCGACTAGGTGTTAAAACAAAATGCATGACTAAAATGGCGACAGGAACAGGTAGCCATTTGTTGCCGCCAAATATCAACACCAGCCACATGATTTGAAAGCTAACTGGTTGAAACCACTGCCACATTTTCATTACGCTACCTTAGTATTCGTTCTTAATGAGTTCAATATGGGCTAAGCCAATTGCCGACTCACGAAAGCCACCTTCACAGTAGCAAAAGTAATATTCCCACAGGCGGATAAAATCTTCGTTAAAGCCTAACGATTGAATTGCTTCGCGATTGTCTAAGAAACTTACTCTCCAGGCGTTGAGTGTTTTAGCATAATCAATGCGGTAGTCTGATAACTGTTTCATATACATGTTGGTATTGTTTTTAACTAGATCACAAATCACACTGACAGAAGGCAAGTGGCCACCAGGAAATATATTACGTTGGATAAAGTCCACGTTGTTAACATAGCTATCGTAGCGTTGATCATTCATTGTGATTGCTTGGATAAAGGATGTTCCACCTGGTTTTAATAATTTATCCAACGTTTTAAAGTAGGTAGGCATGAACTTATGCCCTACGGCTTCAATCATTTCAATGGAAACAATTTTGGAGTATTGGCCCGTTAAGTCCCGGTAGTCTTTTTTTAATAGTGTAATTTTATGGTTAAGATGTGCATCACTGATACGCTGTTGTGCTAAGTCAAACTGGGCTTCTGATATGGTTGTCGTAGTGACTTGGCAACCATAATTTTTAGCTGCATAACAGGCTAAGCCACCCCATCCAGTGCCTATTTCTAGTAAATGATCATCTTTAGTGAGTTTTAATGCATCACAGATAGTTTTGAGCTTATGCTGCTGGGCCTCTTCAAGCGTTGTCGTTTTATGAGGGAATATTCCAGATGAATATTGCATCGCTTCATCTAAAAAGAACTGATACATTTCATTGCTTAGGTCATAATGGGCGGCTATGTTTGTTCGGCTTCCAGCTTTACTATTTCGATTTAGCCGGTGCTTAAACATATTTATAATGTTCAATAAAAAACCAAAACGTTGTTCGTGCTTTTCCAGTGTTGCTAGATTTCGAGAGAATAGTCGAATCACGTCGACTAAGTTATCACTGCTCCATAAGCCTTCTACATAGGCTTCGCCTGCACCAATGCTGCCACCCCATAAAATACGTGAGTAAGCCTTTTGGTCATGAATAGTGATGGTTACGTTGATACTTGCATCAGGATTACCAAACAAAACCTCGTGACCATTCTCCACTAGCCGAATATGGCCATCGATTAACTTTTTGAGTAATGAATACACTATTCTTTTACTGAGCGAGGGTTTCCCCATTTTCTCAATGTCTTTGGTGTTGGGCATGGGCATGGTCATGATTTACTCTTTGTAGTGGACTTTCTAATCGACAAGGTAGGTGATTCGGATTTTTTTATTTGATATGGCACGTAACGAATGCGTTTTAAAAACAGCTTTAATGCCTGCCAATAAATAGCTCTAACAATGCTTACAGATACGATTGGCCAGCGCAGAAATACAGCAGTTAATTTTTTAGTGTTAATGTCATACCGAGTTGCTGAAAACGATGCAGTAAATAGGTGGTGCCCACGCCAGCTTTCTATATGGATGTTTGTACTTGAAGTTGGCTCTTTAACACGCCACCGGTATTCCATGTCTAAATCCATAAAGGGTGAAACATGAAATGCTTTTTCGGTTGGTGCGGGTGATATTAAATCGATTAAGTAACAATGGCTATTATTCCAAGGTGTGTTGCTTACTTCGGCAATGAGGTATCTGGCAGTAAGATTTTCATACAAAAAGAAAAAATTAATAGGACTAAAATAAATGCCAAAGCAGCGTAATTGCGCTAACACGCATACGCGGTTGATAGTGCTAACGTTTGCACCCAATGAGCCCGCTATAGCAATGGCACGGGCCTTTAACATGTGCCCAGTATCAGATAATGACTCATCTATATTTAGTGGTTCATTTCTAAAGTAATCTGATATCTTGATCTGCAAAGGTGCCCATCGCTGCGATGAAAACCACCAGTATTTGCTATTAAGTAACGAGACCTCATCGAGGTCTAAAAAATTCATATAGAGTGGATACGTGAACTCATGCACTTTTGGGAAGAAACGCTTATGGAACACGTGACCAATATAAAATGCACTTTTCAGAGCAGGTTTTATAGTCTTATGATGAGCCGTTTGGCTATGTGTCTGAGCGTTATGCATTTGCTGTGCCTTGTTGTGTAGCAGCATCAGTTGTATCAAGAGTGATATCAAAGCGTTGGCATACATCTAAAGCGCTTTTCACACCATCTTCATGAAATCCGTTGTACCAATATGCACCACAAAAGTGAGTTAAATTATTACCACAAATAGTGTGCCGTTGGTTTTGAGCGGTAATAGACTCGAGTGAAAAAACGGGATGTGCGTAGGTAAATTGACGTAAAATATGTTGTGGATCAATGCGTTTTGTTTGGTTAAGAGTGACACAAAGGTCTTGCTCAGTTTTGAGCCCTTGCAAAATGTTCATGTTGTAAGTTAGCGTTGGTAACTCATCGACTAGCGGGTCAATACAGTAGTTCCAGCTAGCGTACGCCTTTTTGCGTTTGGGCAGTAAACTATTATCTGTATGCAGCACTACGTCATTGGCGCGGTATTTAATGGCGCCCAACACTTCAGTTTCGTCCTGACTTGGATCTTTTAATAATGCCAGCGCTTGGTCTGAGTGGCAGGCAAAAATAACCTCATCAAATAATTCAGCCCCGCTTTGACTGATAACTTCAACATGGTCCCTATGACGCGTGACTGACTCTACTGCCGAGTTAAGTCGAATGTCTTGTATAGCTTTGGTTAATCTTGGTATGTAGCAACGCGAGCCACCTTCAATCACATACCATTGAGGACGGTTAGCAATGTCCAGTAAACCGTGATTACTCAAAAAGCGCAGGAAAAATTGTAATGGAAAGTCTCTACAACTGTTAATAGAAGCTGACCAAATGGCTGCAGTCATTGCGAGGACATAATGGGTAGCAAAATAATCACTAAAACCATGCTTATCAAGAAACTCCCCTAAGGTGCCTTGGTTATTCTGGCTCAACAGATGAGCTTTTTTTGACAGCCTATTGAAGCGTAGAATTTCGATAATAAAGTAATAAAAGCGTGGCTTTAATAAATTACGACGCTGTGCAAAAAGGCTATTTAAACTATGCCCGTTGTACTCAAGCCCCGTGGCTTGGTTATGCACGCTAAAGCTCATTTCAGTCGGTTTGCTAGTGATCCCAATTTGATCCATCATTTTAATGAAATTAGGGTAAGTACGATCATTAAATACGATAAAACCAGTATCCACTGCTAGGGTTTTACCGTCTATATCAAGGTCGATGGTTGCTGTGTGTCCACCCAAATGGTCGTTAGCTTCAAATAGAGTCACCTGATGATGTTTGCTTAGCAGATAGCCACATGTTTGTCCTGAAATACCACTACCAATAATAGCAATGCGCCTTTGTTTGGGATGTGAATATGTCATTCGGCTGTCCTGATCATTTTAACAGCAAGGCGTCGCCAGAGTGCGTTAGGTAATAACGATAATATTTTCATAATGAAAAAGAATATCTTTGGAAAATTAATCTCCAACTTTCTCTGTTCAAGACCTTGCATAATGTACTTGCAGGCCTGCTCGCCAGAGATGATGCCAGGCATGGAGAAAGTGTTTTTTTGTGTTAAAGCGGTATCTACAAATCCTGGACGAATAAGTGAAACAGCGATACCTCTTGGACTTAGGTCAATGGCCAGTGTGCGTGTTAAATAATCTAACGCGGCTTTGGAAGCACCATAAGCTTCAGAACGTGTGAGTGGCAACATGGTGACTGATGAGCTAACAATGGCTAGCTGGCCACCTTGGTTAATGTTGCTTAATACTCCCTCTAAGCAATACCCTGTGCCAGTAACGTTGGTGTCTATGACCCTTTTAAACAGCGCACTATCAAATGACAATGGATCATCCATGTATTCACATGTCCCTGCATTGAGTATCACGGCATCAAGCGCTCTGACTTCCTTAAGTTTGTTTATTACCTCAGTGCGCTGGTTAATATCAAAAGTGCACAGGATTAATGCTGGGTGTGTTGCTTTAATAGCGCTTTGTAATTTACTCAATGACCTACCACAGGCAATGACCTGCCAGCCAGCTTCTAAGTAGCTATTAGCAAGGTGCATACCAATACCAGAGCTTGCCCCTGTAATTAAGATACGCTTCACGCAGCCAACCTTTTTTTAAGCATGCTAATCACTTTTTTGAGTATCGGTACGTGTTCATAAAACATACTGCCGAGGTCAAAGTAATCTCTTTGGTAAGTGATGCGGTCACTAAACTTCACTTGGCTCACACCAAGCACCATAATCTCTTGGTGGTTATTTAACTTTGGGTGAGCAAACTTCATAGTCCAACTAATAAACCCTTGGGAATCGTCACTCACCACCTCCATAATTTCGAAGCGGCAATAGGTGACATTAGACATCATTTGACTAAAGTGACGTTTAAGGTGGTTAAGGCCTTCAATTTTTTTACCAATAGGGTCTTCAAAAACCGTTTCATGGTGGTAAATTTCACCAAGCCCAGCAAGGCTTTCTTGGCTGAACTCTTTGTAATAGAGGCATAACTTTTCAATTATTGTATTCATAATGTGGGTACTCTAATCGTTAGCTCATTAAAGGTATCGAACCATTGGGCTTATTTTTTCCGGGTAAGGCTCTAAATATCGCTGGTCTTTAATGTACGCAGAGCCGTGTTGCATCAAATGATGTTTCAGCAAAGTTAAAGGTGTAGTCAGCGGTGTGAGGCCTTTATTATAATTGTGAATAATTTCAACGATATGCTCACGTCCCATTGAAGACAGGTTGCCTTTTAAGTACCCTAAAATATGAAATAGCGCATTGGCATGATTTTTTCTGCTTGCAGGCTTGGAAAGCGCCTCAATGAAAGAGCTAAAATAGGTATGGGTGAGCTCTTCAAGTGATTCATTTTTATTGGCACCTAACAACCTTCCAAGTGTACGGCATTTGTCTTGATTATGTGCCATTAAGAGGTACTTATAGCGACTGTGGAACACCATCAGCTTGTGCAAGCTGGGTTGTTCCAAAACCTCTTTGCGAAAATTGCTATAGGCATAGACACGCAGGACAAAATTATCAAATAGTTTATCGTCATGTAGGCGCCCTTCTTCTTCGATTGGCATTAGCGGGTATTGTTCTTTTAATGCTTTGGCGAACACACCGGCAGTGCGAATTTGATGTGGATGCCCATTGGGTTGGTATACCTTTACTCTCTCAAGTCCGCAGCTGGGTGAGTTTTTCATCAAAATATACCCATCAAGGTGACCCATTTCAGGTAATTTCTTCTCGAAACCTTTGACAAGCTGTGCGGTTAAATCTGATGTGCTGTCATTACTAAACACCAATTGTGGAGACGTTGGGTCACCGGTGAGTCGCATCGTAGGTCTTGGAATACCAAATCCAGCCTCTACCTCAGGGCAAAAGCTGGTGAATTTGAAACACTGGCTTAACAGGTCAAGGCATAGCCGAGATTGTGTGTGACCACCGTTATAGCGCACTTCATTTCCTACTAAACAGGCGCTGATACCTACCTGTATAGAAGGTTGATTAATCTCATTTTTCACCTTATCGGTGGCAATGGTGCTTTGGTTATTCATGGTCTATTTCTCACTTGCCTATTTATTATGTAAAGCTATTATTTAAGCATTTTTTGATGCAATGCTAATGCACTGTTGAGTGCGCCAAATGTACCGCCACTGCCTAACCAATCCCCACAGCAGCCAACCTTAAGAGCATCATTCCAAATATAGGGGGTGTTTTCTTGTGATGCTGTTTTATGTTGTGCCATCCGCCAGTAGTGGGATGTTAGAATGCTTGGCTTAGCATCAATGCCGAAGTGCTGGCAGAACGATTCTGTCAATTGAATCGCTGCTGTGTCACTGTCTGCATGCCATTGCTGCTGTGCCCATTCATGTGTGCTGTGGAGTACCCAAATCTCTTGCAGTGGTGCTGGACAGGTTCTATCCGGTTTGCTGTTCTCTCGAATTGCCGTATGTAATAGTGCATGCCCACTTTTATAGACATCTGCATTCATATTCAGAGGTTGTGTAAAACCAATTGCGCAGACGTATTGAGGGTGGCTGTCACTGGGTGATATTTTGGAGTAACTAAGATTGCCGACCGAGTTCAGTAGATCAATGGCTTGCTCTGGAGGAGACGTGATCACTATTCTGTTGCTTACAGCAAGAAGTTGATGGCTTTTATCAAGCAGATGCCAATGGCTATCAGCTCGCTTTATCCGGTACACTCTGCTCTGGGTCAGACTATTAATATGGCCAGCAATTTTGTTATGCCATGTGCTCATTGAGGGCGTGCCACAGAGTGTTTCTAGTGTTTCTTTATTGCCAGTGGGTGTGTCGAAACGGCTAATATTCTTAGTCCATGGAGATAAATAGCCTGCACTAACCCATGTGCTTAACTTATCCTTAAGTAGTGGGTGAGTCACCTTGCTGGGTGAAAATTCAGGGGCGCCTAAATCGATGCTGTAGTCATTGTCAATACGCCTGCGACTGCAGCGGCCACCGAAACCTCTGCTTTTTTCGATGAGAAGGCAGTCGATGCCAGCTTCATCAAGCAGGTTGGCCATAAAACAGCCAGCGGTGCCAGCACCAATGATGGCAACTTCAGTAGTGAGTGAGTGCATGTAATTTATTACTCAAATAGTTATACAAAAAATAATACTGTACAATTAAATACTTGTACAGTATTATTTTTTGTATAATTATTTATGAAAGAATCTAGACAGGTATAAATAGGTTTCAATGAATACAGCTGCGAATCATAACCAAGAACCTGAAAGCCAGTTTCCTATCCGGCAATTGAGTGCTCGCACTCAAGTCAATACGGTTACCCTCAGGGCCTGGGAACGGCGTTATGGCCTGTTAAAGCCACAGAGAACTCCAAAAGGTCACAGGCTCTATTCAGAAGATGATGTTGCTACCATTGAACGG
Organism: Candidatus Njordibacter sp. Uisw_039; assembly: GCF_047730075.1. Lineage (NCBI taxonomy): Bacteria > Pseudomonadati > Pseudomonadota > Gammaproteobacteria > Pseudomonadales > Candidatus Njordibacteraceae > Candidatus Njordibacter > Candidatus Njordibacter sp. Uisw_039. The sequence goes on from NZ_CP159831.1 coordinate 571,579, forward strand.
ATTTTAACCTTAGTGGCGAGGGGAGTGCCTATTGGCAAGGTCAAGGCTCTGCTTCAGAACAATGTGGCGGTGGATGCGCAAGTCAGCGAGGCTGGAAACTGGCAACATGCAGTTGCTGAGCTTATAGCAGCAGTTGAGCTATTTTCAGCGACCAAAGTTGAGCATTTAATACACAAATCATTTACTAATTATCCCGCCCCTATTTGCAGTGAACGTTTGATGAAGCCGTTGTTTTCTGAACTAAGTTTGATTGATGACCATGGTGCGGCCCTAGGTTTTGCAGAAAGTGAACTGGTTCGCTATGCATTAATTCGTACCAGCGCTAAAGTTCCTAAGAAAAAATTTGCTGATACTGTGGTTTTGATTGCCGGTAATCAAACACCAACCTGGCGTTTGGCACTAATGGCTCTGGAATTAACCGATGCTAAGTTTGCGGTACATTTATTAACGCCCTCATTTAGCGTTGCTGCTGTAATTGAGCTCGCTGGAAAATTTGAACACGCGCACACGGTATTTTACCAAGATGGTATGTGGAAAGATTTAGATCAAGAGTTGATGGCCAAAATATTGCTTAAAAACGATCGGCTTTTTCTTTGTGGTACTGCACCAGTGCTTGCTGATTTGTATGCAGAAGGGCGTGTATTTGAAAACTTAAAATCTTGTATTGATAGTTTAATAAAGCGGCAAACAGTGCCCCAGGATGACCCGAGGTAGCCCATGAATATATTGATTACAGGTGGTACTGGTTTAATTGGCCAGGCCTTCATTCGACAGTTTGGCGATCACCAATTTACGGTGCTCACTCGATCTATACAAGACAGTAATGCTGCACTGCCTGCTACAGTTAGCCTCATCGACTCATTAGAACATTTACAGAATCTAGATGGATTTGATGCTGTTATTAACCTTGCTGGAGAACCCATTATTGACAAACGGTGGAGCCCTAAACAGAAACATATTATCTGCCAAAGCCGGTGGTTGTTAACTCAGCAATTAGTGGCATTGTTCGCACTCAGTCAAAAGCCACCGTCGGTCTTTTTAAATGGTTCTGCCATAGGTGTATATGGAGATCGGGGTGAACAAGAGCTTACGGAAGCCTCTGCCGTTGAAGTAGGTGATTTCTCCACAGAGCTGTGCCTGGGTTGGGAGGAGATTGCCATGCAGGCTCAGTCTTATACCCGTGTGGTCTTGCTGAGAACTGGCATCGTTTTAGCTGCTCATGGTGGTGCTTTAGCGAAGATGTTATTACCATTTAAGTGCTGTTTAGGTGGACGAATTGGTGATGGTGGGCAATATATGTCATGGATTCATTATCAAGACCACATTAATGCGATGCACTACGTATTACTAGATAAAGACATATCAGGGGCGGTCAATTTGGTTGCTCCAGAAGCGCAAAAAAATAGCGTATTCACTCAAACGTTAGCTAAGTCGCTCAATCGAGTAGCCATTTTTCCAATGCCGAAAAAAATCTTATGGGCTTTGCTTGGCGAATCATCCTGCCTCTTGCTTGATAGTCAGAATGTAGTGCCTCAGAAATTGTTAGAAAGCGGCTTTAACTTTAACTTTCGCAGCTTGAAGTCAGCCTTAGATGACTTGCTGGTGGGCACTGCTAACTAAATATGCAAGACAACGCTTAATCCTTGGAGGAAGACACATGAAACAATTATTGATTGCGGCCCATGGCAGCCGAAGAGAGTCATCGAATGATGAGTTAAAGGCATTAGTAGCAAAGGTATCAGCCAACTTGGGTGTGGCTTTTGCTGGCGTGGAGTTGGCTTTTTTGGAGTTTGCGTCACCTTCTATAGAGAGTGTGCTGGTTGACTTTTTTAATGGTAAAACCACAGAAGTGGTGGTTTTACCCTATTTTTTATCCGCTGGTAATCATGTTGTGCAGGACATACCAAGAGAGATTCACAAGGTCTTAGATCAATGGCCTGATAAAAAAATAACAGTGTTGCCTCATATTGGTGCTTTGGATGCCATGGCAAATGTTATTGTTGAAGCCTGTAAAAATGATAACCATTAGCCATTAGAATTTCACTGTGGTGCAGTCCAGCAAACAAGCCAGCGAATGTTGTGATTTATAGCGAGACACCAATTAGCGTTTTATACGGTTTGGTTACATGTTCTAAGCTGCTATTATATCAGTGTTTAAATATGAGTAGAAAGCCATGAATCGTCGTAAAAAAGGTATTCAGATTTTAAAGGCTCGTATTAAAAGGTCTAACGCTAAATTGAACCCGCAAAGTAAGCCTAAGTACATTAGCAAAGTGGATCGAGTGGAATCAGCTGCAGAGGATACCGATGATCCAACTTTTGTTGCTGAACAATGACCCTAATAATGTATAACAACAGCATGAATGCTGCCAGCGTTGGCAACCACACTGGTCGCTTCGCGTATTCTAGTGGTAGCATGTACCAACGTTCAAACTGAAAGGGATTTTCGTGGCAACCACACAAGTTATTGCAGAGTTTTTAGCACGGGAATTTCCTCAATCTAAGTGTGTGGTAGAGGCTATTGGAGAGTGCAGTTCTACTGTAAGTCATCCCATAGGGTTTGATGAATTGCGTCCGGGAGGCACAGTCTCAGGCCCAATACTCATGACAGTAGCAGATGTGGCTTTATATTCTGCAGTGCTGGGTGAACTAGGTTTAGTTGCGCTAGCGGTCACTTCTAACTTGTCGATCAACTTTTTAAGAAAACCCTCTGCAGAAAAAGACATAGTGGGTCACTGTAAGTTGGTTAAAGTAGGGCGCACTCTAGTGATGGGGGAGGTGATGTTATACTCTCGTGGTGATGAGAAGCCTGTGGCCCATGTGATGGGCACGTATGCTTTACCTGCGAAAACGTAAAGCTTAGAAAATTAGCACACAAAAAAGTAACTCCTGTAAGCTAGGCTATTACTTTAAGCAAATCCCGCAATGGTTTCAATTTAAAGCTAAGGTTATTGTGGCGTCAAAAGAGTGGTATGTCTAAACCAATATTCCACTCAATTTCTTCATTAATCCAATGCAAATTTTGTTCTGTCACAACCATGATCAAACCTTTTGGCAACCAGCCTAAACTAAACCCTTGTGGACTAAACGCGTTGGTGCTCAAGGGATGGCTTAAGTCACGTGCTGAAAGCCTCAATAAGGCTTGAACTAATGAGTTTTCAGTGCTCACTGGGAGCAGTTTGTCGTAGCCTGTATTCATGAATTCTATCTCGTCATTATGGAGATCAGAATCCAACTGCATGCTGGCGTGCTAATAGCTCATGAGCAAATCACATTGTCCTTGCAATAGTACTTTACAATACTTGTTCCCTGTCCAACTCTGGGTCGCTAGGTTGATATCGAAGTTCCACTCAAAGCCTTCTTCTGGGGCTGCATTTTGCGTTAGCTGTTTATACTACTGAGTTAGGAAGCTAAGGAGAACTTATTGTTTGGCACACATTACATGTGACTGTAATGTTACGCAAAAGTCGATGTTTTTTGACTTTACCTAGCCGTTAAAATGAAATTAAATAATCCTTATAAAGTGGTGGATTTACTCCACACCTACGAAAGGAATTCTAAGATGAAATTTCAATTAGCTATAAATCTTGAGCGCCTGGATAGTAGTCTCGATATGAAGGATGTTTCCCGCCACACGTTAGAAATGGTGCAAATGGCTGAGGATGGTGGGTTTGAGATTGTCTGGGCTGCTGAACATCATGCTCTGGAAATGACGATTGCCCCCAACCCGTTTCAAATACTGACATGGTGGGCTGGCGAGACCAATAAAATTAGACTTGGAACGGCTTGTGTCAATGCAGCCTATTGGCATCCGATTAAGTTAGCAGGGGAAGCTGCGTTCCTTGATTTGGTTAGTGGTGGCCGATTGGAATTTGGCATTGGGTCTGGGGCGTATCAGCGTGAGTTTGATCGAATGAAGCCTGGTTTACTTCAGTCTGATGGGTATAAATATATGCAGGAAATGCTGCCTGCCGTCTTGGCTCTATGGAAGGGTGATTATGCGCATGAGGGGGAATACTGGCAGTTTCCGACCTCGACTTCAGTGCCAAAGCCTTTACAAGCTGACCCACGTATTTGGGTCGCAGCTAGATCACCGATCACTTATGATTATGCTGTTGCTAATAATGCTAATATTATGTGTTGGCCGTTCACGCGTCCACATGCCGAGGCCGAGTTGTACAGGAGGCATTTAGATGAATCCATTGCAAAGCATGGCGGTACTGCGAACCCAATTTTTGCACTAATGCGCCATACTGCCCTGTATGAAAATCAGTCGGACCGCGATAAGGCAATCAACGCGATTACACGTGTTTTGGGGCAATTCGAAAACTTATACCGTAATCTTGGCGACGTTGAAAATGGATTTCCGAAAGAAATCCCACTTTGTGAGTTAGAGGGCCGCGAACAATATGACCCTTTAATGTTGGAGGAAAACCTGATGTTTGGGTCACCCGATACTGTGATCAAAAAGCTCAAGCGTTATCAGATGTTGGGTGTAGATGAGTTCATTTATTATGCCTCTATGGGACTCGATCACGCAGCTCAAAAACGATCGTTGCGGATGTTTTGCAACGAAGTAATCCCAGAATTCAAATAACGAGTCGCTCATGTCAATTGGATGTAATTTTTAAAAAAAGGTGATGATGATGAAATTTGGATACTTTTATAACCTAACCAATTGGGATCATAGACCCTATCAAGAACTCATTGATGAAACGCGTAATGTTGCCCAATATTGCGATAAAACAGGTTGGGATTCTATCTGGATGACGGAACATCATATTAATCATGAGGGCATGGATGCGTGTCCTAATCCTCTAATGATGTCCGCTGACATTGCCGCAAGAACCCAACAGATTCGTGTTGGTCAGGCGGCAAGTATTATTCCATTTTGGAATCCACTGCGTTTTGCGGAAGATGTGGCATTGCTTGATCAATTGTCAAACGGCCGTGTTGAATGCGGTATTGGCCGAGGTGTTTATGGTCGTGAGGCCATTCATATGAACCCTGAAGCTGATGTTGCTGATCCCGCGAAGAATTATCGCCTGTTTGAAGAATCTCTCAATATTGTTAAAAAAGCCTGGACTCAGGATTTGTTTGATCATCAGGGTGAGTTTTATAATTATCCAGCCCCCAATTTTAAATGGCAGCACGATATGAGCCCTCCAGATCCAAGCTTTATGGATTTAGAGACAAATGCCTTGACTAAAATAGGGCTGGTACCCAGACCATTGCAGCAGCCACATCCACCAATCTGGCAGGTTGTTGATGGTGCCAGTTCAATAGAGTGGGCCGGTTTACATGGTTTAAAAAGTATTATGTGGATACCTACTGTGGCTGCACTAAAACCACGTTTTGAAATATTTCAGAAAGCTCGGTCTGAATATAAAGGGCATCAAGTACCATTAGGTGAAGGCATTTCTTTAGTGCGTGACATGTTTGTTGCAGATAGCATGGATGAGGCACGAGAATTGGCAGCGGAAGGTATACTTACTTATATTCGCTGGATAGCCCATTGGCGTGGTCTTGGCAACCATATGAACCCTGGTGAAGAGTTGCCAGAGACGCCCAACAAGCTAGATTTACTGGATTATGATTTTCTGCATCCTAGAAATTTATTGTTTGGTACGCCTGACTACGTGGCTGAAAAAATTCATGAATTGCAAACTGAGTTGGGGCTTGAGCATTTACAGGTTTGGTCTAACTTCCCATGTGTACCGCACAAGCATGTAATGAAGAGTGTGAAAATGTTCACTGAGAAAGTTATGCCTCAGTTTTGTTAATATGTAATGTTAGATGAAATATGAATGCTAAAATAAAAGCCGATACGGCTTTTCAACAGGATGGTGCAGGGCCTGTTGTTGTACTAATACATGGCTTAGGCCTCAACATGGATATGTGGCAATGGCAGCTTGATGCGCTCTTGCAACACTTCACTGTGTTGCGTTATGACCTGCTTGGGCATGGGGACAGCATTAAGCCTAAGGGTGCTTATACCATGCCGCAGATGGTTGATCAGTTACATCGACTTATTGATGCTCAAGGGCATCAGCATTGTGTAGTCATCGGGTTTTCGTTAGGAGGTTTGATTGCCAAGGCATTTACTCTTGCTCATCCTGACCGGGTATCTGCTTTGGTGGTGATGAACTCAGCCCATGCGCGCACGGATGAGCAGCGAGCAGGGATTATGTTACGGGTGGAACAGTGTCGCGCTGATGGCCCTGGGACAACGGTTTCAGATGCATTGGCACGTTGGTTTTCGACCGGGTTTATAGAAAACAACCCTGAGACTATTGAGAAGGTTCGTCAATGGGTATTGGCAAATGACAAGCAGGTATATCCTGAGTTATATATGTTGTTGGCTAATGCTGATATAGGTATGGAGGAGGCAATTTCTACTATTGTGTGTCCGACACTTATTTTGACTGGTGCAGAAGATTATGGTAATTCAGCCGAAATGGCCGAAAAAATGGCTGTCAAAATACCTGGATCAAGATTAGCGATTCTGCAGGGATTGAGGCACATGGCTTTAGTAGAAGATCCACCAACAGTCAATCGCATTGTTATAGGCTTTTTATCTACTGTGTTTGAAGAATAGTCGTGTCGAATATATGCCTTTAGCGTCTCATAATGGAGGGTTTTGGTTGTGATACTAGATGGGGTTGAAGTTCTGGGCGGACCGGTGGTAATCAATAATCGGCGGTTATCTTTGTCGAAGGCCGTTAGAGCTGGAAATTTTATATTCCTTACTGGGCAAATACCTATGCTGGATGGAAAGCCAATGACAGAAGGAAGTATAGAAGAGCAAACCAAAAACTGTATTGAACATATACGTTTAACACTTTTGGATTGCGGATGTGATTTGCATAACGTTGTGAAGTCCATGATATGGCTGAAAGATCGAACAGATTTTCCAGGGTTTAATGAGGTTTACGGTCAATACTTTACAGAAATGCCACCTGCACGTTCAGCCTTGGTGTCTGACTTTTTAGTGGATATAAAAATTGAAATTGAATGCATCGCGTATATTAGTGATGGACATAAGCCATCGAAAATTAACGTTGATTAGAGTTAAGTAATGACACCATATTTTCTATTGGGATCATGACATTGGAGTAATACTATGACTGAATTAAAAAAATATCAGATGTATATTGACGGTAAGTACGTTAATGCAGAGAACAATAAAACGTTCGAAAGTATGAATCCGGCGACGGGTGAATCGTGGGCGACTATTCCTGAAGCTAGTGCTAAGGATGTGGATCTTGCTGTTAAGGCAGCGCATCGAGCATTTACCTCTGGCCCATGGAGTACGATGTTACCAACACAGCGGGGTAAATTGTTACGCAGGTTGGGCGATCTCTTAGCTAAACATTCTGAAGAACTGGGTGAGATTGAAACTACGGACACAGGAAAATTATTAAAAGAAACTCGATGGCAAGCGGGTTATATTTCAGAGTATTTTCATTATTATGCTGGGCTGGCAGATAAGGTGCAGGGTGCGACGCTGCCGATAGATAAAGCTGATATGTTTGCCATGACTATTCGTGAGCCCCTGGGCGTGGTTGCAGCGATTGTGCCCTGGAATTCCCAGCTGTTTTTGACGGCAGTAAAGTTGGGGCCTGCTTTGGCAACAGGAAATACAGTTGTTTTAAAGGCATCCGAGCATGCTTCAGCTCCGATGTTGGCGTTTGCCAAAGTTTTTGAAGAGGCGGGTTTCCCTCCTGGTGTAGTTAATATTGTTACCGGTTTTGGTGACCCCTGTGGCAAGGTGCTGAGTTCACACCCATTAGTGGATCGAATTAGTTTTACGGGTGGCTTAGAAACGGCGAGGCATATCATTCGTAATTCAGCAGAAAACTTTGCTCAGGTGTCAACCGAGCTTGGTGGAAAGTCACCTATGATTATTTTTGCCGATGCTGATATGAAAAGTGCCATTAACGGTATATTGTTAAGCGTTTTTAGCGCCAGTGGACAGAGTTGTGTGGCGGGTTCACGTTTATTAATTCAAGACAGTATTTATGATGAAGTAGTTGCCAAAATTGCAGAACGTGCAGCTGAAATATGCATTGGTGATCCGCTGGATGACAAGACTCAAATGGGGCCATTAGCAACGCGTAACCAATTGGATAATATTGAGCACAGTATCCGATTATCGTTGGAAATGGGTGCAAAGCTGGTTTATGGAGCGCGTCGTCCAAGTGGTTTAAACCCTGAAGGTTTGTACTATGAGCCTACTATAATTGAGTGTCCGAATATGGATGTGCACGTGGCGAAGACCGAAATGTTCGGACCTGTTGTTAGTGTATTGCGATTTAAAGATGAAAAAGAAGCTATTGCGATTGCTAATAATACAAACTTCGGTCTTGCTTCAGGTATTTTTACCACCAATATTGGTCGTGGCATAAGAATGAGTAAAGCTATTCGTTCGGGCATCGTTTGGATTAATACCTACCGAGCAGTATCACCAATGGCGCCATTTGGTGGGTTTAAGGACAGTGGTCATGGTCGTGAGTCCGGCCTTGAAGCAGTTTACGACTACACCCGAGAGAAAACTATTTGGATTAACACTTCGTCTGAGCCAATTGATGATCCTTTTCGTATGCAATGATTGGTATGATTTAATAAACAATAGAAATATAGAGAGAGCAAGGTATGGCATCAGAAAAATTTGAAGAAGGCCTGAAAATACGTAAAGAAGTTGTTGGTGAAGAGTATGTAAATAATTCGTTAAAGAACGCAGATGAATTAACCATGCCTTTACAGGAGTTAGTGACTGAGTATTGTTGGGGTAGTGTTTGGAGCAGAGATGGTTTACCAAGAAAAACGCGAAGTTTGCTTAATCTTGTTATGTTAACGGCGTTAAACCGCCCTCATGAATTAAGGTTACATTTAGTTGGAGCAATTAATAACGGTTGTAGCAAAGAAGAAATTATGGAAGCTTTGTTGCAAACGGCTATTTATTGTGGAGTGCCTGCAGCGATTGACAGCACTAAAATTGCCAAAGAGGTTCTTGCTGAACTGTAGATTTTATCAGTGCTTGCATGATCTATAAATCGGGCATTTTGGTGCCTGCTGCTGCCCGTCTTAGCCGCGTTATTTACGGCAATAAGTGACTCAGCAGACACAAAAACGAATGCGTTATTCCAATCTACTTATGCGACACGGCCGGTAGACCAAGTTGTTCACGAGCTTCTACTGGGTCGCTTACAACTCGTGAGCCGAGTCGTTCAATGATTTCACGGGCACGTTGAACTAAAGACTCATTGCTTGCTAAAACGCCTCTATCTAGATAAATGTTGTCTTCTAAACCAACGCGTACGTTACCTCCCAATAAAACCGCTTGAGCGACCATTGGCATTTCCATCCGTCCTATGCCGAATCCTCCCCAGTTTGCATTGGCAGGTAGGGCATTACGCATAGCCATCATACTCTCTGAATCAGCGGCGGCACCCCAGGTTAAACCCAGACAAATTTGGAATAAGGGATCATCATCAATTAGTCCCTCAGTCATCAACTGTTGAGCAATACGAATATGGCTAAGGTCGAATACTTCAAGTTCTGGTTTCACACCCCACTGCTGAGCTAATATGGCCATTTCCCGGAGACAATCCAGCGTGCTGACGTAGATGTCGTTGTCGCCGAAGTTCATAGTGCCACAATCTAGTGTGCATACTTCTGGTTGCACCGCTTTAATGTGTGCCATTCTCTCAACTGCGCTGATGAGGTCAGAACCTTCGGCTGGCATATTTGGGTTTTCTTGACTTGGTATCCAGTCGCCACCCATTCCCGCTGTAACATTGATAATAACATCAGTGTCGCTAGCTCGAACTAGACCAATCACTTCTTTGAATAATTCAATATCCCGTGAACCTTTACCTGTTATAGGATCTCGAACATGAATATGAGCCATAGCAGCACCGGCTTTGGCGGCAGCAATAACTGAATCAGAAATTTGTTGAGGAGTGACAGGGATATCTGGATGTTTGGCAAGCGTGTCTCCTGCTCCAGTTACGGCACAAGTAATAATTACATTGTTTTTCATTATATATTTCCTAGCAGTTAAGTTAGTCTGTAGTTTCAGCAGAAAAGTTATTGTTAGCATTTGCTATTATCAATATCGGACTTAATCTGGAGTGTCATTTTTTGGTTAAATTTATGTGTATTTTTGACTCTGGAAAGAGTTGGCTAATAAATCAAACATGTTAGCTGCAAATAATCACGTTAAAGGTAATTTACAATTTTTTAATGCGTTCTGGATGGCGACCAGACCTTCGTCCCTAGCTCGACTAAGCGTTATATAATCATTGTCACTAGCTTCACGAATACAGCCATCAACCATTTTATTGCGTAATGATTTAGTAAGTTCGGGCGCTTCAAGGCGTGTCCATGGAAGCTTTAGAGCGGGGCCGAATTGGTCGAGATTATAGGCCATGCCTCCTTCACCACCGCCGTTGTGAAAGGTCAGACAGGGGCCCATTAATGCCCAACGAGGCCCCGGACCATTGGTGATGGCAAAGTCAATTTCTTCAACGGTGGCTTCGTCATTATCTACCATGTGGAGGGCTTCACGCCAAATAGCTTCTTGTAAGCGAGTGGCAATAAAACCAGGAATCTCTTTGCGCAATACCAGTGGGGCTTTGCCTGCAATTTTGTAAAACTCAACTAACCATTCTACGGCTTCGGGGGCAGTTTGATCGCCTTTAACAATTTCCACTAAAGGTAATAGGTAAGGCGGGTTAAATGGGTGCCCTACCACCGTGCGTAGAGGGGTAGCACAGTGTGCTTGAATGTCGGTCATGGATAAACCAGAAGTGCTTGAAGCAATCACAACGTTAGTGGGAGCTAGGTTTCCTAATTGGGCATAAACACCTTGTTTCAAATCGATATTTTCAGGCACACTTTCCTGAATGAAATCTGCTGTGGAAACAGCCTCTTTGAGATTATTGGTGCAGGTCAAGTTGTCTAATGAGGCACCTTCAGACAGCCCTAGCTGTTTAAGGCTGATCCAGGCGTTTTCAATCAGCAAGCGCAGTGCAGGTTCTTCATCCAGACTGTGTATGTAGCTAGTGACGGTATAACCATGGGCTAAAAAATAAGCAGCCCAGCCTGCCCCAATTGGGCCTGCGCCAAGACAGGTGACGGCCTTGACATCGTTAGGGTTTATTGGTTTGAAGGTGGAAGTCATACTAAATATTCTCGTGTATTGAATGACGAATTCAAACAGGTGACAAAGGCAATATTCAGGTCCATTGTCATCTGATTTTCGGGTGCAGGTATCAGCTTATTTACCTTTAAACGCAGGTGCGCGTTTTTCTACAAATGCTTCTACACCCTCTTGTGCATCGTCTGATGACAGCAGGGCGCGGTATGTAGGCAGGTCGGCTGTTCGCATGGTTTTAAAGGCTTCCTGGATTGTGTCACCTTCAATAGCACGCATTAATTCTTTTATTGATTGCACCGCTAGTGGTGCAGAATTGGCTAATTTTTCAGCCCAAGCTCTAGCAGCTTCCATTAGTTTCTCTTGAGGTACGACTTTGTTAACCATACCGTAGCTTGCCGCTTCTGTTGCAGACATGCGCTCGCCAATTAAAAACATTTCCATTGACTTGTTGTAGGGCAGGCGCTTTGCAAGGCGCTGTATTGCGCCAGCATCAGGGACAAGACCAAGAGGCAGTTCTGGCAAGGCAAATTCAACATTGTCGCTAGCAATCAATAAATCACAGGCTAAGGCGAGTTCAAAGCCACCACCAATGACCAGACCATTTAGTGCGGCAATAACGGGCTTATTCAAATTCCACATTTCGGTTAGGCCAGCAAAACCACCCGGGCCATAATCATCTTCCCACCAATTATCAGTTTGCATTTCACCGGCGTTGAGGGCTTTTAAATCCCACCCGGCACAAAAAATTCGATCGCCAGCGCCAGTAATAATACCGACGCTTAATTCAGGGTCATCACGAAGCATAACAAAGGCCTCACCAAGTTTCTGACTGATGGTAATATCAATTGCATTGGCCTTAGGGTTGTCGAGGATAATTTCAAGTATGCGACCATTACGTGTTACTTTGACCTGCTCTTGCATTTTGCTTCCCATTAAATTCGTCATGAAGCAAACATAATGTGGCAAACTAGTGTTATCGATTTTATGTTTTGCGACATAATAAGCACTAATTCGACACTTATGTTGAAATAGGATTTGATGATTGGGCTGCAAAAATTGGCGGGCTAATCTGTGCGAAAAATAACGGAAGTCAAAAGTAGAGTTTTCTCGTAAACTTTATGCAGGAGACCCATATGAAAACATTGAAATCTAGATTGCCTCCGTTGAAAAGTTTGCTGGCTTTTGAATCGGTTGCAAGACATCTAAGTGTTACCAAAGCAGCTGAAGAGTCTTGTGTTAGCCGTGAAGCGATTAGCAGGCAGATTCGCGTTCTTGAAGAGTATTTAGGGGTTAAGTTATTTGACCGTTTACATCGAGCGATGAGTTTGACGAAGTCAGGTAAGGATTTTCAAATAACGATTAACGAGAGTTTGGAGAGTATCGCTGAAGTTTCAGGCAGGATTAAAAAAGATGTTCAACCACTAAAGATTTCAATAGCATCAACTATCGCTATCTCTTCGTTTTGGTTTACTCCACGACTCATGAAGTATAAAGCACTATTTCCTGAGGCGGAGTTTCGGGTAGCAGTGTCTGATCAACCTTGTGATATGGTGGCGGATAAGATTAATATTGGTTTTCGTTATGGGGAGGGTAACTGGCCGGGACTGGCTTCAATAAAATTATTCGAAATTAATTCATTTCCGGTCTGTACGACCGAATACCTAAAGAACGCACAGCCTATTCGTTCAGCAACTGATTTACTTGATCATGCGTTGATTAATCTTAACGGTGATTTTCACGCGGACGAGGATTGGGATTGGTGGTTAAGAGGGCATGGTGTAACCATGTCCTCATCTTTCAAAACATTAGACTTCGATAGCTATGCGAACGTTATCCAGGTTGCATTAGATGGCCAAGGTATAGCCTTGGGTTATAGTGGTTTGGTCACAGATTTACTGGCGAATAAAAAACTCGTGCAACCGTTGAATATGTCCCTGTCTAAAAACAGAGCAGTTTATCTTGTTTATCCCAATGGGGTTGAACTGTCGCAACAAGCAGGAAATTTTATTGATTGGGTATTAGAAGACTCAGCGTTGTCCAATAAACGTTCCGATCGATCTGAGCCACCAACTTTAATTTGATTTTTTATACCCCTTTTTACAAATATTCCTATCTGGAATATGTTTGCGTTTATCGAAAATTTTATAGTTATGTCGAAAAGCTGAAATACGGCCGTTTGAAATTCTCAGATTATCACCTAATCATATAAATTTTTTGAAGCAATCAGAGAGAGCAAATGGCGCTAACACGTTCAGAGACTATAGCTAGGCTTTTTTCACCAAAAACTATTGCATTTATTGGTGGTTCTATAGCAGAAATGTCAATTAAACGTTGTCAGGACATGGGCTTCCAAGGGGAAATCTGGCCAGTGCATCCAACGAGGGCATTTATTGCTGGGTATAAATGTTATGCCGCGGTTAAGGATTTGCCCTCAGCACCAGATGCGGCTTATATCGGCGTTAATAAAGAAATTACGGTACAAGTTGTTCAACAACTATCTAAACTTGGTGCCGGTGGGTGCGTTTGTTATGCCGCTGGGTTTGGTGAAATCGGTGAAGAAGGTCAGCTAATAGAGAATCAGCTCATTGCTGCTGCTGGCGATATGCCATTAGTTGGGCCTAATTGTTTTGGTTTTGTGAATTATTTGGATAAATGTGCACTGTGGCCATATTTATTTGGTAATTATCCAACCACAGTTGAAAGCGGTGTCGCGATTATTTCTCAAAGCGGTAATATTGCCATGAATATTACTATGAATGATCGCTCGGTAAATTTTACCCATGTGATAGCAACGGGTAATCAATCGGTATTGGGTGCTGGGGATTATATCGATGCATTATTGTTGGATGACCGGGTTAATGTTATTGGTATGTATATTGAAGGCCTTGATAATATTGAAGTATTCAGTCGTGTTGCTGAAAAAGCAGTACGTAAAGGCGTGCCTATTGTTGTGTTGAAAGTAGGTAAAACAGATGCGAGTGCACGTCAGACTGTCAGTCATACCAGCACACTTGCTGGCTCAGATTCGCTTTATAGTGCCTTATTTGAACGCCTAGGTGTGATAAGGGTCGATTCTTTGAGTCGTTTGCTAGAGACAGTGAAAATCTTAAATATTGCCAAACCTATTAGCGGGCGCAATATTTTTAGTTTGTCATGTTCTGGCGGTGAAGCAGCCATAATTGCTGATTTAGTGCCTGAATATCAACTGGAAATGCGGGCGTTTTCCGCCCCCCAAATTGCAGAGTTGGAAGATGAGTTGCCGAGCTATGTCACTATTTCCAACCCGTTTGATTACAACACCTCGATATGGGGTGATAAAGCAGCTCAGGAACGTTGCTTTACCGCCTCGATGAAAGGCGACCATGATGCAGCTATACTGATTTATGACCATCCTACGGTTACAAGTGATGCAGTGGCTGAGGAAGTGGCTGAATGGAATATGGCTTTGGATGCCTTTATTGCTGCACACAAAACAACAGGCAAGCCCGCTTTTGTAATTTCTACTATTAGCGAATTGCTACCGGTAGAATTGCGTGATTATCTTATTGATAATGGCGTTGTGCCATTACAAGGTCTCGATGATGGTTTGTTTGCCTATTCTGCTGCAGCTAAATATGCAGAATTTAGAGCAACTCGATTATCGCAACTTACTTTACCTAGAGTCTCAACGTCCCAATATGGGGCTGATGTTGCTACCCAGACGTTTGATGAATGGGTCAGTAAGTCTAGTCTTAAAGCATTTGGTCTGCCGGTTCCAGTTGGAGCAGTAGGTCATGCTGAAGAAGTCTCGGCCATTGCTGCTGGAATTGGCTTTCCTGTAGTGTTAAAAGCGGTTGGCACTAGTTTTCTACATAAATCAGATTTGGGCGCCGTAAAACTCAACTTAAAATCCCTTGAAGAAGTTGAAGAGGCTGCAAGAGAGGTGAGTGTATCTGTAGCCAAAAGCGGACAAAATGTAGAGACTTTTCTCGTTGAATCAATGGTTCACGATGCCGTTGCTGAATTGATTGTTGGGGTTAATCGCGACAGTCAATTTGGGCTGGCATTAGTTATTGGGGCAGGTGGGATACTGGTTGAATTGCTAAATGACAGTTGCAGTTTGTTATTGCCGACAGATAAGCAAGCGGTTGAACGTGCGCTTGATTCGTTAATGGTGATGAGGATGTTAAAGGGTTTTCGCGGCCAGAAGATAGGTGATATCAACGCCCTTGTTGATGCCATACTCGCGATTGCTGATTATGCAGAGGCCCATTGGGACAACTTGCTAGAGCTGGATATAAATCCATTACTGGTGCTTCCACAAGGGCAAGGTGTAGTCGCAGCGGATGCATTAGTCATTGTTGCCAATCGGCCTTAGCCATAGCAATGATTGATGAAGTTATTACAACAATTTTGATAAAGTCAGCGCGGGGTTTGTTAACCTATTTTAGGCCCCATCTTAGAGAAATTTTCTCCATAAAGTAATAATATCGTCGAATTTATTGTATAGTTGGCGAAATAGTTTTATTTGTTAGTGGTTTGGATTAATAACCTAGCATCACAGTGAAGTAAGTTTGGAATGGCCATTTATAGGTTAAATCAGCGCTTGTTTATGTATGTAACAACAGAATAGTAGTGCATGAACCCATATGTTTTAGAATATGAAATGACTTTGGATCAAATGTTAGATGTCATCGAAAAGCTGCCGTAATTACATATAAGTTATTGGGAGGGGTCCATGATTTATGAAAACATCTCGAACGAATGCCGTACTTTCGCTATTCTTTTGACATCAAAGTTTAGTTTATTTACGCTGACTTCTCTTATTGATCCTATACGGATTGCTAACAATTGTAGTGGAAAGACATTGTATCAATGGGAATTTCTATCTGCCGAAGGTGGTGGTGTTGTTTCATCTGATGAAATCACTGTGCAGACTAAGGCGATATCCACTGTTGATACTCATTGGGATACGGTTTTTGTTTGTAGTGGCTGGAATGCTGAGCATTATGATAATCCGGAAGTTCTGCATTGGCTCCAGGCAATGGCTCGGACAGGTATTATTATTGGTGCTGTTGAGATGGGTTCCTATATTCTTGCTAGGGCAAATTTATTGTCTGGTTATTCTGCAACTATTCATTGGCATTGTGTAAATGCATTTCAAGAACGCTATCCTGAAGTTGATATTCAGGAGCAGGTTTTTGTCGCCGACAGAAAAAGAATCACCTGTGCAGGTGGTACGTCATGTTCGGATATGATGTTGCATGATATTGCTTCAAATCATGGCAAGACGCTGGCTTGTGATGTAGCAGATCACATGGTTAGTGCTGAGACTAGGCCTTCGACGGCGCAACAAAAGAGAGCGCAGTCGCGCACACAATTAAACGTGCCACTATTCTTGAATGAAGCGATTGAACTCATGGGCCATAATGTTGAAGAGCCGATCACGATTCCAGAAATATCGACATTGTTGGGGCTTTCCCAACGAAAACTGGAAAGACTGTTCGATCGATACTTTTGTTGTTCAGCGGTCACTTTTTACAAAGCACTAAGATTGCATCGTGCTCGTGCTTTATTAACGCAAACGAATATGCCTGTGATTGATATTTGTGTGGCCACAGGCTTCAATAGCTCGTCCTATTTTAGTAAGGCTTATCGAGATCTTTTTGGCATATGCCCAAGTGATCATCGCAGAGCATGGCCTGATACCAAAATACTGCCAGAATGGCCGGAGTTAATTACTAGCTTCCGAAATAATGCTGTACTGAGTAGGGCTTAGTCTCAGCATGTCAGGACTGCCCTTCTCACTGCATATATCAACTGTCATGCCAAGACCTATGCATTGTTTCTAATGCTGTGGCCAGATGTACTTGACCACTGCCACCTGACGTAACTTGTAAGTGACGTTGTGGTTACGGCTCACGAATTGTTTTTTTGGATAACCTGTGAGTGCTTTCTTAATAGCTCATTATAAAAGAGGCTAATGGCTTTAAATGCATCATCGGTGGTATTAACACTGAAATCTCATTATATAAAGCAGATATTTATCAATTTGGAGATTCATCTAGATGACTATAACCCAGCAGTTAATTACGCTAATTCGTAATAAAGCGGTTAGTGACGGTGATTTACAGCGAGCTGCATTTTTTACTCTGGATGCGATTGCCAATACGCTGGCTGGGCGCAATAGTGAACCAGGTAAAAAATTGCTGACATGGGCGGCCAGTCAAGGATGTGATGCAGGTCGCAAAGCGTTGGTGGCGGGAAGTTTAACGCACATTTTGGAAACTGACGATTTACATCGCGCTTCAGTAACCCACCCTGGTTGTGTTGTGGTACCTGCAGTTCTTGCTTTGGCAGAACGTGAATCCAGTAATGGTCGAGAAATACTGTTAGCGGTTTTGCAGGGCTTTGAAGCAATGTGCCGGATAGGTATGGCCGTCGGTCCTGCCCATTATCGCATCTGGCATAATACAGCGACTTGTGGCCCTTTTGGCTCAGCTATGGCGGCAGCGTGTTTATTGAAACTCAGTGATGAGCGGGCGATGTACGCCTTAGGCAATGCTGGAACGCAGTCTTCAGGGTTCTGGGAGTTTCTTGAAACTGGGGCTATGAGCAAACATTTGCATGCTGGGCGGGCCGCTGAAGCAGGCATTGTTGCTGCTGATTTGGCGTTGTTGGACTTTACTGGTCCACCTCAGGTACTTGAAGGCGACAAAGGCTTTTTCAAGGCGACTTGCGAGGATGCCATGCCTGAGTTGGTGACAGCAGAACCCAATTTGCCATGGCAGCTATCTAATACTTCAATTAAACCCTGGCCTTGTTGCCGGCATACTCATCCGGCTATTGATGCTGCCTTGGAATTACATGGGCTATTACAGGGTAAAGAGGTTGAGACTGTACATATCGATACCTATCAAGCAGCGATGGATGTGTGTGATAGGCCACAACCTGATAGTGAATATGCCGCTAAATTCTCGCTCTACCATTGTGTTGCTGCCGCATTAGATGCGGGGGAAGTGGTTTTTGACTCTTTTTCAGAGACTAGCCGTAGCCGTTTAAAATCGTTGCGGGAGCGTATCACTGCTGTAGTGGCCAATGATTATGACTCAAATTATCCTGTAACGTGGGGCTCGGCGGTGACTGTAGTGACCTGTTGTGGAGAGCGGTTTTCAGCTCAGCGGCAGGGGGCTAAAGGAGATCCTGAATTAGCGCTTAGCGATGATGAAATGATAGGCAAGGCAAAAATGCTGTTGGCCCATGCTGGTTTGAACAATGAGACGGCGCAACAAATTATTAATGCAGTACTAGGGTTGCCAAAGACTAATGCGTCTCCTGCAGTGGTTAAACAGGTGATTGCTTATTTACGTTAGTGATCAGCCTATTTATGTTTTTGAGCGGAGAAAGTAATAGTGGATACTGAAGTATTACACAATTGGCTGGGGCGCGATGAACAACGCCAGCGAGCCAAAGCACAAACGCTGAACTATCATCTTTGTAATACTAATGATTAAAGTCAGGGGATGTTCTATTGATTATTTATCTAAATCACCTTGTAGCACGCCATTTCTACCCCAGTCATCATCCTTGAGATCCTGAAATATAATCATTACGCCTTCTCCAGGAACACCATAAACATCAACAAAAGCCTCAGTGATTTTTTTCATCACTTCAGTTTTTTGTTGTTTTGTTCTACCAGCAATTTGCTGAATTGTTATAACAGGCATAACTATGACCTCTATAAAACGTAAATTATGCTCAAGTCAGCAACCACTGCTGGCTTAGTTTAAATAGACCCAAAACACCCACTATTATGCTTCGTAGGGCCGTAACAACGAACGAGAAATAATATGCCTCTGAATTTCAGAAGTACCATCCCAAATACGTTCGAGACGAGAGTCCCGCCACAAACGTTCTATTGGCATTTCCTCCATCAACCCAGCACCACCAAATATCTGTACCGTATGATCAGCAGCACGGGATACCAATTCGGAGGCAAATAGCTTCGCCATCGCTGCATCCTCTGGTTGCATAATACCATTATCAGCTTTCTGGCAAGCATGCATCACTAACAGGTCTGCAGCTTGTAATTCTGTAGCCATGTCTGCCAGTTTAAAAGAAGTGCCTTGAAAAGCACCAATGGGTTTTCCAAACTGTTTACGCGTTGCCGCCCACTCGGTAGCAAGATTCAACAAACGTTCTGTTTTACCGCAGCTTTGTGCACCAACCCATACCCGGCCCATGCCTAACCACTGATCAGCCAGCTCGAAACCTTTGCCTTCTTCTCCAAGAATCTGACTTTTATGTACTCGACATTGATCAAAATTTAGTTCATAAGTTCGGTAAGCACGTTGGGCTGCACAAAGTGGTCCCAAATTCATACTAAACCCTTTCTCATCACAATCCACCAAAAAGGCAGTAACGCGTTTACGTGGACCCCTGGGCGTTTCATTCATACCAGTAGTAGCAAATACAATTGCAAAATCTGGCGCACAGGGGCTACTAATATAATGTTTATTACCAGTAATCACGTAATCATCACCATCTGCTACGGCTCGGGTAGCCATAGACATAATATCAGAACCGGCACCTGGCTCGGTTAAAGCAAAGCACTCATGTTTTTCACCACTAACACAGGCGTTGAGGTATTTTTCTATTTGATCGCCCTCACAGGCCATCAGCAGTTCAGTAGGTCGTGCAATATTACCTCCTAAACCATAGCTTGCTTTACCTAGTTCGCGCTCCATTAAGCCCAAAGTCGTATAATCAAGCCCTCCACCACCCACGGATTCAGGCAGATTTGCAGCAAAGAAGCCCATTTCAAGAGCACGTTTTTTAATCTGTTCACAAAGCTCAGGCGGCACTAACCCAGCACGGTCAACTTCAGCTTCATGTGGGTAGACTTCTTGCTCAAGAAACGCGCCTAAAGAATTAAGAAGCATTTGTTGTTCTTCAGTCATTTGAAAATTCATTGGTGTCACTCATATTGATAATTGTTATTCGATTATGATTACGAATTTTGATTATCAAAACCTGTAATAATTCGACTAGAGTGATGATTATTCGCCAAAAAGTAGGGTGTTAGTGGTTGATAAAACCGTGGCCCATGTGATGGTAACATATGCCTTATCTGTCAAAACATAAGTTCCAAAGTGGTTAATACCACAAACTACTTTATGCCTTGTGAGGCTAAAGTCGCGAACTAGGACAACTCCTAATACATGTCCGCAAGGTGGCTGACTTAGATGGCTTGGGTCGACTACACGAAAAAATTACCGTGGCCTAGCGAGTGCGTAAAAGTCATCCAGCCAGCGTAGGCCTGGGGTTTATCTTAGTTCATTTACCACAGCTAACATGGCAGGTAACAGGGCTGCTCCGATGTCACTGCTGCGTTGTGCAGACCAACCGTGTGTTGCATCTGGTAGATTAAAGTTGTCGATAAAAGGCATCTCTAAGGTTAGCGATAAACAGTTATAGGTTTGGCCAACGGAGGCGCTAGCTAAAGAGAGGTTAGCTTGGCCTGGCAGGTCTGTGTCGTAGCCGTGTACTGTTTGGTAATCTGGATTGCTGATGAGAAGCTGTTGTTTGAAGTCTGCTTCTAGCTTAGCAAGTCTTGGACTGTATGCTGGAATACCTTGGTTATCTACTAAGAAAACGTAAGGGATTTCTTCGTCGCCGTGACAATCGATAAAAAGATCTACACCAGTCTCACGCATTTTCTGTTGTGTTAAAAATACTTCTGGGCTGCGCTCCATGGTGGCATCTATCCATTCACGGTTAAGGTTAACACCTACTGCGTTAGTCCGCAGGTGGCCACGTACACTGCCGTCTGGGTTCATGTTGGGGATAATATAGAATACAGCATCTTTGAGTAGCTTACGGCCACAGGCATCATTTGGGTCTAGTAGTTTTTGCAATAACCCTTCTATAGCAAATTCGGCCATGGTTTCGCCTGGGTGTTGGCGAGCAGTGAGCCAGATTTTACGCTTTTGTGTCGATGCATCTCCGATAGTAAGTAGGCTTAAAGGCCTGCCATCTAAGCTGTTACCAATGGTGGCCAGAGTGCAAATGTCGCTGGTTTGCGCCCAACCAATAAGGTCCTGATGCCGTTCCCATGAGTAAGGTGTAAAGTAGCTATACCAAACCAAGTCATGCTCGGGTGCGTGGTTAAATATAAGGCAGCCGTCTTCATAACATGTGGGCACCCTAAACCACTCTTCTCTGTCATAGGAAGCTACTACTTGAAAATACTGCCAGCCTTCAGCAAAAGCTGCGCCTGCGGCATTGATAAGGCTTAGTTTTAATTCGTCTCTATCCTTAGCGCCAGCAATACTAAAGTGAAACCACTGATAGAAATCCGACTGGTTATCATGACGTATAGCTAACTCGATAGGGTTGCTTTGAAGATTAATGACCTCAATGTTGCCGCTATCAAATTGGCTGTTAATGTGAAGTATCATGATAGGTTCCTTTATATAAGACCACTTGAGTCTGGGTTATGGGGTTCGGCGCAAGGTGGCAGGCAAGTCTGTGCTTGGTGGCTATTCGCCTTTGACCGTAGCAGGCCTCAAAGCCCTTAGGGTGTCGTTCTTGTAAGCTGTAACCCTGATGGGTAGGGTTGGGGTTAGGTATATCACCTGCGAGCTTGTGGTGCCCAATAAAGTTCATGCTAAATGCTGCTGAAGATAACTCGAGTAAGCATTACTCTAGACAAATTTAAGCTTAATCTCAATCGAAAAAATCATAGCGATGAAACCAATAGTGGGTGACAGAAAACAACGAATGGCTGGGATAGCAGGATTCGAACCTGCGCATGACGAGATCAAAACCCGTTGCCTTACCGCTTGGCGATATCCCAGAAATGTCCAAAAGACGGATCAAAATGGTGGCTATGACTAGATTCGAACTAGTGACCCCATCATTATGAGTGATGTGCTCTAACCAGCTGAGCTACATAGCCATTTTAATCATTCTCAAGCACAGTGGCTGCACTTGAGGACGCGAATTATTCCTTGTTTTGTGAGTGCTGTCAACACCCACAATCAAAGCTTTTACACATTAAATCGGAAGTGCACTACATCACCGTCTTTTACTCGGTATTCTTTGCCTTCCAAGCGCCATTTCCCAGCTTCTTTGGCGCCTTGTTCGCCGTTACCAGTAATAAAATCATTATAACTAACAACTTCAGCACGGATAAAACCCTTTTCAAAATCCGTGTGGATCACGCCAGCTGCTTGAGGTGCCGTAGCATTTTGCTTGACAGTCCAGGCGCGTACTTCTTTAACGCCTGCGGTAAAGTAGGTTTGTAAGCTAAGTAGTTCATAACCTGCGCGAATCACACGATCTAAGCCAGGCTCTGTCATGCCAATGTCAGACAAAAACTCACGTTTGTCTTCATCATCTAGCTCACTAACTTCGGCTTCAATTTGGTTACAGATAGCCACTACTTTAGCGCCTTCCACAGCGGCAAAGGTGTTTACTGCATCTAGATGAGGGTTGTCTTGAAAGCCATCGTCAGCGACGTTGGCAATGTACATGGTGGGTTTGCTAGTTAGCAGGTGAAAGCCCTTTACCATTGCTAGTTCGTCGTCGTTTAAGTCTAGGGTACGCACTGCAATACCTTCACTTAGTGGGCCCGCCAGCTTTTCTAAAAACGCCATGGTGGCTTGGGCTTCTTTGTCACCGGTGCGGGCAACACGATGCACGCGAGCTTTTTGCTTTTCTACAGAATCTAAGTCAGCCAAGGCCAATTCCATGTTGATGATGCCAATGTCGTCGATTGGGTCAATACGGTTAGAGACATGAATTACGTTATCATCTTCAAAGCAGCGCACAACGTGGGCGATGGCGTCTGTTTCACGGATGTTAGCCAAAAACTTGTTACCCAACCCTTCCCCTTTAGATGCACCCTCCACCAAACCTGCAATGTCCACAAATTCCATGGTGGTGGGCAGGACGCGTTCTGGTTCAACGATAGCAGCCAAGGCTTGTAAACGTGGGTCTGGCATTGCCACAACACCAGCGTTTGGCTCGATGGTGCAGAATGGAAAGTTCTCAGCGCTAATGCCGGCTTTGGTAAGGGCATTAAAGAGAGTGGATTTGCCAACGTTAGGTAGGCCTACAATGCCGCAATTGAATCCCATGGGATACCTCTAGTAATTTTAATTAGACCACTTTTTTCAGGTCGTGTGCAGGTTGTTCATGGCTTTTTGCCATTGCCCAGATATGGCCTCTGGCATAACTTTTATTGCCTTGTCCATGGAATCCTGGGTGCTAATACGTTCTTCAAGGGGCGCTTTTTTTAATACGTAATTGGTCACTAACTTGGCATTGCCAGGGTGGCCTATTCCTATACGTAAGCGATGAAAATTCTTGTCGCCACTACGCTTGCTAATAATATCTCGCAATCCATTATGACCGCCATGGCCACCACCTAGTTTGAGACGTGCTGTGCCTGGCGGCAAGTCCAGCTCGTCATGGGCTACGAGGATGTTTTCTGTGTCGATTTTATAGAAGCTACACAGAGCTTGTACAGCCTGCCCACTTAAATTCATAAAGGTATTAGGGACGAGTAGGTGTACTTTGTGCCCAGCTACGAACCCTTGACCATAATCACCAAAAAAACGTTTTTCTGTGGTCAAGCTAATGCCTTCTTCTTTAGCTAACTTCACCAGCCAGTCTTGGCCTGCATTGTGTCGAGTTTGATCATATGTGGCGCCAGGATTGCCTAGACCAACAATAAGTTTGATGGGTACATCGGGTATAGAATTGGACATAGTCCCAGGGCTCCAAATAAAAACGCCCTTGTTAAATGAATAACAAAGGCGCTTATTACAACAACTAAGCGGTGCTAGTTTTAGCTGCCTTTGCTGCCAGTAATAGTAGCAATCGCTTGGTCGTGGTCATCACCTAGGCGCAGAGCGCGAACAGTAACGCCCTTTGGTAGTTGAATATCTGAAAGGTGAACAATGCCACCAATAGCCACATCTTGCATGTCTACGGTGACAAATTCCGGCAAATTAGCCGCCAAACAGGTGATTTCAACTTCGCTTTGAGCGTGAGATACCGTGCCGCCACTGATCTTAATGGCAGGAGCAGTAGCTTCGTTCAAAAATTTGATAGGAACCAAGATGTGTATTATGTTGGACTTAGTGACACGCAAGAAATCAACGTGTTGAATTTCTTGTTTGGCTGGGTGGCGCTGCAGATCCTTAACGATAACTGGCTCATCTTTGCCACCAATGTTTAGAGTGATCACAGAGCTGTAAAAGCCAGCTGTTTCAGAAGCTTTCCAAAGGTCTTTGTGAACCAAAGTGATGGATTGAGGCTTCTTGTTTTTTGCACCACCGAAAACGATAGCAGGTGTGCCACCAGTTAGACGACGTAGGCGGCGGCTCGCACCTTTCCCCAAGTCATCACGGGCTTCAGCATTTAGAGAGATAGACATTTGTCTTTCCTTATATATTGTCCTGGGCACTTGCGACCGGTGCACGGTAGGACGGTTAAAATGACCTAATAAAAGGCCGTTAATACTAGCGTGAGGTTTGCAGCCTAATTCTAGGTGCGAAACATCGCGCTAATGGATTCTTCGTTGCAAACGCGACGTACTGACTCGGCTAATAAGTCGGCCATAGTCAGTTGACGAATGCTTTTACAGGCCTTGCTGGCATCTGATAGTGGAATAGTGTCGGTTACTACCAATTCGTCCAGAGAAGAGTTAGTGATGTTGTCTACTGCAGGTCCAGATAATACTGGATGGGTTGCATAGGCAATTACGCGCTTGGCACCATTGGCCTTGAGTGCGTCAGCTGCTTTGCACAAGGTGCCAGCAGTGTCGCACATATCATCAACCAAGATGCAGGTACGGTCTGTAACGTCACCAATAATGTTCATAACTTCAGATTCGTTAGCCTTTTCACGTCGTTTGTCGATAATGGCCAAATCTGTATTTAGCTGCTTAGCCACTGCACGGGCACGTATTACGCCACCGACATCTGGAGAAACAACCAATGGGTGGTCGTAATTTTGGTTGGTTATTTCGTCCAACAACACAGGAGAACCAAACACGTTGTCTACTGGGATGTCAAAAAATCCTTGAATCTGTTCGGCGTGTAAATCAACAGTCAATACACGGTCAATGCCAGAACGAGCCATCATGTTAGCCACAACACGGGCGCTTATAGGTACACGTGCAGAGCGAGGACGACGATCTTGGCGTGCATAACCAAAGTAAGGTACCACGGCAGTTACACGAGCAGCGGAAGCTCGGCGCATGGCATCAGCCATCAAGATGAGTTCCATTAAATTAGAGTTGGTGGGTGCGCAGGTAGGTTGGATGATAAATACATCCTTGCCACGCACGTCTTCCAGCAATTCAATAGCACATTCCCCATCACTAAAGGTTGACACCTTAGCTTTGCCTAGGGGAACACCTAAGCGATCTACAACCATTTTAGCTAACGCTGGATGAGCACTACCGGTAAAAACTTTCAGTTTTGACACCTTGGGGCACCTATGCTTTTGCAGTTATAGTAAGACGCAAACCTATGTCTGCGTCGGAGAATATGGCTGGGATAGCAGGATTCGAACCTGCGCATGACGAGATCAAAACCCGTTGCCTTACCGCTTGGCGATATCCCAGAAATTTCAGGCGCATATTTTCTCGGAAATAGCCTCTTATGTCAACCTAATTCGAGCCTTTACTCTGGGCTCGGAATGGGCGCAAAGCTAGGGTTAAGACGAGGAAATGGGAACAGGTTAAACCAGCTTTTTAGCACCAAAACGAGACGTATATCGGTACCGATGATTTCAATTTTCTTGGGCATAGGTAAGCCGGTCACTTTGCTATAGGAGTGGTATGTCACCTGCCAACCCGCCTGTTCTATGGTGGCTGCTTCGCCTTCTGAATTATAGGAGACTTTTGCGCGGGTATCGGGATGCGGAATACCTCTAGCCCAGTACCTTAGTTCCTGCATGGGGAAGTGCCAACCAAATTCTTGTTTAAACAAAGCCTCTATTGATTCTGCCTCTACCTGACCTTTGCTGCTGGTGGCAATGGCAAGGCCTGGGCTGCCTTCTATGTGCAGCTGACCGCTCCCCAAAGGCCCATTAATTAACAAATCAAAATAGGCGGATCTTTGGCGCCACGTAAGTAAACCGGAGTTATTTTTATCATTGGCATAGACCGCCAATTTACCTTCTACATCCCATTGTACAAGTTTTGCTAGTTCCGCTTGTTTGTATGAAAAAGGTGCGTAAGCATGGCTTGGTATCGGTGGGTTTTTAGTTGCAGGTGCCGTACTACAGGCAGCTATGGCTATGCATATTATTCCTAAGGAAGTTAATTGTCTGAGACTTTTAAAATGGCTAGTCGCTTTGGAATTCATTTTGTGCGTCCAATATGGCTTGTTTAATAAGGGCATTATCTGG
Organism: Candidatus Njordibacter sp. Uisw_039; assembly: GCF_047730075.1. Lineage (NCBI taxonomy): Bacteria > Pseudomonadati > Pseudomonadota > Gammaproteobacteria > Pseudomonadales > Candidatus Njordibacteraceae > Candidatus Njordibacter > Candidatus Njordibacter sp. Uisw_039. The sequence continues at coordinate 598,151 of NZ_CP159831.1, forward strand.
ATCCCGGCTTAGGGCCAGATTCCATATTTTAAAGGCGCCTTCTGTGTCTCCAAGAGCCCATTTTACTACGCCCAAGTGTGCGGCTATTTCGGCCGCTGGCATTATATCATAGGCCTTGGTAAGCAAGGTTAGAGATTGTCGTAAGTGTCCTAGGCGATAACTAACCCAGCCTAGGCTGTCGATTATAGCCGCATTATTTGGCTCATATGCTAACGCCTTGCGAATTAATAATTCTGCTTTTTTTAGCTTAACGCCCTGCTCAGCATAGGCATAACCCAAGGCATTGAGTGCGTTTATGTGATTAGGTTCTATGTCAATAATGCGCTGAAACATCATCTCAGTGGTGTTGAACTGATGCAGGGATTGCGCGAGTATGGCATAACCATAGAGTAGTGGGATATTATTAGGATATTCTTGCAGTGCCTCTTGGTAAGACAGTGCGGCGGATGCAGTGTCGCCTATGTCTTGCAAATATTGGGTTTCTAAGACGAAAATTTCTGCAATTAAATCTTGGTTCTGGTGCCGAAGTCGATGAAAATAGACCTCTCTTTGGTCGTTATCTGGGTTTTCTAAGTCAAGCAGCAGGGTGAAGGCATTTAATCGATCTGATCCTTTCGTGACTTGGTGAAAATAACCTAAAGCTTGCGCTTGTAAATCTTGACGCAGGGCGCTGAGACCCATGTAGTAATAAGCACTATGGCTTTCTGGGTCTAGTTCGATCACTTGTTGTAGATGTGTGTACACCGCATCATAATGATGATTCTCGTAGGCTAGAAGGCCTGCAGAATATCTGTAACTAAGGTCTTCAGGGTAGCGCCTTGTTAGCTCATCGAAATATTCGTACGCCCGCTGGTACTGAGCCATTAACGTAAGCACCTGAGCATGCAAAGTAATCAAATGCCGTGGTGCCTGTTTTAATGGTTGAGTGTATTGGCTTAAGTAAGTATCTGCAGCTTCGATTTGTTGGCTTGCGAGTAATAGTTCTCCATAAACAACTTGTGCTTGCAGGTAGTGAGTATCCAGTGCCAACGCTTTGCCTATGTATATGATAGCAGTGTCAATCTGCTCTGCGTTTTGCGCTAGCAATGCAAGAGAGTAAAGTAGCTGTTTGTGGTTGGGGTAGGTGTGTAACCATGATTCAAACGCTCGTTGCAAATCTGCTTGGGTGGAGGCCGGTTCATTAATGCTTAAGCTAGTCACATAGGCAAGGCCGCCACCACCTTTGCGTTTAAGCGCTTCCCCTAAGGCTTGCGTCGCTTGTTCAAATTCTCCGTTCAGACTTTCTGCTTGGGCGATGTATTGCCAGGGTAATGGGTCTAAGGGGGAGAGTTGGCTCCATAAAAGGCTAGCTTGTTTTAGCAAATCTGGATTTTGGGCAAATTGTGCCGAGTAAGTGGCACGCTTTGCCGTATCCAGATCTTGGGTTGATTGGGCTGCTGCAAGAAGATGTATAGTGGCCTCTTCACTGTCCCCTCTTTGTAACGAAAATTCGCCAATTAAAAGGTGCGATAAGTTTGAACTGGTTAGGCTTTCTGCAGGGTGAGGTTGGGGTTGGTAACCCGTTTGTATTGGATTGCTGCAGCTCACAATCAAGGCGCAAGCTATCCCTACGCCAAGGTGGCGCAGGTGCAGCCAGTGGCAATTGAAGCGTGTATTAAAAGAAGAACGTGGCGACAAAGTGAAGGTTCTTTGATGATACGATAATAATTAAGTGTAACAAATAATGTGATAATGTGAGGCCTTGAATTAGGTAAAAATTATGTCCAACGGGCTGCTATCTGTAAATAGCTGTTGAGTTAGCCATGCAGTTGGCTATGGGGGCGGTTAAGTTTCGGGTATAATGTTGCCTTTAATAGCGTTTCGCAATTTTTTGGCACCTGCAGACCACCTCCATGACTTTGTTTGTATTTGGCATTAACCACACCACGGCCCCTGTTGATGTGCGCGAAAAGTTAGCCTTTGCGCCAGAAATTACAGCGTCTGCCCTCCAGCAGTTAGTCAGTCAAACAACTGTGTCAGAAGCCGCAATTTTATCTACATGTAACCGCACAGAAGTCTACGGCAGGCTGACTTTGGATGCTGTGCAAATTGGTGAGCCCCATTTGGTGGTTGCCAAATGGTTATCTGAGTTTCACCAAGTAACGTTGGATCAAGTACTACACCACAGTTATTTCCGACAGGCTGACCAAGCTGTTAAACACATGATGCGAGTGGCCAGTGGTTTAGACTCAATGGTGTTAGGTGAACCACAAATATTAGGCCAGTTAAAATCTAGTTTTTCTGTGGCGCGGCAAGAAAAAACCGCCACGAGCCATTTAATACGTATGTTCCAAAGTGCCTTTAATATGGCCAAGTATGTGCGTACGCATACCGCTATTGGTGAAAACCCAGTATCTGTAGCTTTTGCAGCCGTGGCTATGGCAAGGCAGATTTTTGCCCGTTTGGAAGACCAGACAGCACTACTAATTGGTGCTGGTGAGACCATAGAGTTAGTAGCTCGGCATTTGCACGACGCAGGCATAAAACAAATCATTGTAGCTAATCGCACCTTAGCGCGGGCAGAAGAGTTGGCTCATGAATTTAATGCTCAAGCGGTTTTGCTAGCCGACATTCCAGACTACCTAGCCGTTGCCGATATCGTTATTTCTTCCACCGCGAGTCAATTACCTATACTAGGTAAAGGTGCGGTTGAGCGAGCGCTTAAGCAACGTAAGCACCAGCTGATGTTTATGGTAGATATTGCTGTGCCTCGTGATATCGAAGCAGAAGTTAGTGAGTTAGATGACGTCTATTTATATACCGTTGATGATTTAAAAGACGTGATAGACGAGGGTATGCGTTCTCGACGAGAGGCAGCAAAAGCGGCCGAGGTTATGATTGAAGAAGGCCTTGTAACCTATCTGGAGTCCGAACGTTCATTAGATGCTGTTGGCACTATCCGTGATTATCGACAGCGTATGGAAGCTGTACGAGACGACGAACTAGAACGTGCTATGTTGCTGTTAGCCAAGGGTGAAGAACCACAGCTGGTTATGCAGCGCCTTGCCCGAGGCCTCACCAACAAAATGATGCATGCACCTACAGTGCAATTAAAGAAAGCCAGTGCCCTAGGGGACGACCAAAGCCTAGCGTTATTGCAAACCATGTTTGATTTGAATAAAACCTTATGAAAGCCTCAATACTTAGTAAATTAGAACGCTTGCAGGACCGTTATGAAGAGCTAGAAGCCTTGTTGGGTGTGGCTGAAGTCATTATGGACCAAGATAAATTTCGCGCCTATTCCAAAGAATATGCGGAGCTTGAAGATGTAGTAAAAAACTACGGACAGTACGTTCAGTTGCAAGCCGATATGGAAGAAGCTCAGCTAATGCTGGCCGAAGATGACGCCGACATGAAAGCCATGGCCGAAGAAGAAATTCTAGATGGCAAGAAACGTCAAGCAGAATTAGAATTAGAATTACAGAAGCTGCTGCTGCCAAAGGATCCAAACGATGGTCACAACACCTTTGTGGAAATTCGCGCTGGCACTGGTGGTGATGAAGCAGCTATTTTCGCTGGAGACCTATATCGCATGTACACTCGTTATGCGGAAAATATGGGTTGGAAGGTTGAGATTATCAGCCAAAATGAAGGTGAGCATGGCGGTTATCGTGAAATAATTACCCGCATGGTGGGTAATGACGTTTATTCACGCCTGAAGTTTGAGTCTGGAGCTCACCGTGTACAGCGAGTTCCAGAAACAGAATCCCAAGGCCGTATCCATACCTCTGCCTGTACGGTAGCGGTGATGCCAGAAGTGGATTCGGTAGAAGATGTGGATATTAATAAAGGCGACCTGCGTATCGATACCTTCCGAGCGTCGGGTGCAGGTGGCCAGCACGTTAACAAAACTGATTCTGCTATTCGTATTACCCACCTGCCATCTGGCACGGTGGTAGAGTGTCAAGATGAGCGTTCTCAGCACAAGAACAAAGCTAGGGCTATGTCTTTGCTGGCGTCTAGGTTGTTGTCTAGTGCACAAGAAGTGGTTGCCGCAGAGCAAGCGGATGCCCGTAAGAGTTTAGTGGGTAGTGGAGATCGATCTGAGCGTATTCGTACCTATAACTACCCTCAAGGTAGGGTAACGGATCATCGCATTAACCTGACGCTGTATAAGTTGGCCGATATTATGGAAGGTGAGGTGAATTGCATTATCGAACCATTAAGCAATGAACATCAGGCTAATTTATTGTCCTCGTTAGCAGAAAATGAAGGCTAAGCCTCGCTCTCTTCTTGGCACTAGCATCCACTCAAGCTATACGCGCCAGCAAGCACTAGCTCGGGCAAAGGAAGAGTTTGCTGGTGCTATAGAGCCAACGGACAGCCCTCGATTAGACGCTGAACTCCTGCTGTGCCACGTGCTATCTGTTACCAGCGCTAGTCTCTATACTTGGCCAGAGAAACCTTTAATGCCAGAGCAGTGGCAGAGTTTTTGGCATCTGGTTCAAGAGCGTTGTTTGGGTAAGCCCGTAGCTCACTTGCTTGGGCAGCAAGGGTTTTGGAGCTTAGTTTTACAGGTAGATGCGTCTACCTTGATCCCTCGTCCAGAAACGGAATTGTTGGTAGAAGTGGTGCTTGATCTCAACTTACCAGTTCAGGCCAGTGTGATAGATCTAGGTACTGGCAGCGGTGCAATTGCCTTGGCTTTAGCCAGTGAGCAACCCCAATGGCATGTTGTGGGTGTGGACCAGTCAGCTAAGGCGGTAAGCCTAGCTAAGATTAACGCCCACAATTGTAACCTAGAGCGGGTGAGCTTCTATCAGGGGGACTGGGCGCAAGGATTAGTTAAAGATGCTAACAAGCCGCTGCACTGTTTGGTTAGCAACCCCCCTTACATAGATGCAGAAGATCCACACCTAAATCAAGGTGACGTGCGTTATGAGCCTTTATCTGCCCTTGTAGCAGACAATCAGGGTATGGCAGATATCGATACCATTGCTAAACAAGCAGTGCATTTGTTGGCAGTGGGTGGTTGGTTGGCTTTTGAACACGGTTATGACCAAGGTTTAAAAGTAGCAAAGCTGTTAACCTACTTGGGTTTTAATTTGGTTGTCACACGCAAAGATCATAATGGCCAGGATAGAGTCACCTTTGGTCGATGGTCGGGTAAAGGGCCAGACAAATAGCCGTAGGACTAATTATGAACGATGAGCAGTTGCAGCGTTATAGTAGGCAAATCATGTTGCCAGAATTTGATTACCAAGGTCAGCAAAGTTTGCTGAATTCTAGAGTGCTCATTATTGGGTTAGGTGGCTTGGGTAGTCCTGTGGCTCTTTATTTGGCGTCAGCTGGCGTAGGCACTTTAGTTTTGGCAGACGACGACGTGGTGGATCACTCCAATTTGCAGCGCCAGATTATTCATGGCGAAGTTGATGTGGGAGTCAGTAAAGTGGCGTCTGCCCAACAGAGTATTGCTGCCCTTAACAGTGACGTGCTAGTGGTGGCTTTACATCTGCGACTTAAAGGTGAGGTACTGGCTGAAGAGGTGCAAAAGGCCGATATTGTATTGGATTGCTGTGATAACTTAACCACTCGTTTAGCAGTGAATGAGGCCTGTTTGCGGCACCAAACACCTCTGGTTTCCGGTGCTGCCATTCGTATGGAAGGCCAAGTTACCGTGGTGGACCCGCGTCAACCAAACACACCCTGTTACCATTGTTTGATGCAGCTCACAGGCGAGCAAGAACAAAGCTGTTCAACCAATGGTGTGATGGCGCCACTGGTTGGTATTATTGGCGCGATTCAAGCTATGGAGGCCATAAAAGTGCTTTCTAACCTTGGTCAGCCATTGGTGGGTAAGCTGTTGTTATTGGAAGCAAAAACTATGCAGTGGCAAACTTTTGGTTTACCTAAAGATCCGCACTGTCCAAGCTGCGGCACGATTTAATTTTTTTCAGGTTATTTGCTTTTTTTTAGCATTTTTTAAGTTAGTGTGGGCGTAGGTGCTTGACTCTGAATCTCAATGGTTTAATATACGCGCTCTCTGCGGAGGGGTGGCAGAGTGGTCGAATGCAACGGTCTTGAAAACCGTCGTGGGTTAATAGCCCACCGAGAGTTCGAATCTCTCCTCCTCCGCCATTTTATTTGTGCAGGTGTGGTTTTATAACGGCGTCTGAGTAGTAACGTATTAAGAACTTCATACTATGCATTAAGGGGCATAATCTACCAAGCCCCGCAGAGAATTTGGGTCGTTAGCTCAGTTGGTAGAGCAGTTGGCTTTTAACCAATTGGTCGGGCGTTCGAGCCGCCCACGACCCACCATATTAAACCGTATCAACCGGTTAATGTTGATAAACATATTACAGTAGGCTGTACAGCAGTAAAAATCAGGTAATAAGGGGCGCAATCTACCAAGCCCCAAAGAGAATTTGGGTCGTTAGCTCAGTTGGTAGAGCAGTTGGCTTTTAACCAATTGGTCGGGCGTTCGAGCCGCCCACGACCCACCATCACAAGAAAAAGCCCTCGCTAGGAAACCAGTGGGGGCTTTTTTGTGGCCAAAATTAAGCCGCGATTTTTGAATACCCATGGTTGAGTCCTATCAGTGTGCTCATATATCAATACCATATTGGGCCAAGGGTCTGCAGTGGTACGCAAGATAAGTTCGTTATAGCATATAGGCTGAGGTTCACTGTAGTGTCTTGGCCCACCGATCCAATGCCATTTAGGTAGAATGATGAAACCTCTTTGTGGCCCGTGTATGGTTTTTAGCTGCGCAACCTCATGGTGTTCTATCCACCAACCTCGTTGATGTTGTGGATTAAGGCCGATATCTTCTACAACGGTGGATTGCCAGTTTTCATAGGCGTAGAACAACATGCCTGTTAACAGCAGTTGCTGCCGTGTTGGCAGGGGCACATGTTGTTGCTGCAAAAAATCCAACGCTTCTGCGGTCTGGCTTAATGACAGTTGGTGTTGGCGTAACCGGTCCCATTTAAGGTCCAGACGATCGTGTCCAGCGGGGCCGACAAAGTCTATTAGCTGGGTGCCGCCTTTTTTGAGTAAATAGAACTTTATGGCAAGCTCTAAATGGACTATTTCTGAAGATTTATTTTGGTAGATTAGGTCCAGCTCCCCAAGTGTACGTTCAGGGGTTTGGATAACGAGGTTGCGGGCTATGATGTTGTTGGTCGACGATGACGCAAACAAGCGATCTACACAATCTTCAAAATGTTTTCCCAGACGATAAGCCGGCTGAGCAGGATAGGTGCATAGGCACATCGAAGATAGGTCAGTTTCATGAACCGTATCTTGAGGCTTAAAAATGGTCACTTCTGGCGTGGCTGACATAAGGGGTTGGCTTTGTAATAACCAATTCACGTCTTGTTGAATGTCCACCTTGATAGGGCTGCCAGATTGATGATTTTTTTGATCTTGTTGGCCCACAATAGACGACCCTAGGTTACCATTTAATAACTGAGTATAATGGCAGAGATGAACGCGATACAACTACAATCCTATTATGATCAAACACCTAGGGCCAGACGTATGGCGCTTGTGAGCGTGGGTTTGGTGATGATGATTTGCTCTTTAGCCTTATCAGCAGTGAATATTGCCATACCTCGTATTGCTGAGGACTTGCAAGCTAGTGCTATGGCGGTGAGTTTGATTCCTGTGGCTATGTTGTGGGGCAATGTGGTGTTTTTATTACCCATCGGCCGTATCGCAGACATTGTTGGCCGCAAGCGTGTATTTGTCAGTGGAATGGTATTATTTATATTGTCTTCTCTGTGTGTTTTGTTACCGCAATCTATTGGATCCTTGTTGCTGATTCGCGTGGCACAAGGCATTTCTAGCTCTATGGTGTATGGCACAAGTATGGCGATTATTGGCGTGGTTTATGCTAATTCAAACCGTGGCCAAGCCCTAGGGATTGCATCATCATCGGTATATCTAGGGCTAACCCTTGGTCCTTTAATAGGAGGTTGGTTAACTGAGCACTGGGGCTGGAAAAGTGTATTTTGGGCACCTATTCCGATCTTAATTTTGTGTTTAGTGGTACTGTCTACCTACGTAAAAGGCGATTGGAAATCATACCTTAGAGCTAAGTTTGATTGGCAGGGTAGTTTGATTTTTGCAGCTTGGGTCAGCGCATTTATGATGGGGTTGTCGCGCTTAACTGATTGGCGATTTGCACTGTTAGCTATCTTAGGATTGATGTTGTTGGCTATTTTTGTGTGGCATCAATCGAAAATCGAATCACCTTTAATACGGCTCTCTGCGTTGAGGGCTAATCGCATTTTTAACCGTTCTTTGTTATCAGCTTTCTTTATTTATGGCTCTAGTTTTTCCATGGTTTTTTTGCTGAGTTTGTATTTGCAGTATATTCATCAGCTTAGTCCCAGTGAAGCGGGCCAAATCCTGTTGATTCAAACCCTGATCATGATGGTGTTAGCGCCAATAACTGGCCGCTTGTCAGATCGCTTTGAACCTAGGGTATTATCGACCTTTGGTTGTCTGCTATTTGTTATTGGTTATGCCATGTTGTTTAGGCTAGATATGCACACCTCTTTACAGTACGTGATGCTGGCATTAGTGTTTTTAGGTTTGGGCTTTGGTTTCTTTTCTTCCCCCAATAACAATGCTGCTATTGGCTCGGTGCCTGCAGATAAATTGAGCATTGCTGCAGTGTTGCTCAATTTGGCACGTACTATGGGCAATATGGTGAGCTCTGCAATTGTAATGACACTCTTTAGTGTCACCATGGGTGGCGCGGCGATCACCGCAGAACTTTACCCGCAGCTTTTGTTAGTGATCAAAATCACCATGGTTTTGTCTGTGTGTTACGCATTGATTGCTGCTACATTCTCCTACCGACGCGGCACTATTCATTAGTTGGGCTGAACACCTAAGTACTTGATAGCAGTAATGTCATAGCCTTTGTTTAGGTTGTTTAGCTCTACTCTATCATCTAACTTTTTGCCAATAAGCGCCAAGGCAAGGGGCGAGTCTATGCTGATATAACCCGAACTAGGGTTAAGTTCGTCTGCGCCAACAATCCGATAATGCCGTTCATTGTCATCGTCGTCAATTAAGGTGACCCAAGCACCAAAATACACTTTATTTGGATCGGCAGGTAACCCTTCTACCACCTTGATATGATCAAGGCGTCTTTGTAAGTAAAGAATGCGGCTGTCCATCTCGCGGAGCATTTTTTTGCCATAAATGTATTCGGCATTTTCTGAACGATCCCCCAAAGCGGCGGCTTCCTGCACAGCTAGAGTGATCACTGGACGTTTGTTACGCCACAGATCATCTAGCTCATCTTTAAGTGCCGCTGCACCTTCTGGGGTGATTAAAGGTGAGCGTTTTGGACCTGGTGGGCGGTAGCGCCCAGCGAAACGCTGGTTTGCAGGTTTCATAGGGCACAGAGCCTCGAAATGGCCACAGGAATTGTGGTCTCTACTCGCATAATTCGAGGGCCAAGGGAGAATGGTATAAATCCTTGTTCGGCCAATTTATCCACTTCATAGTCAGTGAAGCCGCCTTCAGGGCCAATGGCTAAAGTAGTGGCCTTTTTATTTGCGTTAGGGCATGGGTGAGCACTGCGGGGATGGGCCACAAGGCGACGGCTATCAGCTGCCCATTGGTTAAGATTATCTTCTACGTAGGGCTTAAATAACTTGGCTTTGTGCACCAAAGGCAGTTGTGTAGTGCCCGCTTGCTCTAGGCCTAAAAGTAAGTTTTCATAAATGCTTAGAGGCTGCAAAAATGGTGTTTGCCAATAGCTTTTTTCCACTTTAGCACTGTTTAATAGGGTGATTTCGCTTACTCCTAGGGTGGCGCAAGTCTGTAATATTCTGCGCATCATTTTAGGTCTAGGTACGGCAAGTAGTAATTTTAAAGCAAGGGGTGTGGGGCCGTCTTGGTTAAGTGTTATTTCAAGCTGAGTTTCGTGCTCGCTGTGGGCGATTACCTTGCCTAAGCCAATAGCGCCATTAACCTGACCTACTCTAAGGGTGTCGCCAATTACTGGCCTAATCACTTTAGCAAGATGGGTTTGGCGACGAGGGTCGGTAATTTGAATTTGTCCCATGGAAGACAGTTCATCAACGTTAAAAAGTAGTATATTCATAGCTGCACAGTATAATGGGTCATTACATATATGTGTTGGAGTTTGTGTGGTTATTATTGGAATTGCAGGCCCCTCGGCTTCGGGCAAAAGTCTGTTGGCTAAAAATATAATCGAAGGCTTCGATTCAGATCAAGTGGTGATGATGTCGGAAGACAGCTACTATAAAGATCAACGTAATATGTCTAAAGCACAGCGTAATCTCACCAACTATGATCATCCAGATGCTATGGATCATGAATTAATGGCGCAACATCTCACTGCGTTAGCAGCGGGCCAATCCGTTGAGCAGCCTATATATAGTTTTTATGAACATTTACGAGAATCAAAAACAGTTGTAATGAAACCTTGTAAGGTGCTGATTGTTGAGGGTATTCTATTGTTCACTCAAGAACAGTTACGGTCTTTGTTTAACCTGCGCATTTTTATGGATGTGCCGTTGGATATTTGCTTAATTAGACGTTTAGAGCGCGATGTAAATGAGAGAGGTCGGGATTTGAAGTCGGTTTTAACTCAGTATCAAACTACCGTAAGACCAGGCTTTTTTAACCATGTATCACCATCTCGTGAACATGCGGATTTAATCGTGCCAGAAGGTGGTGAGAATCCAGCCGCTATAGAATTATTAAAAGCCCGTGTCGCTCAAATGCTGACGTAAGCTTAACTTGGAGACATACGATGAATAAAACTTTAGTACTTACTGCCATCTGTGCAGACCGCCCTGGCCTTATTCAAATGCTTTCCGAAGTTATTTATAGTCATGAAGCCAGCTGGGAAGAATCTAGTATGGCCCACCTTGCTGGGCAGTTCGCTGGCATTCTTACGGTCAATGTAGATGAAAATGTGATCCCATCTCTGGAAAAAGACCTCCGTGGGTTAAGTAATCATGGTATGTCCGTAACCTTAAATGAGAGTATGGACTCCGCAGATGCTGCCAACCAACACACCATTTGGTTAGACCTAACCTGCCATGACAAGCCTGGCATTATGCGTGAAGTGTCTAACGTGTTTGTTGCACAAGGTGTAAGCATACAAAGTTTAGATACAGAAGTGGTAAGCGCGTCAATGTCGGGTGGCGACATGTTTGTTGCTGGCGCTCAGCTGCTAGTGCCGAAGGATTTTGACATGGAGAACTTGCAACAAGCCCTCGAGGGCTTGTCCGATGACTTGATGGTGGATTTGGCTCTGGCTGACGAGGAGTAGATTGGCACGTCGCCTATACTCCTAGCAAAGGGGTGGGTGAACTAGCAGAGCTCGTCTAGCTTCTTCTTAAACAGGCCATTCACTTGGCCTGGGTTAGCTGAACCTTTGGAGGCTTTCATTACTTGGCCCATAAAGAAGCCTAGCATTTTGCTTCTCTTTTCTACTTCTGCGTCAACATATTGTTGTACTTGCTTAGGGCTTAGTGCAATAACTTCGTCTATCATGGCTTCGATGGCGCCCATGTCGCTGACCTGTTTAAGGCCGTTGGCATCAATAATATCATCGACTTCGCCAGCTTGTTGCCACAACTCATCAAAGACAGTTTTGGCACCTTTGCTGTTTATAGTGTCATCCTTAACACGGCTAATAAGTTGGCCAAGGTGCACTGCGCTCACGGGTGCTGCATCAATTTCAACGTTGTTTTGGTTCATGTATTTAGCAAGTTCACCAGTCACCCAGTTGGCACTAAGTTTGGCGTCGTTACATATGGCAACCACCGCTTCAAAATAGTCGGCTAAAGCTCGGCTCGAAGATAGCACACCGGCGTCGTATTCGCTTAAGCCGAGTTGGTCCACAAAACGGGCACTGCGTTGGTCTGGCAATTCTGGCAAGCTTTGACGAATGGCATCAATGTAGGCGTCGTCAATTTCGACAGGTAACAAATCTGGGCAAGGGAAATAACGATAATCGTTGGCTTCTTCCTTGCTGCGCATAGGGCGGGTTTCGTTCTTATCAGCATCGTAAAGGCGGGTTTCTTGTGCGATCTTGCCGCCATCTTCCAAAATATCGATCTGCCGTTGTACTTCTACGTTAATAGCGCGTTCGATAAATTTAAAGGAGTTGATGTTCTTTAATTCGGCGCGGGTGCCTAATTTTTGTTGCCCTTTAGGGCGAATAGACACGTTGGCGTCACAGCGCATAGAACCTTCGGCCATGTTGCCGTCTGAAATGCCAATGGTGGTGACGATAGCGTGCATTTTACGCATATAGGCCACCGCTTCTTTAGCATTACTCATGTCTGGCTCTGATACGATTTCTAACAGTGGTGTGCTAGAGCGGTTAAGGTCAATGCCCGTCATGCCATCGTAGTCTTCGTGCAGAGACTTGCCTGCATCTTCTTCAAGGTGAGCACGGGTTACACCTACACGCTTAGTACTGCCATCTTCTAGTTGTATGTCCAAGTGGCCTAAACCCACAATAGGGTGATCCATTTGGCTGGTTTGATACCCTTTTGGCGAATCTGGATAGAAGTAGTTCTTGCGGGCAAATACAGAGTGTTTGCAAACCTCAGCATTAATAGCGGTGCCAAAGGTCACGGCCATACGTAATGCTTCTTCGTTAAATACAGGCAATGCACCTGGCATACCTAAATCTACCAAGGTGGTTTGAGTGTTAGCTTCTGCGCCAAAACCCACTTTAGCGCCAGAAAATAATTTAGATTTGGTGGCTAACTGAACGTGGATTTCTAGACCAATGACAATTTCCCAAGACATAATTAAGCTCCCTTTTCTTCGTTAGATACGGGCATGCCTTTAGATGTTGGTATTTGCAGGTGCCAATCGGTGACTTGTTGATACTGGTGGGCAATGTTCAACAGCTTTGCTTCGGCAAAGTAGTTACCCATAATTTGCAGCCCTACTGGGCGGCCATTAACAAAACCAGCTGGAGTAGACATGGCTGGAATACCAGCCATATTGGCAGATAAAGTGTAGATGTCTTCTAGGTACATAGCCACAGGATCTTTGCTATTGCTGCCTAAATCAAAAGCAGGGGTTGGAGCTACGGGGCCCATGATAACGTCCACTTGAGACAGGGCTCGAGTAAAGTCGTCTTTAATTAAGCGTCGAATGCGTTGGGCTTTAAGGTAATAAGCGTCGTAATAACCTTCAGATAATGCATAGGTGCCCACCATGATGCGACGCTTCACTTCGGTACCAAATCCTTCAGCTCGGGTGCGGCAATAAAGGTCCATTAAGTCTTCTGGTTGGTCACAACGGTAACCATAACGGACACCGTCAAAACGGCTTAAGTTGGAAGAAGCTTCTGAAGGTGCGATGACGTAATAAGCCGGAATGGAAAGTTCTAGGTTAGGCAAGCTAATATCAATAATTTGCGCACCAAGGCCTTCAATCTGCTTTAAGGCGTTCATAATGCATTCGGCCACCTGAGGGTTAAGGCCTGAGCCAAAAAATTCTTTGGGTAGGCCTATCTTTAAGCCTTGTAGAGGTAGGTTTAAATCAGCGGTGAAATCAGGCGTCTCTTGTTGCACACTAGTGGAGTCTAGCTCGTCAAAACCTGCCATAGCGTTAAGCATAATTGCTGCGTCTTCTGCTGTTTGGCACATAGGTCCGGCTTGGTCTAGGCTAGACGCGTAAGCAATAATACCAAAACGCGAAACACGGCCATACGTAGGTTTGATGCCCGTTAAGTTACAAAAAGAGGCAGGCTGACGAATAGAACCGCCTGTGTCGGTGCCGGTGGCAGCGGGCACAAGACCTGCTGCCACTGCGGCGGCAGAACCGCCAGAAGATCCACCCGGCACGGCGTTTAAGTCCCACGGATTTTTAACAGCACCAAAAAAACTGCTTTCGTTAGAGGAGCCCATAGCGAACTCATCCATATTAGTCTTGCCAACACATACTGCACCGGCAGATAACAAGCGTTGCCCTACGGTAGATTCGTAAGGTGGTACAAAGTTCGCCAACATTTTAGAAGCAGCTGTGGTGACTTGGCCTTGGGTGCAAAATAGATCTTTGTGGGCGAAAGGAACACCCGTGAGTATGTCTGCGGTGCCAGCAGTAAGGCGCGCATCAGCGGCATCTGCTTGGGTTAAGGCAAGGTCTTCTGACAAGCTAATAAAGCTGTTGTAGATTGAATCACGGGCCTTAATGTCAGCAATAATGTCTTGAGTGATTTCACGGCTAGAGTATTCTCCAGCAGCCAAATCTTTAGAAATTTGAACTAGGGTTTTGTTGGTCATGGTTATGCTGTCGCTTTGTTAATCGAATACGTTAATCAAGTACTTTAGGCACAAGGTATAGGCCGTCTTCCGTAGCAGGCGCTATAGCGATAAAGGCTTCACGTTGGTTGTCGCAAGTGACTTCATCTTTACGCAGGCGTTGTGTTGCATCGTGAGGATTGGACAGAGGCTCTACACCATCGGTATCTACTTGTTGCATCTGGTCGATAAGGGACAAGATGCTGGAAATGCTATTAGCGTAATCGTTAGTTTCGCTATTGATGACTTGCAAACGGGCAAGAATGGCGATCTTTTCGATGTCAGCGTTTTCTAAGGCCATAATGTTCTCGATTGAGGCTATATTAATCACCTGAGCAGAAGTTGAACTTTTTAGTTCAATTACACTCAAAATGGTATTGAAATTAGGCTGCTAAATTGAAGCAGAACTTTAAGTTAATTTGCAGCAAATGTATAAGAAGCAAAAAAGGGCTCTAATTTAGCATAAATTGCGCCGTTGGAAAACGAATTAACCTTGCTCAAATGCCCCTTGATTGTTAATATTTAACACTTAGTAGCAGCGGTTTATGTAGATCGCAATTATTCTCCGATTAGAGCCAATAAACTAGTATGTTTAAAAAAATCCGCGGCCTATTTTCTAGCGACCTATCTATTGATCTAGGTACCGCTAATACCCTAATTTATGTCCGTGACAAAGACATTGTACTTAACGAGCCATCAGTAGTTGCAATTCGTACTCATGGTAACCAAAAAAGTGTAGCTGCAGTAGGTGCCGATGCTAAACGCATGTTGGGACGCACGCCTGGCAACATTATGGCTATTCGTCCTTTAAAAGACGGTGTGATTGCAGATTTCCATGTTACGGAGAAAATGTTGCAGCACTTTATCCATAAAGTACATGAAAACAGTTTTATGACACCTAGTCCTCGGGTGTTGGTGTGTGTGCCGTGTAAATCTACCCAAGTTGAACGCCGCGCTATCAAAGAATCGGCCATGGGCGCAGGTGCCCGGGAAGTGTACTTAATAGAAGAGCCTATGGCAGCCGCAATTGGTGCAGGTTTGCCCGTTGAGCAGGCCAGTGGCTCTATGGTGGTTGACATCGGTGGTGGTACCACTGAAATTGCCATCATCTCTCTTAACGGTGTGGTTTATTCAGAATCTGTACGTGTGGGTGGTGACCGTTTTGACGAATCCATTATAGCTTATGTGCGCCGAAACTATGGCTCCCTAATTGGTGAAGCCACTGCGGAGCGTATTAAACAAGAAATTGGTACAGCATATCCAAGTACTGACATCTTAGAGATTGACGTCAGAGGCCGTAACCTTGCGGAAGGTATTCCACGTAGTTTTACACTTAACTGCAACGAAATTATGGAGGCTATGCAAGAGCCGTTATCCACTATTGTTCAGTCTGTTAAGAGCGCCTTGGAGCACTCGCCACCAGAACTAGCTTCCGATATTGCCGAAAGTGGTATTGTGCTCACCGGTGGCGGCGCATTGCTGCGTGATTTAGATCGTTTGATCAGTGAAGAAACGGGTTTGCCAGTTATTATTGCAGAAGATCCTTTAACTTGTGTAGCACGCGGTGGCGGTAGGGTCTTGCAGATGCTTGACGATAGTACCTTTGACTTACTGGCCAGAGATTAAACTGTTCAATTTAGAATAAAACAACGGCGGGGTGGCTTAAGCAATCTCGCCGTTGTTGCTTTAGCACGATTGGATCGTTAGGAGACTTGTTATCAATCCTTTGTTTAAGGGCCAATCTACTGTTAAAAAATTCATTACTTACGGTTTGATTTGTCTCAGTTTAATTATTTCTGACTACCAGTTTGATCAAATGCAACGGATTCGTGCGTGGCTCTCATTGGCTGTTACTCCCGTGCAATGGCTGGTTGATGTGCCTCAACGCTCATGGACTTGGTTGGATGAAAGGTTGCAGGTTCGTGATGAACTGATTGCCGAAAACAAACAATTAAGAGCCAAAACCTTGCTGGCCGAAAGAAGAGTGCAGAAGCTAGCCGCGCTCACTGTGGAAAACTTCCGTTTGCGCGACCTGCTTAATAGTAGCGAACAGTTAGACGAAAAAGTCACCGTCAGCGAACTTGTTGGTATTAATTCGGACCCCTTTACCCATCAGGTGATTATTAATAATGGTTTTAATAGTGGCGCTTTTGTAGGCCAGCCGGTGCTCGACGCCACTGGTGTCATGGGGCAAATAATTTCCACTTCCGCTTTTACTAGCCGAGTGTTATTAATTACTGATGCAGATCATGCCATCCCCGTGCAGGTGAACCGTAATGGTTTACGCACCGTGGCCTATGGCCTAGGTCAATATGATTATTTGGAACTACAAGACCTCTCTGATACAGCCGATATTGAAGTAGGCGATATATTAGTTAGTTCGGGGTTGGGTTTACGCTTCCCCAAGGGTTATCCTGTAGCGCAAGTGATTGAGGTGCGACATTTTACCGGGCAAGACTTCGCTAAGGTGTGGGCTAAACCCACAGCTCAACTAGATCGCTCACGCCATCTGCTATTGATCGAAACACCACAGCAGCAAAATCTAGCTCAACAGGACGGTAACTAATGGTTATGCAAAGGG
Organism: Candidatus Njordibacter sp. Uisw_039; assembly: GCF_047730075.1. Classification (NCBI taxonomy): domain Bacteria; kingdom Pseudomonadati; phylum Pseudomonadota; class Gammaproteobacteria; order Pseudomonadales; family Candidatus Njordibacteraceae; genus Candidatus Njordibacter; species Candidatus Njordibacter sp. Uisw_039. Next base: position 615,041 of record NZ_CP159831.1, read on the forward strand.
CTCATAATCGCGGGGTGCCTTTTATAACCCTGCTTGCCGCCTTTATGCTAACCGCGTTACCTATGCCCGAGTGGGTGCAGTGGGGTTGGCCAGAATGGGTTTTAGTCGTCTTCATTTATTGGGTCATCGCCTTGCCCCATCGGTTTGGCTTAGGCTGGGCGTTCATATTGGGATTGTTGCTTGATCTATTACAGGGAAATCACCTAGGGGTTAATGCGCTAGCTATGGTAGTGGTGACTTTTTTTACTATGCTAATGTACCGTCGTTTGCGCATGTACCGTTCTTGGCAACAAGCCGTTGTGGTGTTTTTTTTAGTGGCCATTAACCAATGTATTACCTATTGGTTTCAAGGGATCGGCAGCAACGCTAGCAGTGGTTTGTGGTTTTTGTTGCCAGCGCCAATAAGTGGTTTGCTTTGGTTGTGGTTATTTGTTGTGTTACGTGGCATTCGCCGAGCGTTTAAAGTCACTTAAGGTAAAGGATAGAGCCGCACAATGAACGAAGAAATTCTCATTAATTTCAGCCCCATGGAAACCCGCGTGGCGGTGATTGAAAATGGCATGCTACAAGAAGTTCATCTAGAGCGTAATGACCATCGTGGCATTGTGGGCAATATCTATCTGGGTAAAGTTGCTCGTGTTTTGCCAGGCATGCAGGCTGCGTTTATAGAGATTGGCTTAGAGCGCGCAGGATTTATTCATGTGGCTGATATTGAACCACAAAATGGCCAGCCACATTCAGATGAAATCGCACAACTAGTAAGAGAAGGACAAAGCTTGCTAGTGCAAGTGCTAAAAGACCCCATTAGCACTAAAGGCGCCCGCCTTACTACCCAAATTTCTATTCCATCACGCTACTTGGTGTATTTGCCCGGAAGTGACCATGTGGGCATATCTCAGCGTATCGAAGATGAAGACGAAAAGCAGCGCCTTAAACAATGCATAGAGAGCTACTTAGCTCAGCCTGCAGGGCTGCAGGATACGTCTAAACTCACCGAGTCTGAATTCACCAAGGAAGGTGTTATTGTTCGCACTGTAGCTGAAGGCGTTAGTGAACAAAGCCTGCAGCAGGATGTTGATTTTCTAAGGCGCTTATGGCGCCAAGTCAGCCAACAAATTGCCGCTGGCAAAGCTCCTCAAATAATCTATCAAGATCTACCCTTAGCGCTCCGAACCTTGCGAGATATTGCCCATCCGCAGATCGAGAAAATTCGCATCGATTCAAAAGAAACGTATCAAAAAGCTACGGAATTCATTGATCAGTTGGTGCCAGATATGGCCACTAAGTTAGAACATTACCCCGGTGGGCGACCTATTTTTGACCTCTATAATGTAGAAGACGAGATTCAAAAAGCCCTTGGGCGCAAAGTGCAGTTAAAATCTGGTGGTTATATCATTGTTGATCAAACCGAAGCTATGACCACGGTGGATGTTAACACTGGGGCTTATGTAGGGCATCGTAACCTAGAAGAAACCATATTTAAGACCAACCTTGAGGCGGCAACCGCTATAGGTAGACAGCTTAGACTGCGTAATCTTGGCGGCATTATTATTTTAGATTTTATTGACATGCAAGATCTAGAACATCAGCGCCAAGTGGCTCGAACCTTAGACCGCGCGTTAGCTAAAGATCACGTTAAAACTAAAGTGTTAGCATTGTCAGAACTAGGCTTGGTCCAAATGACACGAAAACGCACGCGCGAAAGCCTCGAGCAGCTTTTATGCGAGCCCTGTTCTTCGTGTGAAGGTACGGGCACCAATAAAACGCCAGAAACTATCTGTTACGAAATATTTCGAGAAATTCTGCGGGCCCATAGAGCTTACGACACGAATACTTATTTGGTACTGGCATCACAAGCTGTCATCGATCAACTTCTAGATGAAGAAGCTCATCGTTTAGCAGAGCTAGAGCAGTTTATAGGTAAGACCATTTCCTTACGGGTAGAGCCCATGTATGTTAGCGAACAGTACGATGTGGTGTTGCGTTAATGGTAGCTAAAATCATCCACTGGTTAATGGCTGGTGTGTGCCTATTGTTAGTTGTGTCGGCGCTGAGTTTATCTTGGTTACGCTGGGGTATTGATCATCATCCGCTATACCATCAATGGGTTGAAAAAGAAGTTAGTAGAGCCATTGGGCAAGAACTAAAGTTAGAGTCTTTTCAAGTGAGGTTAGTAGGTACAGGCTTACGGCTAAGCCTAACAGGTATAGAAACCGTAGAAGGTTTAACCCTCGCTCGTTTAGCTTTAGGCGTTGATTTATGGGAGTCCTTGCAAGAGGACATGTTGCGCTTATCCCATGTTCAAGCTACGGGCTTGGCCATCAATGTTGGGCAGCAAGAAGACGGTAACTGGACCCCTCAGACTACCAGTGAAAATGGGTCTCAAACTGTTCCCCAGCTCATGCTGGCAGTAGCAACCAGAGTGCCTCAATTATTATTGCATGACATTAGCCTTACCCTAATACCCAACCAAGGCCGGCCTATTAGCATACCTAAGTTGAATGCTCAGGTACATGTGGCAGCAAATACTGGCCTTGGATTAACGCGGATTATGTTATCTCTACATGGCGATACCGATACTAATACCAAAGCACTAGATTACGACTTAGAAACCCAAGTAACTCTTGATATTAAAACCAACGAAACCATCCAGCGCGCGCAAATCTATTTGCACACTAATGGTTTGGAAATAGCCCCTTGGCTGTCATTGTTGGTACCCGATGAATCATTTCTTCACCTGGAGCGTTTGCGCTTGGGTGGCAAGTATTGGTTAGATTATCAGGTTAATAAACATCTTCAATTAGTTACTGAAAGTGCCCAATTACAGCTCCTTACACCCACTGATCAGGTAGATTTGATAGGTGACATCAGAGCAACTAGCCTGCTAGACGAGCAGGTAACTTTAGATTGGCAATTAGCAAATTGGAATCTTACAGGGCAAGCGTTAAGTGGGCAGATTAATGATGTGGCTTTGCCCTTCAGCGAACTGCAGGCCCATAAAATAAATCAACGGCTCGTTGTGGGCAGCCCTAAACTCCATTTGGCTAATGCACAAAAATTATTGAACACCATTAAAAGTTTGCCAGTAAAGATCAATTTACCTATTCAGTCGTTAGCACCGAAGGGCTGGGTGCACCAGGCTCAGTTGCATTTAGATTTTCAGCAGCAGCTAGAATTTTTGTTTACCGGTAATATGCAGCAAGTGAGTATCGATGCATGGTCTGGGGTGCCGCAAATAAATCAGGCTGATGGCCATATCTGGCTCAACCGCTATGGTGGCAAGGTGGTCATTGATGACATAGATGGTTTGCAGTTGCGCATTACTAAACTTACTTCGCTGCCATGGCAGTTCAGTGGCTTACAAGGGGAGTTCAATTGGCGCTACGGTGCCTTGGCTAACCGTTTTAACTCATCCAATATGAATGCCAGCTTTGACCAAGGGCATATTAATTTAAAAATGGCGGCTGCGTTTCCTCGTAAAGGTTCAACTGCAGAACCTTTTATACAACTGGCTTTGGGTATGCAAAATCTCGACCTAGGCACCCTGCCTGGTATGCTGCCAGACATTGTACTCGGCGGCAAGTTGGGCGCCTGGCTGGCGACGGCAGCACCTATTGGGACGCTCACTGAAGCCGCTCTAATTTACAACGGCCGTCCAGGCGATATTGCAAACGCTGTTGGCGTTATGGCAAGGTCTATGCCTATTGCGGCACATGTGGAAGCACCAAGTTTTAGTTATCACCAATATTGGCCCCAAGTCCAAGGCCTAAAGGCTAATTTGACATTAGACCATAAAGGCGCACTAGTAGAAGTTCAGACTGGGTCTGTGGAGCACAGCCAAATAACCCAGTCGGTGAAAGGTTGGCGAGTTGAAGTTCCTGTGCTCCAAACAATAGATAAACAACGCCGTTATATAACAGTGCAAGGGCAAATAGTAGGTGAAGCTTCGCAGCTGATGACTTTGGCAGAGGAGTTACCGTTGAACCTCAGCTTACCCACATGGTTGAACGCGCTAAAACCCCAAGGGGAAGTGTCTTTACATGGTAGTTTAGCGATACCTTTTGGTCATAAATCAAAAACAACCTATGACCTTAAGTTATCTAGTGATAGCGTCAATGGTTATTGGGCGCCCTTGCAAGCTGATTTGCGCCATGTTGAACTTGAAGTTGGCTTGAGCTCTGCCCGCGGGGGTATTGGAACTATTACTGGTAATGGCCTTATAGACGGCCAATTGATCACCTTTAAGCGCCTATCCAAAGTTGATCTTGCAAAACCCTGGTTGTCTCAAATCCCTAATAAAATTTTGCGCGACGTCAATGCTAACTTAACTGCAAAACAAGATAATCTAACGATGGAATTTGAGGGGCGATTACCATCACATTATTTGGCAACAAAAGTTAACCAGCCTTGGGCACAAGAAATCTCAGGCGCACTACCCTTTGTTGCAAGGTTGTCTACTTGTGCTCAAACAGCAGCTTTGTGTACTTCGCTAAGCGCAGAGGTTGATTTGACTAAAGCGGGTATAGATCTGCCAGCTCCTTTGAGTCAATTACAACAGTTACAGTTGCTAGGCCATTGGCAGCAAGATCATCAAAATTGGTATGCCAGTATAGATCAGCATCAGGTTGCCGTTAAACTGGGCCCTGAGGAGAACTCTAGTGGTTTAAATGTATTAGGTACAAATGTAGCTTTTCAAGGTGCCGTTGATTGGGCGCAGCAGGGGCAATGGACTCTTGGTGGGCAAATAGATTTTGTGGATTTGGAGCCATGGTTGGACGTTTATCAAAATCGTTTCCAAACGTGGCGGATAACAGCAGACAAAGAGCCTGCAGCTGTAGTATTACCCGAAATAGATGTGAAAATAAAGCGAACAACCTGGAATGGTCTAGATGTCGACCAAGCCTCAATAACACTAGAGCCGCTTGCTGAATCAGGTGATTTTTTAACGTTTAAACCATGGCGCTTACGACTTACATCAGAACAGTTAGCTGGCAAGATAGACTATTTTGGCGTTGAGCACCCATTAATGATCCACGTTGACTACGTCCATGTAAACTTTCCAGAACCAGCAACAGAAACGGATGAAGATGAAGACTTACTAGAAAATTTTGATCCTAGCAAATTGCTAGATGCCGACGTAACGATTGATGAGATAGTTAAGAATGGTGAATCTTTTGGTCAGTGGCAGTTTAAAATTCGGCGTCAGGGCACTCAAGTTAATGTACATGACTTAGATGCGTACATTCGACACAGCTATCTGCAAGGTAATCTAATTTGGGATAAAACCGACGGGGCTCATCGCACTCAGTTTACTGGCCGTGTTGCATCTAGTGATACTGCCAGCATGCTAGTGGACTGGGGCTATAATCCTTCGTTTGTTGTCGAAACGTCTGCTATTGAGGTGCAGTTAGATTGGCCTCGCTCTCCCTTGGCATTTGCGGTAAAAGAAGCCAGTGGCGATTTAGGCCTGCGTCTTAAGAAGGGCAGCTTCTCTTCTTCACCAAATATGACCAAAGGCTTAAGAGTTTTAGCTCTGCTCGATATGAGTCGACTCATGCAGCGTCTGCAACTGGATTTTTCTGACATCATTCAGCCAGGCTTTAGCTTTGACAGTATCGCTGCCCAGTATCATTTTGAGAATGGCTTTGCATCAACTGTCTCACCTTTGACGCTGAAGTCTGCGACGTTGCAGTTAGCAATGGACGGTTGGATTGATTTTAATCGGCGACAAGTAGACAATAATTTAATTGTTACCTTGCCGGTGGTAGATAAGCTGCCTTTAGCTGCCTTATTCGCTGGCCTACCACAGCTGAGTGGCGTCATATACTTGGCTAATAAACTTATTGGTGATGAACTGGCTACCTTTACTAGCGCCCGCTACAGTGTGTTGGGCTCCCTTGATAACCCAGATATCACATTGGTGAAGATGTTTGATAAAGACTACCAACAACAGTCTATTCAGGAGCGCATTGAAAATGTCATCTCAATTGAGTGAATCTAGCCCAGTTTCAAGTCAAGCTATTAATTTAACTGGACCAGGCCCTGCCGTTGCCGTAGTGCAGCTTGTTAGCAAGCTCAGTGTTAAAGATAATTTACTAGCAGCGGCATTGCTGATCCAGCGGGCTAGCTTGCAGGGCGCACAGCTTGTTATGCTGCCAGAGAGTTTCGCAGTGTTTGGTGATCCACAAATGGTGGCTTATGGTGCAGAAGCTGCTATACCAAAACGAGGATTACGTCTGTGGTTATCACAGCAAGCCAAGGCTAATAAAGTATGGCTTATTGGCGGTACCATACCTTGCCAGGAAGGTATAAAAGATCTTAACAAGGTCCGTTCGTCTTGTTTTGTTTACGACCACGAGGGAGCTGAAGTAGCTCGCTACGATAAAATTCATATGTTTGATGTGGACATTGCCGACAGTCATGGCAGTTACCGTGAATCGGATACCTTTGAAGCTGGTGATGAACTGGTGGTGATTGATACGCCTGTAGGTAAGGTGGGATTGACCATTTGTTATGATTTACGTTTCGCAGAAATCCACGCTAAGCTGGTAGATTTAGGAGCTCAGATCATAGTTAATGGTTCGGCCTTTACCAGAACCACAGGCCAAGCACATTGGCACACGTTATTGCGTGCGCGAGCTATTGAGACTCAGTGTTATATTCTGGCTGCATCTCACGGTGGTCAGCACGATCATCGGCAAACCTTTGGCCACTCTATGATTATTGATCCGTGGGGTGAAATTATAGTGGAACTAGACGAAGGTCCAGGCATAGCTGTAGCACGAGTCAATCTCGAGCACTTACAGTCAATAAGAGCCGCCTTTCCGTTACAATCGCAACGACGATTGAAATAAAAAAGCCGACAAATTTGCCGGTTTTGTATCAGACGGTGTTATTAAAACTCTTCCCAATCGTCATCACTTTTTGGGGCAGGTTCTGGTTGAGGCGTAAATGCCGGCGTTGTCATTTCTGCCAAAGCTTCTTTACCAAATACTTCTTCAGCAGATTTTAGTGGCGCAGCCGTAGGGGTGTTAATACCAGAAGTAGTCACTTTAAAGAAGGAGATTTGATTCTTAAGTGCTTTAGTTTGATCGCTTAACGAATAACTAGAAGCCGAAGACTCTTCAACTAAGGCAACATTTTGTTGGTTAACATTCTCTAGCTGACCTACAGCAGAATTGATCTGGTTAACTACTGTGGTTTGTTCACTAGTTGCAGTGGCAATTTTGGCTACAATATCGCTCACTTTAGTGATCGACTCGCTAATAGAGGATAAAGATTCACCGGTCTGGTTCACTAAGCTACGGCCCTCTTTTACCTTGTTGGAGCTGTCGTCAATAAGTACTTTGATGTCCTTGGCGGCATCGGCTGCCCGTTGGGCAAGGGTTCGTACTTCCCCCGCTACTACTGCGAAACCCCTACCATGTTCACCGGCTCTGGCCGCTTCAACAGAAGCGTTAAGAGCTAGCAAGTTGGTTTGGAACGCAATACCGTCAATCAAGGTAATGATAGGAACGATTTTACTACTAGATTCTTCGATATCACTCATGGCTTGAACAGCTTTGTTTACCACTTCTACACCGTTGGAGGAATCTTTTTGTGTACCCATTACTAAGCTACTTGCCTCATTAGCACGGTTAGTGTTGTGCTCAATGGTGGCAGCCATTTCTTCCATGCTAGAAGACGTCTCTTCTAATGAAGCACTTTGCTCACTTGTGCGCTGGGAAAGGTCATCAGAGCCACGACTAATAGCGTTGGCGTTTGAAGCCACACTATCTGTTGCTTGTAACACGGCAGACACCGTTTTTTCCATGTTCTCAACAGAACTATTAAGAGCCGATGTTAAGTCGTCTAAGCGGCCTTTGTACTTGCCAGTGATGCGCTGAGTTAAATTACCATAGGCCATCTTTTCTGCCATCGCAGTGGTTTCGCTTAGAGCTTCGGCAATGGCACTGATAGAGTTATTGACGCCCATCTTAAGCTGATCTAAATCGCCTTTAAGTGGGGTGTTTACTCGTAAGTCAAAATCACCTAACGCAGCCGCATTCATCACTTGGTTAATTTCACCAATGGCCTGTTCCATGGTCTCCATAGTGCGGATTAGTGTGCTGCGGAAATTACTTTCAACCTCCACACCCTCTAAACGATAACCAAAGTTACCCTTAGCGATCGCGTTTAGTACCTGCTTAAGGGCATCCATAGTTTTCTCTACACTGTCTGCAGAGTTGTTCACACCATCTTTTAAGGTGGCCAAGTCGCCCTTGAAATTAAGTTCAATACGATTGTCGAACTGACCTTTAGATACGTCTGTCACCACTCTATTGACAGCTCCAATAGCATTTTGTAAGGATTCTAAATGCTGGTTAACTGCCCCTGCCATTTGACCAATTTCATCGGTTGAAGAGATATCCTTATTGCGTAGTGAGAAATCACCAGATTCATCTAATTTTGTAAACAAGCCAGATAATGAGCGAATTGGCCGGCCTATCGATGCTGATATAAAGTAGGCAAAAATTAAGATAAGGATAATGCCAATAATGCCAACTTTTAGCATCAGAATTTTAAGCTCTTCAACGGGTGAAAAGGCTTCAGACTTGTTGGTTTCGGCCAGTAAAGCCCACTCAGTATCTAAAATATTAACTGTTGTGTAAGCGGACAGTATAGATTTCCCTGCACGGTTGACGATAAACTGTGACCCTGTTTTTCCTGCGAATGCAGATTTAACAGCCTCTGATTCTACACGCCCTAGTTCAGGGTCAGCAAACGACGCTTTAACAGTATGATTGATCGGGTCAAGGAAAGAGTCAGATCGCATTAAATAATCATAGCCCACTAAATAGGATTCCCCTGTTGCACCCATGCCAGAGCGCTCACCCATAACTCTATTTACACCCTGTAGAGAGATTTGTAGGGCAACAATCATTGCTATATTGCCATCAGCACTTTTAATGGGTTGGGCAATAAAACTGGCGGGTTCACCATTACTGGGGGCATAGGGTTCAAAATCACCAAACCCAAACTCGCCAGTAGTTATTACTTGTTGAAACAGCCGGCCCAGGTGAGATTCAGCATAAGTGCCATCAATAAGGTTGGTTTGATAGTCAGCCTGTTTGGCGGCGGTATAAAAAATATAGCCATCTGGGTTAATTAGGAATAGGTCGTAATAACCAAATGTTTCAATGTAGGTAGTGTAATAGTCTTTTTCTCCACCAGCCCTGTTTAGATTAAAGGCTTCGAAAGCGTTATTGTCTAACAACAGGGCTCGTTCTAAGGTTTCCCTGAGTACGTCAAGATCATCTTTAGTCGATTGAAAATAGTCTTCTATTTGAGTTTTCTTAATGCCACGTACAGCTTCAAGTTGATTGAATGATTGTTGTTCCAAAGCTTTGGTTGCACTATCTAAAGTGGCAATACCTAGTGCTATGAAAGGGATGATGCCGACTAACAAAAAAGAAGTGATAAGCTTTTTGCTAATGCTTAGGTTGGCAAGCCAATTCAACATGGGGGAACTCTCTGTGTGCAAGCATTTGCAAAAACCATTGCAAAAACTAGGTAATTATTATGTTAGAAACAGATTACACTTGTACTTGGTACATGGCTAGTCTGTTTAAACACTTAATCCCATTGTAACAGTGTAAGTGTTTTAAGGGGGGTTACAGAAGGCCTCAAATTGGCATGTTTATGTCACCCCAGGGGTATTTTTTATTGCTGTTTGTACCTAGTTTCTTATGGGGCTGCCTAGATCAAGCATACTTACAATACGAGCTTGGGTATCACTAGATCGCGCTAAGCGTAAGAAAGACTCTCGCTCGGCATCGTACAAATCCTGTTCACTCATCATGGTATTGGCCTTTACCTTACCGCCGGTAAAAATACGCGCTAATTCGCTGCCTACAGCAACGTCATGTTGGGTAATTTTTTCTTGGTCTTCAGCTTCGAACAACCAGTCCATCATTTCACGATAGGTCTCTTCACCAGCCATAGGTAATGGTTTGCGGGGTTTGGCTTTTTTGACCTTATCAAGCTGCGATAGAGCTTCGCTTAATAAACGATCTCGATTCATCATGTATTGATCTTCAGGGTAAAGCATTGCCTGTTCAGTGGCTTCTAGAGGTGATTTTGCCGTCCAGCCATAACCAACAATCATAAACGCTTTCCATGCGGCAGCTTTGATGTCGCCAAGCACTTCATACCAACGGTATAGGTACTCTTTACAACCGCCACCACCTGGCACCACGCCAACGCTAGCTTCTACCAAACCCATAACCGAGTTGGCGTGTCCAATAACGTGATCAGCTGCTAACACTACTTCAAAGCCACCACCAATGGACATGCCAGCCGGAGCAGCAATTACGGGTAATGGGCACTTATTAATGGCGTGCATGGTTTGTTGAAAATGATGAAGGAAATTATCCATGCCAGTATAATCTTCCGTTTCAAAGAACCCACGGAAGGCCGTTAAATTAACCCCACAAGAGAAATGCTGGGCGTCATTATGTAGCACAACACCACGCAATTGGCGGTTTTGGGCGTGTTCCAGAGCGTGTCGAATAACATCCATAGATTCCTTATCTAGGGCGTTGGCCTTGGAGTGAAACTCTACAATGGCGGCGTTGTCGTGCACAAACCAGCTGGCTTTAGCATTACTGTATTCAGGTGTTAAAGTTTGACGTAATTCAGAGAAACGCAGCATTCCTGGTGGTCGTTCTATAGCAACGTATTCACCGCACTGGTCTAAACTACATAATTGCTGCTCAATAACTTGGTAAAACCCTTGTTTCTTAGCAGCCAGTAACAATATGGGCGCTACTTTGCGATCTTCTTGTTGCATGCGTTCAACCACGCGTTGAGCACCAATCTGGTCTAATAATTCAAACGGGCCATAAATCCAGTTGTAGCCTAATTTCATAGCGTCGTCGATGGGTAAAATGTTGCTGCCTATTTCTGGGATTAGTGCAGCTGCGTAGTTTAGAGTGCTAGACAGCACCTGCCATGCAAAGCGCCCGTAAACACTATCGTCATCTAATAACGCGGCTACGCCTTCGGCTTCCGCTTTTTGTGCCAACGGCAACTGTAATCGGGTTGTTGGTTTGTATACCCCAGTAATCAAGTTCAATGCTTCTCTGCCAGATTCCGTGTCTCGGTAAAAACCTTGGCCACCTTTATTTCCCGTTTGTCCATTGTCAACCATTTGGGTCATCAGGGGGATTGGTTGTGCGTATTGATGGAACTCGTCGCCTGCTGGCAAAATACTTTCTAGACTTTTGGCAACGTCGGCCATGAGGTCGATACCTATTAAGTCGTATAAACCAAATACGCCCGTTTTAGGGATGCCCATGGGGCGGCCAAATAAGACGTCAGCTTCGGTGGGTGATAAACCCAATTTAAATGCTGTATGTAGTGCGCATTGGATTGCAAATACGCCAACACGGTTACCCAAAAAACCTGGGGTGTCTTCACACACCACAACGCCTTTACCTAGATTGCTTTCACAAAACTGGTCTAAGGTATCGATCACCTCGTCACGCGTGTGTTCGCCACGTACAAGTTCTAACAAGCGCATAAAGCGCACAGGATTAAAGAAGTGGGTGATGGCAAAACGCTCACAAAAGGCCTGTGGCATTCCTTGAGTGAGTAGACTGATAGGAATGGTGGATGTGTTTGAAGTGACGATGGTGTCTGGGCCTGTGATGGCATCAATACGCTGGTATAAGGCTTGTTTAATATCCAAACGTTCAACCACAGCTTCTGCTATCCAATCACAATCAGCTAACTGCTCAAAGTCGTCCTCGGTGTTGCCACAGTGAATGAATTGGCCCGCTTCATTACTCATTAAACCTGGAGAATTTACGTTTTGTAGGCGTTTAAATCCGCGTTCAGCTAACGCGTTAACGCTGTCCCCAGAACTGGGTAGATCTAATAACCATACTTCCACACCAGCATTAGCTACTTGGCCTGCAATACCTGCGCCCATAGTACCGGCACCTATGACCGCAACCTTTTTAATGGGTGTTTTTGCCGATAATGAATTGTTGATTAGTTTGGCCATGGTTATTTCTCTACGGATTGGATAAATGTTTTCATAATGCTAAGGCTTTGTTTTGGAGCTTCCATCGGCAACATATGTCCCGTTTCCTCAACCACTCGCGCTTGTGTGTTTAAATCTTGTGCCAGTTTTAAACCTTCTTTTTTGGGTGTCATACGATCTTGCCCAGCGAGAATAACGCAGCTTGGACAGCTCATACTGGCTAGCTGGCGTGCTCTTTCTGAGCCTTTGGTATAGGCATTACAAGCGGCGAGATCCGTAGCTAAAGGGTTGTTAGCCATAATGCGCGCGCCAATACCAATGGGTTGCATTCCAGGCACAGCACTAGCACCATATTGATGTTGGTTACCAAAGCCCCACTGCAGCATCATTTCTGCAGCAGCTGTAGGGTTTTTTTGCGCCGTTTCCACTAATGCATGGTTCACAGGTATAGCACTTGCAGTGGCAAGGGCTGTGACAGATTTAAGACGTTCACCTAGCAAGACGGCAGCCTCTAAGGCCACGAGAAAACCTTGGGAGTGGCCCACTAAATGTACCTTGGTTACCTTGGCGGCATCCAATGCCCGTATTAGCCATGAGCCCATGGATTCGATGCTAGTGAGGGCTGAACCTTCTGATAAGCTATGGGCTGGAAAGTCTGGGGCGAATACACTATAGCCATGGAAGGCAAACCAGCGTGCCTGCAATGCCCATCCACGATGGTCGGTGCCAGAACCGTGTAACAACACCACAGAGGGTAAACTTGCATCAAAAGGTTTGCCGCCAGTGGCTATAAAGGTTTTGGCGTTATCAACTTGAATATACATGGTTAAGCCTCCACCTGGTTGGCAACAATTTTAGCCGCCGCTCGTAAACCTAAACTAAAGTCAGCTTGTATGTCTTTAAGGGTCTCTATGCCTACGGATACGCGGATCAGGTCTGCGCTAATGCCCGCTGCTACAAGGTCTGTTTCACTCAAGCGTGAATGGGTGGTGCTGCCTGGATGGAGCACCAGAGTGCGTGAGTCACCCACATTGGCTAAGTTTGATGACAGTTGTAGCGCATTGATAAAGGCAGCGCCGGCGTCGCGGCCACCTTTTACACCAAAGGTGAGCATGGAACCTGCGCCCTTGGGGAATAGGGTTTTGGTATGTGTGTCTGCATCAATATCGGGGTGGTTGACCCAAGCAACTGCCTCTTGTTGTTGTAGCCATGTGACCATGGCTTGAGCATTAGATACATGCTGCTGCATGCGCAGGCTCAAGGTTTCTAAACCCTGCAACAGTAAAAATGCGTTATGGGGTGTCATAGCTGCACCTATGTCACGCATCGATTCGCAACGAATACGCATGGCTAAAGCAGCAGGGCCAAACTCTTCCCAAAAATTCATACCGTGGAAAGGTTCGTATGGCTGGGTTAGTGTTGGGAAGCGGCCACTTTTAAGCCAATCAAAATTGCCCCCATCTATCACCACCCCACCAACAGCAGCACCATGGCCACCAATCCACTTGGTAACAGAATGCACCACCACATCAGCCCCGTGCTCAATTGGGTTGTTAAGGTAGGGCGTTGCAAAGGTGGCGTCCACAACTAAGGGTATGCCTTGAGCATGGGCAGTTTTGGCAATGGCAGGTAAGTTAGATACCGCAAGACCAGGGTTGCCAATAGACTCACAAAACACCAGTTTAGTATTGTCTTGTATAGCATTAGATACAGCTGTTTGATCATTAATATCAACAAAGGTGCAGTCGATATTAAACCGTTTAAGGCTGTGTTTAAGGAGTGTAACGGTAGAGCCATATATTTGTGCTGCACTGACAATATGATCACCAGCGGAACAAAGGCTAAAAAAACTCACAAACAGAGCACTCATCCCAGAAGCAGTACAAATAGCCCCTGCGCCACCTTCTAAAGCCGCCAAACGTTGCTCTAATACAGCAACAGTAGGATTGGTAATGCGGCTATATATATGACCACCTTGCTCCACATTAAATAGCGCAGAAGCTTCGTCTACACTGTCAAACACATAAGAAGTGGTTTGGTAGATAGGCACAGCCCTAGAACCATGATCTGATTCGGGCTGGTAGCCACTGTGTAGCGCAATGGTATCGGCGCCTAAAAAAGAAGATTTGCTCATAGTGTTGCCTTATTGTTTTTATTTAGCGGGTGTTTTTGGTATCAAGCCTAGGGCGTCAAAGTTAAACGGTAGGGGAGTCAGCTGGCCTTGTAATATACCAAGGTTGGTGTGAGCGTCTAGCGTAAGGTTAGTGCCTAAAGCGGACAAAGAGCACAAGACAAACGCCAAGTGTACGCCATATTTTGGGGAATAAGCTTGGCTAGTAATTTCACCTACACACAGGTCACCTAAGTACACGTTCGAATCAGAAATTGTACAGGCTTGGTCGATGACTAAACCCTTTAGTTGACGCTGGGGCACAAGTTGACGCAGAGCAGGCAGAGATAAGCTGTCAATGTTTGCATCTAGGTCGACGTATTGGCCTAGGCCACATTCAAAAGGAGTGGTGTCGTAATCCATGTCATTACCTAATGACAATAAACCACTTTCAACACGTTCAATCCCATTAGGGCAACCTGGGCCTACGCTTAGGTCTTGTCCCTTATCAAAAAGCTCATCCCATAATGGGCCAGCAAGGCTGGCATCGTTAACATAAATTTCAAAGCCACCTTGTTTACTCCAGCCAGACCGAGCCACCTGCATGTCTACACCTTGGTAGGACATAGCTTTAATGTTGAAGAATTTAATTTCACGCACACTTTCACCAAACACTCTGGCCATCAGTTCTTCGGCCTTTGGGCCTTGAACGGCAAGGGGCCAAACATCAGGTTCAGTGACGCTAACGTCCAAGTTAAAACCGGTGGCTAAGCCCTGAGCCCATAACATAACGTCTGTATCTGCAATGGATAGCCACCAATTGTTGTCAGATAACTTGATGGCGATCGGATCATTAACAATACCACCTTGAGGGTTGCAGAGTGGCACATAAAAGCAACGACCAACGTAGGCTTTGGATAAGTCTCTGGGTGTCATGAGCTGAATCAAGCGGTAGGCATCAGGCCCACTAATAGCCACTTGTTTTTCACAAGATACATCCCACACTTGCACGTGTTCACACAAATGCCAATAGTCGGCCTCAATGCTTTGGAACTTAGTGGCTAATCGGGTGTGGTTATAGACTGTGTAGCCGGTAACTCCAGCAGCCTCAACTCGACTAGTAAATGGTGTGGAGCGGATGCGGCGAGAGACAGACAGTTCTGGATTCATAATGTTGCAACCAAGAGAAAATTGTGCCAAAAATAAGTAAGGGAAATATACGCTGCCATTCAATATGGTGAAATAGATAAACCTAGCCAGTCACTTTTGAGACTGGCTAGGTTCGTTTTTTCAAAGCGTGTTAACGACAGGCAGTGAGGCCTAATTCGTCAAAATCAAAAGGTAGGCTAGTCAGCACACCCCTAGCTTTACCTTGGTCTGTGTTAACCTCCACTGTGGTGGCACCATTTAAGGCTGCTAAATCACACATTACAAAGGCTAAACGACGCATATACTTAGGTGAGTATGCTTGGCTACGAACATCGCCAATTTTTTGATCACCCACAAAGACATTTAAATCAGCTAAGTTGCGGTGGTACTCCAGTACCAAACCCATAAGTTTTTTGCTAGGCGTGTGCTTCCTCAAAGCGGGTAAGCTTAAGCTTTTGACATCTGCGTCTAGGTCTATATATTTGTCTAAACCAATTTCAAATGGTGTGGTTTCATGGTCCATATCGTTGCCAAAAGACAGTAGCCCACTTTCGATACGTTCAATAAGGTTAGGGCAGCCTGCGCGCACGTCTAGATCTTGGCCTTTAGCAAATAACTCATCCCACAATTGAGTACCAATTTCAGCATTATTCACAAACACTTCATAACCGGTCTGTTTGCTCATGCCAGAACGAGCCACTTTCATACGTTGACCATGGTAGACGAAAGGCGCAATAGCAAAAAACCCTAGCTGTTTGATTTCATCGCCAAATACACGGCACATAAGATCTTCAGCCTTAGGGCCTTGTACGGCTAATGGGAAAATATCTGGTTCTCTTACTTCAACATCCAAGCCAAACCCTACGGCTAGACCTTTAGCCCAAAGTAATACGTCAGAGTCCGCAACAGACAAGCGCCAATGGCGATCATTGACCTTAATGGCCACGGCATCGTTCATCATTTTACCGTTTTCATCACACATAGGTAGATAGTAACAGCGGCCTACTTTGGCATGGGTTAAATTCCTCGGTGTCATGTATTGAGCCAGCTGGTTAGCCCCCGGGCCCATAAGAGTCACCTGTTTTTCGCAGCTGACGTCCCATACCTGTACGTTTTCACACAAGTGCCAATAATCCACTTCGATACCACGGAATGAAGTGGCTAATAACGTATGGTTGTAAACCGTGTAACCACTCGCACCGGCAGCCTCTACACGGCTACTAAAAGGGGTACGGCGAGTACGACGAGAAATGGACAAAAGTGGGCGCATGCAAATGGCTCCGTTGCATAAAAAGAGCCCCCATTTTGCCCGCAATTGATCTAGGCATCAAGCCTTGTTGTTAATGGAGACACTGCCACGTCGCTATGTTCCTCGCAAAGGCGCAAATACATAAATACCTTATCTTTACCAACCCAGTAAAGCATCTGACCCCATAAGGTCTAAGCAGCATAGACCTGTTTATCAATGCTTAGACCTTGCAGGGAAACCTCCATCTGGTCCTTAGTTTTAGCCATGGATGTAGCACGAACATGGCCGTAACCACGCACCTCCTCAAACAGGCTCATGGCAGCCAAGATGCTGATGTGGTTTTGTGAGTTAAGTAAGCCGATCAAACTATCAACTTGGTTCACAAAGTAACTCAAAAATGCACGTTCTGCTTTGCGTTCCGAGCTATAGCTGTATGGGTCTAATGCCGTTCCACGAATTCCTTTTAGCATAGATAGAGGTTTCATGAGGCGTAACATCCAACTACCAACACGGTATTTTTTTGGCTGGTTAAGATGTTTGTTCCAACCCGAAAAACCTATTGGTGATAGATTTAATGAAAGGCTGTAATCTCCGGTAAACTCGGCGGCTAATTTTGCCTTAAAGTTTGGATGAGTAAACAAACGAGCGACTTCATACTCATCCTTGACGGCCAATAACTTAAAGTAGGTAATGGCCAATGAACGTAGCAAAGGCAGGCTTTGATCGGCAGGTAACAGCGCCGATATTTTTTCGTGCCACTGATTAAGCTGCTGGGTGTATTGTTGTGCTAATGCCTGGTTTTGATACGCCACTAGGCGTTGCTGGCGATCAGATAACAGCTCTTTATAACTGGGTGCTGCTGGTTGTATATGTAAAATCTGTGGTTGTTCTAACCCTACATGGGCTAACTGTCTACCTAAATGTAATGCCTGCAGGTTGGCTTCTATGGCTACCCCGTTTAGCTCAACGGCCTGTTTAAGGGCGCTGACAGATACTGGTACGAGGCCTTTTTGTAGGGCAAACCCGAGTAGCATCACGTTGGCAAATATGGTGTCGCCCATTTGTGCTAGTGCCAATTTATGGAAATCCAATTGGTGTATGTCTTTGTGTACGTGACGGGCGATCAAATTAAGACACTCGTCTTGCTTGAAATCAAACCCTGCATCTTTCACAAAATTAGACACAGGAATAAGATGACTACTCAAAACCGTTTGTGTGGCTTGGCTGCACAAGCCCAGAACGCTAGGCGCAACGGTGACCACCGCATCTGCTGCCAGCAGCAAATCTGCACGGCCTTCAACAATACGAGGGGTGGTGACCTGTTCTGGTGAGTTAGCCAAACGTACATGACTTAACACGGCGCCACCTTTTTGAGCCAAGCCGGAGAAATCTAAGGTCATAAATGCATTACCATCCAAGTGTGCCGCCATACCTAGTAATGCGCCAATAGTAAGAACGCCAGTGCCGCCCACCCCAGTTACTGCAATGTTAAAGGGCTGGTCTAGATTTGTCTGAGGTTGGGGTTCTGGCAGGTCTAACAACACTTGTTTTTGAGCCTTCGGTTTGCGTACTTGGGCACCTTCGACAGTGATAAATGATGGGCAAAAACCCTTCACGCAGGATAAGTCTGCATTACAACTAGATTGGTTGATTTTACGTTTGCGCCCAAGGTCTGTCTCTAGTGGTTCTATAGCCACACAGTTAGATTGCACAGAACAATCACCACAACCTTCACAAATTTCCGGGTGAATCCAGGCCCGGGTTTTAATGGCTTCAGCCTTGCCTTGTTTGCGCAACCGGCGTTTTTCTGTGGCACAGGTTTGTTGGAATACGATAACACTCAACCCCTGTCTTTCACGTAAACGAACCATCACTGTTTCTAGCTCGTCACGGTGGCCTAAATACACGCCCTTAGCTAGTTCTGACTTTTTTATTTGTTTAGGGTCGTCTGCCAGCACGACAATCTCAGGTACCCCTTCATGAAACAGCTGATGGGTGAGTTGAGGCATGGTTAAAATGCCATCTACACTTTGGCCACCAGTCATTGCTACGGCATCATTAAAGAGAATTTTGTAAGTGATGTTAGCCCCAGCGGCAAGGGACTGACGAATGGCTAAAGACCCAGAATGGAAATAGGTGCCGTCGCCCAGATTAACAAATTGATGGGCTTCTGCCGTAAAGTGAGCACAACCTGCCCACATAGCACCCTCGCCACCCATTTGGCTAAAGGTTTCTGTGTTACGGTCCATCCACTGGGCCATAAAGTGGCAGCCAATGCCAGCTGCTGCGCGGCTGCCTTTGGGTACTTTGGTAGAGCTGTTATGGGGGCATCCTGCACAGTAAAAAGGTGTGCGAGTAACAGGTGCCAAAATCGAAGAACTGGTGGCATGTTGCTGGTCGATACGAGCTATTTGTGCTGAAAGGTGCATTTTGGTATCTGTGTCTAAATCAAGTTTCAGCAGGCGTTGCGCTATCACCTTGGCGACCATGGGTACATCGAGTTCTTTATCCAACGGCAGCGTGCTTTGATCCTGCTCATCAAATTTGCCAATGATACGAGGGCGCTCATGGGTGGCCCAGTTAAATAATTGTTGTTTGATCTGGTTTTCGATCACTTCACGGCGTTCTTCAATAACAAGAATTTCTTCTAAACCTTGAGAGAATTCGCGAATGCCTTGGGGTTCTAGAGGCCATGGCATACCTACTTTATAAATACTCACCCCCAGTTTAGCTGCTTGCTCATCTGTAAGGCCTAATTCGTGAATGGCTTGACGGGATTCTTCATAGGATTTGCCCGAAGCTACAATGCCAAAACGGGCTTTAGGTGAAACTAAGGTGACACGGTTGAAACCGTTAGCACGGGCAAATGCAAGGGCGGCATACGCTTTGTGATTTTGTAGTCTAGAATCTTGTAGCATGCGATCGTCGGGCCAGCGCAGATTGAGACCACCCTCTGGCACGTCGAAATCTTCAGGGATGACAAATTCCACATCTTCGTCTTTTAAATTTACAGCTGCAGTGGTTTCTACAGTTTCAGAAATAACCTTAAAACCGACCCAGCAGCCACTGTAACGTGACATAGCCAGACCCGCCAAACCCATCCATATGTATTCGTGAATAGAGGATGGATAAAGTACTGGCATGGTGGATGACATAAAGGCGTGATCCGATTGATGAGGCACGGTGGAAGATTTTGCGCCATGGTCATCGCCAGCCACGCATAGTACACCACCATAAGGTGCAGAACCCGCAGCATTGGCATGTTTAAACACGTCGCCACAACGGTCTACACCTGGGCCTTTGCCATACCACATGCCCACAAGGCCATCGTATTGGGCTTCTTTAGAGAGGTGAAGTTGTTGCGAACCCCACACCATAGTGGCGGCTAGCTCCTCGTTGACACCCGCTTGAAAACGAATGTTATGTTGATCTAGATATGGCTGTGCAAGTTCTAGGGTTTTGTCGAGCAAGCCCAGCGGTGAGCCACGATAACCACTGATAAAGCCACCAGTATTTAAGCCTGCAGCTTGGTCACGGCGTACTTGGGCCATGGGAATGCGAGCTAAGGCCTGTACACCACTCATATACACTTGGCCAGACTGTTGGCGGTAACATTCGTATAAATCTTTGGGCTGGTGGGCAAGTGGCTTAGTCATGACAAGCTGTCTCATGTAAATAGAGTGAGTTAGCGCAACAGTATGCCTTTGTTAAACTGGAAAAATATTGCGTCTTGTTATAGAAAAACGTCATAATATGAAATATTATTGTTGTATTTATTAATATTATAGGACGAGCGTCCTAATATGGTGAGATATGAAGTTAGACTCCTTTGATATCAAGATACTACAGCAACTACAAAAAGACGCAAGTCAGTCCGTGCATACCATCTCTGAGCATGTCGGCTTATCTCATACACCCTGTTGGCGGCGTATTAAGCGCTTGCAAGAAAGTGGCGTAATAAGCGCTAACGTGGCCTTGGTTAATGCTAAAAAAGTGGGCCTAGGAGTGGTGGTTTTTGTAACAGTGAAACTCAATAATCATGATGATCAGCTGTTGGCACAATTTGAAAGCGCTGCAGTGGCTATGGATGAAGTGATGCAGTGCTACATTATGTCTGGTGACGTGGATTATTTACTGCGTGTTGTAGTGCAGTCTATAGAGCAGTACGAACAAACTCTTAAACGTAAATTAGTTAAGTTACCTGGTGTTGCGGCGCTTAATTCTAGCTTTGCTTTGCGAGAACTAAAAAATCAGCATTTATTGCCATGGCAACTTGTGGCCACAGGAAAGCGTTAATAGTAGGCCTTTAGGGTGAAGCCATAATGTAGTCAGGAACAATACCAGACTGGGTAATGTAAGGTGATACATCGTGTTTGGCGAACAAACCGTGGTCCGTCACCAAGGCTGTTTTTACACCATGTGCAGCGCCACCAAGAATGTCTGTGTGTAAGGTATCGCCAACCATTAAAATACGTTGCTTAGGAATGCTTTCTAGGCCCGCACAGGCTAATTGGTATATGTTTGAGAAGGGCTTGCCGAAAAAATGCAAGGTTACTCCATTAATGGGGCTCAGTTGGTGGGCAAAATATCCAGGTTCTAAACTGAAGCGATGTTCGTTGGGGGCCACCAAGTCTGGATTTCCCACCCATACTGGACGAGGGTTTTGGAGGAGACTCTGCATTAATAAGCATTGCTGGTGTTCAGTCCAACAGGACGCGCCCAATAATATAAACCCGCTGACCTTATCGAATAGCTTAATATCGTTCGCTAAGGCGATACTATCTATGGGTAAGGTATCTAGCCGTGAATCGGGCCTGGCCATGACGCCCCAAAGAGTCGTGTCTTGTGCCCGAGGAAAAGACTCGGTAAGCCCGCGGCACAATGCATCTCGGCTAGCGACTATATTCTCTAAAGCAAACTTAAAGCCCAGTTGTTTGAGTTTTATCTGAGTTTCAGTGGCGGGTAGGCTCGCACCATTAGTTAATACCATCACCCGTTTACCGGCTGATTGAAGAGTATGCACTGCTGCAGGCGCACTCTTAATGGCTGTCTGACCAAGGTTTAGCACGCCAAAGGCATCCAGTAAAAACACGTCAAAATCTTTTGCCAAATCAGCCAAGCCGTCAACCCATATACTCTTCTTAGGGAAATTCGCTGTGGGCAGGGTGTGTCGAATGGCCTCATAGCGCTCAAAAGCCCATTGGGAGGTAACTTCAATTTTTTCTAAATAGGTTTTCATTACAGAAAATCAACTGCCTTGGTGTTTTAAAAGGGCTTTAATATCAGCCAGTTCGTTGCGTAAGTCAGACATGGAGGGTTCTCCGTCTGCCAAACGCTCTGCTGCGTTCTCATTTTCCATGACGTTCACAACAATGCCAATAACCATATTTAAAAACGCAAACGTAGTGAGAAAAATAAAGCTTAAGAAATACACCCAAGCGTAGCCATATATGGTCATTACTTCGTACATAACGTCGGTCCAGTCTTCAAAAGTCATGACCCTAAACAGCGTCAGCATCGAGATGGAAATGTCGCCCCACAAAACTGAATTGATGCTACTAAAAAAAGTCGTACCGACCGCGGCGTAGATATAAAAAATGATGAACATCAGCATGAGTATGTACCCCAACTGAGGCAGTGCCTTGATCAGCGAATTAAGCAATATTCGGAGTTCTGGCACGACAGAAATCATACGCAATACTCGGAAAATACGTATTAGTCGACCTACTAAAGCTAACTCACTATCTTCTATAGGGATTAGGCTTACCACAACAATGATGGTGTCGAAAAGATTCCAGCCGTTAAAAAAGAACCTACTTTTATTTGGGTCGCCAGTAAATCGGATACTAATTTCAATTAAGAAAAATACTGTAATGCCGATGTCTAGGAAACCTATGACGCTGATCAGCCCAGGGGGCATGGAATAGGTTTTAGCGCCAATGACAAGTGCCGACAGCAGGATGATGCTGACTACAAACAACTCAAATATTTTATTAGATCGTAAGGTGAATAAACGAGTTTGTAAACGGGATAAAAGCATGAATGTAGGCTCAATTTTTAGAGTAAATAGTTGGGTATTATGAACTGTAACGTGCGCTAATTAGGCCGCCAAGTATGATGAAAGTAAGCGCTACTACGGAACTGGTTGCCATTACAGCGGTGCCAGATAGCCCTGCTCCTATTGAACAGCCACTGGCAAGCACTGAGCCTACACCCATGAGTGTTCCTGCAAATACGTAACGCCCCATAGGGAACTCTGGGGTAAAGCTTCGTAGGTTAAAATCTTGTCTCACTAAGGTCACCATAACAGCACCGACCAAGCAGCCTATGAGAAGGCCTGTGCCGAGTCGTATAAATGGAGCATCTAACGAGATAACACTGATTAAACTTTGTGCTGCGGGTGCGCTAAAGGTAATGCTTTGCGGTAACATTGCATTAAAGCTGTGATAAGCAAAAAAGCTGGTTGCGTACCAGCCCAGTGCCACAGCAAGGCCGACGATGGTGGCCCCCAGTAATTGTGCCCAAGCGCGCCTTCTAATGAGAGCAACTGCACAGATGGCAGCAATGATTGCACCGATGAGCAAATAATGTGATTGCGATAAAGGCAGCCATTCATGGAGTTGGCTGGCTGGCTGATTTAGTCGCCATAGGTCCTGCACATTCTCTCTAAATGTCACCAGTTGGCCGCCATAAGTGAGTTGTGCCGACAGGGCGAAAGCGACCAGAGTGAGCAGTGACCTTAAGTTACCGCTGGCAAGCTGTATAATTTGCCGTGAGGCACAGCCACGGCTCAGCATCATACCAAAGCCAAACATCAATCCACCAATAATGGGACCGCTGAGGCTGGCCTCTGCAGTAATAACCTGTGCTTCGCTAATATCACCAGCGTCTCCTTGCAACAGTAACTGGGTGCACACAATGGCAACTCCTAAGCCACATAGCCAAGTATAGCTAGCACTGCTGAATTTTTTCAGGGATACATCCAGCACCAATTTGCGCAGGCAAAAGTTGCTAATAGTAGCGCCCAAGCCGAAGGCTAAGCCCATCACCAGGCCTAGGAATAACTGTAAAGGCTGGATGCCAATGTCAGTGATGAGTTGTTCGTAATCCATAGGCGGTTAAGTCATGTAATAATGTTAGCGAATTATAGGTCGTCTTAGAGCAAAAATCACGTTACTAAGGCTTTAAAGGGGTGGCTATGGTCGCACATAAATATATCCTCTTTGTTGTAAGGCCACGATGGCAGGCAGCCCCGCTTGCACAATGTCTCCTTCTGCAACCTCATACAGTGCCGCCCGTGTAAGCTGGTATGCTGATAAAGTATTTCCACAGATTAAAAACTGCACATTCTGAAAGCGCAGGCTATCTAGGGCTATTTGCTTATCGAGGTCGTTGTTGGCCTCAATAAAATACTCCAATGCCGGGCCGTGCACTACAACCTTTAAATCAATGGCGTCTTCACCTACGGCGTCAAGGTGATTGGTCATGTTGTTAAAAGTAGCGTTGATTCGGCTTGTTTCACCGTAGTTGACATGATAGACCACTTTTTGAGGTTCATAGTCCTGTGCCAAAGCACTCATAGTAACTAGGCAGGAGAAAATTAAGCATAATAAATTTTTGTAATGACACATTGGCATGACCACCTTAATTAACACTCACAGCATAAGGTAACATAGAAGGCAGGCATCCTTTTTTTTGATTTTTAATATAAATTTATTATATAAACTTATGCTTTTTAGTTTATTTTGGAATATGCTACTTTAGTGTCTTGTAATGTTTGACCAAGATTCCGTATGATAGTCAGATTGAAACGCTCGATAAAAGTTACCTATGGCCATTCCGAGTACCCAACAACTGCTGCAAACTATGCAGGGTGCAAGTGAACACTTAAGCACCAATGACCGGCGTGATTTTTTACGCCGTGGGGTGAGCTATGTGGCTGGAGCTGCTGCGGTAGGTGGCGCTACACTGGCCTCGGCCACAGGTTTAACTAGTAACTTGCCACCCAATGAGCCCCAATGGGGCCGACAACTAGGCACTGGGGTGGTGGAAAATCCATACGGGCTGCCCTCACGTCATGAGTCACAGGTTGTTCGGCGTACTGTGCCTTGGTTAACGGCTGAGTCCATCTCATCTATTAGCATGAGCCCACTTCAAGACCTTAAGGGCATTATTACACCTAACGGTTTGGTGTTTGAACGTTACCACGCGGGTGTGCCCGACATTAACCCAGACGAACACCGTTTGATGATCCATGGTTTAGTGGACAACCCATTAATTTTCACCATGGAAGATCTGATGCGTTTTCCATCAGTGTCGGAAATTAAATTTATTGAGTGCCCAGCTAATGGAGGCATGGAATGGCGTGGTCCACAAATGGAAGCGTTGCAGTTCACCCACGGCATGTTGAGTTGTTGTGAATGGACAGGGGTACCTTTAAAGGTACTGTTAGATGCTGCAGGTGTGCAGACTGCAGGCAAGTGGATATTAGCAGAAGGGGCAGACGGTGCTCATATGAGCCGCTCTATTCCAATGGAAAAAATTTTAGACGATACCTTAGTTGTTTATGCTCAAAATGGTGAAATGTTGCGGCCAGAGCAAGGCTATCCTTTGCGCCTATTAAACCCTGGTTGGGAAGGCAACACCTCCATTAAATGGTTGCGCCGTATCGAAGTAGGTGACCAACCTTGGCATCACCGCGAAGAAACCTCTAAATATACTGACCTGATGGCAGATGGCCGTGCTCGCCGTTTTACCTTTGTGCAAGAGTGTAATTCTGTAATTACTAGCCCTTGCCCAGAGAACCCGATTGTCCGCAAAGGCTTCTTAGAGGTTGAAGGCTTAGCGTGGACTGGCCGTGGCACAATTAAAGGTGTGGATATATCCTTTGATGGTGGTGTTTCGTGGCGTCCTGCGCAGCTTAAGGGTTTGGTGCTCGATAAAGCGCTGACTCGGTTTAGTCTCAGCACCCAGTGGCAAGGAGAACCATGGCTAATTCAAAGCCGAGCTTATGACGATACAGGCTACGTCCAACCTACCTTAGCTCAACTAAGAGAGCAACGCGGTGTAAATTCTATTTATCACAAAAACTCCATTCATACCTGGCAAGTAGCTCCAACTGGCGAGGTGAAAAATGTTCAGATTACCTAAATCTGCACTTGCTCTAGCCATAGCCCTGTTTGCCTGTGCTGCGGTGGGGGCATCTAACTCCCAAGACTACCAAATTGGCACAGCAGCAACTGCAGCTGAAATAGCAGGCTGGGATATTGATATTCGTGCAGACGGCAAAGGTCTGCCTGTCGGTAGTGGTAATGCAATCAATGGTGAAGAAAGTTACGAAATATTTTGTGCGTCGTGTCATGGCGTATTCGGTGAGGGAGAAGGCCGTTGGCCGGTTTTAGCTGGTGGTGAAGGAACATTGGCTGATGATCGCCCAGTTAAGACCGTAGGCAGCTATTGGCCCTATGCCAGCACCTTGTTTGACTATATTCGTCGGGCTATGCCGTTCACAGCACCGATGAGCTTAGATGATCAACAGGTTTATGACATTACTGCGTATGTGCTCTACTTGAACGATTTGATCGAAGAAGACTTTGAGCTGTCGCAAGATAATTTGGCCCAGATAGAAATGCCTAATCAAGACGGTTTCTTTGTGGATAATCGCCCAGACGTGAGCAATCCCCGTTGTATGGCTGATTGTGCAGATCCAGCCAGCCTAATGATTCAAAGCTCCTTATCAGGGATTACACCGATTGGTCATTTTGTTGAAGGGGCCGATGCGCCTGCGTCAAGCCACTCGGGCCAACACGACCTAGAAGCCAGTAAAGAAGCTGAGCGGAAGGCGGCTATTACGGGTGAACAATTGGTTTCGTCAGTTGCCCAGAAAAATGCTGTGATGAGTGCGGAAGCTATCGCTGGCGAAGCAACCTATAAGGTGGCTTGTGGCGTTTGCCACGATAGTGGCTTAGCGGGTGCACCTAAGTTAGCAGATACTGATGCCTGGTTAACAAGGCTTCAGCAAGGCAAAGAAATACTTACCATTCATGCGTTAGAGGGGTATGCTGGTGCTAAAGGGTATATGCCAGCCAAAGGTGGTAGGGCAGATTTATCAGATGAAGCAGTGACCAATGCGGTCCTATTTATGGTGGAATCTCAACAATAAGTTATGGTGGAATCTCAACAATAATGTTTAGCTTTCATGAAGACAAAAACGAGGAAAAACTAATGCGCAAAAGTATAATAAAGCACGCGTTACTCGGTTTGGTGTTGGTCGGAGCGTCTTCAATGACGTTGGCAGCTGCCTCTGCCGATCAAATAGCCAAAGGTAAAGCACTTTATCTAAATAAGAAAAAGGGTAACTGTATAGCCTGTCACATGATTCCTGATGCAGATGCTAAGCTGCCAGGAAATCAAGGCCCGCCGTTAGTGGCAATGAAAGCACGCTTTCCAGACCCAAAGGTACTTAGGGCTCAGATTTGGGATCCCACTGTAAAAAGCCCTTCGACTATCATGCCTCCATTTGGTCGCCATTGGATTTTATCTGAAGATGAAATCGATGATATTGTGGCTTACTTGTACCAGTATTAAATTATATTTCAGTGCCATTAAATTAAAAATGGCAAAGGACTAAACTAATGATGAATCGAAGAAGTGTTTTAAAGGCAGTATTTACTGGGGGCTTAGTTGCTGGTATGGGTGTGCTAATGCCACGCATAGCCATGGCTGCTTGGTCTAAAGCAGCATTTGAGGCTGAGACGCAAGACATGGCAATGGGCGCTTTATATGAAGCAAACCCAAGTGCCAGCGCTGACGTCACATTAAAAGCGCCTGATATCGCTGAAAATGGTGCAGTGGTGCCTATCAGTGTGAAAAGCAGTTTGTCAGGTGTGACTAGTATTGCCATATTTGTGGCTGGTAACCCGCTACCATTGGCTGCTCAGTTCACCATCCCTGAAGGTACCTTGGCCAATGTGTCTTGCCGTATCCGTATGGGTAAAACCTCCGATGTAACCGCAGTGGTCACGACGGCTGGTGGTGCATTCAGTGCTTCTAAAGAAGTAAAAGTAACAATCGGCGGCTGCGGCGGCTAACGGCGAACTAGGAGAAATTATCATGGCAAAAGGTATTTTACGCGCCAAAGCAAAAGCCAAAGGCGACAATACATTAGTTAAAATCATGGCTAAGCATGCTATGGAAACAGGTAACCGCAAAGATAAAAGTGGTAAAAAAATTCCTGCTAAATACATTCAAACCCTGAGCGTTGCGCATAACGGAAAAACTGTTATGGAAGCCAATATGGGTCCTGCCGTTTCTAAGAACCCATACATGGCATTCACCTTTGTTGGTGGTGCTAAAGGTGACGAACTGCAAATGACATGGACGGAAAATACTGGCTCTACAGCCACAGAAACCGCCAAAATCAAGTAGCCGGTAACGGCGACTCTATAGCAAGAGGCATCAGATATGAAAATAATAAAATCACTGTTAGCCGGCGCATCCTTGGCGCTTGTGGCCAGTATCAGCCAAGCAGCAACCAGCGGTAATACATTGGCAACGGTTGATCCAGAAGCGGATCGTTTAGCCCTGCAAAGTTACTTTCAAAAGCGCTTTCCACAAGTAGCTTTAAGTGACTACGTCAACGGCATTTATGCTCTTGATGCGCCATCGCGTGAGCAGTGGCAAAGCATAGAAGAGTTCCCTCCTTACGAGTTTGATATTGAAGAAGGTGAAGCTCTATTTAATAAAACGTTTGCTAATGGCAAATCTTACGCTGATTGCTTCGCTAATGGCGGCATTGGCATTCGCCAAAATTTTCCCCGTTGGGATGCATCTCAAGGCAAAGTTGTGACCTTAGAGTTGGCTATTAATCAGTGTCGCAAAGCTAACGGTGAAGAAGCCTTGGGTTGGAAAAAAGGCAAAATTGCCCAGATATCTGCTTATATGGCCTTCACCTCACGGGACAACGTATTCGATGTGCAAATCCCTAATGACAAGGCTAAAGCAGCCTACTTAGACGGTAAGCAAAGCTTCTACGCCCGTCGTGGCCAATTGAATATGAGTTGTGCCAACTGCCATATAGCTGGTGCCTACATTAAAATTCGCGCCGACTTACCAGGGCCTACTTTAGGTCACGTGACTCACTTTCCAGTGTTTCGCTCTAAGTGGGGCAACCTAGGTACGTTGCAACGCCGTTATGGCGGTTGCCAGAAGAACGTGCGTGGAGTGCCACAGAAAACTCAGGGTGAAAAGTTCCGCAACTTAGAATTTTTCCAAACGTATATGTCGAATGGACTAGTGGTTAATGGCCCTGGTGCACGTAAATAAGCAGACGAGGAGAACAACATGAAAAAGACGATTTCCCTTGTGGCAGCCTTGATGATGGTATCCGGCGTAGTCGCTGCACATCCTTTTAATGAAGCCTTTAATGAACAACGTGCTATGTACGGTAAAGGTCATAGCTTTATGTGGAATGGCCAAACCTACATTACGGATCATCCTGAAGAGATTGCTGCTGCAGTAGAAGCTAATGTGGCTAACGCGACTGCATTGCTCGCTGCGGCTAAAGACCAGTACACCCAAGTGCTTGCAGTTGATTTTGGTTGGACTTTAACCAAAAAGTTACTTAAGTCGGCTGGTAAAGCGCTTGAAGCTGGTGAATTTCGTAAATCTATGGACATTTCAGCACAAGCTCAATATCACTCGCGCATGGGTATTGCGCAGTACCACCAATCCCAAGCTGAGTGGATTATGGCTGTGCCTGAGTAAGACCCATAGTTAACACTACCCAAGCCCACGTTCTGCTCTCATTGCAGTTCGGTGGGCTTATTTTTTTAAGCTCAATTAAGCCATCATAGGAATCCACTATGTCTACTAGCCGTCGCGATTTTGCTCGCTTAATGGGAATTGCCGCCGTATCAGGTGTGTTGCCGACGCAAGGCTATGCAGCACAAAAACAACCGGCGGATATCTATGAGTTGCCTAATTTTGGCAATGCACGCTTGCTGCACATGACTGATTGTCATGGCCAGCTGAGCCCAGTTTACTTTCGTGAACCTAGCATCAACTTAGGTATTGGTGCGGCTTATGGAAAGGCGCCCCACTTGGTGGGCCACAAATTCCTTGACAATTTTGGCATCACCCCGGGATCTATGGAAGCCTACGCCTTCACCTATTTGGATTTTGAAAAAGCGGCGAAAGAGTATGGCAAGGTAGGTGGATTTGCCCACCTTAAAACCTTAGTTGACCGGCTGCGCAACAGCTACGGCAGTGAAAATACCTTATTGCTTGATGGGGGTGATTCGTGGCAGGGCTCTGGCATTAACTACAAATCCCGTGGTATGGATATGGTTCGGGCATCTAACTTGTTAGGTGTTGACATGATGACAGGCCACTGGGAATTCACATACCACCAACAAGAAATTTTACATAATATTAGTCAATTTAATGGTGAGTTTTTAGCGCAAAATGTGTTAATTACAGAAGATGCTTTATTTGACGGTGCGGATGACTATATATACGACGAAGACTCCATGCGTGTATTTAAGCCCTACAGCATTCGTGATATGGGTGGCGCTCGAGTGGCTATTATTGGGCAAGCATTTCCACGGGTAAAAATTGCCAACCCAGCACGATTTGTGCCTGATTGGAGTTTTGATATTAACGGCGACATGATGCAAGAATTGGTGGATGACTTACGTCAAAATCAAGGTGTAGATGCCGTGGTAGTGCTGTCGCACAACGGTATGGATGTAGATGTTGCTATGGCCCAGCGTGTTACAGGAATTGATGCCATTTTAGGAGGCCACACCCACGATGGTATACCTATACCTACCCGTGTGAAAAACAATGATCATACTACGCTAGTGTGTAATGTTGGTTCGAATGGTAAATTCCTAGGGGTATTAGACTTGGACATTGGCAAAGGCAGGGTGAAAGACTTCCGTTATCGTTTATTACCAGTGTTCTCAGACCTACTGCCAGCTAATAAAGACATGGCAACACTGATTGCTGCAGAACGTGCGCCTTATGCCAGTTGGATGGACGAAGAACTTGCCGTCGCAGATGAGACCCTGTACCGCCGTGGTAATTTTAATGGTACCTTTGATCAGGTTATTTGTGATGCTTTACGCAGTCACTACGACGCGCAAATTTCGTTGTCTCCTGGGTTCCGCTGGGGCACCAGTGTATTACAAGGCCAAACCATTACCATGGAACGGGTGCTAGACCAAACCTGTACTACTTATCCAGAGACCTATGCCCGTGACATGACTGGTGCAGATATCAAGCTCATTTTGGAAGACGTGGCTGATAATATCTTTAACCCAGAGCCATACCTACAATCTGGTGGTGACAT
Organism: Candidatus Njordibacter sp. Uisw_039; assembly: GCF_047730075.1. NCBI lineage: Bacteria > Pseudomonadati > Pseudomonadota > Gammaproteobacteria > Pseudomonadales > Candidatus Njordibacteraceae > Candidatus Njordibacter > Candidatus Njordibacter sp. Uisw_039. The sequence goes on from NZ_CP159831.1 coordinate 645,930, forward strand.
GGTGCGTTTAGGGGGTTTAGATTACCGTTGCGATCCACTTGCAGCGATGGGCTCGCGCATCGACGAAATGCGTCTGGATAATGGCACTGTAATTGAAGCTAATAAAACCTATCGTGTTGCAGGATGGGCTACTGTAGGTTCACGCTCTGACGGTGATGATATTTGGGATATAGTGGCACACCATTTACGAGACCAACAAGAAGTTAAGATTAGTAAACTTAATACGCCTGCTTTGGTTAATGTTGCTGGTAATCCGGGTTATAAAGCATAGTGAGGTAGTTATGAATAAACGCATACAACTTACAATTATAGGGCCCTTTTTGAGTTTGGTTTTTGGCTTGATGAGTGCTTCAGTCAGTGCAGAAGAAATCACCATTAAAGCAGGTGAGTTGCGATTAAACGCTGTCTTAAATGTAGCTACGGATGCCATTAATGAAGGCCCATTGGTCTTGTTAGTGCATGGCACTCTTGCCCACAATGGCATGGAGATTATTACCAACTTGCAGGCATTGTTGGCTGATGAATCGCTAAACAGCCTTGCTATTAATTTAAGCCTTGGCATTGATGACCGCCACGGTGCTTACGATTGTGCCGTGCCTCATGAGCACCGTCATGAAGATGCGGTAGCTGAAATTGCCACTTGGGTTGAGTGGCTTAAGGGCCAAGGTGTAGACCAAATTCTGGTTGCAGGGCACTCAAGAGGTGGTGGTCAGGTTGCAGCCTATAGCCAAAACGCAGATGCAAATGTCCTAGGCCAAGTGTTAATAGCACCCTCGACTTGGAACCCAGAATATGTCAAAACGGCCTATTACAGCCGTTATCAAAAGCGTTTAGCCGATCTCATTGACGTGGCAAAACAACAACCCAGTAGTGGGTGGATGCCAGAGCCTACCGACTTTATTTACTGTAATAAAGCGCCTAAAGTGAGGGCGGCCAGCTTTCTATCCTATTATCAGCCAGCGCAAACACTCAATACCCCAGACCTGTTAGTTGAAGGTGGCCTGCACACTGTGATTTTGGCAGGGAGTGAGGATCAGGTAGTTAAGGACTTGCCGCAGCAATTAGAGCTTCTTGAATTCTTAAATGTAGAGTTTATCTTGGTGGATGGTGCAGATCATTACTTTCGCGACTTATATGCTGATGACATCGTAGAAGCTATGGTGGACGCCATAGTCACTTTGAATGAAGCAGATCAAAGTTAGATGAACAGTCGTTGGCGTGCAAAGCCATTACATTGGCTGTTGTTGATGCTCTGGTTACCCCTCGGGCATGCTAATGCTGAGGATGCTTTTCCAATGCTACAGGACAGCCGTTTACTGCAGCCAGATAGGGTATTGGTGTTGTTGGCAGAAGTTGAGAATTGTAGTTTTTGCAAACGTGTAAAAGATGACTTTTTATTGCCGTTAACGATGGACCCAGAATGGGCGCCGCTTTTCCAAGTAATGCTCATAGATCTTAATTCACAGCAAATGCTAACGGATTTTTCAGCACAAAGAATATCTCAACAAGACCTTGCGGCGGCCTTGTCTGCTGACTTTTCGCCAACCTTGATATTTCTTAACCCTCGTTCTGGAGAACGCATAGGTGAAGACATAGTGGGGTTAGTAACACCTGATTTTTATGGTTTTTATTTACAACAACAAATTGCTCAGTCCTATGATCTATTAACCGGGCAACTTTAACCCTTGGAGAGAATGATGACTATTTTACCAAAGTTTATGGCAGCCACTGTTGTGTTGGTGTCAGTTTTATCAGTGACCGGTGTTGCTCAAGCTGAGAATAAGCCTGTGGCGATCACCAAAGGCCTTAGTGCTGTAACCATCGCCCATGAAGGTGCTGCGGTGGAATTGATGCGCGTGCAAGATAACGCTAATACTATTACGCAAGATTTTGCTTTGACATCGCGTCCTTGCCCCCCATTTTGTATTCAGCCCATGGTGTTTGCGCCTGGTGTAGAAACCTTAGGTGAACTGGAAGTCATTGATCACTTAGTCCGTATGCAATCTGGTGAGGATATCTTGGTGATTGACTCACGTACACCAAATTGGGTTGAGAAAGGCACAATTCCTGGTGCTGTTAATATCTCTTGGGTTAGTCTAACCCCAGCCAAAGGCGCCACCACTGAAGGCATAATGGACATTATGCTTAATCAAATGGGTGTCACTTTAATAGGTGATGCTGACGAGTTTGAAGTTGACGAAGCCATTGTTAACGGTTCTGTTGCAGATGTATTCAATTACTCACAAGCCAAAACTCTAGTACTATTTTGTAATGGTATGTGGTGTGGGCAGTCACCTGCTTCGATGGCTAGCTTGTTACGCTTCGGTTATCCTGCTGATAAAATCAAGTGGTTTCGTGGTGGCATGCAAACTTGGCAAATATTGGGCCTGACCACTGTTAATTAGTCAAGAATAAGGCGTCATAACTGGTCATCACTATCTTGTATCTGTCGTTGTAAATGGCGTAGGCGAAAACACGTGCAACAGATCTGGAGTGCCCCATTATGTCCATCTTTGGGAATTATTACAGGCAGTATGCCATTCATGTTAAGGGTATGATAACCTAGCTTCTGATATTGGTAATAAAATATTACCAATTTAATAGTTAAGTATCAGGCCTTTTTTATGGATACCATATTAAGCACATCTGACACCCACTCTAAGCAAGGGTCTGAAGGTGGAGACGTGGCTGCACTAGTTAGCTCGCTACAGCTACTGCTGCCAGCATCAAGCATTATTATCTCAACAGAGAGCCAGAGGCCTTTTGAATGTGATGGCTTGGCTGTATACCAACAACTGCCTTTAGTCACGGTTATCCCAGAAACCGTGGACCAAGTGCAAGCCATCCTACGCCTCTGTCATCTACATCGTGTGCCCCTTGTACCAAGAGGTGCAGGCACTGGTCTATGTGCCGGTGCAATGCCCCATGCAGAAGGGGTCTTGTTGGTGATGAGCAAACTCGATAAGATTTTACACATTAACCAAAATACGGCCACCGCAACAGTCCAGCCCGGTGTTCGTAACTTAGCTTTAACAGATGCAGCCCAACCTTTTGGTCTCTACTACGCACCGGACCCATCCTCACAAATTGCCTGCACTATAGGCGGTAATGTGGCAGAAAATTCTGGTGGTGTTCATTGTCTGAAGTACGGCCTCACGGTCAATAATCTACTGCAAGTAACCATGATTACCATAGAAGGACAAGTGATCATTTTAGGCGGCGAAGGTTTAGACGAACCGGGCATGGATCTATTGAGTTTAGTTGTGGGTTCCGAAGGTTTGTTAGGTGTGGTGGTGGAAGCGAAGGTTAAATTGTTACCACGAGCCCCTAGAGTGCAAGTGCTTTTGGCTGCGTATGACAGCGTCACTGCAGCAGGTGATGCGGTGGCGGCCCTCATAGGGCAGGGCATCATACCAGCGGGTTTGGAAATGATGGATCATTTAGCTATCAGCGCTGCGGAAGATTTTGTAAAAGTTGGCTACCCTACGGACGCCCAAGCGCTACTTATTTGTGAGTTAGATGGCACTGATGCTGAAGTTGAAGAACAGCTTGCTGTGGTCAGTCAGTGTTTTACAGAGCACGGAGCCCACCATATTCGTATCGCTAAAGATGCAGCCGAAGCCGAAGCACTGTGGCAAGGGCGCAAAGCAGCCTTCCCTGCAGTAGGACGTATCTCACCAGATTATTATTGTATGGATGGCACTATACCGCGCGGCCAAGTGGGTTATGTGCTCACTCGTATAAGCGAACTATCCCGGAGTTACGGCCTCCGAGTTGCCAATGTTTTCCATGCAGGAGACGGTAATTTACACCCACTTATTTTATTTGACGCCAGTGTTGATGGTGAGCTTCAGCAAGCGGAATTATTAGGTGGGGATATTCTGACATTATGTGTTGATGTAGGTGGCACTATTACTGGTGAACATGGTGTTGGTTTAGAAAAAATGCAGCAAATGCCATACCAATTTGGCGACGCAGAACTGGCTCAGTTTAGACGTTTGAAGGCAGCCTTTGACAGTGAAGAGTTGTTAAATCCTGGGAAAGGCATTCCCACACTCAAATACTGCCAAGAATATCGGAGCTTGCAACATGGATGATTTAACTGCGCAGTTGGAGCAACAAATTCAACAGGCATACACCACTAAATCACCCCTTAAAATACAGGCTGGCAACACTAAAGCCTACCTTGGTCGAGACTCCTCTGGAGAAGTGGTTGATGTGGCTAATCATAGTGGTGTAATTAGCTATAGCCCTACGGAATTGGTGATTAGAGCGCGCGCCGGCACCAAAATTTCTCATCTCAACGATCTATTAAGCGAGCACCAACAACGATTACCTTTTGAGCCACCAAGCTTTGCCGGTGAAGCCACCATTGGTGGTACGGTGGCAGCAAATCAGACGGGTGCATCACGGCCATGGTTTGGAGGTGTTAAAGATAGTTTGCTAGGTTTAGGGCTTATAAATGGCTACGGTGAGACTATGCAGTTTGGTGGCCAGGTTATGAAAAACGTAGCAGGTTTTGATGTGACACGATTGCAGTGTGGCGCTATGGGCAGTTTAGGCCTTATTACAGACGTCTCCATAAAAGTATTACCAGAGTTTAAGACAGGCCATACGCTAACGTTTGAAATGACTGCAGAAGCTGCTCTACAGACTATGTTGCGATGGGCCAACCTTAGTTTACCCATTACTGGCATGAGCCACCTGCAGGGCCTGCTCTATGTGCGGTTGCAAGGTGGAGATAGCGGCGTTGCCTCGGCTAGTGAGTTTTTGGGCGGTGAGCAGCTTGTGCCAAAGGTTGCAAAAGAGTTTTGGCAAGCGGTAAGGGAAGGTCGTTTATTGCAGCCGCAGCATAACCAAATATTATGGCGCTGGAGTGGGTCAAGTGATGCGCCTATTCACGCCTTACCAGATACCTCTTTGATCAACTGGGCGGGATCTGAGCGTTGGGCACTAAAGGCGAGTTCAAGTACTCCAGCGGATGGTTTAATACAATACCAAGGGGGTGATCGATTGGCAGAGGTTTATGGTGCCATAAGCGCTCCCCAACAAGCCCTGCAAGAACGGATAAAACATGCATTTGACCCCCATGGGATTTTAAATGCCGGTCGCCTATATTCTTGGATGTAAACCATGAAAACAATTATTGCCAAAGAGTTTGCGGATCAGCCTCAATTTTCTCCTGTTAAAGGCATCTTACAAGCCTGCGTGCACTGTGGGTTTTGCACTGCCACCTGCCCAACCTACCTTATACTAGGAGACGAACGTGACAGCCCTCGTGGGCGTATTTACATGATGAAAGCCATGTTCGAGGGCGAACCCGTGACCCAAGAAACGCGCCATCATTTAGATCGATGTCTAACCTGTAGAAGCTGTGAAACAACGTGCCCCTCTGGGGTTGAATATAGCCATCTTGTGGATTTGGGCCGTGTGGTAGCAGAACAAAAAGCGCCACGTCCGATGGGTCAGCAGCTGGTTCGTTGGGGTTTACGTCAAGTGCTGCCCTATCGTTCCCGATTTGGTCCGATGCTTAAACTGGGGCAACTATTTCGGCCAGTGTTGCCTCAGGTGCTAAAACAGCATATCCCTCTATCATCCCCCAAGCTCACTATCCCAATAAGTAAGCATAAGCGCATCATGTTGAGTTTACCCGGTTGTGCCCAAGCGAGCGCTGCACCTAATACTGATATTGCTGCGGCACAGGTGCTAGACCAACTCGATATTACGTTAAAAGTACTTCATAAAAGTGGTTGTTGTGGTGCCGTTAATCATCATTTGAACGCCCATGACAAAGCCCTTGACCAAGCTAGGCATAATATTGATTTGGTGTGGCCAGAATTACAGGCAGGGGCCGAAGCCCTCGTGGTCACCGCCTCAGGTTGTGGCGCTGCCCTTCAAGAGTATGGCTACATGCTGCGTGATGACACAGCTTATGCGGACAAAGCCAAGCAAGTTTCGAAGGCCGCCAAAGACATCGTAGAAATTTTGGGCCAAGAAAACCTCGAACCTATCAAGGCTATGTTAAAGAAAGCACCAGATGTAGGCAAAGTTGCTGTGCATTGCCCATGTACCCAACAACATGCCATGCAACTGCCACACAAGGTAAAAGCATTATTAGACGACTTAGGTGTAGACACGGCAGCCACCAAAAATGACCACTTGTGCTGTGGCTCAGCAGGCACCTATTCGCTGCTACAACCAAACTTGAGTCACCAACTTCGCAGCCAAAAACTAAAGGACTTAACCTTAGATAGACCAAAGCTTATTGTCACTGCTAATATTGGTTGTCAGCTGCATCTAGGGGGTGTAGGAGACGTACCAGTAAAACATTGGCTGGAACTGTTAGTTGATCAATAGCGCAGCAAGTCTTTACCTAGTTTGACACACGTTAGGGGAATTAATTGGTATTATGTTAGTCTACATAAAGGAATCGTAGTGTTATTGTTAAGGAAAATCCCATGAAAAACATGATCCCAAAAGCCATCCAAACGGTCACTAAACAGCTTACTCTAAAGCTTACTTTAGCTGCAGTTGGTTTGACGTTAGCTAGCGGCGCTCAAGCCCAAACTATGCTGGTTAAAGTATTACAAGAATCCGACGAAATTATTTCTCAGGTATATAAAGAAGTGCCTATTAAATCGTGTAGAGTAGAACAAATTCCTATTTATGGCACTCAAGCTGGTGGTCAACAAGCCTCCACTGCCGACGTTGTGGCCAGCGCTATCTTTGGTGGCTTATTGGGCAACGCAGTTGGAGGCGGTAAGGGTAAAGATGCAGCCACACTGCTTGGAGCCATTGCCGGTGCAGACATGGCAAATAAAAAAGGTAAAAGTAAGCAAGTTATCGTGGGTCATAAACAACAAGAAGTATGTGATGTAGTGATGCAGCAGCGCTCTGTGAGCCAAGTGACTGGCTACAAAACCTACATCGAGTTTGGTGGCAATGTATGGCAAATGACCACCACTATTCCCTACACTACAGGTGAGTTTTTGAGCGTAAATGTTGATATAACGCCTGCCGAATAACCCTACTTTTTTAATGCTAGACCCAGCATGGCTGGGTCTGCATTGCCACCAGACAAAATTACTAATGTGGTTTTACCTTTTACCTTTAAGCTCTTATCTAAGATGGCTGCTAAGCCTACACATCCTCCAGGTTCCACTACAAGCTTTAATTGCTGCATACAAATAGCCATAGCTGCCAATACGTATTGGTCACTTACCGCTTTAGCTCCAGCCAAATAATGCTGCATTATTGGAAAAGTGAGCTCACCCACCATGGGCGTCACTATGGCATCACAGATAGAAATGGGTGGGTTTTTGTTGGCCAGGCGCTGGCCAGCAGATATAGATCGTGCGGCATCGTTATGGCCTTCAGGTTCTGCGCCCCAAAAGGTGACATCTGGGAAGTGATGTTTGAGTGCCGTGGCGCTACCCGTAATCAAACCACCACCACCAATGGGGCTAATAGCTTGGTCTGGCACTAAACCTAGCGCTTCTAGTTGATGGGCAGCTTCTAGACCTAGAGTACCTTGGCCAGCCATGATGTCTGCATCATTATAGGGTGGAATGAGTGTTAGATTATGCTGTTGTGCTAGTTGTTGACCGATAGCTTCTCGGTTTTCGGTGTTGCGATTGTATAGCACCACCTTACCGCCAAGAGCTTTAGTATTGGCAATTTTAATCTGTGGTGCGTCAGCAGGCATGATAATGGTGGCAGGCACACCAAAATGTGCCGCTGCCGCGGCTACGCCCTGAGCGTGGTTACCTGATGAATAAGCAACCACGCCCTTAAGTTGCTTGGTCTGGGCAAGTTTACTAAGTTTGTTGAAGGCGCCACGAAACTTGAACGAACCAGTGCGTTGTAGGTTTTCAGCTTTGAATAACACTCGTCCACCTAGTTGTTGATTCAGCATGGACGATTCAAGCAAAGGCGTCATCACTGCGTGGCCTTTGATACGCTGGCTAGCAGTGATAATGTTTTGATAATTTATTGCAAGCGAAGTCATAAAGGGGAATACCTGTTTTTTTTGACTGTTTAAACAACAAATAATAGCACCTCAGATGCTCCATGACTGCAAAAGCTCCTCCCCTTGGCAATCACCATTATATTCAACTGCCTAAGCCTCCGCCAATAAATGTAGCGTGTGAGATTGATAATGGTCACGGTATGACCTTGCCTTTGCAGGCGGGCGTAACCTTGCTACGTACCTCAAAATAAAACCTGTGTTATCATAGTTGATTGCGTTTCTATTTGCCGTCGCCTTATGACACTGACCAGCCGTCCAAAATCACGACTTAGGTTACCACCTAATAAACATCAGGTTAAACAAGAGTTAGCCCAAGATGTAGCACACTTTTTGGCGCGTGGCGGGAGTGTAGAGCAAGTAGAGCAAGGCGAAACGGCGCTAGTAAATGGCTGCTTTAATCAGCAACGTCCCGCTGTAGCTAGTCAGGCGCAAACACGTACGTTACTATCTTCTCAAGTTGAGGCTATTGAAAAGCGTAAAGAAGAGCGTCGTCAATCTAAACCAGCCCCCCTCAAGACCAACCGTCGACCCACCAAAAAGTGGATATACGACGATTTTGGTGAGCCCTTGCGTTGGGTTTGGGCTTAATAGCTTAGCCGGTATTGTATTAAGGAAGCCTAACCATGCAGTTTATTATTGCCGATGACCATCCTTTATTTCGTACTGCTATGGCTCATACGTTGCGGCAACGCTTTTCAGGTGCACAAATTTCGGAAGTGGGTAGCTTGCCAGAGCTCTTGAGTTTGTTGAAAACAGGCATAGAAGTAGACCTTCTTTTGCTCGATTTACATATTCCAGAGGCCCATGGGTTTACGGGGTTAGTGCAGGTAAACGAGCACTTTCCAGAGGTGCCCATTATGATCGTGTCGGGCAATGATCATTCAAGTGTCATACATAAAGCTGTGGCTCTAGGTGCGAGTGGTTTCTTACCTAAATCGTCCTCAAATGAAGATATTGCAGTGGCTATTGATGCTGTTGTGCAAGGCCAAGTTTGGATTCCTGCTAACTTGCCCGCGGTTGCAGTAGGGCTCGGAGACGAGCAAACTGCAGAACGCATAGCTTCGTTAACGCCACAACAATTGCGTGTATTAACAATGATTGGCGAAGGGTTGTACAACAAACAAATTGCATCAGAATTGTCGGTGACAGATGCTACTGTGAGGGCCCATGTGACTGAAATTTTCCGTAAATTGGGTGTCACTAATCGCACCCAAGCGGTTATATTTTTCAATCGGTTAAAAGTGGAAGATCCACACCATCAATCTATCTAAGCTAGCTCGGTTTGCCTAAGGCCTTTGGCTGACATCTGCTAAAGCAAGCGATTAATAAGCTTGCGCAATACCGCAGGCTTGAGTGGTTTTTGCACTAAACCAAAACCTGATTCTTTAATGAGATGTTTCATCTCATTACTACGATCTGCAGTAATCACGATGGCAGGGGTATCTTGATCCATTGCCTGTCTAATTTCTGCGATGGCGTCCGTGCCTAAAAGGCCTTGGTCTAAATGGTAATCTGCCAATATTAGTTGTGGCCAAGTTTCAGCAGGCATTGTGGCAATGAAGTCGAGACCCTGTTCTGCACTTGCTACGCAATGAACATCACAACCCCATAAACCTAACATAGATTGCATGCCTTGCTGAATGGTCACTTCATTGTCGATGACTAAGACTTTAAAGCCATTGAGTTGATAGTGGGTTGTTGGTGACTCGATAAGGGTATCTTGTATTTGTTTGAGTGCAGAATTGCCCCACGGAACCAGAATTGAGAACATAGAGCCACGCCCATAATTGGAAACAACCCGCAACTGGTGGGATAACGCGCCTGCTGTCCGTTGGGCAATAGCTAAACCTAAACCAATACCCTTTTGCTGGGCATGGGGGCCGGTTTCTAGGCGCTTAAACTCAATAAATATGTCATCTATGCGGTTTTCGGGTATGCCAAAACCAGTGTCCCATACTTGTATTTCTAAGCCCTGCTCTAATCTTCTACAGCCCAGCATTACCTTGCCTTTTTCGGTGTAACGCACGGCATTGGTTAGGAAGTTTTGCAACACACGGCGCAACATCTTAGGGTCGCTATAAAGTGTTGCTTGGCTGCATTGAAAATGAAAAGCTAAATCCTTTTGTTGACACACTACGGTAAATTCTGTGGCAAGTTGTTGCAGTAGCTGAGCTGCGCAAAAGTGTTGTAGCTGGGGCTCCGTGCCACCACCATCTAGCTTAGAGATTTCAATCAAATCACTAATTAACTGTTCAGCATTAGCCAAAGACGCATCTAAATGTTGCGAAAGTTGTTGGCTTTGAGGGTCTTCTTGTAAATCTGATTGGCGCTGTGCCAGTGCCGTAGAAAATAGTTTTGCGGCGTTTAAAGGTTGCATTAAGTCGTGGCTAGCGGCCGCTAAAAAGTGGGTTTTGCTTTGATGATTCGCGTCGGCTTGGGCCTTAGCCTGTTGTAATTCAAGGTTGACCTGTGACAGCGTGTCAGTACGATCATTAACTCGTTTTTCTAAGTTTTCGTTGGCTTCAATGAGGTCTTTTTCACTTTCTCTTAGCGCTAACTCGGCATGGTGCTGTTCGCTTATATCCACATAGGTATTAACATAACCACCATCGGGCATAGCGTGGCCCTGTACTTCGATCACAGTGCCATCTTCGCGGTAACGAATACTACGATGCTGTTCTCCACGCATAATCATCGCTATGCGCAGTTTAACAATTTGAGCAGGATCGATGGCACCGTATTCACCTTGTAGGGCGCTCAGGTGGATAATTTCTTCAATGGGGGTGCCTACCTTGACGGTGCCTTTAGGAAAATCAAATAGTTCTAAATACCGTTTATTCCACATCACAAGGTTGAGGTCTTTATCAATTACAGTGATGCCTTGGCTCACATTATCAATAGTTGCTTGCAGCAGACCTCGGTTAAAACTTACAGCCTTGGCCGCTTCGCCCACGATGGACACCACATCACTTAAATGCACATCTTTTTGGGTGAGACTAGATTCCACCACAGCTCTTGCAGAAGAGGTACCAATAATACCGCTTAGAGTGCGTTCAAAGTGGCGGATAAGTTGGGCATTGATGGGTGCATTTTTATGTAAGTCTAAGTGAGGTTCTCGAATAGCCAGCTGTTTTAACGATTCCATGGTGGCTCGGTAGCCCAAAAAGCGTTCGAGCAAGGTGAACAAATCATCGACTGAAAGGCCGCTATGATGGCGCTGACTTTCAATAAGCGCAGACTGAGATAAGGTGTCAACGAACAAGTCGGCTTGTATGCGATCAATTAGCCTAGGCGTACTAAACTTAGAAACGATGATATAGAACACCACGTTAAGGCTTAAACTAATAATGGTTGCGTGGGAGATAGGGTCCAGCTGTAAACCAAACAGTGCTGTAGGCCTCAGCCATTCGATACCAAAGGGGCCATGGCTGATAATGTTGCCAGAGAGGTGAAACAATCCAGTCAGGTTGGGTAACAATAAACAATATATCCAAGCAGTAAAGCCAGCTAGTAAACCCACAGTGGCGCCACGCACATGACCTCCGCGCCAGAAAATTCCACCAAACAAGGGTGGACCAAATTGCGCAACGGCTACAAATGCCGACAAACCAATAGACACCAGAGCCGTGCCACTGTCGATGAGTAAATAATAACCGTAGGCTAGGAGTAATACAGCAAAAATACTCAAGCGCCTTAAATTGAGCAGTAGACGACCCAAGTTTTTGTTTTGTGACACATCAACTGCGCGTACATGTAATATAAATGGCATGATAATGTCATTAGTAAGCATGGTGCTTATGGCTATGGTAGACACGGCGACCATACCCATGGCGGCAGAAACACCACCAATATATGCCAAGATAGCGAGGCCAGTTTGCCCCTCAGCCATAGGCATCATCAAAGAATACAAATCTGCATTAGTGGCGGTTCCAGCTAAAGCCTGACTGCCAGCCCAAGCAATAGGAATCATAAACACACACATGCTGATCATATAAAGAGGAAATAACCACCTTGCAGTGGTGATATGTTCTGCATTAGTATTTTCTACTGCCAACATATGAAATTGACGGGGTAGACAAATCACAGCAATGACACCTAACAAGATTTCAATAAGGAAGCTGGTACTAAATGGATTGAATGATGACAAACTACTGCGGTCTTTTTGTTGCTCTAATTGACTAAAAACGTCACCAAACCCATTGTTAATGACATAAGTTGCAAACAATCCGATGGTCACAAAAGCAATGAGCTTAACGAGGGATTCTACTGCAATAGCTAATACCATTCCTGGGTTATGGGCTGATGTGTCAACTTGGCGTGCGCCAAATAAAATACTAAAAATACCAATTAGAATGGCAATCATTAATACCGAAATATCTGCCTGGGACTCACGTAAACCATCTTGGGCCGTTAGTACCGCATAGCTTAGATCAATCGCTTTAAGTTGTAGGGCAATGTAGGGCAGTAGCCCCAAAGTGGCTATGAGGGTAACAATGACTGCGAGCCGCCTACTTTTACCATAACGGGAGGAAATAAAATCAGAAATAGAACCAATATTTTCATGCTGGGCAATAAGCACTATTTTGTAAATGACGCGATGACCCAGCAGGAATAAAAGTATTGGACCAATATAGGCGCCCAAGTAGTCCAATCCCGACGTGGAAGCTCTGCCCACAGAACCATAAAATGTCCAAGAGGTTAAAAAAACGCCCAAGGATAGGCTGTAGATAATGGCCTGAAGGTGTTGGTTTGCATAAGCCCTAAATGACAGAAGTTTATCTCCCAGCTTTGCTACACCAAGCAGTAGGGCAAAGTAAGCCAAAGAGATAAGTAAGAGTGAGCTGCTGCTGAACATAAATAGGGGGCTCAAATATAAGTGTTCGCTAGGGTAGCACGGTCAATGGTAGTCGGTCATTGGTAGGTTTAAAACTGCCAACTGGTCACCTCAAATTACAATTCATCAACTTAGACATAAGTATATGAACCGACATATATCTAATAGCAGCAAGGCCTGTCTGAGGTTACCTTATAAAAAACAAGTATATTCTAAAGCAGAGTCTATTATGACCCCCAGCTCGCAAAAACCGGCTTATCCGGCACCGGGACTAGATACCTTCCCCAAGCTATTGCAGCACAATGCGCGCATGTTCACTGATAAAGACGCCATGCGTGAAAAAGAATTTGGCATTTGGCAGTCATGGACTTGGAGCCAGGTGGCAGACGAAGTTGAGCGGTTTGCCCTTGGTTTGCAAGCTAACGGCGTTAAAGCTGGTGATGTCGTATTGATTGTGAGTGGCAATCGCCCGCGCACTTATTGGACTATGTGTGCTGTGCAATCTCTAGGCGCTGTGCCTGTGCCTACTTACCATGATTCGGTAGCAAGTGAGATGCAATTTGTGATTGAGCATTCTGAAGCTCGAGTGATCGTGGCTGAAGACCAAGAACAAGTAGATAAAATTTTAGATGTGAAAGATCGTTGCCCAGCAGTGGAGTTGGTCATTTATGATGACCCTAGAGGTATGAAGGGTTATGACCCAGAAGTAGTCGAAATCCAAGATTTTGTTACTATACAAGAACAAGGTGAAGCGATTCGGAAAAAGAATCCTAACCAATTCCAAGATCTTGTTAGTAAAGGTAAGGGGGAGGATATATCTATTATCCTTTATACCTCGGGTACCACTGGCAAGCCTAAGGGCGTGGTGTTGACCTACGATAACACCCTGCTCACAGGCTACTATGGCGGTTTGCTTGAAGGCCTTACTGAAAACGAAGAAATACTAGCCTATTTGCCCGTGGCCTGGATTGGCGACCACATCTTCTCTTATGCCCAATCTTATGCCCTGGGTTTTTGTGTTAACTGTGCAGAAAGTTCTGAGACTGTAGCTGCAGACATGCGCGAAATTGGCCCTACCTACTATTTCGCCCCACCTAGGGTGTTTGAAAGCTTATTGACTAACGTGCAGATACGCATGGAAGATGCAGCGCCATTTAAACGCACAATGTTCAAATATTTTATGCAAGTGGCTAAGGAAACGGGTATTAAATTATTAGAAAATAAGCCAGTGAGCATTCTCGATCGTATTAAATACGCCCTAGGTAATGCCTTGGTGTATGCGCCCCTTAAAGATGCCTTGGGTATGGGCCGTGTGCGTTTAGCCTATACCGCAGGCGAAGCCATTGGTGGTGAGATTTTTGATTTCTACCGGTCCTTAGGCATCAACATTAAGCAGCTTTATGGCCAAACTGAATCATCAGTGTTTATTACAGTGCAGCCGGATGGAGAGGTTTTCCCAGACACAGTGGGCACTCCAAGTCCAGGTGTTGAGCTGAAAATTGCTGATAATGGCGAAGTAATCTATCGCAGTCCGGGTGCTTTTCACAGTTATTTTAAAAACCCTGAATCTACAGCATCCACGAAAACGTCTGAAGGTTGGGTGCACACAGGTGATGCTGGCTTTATGACTCCAAATGGCCACTTGCGCATTATCGATCGAGCCAAAGATGTGGGAACTTTTAATAGCGGCAAGATGTTCGCACCTAAATACATTGAAAATAAACTCAAATTTTTCCCTCATATTCAAGAAGCCGTAACCTTTGGTGATGGTCGTGATGACTGCATGGTCTTCATCAATATAGATTTAAGTGCGGTGGGTAACTGGGCCGAAAGAAACAACATAGCCTATGCGTCTTATCAAGAACTAGCCGCACACCCTGAAGTTAACAAAATGGTTGCCCAAAGCGTTTCTGAGGTGAATAAATCTTTGCTGGACGACGAAATGTTGGCCCATTCACAAATTAGCCGCTTCCTGATTTTACACAAAGAGCTGGACGCTGATGACGGTGAATTAACCCGCACAAAAAAGGTCAAGCGCAAGCTTATTAACGACCGTTACAAGGTGCTGATTGATGCCCTGTATGAAGGTAAAACTCAATGTTTTATTGAAACCGAAGTGGCTTTTGAAGATGGTCGCGTTGGTAAGATTTCCGGTGACATCAGTATCCATGATGCCAAAACTTATAACCCAGTAGCCCAAGTGAGCTGAGCCATGACTGAACCATTACAACGAATGGAAGCGGCCTCAAAACTGCTAGAGCTAAAGAATATTGACTTGTCTTTTGGTGGTGTCAAAGCCATCAGCAATATTAGCTTTGACGTCATGGAAGGCGAAGTCCGCGCCATCATTGGTCCCAATGGAGCTGGTAAAAGCTCCTTGCTTAATGTCATCAACGGCTTCTATCACCCCCAACAAGGCGAAATTTGGTTTGACGGTAAGCAGCGTCATTCCATGAAGCCTTATCAAATTGCTTACCAAGGCATTGCGCGCACCTTCCAAAACATTGCCTTGTTTAAAGGCATGAGTGTGTTGGACAACATTATGACTGGGCGCTTTACCCACATGCATAAAAATATTTTGTGGCAAGCTCTGTGGAAAGGCCCGGCAGAACAAGAAGAAATTGAAAACCGTGAGTTTGTTGAGCACATTATTGATTTTTTAGAGATTCAAGCGATTCGTAAAACCCCTGTGGGGCGCTTGCCTTACGGTTTACAAAAGCGTGTTGAGTTGGGTCGTGCCTTAGCTGCACAACCAAAAATGCTGTTACTTGATGAACCCATGGCGGGTATGAACGTAGAGGAAAAAGAGGACATGTGCCGCTTTATCTTAGACGTCAACGACACTTTTGGCACCACCATTGCCCTCATTGAACATGACATGGGTGTAGTGATGGACATAGCAGACCGTGTAGTAGTGTTAGATTATGGCCGAAAAATTGGTGATGGCACCCCAGAAGTGGTGCGTAACGATCAAACTGTAATTGATGCCTATCTTGGCGTGAGTCATTAAAGGGATTATGTATGAGTGCTGATTTTTTATATACCATCGAAGTGATACTCAACGGCCTAATGGCGGGTGTGATGTATTCTTTGGTGGCCCTTGGCTTTGTGCTGATTTTTAAGGCCTCTGGAATTTTTAACTATGCGCAAGGGGTAATGGCGTTATTTGCTGCCCTTACATTGGTGGGTATTCAAACTGGACAAATACCTTTTGCGCACCTTATTAATGCCATTTTTGGCACCAATGTGCATCACTTTGGATGGCAGGTGCCTACAGTATTAGCTATTGCTTTAACGATAGGTGTGATGGTGGTGTTTGCCATTATCGTAGAACGTTACATATTGCATCACTTAGTTAACCAAGAGCCTATTATTTTGTTTATGGCCACCATTGGGTTAGCTTACTTTATGGAAGGTTTTGGCGACATCATGTGGGGCAGTGACATTAAAACCTTGGATGTGGGGTTGCCCTCTGGCGGCTCGCTTTGGTTAGAGGAGTTCACCTTAGGTTGGGCCGCAGAAGGCGAGCAGTATTACGGTATGTACCTCGACAAACTCGATATGGTGGCCAGCTTAGTAGCCATAGTGTTAGTGGTTTCATTAACGATATTTAGCCAATACACCACCACTGGACGTGCCCTACGAGCAGTGGCAGATGACCATCAGGCTGCCTTGTCTGTGGGTATTTCCCTGCGCACCATCTGGGTGATTGTTTGGTCTATAGCGGGTTTTGTGGCTTTAGTCGCAGGTATTATGTGGGGTGCTAAATCTGGTGTGCAGTTCTCACTTTCTCTAATCGCCTTAAAAGCTTTGCCGGTATTAATATTGGGTGGTTTTACCTCCATCCCAGGCGCTATTATCGGTGGTTTGATTATTGGTGTAGGCGAGAAATTATTTGAGTATACCATTGGCCCATTAGTTGGTGGAGCCACGGAAAACTGGTTTGCTTATGTGCTGGCTCTGATGTTCCTTGTGTTTAGACCACAAGGGTTATTTGGCGAAAAGATTATAGAAAGGGTGTAACAGATGTTTTATCGCGAATCTGGTGATTTTAAAAAGACTTACCAAAAAGACAGCCAAACCTTTCCTATCAAGTTTGACCGCTGGCGCTATTATTTTGTGATGTTGGTGGCCTTCATTGTCATCCCCATGTTTCTTACGGACTATACCGCCAATGCCGTGATGATTCCTTTTTTAGTCTGGTCTATTGCTGCCCTAGGGCTTAATATTTTGGTAGGTTATTGCGGCCAGTTATCCTTAGGTACTGGTGGATTTATGGCCGTAGGCGCTTACGCCACCTATAAGTTGATGACTGCATTTCCAGGTATGGACATGGTTAGCGTCATCCTGCTATCGGGGTTAATAACCGCAGCAGTAGGGGCCTTGTTTGGTTTGCCTAGTTTGCGAATTAAAGGTTTCTACCTTGCTGTAGCCACTCTGGCAGCACAGTTCTTCTTGGTATGGTTACTGAATAAAGTGCCTTGGTTTTATAACAACTCATCGTCTGGTCAAATCAGCGCGCCAGAGCGTGAGTTGTTTGGCGTTATCGTTACCGGGCCCCATGCAACTCCGGTTGCGGCTTATTTGTTCTGTTTAATCTTTGCTGTAGGTGTAGCTTGGGTTGCACGCAATCTCACCCGTGGACGTCTGGGGCGAAGCTGGATGGCTATTCGAGATATGGACATTGCAGCCGAGATCATTGGTGTCAATCCGTTGATGGCTAAGCTCTCAGCTTTTGCTGTGTCGTCTTTCTTTGTGGGCATCTCAGGTGCTTTGTTGTTTTCTGTTTATTTTGGTGCAGCAGAAGTGACCGATACCTTTGGTATTAGCGTGTCTTTTTCTGTGTTGTTTATGATCATCATAGGTGGCCTCGGTTCAATCTTTGGTAGTTTCGTGGGTGCAGCATTTATGGTGCTAATGCCCGTCTTACTAAAGAATGTATTGGTCGGTGGTATGGGTTGGCCTACGGATTTGGCAGCTCATTTTGAGTACATCATTGTCGGTGGCCTCATCTTATTATTCCTTATTGTAGAACCTCACGGGCTGGCACAAATGGCTCGCGTTTTAAAAGAGAAATTACGGCTTTGGCCGTTCCCACACTAGGTTGGTTACATTAAACCTCTTAGGCCTAATGTAACCAACCTAGTGTTACTTCATGCTCATTTGAGCACAATAAAAATAAGTCGAAACCTTAGGAGGATGACGACATGAAATTTACTAAACTAGCTACTGTGGCCTTAGCTACTATTGCTGTATCGGTGCCCGTAGCAGCCGATCTAATGTTCCCTTCATTAAGCTACCGTACAGGCCCATACGCGGCCGGTGGTGCGCCGTTTGCTGATGGTTACGCTGACTTCTTTACCTTAATGAATGAACGCGATGGAGGCATCGGTGGCGCCAAAGTTGTCCTTGAAGAGTGTGAAACTGGTTTTTCTACACCCAAAGGTGTTGAATGTTATGAAGCCACTAAAAACGATGGTGCATTGTTGTACCAGCCTCTTTCAACGGGCATGACCTACCAGTTAATCCCCAAAGCTACAGCTGATGGCATTCCTATTTTGACTTCTGGCTATGGCCGTACTGCTGCATCTGATGGCACAGTATTTCCATGGGTATTTAACTTCCCTACTAACTATTGGGCCGGTGCTAGTCGCATTATCAACCATATCCTTGATAATAATGACGGCAGCCTTAAAGGCAAGAGTGTTGCCTTGCTTTATCATAACTCTGGTTATGGTAAAGAGCCTATTCGTACCTTGGAAGCTTTGGCTGAAAAGCATGGTTTTGCGCTGACATTATTGCCAGTAGATCACCCAGGTCAAGAGCAAAAGTCACAATGGTTACAAATTCGTCGTGAACGCCCAGATTTCCTACTAATGTGGGGTTGGGGCGTGATGAACCAAGTAGCTATGCAAGAAGCATCTAATATTCGCTTCCCAATGGAGAACTTCTATGGCATTTGGTGGTCAGGTACTGAGATAGACGTTCTTCCAGGCATGGCATCCCATGGCTATAAAGCGGCGAACTTCAGTGTGGTTGGTAGTGACTTCGCGATCTACGACGATTTGCAAAAGCACGTTATCGACAAAGGTTTGGCCGCAGGTACCGGTGCTAATGTAGGTTCGGTTATTTATAACCGTGGTCTATATGCTGGTATGGTCGCAGCAGAAGCTGTCCGCAACGCCCAAAGCATCCATGGAGTGGCAGACATTACCGCAGCCATGATGCGTGATGGTTTGGATTCACTCAACATGGACAACGCCGCTTATGCTCGTAATGGTATGACAGGCTTTGGTCCTGAGTTTGCTGTGACTTGTGAAAACCATGGTGGTAATGGCATGGCAATAATCCAAGAGTGGGACGGTAACACCCAGTCATGGAACATGATTAGTGGTTTTGAAGCGCCTGATATGGAGCTAATCGCGCCGCTAATTAAAGCGGATGCTGAAGCTTACGCTGCAGAAAACAACATCACTCCGCGTGACTGTTAAGAGTTAAGTTAATTTCTTAACTAAGCGAGGTGCCCGTTTTAAACGGGTGCCTCGACTTTTAATTTTCACTAAAACAGATTGTTTTGCTGGTGATAGGATAAAATCATGACCACAGGAAAAGCACCGATACTGGCCATCAACAATATCGAGGTCATTTATGACCACGTGATATTGGTTTTGAAGGGCGTATCTTTAGAAGTGCATGAAAAAGGCATTGTGGCCTTGCTTGGCGCCAACGGCGCTGGTAAATCTACCACCATTAAAGCGATCTCTAATTTATTGGCTTCCGAGCGCGGGGTCGTGACCAAGGGCACTATTGAATTTGAAGGCCAAGATATTAATGCGAGCAACCCTGCTGATTTAGTTGAGATGGGTGTAGTGCAGGTGATGGAAGGTCGCCATTGTTTTGAGCACCTAACCATTGAAGAAAACTTGCTGGTAGGGGCATACACTCGCCGCGATGGTCGACGTAGTGTGCAAGAAAGTTTAGATTTGGTATATGAGTACTTTCCACGTTTAAAAGAGCGACGTAAAAGTCAGGCCGGTTACACCTCTGGTGGTGAGCAACAAATGTGTGCCATTGGCCGTGCTTTAATGGCCAATCCCCACATGATTTTGCTGGATGAGCCATCTATGGGTTTAGCGCCTCAGTTGGTGGAAGAGATTTTCGAAATTGTTAAAAAACTTAACGAAGAGCAGGGTGTAACCTTTTTGTTGGCCGAGCAAAACACCGCAGTGGCACTGCGTTACGCCACTTATGGCTATATTATGGAAAATGGCCGGGTAGTGATGGATGGCAAAGCCAGCGACTTACGTGAAAACGAAGACGTTAAAGAATTCTACTTAGGTGTAAGTGATGGTGAAAAGAAGAGTTTCCGTGATGTGAAGCAGTATCGACGCCGCAAGCGTTGGTTGGCTTAATTATCGATGATAAAGGACACGCCATGACTGATTTTTATGACAAGCTAGAAACTCGTGACCCTAGTAAGCGTCAAGCTGAGCAGGTCCAAGCGCTATCTAACCAAGTGGCTCATGCTCAGGCGACATGCCCTGCGTGGGCAGATATCCTGCAAGCAGTCAGCGCCTCTGATATTACCTCAGCAGAGTCCTTCGCAGCCTTGCCAATTACTCGTAAATCTAGCCTCATTGAATTGCAAAAGAACAGCATGCCCTTTGGTGGTTTGGTGAGTTCTGAAGCAGCACCACTAGCTTACGTATTCACATCGCCAGGGCCTATCAACGAACCAGGCTTTGACGTGCCAGACCATTGGCACTTTGCAAGAGCGCTTTACGCTGGTGGGTTGCGTAAAGGCGATTTGGTTCACAATACTTTTTCCTATCACTTCACGCCAGCAGGCATGATGTTTGATAATGCCGCAAAGGCCTTAGGCTGCACGGTCATTGCTGCCGGCGTGGGTAATAGCGAGATGCAAGCTCAAAGTATTGCAGCCCTTAAGCCTAAGGCTTATGTGGGTACACCATCATTTTTTAAAATTGTGTTAGAAAAGGCTGATGAACTAGGCTTAGATGTAAATTCCGTTACCCATGCAGTGGTTAGTGGTGAACCGTTTTTTCCAGCCCAACAAGCCTTCTTCAAAGCCCGTGGTCTGCAAGTATTACAAGGTTATGCAACGGCAGACCTAGGCAGTATTGCCTACGAAACATCGGCTCAAGAAGGCATGGTGATTGACGAAGAGGTGTATTTAGAAATTGTGCGCCCGGGCACTGGAGACCTTGTGGCAGATGGTGAAGTAGGGGAGGTGGTGGTGACTAACTTTAACCCCCATTACCCGCTTATCCGTTTTGCTACGGGCGACATGTCCGCCATAATGGCAGGCCAAAGCCCTTGTGGACGGACTAATAAACGTATTAAAGGTTGGATGGGGCGTGCTGATCAAGCCATTAAAGTACGAGGTATGTTTGTTCGCCCAGAGCAAGTAGCAAACTTAGTTGCCAAGCATGAGCAATTGGTAAAAGTTCGCCTACAGGTGACCCAGGTGGATGGCCAAGACAACCTACAAGTATTGTGTGAAACCACGGTCATTTCGTCTGAGATGGCGGCCCAAATAACTCACAGTGTGCGTAGTGTTTTGCATCTTCGAGGTGGAGTGGTGCTGCAAGAAGTTGGCAGTCTGCCTAACGACGGTATAGTCATTCACGATCAACGTGAGCATTAGCATTTTGGTTTGTGGTTCTCGGCCTTTACGTAAAAATCAATTAAACGTCGAATAAATAAAGAAGACAACGCAGTTTATTGCATACAGCACAGCGATGGGTTTGGTGTTGGCGCGAGCAATGTGGCTACCCTTGATGTGATAATTGCCTTGCATAACCAACAGTGTGCCCGAAACTGGGTTGATAGAACTACCTAAACCCCACGCCGATAGAAAGGTCATGGCAAGCAAATTTGGGTCAGGTTCTAACGTCAGTATTAACGGCGCTATCACCGCCATGATCATAATGACATGCACGCCTAAACGAGCTGCTACCAAACAACAGCCTAAGGTCAAACACGCTTCAAGTGGACCATAATGGGCAAAAGGTAGCCATGGAGGCGTTATTTTAAACAGCGCACCTAAACCAATAGCAAATACGCCTGCCGCCAAAAACAACGTAACCTCGTTGTGCATGTTAGCCAAACGGTTAGAAATATGGAGGCGAAGCTGGGACGCACGGCCTTCGTAGATTAGTACCACGATTACTAGCAAGGATGCAGTAATGGCAATGATTTGAGTGATTGCAATGGTGGGCCAAAGCTGGTGGGCAACAATCACTGTTAAAGCCAATAGAGCAGGAAGAACTAGGCTGCGACCCATGAGTGGATAACCCGTAAGCGTCGATTCAGGGATCTTGTGTAACCAATACAGCATGGCTAAGCTGATCAAGCCCATAGGTGCACCAACACTCATCACTGCTAACATATTCATGTCTGGCACAAGGCTTAAGGTGTATGCCATGGCGGCAAAAAAAGGCGACCAAAGAGCGCATAGGGCAAAATTAATAGTAAGTAGGCTGGCCGTGCGAGTATCTATCTTACGACTATCACTGAGTTTTTCAGCAATAATTAACAAGGCGGATACGTTAATAATGGCGCTAAAGAAATGCCCTGATGCTAAGGTACTAATGAGGCCTTTATTTCCTGCAGGTGGTAGTCGCTTTTTACTCTGATTAGCTGGTGTCGCAATGAGGCTTAAAAAGCTCACTGTGGCTAGCATTGCTAGCAGCTGAGTATTGCTATTAATGAGCTGGTAAAGCGGTGCAGGGGCGCCTTCAAGAAGGCTGTAGCCTAAGCCAGCTAGCCCAACGATAATCAATACCATCGATTGAACCAAAGAGCGGCGGGCGAGCAGTCTTAAAGACGAAATTGCAAAGCTCCATAGCAGCATGCCAGCAATGGGATAAAGTGCTGGAAAGACCAAAGTCAGCATGCTTAAGAGGGCCCCAGCTGCTAAGCTATAGCCACGGAATTGCTGGATCAAAGTGTAACTCGAGAATTACGAATTTTATTAAGAGTTACCAGTTCGCGCTGCACTAAAGCCTGCCATGTGGGTTGAGCCAACATGCGCTCAAAGTAGGCAGATAGAGTAGGCCAGTTGTTTTTATCAATGTCTTCACCGCCGTGCATAAAATTAACCATCTGACTGGTAATAGCAATATCTGCTAAAGAAAAACAGTTGTCTACAAAGTAGTCCTGGTTAGCTAGCTGGCTAGCAAGATAGTCAAATAATGGAGGAATATGTTGTGATAACGCCTCTTGTATACGTTCTTCATTGGGTGCTTTACCAGACGTGGGCCTTATAACCCGTTGCAGAAATACTGTCGCAGAAAGCCATGGTGCCAATTCATAATCGGCAAATTTTTCTAACCAGCGCATCTGTGCCCGTGACTTGGCTGTGCTTGGAATGAGTTGTGTTAAGGCATCATGATCTAAGGATTCGATAAGGTAATTACAGATAATGCTAGAGTCAGGCTGCCACCAGTCATTCTCTTGTAGTACGGGAATTTTTTTCAACGGGCTGATATTCACGAAATCAGCTGGCATGAATCCTGGCGCCACTACCTTGAGAGTGTATTCAGTTTTAGAGATCGTTAACAAATACATGACTTTGCGCACAAAAGGCGAAAGCGCTGCACCATGAAGGGTAAAGGCCATGTTAGGAATCCAAAAAGTTAAGTGTTGCTATTGTGGCTGAGGCGACCCACAAACTCAAATAATTTACTAATATAATGGGTGGTTCCAATAAATAACTAAGTGGTTGAAATAAACACAATAATTTTCACATTAGTGCTTGACAGAAATCTGCTCAATCACTAATATGCGCACTCCAGTTTGGTACGGCCAGCAGGCAATATCAACCGCGAATGTGTCCCGTTCGTCTAGTGGTCTAGGACACTGCCCTTTCACGGCGGTAACAGGGGTTCGAACCCCCTACGGGATACCACTATTTTTTGGACTTTAGTTAGTGGCCAGTAGTTTTCATAAAACCGCCAACTTATAACTACAAACCTAAAATGGTAAAGGTTAATCACAAGCCTTCAACAAGTGATATTTAGCGGGAATAGCTCAGTTGGTAGAGCACGACCTTGCCAAGGTCGGGGTCGCCGGTTCGAATCCGGTTTCCCGCTCCATTTTTTCTAAACATTAAAAAAAACACCCCCCGGTAAGATATTGTTCAATGAACAGGGTGGCTTCAATTGGCATTGCTACATCCATCACCAAAAACCCACTGAAATAGCTAATACTGCAAAAGATCTTTGGCATTAATTATCAAATACACAAGATTACCCTACATATCCCAATTTTCAGTTGACATAAACCAGCAAAATTAATAATATGCGCACCACTCTTTACAGAGCTATAGCGTCCCGTTCGTCTAGTGGCCTAGGACACTGCCCTTTCACGGCGGCGACAGGGGTTCGAACCCCCTACGGGATGCCAACAAAACACTTTGTAAAATTAGAGTCTAGGGTCATAATAGCAAAGGTTCATCACAAGCCTTAAATCAGTGATATGTAGCGGGAATAGCTCAGTTGGTAGAGCACGACCTTGCCAAGGTCGGGGTCGCCGGTTCGAATCCGGTTTCCCGCTCCAAATTTAGGCCGAATGGCAGAGTGGTTATGCACCGGATTGCAAATCCGCTAACCCCGGTTCGATTCCGGGTTCGGCCTCCACATTCAAGACCAGTAATAACCAAAGATGACCTGTAGCCCTTGTATTTAAAGGGTTAAAAATAGGTGCATAGTCATTACTGACCATTAACGTCTACTGGTGTCACCTCTGTTTAGGGGGTACACTTGGGGGTATCAAGAAGTTTAACCTTGAGATATACCCCCAATGCCACTAAATGTACCCCAAATAAAGAACGCTAAACCTGCTGTTAAACCATATAAGCTCGCCGATGGTGGTGGCCTTTATTTACTTATTAATTCTAATGGCTCCAAATATTGGCGGCTAAAATACCGTTACGGCGGCAGAGAGAAAGTATTAGCCTTGGGGGTATATCCTGACGTTTCGTTAGCCTTGGCCCGTGACGAAAGACAAGAAGCAAAGAAACACCTACGCGACTTTGTTGACCCGTCCAAAGTGCGCAAGCAACGAAAGCAAGCCACCATAAGTAAGACAGTAAACTCCTTTGAGGCTGTAGCTCAGGAATGGTGGCAAAAGCAAGTGGGGAGATGGTCGCTAGATCACGGTACAAAAGTGTGGCGGTCTTTAGAATCTGACGTACTACCATACCTTGGCCATCGTCCAATATCTGAAATAACCACTGATGAGGTGCTAGCCACAGTAAGGCGTGTTGAAAAAAGGCAAGCTTTTGATCTAGCAGGGCGTATTTTGCAGCGTTGTAGTTCGGTCTTTCGTTATGCTATCCAAACTAAGCGTACCTCGAACAATCCAACTGCTGACTGCGCAGGCGCTCTAGAAACACGCAAACGACAACATCGGTTAGCATTGAAAAAGTCTGAACTCCCCGCATTCCTCAAAGAATTAAAAAACTATGAAGGGCATCCTGTTACACGCCTAGCCTTAACCCTGCTAACCATTACATTTGTTCGATCTGGTGAGCTACGCTTTGCCACTTGGGATGAGTTCGACTTAAATAATAAGATGTGGCGTATACCTGCCGAACGCATGAAGATGGGCACTGAACATCTAGTTCCACTATGTCGCCAAGCAATTGCCGTGATAGAAGATCTGAAACAGTATACGGGCGATGATAAATACTTGTTTACTGGTGAGCGATCGAGGTTAAAACCAATCAGCAACAACACCATGATTTATGCCATGTATAGGTTAGGCTATAAAAGCCGAGCTACACCCCATGGCTTCCGCACCAGCGCTTCATCTATCCTGAATGAAGAGGGCTTTAACCGTGATGCCATAGAGCGCCAACTATCTCACATGGAACGCAATCAAGTGAGAGGGGCTTATACTCAACATGCTGAATATCTTAAAGAGCGAACTTCCATGATGGACTGGTGGGGTAATTACATCGAGCAACTAGAAACTAGTTCTAATATAGGCCCCATCAATGTTGGTTAAGGTGGTAAATAAGAACCATTGAGTTATATGTTGAAGAGGTGTGGCATGAGCAATAAAAAAATTCGTAATATCTCAGATATGCCTAAGTGGTTTAATCTAGATAAATACAACGGTACAACCTCGTTCACTGCAGCGGGCTGGGCTGAACAGCTTGGCCATAGAAGGCACATTGAGTGGATGCTTGGTCGGCATAAACTAGATATAAGCAACGATGCTGTGAATATGTTTGAAGAAATTAAAAGAGATCCAACACAGACACTTAGTTTTCTTTCGTCACCATTGCTGCCTGACTCAGCAAGTTATTCAGCTTACGTCCAGCCTTTAAAATGTGGACTTGTCCACGCATTAGCGTCAGATATTGAAAACCACTATGGTTTAGACGAATCAGGAAGTTTGGGATCAGCTGCGGGTATTACTGTAAGCAGTTACTTCAAAGATAATGAAGTTTATATGGATTCATTAGTGCCTGTAATCATTGACCTTAATGGTTCAGATGTAGACGTTAGGAATGATTTCGATCGCTACCTCAAGCAGGCTAGAACTATTGTGGGCATTGAAAGTAAGAAGATTCACATCAATCAAAGAGAGTTTGAAAAGTTACAAGATTACTGCATGCTGCCATATATTGACCTATTAATATGGGAGAAAATATCAGGTTATAAAATAAGTGCTAGCGTAATATTAGACATGCTTTTCATGGACCGTGCTGACAGGAATGGTGATGAAAAATTCATTACTGACACGATAAAGCCATTTAGTCAAAAAATAGATGATAAGTTTATTAGATCCCTCAAGAGTCGCATCAGGTAACTCTAAATATCGTAAAATTTAATTATTTTTTTTCGGTAAACAATGTAACGATCCACAACTAATGTATAGCGATGTTAAATACTGTCTAAGGAGACACAAACATGGCTAGTAGCATTCATTCAAAGCAAAACAGCAATACGTTACCACCAGTATTAGCCCGCATCATACGCTGGCCTGAAGTTAATCTGAAAACAGGGTTGTGCCGCTCCCATGTTCACCAGTTGGTGAGCAAGGGACAGTTTCCTGCCCCTATAAAGCTCACACCTAATGGAAGAGCAAGTGGTTGGGTAGAGTCTGAGGTTAGTGCGTGGCTTGACCAGCGCATTTTAGACTCGCGCTCTGTCAGTCCAGCATTAGCATAGGTGGCAGACATGAAAAAGATCATCTCAACGATCAGTCATAATCACCTAGCCAGTCACCACTTAATCCAAGAGGCGACTCTAATGCGCAATCATAACCCTGTAGAGCGTTTTTTTGCCCTTGCACCGAGTCGGAAGAGGGCTATTGAGGCCATGTGTGCATCATGCATGGGTTGCACTACAAATCATCTAGAGGAGGGTTTTAAGAACGAAATTCGTAATTGCTCTTCGCACTCATGCCCATTGTATTTATTTAGGCCGTATAAGAAGTCTGAAAATATCCCACCACAATAATTTTTAACAATAGTGCGAATTAGGCTATGGCTGGCTTGGTTCACCTATTTTGTAATGTGGTAGGTATTTCATATTATCTTATAGCAGGACTAACCAATGACTATGACAAATCAAAGCCCATACACGATAAACACAGACTCGTATGACATCAATACAGGCAAAAATAAACATTCGTGTTTCACAAACATTCTGGACACTATGCACGCTCAAATGCAGGCTATGCTCAGTCACCACAATAAAATAATCGTGGTACGGGTCGACTTGCATTGTGAAAAATACACGCCTTGCAACATTGAGCTATCTAGGTTCATGTGTAAGGTCAGAAAACGGCTATATAGCCACTACAAATGCGCGCGTTTTGGCTACCTATGGGTACGTGAGCAGGAGCGTTCAAAGAGCCAGCATTATCATGTAATGCTTATAATCGACGCTAACAAGATTCAGCAACCTTCGGCACTACTGGGTTGGTTACAGGAGCGATGGTCTGTTAGGGGCCATCCCAGACCATACGTGCCAGAGAACTGCTTTTATATGGTACACCGTGGTGATGATGAAGCATTTGGTGAGGCGTTTTACCGATGCTCATACTTGGCCAAGGAGCGAGGTAAGGGCTATGGCAGAGTGGGTGCTAATAACTACTCTGGCAGTCGGGTAAGGTTAAAAAGTTTCAACTAGCAGGAGTAGTTTTGCACCTTAAAAAAGATCGCAATTAAACGGGTAAGCTAAGACACCAGAATCAAAGATAGTAATTAAGTGACAGATAAAACAAGAGAGCTAATCAGTAATGAAATCACAAACTGTTAAAACGAATCCAGAAGTTTCCCCCAAACCTAACAGCCAACTTATAAAGCTTATCGAACAAACAGGTATCAAGGGCATTGTTCCTGATGTAGTCAAAGCAATAATGAGCCCCTTAATTAACCTCATTGCTAATCGAGATGGTGATGATGCTGGCGGCGCATTCAATAAGGCTATAACGCTGATCGCCGCGTCTGATCCTAAAAATCAACTCGAACTCATGCTAGCTACACAATTGGCTATGACCCACATTACTTTAGGCAAAAGCGCACGACTATTAGACCAAAACTACAAAGACGTTCAAACCATCAACAGCCTCGGTAACCTATACACCAAGTTATCAAGATTGGGCATAGACCAGATCAATACACTTGAACGCATGAAGGGCAAAGGCCAGCAAAAAATCATTGTTGAAAAGGTGAATATTGAGGCTGGTGGTAAAGCTGCTATTGGAGTTTATGAGGGGGTAGGTATAAATGCTAAAAAAGGACTATAAAGCCCTTGTAGCGACCAATCGGTTTGACCTAAATACCTTACCCATCTGTGGGGCCAGAACACGCTCAGGAGGCTTATGTAAGCATAAGGGCAACGTTCGTAATGGTCGATGCAAACGCCACGGTGGAGACTCTACAGGGCCAATTAACCAAACCTTTGGGAAGGACCATCACCGCTATGTTCATGGCCTTAGAGCTAAAAAAGTAATCGCCATACGCAAGCTGGTAGTAAAGATGAATCAATCTTTAAAAGGTTTAGTTCATTAGGCTAAATAACAAGCAAATTTAACAATCAACCAAGTCGCTCGCTATACAGGCTAGAGCCATATCCATTGAATTAGATCTTTGAGTTGGAGTCATTTCGCTAGCAAACATATTTTTATGTTCACCAGCTAACTTGTTACCCAACATTTGCCCAATAATGAACCACATATACCCTCGTTCGTTGTCTACAACAACACCTTGACCAGCAACATAAAATATTCCCATCATAGTAACAGCCTGAGCGTACATTTGTTCAGCAGCTAAGGTGTTCCACTTCAAAGCTGTCTTATAATTTTTTTTAACACTGTGTCCATAATAATACATTAGCCCTAACCTATGTTGAGAAGTACGATTCCCTTGTTCAGCGGCCAAAGTGAACCACCTTAATGCCTCCCTGTTATTCTTTGGACGTCCATGACCAGCTTGAGCCATAATTCCCAATCTAAGTTGAGCAACAGCATCTCCCTGCTCCGCAGATAAGGTGAACCATTTCAATGCTGTCTTATAACTCTTTGAGACACCCCTGCCAGATTGGTACATATATCCCAACGCATTTTGAGCATCAGCATTTCCGTTTTTAGCAGCCACAGTCCACCACTTTACAGCTGTGTTGTCGTTCTTTAAAACACCTTGGCCACTACGGTACATATGTCCCAACGCATTTTGAGCATCAGCATTTCCGTTTTTAGCTAAAGGAGTCCATTCTAGCAGTGCAGTTTTGAAATCTTCTGATTGAAATGCTTTAAGACCTTTATCAAAATCGGCAGTAACTACAATTCCACTAATCTTTACACCGTCTCTGTAGGTTCCTGTGGATTCTTTATTTACAGTTCCGTCTTCACGGTAGTAAACCCAAGCGCCGTCTCTCTCACCGTCCTTGTGGTTGCCTTTGAACCATAACTGACCATTCTCATAGTAACTAATCGCAGCACCTTCTCGGTAACCATTCATGAAGTTACCTTTGTTCATTAACTGACCATTCTCATAGTAACCAATCCAAGCACCATTTTTCACACCACTCTTGAATGACCCTTGTTCTTTCCCAGTTACCTTTCCAGTAAAGGGGACATCAGTAAACTTCTTGTAATAGAGACCATTTCGCTCAACTAAGTCATCAATAGTCTGGCTCCAACTGGGAGACGACAGAAGTGATATAAAGAGTATGGTTAGTAGTGTGTTGATTAGTTTCATTAGTCTAACAATCGGTATAGTTGCTTTCTAAACATCGGCTAGACATATCCTGTGCTTTAGATATGTCAGCTTGGGTCATTTCTTTAGCTACAATATCTTTATTTTTACTGGCTTGATCTGGTCCATCGTTATAAGCACTTAAACTCGACCACATGTACGCACGTCGATTGTCCTTAAGAATGCCAGTTCCTGCAAAGTACATAATTCCCATACTATATTGAGCAACTGCATGCCCCTGTTCAGCAGCTTTGGAGTACCACTTTACTGCTATCTTGTCGTTCTCTGGGACACCTTCGCCAAAATCGTACATGCCCCCTAAAAGATCTTGAGCTTTAGCATGCCCCTGCTTAGCAGCTTTGGAGTACCACTTTACTGCTATCTTGTCGTTCTCTGGAACACCTTTACCAGTATCGTACATGCCCCCTAAAAGATCTTGAGCTTTAGCATGCCCCTGCTTAGCAGCTTTGGAGTACCACTTTACTGCTATCTTGTCGTTCTCTGGAACACCTTTACCAGTATCGTACATAAATGCCAGATTATATTGTGCAATGGCATCTCCCTGCTCAGCAGCCAAGGTATACCACTTCACAGCGGTCTTATCGTTCTCTGGGACACCTGTGCCATTATCGTACATAATACCCAAACTATTTTGAGCCTTAGCATGTCCCTGCTCAGCAGCTTTAGTAAACCACTTTACTGCCGTCTTATCGTCCTCTAGAACACCATAGCCATTATCATACATAGTCCCCAGATTCCATTGAGCTTGAGCATGTCCCTGCTTAGCAGCTTTGGTATTCCACTTAGCTGCAATCTTATCGTTCTTTGGAACACCATTGCCTTCGTAGTAACTTAACGCCAGATTCCATTGCGCTTGAGCATAACCCTGTTCAGCAGATTTGGTAAACCACTTCACTGCGATATTTTCGTTCTTTGGAACACCTTCACCATGGAAATACATTATGGCTAGAATGTATTGAATAACAGGATCCCCCTGCTCAGCTAAAGGTGTGAACTCTGCTATAGCCGTTTTATAGTCACCTGATTGAACTGCCTTTAGACCCTTATTAAAATCAGCAGAAAATACCAACCCACTAGCCAATAGCATCGTAAATATTAGCGATTTGATTATCTTTTTAATATTCATACACCGGACCAGAAACTGATTATTCTCTTCGTACTTTAGCTACAGTTTTTCGCACTTCCCACGAACATTGTAGCGATTACTATAGGCCGAAAACTTCATATCATAAATAATTTTATTATCAAGCTTAGGCATGATGGTAATAGTATGCATAGTTTTCAATTTAGCTCCAGTTGAGGTTTTAGATTGCTCAATATACTGTATTTCTCTAAAGTTTTTTGTGTACCTTAATACTTTTGCTAATTCCAAATCGTAAGGTGAATAATCTACAGAATACAGCTTTGTAAGCTCTTTATCATCGTTGAAGCTTATCTGAATCGTACTCGGAACCCAGCCCTTAGAAGCACTAGCGTCTAGCTCACAATTATAAGACTCACCTGAATTAGACTGCATCTGATTTGGTTGGACTTGTGTATCTATCGATAAGACGACTTCCTGACAATTCTTATAGTTGCTCTCCAAGCAACGGCTAGTCATGTCCTGTGCTTCAGATATATCAGCTGGAGTCATCTGCTTGGCAAGCTTTTCTCTATGATGAGTGCCTTCAAGATAGCCATTATGAGCAGCTAAGCTGAACCACATATAGCCTCGTTTAGTGTCTATTGGAAAGATTACACCAAGGCTGTACAAAAACCCCAGATTGTTTTGAGCTGCCCCATGCCCCTGTTCAGCAGCTAATTTATTCCACTTTCTCGCAGTCTTATCATTCTCTAGTACGCCTTTACCAAAGTCGTACATATTCCCCAGATAAAATTGAGCATCCGCATCCCCCTGCTCAGCAGCTAATGTGTACCACTTAACCGCTTTTTTAAAGTTCTTTGCAACACCTTTACCGTTATCGTACATGGTCCCTAGTACAAATTGACAAAATACGTCCCCCTGTTCAGCCAACGGCGTCCACTCTGCTATAGCAGTTTTATAGTCGCCTGATTCGTATGCATTCCAACCCTTGTCAAAACTGGCAGCAACTACAAGTCCATTACCCAACAACAAAGAAAATGTTAGTCCAATAATTATTTTTTTTATAATCATACATTAGTCCAAATATTGATTATTTTCTTCATACTTTAGTTAAAGTTTTTTTCGCACTTCCCACGAACATTGTAGCGATTACTATAGGCCGAAAACTTCATATCATAAATAATTTTATTATCAAGCTTAGGCATGATGGTAATAGTATGCATAGTCTTCAATTTAGCTCCAGTTGAGGTTTTAGATTGCTCAATATACTTTATTTCTCTAAAGTCTTTTGTGTACCTTAATACTTTTGCTAAATCCATATCGTAAGGTGAATAATCTGCAGAATACAGCTTTGTAAGCTCTTTATCATCGTTGAAGCTTATCTGAATCGTACTCGGAACCCAGCCGTTAGATTTGCTAGCGTCTAGCTCACAATTATAAGACTCACCTGCATTAGCTCCTAACGAAAATAGTGAAATGGTTGCAATTGTTAAACTAGTTAAAAAGATCTTTTGGAACATAATAATTACCTATTTTTAGTGTGCATTATCAAGACTTAAATTACTGCGATTTTATCGTTCAGAAAGTTTCTTTTCGTATTTATAATACCTACTAAACATACTACTAATATTACATTGATATAGATACAGGAAAACTTCTCAATTTAGCCTTACACTATGGCTGTAGGGTGCTTAATCGATGTTAGCGAGGGTGTTTATTAAAGATGGATATAGCTTAAATATTTTTTATTGGGTGGGGGTATTTTTGGGGGTATAATTTAAATAAAATAAATAAAAATATATATAAATCAGTGCTTTAAGGCTTTGGTATGAGTGGGGGTTCGGCCTCCACTTTCACTTTCACTTTCACTCTGGTTATGACGATCCTAGTCACGACCTTACTTTACCTCTCTTAAGCTGCGGTGGCGGTTATCTGTTTAGTCTCAGTATTGGTTGATTGAAGGGTTTAACCATTGACATTTTCTGGTCACAAAAGCTAATAAATGAACTAACTCGGCGCACATGGAGAATTATTTGACGTACTGGGTATTTAACCGAGTCTATCTGACTGTATAATCCGCAGCTTAAGGAGATCCTCATGTCACTATTAAATTCTCTACCCGGAAATTCTGGAATTATTATTTGCGGCCATGGTAGCCGAGCCAAAATTGCTGAAGAAGAGTTCAGCCTGTTGGCGGCCGGATTGCGGGCTAGGTTCCCCCAGCTCGAAGTTGAATATGGTTTTTTGGAATATTCCTCACCTAATATTCACATGGCGCTAGATCGCTTGATTGGTAAGGGTATAACTAATATTTATGCGGTGCCTGGTATGCTATTTTCAGCAACCCACGCGCAGAATGATATCCCCTCTGTATTAACAACTTATATGCAGAAAAACCCTGCTCTGACCATTAAGTATGGTCAAGAGCTTGGCTTACATGATGAAATGATTATGGCCTTTCAGCATCGCATTATGGAAGCTGTTGACCTCGTTGAAATGCCAAAACCAGGCGCTTTATACGACACCATGCTAGTGGTGGTTGGTCGGGGGACATCAGTTGCACAAGCTAATGCAGAGGTTTCCAAACTAACTCGTATTGTGGCAGAAAACATGGGTTTTGGATGGTGTGAAACAGTGTATTCTGGCGTTACTTTTCCTTCGGTGGGTAGGGGTTTAGAAATGGCATTGAAACTTGGCTTTAAGAAAATAGTAGTGGCCCCATATTTTCTTTTTTCTGGCAAATTAATTGGCCGTATTCATGGTTATATTGAAAAGGTGGCCGCCGATCACCCCGACGTTAGTTTTCACGTCGCGGATTACCTCCGTGATCAATCCCATGTGATTAATACCTTTGTCGAGAGAATTGAAGAAACAGTATCTCAACCTGCAGTTAACAATGGTTTAATGGAAAACTTCCAAGCAAGGTTAGCGGCTGGTGAAGTTACAGTTCATCATCATCATGCAGAGTTTCAGCCAGAAGTTGAATCTGCTGTGGAAGCGCATGCACACTCTCATGAACATTCACACCAAAAGGATGCTGGACATAGCCACTCTGGGCATGGGCATACACATGCTCCTTACCGGCACATTGCTCATCCACATGGGCCCAGAACCATGATTGATGAAAATGTTTGTTGTTGTTTTATGGGCCAGTTCCCTCAAGCCGTCGTTGATGAGGAGCGTGCGCTTAGGTTGGCATTAGGTAAGCCAGTTATTGATCAAATTCCGCAGTGCAAGGTGAAGTAGCACAAACGATAGCGTCATCTGTTAACGTCGAATTCACTGGACTCGAGCGTTATTTAGCTCCAGAGGCGTCTCCTCATGCCCGATACTTAACACCTGGAAATACACAAAGCATCTCGAATAATAAGTTAGCTGCTGTCAGCGCTGTATTCCCTGTCGTATCATAAGCTGGTGCTACCTCAACTAAATCTCCCCCCACGACATCAAGTCCACGACAACCACGAATAATTTCTAGCCCCTGGTGGATTGACAGGCCTCCAATTTCGGGCGTGCCTGTGCCAGCGGCATAAGCCGGATCAAGCCCATCAATATCAAAGGTGATATAAACCGGCCCTTTGCCCAGCTGTTCGCGTACTTCCGCCATTAAGGGTTTGAGTGATTTATACCAGCAGTCCTCAGCTGGGACGACCCGCACTCCCTGCTCCCGGGGCCAATCAAAATCATCTGCTTCATACCCAGTAGCACGAAGACCTATCTGTACCATACGTTTGGGATCGACCAAATTTTCTTCAATGGCGCGGCGAAATGGAGTGCCGTGCGCAATACGCTCACCGAACATGGTGTCGTTGACGTCGGCATGGGCATCAACGTGAACGATTCCAACAGGGCCATACTTTTTGGCCACTGAGCGCAAAATTGGTAAGGCAATTGTATGATCACCACCCATGGTGAGTGGTTTGCAATCCTCTGCAAGAATATCGTCGTAGGCTGATTCAATAATGCCCATCGATTTTTCTATATTGAAAGTATTAATGGCAACATCACCGATATCAGCTATTTGTAAAGAATCAAACGGTGCAGCGCGAGTTGCCATGTTGTAGGGACGAATTAAACAGGATTCAGTGCGAATTTGCCGAGGGCCAAATCTAGCTCCTGAGCGGTTTGATGTGCCAATATCGAAGGGTACACCGACAAAAGCAACATCAAGATCCTGAGCATTAGGTACGTGAGGCAATCGCATCATAGTGGCAATACCGCCAAAACGAGGCATATCGTTTCCACCTAATGGTTGATTGAGTTTCTTTTTCATAACTACACCTTCTTAATGGTTTTTACTATCAAGCCAATTGCCAATGAGGCTGCGATGACGTTGCACACCAAAAGTCTCAAATTTTCTGGCTTAAACTTACGGAAGTTTTCATATCGATTCCGATATGGCCCTGCCACGCCCTAATAAGGCATGGGATGCGCTTTATGGGCTTTGGCAATATCATCGAGACATTCATTGCTTAGCTCAACATCTGTCATTTTGAGAATATGCTCAAGCTGTTCATGACGTGTTGCCCCAAAAATCGCAGAACACATGAAGGGTCGAGT
The DNA here is from genome assembly GCF_047730075.1 of Candidatus Njordibacter sp. Uisw_039. Classification (NCBI taxonomy): domain Bacteria; kingdom Pseudomonadati; phylum Pseudomonadota; class Gammaproteobacteria; order Pseudomonadales; family Candidatus Njordibacteraceae; genus Candidatus Njordibacter; species Candidatus Njordibacter sp. Uisw_039. The sequence goes on from NZ_CP159831.1 coordinate 681,700, forward strand.
AAGGCACCATGCAAGTGACATATGTACAATATCGACGTCATGTTTGGCTGCAATTGCCATATAAGCATCAACTGCAGGCCAAACCCGGTCTGTGGTGCGGCCACCCAAATCTGGTGAAAGTGATTTGCGAGATCCTTCGGGAATAGCACTATTTTGATATTTACCGGTCAACAACCCCGTAGCCAAAGGTGAAAATGTGATCAATCCGACATCTTCATTCACACTTAGCTCGGCAAGGTCAGTGTCATAAAGCCGGCACAAAAGCGAATACTCGTTTTGGATTGTTGCAACACGAGGCAAACCACGATCTTCTGACAAACGTAACCACTGAGCTGTTCCCCAGGCGCTTTCATTAGACAGCCCAAAATGTCTTATATTGCCCTTATCGACCTGTTTTTGGAGAGCTGCCAGGCAATCTTCCATATTGGCGAGTGTATTGGCCTTATTCTGTAAAGCGGGATTATAATTCCAGTTTTTGCGAAACATATATGAGCCACGATTGGGCCAATGAAACTGGTAAAGATCTATATAGTCGGTTTGCAGCCGGCGTAAATTGCCCTCGATTGTCTCTGGGATGGTCTTTGAGGATATCGCAGTCCCATTGCGCACGTCTTTAAGGCCTTCACCGGAATGTTTAGTTGCCAAAATATAGTCACCCCGACGTGACCTATTTTTAGCATTCCAAGTGCCTAGTATCTCTTCTGTTTTGCCGGTGGTTTCTTTTGCAATAGGGTTGACTGGGTACATTTCTGCCGTATCGACGAAATTTATGCCATTTCCAAGTGCACAATCCATTTGAGCGTGGCCTTCGGCCTCAGACGTTTGAGTACCAAAGGTCATGGTACCAAGACATAGCTCGGAAACCATGACCCCAGTGCGACCCATTGGATTCATTTTCATTTTCATTCTTCCCGTGTTAATTCTCTTTGATCGCCATCATTGCACTGAACATATCAATTCCAGCTTGTAATTTATTAAATTCCAAATCTATGAAACAGACCAACGTTCGCGTAATTAATTGACTGATTGGCAAGCGCCTAATTTAACAAGAAATAAAAATGCTTGGTCAGTCAACTTCGGCCACTGCCTGCTGAGCAAAGAATGAGGTGTCTTTTGGCACTTCTGGTAACAGGCATAGTCCATTATTTCCACATACACTAGCAGTGTTATTGGCTATTCGCGTGTGAATTTCCAAGTCTGTTGAAAGTGCTGTGTTAGTCCTGCAAATGTAACACTAAACGGCGTAACATGCCTTTTAACAATTGCTGTTGCTCTACGCTATAATCAGCTAAAACTTTTTTTTCATGGGCCTTTGCCTGCGCCAATAGATCTGCAACCAGGGTTCGCCCCTTGGGTGAAATAGTTATTTTAACGGATCTCTTATCAGCATCATCTTTTTGCCGTATTAACAACTTCTCGCTTTCCATTTTAACCACTAGTTTAGATAAAGTTGGCTGTTTAAATAATACCCTTTGGTTGAGTTGGGTTAAGGTCAGGCCGTCTTCGTCAGACAAGCTTGCGAGTATGCGCCAATAATTGGTTGACCAGCCTTGAGCTTGAATTTGATGATGAAATTGTTCGCTCACAAGGTGGCTCGAGCGAGCTAAGAGGTAGGCTAAGTAGTCATCTATAAAACTGAAAGGTTTTGTCATATTGGTAATTAAACTTCATATTTTGTTACATATTAGAGTAGTTGTATTCATTTTCATATAAAAATGTGTATGCTATGCTGGCAAAAGCATAATGTAATAGGGTACGTAAAACATGTTAAATGATCGCATTGAAGCGCCTTGGCTTGCAGCTTTTGAGCAAACCTTAGGGTTGTGTGGTTTGGTGGCAGGTGATTCAGTGGCCATACTGTCAGAGACCCAGTCTAGAGAAATACTACTGCAGTTGGCAGAACTTGCCCTAGTGCGCATGGGCTGCTATGCATTCCACGTGCGCATACCTACACCCCCATCGGAGGCGCCTGTGCCTGTGAGATCCACAGGCGCCTCCAAGGCCTTACAACATGCTGGTCCAGCCATTAGTGCGCTGGCAGGCAGCACCTTAGTGTTAGATTGTACCGTGGAGGGGTTGTTGCATGCAGCGGAATTGCCGCAGATCTTACAAGCCGGAGCGAGGGTGCTCATGGTGAGTAACGAACACCCTGAAATACTTACCCGTTTGGCACCTGATCCGGCTTTAACACCCAAGGTTAAAGCTGCCACTAAGCTCTGCAAACAAGCCAGTAAAATGTTGGTGACTTCAGAGGCTGGTACGGACCTTACGATTGACATCAAAGGTGCACCTACGGCGGGGGTGTGGGGCTATACCGACCGCCCTGGCACCTTGGCTCATTGGCCTGCAGGGGTAGTGGTATGCTTCCCTAATCAGGGCACTGCCAACGGCACTCTAGTGCTGGATGTGGGGGATATCAACCTCACCTTCAAGCGGTACTTGGAGCGGCCTGTTACCCTCACCATAGAAAACGACTTTGTGACCCAAATAGATGGGCAGGGTACTGACGCGGAGCTAATGAGGCGTTATTGGGCCGCTTGGAACGACAAAAACGCCTATGCTGTCTCTCATGTTGGCTTTGGTATGAACCCTAAAGCAAGGTATGAAGCACTCACCATGTACGATCAGCGAGACACTAATGGTACGGAGCTGCGTGCCTTTGCAGGAAATTTTTTATTTTCTACTGGTGCCAACGAGTTTGCTGGCCGCTATACAGAAGGACACTTTGACTTGCCAGTGCGTAACTGTACCATCCACTTAGATGAACATTGCGTCATCAAACGGGGCCAGCTGCAAGGCGACATTGCGTGAGTTGGCGTTATGTGTGTCGTGGTAAAGTGGGCCCAGTGCTGGTGTGTTTGCATGGATTAGGCGGTAATGCCAGCTCCTTTGAGCCCCAACTTAGTGGCTTGAGCCATGAGTTGCAGGTATGGACCTTAGATTTGCCTGGGTATGGCGAATCTGTGCCCTTGTCAGTGATGGATTGGGATCATTTGGTATTGGGTTTAAAACAATTTTTAGACCTGCATCACCTGCATACAGTGCACCTTTTAGGTCATTCGTTTGGTGGCATGCTGGCGCAAGCATTTGCTGCTCAGCACTCTGACTATCTGGCAAGTTTAATCCTTTATTCGACAAGTGCAGCATTTGGTTCAAATGACGGTGATTTTCAACAGCAGTTTATTGCATCAAGGCTAAAACCATTGGATGAAGGCGCCAGTATGCCGCAGTTGGCTGCCGCCTTGATTACCCCCTTGCTAGCACAACCTAGCCTCCCAAAAGTGCGTCAGGCCGCCATTGATTGTATGGCGCAAGTGCCCAGCCGTACCTACAGACAAGCCATTAAGTGCATTAGTGCATTTGACTGCCGCCACAACTTACCCCATTTGAGCATTCCCACGTTATTGCTAGCGGGTGCCGAAGATACTGTTGCCAGTGCAGCTATGATGGAACGATTGGCTAGCAAAATCCAACATGCTCAGATATCTGTGTTACCTAACGCAGGTCATCTTGCAAACCTAGAACAGCCCAACCTATTTAATCAACAGGTGAGTGATTTCATTACCCCACACGACCATAGGCAAGGAGTTTAAGATGCAAGCCGATCAACCAATGTTTGATGCCAAAGCATGGCAACTTACTAATCAACAACAAGACCTAACTGCTCGGGCTCGGCACATAGGGCAACATAAGTTCGCTGGAAGAGCTGCTGATTACGATACTCGTGCGGCGTTTCCAACAGAAAATTATAGTGACTTATTCGATGCTAACTTAATGGGCATTTGCATCCCCAAAGAAGATGGTGGTGAAGGGGCTAGTTTTTTAACATACGCACTAACTGCAGCTGAAATTGGGCGCTATTGTGGTGCCACGGCACTCACCTGGAACATGCATGTGTGCTCAACCCTCTGGAGTGGTCTATTAACTGACGATTTGGAGATGGACGAGCCAACACGGGTACTACATAAACACAACCGAGCGGTACATTACCAACGAATACTCACTCAAGGTGCAATCTATTCCCAGCCCTTTTCAGAAGGCGGCGCGGCCGCTGCTGGGGCAAAAGCATTTGCAACAGTGGCTCATAAGGTTGATGGTGGTTGGCGAATTAATGGTAAAAAGATTTTTGCTTCTTTGGCTGGTCACGCCAATTATTATGGTGTTTTATGCACAGAAACAAGTGATCAAGCCACTGAACTAAGCCGCCGTAATACAATCTATTTAGCTATTCCAGCCATGTCCAATGGTGTAACTGTAGAGGGCCAATGGGACCCAGTAGGTATGCGTGGCACCGTATCCCGCACGCTCATTTTTGAAGATGTGTTTGTGTCTGAAGATGCAACCCTAATGCCATCGGGCATATACTTTCAAGCGGCTAAACGTTGGCCGCACATGTTTATGACACTCACGCCAAGCTATATGGGCATTGCCCAGGCCGCTTATGACTTTACCGTAAAATACCTGCGGGGTGAGGTCGATGGTACTGGCCCCGTTAAGCGGCGTCAGTTTGCCACCAAACAAATTGCCGTAGCGCAAATGCGTATTATGTTGGAACAAACAAAAACCCTTTGGTTTCAAGCCATGAGTGAGGCGTGCGCCAACCCCAGCAAAGACCAACTACTCCGCGCCTGGGTGGCACAGTACACTACCATGGAGAATGCCAATGAAATTGCCCAGTTGGCTATTCGCACTTGTGGTGGCCAGTCCATGTTAAAGTCCCTGCCATTAGAGCGCTTGTATCGCGATAGCCGGTGTGGCTCTCTGATGCTGCCTTGGACTGCAGAACTGTGCCTCGACATGCTCGGTAAAGGTTGCCTCTATGAACGTGGGGAGGCAGACGATTAATGTCCAATATATCCAATTGGATTGATGCGCACGCGCGCTTTACACCAAACAAGCTTGCTGTTATTGATCAGCAACAGCAATACACCTATGCAAACTTAGCCGATGCCATAACTATCGACGCCTGCATGCTCAAACACACTCTGCGCGTTGGGCGTGGTGATCGGGTGGCTTATTTAGGCTTAAATAGCGTTGAATTCATTAGCTTGATGTTTGCATGTGCGCGTTTAGGGGCTATTTTCGTGCCCCTTAATTGGCGTTTAGAAACCCCTGAATACGATTATATTTTAAGTGATGCCAGCCCCAAAGCGTTAATTGTTACACCTAAATTTAAGCACCAAGTTGATGCCCTCAATGATGCCTACCCAGACTGCTGGTTTGTGCTCCAAGACGCACAATCGGCAGGGGTAAATAAACCCACCTCCAGCACAGAAAGCTGGCATTCCTATAGTGCCTTAAAGCAATCCTATGATCGCAATTTGAGCAGCTACAATGCACATGTAGACTTAAACACCCCGCTATTGATTGTTTATACATCCGGTACCACAGGGTACCCAAAAGGCGCAGTGTTAGATCAGAAAGCGCTGTTTTACAACGCCCTTAACAGCCAGCATATGCATGGCATGAGCACTAGCGACACCATTCTTACTGTGCTGCCTATGTTTCATGTTGGTGGGCTCAACATACAAACATTGCCAGCCTTTTATGTGGGCGCTACGGTTATCCTGCATGCGCGCTTTGACCCAGTGCAAACACTCGCCGCCATTCATCATCACAAGCCAAGTCTCACCGTTCTAGTGCCTGCAACCTTATCAGCCTTGTTGGCACTGCCTCAGTGGGACACTACAGACCTTTCAAGCCTGCGTAGCATCACCAGTGGGTCATCTATAGTGCCTATAGACCTTATTGAGGCCGTTGCCAGCCGTGGTTTGCCAGTGCAACAAGTGTATGGCCTCACGGAAACATCACCTATTGCAGTATATCAAACAGCAGAACAAGCCAAGACCCGGTTTCACAGCACTGGTGTACCTGCCTTGCATTGCCAGATGAGCTTGGTGGGGCAAGGCGGTGTGCCCGTTATCGATGGTGATGTGGGGCGTATTCTCATTAAGGGCCCCAACGTTTTATTTGAATACTGGGGTAACCCAGAGGCAACAGCGCAGGCCCTAGATAACGGTTGGTTTGATACGGGCGATTTAGGCCACCTAGATCATGATGGGCATTTGATTGTTGATGATCGCGCTAAAGATATGATTATTTCTGGTGGAGAAAATATTTACTCAGCTGAACTGGAGGTGCACTTAAACTGTTTGGAAGGTGTGCTTGAAGCGGCGGTAGTAGGTAGAAAAGACCCCAAATGGGGTGAAACGCCAATAGCCATTGTGGTACTGGCACCTGACAGTTTGCTTGACAAAAGCATCATATTAAAAAGCTTTATAGGTCAATTGGCACGTTTTAAACATCCCAGTGCGGTTATTTTTATGCCTAAATTGCCACGAAATGTGATGGGTAAAGTGCAAAAATTTTTGCTACGTGAAATGATCCTTACAGAAGCCAAAAACCCAATATAAATTAAATCTTAGTATGTAGAAAATAATCTTTTATTTGTTTCAAAATTGGTATGAGTGATGTTGCGATTGATATTATTTGGCGCCCTCAAGTAGGCCCATCACCACATTCTGATATCAGTTACAAAACACTAGCTACTGGAGCGAACACACTAGCATGCAAGTATCTTTAGGACGACATCACTTAAGCCCTAAAAACCTCCCAGATGCTGTTGCAGTTTTAGAAGCTTAATGTATAATCACGCCCTCTCTTCGGAGAGGTTCATCCTGCATGCCGTGGTGGTGGAATTGGTATACACAACAGACTTAAAATCTGTCGACTTATGGTTATGCGGGTTCAAGTCCCGCCCACGGCACCACTTAGGGGATAATCTAGTGCACCCTGTTGCAAAATCTAGTTATCAAACCAATCTTGTAGTTTCTCTTCTGTAGACACTTTTTCCTCTTCACTTAATTTTTTCAAAGCAAACTTATTCAAACTGGTTAAATGGGTTATGCCCTCGCTTAACGCAATGGTTGACCAATAATAAGACTTCTGGAAACTTTGAGCTGTACCTCTGCCTTCAAAAAAACGTCGTGCTAAAAATTCCATCGCTGCTGGGTCACCACTTTTGGCGCTGGTTTCAGCAAGAATTACTGGTTCACTTTGCTGTGTTGTCATTGATGTGCCCTAGCATTTTAAATTCTATACAAATCGTATACTTGTTACCACTTAGTTAAGTGTAGGGAGCTTTTTGCAACAATGTAAGTATATAATATGTATAAAATGATTCTAAAAATAGCGATATGACTAGCTGTTTTTACAAAAAGTATATTTTTTGTAAAATTATATATAATCCTAGTAAGCATGGGAGTAACACAATGTCAGAATTCATAGACAGTAAAGATCAGTCAATTGTGAGCCTGTTGCAAAAAGATGGTCGTATGCCAGTTCAGAGTATGGCGAAGGCGTTAGGGCTAACGCGAGCCACAGTGACTAAGCGTATCGACAAACTAGAGGCCAGTGGGGTGATTACTGGGTATGCTGCGGTGGTGCGGGAAGATTTTTTCCATAAAAAAATTCGTGGGTGGGTGATGATTACTACTGTACCTAATAGGGAAGAAGGTGCCATTAGGGCGATGAAACTTATCTCCGAAGTAAGCAAGATATATACCACCAACGGACGCTGGGATTTAGCCGTTGAAGTTCGGGCTGCCGACCTAGAGAGCTTTGATACAGCGCTGTCGAAAATTCGCCAAGTGACTGGCGTTGAAAGCACTGAAACCAACTTATTACTCAGTTCACGTATTGGTAAGTAATTAGGTATGGTGACTTAGGCTGTATAAGTGGTTGTTTTGGCATTGCAGTTGATGCCGTAAATCTGTTTTGATGCCATGCTTTTCGCTCACTTCAAGTAGGGTTCGTGATATTGTAGAAGTGATCCCAACGGACGTATTGTTAAAACCCAGCTTAGAGAAAAATCATGGCCATAGGCGCGACCATTTATAAGGCAAATTTAAACTTGTCCAACCTTAATAGTCACCATTATGCTGATTACAGCCTAACACTAGCTAAACATCCGTCTGAAAATGAAACCCGTCTAATGTGCCGCTTAATAGCTTTTTTACATGCTGCACATGAGGACCTTGAACTGACTAAAGGCATTAGTTCCACGGAAGAACCAGACTTGTGGCAACGGGATTTAACTGGAAATATAGTGCATTGGATTGAACTGGGCATGCCAGATGAAAAACGTATTCGCCAGGCCAGTGGTAAAGCTGATCAGGTGTCTATTTATACCTATCATGATAATAAAGCCGATATTTGGTTGGAAAAAAACCGCTCCAGTCTGTCTGCCAATAAAAAAGTAAAGGTTTTTAATATTAACGTGGAAGGTGGCGCTTCCCTAGAGCAGTTGTTGGTTAAAACCATGAACTTGGGTTGTATTATTGAAGAAGAACAGATGCACTTAAGCGACGATGATCACCATATGACGGTGCAAATAACGCAAAGCTTATAACCGCTTATGGTTCACATTATTCGAAGATAGTAAGCAAAACACAAGGGATAAGTTGTATGGCCGTAGCAAAACAACTCATGGTGTACCCCGCAAATAGGCTGGAAGATTTGGCTGTATTGCTGAACCATGTGTTGAAGCTTGGGCAGCACAGTGGTTCTTCTGGGGTGCTGAGTTCAGCTCAAGTTATCGTTGAAAACACAGGTATGCAGCATTGGCTTAACACACAGTTAGCCACACAAAACGGCATTGCAATGAACATTGACTACCCTTTGCCTGGAAAATTTGTTTGGCAATTAGCGCGGCAGCTATTGGGTGATGCTCAAGTCCCTCAACAACCACCTTATCAACGAGAGGCATTGGTTTGGCGTATTGATGATGTATTGGCTAGTGAGGCTATACTAACTAACCCAGCCTTTTCTCAAGCTAATCGTTATTGGCAGTCAGAGCCCCTTGTGATACTGGAGTCCTTAGCTAAACAAGCACTTTCAGTCCCTAAAAGTCCGTCACAAACATCTGGTGACCTGCTAAAACGCTTTCAGCTTGCGAGCGCATTAGCGGATCTATTCGAGCAGTATATTCTCTACCGTCCTGATTGGCTTAATCAATGGCAAATTGAGGGTCAAGCAAAACATTGGCAAGCTAAATTGTGGGCCATTTTGTGTCGGCAAGACGGGCGTCATCCTATAGATATTCAGCACAAGTTAATACAGAGCCTTTCGCAAATGGTTAGGTCTGAACATAAAGCGCTGCCGCAGCAAATTTGTTTGTTTGCCCTTAATACCATGGCTCCTGCCACCTTGGAAGTTTTTTCGGCCTTGGCACAGCATACACAGGTGCACGTATTCCACCTTAATCCCTGCGCCGAGTATTGGGGCCATATTCAGTCTGAAAAAGCTATCGCGGCAACATATCTTAAGCATTGGCTAGCGCAACAAGACGATGAGGTGTTAGTTGATGGAGGCAATCCGTTGTTGGCTAATTTGGGTAGCCAAGGTAAGGAATTTTTCCGGCTATTACAGCAACAAGACAGCTATAACATTGATGCTTTTGAAGAAGCAGAACCTCCTAATAGTAGTGAAGATTTGTCTATGCTACAACAGCTTCAACAGGATATTTTGCACCTTGAAGATGCTCGTAAAAATCAGCAGCATAAGATTGACGCAAGCCTCGTTTTCACCAGTGGTTCCAGTGCCTTGCGAGAGTTACAAGGCTTACATGACTGGTTACTTAGCAAGTTTCAGCAAGACCCGAGCCTTAAACCCAGTGACATATTAGTCATGTGCCCACAGGTAGAAGATTACGCTGCCTATGTGGGTGCTGTGTTTGATACTCATGGACGACAGTTTGGTTCTTGGCATGACACTAATAAAGCTGAAACGCCACAATTACCTTGTTCCATTGCCGACCGTAAACCACAAGATTCAGAGCCCCTAGTGGCAGCTTACTTACAACTTTTACAATTGCCAGATAGCCGGTTTCAAGTATCTTCTATATTAGATTTACTACGCTTGCCAGCGATGCAGCGGAAGTTTGGTATAGATCCAGCAGAACTTGAAACTATTGCTGTGTGGTTAGCTAATGCATGTATACACTGGGGACTGGATGAACGTCATAAAGCAAACACCTTGGGTCAAGTGGAATCAACAAGCACTTATAGCTGGTCTTGGGGGCTTAAACGCTTGTTGCTCGGGTTTGCTCAAGGCGACCAACCGCTTAGGTATCAAGATGACTGGTTGCTGGCCGATGTAGAGGGGGACCAAGCATTGCTTTTGGGGCGTTTGATGCAAGTGCTTGAACAGTTACAAAGCCACGCAAAAAATCTCAATACACCTCGCACAGGCGCAGCATGGAGAGGCTATCTTACGGGTATGATAGATGAGTTTTTTGCCGATGATCATGGTGCTGAACGTAATGAAGAGCAGGCCAAGGAATGTTTAGCTACGGCTATCGGTAATATGGCGATGTGGGTTGAACAAGTGGATTATAGCCAAACCATCAGTTTGGAAGTGGTACGCTATAGCCTAACGCAAAAGCTTTCTGTAGCCAGCAGTAGCCAAGCCTTTATCACTGGGAAAATCACTTTCTGTTCTATGGTGCCTATGCGCAGTATCCCATTTAAAGTGGTAGCAATGCTGGGCCTTAATGATGGGCAATACCCGCGGCAATCTAAACCATTAGACTTTGACTTGATGGCTCAAGAAGAACGCAGGGTGGGTGACCGTTCCCGTCGTGGAGATGACCGCTACTTGTTTTTGGAAGCCTTAATAAGTGCTCGATCTTGTTTATACTTGAGCTATCAAGGCACCGATAGCAAAAATAACTCGTCGCGCCAGCCGAGTTTGGTTTTGTCAGAATTAATGGACTATCTGAATAGGGGTTATGGTTGGAACTTTAACCAAACACAAACAGATTCACAGCTTCGTCTATTGCCTTTGCACAGTTTTAGCGAGGATAATTTTAAACCACTATCTATCCCTAGTTTTGAAACTTCTTGGTTACGCTTGCTGCAAGCGCAAAGCGCTGAGGACAAACCCGGTATGGTAGAGCCTTTCCCTCATATAAAACCAATCACTATTAGTGATTTAGTGCGTTTTTTAGAAAACCCTGGCCGCACCTTTGCTAATCAAACTTTGGGTTTATATTTACACGATTATGACCTTGAGCTAGAGGACGACGAACCTTTTAGTAGCTCCAAATTAGTTGAATATAAGCTGCGACAACAAATGTTAGCGGCGGCATTATCCCATGAGCCAGAGGCGTGTAAGGCTGTTAGAGAAGAATATCAATTGAATGGACAGTTACCAGAAAGTCATCTTGCAGCCAGTATTATTGATGCCAGCCAAGAGCAAGCCGAGGCGCTGGTGGATGAACTGAAAACACTAGCTTATGAGCAGGTAGAAAAGCATCGGGTTTCAATGTGTATATCAGGTATAACCATAGAAGATCAATTACCCTTAACAGGTGATCTTGCTGATGAAAACAGTCCTCTAAAAGCCATTCTAAGCAGGCCCAGTAAGGCAAAACCTAAAGACAGGCTTACCCTTTGGCTGACAAGTTTAATTGCTCAGGTGGCTTTTGAAAAACCTGTTGTTGGTGTATCGGTACACTTAGAAAAGAATTTAGAACTCCATGGGTTGGCTGACGCTGCAGGTCAGTTACACAAAGTTATAGCGCTTTACAAGCTGGGTTTAACCCAAGCTTTACCGTTAGATGCTGAACTAGGTCAGGAATTACTGAAAGTAGGCCCACAAGACATAGATAAGCGCCGTGGTAAGTGGCAGAAAAAATGGTACCACCATAAGTATAGCCAAAGCTTTGATTTCTCAAGCGATCCATATCGACGTTGGTTGTGGCCACAAACCCCCGTATTTGATGATTGGCATGAGCAGTTTGCCGAAGTGTATCAGCCCATGGTTGATTGCATTAAAGAGGTGAAACATGCCTAACCTAGATCTAGCAAATATACCGTTACAGGGCCGCCACATCATCGAAGCCAGTGCTGGTACGGGTAAAACCTACAGCATAACGCGTATCTATTTGCGTTTATTGATCGAGAAAAAAATACCTGTAGAACAAATATTATTAATGACTTACACCCGCGCTGCCACGCAAGAACTTCGTGGGCGCATAGAAGACACGCTACGTGAAGCACAATTAAGCTGGGGTTTAAATGAGCAAGAGTATTGGCAACATCTCTACCAACAGGTAGAACCTCAGCAAGCGCAACTGTTGTTACACCAAGCATTGCTCAACTTAGATCAAGCAGCCATATTCACCATACATGCGTTCTGTGGTCGTGCCTTGCAACAATATGCATTTGCTAGCCAAACGGGATTGGAGGTAGTGTTAGAAACCAATACCCGAGACCTTGCCTACACAGGCTTACAAGACTGGTTGCGGGTGGTAATGCATCAGCCAGTGTTATACAGCCAACTGGAACAACAGGGTTGGCACACTCCAAAAGGCTTCTGGGACGCTTTTAGTGGTGCACTATTGAGCCAAACTCCAGTGTTTGCTGCTAATGTGGAACCGTGGCATCAGGCATGGCACATCAATAAAGCACACGTTCGCGAAAACTTACTCGATTTAGAAACACAAATAATCGAAGCCACCATGGCTGATGCTAAGTCAAAGGCGGCTCGCTTAGAACAATGGCAAGATTTGCTCAACTGGTTAAGTACCAAGGAATTTGGACCAGCCTCAAAAGACAACCTAGCGTGTCTACATGGTGGCAGATTAGGCAAGGCACCAGAATTAAAACCCATTATTAAGGCTTTGTCCCAACGTATTAATAACGAAAGCTTCAACAAGAACTATTGGGTTTATGCCAACCAAGCTGCAGTAGCACCTCTCGTTTTAGAAGCAGTCCAGGTGGTTAGGGCGGCTTACCAACAAGCTAAACAAAAGCAACAGATCATGGAATTTGATGACCTGGTGAGGCGCTTGTCTGAGTGTGTCAATGAGCTGGAAAGTGCAGCCCTTGTAGACGCTTTAAGGCTGGCCTATCCCGTAGCGTTGGTTGATGAGTTTCAAGACACCGATGGCCATCAATATGCCATTTTGAACCGCCTTTATGAACAGTCCAGCAATGACACAGCTCTGTTTATGATCGGTGATCCAAAACAGGCTATTTATGGTTTTAGGGGAGGTGATATCCACACCTATTTAGCAGCAGCGCAGGCTACAGATCATCGTTGGCACATGGACACTAATTGGCGTTCTAGTCATGCTATGGTGGCAGCCTATAATCGTTTGTTCAAGAAAGGTGCGGGCCAGCCCAAAGTGTTTGGTAGTGGCATTAATTATACGCCTGTTAAAGCCAGTGACTTTGCCACTGCAAATGTAGCCAACAACCCTAAAGCTTCAGGTGTGGCGTTAACCTATGTGTGGTTGCCTACGGAGCTCTTAACCAATGAACGTAAGCACCAACACATTGCCCAATGGTGCGTTGGTGAAGTACAAAATATATTGCAGCAAGGCCATTTTAAAGCTAGCGATATTGCCTTGCTGGTGCGTGGTGCTGGCGAAGCGCAGGCTTTGCAAACGGCATTAAAGCAAGCCCGTTTAGCCAGTGTATACATTAGTGACAGAAGCAGCGTGTATGCCAGTGCAGAGGCTACAGAAATGGTGCGTTTGTTGAATGGTTTGTTGCATTGTGAAAGCCAACGGCAACTTGTGCGTGCCGCAAGTACCCATTTATGGGGTGGCAGCACCGCATTGTTGGCCCAGTTAAGCCACGATGATCATTGTTTAATAGAAGTAAGAAGTCAAATGATGCAGTTGCGTCAATTGTGGTTGAGGCAGGGTGTAATGGCCCTTGTAATTCACCTACTCAAACAATGTGCCGTGCCCCCTGCCCACAACAAAGAACGCTATATGACCAACATGGTGCAATTAGCAGAATTGTTACAAAAGGCATCTAATCAAGCAAGTTCCGCACTTTTACTGGTGGAATGGCTGCAACAGCAATGTAACGAAGACAATGCCGACAGCAGTGCCGAATTACGTTTAGAAAGTGATGCCAAGTTAATTCAAATTGTTACTCAACATGGCTCTAAAGGGTTGGAATACCCAGTGGTATTTATCCCTTTTGCCAGTCAAGCAAAGGACCCGCTCAAGCGTGGCAATAAACATGTTCAATTGTTTCCCTATTACCACCCACAAGAACGCTACCCAGCGTTAATGATAGGTCGGGATGTTGCTGTTTGTGATCAGGCTACGTTGGCATCTGAAGAAGAAGCCTTGCGGCTATTATACGTTGCAGTTACCCGAGCTCAGTATCGGTGTTACATCCCAGCGAGTGATTTCACTAACGGTGAACGGTCTCCGTTAGGGCAAGTGGCTTTTTGGCACAATGCTCAAGCCGAACAAGCCAAGCAAGCCACTTGGCCAGAGGCCTTGGCTAAGTTAACTAACCCTAAAGACTCTGAATTACTAATCATCGAAGAAGGTTCGGTGCAGGCACCCTTAAGCCAATGCACTATAACCGATGCAGCCGAAGTCCTAGCTGCTCAAAGTTTTAGCGGCCATATCGATGCCAATAACAATCTATTATCCTACAGTGCTTTGGTGCGCCAGCTTAGTTATGGCTCTCACGCACAGCAAATGAGTGTTAAAGACCGTGGTGATGGCAGTAGCCAGTTGGTTGACCCTAGCCAAAATATTACCTCCAACGAATTACGCTTCACATTAGCAAAGGGTAAAAACAGTGGATTGTTGCTGCACGATATTCTTGAACAGGTGGATTTTTCGCAGCCAAGCTGGCCTAGTGCTATGGACGTACCTTTGGCAAAATACCATACCATGGTGGGCATTGGCGAAGATGATGCTAACAAGGTGGAGTGCTTGCAGCAGTGGTTAGAAGAATGCATAGGGGCGTCTATACCGCCTATTAATGCCACTGGCAGTGTAGCATCGGATAAGCGAGCGGGGTTCACTTTGGGGCAACTATCACAACAGCAAACTTTAAGAGAAACAGAGTTTTACTTCCCGCTACAGCAGGCTAAGCAATCTACCTTGGCACAAATATTGAGCCGGCATCGTGGCGGTTTACCCACGGCATTGCCAAGCCATCCAGTGCTCCAAGGCATGATGCACGGGTTTATAGATTTAGTGTTTGAATATGATGGCCGCTTCTTTTTGGCCGATTATAAATCCAACCACCTAGGCGATCACCTTGAAGACTATCACCAGCAAGCCATGTTAGAGGCTAACCAACATCACTATTATGATCTGCAGTATTTAATTTATAGCTTAGCTTTGCATCGGTACCTTGGTCAAAGAGTCCCCAATTATGATCCAGTTGAGCATTTTGGAGGAGTGTACTATTTGTATCTCCGAGGTATGGCGCCCAAAGTGACTTCAGGCGTATATGCTAAGGCCATTAGTATCAAGGAATTGAATGACCTCGATCACCTGTTTGCAGGAGAGGCGGTATGATGGTATCGAACGCTCAACTACATACTGATTACGTGGGTTTGGAAGCTGTTGATAGGTTTTTAGCTGCTCAATTGTGCCAAAGTCTTGGTAGCCAATGTGCTGTGATGCAGCACTTGATTATGGCCTTGAGTAAAGCGCTGCGCAACGGCCATAGTTGCCTACCTTTAGCCGATATTGCCGGCCAAACATATTGGTCTACAACTGGTGAAACAGGAACAGGTATAGCGCCTGTGCCGGGTTACACCTTTGCTGCCGTTGGGGTGCTGATGGATAGCGCCCAGAGCTACCCTATTACTGCAGGCCATGCAGCGCCGTTAGTGTTAGAAAACGCACGACTGTATTTGCGAAGGTATTGGCATTACGAGCAGCAAGTAGCGCAGCACCTATTACAGCGGATGCAAAGCCATCAGTTGTCAAAACAACAACAAGTAAAGGCAAGTGATGTGTTATTACAGCTGTTTGAAGAGCCACTTGAAGCCCAAATAAATTGGCAGGCTCAGGCTGTCCAAGAGGCATTAGTGCGTCAGGTCAGTGTTATTTCTGGTGGGCCAGGAACAGGAAAAACCTACACTGTGGCACGCCTGTTAGTGTCATTGCAGGCTGTCAATGACACCTCGTTAACCATCGCTATGGCTGCACCAACGGGCAAGGCGAAGCAGCGTTTGGTAGAATCTATTAATTTTGCGAAGAGCCAACTGTTAAAGCAAGGTATAGACAAGGCTCTCATTGACAGTATTCCGGATACAGCTCATACCTTACACGGCTTGCTCGGATTACGTCCTAACAGCTACTCGGCTAAGCACCACAAGGGTAATCCACTGCCCATCGATCTGTTGCTAGTTGATGAAGTCTCCATGGTGGATTTGCCCATGATGGCACGGTTGTTAGATGCCCTTCCAGAACATTGTAAACTTGTGTTGGTAGGCGATGCAGAACAATTGCCTTCGGTGGCTGCTGGATCAGTTTTGGCTGACATTCCGTCTGCAGCTATCAGTTATTTGCATAAAAGCCATCGCTTTGAAGGGCAGGGTGGTATCGGGCTGCTGGCAAATTGTGTGATGCATAATCAAGCAGAAAAAAGTTGGCAGGTGTTGTTAACTAATAAGGACCTTAGTTTAATACTAGAAGAAGAGTTTCAAATCTGGCTAGAACAAATGTGTGATCAATATTTTTTGCCCATGTTGAAAGCCAAAACTTTAGATGAGGCATTTATATGTTTAACCCAGTTCAGAATTCTTGCAGCCACCCGCCAAGGAGAGATGGGAGTAGAGGGGCTTAATGAACAAGTTGAGCGTTTGTTGAGCCGACGTTCGTCGCAAGTAAGGTTGGGACAAAACTACCATGGTAAACCCGTTATGGTGACTAAGAACCACCATGGACTAGGTTTATTTAACGGCGATATTGGTATTGTTTGGGCTGCGGAAAATGGCCAGCTTAATGTTTGTTTTTTGCAGTCACAAGAGGTGCGCAAAGTGAACGTTGGTTTGTTGCAAGACTTAGAAACCGTTTATGCCATGACCATTCACAAAACCCAGGGTTCAGAGTTTCAACATGTAGCTCTTGTGGTGGCCCCACAAGCCGAGCGCTTATTATCTTCCCAGCTACTTTATACAGCTGTCACTCGTGCAAAAATGACGTGCAGCATTAAAGTAAGTCAGTCAGTGTGGTGCAAAGCTGTGAGCAATAAGACCCAACGTTGGTCCGGACTTCGGGCGTTACTCAGTCGCTAAATTAATCCGCTAAAATTCGGGAAATACTTTTTCCTATACTATGGAATAAAGATAGTGCCCGTGGTGCAGGAACCAGTGAACGCTGCCGTGAGTCTGCCGTGGCATCAATATTCAGGTAGTCTGAATCAATCAACACTTGGATTGATTTACGCAGGGTGTATCGTGAACCTAGGTGCTTTAAACTCATGCCATCTTCCATAAATACGTGTCGACCATGGCCGTATTCGCGAGTGACGTGCTCTAGAATTTGTAATTCCCGGTCTGCTAAGCCTTCTGTATCATCTTCTTGTACGCTGGTGCGAATAAGATTTGAAACGCGTAAGGCAATATTTGAATAGCGGTTCATGGTGGCATTCCTTTCATATTAATCAAATATATCATTTAAATGATATATTTGTTTTTATCTATAAACCAGTTAATAGATAATATTTTTTGTAACTATTATTTGAAAGGAACTATCAGATGTTATTAACGAAGTATTCGAGTGGCTAAAATCTGCTCAAAAAGTAGGTTTAACTGCGGATCTTCAAGTTGCAGTTTGAACTCTTCTTGGTTAGCGATTGCGTACGTTTGTTGTCGCACTGTTAAGTATGGTTCGGCCCCCTGTGTGAGGCTAAAGGACACGTTAGGGAAACGCTTTAAGCATTGGTTAAAGAAGGCCATATTGTTAGCTACCGACATACGTTCTGCACTGGGGTACACCTGATCTAAACTTTGCGCGTGGATATTTATTTTTTGATAACGTTCAATATTAACAAATACCATAGGGTCAAATACCTGCATGCCTTTTTGATTGCCCGTTACACTAGTTAGTGGGAACTGACCCTTGGGTACGCTGTTGTCGAAAAAAGTGAACTCGTAGCGTGGACTAGTATGGGCCAACCACTTAAATATGAGTTTAGGGATGCCTTGGTAAGCTTCCACACTGTGCCCCAAAAAGTCCTCCACAGATTTGTATCGGCCACGTTGTTGACCTCGTATCCACCCTCGTTCTACGGTTTCCTCTGGCGGTGTAATAACAAAATACATGTACATTATATGAGCATATTTGGCATAGGTGCCATGTAACACCTTTTGTACCTGCTCTGTCGAAAAGCTGTCGAAGCGAAAGCGATCCACCAAAATATTGGGAATGGTTTGGTTTTGTTGCCCCGTGCGTCTAATGTAGCGGTCTAGCTTGCCGTCAATAATGTTGACTTCGTTGCTAGTAAAACGGCCTGAATACTTATAATGGGGGCCAAGCGATTCATAGTCTAATAACTGGCGGCGCCAAATGTCTGGGCTAATAATGCCGTATAGGGAAGACTCAATACCTCGTTGCCCCATAGTTTGTTTCAATAAAGGCCTTAAGGTGCTTTTACCTGCTGCAGAGGCACCTTTTAGACTGATGATCACAGGTTTTTCTACCCGTCGTAATAGTTGGTAGCCATTGGCGGCTACAGCCGAATCGATGGCCGGCTCGATTAACTTTCCAACCATAAAACTACCGTAGTTGTTAAGCACATGGCGACAAATGATACGGCTCATAAAGCCCCGATCATTGCCTATCAAACCTCGTGTTGAGGCCACAGAGCCAAGTATTTGATAGCTGCTTTTGTAGACCGCTTTAATCAGCGGATCTGCATGGGCAAGACCTGAGACTTTAAGTTGGTTAATGGCTTTAAATTGAATTTCTTCGCCGCTGAGCAGGGGTTTTTTAATAACTGGCTTTTTCCCCCAAGGCCATAAGCCTTTTTTTATCGCTGGAGCAGGTTGTGGATTTAACATTACTTCTTCAGCTAGCAATCGATCTACTTCTAATTTCACCGCAACGGATAAACTTTGGAACTCAGCCTCAATGTAGTCGTATAAAGGCGCAATGTGCTGATCTAAAATGTCATTAGTGATACGCCGGAAATTGATGCCAAAGTCTTCTTCGTGCTCAGCCTCCGGGATATGGATATTGGCGCCCACTCGCACAATAAGCTCGTGCATCACCAAACGCCATGAAGTGAAGCCAACCAAATGTTCTGGTTTAAGGCCTGTTAGGTTGGCGATTTCCTGCACTTCATCGTAGCTGGTATAAACGTTTGGGATTTGAAAAATAGTTTCTAGAGAACGTAGTTGCCGCGGTAAATTGGCGCTCAATCCAGGATTCCATGCGCTGTATTCTTGTTGTTTTGGCATCTGACGCATCTAGACTTGTATCGGTAACCACATTTATAGCAGATTTTACCAACTACGTCAGTGAGAACGCTGCCCTCTGTCGCTGCACCTCTGCGCTGTCAAACTGCCATCTTTGTCTTTGCAAGGGAGGCACACCAAACCCTAAACCCTTTAAAAAACCTTAAATAGCCCCCATTAACTGAAGGCAAATATCCTCCTAGACGCTGTTGATGACCCAATATGACTTACGCCTTAGAAATTAACCAGCTACACAAAATTTATGACAATGGCTTCGAGGCTCTAAAAGGCATCAGCTTAAAAGTTGAAGAGGGCGATTTTTTTGCCTTGCTTGGTCCTAATGGAGCTGGTAAATCCACTACTCTAGGTGTGGTGTGTTCCTTAGTTAATAAAACCAAGGGTTCGGTTAAAGTCTTTGGCCATGACTTAGATATAGATGTAAGCAAAGCTAAATGTTTGATGGGCGTGGTGCCACAAGAATTTAACTTCAACATGTTTGAGAAAGTTCAGGACGTGGTGGTGCAGCAGGCTGGGTACTATGGTATAGCTCGCGATGAAGCCCTCCGGCGCACTGAGCAATTGCTTAAGCAATTGAGCTTATGGGACAAGCGTGATGATGCATCCCGTAATTTATCCGGTGGTATGAAGCGTCGCTTGATGATCGCCCGTGCTTTAGTTCACCGGCCTAAATTACTTATCTTAGATGAACCTACTGCTGGCGTAGATATCGAACTTCGTCGTTCTATGTGGGAGTTCCTTACGCGTATCAATGAACAAGGCACAACCATCATCCTCACCACCCATTATTTGGAAGAAGCCGAAAACCTGTGCCGTAACATTGCCATTATTGATCAGGGCGACATTATTCAGAACAGCCCTATGAGAGAACTGCTAAAAACCATCAATACAGAAACTATAGTGCTGGAATTGCAAAAGCCTCTTGCACAAGCTCCACAAGTGCAGGGCTATCGTTTGTTGCTAGTCAATGACACATACATTGAAGTAATCCTCAACCAAGGGCAAGACATTAACAGTGTGTTTGTAGCCTTGTCAGCTGCAGGCATACAAGTCACCAGCATGCGTAATAAGACCAACCGGTTAGAAGAATTATTCGTGAACCTAGTTACCAGCAATAAGACCGATTTGAAGGGAGTGAGCGCCTAATGTCTAGTTATGAAATCTATATAGCTTACTCAACCATTGTGCGCAAAGAAATCCAGCGTTTTATGCGTATTTGGGTACAAACCCTATTGCCACCTTCCATTATCATGGTGCTGTATTTTATTATTTTTGGTAATTTAATTGGTAGCCGTATTGGCCAAATGGGTGGCTTTGATTATATGCAGTTTATTGTGCCAGGTTTAATTATGATGTCGGTCATTACCAACTCCTATGGCAACGTAGTGTCTTCGTTTTATAGCACTAAATACCAGGGCAGTTTAGACGAAATGTTAGTGTCGCCTATGCCTAATTGGGTGATATTGGCAGGTTACGTCACTGGCGGTGTGGCTCGCGGTTTGGCTGTGGGCACTATAGTCACAAGTTTATCGTTATTCTTCACCCAGCTCGAAATTTATAATTTTGGCATCATTGTATTAGTGGTACTAATGACCTCCATTTTGTTTAGCTTGGGTGGTTTTGTTAACGCAGTATTTGCTAACAGTTTTGATGATATATCCATCGTTCCAACCTTTATCCTTACCCCTTTAACCTACTTGGGTGGTGTGTTTTATTCTATCGATTTATTGCCCAACTTTTGGGCTGGAATGTCGCAACTCAACCCAATTTTATACATGGTGAATGCCTTCCGTTATGGTATTTTGGGGGTTTCTGATATCCAAGTTGGCTATGCGTTATTGGTTATTAGTGTGTTTATTATTGCCTTATTTAGTTACTGCATGTACCTATTGAATACGGGCAAGGGCATTCGTAAATAATAGCCCTGCCTTGGAGAAAATGATGCAACAAAATGACTTTATAGAAGCCTCACCTTTAGGAGATAAAAGCACCTATGTTAATGAGTACGCACCCAGTCTATTGTTTCCTATTCCGCGCAACACGCCATGGCAGCCAGAATTTTTGTCTCGGCCGTTTTACGGTATTGATGTTTGGAATGCCTTTGAGGTGTCCTGGCTTAATAATAAAGGATTGCCGAAAATGGCTCTGGCCGAATTTCGTATCCCAGCTGACAGCCCTAACATAATTGAAAGCAAATCCTTTAAGTTGTACTTGAATTCCTTTAATCAAACCAAGATGGCTAACGCACCGCAAGTGCAGCGTCACATGGCTGCAGACCTATCTGCTGCAGCGGGGGCGGAGGTTAAGGTCACTTTGTATAGCCTGCGTGATATGGCCATGCCGGTTTTGCCTACCCCAGGCACAAGCATTGACCAGCAAGATATAGAAATAACAACGTACACGCCAGACGCTAGCTTGTTGTTGTCGGATGTTAAGATCTATCGTACGGAAATTTTGCACAGTAACTTGCTTAAAAGTAATTGCCCTGTCACTGGTCAACCAGATTGGGCAACCTTAGTTGTAGAATACGAAGGGCCCACAATTGATAGAGCGGGCCTACTGGCCTACATAGTGTCTTATCGCGAACATGGTGATTTCCATGAGCAATGTGTAGAACAAATATTTCTCGATATAAAGGCGCAGTGTAAGCCTGGTCAACTTACAGTGTATGCCCGCTACGTAAGGCGCGGTGGCTTAGATATTAACCCTTATCGTTCTACTCGACCCTTGGCCCCTAGCAATCACCGAACCCAACGCCAATAGCCCTTTATAGGAATTTTTATGGAACTATTACACGGTTTACTCAATCGAGCTTCAATTCAGAGACTGGAATCTCCAGGGCCAACGGCAGCTCAGTTAGAGGTGATGCTGCAAGCAGCTCTGAGAGCACCAGACCATGCAAATCTTAAACCTTGGCGCAGTGTTATGGTCGCTGGTGAAGGTCTTGAAAAGCTGGGGCAAATCCTTCAACAAGCGCAGCTAGAACGGGATCCAGAAAGCGATTCACAAACATTGGAAAGGTGCATAAAAATGCCTAACCGTGCGCCCAGTATCCTAGTATTAATAGCCAGCCCAAAAGCACACCCTAAAGTGCCTACAGCCGAACAAGTGCAAGCCACTGCAGCTGCAGGGCATGCGATGTTACTTGCCGCCTATGCGCAGAATATTGGAGCGGTGTGGCGTACAGGTTGGGTGGTAAGTCATCCCATGATAAGGCAAGCGTTTGACCTACAAGAGGCTGAAGAAATTATTGCTATGATTTATATGGGGACTCCTTCAATAACACCTAAACCAGTACCTATAGTGAGCAGTCAAGAATTTATTAAACATTGGCATTAATGCGTTGAATTTTATTGCTTTTTATCTAGCAAAAGCATAAGATCTTCGCCTTCAAATGGTGAGGTGTCCGAGTGGTCGAAGGAGCACGCCTGGAAAGTGTGTGTACCGCAAGGTACCCAGGGTTCGAATCCCTGTCTCACCGCCATTTCTCTTAATGTCCCGTCATAGGGGCGTTTCAGCAGTTTTAAGCGTACATGTGTGTGTAACATTGCATATGGAGCTACCGCTTTATGTACTGCCTTCAAGTCCGAAAATCGACCTATCAATTCTGCCGTCGTGTACCTATTGATTTACTCAGTCAGTTTCCTAATCTGACTATTCGTCACTCTCTGCAAACTAAGGATTTTTCCGAAGCAAAGCGGCGACGAAACACACTGCTGGTTCACTATGATAATGAGTTCCAAAGACTAAGAGCTGACAAGTATTCCTCCCCTAGATTGGCCTCTAATTATTTTCAATCTAAGCCGGTGGCTGAGGTTTCTCAATCTGCTCCTCAACTGTTTATTTCAACTAAAAACACTGAACTCTGTGAAGTTATATCTCTTTCGGACTTGTCTACTTTTTACATGGCCAAACTAAGCCTTGGGGGAAATAAAAAGACAATCCAAGACTTCTCATCTTCCATCGATGTGGCTCTCCAATACTTTGGGTTGGACACAGAAGCATCAGCCATAAATCGCTCAATGGTAAGGGAGTTTATGTTGTTCCTAACAAGAATCCCTGTTCGCTTCACCTTATCCAAAAAGACAAGAGGGCGGCCTATTCAAGAGGTTGTTGAAATAGCTGACAAGCTCAATATGGAGAGGTCATCGATATCGACAGTAAATAAGCGGCTTGACGTGCTCAGCGCAGTATTTAATTATGGCCGTGAGGAAGATAAGGTGTCCAAGAACCCATTCGTTAACCTGCGCATGAAGGAAGTGAAGAAGGCCAAAAGTAAGCGGCAGCCTATGTGTGAGCAAGACTTGGGTAAGTTGTTTAGTAACCTTACAAAAGGCTCTGAGGACTTCTGGGTGACCATGATAGCTGCATATCAAGGAGCTAGGCAGAATGAGATTCTCCAGCTTAGGCGCGAAGATATATATAGGGAACGTGGTACATGGGTAATTTCCTTCCATGATAGGTTTGATGATAACAGCCTCAAAACAGAAAGCTCTGTCAGGGTTGTGCCTGTGCATCACCACCTTGTTAGTTCAGGATTTGCTGATTGGGTAGCAATGATTGGCGCAGGCGAGAGGCTATTTCAGACCGCTTCGTTAGGTATTTACGGGAACTATTCACAGACCTACTCCAAACATATTAATGCTGTATTCAGAAGCCTTGGAGTCACTAATCACTTCCACAGTCTAAGGCATAGCTTTAGAGATGCGTGTCGTGAGGCTGAAGTGGCTAGTGACATTGCAGACTATCTGGGTGGTTGGTCTGGTTCTACTTCAGTGAGTCGCTCATACGGCTCGCTAGAGTTCAGTTTAAGCCACATGAAGCGGCAGCTGGACAAAGTGTCTTACCCTAACTGATGCAGGTGTGACAATCTGCAAAGGGTTAAGCAGCTGCTGGTAACTGCAGAGGCGTAGGGTTCAACCAAGCCAATAATAGGTTTCTCATACGTTGGCTAGGGATGAAGATGGTGATGGGCTGACCATCTCTGATAGCGCTACGGAATATCCACTGGACTAACGCCGACAATGCGAACTGGTCTTGGTCGACTTTAACACCTCGAGATTCAATGAACGTTTTTACAATTGGAACCATATACAGGTTAATCATATAAGCAAGGTTGGTCCTGTGACGATGTTCGTTGGTAGCTCTAGCATTGCAAGAAACAAATCCCTTTGAATAGCCTGCTCCCTTGAGTTTTGATTTCTGGGCTGAATAACAAGTCCACATTGAAAGACCAGCTGGACCGGACACACGGTTCTTGTAGTAGTTGTAAATCAAGTTATGTATGCCCTTGAGGACATCACCATTTTGGTTTTTATACCACGTAGCGCTGAGTGGGCAGCTATTTCGTCTTGTTTTGGAGATGTCACCAATGGCATTTAACTTAGGGTCATCAATAATAGTGACGAGCTGTTTCATCTTTGCCCGCAGAGGACTCTCATCAACCATTACATGTGGTCCTAACTCAAAGTTATGAAGTGTATGGATGTTAATTTTATACCCAGCAGCCTTGGTATAAGCGTCCATAACGCTTCCAGTCCAAAGGTAGGTTAGTATCCAGACTTCATCGAATGATGCCAAGAAGTCAGTAGGAAATATCCAGAAGTTAGACGTATCCTTGAAGCGGTATAAGTTGCCGTTTTCACATAACAACTTTTCTCTATCGAACCTCCCCTTGTAGTTTGGTTCGTTATCGCTGTTCCAAAGTATGCGACCGTCATCAGCTATCGATATGAGGTTGTAGTTATACAACATCTTGAAGTCGCTCTTGGAAATATCTTTACATTGTTCCACGCACTCTAGGGCTTCATCTATGAATAAAAGGTATCTATGCTTTGATACTAAATCGTAGGTGGTTCTGTTGACTCTTTTCCAGAGTGAATGGGTGGTGACTATATTAGCACCAGCTTCGAGTAGCTCATGAAGGTTATCAGTTTTAGATTGGCCGTGAGCAACGGGAGATACGAAGTCAGCCATAGGGCATTCTTGCTTGAATCGTTTTACCTCTTCCAAGTATGGGGTGACAATGATGATTCTTGGAGGTGTGATGTCGTCAAATATTGATGACATACAGTTATTGATGGTATTTATAAGCCAAGTGGATTTGCCTTGGCCCATCATCGCATCAACCACATTGATGAGAGGTTTGCTGTCGTTGTAATGGGTGAAGTTGAACATGTTTGGTCCTGTTATATTGATATTAATTAACCGTTTTATTAAACTAAAAACAGCTAAAATTTAGGTCAACCCCCTTATTTCAGGGGTCTTCAGAGGCTTTCCCTTAAAAGAAAAGGGTATATTGCTAATGTTAAAGGGGAGGGGTGGTAAGTCTGTAATTCATCGGCATTGATGATTCAACACTTACAACATAATTCATGGATTGTTTCTATAAGTAACCACTTCCGCCGTTGCCCCATTTAAGATGTTTATGGCCGTGGTAAGTACCATTATTGTTAGTGAACATCAGTGTATGAATTGTGGAGGTGGTGGTCCTCTTAGTTAATGCCCAGAAGAATCGTATTAATAGCTACTGATTCAGATATAGGCCGGTGAAGTTCAGCTTCAAGCTTTCTCTTAACTTCTAAAAGAGTTTCATAGCCTTCCCTGGTGAATCTCATTGCTCGCTTGCAGTATGGCTTCCTTAGTTGTTGTTGTGGCGTTAGTTTTTGTTGGTTGGTCATTTGTTTATCCTGTGGTAAAAGTGATTGATAGTCATGTTTCCAAAATACATATGGTCAGACATCGGTGTGAAAGGAAGTCCTACCTCTATGGGACGACAGTTTCTCAGAAACTGAGGAGCAGGTTGCTTATCCTAATAATGCAATTTAAATATTTTGATTGGATTTACGACCTTCAGCAATAGTGTCAAAGTGCTGGGGTCCCTAAGGGGCAACTTTAATATTGAGGCTGTTGCTAAATTCCTATTACACGTGCATTTAAGGGAGTTTGTGTTCATTTGAGGTTTACCCTTTGTGAACTGTTCAGAGAGTTTAGATTAATGTTCATTAAGAATTGATTGTCCATGAACATGCGAGTAGCATCACAACCTCTAAGAGTCTATATGAACATTAGAGGTGAACAAATGACTGAACATCAACGCTATGGTTATGCCAGAGTCAGTACTCATGACCAACACACCACCATCCAAGTTGAGGCACTGAAAGCTGCAGGGTGTCATCGGGTCTGGGAAGAGAAAGTATCGGGTACTAGCAGGGTGTCTAGGGCGGAGCTAGAGAGCGTTCTAAGCTATCTTAGAGCTGGTGATACCTTGGTAGTCACTCGTATAGATAGGCTCGCTAGAAGCCTCAAAGACCTGCAGGACATCATCCATGAACTCAAAGGTCGAGGTGTCCATCTGCAAGCTACAGAGCAGCCTATAGATACCTCTACAGCAGCAGGTAAGGCTTTCTTAGATATGCTGGGTGTCTTTGCTGAGTTTGAGACTAACCTACGCAGAGAGCGCCAATTGGACGGCATAGCGATGGCTAAGGCTGCTGGAAAGTACAAGGGCAAGGCTCCATTGAAGCAGGAGCTAAAGGACCTAGTCATCAACCTCTTTAAGTCTGGAGCTAAGCAGGTGGACATCATTAATCAGGTGGGCATTGGTCGAACATCAGTGCATTCAATTTTAAAGGCAGCAGGGCTGAAGTAGATGGTAAAAAGAGTTCTAGATTAGATAGTAAATAGCTTCTACTGTAGAGGCTGTGAATAAGCATATGAGTGGCTTCCAGGCTACAGAACCAAATCCCTCCCCCTGTTCAATAAAGCTGTTACCGTCCACATACGGCCCCACACGGGGTAACGGGCCTGAGTGCGTATAGATATAGTGGCACAGATTTTTGTGCCTAATTATTCCCAGAGAACCTCTAGAAACCAATAGAACCAGATGTATACTGTTTAATAAGAGTTATCGTTAACATAAGGAGTACGTTATGAACATATTTAAAGGAATTAAGAAAGCTCATGAAGACCAAGATATGGAGGCGTTGCTGTCTTTGTACCATGAGGACTGTGAGTTTATTCGCCATAAAAATGGCACTAGTGGAACAAAGGCTGAATTCATGGAGCGGATTTCACGCTTTTGGTTAGCCCCCAGCTTTGACGAACGTATGCAACGCTGTATTTACGAAAATGATGATATTCTTGTGGAACACTCAGTAATGAGATTTCCGGATGGGACACGTGAGTCTTTGATTAGCGTCAAGATGATAGAGAATGGACAGATTATACGCGTTGAAACTGGTGCTACGCCGATGAAGTGATAAAAAGATTGACCTACGAGACTCAGGAGAACCTCGTGGTCAAAGATGAGCCTATGACAAGCATCATCGAAGGTAAACTTCACTAACGAAGCTATCAGTAATCATATTAGGTAACAATACTGCTTACATAGCTTTACGTTACATAGATAGATAGGTATCAATGATGGTCATGATGTATCAACCTAACGCGTCTGTACGCTAGATGTGAGCAGTGAGGTGTCCTATGGCACTAACCATCTGCTGTGCACACTTGTATGCTTAAGGGCTTGTGCTAAACCACCAGCACCAGATGTATACTGTCTAATAAGCACTATCGTTAACGCGAGGAAATGTAGATGCGTATAAGCAAACTATTAGTACCACTAGCTTTCTTAATGCTCTTCAGTAATGGAGTGGCGGCTACTGAAGGTTATCTCAGTGACCATAGCAGTGAGCCTAGCGAACTGTGATGGAGTGGAACGACTCTCCGTCCGCACCATTCGTTTTCTCAAGTAACTGATATGTATACGTTTTCTTAAGTTTAGATAAGCGTAGTAGACGTTTTTCTTAAGTACATCCACCACACCTAAATTATGGTCGTGCAGCTGCTCCATCTGAGCCCATGGCTGAATCTGAGCCCATGGCCCCACCTGAGCCCATGGCCCCACCTGAGCCCATGGCCCCACCTGCTCCCATGGCTCCACCACCTAAATTATAATTTAGATGTTTCTCAAGGTCTTCAGCAAGTACAGAGCCTAACGATTCCCCAAGGCTATCAGCAAAGACAGATCCCAATGCATTTCCAAGGTCGCCTCCTATGCTAGGCAGAACGCTAAGGTCAACTTCTTTTCCTACCTCGTCCAAGGCTGAGTCAAACGATTCTTCAAACTCGTCTGATTGTAGTTGACCTAGTGGGCTTGCGCCTTCGCCGGCTAATTGGTTAACATTTAACGAATTTTCATCTATTGAAGGTGACGTTGGCGAATCGCTGATGTTTACTGCTGGTGAAGACAGAGCGTTGCTAAGAGTGATATTTTCTGTGATAGCTTTCCCAACTATTTCCATACGCTCTACAGGCGTTTTTTTCATCAAATCAACCAGTGGAACTGTAGTTACAATGTTATTGACAACCACATAAAAACTTTTGCCATGTATGCCCGATTTTATTTCCCCTGGCTTGACATTAGCTAGCATATTTTCTTTATTTTGGGGCGACATACCTTCATATACTTTGCCGTCAGAACCTATTACCTCCCCAGTTTTGAAAGTGAGGGCCATTGCTTGCTGGCTTAGAATTAAAACGACAATTAAAAAAAGACTACGGGGTAAAAACTTTTTCATGACGACCTCTGTATTCAGAAATATTAAAATGGTGCAGTTAGCACTAAACATAATTTTTATTTATATTATTCAATTAGCTTAGGTTTTGATTTAAATTAAAGATAAACCTATTTTAAGGTTTGTTGCAAGCTAAATGCCTCTCACAGGCCCTCCGTGGTGTCCTATGGCACTAACCATCTGCTGTGCACACTTGTATGCTTAAGGGCTTGTGCTAAACCACCAGCACCAGATGTATACTGTCTAATAAGGATTATTGTTAACATAAGGAGTACGTTATGAAACTGCATAAAGCAATTAAGAAAGCCAATGACGAAAAAGATATTGAAGCATTAATGCCTTTGTATCATGAGGACTTTGAATTTGTTCGCCACCAATCCGGCACCACCATCAACAAGTCTGAATACAGGGTTCTAATTTCAGGCATGTGGTCTCAGACTAACTTTAAAGAAGTTATGCACCGCTGCATCTATGAAAATAACGATATCTTGGTAGAACACTCGGTGACGAAGTATCAGGATGGGTCACGGGAGTCTTTGATTAGCGTTAAGATGCTAGAAAATGGACAGGTTTTGAGGCAAGAAACTGGTGCTACGCTGATGAAGTGATAAATACCAATACCAGCAGACGTATACTGCCTAATAAGAATTATTGTTAATAAAAGGAGTACGTTATGAACATGTTTAAAGCACTTCAGAAGGCAGAAGCAGAAAAGGATATTGAGGCGTTAATGTCGCTCTATCACGAAGATTTTGAGTTTGTTCGTCACCAAACTGGCACCACGATGAACAAGACTGAGTTAAGGGTGATATTGTTAGGCATGATGACTCACCCAAGCTTTGAAGAACTTATGCAACGCTGCATTTACGAAAATGACGATATTCTTGTGACACACGCGGTGATGAGGTTTCAAGATGGGTCACGTGAGTCTGTGCTTGGTGCTAAGATGATAGAGAATGGACTGATTATACGCTCTGAAACTGGTGCTACGCCGATGAAGTGATAGAAACATCTGTAACCAAATGTGTGCTGGCTAATGGTTCAACACCTCTCGTCATAGTAATAATAGTTTCTAAAACCTCAGACAAGTCATAGAGTTAAGTAGTCCAATAACTACCCTTCTTCTAGGCTCCTAAGAGGCCCTCAGAGGGACTTAACCCTAGGGCATGCCTCGCATTATACTATATTAAAGTCTTCTTATATAGCCTTAGGAGAGCCTCTAGAGGCATCATCTTAGGCATACACATGTACGGCAGTGAGAGTGCCAATCGACTACGTTTTGCCTTGAACTATAGCTAGGTTTACTGCACTAGAAAGGGGCTGAACATACAATTATTATATGGCATTAAGAAATATCAGAAATATTCCTACGGCTAAAATGGTACTGTGAACTCAGGACTATTGTAAAGTCTAATAGAACAGGGGGTAATTATCATGAATTTCTATTGTCGTATCGTCTGCGTACTAATCGCATCATTGATGGCAACACATGCCTTGTCTCAAGACCTATCAGGCTGGTCTGATAAGACTTTGTGCAGGCTAGCCTCTAGCCAACAGGACGACCCTCAGTACCTTCAAGAAGCTACAGAGAGAGGAATCAGTTGTGGAAGTGGGGTTGCCAAAAAACAAAGCTCAAACTCAAAAGCAGGGAATGTTAAAGCCAAGGATATTAACTTCCCCGGCAAATTTTATACAACAGAAATCAAATCGTGTAAGGCAATGGCAGGCAGTCCAACATTTAATGAAGCTCCCTCGTTACTTAGAGTTAAAGGACTAGTTGGCTACGATTGGCACGCTGATTGGAAAGCAAATAGCGTCTCCATTAGCCCTCAGACTGAAAATATTTCAGAGCCAATAAAGGTCTTCATGGCAGCAACACAAAACGCAATTGGCAATGACAACCAAGCAAATATAAAAACGGCTAAAAACTTGTTAATAGATTTGGCTAAAGCAGATACCTTGTATGACAGTATTGGTTACCATGATGTAAAAAAGAAACCTTTGTGTTATGCCAACGGGGACTCTAATTCGCCCTGTTGGTTTCATCAATATTCATTTGCAAGTGATGTTTTTGCGCACTATATGATTACTGCATTGTGGTTAAAAGATGAGCTGAATGAGCAAGAATTTAAAGTGGTA
The DNA here is from genome assembly GCF_047730075.1 of Candidatus Njordibacter sp. Uisw_039. Taxonomy (NCBI): domain Bacteria; kingdom Pseudomonadati; phylum Pseudomonadota; class Gammaproteobacteria; order Pseudomonadales; family Candidatus Njordibacteraceae; genus Candidatus Njordibacter; species Candidatus Njordibacter sp. Uisw_039. Next base: position 712,677 of record NZ_CP159831.1, read on the forward strand.
GACCAGTATATGAAAAAAATGTACAAAAAGTTTCTACAGCCAAAAGAATTCCAGAAAGAAGGTCAAGGGTTTTATGGTATGGCTAATGGCGGTCTATCAATATTAATTTACGCCTCTTGGACAAACAATAAAAAACTTGCAGCAAAAGAGATGAACTTTAGATTCAAAGAAATGGACCGGCTGTTTTATGAAGATGGCTACATCAACAATAATTCATTTAGAGGCACTAAGGCACTGTGGTATCACTCAATGGGTTTAAATGTTGCACTTAGCTATGCCTATATTGCAGACCTATGGGGCGCAGAAGTGCCAACAAAACTACAAACAAAATTAGTTAGAGCGTCAAAAGTAACTAACCTGGCAATCACTGATTGGGATACGTTTACAAGTAGAAAGTACAGTGGCACTCAGCATAATAAGATTTCAAGTAAGGATAGTGCAAGACTTCATACAAACAACTTTACATTTGCCCTAGGCCGATTGATGAAGATAGTTACTAATGTAGAACTAGAGCACGACGCTGTATACCTTCAAAAAAGAAAATATCGTATGAAATTTGGCATAGACGAAACGATTGGATTTAACCCAAATTGTACTGATAAAGCTTTAGCAGCAGATAACAGTCCTGAAGAATTAGCAAAAAAAGAAGCCAAGCAAATTGAAGCTACTTCACAACTATCCATCTTTAAAATTGAGGGTGAAACACTCAACTTAGCGTTAGATAAGGCAGATTTTATTGAAGTTAGACCCTTTGTATTAGAACGTTCAGAAGAATACCTTCAGCCCTATCAGTTGCATAAATCCAAGATACAGGGGAGTCTAAGGTTGGGTGGTAATAAAAAAATTAGTTTTAGTACCTTAGTATTTAAACAGGCAGGTGACCAAGAGCAAAGGCTAGTGATTAATGTAGATTCTCGGTCACTGCAGCCTTTTAAACGGCACAGTGATTCTCTTCAAAAGAAATGTGGAAAGGGTCTAATGGAATGGGGCTGGCTAAGTTTTATTAGTGAAACCAACGATATTGAGAATGCTAAGAACCAACAATGTCATTATGATTATTTTAAAGATGCTAATGACAAGCCAGCTTGGGAGTTGTTCCAAACAGTCTTAGGTGGCACAGATTCTATATTAGGCTATCTGCAAACAAATGTTGAAAGGTAAATTGGAGAGTGGCTAATATGAATTTCTATTGTCGTATCGTCTGCGTACTAATCGCATCATTAATGGCTCCACACGCGTTGTCTCAAGATGTATCAGGTTGGTCTGATAAGACTATCTGTCGTCTTGCGAAAGCAACTCCTGACAATGTTGAGTATCAAGCCGAGTTGACCAGTCGAGGGCTAAGTTGTGGTGGAGCAATTAGATCTTTATCTGAAACTGCTAAATCTACTGCCGAAAGTACAGACAAAACACAAATCGAGTGGGTTGATGGGTTGTATGCGAAATCACTAACAAATGAATTCAAGGTCTTCAGCAAAGATTTCAGTAAGTCTGTCGAACCTGGGGGTTCTCAAATTATACCCCTGGGTTGGGGTGATTTTTCAGGAGATGGGTTGCCTGAACTTGTGTACGGCATACAATATTGGGATGTAAAAAAAGGCTCTAATATTAAGCTAATAGTTTTGACAACAACTCCTGGCAAGGGTTTTTCTTTGTTTAAACCAATAATGGACATAGCTCCCTATACTTGCAATCCTAGAAGTTCGGTCATTAAGGATTTTAATGGAGATGGGGTCAACGATATTTTCATTGCTGACACTGGAGTTGATTATGAGCCATTTCCTGGCTGTCAAAACTCATTAATCTTGAGTGCTCCTAACGGTAAATTTATAAATGCCACTTCAAGCTTACCGCAAATACTAGACTTTACTCACGGGGTTACCAGTGGCGATGTTGACTCAGATGGGGATATTGATTTGTTTGTTACGCAAGCCGGGCAGCCCAATGCTCCCCATTATTTCTTAAGAAATAATGGCAAAGGTAGATTTACTAAAGTTCCAGATGGGCAGCTATTAGATAGAGGTTTTTCTTATATATCGTTCCAACCTGGTCCTGGTCATAAAAGAAGAAACTTATACTATACTCCAGGTTTGGAGTTTGTTGATGACGATGACAAGCTTGATTTAATTCTTTTAAGTGGCAAGCTTGAAGGTGCTGACAATAACAGAATAATTTTTGGTTCTAATTCAGGATTCAAAAAAAGTGATGCCCTTGAACTTCAGCCCGGAAGATTTGGTAAGAAAAGTGCTGGATACAATTACCTCGTAACAGATATTGATAATGATGGTGATAACGATATATTGATACTTCATGTAACAAAAAATCCATTGATACATTCGAGCCATCTTGGCATAGAACTTCAGGTTCTTATCCAGGAAAAAAATCGAAAATTCGTCGATAAAAGTAATTTTTATTTTCCAGAAATTGCCTTTGATTATGGAGATTGGAACAAATCATTTAACTTGATAGATATAAATAATGACGATAAAAAAGATATTGTATTGACTTCTAATCATGGAATTGACATGCCACTCATGCAGCAAATAGGGAGTCAAATTAAACAAGCTCCGCCTAAGGTGTTTATTAGACAAGAGGACAGCTCATTTAGACCTCTAAATAATGATTTACTTACTGGTGGAGAAAAGTACACCCTCGCTGGTATTCGCCCAATCGATATAGACAATGATGGAGATATAGAATTTGTTGTCCAGAAAAACTGGGAAAATGGGTTTACTGTACAAGTACTCGAGTTAACGACGAATAAAGAAGAAGCGATGTATTATACAGCCCCAACTGAAATTATAAGCAGCCCGTTATTCGACGGTCGTTATTCTTTTACTGTATTCCGCCACCATGAAGACGAAGGAAGTAAGCGTCTAGGAAATGGTTATATTGAAATTAACAATGGAATAATGACTGTAGCAAAAGATGGTCGTTCTCTAGATACGGGTTCAATAGACCTTTATGATTCATTTAAAGGTCAAATTGATAAGAAAGGTAATATTGTCAGTTCACTTAATATAAATATTATGTTTGGTGAAGAAGGCAGTAATATAGTCAGTTTGAAGGGAAACAAAGATAGTCAATTTGAAGGCGCATGGAATAATGATTGGGAAGTGATTTTCAAGTTGGGGAAAAAAGAGTAAGTTAAAACCACCTATCACCAGCACTTTTATAGACACCTGTAGCACTATCAATAAACTTCTGAATCTCCCCATTGAAAGCCTCAAGCTTCTGTTGAGCAGTCATAGTTTCAGCATCAGTATCCATCTGTTCAGTCCAGTAATTAACAGCCATTGAGAGGGCTTCTAATCGGTCATCATGGACAATAGCTCCCCTGTCTTTAGTCAGCCTAGTCACTGTGTAACATCGGTGTGATACAATCTCATTTCGAGTGTATTACTTGAAACTGATGAATTACTTGGGCATGTTAATGTTCTGGCAGATAGCTAAGACGCTAACTCATTGAATATTAGAACTATCTAGCAAAAGCATAGAATCTTCGCCTTCAAATGGTGAGGTGTCCGAGTGGTCGAAGGAGCACGCCTGGAAAGTGTGTGTACCGCAAGGTACCCAGGGTTCGAATCCCTGTCTCACCGCCACTATTCACTGGCAATGTCCAGATAAGTCTTTGAGATATCTACCGTATTAACTCCAGCCCTATGGAACGGTAGACATTTATGAGGACACAAATCCCCCCTAAGTATCCTGCTTACACTTACTTGAAGGGTAATGTTTATTACTTTTCTTGTGCTATTCCTGCAGACTTAAAAAACTACTACAGTAAACCCCGTGTAATTCAATCTTTACGCACAACTAGTCGTAGACATGCTGTGAATTCGTCTAGGTTGTTATCTGTGCGTTTGGAAGACTATTGGCATGATCTAAGGTTAAGAAACACAGAGCCTCCTTGTGCTCACTTATTGACCAGAGAGCACTTGCAGGGAAGCTCAACAGTTAAAAAAAACACGAATTGCCCCTAAAAATCAAGCTTATACCCTTGTGAAAGATATTGTGAACTGCTATTAATTGTATGCGCAAGATTTTACTACTGTTACACAAGTCTTAGCCATAGAAAAACGGTCTATCCAAATGCTGTTTAAATCGATACACTATTTAGCTGATCTAATCAGATGCAATAAAAAATTAGATGAAGCGCATACAACTTTTACGAAAAAGCATATTAAGAGTCTTCAATGGAATTGACTATCGAGCAAGCATTGCAGCAGGGTGTAGCTGCGCACAAAGAAGGGAACCTTCAAGAAGCTGAACGCCTATACCACACTATATTAGAAGCCCAGCCAGAACATCCTGATGCCAATCATAACTTAGGGGTAATAGCAGTATCTTTTAACAAAGCTGATGTGGCATTGCCGTTATTTAAAACTGCTCTCGGAGTTAACCCAAAGATAGAACAGTTTTGGGTAAGCTATATTGATGCACTTGTTAAAGCAAACCAGTTAAAGGGTGCTGAACAAGCAATTAAAAAAGCTAAAAGGAATGGATTTAATGCTAAAAAACTGAAAGCATTACTTTCACAGTCAAAAGGCAGAACTGACACTAAAGTGCCCTCTCAGGCACAACTCAGCAGTCTAATAGAATACTATCAAAATGGACGATTTAGTGACGCGGAAAATCTTGCGAAATCCCTCACGGAAATATTTCCCAAACATCAATTTGGATGGAAAGTGCTTGGCACTGTGCTCAAACAAACTGGTAGAGTGAGTGAGGCATTAGTTGCCAGTCAAAAATCTGTCCAATTAGTTCCACAGGATGCCGATGCCCACTACAACTTGGGTAACACGCTAAAAGCACTGGGTAGATTGGATGAGGCTGAAGCTAGCTTGAGGCAAGCGATAGCGTTGGAACCTGACTATGCCAAAGCCCACAATAACTTGGGCATCACGCTGCAAGAACTGGGAAGATTAGATGAGGCTGAAACAAGCTATAGGCAAGCAATAGCGGTTAAACCAGACTATGCCAAAGCCCACAGCAACTTGGGTGCCACACTAAAAGAACTGGGTAGATTGGATGAGGCTGAAGCTAGCTTGAGGCAAGCGATAGCGTTGGAACCTGACTTAGCCCATGCCCACAGTAACTTGGGCATCACGCTGGAAGAACTGGGAAGATTAGATGAGGCTGAAACAAGCTATAGGCAAGCAATAGCCTTTAAACCAGACTATGCCGAAGCCCACAGCAACTTGGGTAAAGTTCTTTATATTAGGGGTAATGAAGATTTAGCTCTAAAAAGCATAGTGAAAGCAAATGACATTGAAACACACTCAAAAGACTACGAACTAATGCGGAGTGTTATGGAAGTAAGAAAATTCCGCAAGGAAAATGAAGCCGAAATCGGCGATACGAGTAACAAAAGTGCTTTGACAGGGTTAATTTCAAGTCCACTAATTTTAAATAGAGTGGTAGAGTCAGAGCTTGTTGCCAGCCTTTATGAAATGAATTCTATTCAACTGGATAAAACAAAAAGAGTCGGCTTGCTAGCTGCTGGGAAGACTGATGCTCGCTATGGGAATGGTATGGTTTCACCAGACTTTAACTTATTTAAAGATGCTCGTTCTATCATACAAAAGTTAGCTGAAGATTTAACAAAAATTATGATGGAGGCTTTGAAATCAGACATCTATATATATGACTCTTTCTTTAATATTTTGAGAGCTGGGGGAGGCTCGACTCCTCATATGCATCTAAATAATAAGTTAGACAAAAATATCGGGTTAAATTTAGGTAAACAAAAATACTCTCTTGTATATTATCTTGCTGTAGGAGATCAAAATTGCAGTGAGCCAGGTATTTTAAAGCTTTACGAACCTTCTGAAGATATTCTCCCAGATGAAGGTATGATAACGATCATTCCCGCTAGTAGGTTGCACTCTGCAGTTTATGGTGGGAAAACAGATAGGGTTATGGTTGGTGTTAATTTCTATAGTCTTTGACGTTTTCTTGATAGGTATTCTGTCCTTATACCGTAAACCACAAGTGTGAACCACAATGATCCGCTTGAGAGCCACTGATATAGTTAAACATGCTTGTATTTAGCGGCTTCTGGCTCTTCCATTAGGAATCGGACTCACGGCACTACTCGCCCAAGGCACCAGTTACAAGATCGATCTGATCTGTCATTAAAAACCCTATTACGTCTTATAAGAACTCGTCTTTCTACAAATCACGATGCATTGCCGTGACTAAGGTAAACCGTTTGTTAAGGCTGTCCACTAAAGCTTGAGTGATTGCAACCGATCTGTGTTGACCACCAGAACATCCTATTGCAACCGTCAAAAACGTTTTTCCAGCAGCAGCATATAAGGGTATCTATTTCTCCATCAAAGTTGAGATGCTCTCTACCGTCTCAAGGGCTTTAGGTTGCTCAAGCACATACATGGAGACTGACGCATCTAAGCCTGTTTGAGACCTCAATTCTAATTCATAGTAAGGGTTGGCCAAAACGCACATCAAACATAAAATCGGCATCCAATGGCACACCATTTTTAAACCCAAAACTCATAACAGTGACCATAAGGTAAAGGCTAACATCTCGATGCAAAACCATCTGCCCGATGCGGTTTCGCAATTCATGGGTTTTCATCAGTGAAGTGTCTAATACAATAGTAGATCGAGCCTTAATTTCTGCCAAAAGAACACGTTCGGCAGCTATAGATTCATATAAGCTGTCACCTTCATGGATGGGGTGTCGACGGCGTGTTTCTGAATACCGACGCACTAAGACGTCATCAACGCAATCCAAAAATAGGATACGATGTGCAGCATCTTGATTTTGTAAGTCATCCACAGTGGCTAGAAACTTTGAGAAAAAATCACGCCCACGCACATCTACGGCGACTGCAAGACGTTGTTCAGATGTAGTTGTTATGTCAGTGAGTTGTGTCAAGTTCGGTAACAAAGCTAGCGGCAGATTGTCGATACAAAAAAAGTCGAGATCTTCTAAAACCTTCATTACCTCTGCTCTTCCTGCCCCCGATATGTGTAGTGGTACTGTAGTGGTCAAGTAAAACTGGCCACGGTATAAGACACAATAGTAAATTGGCTCTGATGATAGGAGATGAACAACTGTCTCACCGCCAATATTCACTGGCAATGTTCAGATAAGTTGTTGAAATATCTACCGTAATACACTCCAATCTAATGGAACGGTAGGCACAACTGATGACAAAAGCTCCCCTTAAGCATCTTGCTTACACTAACTTGAGGGATAATATCTATTACTTTACTCGTGTTATCAGATTCTTCGCTCCAATTGACAAGATTTTCTAAGACTTGGCTCAAATTTAACTGCTATGCCTGATGGAAGTGCCTACTTGAGAACGGCCATTATAGTAGGTAATCTAATTATCACTTAAAACCGTAATCTAGCACTCACAAAGGGCTAATTATGCCACGCAGCGACAGCACCTCAGTAATACCTTTACCCACGTTGATCCGCATTTTGGGTTATGCTGGACTGATCCCATTCGTGATTCCAGTTTGGCTGCTGTTAGATCAGCTTTGGTTTGGCCTAGAGCTGCAGGGTGCCGTCCCATTTGGAATCTATGCTCCCTACATATTTATTGCTTACAGTGCCGTTATTTTAAGCTTTATGTCTGGCACATTGTGGGCAAGCTGGCAGATGGTCGACAATAAAAATCTAGCCAAGTTTGCTGTTTTAATAAGTAATTTATTCGCACTTAATGCTTGGTGCGCGTTACTGCTCATATATATTGCACCGATTATGGCAGCATACTCAGTGACCTTTTTAATGTTTGGGTTTATCAGTCTATTATGGGTGGAGCATTTAATTGGTGGGTTGGAAAAATCATATTGGCGAATGCGGTTATCGCTGACTGGCATCGTCATCATCCTGCATCTTGTAATGATCACCCTTATTTTTATGGAGTTGTAAACGTGTCAGAGTTAACTATATTTTATGACGGGGGCTGCCCTCTATGCGCTGCCGAGATAGCTCATCTTGAGCGTCTCGACAGTGGCAAGAAGCTTTTCTTTGAAGATATTTATGCACCTCTTTTTAGAGAGCGCTTCCCTCACATTGACCAGCACAAAGCTGATAAAATTTTACATGGGCAGTGGAATAATGGGGGCATGATCTATGGCTTAGACGTCACCTATCATTCTTGGGCTTTGGTAGGCAAACGCCATTGGGTAGCTATCCTTCGCTGGCCCCTTTTCAAACAGCTAGCGCAGCTAGGGTATCGTTTTTTTGCTAGGTATCGCCACCGAATTTCTGCCCTTGTCACGGGCAAACCTCGTTGTGATAGATGTGAAATCAGTGGCCCTTCAGAATGACTTCACTTGGAACTAACTGTGCTCTAGTATTGGGTGCTAGCGGTGGCTTAGGTTCCGCATTAGTCACTAAGTTTCTAAGTGATTCAGCTATCACCAGTGTGTTTGCAGTGAGTAGCCAAGGGCAACCTTCAGCACCATCAAATCCAATCTCTCCAGGAAATAAGCTTGTTTGGATTAAAACTGAATATGATGAGCAGTCGATGGCAGGCGTAGTTGATCAACTCAAACCATATGCTGGCCACTTTGCTAGAGTGTGCATTTGCCATGGGTTGCTACATTCAAAGACAATATGGCCTGAAAAGCGTCTTGAAGATATTAATGCCGAAGCCTTACATGAGATATTTCAGAGCAATACGGTGGTGCCTGCACTCTGGTTAAAATTGCTGTTTAAGGTGCTCAAAGGTAAAACCCCATGTGTCGTGGCCACTATGAGCGCTAGAGTGGGTAGTATAGGTGACAACAGGATGGGAGGATGGCATTCCTATCGTGCATCTAAGGCAGCATTAAATATGGTGTTGCAAAACATGGCGATTGAATATGCTAGGCGAGCCAAAAACGTTAAATTAATCGCCTTTCATCCAGGCACTACAGATACAGGGCTATCAAAACCATTTCAAGCGTCTGTCCCAAGTGGAAAACTTTTTGCCCCAGCTTTCGTAGCATCACAATTGGCTGAGATACTGGCTAATGCTGAGTTAGATGGTCAGCTGTCATATGTTGATTGGAAAGGGCAGACAATAAGTTGGTAATTGAGGAATCAGTGCTTTAGCTGCTCAATAGTTTGCAAGCTGGAAGTTAGCCCATGTGAAGCCACGCGGGTAAAATAGATGGCAATGCAGTTGCCAAGCAGGCCCTATAGTTATTTCCCAGACTACCAAAAAGGCATAACTTTCTGGGTTGTCTAAAGGCCTGATGTTGGCTAATGATGTCTTTAAAGTCTTTATTATTCAGTAGTTTGGTCTTGCCCATGTTGAGTGTCATACCCAACAGGCAGGGCCAGACACATAAAAACGAGTGAGTAAGTGCTGAACAGCTAACTCTTTACCCACCTTACGCTTGAAACTATTGACTTTATGCGCTAATTGCAATAAATTTGGGCATTGGTAATTTTCCTGTAACCAATCAATCAGGGCGCCCAGTAAAATGAATAATAAAAGAAAATTGTTACCCGTAGTAGTTGCCATGTGGGCGATTCCGTGTGTAGTACTTGCAGGGGGGGACTCGGACGATTCATCGCAGAGTCTTGTCGACTCCTCGGAGACTGCACTCATAGCTGAATCGCCTGTTGTTGAGGCTTTGTCTTTGGGTTCTGGTCTCGCAGTTGAGGCTTTATCTGTGGGTTCTAGTACTGTCGTTGAGGATTCATCCTCGAGTTCTAGCACCGCTAGTCAGTCAACTTCTACCGCTACTGCCACCGCATTAACTGATGGTTTAAATACTAACGACGGTTTTGAAGCTGTTGAAGATGATCCTATTTTAATCGACATTTCTGCACTATTGGATCCAGATCGCATTGGTTTGACAACTTTGCAGTGGGAAGTGGATAAGCTTGACGGACAAGGTTGGATGTCCATCTCTGGTGCTAACTCTCCAGTGTTCATTCCTCGTCAAGAACATGTTGGCAATAGTCTCCGTGCTCTACTTTCTTACACTGACGGTAAAGGTTCGATCGAGCAGTTAGTGTCGCCAGCAACTAGCCCAGTTAAGAATATAAACGATCCCCCATTAGGCCGCTTAGATTTGATCGGTAAGCCTGAAGAAAACCAAGTTTTGCGTGTAGACGTCACTGGTGTTCGTGATGAAGATGGGGCAGGTGTAACATCATTTACATGGGAAGGCTCTTTAGATGGCCTAAGCTGGGCTCCTCTGGGTAGTTCTGATAGTACCTTAGTGCTTACCCAATCAGAGGTAGAGCTTTATGTTCGCTCAGTGGTCAGTTATGTTGATAAATATGGCCACCCAGAGTCGGTGACTAGTGATACAGTGGGGCCAGTACGGAATGTTAATGACAATGTTGTTGGCACACCAACGGTTAGTGGTCCAGCCCTAGAAGGTGAAACTCTAACCCTTAGTATGTCTAACCTTACGGACCCCGATGGTGTTTATTCTGATAGCATTTATTGGGAATCCTCTATTGATAACACATGGCACCACATACCTGGGGCGAACTCACAATATTTGGAGCTTACTCGCTATTTGACAGGGCTTAATATCCGCGCTGTTGTATCTATAGTCGACCGCTATGGTACCGTTGAAAATACAGCTTCAGCTCAAGTGGGCCCAATAGAAGCGATTAATGTTCGGCCTACGGGCGTTTTGACGTTTAAACGTAAGACTAACTAAAGTCTGCTTTCTAGCTGAACTAGCCTGCACTTAAAAGTGCAGGCTAGTAGTTTCTTCTCAGTAATACCCCTTCCTTTTAATGATTAAGCATAGCTTTTAACCTATCAAGCTCATCGCCTGAAACACGCACTGCTAAATTATATATTTTACGCAAGTGCACCTATCTAAAATTTTTTGATGTTATCACTCAGTACATAGTGCTATTTAGGTTGTATGCTGATCCCAATAGGGGTTGTCACCAAATCGTTCAATGAGAAAATCTATTAAGCTTCTCACCTTGAGTGGCAGGTAGCGGGTGGCTGGGTATATTGCATAAGCGTGCATGGTGGGTAACGAGTAATTCTCTAGTATCTGTATTAGATCCCCTTTTTCCAAAGCTTCCCAAACGAAGAAGCTCGGCAGCATAATAATGCCGTGCCCAGAGAGCGCTAATTGCATCATAGCATCACCATTGTTAGCAGTAAGGCTAGACTCTCCATTAACGAGATGTTTCTGCCCCTCAAGGTCCCATAAGGGCATGCCTGCCAATGGCCAGCCCGTTTGCTTTAGTATTTTATGATGCTTTAGCTGTGCTGGATTTTCCGGTATGCCTCGATGTTTAAGGTAATCTGGGCTGGCACAGATGACATGCCTAATAGGCGTGATTTTGCGAGCTTTTAGGCTGGAGTCTGGCAGGGAGCCAATGCGAAATGCAAGGTCGTAACCGCCCTCTATGATGTCGACCTTACGATCAGAAAAATTAACCTCAATGTTTAATTCGGGGTGCTGGCGCATAAACAGATCAATGGCGGGCGTTAGGTGAGTAATGCCAAACGATAATGGCACAGCTAGCTTTAAGGACCCTGCTAACACTTTGTTTTTACACGCTATGTCACCATTCAACGAATCTACTTCCCCCAGCAACAGTTTTACGCGTTGGTAATACTGGTTACCAGCTTCGGTAATGCTCGATGTACGAGTAGTTCGATTGATAAGCTTAGAACCCAACCTGTTTTCCAAATCCCCTAGGCGTTTGCTAACGGCAGATTTTGCTAAGTTAAGTTGATCTGCGGCTTTCGTAATACTGCCCGCTTCAACAATCCTGACAAATACATGCATATCTTCTAGCTGACCCATAGGCACAGTTCTCTTTTGACGAACAATGTTTTCATATTCTTTATGTTTTTCCGCATTTAGTCAAACTGTATATTTCTGGTGTAAGCAAGAACTAACTTTAATTCCTTGTAGTTCTTGCTAACCCCCCCCCTTTAACGTAGCGTTTTTTAACGAGAGAACAAGGACAAATTATGACCGATGTAAGAAATGAAAATGGCACATGTCAATGTGGTAGATCACCCACTGGAGACTGTATTGGTTGGCATATGTTAACGCCCGTGGAATATGAAGCCAAAACGGACAAAGAAAAAGAAGCAACATTTGGAAATTCAAAGTAAAGGAAAGTTAGGCTTGGGATCTAATAGAATGAAACACGCCTTACGCATTATTACTTAAATAGGGAATATGAATATCTTATTGTTCATCCATAGGTTTTGTTCTCTTTTTACTAATAATTATTTTGTAATTTGCTTTATTTAATTAACCTTTATGAGGGTAATTAAAGCCAAAACCTACCCTGAAAAAAGGGTAGGCAAGGCACATCCAATGTACCTAATAAGCCACACAAATATATCATAAATGGAGCATTACTATGAAGACCTTATATACTTTCGTCGCCCCCACGGGGCGCTTATTTCTCGCCATGATGTTTTTCATGTCTGGCCTTAGCAAAATTGGTAACTATGCGGGCACTCAAGGCTATATGGAAGCCATGGGGGTATCGGGTGCTCTGTTACCTCTGGTAATTGTTCTAGAGGCATTAGGAGGGCTGGCTATCATCCTTGGCTGGCAAACGAAAATCGCTAGTTTTGCTTTAGCAGGCTTTTGCGTGGTGTCGGCGGTGCTATTCCATAATGACTTTAGTAACCAAGCAGAAATGGCCTCGTTTATGAAAAACGTCACTATTGCTGGAGGTTTTTTATTGTTGGTTGCCCATGGGCCAGGTGCTTACGCCTTAGATAATCGTGTAAAATCTGTCCAAGCATAAATAAATTTGAGACAGAGCCCCTTATGACTTCTTATAAGCATACCAACCTAGCATTAAGAGAACTGCAACTTAGCATGCCAGGCATGCCAGCCTCAGATGGGGATGGGGTTAAAATGACTCGTATTATTGGCACTCCACAGTTAAGCATGCTGGATCCATTCCTCTTGCTCGATGCCTTTGGTAGTGATCAACCACTGGATTATATTGGTGGATTTCCAAATCACCCCCATCGAGGCTTTGAAACAGTCACTTATATGCTCGCTGGGCGCATGCGTCATAAAGACAGTATTGGCAATGAAGGGGTGATCGAAGCCCATGGCGTGCAATGGATGACAGCAGGCAAAGGCATTGTGCATTCAGAAATGCCAGAGCAGGACAGTGGCCTGCTGGCGGGCTTTCAGTTGTGGGTGAACTTACCCAGCAAAGACAAAATGTGTGAGCCAAAATATCAAGAATTTATAGCTCAGGACGTGACTGTCGAAAAGCGCGAAGATGGCAGCCAAGTGAGGGTTGTGGCTGGCATTACCGATTTGGGTAGTATTGGGCCAGTGCAACGTCATGACATCACTCCCACCTTTATGGACATTACTTTGGCGCCAGGTAGTGAGTTTAATCAACAAATTAAATCAGGTGATACGGCCTTTATCTATGTGATTGAAGGTCATGTGTTAGTGGGAGGTAAGGCCAGTCTTTTGCCTACTAAACAGCTAGGCATTCTAGAAGATGGGGACCATGTCAGCATGGTCGCAGCCCCCCAAGGGGCCCGTGTGTTATTAGTGGCGGCCACCCCGATTAACGAAAGTGTGGCCCGAGGTGGGCCATTTGTTATGAACACAAAAGCTGAAGTAATGCAGGCTTATGATGATTTTAGAAACAATCGGTTTTAGGAGTTAATAATGGGATTACTTGTTAATGGAGAGTGGCATAGCGATTGGTATGACACCAAAGCCACGGGTGGGCGTTTTGAACGCAAAGCCCCCAGTTTTCGTAACTGGATTACAGCAGATGGCAGTGCAGGGCCTTCCGGTATCAGTGGTTTTAAAGCCCAACCCAATCGCTACCATCTTTATGTTTCGCTAGCCTGCCCTTGGGCTCACCGCACTATGATCTATCGCAAACTTAAGGGCTTGGAAGACCTAATTTCCATGTCGGTGGTGAATGCCTTTATGGGTAATGAGGGGTGGACCTTTGAACCAGGGGATGGGGTGATTGGCGACCCTATACACCAAGCCACTAGGATGCACCAAGTTTATACGGCGGCCATGCCAGACTACACGGGTCGTGTGACGGTGCCAGTGATTTGGGATAAGCACACGCATACTATTGTGAGTAATGAGTCACCTGAAATCATCCGCATGTTTAATTCGGCCTTTGATGGTGTGGGCGCTATCCCTAGAGACTTCTCTCCACCTGAACTCCTTGCCGAAATCGATGAGCTAAATGACTTTATCTACCCCAACATTAATAACGGTGTTTATCGGGCGGGATTTGCCACCACTGAGGCAGCTTATAACGACGCCGTAGCCGATGTTTTTAATGGTCTTGATACCCTTGAAGCGAGGTTAGCTAAGCAACGCTATCTAACGGGCGACACCATTACAGAAGCAGACTGGCGTCTATTCACCACCTTGGTGCGCTTTGATGCCGTTTATGTGGGGCATTTTAAATGCAACCTGCGTCGCATTGTAGATTACCCAAACCTGTGGGGTTACTTGAAGGACTTGTATCAAGTGCCCGGTGTAGCGCAAACGGTGCATGTGGAACACTGTAAGGCCCACTACTATGGCAGTCATGAAACCATAAACCCCACCTTGATTATACCTGCGGGTCCAGTGCTAGATTTTATGCAACCACATCACCGAGCGTCAGTTTAGTAGACGCTTAGTGTTAATGACCCCTTAAAAGATTGCTCTTGGCAGTCTTTTTTTTGCACTTAAATGCATCTGAACCAGATAGAGAAATAATAGATGAAACCTTTAGTCGCTAATAATAAACCTGTTAAAGTCACCCTTGCCAAAGGTGAGGCCTACGCCTTTTGTACCTGTGGCCGATCGAATCAGCAACCCTTTTGTGATGGCTCCCATGTCGGCACTGACTTCAAACCTCAGCAGCTAGTGGCAGAGGAGGCAGGTGATGCATATTTGTGTCAGTGCAAACATTCTTCAAATTTACCATTTTGCGATGGTAGTCATAAACAATTTGACGACAATGCAATAGGCAAAGAAGGCCCAGGTATGGACGTTCAAGCTTCTAAAATCCCTCTTGTTAGTGCCACAAAAGAAGAACCTACGGTTGAGTTTATTCATCAATTGGCGAGAGATGGTTTATCTAAGATGGGCCACCACGGCCCCATGGTATCTATGGGGGTGCCCCGCCACGCGTTGCCTCACTGGGATGATATTCAGATTATGACAGCACAGATGGCACGTAAACCTTTGTTTGAAGATGTGGTGGTCAATAGTGAATTAGTGATTGGACCAAGGGCCAAAAAGCCACTTATTTTAAAGACCCCATTATTTGTCTCAGATATGAGTTTTGGTGCATTATCAGAAGAAGCCAAGCTATCCTTGTCAATGGGTGCTGAATTGGCTGGCACTGGAATTTGTTCTGGAGAAGGGGGCATGTTGCCTGCAGAACAGCGCGCTAACTCACGCTATTTTTATGAACTTGCTAGTGCCCAATTTGGTTATGATGAAGCTAAGTTAAAAAATGTTCAGGCCTTTCATTTCAAAGGTGGCCAAGGAGCAAAAACAGGCACGGGAGGGCATCTTCCTGGCAATAAAAATATTGGTAAAATTGCTGAAGTGCGGGGTATTAAAGCTGGGGAAGCGGCTATATCACCGCCCACATTTAAAGATTTACACTCTCCTAAAGATTTCAGAAAATTTGCTGATCGAGTGCGCTCAATAACGGGTGGTATTCCCATTGGCTTTAAACTTAGTGCCAACCATATTGAAAAAGACATTCAGTTTGCTTTGGATGCCAGCGCTGATTACATTATTCTCGATGGGCGTGGTGGTGGTACAGGAGCTGCTCCTGAAATGTTTAGGGACCATATCAGTGTGCCTACGATTCCAGCCTTGGCACGGGCTCGCAGGTATTTAAACGAGCAAGGTGCAAGTGGTAAAGTCACATTGATCATTACGGGTGGTTTGCGAGTGCCCATGGATTTTGTTAAAGCCATGGCTTTGGGAGCCGATGGCGTTGCCATTTCTAATAGCGCAATGCAGTCGATCGGTTGTGTTGCCGCAAGAATTTGTAATACCAATAACTGTCCTGCCGGAATTGCCACTCAAAAAGCAGATTTGCGGCAGAGGTTGAATGTTGAAAAATCGGCTCATCAACTTAAAAACTTTTTTGAATCCTCAACCCTTTTGATGCAGGTGATGGCTCGGGCCTGTGGGCATGATGCTTTAAGAAAATTCACTCAAGAGGATTTAGCAACGTGGCACCGTGATATGGCGTTATTGAGTGGTATCAGCTACTCAGGAATTATGCCGCCACCTACTGAGTCTGCCAGCACCGGGTCTTACGCTTGATTGGAGCGTTTGAGTAACTCATTTTTGAGGGTTAATAATCTTTTAGGATAAGCGATCACATACCGACCATTGATGTTTGATTTAATTTATCTGCTGGTGCCATTCGTGTGCCAGTTTTTTTCAGGCAACAGACCTCAGTAGCCACAAAGCTGGCACAGAACTGAGGGTGAGCGACACCAGTAATTTCCCTTCGGCTGGCAATAGGACAAGCAGTTTGCTTTCAGTGTATGATCTAGAGATATTTAGGTAGTATCAACGAATTATTTTGAGGTCACTAGGCATGGAAAACCGCCTCCGTAATGGTTCCCTAGTCATTCTTTTAGGGGTCGGCTTGTCTATGGCATGCCTGAGTCAAACGGCCTTAGCCAACAATGCTAGCTTAACCACTCAGCACATCAGTGGCCCTGTCTATGCAATTATTGGTGAGACGGGAAACCGCAGTGCAGAGAATCTAGGTAATAATGCCAATTTTGGTTTTATTGTTGGCAATACAGGGGTGCTTTTAATCGATAGTGGCGCAGGCACAGAAGCAGCCCAAGCCATCGAAGCCAAAATATTACAAACCACCTCATTACCCATTACAGTGGTCATCAATACCGGTGGTCAAGACCATCGCTGGTTAGGTAACGCCTATTTTGCTCAGCAAGGGGCCCGTATTATAGCCAGCAATGCAGCTGTAGCCGATCACGATCAACGAGCGGGTGATCAAATACAAGGCTTAACAGCAACAACAGGCCAAGATCCTATGCAGAACCTTGAGCCCATGACTGCTGACGTGACCTTTGACCAAACGTATACCTTAAATCATGGGGGCTTAGAGATACACATTACTCATCAAGGTGCAGCTCACACACCGGGTGACAGTTGGGTTTATATTCCTGTTTTGAAAATCCTCTTTACTGGCGATATTGCCTATGGTGATCGCATGTTAGGGGTGATTGAGGTGTCTGACAGTCTGTCTTGGGTTGAGGTATTTGAGGAGATGTCCCAGTTACCAGCACAGCAGGTGATTCCTGGTCACGGAGCAGTGAGCACCCTGACCAAGCTCGAAGAGCAAACCTATAATTATTTAATTCATCTGCGGCAAGGTGTGGGTGAATTTTTAGATAATGATGGTGACTTGATCGACATTCGCACCGTTGATCAGTCGGCTTTTAGCCACTTGCTTAACTACGAAGGCATCGCCCCAGGTAACGCCTTACGTGTATACGAACAAATGGAATGGGAGTAGCTGCGGCAGTTTTTTGTTAAATTGTAATCATGCTACTTACTTTATTCACATTACTCACTCTGCTGGCCTTCGCTGTTAACTCATTGCTTAACCGTGGTGCATTGCAGTATGAATTAATTGGGCGGGAGAGTTTGCTGCCTTGAGAGTAGCTTTTGGCGCGTTGGCGCTGTTTTATGCTGTTAGCTTGGCGGAACAAAAGCCTGCCCAAACACAAACCCATACAAGTCAAAGGTGTTGTTGGTCCTGCCGCCTATATGGTTGGTTTCTCCTAATGGTATTGGGTTTTACCTCAGCTAGACGTCACTGTTGGTGCACTAGCGCCATTATTGGTGGAGTAACATTAGGCAGCCTACTCAAGCGCCCTTAATTGCAGCATCCATGTACTGGAGCTTGTACCCTGCACTTTTAAATCATACTAAAACCGCTCACAATAGGCTTACAAAAAAACCTAAAAAACACAGAGGTGAACATGGCTCAAAACACAGTAGGTATCGTTGGTCTTGGTAATATGGGCAGCGGTATGGCGCAGACGTTATTGCGCCATGGTTATGAGGTGTTGGGTACTGATGTGGGAGCCAAGCAACAGCAAGTAGCGCGCGAAATGGGTGTTAATGTGGTGGCCGATATAGCCGCACTGTGTAGTCAAACGAAGGTCATTTTATTGTCGTTGCCTATGGCTAAACACGTGTCTGAGGTAGTCTCTGGCAAGGATGGTATCATCGAACATGCTCAACAACAGAGCCTAATTATTGACACCTCTACTTCTGAACCCGAGGTCACTCGGTCATTGGCAGCCATGCTGGCTCCTACAGGGCACCAATTGCTGGACTGCCCTGTCAGTGGCGGACCTGCAGGAGCTATCGCTGGAACCATGGTGATGTTAGTGGGCGGAGAAACAGATGCGCTTGAGCGTGCGATGCCTTATTTAGAAATACTCAGTTCTAAAGTGGTGTACATGGGTGCATCTGGCAACGGCCATGCAGCAAAATTAGTTAATAACCTCTTGTGTGCAGCCCATTTGGTGACTACGGCCGAAGCAGTAGCTCTGGGTACCAAAGCAGGTTTGAATGCTGAAGACCTTATTGCTGGGTTAAATGCGGGTTCTGGTCGCAGTGCGATTAGTGAAGTTAATTTTCCGCGCTGGATTCTTAATCAGGCCTTTGATTCAGGCTTCACTATGCAGTTAATGCGTAAGGACGTAGGCTTGGCGAAAAACATGATTGCAGACATGGGGCTAGAGCTACCAATGTCAGAACAGGTGTCACAGATATGGGCAGCTAGTGCAGATAACTTGGCTGGAGAAAATGACTTCAACTACATCGTTAAAAACTGTGGTTTGGGAGATTAACAACATGAGTTTTGTGATTGAAGGCAATGGTGAGCAACAAGTCGAACAGTTACTTAGGAAACTGTTAGGCAATACCTCCTTTGGCAGTTGGGTGGGTGGGGAATTAGTGCTGGGTAAAGGCGATACCATTACCCTAGTCAACCCAGCAACAGGCAGTGGGTTTTTGCAATATAGTGATGCTACAGAGGCAGTGGTGTCTTTAGCTGCTGATACAGCAGTGCTGGCACAAACACAGTGGTGGGCTTTGAGTGCCAGTGCCAGAGGCCAATTGATGTGGAAGTGTGGAGCACACATTCGTGATGTAGCCGAATCCCTAGCGCAGCTGGAATGTTTGTCGGCGGGTAAACCACTGCGTGATTGCCGGGTTGAAGTGGCCAAGGTAGCAGAGATGTTTGAATATTATGCGGGCTGGTGCGACAAACTCACGGGAGAGGTTATTCCGGTGCCTACTAGCCACTTAAATTACACCCGTCACGAGCCTTTTGGCGTTGTCACCCAAATAACACCATGGAATGCACCTTTATTTACCGCTGGCTGGCAGATTGCCCCAGCTATTTGTGCAGGTAATGCAGTGTTGCTGAAACCTTCTGAACTAACGCCCCTAAGCAGTACGGCATTGGCTAAATTGATTGAACAGGCTGGCATTCCAGTGGGCCTTGTTAATGTGATCAATGGTTTAGGCAACACTACAGCAACCGCAGCTATTGCCAACAAAGCCACTAAGAAAGTGATTTTTATAGGCTCACCCCAAACCGGTGGTGTTATTGCCTCAGCCTGCGCACAACGGCTTATTCCTTGTGTGCTAGAGCTTGGAGGAAAGTCTGCCAATATCATTTTTGAAGATGCTAACCTCGACCGTGCCGTGGCAGGTGCGCAGGCGGCGGTGTTTGCTGCAGCTGGACAAAGCTGTGTATCGGGTTCCCGCTTGTTGGTTCAAGGCACAGTGTATGAGGAAGTGGTAGAACGTGTTGCCTCGGCTACGCGTAAGCTCAAACCCGGCTTGCCTTGGAATGAAGACACTATGGTTGGGCCAATTAATAATGCTAAGCAGTTTCAGCACGTAACTGCCTTAGTTGCTGATGGAGTGTCTCAAGGTGCGGTAGTTGCTGCTGGTGGCATGGCTGATAATATTTCTGGTGGCGAAAATGGCTTTTTTTATCAGCCAACAGTACTTGCTAACGTACACAATAGTATGCGGGTTGCGCAGGAAGAGATTTTTGGCCCAGTAATGTCAGTGATTGCCTTTGAAGATGAAGACGAAGCTGTAGCCACTGCCAATGATAGCCGCTTTGGGTTGGCTGGAGCTGTTTGGACCGCTGATGTAGGTCGGGCCCATCGCATGGCTGCAAAGGTTAATGCCGGTACGTTTTGGGTCAATAGTTACAAAGCCATTAACGTTATGTCCCCCTTTGGGGGTTTTGGTGAAAGTGGCTATGGACGTTCCAGTGGTTATCAAGGCTTGATGGAGTACACTCAAATTAAGAGTGTGTGGATCGAAACAGCTCAGAATGCAGCTATCCAATTCGGTTACGCAATTGAATAGCACGTTTGATGGCGGAGGAAGAATGATTCAATTTCAACGACAGATAGACGTAGACAACTTATGGCAGATTATTCTTGGTGAGGCTCAATCTGTAGTTGATGAGACACCACTATTAAGGGCGTTTTATGATCGAAATATTCTACAACATGCTAGTTACAATGCAGCTCTAGCCCATGTGCTGGCGGAGAAAATGGCTGATAGTCTAGAAAATAAAGGCCAGTGGAGTGAGTATTTTTTAGGATTAATGCTCGAACATAAGTCGATAGCGCTTGCAGCTAGCAAAGACCTACTCTGTCAGCTGCAAAACAATGCGGCGATTAAAGACCACTATACGCCGCTACTCTATTTCGGAGGCTACCAAGCGCTGCAGTGTTATCGTTTAGCCCATGCCTGCTGGTTGAATAAGCAGGTGGCTGTGGCCAATTATATACAAAGCAGGGTGGTGTCTTTGTATGGTGTTGATATTCATCCGGCAGCGCAGATAGGTTCAGGTATTTTTATGGATCACGCTGTGGGTATAGTGATTGGCGAAACTGCCGTGGTAGAGGACGATGTCACGTTGTTTCAAAACGTCACCCTAGGGGGGACGGGTAAAAGCTCTGGTGACCGGCATCCAAAGGTGCGTCGCGGTGCCTTCCTTGGTGCTGGTGCTCAAGTGTTTGGTAATATCGAAATTGGAGCCTACGCTAAGATCGCAGGTGGTGCAGTTGTTGTAAAAGCTGTTGCTCCAGGAACAACTGTTGTTGGACCTGCCGCCAAGCCACTTGGTTAGCCCACATTACTTTCTGAGGAGTAAACCCTATGCTTAAAAACCATCTTGGTATTGACCATCCGCTTGTGGCTGTGCGTGATATGGATAAGGCCTGCAAAGATTTCGCCCGTCTAGGGTTCTATATTAACCCGCGACACCATCATCCGTGGGGTACTGATAACCATTTGTTAATGTTTCAAGAAAATTTCATTGAAGTGATCAGTGTCTATGACTCTAGTAAGCTAGACCTAGCTAATGACAAGGGTTTTGCCTTTGGACGCTTTATTAGTGACTCAATTGAGCGTAAACAAGGCATCGCCATGGTAGCTTTACACAGTGAAGATGCGCGAGCTGATCATTTGCTGATTGACCAACGGGGTATTGAGAATCAGGGGTTGGTTGATTTTCGACGGATTGCCCATCGACCTGATGGTAGTGAAGAGGAAGCAGTGGTGTCTTTGGTGATGCTGATTAATCCACAAAACCCTGCTATGTCGCACTTTTTTTGTCACCAGCATAAGCCCGACTTAGTGTGGGTTGCAGATTGGATGGTTCATGCTAATGGCGCCACTGGCATTACGGGTGTGTTTTATGTGGCCGACAACCCAGCTGAATTTAACAGCCGGTTTGAGGGTATTTATGGTACCGCTGCGGTAAAACTCGAAGCTGAGCGATTAGTGGTTAATACTGATCGTGGTGATTTTGAAGTATTAAGTCCTAGGCTAGCTCAAGCCCGCTTTCACGGTGTTGATGTACCTGCCAATTCACAGCAGTTGCCCAGTGGCGTGGCCATTCGTATAAGCACATGTTCCATGGAGCAAGCGCAGGCGCACCTTGATCAGACTCAGGTTGACTATGTGATTACTGAAGACGGCGGGTTACGTATTCCAGCTAGGTATGCCGCTAACACCATTATTGAAATTTACCCTGAGTGAATGGCCCTGGTATTGTCTACGTAACGGTGTTGAGCTAGTTAAATGACCCAATAGCAAAGTCTGATAGCAGTTCAATGCCAGTTTTGGTAATGCGTACCTGCTGTTCTAACTTCACGCCTTCCTTCTCACCAATACCGCCAGTGTAAGATTCAACACACACCACCATGTTTTCATGGAAGTGGCCGTCGTAGCCTACTTTCTCGTAGTCTTGTGGATGGTAAATACAGGGATATTCATCAGCCAGGCCGACGCCATGCAAGGAACACGAATACCGATTGGGAGCGAAGCGCTCTGGTAGCTTCCAAGATTGATCAACAAAATCGCGAAAGGCCAGGCCATCCTTAAGTAGGCCCATATTATAGCTAATATGTTCCATAGCAATGTCGTAGATTCCTTGCTGGGTTGCCGTAGGTTTTTCGTGCCCAGCAATCCATGCGCGGGAAATGTCGGCGCAATAGCCGTAGGGGCCAATTAAATCGGTGTCAAAAGAAACAATGTCGCCTTTTTGAATAATAGCGTCGGAGCTTTCTCGCATCCACGGGTTAGTGCGTTCGCCAGCAGAGAGAATACGGGTTTCGATCCATTCACCACCATTGCGAATATTCTCAAAGTGCAGGTGGGCCCACAATTCGTTTTCACTAATGCCTGGCTCACAATAGTTCCACATGCGCTCCATGCCTTTTTGGCACACGGTAATGGTCCATTGCATAAGCTGTAATTCTTCCGCAGATTTAATGCCGCGGGCATGCTCCATGTACTTCATACCATAGAGTGTTTCGATGCCGTGTTGATGCAGCTGGGCCATGCCTAGATGTTCACATATATCCACTGCTAGGCGTTTGTTACCCCCACCGTATTGCTTTATTAAAGAGGCGATGTCTGCACCCCAACGCACGGCTTGTTCTGGCGCACGTTCACCCGCAGCGAAATAAGCCCATGCAATTGCAGGGCGAATTTCATCCACGGTGAGTTGGCCATTAGGTAAACGCTTTTCGTCGTGCAGGTGGCCACAGTTATGATAGTCAAATAACAAGGCAGGGCCATCGGCAAAAATTAGCGCATAGCGTGATGGATTGTGCATGGTCCACAACTGCATGTTAGAGGTGTCTGTGGCGTAGCGAATGTTGCAGGGGTCATATAACAGTACTGCAGCAATGTCATTGTCTCGCAACACCTGGCGAGTGCGCTCCAGTCTGTACTCCCTTGCTTTTCTTACGGTAGCTTCAGCGATGGGGTTTTTTAGGGCAATATCAGCCGCGTCTTGGTTGAGGTAGCGTTTTTTGTCATCAATCACGGTTGCAACTCCTGCTTATTGGGCTTCTTTTAGAATCCATTGCTTAACTTGTTCGATATGTTCAGACCTATGGCCCATAGCTTCAGTCAAAATGTAGTAGCCCCAAGGTTTTGGGATTTGGAGTCGTTCACGAAAAGGCGCCACCAAACGTTTCGTAGCAAGTAAGTCTTGCAAGAATTCACTCCAGCCTAAAGCCATACCTTGGCCTGCCTCGGCGGCACTATAGAGCATTGGAATGTTATTAAATTCTATACTAGTACGGAGGCCCTTTAACGGGCTATGTTGGTCTATGAGCCAGTCTTGCCACTTAACCCAGCGCCATTGGTTATCGTCCAAGTCGATGAGAGGTACTTGGGCAAGCTGTGATAATTCTGTGAGTTGATGCTGTTGCGCCATCGATGGGCTGCATACAGGGTAAATTTCTCCAGACAATAAATATGTAGACTCTGTTTTCCCCCAGGTGTTATCGCCATATTTAATAGCAATATCTGCTCCTTCATCAACGGCACCTAAGTGATTTTGTGAAGTTAGGATTCTTAGGTCGATGCTGGGATGTTGTTGCATAAAACGTCCCAATTTTGGCAATAGCCACATCTGCGCGAAGGCTGTGGTAGCAGCTACGGTGACCGATTTACTCGCAGACGGGGAGTTAAGTTCTTCTACTACATCGGCAATCTCCCCAAGCCCAGATGCCACTGCTCGATAGAGCAACCTTCCTTCTTGGCTAAGGCGTAGAGATCGGTGTTGTCGTACAAATAACAAATAACCTAAGCGTTGCTCTAGGTTAGCAATTTGTTTGCTAATAGCGGCTTGGCTAAGATTGAGTTCGAAGGCGGCCCGAGTAAAGCTGAGGTTGCGGGCACTGGCCTCAAACATAATCAAACTGTTGGGCGAAGGGATTTTTTTCAATCTCGATATCATAACCAGATGTTATTCATTAGTCTATTAATTGGCATTGGTAACGGCGCTAATGAAAGTAAAATATCACAGGTATAATATAAAGAGCAATAGTCTAATTTAAAGGAATATAATCGATTATTGATGTTATGTTAAAGAGCCATATTTAAGGCTTTATTGAGAACTTATGAATATAGTTTAGCATAACCTATAGTTATCTTAAGCATGCCTTTTAGTCGTTTGACAGCCTAGGGTGCCAGCCTTAGCATGCAAGCAGATCATGCAGTGATAATAGGCTGCTTGGTTATCGGATTGAGTGAGGGCTAGCATGGCAACACCAGTAGGAAGTACCAACCGTCGCAGGGCGGGTGGCCGTGCAGGCAAGCAGCAACGGCATGAACCAGTACAAGCCCCAGCTTATTTAAAGCGTGAGATTCCTATTTATGAAATGCTTAATGAAGAAGCATTACAAAAAATAGAACACAATGCTGATATTATTTTGCAAGAAATTGGCATCGATTTTAAAGAAGACGAAGAAGTTTTAGAAATATGGCGTCAAGCAGGTTGCAACGTTCAAGGGGAGCGAGTCCGTTTTGAAAAGGGCATGTTGCGCACTATTATCAATGCCACATCGCCTAAGCAATTCACTCAGCACGCACGTAACCCTGATCGTTCCATTGAGATCGGCGGTGATAATATGTGTTTTTTCCCGTCCTATGGATCGCCTTTTGTTCACGACCTTGATAATGGTCGTCGCTATGCCAAGAACGAAGATTTTAAAAACTTTATCAAACTGTCACACATGTCTCCCTGGTTACACCATTCCGGTGGCACCATCGTTGAGCCCATGGATTTGCCAGTTAATAAACGCCATTTCGACATGGTCTATAACCACATTAAATACAGCGATAAGTGCTTTATGGGGTCTGTAACTGCACCCGAACGCGCTGAAAATTCTATCGACATGGCGCGTATTGTGTTTGGCAAAGAGTTTATGGAGCACAATTGCAGCATTCTTAGTGTAATAAACGTTAACTCACCACTCACCTACGATGGCACTATGCTTGGGGCCTTAAAGACGTATGCTAAGGCTAATCAAGCAGTCATTGTTACGCCCTTTATTCTGATGGGAGCGATGGGCCCAGTAACGCTAGCTGCAGCTTTGTCGCAGGTGCTTGCTGAAGCGATGGCAGGGCTGGCCCTAATTCAACTCATTCGCCCTGGTGCACCTGGTATATTTGGAACCTTTACCAGTTCCATGTCATTAAGGTCTGGTGCACCTACCTTTGGTATGCCAGAACCTGCGTTAGGGTACATTGCTTTTGGGCAGTTAGCTAAACGCTTGGGCGTACCATTACGTGGTGGTGGTTCTTTAACGGCATCCAAAATTCCTGACGCACAGGCCGCACAAGAAAGTGCTGATACCTTATTCCCAACCTTGTTAGCGGGAATTAATGTGGTGTTTCAGGCGGCAGGGTGGCTGGAAGGGGGGCTTACTATGGGGTATGAAAAATTTATTTTAGATGCTGACCATTTAGGCATGATACACACTATGGCTAAGGGTATCGACGTGAGTGACAATGGTCTTGCCTTGAGCGCCTACCATGAGGTACCGCCAGGCCAGCATCACCTTGGTACCGCCCATACCATGGCGAATTATAAAACCGCTTTTTATGATTCCACTACAGCTAATCATGAGTCATTTGAGCAATGGCAAGAAGAGGGTAGCCTAACGGCGGCACAACGAGCTAACACTATTTACAAACAGATGCTCAACAACTATGAATTACCACCTCTAGATGAGGCCATTGACGATGAGTTAAAAGATTACATGCTGCGCCGAAAATCCGCCTTTCCAGACTCTGACGTGTAATCGATTGTTAGCCCAAATAAAAACTGCGCACTTACATTAAATTATCATATAGCCTATTCTGTGTGTTTGTTCGCAGCAACAATTGAATGCTAAAAATTGAGCATAACTGGAGACAATATTGAAAGCCATTGCCTATAAAACTACCGGTCCAATAGACCGTGAGGATGCCTTGCAGGACATCACGCTACCCAAACCCACTGCTGAAGGCCGCGATCTGCTAGTCAAGGTCAATGCCGTGTCAGTCAATCCTGTGGACACAAAAGTACGCCAGCGCCAGGAGCCTGAAGAGGGTGGATGGGTGGTTCTTGGGTTTGATGCTGTTGGCAGTGTTGAGGCAGTTGGGTCTGAAGTGAAAAGTTTTAAACCTGGTGATTCAGTTTTTTATGCCGGTGCTATTAACCGACCTGGTACTAACAGTGAGTATCATCTAGTTGATGAGCGAATCGTTGGTCACGCACCCACTAGTATAAGTAATGCCGAGGCAGCTGCTCTGCCGCTCACAGCAGTTACAGCCTGGGAAATGTTATTTGACCGACTCGATGTTAATCGCCCAACTGCACAAGGCGCAAACACTATTCTGGTCATTGGTGGTGCGGGTGGTGTTGGATCAATTGCCATCCAGTTACTTCGGGCAATGACCAACATGACTGTGATAGCAACGGCTTCGCGTCCTGAAACTCGTGATTGGGTGATCAAGTGTGGCGCCCATTATGTGATAGATCATCGCCAGTCACTAGCCTCTGAGGTTGAGAAATTAGGTCTTGGTGCCCCAGGGTTTGTGTTCTCGACCACAAACACTGGTTCACATTTGGCTGATATTGTTGAGTTGATTGCACCGCAAGGTCGATTTGGTGTGATAGATGATCCAGAAAATTTTAGTGCTTCGCCATTTAAGCGCAAAGCCATATCACTTCACTGGGAGCTAATGTTTACACGTTCGCTATTCGGCACACCAGACATGGCGGAACAAGGCAAGGTGTTGAACCAGATCTCTGCCTTAGTTGACGCTGGAAAAATCCGTTCAACGGTCACCAATGTGGCTGGTAAGATTGACGCGGCTACCTTGCGTGCAGTGCATGCCCACATTGAAACGGGTTCATCCCGGGGCAAGACCGTGCTTGAAGGATTTTAAAAGGGCTTATTGCACACATGACAAATAACAGTTTGCTGATCGTGCTAGGCAATCAGCTATTTCCTCTAGAAAACATTAAGGCCGCTGAGACTGATTGTATTTTCATGGCAGAAGATTTAGGGCTATGCACTTATGAGAAGCATCATAAGTTAAAAATACTGATGTTTTTATCTGCAATGCGTGAAAAACGAGATGAGTTTCAAGCGCATGGCTTTACTGTCGAGTATGTTGCAATTGACCACCCTAAGTTTGACCAACCCTATGAGGAAAAACTAGCAGCCTGTATTTTAGAACTCGAAATCACATCCCTGACCGTCTTTGAAATAGAAGACAAAGAGTTTGAAGCAAGAATGCAAACCTTTGCTGCAGAGCAAAATCTATCGCTAACCGTTTTGCCTTCGCCCATGTTTTTGTTGGAGCGAGAAGAGTTTGTGGCCTTGAATGAGAAATTTAAGGCGTTACGCATGGGCAACTTCTATAAAGAGGTGCGTAAAAAGCTAAACGTGCTGATGGATGAGGATCAAAAGCCTTTGGGTGGCCAGTGGTCCTTTGATGAAGATAACCGCAAGAAGATTCCTAAAGGCCTTCCTTTGCCTGAGCTATATAAGCCTCAGAAGTCAAAATATATCGAACAATTAAAACTTACAATAGAGGTTAAGTTCCCTCATCACCCAGGCCAAATGAATGATGTATGGATGCCCCTTACTCGGCAAGACGCGCTGGAGAACATTGATTACTTTTTAAAGGTTAAATTTGAACAATTTGGTATCTATGAAGATGCAATTTTGCACAATAATACCTTCATGTTTCACAGTGCCATTAGCCCTTCTTTAAATATGGGTTTAATCACACCCAATGACATTATTGGCAAGGTTTTAGCCTATACCGAGGAAAATCATGTGTCGTTAAATTCTGTTGAGGGGTTTTTACGACAGATTATTGGCTGGCGTGAGTTTATAAGAGGAGTATATCAACATCATGGTGAAACCCAACTCCAGAGTAACTTCTTTAACTTTTCTGGGTCGCTAAATAGCAGCTGGTATTCAGGTCAGACCGGCATACCACCTTTGGATGATGCGATAAATTTCTCTGATCGCTTTGGTTATACCCACCACATTAACCGGCTGATGGTCATTTCTAACCTAATGACTTTGTGTGAAGTGCATCCAGCAAACGTCTACCGTTGGTTTATGGAAATGTATATAGATTCTTCAGAGTGGGTCATGACGCCTAATGTGTTTGGTATGGGCACCTTTGCAGACGGTGGTATTTTTGCCACCAAGCCTTATATTTGTGGCTCTAACTACATTCTGAAAATGAGTGATTATAAGAAAGGTGATTGGTGCAACACGGTGGATGGTCTCTATTGGCGGTTTGTTAGCCGGCATATGGGGGTATTGAAAAGCAATCCGCGTTTGTCTTTTATGCGTAGCACCTTAGAAAATATGAATAAGGAGCGTAAAGTGTTAATTTTTGCCTGTGCGGAGGACTTTATTGCAACCCACTGTTCTTATTAGCTGGTAGTGAGGCACTCTGCAGGCCTGCTAGGGCATTGCCGATGACCTTACTCCAATGTCGTAGTTTCATCTTGCGTTAAGTCGGTTATTATTAACGTTTAATTTTTGCACTGATCGAGTATGAGTCCATGAGCTACGCTGCTTCGTATAAACAGGCCCTCACGCAGCCTGTATTGTTTTGGCAACAGCAGGCTGAGCGCTTGTCTTGGTTTAAAACGCCAACTCAGGGGGTAGATACTAGCGAATCGCCTACAGGGCGCTGGTTTAGTGACGGTGAAATGAATACCTGTTATATGGCGCTCGATCACCATGTGGCTAATGGTCGTGGTGATCAGGTGGCTATTTATTATGATTCCCCCGTTACTGGCAGCAAGTCTAGCCTCACCTATACTCAACTGTTACAACAAGTGGCCCTGTTTGCTGGTGCTCTAAGAAATCAAGGTGTGGCTAAAGGTGATCGAGTAGTGATCTATATGCCTATGGTGATGGAAGCAGCCATTGCCATGTTAGCCTGTGCCCGCCTAGGCGCAGTTCACTCTGTGGTATTTGGCGGTTTTGCTGCGGCTGAACTTGCGGTGCGTATTGATGACGCACAACCTACAGCTATTATTAGCGCTTCTTGTGGTATTGAAGTAACTAAAGTGATTGACTACAAGCCTTTGTTAGACGAGGCCTTGGACTTAGCGCAACATCAAGTACAAAGTGTGGTGGTATTGCAGAGACCACAGTTACACGCGCAATTGCAAGCTGGTCGTGATCATGACTGGCTGCAGTTGATGGGCCAAGCCCAAGCAGTGGAGGCGGTGTCGGTAAAAGCCACAGACCCCCTGTATATTCTTTACACATCAGGTACCACGGGTAAACCTAAAGGCATTGTGCGGGACAATGGTGGCCATGCTGTGGCCCTCAATTACAGTATGAAGGCCATCTACGATATGGATGCCGGTGATGTCTTTTGGGCTGCGTCCGATGTGGGTTGGGTGGTAGGTCATTCCTATATTGTTTACGCACCTCTCCTTGCTGGCTGCACAACTATTTTATACGAAGGTAAACCGGTTATGACGCCAGATGCTGGGGCCTTCTGGCGGGTGGTAGAAGAGTACAAGGTAAAAGCTATTTTCTCGGCACCTACAGCGTTTCGGGCCATTAAAAAAGAAGACCCCTCTGGCGAACTGTTGAAAAAATATGACATTAGCAGTTTAGAAACTGTATTTATGGCAGGGGAGCGGTTAGACCCACCCACCTACGATTGGGCTATAGAGACCATAGGCAGGCCAGTGGTTGATCATTGGTGGCAAACAGAAACTGGTTGGTCTATCTGTGCTAATCCGTTGGGGTTGGATAACTTACCCGCCAAAGCGGGTTCATCTACTGTAGCGATTGCTGGTTACGATTTACGTATTTTATCCGATGTAGGCGAGGCTTTAGGTGCTAATAAAAAAGGCAACATAGTGCTTAAACTACCGTTGCCACCGGGCTGTTTAATGGGTATTTGGGGAGATGATAGTCGTCTTCATGAGTCCTATTTAAAAGAGTTTCCAGGCTATTATAGTTCTGGTGATGGAGGTTACCGTGATGACGATGACTATGTGTTTATTATGGGACGTACTGATGACGTTATCAATATTGCCGGCCACAGGTTATCCACCGGTGAAATGGAAGAGGTGGTAGGTGCCCATGACATGGTGGCCGAGTGTGCTGTGGTGGGGGTGCAGGATGAGCTAAAAGGCCAGTTGCCCATGGCTCTGGTGTTGCTTAAAGCCGGTGCAGAAATTAATGAAACCCAGTTGGGTAAAGACATTTCGGCAATGTTGCGTAAAACCATTGGCCCTATTGCGGTGTTAAAAAGCGCACACATTCTGTCACGGTTGCCAAAAACCAGATCAGGTAAAATCCTCCGTAAGGTTATTCGGAACATCGCCAATGGTGATGACTACGTGGTGCCCTCTACCATCGATGATCCTGCAAGTTTGGATGAAATCCGCAAGCTGGTTATTAATAATTAGTTTGGGCTAGTGCAATGCTGATCAACCAGCTCCTGTAGTATGTTCTCGAAGTATGCGAAGTTATGGGTTTGCATGTCGGTAACTTTCCCAGCGTCGTCCAGTAAACGCACTTGAATAATTTCTTTTAGGTGGGGGTTGGTTTCGAACTCTGTGACTTCTTCTGCATCCATGGGCCCACCCTGAAGTTTTAATGAGTGCACCGAGGCGTCACTAAGTTGTGAGAAATACTCCTCGCGGGTAGCACAAAGGTAGCGTTTGGCCGACACGTGATGACGTACACATTGGGTGACCTTTTCTGGGAAGAATGGAGCCAGCACTTTGGCACCAAAAACCTCATGTTTTCGGTCTTGGGTGTCTGCCATCGAAAATGTACCAAAGTCACTGGTGAAATGACCAATGTCGTGCAAAAGGGCAGCAGCAATCACTTCCTTTGAATGTCCTTGGTGGTTTGCGGCGGAAGCGCCTTGCAGCATATGCTGCCCTATGGTCACAGGTTCACCCAGGTATTCTTGGGCCCCTCTATGTCCAAAGATGTCACTTAAGTGAGCGACAATATTATCTGACGTCAAATTCTTAAAGCGACTCTTCATAGTATTTCTCCTCAACGGCTAAGGCATTATCTTGGGTATTGTTAAGCACAGCTAAACGAGAAAGCAAGCCGTCCATATCGGCATAACAGCCTTGCAACCAACGTGTGCCAGCACCCGAAAATGCCTTACGAGCGTGCAATACACGCGTATTATCGATCACAAAACAATCACCAGGATTAAGTCTAAAGCCTACTTCTGAGGCTGGGTCATCAATGATTTCACCCAAGCGGCGGTAGGCCGCATAATAGTCTGCCATATGCTCAAAGGGAATGTCGGTGAAGGGCGCAGCAGAGCGGTTGTTAAAACGTATGCCTTGTAATTGCCCGTCCGCTGCGATTTCAATCATGGGGCGTTTAGATTGCAAACAAACGTCATCTTCGCCAGCATACTCAAAACGCGCGCAATAACAACTTAGTAAATCAAAGCCGTGCGGGCTTTCTTGTTGAAGTTGGGTTGCGGCCTTAAATCCATCAACCAATACATTGTCGCCACCCGGCGCCGAACTTTCTAGGCAGTAGAGCACTTGGATGGTAGGCACAGGGTCGCGGTAAGGATTGTCTGTGTGGGCCTGCAAGGCCAAGCCGGTATAGGCAAGATTGGTGGGTTTTTCTTCTACCCGTACCTCAAAGATACGCCCATAGTTGGTCTCCCGTAGGTGGCCAAACAAGTCCACCACTTGAGTTAACGCACCGGCTTGCACAGGGCCTCCGTTGAGCTTGGCAAAACCAAAACGGGCGATATCGCTGAGCCATGCCTGCAGTGCCTTGGGAGATGCCGCAATAGAATCAAAGTTGGCCTGGGGTAAGTTGGACATTATACTACTGTCCCACAAAACTTGAGTGGGTTTGTGCCAACCCTTAACCGTATTAACAGGCTTGTCATAGGCATGGGTCATCAGCCAGTCTAAGGGGTACTGTATGGTTTTATTTTCTGGCATGAAGGTGATTTGCACACAGTCGTGGTTTAGTTGAGCATGACTTACATGGGTGCTGGCATTAATGTCTCGCAGGCTAATAAGGCGCTGGCCATTACCTGTGCTGCGGCTGTCTTTGTCTAATGCATTATCCCTTAGCCAAATGGCATGAAAACGAGTGGTGTTGTCGGCAATAGTTAGGCTAATGACTTGGCCCTTTGGGCCGATAGTGACACTGTTCATGTAAGGTCCACTATTGATTTTAATAAAGGCAGTTTATGCTAGATTTTACATAAGGTATATTTATTTAAGTAGAGTTTAGGGTGTGGTTTCAACCCCTTTTCCGTTAGCTCAACCCTCGGTTGTGGCTGAGTATTCAGCCATACAGCCTAAGTTGCGCTTAATACCTGCGGCCTAACCAATGGCTAAGGGTTGCCCCCATGTCAAAGTAGGCAGTCTTTAGGCCAATGTAGCTTTCTGGTTTGGGTTCTGTAATGGCTATTGGCAGGTGATCTTCATTGCCAGTCATAGCCCAGGTCGCTGCCGCTTTGCCGAATGTTGTGCCGGGGCCAATACCGCGGCCACTATAGCCGTATAAACGAATACCATTGTTCCCAAGCCGAGTTATTTTTGGCAAATGATCTGTGGTCATAGCAATACGGCCACTCCACATGTATTCAAACTCATACTCAGTAATATGTGGGAACAGGGCCTTGAGTTGGCGATGGGCCCAATTAATGTGTGTGTGCTTGGCTTTACCATCTAGGGAACCTACGCCACCGATGATCAAACGCCCACTTTCATCTACCCTAAAAGATGACATCACCTGATTTGTATCCCAGCACCCTTCGCCATTGGGCAAGATTATTTTTCTTTGTTGAGCCGTGAGTGGACGGGTGGCAAATTGGGCATAATGAACACTGGTGAAGGCTGTGTTGGGTGTTGATAGTGTGTCATAGGCGTTGGTGGCGTGAATCAATTTATTGGCAGTAACGCTGCCATCAGCTGTGGTAACTAACCAATGCTGGCCATTATGGTGGTATGTAAGGGCTGGCGACTGGGTATGTATAACAGCACCAGCATTGGTGGCGGCGTGGGCTAGGCCTAAGGCGTAATTTAGAGGCTGCAATGTGCCCGCTCTGGGATCTAACAAGGCGCCTAAAAATTGGTTTGAACCGGTGCGCTGCTCGGTGTTGCTAGCCCCTAATAATGTCACAGGTGCATTGCGTTTCACTTGTTGCGCAAGGCGTTGCTTTAGTTGGCGCAACCCAGCGCTATTAGTGGCACAGTGTAAGGTGCCATGGCGCAGTGGGTGGCATTCAATCTGGTGTTGCTGGATGAGAGAAAACACTAGGTCTGGTGCAGCAGCTAAAGCATGGTTAAGTTTAATTCCTGCTACTTGCCCTAGTATGGTTTCTACTTCATCAGGTGGTGTCCATAAACCTGCATTAACCAAGCCTACATTTCTACCAGACCCTCCATGCCCTACGGTGCAGGCCTCTAATACATGCACCGACATGCCTTGCTGGGCTGTGTGCAGTGCAGCAGAAAGGCCGCTATAGCCGCCACCTATAATGACAACATCACTGTGTAGATTACCTTTGAGTGGTGAGCTTACAAAGGTATCGTTGGCTTTGGCTCGCCAGAGGTTATGGTTCGTTATCGGCATTTTGTATCAAAATTTCCCTACAGTTAAGGCTCAGGACCTAAGCATGATTTTTATGATGCTATCGAACCTTTTACCGTAGGGTGGATACATCATAGACAAAGAAGGGAAGCGAGCTTGCTTAAAAATTGGCCTAAGTTTGCTCATAGCCATAAAACCTTCTGCGCCATGGTATTGCCCCATGCCACTTTCGCCTACGCCACCAAACGGCATGTCCTGCTGACCTACATGAAGTGTGGTCTCATTAAGACACACCCCTCCAGATCTTGTTTTGTTAATGACCTTTGCTTGCATGGCCTTGTCATCACTGAATAGATACAGGGCCAGTGGCCTATCTTGGCCATTAATATAGTCCAACACTTCGTCTATATGTTGGTAGGTCATAATGGGTAATATTGGGCCAAATATTTCTTCCTGCATCACTCTCATAGCACCCGTAACACCTGTTAACAAGGTGGGAGGGAACTTTCGAGTCACATTATTGGCAACACTGTTAGGCACTAGTGCAGTGGCTGTTGCACCTTGATCAGTCGCATCTGCAAGGGTGCTTTTAAGACGCCTGTAGGCTTGGTCATTGATAATGGAGGTGTAATCTGCGTGCTCGATGTCTGGGTAGCGGCTACCTACAATGGCTTTGGCTGCAGTAATAAACAAGTCTACCTTGCCTTCTGGGACAAACAGGTAGTCCGGTGCCACACAGGTTTGGCCTGCGTTTATGCACTTTGAAAAAAGTAGCCGTTCTGCAGCTTTAGTCATTGAGTAATCGGGCGCAATAATAGTAGGGGACTTGCCACCCAATTCTAAGGTCACTGGGGTTAGGTTGTCTGCGGCGGCGCGCATCACCTGGCGGCCGCTAGCTCCAGAACCGGTGAATATGAGATGGTCAAAGGCTAGGGCAGAAAATTCTGAGCCTATAGCATCAGGCACAATTGTCAGCATGTCTTCTGAAAACTGTTCAGCAAATAAGCCTTGCAATAACTGGCTTAGGTGGCTTGAATTAGCGGCCATTTTAATCATGCAACGGTTACCTGCAGCAAGGGCACCAATGAGCGGGCTGATACATAAAAATAACGGGTAGTTCCATGGCACTACAATACCTACCACCCCTAAGGGTTGTGGAACCACTGTGTTGCGGGCGCCCAAAAGCCACATGGATACCGAACGTTTTTGTGGGCGCATCCACTTCTTTAAACGTTTACGAGTGTACTTGATGCCATCTATACACAAAAATAGCTCTGCTAACCGTGTTTCTTGGTGAGCGCGGTTACCAAAGTCATTAGAAATGGCCTTGGCAATGGCGCTTTCGTTAGTTCTTAGGATACCCAAGAGTTTGTTTAGGGTTTCTAACCTTTGCCCTAAGCTGGGTATGCCTTGGTTATAGTAGGCCTTTCGTTGTGCGTCTAATACCTTGTCTAAATGTTGCTTGCTCATAGGGGTTTGGTGGTTGGAAGTGGCCATGGCCTAACTGATCCGCGTGGATTTGGTTGAATATGTATTAATGATAAGGCTAAGCCTCCTGTGCATGCAATCATTTGGTAAAAAAGCTGCGGCAAGGGTTTGCCATGTAGACTTTTTTTATGTAAAAAATAGTTATAAAACAATGTATTAATACTTTTGGCACGCTCTGTGCTTATGTGTTGGCATAAGGCAATAATTTAAGAGGCCAATATGGATAAGATGATATTCACCATGCTTAACAGCATGAAGAACGTACAGACTAAACAAACCAACAATGCCCACGAAATAGCTAACGTGGTAACACCTGGTTTTAAGAAGTCCTACAGCGAACAAACTAAATCCATGGATGTGCACATACCTGGCGTTCATAATTCCCGGGCTATGCCAATCTCCAAGGCCACTAACGTGGTAGATATGAACCCCGGTGCTTTAATGATTACTGGCCGACCTTTGGATATCTATATTCAAGGTGACGGCGCCCTTGTTGTACAGGGGCCTGAGGGGCAGGATTTTTATACTCGCCGCGGTGATCTGTCTGTTTCCGCTGGTGGCACGTTAGTTAATGGCACAGGGAAATTGGTGTTAGGAGACGATGGCCCAATTACTATCCCTCAAGGTTCCAATATATCAATCGCCAGTGATGGCACGATTACTATGATACCCGCAGGTGCCACCCAAGAAGTGGAGGTCGGGCGTCTTAAGTTAGTGGATACAACAGACCAAGACATGTTGATTCGTGAAGATGGTACGTATCAATTGGCGGAAGGCGAATTGCCAGTCAGTGCCGAGATAAAGGTCACGGCTAAAGCGCTAGAAGGTAGTAACGTTAATGTAGTGGATTCAATGGTGAGGATGATTACCCTGTCGCGCCAATATGAAATGGCTGTAAATATGATCAAAAATGCCCGTGAAGTAGATGCCGCTAGTGCTACTACCATGCGCTTAACTTAATTAATAAATAGGAGACTCCTATGGATTCCTCATTATGGGTTGCTAAAACAGGCCTAGATGCGCAACAGCGTCGTATGACTGTTGTTGCCAACAACTTGGCCAACGTAAACACCACAGGTTTTAAACGTGACCGTGCGGTGTTTGAAGATTTACTTTATCAAACAATACGCCAACCTGGCGCGCAGATTGACCAAAATTCCAATTCGCCTACGGGCTTAGTACTAGGTACAGGTACTCGTGTTGTGGCGACGGAAAAAATTCACAGTCAAGGCAACATGATTCAGACAGACAATGCCCTTGATCTTGCCATTGATGGCAGTGGATTTTTACAATTAATGCGCTCGGATGGCGTTATTGGCTATACCAGAGATGGTTCCTTAAAGCTGGATAATCTAGGCCAGTTAGTTACCGCTAGTGGCAACCTGCTGCAGCCAGCAGTCACCATACCTGCTAATGCTCGCTCAATCACCATCGGTAAAGACGGCACTGTAAGTGTACAAACATTTGATCAGGATGTTTCTACGGTGGTGGGTAATATCCAGATCGCTAACTTCATCAACCCAGCTGGCCTTCAGGCCATGGGCGGTAACAATTATGTAGCAACTGCTGCTAGTGGTGAGGCGCAAGTGCTCACTCCTTCGCTAGAAGGTGCTGGCTCACTCATTCAGGGCTCACTGGAAGCGTCAAATGTTAACGTTGTGGAATCTATGGTGAACATGATTGAAACCCAGCGTGCTTATGAGGTGAACTCTAAAGCCATTGCGGCGGCAGACGGCATGTTGCGCTTTATTAACAACAACCTTTAACCACGCGTAATTAAACCGCGTCATTACATATAGGTGAAACACATGGCTAAGTTAAAGCTCACAAACAAACAGACACCCAAAGTGGGCGCATTGATCCTCACTTGTCTATTGCTCAGTGCATGCGCCAGTAAGCCCATGCCGATTAAAACCAGTGATTTCTCACCGGTGTTACCACCAGTGCCCATTGAAAAAACGGTAGCCGATGGCTCTGTTTACTCTGGCGGTATTAACGATGGTTTATTCGGCGATCGGAAGGCCTATCGCGTAGGTGACATCATTACCATTATACTGCGCGAAAAAACCATGTCTGAAAAAAGTGCTAGTAATGTAACCTCACGTACAGCCAACAATAATGTGATACCCACTATCTTAAAAGGAGATGCAACCCTTTCCACTGCCATGGCTGCTAGTACTATCGATAACACCGGTAAAGGCAGCACCTCACAATCTAATACCCTGGGTGGTGATATTTCGGCCACCGTTGTGCGGGCGCTCACCAACGGCAACTTGATCATCCGTGGTGAAAAGATGATTACCCTTAATGATGGCAACGAATATATTCAGATTTCCGGCATGATCCGTTCAGAAGATGTGCAGCCAGACAACACCGTATTATCTAAGCGCATTGCCAACGCAGAAATTAGCTACAGTGGCGACGGCGACTATGTGGACGCTACTAAGGCGGGTTGGGGCACGAAGTTGTTCTATAAGATTTGGCCTTTCTAAGTCCTAAGGTTATAGAAGCCCGTAACTCCATCTTAGTAAACGCTTCACTCTTGGCTTTGCCACAGAGTGAAGCGAAACTCCCTCCCCATGCTTGTGAACGATTCACTCTTGTCATTGTGACCTGTAAAGCAATCCTCCCTCCCAATCCTTGTAAACTCTGTGAAGTAATCCAAAAATAATTCATAAAAACCCTAAAGTTCCTCATGAGTCCGCCGATAGTTAATCCAAAGGCTATTCCAACCCGGCCTTGATCGAGCGATTTCCAGCTCGGAGATCGTATAGAAATAGGGTCGGTTTATTTACTTTAGGAGTACTTATCATGAGCATGGTAATCGGAACAAACGTAGCATCTTTAACAGCACAACGTCATTTGGCATCTTCACGCGCTGACATGGAAACTTCCATGGAGCGTTTATCTTCTGGTAAGCGCATCAACTCAGCCATGGACGATGCAGCTGGTTTGGCAATTGCCAATAAATTGGAGTCTAAAGTGACAGGCCTTAATCAAGCCGTAAGAAATGCCAACGATGGTATATCGCTCGTCCAAACAGCTGAAGGCGCTCTAGAAGAAGTGAGTGACATTCTTAATCGAATGAAAGAGCTGGCAGTACAGGCGTCTAACGGCACTTATGCGGCGACAGATTTAACTGCAATGAATACCGAGTTTGTGGCTCTTGCAACTGAAATTACGCGTATTTCTGAAGACACTGACTTTAATGCAATTCTCGTAACTGGCGCTACTAGTACAATTACCTTTCATATTGGTGACGGAGCCTCAGATACATCTACTGTTGTGTTGCAGGATATGGCCGCTGACGCTATTGGTGGTGGCGCAACAACGACGGATCATTTGGCTGTGAAAGCCATTACTGCAGCTTATGTCATTGATACTACTGCAGAGGTATCAACCCAGACTTTGGCAGCCGCCGCGACAGCTGGTGATACCCTTAGGTTAACAGTTGGAGGTACGGAATATACTCAAGCGTTCTCAGGAACTGCGGCTAACACTATGGCCCTTTTTTCGGCGAAAGTAGCAGCGGATGATGAAATCGCTTCAGTTACTTCTAGTGCTACAGTTTTGACTATAACTGGTGCTTCTACCTCTTCAGGTGCTGTGACTGCGAATATTCTTACCGTAACAACTGACGCTGCCACCAAGTTAGATGCCTCGCGTGTGACTACCGTTGCACTTGCAAACGCTTCTGTCACCAGTGTGGATAATGCGCTTGCAACTGTAGATGCTTACCGTTCAGTTCTCGGTGCAGCATCTAATACGCTGGGTCATACTGTGAATAACTTGATGAATGTCTCAGAAAATCAGTCCGCTGCGCAGTCTCGGATTGAAGATGCTGACTACGCAGTAGAGTCTGCAAACCTTGCTAAGGCGCAAGTTTTGCAGCAAGCAGGTACAGCAATGTTAGCCCAGGCTAATGCTTCTGGCCAAAGTGTGTTGTCGCTACTTAAGTAATGCGTTAACCTTATAGGTAGGTGGTGGGTTCACCCATCACTTGCCAAGAAATAAAACTTGTTAACGGGAGGGTATCATGGCAATTGAAGCAGTTGTAACCAGTTTGCAAATACCCCCACAAGCGGTTGGTAATAACGCTGGTCATAAACAGCCAGTAGCTAAGGCAGAAGTTGTGCAAAAGCTTCAACCTAACCCAGTGCCAAAGACTCCCAAAATTGTTATTAATCGAGAGCCGATTATTTCAAATACGGAACTTGAGGCTAAAATTGTAGAGTTAAACGAAGCCATGGTTTCGCGTAATCAAGCCGTTTTATTTAGCACGGATGCAGCAACGGGTAAGGATGTAGTTCGGGTTAGTAATAAAAATACTGGTGAACTAATAAGGCAAATGCCTAGTGTAGAAGCACTAAAAGCTATGCAAAATATCGATCAAATGATGGGACTGATATTTAATAAAAAAACTTAACCAAACCTAAGATAAGTTTGGAAAATTAAAAACAGTGTCCCTAATCGGGCGCTGTTTTTTTTGCTTTCGAACTTATTGATCAAGAGAAACTAATAAAAGTGGCACAATTTTTGCTACAAGTTATGCAGTAATAGAAAATTTTATAAAACGGCAAATACTTGCCACTTATGTCCTTGTTGAGAGGGGGTAAGTGAGAGGAGGGATTATGGCCACTGATTATTTACAAGCGATGGGTGTAGGTGCAGGTTTCGATACTAAAAAAATCGTTACTGCCCTAGTTGAAGCAGATAAAGCCACTAAGCAGTCATCCATTAATCGTCGGACTGCCGATGTCGATGCCCAAGTTTCGGGCATGGCTGAGCTTAAATCTTCCCTACAAACGTTGCGGACAGCCTTCACAAAGGTGGATGACAAAGTTGATTTTAACTTCTCATCGTTAAATAATTCGGCGCCTGCCGTTATATCGGCCAACTTCGATTCTGGCGCGGCACTGCCTGGTACCTATAAAGTTAGCGTGAGCCAATTGGCACAAAATGATGTGTACCAGTCTGGCAGTGTTTCAGAGACGCTAGAGGCAGACACTTATACACTCAGTGCTGCTGTCGCTAGCGGAGGTAGTGCATCATTTACCTATGGAGGCACTGTTTACACCCAAGCCTTTGACACGGACGCAGCAACGACAATGAGCGGGCTTGTAGCAGCCATAAATGCCGGCACAGCTGGGTCAACGGTGACTGCGGCTGCCACTAGTAGTACAATTTTCACTATCACTAAAGACGCTGGAAGTGATACTCAGATGACCAAAGGCACCATTGGTGGCACCACTGATGGCTCTGTTGATCTTACCATTTCAACAGCAGACACGACCGCTGGTGTGGGCGCTGTGACAGTCGATCAGAACGGATCATCAGCAGCAACGGTGGTTATACAGGTGGGTTCAGGTGCGGCCGAAACTGTTACTCTTGTGGCGGGATCGACATCTTTGACTGACCTAGTTACTGGTATAAATGCTCTCACTGCTGAAGTGTCAGCGCGCCTCGTAGAGACTAGTAATGGTACTTACCGTGTTATTGTTGAAGGCCCACAAGGGGGCAGTAATGCGCTAACGATTACTGACTCTGTGTTTGGTTTACAAACCACAAACGTGCTGGAAGTGGACACCTATACACTGGGTGCTGCAGTCGCTAGCGGAGGAAGTGCGCAGTTTACTTACGGAGGTACTACTTACACACAGGACTATTCTTCGAGCGCATCAAATACAATTGTTCTGCTTGCGGCAAAGGTAAATGCTGCATCTGGGATCACAGTTGCTGCGGTTTCTGGCAGTGGCGTGGCTTTCACTATCACCAGTGACGTTGCAAGCGATACTCAGATGACCAAAGGCACCATTGGTGGCACCACTGACGGCTCTGTTGATCTTACTATTTCAACTGCAGACACGACCGCTGGTTCCGACGGTAATAAAATACAAGCTGCGCAAAATGCCACAGTTAGTGTCAATGGGTTGTCTGTTTCTAGCGCAAGTAACCAGGTAGACGGCGTGGTATCGGGGATTAAGCTAAACCTAATGGCTGTGACTAGTGCTGATGTTGTCCTGTCGGTGAGTCGAGATACCGGTGTAGCTAAGGCTGCGATTAAAGACCTAGTAACGGCCTATAATAGTTTCGAAAGTGTCATTAAAGGCCTGACCGCGAGTGGCTCAGCGACGACAGAAGAAGGGGGCTTAAAGTCTGATGCCTCTATCAACAGTCTTAAAACTAAGGTGCGTAGCTTTTTAACATCAGACAGTTCGACACCAGGTAATACTAAGGTAAGTATGTCGGACATCGGCGTGTCAATAAATCGAAGTGGCACCTTTGTAGTTGACGATACCGTCTTATCTGCGGCACTGACCAGTTACTATAGTGATATCACTATGATGTTTAGTGCCAACACCGACAGCATGACCAGCTATGGTGTGGCCAGCCGCGGTATTGCTGGTGACCTTGTCACGCAGATCGATGCTTATCTGGCCTTTGATGGCCTTGTTAAGCTACGGGAAAAAGGTTATTCCAGTAAAGCTGCGTCGTTGTTAACTGAACAGGTAGCTTTAGACAAAAAAATGGTTTCAATCGAGACACGGTACACCAAACAATTTAGCACCATGAGTAAAATCATGGACGAAATGAAGTCGACGCAAGAGTACCTTAAATCATCCCTGGATAATTTACCATTTACTTCAAATAATGATTAATTAGTTAATGTTACGGTCCTTGTATTAAAATTAAACAATAATGTTTTGGCCTCCTTATTAAAGGATGATAATGAATAATGTTTAAACGATCACCTCTAGAGCAGTATGGCCGTGCAAAGCATGATGCGCAGGCAGAGTTTGCATCTGTGCATGGAAAAACGCTCATGTTATTTGATGGTGCAATCGAATTTATGGGTGTGGCCCAACAGGCGATAGTTCGCTCCGACTATGAACTCAAAGGTAAGATGATTAGTAAGGCCATAGCGGTCGTTAATGGTCTAAAAGATTGTTTAGATTTTAGACAGGGTGAGCTGCCAAATAATCTGCGAGACCTATACGAGTACATTGTGGACCAACTATTTCAAGCCAACCGGGCCTCTGATCGGGAAGCTATTGAAAATGTTCGGTTGTTATTGAAAACCATAAGAGAAAGCTGGGCGCAGATTCCCCCCAATAAGCACCAAGTGAGTTCGGTTAAATCTTTTAAAAATAATACCTAAAGCGCTAAGGAAAATGTGATTCCTGACGATATATATATTGTAAGCCTATATATCAAAGGAACACTAAGATGAACGCTATCGCGGCCTTGGCCCAATACGGACAAATAAAGAACGAGACTCAAACCACGTATGCCTCACCGCATCAATTGGTACTGATGTTATTTGATGGGGCTATTGAGGCCATGAGTATGACCATTGGTGCTATTCAGCAAAAAAATATTGAACTACGGGGTAAGCAAAACACGCGCTCAATCGCCATTATCAATGGCATGCGCGATTTGTTGGATATGAATTCCGATAGTGAGCTGGCAGACAACTTGTATTCATTGTATCAATACATGGCGCAAGAATTGTTTCGGGCTGGGTTCAAAAATGACGCTGAGACTATTCAAGGTATTCAAACTATGTTGAAAGATATTCGTGAGTCTTGGGAAAAAATTCCTTTGGATATGCACTATATGCAAAAGGTTAACTAGCCACTGATACACTTGGTTACAAAGTAATTAAGTGTTTTACTTGCACTGAATTGAATATGTCGGTATTTTGACGGTTCCAGTTTGTAGAGCTTGATCTATGTCAATTACCGATTCTTTATTGTTGGGCAACTCAGCACCTATGCAGCAGGTTAAACTGCTCATTCAACAGGTTGCGCAGTCGAACGCTTCTGTACTTATACTGGGTGAATCTGGCACCGGTAAGGAACTTGTCGCTAAGGCATTACACCAAGAATCTAGCCGCTGTGAACACTCGTACGTGCCTGTTAACTGTGGCGCTATTCCTTCAGAACTGCTTGAAAGTGAATTATTTGGCCATGAAAAAGGTGCGTTTTCTGGTGCCTCTAGCGCTAAAAAAGGGCGCTTTGAACTAGCCGATAAGGGCACTTTGCTGCTAGATGAAATCGGTGAGATGCCCCTCAATATGCAGGTTAAGCTGCTGCGGGTATTACAAGAACAGGTT
Source organism: Candidatus Njordibacter sp. Uisw_039 (assembly GCF_047730075.1). Taxonomy (NCBI): domain Bacteria; kingdom Pseudomonadati; phylum Pseudomonadota; class Gammaproteobacteria; order Pseudomonadales; family Candidatus Njordibacteraceae; genus Candidatus Njordibacter; species Candidatus Njordibacter sp. Uisw_039. The sequence continues at coordinate 756,216 of NZ_CP159831.1, forward strand.
ATTGACCGGGTAGGCAGCGAGAAACCACGGGCCATTGACGTGCGTATCGTTGCAGCCACGCATCAAAATTTATCTGATAAAGTCGCTGCACGTGACTTTCGTGAAGACCTCTATTACCGGCTTAATGTCTTTCCTATTCAAATGCCCCCCTTACGCGAGCGTGGCGAAGACATCTTATTACTGTGGGATTTTTTTGCAAAAGGCCTTTGTTTTGAAGGTGATGCTCCTGTCTCTCTTTCTGTTGCAGCGGCTCACGAGCTTATGCAGCGCCAATGGAAGGGCAATTGTCGTGAGTTGCGCAATCTAGTAGAGCGCATGAGTATCTTGTACCCAGGCAGCGAAATTACCTTGCAAAATCTCCAGCCCGGCGCTCCTATGCTGGTATCAGAAATGATGGCAGTGGAGGGTCAGGCCGAATTAGCTTTGCACCCCCAGGCAGCTGCAAGCACACCTATGGCTTCAGCGGTGGCTGTTCCTCCAAGCTTATTTGATCCCCTAATAGTTGATGACGAGCCTGTTAACACTCAAGAATTAGCGGACGTATTGGTGTCTTGCATAGACATTAGTCAAGGGTGTGACCTTAAACAGCAGTTAATTGCGGTGGAAACCCAGCTTATCCAAAAAGCGCTCGATGCAACGTTAGGTAATGTAAGTAAGGCCTCGGAACTGCTAAGTGTCAGGCGTACGACATTGATCGAAAAAATCAAGAAGTACCAGCTACAAGAAGCCAGTTAATGTTGACGTAATGTCGTCGATCTTCTTGTAAAAGCGCTCATTTTATTAACAAAAAACCTTTTAAAACAACATTTTAAGTTATGTTGGTGTTTGTGGCATCAAAATTGCATTTAAGTTTGTGAATAGTTTTTATGCCCTTTGGCAAACCACAAACGGAATCAATGATGGCCAACACTAACGCAACAGTCGCATTACTAGATAGCCAGGATACTGGCCTAGATATGCTTGCCGAAATGGCGAGTAGTGCCGGCATGGTAGCGTTGCCAGCCCACGACTTAAGCGAATTGGCAGTTTTGTTGATCCGTAGCCAGATTGATTTGTTGGTCATCAATGCCACCAGCTTACAAATACCCTTGGCCTCCGTCTTTAAACAATTAGCTGCCTCACTGCACCGTGCTAGTGTGCTGGTGTTGGTTGAAGCTAACGATGTCGCCACGGCCGTGGAAGCGATGGCCTTAGGCGCCAAGAACGTACTCACTCTCCCCATTGAACCCGGCCGCTTTAAGCGCTATTTGGGCCAGCTCTTAGCCAGCCAACCAGATGGTTTTATCTGCCGAGACATTCGTAGCCAACAGCTGTTAGCGCTGTCTGAGCGGGTTGCACAAACCGATGTCACTGTTCTTATTGGCGGTGAGTCTGGTGCGGGCAAAGAAGTATTAGCTAAGCATATTCACCAAGCATCACCTAGATTTAAAGGTGAGTTTGTGGCGGTTAACTGCGCATCGATTCCAGAAACTATGCTGGAAGATATGCTTTTTGGCCACGAGAAGGGTTCCTTTACGGGGGCTCATCAGCGTTATTTAGGTTTGTTTGAACAGGCGCAGGGTGGCACTTTATTTTTGGACGAAGTGGGCGAACTGCCATTTTCTTTACAGGCCAAGTTGCTGCGAGTAGTGCAAGAAAAGGAACTTAAGCGCTTGGGTGGCACAGAAGTCATTAAGCTAGACGCGCGTATTATCGCCGCTACCAACCGCAATTTACAAAAAGAAGTCGTAGAGAAGCGTTTTAGAGAAGACCTTTATTACCGTTTAAACGTATTCCCTCTTAAGTTATTACCCCTTAAAGAACGGGCCGAAGATATTTTACCCATTGCTCAATTCTTGTTGCAACGTCACCGTGGCACTATGGGCGCAATGGCGGTTAATGCTCAGTTCGATAAAGCGGTATTGGAGTTTTTACAATCTTACTCTTGGCCTGGCAACGTGCGAGAGCTAGAAAACGTGGTTCAGCGTGCCTTGGTGCTAGCAGTGGGGGGCTCTATTGGGCTGGAACATTTGCTAGTGGATGGTGGGCTGGATGACTTTATGGAGCAAATCCCAAACCTTGGCCTCGTGCAAAACCGTAGCTCGATGCCACAAGCCTTGGAACAAACAGAAGAGCTAGAGAACCACCAAGTATATCAAGCAACTGGTACGGATGGTGGCTTCGTTGGGCAAGACCTACAAAATCGTGGTTTGTCTGAAGTGGCGCGAGACAGTGAACAAAAGATGATTATTAATACCTTGGATCGCCTGAATGGCAGCCGCAAAGACGCCGCTCTTGAATTGGGTGTTAGCCCACGAACTTTACGTTATAAGCTAGCCAAGATGAAAGATCTTGGTATGGCCATCCCTAGCTAAAGAGAAATAACATATGAATGTAAATAGCGCAAACTCAATGCAGGGCATGATCAACCAGATGCGCATCATGGCCAGCCAATCACAGACACAGTCACCAGGTATTGGTGGTGTAAACCAAGCGGAAGGTGCTTCTAGCTTTGGCGAAGCATTATCTTCTAGCCTGAAATCTGTAAATGAAACTCAAATGACGGCAAAGAGCATGGCTGAGGCATATGACCGTGGCGCAGATATCCCTTTAGCAGACGTTATGTTAAGTATGCAGAAATCGTCTATGGCTTATCAGGCTACTCTACAGGTGAGAAACAAAGTGTTGTCCGCCTACCAAGACATCATGAAGATGCCAGTTTAACTTCTCAATAAATAACAATAACGACAAAGTTTTAGGATGATCCCATGGCAGAGACAACAATGAATCAAGCGGCATTACCACCAGGTGCAGTTAATCCTGGGCAATCCGTACCACAAGGTATATGGGCTGAATTTTTGGCGCAACCTGCTGTACGTCGTACCTTACCCTTAGCCGTTACTGTGTTTGCTTTGTTGGTGATGGTGATGGTGTACATGTCGTTAAATAAGGCAAGTTACCGACCATTATTTCCAGGCATGAGCGGGGTGGATCAGGCTGCCGCTTTTGAAAGCTTACAAAAAGCTGGTATGACGGTAGAAATTGATGCTGCCACTGGCTCCGTGAGTGTGCCTAATGATCTCTATCATCAGGCCAAAATGGTGTTGGCTAGCCAAGGTATACCTGCCACGTCTACAGATGGATTTGCCATGATCCGTGAACAGCAGTCTATGGGTACCAGCCAGTTTATCGAACAAAAGCGTTACCAATTAGCCATTGAAGAAGAATTGGCACATTCAATTAGCAGTATTCAAGCAGTACAAGCAGCCCGAGTGCACCTTGCAGTGCCTAAACAATCTGTATTTGTACGCGACCGTGTTGAACCAACCGCGTCGGTGATTTTGACCTTGGCTCAAGGGCGTCGTTTGTCTGAGGCCCAAGCTCAGGCCGTGGTGCACATGGTGGCTTCCAGTGTGCCCTACTTAGAGGCTCAAAATGTTTCTGTAGTGGACCAATTTGGTAATTTATTGGCAAATGATCAGGACTTAAGTGGCCTAGGTATGAGCGATAAGCAGTTAAGTTATCGTAATAAGCTGGAAAAAATGTACCAGCAACGTATTCAGTCATTGCTAGGCCCGTTGGTAGGTGCCAATAAGTTGCGTGCAGAAGTAAATGCCGATATGGACTTTACGGTGCAGGAAATGACGCAAGAGAATTTTAATCCCAATACTATTGCCATCCGAAGTGAACAGCTTAGTAAAGGGGAAGGCAGTCAATCGGGTGTCTCAGGTCAGGGTGTGCCTGGTGCCTTATCTAATGAGCCACCTTTAGATCCAGTTATGCAAGAAAATCAAACTGAAACAACTTCTGTGACTGAAAGTGGCTTGACGGGGGGAGATTCCTCAGGAGCTCTTAACCGTACGCGTAATTATGAAATCGACCGTACTATTCAGCATACCAAGCTTGCTACGGGTGAGCTACAACGGCTAAGTATCTCAGTGGTTATCGATGAACCGTTCATCACTAACGATGAAGGCGAACAGGTGCGCCAGCCGCTAACAGAAAATCAAATTGAACGCTTTCAAAGCCTAGTTAAAACAGCTGTCGGTTTTGATGACCAGCGTGGTGACAATGTGACTGTGTTGGGCATGGCATTTCAGATAGAAGCAGCAATTCCACCAACACCTATGTGGGAACAAACTTGGGCGCAGGATTTAGTGCGCCAAGTCTTGATAGCTCTGCTGGCTTTGATATTTATCCTAGTGGTGCTTAGGCCGGCAATTAAAAAGCTGGTGAGTGCTGAGGTGGTGGTTCAGGGCAGTGGTGCAGGTGTGCAATTTGGCCCTGATGGACAACCTCTTGCTGAGGCAGCTGAAGAAGAAGTAATGATTGAGGGTGAAACCTTAGAAGAAATGAAGGCGAGAATGCGCCCGAAGAAGTCTTCTGTATCCATGGATATGTTAGATACTGCCAACAGTTATGATGATAAAGTAGCGTTAATGCGCATGTTAGTTACAGAAGATTCTAAGCGCGTTGCTGGTGTCATGAGCAATTGGGTAAAGCAAGACCTTTAAGGTTTGCCAATACCACGGCGACAGCGAGTTTAGAGACGAGAAAGCACTATGGCTGATAAAAAAGAAAACAAAGAACCGACCATCGACTTAAAGGACGATGCGGAGTTTAAAACCTTATCCAAAACCCAAAAGACCGCTATTATTATGATGGTTTTGGGAGAGGAAGAGGCGGCGAACGTCATCATGCATCTACCACCGCGTGAAGTGCAGCATTTAGGTGCGGCTATGGTGTCTGTGGCTAACGTTTCGCAGGGCGCGGTAGATTTGGTGCTGGATGAATTTGTCTTGACCATGAAACAACAAACCAACCTGTCTATGGGCACCAGCGATTACGTACAACGAGTGCTGACCAAAGCCTTGGGTGAGGACAAAGCAGCCAGTGTGCTTAATCGAATTATTCCTACACAGGCAAGCGGCGGGTTAGACATCCTTAACTGGATGGACTCCCGGTCTATTGCCGAGATGATTCGTGGCGAACACCCACAAATAATTTCTATTATTATATCGTTCTTAGAGCATGAGCTAGCTGCCGACGTGCTGCACTATTTGCCAGAAGAGTTGCGCCCAGAAATTATTATGCGAGTGGCGCAGATGGAGACCATTCAGCCAGAAGCTTTAGAAGAGCTTGAGACCATCATGCAGAAACAGTTTACCAGCAACTCTGCAGTAAAGTCGTCCAATGTGGGTGGTGTAACGCAGGCGGCTAAGATCATGAACTTCACTAAGTCTGAAATGGAAACCAAAATCATGGGTGACCTCATGAATCGTGATGAAGACCTCACCACCCGCATTCAGGATAATATGTTTGTATTTGATAACCTTGAGGGCGTTGATGCTCGCAGTATTCAGGTACTTATTCGTAACATCGAATCAGATCAGCTGATGGTGGCCTTGAAGGGCGCTGATGATCTGGTTAAAGATAAGTTTTTGGAGAACATGTCTAAACGTGCTGGTGAGCTCTTCCTTGACGATATGGAGGCTAAAGGCCCCATGCGTATAAGTGAAGTGGAAGCAGCTCAAAAGGATATCCTTCGTACAGCGAGACGTTTGTCTGATGATGGTGAAATGATGTTAGGTGGTGGAGCTGATTTTGTCTGATAATGTAGTTATACATAGCCTTGCCGGCGATTATCAGGCGTGGGACACGCCCCTAGCCGGAGCTGGGGTCGATTTCTCTCCCTTCTTTTCTCTTACGTCGCCTGAGAAAATCCCACAAAAAGATGATTTTTCTCCAGCTGAAGTATCTGTAGTGAGCCAGGCTCAGGCAAAAAATGAAGATTGGCAGGTGTTTGATGCGCCCCATGAAGAAGCTAGTTTTTCTGCTGCTGTCGAAGATGGTGTTGGTGAATCACCACAAATGATGAGTGCCGGCCAAGCAGAAGGTTATGACGCCGGTTATCAAGACGGTTATGACAAGGGCTTTGCCTTGGGTCAGTCTGAAGGTGAAACTAAGGGTATTGAAGCTGGTCAGCAACAAACTCAGGCTTTAGAAGAGCAACGTAACCAAGACATGAAAGTGGCGTTAGGGCATTTAGCTCAAGTGACTGAGACTTTATCTGATGAATTACTTCAGCCCATGCAAACCTTGGCCTTGCACTTAGCCAAGCAGTTAGTGCGTGGTGAATTAAGTTTATCCTCAAAAGCTATTGAGCGTTTAATTATGCTGAGTATGGAACAGCTTCAAATTACCCAGTCTACTATCCAAGTACATATGAACCCCTTCGAATTTGAACGCTTGCAACAACATAATGGCTTGCCAGACCAGGTTGTATTACAGCCAAGTAAAGACGTGTCTATGGGCAGCGTTAAAGTAGAACACGCAGATAGTTGGGTGGAAGATTTAATGGAAGATCGTTTGGCCCAAATATCTCAGCAAGCATTTGGTTTTGTAGATAAAAAATTTGTTGATCCTATACAAGAGATTGAGCCAGAGATTGAGCCAGAGATCGAGTCAGAGATTGAACCTGAGATTAAGTCAGAGGTTGAGTCAGAGATTGAACCTGAGATTAAGTCAGAGATGGAGTCGGAGTTAAAACCAGAAATAGAATTAGAATCAGAAATGGAACCGAAAGATCTTCAAGACCTTTCGGCAGAGCCGGCACAAGAACAGGCTGAAGCGCCTGAGCTTAATGAGCAACAAGACACTGAACTTGCGACGGATGACTTGGAAGAAGTGCTTGAGGCCGATGCCTTGTTGACTGGTGTGCCAGATGAACATCTTAAGAGCCCTACTGAAGATGACTAGCTTAGCCGATAAGTTGTCTCAAAGCCTTGGGCAAGTTCAACTCCAGCACGCACGATCACAAGGTGTGTTGACGCGTGTGGTTGGGTTAACTTTGGAGGCCACTGGTGTGAACGCACCCGTGGGGTCCTACTGCGATATTATTGGCCCTAATGGGACAACACTCATGGCGGAAGTTGTGGGGTTTGGTGACGGCAAATTATTGCTAATGCCTTTTGGAAGTGTGCAGGGTATTGCTGCCGGTTTTAAAGTGAAGCCGCAATTGCAATCACAAAATACTGCTATGAGCAGGTCTATGCTAGGCCGTGTTTTAGATGGTATGGGCCAGCCACTTGATGGTGGACCAGATATTGTGGCAGAAGAATACCGCAGTATTTTGGGACAATCTATTAACCCACTGAAGCGCAGGCCTATTGATCAAGCTTTAGACGTAGGTGTGCGCAGTATTAACGCACTTCTTACGGTAGGTTGTGGCCAGAGATTAGGTTTGATGGCAGGTTCGGGTGTGGGTAAAAGCATCCTCATGGGCATGATGACACGATTTACTCAAGCGGAAGTGATTGTGATTGGTCTTATAGGCGAGCGTGGGCGAGAAGTTCAAGAATTTGTACTCGACTCATTGGGAGAAGAAGGACTTGCTCGCTCTGTAGTTGTTGCGGCCCCTGGTGATACGTCTCCGGTCACACGATTGCATGCAGCAAGGCTGGCCACCACCATTGCAGAATTTTTTAGAGACCAAGGCAAGTCAGTTTTGTTATTAATGGACTCTATTTCCCGGGTGGCACAGGCGCAACGTGAAATTGGCTTGGCTGTTGGCGAGCCACCTACCACTAAGGGCTACCCGCCCTCGGTGTTTACCCTAATTCCCAATTTAATGGAGCGAGCCGGCAATGGGCACGAAGACAGCCAGGGTGCTATTACTGCTTTTTATACAGTATTGGCAGAAGGCGATGATCAGCAAGACCCAGTAGTTGACGCAGCTCGATCTGTATTAGACGGGCATATTGTGCTGAGCCGTGAGTTAGCCAGCGTTGGTCATTACCCGGCCATAGATATTAATCAATCTATTAGCCGTTTAGCTCCAGCGCTACAGGGCCTAGGACAAAAGCAGGCTGGCCAACAGCTACGCCAGTGGCTAAACAGCTACGCTGATAATAAAGATTTAGTCACCGTGGGCGCTTATCAGGCAGGAAAAAATATTCTTTTAGACCAAGCGTTAGATAAAAAGCTAGATATGGATCGATTCTTGCAACAAGGAATGCATGACTCGTGTGATATGGCAACGAGCTTGGATCATTTACAAATCCTTGCGCAACCGCCACAACACGAATTCCAGCAATCGGAAACCCTGCAGGCCATGCCTTAACGACACGTTAATGCTGCGTCGGCAGCATAAAGCGGAGTAGGATTATGACTATCAGCAAAATGGATCGATTTGCCAGTTTGGGTAAAATACAGTACCAACAATACCAGCAAGCACTCGAAAGCGAGCAGCAGGTTAGGGAGATGATTGAAAGCATTGACGCTTCGGTAGCTCAAGTACGCCAATACCAACAAGACTATCAACAAGACTTAATCAACTTGCAAGAAGGCACTAGTACCACTGAGAAGCTGGTGCGAACGCGAAAGTTTTTACAGCAGTTAATGCAAATGGAAGTGGATCAATTGCGCCAACGCCAAGATCTGGATCAGAAGTTGCAGCACGCACAGGCCCACACCATGCTCAAGTTACAAAAGTCTCGTATGAGTGACAAGCTTACAGAGAAGGCACACGTAGAGCAGCTGGCGGCAAACAAAGCCCTGGATACAAAACAAATGGATGCCCTTGCCACACAAATGTATAATCGCAGTTAACTAATGTGCATTGGAGCGATTCTTGCATAGTATTATGTGACAATGCTGAAGAATAGCTGATTATGGCTATTCTGACGAATAACTGACACTAGTGCAGGCTGATTATTATGGCTCAAATAGATTTGCTAAGTTTACTTAAAGCGACCGGCGCCCCCAGCGCAGCTGGTGCTGGCTCGAACTTGGCAGCTAAATCTACCACCTCTGCAGGCTTGTTTGAACAGATTTTAAGCGGCCAGACGGGCGGAGCTGCGCCAGCAATACCAGGTGGCAATGGCCTGCCAGCCGGCAACAGTTTGCCGACTAATGCCATGTCTATGTTGCAACAGACGCAGTCTTCGCAGCAACTTCTAGCCACTCTATCCCCACAACAACAATCGCAAATTGATGATCTGAGCTTTATTACTCAATTGCAACCTGTGATAGACATGCCGCAGACTCCAGTAGCGGCGGCCGTATCGCAGTTTGCCGATAGTAAGGTAGATTTTTCTGATCAACAATTGCAAGACTTAGCTACTCAGTTAGGTATAGACCCTGCCATCGCGAGTTTAGTCCTTCAAAGCACGGTAAAGCCAGCGACAAACGGTGGATCTCTTAACGCTCAAACTAGTGCCGCCATAGGCATGGGCTTTAAGCCAGGTCAAGCTCAAGTAGTTGCAACAACAAACGTACTTGATGCTGCGGCAGAGACGACAGTAAAAGTTTTGGCTCAACCGCAAGTGCAAGTTCAGCCACAGGTTCCGGCTCAAGTTCAGCCACAGGTTCCGGTTCAAGTTCAACCACAGGTTCCGGTTCAAGTTCAACCACAGGTTCAGGCTCAAGTTCAACCACAGGTTCAGGCTCAAGTTCAGCCACAGGTTCAGGCTCAAGTTCAGCCACAGGTTCAGGCTCAAGTTCAGCCACAGGTTCAGGCTCAAGTTCAGCCACAGGTTCAGGCTCAAGTTCAGCCACAGGTTCCGGTTCAAGTTCAGCCACAGGTTCCGGTTCAAGTTCAGCCACAGGTTCAGGCTCAAGTTCTGCCACAGGTTCCGGCTCAAGTTCAGCCACAGGTTCCGGTTCAAGTTCAGCCACAGGTTCCGGCTCAAGTTCAGCCACAGGTTCAGCCACAGGTTCAGCCACAGGTTCAGCCACAGGTTCAGCCACAGGTTCAGGTTCAAGTTCAAGTTCAAGTTCAGCCCCCTCTCCAAGGTCAACCACAGGCTGCCACTAGTGCGCAGGCACTGGCTACTCGATCGTTAGATTCACTACCGCTAAATGATGCAGATGTCATTAAGGTGCGCAGCCAACATAGCACCGCGGCTGCCAATACGGCGGCTGCTAGCAGCACTGCGTCTCCTGGAGGCACACCCTCAGCGCTAGCTTTAACACCACAAGTAGCGACTCAATCATTTTTACAGCAACGCCAAACTGGTGCTGTTAGTCAGGTGCCTGACAAAAAAACGCAGTTAGCAAACTCCATTAATAAAGTGTTAACACAGACCAAAGCTAAAGCGGCTTCAGCTACTGGCTCTAACGCCGCCACAACATACGCCGCCATTACACTTGCGCCATCATTGGTGCAAAAGTTAGACCAGTTAACAGGGCGTGCTTCAGCAGCCACTAACGCCACGAATTCACTGGAATCACAGGCTCTAGGCAGTTACACTGGGGCCAACTTTAAGGCTGCATCATCATTAGCTAATGTGCCCACTGCGGTGGGTGTCGTTCTGAGTTCAGACGCAGCTACTATGGACCTAGGCCAACGCTTCACTAGCCTTATGCAAGGTGACAGCTCAGCTCAACTGGCGGCACGCCAAATGCAGGATCAATTGGGCCAACAACTGCACCGCATGGTTAAGGAAGGACGTTGGCAAGCCAACTTATCCCTAAATCCGGCGCGTTTGGGGCAAGTGAGTATTAACTTGGTAATGGAAGATGGCGTGTTACAGACTCAGCTTTTAAGTGCTAACGCAGGAGTGCGTGAACTGCTTGAATCAAGCTTACCCCGACTTAAGGAGCAGCTTGAAGATAGTGGCTTACAATTGTCAGGTGTGTCTGTAGGCAGCGATAATAGAGGCCAACAACAAGCCCGTGGCGAAGAGCCTGATTGGCAATTGAGTCAAACCGTAAGAAATTCCAACGAAGAACAAACTCCAATGGGTGCGGCAAATAATCGCAGTAACCATGATGGTGATATAGATACCTTTGCTTAGTCGGTAAAGACTAAGTAACCCACATTTTAGAAGTTAAGAAGGAAGGCTAACCATGGCAGACGAAGAAGTAGTAGAAGGCGAAGAAAAGAAGAAAGGTGGCTTAGTTAAAGTTTTGCTATTTGTCATCATTGGTATTTTACTTATTGCTATGAGTATTGGTGGCACCCTGTTCCTAACGGGAGCTTTTGATGCAAAGCCTATAGTAGTAGATGAAGATGGTAATGTTATTACCCAAGAAGTTACTGCTGAAGGTGTTGAAGGTGCTGAAGGTGCTGAAGGGGTTGATCCTAACGTTCCTAAACCTTTAGACAAGGTATCTAAAGAAATGCCAGAAGGTCAGAAATTCGATCAACTCTACAATGAGATGGAGCGTTCGTTTACGGTTAATCTGTCGGGCAGTAAGCAGTTTTGTCAGTTTACTATGGGCTTTATGACCCATTATGACCAACGTGTTGTAGATAACGTATACAAACATGAACTGGCTGTTCGTTCAGCCATCATCATGGAAGTGTCTACTTACAACAAGGATCAGTTAGCCACCGTGACCGATAAACAAAAACTGGCCAACGCCATTAAAGCGCGCATGAACCAAGTTTTAATTGGCTATGAAGACTTTGGTGGCATCGAAGAAGTATTCTTTACCGAGTTTGTAATTCAGTAAACTAGGAGTTTGGGCAGTATGAGTGACAATGAACTACTCTCAGAAGAAGAAATTCAAGCTTTGGTCAAGTTGGGCGAAAGCGATGAGGGCGAAGCCTATAACTTAGACGCGGAAACAGAAGAGTACGACATTGCGAGTGAAGACAGTACTTTAACGTCTCACTTGGGCTCATTGGATATGATCAACGAGCGTTTTGCGCGTTTGTTCCGTATTAGCTTAAAAAGTTTATTGCGCTATCAGCCGAAAATTGAAGCTCAGCCAGTAGATGTGGAACGTTTTTCCGCCCACATGGCGAGCCTCACTACGCCCATTTCTTTAAACGTGGTTAAGATCCCACCCTTGCGTGGTTCCATGTTAATTGTTATTGACCCACAATTGATTTTTAACTCACTTGATAGTTTTTTTGGTGGCGCAGGTTCTCATACAGAAATATCAGGCATTAGGGATTTTACACCCACAGAGTACCGTATTATCCAAATGATCCTGCAACGAGTGTTTCAAGACATGAAAGCGGCTTGGGCTCCGATGTACACGGTGGCTTTTGAGTTTATTAACTCCGAAGTAAACCCGCAATTCACTAGTATTGTAGAAGAAAATGATTTGGTGATTATTAATAAGTTCAATATTGATATGGCCCACGACATTAATGGCAGCATACAAATAATTTACCCCTACGCAGCCATGAAGCCTATTCGTGATCTGTTACGCAACCAGGTGATTGGTGATAGTGATATTGATGATGAGCGAATTTGGAATAACTATCTTAAGGTGGCTATTGAAGACGTTGATTTGGATATAAAGTCTGATCTTGCTAACCCTCAAATTAACTTGTTAGAGCTACGTAAGCTTAAAGTAGGTGATGTTATTCCGATTAAAATGCCGGAAACTGTAACTGTTACATCGGAAGGTATTCCCCTGTTTAGTGGCGTGTATGGCAGTTCTAATGGTCATGCCGCTGTGAAAATTATGGGTGAAGTGAAGATGGACGATTATGAAGTAGACTTATGGGACTAAAGTGTCTCTAATAGTAGATAAATAGAGGAAATACCCGTGAGCGAAGAAGAATTAGCCCCGGCTGCCTTGTCCACCTTTGAGGACGAGCTAGACCTAGATATATTACAAAACATTCCCGTAGTTTTGTCTGCGGAAGTGGGTCGTTCAACGCTAAAAATTAAAGATTTGTTGCGCTTGAGCGAAGGTAGTGTGGTTGAATTTGACCGCCTAGCTGGAGAGTCCATTGATGTATGTGTTAATAATACCATTATTGCTAAAGGTGAAGTTGTGGTGGTCAATGAGCGTTATGGTATCCGATTGACCCAAGTGCTTGATGCTGCTGACCGTATACGCAAAATTTAAGGCCTATTTATGTTAGGTGATACCCAGTTGTTGTTGCAGTCTATAGGCAGCTTGTTGCTGGTATTGGCCATTTTGCTGGCCATGGTATTTGCTGCGCGATGGTTTATGCAGCGGCGGCCTCAAGGTGGGCGTCGACTTAGATTTGTAGAAGCTATGGCATTAGGTAACCGCGATAAATTGTTACTTGTAGAAGTGGATGGCAGATCCCTTCTATTGGGAGTCACTGCACACAATATTCGTCTATTAGCTGAGCTTGATGCTCAAGAAGGCGATCCTTCCTCACTAGGCCCCCGAGAAGGTTCTGTATCAGAGCCCGCTCGTTCAGGTTTATCCCAGCAGTTTTCTCAATTGCTGGGTCGACACACTCAAACTGTAAAACACAAGGACACGTTATGAGCATGAGGCGCGCCATAGGCTGGTTGCCAGCTATCAGTATGTTGTTATTGATGGCTATTGCACCTCAAGTCAGCGCAGCCGATAGCTTTATACCTGGTGTGGTTGTTGAAACCAATGCTGATGGCCAGCAAGAGTACAGTTTAACACTGCAAATTCTAGCGTTAATGACATTACTTACAATGCTGCCAGCATTGTTGTTGATGATGACCTCTTTTGCCCGCATTATTATCGTTTTGTCGATATTGCGACAAGCTTTAGGTACCAACCAAACTCCACCTAATCAGGTGTTGTTGGGTTTAGCGCTATTTTTAACGTTGTTTATTATGGCCCCTGTATTTACCCAAATAAATGATGAAGCTATTCAACCGTATCTAAACGATCAGTCTGACTTTATGCAGGCCTTTGAAGTAGCTCAGCAGCCCTTACGTGAATTTATGCTGAAACAAACCCGTGAATCCGACATTGAACTGTTTGCACAAATCTCAGGCCAACAAGAACTTGATGGGCCAGAGACCGTGCCTATGCAATTGTTGATACCCGCCTTCTTAACTAGCGAATTAAAAACTGCATTCCAGATTGGGTTTTTATTGTTTGTGCCGTTTGTGGTGATCGATTTAGTGGTTGCTAGTGTGCTTATGTCCATGGGTATGATGATGTTATCGCCGATGATGATTTCATTGCCGTTTAAAATCATGATGTTTGTGCTGATAGATGGCTGGGCTTTGATATTAGGTACCTTAGCCAGTAGTTTTTATACCTGACGTGGAGGTTGATGATGGATCAAGGTACTGTATTAGATATTGGCCGAGAGGCCTTGTTAGTTACCGCAACTATTGCAGGCCCCATGCTCGGGATAGCGCTAGTGGTGGGCTTGCTCATTGGTATTGTGCAAGCGGCGACATCGATTAACGAAATGACTTTAAGTTTTATTCCTAAGTTAGTGGCCTTGGTGTTAGTGCTGTATCTGTTTGGATCTTGGCAAATCACTGTGCTGACTGACTTTGCTTCTCGTTTAATTGAACGTATACCAGGTATTATTGGTTAACTATGTTTGCCGTTTGGGATGACGTACTAGCGTTGCTTTACACCTTCTTGTGGCCCATGACACGGATTAGCGCGTGCCTCCTTGCTACCCCTATATTCTCGGCAATGAGCGTTAACACCACGATACGTATCAGCTTGGCTTTGGTTCTTACTATTCTCATTTACCCGTTACATGATTGGCCCATCGTTGATGTACTGTCTGGCGCAGGCTTGGTGATGCTTATGGAACAGGTGGTCATTGGGGTGATGATGGGGCTGATATTACAAATTGTGTTCGCCGCAGTAAGCGCTGCGGGCGAATTTATTGCTCTGTCCATGGGTTTGGGTTTTGCCATGATGGTGGATCCTAACAGTGGTGTGCAAACTCCTGTCATATCTCAACTTTTTGTGATACTCGGAACCTTAGTGTTTGTCTCCATTGGTGGCCATCTCATTCTTATTGAGCTATTGCTCGATAGCTTCCGCTTGTGGCCTATTGGGGAACCTCAGTTAGAAATGGCAATGGTTTGGGATGTATTGCAGTGGTCTGTGTTGTTGTTTAGTGGCGCGGCCATGATTGCACTACCAGCAATGGTTGTTTTATTACTCACTAACAGTGCCATAGGCGTGATCTCTAGGGCTGCGCCCAGCTTAAATGTATTTGCTGTAGGCTTTCCTTTAACTTTGTTAATGGGCATTATGGTTTTGATTGTATTGTTACCTAGCTTTATGGGTAACGTACAAAACTTATGGTTTCAGGCGTTTCAGCAGATACGCCTGTTATTGGGTGTGGGCTAGCCATGGCTGAAGACAGCTCCCAGGAAAAAACCGAACAACCCACGGCTAAAAAGCTTGAAAAGTCACGTGAAGACGGGCAGGTGCCGCGATCAAAAGAGCTTTCCATGGCTATTATGATGGTGCTGGGTTCGGCCTTTTTGCTGATGACGGGCGGAACCATTATTGATGATATTTCGCAAATGCTAAGCTCTGCTTTGACCATTGATCGTGCCTTGATAATGGATACCAGCCTTTTACCAAGTGTTTTTCTAGGCACTTTAGTTGAAGGCATTCTCTCGGTAATGCCTTTTTTCGTGCTCACCTTAATATTGGCGTTAATTACCCCTGCTCTGATTGGAGGCTGGTTATTTTCTACCAAAGCTATTGGTTTTAAGGCTAGTAAGCTCAACCCACTTTCGGGCCTCAAGCGTATGCTGGGCACCCAAGCCCTTATGGAACTGACGAAGGCTTTAGTTAAATTCATTTTAGTGGCTGGTATTGGCTATTTAGTGATTGCTTCACAAACTGACCATCTTTTGGCCTTGGCGCAAATGCCTTTGGGTAGGGCATTCCAAGAGGGGGGTAAGATTTTAGTATGGGCCTTTTTCTACATCTGTTTGTCGTTGTTGGTGATCGCTGCAATTGACGTGCCTTATCAGATATACAGCCATACTGAAAAGCTGAAGATGTCGATGCAAGACATCAAAGACGAAATGAAAGAGATGGAAGGTCGTCCCGAAGTGAAGGCTCAGGTGCGTCAGCGGCAGCGCGAAATGGCTATGGGTCGAATGTTAGATGACGTGACGAATGCTGACGTTGTAATCACTAACCCTCAGCATTTTGCCGTGGCGTTGGTGTATGACCAAGCAGGCTCTGGTGCGCCGGTTGTTTTAGCTAAGGGGCAAGGCGAAATGGCTGCACGTATACGAGAATTGGCTGAAACAGAAAGTGTGCAAATATTACGTATGCCTTTGTTGGCTAGGGCGCTATATTTTACCAGTGAAATTAATGAAGAGATCGAAGAAGGTTTATTTGTTGCTGTGGCCCAAGTGCTCGCCTATGTTTATCAACTCAGCTCAGTGACTCCAGGCGTACCACGACCTTTGCAGCCAAACCCCGATGTGCCTGCCGATTTTCGTTATAACGAAGATGGTGAAGCCATATAAGGTTATGCTTTTTAGCTATAAGAGTGACGATGTGGTTATATAAGGTTATACTATCCTCAAAAGGAAGTATTGCTCTGCAGGGACATAATGTAAAACACTGGAGTACTTGCTGTTGAAGAAAGGCATTGAGGTTAATAAAGATTTATTTAAACGGGTTTTGAACACCAAAAAAACGCGTGAATATACTGTTTCTGAACCTACAGAAAGTACCAATAAATATCAAGCCGAGGCAGACTTTGTCGCCAGTCAAAAGCGCATATCCAATACCAAAGGCCAAGAAAGTGAACTAGCCAAAGATTGGGATCGTTTTTACGCCAAGGGTGATCGAAAGACTGCTCAACCAAATGCCAACTCTGCCACACCTGCTAAAACACGAAAGCTTACCGCTGCCCAAAGATCTCAAATAGAAGCCTATAATCTGTCGCAAAAAAAGGCCTTAAGCTCGACGTCTGCTTCTATAGTCTCCGAAGCCTCTTCCAATGCCCCCGCAGCGTCTCAAGCTAAGTTAGAAGGGCGTCGGCCTTCTGGTGTGGGTTCTGCTAGTTTACCGGGGGAGGAATATAACGCTGGGTCGGCAGGCCAAGCACAGATGGGTCATCATGCAGACGCTAAAGCAGGGGCTGCTAGCCTCACTGGAGAGGATGTTAGTGAGTTGGCTGCTGGTCACGCGAAGATGGGTCATCATGTCGACGGTAACGCAGGGTTTGCTAGGTTAGAAGGTGACGAACCCACTGAAGTGGAAGTTGGCAATGTTGCAATGGGCCATCATACTGGTGTCAACGCTGAATTTGTTACGTTAGAAGGTGAAACTGGCGCTGAAATGGGTGCAGGCAACGCCGCCATGGGTCACCATGCCGAAGTGGATGCAGGCAACGCCGTAATGGGTCACCATGCAGAAGTGGATGCAGGCAACGCCGTAATGGGTCACCATGCAGAAGTGGATGCAGGCAACGCCGTAATGGGTCACCATGCTGAAGTGGGTGCAGGCAACGCCGCGATGGGCCACCATACCGATGTGCAAGCAGCACCTGTGGGCTTATATGGAGAAACGGAACATCAAGCTGCAGTGACGCAAGCTAACATGGGTCACCAGAAAAGCAAGGAGGCCAGTGAAGATCATCTGGAGGGTCGTGATCCTACTTCGACTTCCCAAGTGAATTTAGCGGGTGTAGCCGCTCTTTCAACACCGCAGCCATCAACCCCTATGAAGGATGTTGAAGACGCTGTGCAGGACGAAGAAAATCAAGAATCTGCATCATCTGGCAGATTAGCTAAAAAAATGTCTAAGATTCGCTCACAATCTGCCGATATAACTACTGATAGCGAAGCGTTACAAGAACGCAACGACAAACCCTAGCCTGCATTTCCCCTGTAGGCTTTGGATCGACTGAGATGTGAAGCTTATGAGCGACCAAGATACAGACAAAAACCAAGAAAAAAATGAAGCCGAAGTGGCTTTGGATATTGAACTGGTGTCCGTCGAAGAAGCTGAAGAAGAAGCAGCACAATCCCGTGGTCAAGTTGATCCTGAACAAGGCAAAATCGAACAGGAGCTGGCTGAGCAAATGTCTGAGGTGCTAGATCAAGCTGAGTTTGAGGCAGAAGAAGAGATAGAAGTTGAGCAAGATAGTAGTCCTGAGCCGGCGGTAGAAGAAGAACCGGAAGTTATAAAAGCCAAACCACCCACACTAAAGACTAAGGCGGAAAAAGTAGTCGAAGATGACGACGTTATGCTATTTGATGGCGATGACGATTTGTTAGAAGAGAATGCTCCAGGTGTTGTAGAAAACCAAGTTGAACTAGAAGGTGATGATGGTTTCATTGTCAATGATGACAATGAAATGGATGCTGGCGACAAGGTGTCTAAAGAAAAAATGGCCAGTGCATCAGACATAGAAGGCCTAACAGAAATTGTTTTAGATGCCGCTGGTGCAGCCAATGAAGCTGCCCACTCTACCAACCAGTCCATACACATGTTGTTAGGTAGTGTAACTACCATTAACAAGATGGCTAAGAATTTACGTAAAACCAATAGCTACCTGCTTGGTTTTATAATCTCCCTAGGTGTTGTAGGCCTAATGAGCGGCGCTGCAATGCTCTATGTGCTACAGAGTGCTGTAAAAGATGCCACTGCAATAAGTATCGCAATGGGCAGCAAACTGGTGCAATTTGAAAAACAAATGGACCGGGTTAACCTGATAGAGGCCCAGCTTATTGATGTGGCAGACGTTAACCACCAACTGGGCCAAAGTGTAGAACAGGTAATGTACTACCTCAAGCAAGTTGGCACCGATTCGCAGCAAGCTGCGTCAAAACAGTCAATAGAAAATCAGCTGATGTTGGGTAGCGTTAACGAACAAATTCTCACTAGTTTCGAGGACTTGCAAAACACCACCAAAGCACAGCAGGGCGTATTAACACAGTTGAAAAAGCGCATTGACGGTTTGCAAATGCAAATGAAAAAGATTCAAAACCAAGACCTAGTAGGCAAAATGAAAGCTTTAATAGCCTTAGAACAAGGGCGTTATTTTGAGCTGGAGCAGGCCAAATTAGCCTTGCAGACGGCTCAGCTTGAGGCTAAAGAAAAAGCTGAAACACCACCAGTTGAAGACACATATATCACCTTTGGTGTTAAGTCGGAATAGTGTGTATAACCCACATAGTAATGCTGCAACGGCGGGTTATGTGGTCTAAAAGCTGAGTTCAAGGACATAAGGGGTTATAATAGAACCATCTGTTTAGGCCAAATTAGGACCCTACCATGAGCATTATTCGCCAACATGATCTAATTGATAGCGTCGCAGACGCTTTACAATTTATTTCTTATTACCATCCATTGGACTTTATACACGCTGTCCATGAAGCTTACCTGCGTGAAGAATCTAAAGCGGCCAAGGATGCGATGGCACAAATTCTAATTAATTCACGCATGTGTGCAGAAGGTAAACGTCCCCTATGTCAGGACACTGGCATCGTTACGGTGTTTGTAGAAGTTGGCATGGATGTGCAATGGGACGCAGAGCTGAGTTTAGAAGACATGATTAACGAAGGGGTAAGGCGTGCCTATTTACACCCAGATAACAAGTTGCGTGCCTCTATTTTGGCCGACCCCGCCGGTAGCAGAACCAATACCAAAGACAACACGCCTGCAGTCATTCATACCTCTATCGTTAAAGGTGATCGGGTTGATATTCAGTTAGCTGCTAAAGGTGGCGGTTCCGAAAACAAAAGTAAAATGGTTATGCTAAATCCGTCTGATAGCATTGTCGACTGGGTATTAAAGACCGTACCTACTATGGGGGCTGGCTGGTGTCCTCCTGGTATGCTGGGGCTAGGGATAGGAGGCACGACCGAAAAAGCCGCACTACTGGCTAAAAAGTCTTTAATGGATCCAGTAGATATTCATCAACTCCAGGCTCGCGGTGCCAGCAATACGGCCGAAAAGCTACGCCTAGAATTGTTTGATGCTGTGAATAGCTTAGGTATTGGGGCTCAGGGCCTGGGTGGCTTAACCACCGTGCTAGACATTAAGGTAATGGATTATCCTACCCACGCAGCTTCTTTACCCGTGTGTATGATTCCTAACTGTGCAGCTACTCGTCATGCGCATTTTGTACTGGATGGCAGTGGTCCGAGTTTACAAACACCGCCGAGTTTAGATGATTACCCAGACATTGCGTGGGATGTGGGCGCGGGTGCGAGAAAAGTTAACTTAGATACGGTGTCCCCCACAGACGTATTAACGTGGCAGCCTGGGGAAACTTTATTGTTGTCAGGCAAGATGCTCACAGGGCGTGATGCTGCTCATAAAAAAATGATCGAAATGATGGCTCAGGGAGATCCACTACCTGTAGATCTAAAAGGTCGTTTTATTTATTACGTTGGTCCAGTAGACCCTGTTAGAGACGAAGCTGTGGGGCCGGCAGGGCCCACCACGGCTACCCGTATGGATAAATTCACTAGCACTATGCTAGAAAAAACAGGTTTGTTGGGCATGATTGGCAAGGCCGAACGGGGTCAAGTGGCTATTGATGCTATTAAAGAGCATAAGGCCGTTTATTTAATGGCAGTGGGCGGTGCTGCATATTTGGTGTCCAAAGCCATTAAGAGCGCTGAAGTTGTGGCATTTGCAGAGCTAGGCATGGAAGCGATTTATGAATTTGACGTAGAAGACATGCCAGTGACCGTGGCTGTTGATGCTGGTGGTACCTCGGTACACCGAACAGGGCCAGCGCAATGGTACGACATTATCCAAGCTCGGCAAATTAACTAATGTGGACCATTAACGGGTGGTGAACCCCTGGCTACGCAGGTAAGGAAGCATATGGGGTCGCGACTCCTTAACCACTGTCTTGATGATGTGTTGGCTAAAGGTCAGTTTCAGTTTTCCATGGCTACGTTGTTGGTAGTAGTCACTGATTTGGCCGTCGTAGCTTGCTAGATTAGCTAAGCCGTCGTTCGAGTAATAATCTTGGTGCAACACCATAGACAAAGGTAAGCGAGGTTTTTGTCCTGGGTTTTGATCTGGGTAGCCAAGGCATAGACCAAATATGGGGAATACCTGTTGTGGTAAGTTCAATAATTTTGTAACCACTTCTGGCTGGTTACGTAAGCCACCAATAAAAACCCCACCTAAACCAAGGCTTTCGGCCGCCAGTAAAACATTTTGCGCAAATAGAGCTGTATCTATACTTGCAATAAGGGTTTGTTCGGTAAAACCCGTTGGCATCTGTTGCTGTTGGCGAAGACATATTTGTTGATTGCGCTGTAAATCTGCACAAAATACTAAAAATATTGCAGCGCTTTCTACGTAAGCTTGGCCACCAGCAGCTTTTGCTAAGTCTGTACGAGCCTCTTGAGAATTGACTTGAATTACGCTGGTTACTTGCACAAAACTAGAACTGGAAGCGGCTTGGCCCGCAGCAATGCAGGTGTTGACTACCTCTTGAGGTATGGTTTGGTTAGTGAATTTACGGATTGATTGATGATCCATCATCTGTTCTATAGGGCTTTTTTGAGTCATGGTGCTTTATTGGTCATTGGTTAACATTGCCGATGTTAGCACAGGACCAGTTAGGGTAGAATGGGTAAACGTATCACTTTAAAGTTGATCCTAGTTATGCCACTATCGGCCCCAAATTTACCAATTGCTCCTCATTTAGCGCAACGCTATGGTCTAGAACAAGCCCTTATGCTGGCTGTGGTAACAGAATTGGTAGGTGCTTGGAACGGCCAAGTGGTGGTTGAAGAACAACGTTTGTATGGTCGCGCATTGTGTTTGACGAGGCAACATCAAGGCCAGTTATTATCACAGTTGTCCTCAATAGGGCTGTTGCAAGTTGCCCCCGCAGGTGAGGGTATGGTGCGTATTGAACTGCAGTTGATGCCTAAACAATCTGTTTCTTTGGACCACGTTGAGGGTGAGCCAGAGTCTGTCATTAAGCCAGTTGCTAGCCAGAGAGCTTCCATGAGCGGTTTTGGAGGCTGGCGCCGTGACGCTGGTGAAGGTGATGAATTAAGCCGTTTATTTGCCGCTAAAGAAGCTCAATACCAGCATTTGTGCCATATGGATTTAGAATGGATGCCTTCGGCAAATATTGTTAAAGTTTTATTGCTACAACACCAAATAAGCGAAGCCTTTGCCATTGGCATTAAAGATGAATTTGTGGTGTATTATATGGACAAAGGTCGCCGAGAAACGCCAGGTGGCTGGGATCAAAAGTTTTTAAAATGGGTCAAAAAAGAACAGGTTCAGCAGCAAACAGCGGGGGCTCGTGCCCAAAGACAAACTCAACAACAGACTAATTCGTCCAATGAAGAAGCTAGATACGCTGCTAAACAGCGCCGACGCAACATTACAGCAAACGTCCTCGACATCAATAATACCGACTGGTAAAACTGCTGTTGCTGCCAATGCTGCTATTGACCAAAAAATAAAATCATTGGTCAATATGCTATTTGCTCGATTTATGACCATCTACGGGCATAAATTTAAAAGTGCTTTTGATGACGACAAAGAGATTATTATTGCCAAGCGCGAATGGGCCTTAAGTTTGGCGGGATACGAAGAAGATGTGCTGGTGTTAGCTATTGAGCAAACCAAACGTCAGTATAGCTGGATGCCCTCAATTGCAGAATTTTTACAGTTGATGGACCAGTGCCAGCAAAGTTTTGGTTTGGCACCGGCTGAACAGGCTTATGCCGAAGCCTGTCGCCATGCAACGGCACCGAGCCATCACCCTTGGAGCCATGCGGCTGTGTACCACGCAGGGCGAGAAACGGGGTGGTTCGAACTAAAAAGCCTACCTCGACAGGCCACACAGGGGCGGTTTAATCAACATTACAAGGTCTTGTGCCAACGGGTGTTAGCAGGTGAGAATTTAGATCAGGTACAAGCAACTGCCTTACCTGCACCAAATAATGATAATTTGTTTGCTTTAATCGACCAATGGGCTAAACAGGTAGAGATGGTTCCAGAACTGGCACAAAGCGCTTTGTATTTTTTGCACTTACCAAAACACAGTCCCTTGCGGCGGCAATTGTATATACGCAGTAAATCTGTTTATCTGGCACTAAGTATTCCAGTTTCTATCGACGAATTACGTAATCAGCTCATATAAAGACTTCATTTTGCCATTAGTTGGTCGATAATATTAACAAGTATACTTGGCTACCCTTTTAACTTATTGGGCCAGGCTGCTATCGGAGGTTGTTTTGGACGACGAAGTTAAGATCAGTGGTTTCAAAGACTTATACCAGTTTTTTATGACAGTGAAAGCGCGCAAGTGTTCTTTTTATATAAGTTTTGGCGATGCGGCGGATCAAACCCTTGCAGACTATCGTTTACAGGAAGTGGTTTATAAAACGGCTAAAATGAAGCGGCCTAGTAATAGTGACGTTACTTTGGTGCTAGAGCCTCTGAGCCAGCCTGACTTTACGGCGATCATTGAAACTAAAGATGACCTGCGGGTAGAGTTTTTTCATGATAGTCGCGTGCACTACTTTGATATACAGGTAGGTTTCGTTAATTCTTGTGAATATGGTTTAGGTTTTTCCGCCAAGTTGCCAGATACAGTGAGTGTAAAGCAGCACCGCGACCTGTTAAACCTTCCTGCTACCCTAGACGAAAAGATTAATATGAGCATTGGTGGTCAAAACGTTGATGTAATAGACGTGTCTGGTGGTGGTGCTTCTGTGCTGATTCCTCAGGCGAATTTATATGATGTTGAAGTCGGCAAGGCCATTAAGCACATCGAAATTAAGATTGACGGTTTTCAAGCTAAAGCCAGTGCCGAAGTGCGCCATATGCGTGCCCATGCCAACGGTTTAAAACTAGTGGTTGGCCTGCGATTTATCTTCTTTGGAAGGAATGACGAAGATGATTTATTGCACTTGGTAAAACAAAAATCAGCTTCGCTATCTCGCAAAGAGGCTATGAGCTCTTAATCAAATACTCCAGTTAACACGACCAAATAGCATGACAAAAAAGGCGCCCCCTATATCTATAGCAAGCGCCTTTTTATTTGCTCAGGTTTTGCTTAAGGAAAGCGGATCCACTGACTCTTGTCTACATCGTTAGTTAACAAGGTGTCTGTATCGCCGTTAAACAACATGGTTCTAAAGTCGTCTACGCTTGGAATAGTGACTACTTTATCTGCATAAACAAAGTTGGCATTATTACGGAAGAACGCAGTGGGATTATTACTGACGATGAGCTTCATAACCAAATCGAGTTTTATGTTGGTCTCACCGTAGGCTCGTTTGGCAATATCCCCTAAAGAGTCACCAGGCTTGATGCGGTACTTAGAGCCAGGTGTTATTGAATTCCCAACTTGCTGGCGAGCATCTAACTGTTGCTCCAAGTGCTGAAGTTCACCGAGTAGAGTTTTTAAGTGTGCTTGTGTTTGTTGTTGGTTTGCATAAATAGGGCTGGCCAAGAGGCTGGCAGCGAGTATGGTGCATATAAGACTATTCTTCATGTTCTAATTCCTTGCGCAAATAGGTTTACAAGCGTTTAAAATACAATCACCTGGGCTGTTGTGGCGGTTATATTATCGGGCCCTGCGATATGCTCGAGCAAGGCAGCGTGAGGTTGCAGTAATGTCACTTTGAACACCTGTGGTGCGCTTGCCGCATCTGGGTTGAGAATCCCATTCTGGTAATTCTGGGGTAACAATAATAATTGTTGACCTTGTTCTAGGCCTAATTTTTGGCCTTTATTAATGCGCCATAACGGCTGATCAATAATTTTGCTCAGTTTGATATAGCTGCCTTCACATTGCACTGTTTGGTAGATACTGTTCCATGAATTTTGTACCCATTTGGCTACCTGCTCGCTTAGCTCTTGAGGAATTGATTCGCTGGATGCGGCAATGGACTGGTTGGCTGGAAGGGTGAACTGCTGTTGGTGGTGCAAATCGATGTGAGGTAAATACGGGCTTGAAAAAGTGGCGCTTAACATTAGTGTAGGGCTTTGGATTGTTTGGCTGCTAAATGAGCTAATCAATTTACTTAGGCTGTTAGTGCTTGGTTTGCTATCAGAGGTTGGTAGCCATTGAGCACCTATGGCTAAGTGGTAGTCGGCTTGATTATATGCCTCAGAGGCCAGCCACGCCGTTTGATATGTATTGAGTGCAGGATTAATGCGGTGGGTGACAAAATTGACACTTTTTACTAAGTTAGAGAACTGTGTTTCGGTATCGAGCAGTAGTTGATTAATATCAATTTGGTGATAGTTATTATTACCTGGTGGTGGGGCTAAATCTGTTGTCACCACCTGAGTTAGCTGCGGTGGTTGGCAGTCTTTTTCGTTTTCATCCAACTCTAAGGCGAGCTTTACCGTAGCGATACCTTGCACCGCGTCTTGCTCCACTATGTCCATGCGGAGGATGTTTAGGTTGGTTTTGAGGCTTATGTTCTCTGTAAGCTGGCCTTGCTCGTTGACTATGCTGTGGCTAGTGACTTGACCTTCGCGTTGGGTTGCTGCTGTGCGGAGAGCGTCAAGAACTGCACGTATTACAGCGGTTTCAACATCGCCGTTAGTCACCAATGCTTGGCCAGAAACTAACAATGGAGAATCTGGATCTTCCTGAGCTAGGCTGGTGCTGGCGATAACTAGCCCTAGCAGCGTAGCACATGAAAGTCTGCTTATGCGCTGTAGGGGGTTTGACAGTTTCATGACATAGCCGTAATAGGAGTTATCTAGCTAGCGACTAAAAAAATACGCCTAAGTTCCAGCATAGTGTCTAATTCTAGTTCTAGTTTAGTTTCATAGCTATCATCGCCTATTGGGCTGATGCTGACAACCTTAGCCCCGTAAACAACACCTTCCACATGCGCTCGCATCGTGTCACTGGCAATAATCATGTCTTCAACAGTGGTAGATGAATTGAGCTGCTGGCCATAGACCTGCTCTGTAAGGTTTCGATAGGCATCTAGTTTAGACGCACGAATCGCCATCAAGCGGCGCTGAGCTTGATTCTTACTCTTTTGAGCGCTGATATTGGCATATCCCGTGGAAATAATCACTTCCTTCTTGTATATGGGAGTATTTGCCACAGCTTCAGTGGTTTGACTGCTTGTCATCGACATGGTGCAGCCGCCTAAGGTAATAGCTGCAATAGCTATAATCCAAAGGCTCGGTTTACGTGTGGTTTTAACATTCATGGGTAAATCCTCTATCGTTATTATAGATAATATCGACCTCACCTTTGAGGACTTTAGGCCTCAAGGTAAAATAATTGTTAAAGGTGAGCAAATGTTGGCACTGTTATTGCTTTTAAAGACTTAGAGTTATGTTTTAACGAGTAAAGTGTCGATGAATCAACTATCGACAGTATTTGCTAAAAGTTAATAATAAAATAAAAAAAGCGATTAAAAACAAACTATTAGTTTTGTTATTTTGCCTTTAGGGTCTAAGTTATTATGAATTTATCACAAGCGTTAACCTTGAAGGATCAAATCAACGTCAAACATTTGACGGGTTTATTGATCCCCATGTTAGTACTGCTGATCATATTAATGATGGTGGTGCCCCTACCGGCGTTCTTGTTGGATATATTTTTCACTCTTAATATTGCCCTTGCGTTGATTATTGTGATGATCTCCATTAACACCATGAGGCCGTTAGATTTCTCTTCTTTTCCTACGGTGCTGTTATTCGCCACTTTGTTACGCTTAGCCCTCAACGTGGCATCTACCCGTATTGTTTTGGTAGAAGGCCACACAGGTACGGATGCTGCGGGCCAGGTGATTCAGTCATTTGGTGACTTTGTTATTGGCGGTGACTATGTGGTGGGCATCATTGTGTTTTCCATCCTTATGATTATTAACTTCCTTGTGGTAACCAAAGGTGCAGGCCGTGTATCAGAAGTGAGCGCACGCTTTACCTTGGACGCAATGCCAGGCAAGCAGATGGCTATTGATGCTGACTTAAATGCCGGTGTACTGAGTCAGGATGAAGCTCGTGAGCGTCGCGCCGATGTGACGGCGGAGGCAGATTTTTATGGTTCTATGGATGGTGCCAGTAAGTTTGTTAAAGGCGATGCGATTGCAGGTTTTCTTATCCTGCTGATTAATATCATAGGTGGCCTTGCTATTGGTATGGGCACCCATGGTTTAACTTTTGATCAAGCTACACAAACCTACGTATTATTGACTATCGGTGACGGTTTGGTGGCTCAAATTCCTTCGTTATTACTGGCCACCGCAACAGCTATCATCGTGACTCGCGTCTCCTCTACCACAGACATGTCTAGCCAAGTAGTGGGTCAGCTGGGTAGCCCTCAGGCTCTCATCATGGTAACTGGTATTATGTTCTTGTTAGGTGTGATACCTGGCATGCCTCATTTTGTATTTTTGTTATTAGCGGCAGCTACAGGTGGTCTTGCGTACCTTGCCGTGAAGCGTTCTAAGCAAGAAGAGATACCTGAGGAATTAGATCCTGTGCAGCAGCAGCAAGAAAAAGAATCAAAAGATCTGTCTTGGGAAGATATTCCCCAGCTTGATATGATTGGCTTGGAAGTTGGTTATGCATTAATTCCTTTAGTGGATAAGAGTCAGGGTGGCGCATTGATGCAGCGCATCAAAGGCGTGCGTAAAAAACTTTCCCATGAACTAGGCTTCTTGGTGCAGTCTGTGCACATTAGAGACAACCTAGATTTATCACCTAATCAATACCATATTAATATTAATGGTGTTACCCGTGGCCAGGGTGAACTGATGATGGGTAGGGACCTAGCTATTAACCCAGGTACCACTCATGGCACCTTAGAGGGTATTCCTACCCAAGATCCAGCATTTGGGCTTGATGCCATGTGGATTGATACTTCGCAAAGAGAATATGCTCAGTCTATGGGCTACACAGTGGTGGACGGCGCCACCGCATTAGCTACCCATTTAAATAAAGTATTACAAGAAAATGCCCATGAATTGTTGGGACATGACGAAGCTCAGCAACTTATGGACCAATTATCTCAAGCTGCGCCCAAGTTGGTTGAGGCGGTGGTACCTACCCAGTTGTCTGTGGGTGTGGTGGCTAAAGTGTTGCAAAACCTATTGGCTGAAGGTGTGGCTGTCAGAGATATTCGTACCATTGTCGAAATACTGGCGGAGCAAGCGCCTAGAAGTCAGGATCCTGACGTATTGACAGCCGCCGTGCGCCCTGCATTAGGCCGGATGATGATGCAACAACTCACTCAGGTAGGGGATGACTTATCGGTTATGACATTAGATGCAGGATTGGAACAACAATTGCATAACATATTACAGCAAAGCAAAGAACACGGCTTAGCCATAGAACCTAACCTAGCAGAACAGTTGCTAGGTAATTTGCAGGGTACCAGCGAGCGACTCGCACAACAGGGTATTCCTCCAGTGTTAGTAGTTTCTCCTGGCATACGCCCTTGGCTTGCGAAGATGGTTAAGAACCGTATCCCAGGTCTAGTAATATTGGGTTACAACGAAATACCAGATGAACAAGGCATTCAAGTGGTGTCGACTATAGAACAACAACCCCTAGTGGATGCGGAAGCACCAGTAGAATAAAACCACAAGCATTAAGGTTGATTGAAGATGAAATTGAAGCGCGTTTTAGCCAAAGATACTCGTACCGCTCTCGCCATGATTAAAGATAGTTTAGGTGATGATGCAGTTATTTTGTCGAATAATAAAATTGCCGGTGAAGTTGAAATCGTTGGGGCCATTGACTATGACGAAAAGCGTTTAACGGCGCAGTCTAGTACCGCATTCTCAGATCGCCTTAGTGCTAATTTAGACCGAATTAAGTCTCAGCGAAGCCAGCATAAGCGCCCGATTGCAGCGCGTAATGTTGGTTCTGAGTTGCGCCAATCAAGTGGATTTAAGAGCCCACTGCAACCGGCCATCAGTACCAACCATCAAGCACCAGTAAATGACAATATGGTGCGGATGGAAAAGGAGCTTGGCCTGTTACGTTTGTTGCTAGAGCAGCAAATGAGCCAGAGTCTAAGCCAGAATGAGAGTTTCATAAGTGCTGCTGCGATTAAGGTAGCTCAAAGGCTCGAACGTATGGGTTTTGAAAAACGCCTAATTGACCCTTTGTTAGCCCAACTACCTGCTTGTGACGATGGGGATCAGTTATGGGACCATGCACAGCAATGGCTGCAAGATAATTTAACGACTAGTTCTGAAGGTGTCGTGCATGAGGCCGGCATTTATGCCCTAGTAGGCCCTACAGGTGTGGGTAAAACGACTGCTATTGGCAAGCTCGGCGCACAATTAGCCATGAAGCACGGTAAGCATAAGGTAGCACTTATTTCCATGGATCAACAACGTATTGGAGCTCGAGATCAATTGCGAGTATTCGGTACCATGTTGGGTATAGACGTGCATCATGTGGCCGGTTTTACTGAGTTAACTACAACTTTAAATCAAATAGCCCATAAAGAATACGTATTGGTGGATACCTCAGGAGGTAACCCCTTTGACCCACATATTCAGAGCTTAGTTGATGGGCTGCTGGGTGTGCCTCAGCAAATAAATATATACCTTACATTGGCGGCTAATAGCCAATCCCATTCATTGCGTTATCTAATGAAGCACTATTTGGGTCAAGTTAAAGGCGTTGTTGCAACTAAACTGGACGAGTGTTTACCTTTAGGTGGCCTGTTGGCAGCGCTCATTGAGTCAAAACAACCGTTAGCAATGATTACTGATGGTCAGCGCATTCCTCTGGACTTGGGTTATCCTAGTTCACAACAGTTGGTTGCCCATGCTGTAGAAGCTGAGTTAGCAGAGGAACATGGTAGTATTGAGGCCTTGTCAAAATTGTTACACGCTACACCAGGGAAACCTTTAGGGTCTGGTGACAGGGCCACAAAAAAAACCATATCCACTATGAGTTCGAATTTTGGCAGCATACAAGACACACCGTCTGCTGCCATGGGGCTAGCGTCCTACAGGAGCCACTAGTATGAGTTCAAACAGTGTACAAGTCATTGCTATAACTAGCGGTAAAGGAGGTGTTGGTAAAACCAATACCTCCATTAATATTGCCGCCAGTTTAGCTAAACAGGGCCGCAAGGTCATGTTGATGGACGCAGATTTAGGTTTGGCAAATATTGATGTTAACTTGGGCATTCAGTGTCCATTTAACATGGCTCATGTGATGAGCGGTGAAAAAACTTTAAGTGAAATTGTTCAAAATGGCCCTTTTGGCATACAAGTAGTGCCCGCAGCATCGGGTATTTATGAAATGGCCAGTTTACAAAATGAGCAACTACAACACCTAATTCAAGCTTTCAGTGAATACAATGGAGAATTAGACTACCTTATTGTTGATACAGCAGCAGGCATTTCTGACAACGTATTGGCTTTTTTAAACGCGGCCCATCAAGTGGTTGTGATTGCTTGTGATGAGCCCTCATCAATCACTGATGCTTATGCGCTTATTAAAGTCATGAATCAGCGCTACGGTGCGACTCGTTTCCACTTTATAGCTAGCATGGTGAAGAACGAGAAAGAAGGTCGAGCCTTATATGCTAAAATTGAACGGGTGGTTGATCATTACTTAGGCGCCCATATGTTGTATTTGGGTACCTCACCACGTGATGAGCAGCTGCGGCTAGCAAATAAACAACAAAAAGCGGTTGTTGAGATAGCACCTATGGCGAACTCATCTCGTGCATACGCACGCATGGCCGCTGTGGTAGAACGTTGGCAACCCCCTACTGGTTTGAGTGGGCAAGTAGAATTTTTTGTCGAAAGGCTGTTGCAACATAAAGCTTAATTGGAAATAATGCCTTGATGCACAATATGTCACTATATCAATCCCATGCACCCGGTTCTGCAACAGACCCCTTGGTGCTGCACATGCCGCTGGTAAAAAAAGTGGCGTTGCATCTGAGCGCGCGTCTGCCTGCCAGTGTGGATATAGATGACCTTATTCAAGTGGGTATGTTGGGATTGCTAGAAGCCCTAAACAACTTCGACGCAACTAAGGGCGCACAATTCACCACCTTTGCCAAGCTGAGAGTGCGTGGCGCCATGTTAGATGAGGTGCGCCGCTTCAGCACCTTGCCCCGTTCGGTGATGACCAGTATCCGTGAGATTAACCAAGCCACTGCTGCATTAGAGCAAGAGATGG
The DNA here is from genome assembly GCF_047730075.1 of Candidatus Njordibacter sp. Uisw_039. Lineage (NCBI taxonomy): Bacteria > Pseudomonadati > Pseudomonadota > Gammaproteobacteria > Pseudomonadales > Candidatus Njordibacteraceae > Candidatus Njordibacter > Candidatus Njordibacter sp. Uisw_039. The sequence goes on from NZ_CP159831.1 coordinate 786,996, forward strand.
GGCGCACGGTTAAAGATACGGAACTGGCGCACGCCATGGGTATGGATTTAGAAGATTTGCAGCAACAAAAAGGCCGCAACTATAACTATCAAACGGTGCAGATAGAAGATCAGCCTGAGGGCGTGGAGCCTCCATTGTCAGGTTTGATGCCTACTAAAGAAGTGGACGAAGCGGCGTTTCAGAAAGCCTTGGCAACTGCCATTGGCGAACTGCCGGAGCGTGAACAGCTGATCTTTGCCCTGTATTATGATGAAGAACTCAATTTAAAAGAGATTGCTGCGGTACTGGAAGTGTCAGAATCTCGTATCAGCCAAATTCAAAGTGGTTCCGTTAAGAAGCTACGTCAAAAGCTGGTAGACTGGATTTAGAGTGGCTAAATGTCTGCCAATATACGCAAGTACTTAAATAACTTCTTGGCCGCGGACTTCGCTTTAGCTTCCTGATTCATGCTTTGTGCCTGCTTCACTAAGTGAGTGATGTGTTGGCGATCAGCTTTCTCATGTAACTGTATGATTTCATTGATGGTGTTTGGATTATTGGCGATTAAGCCATCGCGCCAGGTTTCTATCTGATGGAAAACACGACGGTGTTCATCGGAGCCTGAGTCGTGCACAGCCAAGGCTTTAGCAATGGCTTCTGAATCTTCATCGCGCATGACCTTACCAATGTACTGCAAATGCCTACGCTTGGCCTCATTTTGGACAATACGGCGTGATTCATCAATGGCAGTTTTAAGAGTGTCACTCATGGGAATGCGGGCTAACTCGGATGGCTTTAGATCCACTAATTTGCCACCTAAGTCTTGCAGAGCTTCCATAGCGCGCTTAATTTGGGTACGGCTAAGTTCCTCTTCAGCAGGCAGATTTTGTTGCAGCGCTTCTAATTCTGCTGCGGCCTTGCGGGCCTTAACTTTGCCCATATTAAATTCCTTACGCGTAAAATAATGTGGCGAGGCCTAAAAAGGCACAAAATCCGACCACATCAGTGATGGTGGTTAAAATAACGCCTCCAGCTAAAGCAGGGTCTATATTCATTGCTTTAAGGATAACGGGTAGAGAAGTGCCGCAAATAGCAGCCACAATTAAATTGATGACCATTGCAATGGCGATGATAAAGCCAATGGTTAAGTCAGAGAACCACCAGCTAGCAATGCTGGCTACTACGGTTGCCCAGAGCAAGCCGTTGATGGTGCCGACTATAATCTCTCGGTTCAGTAAGTAACCAATGTTACTGCGCTCGACGTGGCCTAGAGCTTGGCCACGGATCACTAGGGTCAATGCCTGGCTACCAGCAATGCCACCCATGCTTGCAACAATAGGCATGAGGATAGCAAGGGCGACTACTTGTTCTATGGTATGTTGAAACAGGCCAATTACCATGGAGGCAAGAAGGGCGGTTAATAGATTGATTCCAAGCCACACTGCGCGACGTTTAGCAGTTTTAACTACAGGGGCAAAGGTGTCTTCGTCATCATCTAAACCGGCCATACGCATGAGAGAGTGGTCGGCTTCTTCTCTGATGACGTCTACCACGTCATCGATAGTGATACGGCCAACCAAACGACCTTCTTGGTTTACCACAGGTGCAGAAACCCAATCGTTACGTTCAAATAAGTTAGCTACATCAGTTTCGTCTAAATCTGCAGGTATGGCTTCGCGCTCAGTATCCATTACGTCTAAAATAAGAGTGTTGGGATCACTGACTAACAGAGTGGTGAGTGGCAATAAGCCAATGTAGCGGTCTTTTCGTGTCACCACAAACAGGTTATCAGTCATTTCTGGCATGGTGTCATGGCGACGTAAATAACGTAGTACGGCGTCTATGGTGAGGTCTGGTCGGATGCTCACAACGTCCGTATTCATGAGGCCGCCAGCGGTATCTTCTGGATAAGACAAAACTTGCTCTAGCCGCTCTCGATCTTGTTGCCGTAAACTATTCAGCACTTCTTGCATTACCTTTTTGGGCAGTTGTTGCAAGATGTCAGCAAAGTCATCGGTGTCGAGGTTTTCTGTGGCTTGTAGTAGCTCCTCGGTATTCATTTGATTAACGAATTCAGCTTGAATTTCGTCACTCAAATGATGCAGTACTTCGCCTTCTAACTCTGGATTTACCAAATTCCACAGTACTTCGCGCTCTCTTGGGGGTGAGGATTCCAGTAAGTGTGCCGTATGAGCGGGTTTTAGGGTGTGATTAAGCATGTGGCGTGCTTGAATAAAAGCACCACTGTCGAGGGCATCGTTGAGTTCTTTAAGGCGGGATTTCATGTGACTACTAGCCTTATTCGCCTTCGTCAAAATAATTATCAACCAGCTGTGATACTTCGTCAAAGGCCTGTTGAGCACCATCACCACTAACTTTAAGGTCTAGTACAGTGCCTTGACCGGCAGCTAATAACATCACTGACATAATGCTTTTTGCATCCACCATGTTACCGTCACTACCAATTTCGATGTTGCAACCATGTCGACCAGTGACACCTACAAGCTTAGCAGCAGCACGAGCATGCAGGCCAAGTTTGTTGATGATAGTGATTTGTTGATGGATCATGCAGAAACCCTTACAGGCGTGGCGCTATAAAATAGTGAAACACGTGATGATAAGCATGGCGTAAGCTTATCAAGTGTAGCCTTATAGCATACCCGTTTTAGGGCATTTATGCGATAGCGATTTTGTACATAGCACCTGCATCAGTGGCCTCACGTAAGCCCGCCCGAAACTCCGGTTGGCCAAAACTGCCCGCTAGAGTAGCTAAAATTTGTAGATGTTCATCAGTAGCTTGTAAGGGCACTAAAAGCACAAACAGTAAATCTACTGGTTGTTGATCTATGGCATCAAAATCCACGGCGTTAGCCAATCGGACTAGAGCACCAGTGACTTGTGTGCAACTGGCTAGCCGACAATGAGGTATAGCTATACCATCACCAAACCCGGTGCTGCCTAACTTTTCTCGGTTAATTAATGCACTGAATAGCTCTTTGCTATCAAACGTGGTCATTTGACCCCCAAGCCAGTGGCTAATAGACTCGAGTGTGCGTTTTTTACTGGCGCATTTCAGATCGGCAAAGGTGCGTTCTGGCGTGAGGATGTCACTAATATTCATATGTGGTTATTAACCCTATGGGATGTGTGGGCTCAAGTGAGCCGTTTACGTTCGTTGGAGGGTGGAATGTTCATGCCTTCTCTATATTTAGCAATAGTCCTGCGGGCTACTTTAATACCTTGTAACTCTAGCATGTCTGTAAGTTTGCTGTCGCTTAAGGGTTTGCGAGTTAATTCCGCTGCAATTAACTTTTTAATGAGTGCTCTTATGGCCGTAGAAGAACACTCTCCCCCATTAGCGGTTGCTACATGGCTAGAAAAGAAATATTTTAGCTCAAAGATACCCCTAGGTGTGTGCATGTACTTTTGGGTGGTAACACGAGAGATAGTGGATTCATGCATTTCTACGTGCTCAGCAACTTCTGCAAGGACTAGCGGTTTCATGGCCTCTTCGCCATGATCCAAAAAGCCTTGCTGAATCTCACAAATGCGCCCAGCAACTTTTAATAAGGTTTCATTCCGACTTTCAAGACTTTTGAGAAACCAACGGGCTTCTTGTAAGTGACTTTTAATGTAGCTCTTGTCGCTGCTATTGGCACTGCCACCAAAGTCTACGTATTGTTGGTTAATTCTGATTTTTGGTGCCGAGTCTGGATTTAATTCAACTCGCCACACATTATTAACCTTACGTACCATAACGTCGGGAATGACATACTCGGCTTGGCTTGAGGCAATGCTGGCACCAGGCTCTGGCTGTAATTTAGTGATAAGTTCGAAAATATGTAGCAGCTCATTTTCTTTGTAACCAGAGCGTCGCCTTAAGGAATTGTAGTCGTGACTGCCAAGCAGATCTAAGTGTTTATCTACAACGGTTATTGCACCTTGGCGCCATGGTGTATCAGAGGGTAAATATTTTAACTGGATGAGCAGGCACTCTCTTAAATTCTGTGCGGCAACTCCAATAGGGTCAAATTGCTGAATCAAGGTTAATACGGCTTGAGTTTCATCTTCCTCAATGGCTTCTTGCTCTTGTTGAGCCAAATTGCCGTTGATACCTTCAGTGATTTCCGTCAAGGTTTGACTAAGGTAGCCACGTTCGTCTACGGCATCAATAATGCTGGCACCAATAAACTGATCAAGGTCGCTCAAGCGACTCACATTAAGTTGCCATTCAAGGTGTTCTTGTAAGCTAGGTTCGTGGCTATTGTTGGCGTCAAAATCAAAGTCGTCCCCAGGGCCAGTAGCTGGTGTAGTGGAGCTTTGGTACACATCATCCCAAGAGCTATCAGTGGCAAGCTCAACGGGGATTTCTTCGCTCCAGTCACTGTCGGCTTGATTCTCGTCAGCAAGGTGTTCACTGGACTGGTCGTCAAGCTGGGCGTCTTTGTTGTCTTTTTCTGCAGTACTCACTTCAGGCAGGTCAAGCTCTTCTTCTAACTCAAGCAGGGGGTTGCTATCTAATGCTTGTTGGATTTCTTGCTGTAGGTCTAAGGTTGAAAGTTGCAGTAAACGAATCGCTTGTTGCAACTGTGGCGTCATGGCCAGTTGCTGATTCATTTTGAGCTGCAAAGATGCTTTCATAATTACGCTAACTTATTGGTTTTGGAGTATTTTTACTTGACTATAAAGTGAAATCATCGCCTAAGTATACCTCTTTTACTTGCTGGTTCGCTAAGATATCATCACTAGTACCGTGAGCTAGAATATAACCTTCGCTAACGATATAAGCCAAATCACAAATATCAAGGGTTTCTCGTACGTTATGGTCGGTGATTAATACGCCGATACCCTTGTCACTCAATTGCTGAATCACGTGTTTAATATCCTTTACGGAAATTGGGTCTACTCCGGCAAAGGGCTCATCTAGTAGTATAAACTGTGGTTCACTCGCCAAAGCACGAGCGATCTCCACACGGCGGCGTTCGCCACCTGATAAACTCATGCCTAGGCTGTTACGTATATGGCCTATACTAAACTCTAATAATAGCGTTTCTAATTTTTGTAGCTGCTGACCTTTACTGAGCTGTTTTTGAGTTTGTAATATGGCTAAGATATTTTGCGCTACGGTAAGCTTACGAAATACCGACGCTTCTTGAGGTAAGTAACCAATGCCTTTACGCGCTCTGCCATGCATAGGCTCACGAGAAATATCTTCTTGATTGATGAAGATTTGCCCACGGTCTGCTTGCACTAAACCCACAATCATATAAAAACAAGTGGTTTTTCCGGCACCATTTGGCCCCAGTAGGCCAACCACTTGACCGGCCTCAATGCGAATATTGACGTCTTTTACGATGGCTCGCTTATTGTAGGATTTAGCGAGGTTTTTGGCTTCTAAGGTTGCTACGGTGGTTGTCTTATTAAGCATGAGATCAGTGTCTAATTTGTGTCAGGTGAGAGTTAACTAGACTTAGGTAAGAAAATCATTTTGACTCGCTTGTCTTTGGCACCAGTGGCTTTTACGTTATCTCTAGGTATGTCGAAAAGGATTTCATGGCCACTAAACCGGTTGCCACGCTGGATGAGCTTGGCGTTGCCTAACAGGGTTAAGTATTCGGCATTAACTTGATAATCAATACTCTTCCCCCAAGCTTCCATGGTGTCGCTTTGGCCGTCTCCTGTAGGTTCTGACTGTTGACGCATATAGGCTAAACCGTCATAGGGACCTTCCGTGGCTAACATGGTTTGTATACCGTCGTCATTGAAGGTGACTTTTACGCTGGATGCTTCAATTTGCATGGTGCCTCGGGTGATAATAACATTGCCAGAATAAATGGAAAAACCTTCCCCCTCATTGAGCTCAGCACTGTCGGCGGCAATTTCTAAGGGTTGCTGACGGTCGCTATTAAGGGCCCACGATGATGGACTCGCAAACCATGCTGCGCTAGCAAACAAGCAGATCAAAAATCCCTGCCAATGGCGAAGACGCAAAGCGTTGAGGGCGTGTTGGGTGGGCAATAACATAACTAATTCCTTGGCATGGAGTGGGTGCCCTTGACCTGATGCAAGAACAGTAAACGTTGGTTGTCGAGTGTGAGCTGCATTCCCGTGCCCGTCAAGTGGCTATACTTGGCGACTAGGTTAACCTGCTCGTCAGATTCTGCGTAATTTTGTTTGGGAAATAATCTTAAACTTTGGCTGTTAAGGCTAAAAGGTCTGTTAACATCTGGGCCGTTGGTCACCAGTGCGTTACCCATTAAGTTAATTTGAGCACCAGAATCCAATATAAGGCCTTCGTCTGCTTTGCCAAACCACGCAGCGTTAGTGTCGGCTAAGTAGATGTTAAATCTGGGTTGCAGCATATCTGTGGTACCAAATTCTCGAATGTGAGTAAATCGCTTGGCACTGATGTTAGAAGACAACGCACCTTGTTCATCATATTGGCTAATAGTTGCATGAGTAAGGTAATAGTCAGGAATCCACTGGGCTTCTGATTCTGTGGTCTGCTGCACTTCTTGTTGCCACCACCAAAATAGGAATGCTGCCAAAGCTAAAGTAACTAAGTTAATATATAACCAGCGACCACGAAAAAGTGCAGCCATTAGGAGGGCACTGCGAGTTGGGTATTAAGGTAAGGGGCTAACGCAGTGTCCCATGTGCCTTGCGCCTGCATAATTAAATCACACACCTCCCGCACTGCACCTTGGCCGCCACAACGTTTTGTAACGTACTGACTGTGAAGCACCATGGTGTTAGTTGCATTAGGCAAAGTAATGCCTAAGCCAACTTTGATAATGGCTGCAAGGTCTGGCAAGTCGTCGCCCATGTAGGCCATTTCAGTCCAATCTAGCTGTAAATCGTTGGTGAGTTGATGCAATGCTATAAGTTTATCTTCTCTTCCTTGTAACAACAGTTCGATACCCAGTTGTTGTGCCCGCTGCGCCACAATGTTGGACGTCCTGCCGGTGACGATAGCTACTTTTACACCGCTAGCTTGGAGCATTTTAATGCCTTGGCCATCGAGGCTATTAAAGGCCTTAATTTCTTCGCCTTGGTTGCCAAAATAGAGCTGGCCATCGCTTAAGACGCCATCCACGTCTAAAGCTAGCAGGCGCACCGAACGAGCGTGGTTGGCAAATTGAGCATCGGTTAGCGGTGGCGAAGGCATGTTATATGACCCCTGCATTTAACAAATCATGCATATTAATTGCACCCACTGGTTGGTGGTTTTTATCACACACAATGAGCGCATTAATTTTGTGTTGTTCCATTAGTTGTAACGCTTGGGCGGCTAACATATCGGCTTGGGCTTGCACTGGGTCGCGCGTCATTAGCTCACTAATTTGGCATTCACGTAGGTCATTGCTGTGGTCTAAACTGCGGCGCAAATCACCATCTGTATAAATACCAGTGAGTTCGCCTTGGGTGTTAACTACTGCCGTCATACCCATACCTTTTTGGGTCATTTCCATTAATGCATCGGCAAAGCGAGTGTCTTGCGAGACCATTGGTAGGGCTTTGCCAGCGTGCATAATATCACTGACTTTTAACAGCAATTTACGGCCTAAAGCGCCACCTGGGTGAGAAAAGGCAAAATCGTGGGCACTAAAGCCTTTTGCTTCTAGTAATGCGATGGCAAGGGCATCGCCCATGACTAAGCTGGCTGTGGTGCTAGATGTAGGTGCAAGGTTTAACGGGCAGGCTTCAGTACTAACCTGTACATTAAGGTGTACATCTGCAGCTTGGGCAATGGTGGAACTTGCCACACCTGTCATGGCAATCAGGGGAGCACCTAAGCGTTTTAACATGGGTAATAAGGTGATAATTTCGCTGGTGGTGCCTGAGTAAGATAATGCAATTACCACATCTTTGGCAGTGATCATGCCCATGTCACCATGGCTAGCTTCACCTGGATGAACAAAAAAAGCGGGTGTGCCAGTGCTGGCTAAGGTGGCAGCTATTTTGTTGGCAATGTGGCCCGATTTACCCATACCTAGCAGTACCACACGGGCTGAACAATCCATTAATAGCTGGCATGCTTGCTCGAAGGCGGCATCGATGCGAGTGGCGAGTTCAGCAATAGCGGCTTGTTCTAAGCCGATGGTGCGTAACGCAGATTCAGCAAACGGCGTAGCCAGAGTTTGGCTGGGTCGTGTAGTGTCGTTATGGCTCAACACATCTCCTAAGGCATGTTAGTGAATTATGTAGCGTTAGTATAAAGTAAAAGCATATACATAACATAGATCAACAGTAGTACGCTGCCCATGGGCCGGGTAATGGTGCCGCCACGGCGAGCCTTAAACCCAAGAGCAAGAATGAATAGGGTTAATAAAAGCATTAATCCATAGTCACGCCACAAAACGTCGGCTTCTATTACCACTGGGCTGATAAGAGCGGGAATAGCCATAACCCCCAGCAAGTTAAAGATATTTGAGCCAATAATATTACCTAGGGCCATGCCATGTTGACCTTTGCGGGCACTCATAATGGAGGCTGCAAGCTCTGGTAGACTTGTACCAATGGCGATGATGGTGAGACCAATGATCATCTCACTCACACCTAAGGCTGTGGCAATGTATATGGCACCACCCACTAGAATCCTTGAACCCAATGCTAATATAGCCAAGCCTACCAATAGCCAAAAAATACCTGCTTTCAAGCTCATTTCGGCTAAGGGTCCTACTTGGTCTTCTGGATGCTCCTGCTGATAACGTTTAAACAAATATAAACACACGACCAAACCAAATAATAGTAAGGCACTATCTACTGCATCAAGGTAGTAATCTAGCAATATAATGCCTGCACCAACGGTGGCGATGGTTAATATTGGCAATTCAATGCGCACCAAGTTGCCTCTTATAGGTAGCGGAGACACAAGGGCCGTGGCTCCCAGTACTAAGGCGATGTTGGCGATGTTGGAGCCGATGGCATTGCCAATAGCTAGACCCGGTGCATGATCTAGTGCAGCCATGGTGGACACCAGCATTTCTGGGGCCGAGGTGCCAAAGGCCACTATAGTAAGACCAATAAGCATAGGCGACATGCCCAAGTGGCCTGCGGTGGCACAAGCGCCGTCAATAAAACGGTCGGCACTCCAAATAAGTAAGCCTAAACCAACTAGAATGGCGGCAATTGCAATAATCATATAAAAGTCTAAGTAAGAGTGGTGATAAACGGTTAATGGAAGCACTAAGTAAAGCTAGGCCAAACGGCGAGGGGCAATGAAACCAAGAGTCGACGCAATTTGCAAGTCTCTTTGCAGTTAAGCGCGTCAATGCTAAACTTGGGCTTAGATAACTTTAGCGCCTAACCGGAACCTCATATATGGCCACAAACGGCATTATTAACATACGCAATGTTAGCTTTTATCGTGGTGACAGGGTGATATTCGAAAACCTTAACTGTGCCATAGCTGCCGGAAAAATCACTGCTATTATGGGCCCTAGCGGCACTGGTAAAACCACCCTCTTGCGCTTGATTGGTGGCCAGTTGCAACCACATAAGGGGCAGGTGCTGCTGTTTGATCAGGATATTGCTCGGCTTAATCGTAAACAGCTCAACCATCTACGTGCGCGTATGGGGGTATTGTTTCAAAGTGGGGCCTTGTTTACGGATTTGTCAGTGTTTGAAAACGTCGCCTTCCCGTTACGAGAGCACATGAATTTGTCGGCAGATGAATTGTATAATAGGGTCTTGCTAAAACTAGAAGCAGTGGGTTTGCGCGGTGCCAGGGACTTAATGCCGTCACAACTTTCTGGTGGTATGGCGAGACGAGTTGCCCTAGCTCGAGCGGTGGCAATGGAGCCAGAAATCATTCTTTACGACGAGCCGTTTGCAGGACAGGATCCTATTGCTATGGCGGTGCTACAAAGGTTAATCAAAGGCCTCAATTCTCAAATGCAGCTGACTAGCGTGTTGGTATCACATGACATTGCAGAAGCTTGTGCCATTGCCGACCAAGTGATTTTGTTAGGTGAAGGCCGGGTGTTAGCGCAGGATAGTCCTGCTGCTTTGCAGGCTAGTGCCGATCCTGCAGTAAAACAATTTATCCACGGCGAAGCAGACGGTGTGATTCCATTCCATTTTCCGGCACTGCCCTTGCAAGAAGAGCTGCGGGGCCAATCAAAATGATCAACCTTATTGCTGACTTAGGCGCTGGTCTATTGACTAGGTTGGTGCAAATAGGCCAAGCCTTACTGATGTTGTTACAGGCCATTTTTGTGCAACCTAAGGCGTCCAGTTTACCTCGGCTAATGCAGCAGCTCTTTGTGGTGGGGGTTCAGTCGCTTATTATTATGCTGGTGTCGGCATTGTTTATTGGCATGGTTTTGGGTTTGCAGGGCTATACCTTATTGTCCGCCTATGGCTCCGAACAAGCGGTGGGCCAGATGGTAGCTCTAACCTTAGTGAGGGAGCTTTCTCCCGTTGTTGCTGCCTTGTTGTTTGCTGGCCGAGCCGGTTCTGCTTTAACTGCAGAGATTGGTTTGATGAAGGCCACAGAACAATTGGCGAGTTTAGAAATGTTTGGCATAGACCCGCTTCACCGTATTGTTGCGCCCCGTTTTTGGGCAGGCATGATTTCCCTACCACTGCTGGTGGCCATCTTTAGCTTGGTAGGCATATATGGTGGGCACTTAGTGGCTGTGGATTGGCTTGGTGTCTACAGTGGTTCTTATTGGGGCAACATGCAGCAGGCCGTAGATTTTAATGAAGATGTGCTCAATGGCATGGTTAAAGCTTTGGTGTTCGCTTTTTTGATTAGCTGGATCGCGTTGTATCAGGGGTATTCATGTGTCCCAACGTCACAAGGTATAAGTGCGGCTACAACCCGCACCGTAGTTTATAGTTCCTTGGCTATTTTAGGGTTTGATTTTATTTTAACAGCGCTAATGTTTGGAGGCGCAGTATGAACAAGAGATGGTTGGAGCTGAGTGTAGGCCTAATGATGGTGGCTGGATTAGCTGCTTTAGTGGCTTTGGCCTTGCAGGTAAGTGGTGGCAATATGTCTCGCAACGCCGAACATTATGCCATTAGTGCTTTGTTTGAGAACGCTGCAGGCCTTGGCCCTAAAGCTAAAGTAACCATGGCAGGGGTTACTGTGGGAGAGGTGGTTGCCGTTGGCATAGACCCACATACGTTAATGGCTGAAGTGCACATGAAGATTAATAGCCAAGTGAATTATATATCCATCGATTCTAGCGCCAGTATTCTTACGGCTGGTTTATTGGGTGAAAAATATATTGGCCTTACGGTAGGAGCAGAAGACGATGTGTTAGTGGCTGGAGATGTGATTGAAGACACCCAGTCGGCATTGGTATTAGAAGAGCTTATTAGCCAATTTTTGCTCAACGTTGGTGACAACAAATAAGGAACCATGAAGATGCTGAATTTTAATGCCCACAGTAAAAAAATAGTTTTGACTGCGTTGCTGCTTTTCTGTGCTCTGACGGTAAAAGCAGATGAATGGAAAGAGGCTAGTCAGGTGGTTGAGCAAAGTACTCAAGCCATGATCGACTTGCTTAAGCAGGGGGGCATAGAAGCATCTGATGACAGTGATGTTGCCAGTGAAACTGTGCCTTTAAGTGAGTCAGAATTGCTGCTAGGTATGGAACTGGTTTTGGGTCCTGTAATAGATTTCGACAGTCTTGCCAAGGGCGTTATGGCTAAATTTTATCGCCGGGCATCGGCACAACAAGTCAAGGATTTTAGTCTCGCCTTTAAGCGCTCATTGCTGAATACATATTCGCGGGCCGTGGTGGCTTTGAAAATTAATAACTTTGAAATTCAATCTAACGCCAATAATAACAGTAAGCCTGGGCGACAAAAAGTTTGGGTCAAGGTCTATGCCAACGGCGCAGCTTATGACATCAACTACGCCATGAAAAAACGGCAACAAGGCTGGAAGGTCACTAACGTTAGCCTTAATGGCATTAACTTAGGCTTAGCCTTTAGGCAACAGTTCTCTACTGCCATGGCGCAAAATAAAGGCAATATGGATGACGTCATCGCATTTTGGAATGATCCGTCTTGAGCCCGTTGAATGACTAGTTGGTGGTAGCGATAAGGGTGAGTATTTTGCTATAATTACGCCGCTATTTATTACTCCTCAATTCATTAGCCCATGGAGAATATCGTGGACGCAGAACAAGTTAAACAAATTATTGAGCAACAACTCGTTGGCACGCAAGTGATCCCTAGTGGCGAAGGTTGTAGCTTTCAGGTCACGGTGATTGGCGACTTGTTTGCAGGTTTATCTCCGGTTAAAAAACAACAGCTGGTTTATGGTTGCCTGACGGATCAAATCGCAGACGGTTCCATTCACGCTTTAGGCATTAAAGCCTATACGACAGACCAATGGCAGAGCTTAAGCACTTAATTAAGTACAATCATAACCAAGACATACAACCATTCGGCGAACAATATTATGGATAAATTAAGCATTACCGGTGGCAAACGCCTAGACGGAGAAATTCGTATAGCAGGTGCAAAGAATGCGGCACTGCCTATCTTGGCGGCAACCTTACTAGCCCAAGAGCCTGTCACTATTCGTAATTTGCCTCACTTACATGATGTCACCACTATGATTGAATTATTGGGTCGTATGGGTGTGTCTTTGCTGGTAGGAGATAAGCTAAGTTTAGAAATAGACGCAAAGACCTTAGACCATTGCATTGCGCCTTATGATTTGGTTAAAACCATGCGTGCCTCTATTCTTGTGCTGGGCCCCTTGGTCGCGCGTTTTGGGGAAGCAGAAGTATCTTTGCCAGGTGGCTGTGCCATTGGTAGCCGTCCTGTGGACCTACACATTCGCGGTTTAGAAGCCATGGGTGCCACCATTACTGTGGAAGATGGTTATATTCGTGCCAAGGCAGATCGTCTTAAAGGTGCACATATCTTTTTTGACACTGTCACCGTAACGGGTACCGAAAATATTCTTATGGCGGCAACCTTGGCTGATGGTGAAACAGTACTAGAAAACGCTGCACGGGAGCCTGAAGTGGTTGATTTGGCAGAATGCTTGATCGCGATGGGTGCTAAAATCACTGGCCATGGCACTGGAACCATTCACATACAAGGCGTAGAAAAGCTTCATGGTTGTCACTATGATGTGTTGCCAGACCGCATAGAGACGGGTACCTATTTGGTGGCAGCTGCGGTTACTGGAGGTCGTATTAAAGTAAAAGATACTCGCCCAGATATTATGGAAGCAGTGCTTGCTAAGCTGGAAGAGGCTGGAGCAGAAATCGTAACGGGTGAAGATTGGATTAGTTTAGATATGCATGGACAACGGCCTAAAGCGGTGAATTTAAAAACTGCACCTTACCCGGCATTTCCTACAGACATGCAAGCTCAGTTCTCAGCCCTGAATGCCATAGCACTAGGTAGTGGCCGTATTACTGAAACTATTTTTGAAAACCGTTTTATGCACATTGATGAAATGGCTCGTATGGGGGCTCAAGTGGCAGTGGAGGGTAATACCGTAATCCAGCAAGGTGTTGAGCGGCTGAAGGCGGCACCAGTGATGGCAACAGACCTTAGAGCGTCCGCGAGCTTAGTGATTGCGGCTTTAGTGGCCGATGGTGAAACGGTGATTGACCGTATTTATCATATCGATCGTGGCTATGACTGTATTGAAGAAAAAATGGGCGCTCTAGGTGCTATCATCAAGCGCGTTGTTTAACTGAGAAAATACCACCATGCCCAATAGCCTAACTATCGCATTATCTAAAGGCCGTATTTTAAAAGAAACCTTGCCCCTTTTTGCAAGTGCCGGCATAGAGCCTTTGGAAGATGTATATACCAGTCGTAAGTTGGTGTTTGAAACCACCCAGCCTGGGGTGAGGTTTTTAGTGATTCGTGCGACAGATGTTCCCACCTATGTGTCATACGGTGCTGCAGATATGGGTGTGGCGGGTAAAGATGTTTTGCTAGAGCATGGTGGCGGTGGCTTATATGAGCCTTTAGATCTACAGATCTCTAAGTGTCGGTTGATGACTTGCGCCCCTGTTGGTGCTGCACCAGCGGGTAGACGTTTACGAGTGGCTTCTAAATTCGTCAATATCACCAAGGCCTATTTTGCTGAGCAAGGACAGCAAGTGGATATTATCAAACTATATGGGGCTATGGAATTGGCCCCTATTCTAGGCTTGGCTGATCAAATTGTGGATATTGTTGATACAGGCAATACCCTTAGGGCCAACGGCCTAGAACCGTTGGCAGAGATTGCAACAATAAGTAGTCGGTTAGTGGTTGGTCAAGCCTCTATGAAGCTTAAGCACGGCCGCATAGGTCCGCTTATTGAACAGTTGTCTGCGGCGGTCAACGCCATCCAAGGGCGTTAACATGCAGTGGCTCAAAGTTAATCGACTAGATACTCAACAGGCTAATTTTGAGGCTAAGCTTAACCATTTGCTTGGTTGGGAAAGTGTTTCTGATCAGCGGGTACAGAAAACTGTTGCGGATATTATTGAACGAGTAAGAGTGCAGGGTGATACGGCCTTATTACAACTGACTAACCAGCTGGATCGCACACCGTTTAAAACTGCGGTGGAACTTGAGATACCTCAACAAAAACTTGAGCAAGCACTGGCTGATATTACTGACGGGGAACGGGAGGCCCTGCAAACAGCTGCTGATCGTATTCGCTCCTACCACCAGCACCAAAAACAAGATTCGTGGAGTTATGTTGAAGCTGATGGCACCTTACTTGGCCAGCAAATCACTGCAATGGATCGTGTAGGTATTTATGTGCCGGGTGGCAAGGCGAGTTACCCCTCATCGGTACTCATGAATGCCATTCCTGCCAAGGTGGCTGGGGTGAAAGAAATTATCATGACCGTACCGTTACCCAACGGCAAGGTTAACCCCCTAGTGCTGGCGGCGGCGGCTATTGCAGGTGTAGATCGTGTATTTGCCATTGGCGGTGCACAGGCTATTGCGGCCCTTGCTCACGGTACTTCTATGGTGCCAAAAGTAGATAAAATAGTGGGCCCGGGTAATATCTATGTTGCCACGGCAAAACGTGCGGTGTTTGGTACTTGTGGTATCGACATGATTGCTGGGCCGTCAGAAATTTTAGTCATTTGTGACGGTCAAACTAATCCAGACTGGGTAGCGATGGATTTGTTTTCCCAAGCGGAGCACGATGAGCAAGCCCAATCCATTTTGTTGTGCCCAGATAAAGATTACTTGGATCAGGTTGAGGCAAGCTTCAAAGCCCTGCTACCTACGCTGGAACGTAGCAGTATTATCAAAGCTTCAATTGAAGACCGTGGTGCCCTTATTCATGTGACAGATATGCAAGAAGCCATTGATATTGCCAACCGTATTGCCCCTGAACACTTAGAGCTATCTGTGGCTGATCCTGAAGCCATGTTACCCAAAATACGCCATGCTGGTGCCATCTTTATGGGTCGTCATACAGCAGAAGCCTTAGGCGATTACTGTGCTGGGCCAAACCACGTACTGCCAACCTCTGGTACGGCGCGCTTCTCGTCACCCCTAGGTGTGTACGACTTCCAAAAGCGCTCGTCTTTGATTATGTTTTCACAACAAGGTGCCAGCGAAATGGGTAAAGTGGCATCGGTGTTGGCCCGAGGTGAAAGCCTAACAGCTCACGCGCGTTCTGCCGAATACCGTATCCTTGACTAAAGCCTTTGGCTTAGCGCCACTTAAGCTCTAGGGTTTGGTGGCCACTAAGGTAGCCCGCAAAGGTGCAGGGTGACCTTCTGCTGAAAAGTTGTGGTCGTTGGGGTCCAGAAAATCTGCTAAAGAGTGAAAGGTCATCCATTCTGTGGCTCTCTGTTCTTCTGTAGTGGTTTGATTAATGTCCACCGTGCGCACATCCCGTAAGCCCAGCTTACGCAACATGTTCTCCAAAGCTTTTGTGCTGGGTAGAAACCAAACGTTAGCCATTTTTGCATAACGTTCTGGTGGTACTAATATGGTGTCAATGTCACCTGGCACTACTAAGGTCTCCAATACCAATTCGCCGCCTGGGCGCAGGTAAGACATGAGTTCTTGAATGTGATCGATGGGCGAGCGTCGGTGGTACAAAACACCTAAACAAAATACCGTATCAAAACTACCAAAGGCAGGTAAGTGCTCGCTGCGCAGGGGTAATAAATGGGCGCCGTTGGCGGGTAGTAATCGTTGCACTGAGTGGAACTGGTAAAGAAAAATTCGTGTAGGATCAATGCCTAACGCGAGGCTAGCTCCAGCCCCTAACATGCGGTACAAGAAGTAACCGTTGCCTGTGCCTATATCTAGTACCCGTCTGCCTTCTAGGGAACTAATGTGGGGTGCAATACGCTGCCACTTCCAGTCTGAATGCCACTCTGTTTCTATCCCTACACCCAGCAAGCTCCAAGGACCTTTGCGCCAAGGCATGAAGGCTTTGAGTTGCTGTGTATAGGCCGAATGATTCAACTCGAGAGTATTGGGTTTTGAAATACAGATGCTGTTATCTTTAAAATTATAGTTGGCATTGTCTAGTTGCGGCATGGCATTAAGAGCAGCGTCCCATTCACCAGAACGACCGTGACTTTTCTGCTCATAGTGCTGTTGCAAAGCTTGCCTTAACTCTGGGTGAAACTGCTCTAGATCCGTGTTTCTGGTGTGCTCAAAAAAAGCCTCTAAATTTATGCCCATGGCTGTCTCGCAATTAAAATAGGGTGAAATAAGCTGACGAGAGTTATTTAAATGCCAGCAAGGCGCAAAAGTTAAAACATTGCATACAGGTTTCAACGCGACTAAAGCCAGCATCAAGCAAACGTTGGCGATGTTGTTCTAGAGTGTTTGGCACCAAGACATTTTCTAAGGCTGCGCGTTTTTGTGCAATTTCAAGGTCGCTGTAACCTTGGTAGCGTTTAAAGTCATGGTATAGATTAACTTGTAATTCTTGCTGTTGTGGGTCGTCAAAACACACTTTTTCAGCCAAAAGCAGTACCCCACCTCGGCGCATGCCAGCAGCAATATTTTTTAGAATACTAGGTCTTTCAATATCGGCAATAAATTGTAGGGTGAAATTGAGAATGACCATGGATGCATTTTCTATGGCAGTGTCTTGCAGGTTTTGTTGACGAATCTCATAACTAGCTTGGCTGTGGTCGCGGGCCATGTTGTGTTGGCACCGGCTCACCATGGCAGCAGAGTTGTCTACGCCAATAATGTGAGCGTGGGCAGGTAGATTTTGGCGCAAGCGCAAGGTCATGGTGCCAAGGGAACAGCCCAAGTCATAACATTGGCTATGGGGCTGGCCATACCGAGCAGCAAGCAGACCGACCACATCAAGCAAAAAGTTATAACCTGGTACCGAGCGCTGAATCATATTTTCGAATACGTCAGCTACTTGGGCGTTAAATTCAAACGGAGCTGGTGCCTCAAGGGGTTGAGAGAAAATTGTGTCGTGTACTGGTGGTTTGGTATTGTCAGTCATAATAAGCCGCTTACTTAGCAGTTGGGCGAGTGCCAAGAGTGGCTGTGACAGTGTGTTTGTTGTCGCTGCGACGATAAGTGATGCTTAGCTCGCTTCCTGGGCTTAGATGGGTGACATAATTTAACGATTCATTCCAATCTTCAATTAGCCTGCCATCAAAATGAGTGATCAAATCCCCAGCCTTGAGCCCAACAATGTGGGCTGGACTGTTGGCGTAAACACCAGATAAAATGATGCCGGTATCTTGCCCTGAGGCAAAGGCATCCTGACTGTATTGGCGTTTAAAGACGTTGAAATCGATGCCCAGCCAGCCCCGCACTACCTGGCCTTGGGATACGAGGCTGTGCAACACTTCAGAAGCAATATTAATAGGTATAGCGAGGCCTATGCCTTGGCTTCGAGAACTGGTAGATGAGCTGTAAAAGTGAGCTGTGTTGATGCCCACTAGCTCTCCTTGAGTATTGATTAGTGCTCCACCTGAGTTGCCAGCGTTAATGGCGGCATCAGTTTGAATGAAACTTTCAAAGGTGTTTAGGCCTAAACGATTGCGCTCTTTGCCGCTGATGATGCCCATAGAAACCGATTGACCTAACCCGTGGGGGTTGCCAATGGCAAAGACTAGGTCGCCTACACTCGAGTCTAGGTTAGTGGGGACTTTGGCTGGGGTTAAGTTATCCAGTTCTATTTTGATGACGGCCAAGTCGGTAGCTGGGTCGGTGCCCACCAGCGTGGCTGGCGCAGAGCGGCCATCAGCCAAGCCTACCTGAATCCGTGCAGCGTTCTCAATGACGTGATTGTTGGTGAGGATGTGGCCTTCTGAACTGGCAATAACACCAGACCCTAGATGGATTTCATTGGCACCGACGTCAATTAACTGCCCTTCTAATAAACGGGCGTAGTGAGGGTCTTGTAATAGTGCGATACTGGCGGATGGTGTTGAGGTCTGGCTATATATACGCACCACTGAACCCATGGTGTCTTCAAGTAGGTCGGCATAGCTTTGTGGTGCATTAAGCTTGATGCTAGAAACACTCTCGGACCACAGAGGAATGCCTATTTTTTGTGATAGCCATTGTGGTGCAGCAAAAATGAGCGTGATCGCCAATACTATGCCGGCAAGGGCAAAGCGCAATAAATACTTGATAAATGAACGGGTCATGTCATTAAAGAGTCGTTGATGGCATAAAAAGGTTGGCAGATGTGTCTGTACTGCTTGGGTATAGTGTAAACTTTGGTGCAGTTAAAGGCAAAAAAACACTTGAGATATGTGGATGACTATTGAGCGTCAAGAATTAATGAGTTATTTGGATGGGTTGTTACAACCTGATCAATTTAACGACTATGCACCTAACGGTCTGCAGGTTGAAGGGGTGGAAAAAATACAACGAGTGGTGACTGGAGTGACTGCCAGTCAAGCCCTGATAGACCAAGCTATAGCACGTGGAGCAGATGTTTTATTGGTGCATCATGGGTATTTTTGGCGCAACGAAGGTAGCCCCTTAGTCGGTATCAAAAAGCATCGTATTAAGTCCTTGATGGTTCATGATATCAACTTAATGGCTTATCACTTGCCCCTAGACTGTCATCCTGAGTTAGGTAACAACGCCCAGTTGGGTAAGTTGATGGGTTGGGTGCCAGATGCACATATGCAGTCTAGCGGCGTTACGGGGCTTGGGTTATATGCTACGCTGCCAGCAGGCTGCACCGGCATTGAGGTGCAGCGACACCTTTCTCGCGTGTTGGGGCGCGAAGCACTGCACATTGATATCCCATCCAAGCCTATTAAACGTATTGGTTGGTGCACGGGAGGTGCGCAAGGCATGATCGAGCAGGCGGTAGCCTTAGGGCTAGATGCTTATGTGTCTGGTGAAATATCAGAGGCGACGGTGCATGTTGCGCGTGAAAACGGTGTGCATTATTTTGCTGCGGGGCATCATGCTACGGAGCGTTATGGGGCTATGGCCCTTGCTGCTCATTTACAGCAAGAGCTAGGTCTGGATTGTGAGTTTGTAGACGTGCCTAACCCCGCATAGTGGGGATTACGTCGTCTAGGTCGGATGTGGGCGTTACGGGAATGTCGTAAGCTGGCGGGGCAGGAGGTTCTTGCTTAGATTTAAGGCCGTAGCGCTCGTCTAAGGTGCCGTGTTCTTTGGTAGCGCTGCTCGGTGCGTAATCCATTGGAGGGCGGATGGTAGCCGCAGGCTCCGTTTGGTATTCTATAGTGCTTTCTGCTGGACCAGCGATTGTCTCTAAGCTACTAACTGTATCTGGGTCATCACATAAACTCTGAGCGCCTTTTGCTAATTGTTCGTGCACGTTACGGTAGCTGTCGGTTAGTTGATTAACGGCAGCGGCAGTATCAGCAAAGTGCAGGTTAACCTGCTCTTTGTATTCGGCCATTTCAGTGTGGGCAGTTTGTAGTTGGTTGCTGAGCTCGTTCTGTCGTTTGAGGTCGCTATTGTTATTGCGGCCCAATAAAAAACCCATACCTAAACCAAGTAGTAGTAGTACCAACCAAAAAAACCAATCGTTGCTGAGCAAATCCACCAGCAGCTCCTTTCAATAAAGTGTCTCAGAAGCTAGTATTGTAATGGAATTAGTTCATTAGTACATCTCAGATATTACCCAACTCATTCATTTATTGACCATATCTACTATTTTGACTCATATATGCCTTCACCTATAGAGCAGTATCATAACGACCAGCAACAATCGGGATTTTCTGCAGACATTTCCCAAGCCAATGCTATAGAGCATTTGCAGCGACTTTACGTGGACCTATGTACACCTGAGAGAGGGCAATCTCGGCCTATTCAGTGGCCGCAGCGGCTAACTGCGTGGGTGGGTGGAAAACCTAAAAAAGAAATGGCAGCTAAAGGTTTGTATTTTTGGGGTGGGGTGGGGCGTGGTAAAACTTATCTTATGGATGTTTTTTACCAATGCCTACCGTTTGAAAGCAAGCAGCGCACCCACTTCCACCGTTTTATGCGCCATGTTCATAGCCGTTTAGCGGTTCATAAAGGGGTAAAGAATCCTTTATTAGTGGTGGCGCAGGAATTGGCAGATGAGTCTAGGGTTATCTGTTTTGATGAATTTTTTGTTACCGACATTGCCGATGCCATGATTTTGGCTCAGTTGTTACAAAGCTTGTTTGACTTGGGAGTGGTGCTGGTGGCTACTTCTAATATAGAGCCCCAGGGTTTGTACGAGAATGGTTTACAAAGGCAGCGTTTTTTACCCGCTATTGCTTTGTTAGAGCAGCATACTGACATAGTGAATGTCGATGGCGGTGTCGATTATCGTTTACGTACATTGTCCCAGGCTGAGTTATATCACTGGCCTCTAGACGAAGCGGCGGACGTAAGTTTGGCCTCAAGCTTTGCTGCGCTGATACCTATGGCTGCAGAACCAAAACTGGTAGTCAGTTGCAACAAGGGCGGTGTTGTTAATGTTAATGGGCGTGACTTCACCTATATTATGCAGAGTGATGACATTATTTGGCTCACCTTCGACCAGTTATGCGTTCAGCCTCGTTCGCAGAATGATTATCTAGAGTTGGCCTGTGAGTTTCATGGCTTAATTATTAGCAATGTACCTTGTTTGAGGGTGGGAATGGATGACCAAGCTCGGCGTTTTGTGAACCTAGTGGATGTTTGTTACGACGCCAATCTAAAGGTGATTATTTCTGCTGAAGTGCCCTTGTTGGAATTATACTCTGGTGGGCAGTTGGACTTTGTATTTCGGCGCACGTTAAGTCGATTACAGGAAATGCAATCTCATGAATACTTGGCTCGGGGTCATGTTGCTGGCTAGGTGGCGGTAAGGATGCAAAAAGACTTAAAAACTTTTGCTTTAAGGCTTAACAAAGGGCCTATTTGTCCTGTATAATTCCGCCTCGCAGTTTCTGTGTTGGCTTTAGGTGTTTACATTTAAAGTTGTTAGGGGCATAGGCTGCTAGGCACGTTATTGGCAGTACTTGTGTTTTTCTATGCATTCTTTCTATGCACTTTGCTATACAAGGCAGCGCAATAACTCAATAATTATAGGTAGGTCTAATAAACTGGGCCATTAAATAGGTTATTCACATGAAAACCGTAAGTACTAAACCAGCTGACGTTACCCGTGACTGGTACGTTGTTGACGCTGAAGGTAAAACTTTGGGTCGTATGGCAACTGAAATTGCTCGTCGCCTGCGTGGCAAGCATAAGCCAGAGTACACTCCTCACGTAGATACTGGCGATTACATCATCGTTGTTAACGCTGAGAAAGTTCGTGTAACTGGCAACAAAGCAAAAGACAAAATGTACTACCGTCACACTGGTTACCCAGGTGGCCTACGTTCTATGTCTTTCGAAAAGATGGTTGATCACGCTCCTGAGCGCACCGTTGAATTCGCTGTTAAAGGTATGTTGCCAAAAGGTCCTTTGGGCCGTGCTATGTACACCAAGCTTAAAGTGTATGCCGGTACTGAGCATCCACATCAAGCGCAACAACCACAAGCATTGACCCTGTAAGGAGACGATCATGGCAGTTACTCAATATTATGGTACTGGTCGTCGTAAGACCTCTACCGCTCGTGTGTTCATGACTCCTGGCACTGGTGCCATCACTGTAAACAGCCGTGCGTTGGATGTTTACTTTGGTCGTGAAACGGCTCGTATGATTGTTCGTCAGCCACTAGAGTTGACAGAAACAGTTGAAAAATTTGACCTTAACATTACCGTAGAAGGTGGTGGTGGATTTGGTCAAGCTGGTGCGATTCGCCACGGCATTACCCGTGCATTGATGAACTTTGACGAAACTTTGCGTCCTAGTTTGCGTGCTGCTGGTTTTGTTACCCGTGACGCCCGTGAAGTTGAACGTAAGAAGGTTGGTCTACGCAAAGCGCGTAAGCGTCCTCAGTTCTCTAAGCGTTAAGCTTAATGCATCGCTTCGATGCATACTAAAAAGAACCCAGTTATGTTGCTGGGTTTTTTTATGACATCTTTTAAAGCAAGCGCTTTCGTAGGGTCGTTTTAAGGCATTAACCTTGCCTATTTAGCACCTTTTAACCTTGTCTATTTACCCCCTTTCCTTTAGTATTGCGGTCAGTAATTTTACAGCCTAGCTGGAGACCAATTAAATGAGTAATGAAGGCGTGAATAACCCTCGACGTCGCGTACTAGTCGGCGCATCCCTAGTTGTGGGTGCCGTTGGTACTGTAACTGCGCTAGTCCCTTTTGTAGCCTCCTGGAACCCAAGTGCAAAAGCCCGAGCAGCAGGCGCACCGGTCAAGGCGGATATTAGTAAGTTAGAGCCAGGTGGGCAAGTGATTGTTGCATGGCGCGGAAAACCAGTATGGATTGTTCGCCGCAGTGCAGAAGCGATGGCAAACTTGGCAACGTTAAATGATAGCTTAGCCGACCCTACTTCTGCTGATTCCAAGCAGCCAGCTTATGTCCCGGGCACTGCAGCACGCTCTTTACGTGACGAAGTAGTGGTGTTGATTGGTCTCTGTACTCATTTAGGGTGCTCCCCAACTTACCGACCGAAGTGGTTCCAACCGATTTCGATGCCAATTGGAAAGGTGGTTTTTATTGCCCTTGCCATGGATCTACCTTTGATCTATCTGGCCGAGTATACAAAGGTAAGCCTGCCCCTACAAATTTAGAAATTCCGCCACATTTTTATGAGAGTGACACTGTTATTATTATTGGCGAAGACGGAGTAAATGCATAATGGCTGTTGGTAATCCTAACCGCGCTAAGGCGGAAAGTGGTATTGTTCGTTGGATTGATGATCGTTTCCCTCTTACCCAAATGTGGCAAGACCACATGTCTAAGTATTATGCCTCTAAAAAGCTTAATTTTTGGTATGTGTTTGGTGTGCTTTCTTTACTTGTTTTAGTTAACCAAATACTTACAGGCGTTTGGCTAACCATGTCTTATGTGCCTACTGCTGAAGGAGCATTTGCCTCTGTAGAATATATAATGCGTGATGTGGAGATGGGGTGGATTATTCGCTATATGCACTCCTCTGGCGCATCGGCCTTCTTTATCGTGGTTTATTTACACATGTTCAGGGGCTTGATGTACGGTTCTTACCAAAAGCCACGTGAACTCATTTGGCTGTTTGGCATGGCCATCTACCTTGCGTTAATGGCTGAAGGGTTCTTTGGCTATCTTCTGCCGTGGGGCCAAATGTCCTATTGGGGTGCCCAGGTTATTTTATCTCTAGCCGGTGCAATCCCAATTGTAGGTGAAGACCTTGTGCAGTGGATCCGTGGTGATTACTTAATTTCAGGCATCACCTTAAACCGTTTCTTCTCCTTACACGTGATTGCCTTGCCAATTGTTATTATGGCGCTGGTAGTGTTGCACATTTTGGCGCTACATGACGTGGGTTCTAATAACCCAGACGGTATCGAAATTGACCAAAACAAAGATGAGAATGGCGTGCCTGTTGATGGCGTGGCTTTCTGGCCCTACCATGTCGTTAAAGACTTAGTGGCGGTAGGTGTGTTCTTAACTGTCTTCTGTCTAGTGATCTTCTTCTTCCCAGAAGGAGGTGGTTATTTTATTGAGAAGCCTAACTACGAACCGGCCAACTCACTGAAGACGCCTGAACATATTGCACCGGTATGGTACTTCACGCCGTACTATTCTATGTTGCGAGCTATTACCTTTCCTCTATTTGGTTTGGATGCTAAGTTCTTAGGTGTGATTACTATGGGTGGTGCTATTGCCATCTTGTTTGTGATGCCTTGGTTGGATCGTAGTCCGGTGAAATCTATGCGTTACAAGGGTTGGTTGAGCCGAGTTTGGCTAGCTATTTTTGTAGTAAGCTTTATTATTTTGGGCTACCTAGGCACTTTGGCTACTACTGAAGGCCGGACCCAAGTTGCCCAACTGTGCACCGCTTTGTATTTCCTTTACTTCATACTCATGCCGTTTTACACGCGTATGGAAGCGACAAAACCTGTTCCAGCAAGGGTGGTATGATCATGAAAAAGTTATTCTTGTTGAGTTTAATGTTGATGATGCCGGTGTTTGCTCAAGCTAGTGGTGGTCCAAGTATACAGTTGGACTCTATCCAAGCGGACGTAACTGATAAGGCGTCTTTGCAGCGGGGTATGCAGACCTACGTCAACTATTGCCTGGGTTGTCATACAGCGCAGTACCAGCGCTACATCCGTGCTGCAGAAGACTTGCACATTCCAGAAGAATTAGTGACTGAGCATTTGATTTTTAGTGACCAAAAAATTGGTGAGCAGATGACCAGTGCTATGGACCCTAAGCTTGCTGCTCAGTGGTTTGGAGCCCCACCTCCAGATCTAACCAATGAGGTTAATTTGCGTGGCGCTGATTGGGTTTATACTTATTTGCGTAGTTTCTATGCAGATGATAGTCGTCCATATGGGGTGAATAATGTGGTTTACCCTGCTGTGGGTATGCCTAACGTTTTGGCAGAGTTACAAGGTGTGCAGTCTAAAACCTGTGGTGAAGTTGCTAAATTTGATGACCATGGTGCGGCAGTGATAGATAGCCTCACGGGTGAACCAATAACTGAGCAAAGTTGTGAAGTATTCTCTGTGGCAGAAGGGACTGGCAATATGACACCGGCTCAGTTTGACGCCACCATTTACGACTTAACTAACTTTATGGCCTATATGTCTAAGCCTTACAAAAGTGATAGCCAGCGTATTGGCTTGTGGGCTATTTTGTTCTGCTTAATGATGACCGTATTGTTCTATTTCTTGAAGAAGGAATTCTGGCGCGACGTCCATTAACGCTCAACTTTGAGGTATAATGCCTTAATAAAGTACATTTAAGCGCGACCGCTGTTGTTCATCGATGATGAACGCATCTGGTCGCGTATTCGTTTCCGGCGCTTAGCGCTATCGTTTATTATTGAGGTATATCTCCATGGGTGTAGTCGCCAAACGCTCTTCCATGACGTTTTTTTCTGATGGCTCAAACCATTACAGCCACCGTGTGCGTATTGTTTTAGCAGAAAAGGGTGTCACCGTTGACATTATTGATGTTGATGCTGAGCATAAGCCAGAAGATCTGGCAGATCTTAACCCTTATAACAGTTTGCCGACCTTGGTAGACCGTGACCTTGTGCTTTACGAAGCCAATGTGATGATGGAGTACTTGGATGAGCGTTTCCCACATCCACCGTTGCTTCCTGTATATCCTGTTGCTCGTGCTGAAAGCCGTTTGTACATGTACCGTATCGAACGTGATTGGTGCCGTCTTGCTGACGTAATTATGACGTCTGATGACGAAGCAGAAATTGTAGAGGCACAAAAAGAATTACGTGAAAGTTTAATCTCTACGGCGCCTATTTTTACCGAAAAAGATTTCTTCATGAGTGAGGAGTTTACTTTAGTTGATTGTTGTATAGCGCCTATTTTGTGGCGTTTACCGCAGTTGGGCATAGACCTTCCAGAGCAACAAGCTGCGCCCATGCTTGAATATATGGAGCGTATCTTCGCTCGCGAAGGGTTCCAAGAAAGCTTGTCTGAGCTTGAGCATGAAATTCGGCTTTAACCGAGGCTGCTAAGATGATGACTCCAAGTCGGTCTTATTTGTTGCGCGCGCTCCATGAGTGGATTTTGGATAACGATTCCACACCACATATGGTAGTTGATGCAACTATCAACGACGTCATGGTGCCTGAGCGCTTTATTAGCGATGGTCAGATCGTCCTTAACATCTCACCTAGTGCTGTTGAGGGTTTAAACTTGGGTGATGACGCGGTAGAGTTTAATGCTCGTTTTGGCGGCGTGCCTATGCACGTCTACGTGCCGATATTGGCCGTGATGGCAGTTTATGCCAAAGAAAGTGGTGAAGGTATGGGTTTTGGTTTCGAACCAGGCATACCTGATCCAGATGGCCCGCTAAACTCTCCAATAACCGTTGCCGGCAAACCTAAAGGGCCTGCAACTGTGTCATCTATCGCAAGTCGCACTAAGCGACCTAACCTTAAAGTTGTTAAGTAATTATACAAGACAATAAAAAAGGGCCTACTGGCCCTTTTTTATTGTCTTGTATAAACCCTGTTAAGGCTAGTCGATGTACTCAAATACTTTAACGATACGCTGTATACCGCTAGCGTTAGAAGCAACTTTCACGGCCCACTCAGCCTCTGCATGGGTCAGAAGCCCCATGAGGTAGACTACGCCATTCTCTGTTATCACTTTAATACGGCCAGCAGGGAAAGCCGTTTCACCCACCATGCGTGCCTTTACTTTGGTGGTGATGAGTGTGTCATTAGTTCTAACAATATATGACGCAGGGCCACTAACTAATAGTTCGTTGTGTACCATTCGAGTATTGCTTACACCACGGGCTTTTGCCCCTGCAATGATCTTTGTGTCTTCGCTTGGAACTTGGCCGATTAACAAAACAATACCGTTAAAACTAACAGCGCTGAGGTTGGCAGTTTCGAATAAAGGGGATGCGCGTAAAATAGCGTCTACCGTAGAGGTCTCTATAAGCTGATCGTTGTACAATGTGCCTAAAGTGCGCGTGCCTTTATTATCAGTGATCGGTTTATTGCTAAGCACCGGTGTGCAAGCGCTGACAAAAGCGATACAGCTGGCTAAAGTGATGAGTTGAATGCCACGTTTCAGCATTTATTCATTGCTCCCAAATAATTGAAAATCGATTAAATCACAAAGGCAGTGAATAGTAACCAACTGCAGTTGTAATATGTTGACGTTGTTGTCACTAGGAATACGAATGGCAACATCACCTGGATCTAGTATTGTGGCCATATCACCGCCGCTTTGACCAGTAATAGAAATGACTTGCATGTCGCGATTGTGGGCAGCTTGTATGGCTTGAATTAAATTACCACAATTACCTTGCTCCGACATAACAATTACAATGTCACCTTGTTGCCCCAGCGCAGTGATTTGTTTGGCAAACACATCTTGAAAACTTGAATCGCGAATAATGGCGTTCATGGTTGTGCTATCGGCGGCCAAATTGAAAGCCGGTAGGCTTGGGCGTTCTTGTTTAAAGCGGCTTAGTAATGCAGCGCTAAAGTGGTGGCCATTGGCTGCGTTAGCGCCATTACCACAAATGAGAATTTTGCCTTCTTGAATAAAACATTGGTGCAGCATTTGAGCGGCAATAGCGATATCTTGCGGTAGATGTTCAGCACTGTATGCGGCGCAGCCCATATGCTCATGGAACTGATTAATAACCCTTTCTTGCAGTTCCATTAGTGAGTTCTAGCCTCAGCCTGAAGTGATGAATGCATTATCAAGCCATTGTATCCGAACT
This sequence comes from Candidatus Njordibacter sp. Uisw_039, assembly GCF_047730075.1. Taxonomy (NCBI): domain Bacteria; kingdom Pseudomonadati; phylum Pseudomonadota; class Gammaproteobacteria; order Pseudomonadales; family Candidatus Njordibacteraceae; genus Candidatus Njordibacter; species Candidatus Njordibacter sp. Uisw_039. The sequence continues at coordinate 814,689 of NZ_CP159831.1, forward strand.
TGACTATGGGGGCCATCAGAACCACTAATTGCGATGAGATCAAAGCGGCAGTCCAGGTTACTTAAGGATGGGTAGCGTTGTAAAAATACCTTAGCACTATGAATAAGGTGGCGCTGTTTGGCAGGGCTAAGACTTGCGATCGCGCCGCCCATAGTGTGGCGTTTACGGTACTTCACTTCTACAAATGCAAGCACATTGCTTTTGCGAGCAATAATGTCAAGTTCACCACCTTTACAAAAAAAGTTACGCTCAACTAATTGCCAACCCTGTTGATGTAAGTGTTGCCAGGCGATCTCCTCGGCCCAAGCGCCCACTTGAGTGGTATTCATAACTATTACCTTGGGTTTACAACAACTTTACCAGCCTTAAAGCGTCCCCATGAACTCTGGGTAAAAATTCGACCTTGGCTATTCATTTGCAAAAGACCGGTCACACCATGTACACGACTGTTGGTAAAATCTTGCAATTGTTCAAGCCGAGGGAACAAACGATATGCGTCAACACCGATGGCAAATAAACGCGTGTATCTTTCTCTACCGGGCCATTTTCGACTAATTTTTTGTTGGATGTTAGGCTGTTCAATTAACCAAGGTAATTCTGTAAAAATGACTTTTTCTAGATCTCGGTCACGACTCGTGTTGGTGGGGCCTTGGTAGATATGGTGGCTAGCATATACTGGAAGGTCAGCAGCATAGTGGAAGGCCAATGTTGGAATAATTTGACGTCCATCTGTGGGTAAGGAAAATAGCACAATAGCATCGACATCCTGACGTCGCCGAGGCTCGAATTTAACTTTGTTACCAGTGCCTGCCAGCTGTTGTTTGAGCGTCTTTGCGCGCTCATGGCTTTGGTTGATGAGTAAGGCCTGAGTAATGGCCTTGGAATGGTCACCAACGCCAGAAAAGCTCACCTTGCTTGCGATTTCTCCGCCTAATTCGATCCAAGAAGAACTAAAATATTGTGCCGCTCTGGTGGCCCAAGGTTGGTCTTGGTGTAAAATAACAATACGCTTGTGGCCGTCAGCTAAGCTGCGTGCTGCAAGCTGGGTGGCTTCATCCTCTACAGCTAATCCAAATTGAACTAAGTTGGTAGCGGTTTTATTATTGGCGCCCAGGGGGATGTAATTGAGGGCTAGGGTGGGTATCGCAAGAGCATCTTTTTGACTAAGTTTAATCACCTTATCCTTATCGAGAGGGCCGATGACCATTTCCATCTGATCTGCAGAAGCCTGGAGGTAAAGTGCATCTAGGCTACTTAGCCCTGTGGTGTCGTATACTTTGATAAATGGGATCACTGCTAAGCCTTCCTGGGCCTCAAAGCGAGCGGCCATAAAGCCGTCCACCACAGCTTGCCCTACCTTGCCTAACTTGCCATGTAAGGGCATGGCTAAGGCGATACGTTTAGGTTGGCGTGACCTAAGGTCGGCTAAACTGGCTAGTGCCCCAGGCAGCTTTGTAACAGCTGGGTGCGTAGGCCATTGTTGTTGCCACTGTTTTAGGGCAGTGACCTGTAGGTCTAAATCGTGATGTGCTAGGGGTAGTAACGCTAGCTTGTACCAAGCACGGGCTGTATCTGAGTTAGCTGTTGTGACATTTTGGCGAAGCGTATTGGAGCTAATCTGAGTAAGAGCGCTCCAAATTCGTTCATTATATTGACTGGAGTCTACGGTGTTTGGTAATTGGCTTAATACGATAAGCGCTTTAGCTGCAGCAAGAGCTAGGCCATTAGCTGTGTATGCCTGGGCTTTAAGGGTTAAGCGTTCAGCTATTGCGTCAGGGTCTGTACTGGGCGTTAACCCCTGTGCTTGGTGCAACCAAACAATGGCGCCAAAGCTGTCTCCAAGCATTAACTGAGTCTCTGCCTTAACTTCAAAATAACGCCCAAGTTGATTTTCTGGTAATTGATGTAAGTCTATTTGCTTAAGTAATCGGGCACTCGACTGAGCATAACCCATGGTTAATATGTTCTTGGCCATCGCCAATAAATGTCCTTGGCGAACTGCCTTTGGCAGTTTATATATTTTTTGTAACTCTTTGTTTAAATGGTTAGGTAATGCTTGGTCTACAGGCGTTTGGGGAGCACTGGGTATATTTTCAGGGGTGACTGCCAGCAAAGTTTTTAAGTTTTGGTTATTTTGGATGCTGAGTGTGTTGCTTGATTGCTGCTTAGTTGCACTCATGGGGTTATAGCGAGCTACTGTGCTGGCATCAGTGTTGTCTTTGGTGACGGTATTTTGTTGTGTTGATGTTGGTGTTTTTTTCTGAGTTAGATCCAATGCAATAACAATCGCATCTTCATTTGATTTGTTTGACGCTAGTGGCGTTGGCGTTGGCGTTGGCGTTGTTAGTGTTGGTTTAGGTGGTGTTGGTGTTGGTGTTGGTGTTGGTGGGCGTATATTTTGCTGTTGGCAAGCACTGAGAAAAACCAACCCACATAAAATACTAATGAAGCGAAAACGATGGCGTCGGATTATGATCATAGAGCATTCTTAGTGATTATGGCTTAGGTGGTTTAGGTTACAATACACTTAATTCAGACCACCGCGGTGATCCAGTATAAGTAAGCCTAGCATAAAAGCTCGCTCAAACAAGTCTAAAAGGCTCAATGGCATGACAACAGCAATTCTTTACGTGGTTTCGACTCCTATCGGCAACCTAGAAGACCTAAGCCCCCGGGCTATAGAAACCCTCAAGAAAGTAGATCTCATTGCCGCAGAAGACACGCGTCATAGTGGTCGATTAATGCAACATTTTGCTATTTCTACCCCTATGCTAGCTGTGCATGATCATAATGAACGCCAACGCGCACATATGTTGGTGCAAAAATTGGCAGAAGGCCAGTCAATTGCCTTGATTTCAGATGCTGGAACTCCACTTATTTCTGACCCAGGGTATCACTTAGTAAGTGCAGTTCGGGATGCGGGTTATCAGGTCGTGCCAGTGGTGGGCCCCTGTGCATTAATCGCAGGACTTAGTGTGTCAGGCTTAGCCACTGACCGATTTAGCTTTTATGGTTTTTTACCTGCCAAAAGCAGTGGCCGTAAACAGCAGCTGCAACAATTAGACAGTGTTGCTCATACCCAAGTATTCTATGAATCTCCCCATCGTATCGTTGCTACGGTGGATGACATTGTCTCGGTAATGGGCCCTCACAGACACCTGGTGTTGGCCCGGGAACTCACCAAAACCTTTGAAACGGTTTATGGTGCGCCGGCAAGTGAAGTACAAGCTTGGTTGGCGGCTGATCACAACCAGCAAAAAGGCGAGTTTGTGGTGCTGATTGAGGGCGCAGAGCCAGAACAACTGCAAGATATTGGCCCAGAAGAAGAGCGTATGCTGACATTGTTGCTGGCAGAGCTACCTATTAAAAAGGCAGCGGCTGTTACGGCGGCTATTACTGGGCACAAGAAAAAGGCATTGTATGACCGGGCTCTAGAGTTGCAAGGCAAGTAAGTGTTTGTTAGCCAACATTTAACCTTGCCAACGCCATGTAAACTCGGTATTCTGCCCGCGAGAAAGTCCGCCAGACAGTCGCTGCTACTCTACATTTAAGTGTTTGAGTAGGGGAGGAAAGTCCGGGCTCCATAGGGCAAGGTGCCAGGTAACACCTGGGCGGCGTGAGCCGACGGCCAGTGCAGCAGAGAGTAAACCGCCAACCCCGATTTATCGGGCGGTAAGGGTGAAAGGGTGCGGTAAGAGCGCACCGCGTACGTGGTAACACGTTACGGCATGGTAAACCCCACTTGGAGCAAGACCAAATAGGAACCCATTAGGTGCGGCCCGCACTGGGTTCGGGTAGGTCGCAAGAGGCCTGTGGCGACGCAGGTCCTAGATGAATGACTGTCCACGACAGAACCCGGCTTATGCGGCGGGCTTTCTCACCTTTTATGCCCACTTCTATTTTTTCTGGTTGCATCGCATTTGCCCCTCGCTTAGTTATGTTGAAGTTGCCGAAACATCTAAATTCACCGGTCTGTGCTAACCTGAGTTTTTATCCTGTAAAGGGGAAATCTATGCGGCATCGTATTCGAGCAGCCGGTCTTTTAATTGATCAAGATCGTATTTTAATGGTCAATGAAAATGACGGTGAATGGTCTTATTGGGTACCTCCTGGTGGTGGTTTTGAGGATAAAGATGGGAATACACGTAACACGGTTAAGCGGGAAGTATGGGAGGAGACAGGTTTGTCTGTAACAGTGGGTGAGTTGCTGTTCGTCCGTGAGTTTTGTGAGATATCTAGGGGTATTTATCATTTTGAGCAGTTTTATATGGTTGATCACTGGCAAGGTGAGGTTTCGTTAAAGAACTTGGAAGGCCTGGATGAAGAGGTAAGATCTATTTCTCAGGCACGTTGGTTGACGCAGCGGGAACTTGCAGACGTAGAGGTGTTTCCACCACAGCTGAAAGACATGTTATGGGGTAAATTAGATCGACATGACCTATCTATCGTGCACTTGGGTTACTCGTAAGCCTCTATGACTTCATCGTCTCCAGAAACAGTAGCTATGAATGGTTTTGTGGCTGTTATCAAGCGTACTCGACGTAAAGGTAGTGTGGGTTTTAGGTTGTCATCGGGGCAAGTGGTCGTATTGGCGCCCAAAGCTAGTTCTAAGGCTGAACTTCGGCTTCTGTTAGAGTCTAAAAGTGCTTGGATATTGGCAAAACTCACGCTGCAGGATCAAGCAAAGTTTCAGGCTGAGCGGCATTATGTTTGTGGTGAGCAGTTAGCTTTTTTAGATCGAAAATTAGTTTTACAGGTGTGCCAAGGCGCTTTTAGCACTGGGCTTAGAGGCCCATCTGAGCTAGTAGTTAGTGTCCCTGAGGCTAAGCTTGGTTGGGTGCGCAATGCTCTTGTGCGCTGGTATAAGCTGCAAGCTCAAGTACATATAGAGCAGCGAGTCAGCTATTTTTCTCCGTTGGTAGGCGCTTGGCCTAAGTCTATTGAAATTAAAACCTATCGAGCCCGCTGGGGTAGCTGTAATGATCGTGGCCAAATACAATTTAATTGGAAGCTAATGATGGCGCCTAGTGCGGTAGTTGACAGTGTTGTGGTGCACGAATTATGCCATTTACTGCACATGCATCATGGGCCAGAGTTTTGGCTGCAAGTGCAACGGGTTTTGCCAAATTATCAAGATGCAAAACAATGGTTAAAAGATGAAGGCCATGGTTTAGGGCTAGATTGATATTCATGGCCTTTAGGTATTAAAATATCGACATTAGTCTCAAATGGGTAAATTAATTCCATGCCTCAAGAAAATTCAGCTGCCAAGGTGTTGCACCATTTGAAGCAAGATATTTTGACTGGGCTCTTTGCAGCCGGCCATAAGCTAAAAATGAACGCCTTAAAAGAGCGCTATCAAGTTGGTGTGAATCCATTGCGGGAGGCATTGTCACAGCTTGTGGTGATGCAACTAGTGCAAGTCCAAGACCAGCGTGGTTATCGGGTATGTCCTGTGACGCAGTCAGAGTTGGTAGACATTTATGACACTCGGGCACATATTGAGTCTTTGTGTGTAGGGTTGGCCATTGAACGGGGTGATGAAGCTTGGGAGGCAGGCATCGTTGCCGCAGCTTATAGGCTTCAATCCAATGCTGGTCTGTTGCAGGCAGATGGTGATCTACAGGCCTGGGAACAGCTTCATCAACAGTTTCATTATGCCATTGTAAAAGGTTGCGGTTCTGAGGAGTTGCTTAGGGTGCGTTTAGACCTTTATGAAAAGGCATCGCGCTACCGAAACTTGTGGTTACGGCACAATGCTGGCCACGGCGCTTTCGACGTTAATCAAATGGAGCATGAGCAGCTAGTCACTGCCGTTCTGGCTAGAGATCTTGAGGCGGCAAAAAAGCTTATTTCTAAGCATATACTTGTGCCTAGTCAGGTCTTGCAAGGCTTATTATAAAGCCTGTTACCTTTCTAATTTAGCAGCATCAAGTAACTTTATCTTTTCACTTGCAATATAGCTATGATCTACCTACACTTATAAAGTGGATAAAAGTGGGGAAAAGTGGTATTTTTTCCCTATATTGAATAAGTTTTGGGAAGTAAATGATGTTTCGTGGTGCTGCAACAATCAATATAGATACCAAAGGACGTATAGCTATGCCTGTGCGTTTTCGCGATCTATTCATTGATAAATCAGAACCTAGCGTCAACCCCCAGCTTGTGGTTACTATTGATACCGAAGAGCTTTGTTTAATGATTTATCCATTAATTGAATGGGATTTGATTCAGCAAAAATTAGAACAACTACCCAGCTTCAACCCCACCGCTAGACGTATCCAACGTTTGTTGATTGGCCATGCCACAGACCTTGAGCTCGATGCTAATGGGCGTATTTTGCTACCGACGCTGCTGAGAGAATATGCTCAGTTAGATAAGAAAGCCATTCTGCTAGGTCAAGGTAAAAAAATTGAACTGTGGAGTGAGTCCTTATGGAATGCGCGCCGTGAAACCTATTTGCAGGCCAACAGCAACACTGAAGAGCTGCCGGAACTCTTGCATCAGTTGTCCTTGTAGTCGGTGAATGACTGACGTTATTAATGGAACTGAAATGACACAAGACTTTAACCACAAAACCGTCTTACTTGATGAAGCTGTAGAGTTATTGGTACACGATACCGATGGTGTTTATATGGACGGAACTTTTGGCCGTGGTGGGCACAGCGGTCTTATCCTGCAACACCTAAGTCCTCAAGGACGATTACAGGCCTTTGATAAAGACCCTTTGGCCATTACGCAGGCGCAGGTGATGATTGCCAACGATTCGCGTTTATCTATCACTCAAACCTCTTTTGCAAACATGGACCAAGTTGCCCAGCAGCATCACTGTTTTGGGCATGTGCATGGCATTTTGTTGGACTTGGGTGTTTCATCACCACAAATAGACGATGCCAGCCGCGGCTTTAGTTTTCAATATGATGGCCCATTAGATATGCGTATGAATCCTGACGCAGGCGAATCTGCTGCGCAGTGGTTGGCGCGGGCAGGTGCGGAAGAAATAGCGGATGTGCTTTACCATTATGGCGAAGAGCGTTTCTCTCGAAGAATGGCGCGGGCTATTGTCGAGCATCGTCAACAGCAGCCTATTACCACCACCAAGCAATTAGCCGGCATTATTGCCGCCGCTAACCCTAAGTGGGAAAAGGGTAAAAATCCCTCAACTCGGGCGTTTCAGGGTATACGTATACACATCAACCAGGAACTAAAAGATTTAGAAGTGGGTTTGCAAGCGGCACTTGAAATATTGGCACCTGGGGGCCGTTTAGTGGTGATTAGTTTTCATTCCTTGGAAGACCGTATTGTTAAGCGTTTTATGCGTGAGCACGCCAAAGGCGACTCTCACATCCCTCGCGGCTTACCTGTGACCGAAGATCAGTTAAAGCGGCGCTTAACGCTCTTGGGCAAAGCTCGTAAGCCTACTCCCTATGAAATTGAGGTTAACCCTCGGTCTCGCAGTGCGGTGATGCGTGTGGCAGAAAAAATCGAATGAAAGACATGAGCGAAAACCTCAATATGTGGTTAAAGCGTGCGAGCTTACAGGCCGAACGTTACGCTATGTTGCTTGGGTTTTTGCTGTTGGTGTTGTTAGTTATTAGTGCTCAATTTGTTGTTTACAGCTCGTTTGAAGCTAGGGGGCATATCAATCACCTGCATCAGCTAGAAAGAGACCGTAATGCCATGCAGGTGGAGTGGGGCCAGTTGCTGCTTGAGCAAAGCGCTTGGGCTTCCCATAGCCGTGTAGAATCGATGGTGACTGAGCAGTTAGGCATGGGAGTGCCAGTCGCTCAACAAATTATTTTGGTGCGGCAGCCATGAATGCCATGGAATACCCATGGCGTATGCGCTGGGTATGGTTAATTTTATTAGTTGTGGCATCGGTTGTGGTTTGGCGTTTAGTGCACCTTAATTTAACTGAGCGTTCTTTTTTAATGCGCCAAGGTGACGCCCGTATGGTACGCGAAGTGCTTATTCCTGCGCATAGAGGCATGATTTTAGACCGCCGAGGAGAACCTTTAGCAGTTAGTGCGCCAGTGGTTAGTTTGTGGGCCAACCCGCAAGTGTTGGGTGAAGATCTCGAGCATGCTAAACAGGTTGCTCAAAGCTTGGGTTTATCTGAAGTTGAGTTTTTAAAACGCTTAGCGCGTATGAAAGACAAGGAGTTTATGTACCTTAAGCGACATGTTAATCCAGCCGATGCGGAGGCTGTACTGGAGCATAAGTGGCAAGGCGTGCACGGAGTTGAGGAATTCCATCGTTATTATCCTGCAGCAGAAGTGGCTACTCACTTGGTAGGTTTTAACAATGTTGATGACCAAGGCCAAGAAGGTATGGAGCTAGCTTATGAATCTTGGTTGCAGGGGACGTCTGGTAAGAAGGTAGTGCAAAAAGACCGCACTGGACGAACTGTTAAGGACCTACAGTTATTGTCCAACGCACAGCCTGGAAAAGATCTAAATTTAAGCATCGATTTAAGGATGCAATATGTGGCCTATCGTGAACTCAAAGCCGTAGTGCAGCAGCACAAAGCATCTTCGGGTTCAGCTGTGGTTTTGGATGTACAGACGGGTGAAATATTGGCGATGGTTAATCAGCCGGCTTACAACCCGAATAATCGTTCAGTTATGAGTATCGACAGTTTGCGTAATCGTGCTATGACCGATGTACTAGAGCCCGGCTCAACCATGAAGCCTCTTACCATTGCGGCGGCCTTGATGAGCGGACAGTATGGTCCGGATAGTAAGGTTGATACCAACCCGGGATTTATAAAGGTTAAACGCAAGACTATAAGGGATCATCGCAACTACGGCGTATTAGATATCACCGGTATTATCACTAAATCAAGCAATGTAGGGGTCACTAAATTGGCCTTATCGCTACCAGAAAATAGTGTAAGAGAAACCTTTTATAGCTTTGGCTTGGGTCAGGCAACCGCCACTGGTTTTCCGGGTGAGAGTACGGGAATTCTGCCTAGTTATACTAAGTGGAACCCCATTAATTTAGCCACCATGGCTTATGGTTATGGCATTGCTGTAACACCGTTACAATTGGCTCAGGCCTATGGGGTATTCGCCAGCTATGGGCTTAAACGTCCCATTTCTATGTTGAAACAAGAGCAGGTGCCAGAAGCCGAGCGAGTAATGCCAGAACATGTAGCTAAACAAGTGATTGCTATGCTAGAAACTGTGACCCAAAAAGGTGGTACGGGAACTCGTGCTAGGGTGCCGTCTTTTCGTGTTGCTGGTAAAACTGGCACAGTACATAAACCGTCTAAAGATGGCGGTTATAACGACGATGTGTATGCCGCAGTTTTTGCTGGCATGGCACCAGCATCTAAGCCACGCTTAGTGTGTGTGGTAATTATTGATGATCCCAAGGGTGAGCAATATTACGGTGGCGAAGTTGCTGCTCCCGTATTTTCTCGCATTATGGCAGAGAGCTTACGGCTTTTAAATGTGGCACCAGATAATTTGCTGCCATTACAAGGTTAACAGTGAGGTTGAATGTGGATACCAAACGTTTATACGAACTGATGCCCCTACCAGGGCAAGCCCAACAATGGGCAGAAGTTTGTGTACATGGGGTGTCATCAGATAGCCGGCAGGTAAAACAAGGTGACTTGTTTATCATCTGTTTAGGGGAGCCAAAGTGGCAGCGTAGTTATATAAAGCAAGCTCAGGAAAATGGAGCTGTGGCGGTAGCTATTGATGCCCAACAGATGTTGCATTTGGACTCATCTAACCTCACTGTTCCCATTATTGGTATATCCAATCTGGCGGCGATCCAGGGCCTAATTGCCGCTCGCATCAATGATGAGCCCAGCCAGCAAATGTCACTGATAGGTGTTACCGGTACTAATGGTAAAACCAGCTGTAGCCAGTTTATCGCTCAGTGCTTTTCGGACCTTGGCCGAACCTGTGGTGTGATGGGCACCTTGGGTTATGGTTTGCTTGAGGCATTGGAGCAGGGTCCAAATACTACGCCAGATGAAGTCACCATGCAGGGCCAGTTAGGTGCCATGGTGCAAGCAGGGGCAACGACGTGTGCTATAGAGGTATCTTCCCACGGTTTAGATCAAGGGCGTCTTAACGGCTGTCGTTTTGAAACCGCAGTGTTCACTAATTTAACTCAAGATCACCTTGATTATCATGGCACTATGCAAGCGTATGGTGAAGTGAAGGCTCAACTGTTTAACTGGCCTAGTTTACGTCACGCAGTGATTAATTTTGATGATGATTTCGGTCGTGGCTTACTTAACGAAATTGCACCCTCGGTGCAAACTTACACCTACAGCGCGCAAGTTTCAGAAGTGGATTATGTAGACTTAGGTGTGTCCACCATCACCCAGCACGAACATGGCATTGAAGCCATGGTACATACACCAAAAGGCCAAGCGCTATTGCAAGTAGGACTGATTGGCCGCTTTAATCTAAGCAACCTATTGGCCACCTTAGCAGTGCTCTTATTGCATAAAATTGACCTGTCATCAGCGACCTTTGCAATCAACAACCTCAGTACAGTATGTGGCAGGATGCAGCTAATAGGCAGCGAGCAGCAATCAAAAAACAAGCCACAGGCCATTGTTGATTACGCCCATACCCCTGATGCCTTAGAGCAGGCGTTAATGGCTGCCAAAGAGCATGTGGCTCATGGTCAGCTATGGGTGGTATTTGGGTGCGGTGGAGACCGAGATGCGGGCAAACGGCCAAAAATGGCAAGCATTGCAGAAACATGGGCTGATCACGTGGTAGTTACTGACGACAATCCACGAACAGAACCGAGTGAGAAAATCTTATCAGACATTGGTAAGGGATTTAAGCGCCGAGACAAAGTAGTGATAGAAGGTAATCGCAGCCTAGCCATTGCTTTAACTATGGGGCGTGCTAAAGCCGGTGATATCGTACTTATTGCTGGTAAAGGCCACGAAACCTATCAAGATGTTCAGGGACATAAACACCACTTTAGTGACCACGAACAGGTGTTGGTCGCTCTTGCGGGAGGGTTGAATTAATGGCTTCCTTTAGCTTAGCTGAACTTTCTCACAAAGTGCCGTCCAGTTATGTCATTGGAGAAGCGGTCTTTAGTCAATTATCTACCGACACACGTAGTATGGCTGCTGGAGATTTATTTGTAGCTTTGGTGGGCCCAAATTTTGATGGACACGAATTTATTGCTCAAGCTCAAAGCCAAGGCGCATGTGCAGCGTTGGTTAGTACGGAAATAGACACAGATTTACCTCAGTTGGTGGTGCCAGATACTCGAATTGCACTAGGGCAGTTAGCTGTTATTAAGCGTCAGAGCCTTAATGGTCAGTTTGTTGCAGTCACGGGCAGTAGCGGCAAAACCACCGTTAAAGAAATGTTACAAAAGGTGTTATTTCAAGCGGGCCAAGTTGAAGTGACACATGGCAACTTTAATAATGACATTGGTGTGCCGTTGACTCTTTGGGGTATGCAAGATGACATTGACTATCGGGTGTTAGAACTTGGTGCCAACCATATTGGAGAAATTGCCTATACCAGCCGGTTGGTTATGGCAGATGTAGCCATTTTGAACAATGCCCAAGAAGCCCATTTGTCTGGTTTTGGTAGCTTAGATGGCGTGGTTAAAGCCAAAGGTGAAATTATTTCGGAGCTTTCTGACCAGGGTCAAGTGGTACTTAATTTAGATGATCGCCACATTCAACAATGGCAAGCGCTTGCTAAGTATAGGCGTGTATGGAGTTTCAGTCTAACCAATGAAAAGGCTAGTGTGTATGCCAGTGGCATCCAACGTACACCACAAGGCAGCCGCTTTATTCTGCATCTAGGCCAGCAGCAGCGACAAGTAGATTTGCAATTGTTAGGACAGCATAACGTTGCCAATGCCTTGGCGTCCGCCGCCGCCGCATTGGCTCTGGGGTTATCCCTAGATCAAATTGCCATAGGTTTGGGCCAAGTTAGGCCTTACCAAGGACGCCTTGTGAGCCACCAATTAAGCCACAATCGTTGTGTCATTGACGATACCTATAATGCCAATCCAGGATCTGTAAAAGCTGCTATTGCGGTGCTGCAAGAGTGCCATGGACAGCGGTGTTTTATGCTGGGTGATTTAGGCGAATTAGGCCAGCAAGAGCTGCAGCTGCATCAACGTATTGGTGCCCATGTTGCGGCAGCAGGTATAGAACAATTTTATGGTTTCGGTCCATTAGCGGCTGCGGCTGTTGAGAGTTATCTGCAAAAAGGCGGTAACTTCGGCAAGGTTTGTGTAAACAAGGAAGATTTGTCCAGCTGTTTTCAACAGCTTCCAAAAGTGGGCTTGAGTTGTTTGGTTAAAGGATCCCGATCTAGCCAAATGGACCAGGTCGTAGAAAAATTAATTAACGGTGGAATCTAGCCCATGTTGTTATGGTTAGCAGATTATTTAGCTCAGTATTACAGCGCCTTTGGTGTTTTTCATTACCTCACCATGCGAGGCATTATGGGGGTGCTCACCGCCTTGTTTATTGCCATGGCTATTGGTCCGTATATGATCAAACATTTAAAAGCTAAACAAATTAGCCAATCAATCCGTGAAGACGGACCCCAAAGTCATTTGCTGAAAGCTGGCACTCCTACCATGGGTGGCGCCCTTATATTGGTGGCTATTCTCATTAGCGCCTTGTTGTGGGGTGACTTAACCAATCGTTATATCTGGGTCACCATCGCCGTAACTGGTGTGTTTGGTGCCGTAGGCTGGGTCGATGATTACCGTAAGGTGGTAGAAAAAAATTCCCGTGGACTTATTGCCCGCTGGAAGTATTTTTGGCAATCCGTTGGGGGGCTAGGGGCGGCTTTATTCTTGTACTATAGCGCTCAAACTCCTCAGGAATTGGAGCTTATAGTGCCATTTTTCAAAACCGTCGGTATTAATATTGGCGTGCTATATATTGCTCTCACCTACTTTGTCATTGTGGGTACTTCAAACGCCGTCAATCTCACTGACGGTTTGGATGGTCTGGCGATATTACCTACGGTGCTGATTGCTGGGGCCTTGGCAGTGTTTGCTTATTTAACGGGCCATTCGGTATTTGCTGAATACCTTAACATTCCTTACATTAGCGGTGCGGGAGAACTGGTGGTGTTTTGTGCCGCGATTGTAGGGGCCGGAATGGGCTTTTTATGGTTTAACACTTATCCTGCCCAAGTGTTTATGGGTGACGTTGGCGCATTAGCCTTAGGTGCTGCTTTGGGTGTTGTGGCGGTCATCGTTCGACAAGAATTAGTGTTATTCATTATGGGGGGCGTATTTGTGATGGAAACTGTGTCTGTTATTTTACAGGTGGCTTCGTTTAAATTGACCGGTAAACGTATCTTCCGTATGGCACCAATACATCATCACTTCGAGCTCAAAGGCTGGCCGGAGCCACGGATAATCGTACGCTTTTGGATAATTACCGTGGTATTAGTATTGATCGGTTTAGCCACCCTTAAGTTACGATAAACTTTTAACTTTTAAGAGGCCTAGTTGCCAGTGTCGTTGATAGTTAGTGATCGTTTTAGCCTTATCATTGGTTTGGGAAAAACCGGGCTTGCCTGTGCTCAGTATTTTGCGCTTCAAGGTGAACGTTTTCAGGTGGCTGATTCTAGGGCGCAGCCGCCATTTCTTCATCAGCTAACATCAGAGCAACCAGATACACCTATACACTTGGGTGAATTTGCTCATGATTTATGCCTCAGTGCCAGGCAGATTATTTTAAGTCCTGGTGTATCAATGCAAGAACCCGCTTTAGTAGCAGCGGCCAATGCAGGGGTTCCTATACGCAGTGATGTAGACGTATTTGCTCAGGCTGCTCGGTCTGCTGGTGTGCCTATTGTGGCGATTACGGGTTCTAACGCTAAGAGTACGGTTACCAGTTTAGTGGGGCAAATGGCCAAAACTGCAGGTTTAAACGTTGCAGTTGGGGGTAATCTTGGGGAGCCCTCTGTATCTTTGTTAGCTAATGATGTGGATTTATATGTCTTGGAGCTGTCTAGCTTCCAGTTGGAATCGACCACTGGCTTAGGTGCTACCGTGGCCTGCGTGCTCAATGTGAGCCCTGACCACATGGATCGATATGACAATCTTATGGCATACCATCAAGCAAAACATCGAGTTTTTCAAGCGTGTAAAGCGGCCGTCGTTAATGCTGATGATGCACTTACTAATCCACTAGTGCCAGACACTGTCACTCAAACGCGATTTAGTTTAGGCGATCCTGATGTAGGCCAATTTGGTTTGCGCAAAGAGGGCGTTGATGAATGGTTGGCACAGGGTTTACAGCCACTCATGGCGGTAAAAAAAATGGCAATGTCTGGTCGTCATAACGTTGCTAACGCCCTTGCTGCATTGGCGTTAGGGCAGGCGGTTGGTCTACCAATGGATGCTATGGTTAATACCCTGGCAACGTTCACAGGTTTGCCACATCGATGTGAGCGAGTGGCTAATATCGGTGGTGTTGATTACATCAATGATTCTAAAGGTACAAATTTAGGTGCCACTGTAGCGGCGTTAGAAGGTCTAGGGCCCGGCCTAGCTGGCAAGATCATTCTTATTGCAGGTGGCGTAGGCAAGGGCGCAGACTTTTCTGATCTTGTTGCGCCGTTATCACGTTATGGCAAACAAACACTATTGATTGGTGAGGACGCTAAACACATTGAGCAGGCGTTGGCTGAAAAGGTAGCGTTTAGCCATGCAAAAGATATGCAAGAAGCTGTAAGTCTGGCGTATCAGCAGGCTGTTAGTGGAGATTTGGTGTTGTTGTCACCAGCGTGTGCAAGCTTTGATGCCTATTCAAGTTTTGAGGCAAGAGGCGATCACTTCGCAAAATTGGTATGGGCCTTAACATGATCTCTGTATCTGAGCAGTGGCGTACGGTGATCAGTCAAAGGTTGGATTTAGCTTTGTTTTTGCCGGCATTGGCATTAGCGCTTATTGGTTACGTTATGATTACATCGGCTTCTATGGATGTGGTGGCGATTAAGTTCAACGACCCTTTTTATCAGAGTAAGCGCCAACTTTTATTCATGTTTTTGGGCGGCGGTAGTCTCATGGTTTGCTTGATGACGCCAGTGCACGTATGGCAAAAACAGAGCCCATATCTGTTGCTATTGGCGGTGCTGTTATTGGTTGCCGTATTGATTCCCGGTCTAGGCCGCAATGTCAACGGCAGTACCCGATGGATTCCTATAGGATCATTGAGTTTGCAGCCTTCTGAATTTTCCAAAGTAGCAGTGGTAGCCTTTATGGCGGGGTATTTGGTGCGCCAGCAGGAAGAAGTTCGCAATAGTTTGTGGGGGTTCTCAAAATCCTTAGTAGTGTTAGTCACATTTATTGTGCTGTTTTTATTAGAGCCAGACTTTGGAGCGGTGGTGGTAATGATGTGTGCCGTGCTAGGCATGTTCTTTTTAGGAGGTATGCGTAAACGTCATATTTCTATAGTGATTGCGGCTGCTAGCGCCGCAGGTGCAGTGATAATTTCAGCTGCTGAATACCGGGTACAACGGTTAACGACCTACCTAGATCCATGGAGTGATCCCTTTGGTAGCGGTTATCAATTAACGCAGGCGCAAATTGCATTTGGCCGGGGTGGCTGGTTTGGTGAAGGTTTGGGCCAGAGTATGCAAAAGTTATTTTACTTGCCAGAAGCCCATACGGACTTTGTATATTCTGTGCTGGCTGAAGAGTGGGGTGCTTTTGGTGCTGTGATTGTTGTGGCTTTGTATGGCGTGCTAATCGTGCGTGGCCTGCAGGTGGGTCAAAAAGCCGAACGCTTAGGGCGCTATTTTTCAGCCTACTTAGGCTACGGCTTAGTATTGCTGATTGCCGTGCAAGCTATAATTAATATAGGAGTCAACTTAGGGTTATTACCGACCAAGGGGTTAACGCTACCCTTTGTTAGCTACGGTGGCAGTAGTATGTTGGCTTGTGCCAGTAGTTTGGGTATTTTGTTGCGTATTTCGATGGAAAATAATGCCACTTATGCTGGCTCATTTAGTGAGGATGCTTTTCACGAATCTTCTCCTTATAGACCATTAGATACCCCAAGCCCTGAAGCGACTCTAGGACTTGATGACGTTGATCAATGGTTTGGTGATGAAGCTAAAAAGCAGGACTGGCGTCATGACTAAATTGAATCGTCAAGCAAATTCAAAACGTTTACTGATTATGGCAGCAGGAACAGGCGGTCATGTTTATCCTGCTTTAGCTACTGCTGAAATCTTGCAGGCACAGAATTGGAAAGTAGAATGGTTGGGCACAGGCAGAGGCATTGAAGCTCGTTTGGTGCCAGACGCAGGGTTTTATTTACATTGCATTGATGTGGTGGGTTTGCGAGGCAAAGGTAAATGGTCTTTGTTGTTGGCGCCTTGGCGTTTATTCAAATCTTTGTTGCAGTCAATTAAGGTTATCCGCGGCTTTAAACCTCATTGTGTTTTGGGTATGGGTGGATTTGTCGCTGGTCCTGGGGGTTTGGCTGCCAAATTATTAGGAGTACCACTCATTTTACATGAACAAAATGCAATTCCCGGGCTCACAAACCGTTTATTGCGCCCGTTTGCCAGCAGAACCTTACAAGCGTTTGCTGGCAGTTTTGCTGATAGGCGGGCCATCACAGTTGGTAACCCATTACGATCCAATATCATTGCTCATAAGTCAGACCATAATGGGCTTCGGATATTGATTGTAGGCGGCAGCTTAGGTGCGCTTATCCTTAATGAAGTAGTGCCCATAGCGATGGCATTATTGGCCAGTAATGAGCGGCCACAAATATGGCATCAAACGGGACCAAAACATCACAAGGTAACCCAAGTTGGATATGATAAAGCTCAGGTTGCGGCACAAGTAGATGCTTATATTGACGACATGGGAATGGCTTATGCATGGGCCAATTTAGTCATTTGCCGCGCGGGAGCTTTAACTGTAAGCGAGTTGGCTGGCGCTGGCATGGCGTCTATATTGGTGCCCTATCCTTCCGCTGTAGACGATCACCAAACGGCCAATGCTAATGTGTTAGTGCAAGCTGGCGCAGCCATCTTATTGCCACAAACGCAGCTGTCGCCAGCAACCCTTAGTCAAAATATTAGGGTTTTACAAAGCCGCCCATCAAAACTAAATAATATGGCCACTGCAGCCTTAACCTGCGCTGCACCAAAGGCCGCTTACAATGTAGCACAACATTGCATGGAGATTGCCCGTGGTTAAATTCACCCCACCAAATCAATACACAATTCCGGAAATGCGACGCATCAAACGTATTCATTTTGTAGGTATTGGTGGTGTTGGAATGTGCGGTATCGCTGAAGTGTTGCTTAACCAAGGATACGAAATAAGTGGCTCTGATATAAAAGTAAGCCCAGTGACACAGCGATTGGCAAGTCAAGGTGCGCAGGTTTTTATAGGTCACCAAGATGCTAATGTTCGTGGTGCTCACGTAGTCGTCGTGTCTACTGCCGTGGCCGAAGAAAATCCAGAGCTAGTGGCGGCGCGGGCGCATCGCATTCCTATTGTGCAAAGGGCACAAATGTTGGCTGAATTGATGCGCTACCGGCATGGTATTGCCGTTGCTGGTACCCATGGGAAAACTACCACCACTTCTTTGGTGGCTGCAATTTTGGCGGCGGGGGGGTTAGATCCCACTTTTGTTATCGGTGGCAAACTGACAAGCTCGGGAACGAATGCAAAACTAGGGGCGAGTTCTTACCTAGTTGCAGAAGCTGATGAAAGTGATGCGTCTTTTTTGCATCTACAGCCGTTAACTTCTATTGTCACCAATATCGATGCCGACCATATGTCCACCTATGAAGGAGACTTTAACCGGTTAAAGAAAACCTTTGTTGAATTCTTGCACAACCTTCCGTTTTATGGCCTTGCCATCGTGTGTGTGGATGACCCGGTGGTATGGGAAATATTACCCCAAGTGAGTCGGCCCTTAATGACCTATGGTTTTGACGAAAACGCTGATGTAAAAGCCATCAACCTTCACCAAAAAGGCATGGTTACTTCGTTTACCGTGTGTAGACAAGGTCATAAGGACCTAGATATCTCCCTCAATATGCCCGGTAAACACAATGTCCAAAATGCCCTAGCAGCCATCGCAGTTGCTACAGATTTAGAAGTTGGGGACGAGCATATTGTCAGTGGGTTAAATGAATTCTCAGGTGTCGGTCGACGTTTCCAGGTGTTAGGTGATTACCCAGCACAGCAGGGCACTGCAACCTTAGTGGATGATTATGGGCACCATCCCCGAGAAGTGTCGGCAACCATTGATGCTATTCGTGCGGGTTGGTCAGGTCGTCGGTTAGTGATGGTGTACCAGCCCCATCGATATTCTCGAACACGAGATTTATATGAAGACTTTGTGGATGTGTTATCACGTGTAGATATATTGGTTTTATTGGATATTTATCCTGCAGGAGAAGAGCCGATCAACGGTGCCGATGGCCGTAGTTTGTGCCGCAGTATTCGATCAAGGGGCCAAGTAGATCCAATATTCGTAGAGCGTGGAGCCGCTGTAGCACCTGTGTTAGAAAATATTTTGTGCGACGGTGATCTATTATTAACTCAAGGCGCCGGTGATATTGGACAAATTTCCCGGGCACTGCTTGACAAAATACAACAAGAAGACAGCTAAATGACAAATATCAATCTGTCCCAGAGTTGGGCGCACTTGCTCAAGGTACCCAAGGCCCGTATTGCGGTTATTTATGGTGGAACTTCGGCTGAACGCGAAATTTCTTTGATGAGTGGCAAGCAAGTTTTGGGTCACTTACAAAGTGCCGGTGTGAATGCCTTTGGTCTAGACTTAGGTGCCGATGGCCAAGATCAGGTGACTCAACTACAGCAGGCTGGTATGGATGCGGCGTTTATCATCCTTCATGGCCGTGGCGGTGAGGATGGAACGCTTCAAGGTGTACTTGAATTTATGGCAGTGCCTTACACAGGTTGTGACGTTCTAGCCTCTAGTTTGGGCATGAATAAGCTCATGACCAAATTGGTTTGGTTAGCGCAAGGGTTGAGAACTCCAGCCTATGAAGTTCTAAATGATGCGAGCAATTGGGCAGAGGTTGCCAAACGTCTTGGATTGCCTTTGGTGGTTAAGCCGGTTCATGAAGGGTCAAGCTTAGGAATTAATATCGTTGATTCTGCCGCAACCTTAGAGTGGGCATATCAAGATGCAGCAGAATATGACCGTGAAGTGATGGCAGAGCAATTTATCGACGGTGATGAGTACACGGTGCCTATACTCAATGACCTTTCTTTGCCGGCCATTCGTCTAGAAACAGATAATGCGTTTTACGACCTACAAGCCAAATATTACTCCGATAAGACACGTTATTTGTTCGACAACCCAATGACGCGAACACAGCAGCAGAGTATGCAGGACGAGTGCCGCTGCGCGTTTCAAGTGTTAGGTTGTCGAGATTGGGGACGCATCGATGTGATGCGTGATAAGCAGGGGCGAAATTGGTTGTTAGAAGTGAATACCACGCCAGGTATGACCAGTCACAGTTTGGTACCTATGGCTGCGGAAGCGGCGGGGCTGAACTTTGCGCAATTAACCCTAGTTATTTTGAATTTAGCGTTGGCTCGAGCGAAGGCTGGGAGATGACGATGTCTGACGGGGCGCAAACAGTACATTGGAGTTGGAGTGCTAAGTTTCTGTTGGCACTGGTGCTAATGACAGCAGGACTGCTAACTTGGCAAGCCATTCAGCCCTGGTTGCAGCGTCCATTACAGCAAATTATTTTGCAAACAGATATACCGGCTTCGGAAAAAATAATATTACAGGCTCAACTAAATGCCCATTTGTCTGATTCTTTTTTTGGAGCAGATTTACAACTTATTAGACAAGAGGTAGAGAGCCACTCCTGGGTTAATGGCGCCAAGGTTAGTCGTGTTTGGCCCAATAGGTTGATGGTTGAGGCGCCACGGCAGATTTTCATGGCCCGCTGGCGAGGTGGTGGCTTCATCAACCATGAGGGTGATTTGGTGTTAGTGAATCCTAGTCAGGTGGTGGGCTTTGAACAGTTGCCGATGCTGGCAGGCCCTGAAGGCAGTGTATGGGCTATGAGCGAATTGTTTCGACAAATGAGTTGGTTGGTCGGGCGGGATGATCTGACTATCGACCAACTGACTATGGCCCGCCGGGGAGCGGTTGAATTGCGCTTGCATAACAGTATTGTTTTAGTACTTGGACGCGACCAAGTATTGCCTAGATTACAGCGTTTAATGAAGGTCTATCATAGTCATTTTGTCGCTAAATCTAGCACTATTAAACGTATAGATGGTCGTTACCCTCATGGTGTATCTGTGGCGTGGAAAGAGGCCGGTTAAAGGCGATAATTTGGCTGCTAAATTGGCGCTAATTTGCTCGATTAATCCACCACTTAGAGGGCAAAGTGTGGGATAATTACACAATATTTAAATGGCTTGTTTTGGCCACTTGAAACACACATAAATAAGGGAAGATTTGGGTGGTAGACACAGCAATAAAACCCATGGTGGTTGGGTTGGATATTGGCACTTCTAAGGTGGTCGCTATGGTGGCGGAACTTGGTGATGATAGTCAATTACAAGTTGTGGGAATTGGAGCGCAAGCGTCTCGGGGTTTAAAGCGTGGCATTGTTGCTAATATTGAATTCACCGTGCTATCGGTAAAGCGAGCCATCGAAGAAGCTGAATTAATGGCTGACTGTAAGATTAACGCTGTTACCGTAGGTATTGGCGGTAATCATATTAGTAGTATGAATTCTCACGGCATAGTAGCGATACAGGCTGGTGAAGTATCTGAGCTTGATTTGGAACGTGTGATCGAGGCGGCTAGGGCGGTAGCGATCCCAACTGATCAAAGAATTTTGCATATTTTGCCGCAAGAGTATGTGATTGACGGTCAGGAGGGTATCCAAGACCCTCTCGGTATGGCCGGTGTGCGGCTGGAAGCAAAAGTACATATTGTGACTTGCGCTCTTAATGTAGCGCAAAATATTGAAAAGTGCGTAAGTCGATGTGATTTGGTGTTGGAAAACATTGTTCTTAACGCTTTGGCATCTAGTTATGCTGTACTGACAGAAGATGAAAAAGAATTAGGTGTTTGCTTAGTCGACATGGGTGGTGGCACCATCGAAGTTGCTGTGTTCACTGCTGGCGCCATTCGCCACACGGCAGTAATACCAGTAGCTGGTGATCAAGTGACCAACGACATTGCCATGGCGTTGCGCACACCAACCGTTCATGCGGAAGATGTAAAAGTAAGGTACGCCTGTGCGTTGGCACAGTTAACCGATTTATCGGAAAGTATTAAAGTGCCTAGTGTGGGTGATCGTCCCGCTAGAGACTTGTCTCGCCAAGCCTTAGCTGAAGTGGTAGAGCCGCGTTATGAAGAGCTGTACACCCTAGTTCAATCGGAATTAAGGCGCAGTGGTTACGAAGATTTGATTGCAGCGGGTATGGTGTTAACGGGTGGTACGGCGCAGATGGAAGGTGCAGTAGAGTTGGCGGAAGAGATTTTTCATATGCCAGTGCGCTTAGCCAAGCCGCATAAAGCGCAGGGGCCTAGTGGATTGTTGGATAATCCAACGTATTCCACCTGTGTTGGGTTGTTAAATTATGCTCAACAGGCAGGACCTTCTGCCCAGGTAAAGTTGGCTAATAGGATGGCTTTGGGGTTTGAAGCTAGTCAATGGCTGCTCAAGGCTAAAACTTGGGTAAAATCAAATTTTTAACGATAAGTCACCCAGGTGGATGTCGATAGTGAAGTCTGATAAACGATAGGACTCGTTATTAGAAAAACAATAAAATAGACTAGGAGCAAGGCGATGTACGAATTAGTCGATAACGTGCCGCAAAATGCAGTCATTAAAGTGATTGGTGTAGGCGGTGGCGGTGGTAATGCTGTAAGTCATATGTTGTCTAGTGAAATAGACGGCGTTGAATTTATTTGTGCCAACACTGACGCTCAAGCCCTTAGAGGTATGGAGGCTCGATCGGTGGTTCAACTAGGCGCTCAAATCACTAAAGGTTTGGGAGCTGGAGCTAATCCTAATGTTGGCCGCGAAGCTGCCATCGAAGACCGCGAGCAGATTGAAAGTATTCTGCAAGGCGCTGATATGGTCTTTATTACCGCAGGTATGGGTGGCGGAACGGGTACCGGAGCTGCACCAATCGTGGCTGAAGTGGCTCGTGAAATGGGTATTTTAACGGTTGCTGTTGTGACCAAGCCATTCCCATTTGAGGGACGTAAACGTATGGCTATCGCAGAGCAGGGCCTTAAAGAATTGGCGGAACACGTAGATTCATTGATCACTATACCAAATGAAAAGCTGCTGCCTGTGTTGGGTAAGAACTGTAGTTTACTGACGGCTTTTAGTACCGCAAACGATGTGCTTTTAGGTGCAGTACAAGGCATTGCCGACCTAATTACTCGGCCTGGTATGATCAACGTAGATTTTGCTGACGTACGTACGGTAATGTCCGAAATGGGCATGGCCATGATGGGCACTGGCGTGGCGCGAGGTGAAGACCGAGCCCGTGAAGCTGCAGAAGCTGCGGTACGCAGTCCGCTGCTAGAAGATGTTGACTTGCGAGGTGCAAAAGGCATTTTGGTCAATATTACAGCCGGACTAGACATGAATTTGGGTGAGTTCTCAGAAGTCGGTAATACTATAGAAGAGTTCGCGTCAGACAATGCCACCGTGGTTATTGGTACGGTGATTGATCCTGAATTGTCTGATGAGCTAAAAGTAACGGTTGTTGCTACAGGTCTAGGCTACGGTTATACACAACAGATTGAACCAACGGTGAAAGCTGTGGTCAATAATACTATGAGACGTCCTACGGTCGATCAAATGGAATTGCCAACTGTTAAAGATGCGTTAGTTGGTGATGCACGTACGAGTGGCTCGGCGACGGATGCTGATAGTAGTTCTGAAGGCGATATTGATTATTTGGATATCCCTGCTTTTTTGCGGCGTCAAGCTGATTAAGACTTAGGTCTTAGATGCTGGCGCTTTTTACCTGTAATGGGGGTCTTGTCACCGCCAGAGACAGATTTTTTGTGCTACAATACTCGGCTATCCCCGAGTGCAGGGTTTAGGACATTATGGTCAAACAGCGTACATTAAAAAATATTATTAGAGCCACAGGCATTGGTATTCATACGGGTAAAAAAGTTTACCTCACATTGAAACCTGCTTTGGCTAATGTTGGCATCGTATTTTGCCGAACTGATCTCGATCCTGTGGTGTCCATCGCTGCCACGGCGGCTAACGTGGGAGACACCACGCTATCTACAAATCTAGTGCAAGATGGCGTACGGGTTTGCACCGTCGAACATCTTCTATCGGCCTTTGCAGGTCTTGGTATAGATAACGCATACGTAGAGCTAAGCAGCGAAGAAGTGCCCATTATGGATGGCAGTGCGGCACCATTTATCTTCTTGTTACAGTCTGCTGGTGTTGAAGAGCAGAATGCTCCAAAAAAATTCATTCGTATTAAAAAGACTATCATTGTTACTCAAGACGACAAAAAAGCGTCATTAGAGCCGTTTAACGGTTTTCAGGTGGGTTTTACCATCGACTTTGATCATCCACTTTTTGAAAGTCGAAACTGCACCACCCATTTAGACTTTTCGAGTACGTCTTATGTGAAAGAAGTGAGTCGAGCACGTACCTTTGGCTTTATGAAAGACTTTGAATACCTTAGGTCCAAAAATTTAGCGTTAGGTGGTAGTTTAGATAATGCCATCGCGGTAGATGATTATCGTGTACTTAATGAAGATGGCCTCCGTTATCAAGACGAATTTGTTAAACACAAGGTATTGGACGCGGTAGGCGATATGTACCTGTTGGGCCTTAGTCTCATTGGCAAGTTCCAAGGTCATAAGTCAGGTCATGGCTTAAATCACATGTTGTTACGTGAGTTATTGGCGCAAGAGGATGCGTGGGAAGTGGTTACATTCGACGATGAGGCAGACTCACCTATTGCTTATATGAGCCCGGCCGCAGCCGCAGCCTAATAAACAACAACGAAAAAGCTGGTGTTCCTAAAGAACACCGGCTTTTCTACGTTTTAGGCCTTTGAAAATAGGCCTAAGACCCCATAGTAATAGAAGAGATCATAAACGTCTCATTTATCCCTAACAAGCGCATGAGCGCATATAAAAAGACAAGATAATGGTACAGATTTTAAAATCACTTTTTGGCAGTAAAAATGATCGTGAAGTAAAGCGATTTAATAAAATTGTAAGTAAGGTCAATGGCTTAGAGAAAACTGTGCAGCCTTTGTCTGATGCTGATCTAGCAGCTAAACGAGTAGAATTTAACCTGCGTTTTGAGGCTGGCGAAAGTTTAGATCAATTATTACCTGAAGCATTTGCTGTCTGCCGAGAGGCCTCGATCCGGTTTATGGAGTTACGTCACTTTGACGTACAAATGATTGGAGGCATGGCTTTACACCAAGGCAAAGTGGCTGAAATGCGCACCGGTGAAGGTAAAACCTTAGTGGCCACGTTGGCGGTTTACCTCAATGCTATTCCAGCTAACGGTGTACATGTAGTCACAGTAAATGACTACCTAGCCCAGCGTGATGGTGAGTGGATGCGTCCTATATATGAAGGCCTTGGCTTATCCGTGGGTATCATATTGTCTGGCCAAGACAGTTCCGTCAAACGTGTTGCCTATGCCTGTGATGTTACCTACGGCACCAATAATGAATTTGGATTTGATTACCTACGTGACAACATGGCATTTAGTGCTGTGGATAAGGTACAACGACCTCTTAACTTTGCCATTGTTGACGAAGTGGACTCTATACTGATCGATGAAGCCCGCACACCCTTAATTATTTCTGGGCCCGTTGAAGATAACACTCAAATGTACATTACCGTCAATGGTTTGGTGCCTCTACTCGAAATTCAACCAAAAGTTGAAGGTGATGAAGATCCCACTGGCCATTACACCTACGATGAATCCCACAAGACTATAGAGCTCACAGAAGCAGGTCACCAATTTGTTGAAGAGCTATTGGTTGGCGCTGAGCTACTGGCAGCCGGCGAAAGTCTTTATGCAGCTACTAATCTAACACTGTTACATCACGTACATGCCGGACTCAAAGCTCTCGTTATATTCTCTCGCAATGTAGATTACATCGTTCAAGACGACCAAATTGTTATTGTTGATGAACATACGGGCCGCACGATGCCCGGTCGCCGGTGGTCAGAAGGCATTCACCAAGCCATCGAAGCTAAAGAAGGCGTCACCATTCAAAAAGAAAGCCAAACTATGGCTTCTACCACTTTCCAGAACTACTTTCGTTTGTACGACAAGCTTGCTGGTATGACTGGTACTGCCGATACCGAAGCATTTGAACTACATCAGATATACGATTTAGATGTGTTAGTGATCCCTACTAACGTTGATGTTAAACGTAAAGATATGAACGACCTTGTGTATCTAACAATGGCAGAAAAGTTTGACGCTATTATTGAAGACATTCGCCACTGCGTAAAACAACAGAGCCCAGTATTAGTGGGTACTGCGTCAATTGAAATGTCAGAAATGGTTTCCCAAGCGTTAACCAAAGCTGATGTTCCCCACAACGTACTCAACGCTAAGCAACACGAACGCGAAGCCAGTATTATAGCAGAAGCAGGCCGCCCTGGTGCTGTCACTATTGCCACCAACATGGCAGGCCGTGGTACCGATATTGGTTTGGGTGGTAAGTTAGAAGTTGAGTTGGCCACCCTAGGTGAAAATGCCACCGATGCCGAAATACAAGCAGCTAAGGCAGACTGGCAAATACGTCACGATTTAGTATTAGCCGCCGGCGGACTTCACATTATCGGTACTGAGCGGCATGAGTCTCGCCGTATCGATAACCAATTGCGTGGTAGGGCTGGCCGTCAAGGTGACCCAGGTTCATCACGTTTCTTCTTATCGTTAGAAGATAACTTACTGCGTATTTTTGCGCCAGAACGTATTAAAGGCCTAATGCAAAAATTAGGTATGGAAAAAGGCGAAGCTATCGAGCACCGCATGGTGTCAAACGCCATTGAAAAATCACAACGTAAAGTTGAAGGGCGTAACTTCGACATGCGTAAACAATTGCTTGAATATGATGACGTGGCCAACGATCAGCGTACCGTGGTTTATGATCAACGCAACGAGTTAATGTCTACGGATGATATTGCAGACGTGATCACTAATGTTCGTGCTGAAGTAGTGGATAGTGCTATTGATAGTTTCATCGCCCCACAAAGTCTTGCAGAACAGTGGGATGTGAGTGGCCTAGAAACAGAACTTGAAAAGCAATTTGGTATGGCTTTGCCAGTCCAAGAATGGCTTGATGGTGATGACCGCCTTGAAGAGGAAGGTTTGCGTACACGAATTCAAACTCTACTGAGTGAGAGTTACCAGTCCAAAACTGAGGTAGTTGGAGCAGAAACTATCCGTGGTTTTGAAAAGCAGGTAATGCTGCAGGTGATCGATTCCCGCTGGAAAGAGCACTTAGCCACCATGGATATGTTACGCCAGGGTATTCATCTACGTGGCTATGCACAAAAGAACCCTAAGCAGGAATATAAACGAGAATCCTTTGACCTGTTTCAGCAGCTGCTTTTTGCTATTAAAGAAGACGTTATTCGTATCTTGAGCCACGTACAAGTTAGGTCGCCAGCAGAAGTTGAAGCAGAAGAACGTCAAAAACGCGAACAGGCTCAAGCGGCGATGCAGTTCCGGCATGAACAAGCTCAGACCGCAGGTCAGCAGCAACAGCGTGAGGCAACCCCAAAAAATCCTGCAATACCCTCATTCAAGGTAGGTCGCAATGAGCCTTGTCCATGTGGTTCGGGGAAAAAATACAAGCAGTGTCATGGCAAACTTAGCTAGTTACAGATAATATACTAGGGACGAGATTATGGCAGTTGGACTGTTAGCTGAAGTGAAGTATCATCCTATCGCAGGTTTTCAATTGGGTACCACAGATGCCAGCATTAAAATTCCAGGTCGCAAAGACCTGGTGGTAATGCAAGCCCAAGCTGGTTCAAGTATGGCTGGGGTATTCACAACCAATGCTTTTTGTGCAGCACCAGTACAACTGTGCCGACGCCATTTGCAAGATGACAGCCCCCTCGCTTTAGTCATCAATACTGGCAATGCTAACGCTGGCACTGGCGCAGCTGGTAATGCCGACGCTCTTACATCATGCAACGAGTTGGCTCAAGCCCTAAATTTGAACAGCTCTCAAGTACTGCCGTTTTCCACTGGAGTGATTGGTGAAAAACTCCCCATTGAAAAAATTGTAACAAGTTTACCCCATGCTATTAACAAGTTGGATGTTAACGGCTGGCAAGACGCTGCTTGGGGCATATTAACCACGGATACTCGCACCAAAGGTGCTAGCGTGCAGATTGAACACTTTGGCCAGACCTTTAGTCTTACTGGTATCTCCAAGGGATCGGGTATGATTCGGCCTAATATGGCCACCATGTTGGCGTTTGTTGCGACTGATGTGCAATGTTCACCCACATTGACTCAAGACCTGTTAAATCAAGCTGTCAATCAAAGCTTCAATCGTATTACCGTAGACGGAGATATGTCCACTAACGATTCATGCATTCTCATTGCAACAGGCGCGAGTGAGTTGTGTTTAGATGAAGATAGTGAACTGGTGGCTAAGTTTAGTAAGGCCTTGACCGAACTCATGCAGCAACTAGCTCACGCCATTGTGCGGGACGGTGAAGGAGCCACTAAGTTCATCAGTGTAGAAGTGGAAGGTGGAGCTAATAGCGAAGAATGTTTGCAAGTGGCTTACGCTATCGCTCATTCACCATTAATTAAAACGGCTATGTTTGCTAGTGACCCAAACTGGGGCCGTATATTGAACGCCGTAGGTTATTCTGGCGTACCAAATCTTGATGTTAACACCCTCACCATTCATTTAGGTGATAGCCTACTAGTTGATCAAGGAGGCTGTGCCAATAGCTACACAGAAGCTGCAGGCCAAAAGGTCATGGATCAAGAAGAAATTACTATTCGAGTAGATTTAAAACGTGGCGACGCCAAAGAAACCGTGTGGACCACAGACTTGTCTTACGACTACGTAAAAATCAACGCTGATTATCGTAGTTAAAGGTAACAGTGATCAATAAACGTGTGGAAGTGGTAGCAGCCATTTTAGTTGATTCTCAACAGCGTATTCTTATGGCGCAGCGGGCTGATTGGCAACACCAAGGTGGCAAGTGGGAATTCCCTGGCGGTAAAATAGAAACTCACGAAACTCATATGCAAGCTTTAGCTCGTGAGATCCAAGAAGAGGTTGATTTAAAGATTAATCAGCAGACTTGTGAGCTTTTTAAGGCCGTACATCACGACTATAATGATAAACAGGTGTCCTTGTATTTTTATCTAGTTAAAGACTTTTCTGGTAGTGCCAAAGGTATGGAAGGCCAACCCGTAATGTGGGTAGACGCTCAGACATTACCGCAAATGACTATTCCTGATGCCAATAAAGCTATTGCAGATGCGCTGCTTCAAACTTGGCCTGTTAGCTAGGCCAAGTTTGAAGCAAGGTTAGATTCAGCATCCAACAACACCTCTTGAAGTAACTCCTCCGCCTGTTCTGGCAGTGAACTAGCAACAGCATACATTACGTCATCGGCCATTCCCGGTGCCACTTCGCTGATACTGCCCACCAAAGCTGAGGCATGCTCAGGGTCTGTTTGAGCGATGGACTCTGCCACTTGAGCGGCTTCTTCTGGCAGTATTCCAGCTACCGCGGTGGCGATGTCAAAGGCTTGTTCCGGTGCTTCCTGTACTAGCGCAATAGCAAGCTCAGCACCTTCGCCTAGATAGTTGCCATCTTCTTCTGCAGCTAAGAAGGTATGTAATTCTTCATCTGGGCTTGCAGCTATAGTTTCAGCCACCCCTGCCGCAACTTCTATGCTTGCCTCTGGTACCTCTTGTGTAACAGCTGTTGCAACCTCTACCCGTTGATCTGGAGCAGCTTTTGCTGCTAAGACCGCGATCCGAGCCACTAGTTCTGGCATATCATCAGCGATTTCGTGGCTTACGATGGCTGCAATTTCTGCTGCCTGCTGTGGTGCCTCATTTAGCAGCCTTAGAGTAAGGCGGCTAAGGGCATGGAAGCTAGCCTCGGGCTTGAGCTTTTGTTGTTTGATTAAGTCACACATATAGCGGGCTAAGGCTGCACCAGACAGTGGGGCGGAGCCAGCTACATTGGTAATAATGTCGAGCTTCAAGTGCGGCAGTTCATTGGCCAAGGCAATAGCTAAGGCTTCTGCTTCATCTGGGTAATGGTAGGCTGTGGCCTGAGCAATGTTTACCGCTTCTTCTGGCTGGTTAAGGGCTACGCTTACAGCAATTTCCACCACATCTTCTGGATTTTCTTCTGCTAATAAAAGTACCGTCTCTGCAGCCACACTGGTTTCATCGAGGCTGTTATATTCTGTACGGGGGTCAAGCTCGGTGGCCATCGGTGTCATGCCTTGTACCACGAACGACTCTTGCAGTGCATCGGGCACGGCTGAACGAATACTC
Organism: Candidatus Njordibacter sp. Uisw_039; assembly: GCF_047730075.1. Lineage (NCBI taxonomy): Bacteria > Pseudomonadati > Pseudomonadota > Gammaproteobacteria > Pseudomonadales > Candidatus Njordibacteraceae > Candidatus Njordibacter > Candidatus Njordibacter sp. Uisw_039. The sequence continues at coordinate 844,238 of NZ_CP159831.1, forward strand.
ATGCGGTACATGACAAAGGCGACTAACACTAAACTAGCTACAATCAAGTACCCAAACAGGGCATCTGCTCCCATTTGTTTCATTACTAACGAAGACGTATAGGGGCCTATGGCGCCACCTGCTGCATAAGCCAAAATAAGTTTGCCACTGGCAGCTACCATTTCTGTGGGTTTAAGTCGGTCAAAGGCGTCTGCTAAGGCGATGGGGTATACGCAAGCCAAGGCACCGCTAAGAATGACGGCGCAAGCAATAGTAATGGCCATTTCTCCCCGTGCGGCCATAATCGGCAATACCATGGCAGCCAAACAGGCAACTAGCAAGGTCATTACTAATACTGTACGACGGTCAAACAGATCGGCCAGCTTACCTATGGGGAACTGTAATAAGAACCCGCCAACCATGGTGGCACTCATAAAGGTAGCGATTTGACTTTTAGTCATGCCCACATCGGCACCGTAAATACTACTCATATTGTACAAAGCGCCTAAACAAATGCCAGAAATCATGATACCTACGACACCCAAGGGTGAAGTACGGTAAAGGATCTTTAATGGCATGGCTTCCGGTTCATTTATTCGTGGCCCACCAGACCGACTCATGAGTACTGGAATCATGCATAAACAAAACAGCATGGCTACGTAGATATAGAGGATAGGGTCTTGTGGCTCGGCAAAATTAAGCATGAGCTGGCCTAGGGCCAATCCAAAATAGGTGACGAACTGATAGCTTCCAAACACTGTGGCACGGTTTTCACTAGTAGAGCTCTCGCTCAACCATGTTTCCATAGTCATAAAAAAGGTGGCATTAGTAAAGCCAATCAATACCCGCAACACACCCCACACAAGAGGCACGGACCAAATGCTGTGCAACAAAGCACACATGGTGGCGACGGAAGCACAGGCGGCAAAAATACGAATATGACCCACACGGCTTATAAGGTGTCTGCCGTATAAAGAACCTAATAACATACCTACAAAATAAAGCGACATAACTAGGCCAATGGCGTCCGTATCTTGGCCATCTAGCCGCATGCTCATAGGGATAATAATAAACAGCAAACCATTGCCCATAAGCAAAAGCGTACAGCTTAAGTATAAAGGTAGAAGTTGATTCAGTGCTCTCACAGGGTGCCTATCAATAATTCATATTTAGTGGGTCATTTAGTCGCAAAATATAGCAAATTTAGGCGTGGGTCAATGGCTAAATTAAGCCTTTGCAAAGCGCTGGTTGGGAGCTTGTAATGGCGGTCTTTTTGAAGCCAAGCAAACGTCGGAGTGTGCCTTTTGTGAGGTTACCAAAAAGCAGCAAAAAAGAGGATCGGCAACTGACTTGCCAAGAGTTTGATAACCACTAGGATTGGCTAGGTGCATACACCCTTGCCCCAATAAAGTTAATATATCTACTTTGCTGGGGCAGGGTGGAGTGGTGCTTACTAGTTTTCGTAAACTTCCATTGGTGGGCAAGAGCAAATAAGGTTACGGTCGCCATAAACGTTGTCTATACGGTTAACCGTAGGCCAAAACTTAGCATCCAAGGTGGCTGCAGTTGGGAAAGCCGCCACTGTACGAGAGTAACCACGGTTCCAGCCGTGGCTGGCCAAATCTGACTGGGTATGTGGAGCCATCTTTAGCGGGTTATGCTTAGGACTCCATTCACCAGTTTCGATTTTCGCAATCTCTTCACGAATGCTCGCCATAGCATCACAAAAACGGTCAATTTCACGCTTTGGCTCAGACTCTGTAGGCTCAATCATCAAGGTGCCTGCCACTGGGAAAGACATAGTAGGTGCATGGAAACCATAGTCCATTAACCGCTTAGCGATGTCTTCTTCACTGATGCCAGTGGTTTCTTTAAGTTGGCGAATATCAATAATACATTCATGGGCGACACGGTCATTACGACCGCGATACAAAATTGGGAAGTGCTCACTCAATCGTGAAGCCATGTAATTAGCGCTCAAGATAGCTTGGGCTGTGGATTGTTGTAAACCCTCTGAACCTAACAAATTAATGTAAGCCCAAGATATAGGTAAAATCGAACCACTGCCATAAGGTGCTGCAGAAACTGCACCATTACCATTGTTGTTGCCATGCACGGGCACGACCGGGTGATTGGGCAAAAAAGGCGCAAGGTGAGCTTTTACACCTATAGGGCCCATACCAGGGCCGCCACCGCCATGAGGAATAGCAAAGGTTTTGTGTAAGTTAAGATGTGATACGTCAGAACCAATAAAGCCAGGCTTGCTGATGCCTACTTGAGCATTCATGTTAGCGCCATCCATATATACTTGGCCACCGTTGTCATGAATAATTTGGCAAATTTCCACCACACTCTCTTCATACACTCCGTGGGTTGAAGGGTAGGTGATCATTAAGCAAGACAGTTGCTCTGCATGTTGTTCTGCCTTGGCCTTAAGGTCTGCAACATCAACGTTACCAAAGTTATCGCAACCTACTACAACTACCGTCATATCCACCATGGAAGCGCTGGCAGGGTTGGTGCCGTGTGAAGAGCTTGGGATGATACAAACCTTTCGATGGCCTTCACCAATACTGGCTTGGTATTTACGAATAGCTACAAGGCCTGCGTATTCACCTTGGGCGCCAGAGTTAGGCTGCATAGACACGTGATCGTAACCGGTAATTTCTACCAACTGTGCCTCTAAGGAGCGAATTAGTTCCATATACCCGTGGGTTTGATCTGTAGGTGCAAATGGGTGCATGTTGGCAAATTCAGGCCAAGTGACTGCTGCCATTTGTGCAGTAGCGTTAAGTTTCATGGTACAAGAACCTAATGGAATCATGCCATGAACCAAAGAGAAGTCTTTGTTTTCTAACTTCTTCAAGTAGCGCACCATGTCTGTTTCGCTATGGTGGCTATTAAAAACAGGGTGTTCAAGGATGGCGTCTTTACGCATTAATTCATCGGCCATACCCATGTTAATACTGCTGCATAGGCTATCTGTGGCGGCTAAGTTAAAATCTACTTGGGCGCCAGCGACAATGTTTAACAAACCTTGGATATGAATCACTTGGGTGGTTTCGTCAAGGCTAATGCCTAAGCAATCAGTGCCGACCTTACGTAAGTTATAACCTGCATCAAGCGCGCGCTGGTAAATGGCATCCTGTTGGCCATTGGTGGCTAAGGTTAAGGTGTCGAAGAAGGTTTGGTTATTAGCTGGGAAACCTAAAGTATCTAGTTGAGCGGCTAAAATGGCCGTTAAACGTTGAATGCGGCTAGCAATAGTACGTAGGCCAGCTGGACCGTGGTATACAGCATAGAAAGATGACATGTTGGCTAATAATGCTTGGGCTGTACAAATGTTGGAGTTGGCCTTTTCACGGCGAATATGTTGTTCACGGGTTTGCATAGCCATGCGCAATGCAGGCTTGCCCTTGGTATCAATGGAAACACCAATAATACGACCCGGAATAGAACGTTTGTATTCATCTTTGCTAGCAAAGAATGCAGCATGTGGGCCACCAAAACCTAAAGGTACGCCAAAACGCTGACTAGAACCAAACACCACGTCTGCACCTAATTGGCCTGGTGATTGGAGTAATACCAAGCTCATAATATCTGCGCCCACAGCAACGAGTGCTTTTTGTTCATGGGCTACATCAATGATGCTTTTTAAGTCGCAGATAGAGCCGTCACTACCAGGGTACTGCACCATCACGCCAAATACATCGTGTTGGGCTAAATCTGTTGCAGGGTTGCCCGTAACAATTTCAAACCCAAAGTATTCTGCACGGGTACGTATTACAGAAATATTTTGTGGGTGGGTATTGTCATCTACAAAGAAGGTTACGCTCTTCTTTTTGTTGGCACGTTTACACAGGGCCATGGCCTCTGCTGCTGCCGTAGCTTCGTCTAACAATGAGGCGTTGGCCAACTCCATGCCCGTAAGATCCATGATCATCTGCTGGTAGTTGAGCAGTGCTTCTAAGCGGCCCTGGGCGATTTCTGGCTGATACGGTGTATAGGCTGTATACCAAGCTGGGTTTTCCATGACATTACGTAAAATAACGTTAGGCACCAACGTGTTGCTGTAGCCCATGCCAATACAAGACACATTAACTATGTTCTTGCTGGCCATCTCTTTGAGTTGGGCTAGGGTGTCTACTTCAGATTGAGAGGTCGGTAAATCTAACGGTTGGTGTAAACGAATGCTGTCAGGCACTGTTTGGTCTAACAGCTCATCAATGCTGGACACTTGGAGGTGGTTCAGCATGGCTTCGTTTTCAGCGTTACTGGGGCCAATATGACGGTCGATAAAGGCGTTGGTTTGAAGAAGTTGTGCGATAGGTGTTCGGGCGAGAGTAGGTGCAGACATAGGGAATCCTCACTAGGTGCAATTAACAACCCACAAAGCCCGCACAAGACGGGCTTTGTGGGATAGAAGTCGTGGCTTAGTCTTCGCCAGTAACAACGTCGGTATAGGCTTCAGCGCTAAGGAGCACCGTCAAATCAGCGTCGTCCGCCAATTTAAGTTTCATGATCCAACCCTCAATGTAAGGGTCTTCGTTAACAGTTTCAGGTGCATCTTCTAAGGCTTCGTTAAAGGCAATAATTTCGCCAGCTATAGGAGAGTATGAGTCTGAGGCCGCTTTAACAGATTCAATGACTGTATACTCTTCGCCAGCGTCAAGATTGCGGCCAACGTCGGCAGCTTCAACAAATACAATATCACCCAATAATTCTTGGGCGTGGTGGGTAATACCAACAGTAACGGTACCGTCGCCATTGTCAGCTAACCATTCGTGGGATTCGGTATAAAGCAATTCAGCAGGAATATTGCTCATGATTTTTGGTTCCTGATAACAATTATTAAGGTGCTCAAGGGTTTGCAGTTGGCAGACCAATGTAACTGGCTGTAAGCATATCATTTTGATTCCTTTCAATCAATAAATTAGCATATAGGAAATATTTCCCTGTTATGTTTCCTGTAAGTAGGGTCCTTAGTCTCATGGCATGACGCCAGACGGGCACCGTGTTAGCATAGGCTTTAACCTGTTAAACCAACGAGCTATACCATGTCCGCAGAACAACCCGATATGCCAGAGTTAAAGATTGAGTCAGGTTCTGGCCTGCAAACTAATGTAGAGCCACTCCAGCTAGGCAAGCGCTTACGGGAAATTCGCCAGAGCTTGAGTTTAACGTTGGAAGAGGCGAGCCAAAAAACAGGGTTGGCTCGCTCAACTCTTTCCAAAATTGAAAATGAGCAGATTTCACCCACCTTTACGGCAGTACAAAAGCTCGCCAATGGACTGCAAATTGATATCCCTCAACTTTTCGCTAAGCCCCGCAGTACCATGGCTTCTGGGCGGAGAGTGCTCACAAAGTCGGGGGAGGGCACACCCCACCCAACAAGCACTTACGAACACGAGCTGCTATCAACAGACCTTGCCCGGAAAAAGATGGTACCCTTTAAGACTCGTGTTCGAGCACGTAGTTTTGATGACTTTGGCGATTGGGTTCGCCATGAAGGCGAAGAGTTTTTATTAGTCTTGGAAGGCGAATTAGCTCTGTATACTGAGTTCTATGAACCCGTAGCGATGGTGGCTGGTGATAGTATGTACTACGACGCCAATATGGGTCATGCTTTAGTAAGCTTGAGCGAGAAAGATGCGCTAGTATTATGGGTAGTTGCCCGATAATCCCTCAATACATGGACAACAGTATAAAGAAAATTTGTTTCCTATAGGAAACTTGCTTATAATCGCCGCAGAACCTTAATTGCAATTAAAGCCGCGAGAAGCCAATGTCTGATTCTTTGTTAATTACTCCTTTTCATGCCATGCATATTGAAGCAGGAGCCAAAATGGTTCCTTTTGCTGGCTACGACATGCCTGTGCAATACACCATGGGTGTAAAACAAGAACATTTACATTGTCGTGCTCAAGCAGGTCTTTTCGACGTTTCCCATATGGGTCAAGTGCGCCTTACAGGTGCGTCGATGGAAGCTGTGGCTCTGGCTTTAGAAAGTTTAATCCCAGCCGATTATGTGACCCTAGCTGAAGGGCGCCAACGTTATGGTTTTTTCACTAACGCTATGGGCGGCATTATGGACGATTTGATGGTGACTAACGCCGGTGACCATTTTTTTGTTGTCGTCAACGCGGGGTGCAAAGAGCAAGACATTGCTCATATGCGTGCGCATTTTGGCAGTGACATTAAACTACAAGTGCTCAATGACCGATCTTTGTTGGCCCTGCAAGGCCCGATGGCCGGTGAAGTGCTGGCTCGCTTTGCGCCAGAGGTTGCGGACATGCGTTTTATGGATGCAAGAGCGGTCTCTATTTTGGGTCACGATTGTTTTATTGGCCGCGCAGGTTACACGGGTGAAGACGGGTTTGAAATTTCTGTGGCAAATGATCACGCAGAAGCTCTTGCCGCAAGTTTATTGGCCTTTGACGAGGTGGAATGGATTGGTTTAGGCGCCCGTGATTCTCTGCGTTTAGAGGCAGGCCTGTGTTTGTATGGCCACGATCTAAACCAAGAAACGACGCCAATCTCTGCTAACTTAAATTGGGGTATTCAAAAAAGTCGTCGCATGGGTGGAAACCGTGAAGGCGGATTTCCTGGTGCAGAAGTTATTCTCGCTGAAATGGTTAACGGCACAATACGCCGCCGTGTTGGTTTGCTACCAGATGGTAAAGCCCCAGTACGTGAGGGTGTTGAGTTGGTTACAGCCAATGGTGATGTGATTGGAGTGGTGACCTCTGGTGGGTTTGGCCCTAGCTTAGGTGCTCCTCTAGCCATGGGCTACCTTGATAACGCCTATAGCAGCATTGGCACTCAAGTGTTTGCTCTAGTGCGTGGCAAGCAATTGCCTTGCAGAGTGTGTAAAATGCCATTCGTAGAACAAACCTATCGTCGGTAAACATCGGCACAGCCCTTAAAGGAACTCTCGCTTGGCTTATCAACCGGACCAAACTCAAACATTGCTATGGCATGACTACGAAACTTTTGGTTTGGACCCCCGCTGGGACCGTCCTTCACAATTTGCAGCCATTCGCACTGATCTAGATTTTAATCCTATTGGTGAGCCCATGATGTGGTATTGCCGTCCTGCCGATGACTACCTTCCATCAGCAGGTGCCTGTTTGGTGACTGGCGTCACACCACAAAAATGTCTTCAAGAAGGGATGCCAGAAGTTGAATTCATGACCCTTATTAATGACCAAATGAGCCAGCCTGGTACCTGCAGCCTAGGTTATAACAGTTTGCGCTTTGATGATGAATTCACCCGCTTTGGCCTGTATCGTAACTTCTTTGATGCCTATGCCCGTGAATGGCAGGGTGGTAATAGCCGCTGGGATTTGATTGATCTTGTGCGCACTGCATCATCCATACGACCTGAGGGTATTAACTGGCCCCACAATGAAGTGGGTGAACTTGTTCTTAAACTCGACCAGCTTGCGCCTGCTAACGGCATAGAACACACCAATGCCCATGATGCCTTAGCGGATGTGCGCGCTACTATTGAATTAGCTCGGTTGCTCAAAAAAGCCCAGCCCCGCCTATATAATTACGTGTTCCAGCTTAAACATAAAGCCCAAGTATGGGGGCAGTTAGATTTACAAATGCGTAAGCCAGTGTTGCACGTTTCTTCCATGTATGGACGCGGCAACGGTTATTTGTCATTAGTAGGGGCTTTTTCAAAACACCCGAGTAATAACAATGGTGTGCTGGTATTTGATTTACGTCAAGATCCACGGTTGTGGCAAGGCTACAGTTCGGCGCGGTTACAAGAACTCTTGTTTAGCCCCAGAAACCAACTTTCCACAGACACTATTCGTCCAGCTGTGAAAGAAATTCATGTTAATAAATGTCCTGTGGTGGCCCCATTACAAACTTTAGCCGATGAGCAAGCCCAAAAATTTAGTATTGATAAAGCTCAATGTCAGACGCATTTACAATATTTGCGGCAAGATTCGGAGTTATGTCAGGCGCTGGTTGAAGCGTTTGCTAATCGGCCTGATTTTCCTGCTGTAGATCCAGATGCAGGGCTTTATGGAGGTGGCTTTTTTAGTGACAATGACCGCAAGCTGATGCAGAAAGTGCATCAGCAAGACCCAGAAACCTGGAGCGAAGGTGAATTTTCTTTTACTGACAGCCGTTTAGAAGCCATGTTATTTCGCTTAAAAGCCCGTAATTACCCACATCTTTTAAGCGGTGATGAAATGCAAGCATGGGAAGCATTTCGTAGTGAACGCTTACTTGATGCCAGCGCTTCTGGGGCTCGGACCTATGAGCACTTTGCTAAAGAACTTAATGAGTTGGGTCAAAATACTAAAGACCCTGCTCAAATCGCCATTCTTGAAGAACTGCATACATACGCAGAATCTATTTACCCAATGAGTTAATAGGGTGTCTTGGTTTGCTTTATTTGGGTATAGCGCTTTAGCTGCAACACTGTTACCCGGTGGTTCAGAAATTTTGTTGGCTGCCATGTTAGTAGAGCAACCAGAGAATGCATTTTGGTTGTGGCTCATTGCAACTGCAGGTAACAGCTTAGGTGCATATGTAACCTTTTTTATGGGCGGCCTACTGGCGTTTAGGCTGAGGCACACGCAAAACCAAGCTATCCCTCAGAAAAGCATGAGGTACCGTTTAGAAAAGATGTTTACCTTGTCTGCCCAGCGCATTGACCAACTGCACCACTACGGTGCCTGGCTGCTCTTGCTGAGTTGGGTGCCCATCATTGGTGATGGTTTTTGTCTGGCCGCAGGTTATTTGGGTTGGCGAAAGAGGCTCTGTTTTAGCCTTATTGCTATAGGTAAAGCAGGGCGGTATGGTTTTTTTTGGCTTTGGTTGGCATAGACCTGCTTACACTTCTTCCCGTAAAAATACCCATTGGTTGTCGGTGCTTTGTTCTTCACTATAGTAGTACCCCAACTTATCAAAAGCTTTAATACCTTCAACATCTGTGAGTTCATTCTCGATGATATAACGGGTCATCATGCCACGGGCTTTTTTTGCAAAGAAGCTAATGATTTTGTAATTACCGCGCTTACGATCTTTAAATACCGGCGTGACTATGCGTCCAGCCAACTCTTTGGTGTTCACAGCTTTGAAGTATTCATTGGAAGCAAGGTTAACTAATATAGGATTAGTTTCTTGAATCAGCAACTTGTTGAGTCCTTCCGTAAGGGTATTGCCCCAATATGCGTAGAGGTCCTTGCCTTTAGGGTTGGCTAATTTGGTGCCCATTTCCAAGCGGTATGCCTGCATTAAATCCAGCGGCCTTAATAAGCCGTATAGACCAGATAAAATGCGTAGGTGAGATTGGCTAAATTGGAGCTGAGCATCAGTTAAAGTTTGCGCCTCAAGGCCAGTATAGACATCGCCTTTAAAAGCCAAAATGGCTTGTTTTGCGTTATCAATGGTAAAAGGTGTATGCCAACTACCGTAACGGGCAGTGTTAAGTGCTGCTAATTTATCACTCAGCTTCATTAGCTGGGCAATGTCTTGGGGAGCCATGGGGGCCAGTACGTCAATTAAGTCCTGAGCTTGGGCCAGATACTCTCCTTGGCTAAGCAGCTGTGTGTGGCTGAGAGTTTCAAAATCTAGGGTTTTGGCGGGCGAAATGACTAGAAGCATAAGCGATCATGACAAAAGTGGAATAACAATTAATGACGATACTAGGTAACAAATCCCCCTAGTGCAAGTGATAATACTAAAGTTTGCTCAAGGTTTGGTTTAGTTCAAGATGAAGATGTTAAGAGTGTATGATAATCTGCGCGATTATACTGTGCAGATTATCTCTGTTGACACCTGCTTAGGTATTTTCCATGGGGGGAGAATGTGGTTAGAACAAATCCAACGCATCGCTAAATTAGCCCAAGTTCGATATCAACAAGATCAGCTTTTAGTGATCGCTATAGACGGTTGTGGTGGTGCAGGAAAGTCTACTTTATGCCAAGCGTTAGCGGCAGAAATAGAGCCTTGGGCACACCCTCAGGTGCTCAAGTTAGATAGTTTTTATCATCCGCTTAGTGCAAATCAAAGAACACAATTGCAGCATATGCCCGCTCGTCAAGCGTATTTTAATGTGATGGAGTTCAAACACAAGGTGCTTAAGCCGTTGAGTAAAGGCCTTTGTGCAAGATACAAGCCGTTTCATTGGCTAGATGGCGAAAGTGATCAAGTGGTCGAGTTACTGCCTACTGGAGTACTGCTTATTGACGGTGTGTTTTCTTTTAGCGCACCTTTGCGCGGCATGGTACACCTATCGCTTTTTGTGGAAACGCCTTCACATATTCGTAAGCAGCGGCTGCTAGCGCGGCCACAGCTAGATACAGACTGGGTGAGTCATTGGCAGAATACCGAATCTTGGCACCATCAGCACGAACATACGTCAACTAAAGTAGAGTTTGTGCTGTCAGGCGCTAAAGGTTAGCAACTTAACGTTAAGTATTAAGTGCTGGTAATGACTTTACTAAGTCATCAATAGCCTTCACCTGGCTTAAGAAAGCCTCTAGCTTTGCCAGCGGGAGGGCACACGGGCCATCACACTTGGCTTTAGTTGGGTCAGGGTGGGCTTCAAGAAACAATCCGGCAATGCCTTGAGACATGCCTGCTAGTGCAAGTTGGGTGACTTGAGAGCGTCTACCATCAGCTGCGTGTGACTGCCCTCCAGGGATTTGCAACGCATGGGTTACGTCAAATAATAGTGGGTGGCCAAACTGTTTCATAATACCAAAACCCAGCATGTCCACCACCAGGTTATTGTAGCCAAAACTACTGCCCCGTTCGCATAACATTAACTTGTCGTTGCCAGCTTCTTTAAATTTAGTAATGATATGGGCCATTTCATTAGGCGTTAAAAATTGAGCCTTTTTAATGTTAATAACAGCCTGAGTTTTTGCCATGGCAACCACTAGGTCGGTCTGGCGGGACAGAAATGCAGGTAGCTGAATAACATTGGCTACTTCCGCAGCAGCTTGAGCCTGATGTGGTTCATGGACATCAGTAATGATAGGAACGTTGTAGGTTGATTTTACCGCCGCAAGTATTTCTAAGCCTTTATCAAGGCCTGGGCCGCGAAAAGAATTAACAGATGAACGGTTGGCCTTATCAAAGGACGCTTTAAATACGTAGGGGATGCCGAGCTTTTGCGCAGTGTTTACATAATGGTCGGCAATTTCTAGAGCAAGGTCCTTTGATTCAAGTACATTCATTCCACCAAATAGGGTAAATGGCAGGGTGTTACTTACTGAGAGATCGCCAACTGCTACGGTTATTTGAGACATAGGCTAAGAAATCCTTTTAACTACCGTTAATTCAGAAGTTTCTATTGTATCAGGCGGCTTATTGCAATCCCATATTTTCTCAACAATGGTGTATTTATGGTTTACAAAAAAATTACAAATATATTCCTGAGTGGAGACGCACGGGCTGTCTGGCCTAGCACTTTGTCAAGGCCGACTAGGTAGTTTTTTGACTCTTTTAGGCTTGATTTTATCAAGTCAAATGTCTATATTTAGTGCTGTATTATGTTTTGAGGCACAATATGTAGTGATTGAGGGTGTTTTGATCACTGTATGCTTAAACTTCTAAATATACCACGGACCTCCAGCTTTAAAGCTGAAAAAGAGTGCATGTCAACAAAAAAACATAGGCAAATCAATGCAAGATTTGATGGTCACAAAGCGTAACGGAAGACAAGAAAAAATAGACTTAGAAAAGATTCACCGTGTCATAGACTGGGCCGCAGAAGGCTTGGAAAATGTTTCGGTTTCTCAAGTAGAGCTGAAAGCACATATTCAGTTCTTTGATGGCATCCCTACTGCGGATATTCATGAAACCATCATTAAGTCTGCTGCTGACCTAATTTCTGAAGAGACTCCAGATTACCAATATTTGGCAGCTAGATTGGCCATCTTTCATCTACGAAAGCGCGCCTTTGGCTGTTTTGAACCGCCACATTTGGGCGAGCACGTGAAAAAAATGGTTGCGCTCAAAACTTACGACAGTGATTTGTTGAAAGATTATACCGAAATTGAATTTGATCAACTGAACAGATATTTAGACCACTCTCGTGACATGAACTTTAGTTACGCTGCGGTTAAGCAAATGGAAGGCAAGTACTTGGTACAAAATCGAGTCACGGGCCAAATCCACGAAAGCGCTCAGATTTTGTACATGCTGGTGGGTGCTTGTTTGTTCTCTAAGTATCCTAAGGCTACACGTTTAGACTATGTGCAGCGGTTTTATGATGCCGTGTCTTTATTCAAACTCTCTTTGCCGACGCCGATCATGGCTGGTGTCCGTACACCTACGCGCCAGTTTAGCTCCTGCGTACTTATAGAGTGTGGGGATTCGCTAGATTCAATCAACGCCACTTCGTCTGCTATTATTAAGTATGTTAGCCAGCGTGCCGGTATCGGTATTAATGCTGGCCGGTTACGTGCATTGGGCAGCCCGATTCGTGGAGGCGAAGCATTCCACACTGGAATGATTCCATTTATCAAGCACTTTCAAACTGCTGTTAAGAGTTGTTCGCAAGGTGGTGTTCGTGGTGGTGCAGCCACTTTGTTTTATCCTATTTGGCACTTAGAAGTTGAGTCCTTATTGGTGTTAAAAAATAATCGTGGTGTAGAGGAAAACCGTGCCCGTCACATGGATTATGGTGTGCAATTTAACCGGTTGATGTATACGCGCTTGATTAAGGGTGGCAATATCACCTTATTCAGCCCTTCAGATGTGCCAGGCCTATACGATGCTTTCTTCGCTGATCAAGATGAGTTTGAGCGACTTTACGCCACCTATGAGGCAGATGACACCATCCGTAAACGCACTGTCAAAGCGGTAGATCTGTTTAGCAAGTTTGCTCAAGAGCGAGCTCAGACTGGACGCATCTACCTGCAAAATGTGGACCACTGTAATACACGTAGTGCCTTTGATCCTAAAAAGGCACCTGTGCGCCAGAGTAACTTGTGTTTAGAGATTACTTTACCAACATCACCTTTAAATAGTATAGATGATGCTAGTGGTGAAATTGCTTTATGTACTCTATCGGCCTTTAACTTAGGTGCTTTAGACAGTTTGGACGAATTGGAAAACTTATCAGACCTCATCGTTCGCGCCTTAGATAGCCTACTTGATTACCAAGAATACCCTGTTCCAGCTGCTTATGAAGCCAGTATGAAACGCCGGACATTGGGTGTAGGAGTGACAAACTTTGCCTATTATCTTGCCAAGAATGGTGCTAAGTATTCTGATGGGTCGGGTAATGCACTCACTCACCGTACGTTTGAAGCAGCACAGTACTACCTGTTACAAGCCTCTAGCCGTTTGGCGCAAGAGCAAGGAGCTTGTCCCGCCTATGATGACACTTTTTATGCCCAGGACGTGATGCCCATTGATAGCTACAAAAAAGATGTTGATAAGTTCTGCGATCAAGAACTGTTGCTAGATTGGAACGCTTTACGCCAGCAGATTAAAGACCACGGTTTGCGTAATAGTACCTTAACTGCGCTGATGCCCTGCGAGACATCTAGCCAAATCACCAATAGTACCAATGGCATCGAACCTCCACGGGGTTATGTGAGTGTGAAGGCCAGTAAAGACGGTATTCTGAAACAAGTGGTACCTGAATTTAAGCGTTTACGTGATGCTTATGAGTTACTATGGAGTATTCCGAGTAACGAAGGTTATTTGCAGCTTGTTGGTATCATGCAGAAGTTTGTTGATCAGTCTATTTCTGCCAATACCAATTACGACCCAGCTCGTTTTGAAAATGAAAAAGTGCCCATGAAGCTTTTGCTAAAAGATCTACTTACTGCCTATAAGTATGGTGTGAAGACCTTGTATTACCATAACACTCGTGACGGTGCTAATGATGATCAAGATGATGGCTGTGAAAGCGGTGCTTGCAAACTATAGCCAGTAGTGCATAAGACCCCTTTAGATATAACTGTACACCTACGAGATAGCCATGGCTTATTCCACCTTCAATAAGGTTAAAAACGACCCTTTAAAAGAACCCATGTTCTTTGGTCAAAATGTTAATGTAGCTCGCTATGATCAGCAACGCCACGCTATTTTTGAGAAATTGATTGAAAAACAATTGTCTTTCTTCTGGCGTCCAGAAGAAGTGGATTTATCCACTGACCGTAAAGATTTTATGGCCATGGCAGAGCATGAAAGACATATCTTTCTAAGTAATTTGAAATATCAGACGTTGCTTGACAGTGTTCAGGGCCGATCTCCAAATATCGCATTTTTGCCGGTAGTGTCTTTGCCAGAGTTGGAAACCTGGCTTGAAACTTGGTCGTTTAGTGAAACGGTTCATAGCCGCAGTTACACTCATATTATTCGAAATGTGGTGGATGATCCCAGTATCGTATTTGACGATATCGTTGACAATCCCGAAATTGTTAAACGTGCAGAAACGGTGACACGTTATTACGATTTGTTCATTGAAATGTGTAGTCAATACAGTTTGCTTGGTGTAGGTACCCACCAAATTAATGGTGAAGAGGTCATCGTTAGTTTAAGCGCGCTCAAACGTCAGCTGTACCTTACTATTGCTTCTGTCAATGTACTTGAAGCTGTGCGTTTTTACGTAAGCTTCGCCTGTAGCTTTGCCTTTGCTGAACGGGCCATTATGGAAGGTAATGCGAAGGTCATTAAGCTGATTGCCCGTGATGAAGCCCTGCACTTAGCAGGCACTCAACACATGCTTAACTTAATGGCCAATGGCCACGATGACCCAGAAATGGTGGCCATTGCTGAATCATGTAAAGACGAAGTCATAGAGATCTTCCGCGAAGCAGCGGAGCAAGAACGGGAATGGGCTAAGTATTTGTTTAAAGACGGTTCAATGATTGGCTTAAATGCCGAAATTCTTAGTGATTATGTAGATTATATAACCAACGTTCGCTTGCGTGGTTTGGGGTTTGAAGAAATATTTAAAATCCGTAGCAATCCGTTGCCGTGGATGAATGCGTGGTTAGTGAGCGATAACGTGCAGGTTGCTCCTCAAGAAGCTGAAATTAGTTCATACCTTGTGGGTGCTATCGACAGTAACATGGAAGACGCAGACTTTGATGATTTTGACCTATGATGGTTGAGATCTTTTAAATGCCGGTACCACAACTGATGAGTTCCACAGTCACCATTAATGAAGTACAGAGTTTTTCTTATGGCGAAGAGTTTTCTTTGCTGGACAGTATGGAAGAGCACCAGATCCCCGTGACTTATAACTGTCGTGGTGGTTATTGTGGACTCTGTAAAGTGAAATTAACCTCTGGCAAGGTTAACTGGGTACAGGACAGTTTAGTGACCTTGGAAGCAGGTGAGATTCTAGTGTGTTGCTGTGTGCCAGATGGCTCAATTAGTTTGGCCACCTAGCAGCGCGGGCTGACCCTATCGATTGATTCGCGCCTGTTTCAGGGTGTCGGCAATTAAGAATGCCAACTCGAGTGCTTGGTCTGCGTTGAGTCTTGGATCACACGCTGTGTGGTAACGATCAGCTAGTCCTTCTGCAGTTATGTCATGAGCACCACCCATACATTCAGTCACATTCTGCCCTGTCATTTCAAAGTGCACACCACCGGCATAAGTGCCTTCTGCAGCATGCACATCAAAGAAGCTTTTCACTTCCCTTAATACATCCTTCACCTGGCGAGTTTTGTAGCCAGTATGGGTTTTTATAGTGTTGCCATGCATGGGATCGCTGCTCCACAGTACCTTACGGCCTTCTTTTTCAACAGCCCTAATTAATTCAGGTAGATAGGTTTCTACCTTATCTGCACCCATGCGGGTAATAATGTTAATGCGACCTGCTTCATTGTCTGGGTTCAGAACATCCAACAAGCGCAACATATCGTCGGCTTGCATAGTGGGTCCTGCCTTAAAGCCTAAGGGGTTTTTGACACCACGTAAAAACTCTACGTGTGCACCATCTACTTGGCGGGTACGGTCACCAATCCAGAGCATGTGGGCAGAACAATCGTACCAATCGTTAGTCAGGCTGTCTTCACGGGTTAACGCTTGTTCATAGTTAAGGAGTAAGGCTTCGTGAGAAGTGTAAAGGCTTGTTTTATGAAGCTGTGGGGTATTTTCAGCATTAAGACCACAGGCATTCATAAAGCTCAAAGAGCGGTCAATCTGGTCTGCCAGATTTTCATAACGAGTTCCAAGAGGGCTGGTTCGTACGAAGTCTTGATTCCATTGGTGCACTTTTTTCAAGTCTGCGAAGCCGCCTTGAGCAAAAGCCCGTAGTAAGTTTAGGGTGGCAGCCGATTGATTATAGGCTTGCACTAAACGTTCTGGGTTAGGCACGCGAGCAGCAGAAGTGAAATCTGTGCTGTTGATAATGTCACCCCGATAACTGGGTAACTCTACGCCATCAAAGGTTTCAGTATCAGCAGATCTAGGTTTGGCGAATTGGCCAGCCATACGACCTACCTTCACTACTGGGCAACTGCCCGCAAAGGTCAATACCACAGCCATTTGTAACATGACTTTAAAAGTGTCACGTATGTTAGATGCGCTAAATTCAGCGAAACTTTCTGCACAATCTCCGCCTTGTAATAAAAAGGCCTCACCATCAGTGACTTGGGCTAATTGTTTTTTTAGCTCCCGAGCCTCTCCTGCAAATACCAAGGGAGGTACCTGAGCAAGTTGTTGCTCAACGCGAGTTACTGCGTTGGAATTGGGATAGTTAGGTTGCTGTAATATTGGGAATTCACGCCAACTGGTTGGAGACCATGGTTTCATTAGGAGAGCCAAAAAAGGTAGGTTGAGCAATGCCCTTGGCAGTGCACGAAGTGTGCCCATTTTATATCACGCCTATCAGTTAGGTTCAATCTGACTCTGCGATATTTGTAACCAAGAGAGCACTAAATATAGTGGCTGTAAACTAGACACGTTCTGTAATATTGCTATCCAGAATGCTAAAGCATTATTGCACAGTTTACTTTTACTTACATTGGGCTATATTATGTAACGAAAGGGTAATTTAATATATTAAAGTGTAAGTATTTATTACCGTACCGAGTATTTGACCGATGTGGTTGTTCAACACACAACTTGGAACTGACAAGTGGATTTTAATAAAAGTACACAAATTTTAATTGTGGAAGACGATGAGCGCTTGGCTGAGCTTACTCGCGAATACTTAACCAACAATGGCCTTTGCGTGAGTGTAGAGCACAATGGTGCAGTTGCCGTAGGGCGTATTAAGGCAGAGCAACCTGATCTAGTTATCTTAGACTTGATGTTGCCCGGCGAAGATGGCTTGGGTGTCTGTAGGCTAGTAAGGCCAGAATATAGCGGCCCAATTATAATGTTAACGGCCCGTACTGACGAATTGGATCAGGTGGTAGGATTAGAAGTTGGTGCTGATGATTATGTTTGTAAACCGGTGGCCCCAAGGCTGTTGCTGGCTCGAATTAGTGCCATGTTGCGCAGAACCAACAAATCCCCAGCAGCTTCGGAAATCACTGCACTACAAAACTCTGCTGGTGCTCGGCATCACTTTGGAAGTCTCATTATCGACAATGCAATGCGTGAAGCATGGCTAGGCGATGATGACATTGAATTGACCAGTGCTGAGTTTGACTTGTTATGGCTGCTTGCCAGCAATGCTGGGCGTGTATTAAGCCGCGAAGAAATTTTCTCTGCCCTGCGAGGTATTTCCTACAACGGTCAAGACCGATCCATAGATGTGCGAGTTTCCCGTATTAGGCCCAAAATTGGCGATGACCCCGATCATCCTAGGCGCATAAAAACCGTCCGTAGCCGAGGTTATTTATTCGTGAAGGCTAATTAGGTGGACTTGCCAGCAAACCCAATGATTTTGGGGCGCATGGAGCAACAAATGGCGCTTCAGCAAGAGCTAATGGCCGCCATTTCCCATGAAATAAGAACCCCAGTCGCGCGCTTAAGTTTTGCCCTGCAGTTATTGCAAGATGCCTTAGAAGAGGATAAGGCGGGAGAGCGACAAATAGACATGATGTCTTCGTGCAAGGGCATGGCGCAAGATCTTGAAGAAATTAATGATTTGCTCGCTGAAACAATGACCTATATTCACCTAGAAGAGGGTGGGCCAAGGATTATTTTTCAAAAAGTAGATGTAAAAACTATACTTATTAACCTCTGTGTTCAATATTCTAGTTTGAACCCTCAATTAAATATTACGGTAGACCCGTCTCTAGATGATTTAATTGTTGACGTAGAACCCGTGCAGTTACGAAGAGCTTGCCAGAATTTGCTGGGTAATGCGGTTAAGTATGCCACATCTACCGTACTGCTAGGGTATCGCTTAGATGCTGACTCTTGTGTCTTGACGGTTGAAGATGACGGCCCAGGTATTCCAGAATCCGAGTATGGCCGCGTATTTTCACCCTTTACAAGATTGGATGAAAGCCGTAATCGCAGCACTGGCGGATTTGGCTTAGGGTTATCCATTGTTCGGCGTATTGCTTATTGGCATGGTGGGCGAGCAATTGCTGGTCGAAGTGATAAGTTAGGTGGTGCTAATATGATGATACGATTACCTGTACACCAACCTACAGACAGTCTTCCGGTGCCCTCAATGGCTCACCTTTCTGGTTTGTTTGCTTAATACCAACTAAAGTGGCTGCAGACGTTTCCCGTGCAGTGACAAGAAAATCCATCATGTATTTGCTGTCGGCTTGATCACTGCGTACGGCAGCATAAAGAGTACACCAAATGCCAGATTCTGACATAGGTATGGCGGTGACATAACCACGACTGCTGTATTCGTCTAAGGCCCAATTCGGTAAAGCACATACCCCCCGGCCACTGGCTACTAACTGCATCATCATTACAGTGAGTTCAGCATGCCTTATGGCTGCAGGCTCTACATCTGCGGGATCTAAGAATTGCACAAATACATCTAACATATCGCGATCAACGGGATAACAAATGAGTGTTTGGTCAGCGATATCTTGTGCTTCTATAAAGGCTTTTTCTGCTAACGGGTGGTGATTGCTAACCGCAAGCACGGACTCGTAGCTAAACAATGGCACATAGCTTATGCCTGGTAAATCCTTAGGGTTAGCAGTGATTACAAGGTCCAGCTCACCACTTCGCAGTGCCGGTAGGGGTGCAAAATTGAAGCCACTGGCTAAATCAAGCTCCACCTCGGGCCAATCGGCACGGTAACGGTCTAAGCTAGGCATTAACCATTGAAAGCAACTATGGCACTCTATGGCGATATTAAGGCGACCTACAGCACCCGCAGCTAAACGGATGATTTCGCGTTCTGTATTACGAATCTGTGGCAGCAGGTCATCTGCAAGAAGCAGTAATCGCTGACCCGCAGTGGTAAATTCCACGGGTTTGGTTTTCCTCATAAACAGGTCTAAGCCAAGTTTATGCTCAAGGTCTTTAATTTGATGGGATAAAGCCGACTGGGTAAGAAAGACCTTCTCTGCCGCTTCCACCAGACTGCCTGTTTCTCTAAGGGCTGAGAGAGTGCGTAGGTGTCGTAACTCAATCATATGGCCTACTTATACTTGTGGTTGTAATAACAAAAACTCCATCAGTGCTTTTTGAGCATGTAAACGGTTCTCAGCCTCGTCGTATACCACACTGCGTGGGTCACTGAGCATGTCGTGACTAACTTCTAAACCGCGGTAGGCTGGTAAACAATGCATGAAAAGGGCTTCTGGCTCTGCCAAATCCATTAGTGTGGGGTTAACTTGATAGTCCTCAAAGGCAGTTTCGCGCGCTTTCTTTTCGTCTTCTTGACCCATAGAGGCCCAAGTGTCGGTAACTACCAAATGGCTGCCAATGACAGCTTGTTTAGGATCTTGTACCAGATGCACTCGGTCAGCATTGTTGGCCATCAGCTGTGTATTTGGTAAATACCCATCTGGGCACGCTACGTTGAGTTTAAAATTAAACTGTTTGGCGGCATTAATAAACGAATGGCACATGTTGTTGCCATCACCAATCCAGGTGACAGTCTTGCCACTGATGCTGCCTCGGTGCTCAACAAAGGTTTGTATATCAGCTAACAATTGACAGGGGTGGTAATCATCCGTAAGAGCGTTAATGACAGGGACTTTGGAATGAGCTGCAAACTCTTCTACTTGGGCGTGGGCAAAAGTACGAATCATAACAATGTCGGCCATGCTGGAAATTACCCGAGCACTATCTGCAATAGGCTCCCCACGGCCTAGGTGTGTGTCTCGTGGAGAGAGGAATATAGCATGTCCACCTTGTTGCGCCATACCTGCTTCAAATGACACCCGTGTCCGTGTAGATGACTTTTGAAAAATCATAGCCAATACCTGATTGCGGAATGGCTCATAAAGGGTCTTCGAATTGCGTATTTGTTTGAGTTCGATGGCGCGTTGAATGACCCAATGGAGCTCGTTAGGAGTCAAGTCGAGCAAGGTTAAAAAGTGACGTGGTGACGAGTTGGGCATGGAAAATGGCCGCCTAAACCAAGAATGATAGGGGTAATGGCCTATGCTTGCAAATATATAAGCTTATAAGGTCTATATATATTGTAAATTATGGTAAATAGTGTGGATCATGGTGTTTTTTTGGCCAAATAATAACTGACTAAATTGGTCGGATATGGGTATAATTGCGCAATTGAATTATGCAACCATAAATGAGCGAGACCATAATTATGGATACGTTAACCACCATTAAAGAACAGATCGAAAGCAATGCCATTTTACTGTACATGAAAGGTACGCCTAAATTTCCTCAGTGTGGATTTTCTTCACAAACAGTGCAAAACCTTATGAACTGTGGAGAACGTTTTGCTTTCGTTAATATACTAGAGCATCCAGACATTCGGGCAGAATTGCCCAAGTATGCCAATTGGCCAACGTTCCCGCAGTTGTGGATCAGTGGTGAATTAGTTGGCGGTTGCGATATCATCACCGATTTAGCTCAATCAGGTGAGTTAGCTGAAATGATAAGCGCCGCTGCACCTGCCGAAGCAGATGCAGACACAGAGTAATTTAATAATCAAAAAACTAACTATTATAGAGGAACAACTATGAGCGTATTAGTAGGCAAGCAAGCGCCAGATTTTACAGTACCAGCCGTATTAGGCGATGGCACTATTGTTGATGATTTTAATCTTTCTGAAGCCATTAAAGGCAAATACGGGTTGGTCTTTTTCTACCCCTTAGACTTTACCTTCGTTTGTCCTTCTGAGCTGATTGCATTAGATCACCGTATGGATGAGTTTAAAGCTCGTAACGTTGAAGTTATTGGAGTGTCAATCGACTCTCATCACACCCACAGTGCATGGCGTAATACGGCTATAAACGATGGTGGTATCGGCCCAGTTAAGTACACATTAGCAGCAGACATGGCACATAATATTTGTCGCGCTTATGATGTTGAATTAGCTGATGGTAGCAAGGCGTACCGCGGTGCGTTTATTATTGATCGTGAAGGCCAAGTTCGTTCACAAATCATCAATGACCTGCCACTAGGTCGTAACATGGACGAACTATTGCGCATAGTCGATGCCCTTCAGTTCCACGAAGAGCACGGTGAAGTATGCCCAGCTGGTTGGAACAAAGGTGACTCAGGCATGAAAGATTCAGCTGCTGGAGTAGCCTCTTACCTAACTGAGAATTCAGACAAGCTATAAGTGTTGTCCTATAAAAAGCCCCGTTAGCCTTGTGTTATCGGGGCTTTTTTATGTACAGAGTGAACGGCATACTCCGTCTGCTCTTAGTAGCCTTGAGGCAGGTTTTGCCCCGCTGACAGAGATGTCAGGTAGGATGGCGTTAATAACCCTGCTAAATCGTCATTGCATAACCCTATAGGGCTAGTTAAAATTACACCCTACCTATTTCTATTGCATTTGCATTTGCATTTGTTATCTATAAGGCACCTTGAATGGCCCCTACTCCTGCTAGAACGAGCCCAAAAGTGACTCAAGCACCAGTTCCTATGCGTTTTGTTGGGCCTATGAAAATTAGTGCTCAAGCCAGCATAGATGCTGCATGGCAAGATAAGGTCTCAGTGCCGCTGGCTACCTATGAAATTCCCTTGTGGCATTCAGTGGGTCGTGGTGCGCGTTTGTCGATTTTATGTGGTGATGGCATTAAAACAACTCTAGTTGATGAGCGCATGACGCGCTCTATCTTGCTAGAGGCTGGCGATGCAAGCCAAGTCCTAAGTGCATGGCAATCCATTCATATGCGTCAGGAAGAAATGCAGCGCATTGTTAGCCAAACCAGCCGTTTTGCTAAGTTGATTGATATGAACATGCAAATCGTTGCTAATTTGTTGTACTTGCGCTTAGAATTTAAGACAGGGGACGCATCAGGTCACAATATGGTCACCCAAGCAGCTGATAGTCTCATGCAATGGGTGTTGGCTGAATACCCGCAGCTTAACTACAGCTCGATCTCTGGTAACTATTGCAGTGATAAAAAGGCCACCGCCGTAAACGGTATTTTAGGACGAGGCAAATATGTTGTTGCAGAGCTAACGGTGCCACGGGGTTTGTGTGAGCGCAAGTTGCTTACAACACCAGAAAAAGTGGTTGATCTCAATATTAAAAAAAACCTGTTGGGCACATTAATGGCTGGTGGTTTGCGTAGTGCTAATGCTCATTTTGCTAATATGTTATTAGGTTTTTATTTAGCCACTGGTCAAGATGCAGCTAATATTATCGAAGGATCACAAGGTATGGTGCATGCAGAAGTAAAACAAGGCGACTTGTACTTCTCCTGTACCTTACCTAACATTATTGTAGGTACCGTAGGTAATGGTAAAGGTTTAGATTTTGTCACAGAAAATTTGACTAAACTAGGCTGTGCTCAAGATGTTGAAGCAGGTGCCAATGCGCGACGCTTAGCCCAAATTTGTGCGGCAACAGTTTTATGTGGTGAGCTGTCGCTACTTGCAGCACAAACTAACCCGGGTGAACTCATGCAAGCCCATTTAAAGTTAGAGCGATAAATGAACGATCAAACCAATCGCCGTAAACGGCAACACATAGAAGTCATCGGTCGTGATGAGGGCGTAGAGCGCAATGGCCGTTTTTTTGATGCGATACAGCTACAGCATCGAGCCATGCCAGAAATTAATTTGCATGACGTTGATCCAAGTATAGAAATTATGGGCAAGCGGCTGAGTTTCCCTTTGTTGATTTCATCTATGACTGGTGGTGACGATGCCCTAGTGGGTAAGGTTAATCAACATTTGGCAGAGGCAGCACAAATTACTGGTGTGGCTATGGGTGTTGGTTCACAGCGAGTGATGTTAGAAGATACTAAAGCTCAGGCCAGCTTTGATTTGCGCCGTTATGCGCCAGATGCACTCTTGTTTGCTAATATGGGTGCCATTCAGCTTAATAATGGCATGGCGTCAGATCAGCTACAGCAGGCCATTGACGTGTTAGCTGCAGATGCTATTTTCCTGCACCTAAACCCGTTGCAAGAAGCAGTGCAACCCGAAGGTGATACTAATTTTGCTAATTTGGCCCAAGCTATTGGTCATGCACAAACTCAACTTAACGTGCCAGTAGTACTTAAAGAAGTTGGAGCAGGCCTGAGTGTGGCCGATATAGAGTTAGGTTTACGACACGGTATTCAGTGGTTTGACGTAGCGGGACGTGGCGGCACTTCATGGGCGCGTATTGAACAACAGCGCCGTGAAGATGCGCATACCCTAGGGTTTACACTGCAAGATTGGGGCATACCTACGCCTTTAGCTATGAAAAATGCCCGCCCATATATGCAGCAAGCAAATTTCATTGCCAGTGGCGGCTTGCGTAATGGGCTAGACTTGCTAAAGAGTGTTATAATGGGCGGCTGTTTAGGTGGTATCGCTAAACCGTTTTTGGCGCCGGCCATGGAATCTACCTCTGCTGTAGTTGATACTATAGAGGCCTTGAAAAAAGAGTTTGTCACCGCCATGTTTTTGTTATCTGCAAGTAATGTAGATGATTTGCACTTAAATGATTCGTTAGTGCTTAGTGAAAGTTAGTCT
The DNA here is from genome assembly GCF_047730075.1 of Candidatus Njordibacter sp. Uisw_039. Lineage (NCBI taxonomy): Bacteria > Pseudomonadati > Pseudomonadota > Gammaproteobacteria > Pseudomonadales > Candidatus Njordibacteraceae > Candidatus Njordibacter > Candidatus Njordibacter sp. Uisw_039. The sequence continues at coordinate 868,205 of NZ_CP159831.1, forward strand.
CAGATATTTATACTTCATTAAGTTTGTAGCAGGGAAGGTCGAGAAGTTATATGCCCGTTGGTATTGATGATATAAGTTTTTATACCGCTAATTTTAGCCTAGATTTGCAAGAGCTAGCGGCCAACAATGGCTCCAATGCCGCCAAGTACACTGTTGGCATAGGCCAAGAGCGTATGAGTGTGCCCGGCGCCGACGAAGATGTAGTCACCATGGCAGCCAATGCCTGTGTGCCTTTATTAGAAGGTATGAAGACACGAGGTGAAGACTCAAACGCTATTAAAACTATCTTGTTTGCCACAGAAACAGGTATCGACCAATCCAAGGCCGCTGGAGTATATTTACACTCTCTGCTAAAGTTTAGCCCACGTTGCCGCGTGGTTGAACTCAAACAAGCCTGTTATAGCGCTACTGCAGCCTTGCAACTCGCAACAGCATGGGTTGCCCGTAAGCCTAAAGAAAAAGTATTGGTCATCGCTTCTGATATTGCTCGTTATGAGCGCCAAACACCTGGTGAAGCGACTCAGGGCTGTGGTGCTGTTGCTATGATAGTGAGCGCTAACCCGAGGCTCATTGTGCTTGATTCTGAGACTGGAATTCACACGGAAGATGTGATGGATTTTTGGCGTCCTAACTATCGCTCAACCGCCTTAGTAGATGGTAAATATTCCACCAAGGTATATTTACGTTGTGTACGTTCTGCATGGCAAGATTTTCAGCAACAAAGTGATTTGAAATTTGCTGATTTTGATTATTTCTGTTACCACTTACCATTTAGTCGTATGGCTCAAAAAGCCCACAATCACCTTGCTAATGGCAATGCTCACGAACTCAGCACCAAAACTTTAGAAGACCAAATTTCCTCTAGCCTTATTTATAATCGTATCACTGGCAACAGCTATACGGCTGCTATGTATATTGGGTTTATTTCTTTGCTAGACAATACCGCTGCTAATTTGGCTGGTAAACGTATTGGTTTCTTTAGCTATGGCTCTGGCAGCGTGGGAGAATTTTTTACGGGCACCCTTGTAGAAGATTATCAAGACATGCTGCATCAGCAGGGTCACCAGTCCATGCTTGAATCACGACAGCCACTAAATTATGCCGACTATCAGAAAATGTACGCATTTGAAGTGCCTACAGATGGTGGTGATCACGAGTTTGAGCATCAAACCAACGGTAAATTCCGCTTAACAGGTATTAGCCAACATAAACGCCTTTATCAGGTGCGATGACCGCATCTGACTCTATGGCCTCCCAAATGTCTTCGGCCTCTCCAGCACGGCCCGCTTGCACTCGTGTAAGGGTGCCAGGTAAAGTTATTATTAGTGGTGAACATGCGGTTGTTTATGGCGCTCCTGCCTTAGCATGTGCCATTAAAAAATACGCCTTTGCTAAAGTCACTAACAGCAATTTACTGGGGGTTCACCTTAAGGTCCCTGAATTTGATATTGATCAACAATTCAGTAATTTGCAACTTTCTCAGTTAGGTCAGCAGACCCAGTTTCGCCATCAGCAATACCTCACTGCCTCAGGCCTTTTATCGAACGTGGTCTCTAACCCGGTGGAGTTTTTTGCAGCGGCCATAGGTGCTAGCGGCCTTGTTGATGTATTATTAAATCAGCAGGGCCTAGTTATAGAACTCACCATGGATCTAGCTACTGGTGGTGGCATGGGCTCGTCAGCGGCTTTGGTTGCCGCCATGTTGGCAGCGGCCTTTAAACATTTGGGTCAGCCCTTAACTCCTAAAGAACTTATCTCAAAAACGACTCAAAGTGAACAGTGGCAGCATGGCCGCTCTAGTGGCTTAGACCCTTATGTGTGTGTAATGGGTGGTTTGCAGCAATATCAAAAGGGCTGTGGTGAACGTCAAGAGCTGAAACAGCTAAGCCAGTACTTTTTGGTCACAACGGGGCAACCAGATAGTTCTACAGGTGAGTGTGTAGATGCTGTTAAACGACAAAATTTGCCACAAGCCCTATGGCATCAGTTTGAGCTGATTCAAGAAAATCTACTGCAATGTATGTTAGGTGACATGAAGGAAGATATGATTAACGCCATCTCAGCTAATCACAGGCTGCTTCAACATATTGGTGTAGTGCCAAATACCGTAGCAGATTTCGTTGCTAAGATAGAGTCTAAGGGTGGGGCGGCAAAAGTGTGTGGTGCTGGCAGTGTGGTTGGTGACCATGGAGGTTTAGTTTTCGCCGCAGGCATAGAACAAACTCACATTGAACAACTCTGCTTAAGCCACGGTTATGACGTTCAAACAATGGTTCCAGACCTAGAGGGAGTGTTTTACTTTGACTAGTGTAAGCGTTATTGCATCTGCACCAGCCAATACCATGCTTATGGGTGAGCACGCAGTTTTGTTTGGCCATAGCGCTCTTGTTTGTGCTTTAACTCAGCGTATCTACGTTGGGGCGAATAAGCGTTCAGATGGACAAATAGTTATTGAGTCTGAATTAGGCCAGTTTCAATGCTCACTTAGTGATCTGGATGGACAGATACGCGAAAGCTCCTCCTTTAGCTTTGTATTGCAGGCACTTGCCCTTTGCGATTTAGTTGAGGGTGTGCAGCTAGTGATTGAATCAGATTTTGAACACACACTAGGGCTAGGGTCATCAGCAGCCGTTACTGTGGCTGCGCTGGGGGCTATTGAATTACTCACCAAAGGCCAGTTAGATGCTCAGGCGGTAATGAGCTTAGGGATTGAGTCTATCCGTAAAGTACAGGGTAGGGGTTCTGGTGCTGATGTTGCTGCCAGTGCATTAGGAGGTATTGTTAAGTTTCAAGCTAAGCCGGTTAGTGCTCATAAGGTTAACCTTTCTGCCGAAGCATGGCAGGGTGCACCGAATTTGCGATTAGTTTATTGTGGTTATAAAACGCCCACACCAATAGTCATTGAGCACGTGGCTCAAGCAGCGTCTAAAGAACCAAAACTTTTTCAACAACTTTATGAGCAAATGGGTGCCTGTGTTGACACAACCGTTGATACACTGACCAATGAAGACTGGCAAACGTTTGCCCAATCTATGGATCAGTATCAAAACCTAATGCGAGACCTTGGTGTGAGTGATGAAACCATCGAGACCATCATTCAGTTAGGTCAAAATCAGGCCAAAACTGATGCTTTGTTTGGCGCCAAAATTTCTGGTTCTGGGCTAGGAGATTGTGTCCTCTTAATCGGTAGTGAGCAGTTAGATTGGCCTCACACTCAAATGTCAATACAAATAGATCCCCAAGGCTTGCGCCAAGAAACAGATCTACCCAGTCAAACGCACCATGAGACATTATCATGAACCAAACCTCAGTAAGCCTAATCTCTGTTAATGATTGGGTTAGTCAAATTTTGGGTGAAGCTAAACATAAGTCACCAGCGGCCCAAGCTAGTGCCTACGCACCCAGCAACATTGCCTTGAGCAAATACTGGGGCAAACGTGAGTTGAGCTTTAACTTACCTATAACTGGCTCTCTGTCCATTTCTTTGGCCGAACATGGCACTAAAACGGGCCTCTCAGTGATAGATGCTCCAATGCATCAAGTCATACTCAACGGTAAAGAAGTCAGCGCAAATCAGAGTTTTTCAATCAAGGTTAGTCAGTGGTTAGACCGAGTGTTGCCAAACGTTCTGAAATTACGAGTCGATACTCACAATACCGTACCTACGGCAGCAGGATTAGCTTCATCGGCAAGTGGATTTGCAGCCTTAACGCTAGCCACAAATAGTCTTATGGGTTGGCAGCTACCGGAGCGCCAGCTATCCGCATTAGCTCGCTTAGGTAGCGGCAGTGCCAGTCGCTCCTTGTGGCACGGCTTTGTTAAATGGCAAGCTGGAGAGCAGGCCAATGGCAGCGACAGCGTTGCTTTTCCGTTGGAACATCAATGGCCAGAATTAAGGATCGGTTTATTAACTGTTTCAAGCCAAAAAAAAGCAGTTTCTTCCCGAGAGGGCATGGCACGAACCATCACTACTTCCGCCCTATACAACCAGTGGCCACAACAAGCCGAGTCAGATCTTGCCACCATTGAAACCGCTATCATAGCTGGTGATTTTGAAACCATGGCTAAAACTGCAGAACATAACGCCATGAGCATGCACGCCACCATGGCTGGCGCATGGCCCCCACTAGTCTATTGGCAGCCTGACTCCTTAACCCAAATGCAGAAAGTTTGGCAGCTACGTGAACAAGGGCTCCCTCTTTATCTTACGATGGATGCTGGGCCCAACCTTAAACTCCTTTTTGAGGCTAAGCATCAATCAGATGTAGAAGCAGCCTTCCCCGAAGTTCAAGTGATCACCCCATTTGGATAGGTGAAATTATTTTTATTTATTATTAAGTAACTGATTTTTATTAATAAATGTAAATTTAAAATGAACAGGTCAAAATCTCAAAGATTGTTGAGCATGCTTTGAACGGCCCGTAAGTTCTTGTATCCTTAGGCACTATGGTGGGTTGTGAGTTGCCTAGCAAATGAGTAGTGATTCACTGTGAAAACATTTGTCCAATTAGATTGCTAAGGTATTTACAAAAGAGAACGCAAACATGAAAAAACTGGCCTTGGATGCGATAGATATACGTATTTTGTGTGCGGTCCAGCACCATGGGAAAATTAGTAAAATTAAACTCGCAGAGCTGGTTAATCTATCGCCAACGCCTTGTTGGGTGAGATTAGATAAGCTTAAAAAGTTAGGCGTAATTAAGGGTTACAGAGCCGACATCGATATTGATCGAATGATTGATTTGACGAAGGTAATTGTCACGGTGGCATTAAAAACCCATAAGAAATCTGACTTTAACAGGTTTGAATCTTACATACGTGAAATAGACGAAATCGTTGAATGTTTTGCTACTGGTGGTGGCTCTGATTATGTTATGACAATAATTTCCAGAAATCTTACTGATTTTCAGTGCTTGGTTGAGCAACTGCTCAACGAAGAAATTGGTATCGATCGCTATGTTATCTATATTATTACAAAGGAGGTTAAAAAGACCTCTCCAAACCTAGTAACACTTCTGTCTAAGTAACTTTAACAAAAGAGGATGAGACAGGGCTCTCCTAGACAACCTTACCTAGCAGAAAATGTCATTGTGTGGACAGGGTATCTCGGATGGTAATCGCCATTCAAACTTATTTTCAAATATACTTCTTCTCGTTATAAATGAGACTAAATAGGCTTGTTACAAGAATTACTTAGACCATTTTTAACACCAAGTTCAGATATAGTTTTGTTTTACAGTTTAGCATCAGGTTGTATCCATAATTGCTATCAACTGACCATATGAGGAGTTCCCCATGACAGCACCTAGAGAGTTTGGTTTTGGCACACAGATTCGTAAATCACCTTACTTTGACGCAACAATACGCTGGGGCGCCAAAGATTTTTCTGTCTATAATCATATGTATATCCCGCGCGACTTTGGCAACCCAGAAGAGAATTTTTGGAACTTAGTAAACGGCGCAATCCTATGTGATGTTGCTGTTGAGCGGCAGGTAGAAATCACTGGCCCAGATGCTGCAAAATTGGTGCAGTATCTCATTTCACGCGATCTTTCAAAATGTGCCGTAGGCCAGTGTAAATATGTTCTACTTACCAATGCAGAAGGTGGCATTCTGAATGACCCAATATTGCTTCGTTTGGCTGAAAATCACTTTTGGATATCTCTAGCAGATAGTGATATTTTATTCTGGGCTCAGGGAGTTGCTGTGCACTCTGGACTGGATGTGCATATTTGTGAACCTGATGTTTCTCCCTTGCAGTTACAAGGCCCAAAGTCTGGTGAGGTAATGCAAGCGTTGTTTGGTGAAAGTATTGTTGATCTGAAATATTACTGGCTGCGTGAATATGAGTTAGATGGTATACCTTTAATTGTTTCCCGCACAGGCTGGTCAAGTGAGTTGGGCTATGAGCTCTACTTACGAGATGCTTCAAAAGGTGCCCTGCTATGGGAAACAATTATGGCAGCAGGCAAGCCTTTTGGTCTTAAGCCAGGTCACACCTCTACCATTCGCCGTATCGAAGGAGGGATGTTGTCCTACCACGCTGATATGGATATCAAAACTAACCCCTATGAGCTGGGACTCGACCGGCTGGTTGATCTTGACGCTGATATTGAATTCATCGGTAAGCCTGCATTACAAAAAATCCGCCGCGAAGGTGTGGCACGTAAGCATGTTGGCTTAATAATAAGTGGCCCTGCAATAACCGGTTCTAATACCTGCTTTTGGGAGTTAGAGAAAGATGGCCAGCAAATTGGTAAAGTAACATCTGCTGTTTATTCGCCCCGTTTAGAGAAAAATATCGCACTGGCCATGGTTGAATCTGAGTTTGCTGCACTAGGTACAGATTTTTTAGTCATAAACCCCACTGGCAACACAATTGCAACAGTTGTAAGGAAACCTTTCTTTGATGCTAAAAAGAAATTGACAGCCAGCTAACTATAATCGCGTATTGTATTGGCCCAACACTTAATAGGGCAACGAAAGGTTACTAATAGATGGCGACTCTGTATTCCAATGGGCGACTGGTTATTGTGGCTAAAAGCAATGCAAACTGGTTCTTTGGCTTACGCTTAACAACTCCTCTAGGTGCAATTTTTAGTTAGAAACCGTGATAACTCAATAGTATTTCACGCTATTGATTAACATATTTCTGTTATCATATAAGTACATAAATCATACAAGAAACTAATGCCTTTGAAGAACTCGGCCACCTTTTGTGGCTGAGTATGTTGCTAAGTTGATGTCATTTGGACTGCTTAAAAAAGAGCGTGCGGGTTGAATGCTGAATTGTATTGTCCTGCATCAAAACCTTAATGCCTTAATCGACTTTTTGCAAGATGAGTGTTGTACAGATGCCCGAATCCAACTAGCTAAATCAACCAAATAGGCCAGAGCAAGAATGAAAGGTTTTGTGCTTTCCCGCCACAGCCAAGATACTGACGAAGGTATCAATCTTACCTATTGGTTAGCCACTGACGATGGCCCAGTGTGTCTGCAGCAAGCGCAGCAAGAGTCCGTTTGTTTTTTACCTTTGTCTCAGCAAAACCATGCGCAAACATTAATGCAGTCCATGGGATGGGATAGTTCTATTTGGCGTTTCCAATCTCTGGGCCTTAAAACCTTCCAACATGAATCTGCAGTTGCTCTTTATATTTCTAACCATAAGGTGTTTCAGCAAGCGTGTGGTGTGTTACGTGAGGCGCAGATTAGCCTGATGGAACAGGATATTCAGCCGCAAGAACGTTATTTGATGGAGCGTTTTATTAGTGCTAGTTTGGTGTCTGATGTTTCTCCAATTAATGGTGTGTTAGCGGACGCTCGCGTAAAAAGTTGTGAATACATCCCCAATATCAAACCACTATCTCTCGATATTGAAACCACTATGGATGGCAAAACCATTCACAGTATTGCTGTATATGGGATGGAGAATGATGCTCCAGTGGAACGGGTTTGGTTGCATTGGCCAACCAATATGCCCATGGAATCTGTAGAATCTTTGCCGGAATCCACCCGCATTTGTAACAACGAAAGGCAACTGTTGAAACAGTTTAGTCAGTGGCTACAAGATTATGATCCAGACGCGATTATCGGTTGGGCGTTGGTTCAGTTTGATTTTCAAATTCTGTGTGCCCGAGCGCGGGAGTTAGGTGTACGTTTACGGTTAGGTCGTGGGGGTGAGGAAATTCGTTGGCTGGCAGGACAGGGAAGCCGTCCTGCAAGGCTTTATATGCCAGGCCGTGTGGCCTTGGATGGTATTGAAGTGATGCGCTCGGCGACCTGGCAATTTGAATCTTTCGCTTTAGAAAATGTGGCGCAACAGATGCTGGGACGTGGCAAAAACATTACTAAACCGCAAGACCGTGGCGAAGAAATTCAGCGTATGTATCAAGAAGAGCCGGCTTCGTTAGTCAAATATAATCTAGAAGATTGTCGCTTGGTTTGGGACATTTTTATTAAGGCTGACTTGATGGCTTTTCTCATCGAGCGTGCTCGGTTAACAGGGTTGCCAATGGATCGAATAGGCGGCTCGTCCCAAGCCTTTGATCACTTATATTTGCCGCGTTTACATCGTCAAGGTTATGTAGCGCCAGCATTTGCCTCTGGCCAGGCAGGTGATAGCCCTGGCGGATTTGTGATGGATTCTAAACCTGGGCTTTACCGCAATGTGTTGGTGTTAGACTTTAAAAGTCTGTACCCAAGTATTATTCGAAGCTTCCAAATTGATCCCTTAGGATTAATTCAAGGTTTACAGGAAGATGATGCTGTAAATGGTTATAAAGGGGCCCAATTTAGCCGTAATCAAAGCATTTTGCCGGATATTATTGGTGACTTATGGGCAGCAAGAGATGTGGCTAAGGCTAACAATAACTTGCCACTATCTACTTCCATAAAGATTGTAATGAACTCCTGTTATGGCGTCTTAGGTTCCAGCGTTTGTCGTTTTTATGACCAGCGTTTAGCCAGTTCCATTACTTTACGGGGCCATGCAATCTTGAATCAAACCAAAGACCTTATTCAGCAACAAGGCATGCAGGTGATCTACGGTGATACAGATTCTGTGTTTGTGTGGTTAGGTGATGAAACCATCTCCTTAGATCAGGTGCAAGCAAAGGGGAACGCTTTGGCGCAGTTACTGAATGAGTGGTGGACGAATCACCTGAAAGTTGAGTTTGAACTAAAAAGTTATCTAGAAATTGAGTTTGAAACCTACTTTAGCCGCTTTGTCATGCCCACTATAAGGGGGCAAGAAACAGGCAGTAAAAAACGTTATGCAGGCATAACTGTTACCCCAGATGGCTCCACAAAGATGCTTTTCAAAGGTTTAGAGCAAGTGCGGACAGACTGGACTAAGTTGGCAAGAGAGCTTCAAGCAGAGCTTTACCAGCGAGTGTTTAATGACCAACCTTATGTTGACCTTATTAAGCCTTTGTTGGAGCAAATAAGGGCAGGGCAGTTAGACCATAAGTTAGTGTATCGTAAGCGATTACGCAGACCATTAGTTGAATATCAAAAGAACGTCCCACCTCATGTGCAAGCTGCACGAAAAGCTGAAGCGTGGCGCTTACAAAACCAATTACCATCGGCTTATTCCAAGGGTGGTTGGATCGAATACGTGATCACCCTTACGGGGCCAGAACCTTTGGAAATGAGCCCTAATAACTACGACTATGAACATTATATTGACCGTCAAGTTGAGCCGGTGGTTGATGGTATTTTACCTTTCATAAATGACAGTTTTGCTAACATTACTGAGCGGCAGTTAGGTTTGTTTTAGGGTGTCGGTGGGCATGGTTTGTTACTAGTCTCCTAAAGTCCCACCTTTGCTATCTTTACTTACTTGATTGATCAATCAAATGTTGGGGAAAGTCCTCAATTTTTTCACAGCCAACCTGTTCCATAACCTGCTGAATCTGGCGTTTAAGAATTTCTAGGGCCTGGTTTCCGCCTTTTGCACCCATCGCGCACGCGCCAAACATAGGGGCTCGGCCGAGGAAAGTGAACTTGGCACCTGACGCCAAGCTAGAAGCAATATCTGCACCTGATCGAATACCACCGTCCATCATCAAGGTGACTCTGTCGCTGTATTTTTTTGCCAGCTCTGTGAGTGGCTTGATGGTAGATTCTCCACAGTCCAGCTGCCTACCACCATGATTTGAAACGATTAAACCGTCCGCACCCAACCTAATGGCTAACTCAGCGTCTTCAGGATTGACGATGCCTTTGATCACCAGATTACCTTTCCACTGGTCACGAACCGCTTTGATTTTGTCTTCTGTTAAACGGCCAGAAAAGGTCTTATTCATAAACAGGCCGAGATGTTGCATGTTGAGCCCATTGGGAATGTATGGCTTCATGGTTTTAAATTCGGGTGATCCTGCAAAAAGCTGCTCTATGGCCCACCTCGGGTGAGTGGCTATTTGCAGAAGGTTTGCCAAGGTCATTTGTGGTGGGATAGAAAGACCGTTTCGAATTTCTTTAGGGCGGTAAGCAAACGTCGGTGTGTCGGCCAATAAAACCAATGTTTTACAGCCCGCTTGGGCAGCGCGCTCGAGGAGTTTATCGCGCAGTTCATTCGCTTTGGGGTGATAGAGCTGGAACCAGAAATCACCTTCAGTAATTTCAGAAATGGTCTCAATACTCGCTGTTCCGACTGTACTAAGGCAAAACGGTATATTGTGCTGTTTGGCAGCCTCTGCCAGAATTTCGCATGACTTAGGCCACATGAGTCCTTGAAGTCCAACAGGCGCTATACCGAAAGGGGCATCGTAGGTTTTACCAAATAAAGTGGTTTGTTGCGAAGCGCCATTGAATTTGCGTAAGTAGTACGGGCGAAGTTGAATATCTCGAATTTCTTTTGTATTACGAGCCAGGTTAATGTCAGAAAAACATCCCCCTGTAAGATAATCATAGGCAAAGCCGGGCATGCGTCGTTTCGCGCGTTCGGCTAGCATTTCGATTGAGGGGTAGCGCACATCCATTTTATTTTATCTGCTCAGAGTTATTTTAAGGGTCATCTCAACTTTACTGGAGTTTAAAGGGTGGGATTGTGTTGTTGTAAAAACCAAATAATCTGTTACCTGTAGCTGTGGTGCAAAAGACTCAGTACATTATGCCCTTGGTGGTAGCTAGGCTCTAGTAGCTAGGGGTTATTTGGAGTAAAGTGATCTGACCAAAGTGTCGGTATTTGATATGAACAAAGTAGAGATAATTAGTAAAGCTATTGAGGACGGTATCCGTCAGTGCCAATGGTTGCCGGGGAGTAAATTACCTGGGCAGTTGGCCCTTATGGAGCGGTTTGACGTGTCCCGTACCTGTTTACGTGAGGCTATGACAGGTTTAGAAATGAGAGGGTTAATTACTAGTCGCCATGGTTCGGGTTGTTATGTGAATAACCTATTTGAGTTGCAATTTGCTGAACCTATGTCTGGTGTGGAACTTGATTCCGTGGCCTTGCAGCTATCCATCATGGAAATGCGGTTAGTGTTGGAGGGGGAGGCAGTGCAATATGTCTGTGAGCGCGCAACAGATGATGAATTAGCGGTTATAGCACATGGGTATAAGGCCATTGGGCAGCGCCGTGGCAATGGTCTTCAAAGAGCCAAGGCGGACTTGAAGTTTCACATGCTTATTGCAGAGTCTAGCCACTGCCTCATTGTTGTGTCCTTAAGCCAGTTATTTTACCCCCAGTTTTTTAACGCTATTTACGGCTCTTTGTACAATGTTGCGGGGCACGATTTAAGCCTGTCCGATGAGGTTTCAATAGTTATCAGCGAGCAGCATCGAGCTATTTATGAAGCCGTCATGTTGCGGGATGGCGATGCTGCTAAGACCGCAGCCCAAGAGCATATTGGCTACTCAATGTCTTTACTGGAGAGCAGAGTTTAGTTTGGTTTTTTTTGGGTAAGGCGAGATTGCAGGAAAGGCTTCAAGGCTTGTTCTTCAGGCTCAATGAGGGTAAAATTAGCCCCTCATTTTTTGTGCTATCGTTGTCATGCTAAATGCAACAGCGTTTCACCCCAAGTGGCCTTTGGTAGGGGCCACCACTGAGCAAGGAAACTCTATGCCTGTAGTTACTCTTCCTGATGGTAGTCAGCGCTCCTTTGATGCGCCTGTATCAATCTATGATGTTGCTTTTGACATTGGCCCAGGCCTTGCTAAAGCTGCTGTAGCTGGCAAGGTATCTGGCGAATTAGTTGATACCAGCTATATCATCAATGATGATATAGCTCTTGCTATTGTTACTTCAAGGGATGAAGAAGGCCTTGAAGTGATTCGTCATTCTTGTGCCCATATGATGGCGCAAGCAGTACAAGACGAATTTCCTGGCGCACAGGTGACCATTGGCCCTGTCATTGAAGATGGTTTTTTCTACGATTTTGCCTACGAGCGTCCATTTACCCCAGAAGATTTAATCAAAATTGAATCTCGTATGAAGGCCTTAACTAAGGAAAACCTTCAAGTTGAGCGCCGTATCATGAGCCGCAGTGATGCTGTTGCGTTTTTCAAGGACCTTGGTGAAGACTACAAGGTAGAAATTATTGACAGTATTCCTGGTGAGGAAGATCTATCTTTCTACAGTCAAGGTGGCTTTACAGATTTATGCCGGGGCCCTCATGTGCCTTCTACTGGCCACATTAAGTCTTTTAAGTTGATGAAAGTTGCTGGTGCATATTGGCGTGGCGATTCTAACAACGCTATGTTAACGCGTGTTTACGGCACAGCTTGGGCAGATAAAAAAGACCTTAAAGCCTACTTACACCGCTTAGAAGAGGCAGAAAAGCGTGACCACCGTAAGTTAGGTAAGAAACTAGATTTGTTCCATACCCAAGAAGAAGCGCCAGGTATGGTGTTTTGGCATCCAAATGGTTGGACTATCTACCAAGTGGTAGAGCGTTATATGCGTGAGCGTCAAATTGAAGGTGGCTATCAAGAAGTGAAAACCCCACAAGTGGTTGATCGAAGCCTGTGGGAACGTTCTGGCCACTGGGATAAGTTTTCTGACATGATGTTTACCACATCTTCTGAAAATCGTGACTATGCAGTTAAGCCAATGAACTGTCCATGTCACATTCAGATCTTTAACCAAGGGTTGAAGAGCTACAAAGAATTGCCTATTCGTATGGCTGAGTTTGGCTCGTGTCATCGCAATGAACCATCGGGCACTTTGCACGGTATTATGCGTGTGCGTGCGTTTACCCAAGACGATGGCCATATTTTTTGCTCCGAAAGCCAGATGCAAGATGAAGTGGCTCGTTTTATTGACTTCTTGTACGATGTATATCGCGACTTTGGCTTTGACGATATCATCCTAAAGCTGTCTACCCGTCCAGAACAACGCGTAGGAGCTGACGAAGTTTGGGATCGTGCTGAGGCAGCTTTAGAAGAGGCACTAAATGCCAAACAATTACCGTTTGATATTTTGCCAGGCGAAGGTGCTTTTTATGGTCCTAAGATTGAATTCTCCTTGAAGGATTGTCTTGGCCGAGTTTGGCAGTGTGGCACTGTTCAAGTAGACTTTTCCATGCCGGGTCGCCTTGATGCGCAGTTTGTAAACGAAGCAGGTGATCGTGAAGTTCCGGTGATGTTACACCGTGCAACTTTGGGCTCATTTGAGCGTTTTTTAGGTATTTTGATCGAAAACTTTGCCGGTGCCATGCCACCTTGGTTAGCACCCAAACAAGTGTCGATTTTGAATATTACGGACAAACAAGCGCCTTTTTGCAAAGAAGTTGCAGAAAATTTGACAAAAATGGGCTTTAGGGCCGCTGCGGACTTGAGAAACGAAAAGGTAGGCTTTAAAATCCGCGAGCACACAATTCTTAAAGTTCCTTATTTGCTAGTTATTGGCGATAAGGAAGTTGAAACCCAAACTGTCACAGTGCGAACTCGTACGGGTGAAGATTTGGGTAATATGAGCCTACAATTATTTGCCGATTTGCTTAATGCAGACATCGCCAAATTAGGCCGCACTGAAGCGTAAGTATACGCTTCAAATTATGAATTAACGGAGATACCGAAATTAAACGGGAATACACTAAGGGCAAAACAAAACGCCCAACAATTAACGAACATATTGAAGCGACAGAATGTCGCCTCATCGGTGCTGACGGCGAACAAGTCGGCATTGTTTCTGTAGCCGAAGCACTGCAAATGGCAGAAGCTGCCAAGCTGGATCTAGTTCAGATCGCAGCAGACGCTGAGCCCGTAGTCTGTAAGATTATGGACTATGGCAAGCAAGTGTTTGAAGTTAAAAAACAGAAAGCAGCTGCTAAAAAGAAGCAAAAGCAGACGCAAGTGAAAGAAATCAAGTTCCGTCCCGGGACTGATGTAGGAGATTATCAGGTAAAACTACGCAACCTGATCCGTTTCCTAGAGAATGGTGACAAGACGAAAGTAACCTTGCGTTACCGTGGTCGTGAGATGGCACACCAAGAATTGGGTATGGAATTACTCAAGCGTGTAGAAGTCGATTTGGCTGAATACGCTGGAGTAGAGCAATACCCAAAGATGGAAGGCCGTCAATTGACTATGGTGTTGGCACCAAAGAAAAGAAAGTAACCCTTAAAAGTTACAATCGGGAGACCGTTTAAGAGTTTAGGTTCTTAATTGCGTCTTCATTAACAATCAACGAATGCGTGGAGTAAATGTAATGCCTAAGATGAAATCTTGTAGCGGTGCTGCAAAACGATTCAAGAAAACTGCTAACGGTTTTAAACACCGTCAGTCCTTCACCAGTCATATTTTGACCAAAAAGAGTACTAAGCGTAAGCGTCATTTACGTGGCACTCTGCAGATTTGTGCTGCGGATAAGCCATTAGTAAGACGCATGTTGCCGTATATCTAATTAGTCACTGGTAAGGAGAAAGTATAATGTCTCGCGTAAAACGTGGTGTCCAAGCACACCGTCGTCATAAGAAGATCCTCAAGCTAGCTAAGGGCTATTACGGTGCACGTAGCCGAGTATTCCGTGTTGCTAAGCAAGCCGTAATCAAAGCTGGCCAATATGCCTACCGCGACCGTCGTCAACGTAAGCGCCAGTTCCGTGCTCTATGGATTGCTCGTATCAACGCCGGTGCGCGTATGAATGGGTTGTCTTATAGCCGTTTGATTTCCGGTTTGAAGAAATCTTCAATCGAGATCGACCGTAAAGTATTGGCTGACTTAGCCATTCACGACAAAGCGGTATTCACAGCGATCGTAGAGAAGGCTAAAGCGGCACTCGCTTAAGCTGGTTGATCTACACTAACCTTGGTTAGCATAGATTAAACTACCTTCGTATCCTCTCACGAGGATTAGAAACAGGGGAAGAGTGCAAACTCTTCCCCTGTCTTGTTTTAGATGGAGAAGAATATGGAACACCTCAAGCAACTGGTCACCGAGGGCTTAGACGCCGTGGCTCAAGCGGCAGACGAAGTAGCCCTTGACCAAGTTCGGGTTCAGTACTTAGGTAAAAAAGGCGAGCTTACACAACAACTTAAAAGCCTAGGCAAGTTGTCGGCCGAAGAACGCCCTGCAGCTGGTGCTAAGATCAATGAGGCCAAGCAAAAAGTACAAGATGCCATCACAGTAAAACGCACCATGATGGCTGCTAACGCCCTAAGTAAACAGCTTGCAGTAGAAAGCATTGATGTAACACTGGCCGGTCGTGGCCAAGCCATTGGTGGCTTACATCCTGTAACGATGACCATCGAGCGCATTGAAAATTTCTTCGCTCAAATTGGCTTTTCTGTAGCCCAAGGCCCAGAAATCGAAGATGACTATCATAACTTCGAAGCCCTCAATATTCCTGCTCATCACCCGGCACGTGCTATGCATGATACCTTTTATTTTGGTGATGGCACTCTACTACGTACCCACACATCAGGCGTACAAGTAAGAACTATGGAAAAGCAACAACCACCTATCCGCATCATTTGCCCAGGCCGTGTGTACCGTTGTGATTCTGACCAAACCCACTCCCCAATGTTTCACCAAATAGAAGGTTTGTTAGTGGATGACAATATAAGTTTTGCAGACCTAAAAGGCATCCTGCATAACTTCCTTAACGTGTTCTTTGAGCGAGACCTTCAAGTGCGCTTCCGCCCTTCCTACTTCCCCTTTACCGAACCTTCTATTGAAGTGGATATCGGCTACCAAGGTGAAGATGGCGAACAAAAATGGTTGGAAGTATTAGGTTGTGGAATGGTTCACCCTAAGGTATTCGAACACTCAGGCATCGACACTGAAAAATACACTGGATTTGCCTTTGGTATGGGTGTCGAGCGCCTAGCCATGCTGCGTTATGGTGTTAAAGACTTGCGGATGTTCTTTGAAAACGACCTGCGGTTTTTGGCCCAATTTAGTTAATCTTTGATCGAGAGATAGACATGAAATTTAGTGAACAGTGGCTGCGTGAATGGGTTAACCCAGCAATTAACAGTGATGAATTGGTAGCCCAGATTACCTTAGCGGGGCTAGAAGTTGATGGTGTAGAGTCTGCCGCAGGCGAATTTAGTGGTGTAATTGTTGGCGAAATTGTTAGCGCAGAGCAGCACCCAGATGCAGACAAACTTCGTGTATGTCAGGTTAGTGATGGTGTTGCAGAAACTCAAGTAGTGTGTGGTGCACCTAATGCTCGTGTAGGCATTAAAGTTGCGTTTGCCACTGTGGGTGCAATATTGCCTGGTAACTTCAAAATCAAAAAGGCTAAGCTACGTCAGCAAGAGTCTTTTGGTATGTTGTGTTCAGCTGCAGAACTAGAAATCAGTGACGAAAATGATGGTATTATGGAACTGGTAGCCGATGCTCCAGTAGGTGCTGATCTTCGTGAGTACCTTAATCTTAATGACAAGATCATTGATGTGGACCTGACTCCAAATCGTGGTGATTGCTTGAGCATTGCAGGTCTTGCGCGTGAAGTAGGTGTGCTAAATTCAGTAGATGTTACAACGCCAGAGTACACTGAATTAGCGCCTCAGGTGGAAGATATTTTTCCTGTCAGAGTTAATGCTCCAGAGCATTGCCCACGGTTTTTGGGCCGTGTATTAAATAACATCGACATTACTCAATCTTCTCCATTGTGGTTGCAAGAAAAACTGCGCCGTTGTGATCTACGTAGCATCGACCCTGTGGTAGACGTGACTAACTACATTTTGCTAGAAATGGGCCAGCCTATGCATGCTTATGATTTAGATAAGCTTAGTGGCTCTATTGTCGTACGTATGGCGAGTCAGGGTGAAAACCTAACCTTGCTTGATGGCCAAAAAGTTGAGCTGAATAATGAAACCCTGGTTATCGCTGATAACGAAGGTGTATTAGGTATGGCTGGTATCATGGGTGGTGCAGACACAGGAGTAGGAGCGACTACTTGCAATGTATTCTTGGAAGCAGCCTTTTTTAACCCCATCAGTATCGCCGGCAAAGCCCGTAGCTACGGTTTGCACACAGATGCGTCCCATCGTTTTGAACGTGGCGTAGATTATGATCTACAACGTAAAGCTATGGACCGTGCAACTATGCTGCTACAAAGCATCGTTGGTGGTGAGGCAGGTCCAATTGTCGAGCAAACATCGGCAGAACACTTACCAAGCCATACTAAGGTAACGTTACGTAAAGCCCGTTTAGAAGCCTTGCTAGCCTATAAAATTGGCGACCAACAAGTGCTCGATATTCTTAAACGTTTAGGCCTTACTTTAGCTTCATCAGACGATGACAGCTGGACCTTCACGTCGCCTTCCTGGCGTTTCGACATGGCTATTGAGGCTGACCTTGTGGAAGAGGTGGCCCGCGTATACGGTTACAATAACTTGCCAAGTACTCATCCTGTGGCGAGTATGGAAATTCCAGCTAAATTAGAAGTAGAGCGTCCTTTATCTGTTTTGCGTCGTCACATGGTGAGCTGTGGTTACCAAGAAGCAATTACCTACAGCATGGTAGAACCAGGCCTATTATCTAAGTTTGATAACCAAAATAAGCCAGTGGAGTTAGTGAACCCTATTTCTGCCGATATGGCTGTAATGCGCACAAGCCTATGGCCAGGTTTGGTAAAAGCGCTGCAGCATAACCAAAACCGCCAGCAATCCCGTGTACGCTTGTTCGAAACAGGCCAGCGTTTTATCCCTAGTGATCAAGGCTTGCAGCAGCAAGATGTGTTTGCAGGTTTAATCTATGGCTCACGGCACCCAGAAAGTTGGCACGGTAAAACTGAACAAATTGATTACTTCGATGCTAAAGGTGATCTTGAATCCTTGCTAGAAATCAGTGGCCAAAATTTCAACTTTGAAGCTGCTGAGCACGTGGCTTTGCATCCAGGGCAAAGTGCAGCCATTAACTTAGCAGACGAAAAAATAGGTTATATTGGTGCCATGCACCCAGGCCTAGTTAAAGACTTAGGCCTGCTTGGCCCAGTGTTTATGTTTGAAGTAGATTTGGCGTCTATCAGTATGGGTATACTCCCGGCGTACGAAACTTTGTCTAAGTTCCCAGAGATGCGCCGTGACTTAGCCATTGTTTTGGATCAAAAAATTAGCGTTGCAATGGTGACTAATTATATTGAATCCAGTGCTGGTGAATGGCTGAACGACGTACGCTTATTCGATGTTTACCAAGGCCAAGGCATTGAAAATGGACAAAAAAGTCTTGCTTTAGGCTTGACGTGGCAGCACCCAGAGCGCACTCTTACCGATGATGAAGTAAATCAATGGGTTGAACAGGTCGTAGAACACCTTTCTCAACACGCTGGTGCGAGCCTAAGAGGCTAAAAATACCCCGTTAGTTATATGGCTAACGGGGTGTTTAAGCTTGATAAGCTAGATAATAATAAATAACAGACGAGGATCCAGCTATGGGATCACTGACCAAAGCCGATATGGCAGAACGTCTCAGTAGTGAACAAAAGCTTAGTAAACGCGATGCAAAAGACATGGTAGAGGCATTTTTTGAAGAAGTATCTTCCAGTCTGATTAGTAATGAACAGGTTAAGTTATCTGGTTTTGGTAACTTTGATCTACGCGATAAACGTTCAAGACCTGGACGCAATCCTAAAACAGGTGAAGAAGTGGCTATTTCTGCACGTCGTGTGGTCACTTTTAGGCCTGGCCAAAAGCTTAAAGATCGTGTTGAGTCGGAAAACTAATTGCATTGATTAGTAGCATCAACAACTTGATTTAATTCTATATTGTTGCTGAATTTGGGGCTAATCTGCTTCCAAACTGGCAACGATTCTAGTAATATACCGCCTCTCTTGAGGTTCTCGTCGAACTGCATTAAGAGCCGTGTCGGGGCGTAGCGCAGCTTGGTAGCGCACCTGCCTGGGGGGCAGGGGTCGCAGGTTCAAATCCTGCCGTCCCGACCAATTATTCCCCTATATATCAATACCTTTCCAGTCGTCCAAGTTATTGTAAAAAATGCAATTGGGAAACTTTTTTAATGCTTAATGTTTCAAACCCATATTTAAGTATAAGCTACCGACCAGAAATCGATGGACTGAGGGCAATCGCAGTGCTCGCGGTTGTCTTTTATCATGCGGAAATAGTGATATCTGGAATAAATCCATTCAAGGGAGGTTTTATTGGTGTCGATGTATTTCTTGTTATTTCAGGGTACTTGATAACATCGATTATTTTAAAAGAAATTAACACCGGTAAGTTTAAGTTTTCTAATTTTTATTACAGGCGTATTAGAAGAATTATACCTGTTTTTCTAGTCATGTTGGTCTTCTGTCTTTCACTTTCGTGGATCGGGATGCTCCCCAAAGCCTTGAATGAATATGCGGGATCAATGCTATCGTCTATGGCATTTGGTTCAAATTTCTGGTTCTACAATTTAGATGGCTACAATGCAGAACTAAGTGCTTTGCAACCTTTGTTGCACACTTGGTCACTTTCACTTGAGGAGCAGTTTTATATAACGTTCCCACTCGTCATGATCTGTATTTGGAAGATATCAAAGAAATATATAACAATTACACTATTTTTAATATTTTTAGGTTCCCTTCAGTTCGCACAGTATGCTAGCCAGTATTTAGAAGACTTAGCCTTTTATCTTCTTCCCTCTCGTCTGTGGGAATTCATAGGAGGAGGCCTAATAGCAAGCTTAGAGCTTAACAGGCTCAGAAGTAGGAATAATAAGCTAACCACAATCATGCCTGTGATTGGTCTAATCATGATTTTGACATCCATTTTCATGTTAGATATTGAAATGCAGCACCCATCCTACATAACAACACTACCTGTTATAGGTGTTATGTTATTAATTTGGTTCTGCAATGGTGAAGACTTTATATCCCAAATACTTAGCTCTAGGTTTATTACACCTATAGGTCTTATTTCATATAGCCTTTATTTGTGGCACTTTCCTATTTTTGTTTATTCTAACATCGCTGGTTTATTTCAAGATAATAGCGGACGCCTCTTTTTGATTTTACTGGCGCTTTGCTTATCTTTAGTCTCATACAACTTTATAGAGAAACCTGCCAGAGACCCAAAAATCTTAAAAAATAAACATCTATTTATTACCCTTTTCATTACTATCTTCTTATTAACTGCCTCTGGGCTGCACATAATACATACCAATGGCGCTGAATATAGACTAGAGAAGCTCAATAAACATATTCTTTTAAATTACAAAGAAAAGTACCCTATAAGTAGATTTAGAACTTATGAAGGATGCTGGACTTGGAAAAGCTGGAAAAACTACGAAAAAACCAACCCATTTGGAGAGTGCATTTCCAACGAAGCAAAGGATTCAGTTCATTCGATACTGGTTATTGGCGACTCTTTTGCGGGGCGAAACTTGATTCCTGGCCTGATTAATATGTACGGCCTCGGAGCTGTGATTCAAAGAGTTGCTAGTTCATGCTTTCCCTTTAAAAAATATAATGTAGGAGAGTACTGTGAGTTAGAGCTTCGGCAAGCATATGATGAAATCGAGCGGAAAGACCCAAAGCTAATTTTAATTACTGGGTGCTGGCTTTGTTATTCAGTGAACTCTGACGAACTTATTGGCTTTATGGAAGACAGACTCACTAGTGACCTAAAAAAGTATAAAGATAGAATTATTGTGGTGGGGACTCCACCTTTTTGGGGTCATAAAGAGAAGACTCTACCAAATAGACTCAAAGAGCAGTTCTTTGCCAGGGGCAGCACAGGAATATCGGAGCGATTATCTCCCGACAAAGTGACCTTTTCCCAAGAAGTTAATTTAACAAGAAAAGTAAAAGAGCTCGGTGTCGGATACATATCCTTAATTGAAGTCCTCTGCGAAAGTGAAATGTGCCTCACTAAAATAGATGATTCAGCAGCATCAATAACTTCGTTTGATTATGGACACCTTACTTTAGATTCTTCTAAGTTTGTGATCAAAGAAAACAAGACAATATTGGATTCTTTTTTAGCCAAAGAATAATTGAAACGTATTCGTACAAATTACATATTTTTGGGGTCAATGGCAACGAGAACGAGTCTAAGTTCGTCACTGAGTTCTCCAAAACTGCTGTTTACCTTGGAGAGGTATAACTTTGCTGCTATGGCTATAACGGATGGTCGCACTATGTTTGATGATGAATTAATTCAGGCGATGTGTGTCATTTAAGACTATTTCCACTGTGATCATCCCACTAGATGGACTTTTTTTACCCATAAAAGTTAGGTTAATCTCATCTTAGCATAGTTATTTCTGTCTATTAATGGTCATAAAATTTAGTGCTAACTTGTTGATACTATTGGGCTACAATAGTGCTTTTTTGGTAGAAAAATAGTACGGTATTCTATCAAATACGGAACTTTTGTTTGATTAAGTATCTATCTCGTGTGTGGATTGCATATTCAAATTCTGCCGTCCTAACCAATTATTTCCAAATATTAACGCTAGGTGCTATCTTTAAAATGTTGTGTTGGACTATTTTGGCTTTTTAAGGTAGAAAAGTTAAGGCCTAGTTGGTCGCAAATATAGCTAATATTTTCACCTTCGATTAACGTGCACATACTCATCAACTGATATTGATCGCAATACTTTATCGCTTGAGTGGAGTGTTAAAGCAGAACCATTCAGTTAAAAGGTAATCCCCCCGAAAAATAACTGAGGCCAAAAGTAGAATTTTCTCGTAAACTTTACGAAGGAGATCTACATGAAGAAATCACGATATTCGGACAGCCAAATACTGGCTATCATCAAGCAAGCTGAAAGCGGTGTGCCTATCCCAGAGCTATGCCGTGAACATGGCATGAGCAATGCGTCATTTTATAAATGGCGAGCTAAATACGGTGGCATGGACGCATCGCTCATGGGTCGAATGAAAGAACTAGAAGACGAAAATCGCCGCCTCAAAAAAATGTATGCCGAAGAACGTTTGAAGTCTGAAATTATTCAGGAGGCGATGGCAAAAAAGTGGTAAAGCCATCTCAGCGCAAAGAGATGGCTCAGGCAGCAGTTAGTAATAAGGCGATAAGCGTACGCTTGGCCTGCCAAATCTTTGTCGTAAGCGAAACGTGCTATCGATATCAGCCGAAGCTCAGCGGTGAGAATGCGGTGATTGCAGACCTTCTCGTTCGGCTGACGCATAATCAGCGTAACTGGGGCTTTGGTTTATGTTATTTATACTTGCGTAACGTTAAGGGTTTTCAATGGAACCATAAGCGCGTGTACCGTATCTACCGTGAACTTGAGCTCAACTTACGTATAAAACCTAAAAAGCGATTAGTGAGGCAAAAGCCTGAGCCTCTGTCTGTTCCTGAGGCGATCAACGATTGCTGGTCGATGGATTTCATGCATGATCAACTATCGGACAGCAGAAGCTATCGTCTATTTAATGTCATCGATGACTTCAACAGAGAGGGGTTGGCCATTGAGGTGGATTTTTCACTACCTGCTAGCCGAGTTATAAGAGCACTAGATCAGGTGATTGAATGGCGTGGAAAGCCTAATCGAATTCGTTGTGACAATGGACCCGAATACATCAGCAATCTGCTGGGTGACTGGGCCAAGAGCAACGGCATAGAACTGGCATTTATACAGCCAGGTAACCCTCAGCAAAATGCATACGTTGAGCGCTACAATCGGACTGTGAGGTATGATTGGTTAAACCATTACCTGTTTGAAAGTATTGATGAGGTTCAAAGGCATGCAACAAATTGGCTTTGGACCTACAATAACGAACGCCCTAATATGGCGTTAAACGGCATTACACCAATGATGAAGTTGGCAGCTGCCTAAATCTCTACTTTTAACTTCGGTTGTTAATGGGGGGATTACCAAGCCATCTCAGCGCAAAGAGATGGCTCAGGCAGCAGTTAGTAATAAGGCGATAAGCGTACGCTTGGCCTGCCAAATCTTTGTCGTAAGCGAAACGTGCTATCGATATCAGCCGAAGCTCAGCGGTGAGAATGCGGTGATTGCAGACCTTCTCGTTCGGCTGACGCATAATCAGCGTAACTGGGGCTTTGGTTTATGTTATTTATACTTGCGTAACGTTAAGGGTTTTCAATGGAACCATAAGCGCGTGTACCGTATCTACCGTGAACTTGAGCTCAACTTACGTATAAAACCTAAAAAGCGATTAGTGAGGCAAAAGCCTGAGCCTCTGTCTGTTCCTGAGGCGATCAACGATTGCTGGTCGATGGATTTCATGCATGATCAACTATCGGACAGCAGAAGCTATCGTCTATTTAATGTCATCGATGACTTCAACAGAGAGGGGTTGGCCATTGAGGTGGATTTTTCACTACCTGCTAGCCGAGTTATAAGAGCACTAGGTCAGGTGATTGAATGGCGTGGAAAGCCTAATCGAATTCGTTGTGACAATGGACCCGAATACATCAGCAATCTGCTGGGTGACTGGGCCAAGAGCAACGGCATAGAATTGGCATTTATACAGCCAGGTAACCCTCAGCAAAATGCATACGTTGAGCGCTACAATCGGACTGTGAGGTATGATTGGTTAAACCATTACCTGTTTGAAAGTATTGATGAGGTTCAAAGGCATGCAACAAATTGGCTTTGGACCTACAATAACGAACGCCCTAATATGGCGTTAAACGGCATTACACCAATGATGAAGTTGGCAGCTGCCTAAACCTCTACTTTTAACTTCGGTTGTTAATGGGGGAATTACCAAAACAGGTAAAATGTTTTCTTCTTGATAGCCTTTTAGAAGGTAAAAAACGTGCAAACTAATTGCCTTAAATGTAAGATCTTAAGGGTGAATAAGTGTATTAAAAGGAAGCTATATCCATGATGAAATTGGCCAATACCTAATGCGTTACTTTCACTTATGATTATTGTATAGAGGATTAACTGCTAAGGGTTACCTTCAAATAAATCGTAAAAAATCTCTTTTAAATCTTTCTTTAAATCCAAAAGGTATCAAGTGTTTTCTTTAAATAAATATTCTATATTTTTATGCTTAATAGGTTTCTTTTTAACAGCATATTTAATAATGCTGCCTCATATTGATACAATTGATATGCAGATTGAAAAAGGGGTGGACATTATATATACCCCAAGCCATGTAAATGGGGAAGCCACTCAGTTTGATAATCATGTGAAACTCTTGCCTTCAGCGCAACTATCAAGATTTGGAAGTATTACTGGAAAATTGGGCAACATTGAATACGGCCAATCCCTGTATCCAAATGTATTGCAAGAAATAATAGTTGCGTTTATGTACGCGCCTATAATTGCTATTAGTGACGATATGGATACTCCTTATTATGCACTCCCATTTTTTGTTGGGCTTATTTACTTAACGAGTTTTTATCTGATTAGAATGTTTGGTGCTGATTTAGTAACTGCGCTTATGTTTCCAATAATTATGATCTTTGGTTACCATTTTTTTCTTTTTGATTTATTTTTTATACCTAACGGCTTACTGCACCCAGAGGACATATTTACTGCCAGTTCACGGATAGATCCTTGGGTTGAAAGTCAGGAATATGAATTGAATTCATTCTATCGAATTCATACTCTAGGTGCTTCCTATATATTTTTTCTGGGATATATTTACTTTTTTTATAAGAGTCTTATTGACTCGGCATCAGCTAAAAAATATATGTTACCGATGGCAATCATTTTGGCATTGCAGTTTTACACATATGTGTTTTATGCAATGGCAGCGGGAATAAGTTTTCTTCTTGCTGTGTTATGGATGTTTATCATAGCTAGAAATAAAACTGACTCTGGAAATACTAGTCAACATGTAAAGTACATTTTCTATTCAGGATTAATTGCCTTTTTTTTAGCGCTACCATCACTCATGCATATCATATCTTTAACCACTAATATTGAAAATTCAGACTGGTTAATGCGTATTGGGGCAAATAAAGCTGTTGATACTGTTTTTTGGGCTAATAATCTCATGTATGGATTGTTAGTTTTTTTTGTTATTTTGAGCCAAAATAAACAAACTAGAATTACGTCAATATCATTACTTTTGACGGTTCTTCTTGTTGAAAATTCGTCAGTATTGATTGGGCTCGATATTCAACCTGGCCATATCTCTATGCGGGCTGTTATGCCCTCTATAATTCTGTTTGCTGGGTGCACGTTATATTTCCAGTCGTTAAAAATATCGAATATGCTTTCAAAATATAGTACGTTTCCTTTATTTTTGTATGCCTATAGAGTTTTAGTCACTTTTATTGCGTATTATTTTGCTGTTATTGCTTATAATTATAGTCAAAGCTATGCGGAAAACACTTATAAGCATCAGGGCATTTCTGCCAGTCAGGATGCTTTGCACCATTGGTTAAAAAAACGACCTAATTCAAATGTGGCAACCTTATTGCCATCGATAGGTGTTCCAATCATTTTTAAAAGCCCCTCCTATTTGTATCTAACTTTTTCAGGCCACCTCCATCAGTCAGTAACTAACCTAGATATTGATAAACGACTGGTTAATGTTTTATGGTTGTTTGGAGCAGATCATGATCAAATTAAAGATTATTTTAATCAAGAGCAGGGAAAGAGTTTTGAAAAACGTTACCACTATTATTATTGGCAGAGACGGTTTGGTTATCCTCTAGCGGTTACTGGATTTTCAAACCATTTAAATTTTTTAAGTGATATGATCAAAAACTATGACGTCAATGGAAATGGTGCTCTATGCCAAAGCTCTTTTGATTATCTTGTTGTAGATAAATTAAATCCTCGACAAAAAGTGTTTTCTGGAGTTAAGTTGTCATACTTAACTGAAGTAGCAAGCTTTGATGAGTTAGTGGTTTATAAGCTGAATGTTGAGGATTTAGGCTGCCTTCTGACGCAAAATAGTGAATAAAGCTTGGGTTTTATTTTTGTGTCTTGGGCCTCCGCAATTTCACTATTATGTTGATTTATAGCAAAGCAGCATTTTATTAGATGTGGGTAATGATAGTAGTAATATTAAGATTACCAGAAGGTAGAAAGAAACAATGAAACATTCCTTTAAGGTAGATAACGAAAAGTTATTAGTTGAACTCGATGAAGATGAAAAATTTGAATTTGGTAATAAAGAAATCCTTACACAACGTTTTGGGGATCTAACCGAAACGAAATATTGGTTTGATAAAGGATTTTCTATTACCAAATCATCTAGATTTTATGACGCAGAAAAATTATATTCTGCGACGCAAAAAGCAATTAAGAATATTATCTACAATCTTGACCCAGGTTTGAATTTGAGTGAGTTTTCCTTGGAAAATTATCACACATTTGTAAGTGAAGAGCTCCACTCTTCGGTGTTAAAAAAAACCAGGCGATTGTTCCCTGAAAATTTAGATCTAGATGTACACAAAATATTAGAAGAATTCAGTAATTATTTTGGTACTAATCTTACATTCTTGAACCCAATTACAGGTAAACAGCAGTGGATGATAGCGCGAATAAATCGTGCTGGGAGTCTCGACTATAATACAGCTCACAAAGACGTTTACGAAGTATTTGATAAGTATAATGACATTCCCAGAATGGTAAATGTTTGGATTCCTTTAAGTGGTGTAAACAAGTTAAATAGTCTACCAATTGTGCCTAAAAGTCACTTGCTTTCTGAGCACTTAATCAAGAGAACTTTAGCTGGATCGACAATGAATGGAGTACCATATTCAGTTGCTTCAATTAAGAATTGGGACGGAAGTGCAACCCTATCAAGGGTGGAGCTTAACAAAGATGATGTGCTCATATTTTCTTCGCATCTAATACATGGTTTAGCTGTCAATAAAAGTGAAGACATTACCCGTATATCCTTCGAATTTAGGCTTTATGAAAAGTCCTAGCAGTATGAATGAGCTATTAAATAAAGTTGGTATTGGTTGCTGGCAGATTGGGGGAGACCATCAAATTAATGGCTTAAAAAATGGTTGGGAGCCGCTCTCTTTAAGTGATCGAATCAAGTTGGTTGAACGAGAAATTGAATTAGGTTTTACATTTTTTGATACTGCAGTTGGTTACGGCGATGGTGTAAGTGAAGAAATTTTAGGTACTGGGATTCGAAACTCTGGTAAAAGAGATAAGATAAGAGTATGTACAAAGATTAGTAGCACACAATTACTTTGCCATACTGGACATGACTGGTATTCATTTGAAAAAGTACTAGCAGGAAGTTTAAAGAGACTGGGTGTCGACAAGATTGATATTCTGCTGTTCCATAGTCCGTCACAAGGATTAATTACGGATGACGTCAGGGAACTTTTTATCAAAGCTAAGAACAATAGCTTGATAAATGAGTTTGGTCTGAGCGCACGGAGTTTTGATGATTTAGAGTTGGCGACTGATAAGAAATTTGGGACAGTTTTTCAATGGAATTTCTCTTTGCTTGAGTCAAGAGTAAATGACCTTTTCTCAAAACAAGTGCTCAACGAAGGACAATTTTTTATTGGTAGATCCTTGTTATATCGGGGCTTGCTTACTGAAAAATTCGTCAAGCTCGGTCCAAAATTTACATTTAATGACGCGCGATCACAGATACCTGATAATTTGTTATCTTGGGTGCATATTAATGCTTTAAAAATTCAGACCTTATCTTCATCAGTTGGATTGACCATAAGCGAATTTGCGCTTCTGTATGGGATAATGAATCCATATAGTCATATGAGTTTAGTTGGGGTCAGGAATTTTGAAAATCTATGCTCACTTGAAAAATTATTGTCTTTTAAACTTTCTGATCTTCAGGTTGCTTATCGTCTCGCATCAAAATTTGTATGTTCTGATGTTGATATTTGTTAAACGAAATAAAAGATATGAATTTAGGTTCATTGTTTTAAAATGCGATCTAGGTGAAATGGTTCGGAGTAATATCTGAGTCGTGGGATACTCAAGAGAAGCATATCAGTGACTCTCGTTAGTTACTGAAAGAGTGTATTGATAAAGCGAATTTCCGTCGCAAAAAGCTGATAAAAAAGAGCATAGAAGACTTGGCAAGTTAGAAGTCATAGCATTAAGTTTTACGTTGTTAAGTAATCTCTAAAGCTATAAGCATTTGATATGAAGGATAAGTTATAGTTTATAGTTAAGTAGGTTTAAATAAAAATTTACTACTGTAAACTAATTTAATATGAACCTTTACACTGTAAAAGTCCTGTTTTTAGGAAGTGAGCTAGCGTGAAAATTTTTTCTATTGTAATTCCTGTTTTTCAAAATGAAGAAAATGTACATAATACTGTTACAGAACTATTGGCACTTCAGGAAAAAATTGAGGGCTATTCGCTTCAACTGATTTTTGTAGATGATGGTTCTACAGATCGATCCTATGAGTTACTAAATGAATATTACCTTGAGAATTCTTCGATTATTAAGCTCGTTAAATTAACTAAGAACTTTGGGCAAGGTCAGTCGATTAGGACGGGGATAAGGGTGGCAGATGGTGATTGTATAGGCGTTATATCAGCTGATTTGCAGGATCCTCCAGAATTATTTTTAGATATGCTGAAACATTGGGAATCTGGCGTAAAGCTTGTGATTGGCGAACGCAATAATCGTGAAGAAGGCTTTACTCATCGAATATTTTCAAATGCGTATTGGCGATTTGTCAATAAATACGCAGTAGAAGGGTTTCCAATTGGTGGTTTTGATTTCTGTTTGCTAGACCGTCAAATCAAAACGTCATTAGATGCTATTAATGAACGAAATACTTCCATTTTCCCTTTAATTTTTTGGTTGGGATATGGTCACACTATAATTCACTACCAGCGCCGACTCCGAAAAGCTGGAAAATCTCAATGGACTTTAACTAAAAAAATACAATTAACGATCGATACAATAATAGGGTTTACTCATTTACCCGTTCGCTTTATTTCTGCTATCGGACTTGGTTTATCAGGTTTGTCATTTTTTTATACTACTTATTTGACTTTTAAATGGCTAGTTTATGGCACCACTGTTGAAGGCTGGACGTCTCTAGCTGTTTTAATTGGTGGGATTGGTGGTCTCACGCTTTTTTCTTTAAGTATCATCGCAGAGTATCTTTGGAGAATTTTAGATGAAGAGCGAAAAAGGCCCTTAGTGATAGTAGATTCGATTAAGGCGGATAAGATGGGTGAGTTGGGTAAGATGGATAAGTTGGATAAGTTGGATAAATTGGATAGCGATGCCTAAGTTATATGTTCCCATGCTAAAAGAGACAGCGAATGCTTAAAGGGTTGGTGGTGTTATCTTGGCTGACAATTATTTATATAGTTGTCGTTTTTTTTAATAATGTAAATTTAGTTGTGCTAAAAAAAACTTTGAATGATGTTGCCTTGTATAAAGATTGGTATTGGTTTGTCGGTTTGGTTCTTTTATCTATGGTTTTGAGAGGTTTGAGGTGGATTTTATTTTTCAATAGTATTCTCATGGTGAGGAAAAGTGAGTTATTTCTGCATCATGGGTGGTTTTTTATTTTATCGATGATGAGCCTTGTTAGATCTGGAGAAGCTAACAGGGTCTTATGGTTAAAGGATAAAGGTATGACTCCATCCCTTTCAATAAGTTATATTTTGATAGAAAAGTTATCAGATGCATTCATTCTTTCGATATTTCTTATTATTGGTTTTGTATTAGTTTCTAATATTAATTTAGTCTTCTCTGTTTTAGTTGGTTTTACTTTTATCACAGCATATATTGCGGTGAGTTTATATGGCCGGCAGGCTCATCAAACTCTAGAAGGTTTAATGTCTACCGTTAAAAGCACATCTATTCAGAAGGCCCTATATTTCCTTGGAAAAATTGCATTGATTATGACTATGCTCCAGAGCAAACGCTTCAATCTTTCTCTTTTGATGTTCACTGTATTTATATGGTTTTGTGTCGTTTGTAGCTTTCATTTATTTATTACAGCTCAGTATTCTCACGTTCCTTTTTACGCATCAACTCTGATTGTTGCAATGGTAAATTTGACTGGTGTGTTAAATCTTACTCCAGCTAATATCGGCCCTTTTGAGACGAGTGTTGTATTAGTTCTTATGTTTTATGGTGTTGACGAATTAGAAGCATCTATTTTTGCGGTCACTTTGCATTTTTTGGTTATGGGTGTAACTATTGGTTATGGAATAATCTGCAAAGGACTTATAATGGCTAGCTCTATATTTAACAGGCAGGTATGATAAAAGCATGCAACCATTAGCTTTCATTGTGGGGGCTCCTCGCTCTGGCACATACTTACTTTTATCTAGATTAAGCAAGAAGTATAATATTGCATTACCTGTGGAGACACATTTTATCCCACTATTTCGTCGGTACATATCGCTATGGGGGGATCTGTCAATTCGACGGAATCGTGAACAGTTGCTGTACTGTGTTTATGAATTTCTAAAAATATGGACGCCAAGATCTGAGCGAGGCCGAGACCTTCATAGAATTTTTGAAAATAGTCTTCTAATAACTGAAGGTAGTTCAAATAATATACTCGATGCATCGTATGACTTCCCTAGTTTGGTTCAGGAAATATATAAAGTTTTTGCGAAAAAGAGAAATCGTATAGCTTTTGGTGATAAAAGTGCTTTTTATCAACATATAGACTTAAACACGATAACTTCTTCGGTTAAAATGGCGAAAGTTGTGCATATTATTCGTGATGGTAGAGACGTAAGTATATCTTGGAGGAACATTTTTACAGGTCCAGAAAGTCTTGTTGAAAGTGCTATTCAATGGTCTAATCACGTAGAAGGAAAGAGCCATTGGGGTAAGCTTAATCCTCATATCTATTTTGAAATTAAATATGAAGATCTTATAGTAAATGAGGATGCAACTCTTAAGTCAGTTGCAAATTTTTTAGAATTAGATGAATTAGCCTGCCAAGATCAGAGTAATGATTTTGAAGCAATGCTCGCGGTAGGTGACATGCATGCAAAAATAGCTGGGCCGACATTAAAAGATAACAAAGAAAAATGGCGTGGTCAAATGTCCAAAAATAGTTGCCTTATTTTTGAATATTATGCGGGTAGGACATTAAAAGAATTGGGTTATTCAGTCAATTTTGAGCACTTTGAATATTTTGATATTATAAAATGCAAGTTATTTTTTTTAGGTAATAAAATTAGGAGGATGTGTTCTTTTAGGTATTGGCGATTGGTAGCTAAAAACCATCTACCATTTATTATTTGGATATTTTATTTGTTTGGACTGTCTGTGTCAGAAATAGTGAACCGTAATAAATTTAAGTAGATCGGTTGTTAAAGAAAAACTGATCAAAATAAGGAGCGGTATTTGAAGATATTAATCACGGGTGGTGCAGGATTTATTGGCTCCGCAGTTATCAGACACATTATCGCCAATACCACCCATTCTGTCGTTAATGTTGATAAACTGACCTATGCGGCTAACCTAACCTCTCTTAAGGAAGTCGACAAAAATACAAGGTACTGTTTTTACCGAGTTGACATTTGTGATCACGAACAGATTAATTGTATCTTCTCAACTGAACAGCCGGATTCGGTTATGCATTTAGCTGCAGAAAGCCATGTTGATCGCTCTATTGAAAGTCCTGAAGTATTCATTAATTCTAATATTTTTGGGACTTATGTTTTGTTGGAGGCTGCTCGTAAATACTGGTTGCAGCTAGATGATAAAAGAAAATATACTTTTCGTTTTCACCACATATCGACTGATGAGGTCTTTGGTGATCTAGAATTTAGCCATTCATTTTTTAATGAGAATACGGCGTATGCTCCAAGTTCACCTTATGCTGCTAGTAAAGCGAGCTCTGATCATTTGGTTAGATCTTGGTTTCGTACATTCGGCTTACCTATAGTGATAACCAACTGCTCGAATAATTATGGCCCATGTCAGTTCCCTGAAAAGTTAATTCCATTAACCATATTAAACGCGTTGAAAGGAAAGCTCTTGCCAGTTTACGGATCTGGAAATCAAGTAAGGGATTGGCTCTTTGTCGAAGACCATGCAAAAGCTCTTTGTAATGTATTGGTAAACGGCGTTAAAGGCGAAACTTATGCTGTAGGTGGTAATAACGATAAGAAAAATATAGAAGTTGTCTATGCTATTTGTGATCTTCTCGAGGAACTTTTTCCACAAGGCCCATACTCACTGGCTAGTGGTGGCTCAGGTTTTAGCACACTTGTTACATTTGTTGAAGATAGGCCTGGGCATGATATTCGTTATGCAATTGATTCTAGTAAAATCATTCAAAATTTAGGATGGATGGCAGAAGAGTCATTTGAGTCTGGTATTAGAAAAACTGTTATATGGTATTTAGAGAATATGGATTGGGTTAGGGAAGTTGAAGTTGATCTAGAGTCCCGATCACAAATGGGTATTAAATAGTTATGAAAGGTATTATTTTAGCTGGTGGAAATGGCACCCGCCTATATCCTATCACTCTTGGCGTTTCTAAACAGTTATTGCCAGTCTATGACAAACCTATGATTTATTACCCTTTATCAGTGTTATTTTTAGCAGGAATTAGAGAGATCCTCATCATCGTTACGGCTGAAGATTTATCCGCTTTTAAACGAATCCTAGGAGATGGAAGTCAATTCGGCGTTGACATTAGCTTCACTGTGCAGTCTAAACCTGAAGGTTTGGCGCAGGCATTCATTCTTGCTGAAGATTTTATTGGTGGCGAAGATGTTTGTATGATCCTAGGCGACAATATTTACTATGGGCATGGCTTTACGACGAAGCTAGTGAATGCAGTAAATAGGGTGTCCAAAGGAGGAGCGACTGTCTTTGGGTATCAAGTTAAGGACCCTGAGCGTTATGGTATTGTGACATTTGATAGTTCTATGAAGGCGTTGTCTATCGAAGAAAAGCCTAAGCTTCCAACCTCGAATATTGCTGTTACAGGCATATATTTTTATGACAATAAAGTAGTTGAAATAGCTAAGCAAGTAAAACCCTCAAGTCGTGGTGAACTTGAAATAACGTGTATCAATAATGCTTATTTAGCTGATAATCGGTTACATGTCGAGCTGCTTGGTCTTGGGTTTGCATGGTTGGATACAGGCACTCATGAAAGTTTATTGGAAGCATCTCAATTTGTAGCGACTGTGCAGAATCGTCAGGGTTATAAAGTGGCCTGCTTAGAGGAAATAGCTTTTAACAATGGCTGGTTAGATTTTAGGACTCTAGAAAAAGCGACTAAAACTTACCAGAAAAATGGATATGGAGAATATCTATTAGCTATTTGTGAGAAACTAAAATGAAAGAATATATCTATGTTTCTAAGCCGGCTATGCCGCCACTTGAAGAGTTTCTTCCTTACCTTGAAAGTATTTGGGAAAGTCAAATTCTTTCAAATGGTGGGGTTTTTAACGATCGTTTAGAAAAAGATTTATGCAGTTACTTAGGTGTTGAACATATAAGTTTATTTTCTAGTGGAACCACAGCTCTTATCGCGGCCATAAATTCGTTTGACCTTGACGGGGAAGTTATCACAACACCTTTTTCTTTTGTGGCGACCAGTCATGCTATCAAGTGGAATAACTTAGACCCTGTGTTTGTTGATATAAATAAAGATACATTAAACATTTCCCCAGAAAAAATTGAGCAGGCAATAACAGATAAAACTACAGCTATACTCGCGGTTCACTGCTATGGCAACCCCTGTGATGTAGAGGCTATAAGTCATATTGCGCAAAAGTATAAGCTAAAGGTTATATATGATGCAGCACATGCGTTTGGTGTTGAGGATCTTTCTGGTAGTGTTCTGAAATACGGTGATGCTTCAGTACTGAGCTTCCATGCTACTAAAGTGTTTAGTACAATTGAAGGTGGTGCTGTTGTTTGTAAAAGTTTAGAAGAGAAGCAGGGGTTAGACCGATTTAAGAACTTTGGTTTTTCGAGTCACTCTACTGTTGATGTTTTAGGTTTGAATGGAAAAATGAGTGAAGTAAATGCTGCATTTGGCATTTTACAACTGAAATATTTAGATGAATATATTTTAAAAAGGAAAAATATTTTTGATTTTTACATGAAAGAACTCTCCTCTATTGAGAGTCTTGAGTTTATTCAATATAAATCTGGAACAAATTTTAATTACTCGTACTTCCCTATTCTTATTGGAGAAAATTTCCCTCTTAATTGTGAAGATTTACTCGTATATTTACAGCAGAGAAATGTAATGTGCAGACGCTATTTTCATCCTCTGATATCTGATTTTGATGTTTATAAAACCGTATTGGTTAGCAAGCCTAATTTTGTAAATGCACAAAAAGCTGCGGAGGAAATTTTATGCTTGCCAATATACCCTGATCTGACAAAAAACAATGTTGCTAGGATTGTTGAGATGATTAGGGGTTTGCTTTGACTAAGTTGGCAGTTATGCAGCCATATTGGTTTCCGTATATTGGATATTTCCAACTTCTTTATTCAATTGATAAGTTCGTTTTTCTTGATGACGTTAATTTTATGAAGAAAGGCTGGATAAATAGAAATAGATTCATTTGTTCAGGACAAGAAAAGCTGATTACCATACCTTTAGTGAAGTCATCCCAGAACAAAAAAATAAACGATATTGCCGTCGTATTTGAGGATCAATGGAAGCGCGATATTATTAAATTAATTAGTCATTCATACTCAAAATCTCCCTATTTTAATGAAGTTATGAACCTTGTAATAAACTCAATCGATTCTAAAAGCTCAAGTATTTCAGATTTTTCTGCAATTTCAATTGTGGCTGTTATGGACTATTTAGGCGGTTTTGATGTTGAAATTAGCTATAGTAGTGAGCAAGGAAGTATAGCTTTTAACGGTCAAAATAGAATAATATCTATGTGTGAAAAAAGTGGTTGCAGTACTTACATCAACCTTATGGGTGGCATGCATTTGTATAATAAGCAGGAGTTTTTGAAGAGGAACATAAGTCTGTTGTTTCTTCACCCTAAAATACAAGAATATCCACAACACACTAGGACATTTATACCTGGTTTGTCTATTATTGATGTTCTGATGATGAATTCACCTCAGCAAGTTAGAGCTATGCTTAATAATTATGATATTGCGTAAGTAACACATTTTATAAGGGGGGCAAGTGAAAGAGTTATATTTTGAAAACATAGCTGGTAATAAGCAGGTTATAAAAGATGCAATAATTGATTTAGAATCTAGTGAAGAAGTATTGATGATTCGGTCTGGGCTTAATATTTTAGATCTGGCTGGCTGGCATGATTTTTTGAATTCACATCCCCGGTTATGTGAGGATAGGCGCCACTTTAATTTTGAGAATAGCTTGTCTTTGGCGGATTGGTGGGAGATTTCTTACCAACCTGCATTAGCAAGCAGCTATGCTTATAGTAAAACGCGTCAGCCGATGCATTGTGATAACGCATGGTTTGATGATGGGGCAGAAATCAATTTTTTTGCAATGAAGCGACAGGCTGCTTCAGGTGGCGAACAATCTATTTACCCTTTATCTCGTTTGCTTGAGGACCTTTCTAATTTGGAACCTAGCCTTCTGAATGATTTATTAACAGTACCAGTAAAAATAAAAAAAGGCGATGGTGAATATCAGCATCTCACAACGATACTCAAAGATGGAGACCTTATTAAATGTTATTGGCAGTTTTATAGAACGGAGAAAAAAGACCTATTAGTAGCTAAGATGTGTGAATATTTTTTCCGTTTTTTGCAAGCTCAAGAAGCAACATCCTCTGTTTACAGGGTAAGTTGTAATACTGGTGATTGCATGGCCTTTAATGATTCTTTGGTTCTCCATGGCAGAGAAGCGTTTGAGGCTAATGAACCTTTTGATCGCGTTTTATTTCAATCAATGTGGAAAATTAAGGACGACGATCTTAAATAAGTTGAATTGAGATCAGAACAATAATTTTATATTAGAGGGGGCTCGTTAATTAATAACCGTAAAAGCTTAGCAATCGATGTTGATATTGCACTTGATGGTTAGGTTAATCTGCTTTCACAACCTATTTATTAGTCTTTTCTGAAGCACTAATAGAGGTCGGGATATCTAACGATGTCACTTGCATGGCTATGAGTAACTGATTTTGAAAGGCCCCTGTTGCCTCCTCCAAATCAGACATGATAGTGCCTTTAAAGAGTCTTTAGCGTATGCCATTTGCTAACCATTTTATGAGTTGTACATCTTTCTGACCCACCGTGTTGTTAATTCTTCGATTGTATTCACGTGCACTTTTCATTTTTGGTCAGACATCTACAGACAGATGTACCCTTGCATTTAAGGCCCACCATATTTTTTTTAAGCCCAATTTAGGGGGCTTTTCTTTAAATTTGTAAACGGGCTGTATGGTGGCGTTTCCTATGGTGTCACGATCTTAAGTTCAGTTACCTTGCGCTCACGGCGGTTATCGTCGGGTTGGCTGGGTGTTGCTCCCAGCTCGCGCGCCGCTT
Source organism: Candidatus Njordibacter sp. Uisw_039 (assembly GCF_047730075.1). Taxonomy (NCBI): domain Bacteria; kingdom Pseudomonadati; phylum Pseudomonadota; class Gammaproteobacteria; order Pseudomonadales; family Candidatus Njordibacteraceae; genus Candidatus Njordibacter; species Candidatus Njordibacter sp. Uisw_039. The sequence continues at coordinate 904,451 of NZ_CP159831.1, forward strand.
GGTGGCCTGCGTAGACAGCATGAGCGATTAAACCAGGTGCCGCACAGTCACCAATGCGTTGCAAGGTTTTGAAGCGCTCGGCGAAGGGCTGTAACGCATGCCATAGTGAATCATTGGCAATGCGCGACGTTACGGGCACGAGGTATTCGGCTTCAATGGTACTCACTGAGCCTGTGAAAACACATTCCAATTGCGCTGTAGCATCTTGCCAAGACAGTAAGCCACGGTTACAGACGATGTCGATACCCGCGTCGATAAGTTGCCGCATGACCGCCGGTTGGTCATCGGTGTAGGAATGCCAGCCGCCAACTAAGGAGGCAGGTGTGATCAGGGTCACTGCAATGGCGCATTGGCGTAATTTAAGTGCCAATAAGTTGCCCATGCAGTAATGATCGTCATCATAGACTATGGCCCTACCATCGGGTATTTCACCGCACATAATGTCTTCTACTGAGACCACTGTGTGGTCTTGGAAGCCGTCAAATGGGGACGCACTATGACGGCCCACACCATCAGTTCGCCAATGCGCACCCGTGGCTACGAAGACGTGCGTTGGGCTTAGTTCGAGTATGGCCTCTGCGTCAAGCAGACTGCTCGGGTATATATCCACGTTATCCATCTTTGCCAACTGCCCAAGGCGCCAGTCTCGTACTCGTGCTACCTCAGACATGCCTGGCAAGCTCGATTCTTGGTTTATCCTGCCACCTAGCTCGCGTTCGGCTTCAGCAAGGATGACGGCGTATCCGCGTTGACCAAGTGCGCAGGCAGCTTCTAGTCCTGCTGGGCCGCTGCCGATGACCAGAACCGATTCATCTGCGTGTTTCTTGGCAATGCGCTCAGGGTGCCATCCTCGACGCCATTCTTCGCCCATGGTCGGATTTTGGGTGCAACGAATCGGCGCATTAAGGGAATCGTGGGCGTAACAGACGTTGCAGCCAATACATTCTCTAATGTCGTCGGGGCGTCCATGTTTGATCTTATTAGGCAGGAAGGGGTCGGCAATGGATGGGCGTGCGGCACCAATAAAGTCTTGTGTGCCGCTAGTGATCTGCTTAAGCATGGTATCTGGAGAAGTGAACCTGCCGACACTAACCACAGGCTTGCTGGTGAGCGACTTTATTTTTGCGACAGCTAACTGATTGGAGGCTTCTTGAACAAATCGAGCGGTGCCCATTTCCAATGCGTAATCGGTGACGGTGATATCCCATAGGTCGGGTAATTCGGCAATTTGTGAGAACATGCCCACCAAATCATCTGGGTCTTGATGGGGTACTGCTGGGATAGAATAGCGCACTGCCACTGCACATCGGCCACTCACTACCTCTAGGGTATCTTCGATAATCTCTCTAATTAAGCGTACTCGGTTCGCTGGGCTACCGCCGTATTCGTCGTCGCGTCGATTCCACTCGGCCGACAAAAAATTGTTGAGCAGATAACCATGGTTGGTGTACACATAAACAATATCAAAACCTGCTTCAATGGCTCGTTGGGCAGCGGCTCTGTGCCATTTTCGCAGCTCGGCAATATCGTCTTTGGTCATAGCTTGGGTTTGCAGAGGCATCCCCACTAGGGCGTCATTGGGACGGCTTGATGCCGAAATTGCCTGCCGACGAGTGTACAAATTAGCACTACTTTGCCCACCGTGCCAGAGTTCTATGCCCGCTAGGGAGCCGTGGGCATGGACCGCATCTGTCATCAAACGTAAATTCTTGATATCGCCTTTATCCCATATAGAGGCGTGGGGGAACGGCATATCATCGGAACTAGGGTGGATAGAACAATACTCGGTACAAACCACGCCCCAGCCACCCTCGGCTTTGATGCCGCGCATCGAAGCCATCATCTGTGGGCGCATGTATCCCATGCCGCAACAGTGGGGCACTTGGTAAAATCGGTTCGGCGCCGTTACTGGGCCAATTTTAAGTGGCTCGAACAGAATATCGTATTTGGGGTCACGGCTCATGACAGTGTTTCCTTTGGTATCCCTATCCTGGGTGAACTAATGTTGCGTTACCACAACAAAGGGGCGCTTGCCAAAGTTCCTTTAGTTCGAGGGGCTGAACATTGGATGGTGAGGTTAATCTGCTTCCACCATCTGTTGATTGGTCTGTGCTAGGGTGCCCGCAGAGGGCGGAACATCTAACGATGTCACTGGAAGGCTTCTGCGTAACTGATTGTGAAAGGCGCCGGTTCCCACCTCTAAATCAGACATTATCGCACCATTAAAGGCACTTGAGCGCATACCTTCTGCGGACCATTTTACGAGTTGTACATCTTCCTGACCCACAGTTATGTTAATCTTTCGATTGTATTCACGTGCACTTTTCATCTCGGGTCGCTCATCTACAAGCGCATAACTGCGCCCAGCCATGGCACTTTTTTGAAAGCTGATGGGGTAAGAGTGATAAATTTCAATCTGATCTGGAAACAGCGTGATAACGAAGCCTGGGAAAGTGGACCAGTAAATCCATTGCCGTTGATGTGAAGGGGGTAGATAACTCTCTTTGGGCAGTGTATTCACATAACCTTGATTGAGTTGAGATTTATGTTTGCCTGCATCAATATCACCATATGAACGACTCACTTGATCATTCAACACTTGATCTAAATAACTTCTGCCCACTAAGTCGTAGTAATCTTTATGTCCCATGGGTACATGATACCCTTCACTATCAATATCGACGATCGACTTCCAATCACAGTTAAATTCCATGGTCCAAGGCTCATTAATTGGCTGCATGTCTTCAATTTTGTAGAGTGAAATTTCTGCTTCGGCGTCTTTAAAAGTTTCTGCAACACTGGGGCCACTGCCAAAAAATCGGATAAAGATGATACCGTGCCATAGTTCGCATTCGATGGGTTTCAACCCCAAAGTAGACTTGTCGATAGCAGGAAATGTTTCGGCCCGAGGAATATTCTTTAAGCGTCCATCAAGATGATAAGACCAGCCATGAAAAGGGCACACTAACGCATTTCTGCAATGCCCTTTATCGTCGGGAACAACTCTTGATGCACGATGGTTACACACGTTGTGAAAAGCGCGAATAGCACCATCTTCGCCACGAATAATGATCGCACGTTCATTGGCCATCTCCATACATTGGTAATCTCCAGCTTCAGCAAGCTCTGAGATATGGCCAGCCCACAACCAGGTTTTCAAGAAAATACTATTGATTTCTAAATCAGTTAGTTCAGCATTATTATATGTCCATGCAGGCAAGCCTTGGCGGCTATTTTTCGCTTGTGCAAACACAGTTTCTGGACTCATAAAATTCATTGTTACAGCTCCGAAAATACACACACTTAAACGCTTTTAAAGGTCCCGTCAGCGATGCAATCCTGCATGGCTAACTCTACGCCTTTGTAGAGAATATCAACTAAATCATCGACCTGTGCTTTGGTAATAATCAGTGGTGGCGATAAGACACACATATTGGCGAGTGGTCGAACGATTAAGCCCATGGCTTGGCAATGTTGATCAATGCGCTCACCAATTTCATAGTCCATTTCTAGGTCGTCTGCCCCCTTAGTGAGTTCGCACTCAACACACGCCATTAGGCCCAGCCCACGGACATCTCGAACAATGGGTATATCGTAAAGTGATTTAATTCTTTCCTGAAAGTAAGTACCTACTTCGCGGGCATTTTCACAAAGTTTTTCACGCTTTATTATTTCAAGGTTTTTTAATCCAGCTGCAGCGGCAACCGGATGCCCTGAATAAGTAAATCCATTTGAAAATATAGCGCTTTCAAGGTCTGGGTTATTGAATTCATTGAGTAATCTATCTGAAATCAAAAAAGCTCCCATGGGGATGTAAGCTGAAGTCAAACCTTTGGCCGTGGTGATAATATCAGGCACAATATCAAACACAGCCTCGGAGGCAAAAATATGTCCAAGTCTGCCAAAGGAAGTGACGACCTCATCGGATATATAAAGCACGTCGTATTGATGGCATACTTCAAGGCAACGCTTGTGATAGCCTTTTGGTGGAACAATGACGCCACCAGACGCAAGGATGGGTTCAGCAACAAAAACCGCAACCTTGTCTTGTCCCAGTTCAATAATTTTATTTTCTAGGTCGGCAACACATTGATCGAGAAAAGCTGCATCAGTCATCTGCTCTGGTTTAAACAACGGGTGTGGTGCAGGTATGTGGTGCACAAGGTCAGTCGCAAAATCCAGATAGTTTTTATCTCGTTCCTTGCCTGACACACTTGCAGACAGATAAGTACTGCCGTGATAGCCCTTTAATCGAGAAATGATTTTTTTCTTTTCAGGTTTGCCTCGATAATTATTATAAAACTGTACAAAGCGCAAAGCAGAATCAACGGCTGTTGATCCACAAGTGGTAAGGAATACGTGGTTAAGATCACCTGGTGCTTCAGCCGCAAGAGCTTCGCTAAATTGCGCGGCTGGACTGGTGGTCATCGACCATGGAGAGGTGAAGGGTAACTGCATGACCTGATCATAAATTGCCTGCGCCATTTCCTCACGGCCATGTCCAATATTGACGCACCACATGCCGGAGGGGCCATCTATTAAGCGGTTGCCCTGACTATCATAAATATAAATTCCATCTCCCTTTTCAACCACGGTACGTTGATTGTTGCCCAGGTTTTGGAAGTTGTCCCAAGGGTGGATAAATCGGTTGTCCTGCTTTTGAACATGGGAGGTAGGGTTGCTCATAGATCTCCAAAAGCCAGTTTAGCTCGTATTGGTGCAGATTATTATAATTCACTGAGTAAGTGCTCAGTCAATTTATACTGGACAAAACTTTTTTTGTCAATAATAATGATGGTTATATACCGATCAATAAGGAGCGTCAATGGACGTTGCTGAAGTTCAAAAAAGCCCTCAGTCACACCGAAGTAGAGCGGTTCAATCACTACTTCGAAAGCAACAATTAATTGGCTCTACCATTCTATGTATTGATCAGTTCGGCTTATCACAAACTACCATAGCCAAAATAGCTCAGCATGCAGGCGTGTCGCAGGGGGTGGTTATATTTCACTTCCAAACTAAGGATCTGTTACTTGAACAGGTCTTGCGGTTTTTGTCCAAGGAATACACTGACAACTGGAAATCTGCGATTGCTTTGGCTGGAGAGGCCCCTATTGATCAATTGTGCTCAATAGTGATGTCTGCGTTCAGCCCGAAGGTGTGTAATCGCAAGAATGTGGGAGTGTGGTATGCATTTTGGGGTGCATCACAATCCAGGCCGACGTATCAGGAAGTTTGTGGGCAAACGGATAGTGAGTTTTCATCTACACTGCTCAGTTTGTGCACCCAGTTATGTACGGGTGTAAAAACGTCTGTGTCAGCCGAAGTAGCTGCGATGGGCGTTGAGGGGATGCTCGATGGTCTTTGGCAAAGTTGCCTTATTGAAGAAAGTAAATTCAGCCCAAAGGAGGCTAATAAAACAGTGTTTGATTTAATGGCACTTATGTTTCCGTTGGAGAAAAGCACGATAGAGGAGTATAAAGGGTCATTATTGACATAAAAAAATAATAAGTTGTTTTAATTAATCATTAGACTTGTTACCATGACCATTATTCTGAACAAAGTGTTCAAAATTATGGACATATAAAACATGTAAATTGGAGAGAACATGAAATATAAAAATAATAAGTTCGTTAAACATTTAACGACTGGAACAATAGCCTTTACCCTGGCGTTTGGTGCATCTACTGGCTATGCCGCAGGTGTGTTAAATGTGACTAACTGGGCAGAGTATATTGCTGAAGACACCGTCGCTAATTTTGAAAAAGAATTTGACGTTAAAGTTACCTATGATAACTATGACTCGGAAGAATCCATTCAGTCAAAATTGCTCGCTGGCAGCTCTGGTTACGACGTGGTGAGTCACTCAAGTAGTGCGGTTGCAAGGTTACTTCCCGCCAATATTCTGCAGAAGCTTGATAAATCCAAACTACCTAATCTAAAACATATAATGGACAGCCTCCAAAATCAATTGGATCAAAATATTGATCCGGGTAACCATTATTTCACTCCTTATATGTGGGGCACACACGGCGTTACATACAATAAGGCATTGGTGCTAGAAACCTACCCAGACGCTCCCATTGGATCAATGGATATGGTTTTTGATCCGGTACATATGGAAAAACTGGGAAAGTGTGGAGTAGCCTTTTTAGACTCGCCCACAGACATCCTGCCCATGGCGTTGGCACATATGGGGCTAGATCCCTATTCAGCGAATAAGGCGGACTATGACGCAGCGGAAGAAATGTTGTCTGCCATTCGACCTTACGTTAAAACCTTCGATAATTACGCCTACAATCAAATGCCGCTGAAAGAGTTTTGTATTGCGGTGACCTGGGGACCAGATGGTTTATTAGCCATGTCAGGTGCCGAAGAAGCAAACACTGGCGTAGAGCTTGAGTTTTTCGTACCACCAGGAAACGGTAAGGCGATGTTGTGGATTGATGGTCTTGTGATTCCCTCAGACGCGAAGAATGTTGAAAATGCACACCTGTTCATCAACTATATGATGCGTCCTGAAGTGGCCGCTGCTAATAGTAATTACACATGGTATGCCAGCGGTAATAAAAGTGCATTTGACTTGATTGATCCAGCAGTTACAGGTAGCCCAGCTGCATACCCTACTGCCGAATCGGTTGCGAAAATGTACACATATAAAGCTATTCCAAGAAAAATACAGAAAGCACGTACTCGTGCTTGGACAAAGTTTAAATCAGGCCAATAATGTCTCAGGCCATACAGTTATTGTTCTTTAGAACGGTAACTGTATGGCCTTTGACCTATTAATTTATGCCATTGGATTTTCACGATGTCACAGCAAACCAATTATTCTGATAGACCCTGGCTCGATGCTGACGCTGAGCCATTTATCAAAATTCGAAGTCTTAGTAAAAAATTCGGTGAATTTACTGCAGTTGATAATATCGATCTCGATATTTACAAAGGCGAACTGTTCTCCCTATTAGGCGGATCTGGTTGTGGGAAAACAACTTTACTGCGTATGCTGGCTGGATTTGAGACCCCATCAAGTGGCACTATTTATATCGACGGTGTTGATATGACTGAAGTGCCTCCATATGCTCGCCCTATCAACATGATGTTTCAATCTTACGCGCTATTCCCGCACATGACGGTTGAACAGAATGTCGCCTATGGGCTCAAGCGCGATAAAATCCCAAAAGACGAAATCAAACGGCGTGTTGATGAAATTCTCAGCATGGTTGAACTGTCAGACTTTATTAAGCGTAAACCCCATCAACTATCGGGTGGGCAGCGGCAGCGTGTCGCCCTAGCCCGTGCTCTGGTTAAACAACCTAAAGTTCTTCTGCTTGATGAACCCCTAGGTGCATTGGATAAGCGCTTAAGGGAGCAGACGCAATTCGAATTAATAAACATTCAAGATCAACTCGGGGTAACCTTTGTTGTTGTCACCCATGATCAGGAAGAGGCAATGACCTTGTCGACCCGCATGGCGATGATGGACGCAGGCAAGTTTCAGCAAATTGGTACCCCCACAGAAGTTTATGAATACCCTGATTCGCGACTGGTAGCCAATTTTATCGGTTCTGCGAATATGTTCGAGGGGCGGGTTAGTCAAAGTGGCGCTGATCATATTGTTGTTGCCAGTAAAGAGCTGGAAGTAGAACTTTATACCGATCACGCTATGTCGATCATTGAGGGAACTAAAGTTTGGGTGGCAGTGCGCCCGGAAAAAATCACGCTATCTAAAACATCTTTGGATGCGACAACGAACCAGCTCAAAGGAGTGGTTGTTGATATTGGCTACCATGGCAAAACATCCACCTATCGAATACGTATTAGTAATGATCAAATTATTGAAGTGAGCGTGCCTAGTCAAAAGCGACCTAAGGGTGATCGACACTCGATAGACTGGGACGAAGAAATTTATCTGAACTGGGACCAATCTAGCGCCGTGGTGCTGATGAAATGAGCGTTGTGAATAATACTGATCATTCATTGGGACAGTTCGGGATCAGAATGCTATCACGCTTGGTCGACATGTTGCAGTCGCACTGGAAGGTTCTTGTTGTTGGTATACCTTTTATCTGGCTACTGTTGTTTTTTTTGGCACCATTTATTATCGTTATTAAGGTCAGCCTTGCTGAGTCATTGATTGCAAGCCCCCCATACTCCCCGTTGTATGAAAGAGCCGAAGACGGTGTGCTCAGCATTAGAGTAATTTTTGAAAACTATAGCTATCTTTGGGAAGATGATCTTTACATCAAAAGCTATATCAATTCGGTAAAAATAGCGTCTGTATCAACCGTGCTTTGCCTACTTATTGGCTATCCGATGGCCTATAGCATTGCCCGTTCCAACCCAACCACCAAAAATATATTGTTAATGTTGGTCATTTTACCATTTTGGACGTCATTTCTTTTGCGAGTCTATGCATGGATGGGTTTGCTAGCAGATCAAGGGACAATTAACAGCCTCTTGATTTGGCTGGGTGTTATCGATGAACCGATTCGGATGCTCTATACAGAACTGGCTGTTTACATTGGCATTGTGTATTCCTACCTACCATTTATGATCTTGCCTTTGTATGCGAATATGGAGAAGCTTGATGCTTCCCTCGATGAGGCTGCAGCAGATTTGGGTGCTAAACCTACCATTGCATTTCTCACGGTAACTCTGCCGCTAACCGCTCCCGGCATTATTGCCGGATCGTTGTTAGTGTTTATTCCAGCTACTGGTGAATTTGTGATTCCTGATCTATTAGGCGGTGGCAACGTGTTGATGATCGGTAGAATTCTGTCAGATGAATTTAACGCCAATAGTGATTGGCCTTTAGCCTCTGCTGTTGCCATTGTGTTACTCATCGTTTTGGTGCTGCCGATGATGCTATATCAACGCATTCAGGCGCGAGAAAGGGGGGATTTATGAAGCAGAGGCGATCAACTTTCGTCCTGTCGATGCTGTGCTTTGGCCTAGCGTTTCTCTACGTACCCATGATTTTACTAATTATTTATTCGTTTAACTATTCTAAGCTTGTGCCTGTATGGGGTGGTTTTTCAACGCGTTGGTATACCGTATTATTTGAAAGTGAAGAGATGTGGGCCGCGTTAGGTTTGAGCTTACGCATCGCCTTGGTTAATGCGACGTTTGCGATGATACTGGGAACGCTTGCAGGCATTGCCCTGGTGCGTTTTGGACGGTTTCGAGGGCGTACACTCTTTACAGGCTTGATCACTGCACCGTTGGTCATGCCTGAAGTAATTACCGGCTTGTCATTGTTACTCCTCTTTATTGCTTTAAGTCATGCTTTTGGCTGGCCACAGCGGGGTTTTACCACCATCACTATTGCTCACATAACGTTTTCGATGGCCTATGTTGCGATCATTATTCAGTCGCGCCTCTCTGGCATGGGTACTGATTTGGAAGATGCCGCTCAGGATCTGGGTGCTCGGCCGTTAAGAGTGATGTTTGACATTACTCTGCCATTATTGGCCCCCGGTATGATTGCAGGTTGGCTGTTGGCATTTACTCTTTCGATTGATGACTTAATTATAGCCAGTTTTGTATCTGGGCCAGGGTCGAATACTCTGCCTATGCTCATTTACTCGCGGGTAAAAGTAGGCTTGCGTCCAGACATTAATGCACTGGCGACGATTATGATTGTGATGGTCACGATTGGCGTATTGCTAGCATGTTGGTTAATGATCCGCCAGAAGCACCTGCTAGAACGTGATGCGAACACAAAGTAGAGCATTAATTATTAATTGCCATGGGGCAAAGTAAATGTCTAATTATGATGTGTTATTTGAATCCGTTAAAATCGGCCCAGTGACGGCTAAAAACCGCTTTTATCAAGTGCCTCATTGCTGTGGTATGGGGCACTTACGCCCCCAAGCCCACGCCGCTATGCGGGGCATGAAAGCCCAAGGTGGATGGGCTGTGGTAAGTACTGAAGAAACAGAAATCCATCCCAGTTCTGATTTATCACCCGCTGTAGAGCAGCGTCTTTGGGATGAACGTGATATCCCAGCACTGCAATTAATGACTCAGAGTGTACATGAGCATGGCGCCTTGGCAGCTGTTGAATTAGTGCATAACGGCAGCCACACTTCTAACTTATATTCTCGGACCCCAGCATTGGCACCCAGTAGCCGTTCTTTAGACATTATTTATCCAAAACAAGCTCGTGCCATGGATAAAGCCGATATTCGAGAATTTCGTCGTTGGCATAAAGCTGCCGCTATACGTGCTAAGCAAGCGGGTTTTGACATCGTTTATGTTTATGCTGGGCACGAGATGTCTTTGCCTCATCATTTTTTATTACCTGAATATAATCAACGAACGGATGAATACGGCGGCAGTTTGGAAAACCGGCTGAGACTCACCCGGGAACTGCTGCAGGACACGCAAGAAGCCATAGGTGACAGCTGTGCCGTGGCATTCCGTTTCGCTGTGGACCAAATGGCGGGTGTTGACGGTATGCAAGCGCATGAAGAAGGGCGGGCGGTTGTGGAAATGCTGGCCGATATACCAGACCTGTGGGACGTGAATGTGTCTGGTTGGTCAAATGATTCAGCCACCTCTCGTTTTAAACCAGATTCAGGTTACCAGACTGAATACACGAAGTTTGTAAAACAAGTGACGAATAAACCTGTGGTGGGCGTGGGACGACTGACCTCACCGGACATGATGGTGTCGTTAATTAAACAAGGTGTCCTTGATTTTATCGGTGCGGCAAGGCCGTCCATTGCAGACCCCTTTTTGCCCAATAAAATCCGCGAACAAAGGATCGAAGAAATTCGAGAATGTATTGGCTGCAATGTGTGTGTGTCTTGCGATAACTTAGGTGTGCCCATTCGTTGTACACAAAATCCCACCATGGGAGAAGAGTGGCGTCGTGGCTGGCATCCAGAACAAATTGCGCCTGCTAAAACACCTCAGTCTGTGTTGGTCGTGGGTGCTGGGCCTGCCGGTTTGGAATGCGCTTTACAACTGGCTAATCGTGGTCATGAAGTTATTCTTAGTGAAGCTAGTAAACAGTTAGGGGGTCGTGTAATAGCTGAGTCTAATTTAAAGGGCTTGGCTATATGGCGCCGTGTAAGTGATTACCGGATCTATCAATTACAACAGATGGACAATGTTAATATTTACCTCGACAGTGCTCTAGATGTCCAACAGGTATTGGAGTTGGGTATTGAGCAGGTGTTTGTTGCCACTGGCGCTATCTGGAGAAAAGATGGTATTGGCCGTACCTCTCGTAAGCCGATAGCAGGATTAGAGCAGGTTGCCGTTTATACCCCCGATGACGTTATGAGTGGTGTTCCTCTTGGCCAAGGCCCAGTAGTGATCTATGACGATGATCAAGGTTACTTGGGCGGCGTGTTGGCCGATCACTTGAGTGACTTAGGCCACGACGTTCTTTTTGTCACCAGTGCCAGCATTGTATCGCCCTTTACTGAACTTACTCTTGAGCAAGAACAAATTCAACGGGGATTGGTGGCTCAGGGAGTAGGCATCTATACCAACAAAATCATTGTTAGCGTTAGCCAAAAGTCTGGCCATGCTGGGGTTGAATTGAAATGTGTATATGGGGGCCAAGATGAATGGCTTGCTTGCGCTAGTTTGGTATTAGTTACAGAGCGCGAATCGGCTTCACCCTTGTATGAGCAATTACAGCAGTGGCAAAAAGACGACGGCACCTCGATGGCGATGTCGGTGGCCTTAATTGGTGACGCGCTGGCGCCGGGTTTGATTGCCGACGCAGTATTTTCTGGTCACCAAGCAGCGCAGGAGTTTGAGGCCGACCCTGACATCATAGAACAAGGACTATTCAAACGCGAAATGCCTAGCCTCAATTCATAAAGCCACGGAAGCTTGCTACCATTACACCTGAGGAATACATGATGAAGCCAATCCCTAATACAGACCGACGCGTGGTGAACATTTTTGAAAGTGTGTTCACTCCAATTCAGTCAAACGGTAAACCAGACGGCGAGGTTCTACAACTTAATGATGACAAACCTTTAGGCAGTGGTTTCTTTATTTATAAAATGGAGCCAGGAGCTGTGACTGTGCCGCATAAACACTCAGGCGACGAGGAATTCTTGATTATCCAAGGAGACCTAAGAGACCATGACGGCGTCGAATATCGCCCTGGCGATCTGGTGTGGCTTCGCGACGGCACTGTCCATAATTCAACCACCAAAAACGGCTGTCTTATCGCGGTCTACGCCTTGGAACCGGATTTTTAGCTAAATGTTCAAGCTGTCTATGAATCGGTAATACATGAGAGACGGGGCAAGGAACCAGGGCTTGCCTGCATATAGTGGGCGTGTCTGAAATTTAATTTCATTAAAAATTGTTTGACCTCCTTCGAGCCCAAGCACCTGTTGCCCAAGTTTCATTCCAAGATACCCAGCCATGCCCACTCCTGAGCCACAGTAGCCCATGGCATAGTAAAGGCCATCTTCTTCTCCTACATGCATGAGTGAATCAAAGGTAAATGCCACATAGCCCATCCAGGAATGACTGATCTTTGTATTTTCTAATTCTGGGAATATTTGAGATAATGAGTGCTGGAGCTTGGGGCCGCTCAGGCGTGGATTAGTCTCTCCAATAGAGACGCGTCCACCAAATATAATACGGCTTCTATCAGGGCTTGGACGGTAATAATACACCACCTTACGCGTGTCGCTAACGATGCGATTTTTTGGCATTAGCTGGTCCATAAGGTCATTCGCAAGAGGCTCTGTCGCAACCACATAGCTGCCAATAGGAATCACCCGGCGTTGCAACCTTGGTGTTAAAGAACCCGTATAACCGTTGGTAGCGATAATGACTTTATCGGCTTGCACAATACCTTTTGAGGTTTTTACACTAAAACCATTTTTATCCCTGTTGATATTCTCAGCTGCGCAGTAAGAAATAATGACCGCGCCGGCTTCATGCGCTTTACCCAGCAAGCCTTTATGATAGGCAGCAGGATCGACTGAGGCGTGCTGAGGGTAGATAGCCCCACCAAAATAGATATCTGTGCCTAATTCAGAGCGCTGTTCTGATCTCGGGACCATATAAGCGCCATCCTCAAATCCAGAAACTTGATCTTCAACCGCCCTCGCAAGTTTTTCATATTGCGCAGTGTTGTGTGCGGCATGGAAACGCCCCACCTCAGCATAACTGCAGTCAAGGCACTCTTCTCTGATGAAGTCTCCAGTAAAATGTAAGGATTTTTCACCTTCCCTATGAATGGCAAAAGCCATGTCTTTACCGTGTGTTGCCTCAAGCTCAGAAAAGCTCGGTTTTATGCTGGTGCTGACTTGTCCACCGTTTCTTGTACTGCAGCCCCAGCCAGCATGTTCGGCATCAATGACTAACGTGTTTCTTGACCCTCTGGCAGTCTGGATTGCAGCATGAAGCCCTGTGTAACCTGCGCCTATGATAAGGACATCAACTTTTTTAGGAAGTTCTATGTTTTGCTCTGTTGGTGGCGCGCTACGATCCCACCAATAAGGATGTTCTTTAAAATCTTGTGTAAACATAACTTGTCTCTTTGTGTAAGCCCCATTATTAACATTAGTAAATACAAAAGTCCATTACATAAAGTTTGAGGATAAAATCTATCAACCTAATGATAACGTTAAGAATTTAAGATTTATTCGTCTTGATTAATCGGTTAAGATTGAAGAAATTATCGTAGCTCATGCGAGTCAGTTTCAGGGGCTCATTCCAAAGCACTATAAGCACGATTATTACGCAGTATTATTGTATTTTTATGCCTAAATGATTGAATTTTCTTGGGTGGTATAACGGTAAGTCATTGTTGACTCCTTGGGGTAGTTGTTTCAAGCCAAAAGGGGCTGAAGTATCCATTCGTAGAAGAGGTGTACTGCTAGTGGCTCATTGATGGTTGAAAACTTGGAGCATAATCAAATTATTCAAGAGCTTGAGGATGAAGAGCTATTTGAAGAAAATTAATGTGCCGTGGCACAGCCAGAGGGGGATGGTGACTTGGGAGATGGCAAGTGCAGTAAAGCAGACGAACCACTGTCACTGGATAGTGGTTCGTCTCGTAGGTGTTGTTACTGCATAATCATGCCGCCATCGATCATAATCAACTGACCGGTCATATAATCAGATTCGCCGCTCGCAAGGAAACTTGCTGTGCCTACCACATCTTCTGGGTAAGAATAGCGCTTCAGTAAGATCATGTCTTCTGCCAACTGGTCCATTGACTGGCCTTCCTTTTCAAACTTTCCAATAGCGACTAGATCTTTGTCTAGTTGTTCCCATAGCTCGGTTCTTACTACCCCTGGGCCATAGCCGTTTACAGTGATATTTTCTGCTGCCAAGGCTTTGGCACCACCATTGATCATGGCTAAAACAGCATGCTTACTGCAGGCGTAAGGGACGACGTCGTCAAACGCTTGGCGTGACAGGATAGACCCCACGTTGATGATTTTGTAAGGCTCGCTTTGCTTGCCTTGCTTGATCATTTGTTTGGCTGCTTCTTGCATACCAATTAGGGTGCCTAGGGCGTTAATATCCATGATGTGTTGCCAGTTTTCTTCCGTAATGTCTAAGAACATTAGCGGCTTATTGACCCCAGCATTATTTAGCATCACGTTGATGCTGCCAAAGGCCTTAGCGGTGGCTTCTACAGCGGTTTTTACTTGATCACGTTTGGTGACATCTACTTTTGCAGCAATTGATTCCCCACCACTCGCATTGATGCGGGCAACAACCTCATTGCACCCTTCGAGATTAACATCTGCAACACAAATTTTAGCTCCTTGTGCTGCGTAATGCTCTGCAATTGCTGCGCCCATGCCACGGGCTGCGCCCGTAATCATTATATTCTTGCCCTGTAGGCGGGTAGTGTCCATAAGTCATTTCCTTTACGTTTAGTTTTATATTTTAAGGCTCAGCCAGTTTCGTCAAGCGTATTTGGCTTATGTGCAAACGATTGCACCATGAATGCATTATTAAGTCAAGATCTAGTTTAAAAAAAATACTTAGAGTATGGCTAGCTATCTTGTATCTAACCAATCATCTGCAACTCACTCTTATTGTTGGTTATAGTAGATATTTTCTAAAATAACTAGGTATTAAATAGGTTGACTAACTTTTTATATTATGGTGCAATATGAATGCAATCGGTTGCATTAATTTTGTTTTGGCCGGATACACATGCAGTAATTAAAGGTTTATGTAAGTGACCTGCATCGGCCAATATTATTAACAAAGAAGAGCTGGGATCATCACTTCTAAAACTGCAGTGACAACACACTAATACTAGAATTTATAAGGTAACATTATGACTATATTAACATCTACTGACCCTAAGATTGTAATGCCAGGTGATATCGATCCGCACTGGGATTGGGCGGGGATGATCCCAGCTCCTGGGCGCATGAACGTAGATTTTGAAGAGCGTGTTGATTTTCGTCGCTTGCACAATTACCGAACTGCTCGAGCACGTCAGGCCTTGGCCAACTCTAATATAGGTGCATTGTTGTGCTTTGATAACAATAATATTCGTTACTTAACCAGTACAGTTATTGGTGAATGGTCACGCGATAAGGTTTGTCGTTATACCTTATTTACAGGCAACTCAGAACCTTACTTATGGGACTTTGGCTCGGCTGCAGCGCACCACCGCCTGCACAATCCTTGGCTTGAGAAAGATCGGGTTATGGCTGGCATGCTGGGTCTACGGGGCTCTGTTCCAGAAGATGTTGGCTTGTTCCGTAATGCGGCAAGACAGATTGCTGATTTGTGCCGCAAGGAAGGCGTATTTGATATGCCCATTGGTGTCGACATTGTGGAACCTCCCATGATGTTTGCGCTGCAAGCTGAAGGCCTAAACGTAGTGGATGCTCAGCAAGTCATGTTGGATGCTCGCATGATTAAGAGCATGGATGAAATCATATTACTCAACACTGCGGCCTCAATGGTTGATGGTGCTTACCATCACCTGTCTGAAGCGTTAAAGCCAGGTGTGCGTGAAAACGAAATGGTGGGATTAGTTAATAAGTTCTTGTATGACAACGGCTCAGACGATGTTGAAGCGATCAACGCCGTATCTGGCGAACGTTGTAGCCCGCACCCTCATAACTTTACCGACCGTATGTACAGGCCAGGAGATCAGGCTTTCTTTGATATCATTCATTCGTATATGGGTTACCGCACCTGTTACTACCGAACTCTGAACGTAGGTTTCAAGACGCAAGGCCAATCGGATGCCTATAAGCAAGCACGTGAGTGGATAGATGATGCAATTGCGTTGGTTAAGCCAGGCTTAACCACTGATAAGATTGCAGCAGTTTGGCCCAAGGCAGAGGATTTTGGCTTTACCAATGAAATGGAAGCCTTTGGTTTGCAGTTTGGTCACGGTCTAGGTATGGCATTGCATGAGCGTCCAATAATTAGCCGTTTAGTGTCGTTTGATAAGCCGTTTGAGCTGCAGGAAGGTATGGTATTTGCCTTAGAAACCTATTGCCCAGCGCTTGATGGTAGCGGTGCAGCGCGTATTGAGGAAGAGGTTGTGGTCACTGCTGATGGTTGTAAGATACTTACTTTGTTCCCTGCTCAAGAACTGTTTGTGGCTAATGCATATTAATCATGCACTTTTTACTTCTCCTTGAACTAATGGAACTAACATGACAAGTCAGTTTACTGCAGGACTCACGGTCGATCTAGCCACTAGCGTGCCCACCGACTTATATATTAATGGTCAATGGGTGCCAGCAGCAGATGGAGGCACCTTTTCAGTTATTAATCCAGCCAATAATCAAGCCTTAACCAGTGTCGCTTCTGCCTGTGAGCAGGATGTACTTAGTGCCATTGCAGCGGCTCATGATGCAGGTCATAGTTGGGCTAGCTTCTCGCCTCGTGCACGGGCTGAAATTTTGCGTAAAGCCTTTGAATTGATGATCGAGTATAAAGACGTCATTGCTCGACTTATTTCTTTGGAAGAGGGTAAGACCCATGCTGAAGCGTTAGGTGAAGTGGGTTATGCGGCTGAGTTCTTCCGCTGGTATGCCGAAGAAGCCTGTCGCGATCAAGGTACGTTTATGCGTGCGCCGTCTGGGGCAAACAATATATTGGTTAAAAACCAACCAGTGGGGGTGTGTTTATTGATTACGCCATGGAATTTTCCAGCCGCCATGGGCACTCGAAAGATAGCACCAGCACTTGCTGCGGGTTGTACCACTATCCTCAAGCCCGCATCAGAGACTCCTTTAACAGCGCTGTATTTAGCTCAACTGCTAGAGCAAGCTGGAGTGCCGGCAGGTGTGGTGAATGTGATTCCATCTAAACGCTCCTCCATGGTGTCTGAAGTCAGTTTAAGTGACTCACGGGTTAGAAAAATATCTTTTACTGGTTCGACTGAGGTGGGTCGGTTGTTATTGGCAAAAGCCAGTGAAAGGGTGGTTAACTGTTCAATGGAGCTGGGTGGTAATGCACCATTTATCGTATTAGAAGACGCGGATATGGCGGTTGCTGTAGATAGTGCTATGGTTGCCAAGATGCGTAATGCGGGTGAATCTTGTATTGGTGCCAATCGCTTTTATGTGCATCACAGTCGTGCTGAAGAATTCTCATCAGGCCTTGCCCAAGCTATGAAGGCATTGGTACTGGGTGACGGTATGAAAGAGGGCGTAGATGTTGGCCCATTAGTGAATGCGAGTACGATCAATAAAGTAGAGCAACTGGTGGATCAGGCCATAGAGTTAGGGGCCAAAGTGTTAACTGGCGGCTCACGAATTGCAGGCCCTGGTTTTTTCTATCAACCCACGGTGTTGGTTGATATACCTAAGCATGCGGATATCCTGCGCGAAGAAATATTTGGTCCCGTAGCCCCGATCGTCACATTTACTAGTCAAGACGAAGTTATTGAGGCTGCAAATGACACAGTGTTTGGTTTAGCTGCGTATGTCATTGGCGCTAATGTGGGCAACGCCTTAGCGGTTGCAGAAAAGTTAGAAGCAGGGGTTTTGGGAGTGAATAGGGGCTTTATTTCTGACCCAGCGGCACCCTTTGGCGGGGTTAAACAAAGTGGTATTGGTCGGGAAGGTTCACAAGACGGTTTGCATGAGTTTACTGAGAAAAAATACATCGCAATCGATTGGTAATAAAGCCCCACTGAATCGCAAACGGGGTCTTAACACATCAAGAACCGTGTAATCACTAATTGATAGGAGTAATGGCCGTGGCCAAGGCAACAAATATACCCATAGATGTAAAATGGCTGCAAATCACGGCAACGGATGCCGATTGGAAAAAAATAGGTAAGCCTGAATGTATAAAAATGCTCACCCATTTGCATATTATTCGTGCCTTCGAAGAAACCTTATCAGGTCTAAATAATAATGGCTTGATTCACGGTCCTTTGCATCTAAGTATTGGCCACGATGGGGCTGTTGTGGGTGCTATGTCAGAACTTGGCACGGATGACTTGGTGAATGGCTCCCATCGAGGCCACCATGTATTTCTCGCTAAAGCGTTAAATCATGTACATGAACAAAATGTTGAGTCATCGGCAGGGAAATTTTCCCCAGCCGTCAAGGACACTGTGTATCGAACTATGGCTGAAATTATGGGTTTACAGCCTGGCTATAGTGGTGGTCGTGGTGGTTCTATGCATCTGCGCTGGAAAGAAGCTGGCGTGATTGGCACTAATGCTATTGTTGGTGGCGGCGTACCTACTGCTGCCGGTGCTGCGTGGTCGCAACAACGAGATAGCAAGGGTAAAGTTGTGTTAACGGCTTTTGGCGATGGTTCGTGTCACATAGGTAATGTGCTTGAAACCTTTAACCTAGCCGCTCTTTATGATTTACCCCTATGTTTTTATATCGAAAATAACGGTTATGCGGTGTCTACAACAGTGGCCGAACAAGCCCGTGAAACGCGTATGTCTGCCCGTGGTATTGGCTTTGGTATTCCCTCCTTCAAAGTAGATGGTATGGATCCTATTAGCGTGCGTATGGCCATGCAAAAAGTGAACGAACTGTTACGCAATGGTCAAGGCCCTGCTGTATTAGAAGTCGATGTGTATCGTTTCTATCACCACAGTGGTGGGGTTAAGGGTAGTGCCTTTGGTTATCGTGAAAAAGAAGAAGAGCAGGAGTGGATTGCACGTGATCCATTACGCTTCATGGAAGCTAAAATGATCAATTTAGGTTGGCTCAGTCAAGAGGATTGCGATGCCATGGGCGCAGAGGCAGCTGAGTTAACTGCTAATGCTGCAGCAAGATTAACTGTCACTAGTAATGGTACCCGAACTATCCGTGAGGAATTGTGGCCAGACCCCAATACCTGTGATGACAGTCTACGAAGTAACCTAGAAGAGTTAGAGCATCTAGACTATGTAGAGCAAGAACATTTTACTGGCACGCTTGCACCCACTAAGTTCATTGCTGCGATTGCTAAAAATATGGTGCGCCGCTTTGATACGGACGAACGTTTGTTTGTGTTAGGGGAAGACGTGCATAAGCTGATTGGTGGCACTAACGGAGCGACGAAGGGCATCCCCGAGCGCTGGCCTGATCGTTGTGTACCGACACCCATAGCTGAACATGGTTTTGTTGGCTTAGCTGGAGGGGTTGCCGTGACTGGTAAATATCGTCCAGTGGTTGAGCTAATGTACCCTGATTTTGGTTTAGTCGCAGCGGATCAGTTGTTTAACCAAATTGCTAAAGCGCGGCATATGTTCGGGGGCACCATTAACATGCCTTTGGTATTGCGCACCAAGGTAGCCATCGGCACAGGATATGGCTCTCAACACTCTATGGATCCTGCAGGATTGTTTTCTATGTGGCCTGGTTGGCGCATTGTGGCACCGTCTAACCCGTTTGATTATGTTGGTTTAATGAACTCTGCTTTGCTGTGTGAAGACCCAGTTTTGGTGATTGAAAGTGTAGAACTTTATAACAAAGTGATGCCTGCCGCAGTTGATAATGATGATTATTTTATCGCTCTCGGTACCGCTAAAGTGGTTCGAGAAGGTGCTAAATTCACTGTGTTAACCTATCTAAATATGGTGGGTAGGGCGATGGACGTTTGTGAAGAGCATGGTATAGACGCTGAAATTATCGACCTTCGATCGTTAGACCGTGCTGGACTTGATTGGGATACCATTGGCGCTAGTATTGAAAAAACCAATCACGTTATCGTACTGGAGCAAGGCTGTGTTACTAATTCTTACGGTGGTCTGGTGGTTGAAGAAGTGCAGAAACGCTACTTTGATCACTTGGATCATCCAGTAAGACGTATTCATGGCGGTGAAGCATCGCCTGTGGTTTCTAAGCCTTTGGAACGTGCAGCGTTTGTTGGTGCAGAAGAAATCCTTACGGGCTTTGAACAAGCTATCGCTGATCAGGGCTAAAATATAAGGTGCTAAATATGAGTAACACAGTGGGCATGCCTGGACTAAGAGGTATCGATCATATTGGGATAACAGTACCCAATTTAGAACAAGCTGTAGATTTTTTTGTCAATATTGTTGGCTGTGAGCCGTTTTATGAATTAGGGCCATTTGAAGCTAGTGAATGGCTCGCTAAAACCTTAGACGTACACCCCGATACAGTGATGAAAAAGTTACGTTTCTTGCGTTGTAAAAATGGCACCAATCTAGAACTTTTTGAATACAGTTCACCTGGTCAAAAAACCCAAGTGCCTAAAAATAGCGATATAGGAGGGCATCATTTGGCCTTCTATGTCGATGACTTTGACCAAGCTCTGGCTTATCTAATGTCCAATGGCATAGAGGTGATGGGTGAGCCTGTTGTGCGCACTGCAGGCCCTAGTGGCGGCCAAACATGGGTCTATTTTAAAGCCCCATGGGGCTTGCAATTAGAATTGGTAAGCTTTCCAAAGGGCAAACTGTATGAGCAAGCATACGACCATAAATTGTGGCATCCGGCCTACCCAGACCAATAGGCTGACTAGCTTATACTTGTTCTTAGGGAACAAGTAATTATGTACATTGAGGAGATTTACAGTGCCAATCGAAATTAAGATGCCTGCCATAACCCCAGACTTTGATGCGGGTAATATTAGCAGTTGGGATAAAGCTGTAGGTGATAAAGTCGCCAAAGGTGACGTACTGGTTGCCATTGAAACTGATAAAGCCGTGATTGAAGTTGAAGCTGAAAGCGCAGGTATACTGGGACAAATTGTAATTCCTGCAGGCACTGATGATGTGGCCGTGCATTCGTTAATTGGGTACCTATTAATTGGTAATGAAACCATTGCAGACCTGCCTAATGCGCCGGCAGCAGGTCAACCTGCAGCCACTCCTGAAGTGCTGGACGTTAACCCAGAAAACGCCTCTAGTGCGGCTGTAACATCTGCACCCGTGATAACACAAGCCAAAGAACTCGATGACAAACAGCCCCAACGGTTATTTGCCAGCCCCCTTGCTAGGCGTATTGCAGATCAACATCAAGTCGATATACATGCACTCAAGGGACGAGGACCCCGAGGTCGAATTTTACGTGCAGACGTTGAGCATGCTTTGAGCACAAAGGGACCTGACGCCATATTGGCATTGCCTGCGGCGTCGCAATCGAGTCAAGTCAAACACAACCAAATACGTAAAGTGATTGCTCAGCGTCTGGTTGCATCGAAACAGAATATCCCTCATTTTTACCTTTCTGTAGATTGCGAAATAGATAGCCTTAAAAGCATGCTTAAAGAGCTTAACGCTAATGCGCCTAAAAGCCTTAACAGCACTACAGGTAGTAAAGAAGCCACTTACAAACTCACCATTAATGATTTTTTGGTGAAGGCTGTTGCTAAGGCGATGGAACAAGAGCCACAGGTCAATTCCAGTTGGACCGACACGGCCATGTTACACCATGAGGACATCGACATATCCATTGCGGTGTCTACAGATGCTGGCTTGATTACACCGATCGTTCGTCAAGCCAACACCAAAGGTTTAGCGAGTATTTCCACTGAAATTAGTCAGCTTGCGGCAACGGCACGCAATGGTCAGTTACAAGCGCACCAATATCAAGGGGGGGGGTTTACTATTTCAAACTTGGGCATGTATGGCATCGATAACTTTAGCGCTATCATCAACCCCCCCCAAGCGTGCATTTTGGCCGTCGGTGCTGGTAAACAAAAACCGGTCGTTAAGAATGGTGAGCTGGCAATTGCAACACTGATGAACTTGACGTTATCAGCAGATCATCGGGTTGTAGATGGTGCTGTGGGTGCGAAATTTCTAAGCGTGCTAAAGCGTTTTGTTGAATCACCTGCGCATTTAATGCTGTAGCTAACATAGTTTAGAACTTAGCGTGTTTTAGACAGAAATATACAATTGGATTGGGTATGAAAAGTTTTGATTTGGTGGTGATTGGTGGAGGTCCTGGCGGCTATGTGGCGGCTATTCGTGCTGCACAACTGGGTATGTCTGTAGCCTTGGTTGAGGCTGAAGATCTAGGCGGTGTATGCCTTAATTGGGGCTGTATTCCCACTAAGGCATTGCTTAAAAGTGCCGAACTAATCGATAAAATAAAGCAAGCTGACAAGTATGGTATTACGGTCAATGATTATAGTTTTGACTTAAGTAAAATGGTAAAACGTTCGCGTCAGGTGGCTAATAATTTAAACAAAGGCATTGGTCATTTGTTGAAAAAGAACAATATTTCGGTCATCTCTGGGATTGCTAAGTTGTTAGGGGCTGGAAAACTTGCCATTACTGCAACAGCGGATAGCAGCAAAGCCTCCAGTGAACTGCAAGCAAAGCACATCATTATTGCTACTGGTGCCACAGCACGGGCCATACCCGGCTTAGAACCAGATGGAAAGTATATTTGGAGTGCTCGAGATGCAATGACCCCAAAGCACCTGCCTAAGTCTTTGTTGGTTATGGGCGCTGGTGCCATCGGTATGGAATTTGCCAGTTTTTATAATTCACTGGGGGTGCAGGTAACGGTTGTTGAAGCCTTAAATTATGTATTACACGTAGAGGATGAAGAAATATCTAACTATGCTGCTAAGGCCTTCACCAAACGTGGTATTGATATCAAGGTTGCCACTAAGGTGTTAAAAATTGAACGTCATGAAGGTGGGTTAACGGTGCATCTTAATGGTGGGGATAACCCAGCAGATGCGCACCAGCAACTTGAGGTTGAATGTCTAATTTCAGCTGTAGGCGTGGTGGGTAATACGCAACATTTAGGCTTACAAAATACGTCCATTGAATGTGATAACAGCTTTATAAAAGTAGATCAGTGGCAGGCGACCCATGAAGCCAATGTGTATGCCATAGGCGATGTTGCAGGAGCACCTTGTTTAGCCCATAAAGCCAGTCATGAAGGTATGATTTGTGTTGAAAAAATTAATGGCCTTGAACACGTGCGACCCCTTAACAAAGCCCTAATACCGGGCTGTACCTATGGCAGCCCTCAAGTGGCTAGTGTAGGATTAACGGAAAATAAGGCGTTGGCAGCCGGGCACACGCTTAAAGTGGGTCGTTTTCCTCTGGCTGCCAGTGGCATGGCGGCTGCTAGCGGAGATACTGAAGGCTTTATTAAAACCGTATTTGATGCCGATACAGGAGAACTCTTGGGGGCTCATCTTATTGGTGCTGACGTGACTGAATTAATACAAGGGTTTGTAGTGGCTAAAAACATGGAAACCACAGAACAGGAACTGATGGATACCGTGTTTGCACACCCTAGTATTTCAGAAGCGATGCACGAATCTGTAATGGATGCTTACACTCGTGCCATACACATATAAATACCCTATGCGCTTGCAGGATTAACGCCTTAACGCAAACGGGGTTTCACAGTAATACCAGGGAGTTACTCATGCCAACATACATTTATCAAACCATAGACGCTGGACCAAGCGGTGAATCTAGGCGTTTCGAACAGTTTCAAAAAATGAATGATCAAGCCTTAACTCACGACCCTGATACTGGTTTGCCGGTGCAACGAGTCATTACCGGTGGTATTGGCGTCAGGCGCAATGGTTTAAAGCGGACTACGGTGGTCAATAAAAAGAGCGCAGCAGCTACCGCCTGCGGCTGTGTTACCGGGTGCACACATCGCTAATAAACTAGTTAGTTAAAACCAGCCTTTGGCAAGGTGCTATCATTACAGCCCACCCCAAATAGGCATCTGCCTTGGCCCAATGCAAAGCCATACCTAATGCCAAGGGGCTTTAATCTTACGGTTTATTTAATGATTACTGACCCATTATTCTATTTCTTTGCTGTGCCTGCGGTACTTATTTTTGGCGTCGCTAAAGGCGGATTCGGCAACGCCATTGGTGTGGTGTGCGTGCCTTTAATGGCCATGGCAGTGAGCCCCATGCAAGCGGCGGGAATTTTGCTGCCGATCTTGTGTGTCATGGATGTGTTTGCAGTACGGAAATTCTGGGGTAAGTGGGACTCATATAATTTGATGATTATGCTGCCAGCTGCCTTGGTTGGAGTGCTGTTAGGCAGTTTAACGTTTAGCTATTTAAACGAATCTCACGTGCGTTTAATTATTGGTCTACTCGCACTGGCATTTGCGCTCAATTTTTGGCTTAAGTCTGAGTTGTCAATCAAGCAACAACCCAACCGTATCAAAGGTGCCTTTTGGTCTACTGTTGCTGGCTTTACTAGTTTTGGTATTCATTCAGGCGGACCCCCTGTAAACTTTTACTTGATTCCACAAAAGTTACACCCCACCGTGTTTATGGGCACGTGTACCATATTTTTTGGCATTACCAACTATGTAAAGCTGATCCCCTATTTCTGGTTAGGGCAACTCGACAGTGAAAACTTACTGACTTCCCTGGTATTGTTACCTCTAGCTCCCATTGGTGTGAGCTTGGGTTATTACTTACACAAGCGGGTATCTCCCCTAAAGTTCTACCAAATTTTCAATTTTTTCTTGTTTATGACGGGCTGTAAACTGACCTATGATGGCCTCATTTTATTGTGAGCGTGGTGCCTGCTGAGATGATGCCCTATTAGCCTATACCCAGTTCTATGGGGGGTGCAGTACTGTGCCTCACTTCAAGTTTAGGGGCCAGTAACACTTTCTGTTTCGGAGCATCTGGATCTTCTATCGCATTGAGAAGTAAACGCGCGGCTTGTTGGCCCATTTGCTCCGCAGGCATAGTCACTGTTGTTAAAGCTGGGCTAAGCATTTCGGCAAACGGCATGCCGTTGTAACCCACAACGGATACTTGCTTAGGTACGTTAATATTGTTGGCTAACAAGTGTTGTATCGCACCCACGGCAATCAAATCATTGCCTGCGATGATGGCTGTTGCCTCACACTTTTTATTCAAGAAATCTTTAGCTGCCCCATTGCCTGCTTCAACAGTGAAGGCGGTGGCGTCAATAATGTCTACCCGTATATTTTGGGTGTGGCAATGCTGAATAAATGCTTGCTTACGCTTAATGCCCTGCAATATGTTTTGTGGTCCTGCAATATGAGCAATGTGGGTGTGGCCCAGTTCAACTAAGTGGCCTATTGCGAGTTGGATGCCGTGATTTTCATCATCCATAACTTGATGTATCAAGTGACCATCTTTAATAGAACGGTTCACTGTCACTAAGGGGATATTGTTATCAATACAGAAGTTAACGCTAGCATCCTGCAAGAAGGCACTGGCGATGATCACGCCGTCTACACGCCGAGAAACCAGCCTTCGCATTTCAATAATGGCTTGATCTTGTTCATTATTAGTAAACAAAGTAAAGATTACAAAGTCATGTTTAGCCAGGTATTCCTGTATGCCTTTAATAATGGGAGGGAATACTGGGTTAAGAATGTCGGGAATAATAACACCAACGGTATAGGTGCGCTGGTTGCGTAAACTTGCTGCTGCAATATCTATGGTGTAACCAAGCTTATCGGCAGCACGTTTTACTTTGTTAACTACGTCACTGCTGATCATGTTGCTGGTTTTTGGATTCAATGCTCTAGATACAGTCGAGGTGCTAATTCCCAGGTGCTGTGCCACATCTTTAATACGAACTCGACTACTCAATGATTAACTCCACATTAGTAAATGATAAACCACGCACAATTATTGCACATTTGATACAGCAAAAGGAGAGTGATACATACACAATAGGACCTCCAGGCCCCAATTCGGCAACACTATGCACCGAACCGAGGTATATTTATAGCGGGAAATTATAAAGCACACAGTTTAAAAAATGTATCACTGGGGGCTGTTATTTTTGCCTATATTTATTTTGATTGCCTTATTATTCACAAGCTCTACTTAGACTTTGAAACTTTTCAAAAGTCGCTGTCGGAAACTATCTGTATCGGCTAGTTTAAGTTGTCGTTGCTGTTTGTCCTCATAAACCTTAGACATGTTCTGAAACAGAATAACGACCAGCAGCAAGCCTCCCATATACATTTGTGCAATATAGGCTGGGGTGACGTTGAACACTAAACCCGTGTTGAGAAAGTTCACCGTCAAAACGCCGACAAAAGCCCCAACAACGCCACCTTTTCCACCCAGAACACTCACGCCACCAATAAAAGCGGCTACCGTGGCTGCCAAAAGCAAGTATTGTAGGCCTAAAGGTTGGGCTGTGCCCGAGCGCAAACCGATAATAGCACCACCAATACCAGCACACAGGCCTGAGATGGCGAATACAATCATCATTGGGCGCTTTAAGCTTACTCCAGAGGCCACAGCTTCCTTACGTGCACCACCTATGGCATAAACCTCACGGCCGTATTTGGTGTAACGCATGAATAAGGCCACAAGCACAAATATTCCAAGCACTAAAAATGATGCAGGTGAGAAAATATAGAACATCTTCTCTTGAATGAAGTCTGGAATATCGAAGTCCGTTAACATCACCGTTTTTTCATCGGCCGCAAATAAAGTGATACCACGCAGGAGCATCAGTGTGCCCACAGTTAACACGATGGCACGCACCTTTAGGTAGGCGATAAAGAAACCTTGGATCAAGCCAATGCTGGTGGCTACTGCCAAGGCAATTAAGATGGCGTTGGGTGCACCAATTGAATCGGTTAATCGCACCACAATAACAGCCGACAAGGCTGCATTGGAGCCAATAGAGAGGTCAATTTCCCCAGCAATAATGCATAAGGTTAAGGCCAGGCCTACCAAGCCCAGTACAGCGAAGCGCTCCATGATGGCAAAACCAGTGTTAATGTTAAAAAACAAGGGTTCATAGATAGAGAAAAAAGCAAACACCAAGGCAGACAAGAGAATGGCAAAAGTCAAATCAGGGTCGTTACTGGTGATTTTTTTAAGGTTGAAAGATGTCATGTTGTTAGCCCTCAGAGCGGTTGTCTCTACGTATGTAAGCAAATACTAAAATACTGAATACAATCATAAGTCCTACGGATAATACCCGAGGTCCGCTATTGTAGCCTTGCAACACCATCATGTTATCTACAGCCGAGATAAAGACTGCACCTAAGCTAGTTCTCAAGGTAGAACCGTAGCCACCCATAATTGAGTTACCAGCCACCATGACGGTGGCAATCACTAAAATAGTGAAGTCGCCACTCGAACCAAATTCAGAAGAAAAGTAGTTCGCTTGAGCGCTAGACATCTGGGCAGAAAACGCCACCGCAACAATGGCACAGCACACTGACGCAATCATGCACACTTTGATAGCCATGCTTCTGTTCTCGTGGCCAGTAGCTTTACCTGCCGCCCGATTGGCGCCGATCAAATACACTTGGCGTCCAAAGCTGGTTTTGCGCAGCACTAACTCGGCTATTATAGCGATGACAATAAAGGTGATGGTGATATTAGGTATGCCCATCACAGAGCCAGTACCTAACCACTCAGCGTCATTGGGACGTCGAAAAGAAATCACCAAGTTATCGCTCCACCAACTGGCAATGCCATACAAAATACCTGCAGCACCTAAGGTCACCACTATTGGGTTGCCCCCTCTACCGATCAGTAAGCCTTGTAAGCCACCTGAAATCATGGCAACCGCTACAGCGCCAGCCAGTGAAATGACAAAGCCAAAATCATGAGACATACTCGTGGCGAAAGTGATAATACACAGGGCTGCTGTTTCTTTCATGGATAACAGAAAGAAATTACCTGATAAAGTAACAAAGGTCAGTCCAATCCCCATGATGCCCACCAAAGCGGCGTCACGCACGATGGTTTTAATATTAAATAGGGTTAAGTAATTGTGTGTTGTGATAGCAAAGCCGATAAACACCAAAGCAATAATAGCTAAAAATATATTTAAACCATTTTGGTTGAGTATGGCTATGGCTGTGCTTTGCCCAGCCCCTGGCGAACGTTTACTGTCTGCAGCAGCGCTCATGATGCCTCTCCCGCTAATTGTAAGAAGGATTCAGGTTTGGTGATTTCTTTGAGAATGTTTTCAGTGTTCACCTTGCTACCCTCTAGTTCACTGGTTAATGCACCCTTGTAAAAGGTGAGTACACGGCTGGGTAGTTCAGATATTTCAAGCAGGTCAGTAGAAGCTATGATAATGGATACCCCTGATTCTGCGAGTTCTGCAAGCTTCTGATAAATTTCTGCACGTGCTCCTACATCCACGCCACGGGTGGGTTCGTCTACTAGCATTAGCCCAGGGTTAATGGAAAGCCATTTACCCAATGCTACTTTTTGTTGGTTGCCACCGCTTAGAACTGACGCTTCGTGGGGCAGACGGTTGGGGTCTATGGTAAAGGACTCGGCGATGTCCGCACTTACTCTGTCGCTTTTGGAGGTGTTAATGATGCCTTTATCAGAGATGCGTTTTAGGTTGGGGGAGGTTAAGTTTTCGGAAATTGGACGGCCCAAAAATAGACCATCGTGCTTTCGGTCTGGTGAACAATAGGCAATACCATAGGTAATGGCAACTTTAGATGACTTGGGCAAAAAAGATTGACCGCTAGACATATCAGTTATTTGGCCCCCACGAACTGGGTGGGAGCCCGCAATGGCAGCCAAAATCTCACCAGCACCACTACCTAATTGTCCCGCAAGACCTAATATTTCGCCGTTTTTGACATTAAAGGTGATGGGGCTTAATAAACCATCTGGCCACAGGTCAGAAAATGTATAGGCTGTTGTGCCTTGGCGTTGCAGATTCTTGGGTGGAAACATATCGCTTAATTCGCGGCCCAACATTAATGTCACCAAGTTGGGTACGTCTAATTCAGAAGCTTGTTTGGTTGCCTGACTGGCGCCGTCTCGTAAGACCGTTACGCGGTCGGCAATTTTGAAAATTTCGTCTAATCGATGGGACACATAAATAACTGACTTGCCATTCTCTTTGAGGCGATTAACCATGTTGAGGATGCGTTCGCTGTCAGTTTCGCTCAATGCCGCTGTAGGTTCATCGAGAATCAGTAGTTGGGGGTTATGAGCCACTAAGCGGGCGACCTCAACCAGATGGCTTTCGCCTACTGAAAGTCTATGGACACGCATTTTGGGGTCGATGTCATTAAGCCCAACTTCATCTAAAAAGGGTCTAGCCAATTTGCTGAGGGTACTTAAGGAGGCTATAGTGGGTCCATGATTGCCACCTAGGAAAATATTTTCTGCTACTGAAAGTGTAGGGATTAGGCTTAGTTCTTGTTGTGCAATAGCAATGCCTAGGGCCTGTGCTTTATTGGGAGAGCCAAGTTCAACAGCACGGCCATCAACGAATACTTCGCCAGTGAAACCGCTATCAAAGCCACTCATGATTTTCATTAGGGTGGACTTTCCTGCGCCATTTTCTCCTACCAAGCCCAATACTTCGCCTCGGTTGATTTGAATATCAACGCCTTTGAGCGCCTTAATGGAACCAAAATGTCGTTGTATCCCCTTGAGCTCAAGCCATGGAGCATTAGTCATATCAATAGGTCCTTGTTAGATTAGTCTAGTCTAGAATGATTTATTGAGCCGGTTTCAGGCCTGCCTGATCACAGAAAGTAAAACATCTTGAGGACGTTTCAAACGTTACTTTGTTTAAAAAAATTATTAAAAAAGCGCCCAGCTGGGCGCTTTGATTCAAACACTAACAGGTGTTAACCCGTCTGCTTAATTCCAAGCACCAGAGCAAAGCTCTTCGATAGCGTATACTTTACCGTCATAACCTTTCAATGCCACTGTGTCCATGTTGGACTGAGTAATTGGTGGGTTAGGTGTAAAGTTGATGTAGTTTTCAAGCTTACCAGTAGCAAGGTACTCTTCAACTAGCTTGATAGCCAACTGACCTTCATGCAATGGAGACTGTAAAGTCGTACCGTATTGCTTACCTTCTTCTAATAACTGCTTGTCACCGTTACATACGGTACCCACTGCAATCACGTCTTCGCCCATTTTGTAGCCAGCTTCTTCTAAAGCTTTAAGACCACCAGTCAAAATGGCGTCATCCATGCCGTATACGAAGTCAATGCCTTGATCTTTCAATTTGGCAACCAACTTGGCAGCACCTTTGTAACCATTGGCTTGGCCGAAACCTTCGTCAACTTCACCGATTAGGTTCAGGTCTGAACCTTCGATGGCTGCGTTAAAGGCATCCATTGAAAGACCATAACCACCGTAAGATTGTGGGTAGGTTAATGCAACCACGTTAAATCCTGTGCCGCCAGCTGCTTTCTTTTCTTTAGCGGCTTGAACCATCATGACACCGGCGTTGCGAGCACGCAAACGGTCATCTGGGCCTGCATAACCAAAGATGTACTTTTTGTCTTGATCATTTGGCAACTGGTTAATTTTTAGAACTGGTACACCCGTCTTATGCATAGCACGCAAAGAGCCTAAGCCTGCTACTGCATCAGAAGGCCACCAAATAAAGACATCAGGTAACTGACCGGTAGACAACACTTGCTGCACTTGCTGGTCCTGTTCTGCCTGATTAAACTGGTTTTCATATACCTTGATATCGAAGCCTTTTAATTCAGCAGTGGCTTTGATGCCTTTGATGAACTTGCCGATATAGGCTTCACCAGCAGGGCCGTTAAACGAAACGATAGAAGCTGCTAGTGAGCTCATGCTCAACGTACCTGCTAATACAGCAGTACCGAGCGTCGCTACTAGGGTAGATTTTGTAGTCATAATTGATACCTAAGTTTATTTGTATTTTTATATGCAAACGATTGCATAAGCAATATGAACACACATTCTTTTTTCAGTCAATTAAAAATATGATTAAATTGTAACTCTTTTGTGTTTTTTAAACTGGTCTCGATGTTAAGCAGCTTCATTAATGATGTTAAATAATTTATATTGGCACTAAATTTTTATTTTAAATTAATAAAAACAAGGGTTTATAGTATTTTAATGTGTAATTAGTAATTGAGTCATGTTCTAAGTATAAGTTTTTAGGTTGATTTTATAGTGGCAGATTAAAGTGTGCACGTCAGCTTATTATACTTTTTTTATGTAGTTAGCTATTGGTTAGATGTGTTTTTTTCTTATCCTTTAGCAACTTAAGATTAATTAAATGCAATCGTTTGCTTTTTAATATGTATTTTTTGTTAATAGTGTATGGATTGAAAGCGATCGATTATTTAATAAATAATACATTTTAAGTATAACTTTCGGCATAAAAACTGGGCCAAGTTGGATAGTTAGAGTGGCGGATAATTTGTTTAATTGACAAGGATCATGGAGAAGAAACCGCCCTTATAGAGCGTATGTGAAGATCTCCCTTGGCATAGCGGGCAATGGTATCAACTCTCCCATGGAAAGAAAGTTGGCTGCGTAACTTGTATTACGGGTTTGCTAACCGGGCCTGCAATGAGTTCGTTGATTTTTAGAGTCAAGTGATCTGGCATCTGTGCCTACAGAGATCTACTTACCTAAACGCTAATCGACAACTTATCGAGCCGATCTTGCGCTCTTTTTAGACCAACTGCCACGCTATATGTACGGACTAAAATTGAATAAATTTCCTCACCAAGTATCTTAATAATATCAAAATATTCTGGTATTGGAGGCCTCACGCCATTTTGCACTTGACCTTTACGCTCTAATTCATCGACGAGTTCCACCACTGGGCTCACTATTTTTACCTCGGGGTCAGCACTGGTTGAATATCGAGTGCTAGAATAGTTACCATTTAAAGCATACCATTTGATAAGCTCAGGCCTAGTTAAGTACTTCATGACACGCCAAGCAGTATCTTTCCTTGCTTTGCTCATATTGTTGGGGATAGATAAGGAGAAACCACCAATGGGAGACACTGAAGTCACCCCAAATGCGCTAGGTGGAGCGCAATAACCTACCTGTTGAGCAACGGTTGTGTAATCACTTAACTCCACCATAGATGCGCGGATGGACCAACCATATGTCATCGCAGCTTCTCCTTTAGCAAAAGTACGGATCCGCTTATCCCAATCGCATGTTAGGCTGCATGGGTGAGCATAATCCAGTAACTCTAAAAGATATTCCATAGTCTTTTTGCCCACCTCGGTATCGACTTTTGGGCGTCCTTGATGAAATAACCTATTCGACTCTGTGCTTTGTAACATGATGCTTTGGCCCATAGACGCCATAGTCTGCATGAAAGTATGCGCAACTGGAGTACCTATTCCATAGTTCATGACAATACCACTTAAGCCTGGCTGTACCTGATGTAATTTCTGCGCTGCTTGCAAAACATCTTCAACTTGCTTTGGCGGGCAACCAATATCAAACTGTTCAAACAGATCTTGACGGTATAAAAATACCTCGCTAGTGGATTGAATAGGAATACCATATTGGTCGCCCTGGTAAGCTGATCCCTGCCAGGCAGCATTATGAAAATCTGTAAAATTGAATTTCTCTTCATCGATTCTATCATTCAGAGGCGCTATAATTTTTTTAGCAACAAATTCACCTAGACAAGGCAAATCAAAGGCAATGAGATCGTAATCAGACTGCTCTAATAAAGCGTTACGAATTGACTCTTGTCGCAAATCATCCAGATTCATTACCACCATTTCTACAGTGCCACCGCAAAATTCATTAATTTTACGAGGATTATCTGCAAGAAAATTAAAAGTTGGATCGGTAGGGCCTAATATGCGTAGCTTTTTATCAAAACCGACCCCATGACTTAAGGCCGAAGGAAAAGATAGGGTGCTGGACGCCATATAAGAAGCACCAAAATAGAAGTCATCCAACGACTTGCCACCCTCATTAAAACCAAAAGTAACACCGATGTGAGATTTAAGTTCAAATGCATATTCTTCGAATCTACCGATCAGCTGTTTGGAAGGATGTAAGGAAAAAGACTTTCCAGTTTTGGAACGTTGACGCTTTAGTATGTAACCGTCATCTATTAATTCATTGATTCGACGTATAGCAGAGCCATAAGGTACATTGGCTGCCATCGTCAAGGCTGTTTGGGTAAGGATTTTGCCTTCAAGATGACGGCGCATCGCATACAAAATGATGTTCCAACGAGAATCCACACCAGCCAAGGTATTTTTTCCCTGCGCCATATACTGTATTTTTTCTACAAATCCTAGAATAGAAAGTAGCTCAGTTTGGGTCATGGCCCTATCGATTGAATTGATAATGTTAGAGATATGTTACCTAGGTGTGCTATGGAAGTCATCCTTAAATAGAGTGGCCCCCGCTTGGGTGCTTACTAGCCACTGTTATTGATTAGGTGGTGGAGCAATAACGGCTCGCAACACAATGTTGGGCGCCAACAATAGACTCTGTTTTTTTGCTGTCATGTCTAGGAATAAACTGGCGCAATAGCCTTGCGTTCTTTAACTGATCGATTACAAGCAAGAGCTATAGCTAGGGCACTGCGACCGTCAAATTGATTACAATCTATAGATTTTTTGTTTTGTACCGCATCAATAAATTGATCTATGATAATGCGATATGATTGTTGATAACGCTCCAAAAAAAAGTATTCTAGTGGTGACGCCATATTAGTTTGGCTGTCAGAATGACTGAGTAACGAATGTTCATGTTGGTTTTGTGTTTGCAGCATGCCCTTGGAACCAAATGCTTCTATGCGCTGATCAAACCCGTACACACTTCGCCGGCTATTGTTAACATGGCAAATGGCTCCACTAGGCATCAGCATCATGGTCATGCTGGTGTCGATATCACCAAGCTCACCAATTTTTGGATCAACTAGACAGGACCCAGTGGCCATGACTTCAAGAGGTAACTCTTGGCTGATCCAACAAATCAAATCAATATCATGCACTGTGCTGTCAATAAAATAACCCCCAGAACTTTGTATGTAGTTGACTGGAGGTGGACATGGGTCTCGACTAGTCAGTAGCAACATATTCAGATGGCCTACTTCTCCCGCTAATACACGTTGTTGAAGTTTGCTAATTTGTGGATCGAAGCGGCGGTTAAAACCTAACATAAAAGGTATCGGATACTGGGCTAAGGTCTGTAAGCACTGATCGACCCTTTGTATATCTAGATCAATGGGCTTTTCACAAAACACAGCTTTTCCTGCTTTTGCCGCCAAAGTAACAATGTCTAAATGAGTAGGTGTAGGGCTAGCAATAATAATGGCATCGATAGCCTCATTATTGATTACGGCACTAATATCTGTGCAGGCATGTGCTTGGTATTTATGCGCTAGTTTGGATGCTGATTCTAGTGCTCTACTGACCACATAAACGAGCTTGCAGTGGGCGTTTTTAGCCACATTATGGCAATATACTTGTCCCATACGACCAGCGCCGATCACCGCAATATTAATCATGCCTCGGCATCCTCAATGATCATTGCCGCACCTTTTTCTCCAATCATTACTGCGGCGGCATGAGTATTACCTGATACCAGTTTGGGCATAATAGACGCATCAACTACCCGCAAACCAATTAATCCGAGTACTCTTAAACGGTAATCCACTACAGCATCTTCTTGTTCTATTGTGCCCATTCGGCAGGTACCAGCACCATGTAGCAAAGACAAACCATTTTCTCGACAGTGAGCTTCCAGTTCAGCATCAGTTTTTGGGCCTGGCCCTGGGGAAATTTCACTTTTCACAAACTCATTCATTGGTGCTGTTTGAGCGATTTTTCGGGCGTGTTTGAGTCCTGCAATGGCCGCATCAATATCATCTTGATGCTTAAAAAAGTTAAATTTAATGACGGGTGCGTCTTGTTGTCTGGAAGTTTTGATGTGACAGGAGCCTCTGGATTTTGGCCGCAAATGTTCAGCCAAAATAGTAAAACCGGAAAACGGTTTGGGCTTCAAATCTTCACCCGTATTCCAAGCCATTAAAGTAATCATCATATCTGGGGTTTTAATATGGGGAGCTGTGGTAATAAAAGTATTAGAGTAATTACCATTGTCGGCAAAGGGACCGGTTTTAAACACCAAATAGCGCAACAACTGTAAGCCGCCTAAAATTAGATTATTGTATAAATCGTTAACGGTAATTCTTTTGCTGCAGTGATATTCTGCACTGATACCGAAGTGATCCTGAAGGTTTTCGCCGACCCCCGGCAGTTCGTGCTGAACCTCAACACCCGCTTTCTCAAGTACATCTCGTTTACCTATACCCGACAATTCTAGAATCTGTGGTGAGTTGAAAACACCACCACAAACAATGACTTCTTTAGTCACAAAATTGTCATATTTTCCAGAATTGTTGCTCCAACGAACACCCATAGCTACGCCGTTCTGTAGGATAATTTTCTCTACCATTGCACCAAGCTGCACTGTAATATTTTGCATTGCAGGCCCAGTTAAAAATCCCGACGCGGTACTCCAGCGCCTTTGCTTTTTAGTATTGATTTGTACATAACCTGTGCCGACTTGGTCTGCACCGTTAAAGTCATTATTCTGGGGGGAGCCAAGCGCCTCCGAAGCACTGTGGAAGGCTTCACCCAAAGCATGATTAGAGGGTAAATCGGAAACTTCTAAAGGGCCACCAACACCATGGAATTCACTTGCACCCCGTTGTTGATTTTCTGATTTTTTAAAATAGGGCAGGACTTCCTCCCAGCCCCAACCAACACAACCTTGGGCTTGCCAGAAATCAAAATCTTGTGCCTGACCTCGCATATAAATCATGCCATTAATGGAACCAGTCCCGCCAAGCACTTTGCCTCTTGGCTGGAATAAAGGCCGGTTATTCAATTCTGACTCTGGTTCGCTCGTATAGCACCAATTAACCTTCGGATTGTTGTACAACTTAGAGTAGCCCAATGGAATTTTTATCCAAGGGCTATTATCCTTTCCCCCCGCTTCCAGCAATAATACTCTGTATCCAGCTTCGCCCAGTCGGCCAGCTACTACGCAGCCTGACGAACCTGCACCTATAACAATATAGTCGTATTTACTTTCCATTGTATTTAATAAACTCCTTTATGCTAACCCATTGTCCAGTGTCTGCAGATGACTGCATAGCATCGATGGTGCGTTGGACTTGGTAGCCTTCTTGAAAATCTGTAAAAAGTGGTTCGCTATTTAACATCGCGTTAATAAGTTCGGCCACTTCGATCACTTTTAAATCATTAAATCCTATGTGGTGGCCTGGCGCTGGGCAAAATTGATCGTAGGGAGGATGCTGAGAACCTGTTTCTATTTTGGTAAACCCGGTTTCAGAACTATCTTGTTTAGGCTTATAAACGTGGATTTCATTCATTCTTTCTTGATTAAAATGAATTGCCCCGAGGGTGCCCGTGATTTCGAAGGACAGGTCCATATTGCGCCCTGTCTGCAGCCAGCAAACATTAATACTGCCGATACAGCCGCTAGCAAATTCCATCAACACATGTGACACATCATCAACTTGAACCGTTAGCATTTCATAACTTCCAAGTTCGCGCGGCCTGTCGTTAACCACTGTTTTTTGGTGTGCATTCACTTTGGTTATAGGGCCTAAAAAATAACGAGCTAATGATGTTATATGGCTGCCTATATCAGCTAACGCCCCTCCCCCTTGGGGGTGGGTCCTAAATGAATGGGGTTGGCGTGGATCACCCATATAGTTTTCGGCATGAGTCCCACGAAAGCTGACAATGTCGCCTAGATCACCTCTTCCTATCATGTTTTTAGCCATTTTAAAGAGCGGGTTGCGTAAAAAATTAAACCCCACTTGAGTAACGATACCAGCGTTAATAGCTGCATCTACCATACGCATAGCCGACTCCAAAGTTGTCGACAGAGGTTTTTCACAATAAATTGTTTTGCCATGGCTCGCGGCAAGGATAGCCATTTCCTCATGTAACCCGTTGGGGGCTGTTATAGCAATAATATCTATGTTTGGGTCAGCAACCATGTCCTGCCAGCAGTCTGTACTTGAAATAAAACCGAGAGCGTCTGCGCTATCCTGCGCCAGGGCCTTGTTGATATCTGCCAAACAAGTTAGCTCTATTTTGACTGGAAGATTAAATAAACTGCTTACGTTGCGAAAAGCATTAGCGTGACAACGGCCCATAAATCCAGACCCAATTAGGCCAACGCGAATGGTAGGTTTATCTTTTGATCCCATGTGGACTTCTCTATCTGCCTAGTTGTTGGCTTCATTCTAGAAAGCCATGTCTGATTATTGTTATAAGTTATGGGAACACTCAAAATATTATTTTTTCTCAACTCTGTTGGAGAAACAACCATAAACAATGCTTCCAAATTTTTTTAATTATTAGTCGATTTAACCAGTCGTCTAAGGCTTCTCTCAACGAGAGAAACCTTTGACTAAGGGCTTTAGATGACTAAGGCAATAGACTATTTTTCTTCTACAAATTCATACTTTGTTAGAACAATTAGCAAATGGATCGTTAGTCGATTGTGTTAATTTATAACGGCCCATTTATTGTCAAACTACCAACTTGGACGTTCGAATTGGTTAACGTTGTTAGCTTGGATTTTTGGAGTTTCGATTTGGGCTAAAACTGGTACATCAATACCATGGGCAATTTTTACTGCAGTTTGAATTGCTAATATTGCATCATCCTCTGCTGATTGCTTATTGGATCCCGTTTCCCAGCCAGTTTTTATAGCGTCCCAACCTTCACCAAATAAGTTACAGGTTACAACCTTTACGTCACCAGGCTTTTTGCCTTTAGCTTGTAATGCGCTAATAACACCTAAACCCATGCCATCATCAAAAGCATAAACACCATCAATGTCGTTACCAAACTTGGTTAAGAAGGTTTCCATAACAGTCTGTGCTTTTTCGCGATTCCAATCGGCTGATTGGCTAGCAAGGATATTGACGTTGGGGTATGAATCTTCTATTTTATCGAGGAAACAGTTCTTTCGAAGAATCGAAACGCTGTAACCTGGTGTACCTTCAACTACAACAATATTACCTTTTCCGTTCAGTGAATCACCCAGCATTTCTGCTGCTTGTTCTGCCTGAGCGCAATCATCCGGACCTGTGTGTGCTTTAATATATCGACGACCAGCCTCTCCAATAGGTGAGTTTGACGTTATGACGGGAATGCCCGCGCGTGCTGCTTGGCGCACAGCAGGTATAAGAGCATTCTGGGAAGTTGGCCATAATACAATGACGTCCAAATTTTGAGAGACCATATCCTCAATTTGGTTGAACTGCACAGCTGGGTCACCTTGGGGATCCATAACTGTCGCATCTATGCCAAGTTCTTTTGCATAACTTACTGCTGTTTCAGCATATTTGGCTTGGTAGGCATTGGATCCTGGGTATAACACGGTAATACCAATCCGGGTTTCGGAAAGTGGCTTTGTCAGCTTACCACCCAACCAATCAGGTGCATTGGCCGCTTGAACTGCACTAGCTAGCAGGCCAGCACACAATAATCCAGCAATAGAAATTACTGATGTTGTTTTTATACTATTCATCACTTTGACACTCCGTTAAATTATTAATCTTTCAGCCCAAGCCTCATTTGCTGGGTTCCCTTATTATCACCATAATTGTTAAACGGCTCGCAATGCTCAGTATGTCCAAATTGGATATTTTATTAATACCGTAAGATATTGGACCTATTGGTAAGTTTGGTTTTCTATTCACAATGGCCATTCTAAAAAATATCCATTTTGGACAAATATCTGCTACTAATTAACCATTGAATAGATCTATTATAAAAATAGTAAAACAAAAACTAATGTAGATTTTTTTATTATGGCCATCCTCAAAAAAGCCAGCGAGACAGCTAAAAAACACGGTTTAATTGGTGGCTTCGCCATCTTTTTAGCAGTTGTGTCTTTTTCTTCACCAGAATTTCTTACCCCCGGGAATATTTTAGATGTGATCCGCCAAGTGTCGATCACCGGAATGATCGCTATTGGGGTGACGTTTGTTGTCATTACTGGGCGCTTAGATTTGTCAGTTGGATCGATGCTTACCTTGCTGACGGTCTTAGTAGTGGACCAACATAATCAAGTGGGTCCTGCCATAGCGATCGCATACACTTTGTTTGCCAGTCTTTTAATTGGAATTGTAAATGGTTATTTGATTGGTTTTATGAGGTTAAACTCACTTATTGTCACCCTAGCGATGTTGTCATTATTGCAGGGCGCTACACTATTTTATTCGGGAGGTTCAAACGTTAATGTAACTAACCCTCAAGAAACTTGGTTCCGGTTTTTTGGACGAAGTGAGTTTGTAGATATTCCAGTACCTGTTTGGATATTCTTCTTTTCCGCACTTGTGGGCAGTTTTGTACTTTTAAAAACTAACTTTGGACGTTGGGTTTTCTCCATTGGAGGAAACGAAACAGCCAGTTTGTTTTCGGGTGTGCAAACAAGGGGGGTAGTCTTAATTGCTTATGTCATCTCTGGTTTTGGAACTGGGTTAGCCGCCATTATCATGGGTAGCCGAGTCATGGGTGCGCAGAGTACGATTGGTCAAGGATATGAACTGACTGTTCTCTCTGGAATAATTCTTGGTGGTACATCTATGCTGGGTGGGTCGGGTACCATTTGGCGAACAGTTATTGGCGTCACAATGTTGGGCTTTGTGCAAAACGGATTGTTGTTGTTAGGCTTTGCTTATTATGTCCAGTGGTTGGTGACATGGGCAGTTATCATTCTTGCGGTGTGGATCGATTTAGCTGCTAAGAGAGGGAGAGTTTTCGTATGAGCAACACAGTTGGTATGAAGAAAGATAGCGCTGCCAAAATTATGACATCAATTAAAAGTTCAAGCTTGAGCATATTAAGAATAATCCGAGAACAGCACATATGGGTGTTCTTGTTTATCTGCATGGTAGTGTTTTCGCTTGCTTCACCGTATTTTTTCACCCTAAATAATATCGGTAATGTTCTTACGCAGGGATCTTTTATTGGGTTTCTCGCCGTGGGAATGACGCTGGTTATGCTGAACGGAGAGATCGACCTTTCGGTTGGTGCAACGCTAGCGTTATCGTCGGCGCTTGCTATTGGCCTTCAGGAAAGTATAGGTATTTGGCCAGCTATTCTGGTTGCTTTATTGTCGGGTGCTTTCTTTGG
The DNA here is from genome assembly GCF_047730075.1 of Candidatus Njordibacter sp. Uisw_039. Taxonomy (NCBI): domain Bacteria; kingdom Pseudomonadati; phylum Pseudomonadota; class Gammaproteobacteria; order Pseudomonadales; family Candidatus Njordibacteraceae; genus Candidatus Njordibacter; species Candidatus Njordibacter sp. Uisw_039. Next base: position 944,767 of record NZ_CP159831.1, read on the forward strand.
CTTCATTAACGGTGCCTTAGTCGCATTATCTGGAATTCATTCTTTTATAATCACACTGGGTTCGCTTATGGGCATTCGCGGTATTGTGTTCATTTTTACTGGTGAAGAAGCCTTAATGACAAGTGATTATTCATATACAGAGTACCCAGAAATTTATATCGGCCCAGTGTCGCTTACTGCAATGATATTTTTCGGTTTCGCCCTGTTTTTTCAATGGATTCTTTCTAAGACCAGGCATGGATTAGAGACCTATGCTGTTGGTGATAATGAAAAGTCTGCTCATGAGGCGGGAATCAGAGTTCGACGTCATAAGGTCATTAATTTCACCCTTTGTGGGCTATTAGCTGGGGTTGCTGGAGTTTTGTTGTCTATGCGTTTAGGTACAGCAGAACCCAATGCCGCAAGAATTTGGGAACTGTGGACTATTATCGCTGTGGTTTTGGGCGGTACACGTTTAACAGGTGGGTATGGAAGTATGTGGAAAACAGTGGGGGGTGTTATTACTCTAGCGGCACTTCTGAATGGGTTGCGGCTTCTAAACACTCCTAATTATATCGAGTTGATAGTCATGGGAACAGTTCTTGTACTCGCATTAATTCTTGATAAAACGTTAACTTCTAGCCAATCTAGGTAGGATGAAAAATGAATGAAATTGTCCTAACTGCTGATTCTATTTTGAAAAAATTCCCTGGTGTCATTGCACTTAACGGAGTTAGTTTTGATATTAGGGCTGGCGAGGTTCATGCGTTAATGGGTGAGAATGGCGCAGGTAAATCAACGCTTATGAAAGTACTATCAGGTATTTATAATCCTGATGAAGGAGCCATTCATCATCGCGGCAAAAAAGTCATTGTAAAGACACCAAAGGAAGCACGAGAATTAGGCATCCTACTTGTGCATCAAGAACTTTCATTATCACCAGAATTGTCAGCTGCAGAAAATATTTACCTAGGTGACTGGCCAACAAATTGGTTTGGAATTGTTAACAAACGAAAAATGAACGCAGCGGCAAAAACTGCCTTAGATGAGTTAGGTTGTAATTTTGGACCAGAAGTTCTTGTTCGTAATTTGTCAATTGCGAAGCAGCAAATGGTAGAGATCGCACGCACGTTGGTCTTTAACGCCAATGTTGTTATCTTTGATGAGCCAACTGGAACACTAACAACTACTGAAAAAGATCAGCTTTTTGAAGTCGTGCGATCCTTACGTAAAAAGGGTGTGGCTATTGTTTATATTAGCCATAAAATGGATGAAATTTTTGAGATAGCAGATCGAATTACTGTTCTCAGAGATGGAGAGGTGCAGTGTACGGTGAACACTTGTGAATCAACAATTGGAGAAATCACAAATAGAATGATTGGTCGAGATCTGGACCAGTATTTTCACCGAGCAAAATCAGAAATTGGTAACCAGTTATTAAGTGTTAATAAACTAACAATACGAGGTTTTTTTAAAGATGTCAGTTTTTCAGTCCGATCAGGAGAAGTGGTTGGTTTATATGGTCTGATAGGCGCAGGTCGGTCTGAAGTTGCTGAAACACTTTTCGGTGTGCGTCGACAAGATAGCGGCGAAATTATTTTTAATAAACAAAAGGTTAGTTTTTCATCCCCAAAACAGGCCATTGAAAAAGGTATGGCACTTGTGCCTGAAGATCGGAAATCGCAGGGCCTGATACTTGGTATGGGTGGCAGACACAATATGACTTTGCCACACCTTAGCTTATATTCAAATATGGGAGTTCCTAATGTGGAGAATGAACTGCAGATATTTGAAGACTATAAAACCAAACTTGAAATTAAAACGACGGGGCCAGAGCAAATGCTTTCCGACCTGTCTGGTGGCAATCAACAGAAATTAGTTCTCGCCAAATGGCTATGTGCCAATCCAAAATTAATTATTCTTGATGAGCCAACTAGGGGCGTTGATGTGGGTTCCAAATCTGCAATTCATCAATACATTGCGACACTTGCTGAACAAGGCCTAGCAGTTATTGTAATTTCTTCTGAGATGCCAGAAGTTATTGGCGTGAGTCACCGCATATTGACCATGGCAGAGGGACGGCTGGTTGGAGAGTATACCGGTAAAGAAATGACAGAAGAAAATTTAATTGCAGCAGTGTCAGGGTTGACTACAGCCTGATAAATTGTATATCAGATCGTGATCTCATTCTTATTAAAATCTTTTTGGAAAATTTTAAACATTTACGTGTTCACTATATAGGTTCCCTTCCAAGGAGAAGGGGGTCTACCCCGCTTCTACTTTACGGATTGGATATCTTGGTTTTCAAAGTTTGGAACCTTGTTTTAAGAGAGAATGGAGTATGATTTCGTCTACGCAGTAGTCTGTGTTTGCATCTTAAGGGCGCTAACGCGACCCTCGTCGCTTCGCTTCACACCCCGCTAAAGCGATGCGCTACGCTATACTCCAAGCGGCGCTTCCGCGCCTGTTGAGATCGAAGAAAGGCCAACTTGTTGGCTAATAACGGAGACCGATGGTGGTAACACCGAAAACAGATCGGCAAGCCGATCAATTAATGCTTAATTTAATATGTAAAGAACAGGGTATTTAGACAATCACTGAAGCTCTTTGAGATTTTAAATATGCAATCTTTTGCTTTTTAAAAGATATTTTTCCTAATAGTGTATGGTTTGGAAATATAAGAGATCATGACGGTGTTGATTATGGCCCTGGCGATCTGGTGTGGCTGCGCGACGGCACTGTCCACAATTCAACAACCAAAAACGGTTGTCTTATCGCGGTCTACGCCTTGGAACCTGATTTTTAGCTGCAACACCAACCTAGCTTTGCTTTACATCATCATATCTTTTAGATTGAAGCTGCTGCACGCGTGCAAAATTTTCCAGGGCGGCTTTATCTAGGTCGGATTTGGGTGGTTCAGTTAATTCAAAGCCACTTCCTTTGACGTCGCCTCGAAGCAATATGGCAGAGTCATGATACCCGGGTAGTGGCTTGACGTTAGAAGATGCATAGTTAAAACCAACACCAAGTCGCCAATCTTTTGATTCGTTTGAACTTGATCTGTGGAGCATCAATGTGTGATGGATCGATGCCTGGCCGGGAATTAGATCAATATTAATAACCTTGGTATCATCAATTGGTATAGTCACTTGTTGGCCTCGCCGAAGCATACTTGTTTTATCATAAGTCGTTTCGTGCGCAACGGGTCCGTTTGAATGCGAACCTCGCACCATCTGCATACCACCATTTGATGGATTTACTGGAGATAGGGCGACCCAGGCAGTTATAATTTGATTGGTGGGCTCTACTGGCCAGTAAGTAGCGTCTTGGTGCCAACCGAAATTTGCTGCTGAATGGGGCGGTTTAACAGGGAGAAAAGCATTCCATAGTAGAATGTTAGGGCCAATTAAATCCTCGATGACATTTAGCAGGCTTTCCTCAGCGGCAAGTTCAGCAACCCACCGCAAGACCATCTCTGTTCTACCATATGTCCAATCAGAATAGTCAGAATGGGTGCTGTATTGTTCGATGAACTCGGTGCATTTTTTGGCATAGTATGCTGCTTTGGCAGAGGAAATTGCATCTACTGCTGTTAGAAAGCCGTAATGGTCGTATTTTTGTCTTAAGTTCATTGATTTATCACTTTGGAATTATTCATAAGTCCCCTAGTTAGCTCAGATGAGATCCACTAGTTGTTGTTGAGGTTAGTCTAAGGGGTAAATGGGCCGCGGTACCTTTTGATAGTTCAAGGCTTTATAATTTATAGTACACAGTGCACCGCTATCGCAAACGATGACCTCTCCAGCTATAGGCTCAAACGCCGCTCGGAAATGCTGCATAGACTTTAGTGCGACTACAATTTTTTCCCTAGGATCTATACCAAATGTTTGAAATTGATTAAGGTCTAAAATCTGGTGAGCAATACTCACTAAAAGTACTTCAATACCTTGGACTTTTAATACGATACACTCGCCGAAGTTTTTTTGTAAACCACCTAACATTGGACCTGTTCCTACCACTAAGCCGCTCCCTTGCCAAATGACTTGTGCAGTTACCTGAAGTGGGCCACCCCCCATTTTTGGGTCTACTTTTCCCCCGATATTTATACCCACTTGAGCCCCTAGCTTATGGCTTTGTAACTCTAAAACAGCTTGCGGGTCATACAATGGTCCGAAACAGGCATTTTCAATGTTGCTATCTAAAAGCGCTCTTAATAGTTCAGTACTGTCACCATAAGCCCCTGAACCAGGGTTATCTGCGTAATCAGCGATAACTAGAGGGCCTTCTTTTTTTAGTCCAGGCCATTTACTAGCTATGTCTGCTACTTCGGTACAGCTGTAATAAAGATTCAATACTTGATCTCGCTTGGTCCAAATATCTTCAGCTATGTGTTCGGCCTGTTCCTGATGAATAGCTGTGTCTCCAGAGCAACATATCAATACTGTAGGGCCTAATTCGCTGATATCAGCACTGGCAAAACCACCATTGATACTCACTGCATAGACATCTGCTAGCTGTTCATATTTCCTTGCCAATCTATGTCGTTCGATCATCGGCCCTATATCAGTTCTGCCACCATTAATTTCTTCTAGCATTGGCCTGTGGGCCCGAAGTGTTAGTGGTTGAATTTCTTTGAGTAACGTGCGCTGTAAAATTTGCGCAGCATGCCGTCCTGTTTGACGCATATCTATGTGGGGGTAGGTATTATAGGAAACTAAAATTTGTGCCAATTGGCACATTTTTGGTGTCACATTGGCATGAGGGTCTAAGGTAACGGCAATTGGAATATCGGGACCCAAGGCTGCACGTACTCTACGCAGTATTTCCCCTTCGCCATCGTCACAAAAATCGGTCACCATAGCGCCGTGCAACATCAAAAAAACACCGTCCCACTGCTCAGAAAAATGATGTTCCAGAGGTTTCAATATTTCATCAAATGCATTGCTTGTTACTTTACCTCCTGGTCCAGCTGAGGCACTAAAGCAGTGCTGTATTTGCCAACTGTGTTCGGCACCTACATCCAATAATCCTGCCAATTCAGTATTTTTGCTGCCTCTCTGTGCTATAGCCTGCTCACCATCGAGTAATAGATCATTATTAAAACTACCTAATGTCGTTGGATAAATATTAAATGTATTTGTTTCATGAGAAAACTCTGCGCTAAGTATTTTAAAAGTCATTATTAGCTCTTCCTTTTAATTTTTTGGTGACTAAGCTAAGCTCTTTGAACAAAAAAATTTGTTATCTTCTTATATCATTTGTGCAATTTTTTAACGAATTTATTTTTAGAGTAATACTATGAACGTACTAGTTATTGGAGGAGGTGTTGTCGGTGTGACAACTGCTTATTACCTTTCTCAAAAAGGGATGAATGTCACCGTTTTAGAGGCACAAGAAAAGGGTGGGGATTTTGGCGCGACAGCGGGAAATGCTGGTCTTTTAAGTCCCAGTGATGCATTTGCCTGGGCGTCACCTTCTGCTTTAAAAGTAGCGATTAAATCTCTGTTAAATTCACAGCTAGGGATTCAGTATAAGTTGCATATGGACCCTGCACTATGGGGTTGGACAGCATCCTTTCTATCTCAGTGTCGGAGTAGTAAATGGGTCCAAAATACTGATTCCAAATTCCGATTGGCGCAATATTCCATAGATAACTTGGCAGATTTACGCCTGGCAACAAACATAAACTTTGATGCTAGTGATCAGGGGATAGCATATGCAAGCAGAAGCCCAAGCAATTTAAAAAAATTAAGAAGTCATTTTAATTTTTTGGAAGATAGGGGGCTTAAGTTAGAATTACTTGATCGAGATGGCCTGCATGAGAAGCTTCCTTTACTTCAAGCTAGCAGCAAAACATATGCAGGCGCTGTTTTCTCTCCTAACTGTAAAACAGGCGATTCCGCCAAGTTTTCTCTAGAACTAGGCAGGTGGTGTGTAGAGAACACAAAATGCCGATTTGTATGGGGTGCTTCTGTTGAATCTTTTTTACAGAAGAATAATAAAATTTCGAGTGTTTTAACGTCTAAAGGAGAGTTTAAAGCAGACGCATACGTATTGGCTGCTGGCGCTCACAACGGTATTTTAGCGAAACAACTTGATATCAAATTGCCTATCTATCCAATAAAAGGGTTTTCTATAACAGCCCCTTTAATCAATACAAAAATGAAGCCAATGTCGGGGTTTGATGATACAGATAAACTAGTCTCACTATCGATTTTTGGAGACCGCCTCCGCATATCTTCATCGGCAGTTTTTGATGGATTCAATACAAATCATCGACAACAAGACTTTCAAGGGATTTTGAACCTAGCCAAAGAAATACTCCCAGATGTGGCCAATTACAGTGCTGCTAAATATTGGGCGGGCTTAAGGCCGATGACCCCGTCATCACTGCCCATACTGGGCCCTTCTCCAATGCAAAATCTGTATCTCAATGTAGGCCATGGGAACTTGGGTTGGACCTTGGCCTGCGGTACGGGGAAAATAGTCGCAGATCTTATAGCCAACGAAAAGCCACGAGTGAATATTAGTCCGTTTCTGTTCAAGGCTAAGTAAACTCAAGCTGGTTTCACTCATTCCTACCTAATAACACTGCCCTCGGGTAAAGCAATGTCATATACAAAGTAACTTAATTAAGGTGTCTTACGGATAGTCTGGTAGACTATCTGTAAGAGTTATATTGTTAAATCTAACAAGCTGGACGTGCAGTTTTACGAAGGGTCCTTTACGAGAATTATAAGTCTAATATAGACATTAATAATTGTTGGTGCTTTTGTTGGTACTATCAGATTTAATTGATTATAACTATATATTTATCAGTGGGTTGGATGGGTTATTCAAATCCTACCGTCCCGACCAATTATTCTTATAAGGGTTAATGCGCCCTTCCCAGTAAAGGCTTTTTATCGTGGCCCAACTTTACTTTTATTACTCTTCCATGAACGCCGGAAAATCTACCGCACTATTACAGTCAGCTTATAACTATGAAGAGCGTGACATGCGGCCGTTTATAATGTCTGCGGCGTTAGATGATCGCTATGGTCTTGGTAAAGTCACCTCTCGAATTGGTTTGGCTGCCGAAGCACAGTTATTCAATGGCAAAGACGACTTATTCAGCATCTTAAAAATTGAAAACCTAAAAAAACCTCTGGATTGTATTCTCATAGATGAAAGTCAGTTTTTAAGTCGTGAGCAAGTCAAGCAACTCACCTTAGTGGTAGACCAACTCAATATTCCCGTATTGTGCTACGGCATCCGCACAGACTTTAGGGGGGAGTTATTCCCGGGTAGTCAGCATTTGCTAGCTTGGGCAGACAAGTTGGTGGAGTTAAAAACTGTTTGTTATTGTGGCCGCAAAGCTACCATGGTGGTGCGGATGGATGGTGATGGTATGGTGATCAAGGATGGTGACCAGGTGGTGATTGGCGGCAACGATCAATATCAGTCCCTTTGCCGTCGCCATTTTAGTGAACACATGTGGAGTGCGTAGCAATCCTTAGTGGGGTTTGTGACCTAAGGCGAACTCATGCCGAATACTATCAGGCACCATTTTATTAAATAACATGGTGAAAGCGCCCCATGTCCACAGGCTCGCCATAATAGCAGCCGCCATAGACGATATTGCTAGCGTCTCATTTAAAACATAATTCAGCGCTAGAAAGGCTAAAAAAGATCCACCCATGAGGCTAAGGTCATACATGATGTGCTGTTTTACTGCGTGCCGATTATAGTTTAGTTTAAGTATATATGTAGTCATCATTAAGGTGACGGCACTGTTCCAGCTCCAGTCTAGTAAAGAGAGCCAGCTAAGGTTAATTCCTAGTCCACTGATCAACAATAGACCAATTTTTGGTGAGTTGAGAAAAAATTTCATAATCATTGTGTTATGTGACCTGCGCAAGAACGTATCATTTTTTAAGCTAACTACTCAGTAAAGTTGTTAAAGCTTTTGTAAATATAGCAGCCTAGTGTTAAGCAGCTGCAAGCACTATTTAGTGTGTTTAGTTTACCATCATCTGTGAGGAACAATTTAGGTAAAAATTGCTATACCTGCTGAATAATCCAATGGTATGTTACTACTTCTATATGGCCTCTATAACGGGTCGCTTATTGGGAGCAATAACAGATGATGAACAACCTCGATTTTACCCATAGCATCGAAGAGTGGACCCATTTCTTTATTCCACTTGCAGACGGTACACAACTGGCTGCAAGGGCGTGGCTGCCCAGTGACGCAGTTGATTCTCCAGCTCCAGCTATCTTAGAATATATTCCTTATAGGAAACGTGATGGCACGGCCATTCGTGATGAACAAATGCACCCTTATTGGGCTGGCTTTGGCTATGCCTGCATTCGGGTTGATATGCGTGGTTGTGGTGAGTCTACTGGGCTGTTGTTAGATGAGTATCTACAGCAAGAACTTGATGATGCTGTGGAAGTGATCGAGTGGCTGACAATACAAACTTGGTGCAGTGGAAAAGTGGGCATGATGGGTAAGTCTTGGGGTGGTTTTAACTGTCTGCAAGTGGCCGCAATGGCACCTGCAGCATTAAAAGCCATAGTTACTGTATGTTCCACTGATGATCGCTACGCCGATGACATTCACTACCGTGGTGGCGCATTGCAGTTAGAGAATTTTAGCTGGGCCTCAACGATGTCCTGTTACATGGCTAAGGCACCAGATCCTCTGTTATTGCCTGATACATGGCGTCAGCAATGGCTTCACCGGTTGGAAAATATGCCATTCTTGGCCAAGCAATGGCTAGAGCACAGCTATAAGGACGATTACTGGAAACATGGTTCAATTAACGAAGACTATAATGCCATTAAGGCTGCAGTGTATTGTGTAGGAGGTTGGGGCGATGCCTACTCAGAAACTATTCCGCGCATGATGCAAGGGTTAACATGCCCCAAAAAGGCCCTAATTGGCCCTTGGGCCCATAAATACCCAAATTACGCATCACCTAAACCAGAAATAGATTTTTTAGGCGAGGCCAAACGTTGGTGGGACTATTGGCTCAAGGGCATAGACAACGGCATTATGGCAGAGCCAACCATTGCTGCCTATATCCAAGATGGTGTTCCACCTCAGGCATCATATGATGTTCGTCCTGGTATTTGGGTAGAAGGTAGTCAATGGCCCATCCAAACAAGCCGCATTGATTTACAGTTGAGTTCATCTGGTCAATTAGTTGAAACTGGCGATAGTGGGCAGGTAACAGTGAATAGCCCACTTACAACAGGTGCTGCTAGTGGCGAATATTGTATCATTTGGTGTGGACCAGACTTCCCCACGGATCAACGCCAAGATGATGCCAATAGCCTATGTTTTGAGACTACAGCGATGATTGAACCCGTGTCCATTCTGGGTGGTGCAGTGTTTAATGCGGTAGTAACAAGTGACCAAAAAAGTGGCCAAATGGCCTTACGCCTTTGCGATGTCGCACCTGATGGTAGTAGCACTCGCATTACTTATGGAGTGCTTAATTTGGCCATGCGTGGGGGCTTAGATAAGCCCCAGTCTCTTATACCCGGACAGGGTATGGACATCACCATAAAGCTGGATGATATAGGTTATGAAATACCCCAAGGCCACAAATTACGTTTGGCCATCTCAACAGCTTATTTCCCATTATTATGGCCAGCAGCACAAAAAGGTAATTTGAGTTTAGACTTAAGTACTGCCCAGTTGAGTATTCCGTGTCATGACCGCACAGGACAATTGACGCGAGACTTAGGCCAAGGGTATGTCTGCCCAGTGAACAAAATTACAGAAATTAGGCCTGAAACACACACCCGTGTTACCCAAACAAATGCGGCCAACGGCCAACAAACCACAGTTATTGATGATGTTTTTGGTGAATTTACCTTCGTCGATCATGGGCTCACGGTGGGAGATGTGTGTCGTGAAGAGCACTCAATCTTACCCCACGACCCAAATTCTGCGACCAGCTTCTGCAAGTGGCACTCACGTCAAGCTAGGCCAGGTTGGGAAATAGACGTTTACACCAGCCTTAAGGTGACATGTGACGCTAATAACTTTTATCTTGATGCCAGTTTAGAGGCTTTAGAGAATGGTCAGCAAGTGCATCAAAAAACCTGGCAAGAGCAAGTGCCGCGAGGTTTTGCATGACAGTACTGGATGCCCAGATGCAGATCTTCGTCGATCAGAGTTTAAGCTTCTATCCTGCCGATGCCATTGATGCCAGTGTTGCACAACAAAGGCAATGGTATAACGCCTTATGTAAAGGGTTTGCGGCACCGCTGCCTAACGGGATTGGGTTCAAAGATGACACTATTGTTGCGCAGGGTGGCCATCCTGTGCCCATAAGGCGTTATCAGCATCAAAGCCAAACTAATGGTACCGAAGGCATTCACATCGTATTTATTCATGGTGGTGGCTTTGTGGTGGGGGACTTAAACAGCCATCATGATATCTGTGGTCAATTGGCTAATGATACTGGTTTTGATTTAGTTGCAGTAGATTACCGCTTGGCACCGGAACACCAATACCCAGATGATATTAACGATTGCCTATCAGTGGTGGATAACTTGCTACAAACAGGCCAAAAAATGATTTTGGTGGGTGATAGTGCAGGTGGTACTTTAAGTGCTTGTGTGGCTAATGCTCGCAAGTCATATGTGGGTACCCAATTGTTAGGCCAAGTGTTGATCTACCCGGCCTTAAACCGTGGTGTGGATACGCCATCCATGACTGAACATGCATTTGCACCTTTACTAAGCAAAGATGACATGGATTATTATCTGCCGATTCGTGTGGGTGGTGATCGCAGCATTATTGCTAGCCTAGGAGGCAATTACATGCCCATGCAAACACTGGACTATAGTGGATTGCCAGCTACTCATTTATTTCCAGCTCAAGTAGATCCGCTGCGAGACGACTGCGAGATCTATGCCCAAGCCTTGCGCGATGCTAACGTAGAAGTCACTAATCATTTGGCTATGGGTCAGGGTTTAGTACATTGTTATTTGCGAGCACGTAATATGAGCGATAAAGCTGCTGCCAATTTTGAGGCAATTTGCACTGCAATTAAAGGTTTAGCCAAATGAGCAAAGGTTCTAGTTATGACTATATTATAATTGGTGCTGGGTCTGCCGGTTGTGTACTTGCTAATCGGTTAAGCGCAGATGCTAATCACTCGGTACTTTTGTTAGAAGCGGGCCCCAGTGATAAGCGCTTTTATGTACAAATGCCTATTGGCTATGGCAAAACCTTTTATCAATCTAAAGTCAACTGGATGTACACCAGTAACGCTAATGCTGGGCTCAATGGCCGGACTAGTTATTGGCCACGAGGCAAGACCCTCGGTGGCTCTAGCTCCATTAACGCTATGGTTTATGTGCGGGGCCATAAACAAGATTTTGAAGATTGGCAAAGTGCCGGTAACCCTGGCTGGAGTTATGATAACGTGCTGCCTTATTTTAAACGCATGGAATCATGGCAACATGGTGCTGATGAGTTTAGGGGTGGCGATGGCCCTCTAAACGTATCGGACGTATCGGCCAAACTTCACCCCCTATGCAAACATTTTGTAGCAGCAGGTGAAGCCCTTGGCTTTGATTACAATGCCGATATGAATGGGGTGAAGCAGGAGGGTGTAGGTTATTATCAGCTCACAACTCACCAAGGCCAGCGCATGTCCGCTGCCCGTGCCTACTTAAAGCCTGCTCGAAAAAGGCCCAATTTAACCATAGTGTGCAATGCTTCAGTTGCACGTATTGTATTTGAGGGTAAGCGTGCCATTGGTGTGGAGTATCAACATAAGCACAAATACCATAGAGCCAATGCGACTAAAGAAATCATCTTGAGTGCTGGCGCTGTAAATTCACCGCAATTATTGCAGCTTTCTGGTATCGGCCCAAGCCATGTGTTGCAAAAGGCTGGGGTTGAGCAAGTGCATGAAAGCCCAGCCGTAGGCCAACATTTACAGGATCATATTAGCCATAGCTACTTTTACCGTGCTAGCCAACCTACATTAAATCAGCAGTTGCAGCCTTGGTGGGGTAAGTTGTGGCAAGGGTTCCGCTATGTCCTGACTCGAAGTGGTCCTTTGAGCTTAAGTATTAATCAAGCGGGTGGTTTTGTGCACACCCGTGAGGGTTTAGATCGGCCTAATATTCAGCTATATTTTTCTCCATTGAGCTATACCAAAGCGCCTTTGGGTGAAAGGCCTATGATGAATCCAGACCCCTTTCCTGCTTATGTATTAGGTATTTCAAATTGCCGGGTTCAGTCTGAGGGTGAAATCAACATCACTTCTAATGATCCCAGCAAAGCGCCTGCCATTGAGCCCAATTACCTAACCCATGAAGATGAAATACAAGACCTGTTGGAAGGCGTTAAGCTAATCCGCAAGTTAGCCGAGACTTCTCAATTGCAGGCCATTACCTTGGACGAAATGCGCCCTGGTTTGGGTTGTAAAACAGATGCTCAACTAATTGAGGATATTCGTAATAACGCCGATACGGTATTCCATCCCTGCGGTACCTGCCGTATGGGGCCAGACCCAAAAGATAATGTGGTGAATAATGAGCTAAAAGTCCATGGTCTAGTCGGTTTGAGAGTAGTAGACGCGTCGATATTTCCCAATGTTATATGTGGCAACATTAATGCAGCCACCATCATGGTGGGTGAAAAAGCCGCCGATCTAATTTTAACTGAACATAAGTAGGTATAAATGAAAATTATCAGCATAGAAACTTTTACCAACGAATACATGGGTTTGCTGCGTTTGCGCACGGACACGGGTGAAGAAGGTTGGGGCCAAACGTGCACCTATAATTCAGACATTACTGCCCAAGTGGTGCACAGGCAAGTGGCACCGCACGTATTGGGTTTAGATGCTAATGACATTGGCGGGTTAAATCAGCTCGTGTTGGAGAGAGAACACAAGTTCCCTGGCAGCTATTTGTACCGCGCTTTATGTGGTTTAGATACTGCACTGTGGGATATACATGCCAAGCGTGAGGGTAAAAGTGTATGCCAATTATTGGGTGGCACTGCAAAGTCGGTACCTGTTTACGCCTCCAGCATGCAGCGTGAAATCACACCAGAAGCAGAAGCAGAACGCTTTTTGGCGCTTAAAGAAGAGTTTGGCTATAAGTCTTTTAAGTTTCGGGTAGGTCAGGAATGCGGCCATGATATCGATCAATGGCCGGGGCGCACGGAGGCAATTGTGAAGCGCGTTCGAGAGCAGCTAGGCGATGATGTGACTCTGTTGGTTGACGCCAACAGTGCATACACACCAGCAAAGGCCATTGAAGTGGGGCGCATGTTGCAAGACTATGGGGTTAGTCACTTTGAAGAGCCATGCCCCTATTGGCAGCCCGATTGGACGAGACAAGTTACAGACGCCCTGGATATTGATGTGACTGGAGGTGAGCAGGACAACGATATGCGTATCTGGCAGCATATGGTAGACACTAATGTAGTGGATATTGTGCAACCAGACGTGTGTTATATGGGTGGTGTTACGCGCACCTTAGAAGTGGCATCCATAGCCCAAAAAGCCAATATTCCGGTCACTGTCCACTGTGCTAACTTGTCTTTAGTCACCTTGTTCTCGGCTCACATTATGGGGGCGATTCCTAACGCAGGTAAGTACCTTGAGTTTTCTATAGAGGGGTTAGATTACTACCCATGGCAAGCTAATATTTTTAAGCCTAATTTTGATATTCAAAACGGTGAACTCATGATGGCCCATAAGCCAGGTTGGGGCATTGAGTTGGACTCAGAATGGCTGGCGCTTTCAGATCATAAAGTCAGCTATTTTGGTGACTGGCTTTAGGCTACGCGGATTATTAGAAGCACTTTATATGAGCGCAGTGAACGGTTCAAAGTTAGATATCGAACAATTTAACCACTCCAATACCGCGTTCTCCTGAACCACTATAAAATAAGTAAACTTGTTCATCAAAGTCTTCAAATACACACGGATCTCGCAACTCTCTAACCCTTGTTTCAGCAGCACCTATAACTGATTTTGAAAGAGGTAGGTTGCCACCTTCCCACGCTAATTTTGGTTCAATTATTGTGTTGATCAAACTGACTTTCCAATCTTTCCAATCACTTACAATATCTATTTTTGTGTGTAATATTTTTTCTGGTTTATCACCAATATTGCTAAAAAATATATGTAATACACTATCTCGAAGGAAAACTTCACTGTGCCTACAGCTTGGCAAGTTTATGTTTTTATTATCAAATGGAAGTATTAGTGGGCCTTTTTCAAATGGAGAACACCAGTCCTTTGACCGCCATATTTCACCCCCCCAACAAATCGCATATATCCAATTATTGTACTCAAAAGCCCTAAAGTAAGGTGGCCCAAGAATAGCTTCCTTCACAGAAAAAGATATACCATCTTTGGATACAGCAACCCTGGTAACTTGATCACCATTTTCTAGTTGGCCATGAAAATACATCCAAAAACATTTTTTTTCGTGATCAATGTGAACATCTGGGGAAGCTATATGAGCGTATAGAGACTTGTCTGAAGGATCTTCCGTAATGAATAAACTGTCACCTAATTCTAATGCACCTAATGAATAAATTTCCCAAGGGCCTGTTATGGAATCAGAGGATGCTAATCTAATATAAGAACCTTTATGGTCAGAGAAATATAGGTGGTACGCTCCTAATTCTTTTTTCGCCCATTTTGGCATTTGAATTATCGAAGGACCATTTATGTTATCCCCCATTCTTTTATCCATATGGGGAAAAATAATTGGTTTTGCAAAGAAGCGTTCTACCTTTACCATTCGTTCATCTTACAGATAATATTCTGGTTTAAAAGAAATAATTAACGCACTAACTGCTATTGGTGGTGATGCTTATGGGATTATGCAGCGTTGGTTCGAAGGTGCGGAGCTGGACTAAAAAGACTAAAAGATAATTGGAATAGCCCTATAATGGTTAATGCAGAAGTTCATTTGGTTGAGACATTGGTCGCTGAAAGGCTGTACCTGCTATGAACATTGTGTGACGCTACACTTTAACTGTTAAATCATAACCCATTAAAGTCATCATCACACTTCCTTGTATCTGGAAAAATAGCGAGATCTTCATAACTTTATCTGAACCCCGAAATCATCTCAGCGCATGTATTTAACTACGTTAATGGGGTCTCAAAGCTTTTAAGGGCAGTCCTAAAGGAACCTCTTTTGTGTGTATCGTTTATATTTTTCAGGCTGCCTGAGGTTTTGTGTAGATAAAGAAATACAATTAATTGATAAAATCAAATGTATCTAGCCTAGCTCTTGCTTGGTCATAAATTCCCTGATGGGTTACAGGGTTTTGGTTTATTAAATTTGCACTTGGATCCCCAATACCCCTTGCATAATCGACCCACTTTTCAATTATAAGAACATCGCTGAGATTCAATCCAGAAAGGCTTGGGCTTCTATTTTTATTCGCGTGTATAGGTTTTTTTCTATCATGGGCTTCTTCTATAGCCCTCCACTCTTCATTGTAGTTCATTAATTGAGGGCCGGAGTTATTGATTGCTTTATAATTAGGGAAGGAAAGTGGATATTCCGAACAACCTCTTTTTACCTTAGAAGACAGCCCTGATCTAATACTTCGTTTGAGCACTGTGTCAAGATACTCCGAGATTTGGTTAGCTTGTTTTAGTTCAGTGCAGTAGATGAGGCCTTTATAAAATCCAGGAATATTAGGTCTTAACTCAACCATACACTTTCGAGTGTTATTTTCATTAAGCTCTAGCTGATTAAAAACCAGAAATAATTTTATTAGCTCAGTTACAGATCTAGGTTCAACTTGAACTTTGTAGCAACTAAAACATAACTCAGGGATAATATCGTGTGTATCAAAGATCGAGATGTGTCTCTTACAATTCATGTCGACTGAATTTCTTCGGTATGTTTGGTCTAATTTAGTTGTAATTTCTAAGCCATAACTACCTATGTAACGTCGGGATTTGGAAAATAAGTCAACAATTTGATCATCACAAATAACGTTTGAAGTGATGTCTTTTATGTCAATTTTTCGAATCGCCTCATTAACCAGAACTACCGGGTTCAGAGTTTCTTTTTTGGGTACATAGGTGGTCAGTAAACTAAGCAGATTTGATGTCGCCGCAGCGTAACCAGCGTTAATCTTTAAAGCCTTGCTGTAGCTGTCTATAGCTGCCTCTGGATTACCTTTATTACCCAGGGTAATACCCATATTGTAATAAGCCTCAGCATAATTAGGCTGAATCAACACAGCTTTTTTGTAGCTGTCTACAGCTACCTCCAAATCACCCTTATCATTCAAGGCAATACCCATATTATTATAGGCTTCAGCATAATCAGGATTTATCTTTAGAGCCTGCTCGTAGCTTTCTATAGCTATCCCTGGCTCACCCTGAGCATTCAGAGCATTACCCATATTATTATGGGCCTCAGCAAAACTAGGCTTAATTTTTAGCGCCTGTTTGTAGCGACCTACAGCTGCCTCTAAATCACCCTTACCCATCAGGGCGTTGCCAATATTATTATAGGCCTCAGCATTGCCAGGTTTAATCTTGAGAGCCTGTTTAAAGCAGTCTATAGCTGCATCAAATTGTTTTAGTTCTGCATTAGAAGCCCCAGCAATATTGTAGAGGACAACTGAGTTTGGAAATTTCTCTAGCATCTTAGCGGCATGAGACAAAGCTTGCTGCAGTTGTCTTTGGGTGAAGAGGTTGATGATAGGCTGCAACTGGTCTGAGGGAGGATCTTGTGGATTAGCACTTGACTCAGAAAGCTGTTTCTCTAACTGATCAAAAGCCTCACCTTTAGCACCCTTATCCTTTGCCTGATTAAATGCAACTTGCGCATCAGCTATTCGGCCTAGCTTTATTAAAGCATCAATGTGGCTTAGCCAAAATTGACCTATTCTGGGATTAGCCTCTAAGGCTGTTTTGAAGAACTGCAGTGCCTCTTGAATTTTACCCACATCAATAGATAGCACACCCATGTTATGATTAGCGTCAGGGTGCTTGGGCTGTGCCTTTAGGATAAAAGCATAGAGCCTATCCGCTTCTTGAAGCTGGCCAGCTTTATGCGCTTCAACACCCATCTTCAAGGCTTCGTCTAATGTCATTTTCACAAATCAGTCCGTGATGTATTCATTTGTGTGAGACTATCATATGAAACACATATATTTGAATATCTTTAATATATTAGCTGAAGTATAAGCCCATCTTGAAAATGGTTGAGACCTTGTACGACACAAGTAGTAAGGCTTCTCTAGTTTCTCACCGGGGTGCAGTCGAACTCGTCTGAATTAAGAATCGCTTCCACACCACCCAGTCTTTCAATGGCTTCAGCCTGATCTGCAAACGCCTGTTTATTTTCTGTTTCTGGGTCTACTAATTCGAGCAATCTTTGATGGCACTCAGTCAGTACCTGCTGATGCTCTGCAGACTCAGCGAGGTTTACTAATTCATCCTTATCGTCGACAATATGGTAAAGCTCTGACGGGTATCCTGGGTAGTAATTGTATTTCCACTCACCTGTACGTAGCATAAACATACCCGTTGGGGATCCGCCATCATGATATTCAGAAAGAACATCGCGGTCGAGGTGATCACTGTTTGCAATGGTTTGCAATGCGATACCAGGGCGCTCCTTGCTGTCATGGCTAGCGCCAGTGGCTTCAAGAATCGTCGGGTAAATATCTATCAGTGAACTCAGGGTGGTCACCGTTTTTTGCTTGGGAATGCCCGGCCCAGCGATGATCATGGGGATTGAAGACGATTCATCATACATAGTCATTTTGGTCCAGAGACCTCTATCCCCGTTGTGGTCACCATGATCACTAGTATAAATAATTAAGGTGTTTCCAGCCTGACCTGAAGCTTCCAATGCTGTAAGTACCTGACCAACTTGGTAATCAAGAAAACTGCATAATCCGTAATATGAAGCACGAGCTACTTTTTTTGTTTCTGGGGTGAAATGTTTTTCAAAGTCGAAGTTTCTCCTCACTGCCTGCAATACTGGATGTGATGGGCGTTCGTCATCACTTAAAAAACGAGGCTGGTCCATTTGTTCCAATGGATATAGGTCATAAAATTCTTGAGGGCATGTCAGTGGATAATGGGGGCGGAGCCAGGAAACGAATAGTGTCCAGGGTTTATCTAAGCCTTGATTTTCCTTGTTCTGTAACCAATCACAAGCATTACGGGTAACGCCTAGATCATATTGAGTGTACTGATCATCACCAGGACCGATTTCTTTGGCGTAGGATGAACAATCGAGTACGCCTTCGTGGTCGCGTAACAAGCCTTTCGTCCAACCAACACCATTGCGGATATACATAGGCAAAATTTCTTCATCAAAACCATTTTCGAATTCATTTCCACGATAGTGAAGTTTACCAATAGAGTCTACTCGGTGGCCCTGTGATTGAAGTTGATGTCCCCAACTTTTGGGCTCGCCTTGATAAGCTTGGGCATTAGACCAGCAGCGTGTTTTATGAACATACTCTCCGCTTGCCATTGAAGCCCGTGCAGGTACACAGATGGGCGATGTGGTGTAGGCATTTAAAAACCGTGTTCCCTGTTGAGCCAGTCGATCGAGGTTTGGTGTCTGCACCAATGGATGGCCATCACAACTGAGGGCGTCGCGTCGGTGTTCATCACTAAACAAAAATAATACATTTAGCTTGCTCATAGATCTTTTCATTGGTTGATTTAATTAGGCCGAATAAGACATCTTATCTAATTTTAAGAATGTCCTCCAGCACGCTAAGATCAACCAATTACCTAATTATTGTCCAGGCATATCAGCCAAGAATGCCCTGGCAATAATCCAGCCAAAAATGACATATAGCGCACTTTGCCGATAAAGGTTGTTACTATATTAACGCCCACTATTTCAATTGCGAGACGCCAGCGTGGCAGTGTTAGTGAGCCAGACACTAAGCACAACTGACCCGTCAGGGTGTAAGACATAATAGTTATAGTATGGCCTAGCGGGTTGATAAATCAAGCGATGCTGTCTTGTAAGGCCGTGCAGCCTAAGTTCAGGCACCTGCCGCCACGCGCTGCGCTTGTAACTGAGTCAACCAGTCTGGATCCATCTCAGGTACAGACGACAGTAGCAGCTCGGTGTATTCAGGATAGGGTGCGGTAAATATTTCTTCCTTACCTCCTTGTTCCACCACTTTGCCTTGAAACATGACCACAACTTGGTCGGCTATGGCTCGCACGGTAGCAATATCGTGGGTAATAAAAATATAGGTAATGCCGAGTTCTTTTTGTAAGCGCAACAGGAGTTTGAGAATACCTTCTTGCACAATTTGATCTAAGGCTGACGTGACCTCATCACAAATAATCAGTTCAGGCTCTGCAGCTAAGGCGCGAGCAATACAGATACGCTGTTTTTGGCCGCCTGACAATTCATCTGGGTAGCGATCTAAAAAGCTCTCATCCAATTCAATCAGTTGTAATAACTGCATGATCCTTTGGTCTTGAGCCTGGCCGGTTAAACCCAAATAAAAATTCAACGGCCTGCCAATAATATCTCTAACTGTGTGGCGAGGATTCATGGCAGTATCAGCCATTTGATAAATCATTTGAATCGATTGTAATTGTTGTTTGGAGCGATTTTTTAAGGCTGCAGGTAAGCTTTCACCGTTAAATATAATCTGACCTTCCAATTGAGGTAATAAACCAGTAATGACTCGCGCAGCAGTAGACTTACCCGAACCTGACTCACCTACAACAGCTATAGTTTGCCCCCGGGGGACTTTGATGCTGATGTCATTGAGTACCTTAACGCTCTTGCCATAGCTGGCATGTACTTGGTTGATTTCAAGAATGGTATCAATGGCGGGCTGTGGTGTTTTTGCTAGAGAGCGCACAGCCCACAGTGATCGTGTATAGGCTGCTTTAGGGTTGGATATCATTTCCCTTGTGGGTGCATCTTCAACCGTCTCTCCATAGCGAAGCACTTTAATCTCGTCTGCCATTTGTGCAACCACAGCTAAATCATGGGTAATATAAATGGCTGCTGTGTTGTACTTTTCTACAATAGTGCGCATAGCGGTAAGCACTTCCACTTGAGTGGTAACGTCTAACGCTGTAGTTGGCTCGTCAAAGATGATTAGATCAGGCCTTGTTGACATAGCCATGGCGGTCATAACTCTTTGTAATTGGCCACCTGAGACTTGATGAGGGTAACGTTGGCCAATATTCTCAGGGTCTGGAAGTTGCAGATCTCTATAGAGTTCAATAGCATCTTTCTTAGCGGTCTCAGTATCTGCGATGCCATAGGCTACGGTGGATTCTATAGTTTGGTTAATCAGGCGGTGGGCTGGGTTAAACGAAGCTGCAGCTGACTGGGCCACATAAGCAATGCGTGAACCATGCAAGTTTCTAAGGTCTGCATCGTTGAGGTTTAATAGATCCATGCCATCAAACTCTATGCTACCTCCCACAAACTTGCAGCCAGGACGGACAAAACCCATGGCTGCTAAGCCAAGGGTAGACTTGCCAGCGCCAGACTCCCCAATGAAGCCAAGTATCTCACCCCGTTTTAAGGTCACGTCGACGCCTTTAATAATGTGATGCCAGCGGTCATCACTGTAGCCGTCAATGCGCACATCACGCATCGTGAGTAAAGCGTCTTTAGTGCTCATCGCGAAGTCCACTTGTTTGATGTAAAAACCAATCCACTACAAAGTTCACTGCAACTGTCAATAAGGCGATAGCGGCAGCAGGAATCATAGGCGTTAATGCTGCAGTTAAATCGTATTCCGCAAATTGAATGAGGCCTGCATTCTCTCTCACCATGGAACCCCAGTCTGCCGTAGGGGGTTGGATGCCCACACCTAAAAATGACAGTGCAGCAATTGTCAAAAATACGAAACAAAAACGCAGACCAAACTCGGCAACTAAAGGTGGCATAATGTTGGGTAAAATTTCTCGACGCATTATCCACATTAAGCCTTCACCACGCAGTTTGGCAGCTTCTACATAGTCCATGACCACCACATTTAAGGCCACAGCGCGGGTTAGACGAAATACTCGAGTGGCATCTAAAACGGCGATGATGAAAATTAAGTTGGTGGCGCTAGAGCCAAAAATTGAAAGTAACATGAGGGCAAAAATAAGGCTTGGAATCGCCATGAGTACATCAACAAAACGGCTTAATGCTTGGTCTAACCAATTACGGCTAATAGCCGCAATAAGGCCTAAGCTGCCGCCAATTAAAAACGCTAACAGGGTGGTGGCCACAGCAATACCGATAGTATTACGTGCACCATAGATGAGCCGGCTGAATACGTCGCGGCCCAAGGCATCGGTGCCTAAACGAAACTCATCGCTCCAGGGTGCATAAGCCATCGGAAAGACTTGCGCTTGACCATGGGGCGCCAACAATGGGGCAAACAAAGCCACTGTTAGATATACGCTAATTACAATCATGCCAAACCAGGCGGTAGGTGGCGCTGTTTTAAGAGTACGCCAAATATTTTCTAAGAAGCTTCTTCTGGTTTTTACTTGGGTGACTTCATGAGCCGCAGAATAGCCACCTTTGGGTGTGGTTGGTGTATTCATCGTGGATGTAACAGCCTTGGATTAGTGATAATTGAAATAACATCGGCAAATAAGTTGAGTAAAATGTAAGTGCCAGCAAAAATGAGTGCGCAGGCTTGCACTACCGGTATGTCGCGGCTTGAAACCGCGTCCACCATAAGTTGCCCCAATCCTGGATAAACAAAAACTACCTCTACGACAACCACCCCCACTACCAAGTAGGCCAAGTTAAAGGCGATAACGTTAACAATAGGCGCCCATGCATTAGGTAATACATGGTGCAAAATCACTTTAGCTTTTGAGACACCTTTAAGTTGAGCCATTTCAACATAGGGGCTGGCTAATAAGTTAATAATGGCAGCTCGTGTCATACGCATCATGTGAGCAACGATGACCAAAGTAAGGGCTAAGGCGGGTAGTGTTGAGCGATATGTTTTTTCTAAAAAGGGCGTGCTGTCAGAAATGTTTGCTAATGAGGGAAATACTTTAAAGTAGGTAGAGAAGACTAATATCAAAATGTAAGCTACGAAAAATTCTGGAAAAGAGATAGTCGTCAAGGTGGTAGAGTTGACTATCCGATCATAAAGAGAATTGCGGTAGAGGGCAGCAGTGATGCCTAACGCTAAAGCTAGAGGCACTGCTACAAGTGCGGTCATGGAAGCGAGAAATAAGGTGTTCGCTAGGCGCGGTTGGATTAGCGTCCAAACGTCACGAGACCGGTCAACACCCGATGAATTGCGGCCAGAAAATGAATTACCTAAGTCGCCACTTAACACATTCCCGACCCAGCTCAGATAACGCTCAATAGGGGGCTTATCTAGGCCCAATTCACGCCGGAATGCTTCCACAGTTTCTGGCAATGCGGCTTGTCCAAGCACGGCTTCACCAAAGTCACCAGGTAAAAATTCTATGGCGCTAAAGATAATAATTGAGACTACAAACAAAGTGAGAAAACCCAAGCCTAAGCGTTGGATAATGGTGGTCAAAATAGGATGCACGTGAATAGATACTCCGTGAGCTAAATTTGAAAAATAGCCTTTTCTTTTATACTAACACCCAAACTATGGTTATTGGCAAGGTAAATTATTGCTAGGCATTTTTTTTGAATAAACGATCAAACTTTGACCACCATTATTCCGCGGTACAAATAATGATCATTAACAGGGGCATTTTTTTATGTTAACTTGTCTACACTAGCAAATTTTATGTCGAGATTGATCGACCTCCAGTTGTTTTGGAAACCCTCGGTGAATTTTTCTACTCAGCGTAAACTGTTAACGTTAGTAAAATTAATTAGTGATCTAATTGGAGAATAAAAACAATGTCTAAAAATTACAACGATCAACTTATCAACCCTTTTACAGCAGATCTTAGCCGCCGTCAGTTTGTAACTACCAGTCTTGCTGCGGGTATCGTCCTACCTACAGCCATGGCTATGGCTGGAAATGCAGTGGCTAGTTCGCCTAAAAAAGGTGGAAATTTCAGATTAGGTATGGGCCATGGCTCTACCACAGATTCATTAGACCCAGGTACGCACGAAAATTCCATGTCCCAATGTGTAGCGTTTGCTTATGCTAATAACCTAACAGAGGTTAACAAAGAAGGTGATTTAATTCCAGAACTTGCAGTTGAGTATGGTGCTTCTGCAGATGTTAAAACCTGGACCTTTAAAATTCGTACAGGCGTAACCTTTCATGATGGTAAAGCGCTCACGCCTGATGATGTAGTGGCTTCATTTCGATTCCATATGGGTGAAGATTCGAAATCTGCAGGTAAGGCTTTACTCAAAGATGTCACTAACATTGCTGTTAACGGCAATGATGTGGTGTTTACCTTGGCTAATCCCAATGCTAACTTTCCCTTTATTGTGAGTGATTACCATTTCATCATTTTACCAGTACGTGATGGCCAGCTAGATTGGGCTTCTGGTATCGGTACGGGTGGCTATGTTATCGAAAGCTACGAGCCAGGTGTGCGTGCCAAATTTTACCGTAACACTGACTACTGGAAGCAGGATTCGGCCCATTTTGATAAAGTAGAAATGCTCAGCATACTGGATGTGACAGCCCGCCAAAATGCTATGATGAATGGTGAAGTAGATGCCATTGGTAAAGTAGATTTAAAGACTTTGCACTTGTTGGAGCGTAATCCTAACCTAAATATCTTGGAAACTACGGGCACCTTGCATTACACCTTCCCCATGCGTTGTGATGCGCCGCCGTTTGATAACTATGATTTCCGCATGGCCTGCAAGCTGTCTGTAGATCGTGAAGAATTGGTTGAAAAAATACTATCGGGCCATGGTGCCATTGGTAATGATACCCCGATTTCTACTGCCAACGCATACCATAACAGTGACCTTGCTCAGCGCTCCTATGATCCAGACAAGGCCGCTTACCACCTTAAGAAAGCGGGATATGACGGTTCTAATGTACAGCTGTCCGCCTCTGACGCAGCATTTAATGGCGCAGTAGATGCAGCCTTGTTGATTAAGGAGTCAGCAGCTAAATCTGGTCTTAAAATTGAAGTGGTGCGTGAACCAAAAGATGGTTATTGGTCCAACGTGTGGAACAAGAAGCCATGGGGTGCATGCTATTGGGGTGGCCGTCCTACAGAAGATTGGATGTTCACTGCGGCTTATATGGCAGATGGTGAGTGGAATGACACTGCATGGCGCACGGGTGCTTCGGTAGAGCGCTTTAATAAGTTGGTGGTTTTAGGGCGTGCTGAAGTGGATTTGGACAAACGCCGCGAAATTTACTATGAATGCCAAGTCTTGGTTAACGACGATGGTGGTGCCTTGATCCCTATGTTTGCTAATCACGTACATGCGTTGAGTAAAAAGTTAGCTCATGGCACTGTAGCAGCAAACTGGGAAATGGATGGTGCTAAAGCAATAGAACGTTGGTGGTTTGCGTAACAGCTTCTTACCTTAACAAACAGGCCTGGGCTTTTTTGATAAAAGCCCAGGCCTGTTAAGTCTTACTGACATCTATTCTAAACGCCCGTAGAAGGTCATACGAGCTGATTCTGACAGTGCCACATTAGCCTCTGCATTGTAAGCCAGTACCACTAGCATCCGCGTAGTATTACCTTGAGTTGGGGTAACACGATGGAGTGCATCTTTCCCCCTAAACAACACTAAGTCTCCAGCAGACATTGCAAGAGCCTGTGTCTCTACTACCCCCTTTAACACCTGATCCACGCCTGGGTAATTCATATCGCCTTGGCTAGCATTTCTCAATTTAGCAACGTACTCAAATTGCCCCCCAGCTTGAGGGCTCTGAATCAATAAAGTGATTGCAAAAGATGAATTGTCAAAGTGCCAGCCTAGTTCTTGACCTTCACTTGCGTAATGTAAGTTAATTGAAGAGAGTGGGTCTGCATAGGGATAAAGTTTGTCCTCACCCAATATAGATGCCAAGAATGAGCGCAGATCTTGTGCTTCATAAAGGGTTCGCAAGGGCGAATCTAGAGCTATTTGGTCATCCGTAATACAACCTTTTGAAGACTGTACCCATTGGTTGCGAGGGTGGCCATCATCAAAAGCAGGATCCTTTTGGGTAAGGTAAACGTTGTGGCCAGATTCGGTATAGAATGCTGAGGACTGTTTACTGTTGCCTTCGTCAATAATTGCCGTAAGAGCAGATGATGTGAGGAAGTGCTTGAGAACTAACACGCCTTCCTTATTAAACTGTTGTTTACAGGCTGGCCCATAATGTTGGTCGTGGATAGGGTGGTTAGCGAGATTGATCACTTGGCTGAGTTGCATGCATTACTCCTGAGTTAATCTAGGATAAGTAATTGGCCTAGCCTATTTCCAAGTAATGCCAATCCCTTGAACAACTATCGATAGGGCCTATAAGTAGGTAATAAGTATACCTATCCAAACTTCGCCAGAACAGTCACAGCTGCTTCCAGATCTGGAGTCTAGCTGCATTAAATGTTGCTCGTCTAGTGTTTCATGAGTGTTGCCGTCAAGTTTGAAGCTGGCGCTCCCCTGAATGTTGAAAAGCAAAAATAAGTCGGCATCTAAACGAATAGTTTGGTTGGTTTGTTGCTGGCTAGTGAAAACCTTGGCTCTGCAGTTCTGGCGGCTAGTCATGAGGTTAAAATCTCGGATTGGCCCGTCATGCAAACGTGCATCGATGAGGTCTTCGCCTTTAAAATGGGCAGCATCAAGTTGGCTTGTGAGAGACCATTTTTGACCTTTATTGTCAGTCAGAGTAATACCTGCGCCATCGATTAAGACTAAACAACGATCGTAACCAGAAAAGTCTGAGAAGGCGCCATCTTGCGTAACATCGGCCATACTTAGGCGCCACTGGAATGAACCTCCTAAGTCATGCTTCAATAACTCAATGGTTGAGCCCAAGCCATTACGCCAGGGCATGGTGATGAAGTCGTCTGGAGAGGTTATCTTTATGTTACTCAAGTGAGTTCCCCAGAAACAGCGCGATGTTTAACTAGCTGTCCACCCAGCCAATAACTCAACTCTGCGGGTTTTTGAATGTCCCAACATACAAAATCTGCGGCATAGCCTACTTTAAGCTGGCCATGACTTAGGCCTAGACCAAGTGCCTGAGCACCATGACGAGTAACCCCTTGTAAGGCTTCCAGTGGTGTAAAACCAAATAAAGTGCAGGCCATGCTCATCATTAATCGCAACGATAAAACTGGGGCAGAGCCTGGATTGGAATCACTTGCAATAGCCATTGGTACACCTAAATCACGCAAGCGTTGAATGGGTGGCAGCTTAGTTTCTTTGAGGCAGAAAAAGGCACCGGGTAAAATCACGGCAACTGTGCCTGCAGCGGCCATAGCTTTGGCATCTATATCGCTTAAGTATTCTAAGTGATCACTCGATAATGCCTTGTAGCGTGCGGCAAGACCAGAGCCTCCTAGGTTGGAAAGCTGTTCGGCATGGAGCTTCACGGGCAGGTTATGGGCTAGGGCTGTTTTAAATACCCGCTCAATTTGTGCTACTGAAAAGGCAATGCTTTCACAGAAGCCATCGACTGCATCGGCCAAGCCAGCTTTGGCGATGGTGGGTATAATTTCCTCACATACTAAGTCAATGTAGGCATCGGCCTGGCCTTGGTATTCCTGAGGTAGGGCGTGGGCTGCTAAGCATGTGGTACGGAGTGTCACTGATAACTGGTCACCCAATGCACGGGCGACACGTAACATTTTTTCTTCTGTGGCTAGGTCTAAGCCATAACCAGACTTCACCTCTACGCAGGTGACACCGTCTGCCATTAAAGCTTGTAGGCGCTTTTTAGCACTGGTTAATAGTTCCTCGACACTGGCTTTACGGGTATCTGTAACCGTAGAGACAATGCCTCCACCCGATTTGGCAATAACTTCGTAGCTTAACCCTTGCAAACGCATTTCATATTCGGCGCTGCGATCGCCACCAAACACGAGGTGGGTATGGCAATCAACCAATCCTGGTGTGACCCAACCGCCACCCAAGTTAACAACAGTAGCGTCGTGGTTAGGTAGTTCACTGGCTGGACCAATCCACGCAATATGGCCGTTTTCTACAGCTATAGCGGCATCCTTGATAGAGTCATAATCGATGCTAGACACCATAGTAGCTGCATGGAAACCAACATAAACCGTATCGAATGAGGGCATGTTTTTAATCCTGTTTAGTGCGAACAATCTGTTGTTTCTGTTGCTAGACCGAGCTCGGCATTATTCCAGCTGGCATCATGTCATTATGGCAAGCTGTGGCCAATAAATCATTGGCAGCAGCGATATCCGTGGCGAAGTAACGGTCTTTGTCATAAAAAGGTACTTGTGCACGCAATCCAGAGCGGGCTTGTTCTAGTAACGGACTGGTGCTTAACCCCGTACGGAAATCCAAGCCCTGCACCGCGGATAAAATTTCTACTGCTAGAATGCCGCGGGTGTTTTCGCTCATGTCCCGTAACCGCCTTGCGGCAAAGGTGGCCATGGACACATGATCTTCTTGGTTGGCAGAGGTAGGTAAACTGTCGACACTGGCAGGGTGAGCATATGTTTTGTTTTCACTGGCCAAGGCCGCGGCAGTCACTTGTGCGATCATAAACCCAGAATTCACACCGCCATTGTTTACTAAGAAAGGTGGCAACTGACTCAGGGCTGAATCGATTAGCAAAGCCATACGGCGCTCAGATAAACTACCAATTTCGGCAATGGCCAAGGCTAGATTGTCGGCCACCATAGCTACAGGCTCAGCATGAAAGTTACCGCCAGAAATAATATCTCCTTGGTCGGCAAATACTAAGGGATTATCTGATACGGCATTGGATTCTACCAGCAATACACCAGCTGCATGGCGAATTTGTTCTAAACATGCACCCATAACTTGAGGTTGGCAGCGCAAAGAATAGGGGTCTTGTACCTTGTGGCAATGGTCGTGTGAGATCCCTATTTCGCTACTTTGCGTGAGCAGGTGACGATAGGCCATAGCAGAGTCTATTTGGCCTTTATGCCCCCGCACCTGATGGATGCGAGCATCAAATGGGCTGCGGCTACCTAAGGCAGCTTCTACAGAGAGTGCCCCACATACTGTGGCTGAAGCCCATAGGTCTTCAGTGTGGAATAACCCTTGTAGTGCAAAGGCTGTAGAGACTTGAGTGCCATTGAGTAAAGCCAGACCTTCTTTGGGAGCTAATATCACTGGGTCCAAACCGGCAATCTTCAATGCCGCTTGGCCAGAAATGATTTTACCACGGTAGCGAGCCTCACCTTCGCCCAATAAAACGGCACTCATGTGGGCCAAAGGGGCTAAGTCGCCAGATGCACCAACTGAACCTTTTTCTGGAATACAGGGAAAAACTTCACTATTAATAAGGCTCATCAAGGCTTCGATGACTGTTAAGCGAATACCAGAAAAACCACGGGCTAAACTGTTGACCTTGAGTACCATAACCAAGCGAACAGTAGCGTCGTCCATCAATTGACCAATACCTGCGGCATGAGATAAAACAATGGAACGTTGCAGCTCTTCAAGGTCTTTCACTTCTATTCTGGTGTTGGCCAATAACCCAAAGCCGGTGTTGACGCCGTATACAGTTCTATCCTCTTCAATGACCTGATTGACCAGTTGCTGGCTTTTATGAATAGCTGGCAGAGCATCGCTAGCGATAGATACGCATACACGGCGCCTTGCCACCTGACGTAATTGCGCCAGTGTTAGAAGCCCTGGTTGTATTTCAAACTTGTACATAGCGTGCCTCAGTGTGTTTGGTTCTGCTTGATCATGGGAAGGTTTAAACCCTGTTGTTGGGCGCAATCTATGGCAATGTTGTAGCCGGCATCTGCATGGCGCATGACACCAGTGGCTGGATCGTTGTGAAGTACGCGCGCAATACGTGCAGCAGCTTCGTCAGTGCCATCGCACACGATAACCATACCCGAATGTTGGGAAAAGCCCATACCTACGCCACCACCGTGGTGCAAGGATACCCATGTGGCACCAGAAGCAGTGTTGAGTAAGGCATTGAGTAACGGCCAGTCAGACACTGCGTCTGACCCGTCCAGCATCCCTTCAGTTTCTCGGTTGGGGCTAGCAACGGAACCAGAGTCTAAATGGTCACGACCAATGACAATCGGCGCCTTTAGTTCACCACTGCGAACCATTTCATTAAAAGCTAAACCTAGTTTGGCACGCTGTCCAAGGCCAACCCAGCAAATGCGTGCTGGTAAACCTTGGAACTGTATACGTTCGCGGGCCATATTGAGCCAGTTATGTAAATGGGCATCATCTGGGATGAGCTCCTTAACTTTAGCGTCAGTGCGGTAAATATCTTCCTTGTCACCAGATAGTGCAACCCAGCGAAATGGACCAACCCCGCGGCAGAAGAGAGGGCGGATATAGGCAGGCACAAAACCTGGGAAGTCAAAGGCATTTTCTACCCCCTCTTCTAATGCCACTTGGCGGATATTGTTGCCATAATCTACTGTAGGAATACCTTGCTGATGGAACGCCAACATGGCTTTAACATGAACGGCCATTGATGCTTTGGCGGCCTTAATTGTTGCCGCAGGGTTATCAATGGCATTTTGGCGATAGGTATTCCAATCCATATTTTGGGGTAGGTAACCATTCAAAGGATCGTGAGCAGAAGTTTGGTCTGTGACTAGATCTGGTTTAATACCACGTCGTACTAACTCGGGTAAAATGTCTGCTGCATTACCCAGTAAACCAATGGACTTGGCTTCCCCGGCTTGAGTGTAATGTTTGATACGCCCCAAGGCATCATCGATGTCGACGGCTTGTTCATCTAGGTAGCGGGTTTGTAAACGCAGGTCGATACGGCTTTGCTGGCACTCAATATTAAGGGAGCAGGCGCCTGCCAAGCTCGCTGCCAATGGCTGTGCCCCACCCATGCCGCCTAATCCAGCGGTTAATATCCAACGGCCTTTGAGGTTGCCACCAAAGTGTTGCCGTCCGGCTTCAACAAAGGTTTCATAAGTGCCTTGGACGATGCCTTGGCTACCAATATAAATCCAGCTGCCCGCAGTCATTTGGCCATACATGGCTAAGCCTTTGGCATCCAACTCGTTAAAGTGATCCCATGTTGCCCAATGGGGTACCAAATTGGAATTGGCAATCAGCACTCTTGGAGCATTGCTGTGGGTTTTAAATACCCCCACAGGCTTGCCAGACTGTATTAACAGCGTTTCGTCTTCTTCAAGGCCAGTAAGCGAGGAGACTATTTGATCATAACTTGCCCAGTCTCTAGCAGCGCGGCCGATGCCACCATAAACCACTAGCTCATTTGGATTTTCTGCTACTGCTGGGTCTAGGTTGTTCATCAGCATGCGCAAGGGTGCTTCAGTCAGCCAGCTTTTGGTGGTGATTTTGGTGCCAGTAGGTGCTTTGATATCTCCACTACGTGTGCGGCGTGCCTTGAGTTCATCAGTACTGAGCATGAATGTTTTCCTTTACATGTATATACAAGTAATCAAACATACGCCCATTTTAATAATCTGGCAAGCAAAACTTGTGTATTAAGGGCGTCCAAAATGACCAAATAACTGAAATAAATGGCCTGGAGAAAGCAACCTAGCACTAGTTACAATCTTCTGACCAGACCATGTTCGACGTTTGATTTGTAGGCAGGCCTGACCTGAGTGTATAGCTAGTTGTTCTGCCTCTGTGGCATTTGGAGTAACTGCTTCCACTAAGTGCTCACCTTCCGTAATGGGTGCTACTGTATTTAAATATGCGAAAGGTGTGAATTGTGTAAAGTCTTGTTCACCATAGTCTGGAACCAGAAAAGCATTAACGATACGTTGTTCTAATTGAATAGGTTTTTGGTCTTCAAAGTGGATTAAAGTCGATTTGAAAATAGGTTCACCCGTGCGTACGCCGAGTCTTAATGCTTGATCTGTGTTTGATTTAACTTGTTGTAATTTAACAACTATTGTTGTGTGATGGTGACCACGATCAGTGATTTCCTGAGCGATATTATGTACTTCAAATAACGATGAGTGAGCTTTTTTGGGAGCTACAAATGTACCCACTCCTTGTTGGCGGATAAGGATCCCATCAGCGGTCAGTTCTCGCAACGCTCGATTTACTGTCATGCGGCTTACTCCTAATGCGTTGACCATTTCCGCTTCGGATGGCAGACGTTGGTCTGGTATCCAAGTTGATGAATCGATATTCTCCAAGATTGCACTTTTTAAGCGTGCATAAATAGGCGCATTGGTGTGGGGTAGGGCGTTGAGTAAGCTTTGAATGGTATCTGATTGGCGTATATTCACAATAGGTCCATGGCTCTTAGTGCTGCTGGGAGTATACAATCTTGACTTGACTGCGCCAATTCATGTATTGTCTATACAAGTTAAGTCTATACTATCACGAGATCGCTAATGATGAACAAGTTTTACTTTGCCGACCAAGCTTTAACGGCTTCAGGCTGGGCTAACAACGTAAAAATATCTGTTACCAACGGGGTTATTAGCCACATCCAAGCGGATCAAACTAGCCAAGGGTGCCAGTTATTAAATGGCCCAGTGCTTCCCGGCATGGTCAATCTGCATTCACACGCCTTTCAGCGCGCCATGGCAGGCTTAGCAGAGGTGTGTTTAGATCCCAAAGACAGCTTTTGGAGCTGGCGAGACCTTATGTACGGTCTAGTGGCTAAGTTAACTCCTGATCAAGTGCGAAAAATTGCCACTTATCTCTATATTGAGATGCTTAAAGCCGGCTACACCCAAGTGGCTGAGTTCCATTATTTGCATCACCAGCAAAATGGCCAAGCTTATGACAACCCAGCAGAAATGGCCTTACAAGTGCGCCAAGCAGCTGTTGATACGGGGATTGGCCAAACCTTATTACCCGTGCTTTATAGTCACTCAGGTTTTGATGGTCAAGCCCCAAGTTCTGGACAAGCGCGCTTTATCCACGACCTAGACGCCTACTTATGCTTGCAAGAGCAGCTTGGCCAAAACATGGATGAACTTAGGCATAATCAAGGTTTGTGTTTCCACTCATTGCGTGCTGTCACAAAATCACAAATTGAAGCTGCACTCACTAGCTTACCGCTAGATTGGCCTGTACATATTCATATTGCTGAGCAAATGAAAGAAGTGAATGACTGTATTGCGTGGAGTGGCCAGCGTCCTGTGGAGTGGTTGGCTAACGAAGTTGGCTTTGACGCCCGTTGGTGTTTGATCCATGCTACCCATGTGAATAAGCAGGAGGTAAAGACTATTGCCAACAGCCAAGCCGTAGTGGGTTTGTGCCCTAGCACTGAAGCTAATTTGGGCGATGGCATTTTCCCTATCACAGACTTAGTGGCGCAGGGTGGCCGATTAGGTATCGGTTCCGATAGCCATGTGTGTGTCTCAGTCGCCGAAGAGTTACGTACTTTGGAATACGGTCAGCGCCTGCGTGATCAGCAGCGTAATCGTATCTATAGTAGTGACCAACCTAGCGTAGGTGACTTTATTTACCAAGCCAGTGCTGCCGGTGGTAATGCTGCCTGTAACATCAATACTGGTTTAGAGGTAGGTGCCCGGGCTGACTTTATTACCCTTGATACTAGCCATCCGCTACTAGCAACAGCTAAGCCCGAACAACTCATTAACCGCTGGACCTTTGGTATTAATCACAACCCAGTGAAAGACGTGTTTGTGGCAGGAGAACAGGTGGTTGCTTTCGGTTGTCATAAGCTTGAAGAAAATGCCTCTGGCGCGCTAGTGAAGAGCCTTAAAGAGTTGTTGTCTTGAAATTAGTAATTAGGAACTAGCAATGGCATATGACATGCTTAGCTTTGATCTTGGTTCGCACAGTTTCAAAGTAAGCGCTACTTCCCCAGATACGCAGCGCTTGTTCGATCAAGGACTCAATTGGTGTTTTGGCTTTAATCAGGAAGAAGCACTTGCCTGTTTTAAGAAGGCGTTGGAGGATGATCCGTGCTGCGCAATGCTACATTGGGGGGTCGCCTATGCGGCGGGCCCTTTCTACAATATGCCATGGGGTGATTTCAGCCATGCAGAAGCAGTGGCATGTACGTCTTTTTGCCGTGGTCACATAGACGAATCTCTCTCGCTGTCAGAAAGTGCTACGCCGCTTGAAAAGGCTTTGATTAACGCACTATCGCAGCGTGTGCAAAAGGCTTATGTAGTGTCTGAGTTAGAATTTGGTAGTTGGGATGATGCCTATGCAACTGCCATGCGTCAGGTGAATGTTGATTTTCCAGATAATCAGGATGTGATGGCTTTATTCGTCGAGGCGATGATGACCCGTACACCCTGGAACATGTGGGATGTAAAGACCTGCTTACCCCCCAAGGGTGCTGACACATACGAGGCTATCTGGGTTTGTGAAAATGCCATTGAGTTGGCCGTCCAACATGATAAAGAACAGCATCCCGCCATACTGCATTTTCACATTCACTTGATGGAAATGTCGACAGAACCAGAACATGCAATGGAGTCTGCTAACCGCCTCGTCGGTCTTTGTCCGGATGCTGGGCACATTCACCATATGCCTGGCCATATCTATGTTTTGTGTGGAGAGTATGAAAAGGCAAAAATTGCCAGCGAGACTGCTATTCGGGTCAATCGCAAGTACCTGTCTTATGCAGGGCCCTATAATTACTATACAACAGCGCGGTGCCATGACCTCCATCTGATGATGTATACCTGCATGTTGCTTGGTCAGTTCGAACCATCCATGGCTGCCGCAAAAGAGATATGTGAAAATCTGACTCCGGATGTCATCGATCTGCAAGGCAAACCTTTCATAGCAGGGACGATGGAGGGGTATTTTGCCATGAAAATACATGTACTTGTGCGGTTTGGGAAATGGCAGGAAATCGTTGATGCACCGATGCCGGAACGACCAGAACTTTATTGTGTTTCGACCAGCATGCACCATTATGGCAAAACGATAGCCCATGCTGCACTGAAAAATTTTGACCAAGCCGAACAAGAGAAAAAGGCATTTTACAACTCTCTGAAGCGCATTTCCCCTAGCAGAAAATTATTCAATAACCCCGCCCTCAAAACGCTGGCTGTGGGAGAAAAGATGCTGCTGGGAGAGTTGGAATACTATAAAGGGAACTATGAGACAGCATATGCGCACCTACGCGAGAGTGTTCAGCGCTGCGATGATTTGCATTATTCAGAACCATGGCCATGGATGCACCCACCACGTCATGCACTGGGTGCTTTATTGTTAGAGCAGGGCCATTATAAAGAAGCGGAAGACGTATACCGCTCTGATTTGGGGCTAAACGATGCCGTGCCCCGCTGTGCCCAACACAGAAACAACGTTTGGGCTTTGCATGGAATAGTTGAATGTCTGAAACATCGTAATGAAGAAACTGAATGCAGCCTGTTGCAAAGTCTGCTGATGGAGGCTCTTTCAAAAACTGATTTGGCGATCACATCTTCCTGCTGTTGTAGAAAAACTGTCGTGGAACTTCCTGTATGATTACTGTTGGGAAAATCCCCATGATTGCCAGCTTACCAATGTATGCTCGTCCTGAATTAAACGATGCCATCGCGTATTTATGGGATCTTATCCGTAAAAATCTGAACGACAAAGGCATTAAAGCACCGGAAACCCTATCTCAGGATGCAGAAGGCCTGAGCAGTTGGTTGGATCCAGGTTTAGTTTTAAGTCAGACCTGTGGCATGCCATATCGCAATGTTTTACACGGCAAAGTTCAACTTGTTGGTACGCCGGATTATGGCTTGCCTGACTGTCCGCCGGGCCATTACTTTAGTGCAATTGTGGTGCGAAAAAGTGATCCACGCCAGGCTTTGAAGGACTACGCCGAAGCAATATTTGCTTATAATATGGAAAACTCCCAATCTGGATTTGCCGCGCCTCTAAATTATGCAGCAGCCCGCGGGGTCAGCTTTACCAACAGAATTGAATCTCATGGCCATGTGAAATCTGCCGAAATGGTCGTGAACGGGCAAGCTGATATTGCTGCAATTGATGCCGTGACATGGATGCTGATCGAGCGACATGATGCGTTTTCATCAAAGCTGCGGGTATTGGAGAAGACAACACCTAGCACGCCGGTACTGCCTTTGATCACCTCGCTGACACTGGATGTAGATCAGGTCTACGACTCGGTGAATCAAGCCATTCAAGACCTGCCACAGGATATGCGTGATGCAATGTTTCTGAAAGGGATAGTGAAAATCTCAGCCTCGGATTACCTAAAAATTCCGAATCCCAAATAAGCTGTTGAGATCGGCATTAAGCTGTGACCGCTTAGATCTTCCTATAGCTATAACGATTTTATGGAAGTAGTATTTATGCTACTTACCGTAAAATTTAAGCTAATAGAGGTAGTCATGTTGAATTTCTGGCTTCGGGTTGTGTGTTTATTGACTGCATCGTTGATTACGACACACGTGTTATCGCAAGATATATCAGGCTGGTCTGATAAGACTATTTGCAGGCTTGCCGCAAACCAACAAGACAACCCTCAGTTTCTGCAGGAAGTTAAAAACAGAGAGTTAAGTTGCGTTGATTATATAGTAATCAAGCCCAATGCCGCTGTACCTGAAACTTCTAATGGATCAGGATATTAATAAAAACATCCTTAAATAGCTTAGTGATTTTTTATCGTAATACATCAAATAAAATTTGGATTTTGAGTATGATTAAATTTGAATATAATTTCAGTATCAAATTTTTTTGCTTATGTTATTAACTTTTACGCCAATAACCTTTGCTAATGAAGCGGGTATTAGTCTGCCATTTAAGTTAGAAAACACAAAATACTGGCAGTATTTTAGTGATAGAGTAATGGGTGGAGTATCTGATGGCAAGGTTGGGATTGAATAAGACGGCGATATTTTTTTTGCAAGACTAACAATTACGCTCGGGTATCTCATTTGGAGATTCAGAAAAAAATGGCAAAAAAGTTTAAGAGGTTCGCTTAAATGTGCGAGGCAATAAACACACTTATTATATTTTTATTCGCACAACTGAGATGCAATCTTACTCTGATTATTATTCAGCCTCATTCGAGGCAAACGCTAACTGGGAAATGATTGACTTGCCATTTGTAAAAGGAAGCACCGCTCATTCCATGTTCTCTGCAGAGTTCGGGAATGGGCACGCCCCTTTCAGCTTGCTTGATGATGGCCAGTACTTGGCTATCAGAATAACGTGATTTTTTCATGCAGATCTCCTTCGTAAAGTTTACGAGAAAATTCTACTTTTGACCTCCGTTATTTTTCGGGGGGATTATCGTACCACTACAGTCATAGTTCCCGCCCACCCGCCAGAAAAATGCAGTGGTAAAGCGAATTTGGTAAATTTTCGCTTTTTCTGGTTTTGGCTGACTGTTATTTATTCTATACAATAATGTTTTTTAATATATAACGAAAATTTTCTTCCTGGAACCTTTAGCTTTGAATCACATCTGCTAATCAATAACTGATATTGGCCAGTTTTTTCCATTGATTTTTTGAACAACTCTTCATCTTCATAATCATATTCTAAAGTATCAAGATTATTTTCATTCGGCCTATAACCTGAGTTTTCTACAAAAATCAACTTTGGCTCGTATTTGCTTATGATAAATTGATATAAATTTTCTGATCCTTTGTCATCAATATCGACTGCAAATAAATCAAGAGTGGGAACATCGATATTTTTGTCAAACCAAGGTTTATCTTTAGGTAACTCTATTCGCTTAAAGTGTATGGTGACACTTTTAGTAAGTTTGTGCTTAAATAAAAACAGCCAATTTAAGAAGGCATATCTTCTTCGTCCTTCTAGCGCAAAAACCTGACCGTTTTTATTGCTGAACCCTTTAGATAAGCAAAATAAGCCATTGGGGCCAGGGGGGCCAGCAAAACAAACCAACGCTGTTTTTATGCTTACTGAACGACCTAACGCATACAATATTTTTCCTGCATTTGAACTTGGGGACTCATGTCCTATATGCTTTGACGAATATTCTGGCAAGTCCGAATTTGCCAAAATATCTGATATTTCTTTACTACTTATTAGTTTATTAGATCGAATAACTTCAAAAAAATTACTTATCTGTTGTGGGTTCATTATCATTGTCTTTTATGATTTTACTCTGCCAGTTTAACGAAAATAATAGCAAAAATCTTTATTCGTACGATGTATTTTTAGGGGCAATTGCCGTGCTAACCCTTAGTCTAGTGGGACTAAATTTTGACTTATTAGTGACTTATTCATTTCTGCTACCAGTTTACGCATGATGATGGTTTCTTTAGCTCTAAGACCACTGCATAGCGACGGTAGCTCTTTGTATTGGCCGTAATTGAGATTCAAAATCAAAAATCTTCCTACATTCATTACGGTATTATGGAAGCAGTATTTATCGTACATCTTTGAGCATAGAGACATAGGTGTAAGAAAATTACTTCTTGGGTTAAGTCTTTTATTACTATTTTTTGGAGCCGCAGTTGCCGATTATAATAGCGCGTATAACACGTTTAAATCAGGAGATTATAAAACTGCTTTTTATAGCCACTTTTAGCTAGGAGACTACAAATCCCCTTTTAGGGAAAAGCTTCCCTTGGCAGCAAAGGGACACGTGGATGCTCAATATACTTTGGGAGTTATGTACGATGAGGGATTTGGTGTCTGGGAGAATGATAGGAAAGCCAGGAAATTGTACAGCTTAGCTGCTGACCAGGAGTATGCTAATGCACAATATAATCTTGGGGTTATGTACTTGCTTGGTGACGGTGTTCGGCAGAACGATAAGACAGCAGCTAAGTGGTTCACCCTAGCCCCTGAGTAGGGGCATGCAGAAGCTCAATGTGACCTAGAAATATATACAAGGCTGGAAGGGGTGTTCCCAAAGACTATGTACGAGCATATATGTGGTACAACTTAGCAGCTTATGAGAGTTTTAAAGATATAGAAAGCATCCCTAAACAAATGACATCTACTAAAATAGCCAAGGCACAAAAGATGGCTATCCGGTGCTGGGAATGAGAGTATGCGGATTCTTAAGGCCGCTCATTATTAGACTGCAGGGTAGAAGCTTAGGTTCGTTTTATTCCATTAATTCTTCAGTTGAACTGTTTGTTTCTTATTATATATACTGATCATTCAAGTAAGAGTGGAATTAAGATCATTATGCTATTCACGCCAACGGATCGTAATAAGCTAGATTATAGTGAACAAGGGTTCCTTGTTGTCGATGAAATACTCCCTTCCAAACAACTGTTGCAGCTGCACCAAGCTTTTGATGACGTATTTAACGGAACCTTTGAAACAGGTGTAACGCCCGACGAGGTAAACTGGCAGTATGGCACGGGTGACCCCAGTCTCACTCGTCAGGTCTGCAATGGCTGGAAGGCCAATCGAAGTATTGCGCGGGTGGTATTAAGTGAAGCCTTAGGTCGCAGTGTTGCTCAATTAGCAGGTTGGCCTGGGGTTCGAATCATGATTGACAATCTACTTTCGAAACCACCAGGTGCGAGGTCCTTGGGCTATCATCAAGATAGTGCCTATTTGTCATGGTTTAGCCCAAGTGATCTCATATCCTGCTGGATTGCCCTTGACGATACCACCCGATCTGGTGGTACGTTGGAATTTGTGACGCATTCGCATGAGTGGCAACAGGATTCACCTTCGGGTGAATTCCATGGGCCAGATGATTACCGGCAACCAATGCATCATGCTGCTGAGAGCCAAGGAGTGGAACCGCAAATTGCGTACGTTGAAGTGAAAGCTGGTGGAGGCTCTGTTCATCATGGCTGGACTTGGCATGGTTCGGGAGCAAATGACTCTGCTTTGCCCAGACGTGCATTAGTTCTTCATTTGATGCGCTGTGATGCAGAATATGACCCAACTAAGTTTGAGCAGGGAATAGGTCCTACTTACAGCCGTTACAAACATTTAGCAGACAATCAATTGGACGAAAACTATTTTCCAATTTTGTGGCATGAGGATGGCAGCAGAACTAAAGCCCTTGATGACTATTTAGCGTCACCAGGGCCAGTATGATAAACACAGTAAAAGATGGCTACTTAACATTAATTTGTGCAGACTTAGACGCAATGCCTCTATTTAGCACTAACCCTCAGGGCAAGCGTTTTGGTTACGAACCAGAAGTGGCCCAAATATTAGCCCAGCATTTGGGCCTTAAGCTTAATTGGTTATTTACTCGCTGGTCTGAATTTGAAACTGTATTGTTAGACAATAAAGCGGATGCCATCTGGTGTGGTTGTGCTATAACCCCCGCTAGAGAAGAACGTTTGCTCTTTTCTAGGCCCTACGCAGCCTTTGATGAATCTGTGTTGGTGCGCAGTAATTCAAGCATATCTAGTCCGTCAGACCTAAAAGCCTTAAAAGTGGCGGCCATCGATGGTAGTACCAATATGGCATTAGCAGAATCTTGGTTAGGGTGTGTAAAAATTTCTTTTTCAGGTCAGTCTGACGACGTTTTTGCAGACATGATTGACGCCTTAACAGTTGGAGAGGTTGACGCTGTTGTGGATGACGAGCCAGCCTTTGGGGACCTCCTAACTGACCCTCGTTATAAGCTTGCCTTTACTGTGAAAAGTGCTAATTTATGGGGTGCAGCTATGCAAAAACATCAAATCGAATTGAAATCTGCACTTGATGGTGCCTTAAATGTGCTGATTGAAGCAGGCTCAGTGTCTGACATTTGGCGCCAGCACTTGGCTGGCATTAGATATCCTAGTCATTGTTTTATAAAGTTACAGGGATAACAGCGCTCGTTGGTACCCGTGACCTTGGCCAAGAGATTTATATCGCTCTGACTAGGACCGACACGGGACACGGTATTATCGCTGGACTTTCGATTGCCTTCATTGCGATTATTGCTGATAGGATTGATTCAGCATCTGCTAAGAATGCCCGTATTCGTTATGGA
Source organism: Candidatus Njordibacter sp. Uisw_039 (assembly GCF_047730075.1). NCBI lineage: Bacteria > Pseudomonadati > Pseudomonadota > Gammaproteobacteria > Pseudomonadales > Candidatus Njordibacteraceae > Candidatus Njordibacter > Candidatus Njordibacter sp. Uisw_039. Next base: position 984,662 of record NZ_CP159831.1, read on the forward strand.
CTGGAGACTACGCATGACTACTAATACGCTTTTGAACCGGATTAAAGCCATGCCACTTTGGCAAGGTGAGATTAGTGCAGTTCCTTTGGACGGTGGGATCACTAATGTAAATTATGTTGTCACCGACGGAGATAAAAAATACGTGGTGCGTTTGGGTGAAGATATTCCTAAACACCACGTCATGCGCTTTAATGAACTGTCTGCGAGTCGTGCAGCTCATTTAGCAGGTCTGTCACCAGCTGTTATTTACACCGAACCCGGCATTACGGTTCTGCAATTCATTGAGTGTGCAACCTATTCTCCAGAAGATGTCCGTAAACCTGAAAACCTGAAAAGAATCCTGTTATTAATCCAGAAGTGTCATTTTGAGCTGCCAAAACATCTGCGTGGTCCTGCTCTTGTTTTCTGGGTATTTCATGTGATTAGGGATTATGCAGCGAGCCTGCAAGATGCAGGAAGCTTGTACCAAAAATTATTACCTGAACTAGTTCAAATTGGCAATCTGCTAGAAACCAACGCAGGCCCATTTGATATGGTTTATGGCCACAATGACCTGTTGGCGGCTAATTTTTTGGATGATGGAGAACGTTTATGGATGATTGACTGGGATTATGCCGGATTTAATTCGCCACTATTTGACCTTGGTGGGCTGGCTTCTAATAATGAACTTAACGAATCTCAAGAAATTTGGCTCCTAGAAAACTACTTCAAAACGCCTGTTACATCTGAATTACTGCATCGCTATACCGCCATGAAATGCGCGTCTTTGCTGCGCGAAACTATGTGGAGCATGGTGTCCGAAATCAGTTCGGATATTAACTTTGATTACACAACATACACTACCGACAATCTTGCGCGGTTTCGCATTGCTTATAACAACTACAATCAAACATGAGACCCAATATGCATAATTTACCGAGCTCTTCCAAAACGGTTATTATAGGTGGGGGTATTATTGGTTGTTCAACCGCATACCATTTGGCGAAGATAGGCGTCGAAACCGTTCTGCTTGAGCGCAAGAAGCTAACCTCTGGCACCACATTCCATGCGGCCGGACTGGTTGGGCAATTGCGTTCAAACGCTAACATCACCCAGCTTCTGGGCTATTCCGTAGAACTTTATAACAAGATAGAGCAAGAAACTGGGCTTAGCACCGGTTGGAAGATGAACGGTGGTTTACGTTTGGCCTGCACCGAAGAGCGCTGGACCGAAGTAAAACGCCAGGCAACCACAGCCCACTCCTTTGGGTTGGAGATGGACTTACTGACGCCCAAAGAAGCACTTGATCTGTGGCCATTGATGAATATTGACGATGTAATCGGCGCCGCTTTCATGCCCACTGACGGCCAAGCTAATCCTTCAGATATTACCCAAGCCCTAGCCAAGGGAGCGCGTATGGCTGGCGCAAAGATATTTGAAGACACCAAGGTTTTGGATCTAGAAATAGACAATGGAAAAATTAAAGCTGTAATCACAGAACATGGCCGTATTGAATGTGAAAAAGTTGTGGTGTGTGCCGGGCAATGGACTCGCGAATTCGCCAAACGGTTTGGTGTGAATGTGCCGTTAGTCTCGATGGAACACCAGTATATGGTTACCGCAGAAATTGAGGGTATGCCTAAGCACTTGCCAACCCTTCGAGACCCAGATCGTCTAACCTATTACAAAGAAGAGGTTGGCGGGCTGGTAATGGGGGGTTATGAATCAAACCCTATCCCCTGGGCAATCGCAGGGATTCCTAAGGGTTTTCACTACTCTTTGTTGGACAGCAATTACGATCACTTTGAACAGTTGATGGAATTGTCCTTGGGTCGTGTTCCAGCTCTTGAAAATGTTGGTATCAAAACCCTGACCAACGGCCCGGAAAGCTTCACCCCAGATGGCAATTTTATTATAGGTGAGGCGCCAGAATTGTCGAATTTCTTTGTTGGTGCTGGCTTTAATGCCTTTGGCATCGCCGCGGGTGGTGGCGCAGGAATGGCGCTGGCAGAATGGGTGCATGCAGGTGAACCCCCCTATGATCTTTGGTCTGCCGATATTCGCCGCTTTGGGCATCCGCACTTTGATACGGACTGGGTTCGCACCCGCACGGTAGAAGCTTACGGCAAACACTACACAATGGATTGGCCACATGAGGAAAATCAGTCTGGGCGTCCCTGCCGTAAATCCCCACTTTATGAAATGCTAAAAGATCAGGGGGCCTGTTTTGGAGAGAAGTTAGGTTGGGAGCGGCCCAACTGGTTTGCTGATGCAGCATATGATGAAACTCCACAGGATGTTTATAGCTTTGGCCGACAGAACTGGTTTAATGCAGTAGGCAGAGAACACAAAGCTGTTCGAGAGGCTGCAGTGTTGTTTGACCAAAGCTCGTTTGCTAAGTTTTCGCTGAAAGGCCCCGATGCAGAAAAAGCGCTTAGCTGGATCGCCGCGAATAATGTTGCCAAACCTGTTGGATCACTTATTTATACTCAAATGTTGAATGATCGTGGTGGCATTGAATGCGACCTCACCGTTGCTCGTCTGGCCAATGATGAATATTACGTCGTCACTGGAACGGGTTTTGCCACTCATGATTTTGACTGGATTAGTCGAAATATTCCTGCCGGTCTGAACTGCCAGTTGTTTGATATCACCTCGTCAAATGCAGTGCTGTCGTTAATGGGGCCTAAGGCGCGAGATATATTGCAACAGGTAACAAGCGACGATGTTTCCAATACCAGCTTCAAATTTGGCACTGTAAGAACAATAGATATCGTTGGCTGCCCCGTGCAGGCCTTGCGGGTTACGTACGTCGGTGAATTGGGCTGGGAACTACACCTTCCAGTGGAATTTGCCTCCGCCGTATACCAAGCAGTCATGAAAGCAGGGGGACATTATGGGCTAATCAACGCAGGTTACCGTACCATCGAAAGCTGCCGTCTGGAAATGGGGTATCGTGCATGGGGCTCAGATCTCGGTACAGACCACACCCCTTACGAGGCGGGCCTTGGCTGGGCAGTAAAACTGAAGACGGATCAAGCTTTCAAAGGCCGTGCTGCCATGGTGACGCAAAAACAGGATGGTGTTAAGAAAATGCTGGTAGGTTTTACGGTTGATGATCCAAGTGTCGTTCTTTTGGGCCGGGAAACCATTTATCGTAATGGAATACGAGTAGGTTGGTTATCCTCTGGAGGTTTTGGGTACACAGTAAAACAGTCAATTGGGTATGGCTATGTCCGCAATCTGGAGGGTGTCGACAAAAATTATATTGAGGCTGGAGACTATGAGCTAGAAGTTGCAACTGTCCGTATTCCCTGCAAAGTGCATCTGAAACCCCTGCTAAAAACATCTATAAGGGATTAAAAGTTCCCGATGCCTCGACCCTTAACCACCTGTGGTGTTTCACTTTACGTAATTACTATCATCACTGTTTAATAATTTAGTCATCACTGTCACTAGTTTATCGATGGTGATGTCTTCTTTAGTGTTAAGGTCATGGGCACTCTAACCACCACCTGGAACATTGAAGAAAAATTAGACAAACCTAAGCAAAAAGGTGGCATCGTCATTATGTCCGCCAATTGCATTAATCAGAACGGGGAGCTAGTAGCGGAAGCAAGGGGCAAAATCTTGCTCTACAATCGAGTAGCCGCTGAAGTGTGATCAACAATGCTGTCCACCTAAATTCAATGAAAGGGTGGGCGCCTAATGCAGCTTATGCAATATCCGTGTGGGTTGATAAATTTTTTCTATAAGCAGATGTAAAGAGAGCATTAGCTTTTAGCACATTTTGGATTACGTAACCTGTGTTGTGTTTATTCAATACTATACCATTGGCATTTTTAATACATGACCATGCCTATGCTGTCCGTCTGGGGTGATCACGGTAACTTCCTGCCCGATTTCCCAGAACCCTCGGTCAATGAGTGATTGCCCAACGTTGGCTTTTAATCGTGGCGACCAAATCCCCGAGGTGATTTGTCCAACCTGTTGCTGCCCAACCATAATAGGCCAAGGTATTGAACATGTCGGGCATGGCTCACCATCAAAAATGATGCCACGGATTATGCGAGCAACCCCTTCGGCAGCAATTTTTTCTAATGCCTTACGACCTATATAGTCTATGGAACCATCCAGTGAGCAGAACTTACCTAAGCCAATCTCTAAAGGATTATTTTCTCGAGTCATTTCATTGCCGTAGGAAAAGAGGCCGCCTTCGATACGTTCAATGAGGTTTGGACACCCAGGCGTCATATTAAAAGCTTGTCCTGCATCCCATATATAATCCCATAGGTCGCCACCAAGATGACCACCTTCAAGATAAATCTCAAAGCCACCCTGCCGAGAGTAGCCCGAACGGGCGATTAATTGGTGGGATCCTTGAAATTCGATCCAGCCAAATTTAAAAAAACCAATATCACGCACGTGCTCACCAAATAGGTTAGCTACCAAGGTTTCTGATTTGGGCCCTTGTATGGCAAGAGTTGAGACATCGGGCTCGCAGATCTGCACGTCCATACCCCTACCTAGAGCCAGCCCTATGGCATAAAGTAAAACATCGCTGTCGGCAATGGAGAGCCAAAACTTATCCTCTGCTAATTTGAGCATCACAGGGTCATTAATCAAGCCTGCATCTGCATCGATAATCGGTACATAACAGCAGTCACCCACAAGGGCCTGGCTAATATCGCGTGGGGTCATCCATTGCATGAGTTTGGCAGCATCAGGGCCTTGAATTTGGACCTGACGCTGGCACGAAACATCCCACAGTTGGACATGTTCGCGCAGATGCCAGTAATCTTCTTCGACCGACCGTTGGAACGCTTTGGGTAGGAGCATGTGATTGACCACCGAGAAACCACGCACACCTACCTGTTCAACCTTGCCGGTATAAGGCGTGCGCCGGATACGGCGCGACATGTTCAAGCCATCAGACATTATGAAGACATCCAAACAGTGTAGGAATTTGGATTAAGAATCACTGGCATATGATACTTACCTTTTTGATCAAGCATTAAAAAACGCAGAACTATTTGTGGCATTGCGCCCGAGATATTTCGTTGTTTCCAAAAGCTGCCTGTTTCAAACACAAGCTCATAAGTTGCATCAGGATCAATTTGATTAGGTGCAATCTCTTGCTCAAGACGCCCACCATCATCCATGACAGTGGTAAAGATAATTTCATTAACCTGTCCGAGACGGCTTAATGTCACGGTGATACCACCCGCATGAGTGCCATCGGTGCCGTTGAGTGTGTGGGATGTAATGACTGCCATTATTCAATCGAAGCCTTTTCACGTTTATCTGAAGTGGCCGCCACAATTGGGCTGATCACACCGCGGCACTTTACATTAATACAGGACGTTTTACCGCTTGCTATTGCGCGTTGCATCGCTGGAGCGAATTCTTCGCGTTTTGTCACTAGTTCACCGTGGCCACCCAAGCCCTCAAACATGCCATGGAATGGAATATCACGGAAATCCGTAGCGTAGTGCTGACCATTTTCAAACAGGCGTTCTTGTTGCTGACTAATGCAATCCAAGCCACCGTTGTTATCAACAATAACAATAATAGGTACCTTCTCTTGGAAACAAGTTTCAATGGATAAGCCCCCTGATAGGAAGGCGCCATCACCAGTGATTAAAACGGCATTTTTTTCTGGGTGAATGTGTTTGGCTGCAAAGGCAAACGACACGCCCACACCCAATAAACTATAATTGCCGGGGTGCAAGATGCCACCCAATTTCAAGCCTCTTTGAGCGGCAACATTGACACCAATTTCATTCCAAAAATGGGTATTTCCACCATCAAAAATCAACCAATCACCGTCATTCATTTCGGCCTGCACGTCAAGGCCCAGTTGCAGTGGGTGCATCTTGCGTCCTTCAGCTAAATCCATAGCTGATTCTGCGGCAATGTGATCACTCCATTCTTGTACCCAGGTTTGGCGGCGTTGAACTTGTAGATTAAACCAATCATCCCATGTTTTTTTCACCTCAGCGAGGGCCTCAAGAAAGGCTCCCGGGTCAGACAGGAGCTGCATATCAGCGGCATGATTATAATCTAATTCTTCATGGCTGCCGTTGACACAGATTAGCTTGGTATTTTCAGGAATAAAGGGTGGATTACCAAAGTTCATTTGGTTGTCCAAACGACACCCAACCATCACCACCACATCAGCCTCATGAATAGCTGGCTTAGACGGGTGATATTGATGGAAATCTGCTAATCCCATGTAGCACTCAGAAGCCTCGCTAAGATTTTTAGTGTGATAGGGCACGTTGTAAACAGGAATGCGCAGGGCGGTGCCTGTAGCACTTAACTGAGTTTCAGATCTTGACCACCATACACCATGTCCAGCGATGATCAGAGGTCTTTTGGCATGCCGGATAGTGTCTAATATGGGCGCTAACGCAGACGGATCAGGCCAAGCCCTCGGACTGGGGGTATCGGTCCTATCGAACGGACGCTCATGCAGTCCCGCATTCTCTGGGAAAGACGAAAACATGATGTCCACTGGCAGTGCTAGATGCACTGGCCCTGGATAGCCAGTGGTGGCTGCTTTCCATGCGCGATCAACAAATTCACTAATGCGATGACCATCAACAATCTGGGCTGAATACTTGGTTAGTGGCGCCGCGATGGCCACATCATCAATTTCTTTGAATCCCCCTGAGCCTTGCCGTTTTAAGGTGGATGAGCCTGTCACAAAAATGACTGGTGAGCGTTCACCCCAAGCCTCAAGCATGGCTGGCACTGCATTAGCGAAACCTTCGGGGCCCACAAGGCACAGAGTGGGCTTGCGGCTGATGCGAGCGTGGCCATCGGCCAAATGGCCAGCAACTTGCTCATGGGGGCAGTTGATTACAGGCATCTGACATTCCATGAAGCCTTCTAGTGCGGGGTTACAAAAACCTCCTGCAAGAGTGAACGCATGCTCCACACCTTTTTTCTTAAATGCTCGAGCCAATAGAGCACCACCACGAATGTTTTTATGTTCGGTCATCTTCAATTATTCCTTTTCAGGCAATTAGTTTTGATGTGTTGCATTTTGGATCGATGTTAGCGATGCCTGTATAAGCTCAGGTGGACAATCTACCAACATGCTGTGTGATACATCATTAATATTTGCCAATCCAGTTTGTGCAAGAGTAAGGCTTACATCCTCACCTAAAGTACGAATTAGAGAATTAAGACCACGCGCACCCTCGGCACCAAGAGCAAACATAAACGGGCGCCCTAACATAACAAAATCTGCACCCATTGCGAGAGCCTTAACGACATCCTCACCGTTGCGAACGCCGCTATCAAAAAGCAATGGATAATCAGAGCCAACAGCCTGGCGAATCTTGGGCAACACATCAATAGCAGCCGGAGCACTGTCGAGCTGTCGTCCACCGTGATTAGATACATAAATGGCATCTGCGCCAGCTCGCTGAATGCGCAAAGCATCTTGGGCTGAAGTAACACCTTTGATAACTAAAGTACCTTTCCAGAGGTCACGGAGCTGTTTGAGGAACTCCCAATTCGCTCCAGCGCGACTGGCATTACGGTCAAACTGCTCATTACCAGATGTTGGCTTAAAATTAATGGGTTTTGGCACCCCTTGCCATAAAGTCGCCAAAGACCAGCGGGGGTGGGTGGCAAAATCCATGAATAGCTTGGGGGTTATTCTAAAGGGCATCTGGAACCCGTTACGCAAGTCACGCAAGCGCCGTGATACTTGAGGTACGTCAACGGTTAACACTAAGGTCCCATAGCCAGCATTGCGAGCACGATCGACCAAGGCTAATGACTCCTCCATGGAGCTACCAACGTAAAGTTGAAACCAACTATTTTCACTGGCCCACGAGCGCATGTCTTCGATTGAACTAGAAGCCGCTGATGAAAGGCACACGGGGAGGTTGAACGCTTGAGCGGCTTCAGCCAAGGCTTTATCAGCCCCAGGCCAAGCAAGATTGCACATGCCCATGGGCGCTATACCAAAAGGAAGGTCGTAACTTTGGCCCAAAAGGTTTGTGTTTAGACGGCGTGTTTCCACATCTTCCATGACCCGCGGTTGGAGTGTAATCTCGTCAAAGCGGGTCATATTCCTGAGTGCTGAAACTTCTCGTCCAGTGGCGCCTTCGATGAAATCAAAAATTAACCGGGGCAGACGTTGCTTAGCTACCTGCAGAGCATCTTGAGATGAAAATATTTTATTACTTTTACTGTTCATGTTTTTTAAACGCAGACATTTGCTCATCCTTGTGCTCGGGTTTTGGGTATAAGATCATAATAACTCGAAGTTTATTACAATCTCCAATAGCAATAGATTAGTTATGCATCCAGAAATACTATGAATTAGCCTGATACAGCAGAATTTAAAGCGCATCGGCTAACTAGGATGTGCTAAACGGTGTCCTAAACTTTGTGCCAAAGGGGTTCAGTCTGCATAGCTCATTACACAAGCGACACGCGCAGTGATTTGTTGAGCTAAGACTTCAGCAAGTTCGATCGCTTGGCGCGATAGCTGTTCTCTACCTGATGTCACGATGGAGACATAGTATTTTAAATCCTGTGCAATTGGACGAAACACAACGCCTCCCATATTAACAGCTTGTTCAGCCGAAAACGGATCAATAATAGCCAACACACCGGTTTCGCGCACCAATGAGGCTGCCACAGACATATTGGTGGCTGACAAGCGCGAACAGCCCTGCATTTTATTCGACAAAGCACTACTTATAGACATCATGGTGTCTGGAAAGGCGCCACCAGAAGTGACAAAGGTTTCACTATTTGACAATTCTTCAAGATCAACAGTACCTGCTTGCCCAACCAGCCTGTGGTCTTCGGGCATCAAGCAAACATAGGGTGCAGCGGTCTGAAACAGAGTTTCAACACCTTGATAGGGGGGTTGTTGCCCAACGATGCCTAAATCAAACTGGTTCATCTGCACAGCATCTAGTATGCCTGGTGTATTGCGTACATGGATCATAAAACGAATATCATGATAGCGTTGATATAATTGGTTCACCGCCCTTGGCAGTTCAAACCAAGCAATAGATTGAATGGTGGCGATAGAGATAATGCCACCACTAGTGGTGCGGATAGAATCTGCCAACTCTTGCAGTCGTTCCACACCCACGAACATGCCTTCAACACCCTTATAAAAGGTATTTGCTTCCAGGGTTGGGATGAGTCCACGGCCACTGCGTAAAAATAGCGGGAAGCCCACAGAGCGTTCAATGTCAGCGATCAAACGGCTAACACTGGGCTGTGAGATATGCATTATTTCTGCTGCTTCTGTGATGGACCCACTGCGCATCGTGGCGCGAAAAGCTTCTAGTTGGCGTAGGTTCAAATTAGCATCTCCTCCCATGACAAGTAGCCTTATGATAACCAATGCTTACGATTAAACAAGCAAATTATGTATGTACTTGCTCAAATCATTTGTTTTTCGTATACCCTTTGTATGAAATTGGATTGGTTCGGTTCTGCTCATTACTGTAACTTGAGTAAGGTTTAAATTATTTAAGCTTAAAAACTGATCCCGCACTGATGCTGAAATTGCTTAAACTTAAGATCACAAAGTGCAGGTCAGCAAGAAAATTAATTGACGAGTTTGTGTAATGAGAGAGGTTGTTATTACGTCTGGCGTTCGAACCGCCATTGGTGATTTCGGTGGTGCTCTATCCACTATTTCACCCTGTGATTTAGCCATTTCTGTCACTAGTTTATCGATGGTGATGTCTTCCTTTAGTGTTAAGGCCATGGACATAGTGGTGATGGTTCTTTCCTTGGTTATAGATAATGTTCAAATTTAGGTTCATTCTTTGGCATTTTATCGTATTGTTACATTTAGTGTTATCAAGAAATGGGGTTGTTAAATAATGGCTGATCTGTCTTGTAACTCTGGAGCCTGTGGCTTTGATTTAAACATAAGCACTCCTGAACTTAGCCTATTGTGTGGTTGTGAAGATTGCCTGCAAGCCCTGGAATGGGGGCTGCGAAAGGTGGGAAAAAGCCTGCAGTGCTTCCAGAGCTAATTTACGTCCGCTCAGATATTTTAACCGTAACTGGCAAACTGGTTTAGCACTTTCACTGTTATTAGGTAGTGAACTGGCAGTTGCAGCTAATCAAGATAGCATGCCTTAATAAGCAAGGAGATTGTATTCTTGCAATTGAACCTAGCTATTGGTTCAACCGCTATGCCCGAATTGAATCGTACTCATCAATAGAAAGTTACCAAGATAAAAAAGTAGATAGGCCTGGGTTGGGTGTGACACCCATTCATGAAGCGCTAGGTGCGCCAGTTGCAAGCTATTCCTGAGGAAAAATTATGCGTAGTAATAAAATAATTCATGTGATTTCAGCCCATGCAGAAGGGGAAGTAGGTGACGTTATTGTGGGTGGCGTGAGCCCACCACCTGGAGAAAGTCTCTGGCAGCAGCGCACTTTTATTGCTCAAAATCAGAGTTTACGTAACTTTGTACTTAACGAACCTCGAGGCGGAGTGTTTCGTCACGTTAATTTGTTAGTGCCACCAAAACATCCAGCAGCGGACGCAGCGTTTATCATCATGGAGCCTGAGGATACACCACCTATGTCTGGCTCAAACTCCATTTGTGTTGCTACTGTTTTATTGGACGGTGGTATCATTCCCATGCATGAACCAGTAACTGAGATGGTGTTGGAAGCCCCAGGTGGTCTCGTGCACGTGCGGGCGTTATGCAAAGATGGAAAAGCCGAGCGCATATTTGTACGCAACCTACCCAGCTTTGCTGATCAAATTGGAGTACCCCTTGAAGTGCCCGGACTGGGGCGTATCATAGTTGACACAGCCTATGGTGGTGATAGCTTTGTCATCGTTGACGCGGCAGCGTTGGGGTTTAAAATTATAGCGTCTGAGGCCCGACAAATTGCACAACTTGGGGTGGCCATCACCAAGGCTGCAAATGAGCAACTGGGTTTCAATCATCCAGAAAACCCAGATTGGAAACATATTTCCTTTTGTGCCTTTTGTGGCCCATTAGAAAAAACTGATAAGGGTTTGCGTGGCACATCTGCAGTGGTGATCCAGCCAGGTAAAGTAGACCGTTCCCCAACTGGAACAGCTGTTTCTGCACGTATGGCCGTGATGGCCGCTAAGGGTGACATGCATTTAGGCGATGAATTTGAAGCCACGTCAATTATAGGATCTACCTTTACTGGAAAAATTATGGCCAAAGCTGAAGTGGGCCATCGCCCCGCTATTGTGCCTGAAATCAGTGGCCGTGGATGGATCACTGGAATTCACCAGCATATGCTTGACCCCACTGACCCCTGGCCAGAAGGCTATAAACTGACGGATACTTGGGGTGTTTAAAGGGGTCTCATATTGATCAATCACATTAGAGAGTATTGCAGATTGTGCTATAAATGTGATTAAGTTGCAGTGCTTTGGTAGAACTTTATTCAATGTGGCTAGTGGGATGGTGACATATTTAACCAAGTCCCATTTCACAGGACGAAAAATAAGGAGTTATGGAATGAAAACTATTATGAATGTTGAATTATCTTTAGGGTATCAACACTGGAAGAAACTAATGCTTGAAAATGAAAGTTTCAGACAGAAAAATCAAATGAATCTCCTTGCTTATGGACATGAAGAAGGTAATGAAAATAAAGTATGGGTTGTCATGGACGTCCCATCCATGGAACATATGGTTGGAATAATGAATAAACCAGAAATGATTAAAATAAGAGAGGAAGCTGGCGCAATTCTAGCAAGCCAAGAATTAATTAAACTGGTTGAGTGATCACGTAAAGTGAAACGCCGCATGTAGTTATTGCTTAAAAAACATAGTGTTATATGTGTATGTGCCCCACGGAAAGTGGAGCAAGTCTAGAGGTTGTGGCGTCCCAGAGAGGAGTCGAACCTCCGGCCTGCCGCTTAGGAGGCGGCTGCTCTATCCAGCTGAGCTACTGGGACAGTGTAGGCGCGCAGTTTAACAGTTGGTGAATTTTATGTGTACCTAGATTACCTTTAAATTGTATAAAAAATGACGAATTTATTTATATTTAATAAATGATAAACGTTACGCTAATCTAAATAAGAATGATTTGCATTACCACTCAAGTTTGTTTATAATCCTCCTGATTGAAAAGCTTACTAGGGATGATCTATGAATAAAACACTTCTTTCTATCGTTGTTGCCACTAGCTTAACCTTAACTGGTCAAGCCCACGCTGGGGCACATGTAGAGGTCTATGCAGACTTCCCCATTACGGTAAAAAACTATACGGGCAGTAAGACCCATTCTGAGGCTTACACTGGCCAGATAGCGCGGCATACCCTACACAATTCAGTTAAAAAGCTGGTTTCTAAAGGTGCTAGTTTAGAGCAAACTAAAGCTTACTTTAATGGCAAAGAGACAGGTCGAGTTATTGTTGATCCAGTTTCAAAAGATGAATTTGCAGTGCTTCAAACGCATGTGGATAAGATTTCAACAGGCAAAAACCTGTCTGGAAAAGCCTACAAGGGTTTAATCTCTGGCATGCCTGGTGGACTCACTGGTGCTGAATTGCTTGACTTGATGTTGGAAAAAGCAGCAGCGACGGAAAAAGGATTTGATCCCTTAACAGGCTATGACTACACACAATTAATTTCTAAATTTACTATGGGCGCAGTATTCTATAATCAGGCTGTTGATAATTATCTAGATGAAAAGTTAGCAGCGGACGTTAATCCTAACAGTAAAGCCTACAAAGAAGGCAAGGCCTATACAGGTAAAGAACACGTATGGGATGAGGCCTTTGGTTATTTTGGCGCACCGGCTCATACTATGAAGTTAACTGCTGCACAAGTCTATGGCATTGCCAAGCAGAAAGCGGATAGTTTCGCCAAGGCAGATTACAATAACGATGGTAAGGTGTCATTAGTTACTGAAATGGCATTCGCTCATGCATACTATGCAGCCTCGTTTGATAAAGGTGGAAAAACTAATTACCTGCATACCATTGTTCAGGCCTTTCTTGATGGCCGTAATTTAATATCCTCTGCCAATGGTGAAGCGCTTACAGATGCCCAGCGCAGTAAATTAATGAGCTACGCTCAAGTGATTAAGACCCAATGGCAGCGTCTTATTGCTGAAGCTGTGTTTAAGTATGCAGGTTCTGTTTATGGTGATATTGAAAAATTGGAAGCCGCTATTGAAGCCAATGGTAATGCCGTGAAGCTTTATCGTAACTATGCCAAGCATTGGGGTGAGCTTAAGGGTTTTGCATTAGCGTTGGAATCGGGTGGTGTTAACTTAGGTGAAACTGGTGTGAAGTTGAATCGACTTATAGGATACAGCCCAGTTTTGTTAGGTAACACGCAGGTTGCCGCCTTGGTTGATGGTGAGTTTGTACAAAGTTCCTCTGTTAGTTTATCTGAGTACCGTGTGCAGATGATCAAGCTGCAAAAGTTAATGATTGATGACTTTGAAGTAGAAGCGCGTAATAAAAATGTGACCGCCAACTTAGCTCAATTGGTAGATTCGCTTGGTGAAGCGATGGCGGCTGAAAATGACTAGATGCTTTATTAACTAGCCATGGATTGGTTGTTTGAGTTTATACAATCTTGGTTTTCTGAACTTATGGGTTTAGTCAGCCAAGGTAGTAAGCGTATATTTTTCGGCTATATGTTAAGTGCTACACTTATTGCTGTTGTTTGGCTTATGTGGCAGCGTCAGCTTAACTGTCTAGCCGCTTTTCGTTGGCTATTTCAAGGTAAAATTTGGTGGTCTAGTTCTAGTCAATCTGATTATACAATAATGCTGCTTAATCAACCGATCATGTTGCTTCTCAGTCCAATTCTGTTGAGTAAATTAGCCCTTGCGACTACTTTATTCTATGCGCTCAATGATTGGGTATCTCGGCCCTTGTGGTTTTCAGACATTCCAGTTTTTTGGGTTTCAGTTATTTTTACCTCATGTTTGTTTGTAGTTGATGACGCAAGTCGCTATTATCTTCATCGACTGATGCACCGCTGGCCAGTTTTGTGGGCATTTCACCGAGTACACCACACAGCCGAGTCTTTAACACCTTTTACAGTATTGCGGACACACCCCATGGAAGGCCTATTGTTTGGCCTGCGCAGTGTATTAGTGCAGGGCTTTCTGATTAGTGTTTTTGTGTTTGTGTTTGCTGACAGGGTGACCTTGCTGAGCTTGTTGGGAGCCAATGTATTTAACGCAGTATTAAATTTGTTAGGCTCTAACTTGCGTCATTCGCCTGTACCTATTAGTTATGGAAAAGTCATAGAAGGGTGGCTCATTTCTCCCGCACAGCACCAAATACACCATTCTCAGGCTCGTCAGCATTGGGATAAGAACTTTGGTGCCTTTATTGCCTTATGGGATCGACTAGGAAATACCTTGGAGTATGGATCTAATAGTCAAGAATTAACCTACGGCTTGCTTGGCCAAAAGCCTAAAGAACATCAGTTAGTAACTTTGTATTGGCAGCCCTTTACAAGCAGTTGGTGCTACTTCTGGCGTAGTAAGGGCAAATTAATCAGCACCAATAACAAAACACATGTAACAAGTGAGTCCCAATAAATGATACCCATGAATCTTATTAATACCTTTATACTCCCCGCCGTTGCTGCTAGCTTATTAACCGCCACAACGGCCCAAGCCGGGGACATTGTAAATGTTTATTCAGCCCGTAAAGAGGCATTAATTAAGCCCTTGTTGGATGAATTTAGTGCTACCACTGGTATTAAAGTGAACCTTATTACTGGCAAGGCTGATGCCTTATTAAAACGTTTGCAAGTAGAAGGCAGTGCAACCCCTGCTGACCTTTTTATTACAGTGGATGTGGGCCGTCTGCATCGCGCTAAAGAGGCCGGAGTGCTAAAACCCGTGTCTTTGCCGTCGCTAGAAAAGAGAATTCCTAAAGCGTTAAGAGATTCTGAAAGTTACTGGTACGGACTTACACTTAGAGCAAGGCCTATTATTTATGCCAAGAATCGTGTTAACCCTGATGAACTGTCTACTTATGAAGCCTTAGCAGATGCAAAATGGAAAGGTCGAATTTGCCTCCGGTCCTCACAATCTGTGTATAATCAATCTCTTGTGGCTGCCACTATTGATGCAATCGGCGCTGAAGCCGCTCAGGATTGGATGGGAAGCATGGTTGATAATCTTGCTAAAGCACCCTCAGGTGGAGATACAGACCAGTTAAAAGCGGTGTCAGCAGGTGTGTGTGATGTGACTATAGCTAATACCTATTATTTGGCTCGGTTGATCAATAGCAGTAAAGAAGCTGAGCAGTCTGTGGCTAGCCAGTTGGCAGTATTTTGGCCTAACCAGCAGGGCCAAGGTGCACTGGGACGCGGTGCTCACTTTAATGTGAGTGGTGCAGGTTTTACTAAATACGGTAAACACCCTAAACAGGCACAAATACTATTAGAATATCTGGTATCTGCGACAGCACAGGCTTGGTATGCAGACATTAATAATGAATATCCAGTTGTAGCTGGTGTAGAAGTTTCAGAGGCCCTTAAAGGGTTTGGTGTTTACAAAATGGATCCCATTGATTTAGAAACATTAGGTGAGAATAATCGACAAGCGGTTCAACTAATGGATCGTGCCGGCTGGCGATAGGTAATACTGTTAATGTTTAAACGCCATGGGTTAAGTGTTTTTGCTGTTGTGATTGCAGCATTCTTATCGCTTCCTGTCATTGTGATTGTCAGCTATCTGCTAAAAGCCGATGGTGCCCTATGGCAGCACTTGTTTGATACCGTGCTTAACGATTATTTAGTGAACTCCTTGCTGCTATTGCTGGGTGTTGGCACGGGTGTGC
The DNA here is from genome assembly GCF_047730075.1 of Candidatus Njordibacter sp. Uisw_039. Classification (NCBI taxonomy): domain Bacteria; kingdom Pseudomonadati; phylum Pseudomonadota; class Gammaproteobacteria; order Pseudomonadales; family Candidatus Njordibacteraceae; genus Candidatus Njordibacter; species Candidatus Njordibacter sp. Uisw_039. Next base: position 1,000,460 of record NZ_CP159831.1, read on the forward strand.
TTTTATTAGGAGTGCCCACCGCTTGGCTAACCAGTATGTGCAGTTTTCCGGGGCGTCGCTGGTTGAGCTGGGCTCTGTTGTTACCGTTAGCTATCCCAGCTTACATTATCGCCTACACCTACACTGGCTTATTAGACTTTGCAGGCCCAGTGCAAACTTGGATTAGAGACCTAACAGGCCTAGGTTATGGTGATTATTGGTTCTTTGAAATTCGCTCCCTAGGTGGCGCCATTGTGATGATGTCTCTAGTGTTGTATCCCTATGTTTATCTCATGGCTAGGGCTGCCTTTTTGGAGCAATCAGTCAACAGTATTGAAGTGGGTTGTAGTTTAGGTTATTCACGCTGGCGTGCCATGTGGAGTTTAGCGTTACCTATGGCTCGACCAGCCATCATTGCAGGTTTATCCCTGGCTCTAATGGAAACTTTGGCAGACTACGGTACCGTGCAATATTTTGGTGTGAGCACCTTCACTACGGGTATCTTCCGTACCTTTTATGGTTATGGAGATATGGCAGCAGCAGCTCAGCTGGCTGCCAGCTTATTGGCTTTTGTTATATTATTAGTCTTGTTAGAGCGTTATTCTCGTCGCCGTGCAAGTTACCATTCTGCGGCCGAATCAAGAGCTCGCGCAGATTTAATTCCGTTAACGGGCACCAAAGCAGTCATGGCTGTAATTGCATGCTCGGCACCCCTTATTTTTGGTTTTATTATCCCAGCAACTCAGTTGTTGATTTGGGCGGTGTTCGAGGCAGAACCTTTAGGTTGGGACTTTGTTACCCTTGCATGGAATTCATTTAGCTTAGCTTTTTTGGCAGCGATCATTGCCGTATCATTAGCCATTATTTTGTCCTACGCAAAAAGAACTAAACCGATTAAACCTGTCCGCACTGTGATTGCTATGGCAGGCTTTGGTTATGCATTACCAGGTACTATTATTGCTATAGGCGTTTTGATTCCATTAGCATGGGCAGACCATAGTCTTATAGCCCTATTCGAAAGCTTAGGTTGGGATAGCCCAGGTTTGCTTTTATCAGGTAGTTTGGTGGCTTTATTATTTGCTTATACAGTGCGTTTCTTGGCCGTAGCGCTAGGTAGTGTCCAATCTGGTTTAGAGAAAATTAAGCCTAGTTTAGACCATGCTGGTAGATCAATGGGCCACAATCCTTTGACCCTATTACGTAAGATTCATGTGCCTCTAATGCGCAGCTCTATACTCACCGCCCTATTGATTGTATTTGTAGATGTGCTCAAAGAGTTACCTGCAACACTTATACTGCGACCGTTTAACTTTAATACCATGGCAGTTAGGGCTTATGAATTAGCCTCAGACGAAAGGCTTGTCGATGCAGCTCCGGCTTCCATTATGATTGTACTCGTTGGGCTTATTCCTGTATTGATGCTACATGCCTCAATTGCCCGCCGCAGGCCACACTAATATGAGAGATCCTAAATGACTATGTCCTTTGATAACTCGGATCAGCATTTGCTGGTGGATAAAGTAAATGTTGCCTACGGCCAACATAACATTGTGCATGATGTAAGCTTAGCTGTGGGTATAGGTGAAATAGGCTGTTTGTTGGGCCCCAGTGGTTGTGGTAAGTCCACTTTGTTGCGCGCCATTGCTGGTTTTGTGCCATTACAGTCTGGCAGTATTAGTTTGGCAGGTAAAACCCTTGCTAAGGATGACTTTTGCCTACCCGCAGAAACCCGTAATGTGGGCATGGTATTTCAGGATGTGGCCTTGTTCCCTCACATAAATATCGCTGCTAATGTGGCGTTTGGATTACAGCACTGGCCCAAGGCAGAGCAAGTGCAGCGAGTGGAAGAGTTGTTGGATCTGGTTGGATTAAGTGGTTATCAAGAACGTTATTCTCATGCATTGTCAGGTGGTCAACAGCAACGTGTAGCATTGGCTCGTGCTATGGCGCCGAAACCTAGTTTGTTGTTATTAGATGAACCTTTCTCTGGCCTTGATGCCATGTTGCGAGAAGAACTGGTGCCAGAAGTTGGTGCAATTTTGCGGCAAGAAAAAATCCCTGGACTATTAGTCACCCATGACCAGACTGAAGCCTTTACCATGGCAGATCATGTGGCGGTAATGAATCAAGGTCGTATCGAACAGTGGGATACAGCCTACAATATTTACCATAAGCCAGACGGTCGTTTTGTCGCTGATTTTATTGGTGAAGGAGACTTTTTAGCCTGTAATGTGAGTAGTGAAACCTGTGTAGAATCGCCCATAGGCCACTTGTGTAGCGACAGGGCCCATGGCTTTACAGCAGGTCAAAAAGCCGAGGTATTTATCCGTCCCGATGACGTCTTACACTTGGATGATAGCCCTATAACAGGACGTATCATCAGTAAACGTTTTCGCGGTACCCACTTTTTGTATCGGGTATTAATAGCGGGTAATCAAACATTGTCTTGCTTTGCAGATTCTCACCATAACCATGAAATTGGTGAAGAAATTGGTATTAAGCTCTCGCTTGATCATCTGATGTTGTTTTAAACAAACCGCATCGACAGATCAATAGCGCGGCAATCTTTGGTTAAGGCACCAATGGAGATGTAGTCCACACCCGTTTCTGCGATGGGGCGAAGGGTTTGCTCGGTAATGCCACCGGACGCCTCTAGTTCTACTCGTCCTGCAGCGAGCTGCACCGCTTCACGCATTTCACGCAAAGTAAAGTTGTCGAGCATAACGCTGTCTGCACCGGCTTCTAATGCCTGCTGTAGCTCATCCATGGATTCCACTTCTACTTCTACAGGTTTGGCAGGTTCTTGTTGTCGAGCAGTAGCAATGGCTTGGCTAATGCCTCCACAAGCAGCAATGTGGTTTTCTTTGATTAAAAATGCATCATATAAACCGATGCGGTGGTTGTAACATTGGCCACAAGCAACGGCGTACTTTTGTGCCTTGCGTAAGCCGGGAATGGTTTTGCGGGTGTCTAGTAGCTTTACTTGGGTGTCTGCTACTAGGCCAGCGTAATAGTGAGCGATGCTGGCGGTACCAGATAAACACTGTAAAAAATTCAGGGCGCAACGCTCAAAAGTAAGTAGGCTACGAGCATTGCCGTAGGCTTGAAATAATAGCTGATTAGCTTCAACCTGCTGTCCATCAGCCACCATCCAGTCAATGGAGATGGTCGCGTCCACTTGGCGTGCTACTTCGTTCACCCAGTCAACACCACAAATGGTGGCAGCTTCGCGGGTAATAATCGCAGCAGAAGCTTTTTCTTCGACCGGTATTAAGCGTGCTGTAATGTCCCCATCACCTACATCTTCTAATAAAGCAGCGCTCACGTTAGCTTTTAGATCTGCCTTGAGAAAATGGGCGTTGAGAACATCGGGTATGGGGGTTGGCATTGGGAAGTTCCGCGCTAGAAATGGTGTGGCTCAATTGGGCCCATGATACCACAGGCCTAGAGTGGGTTTAGAGAACAAATACTAAAGTAATCGGAATGCTGATCAATGCCATTAAGTTACCAATCAAGACGATAGAGGCTACTCTTTTTGGTTCTTGCTGGTATTGCTCTGCCACCATGTAGTTCAATACTGCTGGTGGCAACGCACCAAACACAATAAGTACGGCATATTGCTCTAGTGGGAGCTTAAGTAAAACTTGCGCCGCTACGGCCATTAAAATGCCGGAAATGGGGCAAAGAATGGCGCCTATTAAACCGACCTTCCAGTCATCAAACGCTATGTTGGTTAGGCGAATGCCCAAGGTAAAGAGCATTAATGGAATACAAATTTGCCCCAACATGTCGATGGGCAAGTGAACACTGCTGGGCAATTGAAGGCCGCTTAAAGCTATGGTGAAACCAGCTATGGTGGCGATCATAACTGGTTGTTTAAGTATGCTTATTAAACGCATTTTTGGGTTGATCATAAAAATGCCTAAGCTAAAGTGCAGGGTCATTTCTACCACAAAACAAACCACGGCAATGGCTAAAAACTCGTCACCAAAGGCCAATAAGATTAATGGTATACCCATGTTGCCCACGTTGTTAAACATCATCGGTGGCAAGAAGGTTTTACTCGACCAAGGTGACATGGCAATAACAGGCCACAACAATAAGCCTGAACCAAGTACAACGATAATTGCACCAAGGGCCATGGGTCCAAGATGGCCAATAGGTACCGATTGGTCTGCCAGAACTACAAACACCAATAAAGGTACAAAAACCTCCATATTGATTTGGTTAATGAGTTTGATGTCTGGTCTGCGCCATTGGCCATAGCCATAGCCGATGGTGGCAATAGCCACGAGTGGAAAAACCGTGGCGAAAACGCGTTCAATAATGCTCTGATCCATAAATATCCAAAACTATCCTTGTGTTTTAACCTGGTTTGGCACCATATGCTAACGTTGGTGACCAAAGACTCTCTTGCCGTCAGGCTTTAAGTGCAAACATACCAATTAATTGCAAAATAATGAAGGGAAATAGACCTTTATAAATAGCTGTTAAAAAACACCATTGGGATTGTGATTAATGTTTTTTTGAGTAATGTTAGCTTTGATAAATTTCATAGTTAATCTTATAGGGACGTTATTTTTCTATACCTTTTAATGTTTCTTGGATAAATGGTAATACCAGTATACCTAATAAGATTTCATACGCTATATTCTGAACAACGCTACTGTTAAAATGAACCTGCACTTATATCTTTTAAGGTGATGTGGATAAGATTATTATGACACTGTATATGGTAATAAACTTGACCAAGACAAGGAAAGCAGGTTATTTTTGACTTTGAATATAATTGGTATTACCAATAGAGAGCGGTTATGGCGTATCAGCGAGTAAAACAACCCAAAATATCAGATGTAATCATGGAGCAGTTAGAGGCTATGATACTAGAAGGCAGTCTTAAGCCAGGCCAACAGTTACCCCCAGAGCGAACGCTTGCTAGTCAGTTTGAAGTGTCCAGACCTTCGCTTAGGGAGGCATTACAAAAACTTTCGGCTAGAGGACTTATTATTAGCCGTCAAGGTGGTGGATCGTTCGTTTCTGAAAACATTGGTAGCAGTATAGTGGACCCGTTAACTGAATTATTCTCTACTCATCCGGAAGCACAATATGATCTGCTAGAGTTCCGTCATGCGCTAGAAGGGGTGTCGGCCTATTATGCTGCATTAAGATGTACGGAAGCGGACAAAGAGCGGTTGCAAGCATGCTATGTTGATCTGCAAGAGGCTCATGATGAGAAGTTGTTTGAGCAAGAAACCAAAGCCGATGCGGAATTTCACCTAGCTATTGCTGAAGCGTCTCATAATGCTGTGTTGTTGCATACGATGCGTTCGTTGTTTACTTTGCTTCATAAAAATATCTACGCCAACTTGGAGAGCATTTATCCCAAGCGCGATACTCGAGAACGTATCCATCATCAACATCAAGTTTTATTGGAAGCTATTGTTGCAGAAAACCCAGAAAAAGCACGAAATGCGGCTCATGATCATTTGGCCTTTGTAGAAGAGGCAATTATAGAGCAAAGCAAAGATTCAACCCGTCAAGAGCGCGCTATGAGGCGTTCTGGGGCATAGTTTAATAAATGTAAAATATTTACTAATGTGTATTTTTTTGGTCTATATTGGCATTATTTTTGTATTTATTGTAGTATTACTACATGATATTTTATGTTGTGTCGAAGTAAAGTTTTTTCGGCATTAGTGAATAGGGGAAAACGTGTTGCAGTCTGATTCAGATATAGATCCAATCGAAACACAAGAGTGGTTGGATGCCTTGACTTCGGTGATTAAAAACGAGGGTGCAGATCGTGCTCGATATATCTTGGTAAAGCTGGGGGAACAAGCCCGTTTGCAGGGTGCGAAGGTAGAAAACTCCCTCACCACGCCCTACGTCAACAGTATTGCTCTAAAAAATGAGCAGCATATGCCAGGTGATTTATTCATGGAACGACGTATTCGTTCTTTGATTCGCTGGAATGCCATGGCTATGGTGATGCGCGCCAATGATAATGATGATGGCTTAGGTGGGCATATTGCCAGCTTCTCCTCATCAGCTACTTTATATGATGTAGGTTTTAACTATTTCTTCCGGGGTAATACAGATCAGCAAGAAGGTGACCTAGTGTTCTTCCAAGGTCATATTTCCCCCGGTATTTATGCTCGTTCTTATCTAGAAGGGCGTTTAACTGAGGAGCAAATGGATAACTTTCGCCGTGAAGTAGATGGCAATGGTTTGTCTTCCTACCCTCACCCATGGTTAATGCCTGATTACTGGCAGTTCCCAACGGTTTCAATGGGCTTAGGTCCATTGCAGGCGATTCATCAAGCCCACATTATGCGTTATCAACAGCAGCGTGGGTTGGTTGAAAATGGTGACCGTAAAGTTTGGGCCTTTTTAGGTGATGGAGAATGTGATGAGCCAGAATCATTAGGCTGTATCTCCCTAGCCGGCCGCGAAAAGCTGGATAACCTAATTTTTGTGGTCAACTGTAACTTGCAGCGTCTAGATGGTCCTGTGCGTGGTAACGGTAAAATTGTCCAAGAACTTGAAGGTATCTTTGTGGGTGCCGGTTGGCATGTCATTAAAGTGCTCTGGGGCCGACACTGGGATCCTTTACTAGCCCGCGATACCAAAGGTTTGTTGCAACAGCGCATGAATGAAGTAGTTGATGGTGAGTCACAAAATTACAAAGCCATGGGTGGTGCCTACACCCGTGAGCACTTCTTTGGTAAATACCCTGAGTTATTGGAGATGGTAGCAGACTATACTGATGACGATATTACGAAGCTTAACCGCGGTGGCCATGATCCCTATAAGGTTTATGCAGCCTACCACGAAGCGACCAATACCATAGGTAAACCCACGGTTATTTTAGCTCAAACGATTAAAGGCTATGGCATGGGTAAGTCGGGAGAAGCAAAGAACCCAACTCACTCTCTCAAAAAGCTTGATATGGACGAAATGGAAAGTTTCTGTGAGCGCTTTAATATTCCATTAACTCGTGACCAAATTAAGAACGTACCATATTACCGACCGGCACAAGATACGCCCGAAATGAAGTACATGCGGGCAAGGCGAGAGGCCTTGGGTGGCCAATTACCGAGTCGACGTAGTGACTTTGAAGCTCTAACAACACCTAGTTTAGATTCTCTGGGTGGCCAACTGAAGTCCAGTGGCAAGCGTGAAGTGTCTACCACCATGTCATTTGTTCGTACATTGACGACGTTAGTTAAAGATAAAGAAATTGGCCAGCGAGTTGTACCGATTGTTCCTGATGAGGCTCGTACCTTTGGTATGGAGGGAATGTTCCGCCAGTTAGGTATTTATACGGCTGAAGGACAGAAGTATGTACCCCATGATGCCGATCAGGTGATGTACTATCGTGAAGATCAGGCGGGCCAGATACTAGAAGAAGGTATTAACGAAGCGGGGGCTATGTCTGCATGGTTGGCCTGCGCGACTTCATACAGTAATAATAATTACGCTATGATTCCGTTTTATATCTTCTATTCAATGTTTGGTTTTCAGCGTATTGGTGATTTGGCATGGGCTGCTGGTGACAGTCAGGCCCGCGGGTTCCTTATTGGAGCCACAGCAGGTCGTACCACTTTAAACGGCGAAGGATTGCAACACGAAGATGGACATAGCCATATTCTAGGTAACTTGATTCCCAACTGTGTCACTTATGATCCTACCTATGCCTATGAGCTGACGGTCATCATTCAAGATGGTTTGCATCGCATGTATGCCTTAAAGGAAAACAAGTTTTACTATATTACCGTGATGAATGAAAATTATATTCAGCCAGATATGCCGGTAGGCTGTGAGGTTGGTATTGTTAAGGGTATGTACTTGTTAAAAGAAATTAAGTCCAAAGCTAAAAAACGTGTGCAGCTACTTGGCAGTGGCACTATTTTGCGAGAAGTAGAGGCTGCTGCAGAAATTTTGGCAGCGGAGTTCAATATTGGTGCAGATGTTTGGAGTATCACAAGCTTTAACCTACTAGGTCGTGACGCACAGGATGTTGGTCGTTGGAATATGTTGCACCCGGAGGAAGAGCCAAAGCAGAGTTATGTAGAGCAATGCTTGTCTGGTCATGCTGGGCCGGTTATCGCTGCTACAGACTACGTAAAATCATTTGCGGAGCAGATTCGTGAGTTTGTGCCCGCCAACTATAAGGTGCTGGGTACTGATGGCTATGGTCGTAGTGATAGTCGCGAAAAGCTTCGAGAGTTTTTTGAGGTCAACCGATACTACGTTGTTGTCGCAGCGCTAAAGGCTCTAGCAGAAGACGGTACCATAAAGGTGAGTGAGGTTTCGCGCGCCATTAAAAAGTTCAATATCGACAGTGATAAGCCTAACCCAGTTCACCTGTAAGCTGCTGACGAGAAGAGGACAAAGACATGGCAACAAGTAATATGATGATCCCAGATTTGGGCGGTGCAGAAAACGTAGAAGTCATCGAAATCTGCGTAGCAGTTGGTGATGTGGTAAGTGAGGGCGACTCTATTATTGTGGTTGAAACTGACAAAGCATCAATGGAAATTCCAGCGTCAAGCGCTGGTGTAATAAAAACCATTGTTTTAAAAGAGGGTGACACGTGTAGTCTTGGTGATGTAATGGTGGAAATTGAAACTGCCGCTGCACCAGATGAAGCTAGGGAGCTAGCACCTCATGTGGAAATTGAAATGGAATCGGCGATAGTGGAAGCTGTTATTCCTGATGTGATGGCTGAAGCTGTAGCCGTGGAGTCTGAGCGATTGGCTTTGGTGCCAGACTTAGGTGGTGCAGCCGATGTAGAGGTTGTTGAGATATCCGTTAAAGTGGGTGATGAGTTGGCTGAAGGAGATAGCCTAATCGTACTTGAAACCGACAAAGCCTCTATGGAAATTCCAGTTACTTTCGCTGGCACTGTGCTAGAAATTAAAGTGGCAGAGGGCGCTAAAATTAATGTGGGTGACACCATTGCGGTGTTAACAAGCAAGGCTAGTAAAGTGGCTCTAGAGACGTTGGTGTCTCAGGTGCCTCAAATCAAAGAAACTGTTGCACCTAGTAAAGCTCCAGCCCCAGTAAATCAAGCTCATGAAGAGATGGAAGTGATCATAGGAAGTGCTGCTCATGCAGGCCCAGCTGTGCGCATGTTGGCCCGCGAACTGGGTGTAGAGCTGGCGCAAGTTGCTGCAACTGGGCCAAGAGATCGTGTATTAAAAGAAGATATAGAGGCTTTTGTAAAACAAAAGCTACAACAACCTGCCTCGTCATCCAGTCAGGGCCATGGCATAGAGCAACCGCCAGCTATCGACTTCAGTCAGTTTGGTGCTATTGACCGTATTAAAATGAGTAAGGTGCAACGGATTACTGCGCAAAATATGACCCGTAGTTGGCTTAATGTGCCTCACGTCACCCAATTTGATCATGCAGACATTACTGAACTAGAGGTGTTCCGTAAGGGGCTAAAGGCAGAAGCGGAGCAAAAAGGTACCAAGGTCACACCCTTACCCTTTATGCTGAAAGTATGTGCTTTGGCCATGCGCCAGTACCCACAGTTTAATGTGTCGTTAGAGAA
>NZ_CP159831.1:1015000-2981172 GCF_047730075.1 Candidatus Njordibacter sp. Uisw_039
GTGAAATTGAAATCGCTGTTAAGATGCAGTGTATCCGCGGCTAGACGGAAAGACCCCGTGAACCTTTACTATAGCTTCACAGTGAACTTTGAACCTATTTGTGTAGGATAGGTGGGAGGCTTTGAAGCGGTGACGCTAGTCATCGTGGAGCCAAACTTGAAATACCACCCTGGTATGTTTGAGGTTCTAACTCAGGTCCGTAATCCGGATCGAGGACACTGTGTGGTGGGTAGTTTGACTGGGGCGGTCTCCTCCCAAAGAGTAACGGAGGAGCACGAAGGTATGCTAATCATGGTCGGAAATCATGAGGTTAGTGCAATGGCATAAGCATGCTTAACTGCGAGACAGACACGTCGAGCAGATACGAAAGTAGGTCATAGTGATCCGGTGGTTCTGAATGGAAGGGCCATCGCTCAACGGATAAAAGGTACTCCGGGGATAACAGGCTGATACCGCCCAAGAGTTCACATCGACGGCGGTGTTTGGCACCTCGATGTCGGCTCATCACATCCTGGGGCTGAAGCCGGTCCCAAGGGTATGGCTGTTCGCCATTTAAAGTGGTACGCGAGCTGGGTTTAGAACGTCGTGAGACAGTTCGGTCCCTATCTGCCGTGGACGTTTGAGATTTGAGAAGAGTTGCTCCTAGTACGAGAGGACCGGAGTGAACGAACCTCTGGTGTTCCGGTTGTCACGCCAGTGGCATTGCCGGGTAGCTACGTTCGGACAGGATAACCGCTGAAAGCATCTAAGCGGGAAGCCCCCTTCAAGATGAGATCTCACAGGAGTTTAACTCCCTAAAGAGCCGTTCAAGACTAGGACGTTGATAGGTTGGGTGTGTAAGCGCGGTAACGTGTTGAGCTAACCAATACTAATTGCTCGTGAGGCTTGACCATATAACGCCAAAAGCGTTGTACAAGCTGGTACATAAGTACCCAGTACAAGCCATTAAGTTTACGATAATACGACGGGTAAGCCCTCGATAAGCGCATCAGTGTAGTGCCTAAACTCAATATCACAAATTCATGGATGGTGATTTAACGATCTTCATTCACCCTTTTTTGCTTGGCGACCATAGCGAGATGGAACCACCTGACCCCATTCCGAACTCAGAAGTGAAACGTCTTAGCGCCGATGGTAGTGTGGGGTTTCCCCATGTGAGAGTAGGTCATCGCCAAGCTTCCCATTCAGTACTAAAGAGCCTCTAGTCCAAAAAGCTAGGGGTTTTTTATTGGGCGCAGGAAAGCGATGAGTTACTCTCACATGGATAAAGACAGGGCAGCTACGCTGCCACAAATCATGTGATAGTAGGGTGAGACTGGCGCAGTTGGCAAAGCACCGCTTTGCGCCACTCGAACGGCAGGGCCTGAGGCCCTGACCGGGCCATCGCCAAGCTTCCTATTCAGTACTAAAGAGCCTCTAGTCCAAAAAGCTAGGGGTTTTTTATTGGGCGCAGGAAAGCGATGAGTTACTCTCACATGGATAAAGACAGGGCAGCTACGCTGCCACAAATCATGTGATAGTAGGGTGAGACTGGCGCAGTTGGCAAAGCACCGCTTTGCGCCACTCGAACGGCAGGGCCTGAGGCCCTGACTGGGCCATCGCCAAGCATCCTATTCAGTACTAAAGAGCCTCTAGCCCAAAAAGCTAGGGGTTTTTTATTGGGCGCAGGAAAGTGTCGGCATGCAAGAACTCATTCGGCTCTGTGCCATAGATATAGTCTTTAATCGCTTAAGGTTGATCCCACATAGACTTATGATTCCTTTGTTAAAGCGCGATATGCCATTCTTCCACCGCTAATAAACATGGCGTTATCGTAGCCCATGTCTCGCAAGGCAGCTGCAGATAGAGCACCTCGGTTATTAGCGTTGCAATAACAAATAATGGTGCTATTTAAGTCTGGAATCATGCCCTCAATATCCATTTCTAGCTTACCCCGGCTGAGGTTAATAGAACCTTCAATGTTAGCCTTATCGTGTTCTTCTTTGTCACGGATATCGAGCAAAATGGCTCCACCGGCGACTAGTCCATCAACCTGACTAGGTTCTACTGCGTCAACGCGAGCCATTGCATGATCTGCCATGGTTTGGAATTTTTCAGTGTAAGCCATTACTCATCCCATAAGTTGTATCTAATGCGCAATATTAGTTAAAACTAATTAAAATAACAAGCAGATTAATATGCCTCAGGTTAATCATCAAACTCCGCGTCGGTAAACACTTTGTGCGGCGGCAACTCCTGACCCTAAGTTAATATTATAGCCTAGGTCTACCATTACCATCTCAGCAGTGGCGATGCCAGACAAAACCATTACATCGGTCATTGCGCCTAAATGGCCTATACGAAATAGTTTGCCAGCCATTTCACCTAAGCCGCCTCCAAAAGATACGCCATACGCCTTATAGGCATGTTGCGTGATCAAATTGGCGTCTTTACCCTCAGGTACCATGATTGCTGTCACTGTATCGGAATAAAGCTCTGGGCTATGCGCACATAACTCAAGACCCCATGCTTTTACAGCAGCTCTTACTCCTTCTGCAATACGGTGATGGCGCGCATACACATTGCTCATGCCTTCGTTCAATAATAGGCTTACACTGGCCCTTAAGCCATTAAACAGCTGTACAGGCGGTGTGTAGGGGTAACTACCAATCTTATTGGCATTAGCCATGTCGTTAAAATCAAAGAAGCAGCGAGGCAATGTTGCAGTTGCTGTAGCAGCCATGGCTTTAGGGCTCACGCCAACAATAGCAAGGCCAGTATTCAACATGAAGCCTTTTTGGGCGCCTGTAATCGCAATGTCTACTCCCCAGGCATCCATTTGAAAGTCCATGCTAGCTAGAGAGCTCACAGCATCCACCATTAACAAAGCACTATGGCTAGCATTATCAATGGCTTTACGTACGCCATGGACATCACTTTTTACGGCGGTAGCCGTTTCGTTGTGAGTCACCAGTACGGCCTTAATGTGACCTTTTTTGTCAGCTCGTAATCTATGGGCGAACTCTTCAACTGGCGCGCCTGTGCCCCATTCACATTCTACAACTTCAACATCTAGGCCGAAGCGTTGGCAAAGATCGATCCAGCGTTGGCTGAACATGCCATAACGAGCGATGAGAACCTTGTCACCAGCACATAAGGTGTTACTTATAGCGCCTTCCCAACCGCCAGTACCTGTGGCAGAAAAGAGCAGGACTTGACCCGTTTCTGTTTTAAAGACTTTTTTAAGGTCATTAAGTAGTGGGATGTAGTCATCTGCAAAGTCTGGTGCACGGTGGTCAAAGTTACTGACGTTCATAGCGGCTTTTATAACATCAGGTGTATTAGTTGGGCCGGGGATGAATATTGGATTTTGATGCTGCATGATGATGTCCTTTGTTTTACTTATATTAGGACCTTAGTTTGGCTGTTAAAATTATATTAAACAATTTTATTGGAAAATAAATCCACTTAGGCTTTAAAATAATTAACTAATTGTAAAATAAGCAGATATATTATTTCATTTTCTATATTATATTAACATTGGAAAAATAAATTTAACTTATTTTTTGTGTTTTTTTACACCTGGATTGTCGTGGACTGTTGGCGCTGCCAAGCTATGAACTGTGCCATTTAATAGGAGACTAATATGATTGAAGTTAAACGAGGTCGTGGTAGGCCAAGATCGGCGCCATCAGAAGCTAATGCATCAACGGTACAAGCCTTAGACAGAGGGATATTGTTACTACAAGCCTTGGCGCAGCATAATGCAGTGAGTTTAAGTGACCTGGCGGTGCAGGTAGGCATGCCGGCCTCCAGTGCTCACCGCTTACTGATGACACTGCAGCAACATGACTTTGTAGATTTTGATGAGAATACTCAGTTATGGCAAGTGGGCATTGAAGCATTTCGGGTAGGTAGCGCCTATTTGTCTCGCACTAACTTTTTAGAAGCAGCGCGGGAGCCATTGCGCGACCTGATGGAAACTACGGGTGAGACTGCAAATTTGGCGGTAATAGATAACGCAGAAGTGGTGTTTGTGGCGCAGGTAGAGACCACTAATCCAATTCGGGCTTTTTTTAGTGCGGGTACGCGGGCTTTAATGCATTCCTCTGGTATTGGTAAGGCGTTGTTAGCCCAAATGCCAAGGCGTAAGTTAGAGGCCCTATTACAAAGCGCAGGTCTGCCTCAATATACATCAAAGACATTGTCTACACCCACAGAACTTTATGCTGATCTTAAAGTTACCGCTAATAGGGGCTGGTCTTATGATCAAGAAGAGCGCTATGAAGGTATGAGCTGTGTCGGCGCAGCAATACGTAATGCCCAAGGTGATCTTGTAGGTGGCATGTCTGTATCGGGTCCTAGTGTTCGGTTTGATCCGTTACAGGTGGTCGTTATAGGGCTTAAGGTTAAGGCTGCTGCCGATCAAGTGACTTTAACTTTGGGTGGCAAGGTGTAGCTGGGGTATAACCCAAGCAAAGCCAAAGTATAACTAAGCTGTAATAATATAAGCCGTTATAGAGGCGTTATTTTATCAATAAATGCTTTGATAACAGGCACCAATTGGGCCTCTTTTAAACACGCCAAGTGCTCTATTACTTTTAGTTTAGTATCGCGTATGAGCACTGGCTGTATACGATTGTCCGAGGTTAATTCGCCTGCTTGTATAATGCCTACACCTAGCCCTAAAGCCACTGCTTCACGGAGGCCTTCGCTGCTGCCAATTTCCAGTACCTGTTGGCTATTAATTTGGCGACGGCGTAATTCTTGCTCGAACAAGGAGCGGGTATAAGAACCGGTTTCACGAATAATAAGTCGTTGACCTTCAATTTCTGTAAGTGAGACATTTCGGCGTTGTGCCCATGGGTGACCTTTGCCAACAAAAAAAATAATTTCATCTTGGCGAAAAGGTATGGATATTAGACGATCATCCCGGATGCGCTCGGGCATGATACCTATGTCGACCTGGCCTTCGAGTAACTGTTCAATGACCCACTGAGTATTGCCAAAATTCATACCTAGTTTTATGCCTGGATGTTGACTTGAAAAATCCTTCACCAAGGGCATGATCAGAAAAGGACTGTCAGCTGCAATACGCAACTGCCCGTTGAGCATACCTTGAGAGCTAGACAGTAATTGCTCTACTTCTATTCCCAGCACATATTGCCGCCGAGTCAATTCCAATAGTGCACGCCCCATGGCAGTTAGAATAACACCCCGACCATGGCGTTTAAATAATTTAACGGCGTAACGCTCTTCTAAGCCTCTGACATGATCTGACAGGGTGGGTTGGGTCAAGTGCAGACTGGCCGCGGCTTTGGTGAAGCTGCCTTGGGTCGCAACTGCATGAAAGGCCTTTAAATGTGAATAATTAATAGATATTACCTATATATATTATACAAAATATCGATTTGTTCTTTATATTGCCTATCTTTTAGACTGTTTGGAATAGCCAAAGGGTTGTTTCTTACTTTTGTTAATAAACAGCTTATATTTCTGCCAGATAATTTAATTGAGAAGGGTTCATGACAGCTAAACAAGAAATTCAAGTAAATGGACGTGTTTATAAATGGCCTGATAGGCCTGTGGTGGCGGTTTGTATTGATGGTTCGGAGCCTGCGTATATTGAAGCAGCGGTCAAGGCTGGTGTGATGCCTTGGGCTGAAAAAATCATTAATGGTCAGGGATCAGACTTGCGTTGTGATTGTGTTGTGCCAAGCTTTACCAACCCCAATAATATGTCAATTGCTACGGGTGTTGCACCAGTAGTGCATGGCATCTGTGGTAACTTTTATTACGATGTAGAGAATGACCGTGAAGTAATGATGAACGATCCGCAGTTACTGCGGGTAGGGACTTTGTTTAGCGCTTTTCAGCAAGCTGGTGCTAAAGTGGTTATTGTCACAGCTAAAGATAAGCTACGTAGAATGTTAGGTCACGGTCTAACCTTTGGTGATGGTACAGGTGTTTGTTTTTCATCAGAAAAAGCAGACATGGCTACGCTTTCTGAACATGGTATTGAAGGGGTGGTTGATCTTGTGGGTAAAGAGGTGCCATCGGTCTATAGTGCAGACCTGTCTGAATTTATTTTTGCTGCTGGCGTGAAGCTAATGGACACCATGCGGCCCGACATTATGTATTTGTCGACCACTGATTATATACAGCATAAATTTGCGCCAGGTAGCGATGGTGCCAATGCGTTCTATGCCATGATGGATGGTTATTTTGCTCAATTAGAAGCCCTTGGTGCTCGTATCGCCCTCACTGCTGACCACGGCATGAACGTGAAACATGACGCCGATGGGGATCCAGATGTGATCTATTTGCAAACAGAATTAGATGCTATGTTAGGCGTTAATGAAGCTAGGGTGATATTGCCAATTACCGATCCTTATGTGGTGCATCATGGTGCTTTAGGGTCCTTTGCTACGGTTTATGTTAAGCAGGACCATAGGGCTAAAGTATTGGGTCACTTGGAGTCTATGGAGGGCATTGAAGGCGCCTTTGATAATGCTGCAGGGTGTGAAAAGTTTGGTTTGCCCACCGACCGAATGGGAGACTTAATTGTTGTTAGTAGCAAAAATAAGGTGCTAGGTACAACTTCAGAGCGTCATGACCTGTCTGGCCTAGACGTTCCTTTGCGATCTCATGGAGGCATCTCAGAACAATGTGTGCCTCTGATTGTTAGCCAAACTGTTACTGGCATCGATATTAACAGACACCTACGTAATTTTGATATCTATGATGTCGTGCTTAACCATGTGCACGGCTAGGAGCCAAAGAGAATGAATATGATTAACCGAGCCTTACCAGAAGTGCGTCAAGAACTCATGCGGATTGCAGGTCGCAAAGTGCCTGGTGATACGGGTAAAACGTTAGATGTGCATTACCCATACACAAATCAGGTTATTGGAACGGTCCCTAGGGCCAGTAGAGCCCAGGTGGCTGAAGCGTTTGCTATAGGTGCAGCCTACAAGTCTGAATTGACACGCTATGAACGGCAACAAATATTATTTCGTACTGCTGTGGCACTTGATGCCAGAAAAGACGAAATTTCTGACCTCATTACACTTGAAACTGGACTTTGTAAAAAGGACTCTTTGTATGAAGTAGGGCGGGCTTATGATGTGTTTATGCTCGCCGGGCAGATGTGTATTCAGGACGACAGCCAAGTCTTTTCATGTGATCTGACTCCCCATGGTAAACAACGAAAAATATTCACATTACGTCAGCCTTTGAGGGTAATTTCTGCAATTACACCATTTAATCATCCACTCAATATGGTGGCTCATAAGATTGCGCCAGCTATTGCAACCAATAATTGTGTGGTTTGTAAACCGACGGAACTTACCCCTTTAACGCCATTGTTATTGGCTGATATTCTCTATGAAGCTGGTCTGCCTGTGGAAATGTTATCTATGGTCACTGGTTTGCCAGAAGACATTGGTGACGAAATGATCACCAACCAACACATAGAGCTGATTACGTTTACGGGTGGTGTGCCTGTGGGTAAATACATCGCACGAACTGCAGGATATAAGCGACATGTGCTTGAATTAGGTGGTAATTCGCCCTTGATTGTTATGGAGGACGCAGACTTGGATAAAGCTGCAGAACTTGCCGTAGCTGGAGCGACTAAAAACTCAGGCCAGCGCTGCACCGCAGTTAAACGTATTATTTGCATTGACTCAGTAGCTGATGAATTTGTGTCATTATTGGTACAAAAAGCCCGCAAAATTAAATACGGTGACCCCATGGATCCGGATACAGACTTGGGCACAGTTATTAGTGAAGACTCGGCTAAGTTGTTTCAAAAAAGAGTTCTTGATGCCATAGACCAAGGTGCAGATTTGCTTTATGGCAATGACCGGCAAGGCGCTCTTTACTCGCCTACGGTGTTGGATAATGTGCCCTACACCTGTGAGTTAGTGCAAGAAGAAACCTTTGGGCCACCCATACCTGTGATTCGAGTTAAAGACATTGATGAGGCCATTGCCGTGGCCAATTCAACGGCGTTTGGCCTATCAGATGGCGTCTGTACCAATCGTTGGGACTACATTCAACGCTTTATCGAAGAGCTTGATACAGGTACTGTGAATATTTGGGAGGTGCCGGGCTATCGGATAGAAATGTCACCTTTTGGTGGTATTAAAGATTCGGGTATGGGCTACAAAGAAGGTGTAATTGAAGCTATGAAGAGCTACACCAACCTGAAAACCTATTCGTTGCCTTGGTGATCAAAGTCCTAGGTCATTAAAGGGCCTAGTTGGGAGTATATTTATGCAGGTTGCAGACCTCAATAAGATCGAAAACCCATATTTGTTGTTAACCCCGGGTCCACTTTCTACTACCCACAGGGTGAAGCAACAAATGTTGCGGGATTGGTGCACTTGGGACAAAGATTACAATCAAATAGTTCAGCAAATACGTAACCAGTTGGTCAATCTTGCCACGGATCAGCCCGGTTATACTGCAACCCTAATGCAGGGCAGTGGCACCTTTAGTGTGGAAGCTACGATTGGCTCAGTGATACCGGCGAGTGGAAAATTAGTGGTTCTGGTCAATGGTGAATACGGCCGTAGAATCGCTCAAATTGCCAATAAGCTGGGCATTAGTACGTTAGTCATTGATAGTGGAGAGTTGGCCGCCGTTGATCCACAAGCGTTGGCTAAGGTGCTGCAGGAAGATGCACAAATTACTCATGTTGCTATGGTGCACTGTGAAACCACAACGGGCATGCTTAATCCGCTTAAAGCCATTGGAGAAATTGCTCAGGAATATGATAAAGTTTACATTGTTGATGCTATGAGTAGCTTTGGCGGTATGGTCATTGACATGGCAGAGTTACATATTGATTTTTTGATAAGTAGCGCTAACAAGTGTATTCAGGGTGTGCCTGGTTTTGGTTTTATCCTGGCTAAACATTCAAGCATGAATTCCATAGCAGGTCTGTCACGTTCTGTTAGCCTTGATTTATATGACCAATGGCGGTGCATGGAAGATAATGTGGGCAAGTGGCGCTTCACGTCACCTACCCATGTCGTGCGTGCCTTTGCCGAAGCCCTAAAGGAACTCGATGGAGAAGGGGGTGTAGTGGCCAGGCAGCAGCGCTATGGCGAAAACCAACGCACTCTAGTGGACGGTATGCAGCGCTTGGGCTTTGAACCTTTGCTGGATGCCCAACTACAATCATCTATCATTACCTCCTTTCATAATCCTCAACACCCTAACTATAACTTTAATACTTTCTATGAAGTGCTAAAGGGGAAGGGCTTTGTAATTTACCCAGGCAAGGTGTCACAAGCGGACTGTTTTCGCATTGGTACCATAGGGGATGTATGGCCCAGTGACATAGATAGATTTATCGAGGCAGTTGAAACCTCGATGTATTGGAATGATGATTAGTTTAATTAATGACTGATATTATTAATTTCCAATTGCAGTTTTGTATTCGTTCAATTAAGTTATGGGCTGTACGAAAGATTACTGGCGACCTTACCAGAGGCGCAGGTTGCGCTTAAAAGGTATCAAGTAAGCAGGCATGTCAGCACTATATTAACAGTATTGCTACTTTGATAGATTGTTAACAATCCCTCATTGCTACTTTGACATATTGCTGTCATATTGTTCTGGCACAATGATTTTGGCGCATCTGGGCCTATTAATGCCGAACCTAACTTGGTTCAATGCTTTTATAAAAATAACAGTAGAGGAATAACCATGAAGACTTTCATTTATCCCGCAGCTACCTTGCTCGCTTTAGTAGTGAGTGGTGCTGCAACTGCGGCCAGTTGTCCGCCTGTCACAGTAGCTGACCCCATGGGTGTTGGCCAAGGTGCTTTTCCACAGCAATATGAATTAGCTGAATTTGAGTCCATCGGCAGCTGTACCATGTCCTTTAACGGCAACCCTCAAGCAGCTGCACTCAATGCCCGTATTAGGGGTAATAAATCATTACCTTCACTATCTCAGCGCTTACCTTCAGAGCCATTGGTAGTAGCTCCTTACGATTCCATCGGTTCATACGGTGGAACGCTAGATGCGCTGTCGAACGCGACAGAATCAGGCACATCTGACTTTATGTCAACCCGTCACGTCAACCTCGTGCGGTATTCTGACGATTTGACAACCATCGTTCCGATGATTGCCAAAGGTTGGGAATGGAACAACGATTTCACACAGTTGACGTTCTTCTTGCGCGATGGTCATAAGTGGTCTGACGGCGCACCGTTCACTGCCGAAGATGTGAAGTTCTGGTATGACAACATCGCTACGGACAGTAACGTTCGTGAAAAACCAAAGGATTACGTTCTTGTTGGTGGTGAAGTTATGGATCTTGTCGTGGTTAACCCGACAACAATTCAGTTCAACCTTCCAAGCCCAAAACCGGGTCTACTATCACATTTCGCCAACCACTATGCGCAGGGCTTCCAGCCTAAGCATTTCCTTGGTCAGTTCCATCCGGACATAAATTCTGGTGCGGATGCGCTTGCGCAGTCCTACGGCTTTGAAAACGGCTATGCTGCAATCAAAGGTTACTATGGTAACTCTGATTGGATGGATACTCCGACACCAATGTTGGCCCACCCTGATCTAGTTGCTGGTCTGCCTGCGGATACAGTTCCGACTCTGGAAAGCCATATTATCACCCGGGAAAACACGGAAGGACGTCACTTAGTTGCCAACCCTTACTTCTTCCAAGTTGATACTGCAGGCAATCAGTTGCCTTACATCAACGAGCAGGACGAGTTGTTTGTGGGTGAGCGCGAAGTTCGTCTTCTGAAGCTAGTTAACTCCGAAGTTGACTATAAGGCTCAGTCATTGAACCTAGATTATGCGCCGCTGCTTCTTGAAAATCAGGAAAAAGGTAATTTCACAGTTGACCTAAGACCTGAGATTGCCATGAGTACCTTCTCGTTCAATGTGACGTCGGAAGATATGGAAAAACGTAAAGTGTTTGGTGATATACGTTTCCGTCAGGCGATGTCAGTTGCAATGAACCGTGCAGAGATCAATGAAGTGGTTTACTTCGGTCTTGGTGCTCCTCAGCAGTATACTGCATTCGCGCCTTCACCTAGTTTCATAAGTGCAGAAACTGAGCAATCATACGCACAGTTCGATCCGGATATGGCTAATGCCCTGCTGGATGAAATTGGTATGGTTGACGTAGACGGTGACGGAATGCGTGAATTGCCAAACGGTGATACGCTAGTGCTGAATATGCAAATTGCTACGCAGGGTGGATCTCTCAAGCTGGTTGAGGTTGCGGGTCAAAACTGGCGTGATGTGGGTATCAACAACACGGTTAAAGAAGTGACAACGGATGAGTATCGTTCTGCTGCGTCTTCGAACAGCCTTGATGTTACCTATTACGCAAAGGGTCAGCCACTTGCTGTTATCCTCGGTATTTCGGAGCTATTCCAGCCACCGTTCGATAACTACTTTAACCACACATCAGGCATGTTGTGGGGACAGTATGTTGATACAGATGGTGCTTCAGGTGTGAAACCACCTCAGTGGGTCTATGACTCAATGGCGGGTATTGATGCCTTCCAGTCTGCAATTGCTGGCTCTGACGAGTCTAATAAAATTGGTGAAGCTCTGGTTGATACGGTTGTTGATAACCTGCTGTTCATTGGTACTGTGAAAGCAGTTGCACCAATCTATCACAGCAACAAGCTGAAGAACTTTGCTGATTTTAAAACTCAGTCCTATGCGTACTACCGGACCTATCCGTACCGTGCGACACAGTGGTGGTTAGACGAGTAGCCCGGTTACTCTGAAATAACACCCCCGCGGGCAGCCTCGACTGCCCGCGGCTTATTTATAAACGAGCTAAAAAGCTCGAACGAATTCTCCGGGGATACAATCCAACATGTTGCAATTCTCCAAATTTTTCGCCATCAGAGCTATGCTAGCGATCCTCACCTTAGTGATGGTGTCATTTATAGTCTTCACTCTGATGGAACTTGTTCCAGGCGATTGTGCCGAACGGTATGTGGCATTTAAGAACTCTCAAGGATCCGTGATTACACCGGAAGACATCCAGATAGAGCGTGTCCGCTTAGGCCTAGACCAACCCTATGTTCAACGCTGGGGCTCATGGATTATCAATGCCTTTCAAGGCGAATACGGTAACAGCTGCATCCTCCGCGTCGATATCGCACAACTTTTGGGGCAAAAATTTTGGCTGAGTCTTGGCCTTTGCTTATCTGCTCTCCTGCTTGCTTACATCATTGCGATTCCTGTCGGTATCATTGCCGCAACGTCTAAAAATGCGGTTTTGAATAACTCTTTACGCCTGGTTAGCTACTTGGGTTTGGCATTGCCTAACTTTTTGTTGGCCTTGATGATTATGTTGTTTTCTACTGTTTACTTTGGTGACAGTTTGACGGGGCTATTTTCGAAGGAATACCGTGATGCGGCCTGGTCTACGGATCGTGTGATGGACTTTTTAGGCCATGCCTGGCTTCCCATCTTTATCCTTGGCTGGTCGGCAACGGCATTTGCAATTCAAACCGTGCGGGCATTAATGTCAGACGAAATTGGTAAGCTTTATGTGACTGCAGCAGCAGCACGAGGCGTCTCTGGTAGCCGATTATTAATGCGCTATCCAGCGCGACATGCGCTTAGTCCTATTATCAACTCGGTAGGATTTGATCTTAACCGCATATTTAACGAGCTGCCCATTGTTGCCCTCATTCTAACCCTGACTGAGGCTGGTTCTCTGCTGATTGAGGCGTTGGCTCGCTCAAACGACCAACAACTTGCTGGGGCTATCATTTTTATGCTGACGGCCAGTATTGTGGCGCTCAACTTTGTGACCGACATCATTCTTGCGCTGACTGATCCGCGTATTCGCCGCAGTATTGTAGGATAATGGACATGACCGATATTACAAATACAGCCCCGTCCACAAATCAAAAGCTCAAAGAAGCCTATTTCACCGCATCTCAAGGGCAGCTGATCTGGCAAAGATTTAAACGTAATAAATCTGCTTTGGCGGGTGGATGGGTGCTCATCATCCTGATACTTTCTGGTATATTTTCACCTTTTTTGACGCCTTATGACGCCACTATTGCAGGACGTGATAAGGATTACCTAAACGGCGCACCCCAAGTGCCCTCTTTTTGTGATGATAATGGCTGCTCTATCCGGCCGTTTGTTTATACCTACGAGCGAACTCGCTCCTTCAAAACCAACTTCCGCTGGGTAAGTGAAGAGAAAACTGGACTAGAGGACCGTCGCTATGTGACCTTCTTCAGTAAGGGTATGGAGTATAAGTTCCTTGGGATCAACTTTGACCGACACCTGTATGGTGTTGATAAGGGGCAGATCCATATCTTTGGCACCGACTCGACAGGCAAGGATATTTTCTCTCGGACTCTAACGGCGGTTAACACCTCGATGGCGGTGGGCACGATTGGTGTTTTTATTGCATTCTTCTTGGCTTTAGTTATTGGTGGAGTTTCTGGGTATTACGGAGGAAAAATAGATTCCGTTCTGCAAATGATAACGGATACAGTAAGGACTATCCCCAATATTCCCTTGTTTATGGCATTGGCCGCATTTATCCCTGACACATGGAGTTCAGAGGAAAGATTTTTCTTTATCTCGCTTGTGCTTGGGCTGATTGGTTGGACGACATTGGCACGACGCATCCGCACGCACTTGTTAAGTGAACGAAACCAAGAATACGTTTTGGCAGCACAGCTGTGTGGAGCCTCCCCAAGTCATGTAATCCGGCGACATCTGTTGCCCAGCTTCACTAGCTATATTATCGTCGATTTAGTGATTTCCTTTCCCTACATGATTTTGTCTGAAACAGCACTTAGTTTCATTGGTCTGGGTCTGAAAGATCCTGTGAACTCGTTAGGAGTCATGTTGCAAAACGTGACCAGTGCTGATGTTTTATTAAACTATCAGTGGTATTTTATCCCAGTCATATTTTTTATTGTTTTGGTGCTAGCGTTCGTTTTCGTAGGTGATGGTTTACGTGATGCTGCCGATCCTTATGCGGATACTAACAAATGAGCCGTTTACTTGATGTAGAAAACCTGACCCTTGATTTCGATACTGATGAAGGCCGTATAACTGCTGTTGATGATGTGTCATTTAGCCTAGAAGCTGGTGAGATCATGGGTTTGGTGGGTGAAAGTGGTTCTGGAAAATCAGTGACTGCTAAGGCCTTGATGAAGCTCAATGCGAGTAATGCAATATATGGGCAAAACACTAAAATTACCTTAAATCTGGCTGATGGGCCGGTGGATATAATGTCTTTGAGGACAGCCAAAGAGTTGCAAGTTGTGCGCGGTGGAGCTATCTCCATGATTTTTCAAGAGCCCATGGCCAGTTTTGCGCCAGCTATTACTATCGGTGCTCAAATGGTGGAACAGCTATTGATCCACACCAGCATGAGTGCCATTAAGGCTCAAGAAGTCTCTATAGAAATGCTCAATAGAGTTGGTATTTCGGATGCCAGCACCCGATTTAAGCAATATGCGTTCGAACTGTCTGGCGGTATGCGTCAAAGGGCAATGATTGCGATGGCGCTATCTACAAATCCTAAGTTACTCATTGCGGACGAACCGACAACGGCCTTGGATGTAACCATTCAAGCGCAAGTTATAGATTTAATGAAGGATCTAGTGAAAGATTTTGGTATGGGTATTGTGTTTATTACCCACGACTTGGGTGTCATTGCCCAAACTGCGGATACGGTTGCGGTCATGTACCTTGGCCGAGTGGTCGAAAAAGGCCCCGTTCGTCAGGTTATTGGTAATCCATCCCACCCATATACTCAGGGCTTAATCCAGGCCTTGCCTAGGTTAGATGATTTAGATTCTCCATTAACACCTATTCCAGGGGATATACCATCGCCTTTGGAACGTCCAAATGGCTGTGTTTTTAATACTCGCTGTAGTCGTTTTTTGGGTCCCCAGTGCAGTGTCACTATTCCAGAGTTCACTCCCATCTCCCATGACCATATGGTGGCTTGTCACATCTATCAGCAAGACCAGAAAGGAACTTGAAAATGAAGCGAGATACGTTAATTTCTGCTACCGATGTGTCTGTTCACTACCCTATTAACGGAGGTAAGCTATTTGGCCCTAAGCCAGTTGTGCGGGCGGTTGAGAACGTCACACTAAATATCACGAAGGGAAGTTTTTTTGGTTTGGTTGGCGAATCAGGTTCAGGTAAAACAACCTTAGGTAGGGCCATGCTAAAGGCCGCACCCATCACCAGCGGCATTGTTAATTTTAATGATGGTGAGGTTAACTATAGCCTGTCTAATATGGACGCGAAAGAGCTCAAGGATTACCGGGCTAGATCACAATTAATTTTCCAAGACCCCTATGCAGCTTTGAGCCCACGTATGACTGTCAGGGATATTATTGCTGAGCCTCTTGAGATTATGAAGCTTACTTCATCAAGAGAAGAAACAGACAGAAGAGTTCGAGAAATTGCCACTAAATGTCGCTTGAATCTTGAACACTTGCGCCGCTTTCCCCATGCCTTTTCGGGTGGTCAACGACAACGTATCTCCATCGCACGTGCGTTGGTGTCTGAGCCTAAATTTGTAGTCGCTGATGAAAGTGTTGCAGCACTTGATGTTTCCATCCAAGCGGATGTACTCAATTTGTTGAAAGAAATTCAGCAAGAGATGGGACTGACATTTTTATTCATTAGCCATGACCTAAGTGTTGTTGCACATATTTGTGATCACGTTGCAGTGATGTATTTTGGCCGGTTAGTAGAAACAGCACCCACTCGTGAATTGTTCAACAATCCTTCTCATCCTTATACCAAGGCTTTGCTGTCTGCAATTCCTTCCCTTGATCCTGATGCAAAGAACTTGGCACAAAAATTAGAAGGTGAAATCCCATCACCTACTAATCCACCACCGGGATGTAAATTTCAAACACGTTGCCCCCACGCCATTGATATTTGCCGGCGCGATGAGCCTCAACTAGAAAAAATAGGTGAGGAACATGATGTGGCATGCCATCGCTGGCAAGAATTGATGTAGCGAATCATATACAGGCTTAAAGGGGCCTGCGGTGACAATTAATAAGAATTAAGCAGATCTAGGGCAGCTTGATGTAGTTCAGGCGTCGCTGCAGCCACAACTAGGCCACCCCAGCCATCTGCCAACTCCTTGCCTTCCCAATCGGTAATAATGCCTCCAGCGCCCTCTACCACAGGTATTAGCGCCATGATGTCGTAGTAGTGTAGGGAACCCTCCACTACCAAATCGATTTGTCCAGAAGCTAGCAAACCATAGCAGTAACAGTCACCGCCAAAACGACGTAGGTAAACCAAACGGCTCAATTTTTCAAACTTATCCAACTGGGCTGCATTAAACATGTCAGGCTCAGTACAATAGAGAGTGGCTTGTGCCAACTGTGTGACGGTTGACACGCTACAGGTCTCTCCATTGAGAGTGGTTTTTTCTCCTATAGTGCCAATCCAACGTTCATCAAGAATAGGCATGTCAATCACCCCCAGCTTAGGCCTCTCATGGTATGTGAGAGCTATTAAAGTGCCGAAGGTTGGCATGCCCGAGATGAAGCTTTTAGTACCATCAATGGGATCAATGACCCACTTGTAATCGGCTAAGCTTTGGTTAGAACCATGTTCTTCACCTATAATTCCGTGCTCGGGGTGACGTTGGCTTATGATTTGGCGAATCTGGCTTTCTACTGTGCGGTCTGCTTCGGTAACTGGGCTGGCGTCAGCTTTAGACTCAACTATAATGCGCTGACGATAATAGCGTTTAATGGTTGCTCTAGATTGGTGCAGAGCGTCTTCAATAGTGGTCAAGAAAAGGTTTATCATTATAGCTAGTCAATTGATTGGGCATCATTATTAAATTTCTAATAGGGTCTATTTTTTTTCTTGAAGGGTCAAACGTAAATATCTTATGATTCAAATTAGAATAGGTAATATGTGGTGAACAGGCCTCCTAGAGGGTGGTTTTAACGTCCTAATAGCGCCCCTATTAGTATATTTCATCATGGGTATTATTAATGTTTGATTACGCAATGACAAATTGTGGTTTATATTTTGCGTCCTTAGCGATTATTAGTCTGGAGTGAAGCTAGGCATGATTAAAAATGTATTGTTTATTACCGCTGATCAATGGCGCGGAAGTTGTCTCTCAGCTTTGGGCCACCCAGTGGTTAAAACACCTAACTTAGACAAATTAGCGGCATCCGGGGTGTTGTTCTCTCAACATTACGCCCAATCTGCGCCTTGTGGTCCGTCTCGTGCATCCATTCATACGGGTATGTACTTGAAAAACCATCGGGTCTGCGATAATGGTACACCTTTGGATCGGCGGTTTACCAATATTGCCCAGGAAGCACGACAATGTGGTTTCGACCCAGTTTTATTTGGCTACACTGATACGGCCCTTGACCCACGTGACTTAGCTGACAATGACCCCCGGCGTAAAAGCTATGAAGCGGTACTGCCAGGGTACAGTTTAGGACAAGGATTGTTTGACGAGCCACTTGCTTGGGTCCAATGGTTAGCAGATAAAGGCTACGCGACCCCCGAAGATGCTCAATGTAGGGAGATTTACCGTCAGTTTGATGATCAACACAAGGAAGATAAACGGGGAGTAGGTTACCTTGCCGCACCTTACTCTGCCGAACACACAGAAACTGCTTTTCTCAATGAAAAAGTAATGCAATATATAGATGTGAAAGAGGATGACCCATGGTTTATACACCTTTCTTGGTTGCGTCCTCATCCGCCATTTTTAGTGCCCGAGCCTTATCATAGTATGTATCAATCTGTGGAGACAGAAGCACCTGTGCGGCACTCCAGTCTGGCTCAGGAACAGGCTCAACACCCCTATGTGAAGTTTGAAATTGATGAAAGGTTAGCGCAAAAACCACATCATGGTGAGTCTCTCTTGCCCACTATTAACGACGAAGACCTGCAGCAACTTAAAGCCACTTACTACGGCATGATGACTGAGGTTGACGCACAAATGGGGCGTTTATTGGATTTTTTAACCGCGCGTAACTTACTGGAAAGTACTTTAATTGTATTTAGCTCTGATCATGGAGAGCAACTGGGCGACCATTATCTATTAAGTAAATTAGGCTTTTTTGACCAGTCTTATCATATTCCTTTGATTGTTCGTGCGCCGGGTTCAGAATGGGATGACAGTCGTGGTAAACGGGTATCACAATTTAGTGAAAATATTGACTTGATGCCCACCATATTAGATCTTTTAGGGGCCACGCCGCCGGTGCAATGTGATGGCTACAGTCTAAGGCCGTTCCTTGAATCCAACGCTGACTTTGCGTGGCGCACTTGTGTGCATTGGGAATATGACTTTCGTGACATATTGCAAGGCAAGCCAGAACAACGTTTTGGGCTGTCTTTAGACGAGTGCTCTTTGGCAGTGATTCGTGACTATGATTATAAGTACGTGCACTTTAATCAGTTACCTGCGCTGTTGTTTGACCTTCGAAATGACCCAGATGAACTCAACAATCTAGCAGAAAACCCTGATTATACTGAAGTTATGCTAGGTTATGCGCAAAAGATGCTCAACTGGCACATGCGTAATGAAGACCGCAGTTTGACGGGTTGGCTTTTCCATAAAGATGGCCCAACTCAGCGCCTTCCTATAGACCGCAATACGCAACCGCGTTAGTTTGGATGGCCAGTGCCGTTGCTTTTATCTGCATCACATTCTTGTAACAACCAGTCCTTAAAGTCAGCTACATGGGTGCAAGTAGTGAGGTCAGATTTAATAGTGAGCCAGTAGCCACCTTGGCTTGGTAAACGGATGTTGAAAGGTTCTACCAGTGAGCCGTTGGCTAACTTTTGATTGACAATAGGGGACCTGGCTAGGGCAACGCCAGAACCATGGATAGCAGATTTTAAGGTGAGCATGGATTGGTCAAAGCGATGGCCTAGTTCGGAATTAACATTGCTAACTCCGGCGTGGGCTAACCACGTAGCCCAATCTTCTGGGTAAAAGTTGATATGTAGTAGTTTATATTTGGCTAAGTCTGATGGTTGTAGTAAAGGTTCTGGACCAGTGAGTAGTTCTGGACTGCAGACTGGAAATATTTCCTCTGCAAAGAGTAATGTGCTGTGACTCTTGAGGCTGGGCTCCAATAAATACTGGATTTCAATATCAAACGCATCCGGGAAAAAACTAATGTCGTTATCTTGAGCGGATAAATTCACATCAATATCCGGGTGTTGCTGCTGGTAGGCAGTTATTCTTGGCAGTAACCATTGCACAGAAAATGATGAAGGTGCTTTAATGTTCAGGTGGGTAGATTTTTTATCGGTGATGATTTCCTTGTAACCTAGGCCTATCAAGTCGAAGGACTTGGTCAACATAGGTAAGTAGGATTTGCCAGCATTGGTTAGTGAAAGACGTTGATGAGCACGATTAAAAAGGTTTAGGCCAATGTAATTCTCTAGCGTCCTTACTTGGTGACTAATGGCCGCCTGAGTTACATTTAGTTCGGCCGAAGCTGCAGTGAAGCTTAAATGGCGGGCAGCTGCTTCAAACGCTTTAAGAGCGTTTAATGGTGGCATTCTACGGTTCATATAGATGGTTATCGTATTAGCTGTAAAAACTTAAGGTGAACAATTACACATACTTTAATCAATACTTGTTTGTTAGTCTAGCAAGCTGGTTGTTGCACCTAACTCCTGCCGTACTAAAGTCACCCAATAAGCGGCCCCAGTTTCCAGAATGTCATCATTAAAATCATAGTGGGGGTTGTGTAACATACAGCCACCTACACTGTCTTTGCCATTACCCAAAAAAGCGTAGCAGCCGTCTTTAACGCGCAACATGCTAGAAAAGTCTTCAGAGATGGTCTTAGGGCGACAGGCTAAATCGACTAACTTGCCACCTAACAAAGAGAGCGCTGCTTTGCCTGCGGCTTGGGTTTCTTTTTCAGTGTTAATGGTAGCCCAGAATACGCGGTCGTAGGTGTATTCATGCTCGGCACCATGGGCCTGGCAGATACCAGCTACTAGTCGCCCCATGCGGGCTTCGATTAAACTTTGCACTTCCTCAGAGAAACTGCGGCAATCGCCAGTGATCGTGACTGTACTTGGAATAACATTGATGGCACCATCGGTGACAAACTCGGTAGCCGAGACCACGGCTTGCTGTTCTGGGTTTATGCTGCGGGATACGATCGTTTGTAACCCTAGTAGAATTTCTGCGCCGATGACTAAAGGATCAATGTGGTGGTGAGGTTGTGAGGCGTGACCGCCCCGGCCTTTAATTACAATCTTAAAGTTATCTTCACTTGCCATCACCCCACCAGAATTCATGGCCATGTGGCCAGCCGCCATGCCGGGCATGTTATGGAGGCCATAAACAGCCTGCATGGGGAAACGTTCGAACAAGCCATCATCTATCATGGCTTGGGCACCTGAACCGTGTTCCTCATCGGGTTGGAATATAAAGTAAACTGTGCCTTCAAAATCGCCATGTGCTGCTAACTCTTGTGCTGCACCTAACAACATGCTGGTATGACCATCGTGACCACAGGCGTGCATGCGCCCGTCATTTAAGGACTTGTGGGAAAACTCGTTAAGCTCTTGGATAGCTAATGCATCCATGTCGGCTCTTAATCCAATGGCTTTGTTGGAGGATCCCTTGGATAACTGACCAACGATGCCTATTTGGCCAATACCTTGATGCACAACAAGGCCAAACTCAGTGAGCTTTTGTACCACAAAGGCGGCCGTATCAAACACCGAAAATTCAGTTTCTGGGTACTGATGCAGATGACGACGCCAGCTTTGCATCTGGCTTTTGGAGGCGTGAAGGAGTTGGGTCATTAGGGTGCTTTAAAGGGAAATATAAGCGCCCATCATGGCATATTTATCCTTTGGCCACTAGGCCTACACTTTCGATACCTGCAACTGCAGCGAGCAAATCATTGTCTGAACTATCTCCCGTTACACCGAGTGCACCCAGGGTTTGGCCACGTCCGTTTTGGATCAACACGCCACCCGGTACGGGAATCATCTTGCCGTCTAAGGCAGCATTAGCAGTCACGATGAAATAAGGCTGAGCTTCGGCTCTAGCCATTTGAGCGCTACCTGGCATGCCCAGCATTACTACACCATAAGCCTTGGCTTGGGCAACGGCAAAGCGGCCTGGTGATGCACCATCTTGGCGTTCAAATGCTTTTACATGGCCACCCGAGTCCAACACTATTACAGATAAAGGGTTTAATCCAAGTTCCTTACCTTTAGCAAGGGTTAAGTTGATGATGCGCTTTGAGCGGCTTAAAGATAGTTCGGCCATAAGAGGCTCCAAATAATTGTTGTCATTGAGAGCATCATAGCCGAGTTGTTTTGTAGATATTAGTCTGTATTCGACTTTAGTAGGGACTAAACGGTCATACTCATAATTTATAAACCTGATGCGCTGTCACGTATTTGGTTGAGGGTCTGGTTTGGCGTTAGGGCCTGTGGGTCCAGTTTAATGTGGATAAGGGCTGGTTTTTTGGCAGCTATTGCTGCACTCAAAGCTTGAGGAAATTGCTCGCTCTTAGTCACCCGAGTAGCAAAAGCGTCATAAGCTTTGGCCAGCGCACAAAAGTCTGGATTGACTAAATCTGTAGCGCTCACACGACTGGGGAAATGAAGTTCTTGGTGCATGCGGATAGTGCCATACATACCATTGTCGATAACCAACACAATAACGGCAGCCTTTTCTTGTACTGCGGTGCCAAATTCTTGCATGGTCATTTGGAAACAACCGTCTCCAGCGAAAGCCACTACGGTTTTGCCTGGGAAAGCTATTTTTGCTGCGACAGCTGCGGGTAAGCCATAGCCCATAGAGCCACTCGTTGGCGCAAGCTGGGTGCCGTATTGAGAGAACTTCCAAAAACGGTGAATCCACGTGGCATAGTTGCCGGCACCGTTGGTCATAATTGAATTGGAGGGCAAGGTTGCAGCAAGATGCGACATGATAGCAGGCATTTGCACGTCGCCAGGGTGTGCCTTAGTAGGCAAGCTAGACCAGAACTGATAGTTGCTATGGCACTGCGCCACATGTTCTAAACGATGCTGACTGATTTTATGTGCAACTGTTAGTTGAGAAAGGCCTTGCGCGAAGGCTTTAGGGCTGGCGTGAATGGCTAAGTCTGGGCGATATACTCGGCCCAGTTCTTCTGCGCAAGCATGGATATGAATGAGCTGTTGTTGAGCACCTTGTACGCCTAACAGTTGATAATTTTGCGACGGTACTTCTGAGAAACGACCACCCATTAAGATGACTAAATCAGCATCGGTGATGGCAGATTTTAATTTAGGATTAATGCCTAAACCAACATCACCAGCGTAGTGGGGGTGATTATGGTTAAACAACATTTGGCGACGGAATGAGCAAGCTACTGGCACCCTAAACTGTTCCGCAAAGGCTTCTACTTTAGCCACTGAATCTGCGCACCAACGGCTACCACCCAATACTACGATAGGATTATTGGCTTGTTCGATCATATTAGCCATTTGTTGCAAATTAGCTTGGCTAGGGTAGGTCTCTAAAGTATTAAAAGGCTTGATTTCGGAGCTTGTGGCTGTGCCAGATAAGGTATCTTCTGGCAATACCAATACTACGGGGCCTGGGCGGCCACTGGTGGCCACAGTCCAAGCACGGCTTACCATTTCGGTGATGCGGTCTGTGGAGTCTATTTCCGCAACCCATTTAGCCATCGAGCCTAAATATTGGCCATAATCCACTTCTTGAAAAGCTTCTCGGTGACGTAGTTTGCTATTTATCTGGCCAATAAATAAAATCATCGGTGTTGAATCTTGCTGTGCCACGTGGATTCCGGCGCTGGCGTTGGTAGCACCGGGCCCACGGGTGACAAAACAAATGCCAGGGGTGCCGTGGAGCTTGCCCCATGCTTCTGCCATCATGGCAGCACCACCTTCTTGGCGAGCGCTAGTGACGTTAATGGGGCTATCGTGTAAAGCATCGAGTACTTCTAGGTAGCTTTCACCAGGTACACAAAATAGTTGTTTAACTCCGTGGGCTTCTAAGGCGTCGACAACCAGTTCGCCACCAGATTTGATATAAGCAGTCATAAATGTTCCCTTATAGGAGTTACAGACGTTGTAAGGTTTTGTAATAAGCCTCTACGGCTATCAATCGACAGAGATCCTGATCTTGGAGTTGAAGGCCTCGAGCAGTTTCATGGCTAATGATAGCATTACCGCTTTCATCAAACGATACGGCTACAATGCTGCTGCGAAAGTTGTCTAGTTCGGTATTACTAATCAAAAATAATTCTGCATCATCGTTAGGCTGAGCTATTTTAGCATTGAATACAGCGCTGTTTTTAACAGAACTTACGTCTTTAAGCTGAGCTTCTACCGTAGGGCCTGCGTCAAAAATATCCACGTAACCGATATGCTGAAAGCCTTCTTTTTCTAGTAAACGAAGAGCTGGGCGGGTTTTTTCGTGTACATGGCTAATTACCGCTTGGGCCTCAGGGCTAAGTAGGTTTACATAAAGGGGGTATTTAGGCATAAGTTCAGCAATAAATACTTTGTTGCCTAAACCGACGAGGTAGTCTGCCTGCTTAAATTCCATAGAGAAAAAGTGTGTGCCTAACCAATGCCAAAAGGGAGAGTTACCGTTGGCATCATTAACACCACGCATTTCCGCAATGACTTTACTGCCAAATCGTTCGGCAAACTGAGCCATAAACAAAAAACGACTCTTAGATAAAAGGCGGCCATTGGTGCCTTTGCGGTGTGCTTCTTGTAAGAATAAGGTACACACTTCGGCACAGCCTGTGTAATGGTTGCACAAAGTGAGCACTTCCATTTTATTGTGCACGTCTAGGGTAGGCGACGCATGAACCACGGTCTGGCGGTGATAATGGTAGAAAGGCGCGCGAGTGCCAACGCTGGCTTCCACCGCCGTGGTGCCTATCACCTCACCGGTTTCTGTATCTTCCAGAACAAATAAATACCCTTCGTCAAACGGTTGGGTAATTTGTTTGGCAAAAGAGGCAACGGAGCGAGCAATTTTGTCATTTAAAACATCGCGATTAATGGGTAAGGACGTAAAACCTACACCTGAATCTACGGCAATTTGATACAAAGCGTCTTGATCCTGTGGACCAATAGGGCGAACAACCAACATAGTGAGCTAGCCATTAATAACGAATAAAGGACTATTATACGGGGAGTTGCCTATATAGTGGCAAGATTTAACTTGCACATATGCGCCGTAAATCTTCGCAAACCTGTTTATGGCCTGCACAAGGCAAATGATACAGAGCACCTTGCTCAATAATGTAGCCATTGATCGCCTCAATTTCTGTTGGGCTGCCTGCTTGGCAGTCTTGCAGCATGGACGACTTATTGAGGGCTGTTTTCTGCAAAATGCGTAAAGCTGTGTTTAGCAACCCTTGGCCTAAGGGCACTATGCCTACTCGGGCCATAACATCTTGGGTTTCTATACATAGTTGCTGCAACCGCGGCCAACCTTGGGGATGGTTAATTAGCTCACCATTAGGGCATTGATAGATGGCGGTTAGGGCATTAATTACACTATTGACTGCTAACTTGTGCCACATAGGTGTACGGATGTCTGTATGCCATGAGATGTTAAGTATTGGTGCAGGTGGTTTATGCTTGTGGTCATCACTGTCTTGGCTTGCCTGAAGTAAGCTTTGTATAGATGCCGGTATTTCAGCGTCAAGTAAGTGGTCGCTAAAAATTCCTATAAACGTTTCACCATGACCAGCCCGTACTACATCAAAAGGGCCTTTGCGCCACGCACCGTCAGTACTGGTTGCACAATATATATTAGCTTTTGGCAATGCTCGTTGTAACTCTTGGGCGCTACCCATGCCGTTTTGTAGCAGCATAATTTGGGCGTCATGGGCCAAGTGTTGACGCCATGGCAATATGGCATCCAAGGTGGCGTAGGACTTGCAGCAAACTAACAGGTGTTTAATTTTTTCAGTGGGTGGGCTGTGAGGGATAAATGCCTTAGGGTGAATACAAGTATGGACATCGTCCGACAACACATTTACACCCCCTGCGGCTTGGTATTGTGCCAGTTGGGTCTTGCCTTTTAATAGCAAAGTTACGGTTGATCCGTGTGTGGTCAAAGCGCTGGCCCAAAGGCTGCCAATAGCACCGACACCACAAATGTGCCAAGGGTAGGATGAAAGACGAGTCATGGGTTACAATATTACCATTAAGTTTTGTCCAGTATTTTAACAAAGGAATTTACTAATGCCATCATTTGATGTGGTTTCCGAACTCGATAGCCATGAGGTGTCTAATGCCCTAGACCAAGCTAACCGTGAAGTGACCACGCGTTACGACTTTAAAGGAACTAATGCACGGTTTGAGCAAGGCGAGGATCTCGTCACCATGCATGCCGATGTGGAGTTCCAATTGCAGCAGATGTTGCCCATCTTGCACGAAAAACTAATCAAACGTGGTGTAGATATTCGTTGTTTAGAAGTGAAAGACCCAGAAACCACTAATATGAAAAGCCGTCAGGTAGTATTGATGCGCACCGGTTTAGATAAAGAGCTGGCTAAGAAAGTAGTGAAGTTCTTAAAAGAGAAAAAACTAAAAGTACAGAGCCAAGTTCAGGGTGACCAGGTAAGGGTGACGGGAAAAAAACGTGATGATTTGCAAGAAGCTATTGCGAGCCTGCGAGAAGGTGAATTTGATTTGCCGCTGCAGTTTAACAACTTTAGGGATTAATGATTATCCTCAGAGCCACTGGCTAGAGCTCCCGCTGCAAAATGGAATCATATATCAATGTCTAAAACTGTAAAATTACTTAGCTTTGCTGTCGTTTGTGCATGCGTACTGCTCGCGATTAACTTTGGTATGCGCGCATCATTTGGCTTCTTTATGACCCCAATATCCAGTGAGTTTGGTTATGGGCGTGAGATTTTTGCATTTTCTTTGGCGCTACAAAACCTCTGTTGGGGTTTGTTTCAGCCCATCGCAGGGGCTGTAGCCGATCGTTTTGGCACTGCTAAAACGATTTATGTGGGCTCAATTGCTTATGCATTAGGTCTTTATGTTACAGCGACAGCTGACAGCTTTTGGGGCCTACACATAGGCGCTGGAATTTTAGTGGGCATGGGTATTGCGGGTACAGGTTTAGGTGTTGTCTTGCCCGCTTTAGCCCGAATGGTGAGTGAAGAAAATCGAGGATTGGCCCTAGGCTTGGGCACTGCTGCAGGCTCTTTCGGCCAATTACTGGTGATTCCGGTAGCGCAAGAATTCATTTCTGCCTATGGCTGGCAAACCACACTAATGATTTTAGCAGGTGGCTCATTATGTATGCTGTTGTTGTCGAGGCCCTTTCGCAATGATGGCCAACAGTCTGTGGTCGTTAGTTCAGAGCAAGATCAAACCTTGTCTGACGCACTTAAAGAGGCCAGTGGACATGTGCACTATTGGTTGCTTATCGCTGGCTTTTTTGTCTGTGGTTTCCAATTAGCATTTATCACTGTGCACATGCCTGCCTACTTGTCTGACAATGGTTTTGATGCCCAAGTTGCCGTTATTAGTTTGTCATTAATCGGTTTTTTCAACATCTTTGGTTGTTTGTTATTCGGTTCTTTGTCTGGCAAGTATTCCAAGAAAAATCTGTTAGGTATTATCTATTTATTACGTGCCGTGGCCATTGCGGCCTTTATGCTAACACCCATCACCACCACCTCTGTGTACCTGTTTTCTATTATGACTGGATTCTTATGGCTTGCTACTGTGCCTCCTACTTCTGGTCTAGTGGCACAAATGTTTGGATTAAAGTACATGGGTACCCTGTATGGCATTGTCTTTTTAAACCATCAGCTAGGTTCATTTCTAGGGGTTTGGTTGGGTGGTTATTTGTATGATACAACAGGCAGTTATAATAATGTTTGGTGGGCAGCTGCAGCCATTGCGTTAGTGACTGCTGCTATTCATATTGTTATTGATGAGCGGCCGGTAAGCCGTCTTAGACTATTAGCTGCTTAAAGATTTACCCATTTATGATCCTTTTCGTCCAGGTGATGAATGCATTACCTATTAAATTAAAGCGCTGCACGAAATTTTTGCAAACGAGGCTCATGTAGCGAGTAGTTATTTATCCCGTTGATCTTGTTTTTCTTGTGCTTTAGCCTGGCGCCGTTGCGCGATTGTATCGATGGCATCAGCACCTATGTGGGCTTCGCCACGTTCTTGGGCCAGTTGCATTTGGCGCTGACGTTCTTGATAACGTTGACGCTGATCTGGGGTGTGTTTGTCAAAACAGTATGGGCAGCTAATACCTTCTAAGAATTTGTCGCTAGTTTGTTCTTCTTTAGTAATAGGTAAACGACAAGCGTGGCATTGATCGTATTGGCCTTTTTCCAGCTGGTGGTTAACTGTGACGCGGTTGTCAAATACAAAACACTCACCTTGCCACATGGTATCTTCTTCTGGCACCTCTTCAAGGTATTTTAAGATACCGCCTTGCAAGTGATACACCTCGTCAAAGCCTTGTTCTTTTAAGTAGGCTGTAGACTTTTCACAACGTATACCACCAGTGCAGAACATGGCGACTTTTTTGTTGGCTTTAGGATCTAGGTTGTCACTCACATACTGTGGAAACTCACGAAAATTAGTGGTGTTTGGGTTTAATGCACCTTCAAAGGTGCCCACCTTTACTTCGTAGTCATTGCGTGTGTCTACCAACACTACGTCTGGATCAGAAATAAGGGCGTTCCAGTCCTTAGGTTTAATATAAGTACCTACCACCTGCTTAGGATCGATGCCTTCAATCCCCATGGTGACGATTTCTTTCTTCAATTTCACTTTAGTGCGATAAAACGGATTGCTGGCTTCAAAGGACTCTTTAGTGACGATGTTGCCAAGGCGCCCATCCTTCTCAAACCAAGCCATCAGCCTATCAATGCCTTTACGGTTGCCGGCTACGGTGCCGTTGATGCCTTCTGACGCAAGCAACAAGGTGCCACGAATATTGTTGTACTCCATGACTTTAAGTAAGGGTTGGCGCAGGTCTTGAAATTTTTCTAGGGTGACAAATTTATAAAGGGCACAAACAACTATTGGGGACTGATCTTGAGTCATGACAGGTTCCTTAGCGAGCCGAAACGTAAATCCGGAGCTTCGGAGACTTTTGCATCTGTATTGTGCAAAGGCCTCCAATTTTTAAATGAGTTCTATTTTACTTGATAAATGGAGTGCGATTCAAATACTAAACTGCTGAATTACCTGTTGTTATGTGTGTTTTTAGGTTGAACCAGTAGTAAACCAATAAGCATGCAACCGAGGGCTAGCCATATTAGCGGGGTATGACGTTCTCCTAGTATCATCATGCCCAGAAAAACGCCTGATAAGGTAACAATATAAGCTACCTGGCTAGCAAATACTGCACCAGTTCGGCCCACCAACCAAATGTAGCCAGCGTAGGTGATCACGTGTAATACGCTGTTTGCCAAAATAGCCCATTCAACAGACGTCCAAGTTTGACTTAAATCCACCCATGAGTTGGTAGCCAAAGTAATGGGAGTGCAGATGACTAGGCCAATGATAGAAGCGCCGCGCACAGTGGTCAGAGCGTCTGTGTGAGGTGGGGTTTTAAGGGCAAGGTAATTACCCTCAACACCATAAAATAGTGGCGCAACAAGGGCTAATAGCATAAATAGGCCAATACCTTGGCGGCTAAAATCTGCTTCTGGACCGATGATTAATGCGATAGCTATGGCACCTAGCAAAATACCCAGCATACGTATGCCGTTGAAGCGTTCACTTTGAATCAGTAAAGCGACAATAAGTGTAAACATAGGCACTGTGGTGAGGCTTATGGCTAATAACCCTGCTGGGATGTGCGGAGCTGCAATGTAGGTGAAGGTATTTGGAATAATAGTGCCAACCACAGCAACAATTGTGTAAAAGCGGATGTGGGTCCAGCTCATGGGTAGGGGAGTCCCCTGCAAACGAGCAATGACGCTGAGCAACACCGCCCCCCATATCAGTTGCCAAAAGATTAAACCTAAGGGTTGGTGACCGGTAGAAACCACGTGTTTGGTGATGATGATGGTGCTGCCCCATACGCAGCCCAGTAACAGTAGGCAGGCTAAGGCAAATAGGTTTGCTGGGCGAGACTTTACAGGAGTGTTACCCACGTAATTGCTGGCCTGATTCGTCTTCAATTAAGTAGGGCTTGTGTTTGTACTGCTGCGTTTGCATAGACTCTAGCCTTATGGTTGCCACTGATACAGTTTCATAGACACTTTGTGGTTTTTTAACGGTACACCCTCTTGTTCAAGCTTTTCACACTGTCGCAAATAACCTGCCGTGGCCAGTGGGAAGGCCAGTTTGCCGCTGGCGGTGATGACTCGGTGCCAAGGTAAACTTGAATCCCTAGGTAAATGTCGCAGACACCAACCCACCCAGCGTGCAGCGCCTGTGTGTCCGGCAAGGGCGGCGAGCTGACCGTAACTTGCTACTTTGCCGCGGGGGATGGCAGCAATGGTTTGGTATAGCTGTTGGCGCCCTAATAATTGTTGTTCTTTATGTTGTTTTTGGGGGTCTTTCATTTTTCTAGTATGGCCGCATATAAGAAGCACAGTTAACTTAACTAAGATTACATCATTATGCGTTTTCTTTTTGCCCTATTTATCGCCGTACCTATCGTAGAAATGGTCGTGCTTATACAAGTGGGCCAACAAATTGGTGCTTTATGGACCATTGCCTTGGTGTTGCTCACGGCTTTTATTGGCATCAATTTATTACGTCACCAGGGTTTGGCGACCCTAAGCCGAGCCACTTGGCGTATACAGTCGGGCCAGATTCCTGCTAAAGAAATGTTAGAAGGTATCCTGCTAGCTGTTGGTGGTGCCCTACTATTGACTCCAGGGTTTATTACGGATGCCATTGGTTTTTTGTTGTTAGTGCCCTTTACTCGGCAATTTTTTGCGTCGCGTTTGATGGGTCGGTTTAAAGCCTTCTCTAGTGCGAATGGTGCCGCTGGCAGTTTTGGCCCTCAAGGTTTTGGCCAGGGTGGCTTTAACAGCGACGAAAGTATAATAGATGGGGACTTTGAAGCACCTAAAGATGCTCAGCCACGGGATAAAATTGAATAAAGTTTAGTTATCTAGACTTTATTTTGGGTTTGCTATTGAAAAGCGCACTTCACCCCATATCTAAGAGTTCGATATTAACAACAATTCCAGCTTAGCTGGAGACATACACTTTAGGAGTGCAAGCGTAATGAGCATCCGTCCTTTACACGATCGCGTTGTAATTCGTCGTCAGGAAGAAGAAGCAACTAGTGCTGGTGGCATCGTGCTGCCTGGTAGTGCTGCAGAAAAGCCAAACCAAGGTGAAGTATTGGCAGTAGGCCCTGGCCGTATTACTACCAATGGTGAACAGCAAGCAATGAGCGTTAAGGTTGGCGACACGGTACTGTTTGGTCCTTATGCTGGTAACAGCACCGCTAAGATCGATGGTGAAGAAGTGCTTATCGTTAGCGAAAGCGAAATCTACGGCGTCCTTGAAGCTTAATTTAAACCATTTTTGATACAGGAATTTTTGACATGGCAGCTAAAGAAGTAAGATTTGGTGATTCGGCTCGTAGCCGTATGATAAACGGCGTAAACGTTCTAGCCGACGCTGTAAAAGTAACCTTGGGCCCTAAAGGCCGTAACGTTGTGTTAGACAAAGCCTTTGGCTCACCGACTATCACTAAAGATGGTGTGTCTGTAGCTAAAGAAATTGAACTAGCAGACAAGTTTGAAAACATGGGCGCACAAATGGTGAAGGAAGTTGCTTCCCAAGCGAACGATGTGGCTGGTGACGGCACAACAACTGCCACTGTTTTGGCTCAATCGATCCTAAACGAAGGGCTTAAGGCTGTTGCAGCAGGCATGAACCCAATGGACCTTAAGCGCGGCATCGACAAAGCGTCTGCGGCCGTAGTTGCTCAAATTGAAGCCATGGCTACGCCATGTGCAGACACCAATGCTATTGCTCAAGTAGGCACTATTTCTGCTAACTCTGATAGCACTGTTGGTACGATCATCGCTGAAGCGATGGAAAAAGTAGGCAAAGAAGGCGTTATCACTGTAGAAGAAGGCACTTCTCTACAGGACGAACTAGATGTTGTTGAAGGCATGCAGTTTGACCGTGGTTACTTGTCTCCT
Organism: Candidatus Njordibacter sp. Uisw_039; assembly: GCF_047730075.1. Taxonomy (NCBI): domain Bacteria; kingdom Pseudomonadati; phylum Pseudomonadota; class Gammaproteobacteria; order Pseudomonadales; family Candidatus Njordibacteraceae; genus Candidatus Njordibacter; species Candidatus Njordibacter sp. Uisw_039. The sequence continues at coordinate 1,046,179 of NZ_CP159831.1, forward strand.
TACTTTGTAAACAACCAAGATAACATGACTGCCGAGTTGGAAATGCCTTTCCTACTCATGGTAGACAAGAAGATCTCTAACATCCGTGACTTGCTCCCAATCTTGGAAGCTGTTGCTAAGTCAAGTCGTCCATTGTTGATCGTTGCTGAGGACGTTGAAGGCGAAGCCCTTGCAACGTTGGTAGTGAACAACATGCGCGGTATCGTTAAAGTATGTGCTGTTAAGGCACCTGGCTTTGGCGATCGTCGTAAGGCCATGTTAGAAGACATCGCTATCCTTACCGGTGGTACTGTGATTTCTGAAGAAATTGGTTTGTCTCTAGAAACTGCTACTCTAGAGCAGTTAGGCCAAGCGAAGCGTGTGACTATGTCTAAAGAAAACACCATCATCATTGATGGTGTAGGCGAAGCAGCTACTATCGAAGGTCGTGTTAATGCGATCCGTGCGCAAATTGCTGACACATCTTCAGACTACGATCGTGAGAAGCTACAAGAGCGTGTGGCTAAGCTTGCAGGCGGCGTTGCCGTAATCAAGGTTGGTGCTGCTACTGAAGTAGAAATGAAAGAGAAGAAAGCACGTGTAGAAGACGCATTGCACTCAACCCGTGCTGCCGTTGAAGAGGGCGTAGTTCCAGGAGGCGGTGTTGCTCTAATTCGTGCTCTACAAGGCATTGAAGGCCTTGAAGGTGCTAATCCTGATCAAACTGTAGGCATTAAAGTTGCCCTTAGGGCGATGGAATCTCCTATGCGTCAAATCGCTACCAACTCAGGTGACGAAGCCTCTGTTGTTGTAGACAAGGTTAAGTCGGGTTCTGGTAACTATGGTTACAACGCTAGCACGGGCGACTACGGTGACATGATCGATATGGGGATCCTAGATCCAGCCAAAGTAACTCGTACTGCGCTTCAAGCTGCAGCTTCTGTTGCGGGCATGATGCTTACTACAGAGTGTATGATTGCCGACGCACCTGCAGACGATGCTGGTGCACCTGGTGGCATGCCAGATATGGGTGGTATGGGTGGTATGGGCGGCATGATGTAATCATCCCCCAAGCTAACCATGCTTACTAAAAAACCGGCTCTTGTAGCCGGTTTTTTATTGGCTAAAATCAGTAAAAATGAGTATATTAAAACTTACTAAATCACATCCTTATAGGATATTAAAAATGATTGAAATCACTAATTTAGGCAAACGATATGCCAGTGGCTTTGTGGCCTTAGATAACATAAACCTGAGCGTTAAAAAAGGTGAAATTCTTGCTTTACTTGGCCCAAATGGCGCCGGTAAAACGACTCTCATATCCACCATTTGTGGCATTGTTAACCCAACCTCAGGCAGTGTTACTGTGGGTGGTTTTGATATTATTAAGAACTATCGTCAAACCCGCAGCCTTATTGGTTTAGTACCTCAAGAACTCACTACTGATGCCTTTGAAACACCTTGGAATAATCTCACATTCTCTCGTGGTTTATTTGGCTTGCCCAGGAATCCACAGGTGGTTGAAAAGGTTTTGAAAGACCTGTCCCTATGGGATAAAAAAGACGACCGTATTATGACTTTGTCTGGAGGCATGAAACGTCGTTTATTAATCGCTAAGGCGCTTGTTCATGAACCTCAGGTGTTGTTTTTAGATGAACCCACTGCGGGTGTAGACGTAACCCTGCGACAAGACATGTGGCGCATGGTAGATGAGTTACGCAATCAAGGCGTCACCATTGTATTGACCACCCATTACATTGAAGAAGCAGAAGCTATTGCCGACCGTATTGGTGTGATTAGCGGCGGTAAGTTGTTATTGGTTGAAGATAAACAATTATTGATGTCTCGAATGGGCCAAAAACAACTTAAAGTTGAATTGATGGAATGCCTTGATGCCATGCCGACTGTGCTAGCAGAACAAGGCTTTTGCCTTGCTGAAGACAGTCTAAGTATTGTTTACCACTACGACAAAGATGCACCAGAAGTGGATATTGCAGGTCTTTTACAGTCTGTCTCCAGTGCAGGCTTAGGCGTGAAAGACATACATACACAAAAAAGTAGCCTGGAAGAAATATTTGTTGACCTAGTGGAGGACGCAGCATGAATGTAAGAGGCATGTGGGCCATCTATACTTTTGAAATGTCCCGTACAAAGCGCACTATTACTCAAAGTGTGGTCTCACCGGTGCTTTCAACGGTGCTTTATTTTGTGGTGTTTGGCGGTGCTATTGGGTCACGCATAGAGTCTGTTGGCGGCATTAGCTACGGTGCTTTTATTGTGCCTGGTTTGATCATGCTATCCATCATGACCCAAAGTCTGTCTAACGCCTCTTTTGGTATCTACTTTCCACGTTTCTCAGGCACCATTTATGAAGTGCTTTCTTCACCTATGTCCTTCTGGGAAGCGACTGTGGGTTATGTGGGTGCTGCGGCTACTAAATCGCTATTAATTGGTCTAATTACTCTTGCTACAGCAGGTTTTTTTGTGCCGATTCAAATCGCCCATCCATTTTGGATGTTAGCCTTCTTAATTCTCACTACCATTACCTTTAGCCTATTTGGCTTTCTCATAGGTATTTGGGCTGATGGCTTTGAAAAGTTACAATTAATTCCTCTCTTGGTAGTTACCCCAATGGTGTTTTTAGGCGGAGCATTTTACTCCATAGATATGCTGCCGAGCGCCTGGCAAACCGTTACTATGTTTAACCCCGTGGTGTATTTAATTAGTGGTTTCCGTTGGAGTTTCTATGAGATTTCTGATGTCAGCGTAGGTGTTAGCTTACTTATGGTGATGTTGTTTATGGGTATTTGTTTGGCATTGATCGCTTGGATCTTTAAGACTGGGTATCGACTAAAGCAATAACGGTATGGTTGTAACCTGCGTTTAAACAAGCACAAGCATAAGGTGATGTTAATTCTTAATTGATATGTTCCTTCCGCAGCTACTTTAGTTTACATTACAGGTCGATTAATGATTGGTGTCACTAACTTTGAATAGCAGCATAAATAACCGAAAAGGGATATTGTTAATGCTCGCCGCGATGGCGGGGTTTACGATAGAAGATGCGTTCATCAAGCAGCTTTCTAGCACTATCTCTATTGGTCAAATTCTAATTACTATTGGCTTGTGCAGTTCTGTGTTTTTTGCAATCGTGGCCCTCACAAGTGGGCACAGCTTATTGTCATCTAACCTATGGACGCGAGCAACACTGACTAGGATGTTTGCAGAAGCTATTGCTGCCGTGGCATTTGTCACGTCACTATCGCTTGTCCCTATATCAACAGTTGCGGCGGTGTTTCAAATAACGCCTTTAACAATCACTATGGGAGCTGCTCTATTCTTAGGTGAACGTGTTGGATGGCGCCGATGGCTGGCTGTTTTTGTTGGCTTTATTGGTGTTTTACTGATAATAAGGCCGGGATTTGGTGGGTTTAATCCATCAGTGTTGTGGGTGCTCGTCGCTGTTTTGGGCGTGGCTGTTAGAGATTTGGTGACTCGAGTTATTCCCTTTAATGTTGAATCTTCAATAATTTCTTTTCAGGCTTTTTCGTCTATCGTTATCGCTGGGACAATAATATTACTCGTTAGCCCTCAAGATATTGCTCCCATCGCAGACAAAGAATTAGTTTATTTAGGCTGTACTATCGTTTTTAGCATTTCAGGCTATTACGCTATCGTCTCGGCAATGCGTGTGGGAAATGCTTCTGTTGTGGCGTCTTTTAGGTATTCAAGGCTGATATTCTCTTTGTTGGTTGGCGTATTCATTTTCAACGAGAGCGTTGATATGCTCACTCTTATCGGGTCAGTGATCATTATAGGATCAGGTTTGTATACTTATCTAAGAGAACACAGGACCCTTATGGAGAGCAGGAAAATCAGTGAGATGATATTGTAATGTCTTATTACTAGCATCGAAGTTAATTTACGGGGCTTACTCGGGCATGAGTAATTCATGCCCAACCACCTCATCCATTATGCCGTAGGGTACTCTAAACGTTTTGCCTTCTAACTTAATGAGGGCGTAATCCTTACACATTTTAATTATGGTGCAATTAACGATATTGCCCTTGTCGTTAACCCTTATAATGTTGTAATTGTGCAGTGATATCGCCATTTTTTAGACGTCCTTTAGAGCAGCCAACTTGGTGACAACAGAGTCTGGAATATTACAGCTTTTAGACATTTTGAAATTATAATAAACGCCTACACCAGTACTCTTTGCTACTAAACAGTTTTGTTTGGTACTCCATAATTTGTGCTCTAGCTCGATCTTCTTAGCACCTGTTTGAGTGGCTGTGCTGAATACAATAATGGTATCAGGGTAGGTAACTGGTGCCAGGTAGTCACATTGGATAGAGGCCAATATGGCTGCAATACTTAAGTTTTTCATGTTACTGCTCATGTCCAACTTTTCAAACAGGTCAATGCGGCCATCTTCAATGTAGCGGATAAAAACGGTGTTATTAAGGTGTTGGTAGGCATCCATTTCACCCCATTTCACTCTAATCTCTGTGCTAATAGGGTATTTTTTTTCTAATGTTGCTAAATCCATGACGTTACTTCCTAATTAACCTCAAATCCGTGGGCATATGGGTCCCTAGGATCGACAATGATAGTGTTATAACCTGTGACTTGAGCCCAGCCTTGAACACTTGGCATAATGGCAGGATAGGGGCCAACTTGTGTAGTTGATTCCACACGGCCAATAAATTGGCTGCCGATAATGCTTTCATGGACAAACTCTTGTCCATCTTGCAATAAACCCTTGGTATGCAGTTGCGCCATGCGCGCGCTGGTGCCGGTGCCGCAAGGTGATCGGTCTATGGCACCACTGCCATAAAACACTGCGTTGGCGGCACTAGAATCTTGTTTGTGAGGTTTTCCAGTCCACATAACATGACTAATGCCATTGACACTTGGATCTTCTGGGTGCACACAGGTGGCTACCTTATTTATGGCTTCCCTTACTAATGGGCTGTAGCGCAGCACTTGGGCAGCGGAAAACTGCTCTAACCCTGGAAAGTTTGTTTGAGGTTCGATGATGGCGTAGTAATTGCCACCGTAAGCCACATCTATCTTTAGCTCGCCTAATTCTGGGCACTCTACCACAAGGCCTTCGTGGACCAAATAACTCGCCACGTTGAAGATACGTACGGAGTCTATTAAGCCATCTACGTCTTGTTGATATTCAATACGAATTACTCCTGCTGGCACTTCTAAGGTCAGTTGTCCTTCAATTTTTGGTGTCCACAGGCCTTCCTGCAAAGCAGTAGTAACGGTACCTATAGTGCCATGACCACACATGGGCAAACAGCCACTGGTTTCTATGAATAAAATAGCACCATCGTGCTCTGGATTGTTTGGTGGGTAGAGTATAGAACCAGACATCATGGCGTGGCCGCGTGGCTCAAACATTAATGAGGTCCGCACCCAGTCGTGGTGTTGCAAAAAATCTTGCCGTTTTTCGCTCATGCTGTTGCCATTGAGTTGAGGTCCTCCTTTGGTGACTAAGCGAACAGGGTTGCCGCAGGTGTGGGCGTCAATACAGTTAAATGTATGTATGGTCATAAGGCATAGAAAATGAGAAGTCCGTATTACTGCATGGTACAATGTCCAAGCTTAATTAACCTAACATTCTATGCACTTTGGCTAATCAGTCACAAAGTCTGAGTGAAAAAGAGAACCCCTATTGATGAAACTACTTGTCGACTTTTTACCGATCGTCATCTTTTTTATTGTTTATAAAATGACGGGTGATTTGATCCTTGCCACAGCCGTACTGATTCCTGCAACCATGTTACAAATGGCTTACACCTGGTGGGCTACAAAGAAAATAGAAAAAATGCAGTTGATCACCTTAGTATTGGTGGTAGTGTTGGGTGGCCTTACAGTGGCTCTGCAAGATGGACAATTCATTAAGTGGAAACCTACCATCGTTAATTGGCTATTTGGTTTGGGTTTCTTAGGCAGTCAATTTATTGGCAAAAAACCCGTGGTACAGCGGTTGATGGAAAAAGGTGTACAACTGCCTACCCACATTTGGCGTCAACTTAATTTAGCTTGGGTGGTGTTTTTTGCTGCCATGGGCAGCATTAACTTATATGTGGCGTTTAATTACAGTGAATCTACTTGGGTCGATTTTAAACTGTTCGGCATGCTTGGCCTTACTTTTGTATTTATTCTAGCCCAAGGCGTTTACATGTCTCGTTTTATGCCTAAAGACAGCGAAACAGAGGATTAATTATGCTATTTGCCATTATTTCTCAAGATGTAGAGGATAGTTTAGCTGCACGGTTGGAAGCACGGCCAGCGCATGTAGAGCGGCTCAAGGCATTAGATGCACAGCATCGGTTAACGCTAGCTGGCCCTCACCCCCACGCCTCTGAAGAAGGTTTTACAGGCAGTTTGGTGGTGGCCGAATTTGCTGATCTTGCAACTGCACAAGCATGGGCCGCAGAGGATCCCTATGTTGCTGCAGGTGTATACGCTCAAGTGACGGTTAAGCCGTTTAAACAAGCCTTTCCGGCACAAGGATAAACCTATGAAGCAACTATTAACGGCTATATTCGCCCTAAGTCTAAGTTTTAACTTATGGGCAGAAAACCCTAAGATTGAGTTAGAAACGACCCACGGTAGTATTATTATAGAATTGGATTCACAAGCTGCTCCCATAAGTGTAAAGAATTTTTTATATTACGTGGATGTTGGTTATTACAGTGCGACTATTTTTCACCGGGTTATCCCAGGATTCATGGTTCAGGGTGGTGGTTTTGGTGCTAACGAAAAAACCAAAGCGGGTACAATAAGCCCCATTGTTAATGAGGCCGACAATGGCTTGTCTAATCTGCGAGGCACCGTAGCGATGGCCCGCACTAGCGACCCTGATAGCGCCACAGCTCAGTTTTTTATTAATCACCAAGATAACCCATTCTTAGATAAAAGTGCCGCCAGTGCGGGCTATGCGGTGTTTGGGAAGGTGATCAAAGGTATGGAGATTGTTGACCTTATTGCGCAGTTACCTACTAAAACTAAAGGTATGTATCGTGATTGGCCGTCTGAGTCGATTCACCTTTATGAAGCTTATCACCTCAATAAATAATATTGAGGTATGCAAACCAGCCACCGCAAGAAAGCATTTTCTGATCCTCAAAGTTTGGCTGCAACACCTACGGTTGCGGCTGCTTTAAGCGCCAAGTTTCACAAAACTTCCACTCAAGTAGACCAACGGTTTAAAGAACTTAAAACTGTTTTTTTAGATTCACACTTATTTCCAACCACTCACACATTATTACCAAGCACTCTAACACCAAGCGATGCGGATTCGAGTGCTGCAAAGGCCACGGTTCAAGTATTAGATAAAGATTTTGGCGCTGGCTTAGATTTTCTAATCACGTGGAAACTTTGGCTGCAAGCTAAGGAATACCAAAACCAAATTTCACAACTTAGCTACCTTGCTATTTGTGAGCAACCTCTGAACCTAGAGGACCTTAAGCAGTTACACCAAAATTGGCCTCAATTAAAAGTTTTAAGCCTACAACTTCAAGGCCAATACCCAGAAGCTATTAAAGGGTTCCATCAGCTTGATTTTGGGAATGTAAAGCTAATTATTGTACAAGCTGAGTCTGGGCAAGCCTTAGCACAAATTAAGGGTGAGTTTGATGTTTACCTTGGTGGCGAAGAGCTTGGCCCGGATCCGATTTATATACCGCCATGGCAGCGTCCGTATCTGGGTATCAGTCAAAATAGCAAGGTGGCTATTATTGGTGCTGGTATTAGTGGTGTAGCGACTGCGTACAGCTTATCTCAGCGCGGTTTTGATGTGACCCTCATAGAACAAGGCCCATTGCTAGCCAGTGGTGCTTCAGGTAATCGACTGGGTATGCTGTATGCCAAACTGCCAGACAATGCCACCATAGCGGGGCAGTTTCACCAACAGGGTCTTCAACACAGCATGGCGTTGCTAAAACGCATTGTAAGTTCTAAGTATTGGCAAGCTTGTGGTTTATTACAGTTAGCCACTAGCACCAAACAAGTGGCTCAAATGCAGGCAGTGATAAAGCGCCAATACCCTTCGTCTTGGTTGCAATGGTTAGATCAAACCGAAGCAGAAAAACTGGCCCTACAACCCCTTAGTGCAGGGGGGTTATATTTTCCCAACAGCGGGTGGGTATCACCGGTAGATTGGTGTGAGTCTTTGTACACACAAAGTGGCGCAAATTTGTGGCTTAATACCAACGTACAAGTTATGCAACAAACCCTCAATCAAGGCTGGCAACTTAACCTAAACGGTGACCATACAGGCCAGTACGAATTTGATGCTGTAGTGCTTGCCAACGCCAATGGTGCTAAAGACTTATTATCTAAACAAGCTATACCGTTAAAGTCCATTCGTGGCCAAGTAAGCTATGTAGAAGCAGAACAAAGCCCAGCGCTGGTGGTGTGTGGCGAAGGCTATGTGACACCAGCCCAGCAAGGCGTATTTGCAGTAGGAGCTAGCTATAATTTACAATCTGTTGATGCGGAGTTGTTGGTCCAAGACCACACTGATAATTTGGGTCGTTTAAGTGACGTTTTACCCAAAAATAAGGGGCTTGGGCTAAACTCTATCACAGGTGGCAGGGTGGGGTTTAGAGCTGTAACACCGGATTATTTGCCCATGGTGGGGCAGTTGGCTGATGAATCTCAGATATTAGATCGGTTTGCTAAATTACGCCAAGATGCTAATTATAAATTTGCTGACGGCATGCCTTATTTAACAGGGCTTTATATTAATGCTGGCCATGGCTCCAAGGGCTTCATTAGTGCTCCTTTAAGTGCCGAGATATTAGCCTGCCAGATGGCAAAACAAAGCCTGCCTGTGGCACAATGTGTGGCTTGGGGTTTAGATCCCAACCGTTTTATAATTCGCGACTTAATTCGCCGTAAACGCTAACCGAGATCCGTCCTGTGAACCCGACTAAGATTAAACTTCATAAAAGTAGCAACACTCTAGAACTTAGCTATGCAGAAAGTGCAGGGGAAGTTACCTACACCCTAACTGCAGAATATCTGCGCATTTCATCACCCAGTGCAGAAGTGCGGGGCCATAGTCCAGATCAAGCGGTGCTTCAGGTGGGCAAGAGCAAAGTTAAGCTTGTAGGCATAGAGGGAGTGGGTCACTATGCCGTTCAACTCAAATTTGATGATGGCCATGACACTGGTTTGTACACGTGGAATTACCTGTATGACCTTAGCATTAATCAGCAACAGCACTGGGCCGATTACTTAGAGCAATTACACCAGGCTAAACAAAGCCGAGACCCACACACGAGTGTGGTTCAGTTTGTTTAGCTGATAAGCTTATAAGATGACAAGGTGATTAGGGAGTTCGTCTTGATCATGGGTAGATGGCACATGCTCGGCGAGCAAATCGCCACAGGCTTTAATAGCACCAATGAGCCCAGCCTCGGTGCTGTTGGTTTTTATTAGGGTTAATAATGAAGGCCATTGCTAAATTTGCAAGCAAACAGGGTAATTAATTTAGTTTTGGCGTAATCCAATCAGACGGCCAGAATTGGCATCTCCTTGATATAAACTAAAATGTCCGTCCTTCCTTTCTTTGGCATGGCGCAGGAGCATGGTCTTTATAGCCGGATAGGCCAGTTGTTCTAAAGGCAATGTATGTTCGGTGAACCACTCCACAGCTAGGGACTCTGGTCCCATTTCATGGGTTTGTTGAACAAACTGAGCCCGATAAATAATATGCACCTGATGCATGTGCTGGACATTAAATACTGAGTAAAGCCCTAGTATTTTTACCTCCATGCCCGTTTCTTCCAGGGTTTCCCTCTGGGCTGCAAGCTCTGTGCTTTCACCCATTTCTAGATATCCCGCAGCAATAGTCCAGGTGTTCTTTTGAGGCTCAATAGCACGCAAGCACAAGGCGATTTTGTCATTTTGTTCGATAATACAACCGCAAATAATAGTCGGATTGTGGTAGTGCACATGGTTACACTGGACGCATACTAAACGCGTATGAGTATCCCCTATGGGTAGCTTTTTATGTAATTCACTAGAGCCACAGTGGCTACAATAATTCATATCAAGGTTATCTTATCTGCTGCAGGGCAATGGTTCCAAGGGCTTGAACATGGGCAACGCCGGTTGGCCTAGCTGCATCACCATCACTATCATGGCTCCAAATACTATCCCAGCAGTACTCAGTGACAAGTTCCTGCAGGGCCCATGTAAAATGGTTTGCTATATCCATGTTTGAGTCTGACATCAGTTAATCCTTAGTCAATAGCATGGGGGTGATTACAAACCGCCCATCAACATATATTTGATTTCTAGGAAGTCTTCAATGCCATAATGTGAACCTTCTCGGCCTATGCCTGATTCTTTTACGCCACCAAAAGGCGCCACTTCGGTGGAAATGATACCTTCATTAATTCCTACAATACCATACTCCAAACCTTCGCCAACACGCCATACACGGCCTATATCACGGGTATAGAAATAGGCCGCTAAACCGAATTCGGTGTCGTTGGCCATAGCAATAGCTTGGGCTTCATCCTTAAACTTAAAGATAGGTGCTAAAGGCCCAAATGTTTCTTCTGTGGCGACTTTCATGTCTGTGGTGGCATTACCAATAATAGTAGGCGTAAAGAAGCTACCACCCAAGGAATGGCTTGTACCGCCACATATAAGGTTGCCACCTTTACTTAAGGCATCTGCTATGTGGTCTTTTACTTTATCAATGGCGCCCTGATTAATCATAGGGCCTTGTGTCACACCTTCGTCCATGCCGTTACCTACTTGAAGTTGGGCTACTTTCTCGGCGAACTTAGCAATAAAGGCATCGTACACGCCCTCTTGTACAATAAAGCGGTTAACGCAGACGCAGGTTTGGCCTGCATTACGATATTTACCTGCGATGGCGCCCGTTACAGCCGCGTCAAGGTCAGCATCGTCAAACACGATAAACGGAGCATTACCACCTAGCTCTAAAGACACTTTCTTTAGGGTTGGTGCACATTGCTGCATTAACAACTTGCCCACAGGAGTGGAGCCAGTGAAGGTGAGTTTGCGGACAGTGGGGTTGCTGGTTAGTTCTGCACCAATGGGGCGAGATTGACCAGTAATGACATTAAATACGCCAGCCGGAATACCAGCTTCTTCTGCTAATACGGCTAGAGCCAAGGCAGAAAAAGGAGTCTCTGCTGCTGGGCGTACTACAAAACCACATCCTGCAGCCAATGCTGGGCCACACTTGCGGGTAATCATGGCAGATGGAAAGTTCCATGGCGTAATGGCTGCAACTACACCAATAGGCTCCTTAGTGACAATGATCCGAGCATCAGCCTTATGAGTAGGGATAACATCGCCATAAGTACGTTTGCCTTCTTCGGCAAACCAGTCAATAAAACTGGCAGCGTAAGCAATTTCGCCTTTGGCTTCAGTTAAAGGTTTACCTTGCTCTAAGGTCATGATTTTAGCAAGATCATCTTGATTGGCCATCATGAGGTCGAACCAGCGGCGCAGGATAACCGCTCGTTGTTTGGCTGTTTGTTTACGCCAACTAATCATAGCTACTCGTGCTGCTTCGATTGCTCGAGCGGTTTCGACAGCAGTCATATCCGGGATGCTACCGACGATTTCTCCATTGGCAGGGTTAGTTACCTTAATAGTAGCGCTTGAATCGGCATCTAACCAAACACCATTAATATAAGCTTGCTGACGAAATAGTGCGGGATTGGTTAGTTGCATGATGTGGATCCTATTATTAGTAGTGGCAATGGGTCGTATGTGCTGTATTTTATATTAAAACGTTCAGAATATTTAAATTTTTTTAATGCCCCGTTTAAAGTAGTATATTAACTGAAGTGTGAGATTTTTTTCATTGAGTACATGACCAATGAATCAGCCATGGGCTTAAATCTAAACCTATGTCATGGATAAAGACCATAGGACTTTTGCTGGGTTATGGCTTATCTTATGCTTGGTAATGGGCGCCCACTAGGCTTGGGCTTCTGCTGTGGCTTTTTCTGCTGCAATTTCTTCCATATCCATATAGCGGTTGCCGATGCGAGGGTGCGCGCGGCCGCCATCTGAGCCACCGAGTACAACGATGATTTCATCAGCTGATGGAGCATCTTCAATGTGCATTTCTAAAGTAATGTAGTGGGAGCGAAAGCCAGCGTCGTCTTTATGCATCATAGGGATTTGAATGGATGTTCCAGCTGGCCCACGTTTGTTGGTGAAGCTTAAAAAGCTTTTTGCGTTAACGGCATCTCGATAGTGGTTGCCAAAACGTAAAGTGTGAATGATGGCAGAGGCATGTTCAATTTCGCCGTTTAAGCCAATCACGGCAGCTTTACCGTAGGCCTCAATAGCGTCACCGCTAGGGAAGTGAGATAGCATTGCAGCTACCATTTCTTCACCTAGTTCAGAGCACCCGGCAGTGATTTTTGGGCGGAGGTTTTCTACAAAACCTTGGCCTGCCCATGGGTTTTTAATGATATACGCCACGCCCACCATTTTAACAGGTGTAGAGGTTGATTTACCGCCTTCAATGCGAATTTCTTCGATGCTAGTAACGACTTTACGTACTTCAAAATGCATGATTTATTCCTAATTAAAGCCAGTCATAACTGAAAGTTAGGCATAACTTTGTCTATAAATAACTGGAGAAACTTTTTCTTTTGGGTATGGCGTAGGCCTTTATCGCTCTATGTGGAGCAGCAAAGAAAATTTCATAATAACAACTTCCTAACCTATGCTTCCACAGTCAATAAACCTGCTGTTTGTATTATGGCACACAAAAAACATGACATGCAGTCTTCCACTGAGCTAATAAGATGTCAAGCTTCAGTATAGGTAGATATTATGTCCACAATTGTCTAACCTTACGTTGAGCACATGTATTTAATTTAAAACGTTTTATAGGCGGTCCCTATGTTTCAATCTTTTTTTCCTAATCCTCGATGGTTTTTTATAACACTCGTCGTCTGGGCAAGTTTATGTATTGGTGTTTGGTATGGCTGGGGAGATAAGTTAGGAACCTTGTTAGGTTTTGAATTGCCTGGTGAAGATGCTGAACCGGTGCTTGGTTTGGGCCATTTTATTAGCACTGATTTTATCTGGTTTTACCTTTACTTTTTCACTACCCTAATGCTGTTCGGTATAGTGTGGATGCGTGTTGCACCCCATGAATGGCAATTATGGTCTATTTTTGGCACAGCCCTCATACTGTTTAGTACCTATTTTTCGGTGCAGGTGTCAGTAGCAATTAACACTTGGCGGCGGCCCTTTTTTGATAGTATTCAAGAAGCTCTTGCAGAGCCAGGTAGTGTAACAGCCAAAGAGTTGTACGACCTGATTATCATCTTTGGTGAAATTGCTTTTTTGGCTGTCATTGTGTTTGTAATGACCCGTTTCTTCGTTAGCCACTATATTTTCCGCTGGCGTATGGCTATGAACGAGTTTTACGCCTCTAAATGGACTCAATTAAGGCAGGTTGAGGGTGCTGCACAAAGGGTACAGGAGGATACCATGCGTTTTGCAGGCATTATGGAAGGTTTGGGGGTATCGTTAGTTGACGCCTTTATGACTCTGATCGCTTTCTTACCCGTCCTTTGGTCGTTATCTCAATATGTTACTGAATTGCCTATTATTGGCAGTATCGCTTCTCCTCTATTTTATGCAGCTATTTTTTGGTCTATTTTCGGTACCTTTCTGATGGCCTTTGTTGGCATAAAGTTACCTGGTTTAGAGTTTCGTAATCAAAGAGTGGAAGCGGCTTATCGCAAAGAGTTGGTCTACGGTGAAGACCATGAAGACCGTGCACAGCCCTTAACTCTAAATGAGTTGTTCAGTAATGTGCGTAAAAATTACTTCCGGTTATATTTTCATTACATGTACTTTAATGTAGCGAGAAGTTTTTATTTGCAGGCGGATAATTTGTTTGCCTATATCATCCTCATTCCAACCATAGTTGCAGGCACCATTACCTTTGGTATCTTGCAGCAAATTCTCACCGCTTTCGGACAGGTTAGCAATTCATTCCAGTACTTAATTAATTCTTGGCCAACTATTGTTGAGCTGCTCTCGGTATACAAGCGTTTACAGTCGTTTGAACGAGTACTGCATGAAAAGCCACAAGTGGGTATTGACCAACAATTCCTTGAGAGTGGCGAGGATGTTTGATCCATCCAGGAGCACTTAATTGTCATTGCGCTTTTAACAGATGCCGCAGCCTTTGAGTATGATGTGTTTAATAGAGTCAGCTGCTGCTACAAATGCTGGCTCTGTTAAATGCTGTGTCTGTGTAGCAATGAGAATTTGTGGTTCAAAGTCAGCATAATATTGGGTGCTGGCCCAAATCATAAAAATCACATGGGCAGGATCTAAGTCATCCATTTTTCCTTGAGCTATCCAGCTTTCAAAAATACTCATGCGTTGCTTAAACCACAGGCGGTAATCCTGCTGCAGATATGCGCTCAAGTGGGGCGCTCCACTAATCATTTCTTTAGCAAACAGGCGCGACGCCGTAGGGTGGGTGCGGGAAAAATCTATTTTTGCATCGATATATCGGCTTAGTACATCGGCCGGTTCATCATGACTAGAAAGCTCGTTAAATACGGTATCCCAAAGGTTGAGAGTGTTTTCCAAAACTGCACCATAAAGGCCCAGTTTGTTAGAAAAGTAATAATGGATGTTGGCCTTAGGTACTTGGGCAGACTCAGCGATGCGTTGCATGGTTGCACCACGAAAACCATGACACGCAAATTCCGCTTCGGCGGCTTGCAAAATTAAGTCCCGGCTTTGTTCCCTAATGCGTCCAGGCTTATATGGTCCTCTTGAGATATTTGTGGTCATGGGGTGTGCCATTAATTACTAGAGCGATAATGCGTATTATACGTAATGTTAGGTTAAATGAAAAGTTGACTAAATAGACAAGTATTGAGAAGATGTTACTCTAACGAACTAGAGTACCGTAAATGCACCTGTTATTAAATCAAACTGTTATTGAGATAGTAGATCCAGCAGCAGACACTACCTTATTGCAGTGGTTAAGAGAATCTCAACACTTAACGGCCACTAAAGAAGGCTGTGCCGTTGGAGACTGCGGTGCCTGCACGGTTATCGTCGGCCAATTAGCGCAAGGTGCGATTGCCTACACCAGTGTGAACGCCTGTATTGCTTTATTGGGTAGCCTCCATGGCTGCCATGTGATCACCTTAGATACTTTGCAGGGCCCTAGATTACATCCGGTACAGAAAGCTATGTTGGACTGCCACTCGAGTCAGTGTGGTTTTTGTACCCCAGGATTTGTGATGTCTCTTGTGGTTTGGTGGCTCAATACGCCAGCAGATGCATTAGCTACGCCTGAGGCTTTTGCAAAGCACCGTCATGGTGTTGAACTGGCACTATCGGGTAATTTATGTCGCTGTACTGGTTATCATCCTATCCTTTTGGCTGCTGATCTATTAGCACCGATGGATCGAGCAACGGATCCTTTGTTTGATCAGGTGGGTGGCTATGGCCACTGCCTAGCTCAGTTGCAAAGCATGGCGTCCAAACCCCATCAAGTGTCTGCTGAGGCTTATGCAGTGCCGTCTAACCTTACTGAATTAGCTTTGGCCTATGAGGCATCTCCAGAAGCGCGTTTGGTAGCGGGGTCTACGGACTTAGCTTTAGACATTACCCACGGCCTTAAGTCTATTGATCGCCTGATAGATTTAACTGGCGTGGCAGAACTCCAGTTGATGGAAGAACGAGATAAGCAAATTCATATAGGTGCAGGTGTAAGCCTTAGTGAGGTAGAAACTTTTTGTCAGAAGAACTTACCAGCTATGAGTGATTTGTTAGGTCGTTTTGCTTCACGCCAAGTACGCAATCGTGGCACCTTGGTAGGTAACGTTGCCAACAGTTCTCCCATTGCCGACATTCCTCCGTTATTACTAGTAATGGATGCCCAACTGATCCTTCAGCGTGGTTTAAATCAGCGCACTATTGCACTGAAAGAGTTTAACTTAGGATACAAACAAACAGCCTTAAATACAGGTGAATTTATTCACAGTGTCATATTGCCATTGCCATCGAGCGGTCAACGTGTTTGGGTGGAAAAAGTCAGTAAACGCGCAGAAGATGATATTTCTGCCACCTGTGTTGCCATGAGTGTGACTATGGAGCAAGGTACAATTACCCAGATCAATATTGCCTGTGGTGGTATGGCAGCCATTCCTAAAATGGCTAGTGAGACCCAACGCCAATTGTTAGGCCAAGCCCTAACACATCAACTGGTTGCTCAAGTTCCATTATGGCTTGCCCAAGACTACCAGCCCATTGATGATATGAGAGCCAGCGCTGCCTATCGTCAGCAGGTGACAGCCAACCTCGTTCAAGGCTTTTTAAAGGAGGCCATGCGATGAGAAAACTTCCTGACATCAACAGCCTAAAATCAACAAGTACTGTTCATCCTAATACTAGTGTAATGGGCAAACCTACGCCTCATGAAAGTGCCCAACTACATCTGACAGGTAAAGCACTATACATCGACGACATTGCAGCGCCAGAAGGGTGTTTGCACGCTTATGTAGGGATGGCAAATGTGGCATGTGGCCTACTAAAGCGTCAGGACTTAACTGCTGTTGCCGCTGCAGATGGCGTGGTTGATGTCATCACTGCAGAAGACATCCCAGGCCATGCAGACATTGGCCCAGTCTTTGGTGGAGACCCTTTATTGGTAGAAGAGCACATAAGCTACTTTGGTCAGCCTATATTTGCTGTTGCTGCAACTAGCCGCGACGCTGCCCGCAGAGCTGCACTGTTAGGCCAGAACGATATAGAGGCCACGCCACCTTTGTTAACCCTGGAGCAAGCCCAGACAAGTGGCAAAAAAGTTCGCCCGAGTCACAGCTTAGTAAAGGGCGACAGTGCTACAGCATTAACCGAATCCGTCAATACCCTCAGCATAAATCAGCATGTAGGTGGCCAAGAACACTTTTACCTAGAAGGGCAGGTGTCTCTCGCTATTCCCCAAGACAATGGTGGTGTATTGGTACACAGTTCTAGCCAGCATCCGAGTGAAGTACAAAAGCTGGTGGCCGAAGTACTGGCCTTGCCTATGCACAAGGTTGTGGTAGATATGCGCCGTATGGGTGGTGGTTTTGGCGGTAAAGAAACTCAAGCTGCACAGTGGGCTTGCCTTGCAGCCTTGTTAGCCGTGCGCAACCAAAAAGCTGTAAAGCTTCGCCTTGCACGAAGTGATGATATGACCCTTACCGGTAAGCGTCATCCTTTTGTAAACCAAGCGCAGGTGGGGTTTGATCAACAGGGGCGTATTACTGCAGTCAATGCAGAACTCAATGGCTTGTGTGGTTGCAGCCCAGATTTGTCTGATGCTATTGTTGATCGAGCCATGTTCCACACAGATAATGCCTATTACTTGCCAGCGGCAACGATTACAGGCCATCGTTGGTTTCAAAATACAGTTTCAAACACAGCATTCCGAGGATTTGGTGGGCCACAAGGCATGATGCTAGCTGAACAAATGCTGGATGACATTGCTCGCAGCCTTGGCAAAGACCCTTTGTTAATAAGACAAACCAATTTATACAGCCAAAATGAGCGCAACACCACGCCTTACCATCAAACAGTAGTGGGTATAGACCTAGAGCGTATTATTGATGAACTGGTCGAATCTAGTGACTATTGGGCTCGTAGAGAAGAAATTCGAAGCTCCAATCAAGAGGCCTTAAAAAGTGGTGGGCGTTACATTAAAGGCTTAGCCTTAACACCTGTGAAATTTGGTATTTCCTTTACCGCCATGTTTCTTAACCAAGCGGGTGCGCTAATGCATATCTATACTGATGGTACAGTACAAGTGAACCATGGTGGTACGGAAATGGGGCAGGGTTTACATACTAAGATCGCACAGATTGTTGCAACTGAACTAGGGCTGCCTTTAGAATATATTGAGGTCACTTCTACCCGCACTGATAAGGTGCCCAACACCTCTCCTACAGCGGCTTCAAGCGGCACCGACCTTAATGGCCAAGCAGCGCGTAATGCGGCCCTTATGATTAAACGGCGGTTAATTGATCATATTGTAGAAACTTACCAAGTTGAAGGTCAAAAGGTGGAGTTTAGAGATGGTAAAGTCTCATGGCCTAACCACTCAATATCGTTTTCAGAACTTACACAACAGGCTTACATGGCTCGTATCTCTATGTCTGCCACAGGTTACTACCGTACTCCAAAAATTCATTACGACCGTAAACAGGCTAAAGGCAGCCCATTCTTTTACTACTCCTGTGGTGCTTCTGTGAGTGAAGTAGAGGTGGATACCTTTACTGGTACTTATACGGTAACTAGGGTTGATATTTTGCATGATGTGGGCGAAAGCATTAATCCTGCCATTGATTTAGGTCAAGTAGAAGGTGGATTTATTCAGGGCATGGGCTGGCTGACAACGGAAGAATTAGTATGGGGGCAAGATGGTCGCCTACACACTGACGGTGGCGCGAGTTACAAAATACCAGCCGTGGGAGATACACCTAAACAGTTTAATGTGGCTTTGTTAAAAGACAGTAAAAATCATGAGGCCACTATTTATCACTCCAAGGCTGTTGGAGAACCACCCTTGATGCATGGTATTTCTGTGTGGTCTGCTTTACGGGATGCTATATGGGCTGCTGGTGGCGAACAGGTGAATCCTCAGTTGGATACGCCCGCCACGCCAGAGCGAGTATTGTGGGCGCTTCAGGCTGCTAAAATTTCTATAGCGGGCACTGCATTATGAACGCTTGGCTTGTGGCCCAATGGCAGTGCGAACAACAGAATCAAGCGTATGTACTGGCAAGTATTGTGGCTTTGCAAGGCTCATC
This sequence comes from Candidatus Njordibacter sp. Uisw_039, assembly GCF_047730075.1. Classification (NCBI taxonomy): domain Bacteria; kingdom Pseudomonadati; phylum Pseudomonadota; class Gammaproteobacteria; order Pseudomonadales; family Candidatus Njordibacteraceae; genus Candidatus Njordibacter; species Candidatus Njordibacter sp. Uisw_039. Next base: position 1,065,030 of record NZ_CP159831.1, read on the forward strand.
ACCTCGTGGTGTAGGTAGTAAAATTTTAGTCACCAAAGATAAGCAATTCGACTCCATAGGCGGTGGTCACCTAGAATACAAAGCGATTGCTCAAGCCCGTGAAATGTTGCTCCAAGGTGGCCAGACACAAATAATTGATTACCCTCTTGGTGCGAGCTTAGGCCAATGTTGTGGTGGTAAGGTGAGCCTGATGTTTGAAGTATTTAGTGTTACTAAAATGCCGGTGGTTGTTTTTGGTGCGGGTCATGTTGGCCGCGCATTGGTGCCATTGTTAGCGCAATTACCAGTGCAAGTGACATGGGTTGATAGCCGTTACGATATGTTGCCTAAAGAGTTGCCCCTTGGTGTGGTGGGTGTCCATGAAGAACACCCTCAGGATCATGTGGTAGATTGTTTGGTGGGTAGTTGTTACTTAATTATGACTCATCACCATGGGGTGGACTTGGCTCTCACCCAAGCTGTGCTCAACCGTGGCGATGCAAGCTATTTGGGAGTGATTGGTTCGGTGACCAAAGGGCGTAAATTCTGTCAAAGGTTGGCCGCGAAAGACTATTCTCAAGAGACCATTGAGCACTTGAATTGCCCTATGGGTAAAACTGGAATTAGTGGCAAACAACCCATGGAAGTGGCAATTGCTATTGCAGCTCAGGTGATGGACTTATATCAACATTCTAAGGCAGCTAGTCATAAAAGCCTTACTAAAGAAGATTCTGTAAACCTTACTAAAGAGATTCTAGAGCATGTCTGAACGTCTAATTCGTGGCCCGCTGTTGCATTGCTTAGGGGAGCCAGATAAGGATGAGGCAGCAGTTGACTATCAGCCTGATGCCTTGCTGTGGGTTCAGAATGGTCTAGTACACAAAATGGGTAACTATGAGTCTATTGTTAAAGAATTAAGTCCCACTCAACTTTCTAAGGTAGAAGATTGCAGTCAATATCTGATGGTGCCAGGTTTTGTGGATTGCCATATTCATTATCCGCAAACAGAAATGATCGCCGCCTATGGTACACAATTACTGGAGTGGTTAAATAGCTACACATTTCCTGTTGAATCTGGCTTTAAGGACCCAGCAAAAGCTGCTGCAGTATCTAAGGTATTTATCGACCAATTGTTAAACAATGGCACTACTACGGCTTTGGTGTTTTGTACTGTGCATCCAGAATCTGTAGACGCATTGTTTACTGAAGCACAAAAACATAATATGCGCCTTATTGCTGGCAAGGTCATGATGGATCGCAACGCGCCGGACAATGTATTGGATACAGCGCAAACAAGTTATCACCAAAGTAAGCAACTTATAGACCGTTGGCATGGTGTAGGTCGCCTACAATATGCAGTTACACCAAGGTTTGCACCAACCTCTACCGATGAACAGTTAGCAGCAGCAGGGCGTTTGTTAGCAGAGCATGAAGGGGTATATCTACACACCCATCTTTCTGAAAATGTGGATGAAATTGAGTGGGTAAAAGCACTGTTCCCAAAGGCAAAAAATTACTTAGACGTTTACGACCAAGCTGGCTTACTAGGCAAACGAAGTGTGTTTGCCCACAGCATTCATTTATGTGATAGCGAATGTGAACGTTTAGCAGAAACAGACTCTGCTGTTGCCCACTGCCCAACCTCTAATATGTTTATTGGCTCTGGTTTATTTCCCATGCAGAGGTTGCAGGACCATGGTATTAAAATAGGCATGGGCACAGACATAGGAGGTGGCACCAGTTTTAACATGCTCCAAACCCTGGCAGATTGCTATAAAATGCAGCAGCTAAAAGGCAATAACCTTAGCCCAGAACAAAGCTTCTACCTCGCTACTTTAGGCGGTGCAAAAGCCCTCGATATGGATGACAAAATAGGTAGCTTTGCAGGAGGTAAAGAAGCAGATTTCTTGCTGCTAGACCCTAATGCTACAGATTTATTGAAGTTTCGCACTAGCCATTGTGAAGGTTGGCGTGACTTATTGTTTGTATTACAAACCTTGGGGGATGACCGGGTGATCGCTCAGACTAATGTGATGGGTGTTGCGCATTGATTGGTGTCTAGAAAATCTATGGGTGTTTTGTTGCGGGCGAGTCTCGTTATTTTTCGCTAATCTTCATTCCAGTTCCAAGTCTATTGAACAGTGAGAAAATAGTTCAGCAGCTTTACAAATGATGACTAAGTCAGGACACTGGTTTCTCATACGTAGTTAGTTTGAAGTGCTTTTTTATACGGGAATCAATAACATGCCAAATCACACACGTTTACTTGCCAAGCGCCCCGTATCAGCGGTTAGCCTAGGCTGCATGAGCATTTCCCATGGTTATGGTGAAAAAAGCAGTAGCAAGCATAGTGAAATATTCTTGAATAAGGCCTTAGACCTTGGCTACACCATGCTTGATACAGCAGCGGTGTACGGTCATGGCCATAATGAATCCATGATTGGTGAATTTATTAGCCAACGGCGCAGCGAATTTTTTCTGGCCAGTAAGTGTGGCTTTGGTCAAAAGCCTGATAGTGAACCCAACATCAATGGTCGGCCTGAGTATATACGGGCTACCTGTGAAGCCAGCTTACAACGTTTACAAACCGACCATATCGATCTGTATTATTTGCATCGGCGTGACTTTAATGTGCCTATTGAGGATAGTATTGGTGCACTGGCTGATTTGCAATGTGAGGGCAAAATCGGTGCGGTGGGGGTATCGGAAATATGTGCAGCCGATTTGCATAGGGCTCACGCTGAACACCCGATAAGTGCGATTCAGTCGGAATATTCTCTATGGACGCGCAATGCCGAAATTGAAGTGCTCAAAGCAAGCCAAGAAATTGGTGCAGCATATGTTGCTTTTAGCCCCTTAGCTCGGGGGTTTTTAACCAACAAGTTACACGACACTTCAGAGCTAGCAGAGCATGACTTGCGCTACTCCATGCCGCGTTTTAATACCGATAACTACCCTGCTAATCTGTCTTTATTACCTGCTTATGTGAGATTGGCACAGCGCCAAGGTTGCACCCCAGCACAGCTGGCCTTGGCCTGGGTATTGGCTCAGGGTGATAATATCATCGCCATCCCAGGTACTAAAGACTTGGCACATCTAGAAGAAAACATTGGTGCTAATGAGCTAGTGTTGGATGCAGAAATTATCAGCAAGCTTAATGACTTAATCAACCAGCACACAGTGCATGGTGCACGATATAGTGATAAATCCCAGGGCACGGTTACTACAGAACAATTTAGCCCAACTGACTGACACAGATTTATACCATCAAGCCAGCCTGTTAGGCAGCATATCAACGCTGTCAGGTCGGCGGGTTACTATGATATGAGTTATATTTAACTACTAGCATCGGCAATGATCATTGCTGCCGCTTTCTCCCCAATCATGACGCATGTTGCATTAGTGTTACCACTAATAATCTTAGGCATAATGGATGCGTCGGCTACACGCAAACCTTTAATGCCATATACTCTCAAGGCCGCGTCCACCACGGCTAATTCACCTTGACCCATAGAGCAGGTGCCCACAGGATGGTATTCGGTTTCTGCCGTAGCTTTTATAAAGTCGCAGATTTGGGCATTAGAAAACACTTCACTTCCGGGGGAGTATTCATTGCTCATGAGGTCTGCAAAGGGCCCACTGGCAAGTATTTCGCGGCATATATCAATACCTTCACGCATACGATCAATATTGCCTTGGGTCTGCAGAAAGCGCTGATCAATGATAGGTGAATCTTTAGGACTGGCACTAGCCAAAGTGATCTGCCCTACGTCTGTAGGCCGTAAGTTGCAAGCATGAATAGTGATGCCGTGCTCTTTTAACTCGGGCACGGGTTTGGGAAATATCATTAAGGGTATAAAATGGAGTTGAACATCGGGTCGGTTAGGGCTGAATTTGGAGCTTGCAAAGGCACCACTTTCGGCGGCGTTAGTAACGCCTGGTCCCGATTTATTCCAAAAATAACGTATGCTGCTGGTTAGCGCCCCAATACCTTTGTCTAGGCCATATAGACTATTGGCTTCTTTGGTGCGCGCCAATACAGAAACGTTGAGATGGTCTTGTAAATTCTTGCCCACGCCTGGCAAGTTTACGTGCATTTCGATCTTGTGCTTCGATAGTTCATCCGCAGGGCCTATGCCAGAAAGCATAAGTAACTGAGGAGAACCGATTGCACCCGCGCTCAGAATTACTTCTTGACTAGCAAAAGCATGGCTTACTTTATTATCTACCTGATAGCTTACTCCCAGGGCCTTGCCATCTTTAATAATAATGCGCCTAACATGGGCTCCAGTGATGATTTTTAGGTTTGGGCGATCGGCAATAGGGTGTAAATAAGCCGCCGCGGCACTGCATCGTCTTGCCTCTTTTTGAGTAACTTGATAGCGTCCAGCGCCGGCTTGCTGTTGGCCATTAAAGTCTTGGTTATGAGCCATGCCCATCGCTACTGCAGATTCAACAAATTGGTCGCTTAAAGGGTGGGTATAAGACCTGTCACTTATGGTTAAAGGGCCATGGCTGCCATGGTAGCCTGGGTCAATGTGAGCACCTGAGTTTGTCTCGGACTGGCGGAAAAAGGGTAAGATATCGTCATAACCCCAACCCACATTACCAAGAGCACGCCATTCATCGTAATCTTCTCTCTGGCCTCGTATATGGACCATAGCGTTAATGGCACTGGAACCGCCTAATGTTTTTCCCCTTGGTATAGGGATTTGTCGCTGATTCATGGCTTCTTGTGGTGCGGATTGATAACGCCAATTGAGTTTTTTATGGTTGAGCAAAAATGTAATTCCTGCTGGCATGCGAATTAACGGATTGAAATCACGTGGACCAGCTTCTAGCAATAGCACTTCGCAATTCAGGTCTGCACTTAAACGGTTAGCCAATACACAACCAGCAGAACCTGCGCCGATAACGATGTAGTCGTAATAGTGGTCTTCCATGATGGGGCCTTTTTTTTGTTATATCCAAACGGGGGTGGTTTGCATCGACTCGGGTATAGCAATGCCCATGCGTTGCAAAATGCTAGGCGCAAGGGCTGTTTGAGCAATAACATGATCTTGTGCTGGCCCTTGAATGGGATTAGTAGGGTTGGCAAAGTAATAAATGGGAATGTCACGCATGATGGCTTCTGTGCCGCCGTGGTGGCCTCGTGCACTTTGGCCGTGGTCCGCGGTTACTATTACGTCATATCCTTGTTCCTGCCAGCGGGGGATAAAGTCTCCAAGGGCAGCATCTATAGTGTAACAGTTTTTGTCTATTTCGATTGAATCGAAGCCATAACGATGGCCTAAACTATCTAGGGTGCTGGAGTGGAATAAAAAGTAATCTGGCCGGTGACGTTGAATGAGTAAGCTCATTTGCCAGAATAGATCGATGTCTGAAGGCGTGGCAGTCAGGGCTTTGTTCTCCCCAGCCATGGTGTAAAATCGTGCGTGTTGAATGGGGCGGTTAACATCGTCCACCTCCATGTCTCGTAGAGGCTCAAACGGACTGGCTTGAAAATAGTCTGAAAAAAATGAATGGGCCACTGCTGCGGTGGTTCCACCTGCGGCTTTTACCGCGCTAAAAATGTCGGCATCTTCTAATTTGCCTTGGTGGTAGTTACTAGTGACGCCATGGTCTTGTGGTGTGAGCCCTGTGTGAATACTGGCATAGCAAGGGCCGGACACAGAGGGCAGGACAGATTGGCCCTTCCACAGGTTAGCTTCACCTGAATCTAACCAACCTTCTAAGTTACCCATGAGCTTACGAGCATAAGAATATCCTAGGCCGTCTAAAATGAGCAAAATAACTTTATTTTTCATGACTCTAAGGTCCATATCATTAGTATTTTTGAATACTTGTGTTATTGTATAGTGTGGTTTGCAGTGTGGCATTCTAGCTACTTAAAATGCAACCCCGCCAAGGATAAGATTGAAGTTATTAAGAGGCGCATATCGACCCTGTATCAGACACCAGTATTACCCAACTGCTCATCGGTTTAGCAGGCGGGGTAGCCTTGCTTATTTGGGGCTTAAAACGCGTGCAGCAGGGAATGAAACGAGCCTTTGGTGGCCGCCTCACTTATTTTATTCGTGACCGTTTTGCTGGCGTATGGTCGGCCCTAGGCCTGGGCGTATTGCTCACTCTTATTCTTCAAAGTAGTACAGCGTCTGCCTTGCTTGCTGCGTCCCTAGGAGTGCAAGGTGAAGCTGGATTGGCTCTGTTGTTAGGTGCCGATGTTGGTACCACCTTAGTTGCTCTCATTCTTTCCTTCGATCTTAGCGCCCTTAGCCCTTTGTTAGTGGCTATTGGTGTATTTATGGAATTACGCGCCAAAGATAAACGCCAACACGGCATCGGCGAAGCGCTCATGGGTTTAGGACTAATGCTGCTGGCATTAGGCTTATTGCGGCAACAGGCCGTGCCTTTGGAAGGTTCTGAACTCTTCAGCGAAATGCTGCGGAGCCTTGTCGCGGAGCCTTGGCTAGCTATATTATTTGCTGCTTTACTTACCTTCTTGTTACATTCGAGCCTAGTCATGGTGCTGCTATTGGCTGGCCTTGTGGGGGCAGGAGTGATTGGTGTTGAATCTGGCCTGTTGCTCATTTTAGGTGTAAATATCGGTAGTGCTGGTATTCCGGTTTACTTGTCTCGCAAGTCTAGTAACGCCAAACGGGTGGCACCCTTAGGCAACTTAATTTTACGCACTATAGGCGCCATGGCGTTTTCGCCATGGGTGACCGAAGTCCACACTGTGCTTAATTATGTGAGCGTGGACCCGGCTTGGCAGGTGGTATTAATGCATTGTTTATTCAATGTCACTGTAGCAGCCTTTGGTATGTTAATTGTGAGTAAGTTGGCAGGTTGGATTGATACGCGCCTGCCGCGAGAAACTTTAGCGCCTTTGCCAAGCCCTAAATACCTTAAAGATGTGCAAGATACTGCGCCCTCTGCGGCCCTAGCAAACGTCGTGCGAGACACTCTCACCATGGGTGAACTGTTAGAAGACATGTTGCGTGAGGTGCACTTAGGTATGACTGAACGTTATGATGCGCTGGAGAAAAAAATCCATCAAAGTGATGATATTATTGATGATTTCCACCAACAAATTAATGCCTACTTGTTGGAGTTAGGGGGTCAGGATTTAACTGAAGACGAACGTCACCGCTGCCAAGATTTACTACTATTTATAACGAATATAGAACATGCTGGTGATACCTTAGAACGTAGTATGACCTTGTTGCTGAAAAAGAAAAACAGCTTACACATTGATTTTACTGAATACGAAAACGAAGCACTAGACGCCAGCATGAAGACTATCTTCAAGGTGATGCCTATGTCTTTTCAAGTAATGATGAGTGAAGACGTGAGCAGCGCTCGTGGGCTTATACAGGCCAAACATGAGTTTAATACCAATCATCAAAAGTATTTAGATGGACAGCAACACCGGACCATGCAGGCTGATAAGGCTAACCCTGTGGCCCACTCTTTATTTACTGATTTGATGCGTGACATTAAACGCCTTCACTCACATTTTACCGCCATTGCATATCCTGTACTTAATCGTGAAGGTGAACTGAGAACTAGTCGTTGGCGGGGCTATAGCGAACCTCAGCCGATTACGGAGAGTGACGTGGTGGAAACTAATGTAGAGGTTAAGCGCTAGTGAGCACGGTAAAACGCCCATTTAATGCTAACAAGATCAAAGGCATCGTATTTGATAAAGACGGAACTCTATTAGATTTTCACGCTACATGGACACCCAGAGCACTTGCCGCAGTCATTGCTGTAGCTGATGGAGACCAAACTCTCGCGTTGACTATGTTGCAAGCAACGGGCTACGACACTGATGAAAATCGCGTGCTAGGAGGTTCTATTTTAGCGGCGGGTAATAATCGAGATATTAGTTTAGTGTGGGCACCGCTAGCAAATAAACCCGCTGATCAGGTGGAAGCATTGTTGAATAAAATGTTTGTAGTATCTGACTATGGTGACAGCATAGCTGTTAAAGATCTCACACCAAGCTTAAAGAATTTAGCGGATCTAGGATTAGTTCTTGGTGTGGCTACGATGGACTGTGAAGCAGGAATTGAAGCCACCCTTGGTGGCTTTGGATGTATGCACTTGTTTGACTATGCCGTAGGTTATGATTCTGGTTTTGGCAGCAAACCTGGCCCAGGTATGGTGTTAGGTTTTTGCCAGCAGACCGGGTTAAGGCCTGAGCAAGTCATGGTGGTAGGTGATAATACCCATGATTTACACATGGGCCAAAGTGCTGCAGCGGGTTTTAACGTGGGGGTGCTTACGGGCACTAGTACTAGGTTTGAATTAGAACCTGAAGCCGATTTGGTGTTGGATTCCATTGCTGACCTTGTGGCCCTCTGGTCATAAGCTATAGTAGTTTCGTGTTGTCGCTTTTCTTATACTCTAGTGTGGCCATTGTGAGTCTTGGCCTGCTATCATTCATTTAATTATCTCATTCATCATAAAGGTGCACTTCCCATGGCAAAGACCATTATTTCAACAGGCAAAGCCCCAGCGGCCATTGGTACTTATTCTCAAGCTGTTAAGGTAGGCAATACGGTTTATATTTCTGGGCAGATTCCTCTTGTTCCAGAAACTATGTTAGTAGTTAGTGACGACTTTGCAGTCCAAGCCAAGCAGGTGTTTGAAAACTTAAAGGCAGTGGCTGAAGCAAGTGGCGGCTCCTTAGCGGATGCTGTTAAATTGAACATCTCTATGACTGATCTTGCCAACTTCCCCACTATAAACGAGATCATGGCCACTTATTTTGACCAACCATATCCAGCTCGTGCTGCTGTTGGTGTAAACGCATTACCAAAAGGCGTGCAAGTAGAAATCGAAGCTATTTTACATTTAGACTCTTGAAAAGCAGCGCTCAACAAGGCTATGGTCAGCAAGAAATTAAGGATTTAAAAGAGCTTGAGTTAATAGTTCTTCTAAAAACCTTGTGGCCCTATCTTATGATCCATAAGGCACGGGTGATCATTGCAATGGCCTTGTTAGTAGGCGCGAAAGGCGTCGCCTTCGTCATTCCCTGGACATTCAAACATATTGTGGATGCCTTAGATGGTGGCAGTCCAGAACAGCTATTGGTGATCCCCTTAAGTTTTGTACTTCTTTACGGAGGCCTGCGCTTTGGTTCTGTATTTTTGGGTGAGCTTCGTGATGCAGTGTTTAGCCGAGTTACCGAAAGCGCTATGCGTAAAGTGGGCTTAGAAGTCTTCGCTCACTTGCACCAACTTGAACTTGATTTTCACCTTAGCCGCCAAACTGGCGGCATCTCCCGTGACATCGACCGTGGCACTAATGGCATCAACTTTATGATGCGCTTTATGGTGTTTAACATTTTACCCACCATTCTTGAACTAATTGGCGTTATGCTCATCTTGTTGTTTGCCTTTGATGTTTGGTTTTCTGCCGTGACTTTAGTCTGCGTAGTGGTTTATGTTGTATTTAGTATTAAGACCACAGAATGGCGTACACGCTTTGTGAAGGAAGCTAACCGCCTAGACAGTAAGTCCAGCACCCGTGCTGTAGATAGCTTGTTAAACTACGAAACGGTGAAGTATTTCAATAATGAGGCCTTTGAAGCTAAACAATACAATGGCAATTTACAGGCTTGGGAACAGGCTCGGGTAGATAATCGTTTATCCCTAGCGCTGCTTAACTCCGGGCAAGCGTTAATTATTGGCTTAGGTGTGACGTGCTTAATGTACCTGGCGGCTAAAGGCGTGGCTGAAAAAACTATGACTATTGGTGATTTGGTAATGGTAAACCTGTATTTGTTGCAGTTGTTTGTGCCATTGAATGCCTTGGGGTTTATTTATCGTGAGATACGTCGCGCACTTTCTGATATAGAGAATATGTTTGGTTTATTAAAACGCCAGTCAACAGTGCAAGATAAAGCTGAAGCGCCGATCATAAAAGTTGAGCACGCAGCGATAGAGTTTGAGCAGGTTGAATTTAGTTACCAAAACCAACGGCAAATTCTAAAACAACTCAGTTTTAGCGTAGCTCCTGGTGAGAAAGTGGCGATTGTAGGCCCCAGTGGTTCTGGTAAGTCTACCATTGGACGCTTGCTGTTCCGTTTTTATGACATTAATGCTGGAGCCATTCGTATCGATGGTCAAGATTTGCGAGATGTCCAACAGCTCAGCCTAAGACAAGCCATAGGCGTGGTGCCCCAAGATACCGTTTTATTTAATGATACTATCTGGAACAACGTTGCTTATGGATGCACAGAAGCCAGCGATGAAGCCATTTGGAAAGCCATCGATATGGCTTCGCTACGGACTTTTGTGGAGTCGATTCCAGATGGTGTAGAAACCATCGTTGGTGAACGTGGTTTAAAGGTATCTGGCGGTGAAAAACAACGTATTGCTATCGCTAGAGTGTTACTAAAGAACCCATCTATATTGCTATTCGATGAGGCGACTTCGGCCCTGGATTCAGAATCTGAACGCAGTATTCTTAAAGCCTTGGCGGACATATCTGCTAACAAAACGACTATAGTCATTGCCCATAGGTTGTCCACTATTGTCGATGCAGATCGAATTTTGGTGGTAGATAATGGTGAACTAGTGGAGCAGGGCAGCCATCAAGAGTTACTCACCCAAGGTGGCCACTATGCTAGGTTGTGGCATATGCAGCAGACAACTAACGGTTAAAGAAGTGCCTTAACCGCTCACAGGCTTGCTGCAAGATTGCCATGTCTGTGGCATAGGAAAGACGAAAGTGGTTGGGCAAGCCAAAAGCACTGCCTGGCACTAATGCCACGCCGGTGCTAGTGAGTATGCCTTCTAAAAGTTTCACATCATCTTCATAGCTCAACTGGGCTATCGCTGCACTGCAATTTACAAAACTATAAAAGGTCCCTTGGCTAGGCAATGCCTCAAGTCCTGACATCATATTAAGCTGCTCAACAACATAATCGTGCCTTTGTTGATAAGCGCTGACCATTGGCTTTAACAAGTGCTGTGGGCCATTTAAGGCGGCTTCTGCAGCGGCTTGGCTAATACTGCTTGCGCATGAGCTTGACTCTACCTGCACATTGGTCATGGCAGCGATAATGAGTTCTGGACCAACGGCATAACCGATCCGCCAGCCAGTCATGGCATAGGCTTTAGATACACCATTCACTAACACGCAGCGGTTAGCTAAGTCTGGGCATACATTCAGCAGGTTAACCAAAGGTTCTTGGCCCCAATAGATGTGTTCGTATATGTCGTCACTTAAAATGATAACTTGTGGGTGTAAGCGCAGCACTTCGCCAATGGCCATCAATTCGGCGCCGTTATAGGCTTGGCCGCTAGGGTTGCTTGGACTATTGAGCATTAACAGTTTGGTAGTAGGCGTGATGGCAGCTGATAATTGTGCAGCTGTGAGTTTAAAAGCTTGAGACGCTGGGCAAGGAATAATGACACATTCGGCTCCAGCCATGGTCACCATGGCGTAATAGGACACCCAGTAAGGTGCAGGGATAATCACTTGGTCCCCAGTATCTAGTAAGGCAACTGTAAGGTTGTAGATATTCTGTTTAGCACCGTTGCTCACCAGTACTTGGTTGGCCTGGTAGCTAAGCTGGTTGTCCCTTTGGTACTTATCACACACTGCTTGGCGCAGTGTTAAGGTGCCAGCCACATGGGTATAGCGAGTTTGGCCCGCTTGCATAGCCGTAATTGCAGCTCCGATGACGTGGCTAGGGGTGTCAAAATCTGGTTCACCTACGGCTAGATTGATGACATCTTCACCGTCGACTTTCATTTCTGATGCAAGGTTACTAATGCTTACGGTAGCAGAAGGCTTAAAAGATTGTATTCGTTGCGAAAGAGGCCACGTCACTGGCATAACTCCGTTATACTGTTGTGTTTGCTGGATAGGGTATCACGCTGGACCCTACATAATGAATCCAAATGAAGTAAATAATGAATCCTCAATTTGAATTAAAATCGAAGTTTGAGCCTGCTGGTGATCAGCCCACAGCCATCAAAGAGTTGCTAGAGGGTATAGATGCTGGTTTAGCTGCTCAAACATTACTCGGCGTAACGGGTTCGGGTAAAACCTACACCATCGCCCAAGTGATCAATAAGGTACAGCGGCCAACCATTGTTATGGCCCATAACAAAACCTTGGCGGCCCAACTATACGGCGAATTTAAGGAGTTCTTCCCTAATAACTCCGTAGAATACTTCGTATCTTATTATGATTATTATCAGCCAGAAGCCTACGTGCCAGCCTCGGATACCTTTATTGATAAAGATTCATCCATCAACGAACATATAGAGCAAATGCGTCTGTCGGCTACTAAAGCGCTGTTAGAGCGCCCCGATACTATTATTGTGGCCACTGTTTCTGCCATTTATGGTTTGGGTGATCCAGAGTCTTACCATAAGATGGTATTGCACCTCAATCGCGGTGATAAGTGGGAGCAGCGCGACCTTGTCAGGCGCCTTGCGGAATTGCAGTACAAACGAAACGACCTAGATTTTCATCGCGCCACTTATCGTGTACGTGGTGATGTTATTGATATATTTCCAGCAGAATCCGACGAAGAAGCTGTACGTATAGAATTATTCGATGATGAGATTGAGCGGCTAAGCTACTTTGACCCGCTCACCGGTCAAGTATTACGTAAAGTGCCGCGGCTAACGGTGTACCCTAAAACCCACTACGTAACGCCAAGGGAAACCTTGTTGGCAGCCATAGACGAAATTGAAATTGAACTCAAAGATCGTTTGGAGTACTTTCGCAACCACAACAAGTTAGTGGAAGAACAGCGTTTAGAACAGCGTACCCGTTACGATATAGAAATGATTCGTGAACTAGGCTTTTGCTCAGGCATAGAAAATTACTCCCATTACCTGTCTGGACGTAAACCTGGCGAACCCCCACCAACGTTATTCGATTATTTACCGGCAGATGCTCTGTTAATAATGGATGAATCCCATGTCAGCGTGCCACAATTAGGTGCCATGTACAAAGGCGACCGATCCCGTAAAGAAACACTGGTGCAATATGGCTTTAGATTGCCTACAGCGCTAGATAACCGACCTATGAAATTTGAAGAATGGGAAGACATAGCACCGCAAAAGATATTTGTATCAGCAACACCGAGTGTTTATGAACAAGATCATACGGACAGAGTAGTAGAGCAAGTAGTTAGACCAACGGGCTTGGTTGATCCAGAGATTGAAATACGTCCAGCGACGAGCCAAGTAGATGACCTGATGTCAGAAATTAGTATTCGTGCGGCTAAAGACGAACGAGTGTTGGCCATCGTATTAACTAAGCGTATGGCTGAAGATTTAACAGACTATCTCCACGAGCACGGTGTTAGAGTGCGCTATTTACACTCGGATATTGATACCGTAGAACGGGTGGAAATTATTCGTGATTTACGCCTTGGTGAATTTGACGTTTTGGTAGGGATCAACCTACTGAGAGAAGGTTTAGACATGCCCGAAGTTTCTCTTGTGGCTATCTTAGATGCAGACAAAGAAGGCTTCTTGCGGTCAGAACGTTCTCTCATTCAAACCATAGGTCGAGCTGCACGAAACTTGAACGGTAGGGCTATTCTGTATGCTGAGAAGATTACCGGCTCTATGCAAAGAGCTATGGATGAAACGGATCGTCGTCGAGCAAAGCAAATTGAGCACAATAGGATTAATAATATTGTACCTAAAGGTGTAATTAAGTCGGTGCAAGATATAATGGAAGGTGCTTATACACCGGGTTCTGGAAAAAATAGAGATGGCAGGTCGGGTAAAAAAGTGGCTGAAGACAAGCTGGATTATACTACTGACAGTAGCCAACTCAACAGTAAGCAGCTGTCTAAACTCATCAATAAAACAGAGGATGCTATGTACGAAGCCTCGAAGAACTTGAAGTTTGAACAAGCAGGACGTTATCGTGATCAGTTACATCAACTCAAAGGTCAGTTCATGAGTCGTTAAATGGCGAGTAATACGGGAAAACCGCTTGAAATCAAGGCCTAAACTCCGTATTATTCGCGCTCTAGACTTTCTAGGACTATAGCTCAGTTGGTTAGAGCGCATCCTTGACATGGATGAGGTCGGCGATTCGAATTCGCCTAGTCCTACCATATAATTTTATAAAAACAGCTACTTACGGTTAACGTATTGTGGCTGTTTTTGTTTGTAATAGCCTGTGGTAGCGCATGGGTAGCATATGTCTTTTCGATAGCTACACTTTTTGCCTTTTATAGCAAGCTGATCTGATCTGCATACTCACCTGCTGGGGCTACACATTGGGCACCTTCATGCCTCGCGTCATCGACAAATGATGAGCATTCATACAATTTCAATTCTCCTGTGTATGGCAGGCACATGTCTAGCAGTGGCTGAGAGTCGGAGTGCTTTAACCATTCAATAGCCTGGCTAGGGTTCAATATTACGGGTGATCGATGATGAAACTCTGCAATTTCTGCAGTAGGGTCAGTGGTGATGATATTTGCCTGCCAGCCTGTATCGGAGGGTTTAGCAAATGCTGCCAAGAACATTGCGCCTTGGGGTGTTGATATGTGAAATCGAGTGTCACGCCCGCGCCATTGAGGGTATAGATTAGCATCAGGCCATTCATAAAACCCATTTACCGGCACCAGGCATTTATAACGGGCGAGCCAGTCTCGAAGGTCTGGTCGTTTTATAATTGTACTAGTACGAGAGTTAGGGTGGGAAAAGCCATTGAAGTTGATACCCCAGCGCACCGTCGTGGTTTGTTTTTGAGTGATCACATTGATTAATGTTCCAGGTGCTATGTTCCATCGTGGCTGAAATTCAGGAAAGATGGGCATACCAAGGTCCTTCATTAGTGCCTGAACATAAGGATTATCAGATACATTGAGGCGACCACACATGTTAAAGCACTCCATTAACCTAGACCAAAAAGCCTCAGCTTCGCTGGCGGCACATTAAGTTTGAATCAAATTCTAGCGCATTGTGGTTTGTTAAACGCACAGCGTTAGTCTGAGTTAGACAGTTGTAAGCCGATTATCCCTCCTATAACCATCACTAAACAGAGAATACGCGCTAAGTTTGTTTGTTCAGCATAAAAGACAATACCAAAAACTACGGCACCGATTGTGCCAAGTCCCACCCAGACAGCATAACCTGTACCTAGTGGGATATCGCGAAGCGCAATCGAAATTAACACAACACTTATAGTCATAGACGTTAATGTAAAAATAGATGGCCAAAGCTTAGTAAATCCATCTGTATATTTCAGTCCAACAGCAAATCCAATTTCGAACAAACTGGCCAATACGAGTATTATCCAGGCCATATTTCCCCTCCAATTTTTTCTGCAAAGAGATATTTTTTGACTTATACAGCAGTGACCCAAAAAGATAGCATTGCTATATCTTTAAGTTTTATTATTAGTAGGGTTATAGTTTATGTAACCCACCCTCAGTTTCCAAATGTAAATCTGTTTACTTAGATTAAGGGTTTAACTTAGTGGGAGCAATAGACGATTTCTAGTTATTTCTGTCCATATTATTTGCCCATAGTTATAGTTTTTTAAACATTCTCAGAAATCCATTCTGCATAAACAAGCTGTATGCTTGGGCGAGACATCATGGCTTCTGCAATTCGCTTAATATTAGGAAACTCTTCGGTACTCGGATGTCCTAGGGTTGGATTTAGCCAAGTGGTTAACATGAAAAGATATATATCCACTGCGCTAAAGCATCTGCCCAGCACCCAGTCATTGTCACCAATTTGATCATCAATTACTTTCCAGGTTTCCCGCAACCGATTGATTCCCCGCTTTTTCGCGCTTACTTCGTTTGCAGATGTATCAACAAAACGATCTGGGTAATAATAAGTTTGAAAAGCAGTTTGTACAGAAGTAGAAAGATACACTAAAGTTTGTAAATACAATCCGCGTGTTGGGTCATTGAACTTGGGCGCAAGATGCGCATCTGAATGTCGATCACACAGAAATATGGTAATAGCGGCACATTCGTATATGCCAGTATCTTCATACATAAGAACAGGCACCCATCCATTTGGATTTATCTTTAATTGTTCAGGTGGGCGTTGCTTGCTCCTATCTATAGTAGATTTAATTAATTCATACGGCACTCCAAGTTCTTCTATAATTACACGAACTCCTTCAGCCGCACTTCCACTCGCATAAAATAATTTATAATTCATTGTATTTTACCTTTTCGCCAACAATTTTTATATTATATCTTTCAATATGCCTAAGATTCTGTGAAAGGTCTATGTTCAATTTAATTACTCTAGGCTATTTTTGGCTGCAGATATGGCAACCAATAACGTTCCGTAATATAGGCAGCATTGACTAAAATTACGTTGCTTTAATGGTGTTATTAATATGTTGCTTAAGCTTCATGATGATCTTATGTTTAGGGTTATCTTTTCTCGTTAACATACCTAGAACGCGTGCATCGGTGCTGTTGGGAAGAGAAATTTTTCTTAGATTCGAAAAGATAGGGTCAGGTTTACAAAGGTCAGGGGCTACAGACACACCGAGACCATGCGCCACCATACAGCCTAGTGTTTCCATAGAATCCATGATCATGGTTTCCTTAACTGTTATTTTGTTTTTTGTTAGCCACTGATCTGCCAATAAGCCAACAGAAGTTCGTTGTGCCAATCTGATATAGGGTTGTCTTTGTAAAATCTTTATCGGGTCGGTTCCTTTAAAGCTACTGGATGTCAGCAGCACAAGCGGCTCTTCTACAAGAACCACCCACTGGAGGCTAGGCTCAATTCTTTGTGGTTGGCTTAATATACCAACGTCTATGGAACCATTGAGTACATGGTCATATAAGTCTGTAGACATGCCAGGGACAATACGAATCTTTGTGTTAGTGACTTCTATCATCATGCTTTTAACTGATAAAGGTACCAGTGCTAATATTGCAGATGGCACTGAACCCACGCTAATGGTGCCAGAATAGTCGTCATCCTCATCAAGACTATTGAATAATTTGTCATAGTTATCTAGTACTTTTTGGGCTTCTTTTGCAAATGATATACCTACAGCGTTAAGGCTGGGTCTATAACCATTGCGATCAAACAATGGTGTTTGTAGTGACTCCTCTAATAGCTTCATTTGTTGGCCTACAGCTGCTTTGGTAATGCATAACTCATCAGCAGCAGCAGAAAAGCTGCCATTTTCCTGAAAAGCTAAAAACGACCTTAATTGTTTGATGGACATAGTTAAACCAACCTTTTGAGAATAAGTTATTTTTAGAATACATGGTAAACAAAAATTTTACTAATAGTAAAATAAATATGCATTGTTTTACAATTTATTATACTAGATCATTCTTTTCTGAGAATAACTTTGGAGGTGAGCATGCTGTTGGACAAAATCGTTATAGATGCATTTGAAAAGAACAATATTGAATTGGTTACTACGGTGCCCTGTAAACAATTGAGCGGTGTAATTGCCGAGTTGGAAGCGCGTGCCAGCATGATGCATATTCCAGCCAACAAAGAAGATGAAGGTATGGGCATATGCGCAGGTGCATTTATGGGTGGCAAGAGATCCGCTATTATCATGCAAAATACAGCGATTGGTGTAACCATCAATACTCTGGTGACTCTAACTCAGTTTTATCGCTTGCCTTTGCCTATGTTAATTAGCTTTCGTGGAGAATTAAGGGAACCCGTGGCTTGTCAGGTTGAAATGGCAGTCCACACCAAGGCTCTGTTGGCTCAACTGGGCATTCCAACCTATCATTTCCATAATCCTGATGACGTTCATGAGTTGGATGAGATATTGAAATATACCTTTATGTGCAACAAACCTGTTGCGATTTTGACTGACGCTTCATTTTGGAAAGGAGAGTGATATGATACGTTCCGAGATTATTAAAAATTTGGTGCCAGTCCTTTCCGGCCAACTAGTCGTTTGTAATATTGGCCTGCCAAGTCAGGAAATGCATTTATTTGGAGACCAGCCTAGCAATTTTTATATGTTAGGTACTATGGGACTGTCTTCATCTATTGGACTTGGTTTAGCTTTAGCGCAGGACAAAACTGTGATTGCCATCGATGGTGATGGATCAGTATTGACTAACTTAGGCACCTTGCCAACCATTGCCAACAACGTCCGAGATAACTTTATTCTGTTAGTTATAGATAATGGAAGTTATGGCTCAACAGGTGATCAACCCACCTATGCCGGTAAAAAAACCTCTTTGGCGGCAGTGGCCAGTGCATGTGGTTGTGAAAATGTAATTGAATGCCAGGCTGATGAGGCGGTAAGCGTTGTTGAAAAAGCCATTGCTAGCAAACAAATGACTATTATTATTTGTAAATGCGTCTCAGGCAATATACCGGTGCCAGTAATCACCCTGGATCCTGTGGTGATTAGGCACCGGTTCATGCAGTCAGTGCAAGCATGAAAGGCACACTCAAGGCATTAGAGGCCTCAATAATAACTACCGTGGTTGTTAGGTTCTATGGTTAACAAATTAGACAGCAGGGCTGCTAGCATTGCAGATCTCAAGTTGCTTACGAAAAAGCGCATACCTAAGTTTGCCTATGACTATTTGGTTGGAGGCTGTAATAATGATCGAGCTGTATCGCACAACAGAGAAGCATTAGATCATGTTTTTTTACAACCTTCGTACCTTTCTAGAACTCAAGTCGCTAGCCTAAAAGCAACCGCTTTAGGGGTGGAGTATGATGCACCATTTGGCATTGCTCCACTGGGGTTAAGTGGATTGATTTGGCCCAAAGCTGCGGAATATCATGCCTCAGCAGCAAAAACAGCCAATATTCCGTATATATTAAGCACCCTAGCAAGCACATCTATAGAGGATGCTGCTGCGTGTGCAGGAAGTAATCTTTGGTTTCAACTTTATCCACCTAAAGAACAGGAGATCAGACTTGACCTTATGCAAAGGGCACGGCAGGTCGGCTGTAATAATTTAGTCGTCACTATTGATGTTCCTGTTGCCGGAAGAAGACCAAACGATATTAAGAATGGTTTATCGGTGCCACCTAAAATCACTCTCAATAGCATTTATCAAACCTTATCTAGACCATCGTGGGCAGTAGCTACTGCCTTCAACGGCATGCCACAGTTTGCCAGCATGCAGCCCTATATGAATAAGCTATCTAACCTTAAGGATGTCGCTAATTATATTCGTAGCACTTTAAAGGAGCCTGTGGATCTTTCTATGCTAGAGAAGTTGCGGCAGCAATGGCCAGGAAACTTGATCGTCAAGGGTGTTCTTAACGTAGAAGATGCAAAACACTGTGCCGCCATCAATGCTGACGCCATTATTGTGTCCAACCATGGTGGGCGTCAGCTGGATGTAGCCTGTTCTCCGGTGGAGATGATGCAGGAAATAATTGATAGCGTGGGGGATAAGCTTGAAGTTTTTGTAGATAGTGGCGTTGAATCGGGCGTTGATATTGCTAGATACTTGGCTTTAGGTGCCAGCATGGTTTTTTCTGGTAGACCCTATATGTATGGTGTTGGTGCGTTTGGGAGGCAAGGGGCCAATCAGTGTATCGATATACTTTATAGCGAACTTGAGCAAGTAATGAATCAACTAGGGTGCTCATCACCTCATGAACTAGTGAAGTTCCTAAAGTGATTGTCCACTTACACATCTTATCGCACTCACAAACGTGTGGTTAGTTCATAATACTAGCAACCTAACGATTAGATCTAAGGCCATGTGGCTTTTGGGATGCATTTAATTAAATAATCAATGTCGCTCGCGCAGAAATATCCTAATACCAGCACAGTTGATGTAACTATTTCTGTTACATTAATACTGTCAATTCACACCTAGACTTATTCCTCCATGCTGCATACTATTGGGTAACCAAGGAGAGGCGTAATGTACCTATCAGAAATCAACACCTACCCAATTAAGTCCACCCATCCTATATCAATGAAGACTGGTTACTTGTTTCCTACAGGGATTGGTTTTGATCGAAATTGGATGTTGATAGATGAGAATAACGCTATGTTAACCTCGCGCAAACATCCTAAGCTACTGCATATTTCCAGCCGTATTGAAGGGTCTACTTTACGTGTCATGTTGCCACAGCAGGACTTTCTTTTGCCCTTAGTCCCACAGCCTACTAACCCAGTTTTGGTTAAACATTGGGCTGAAAGTCCAGTGCCTGCGTGGCTACAAAATTCTGAGTTAGATGCAGCCCTAAGTGACTATTTAGGGCTTGCATGTCGTTTGGTCTACAGTGCTAGTTTGCAGGCAGAAGATCCCAACCATGCGGCTTCCTTTGCAGATGCACAACCTCTATTACTGACGACGAGTGCTTCACTAGCGGCCTTGAACGAACGATTAGATGAGACTCTGGGTATGGAACGATTTCGCGCTAATTTGGTGGTGAATAACCTTATTGCAGATATAGAAGATGATTGGAAGCGAATTCGTATTGGTGCATGCGAGCTAGAGGTGTCATACCCATGCGAGCGATGCGTATTGACCACTATTGATCCCGTCTCCCTCATTAAGCATGACCAAAAAGAACCCCTGCGGACTTTAGCAACATATAGGCGTCTAAAAGATGGTGGTGTTGGCTTTGGAATTAATCTTACGGTTTCTCGGATTGGGCCGATAGCTATTGGTGATACTGTTGAGGTATTGAGTTAGGCGAGGCCTTACTCTGGGTTAATGGACCGAATGCACTTAACCACTATTCAAAATAAAGAATAGAGTACGGTATAAGGTGCGGTGATAAAGTTTTGGGTTGGAATTGCGGCAGAAACTGAAACAAAGGCCAAGGTGGTTAAAATTTTGAAACAATATAATGCTGATACATTTAAAGCTGAACATCCATTTAGCGATGGTAATTCAATTGGGTTCGTTCAGTTGGCGTACCAGTGCTGCCTGACCGTTTTGCTATGAGTACTTCGACTGAACAGTGGGTCAAGGTGTTTAATGACAAGGCAAAGCGGCGCATCGTGCTTGTTTGTGAACATGCGTCCAATGTTGTCCCATCCAATTTCAATGGTTTGGGACTGAGTAGGCAACAATTACAAAGTCATATAGCGTGGGATCTTGGCGCTCTTAGTACTGCAAAACTTATGGCTAAAAAGCTTGATGCAACCTTAGTTGCATCCCAAGTGTCACGCCTGCTCTATGACTGCAATCGGCCACCAGAATCGCCTAGCGCGATTCCCCTTACATCAGAGAATCAGCCAATACCGGGCAACGTCGGCCTCTCTATGGAGGCAAGGCAGCAGAGAGTGACAGATTACTATCGGCCTTTTGAAGCTGCTGTGGCAAAACAAGTGTCATCAATGGGAACGCCTCTTATAATCACAGTTCACTCATTTACTCCAGTATTTTTGGGGCAACAGCGGCAAGTTGAAATTGGCGTGTTACATGATCAAGATTCTCGTTTTGCTGATGCTTTTTTGCAACAAGTGTTAACTGATGCTCAGTTCAATATTCAGCGCAACCAGCCTTATGCCCCCACCGATGGTGTAACCCACACATTAAAACATCATGCTTTACCTGGTGGCTTAGCTAATGTCATGCTAGAAATCCGTAATGACCTAATCGAATCATCTACACAGCAGAAACAAATGGCAGCCTACCTTACTAAACACATAGTGTTGGCTCTAGAGAGAATATAAATGTTAAACAAGCAACAGACTATTTCACCCATCGACGGTAGTGTTTATCTTGAGCGCGATTATGCTCAGCCTGAACAGGTTGGTGTGGCCTTAGAGTTGGCTCATAGAGCACAAAGGCAATGGCGTCAGGTTCCATTAGTGGAACGTAAAGCTCTGTGCAGCGCCGCAGTGCGAGCCTTTGTGTCAAACAAAGACCAAATTGCCCAAGAACTATGCTGGCAAATGGGGCGGCCGATTAAGTATGCAGCAGGGGAGGTGAACAGCTTTGCTGAACGGGCAGAGTATATGATCTCAATTGCTGATACAGCCCTCGTACCCTTGCAGCAAGACGAAAAAGCGGGGTTTATCCGCTATATTCGCCGCGAACCTGTGGGCGTAGTTTTGGTTATCGCACCCTGGAACTTCCCTTTACATACACCGATTAACGTCATTGTGCCGGCATTACTGGCAGGCAACTGTGTCATCTTAAAACATTCTAGCCAAACCCCACTTTGCGCTGAACGAATCTGCCAAGCTTTTGCAGAAGCAGGCCTGCCTGAGGGAGTGCTGCAATACTTACACATGGACCATGAATCCACAGAAGCCCTGGTGGCCTCAGGCCAGGTCAACCATGTTGCCTTCACGGGTTCTGTCTCTGCCGGGCGCAAGATTGAACAGGCTGCTGCTGGCCAGTTTATTGGCGTAGGCCTGGAGTTGGGGGGAAAAGACCCCGCCTATATCCGTGCCGATGCAGATTTGGATTATGCCATCGAATCCACGGTAGATGGCGCGTTTTTTAATTCGGGACAGTCATGCTGTGGGTTAGAGCGTATATACGTACATGAGTCAGTGTATGATGCTTATGTAGAAGGTTTTGTTGCCTTAGTAAAGCGTTTTCATCTTGGGCGTTCTGATGATCCAAATACTACCCTGGGGCCCATGGTGCGAACTTCTGCAGCTGATTTTGTACGCCAACAAATTGTTGAGGCGCTCGAGCAAGGAGCGGTAGCACAGATCAATGCCAATGAATTTACTATGGATCGACCTGGGAGCCCTTACCTGGCACCCCAAGTACTTACTCAGGTTGATCATACTATGCGGGTGATGACCGAGGAGAGTTTTGGGCCCGTGGTGGGCATAATGAAAGTGGCTAATGATGAGGAAGCTATCGGCTTGATGAATGATAGTGATTTAGGTCTAACCGCGGCCATTTTCACCCAAGATATGGATACTGGTATTGCACTGGGTGATGAGATAGAAACAGGCACTTTCTTTATCAATCGATGTGATTATCTTGACCCTGCGTTAGCTTGGGCGGGTGTCAAAAACACTGGTCGAGGCTGCACCTTATCGAGCTTAGGTTTTGAAGCCTTAACTCAGCCTAAGTCTTACCATATTAAAACTAAGCTATAGAGCTAATTATGACTACCTTTGATTATATTATTGTTGGTGCGGGTTCGGCTGGATGTGTGGTTGCTAATAGACTTAGTGCTGACCCGCAAATTAGTGTGTGCTTGATCGAAGCTGGGGGCAATGGAAAAAGTCCTTGGGTGAGTATTCCAGCGGGTATTTTTGGCTTGTATGGTAACAAAAAATACGACTATAGCTTTGTCAGCGTGCCGCAGAAGAATCTCCATAATCGGCTTGTGGATGTTAATCGGGGCAAAGCTCTAGGCGGTTCCAGTGCAATTAATAGTATGGTGTATATTAGAGGTAACCGTAACGATTATGACGGTTGGGTAGCCTTAGGCTGTGATGGCTGGTCCTATAACGATGTGCTGCCTGTATTTAAGAAAATGGAGGCTAATCAAGTTGGCCAAAGTGCTGAATATCACGGTTTTGATGGTGAGCTAAAGGTTTCTAGACAGCAGGATGCAAACGCAGTTGGCAAAGTTTTTGTAGCTGCTGGTCAAGTGGCTGGTTTGCCAGAAAATACAGACTTTAATGGCCCATCACAATTGGGGTTAGGCATATATAACGTCAAACAAGATCGTGGTCAGCGGGTGAGCAGTTATACGGCCTTCTTGCAGCCTATTGAGTCCCGCAGCAACCTCACTATTATGACTCACACTGAAGTGGTGGACCTAAAGATTGCAGGTGACACAGTATTGGGTCTGTCGATTGAATGTGCTGGCGTGCAACAGCAGTTGCATTGTAATAAAGAAGTCATACTATGTGGGGGCACCATCTTGTCACCGCGGATCTTATTAGCCTCAGGTATCGGCGATCGAGATGAGCTGCAACAGTTAGATATCGAGTGCAAACATCATCTGCCAGGTGTGGGTGAGAACCTACAAGATCATATAGATAGCATGGTTACCGTCAGGTCCTCACAGTCTAAAAGTATCGGTGTATCCTTTAAAACCTTAATACCTCACGTATTGACTGCACCGTTTAAGTATTGGCTGAGCCGCAAGGGCTGGTGGACGACCAATTATGTAGAGGCGGGGGGGTTTGCAAAAACAAAGTTGGCTGTGGCCGCCGATACTGACCCAGACGTGCAATTTCATTTTACACCTTTGTATCGTAGCCATAGGGGTAAGAGATTTGAATGGGGACACGGTTATTCAGTGTTTACCTGTGTGTTACGTCCACTCAGTGCAGGCAGTGTTAAATTAGCTAATGATGGTAGTAAACGCAATGTACTGATTGACTTCAACTTTTTTGCCCACGAAAAAGATCAACAAACGCTGGTAGAGGGGGTGAAAAAAGCTCGTGAAATACTTGCTGCGCCAGAATTTGATCATTTACGAGGTGAAGAAATGGCGCCTGGTAAAGAGGTCGAAACGGATGCTCAGATTCTTGAGTATCTGCGCCAGACCGCCACCACGGTATACCACCCAGTTGGCACCTGTAAAATGGGCACTGACACACAGGCAGTGGTGCATCCAGCAACATTAAAAGTGACAGGTATGGATAATTTACGGGTTATGGACGCGTCCATTATGCCGTGTTTGACCAGCGGTAATACTTCGGCTTCAACCATGATGATTGCCGAACGTGGTGCTGCCATGGTGTTGGCTGAACGCCACGGCTAAGGAGAGCTATACAAGTATGAAGGACGCTCGCTTAGAACCACAAGACGTGGTGATTATTGGTGCCGGTTTTGTAGGTGTTGCCACTGCCATGTGGTTACAAAGAAGCGGTCATAAAGTCACGCTAGTGGATCCAGAACCGTTTGCGCAAGGGGCCTATTTTGGTAATGCCTGCACCATTGCAACCTATGCTAACATTCCTGTAGGCACGCCTAGCACCATAAAACAAATTCCTAAGTTATTATTCAATCCTAACAGTCCTTTGTCGATTAATTGGTCCTATTTGCCTTGGCTTGCGCCTTGGTTGTTGCGTTTTTTTTGGGCTAGCAGACCCTCTCAGGTGGCGAATATTGGCTATCAGTTAGGCGTGTTGTTGAGCCATGCGCACAGTGCTTTAACGCCTCTGATTGAAGCTGTTCAAGGCCATGATTTAGTCACCAAAAATGGTACTTTGTATTTGTATGGGAGTGAGGCTGGTTTTGTTAAGGCAAGGCCAGACATTGAATTAAGACGCCGTAATGGTATCCCAGTGACAGCCCTGACTAAGGCTGAAATTAGAGACCTAGAACCTCATTTGAACCCGATCTATGAGCGAGGGTTATTTTTTGAAAATGCGCAGCACCTGCTTAGCCCCATAGGTTTGTTGCAGCGTATGGCTGACTCAGTGATTGCCAAGGGTGGCCAAATCATCACTAACAAGGCACTTGCGATTGAACGAGTCAGTGCAGATAAACTCAAGGTGCAGTTGCAAGGTACAAGCGTGGTAGGGAGTAGGGTGGTGGTGGCTGCCGGTGCTTGGTCAAAGTGCTTGGCGCAACAGGTGGGGGATAGATTGCCGTTAGATACGGAGCAGGGATATCACCTGATGTATAAGGGAGCAGAACAATTGCTCAACCGACCTGTTGGTTGGGCTGATGTGGGTTTTTACATGACGCCTATGAACGATGGTTTGCGAGCAGCCGGTACAGTTGAATTGGCTGGCCTTAACAACCCAGCTAATCCACGACGCCTAAAACTCATTGCAGACACAGTGAAAACCCTATTGCCGCAACTTCAAAGCCACGATAGTGAGTGGAGCGGCTTTAGGCCTTCCATGCCCGATTCCATGCCGGTCATTGGTCAGTCAAGCAAAGATGTAGGTGTCTATTACGCCTTTGGTCATGGCCACATTGGTGTGACTTTATCAGGTATTACTGGCAAGTTGATTAGCGAACTGATTGATGGTAAGCCTACTAGTGTTGATATTTCAGCGTTTTCGCCGCAACGTTTTTAATGCTGTGTTTAAGGTTTTCCAGTCTTATATGCCTTACTATGCCTTAGGCTACTGTAGGTAATCCCGATATACCACCAGTTTTAATAACCTCTGGCGCATAGGCTTTACGTGCGAAGACCCGTTCTAAAAATGGAGCGAAAAATTCTAATGGTTGGCTCTCATAATCTGGATCAAAGCAGTTCTGATCCCAACGTTCGCAAAAATCCACGGCGGTTTGATAATAAGGATGTTCACGGTATTGGTCGCGTTCATTGGGGTTCCAACCATCTAAATGATGGGCGTAGTAAATCATTTGAAAGGTGCCATGGTGTTCAATTACCCAAGTCACTTCCTCACTTACAAAAGGGCGGATGATTTCTGCAGCCATGCTGTCGTGATTTTGTGGTGCCAAGCCATCACCTATGTCATGTAACAGTGCAGCCACTATCCAATCATCATCAGCCCCCTCGTGCCACGCTCTCGTGGCAGATTGTAGACTGTGCTCCAAACGGCTGATACGGTAACCTTCTATACTGTCTTGGCCTTGCCGTTCGAGTTCATTAAATAATCGTTGAGCCGTTTTGGCACGGAACGAGTGCTCGAGTTCTTGCAGCATTGCGTAATCTTTGTGGGTGCCATATTTCATTTGGGTAAAACTAACAGTGTCCATCGTATATGCTCCAGTTCTATTAGGCGCTATCGCCTTGAATGCCTTTAAGTTTAACATCTAAGGCTTGCTGTTTTTT
Source organism: Candidatus Njordibacter sp. Uisw_039 (assembly GCF_047730075.1). NCBI lineage: Bacteria > Pseudomonadati > Pseudomonadota > Gammaproteobacteria > Pseudomonadales > Candidatus Njordibacteraceae > Candidatus Njordibacter > Candidatus Njordibacter sp. Uisw_039. The sequence continues at coordinate 1,091,654 of NZ_CP159831.1, forward strand.
CCATGCATGCACATCGAAATTAGCCACAGCGGGTTGATCTGTTTGGAAATGGCCATAGTTATCGACGCCTCGTACTAACATGGCAGAATCTTGTTGCTGCTTAATTTGTTTTACCGTGGGACTAATGTATTGAATGTTAAGACCAATTCGGCGGTCATCACTTACGTTGGGTTTGGAACAATGAACGGTCCATCCGTGATGGAACGAAGCTTGGCCGGCTGTCAGACTAGCAACTACGCTTTGGTTAGGATCTATATCATTAATAGTTTGCCCACTTAGCAGCACATTATTTTCGTCTTGAGTATGGTGGTGGTGTTGTTGCCCATTTCTGTGGCTGCCAGCTATCATGTGCATACAACCACTTGCTTCGCTGGCATCAGATAACGCCAGCCAAACGCTTACTTGGGCGTCCGAATCTAAGCCCCAATAAGTCAGATCTTGGTGCCAACTTACGTGGCTTTCACTGTAGGCTTCTTTAACGATATAAGATGTACTATAAAGTAATATATCAGGGCCAATCAGCTGCTCAACTATATCGAGGAGATTGGGTAAAGTTGCCAGTTGATAGGGCGAATTCATGGCTGTGTGGGCTTTGAATTGGTAATGCATTGGCCCACGCTCGGCTTCAACGGCCTCCAAAATAGAACGATGGGTTAGGGCCTTCGCAGGGCTAATAATGGGCACCCCAGTTAAAAACCCATCTTTATCATAGAGTGACTTCAAACAATCCACCATAGCTATACTCCATGCCTGATTTCAGCTGCAAGAGTGCCAGTTTCTGGAGTGCTTGGCAAGACCGACGGTCACTTGCGATAAGGACGGTTTAATAGCCTTGCACCTCTAGTTTAGTAGGGGGTTGATATTCGCTAAATGCTCTAATCGTTGAATCAGTGGTAAGGTAGACTATTAGTCCGTTTTATTGAGATACTTTTGTTTATGGCTAGTTTGCATCAAAATGTTCTTCGTGAACTTGATATTTTGCAATTAGAAATGCAAACCCTTGGCCTATGGAGCGACCTTGCGCCCTCTGAAGAAGCCCTACTGAGCACCCAGCCTTTTTGCTGTGACCTCATGGGCTTTGCAGAATGGCTGCAGTGGATTTTTATTCCTAGACTGAGTTATTTGTTAGAAACAAAGAGTCAATTACCCCATCAAAGCGGTATTTACCCAATGGCAGAAGAGGCCTTTAAAGACCTAGAGGGTACTATTAAAGGCTTATTGGGTAGTATCAAGCGAATGGATATTTTGCTTACGGCATAAACCTTGTGGTTATGCCATAAGCGTTTGGTTTATGCTGAATAACGTTGACCAACCCAACCACCAATGATTAATGCTGGCAAAAACACTATGGCTTCAGCTGGGTTGATCAGGGCATTAATTATGCCAGGGCCTGGGCAGTAACCACTGAGTCCCCAGCCGATACCAAATAAACTAGCCCCTAAAACTAAACGACCATCAATGCTGGTTTTAGCGGCCATGTAGAATCGGTCAGCAAATATTGGTGTTTTGCGTTTCATAATAAAGCGTGATGTGAATAAAGTGACAGCTACAGCTCCTCCCATGACGAAGGCTAAACTTGCGTCCCAATTGCCAAATGGGTCGAGGAAATTCTGTACTTTAATAGGGTTGACCATTTCTGAGATCACTAGGCCAGCACCAAAAATAAGACCTGACATTAGAGCGATGATTAAACGTTGCATTTGAGTGTCTTCCTTATCCGATAAAGTTGCGTAAAACGGTAACTGTTATAATGCCGCTAACCATAAAGGTGGCGGTTGCAATCATTGACCGGCCTGCCATCAAACCAATACCACAAACCCCGTGTCCGCTAGTACAACCATTGCCGATGCGGGTGCCTATGCCTACGGCTAAACCCGCGATGACGAGCAAAATTGGCGAATAACCTTGGCGCAATTCAAATTCAACAGGTAGCGCCAAATATCCGCCACCCATAAGGCCGATTAAAAATGCTGCACGCCAACCGCGTTCAGCACTGCTGAGTGGGTTGAACAGTAAGTTGTATAGGATGCCGCTTATACCAGCGATACGGCCATTAAAAGCCAACAATAATGCTGCGCTAATGCCTATCAAAATACCACCGATGAGGGCTTGTGAGGGGAATGTTTCAAACATGATTTAAACCTATATATTAGAATTTACTAATTAAATTATACTTTAAAAAAAAGTCCCCTGTCAATTGCCCGAACTCATAAAAAGTAGGGAGTTTGTGAAAAATGTGGGCTTGGTAGAGAATTACAGCTAACTCAGTGTCAACAAATGGCTCATATCGTGCTATGTTTAGTGCTATAAATTTGATGCTAATAATATGGACGCTCAGTAGATGCCAAGAAATGACGATATCGGTGATTTGCCTAGTTTAATGCCTGATTCAGATGAAATAAAAGGGACTAGAAAACAGTCTTTTTCAGCTGATAAGGGTGGTGATACCCGTGCTGAAGGTGCCGACGGATCTTCTAGGGTAGGAGGCAGAAATGGTGGTAGGCCAATAGCTGCCCCCCTTGCTATGCAGTCAACCTCTAACCAAATAGTGGCGAAGAACAGTGGAATTTTATGGTTTTTAGTGGTGATCATGTTTGTTGGTGTATTGGGTGGGGGTTATTGGTCTTACAACAAACTAACAGATGTCGATTTGTTGTTAACCGTATCTCGGGGAGAACTTAATCACGCTCGTAAACGCATTGGTGAGTTAGAAGCACTTGTTGTAGCAACGGACGTTAACTCAAATAAATCAGGCACCGTTGTCCAAGCGCAGGTGAGGCTCATTGATACTAGAGTTAAAGAACGCAATAAATTTGTAGATACAGAAATTGACAAGTTATGGGGTGTTACATACCGAACTAACCGCCCTGCGATAGAGGAAAATAAAAAGGCAATTGACAACAACACTACCACGGTAAAACAACATCAAGAAAACCTGAAAACCCAAAGTGAGCGAGTCGAAAAGCAATCGTCGTCTATTGTCCAGCAGCAAGCTAAAATACAAGAGGCCAGCCAAACTAGCCAGCTAGCAATGCAGAATGTGCAAGACCAACTATACAAAGTGCAACTGTTGCAAGATAAGTTGACCAGCTTGTTGACGCAGGTTGCAGGACAAGACAAAGCCTTATCAGACCAGCATAAAACTGACATTGGCCAAGCCCAGCTTGCCCAGCAGCATGCTAAAGATTTAGTAACTTTGGATACTACTGTTCAAGGCCTATTGGAACTAGTGGGGAGTTCTACTGCTGGTGACGAAATAGACCTTCTCACAAGCCGTCTTGGAACGCTTGAGAATAAATCTCGGGTGTTAACTGCCATCGAACAAAATGCCAGTGAAATGGATGAGCGAGTTTATTTGGTGGAACAATCTGCTGAGTCTGTAAATGCTTTTCGTCAGAACACAAGTCGATTGTTAGCTGAGCTAAAGGCCCAAATTCTTGTTCTGGCAAATAAAGAGTAATCAAACTAGATAAACTTAAGGGACTATTGCATGCATCAGTTGTCGCATCCAAAAATTCAGTTAGGCCATTGGCCCACGCCCCTTGAGCCTATGTTGCGCATCAATGAAATGCATAAAGGACCAGAGTTATGGGTAAAGCGAGATGATTGTACAGGCCTTGCTTTTGGCGGTAATAAAACCCGAAAACTAGAATACTTGCTAGCCGACGCTCAGCTAAGGGGAGCGACTACACTTTTGACTGCTGGTGGTGTGCAATCGAACCATGCTCGACAAACGGCTGCAGCTGCGGCTCGCGTGGGCCTTGGCTGTGAGTTGTTTCTGGAGCAAGTTGAGGGCATTTCAGAAGCAGATTACAGTCACTCAGGTAATTTATTGTTGGATCAATTGCTTGGTGCGCGGCTGCATCGGCTTCCTGCAGGCCAAGATTTAGATGCGGCCATGGCTCTTCGCGCCCAAACCCTCAGCACCTCAGGCCAAGTGCCTTACGTGATGCCTGTAGGTGGTAGTAACGCTATTGGTGCCATGGGGTATGTGGATTGCGGTTTAGAATTGGCGCAACAATTACAACAGTATCAGCTCAGTTTTGATGCCATTGTTTTAGCTACGGGAAGCGCAGGAACTCAGGCGGGGTTGTTGGCGGGCTTGGCTTTGGCCGGGATTGATATTCCAGTATTGGGGGTTACTGTAAGTCGCTCTAGCGATGAACAATGCCAGAAGGTGTTGGCTTTATTACACGAAGTGCAAGGTTTACTGGAACAATCTGAGTTACACGAAGATCATGTCATATGTTTTGATAAATATTATGGCTCGGCCTATGGTGATCCAACACCACAAATGGTTGAGGCCGTGCGTCTTGCTGCTAGCTTGGAAGGGCTTTTGTTGGATCCGGTTTATTCTGGTAAAGCCTTTGCAGGGTTGTTGGATCTAGTTCGCCATGGCTATTTTGACACTTCGGAGCGTGTTCTATTTTTACACACTGGGGGTGCACCTGGCCTGTTTGCGTATAGTGAGTGTTTAAGCGAGCCCTAATAGGGTCTTGGTGTAGATTAGGTGATTAGTTGTTTGGGGCTTTCAAGGTATTTTCCCCTACGTTTAAAGGTTTCAATAATAATGCATTCAAGGGCCGAGGTAGCCGGCATTTGTTGATGATGACGGGATTGTAGTAGGGCGATCTGACGTTTTATAGGTGGTTCTTCAATTAACCTAAAAGCTAATTCATTGCTGTCTTTTGGGAAAGCCATCCAGGGCAATGTGGTAATGCCAGCGCCTGCTTCTAACATGGCGACCAACGACGTCATATTGGTTACTTGCATTGGTGCGAATAAAAACTCCTGTGCTGGAGTATTGTCAACTAAAGGGGTGGTGCCATTACGAATAAGTTTCTGCTGACTTAGCTCCATCCAGTTGATGTCATTGCCCATTTGCATCCATGGGTGACCTTTGCGGGCTACAATGCCTACTCGGTCTGCGCATAGATGAGTATGGTGAAGGTCCAATTCAGTTTGCCAAATACTGCTAATCGCTAAGTCAATCCGCCCATCGAGTACCTTGTCCCTTAAGTTATCACCATTATCATCCTGTACTTGTAGGTGCACATGTGGGTGTTGGGCTAGAAAAGCGCGAATAATTTGGGCCAATACGGTTTTTGCGATGGATGGCAAAACACCCAATTTAATGCTGCCAGATTGTCCTTGTGCCATGCTAATAACATTTTGCAAGGTAGTTTCGTAATGCTTATAAAGGGCCTTAGCTTCGGGTAAAAATGCGGTGCCGAAGGCGCTGAGTTCTCCATGACGATCAGGGTCAAATAGCCCTGCGCCCAATAATTGCTCCAGCTGTTTAATGGCCAAGCTAACGGCGGGCTGAGATCTACATAAAATGCTCGCAGCCTGGCGAAAATTTTTGCATTGGGCCACCGTAAGAAAGGTGTTGATTTGAGCTATTTTTATGTCTGGCAGCATGGTGTTAACCTTGTTCTTATGTTTACATCTAAACTTATCAAATGATACATTCAATTAATTATTATTATCAAGCCTGTAGGTTTAAAATAGGTTCAACTAATACAATAGTAGGCCAATTAAGGCAACCTGGGAGACAAAATGAGCCAAGTACAAAAGAACTACATTGCTGGTCAGTGGGTAGTCGGTGAATCAACAGTTAACAATATTAACCCTTCAAACCATAGCGAAGTTGTGGGTGAGTTTGCTCAAGCGTCAGCTAAACAAGTGGATCAAGCCATTGCTGCTGCGCGTCTTGCACAGGTTGAGTGGCAGGCTACAGGGTTAGAAGCCAAACAGCGTGTGTTACAAGCCATTGGCGACGAAATGATTGCGCGTTGTGATGAACTTGGCGAAGTACTTTCTCGTGAAGAAGGAAAGCCTCGTGCAGAAGGCCGTGGTGAAGTTTACCGTGCCGGCCAGTTCTTCCAATATTATGCCGCTGAAGTGTTGCGTCAGATGGGCGACACTGCCGACTCTGTGCGTCCCGGTGTGGAAATAGAAGTACGTCGTGAGCCTATGGGTGTTGTGACTGTAATTAGCCCCTGGAACTTCCCAACCGCTACGGCTTCCTGGAAAATTGCGCCTGCCTTAGCCTTTGGCAACGCAGTGATCTGGAAACCAGCTAACCTAACGCCAGCCAGCGCCGTGTTGCTTACTGAAATTATTGCCAAGCAAGACATTCCTGCAGGCTTATTTAACTTAGTGATGGGTTCCGGTGCTAGTGTGGGTGAAAAACTGATCACTTCAGATGGTATTGATGCCATTACATTTACTGGCTCATTGGCCGTTGGCAAGCGTGTAGCAGTAGCTGCAGCTAGCAACCTTACTAAGTTCCAGCTAGAAATGGGCAGTAAGAACGCCTTGGTAGTACTAGACGATGCAGATCTAGACAACGCAGCAGATTGTGCTGTTAATGGTGCCTTTGGTGGTTCTGGTCAGAAGTGTACGGCCTCTTCACGCTTAATTGTGACTGCCGGTGTACATGATGAATTTGTTGCTAAAGTACAAGAACGTATGGCCAAACTTAAGGTTGGCGGTGCATTGGAAGAGGGTGTAACTATTGGCCCAGCAGCAGACGCTAAGCAATTCGCACAAAATAGAGAGTACTTTAAGCTAGCGCAAGACGAAGGTGGTCAACTCGTATGTGGTGGTGACTTTGATGACAGCAAAGGCTATTTCATGACGCCAGCCTTATTCATTAACACCACTAACCAAATGCGTATTAACCGTGACGAAGCGTTTGCTCCTTTAGCATGTGTCATTAAGGTGGCAAACTACGACGAAGCTTTGGCGACTTTGAACGACACTGAGTACGGTCTAACGGGTGGTATTTGTACTACTTCTCTAAAGTACGCCACTCACTTTAAGCGCAATGCTAAAACTGGTTGTGTCATGGTTAATTTGCCTACAGCTGGAACTGATTACCACGTGCCATTTGGTGGTCGTAAGAATTCTAGCTTTGGTTCACGTGAGCAGGGGAAGTATGCAGAAGAGTTCTACACCGAAGTGAAGACCACATACATGAAAGCTTAATTTCTGTCAGCAAGGCCAGAGCAACTTGAAAAGTTGATGCGCAACCAATGTGTAACCAGAGAGCATAGAATATGAGCAAAATGATGATGATAGATGGCTTGCAATACAGCCATTGGAGTCGTGAAGTATTTGAACAGATGCGTGACGGTGGCTTAAGCGCAGTCCATGTGACCATTGCGTACCACGAACTTAGTCGCGAAACATTGCAGAATATTGGGCAATGGAATCGCATGTTCGAAATACATAGCGATTTAATTATTCCTGTTCACACTGCAGCAGACATTGAAGCTGCTTATGCTCAAAACAAAGTGGGCATTATTTTTGGTTTCCAAAATTGTTCACCAATAGAGGACGATATCGATCTAGTAGCTATTTTTCACCAGCTTGGTGTGCGTATTATGCAGTTAACCTATAACAACCAAAGTCTCTTGGGTGCCGGCTGTTATGAGGCCACTGACTCTGGGGTTTCTCGTTTTGGTAAGGTTGTTATTGCTGAAATGAATCGTGTGGGCATGGTCATTGATATGTCTCACAGTGCTGAAGAAAGCACCTTGCAAGCTATTGAGATTTCGCAGCGTCCTATCGTTATTAGCCATGCTAACCCAACATTCTTTGAGCCTGCTAAGCGTAACAAATCAAATAAAGTGTTGTCTGCTTTGGCTGAAAGTGAAGGTTTGTTAGGTTTTAGTATGTATCCTTTTCATCTTAAAAATGGTCCTAAGTGTGGTTTAGATGAGTTTTGTACCATGGTTGCAAAAACTGTTGATCTGATGGGTATTGATCGTGTAGGTATGGGCAGTGACTTGTGTTTAAATCAACCAATTTCTGTTTTAGAGTGGATGCGTAACGGCCGTTGGACTAAACAAATGGACTATGGTGAAGGTTCTGCAAGCAATGCCTCTTGGCCCGAGTCTTTGTCTTGGTTTGAAACTAGTGCAGACTTTCCAAATATCGTCGTTGGCTTGCGCGACAAAGGCTTTAACGAAATGGAAGTAGAAAAAATCATGGGCCGTAACTGGTTAGATTTTTGTGCCGCAGGGTTTGGCCCAAAATAGCTGCTAAGCATTTGCCTTAGCACTAGGGCTTACATTTGGGCCCTCTCCCAGCACCCACAACGCAGTATGTTTTGAGGTATTAGTATGAGTCAAATTATCTTGCGTCCAGCTTCACAAGCAATGGACCTAGAACGGTTAGGTGCGGGTTTTTCTAGTAACCTAAGCTTTATGCGAACCTTAGTTCGGTACATGGTGAAAGACCAATGGAACATTAGTTATAGCCAGTTTGAGTTAGATCAAGAAGGTTATGGGCATGCTGTTTTTGATATTAAAATGCCCCACAGCCAACTGAGTTTAGTGGTGTTTTCTCAATACTTAGCACCTGAAGATCGCAATGATCGGGTGATTGCAGAAAAGTGGGATCTTACCATGACCTTGGTAGAAGGAGAGGTAGACGACCTGTGGCTAGAACGCCTAGCTGCCAATGTGCCATTGCAAGAAGCCGGCCGCATAGATTCTCGTAGTTTATGCCTATCCCGTGGAAACCGTAGTGCACGGATATTTGATTCTTTGTTGGCCCAACTTCGCAGTGGCCGACAACCAGACCCTAAAAAACTAGCCGAAGTAGGCTACTTGTACCGCACTACAGCAGTGTATGGGTCCGGTAAATTTGGTGCTTGTGACTGGGGTAAAATTGCCCGCCACCATCCAGACTTAGCGCGGCCTTTTTCTGCCGAAATGTTGGTGTGTTATCTATTGCGCCAATTTAGTTTGGATCAATTGCATCATATGGTACATCAGCCTGATTACCCTAAGGCTGTGGATTTGGATGTTAATTTACAGCGTTACCTAGGTATTGGTAACTCTACTGGACTGGGGATGGCGCCCTATTTGATTAATCACCCCTTATTGATGAGCCAATGGATTGGTCAGCGAGAGCAGGCCTATGCGGAAGTTTTGGCTGAACCTGTTGAGCAAGACAAAGTTGTTAAACTGCAACGTGTGCTGGTTCAAGCTATGCAGCATGTGCGAGAAGTCAGTACGTTTGATGAATGGCAAAGTAATAATAATGCAAAGCTATTGGTTGATGCTCAAAATTTAAGTGATTGGTTACAAAGTGACGAAGGAAAAGTCAGTGACTGGCGTCAACTCCATGAATGGGCTCAGCAGCATTACAGCCTAGAAACCCAAGAGTTGTTAGTGAGCTTGTTGTTTGAACTTCATCCAAGCATTGTTAATCCAAAAGAAGATCATTTGGCCATTAATGAAAGCCTGACTTATGATCCAACCCAATCGGCTCAAAACTTGGCTGACAGTATTCAAGAAAGTTATGATTGGGTATTTGACTATGACTTTAGTCAGACAGACGAGAATGAAACCTTTTGGTATTACTCACAAGAAAAAATTGAGCCAAGACTTGGCAAGACTGGGATTGACGATGGTGCTGAGGTGCAAATGTTCTTGGGTATCGCTAAGGCTGTGCAAGCGTGCCACGATGACTTGCTAACGGTGATGGAGCAATCCTATGATGCTAGTGTGGCGGAGTTCTTATTACAAAAGCCAATACATCTTGGAATAGTCAACCGTATTGCAACTATGGCCCAGACTCGATATGGCGAGATTCGAGCTAACCTATTACATAAAGATGTATTGCCAATGCACTTGTTGCGATGCAAGCTAGCCTTTTTTGGAGTGAGTAAGTTTGATCCTAAATCTGCCTTGTGGGTGCGCAATACTATGTTCCAAGGCGCACCTGTTGTGAGCGACTTAAGCAATGAGTTTAATGATGATTGGTATTTTCCTGTGGCGCCTATGTTAGGTAACCAAGATCCACTGAATGTCTGAATTGATACAAATATCAGCCAATGAGCTCAAGTTTTTGGTGAAGCGCAGTGTCGAAGGTTTAGGTTTTTCTCCTGGAGATCAGTTGTCGGCAGGTTTAAAAGCTGCGGCTGCTTTTCAATTAGGACTGGCCAACAGCAATTTGTTGGGCAAAGGTTTAGATGCCCTTAGCAGTGACATTAACGCGCCTATATTAATTGCGTCCAATGATCAGGAAATGCAGTTTGATGCACAAGGTCAATCTGCTCTTGTGCAGGTTGAGTTGGCGCTAGGTTTAGCTTTCGCTAAGGCTGTGCCTCAGCTGCGTATTAATCACATTGGCGCGGCGGCCTTTGCCGTACCTTGTTTAATGAACTGGTTGGCTCAACCTTTGAGTCGTCCTATATCACAGCAATGCTATGCCCTTTATTTTAGCCATCACAGCGGTGCGCAACGCTGTGTGCTTATCGCAGCAGACGGGCAATTGTTAGGTTTATACCAACCCTTGCACCAAGTTGTGGCAACGGATGAACTGTTATTGTGTATGGGTCAAGCCGACATCGAAGGGGTACTCATAACTGACGGTGCTGATTTGTTGGGTTGGCGCGAGCGGTGTTTAGATCAAGGTGTATACCTAGAGGCAGCTTTGTTAGAACGTTTAAAAAAAATGATACAGGCTTCATTTGTGCCAGAAACTGAAGCCTCGCGCGCAGGGGCAGGGCCGGGCTAATTTCCCCTTAGCTCTGTGTTTGACCCATAAGTGAGCCAATTGCCAGTATAAGTGCAGGGCTGCGCTCATTGGCTCTAAAGGCCTCTAGGACTTGCATGCGTAATTTAGGCTGGTACATAAGTTCTTGCACTAAGCCATTAAATACACCCTGATCGGCAGCGCATTGATGGACAAATAACTCCATCAGCTCTGCCGTCAATAAGTCCTCACTGCACTTGCTAGTGATGGTGGCAAGTAGTTCAACCCCCACCGTATTATCCTTGCCCATAATTTGTTTTAACCATTGCTGGCGTGATTCTGAATCTGGGGATTGGCTAATAGCTCGTAAGCACGCTACTTTTTCGCCGTCTTCTGCACTGGCTCTACCTCGTAAGATAAACGCCTTAGCTAACGAGTGATCTAACTTTTGATTCTCGAGCTGCGTGGCAATAGTGTCCAGTACCGGAGCAGGCAATTGGCTGATTTTTTGTCGCCATTGCTGTTGTTGGTCTAGTCTCATGGCAAAATCAGCAAAGCCTTGTAAACCTAATTCCTGCCAGCTTAGTTGGGTCTTTTCACTACTCATGTAGTGACGTACTGCTGGATAAAAGCTAGAAGCAGCTTGTTCTAGGGTGAGACTTGCTTGGGCATGAAACGCTGCCATGCGGGCCTCGTCTGGAGTAAAGGCAAGGTTGCTGTGCTTTAGCTGTTCGGCCCACTCGGTAGAAGCCTGTTGGTCTAACATGTTGGTACCAATGGTCTCTAACAACTGATTAAGGAATTCATCACGTGCGGCTTGAACCAGCTGGCCACGCTCATCCAGTGGCAGTTTAAGAAACCAAATTGTAGGTGTGGACGCTTTGTTGCTAGATGTTGTTGGTGACCAAGATAGAATTCCCACCCAGGCATGGCGTAACCATGGTAATGGGTAGGCTTTTCGCCCTTCTTCAAACGCTTTAAAGTCGGCTGCGGAAAGTTTGCTGAGGCGACAGCCCATGTCGTATACACGGTACTGACCTTGTAATTGCTGCAGAAGATCGCTCAAAGTTTCCATGGGTTGCATTTGGTCTACTCGCGGGCCTAGGTTAAGATGGCGCGTATTGTATCAAGTTTTACGCAGTGGGGTGTGAGCCTTGGAGCCAAAACACTGGTGGGTGTATATGGTGCAGACACGAGGTGGACGTTTGTATACTGGCATTACCACAGATCCAGAACGGCGCTTCAAAGAGCATTGTGATGGGGGTAATTTAGGCGCGCGTTTTTTTCGTACGGACCCTGCTTACGCTATGGTGTTTGTGGAACCTCAGCTGAATCGATCTATTGCTAGCAAGCGCGAAGCCGCCTTGAAGAAATTAACACGGCAGAAAAAATTGCAATTAGTTGAGGCTTATTCTGCTAGTAATGCCAATAGTTGAGCAGTGCCAACTACTCAGGTGGGATTAAGGGGCGAGTCTAGGGTTCTTTGGTTTAACCTTTTCTCTATGACTTTTTACTTTTATCGTCAGTAACTTTGCTGTCTTCGTCAGTGATTTTGGCTTCTTCTTTTTGTGGCTTGGGCATCTCTTGGGCGTTAAAACGCTGTCCAGTAATACCTAGGCTGTCTGGGCCAAGCAAGTATTGGTATGCTGGCATGATGTCTTCTGGTGCTAAGTTTAGTGCTGGATCTTCACCAGGGTAGGCTTGGGCCCGCATGTTGGTGCGAGTGGCCCCTGGGTTAATAATGTTGACACGAATTTTGCTTGTGTTCTCAGTTTCTTCTGCGAGCACTTGGGCCAAACCTTCCGTTGCGAACTTAGATGCGCTGTAAGCCCCCCAGTATGCCTTGCCTTGGACGCCTACGCTTGAACTAGTGAAGATTACAGAGGCATCTTCGGATTTCTCTAATAAAGGCAGAAGTGCCTGCGTCATCATGAACGGAGCGGTGACGTTAACGTGCATGACTAAACGCCAAGTACGGGATTCATAGTTGGAGATTGGTGTGAGTTGGCCAAGTATTGATGCGTTATGCAGCAAACCGTCCAAATGGCCAAATTCGCCTTCAAGTATTTCTGCAAGTTCGATGTAATCTTCATCTTTGGCATTACGCAGGTCTAAAGGGTATATCGCGGGCTGGCCGTGCCCAGCACTTTCAATCTCATCGTATACGGCCTCAAGCTTTTCTAAGGTACGACCTAGTAATATAACGGTTGCACCTAATCGGGAGCAATCCATGGCCGCTGCGCGACCGATACCATTGCCAGCTCCGGTGATTAAGATCACTCGATTTTTGAGTAGTTTTTCTGGTGCCGTGTAATCAAACATGAAAAGTATCGTCCTGAAATAAGTGAAACCTATGCAGTCTAAGGTTTAATTATCGACCTATGGTTGGTCAACTTGAGGTTTTGTGGCATAGACGAGGTAATTAACGTCCACATCGCGAGTTTTTAAGGCGTATGTTTCAGTGAACGGGTTGTAGGTCATGCCAGTCATGGATTGTGCAGACAAATTTGCCAAACGCATATATTCGTGTAACTCAGAAGGTTTGATGAATTTCTTATGTTCATGAGTGCCTTTGGGGAGCATTTTTAATAGGTATTCTGCACCAATAATTGCAAATAAATATGATTTTGGATTGCGATTGATGGTTGAAAAAAACGCTTGGCCACCTGGCTTGAGTAGTTTTGCACAGGCTGCAACGATGGCGCTAGGGTCTGGTACGTGTTCTAACATTTCTAAGCAGGTCACTACGTCATACAAACCGGCTTCTTCATCTGCCAGTTGCTCTGCAGTCATTTGCCGGTAATCAACATCTACACCACTTTCTAAGCTGTGCAGTTGTGCCACTTTTAGTGGCGCTTCTCCCATGTCTATGCCCGTTACTGTTGCGCCGCGTTGCGCCATCGCTTCGGCGACAATGCCACCACCACAACCGATGTCGGCTACTTTTTTGCCATGTAGGTGGGCACGTTCATCGATCCAGCCAATACGCAACGGATTGATAGCGTGTAAGGGTTTGAACTCGCTATCTAAATCCCACCAACGGGCGGCAAGGGCTTCAAATTTTGCTATTTCTGCAGGGTCTACATTTTGGTTCACAATAGAGCTTCAAGCTAATAAAAATTGGCCTTCAGTATAACGCGTAAATTCATTAACTGCATCTGAAAATTAGCACTGGTAGTACCTGTTAATGATGGCTGAGTAGGTGGCAAATTGGCGTCTAATTGTGCTAAAATTATGCTTTATCTGACGCCGGTTTTTGGTGTTGTTCATAAGGGCGCCGAAAGGTAAGCTCGAAGCGTTAATCGCAAAAGGAAATTGGCATAATTATGGCTGAAATGGCTAAAGAAATATCGCCTATAAACATTGAAGATGAACTCAAACAATCCTACTTAGATTACGCCATGAGTGTAATTGTTGGGCGCGCGCTGCCCGATGTTCGTGATGGTTTAAAGCCCGTGCACAGGCGTGTATTGTTCGCGATGAATGAGTTGAGCAACGATTGGAACAAATCTTACAAGAAATCTGCCCGCGTGGTGGGTGACGTTATCGGTAAGTATCACCCTCATGGCGATACTGCGGTATATGACACTATCGTGCGGATGGCCCAGCCTTTCTCTATGCGTTACACCTTGGTTGACGGTCAGGGTAACTTTGGTTCAGTAGACGGTGATTCTGCGGCAGCTATGCGTTATACGGAAATCCGTATGAAGAAAATTGCTCATGATTTGTTGGCCGACTTAGAAAAAGATACGGTTGATTTTGTGCCTAACTATGATGGCACGGAAATGATTCCTGATGTATTGCCTACGCGTGTGCCTAACTTGTTAGTTAATGGTTCTTCGGGCATTGCTGTAGGCATGGCGACTAACATTCCACCCCATAACATTAATGAAGTGGTGAGTGGTTGTTTAGCCCTCATTGAGAATCCCGATATTGAAGTGGATGAGTTAATGCAGCACATCCCGGGTCCAGACTTCCCAACAGCTGGTATTATTAATGGTCGTGCAGGCATTGTGCAAGCCTACCGGACAGGCCGTGGGCGCATCTATGTGCGTGCCCGTTATCATGTAGAAGAAAACCCAAAGAACAATAAAGCTTCCATTGTTGTTACGGAGTTGCCTTATCAGGTTAACAAGGCGCGTTTAATTGAAAAAATCGCGGAGCTTGTTAAAGATAAGAAAATTGAAGGGATTACCGAGCTGCGTGACGAGTCTGACAAAGACGGTATGCGTATGGTTATTGAATTGCGACGTGGCGAGGTGCCCGAGGTCATTATCAATAATCTGTATACCCAAACGCAGATGGAGAATGTATTTGGCATTAACGTAGTGGCTCTGGTTGATGGGCAACCACGTACATTAAACCTTAAACAAATGCTTGAAGCCTTTGTGCGTCACCGCCGTGAAGTAGTGACCCGTCGTACTTTATTCGAATTGCGTAAGGCCCGTGAGCGAGGACACGTTCTTGAAGGGCTGATGGTGGCTTTGGCTAATATAGATCCAGTGATCGAGCTTATTAAAACCTCCGCCAATGCTGCGGAAGCTCGTGAGAAGTTGGTTGCCCAACGTTGGCCTGCTGGCCGAGTAGTGTCTATGCTTGAACGCGCTGGACCAGATGCTTGTAAGCCAGATACCTTAGGTGCCGCATTTGGTCTGCATGGTGATGAGTACCAACTCTCTGATGGGCAGGCGCAGGCTATTTTGGAACTGCGCTTACATCGTTTAACAGGGCTAGAACAAGATAAACTTGTTACTGAATACCAGTTGTTGTTAGAGCGCATTGCAGAATTGTTAGAAATACTAGGGTCTGCTGAACGTTTGTTAGAAGTAATTCGTGAAGAATTAGTGCAAGTGTTAGAGGCCTATGGCGATGAGCGTCGCTCAGAAATCGTCGCTTCACGTCAAGATCTTACTGTAGCAGACTTAATCCCTGAAGAGGATATGGTGGTAACTATTTCCCATGGTGGTTACGCTAAGACTCAACCTGTGAGTGATTACCAAGCTCAGCGTAGAGGTGGTCGTGGTAAAGCAGCCACGGGAGTCAAAGAGGACGACTTTGTAGAACACCTCCTGGTGACCTCATCTCACGACACTATATTATGCTTCAGTAATCGCGGTAAAGTGTATTGGCTGCGGGTGTTTGAAATCCCACAAGCCAGTCGAACGGCCCGTGGGCGCCCCATTATTAATATCTTGCCGTTGGAAGAGGGAGAGCGATTAACCACTATACTGCCGTTGCCAGAGGGTGGCTATCAAGAAGGTCATTACATATTTATGGCTACTGCTAGTGGTACTGTTAAGAAGACGCCACTAACTGCCTTTGCACGTCCTCGTACTAGTGGCTTAATTGCTCTTGGTTTGGATGAAGGTGACACCCTTATTGGAGCAACAGTGACCGATGGTAATCAGCAAATCATGTTATTTGCGAGCAATGGTTTGGCTGTGCGCTTTAATGAAGGCGATGTACGTCCCATGGGCCGGACCGCTCGTGGTGTGCGTGGCATACGTCTTGCTGAAGATGCCATCGTCATTAGTCTTATTATGCCTCAAATTGAAGGCCGTATACTGACTGCTAGTGAAAATGGTTATGGCAAACAAAGCCGCAATGAAGACTACCCTGTCCGTGGTCGTGGTGGTAAGGGTGTTATTGCTATTCAAATGTCTGCACGTAACGGTGCCCTTATCGGTGCAGTTCAAGTGTTTGATGGTGATGAAGTAATTCTCATCAGTGACCAAGGTACTCTAGTACGTACGCGCACTAGCGAAGTTTCTGTGTTGGGTCGTAATACTCAAGGTGTGACCTTAATTAAGGTTCAAGAAGGCGAAAAGCTGGTGCAGGTTGCACGAGTTGCTGAAACCATGGAAGAGGATTCTGAGGAAGTTGCAGAGCAAAGCATGCAACAGTCTACAGAAAGTAGTCCTGAGGCAGACACGGATGAAGCTTTGACGACGACGGATGCACCGGAAAAGGAGTAGCGGTCCATGAGCACGCGTCAGTTTAACTTTTGCGCTGGTCCTGCCGCACTGCCCACGGCCGTGTTAGAGCGGGCGCAAGCGGAATTGTTAGATTGGCAAGGGCGTGGCTTGTCGGTGATGGAAATTAGTCACCGGCACCCTGCCTATATGGCAATGGTTCAAGAAGCAGAGTCTAAGTTGCGTCAGTTGATGGGTATTCCAGACAACTATAAAGTGTTGTTTATGCAAGGTGGAGCTACGGCCCAATTTGCTCTATTACCCATGAATTTGCTGGGGACTAAAACCCATGCAGATTATATAGATACTGGAATTTGGTCAGCCAAAGCTATCGCTGCTATGGCGCCCTATGGTGCAGCATCAGAGATTGCATCAAGTGCATCTGGTGGCTACCTCAATGTGCCTAGTCAAGGGCAGCTGAAATTCAATAAAGACGCTGCTTATGTGCACTATTGTCCGAATGAAACAATTGGTGGTTTGGCGTTTGATTATGTGCCTAATACCGGTGCAGTGCCGCTTATAGCGGACATGTCGTCAACCATTCTTTCAGAACCGATTGATGTGACTCAGTTTGGAGTTATTTATGCGGGTGCTCAAAAAAATATTGGCCCAGCGGGACTGACCTTAGTGATTGTTCGGGAAGACCTATTGGGCAGCGCCAGTAAAACAACACCCAACCCGTTCAACTACGCCTTACAAGCGGCTAATGATTCCATGCTAAATACCCCTCCAACCTATGGCTGGTATTTAGCTGGTTTGGTGTTCGATTGGCTCTTGCAACAAGGTGGTCTTGGGGTTATGGCTGAAAAAAACGCTGTCAAAGCAAACCGTCTTTACCAAGCAATTGATGAAAGTCGGTTGTATTCAAATAATATTGTTATTGCTAATCGCTCTAAAATGAACGTCACTTTCATATTGGAGGATGAAGCTTTGAATGCTGAATTTCTACAGCAGGCGCAAGCGAATGGTTTGCTTAACCTTAAGGGTCACCGTAGTGTGGGTGGTATGAGAGCAAGCATATATAATGCAGTTCCCGAAGCGGCAGTGTTTGCACTGGTCGCCTTTATGAAAGATTTTGAAACACGACACTGGGCTTAAAAATTATGACCAAGCCGGCATTAACACAAGAACAAGAACTTGGCCAATTGCGCCAAGATATTGATCAAATTGATCAACAAATACAAACTCTTATTAATCAACGAGCAACTTGTGCACAGCGAGTTGCAGAAGTTAAACAGCTGTATCAAGGTAGCCATGACGCCGTATTTTATCGACCAGAGCGAGAGGCGCAAGTGCTGCGCAGGGTCATGGAGCGTAATCAAGGCCCACTGGATGATGAGGAGATGGCACGCCTCTTTCGTGAGTTGATGTCGGCATGCTTGGCCCACGAACAGCCTATGCGAATTGCCTTTCTTGGGCCTCAGGGCACCTTTACTCAAGCAGCAGCACTGAAACACTTTGGACATTCGGTGATCAGCGCACCCTTAGGTTCTATCGATGAGGTGTTCCGTGAAGTAGAAGCGAAGAGTGCTCATTATGGCGTAGTACCTATCGAAAACTCCTCTGAGGGTATGATCAACCATACTTTGGATAGCTTTCGCCATTCTTCCTTGGTCATTTCTGGAGAAGTGGAGATGCGCATTCACCAAAATTTATTGGTGAAGCAGGGTACGGATTTATCTCAAGTGGAGCGTATATATTCCCACTCCCAGTCTTTAGCTCAGTGCCGTTCGTGGTTGGATAACCATATGCCCCAAGCAGAACGTTTTGCAGTGAGTAGCAATGCGGAGGCGGCTCGTCGGGTGGCACAACAGACGGGTGCTGACGCAGGTAAAGTGGCCGCTATTGCAGGCATTATGGCAGCAGACCTGTATGAATTAGACGTTAAACACGAAAACATTGAAGATCAGCCAGATAATACTACACGTTTCTTGATTATTGGCCACGCTACAGTGCCAGCTTCTGGCCAAGACAAAACCTCTTTATTAGTGTTGGCTCGTAACAAACCAGGCGCCTTGTATCATATATTGGAACCATTCCATCGTCATAATGTGAGTATGACCAGTATTGAGTCAAGGCCTTCGGGACAGGGCGCATGGGGTTATGTTTTCTATATTGATTTTGAAGGCCATCATAGCGATAGCAAAGTACAGCAAGTGCTAAAAGACCTAGATCAAGACTCTGTAGAAGTGCGTTTATTAGGGTCATACCCGCAGGCGGTACTCTAATGGCCTTGGCACCTGAGACACCTTTGTCTTTTCGCCATGGCAACGTATTAGTACTGGGTTTAGGCCTGATAGGTGGTTCTTTGGCTGCGGCATTGCGACGCACCCAAAAGCACCAACTGTGGGGCTACGACCTAGACCAAACGAGTATGCAGCAGGCACAGGATCGAGGCGTAATAGACCATCAGGTGACGGATCTGGCAGCCACTATTGGTCAAATGGACGTGGTGGTGTTAGCTGTTCCCGTGAAAGCCATGGAAAAGGTATTGGCCCTAGTGGCACCTCACCTAAGTGCTCATACGTTGTTAACAGATGTAGGGAGCGTAAAAGGCAATATTATTGCCGCAGCCTATGATATTTTTGTCACCCCTCCACCAGGCTTTGTGCCCGGACACCCCATTGCTGGGTCTGAGCGCAGCGGCATTAATGCGGTGAATATTGACTTATTTATTGATCACAAATTTATTATCACCCCGTTGCCTACTAGCCATCCCCACGCCATAGAGGTGTTAGGTGATATGTGGTCCGGTGTAGGTAGCGAAATTTTACTGATGGAGGTTGAACGGCACGATGAAGTATTGGCTGCAACGAGCCATTTACCGCATCTTTTGGCCTTTTCGCTAGTGGACACGTTAGCATCAAATACAGACAATAAAGACATTTTTCGCTACGCAGCGGGTGGTTTTCGAGACTTTACTCGTATTGCAGGTAGTGATCCAACCATGTGGCATGATGTATTTATAGCCAACCGTGATGCCTGCCTTAAAACGTTAGATCAGTTTACCAAAGGTTTGGCTGATTTAAGGGATGCTGTGGCCTCGGGTGACAGTCAAACCATGATGGGGATCTTAACCAGAGCACGAAGTGCACGACATCATTTTGAAAAAATATTGGCAAGCTCTGCCTATACTGGAACTATGACAAATACAAAACACTTTAACGTACATCCAGGTGGTCAAGTCCGAGGACGCATCCGCGTTCCTGGAGACAAGTCCGTTTCTCACCGCTCCATAATGCTCGGTGCATTGGCGCAAGGTACCACTCATATCAGTGGCTTTTTAGAAGGCGAGGACGCCATGGCAACGTTGCAAGCGTTCCGTGATATGGGCGTCGTTATCGAAGGCCCTGCAGAAGGGAAGGTTGTGGTGCATGGTGTCGGTCTTAATGGACTCAAGCCGCCACCTGGCCCCCTCTACGTTGGAAACTCTGGCACCACCATTCGTTTAATGGCGGGTTTAATGGCAGGCCAAGCATTTGATGTAGAACTTAGTGGTGATGTGTCGCTAAACAAGCGTCCTATGGAGCGGGTGGCTAAACCATTACGTTTAATGGGTGCTATAGTTGACACAGCGGAGGGAGGTTGCCCGCCCATGAAAATTAAAGGTGGCCAACAGTTGACCGGCATTCACTACGACTTACCTATGGCAAGTGCGCAAGTAAAATCCTGCGTTATGTTGGCTGGTTTGTACGCTAAAGGTCATACCAGCGTTACCGAACCTGCACCAACCCGTGACCACACGGAGCGTATGCTTAAAGGGTTTGGCTACGGGGTTGAGCGTACTGTAGATACTTGTTCTATTTTGGGACAAGGGCAACTAATGGCCACTGACATAGATGTGCCATCAGATATTTCATCAGCCACTTTCTTTTTAGTGGCTGCAGCTATTTGCCCAGATTCAGACCTTGTTATTGAACATGTGGGCATGAATCCAACTCGTATTGGGGTAGTTAATATCCTGCGTTTAATGGGTGCAGATTTGACGGTTCAAAATGAGCGAGAAGTTGGCGGCGAACCAGTAGCCGACTTGCATATAAAGTATGCGCCACTTAAAGGTATCCATGTGCCCGAAGATCAAGTGCCATTGGCTATTGACGAATTTCCAGCGCTGATGGTTGCAGCCTCTTGTGCTAGTGGTACCACCATAATTACTGGCGCTGAAGAGTTGCGGGTAAAGGAAAGTGACCGTATCCAAGCTATGGTAGATGGCCTAAGCGCAATGGGAGTATCCATTGAAGGCACAGCTGGTGGTGCCATTATTGAGGGTATGGGTGCAGATACTCAGTTTGGTCCTGCGCAGATTGTCACTCATCACGACCATCGTATTGCCATGGCCTTTACCATCGCTGGTTTACGGGGTGGAGCTGCTATAAAAATTCTAGATTGTGCCCATGTGGCCACATCTTTTCCTAACTTTGTGGAACTAGCGCAAGCGGTAGGTATGACCCTTGAAGAGGAATTTCAGTCATGAAAAATGTATCCATTATTACAATTGATGGACCTAGTGGCTCTGGCAAAGGTACGCTATGTAAATTACTTGCAGACCGTTTGGGTTTCCATTTGCTCGATAGTGGTGCTTTGTATCGTTTAGTGGCTTTGGCTGCAGAGCATCACGGTGTAAGCACTGAAAACGAGTTGGCTGTAGCGGATATTGCCGGCTGTCTAGATGTGCAATTTAAAGCCCACGGTGATGGTGTCCAGGTGGTGTTAGAAGGGGAGGACGTGAGCCTTTCCATTCGTACGGAAGCGTGCGGCATGAACGCTTCAAAGGTGGCAAGTCTTACCTTGGTTCGCAAGGCTTTGCAGGACCGGCAACGCGCTTTTGCAGAATTACCTGGTTTAGTTGCAGATGGGCGCGACATGGGAACAGTGATCTTTCCAGAAGCCCCAGTCAAGGTTTTCTTAACGGCAAGTGCACAAGAACGAGCGGATAGACGTTATAAACAGTTGAAAAGCAAGGGCTTGAGTGCTAGCCTGTCGGACATACTGACGGATATTCAGCAGCGGGACGAGCGTGACGAAAATCGGACTATCGCCCCTTTGAAACCTGCCGACGATGCGTTAGTGATCGATTGTACCCACATGAGCATTTTAGATGTGGAGCAAAAGATCCTTACATTTATTCATAGTAAAGGTGCTTTATAACATCGTTGCGTAATATTAACTAACTAGAGGTATCTCGAGACGCCCATACTGCAAGTCAGTTCCGAGCGCATCGTTAACCTCATCGAGTATGTCCATGGGCGAAAGTTTCGCAGATCTGTTTGAAGAAAGTCTTGAACAGGTAGAGATGAAGAAGGGTGCTTTGATTACTGGTGTAGTCATTGCTATTGATAGTGAAGTCGTCACCATTAATGTTGGCTTAAAGTCTGAAGGCGTGGTTTCACGCAGTGAATTTCTCGATGCAGCTGGCGAACTAGAAGTTGCCGTTGGTGATGACGTGTTAGTCGCCCTGCAGGAAATCGAAGATGGCTTAGGTGCAACCCAAGTATCTCGTGAACGTGCTCGTGAAATGGAACGCTGGCATCAACTTGAAAAAATCCAAAAAGATGACGAAACCGTTACCGGCGTTATTAGTGCCCGTGTTAAGGGTGGCTTTAACGTTGAGTTAGGTGGTATCCGTGCCTTCCTGCCGGGTTCTTTGATTGATACTCGTCCGTTACAAGATGTTTCTCATTTAGAGGGTATTGACCTAGAATTTAAAATTATCAAGCTTGATATGCTACGTAACAATGTTGTTGTATCTCGCCGTGCTTTGATGGATGAAGCCAACAAAGCTCAACGTACGCAAGTCCTGTCGACCCTTGAAGAAGGTGCAGTTGTGAAAGGCTTTGTGAAGAACTTGACTGATTACGGTGCGTTTATCGATCTTGGTGGCCTAGACGGCTTGCTACATATTACCGACATCGCTTGGCGTCGCATTAAACACCCAAGCGAAATGTTAACTGCTGGCGCTGATATTGAAGTAAAAGTTTTGAAGTTTGATGCCGAAAAACAACGCGTCTCATTAGGTTTGAAGCAGCTTCAACAGGACCCTTGGACCAGCTTTACAGATACTTACCCTGTAGGTAGCCGTTTGCCAGCCACTGTGACCACTGTGACAGATTATGGCTGTTTTGCTCGTGTTTCTGATGGTATTGAAGGCCTAGTTCACGCCTCTGAAATGAGCTGGATGAAGCGTAACTTACACCCATCTAAGATGGTAACTGTAGGTGAAGAAATTGAAGTTATGATTTTAGATATTAATGGTGAAAAACGCCGTTTATCTTTAGGCATGAAGCAGTGTAGCGAAAGCCCGTGGGTTGCCTTCTCTAAGCAGTACTCAGAAGGTGATAAGGTCTCCGGTAAGTTAAACTCTAAGACTGATTTTGGTCTATTTATAGGCCTAGAAGATGGCATTGATGGTCTTGTTCATGTATCGGATGTGGATTGGAATAAGAGCGATGAAAGCTTGCTAGAAGGCTTCCAAAAAGGCCAACAAATTGAAGCAGTGATCTTGTCTATTGATACAGAGCGTCAACGTGTTGCTCTTGGTATCAAACAAATGGCAGGTGACCCGTTCTCGAACTATGCTACTGCTAACGCTAAAGGCACGGAGGTAACTGGTACCATTGCAGAAGTTACTTCTGGTGGTTTGTTGGTTAACTTAGCTGAAGGTGTGCAAGGATTCTTAAAACGCGGCGAATTGGCACAAGGCCAAGAGTTAGCAGACTTTAAGGAAGGTCAATCTATTACCAGCTTTGTTGCTAGCTTAGATCGTAAAGGCCGCTCTATTAGTCTAGCAGTTCGGGCTCAAGAGGCTGCTCAGCAGCGTGTGCAAATGCAGGAGCTGAAGACTAAACCAGTTGAATCCGGAGGCCCGACTACCATTGGTGACCTTATTAAGGAACAGCAAAAAAAATAACAAAAAGGATAGACTATGCGTAAGTCTGAACTGATTGAAAATTTAATTGATCGCTTCGAAAACATTCCTGTAAAGAATGTGGAACAATCGGTTAAGGCCATTATTGACCATATGGCTGATGCGTTGGCTGCTGGTGATCGAATTGAAATAAGAGGCTTTGGCAGCTTTTGTTTACACTATCGAGCACCAAGAACTGGGCGCAATCCAAAAACTGGCGATTCGGTAGATTTAGCGGCAAAGTACGTTCCTCACTTTAAACCAGGTAAAGAGTTACGCGATCAGGTAAACGATAGTCTATAATGGACTATCGTTGGTAAAGGTGGGCTTCGATTCAACCATCCTGATTAGGTAAAAGCACGTGAAATTAATAAAGGCCCTACTCTTCGTTGTCATCACCATGGTGGCCTTGGTTGTTGGTGTGTTGTTTAGCACTCGCAATAGTCAGGCTGTCTCTTTAGATCTTATATTTTTTCAATTACCCCCAACTAGTATGGCTATCTGGCTGTTATTAAGCTTGGCTATGGGTATGCTTTTTTGCGCATTTATTTACAGTTTTGTAACCTTTAAATTGAAGCGTCACAATGCGCAGTTGCAGCGCCAGTTATCTAAATTGAATCAAACACAATCTGGAAATAAGGTTACTCGATAAACATGGACGCCTCCTTACTTATTGTATTAATAGCGGCCTTAGGCATCGGTTGGTGGTTAGGTCAAAGAGAAAATCAACAAAAACAAAATTCTCAGTTGGGCCTACAAGCTGATTATTACCGTGGCCTTAATTACTTGTTAAACCAACAAACAGATGAAGCGCTAGAATTGTTTATTCGCGCCCTAGAGGTTAATCCACAAACTGTTGATACTCACTTGGCTTTGGGAAGTTTATTCCGGCGCCGTGGTGAAGTTGATAAAGCCATTCAGATTCATCAAAATCTCTTGTCTAGCAAAGACCTAGACCAAGAACAATTGATGCTGGCCGAACTGGAATTAGCGCACGATTTTATCAAAGCTGGTCTGTTAGACCGCGCAGAAGAACTATTGCTCGATGTGGCTCAACAGCCTAATCGGCAAAAAGCTAAAGCTACAGAGTTATTAGTTGACGTTTACCAGCGTGAGCAGGATTGGCACAAAGCCCTAGAAGTAGGATCTGCTGCTAACGTATCGGCCACCGTCGATTTAGCTCAGCGGCTATCTCACTTTTGCTGCGAACTGGCCGAAGAAACATTGCAGTCAAATCAAGAACAAGAATGCCTTGCCTACTTAAAGCGTGCTAAGCGCCATAATGCTGATAATCCGAGAGTAAGCTTTTTGCGAGCTAAATTAAGCATGCAGCAAGACAACTACATAGACGCCAAAAGGCACTTGTTGATCATGGCCCAGCAAGACCTGCAGTTGGTGTCTGAAATCATTCAACCGTTGCATTTATGCTTTACTAAGCTTGCTGATATAAATGGGTGGCGAGATTGGTTGAGCCAGACTATGTCGCAACACCCAAGTACTAGCCTGCTATTAGCTCAAGCCCAAGAAATAGGCCAGCAAAATGATTCTGCAGCAGCGGCCTATGTGACCGAAAATCTTCGTCAAAGGCCATCTTTAAGAGGCTTTAATTACCTCATCGATCTGCACATGCAGTGGGCATCTGCGAATGCGAAAGATAGTTTGCAAGTACTAAAGGGCCTGACAGTGGCGCTTCAAAGTAGTAAGCCACAGTATCGTTGTCGACAATGTGGTTTTGCGGGTAACTCCATGCATTGGCAATGTCCTAGTTGCCATCAGTGGGGCAGCACCAAGCCCATTTATGGATTAGAAGGAGAGTAACTTGAGGCAGGATTCAGCCATTGTTGTGGCTTTAGATTATCACTCTGCAGACCAAGCCATGGCAATGGCACGCCAGTTAGATCCAACACGCTGTCGTCTAAAAGTAGGTAAAGAACTTTTTACCGCTGCTGGTCCACAGCTGGTGCAACAACTGCAACAACACGGCTTTGAAATATTTCTAGACCTTAAGTTTCATGATATTCCAAACACCGTAGCTAAAGCCGTATTGGCCGCAGCGCGTCTGGGTGTGTGGATGGTCAATGTGCACGCCAGTGGTGGTGCAGAGATGATGCAGACGACTCGAACTGAGCTTAAGGCTAAAGGTGGTCATCAACCCTTATTGATTGCAGTGACGGTATTAACAAGTATGGATGCTGTGGGTTTGAAAACTACAGGCATAGACCAATCACCAGTGGAACGAGTGCTTTCACTGGCTCGCTTGAGCCAAGACTCTGGTTTTGACGGTGTTGTTTGTTCAGCCCAAGAATCGGCACTATTGAAGATGGAATTAGGTCGAGAGTTTAAATTGATTACGCCAGGTATCCGCCCATATTTTTCTGTGGCTGGGGATCAAAAACGTATCATGACGCCTGCCCAAGCAATTGCAGCAGGTAGTGACTACCTAGTAGTTGGCAGGCCTATTACTCAAGCAGATGATCCAATGAAAGCCTTGGAACTGATTGAGCAAGAACTTGCCTAGCACTTCTGTTATTTTGTGCTAGGCTTAATGAGTCTCATGGAATTAGAGACTCATTTTTTTAATCAAGGAGTAGATCATGAAGCTAACTCGTCAAATAGCCTTGTTGCTATTATCCGCTGCCATCACCTTTGGGTCCTTTTCAACCCTCTCCCTAGCTCAAGACACATTGCCTATTAACATTAATACAGCCACCGCTGTTGAACTTGTTGAGGCCATTGATGGCGTTGGTGAGGTTAGGGCTGCTGCTATTATCACATTGCGTGACCAGCTTGGAGGTTTTTCCAACCTAGAGCAATTGCTTGATGTCAAAGGTATCGGCGACGCTACCCTCGCACGCATTCGTTCTATAATCGTGCTAGAGTAGTTATCACTTACCCTATGATGGGTGTGGTGACCTTGTACTTAGGGCACTATATCCGTCCCAAGTAACAGCAATATTTGTTACTTATCCACAAGGACATCAACAATGGCCATGACATGGCAAGGTTTGTTAGCTGATCAGCGTTTTGGCAAGCCCTATACCGAACAGCACCACCAAGGCCGCACCCCATTTCACAAAGATTATGATCGGCTGATATTCTCCAGTGCATTTAGGCGGATGGGGCACAAAACCCAAGTCCACTCATTGTCTCATAATGATCACGTACATAATCGCTTAACCCATAGTTTAGAGGTGTCTAGTGTTGGTCGTAGTTTAGGAATTCAAGTAGGCAACAGTTTGAAAAATCAGGCCCATTGGCCAGATTGGATCGAACCCCATGACCTAGGTGCTATCGTACAGTCAGCGTGTTTAGCCCACGACATAGGTAATCCCCCGTTTGGTCATTTTGGAGAGAGCTCAATTCGCCATTGGTTCGCTAGCTATACACAGCAAGGAGGAATGGACCGGTTGAGCTCTGCAGAACAGGCCGACCTACTTAATTTTGAAGGTAATGCCCAAGGTCTACGTACCCTTACGCAGTTAGAATATCATCAGTTTAATGGCGGGATGCGCCTCACCTACGCTACCTTGGGAAGCTTTCTGAAATACCCATGGTTATCGAACTCAATGCAGTGTGAGAGAAAGGCTAAGTTCGGAGCCTTGCAATCAGAAAAACATATATTAGCTGACATTGCTGGTCGTTTAGGTTTATTACAGCGAGCAGATTTTGAATGGTGTCGTCATCCATTGGTCTATCTAATGGAAGCTGCCGATGATATTTGTTACGCCATTATTGATTTAGAAGACGGTGTAGAGCTAGGCATGATAGGCGAACAGGATGTGTTGGAGTTGTTAGCCCCAATTACTGGGGCCCTTGCAGTTCCTGAACGCACGGCAATGGTCGATGTATATTACTCGACTCGTCGCTTGGCGTTATTGCGTGGCAAAGTCATTGATTATCTAGTGCAGTCTGCAGCACATGCATTTATGCAGCATATACCAGCTTTATTAGAGGGTCGGTTAGAGGGCGATTTAATTTCCCATTGTGACCCCGTTACTCAGCAAGTTATTGGCGATGCTAAAGCGTTAGCAAAAAATCGCATATTCTTAGCTCCTGAGCGCCATCGTACGGAGTTGGCAGCCTACTCGGTGCTAGAGAAATTGCTTGATGGGTTTGTTCCTGCAGCCTTATCCTTAGATCAACAATTGGGAGACAAACGGTTATCTTTTAAAGCCGAAAAACACCTTGCACTGATGGGAGCGCATCGTCCTGAAAAGGGTGCAACTGCGTATCAGGCCTTATGCTGCACCATGGACTTTATTGGCGGTATGACCGATAACTACGCTGTCGATCTAGCACGCCAGCTTAGTGGGGAAATGAAGTAAAACAATAAACTAGGCGCTATTGTTAAAATATAACCTAAGCTTAAGGGATGGATAAATAACGCAAGGACGCGTCGATGTCTGATATTCCCTTTTATAGCCCCGTCTCTCTTAACAACGTTATTGCTTTGACGGACCAGTTATTAGAAATTGCCGCTGTCGCGGACGCCTCCGATTTACATTTGGAACCATTGTCCCAGAGCATGCGTATACGTATGCGGGTCGATGGCCTTATGCAGTTACTTAAGTCCCCATTCGATCAACTACCAGCATCTGCTGCTGACGCCATTGTTGTACGTATTAAGCTGCTATCAGAAATGGATATCAGTGAGTCTCGTCGTCCGCAAGATGGCAGCTTTCAATGGCAACTGAACGACAAGTGGGTAGATATACGCTGCAGTAGCTTGGCTGGACATTGGGGGGAAAAATTGGTGTTACGGTTGCAATGGCAACAACAAAATATTGATATCTGCCAACAAGGTCTCTCACCTCAGCAGCTCCAAATTGTTAATCGTCAGCTGAGCAAACCGCAAGGCCTTATCTTGGTAACAGGTCCGACGGGCAGCGGTAAAACGATGTTTTTGTATAGCTGCCTAAAAAAAATCCAGGCACCCCATATCAATATTGTCAGTGCAGAAGACCCAGTGGAAATTGCGCTACTTGGGGTACATCAAGTAGCAGTAAATAATGCGATTAACCTATCTTTCAGCCACATTCTTAGGGCTTTGCTCCGTCAAGATCCCGATGTAATTATGCTTGGTGAGTTGCGTGATTTTGATAGCGCAGACGTTGCGTTAAAGGCTGCACAAACAGGACATCTACTACTGACCTCCATGCATACAAGCAGTATTAGCGAAGCCATGCATCGCTGCCATGGTTTAGGTGTGGATATGTTGGCACTAAGTTACTGTTTGAGTTTAATTATAAATCAACGCTTGGTGCGCCGCTTATGTAATGAATGTAAGCAGCCGATGACTGAATTACAGTTAGCTGCAATGGGCAGTGAAGAGTGGTGTGATGCAGTGGCTACCTACGAGTTTTGTTTTGGAGTAGTAAATCCATGTTTACCTGTGGGCTGTGAGGCTTGCCATGGGGGCTTCAGGGGACGACTTGGAGTATTTGATGTTATGGTGATGGATCAGTCGAAACGTGACTCAGTGGCTCAGCGGCAAGTACAGGAACTAGAGTATGGGGCCGGGGTGCGTCGTCAGGGTCTATGGCGCGTCCTTGCAGGACATACCAGCACCGCTGAAGTGAATCGAGTTACTTGGTAATGTGGCATTGGTGGCTGTGGTATGGCTTGGATGCCAAGCATGCTCAAAGCAGTGGTGTGCGCCAGTGTTCTAGCCGTCAACTACTGCGATCTCAGCTAGCATTTGAAGGTATTAAATTAAATACAGCCCAGCACTTGTGGCCTTGGCAGCGCCACTGGCCCAAACTTATCGACCACAAGCACTTGCAAGCGTTACTGGGGCAGTGGTCTCAATTGCTGTGTGCCGGGTTACCCTTACTGTCTTGCATCACTTTAGTTCGTTTGGAGCAGGCACCAGTGCGGTTGCGTTATGAACTAATACAGCTTCAAAACGCATTATTGACGGGAGCAAGTTTTTCCCAAGCCTTGTCCCAAAGCCGAATATTTCCACAAACTATAGTGCAACTAGTCGCAGCTGGTGAAGCGAGTGGGGAGTTAGCAGAGTTATTGACTCAAATTCATCAACAGCGCTCACGTCAGACAAACCTAAAACGTCGTTTTAAGCGCAGCTTGTTTATGCCTTTGGTGACGCTATTGAGCGGTTTGGCTGTGAGCTTGTTGATTGTCTATTGGGTGGTGCCACAGGTGGTTAATTTATATGCTGCAGGGGTATATGAATTACCTACTCTGACTCGGTGGTTATTGTCTTTCTCCGATACTGTTAAGGCGAGTATGGGGGGCATATTAGTGGCCTTTATATTGGCTTATATAGCTTTGATTTGGCTCTGGTCTATACCCAAGACCAGAGTGAAACTAGAGTGGGTGCTATGGCATTTTCCAGGCCTTGGCCGTTTGATGTATTTACACAGCCATGCAGAAGTGTTTTTAGTTCTGTCTCTCACCTTTAAGGCAGGTGTGCCATTGTTAGACTGCCTAACGCTGGCCGCCAATGGCAGTACCTGGGAACATATATCTAGAGATCTAAAAAGGGCGATTGTGGAGCTTCACCAAGGCCGAAGATTAAGCCAGATATTAACCCAAATGGCATGGCAACCCCAAGTTTTGCAGCTGATCCGTGTAGGAGAAGCAGCGGGTGACTTAGCCTTGAGTTTTAACCACTTACAAGGCTATTATGAAGCTCAGGTGGTAAGTCAAAGTCAGTGGTTAGAGCAGCTACTAGAACCTGTATTGCTCATTTTGGTGGCCATTTTCGTGGGTTTGATTTTGCTGGCTCTGTATTTGCCGTTGTTTCAAATGGGGCAAATGATGTGACTCTCACTAGAGTACTGATATAATGGCTTCTGTTGTTTTTTAGTGGGTTGCGAATATGATAGTGGGTCTCACGGGTGGCATTGGTAGTGGCAAAAGCGCCGTGAGTGCGCAGCTGAAAGCCCTTGGCATTTCGGTGGTTGATGCTGATCAGGTTGCCAGAGATGTAGTGCTAGTTGATAGTCCTGCTCTCAGCCATATCGCTAAACATTTTGGCAGCCAAATATTACTCCAAGATGGCACTTTGAATCGAGCTGCTTTACGCCAGCAAATATTTGTTGATAAAACACAAAGGCAATGGTTAGAATCATTATTGCATCCGCTTATAGGTGCTGCTATCGGTGAGCAACTTGCCGTTGCCTCCAGTACCTATGCTGTTTTAGAATCGCCTTTATTGTTAGAAACATCACAACATAAAAATATAGATTTTGTGGTGGTTGTAGACGCCAGTGAAGCGCATCAACGTCAGCGAGCGTGTCAAAGAGACGGCGCTAAAGCGGATCAAATTGATGCCATAATTGACACTCAGATGCCGCGCCAGCAACGTTTGGATAAGGCGGATTGGGTGCTGGACAATCAGCATGATCTAAGCCACCTCAGTGAACAAGTATTACAATTGCATCACCACCTTTGCTATTTGACGGACCATCAACTATGAGTCAGTACCCTTGCCCCCAGTGTCAAAAAAACCTCACTTGGAACCCAAAAAACCTCCATAGACCTTTTTGTAGCGAACGCTGCCAGCAAATTGATTTAGGTGCTTGGGCAAGTGGCGATTATGCTATAGCTGGTGATGAGTTGGAGAACGATTTTTCTAGCGCGTTGTTGGAATCGGTAGATCAACAAGATTAGATCAAAAGAAACCGTAGGGTTTAGTCTTAGCTGCCATCCGCAAAAATCTACATTTGAACTATATTTAGGGAATATCAAAATAATCACAGGAACGTGATATGTGGCATGTAATGGATAGTCGTCTTAATTCAGACGTTAAACAGGAGCGTCTTATAAGTGGATTTTCTTTGCTCGAATTACTCCTTGTAGTGGCCTTAATTGGTATTTTGGCGGCTTTCGCAGTACCCACCTATCAAACTTATCTTCAGAAAACGCGGTTTATGGAAGTGGTGCAACATAGTCATGCCTTACGCGTTGCCCAATCTGCTTGTTTGTTACAAGCAGGGGAAGATGTAAGCGCCTGCGATACCTTTGCAGAGCTGGCTGTACCTGCACCCAAGTCCAGTGGCAATACCCAAAGCATTAAGCTATCCGCTGTTAATGGTAAGATCACTGGTACTGGAACCACAGCAGCGGGCGGCTATACCTTTACCTTAACTCCCAGTATAAATGGTGACGGATTATTAACTTACGCCTTGGGTGGTAGCTGTATCACTGCGCGCTTCTGTGGTCTCTAAAGGCGGCAAGGTTAACTATTATCTAACGCTTGTTTGGCGAGGTATTCGGCATAAGTACCATGAAAATCAACTAATGTTTGGTCTTTTATTTCTAGCACTCTTGTGGCCAATGAAGACACGAATTCGCGGTCATGGCTGACGAATATTAAAGTGCCATCGTAGGTCTTAAGGGCTTTGTTAAGTGACTCAATTGCTTCCATGTCTAAATGGTTAGTTGGTTCATCCATAATTAACACGTTGGTATCTTGCATCATTAACTTGCCAAATAATAAACGGTTCATTTCCCCACCTGAACATACTGCTACTTTCTTTAGGTAGTCGTCGGCAGTAAACAGTAAACGTCCCAACATGCTTCTTACCGTAAGGTCATCGTGTTTTGGAGTGCGCCACTGGGACATCCAATCAAAGAGAGTCAAATTGCAGTTGAAATCGTCACTGCTGTCCTGCGGGCAGTAACCCAGTACGGCATTTTCGGACCACTTAATGACGCCTTTGTTGACCTTGAGTTGATTCAATAAGCAGCGCAAAAATGTTGTTTTACCCACACCATTTTCACCAATAACGGCCAACTTTGCACCAGCTTCTAGAATAAGTTCGCCCTTGTTAAATAGATCACTATCTTCAAATCCGTGACTTAATTGTTCTAGCACTAAGGCTTGGCGATGGAGTTTCTTATGGGCGCTAAAGCCAATATAGGGAGAGATCCGACTAGAGGCAATGACTTCATCTAGCTGGATTTTTTCTAATCGTTTGGCCCTAGATGAAGCCTGCTTGGCTTTCGATGCGTTGGCAGAAAATCGTGCTACAAACTGCTGTAGTTCTTCACGTTCAGCGCTTTTTTTGGCATTTGACGAAAGCAGCTGTTCTTGTATCAAGTTAGAAGCGGCAGTATAGGCTTCGTAATTGCCGGCGTAAACGCGCAATTCACCGTAGTCGATATCGGCCATGTGGGTACACACAGAATTTAAGAAATAGCGATCGTGAGATATTATGATCATGGTGCTGCGACGCTGCCCCAATACCTCTGTCAACCAATTAATAGTAGTGATATCAAGGTTGTTGGTAGGTTCGTCTAATAACAAAATGTCAGGATCAGCAAACAAAGCCTGGGCCAGCAGTACACGTAATTTCCAACCTGGTGCCACTTGTGACATCAGGCCCCAGTGGAAGGATTCATCAATACCTGCTTGAGTCAGAATTTCTGCAGCTCGACTTTCGGCACTGTAGCCGTCCATTTCTGCAAATTCAACTTCTAATTCCGCCACCTTCATGCCATCGTCTTCGCTCATTTCTAGTTGGCTATAAATGGCTTCGCGGGCTTGTTTGACTTGCCAGAGCTTCACATCGCCCATGATCACTGCATCAATTACTGTGTAGTCTTCAAAGGCAAACTGATTTTGGCTTAAGGTGCCAACGGTGTCAGTAGGTGAAAAGGAGACATTGCCAGCAGTTGGTGTTAGCTCACCACTGAGTATTTTCATGAAGGTGGACTTACCACACCCATTGGCACCAATGAGACCATAGCGATTGCCGTGGCCAAACTTGGCTGAAATGTTTTCGAATAGTGGCTTAGCGCCAAACTGCATGGTGATATTTGCGGTAGTAATCAAGGGACATGTGCTGATAGGGAATTTAGGGCGCGTAGTTTACCAGCTTGATGCCTGTTAGGTCTAACATAACCAACCTTTTAATTCGGCTTCGTCG
The DNA here is from genome assembly GCF_047730075.1 of Candidatus Njordibacter sp. Uisw_039. Taxonomy (NCBI): domain Bacteria; kingdom Pseudomonadati; phylum Pseudomonadota; class Gammaproteobacteria; order Pseudomonadales; family Candidatus Njordibacteraceae; genus Candidatus Njordibacter; species Candidatus Njordibacter sp. Uisw_039. The sequence continues at coordinate 1,124,923 of NZ_CP159831.1, forward strand.
ACTAATGGTTCAAGTAGTTCCCACAGTTGTGGACAGCCTTTTTTAATACGGCCACCATTAACGGTTTTCACTTGTTCCTTGGTGATGCCATGACTTTGCCAACTGTGGCCTTGATCATTTAAATTATGGATCAAGGGTAAAGCTCTATCTAAGGCCTTGGCAAAGCGTGCATCAGAACTCTTAGCGGTTTCAAATTCGTGCCAAAGGGCAATATATTCATCCCCCATATCGTTTGGTAACATACCTAAGATGCGTTGCGTGGCAGTAGCCTCTGCTTCTTCGTGCTCGCTTCCTACTGCGTCATATACAATTACATCGCCGGTATCAATTTCACATAAATCATGGATTAGGAGCATGCGGAGCACGCGATTAATATCCACAGGCTCTGCTGCGTAGTCTTTCAACATCAGTGCGGCTAGGGTGACTTGCCATGAATGCTCAGCGGAGTTTTCGTAACGTTCCATGCCTAATGGACGGGTTTTTCTAAGTACAGATTTAAGTTGATCAATTTCTTTCACAAAATTGATGATTTGTATGAGTTCTTGCACGATTAATCCTTGGATTTTTTGTTTACAAAGGCATCAAGGCCACCTTGAGTTTCCGCATCCATTAAGTTGTTTACCATGTGTCCCGTGGCATATTCGTAGGCTTGCCCTAGCGTCATGTCTAATTGAGGGTAAAACATTGCTTTGCCCGTGCGCACAGCTGCTTTGGCCTTATGACTTATTTTTGTAGCTAGTTCCCGCGTGGCTGCCGTAAGTTCATCATTTGCCACAACACCATTAATTAAACCTAGACTTTGAGCTTTGGTGGCGCTGATAAACTCCCCTGTTAACAACATTTCCATAGCTTGCTTTGGGTGAATATTGCGGCTAAGAGCGACTGCTGGGGTGGCACAGAAAAGGCCTAAATTAATACCGGATACTGCAAAGCGAGCATCATCAGATGCAATTGCAAGGTCACAACTGGCTACTAATTGGCAGCCAGCGGCAGTTGCTATACCTTGTACTTGAGCAATCACTGGTATGGGGCACTCCACTATGGATTGCATAAGGTGGCTGCACTGATGAAATAATTCTTGGTAGTAGTCTTGCTTGGCATTAGCCTGCATTTGTTTGATGTCATGGCCTGCGCAAAATGCTTTGCCGGTGGCCTTGATAATAATGCAGCTAAGGTTATCGTTTTGATGTACCTGATCAATGGCCACTTTTAGGTGGTGCATCATCTCTTGAGACAAAGCGTTGAAACTGGCAGGACGGTTGAGTGTGATCTCTAACCACTGATAGTGATGTTCTACAATGATGTAGGGTTGTGGATCTTGGAACATAGGTAGACTCCTCTAGTTCTTTATAATGTACTTACGAGTTCATTTGACGATCTACCCATAAAGCGAGTTTGTGTTGCATGCTAGGTTGAGAAACCTGATTTTCTGGCAGCGGTTGGATAAGATTGTCATGTACCAGGAGTCGGTAGATATATTCTATTTTATTGGCCGCAGAGTCGGTGGCTTCAAATTGTGCAACACCACGTTTATTGGCGTAAACCGCTCCTAGAGTGATGGCTTTCTTGAGGAGTTCTTTTTCATTCTTAAGTTTTTTCATCGTCCGTTTCGCTCCAATAGGTTCAAATTTAACCTTATTTACTCACCGCCGCATTTAGCCACTGCTCGAATTGTTGCAGTGGTAAAGCACCGTTGAGTTGATCTACGACCTTACCATTTTTAAATACCATTAAGGTAGGAATGCTACGTATATTGAATTGAGATCCAAGCATTTTCTCAGCTTCAGTGTCTACTTTTACAAAGAGAAGTTGATCAGAGCTTGCTTGAGCTGCTTGCTCAAATACGGGTGCGAAACCAACGCAGGGGCCACACCATGGCGCCCAAAAATCCACTACAACGGGTTTATCACCTTCAATCAGAGCGTTAAAGTTGGCGCTGGTGCCGGCAACAGGTTTGCCAGTAAATAAAGTACGTTTACAAACACCACAATTAGGATTGTCTTTAACCCGTTCTGCAGGCAAGCGGTTATTCTTTTGGCAATGGGGGCAGCGGCTGGTAATGGTGGGCATCAGCTTAGACTCTAGTGAATGTTATTTAGTTAATTCAAATATGTGTCGAACGCTGCAATTGCAATGCTGGCTGAAGGATTTATTCGTATGTGCAGTGGTAAGCCGTTTGGCGTACAACTTTAACTTCGAAGCTGCTATTCGCTTCTACTTCAAACTGGTCACCATTAGTAAAGGTGTTCCAACTTTCCGTGTCAGGTAATTTAACTTCAAGCTCTCCATCAATGATGGTCATGACTTCATATTGGCTAGTACCAAAGGTAAACTCACCTACATCCATGACGCCTACCGTAGTGGTTAGAGTTTTGCCTTGAAAAGCGATCGACTTAACATTGTCGTCGAAGTAGGAATTGACTGAAAGCATGGAATTATTCTCTTATTTGTAAGATGTAAAAACCCATCTTGCCTTATTTGATGATTTAATCATAGGCCATATAGCGACTATCCAGCTAGGTTTTCAAAACCTTTAAGAACATTGACAGTATTGGTACCAATCTCTTCTACGGCATATCCTCCCTCCATAATAAACAAGGTAGGCAAGCCCATACTAGCGATGGTCTTACCCATGTCAATAAAGTCATCACTTCTGAGTTTAAAAAAGCTGATAGGATCATTTTCGAAGGTATCAACCCCCAAAGAAACTACTATAGCATCTGCTCCATAACCAAGTATTTTTGTTATCGCTCTGCAAAGTGCTACGCGCCATATTGAGTAGGGTGTGCCAGGTGGCAGGGGAATGTTGAGGTTGTGGCCTGCACCAGGGCCTTCGCCCGTTTCATCGGCAAATCCCAAGAAATAAGGAAAAGCCACCATAGGATCGCCATGGATAGAGCAAAATAACACGTCATCGCGTTGGTAAAATATTTTTTGGGTACCATTACCATGATGAAAATCCACATCCAATATAGCCACTTTTTGAGCGCCGTCATAACGTAGTTTTTGAGCGGCTATGGCTGCATTATTGATGAAACAGTAACCCCCATATTGGTCGTTTGAGGCATGATGTCCCGGTGGGCGACAAAGAGCAAAAGCGCTATGTTCATGCTGATTCAATAGTTCTGCAGCAGACAAAGCCACATTAGCAGAAACCCATGCCGCTTCTGCGGTACCTCCACTAATACTGGTTTCACCAGCTAAGCTGTAATAGCCCAATTGGCCTTCAATATGTCTGGGGATGCGTTGGCTAGGCATAGAGCGAGAAGGCCAAACATTAGGGATAGCTTCACCCTGGTTGCCTGCGTTTACCCAACGTTGCCAAACGGTGTCTAAAAAAGTGAGGTAGCCTGGGTCGTGTATGCTTTCTACATATTGGCGTGGCCACTGTGTAGGAGGGACTATCTGACCTAACTGTTGGGATTTAATAGCGGCTACAACATAATCTGCTCGTTGATGACATTCAAAAGGCGTGACCAATTGGCCTCCAGCGAGTTCTGTTTTGGCATTGCGTAGAATGTGGTCGGGCGAGTAAACAGTTTTCATAGAAGGAAGTTTTGAATTATGTAGGTTTAGATAGTAGCGGTAATATGTGCCTTAAGTCTATGCACCTTAAACTCAGAACATTAACGGTTTATTGCTGTAAATAGGCCTAAAAATGTATGCTGGAGTTTCAGTCCTAGATTTTAGTTGAAGCGGGCTTAGGAGAACAAGAGCGCTGAATTAGCAGTGCTAAGGCGCCCAATATTAAGCCCCAAAAGGCGCTACCGATGCCCCACATGGCTACACCCGAAGCTGTAGTGACTAACGTGATCACGGCGGGAATGCGTTCGGCTTCTCCGGCAAGTGCAGTGCTAAGGCTACTGCTTATGGTTCCCAATAACGCCAAACCGGCGATAGTCACTACTAACGCCTGGGGCATGCTGTTAAATAAGCCTGTTAAACTACCAGCAAAAACCCCTGCGGCTATAATAAATAAACCAGCCCAAATTGCAGAGCGATACCTTTGTTTTGGGTCTGCGTCCACTTCTTTACCCATGCAAATTGCCGCCATTATGGCGGCAAGATTAAAGGCAAAACCTCCAAACGGGGCCATCAAAACACCAGTAATGCCTGTCCATGTGATCAGCGGGGCTGCGGGTGCATCATAACCGTGACTGCGCAATACCACTATACCAGGTACATTCTGCGAAGCCATAGTCACAATGAACAGTGGAATAGTAATACCAATCGCCGCTGACAAAGACCACTCTGGTGTGGTCCAAATGGGGCTTGACACTTGTAAGCTTACATCTTGCCAAACAATTAAATTCTGCCAGGCAGCAATAAAAATGCCCACTATCAAGGTGATCATGACAGCAAGCTTGGGCCAAATCACACGGCTGATAAAAAAAGCTATCATCATGGCTAGAACTAAGGCTAATTGAGACTCTAGGGACATAATCATATGCATTGCAAAGGGTACTAATACCCCTGCCAACATGGCGGCTGCGATAGATTGAGGTAGGTAGTCCATGATGCGATCAAACCAGCCAGATAACCCTACTAAGGTGATTAATAGAGAACATAATACAAAGGCACCAATGGCTTCGGCCAATGGTACTCCAGCTAAACTAGTCACTAAAATAGCAGCACCTGGAGTCGACCATGCCGTGAGAATTGGTTGTTTATAAAATAGCGACAGGCCAATTGTTGACAATCCCATGCCCAAACCCAATGCCCAGAACCAACCGGTTACCACGGTATCACTGGCACCCGTACTATTGACAGCTTGAAAAATAATAGCGGCAGAACTGGTGTAGCCGACTAAGGGTGCAATAAAACCTGAGCTTATATGGGCAGGATTAAAATAACGACCAATATTCATAGCTTAAGGAAGTTTTAGTTCGTAATGACGTTTTTCAAACTCAATAGTGTCACCGCTAATCATTTTACGGCTTTTGCGGGTTTCTACTTCACCGTTAACTTTAACTAGGCCCTCGCCAATTCTTTGTTTGGCTTCACCGCCACTGCCTACAATAGATTCAAATTTTAGGATCTTAAATAATTCGACAGGTTCAAAATTGATAGTAATCATGTGCATAAAATGGTCTTCTTCTAAACAGATTGATACCAAACAGCATCCTTGTTGTCAGTGCTGCTTTGGAGTTTATTTTTGTTAACTAAGTAATTCAGATGGGCTTGAGTTTCGCCTACAGCTAGCGTGAGTACGTCGTCGTTAATAGGGCGTCGGAAAAGCTGGCTAAATAGATCCACATTGCGTTGCGGATGTTGGCACGCCTCAAGTACTTTAACGAGCCCCGTTTCATGGCCATCAATAAGCCTTTGTAAACGTTGATGGGCGCCAAAAAAAACTTGCCCATGGGATGGCAATACTAGCACATCAGCAGGGATTCGTTGTTGCAACATTGCACATGAATCAAGCCAGTCTTTTAACGGGTCTGAGTGAGGCTCCGTAGGCCACACACTAACGTTGGAAGAAATAGAGGGCAACAACTGATCACCGGCGATAAAAACATTGAGTGCGGGGCACAGCAGACACACATGTTCTGGTGCGTGGCCACGACCGACAATAATCTTCCATTCTTGGCCAGCCATAGTTAATGACCCACCATCTTGTAAACGCACAAAACTATCAGGCATGGTATAAATACTTTTGCCATAACCACCAAATTTGGCTTTGTATGATTCTAATTGTTGATTGGTCACACCTGCACGGCGGTAAAAATTGATGGCTGCTTTAGGTGCAGGTTTACCTGTGTCTGACATAAGCACTCGGCAGGCCATGTAGTCTGTGCGGGACATGTGCAACTCCAAACTCCAAAGGTCACAGATCCAACCCGCTAAACCAACATGGTCGGGGTGTAAATGAGTGACAATAAGTTGATGCACGGGTTTGTTGTTAAGGTGGTTATCAAACACCTGCTGCCATAGTTCCTTGCAGGCGGTGGTATTGATCCCAGTATCTACAATGGTCCAGCCTATATCGTCTTCCAATAACCACAAATTTATATGGTTAAGCGAAAAGGGTAATGGCATTCGTAACCAATAAACACCTTCGGCAACGGCCAAAGGTTGGCCCATAGCGGGTGCCTCACTAATGGGGAACTGGAGGGCGTTGGTAGCAGTCATTGGAACTCCCCTGATTTAACAGGCTTAATAAGGGCCATATTATACGGAGCTAAACCTATATTATACAAAGGTTTTCGTCAGCTTTTGATTATCGTCATAACTATGAATATGTTTGCCTCTTTGACCTTAGACCTTGGGGTATCAGCATCACAAATGTAGCTTAAGGACATGGTAAATTACATTATTAATTTGTGTATAAACTCCAATGTCGTGGTTATGGAGGAGTATTGTCAAGCTTTGGGGACTATTAGACTGCGCAGTTACAAGATGACCCGTTGCTCTTAGGATATACTTAGGCATTGCATTATTATCAAATGACTACTATGAGCAACGAAATACACCCGTTTTCAGTATTAACCCCAAGCTACATCATGGACGCGGTTGAAAGCCAAGACTATGTGTGTGATGGGCGAATATTAGCCCTCAACAGTTATGAAAACCGTGTCTATCAAGTTGGTCTTGAAAATCAACAGGTCCCTGTCATTGCTAAGTTCTATCGGCCCCAGCGGTGGTCTGCCGATCAAATATTGGAGGAACACCACTTTAGTATGGCCTTAGCGGAATATGAACTACCGGTGGTACCACCTTTGGTTAATAGCCAAGGTGCTAGTTTGTTGAACTATGAAGACTTTCAGTTTGCTTTGTTTGAACGCAAGGGTGGACACGGACCAGAACTTGATGACCTTGATAATCTTTACACAATGGGTCGGTTGTTGGGACGAATACATGCCCTTGGTGCTGTAGAAACCTACCAATACAGACCCGCTATGGATCCTCAAACGTTTGGTCACGATAGTGTTGCCTTTGTGAGTAAATATTTTATACCCACAGAACTGAAGGCCGCATACGATAGCTTAACTGCTGACTTGTTAGTGCACATTGATGCTGCTTTTGCGCAAGCTGAAGGAGTGAGCTACATTCGAGTTCATGGAGATTGTCACGGTGGCAACTTGCTGTGGCGCGATGATGCACCCCATATTGTCGACTTTGATGACTCACGAATGGCCCCAGCTATTCAGGATATATGGATGTTGTTGTCTGGCGATCGCGATCGACAGCGCATACAGTTGTCTGAAATAGTGGAAGGTTATAATGAGTTTTATGACTTCAAACCACGAGAACTTGCGCTAATAGAGCCCCTGCGAACTTTACGGATGATGTATTACGCTGCATGGTTAGCTCGTCGCTGGGAAGACCCAGCCTTTCCCCACAGCTTCCCATGGTTTAATACCGAGCGTTATTGGGGCGAGCATATTTTAGAATTAAGAGAGCAATTGTCGGCACTCAATGAACCGATAATGGAATTGATTTAATCAATTTTCAGATTCACGCGGGCAATTTTTTTGTGAGCACTAACAACATTATGAAAGAGTTTATCAGTTGCTCAGCAGACGTCTAACTAGGATATCACCTGCACAAGAAACCCTTATCAGGCGTTACGGTGGTAGAGTTTGAAGGTATTGGGCCGTGTTCGTTAACAGGTATGATGCTAGCCGATCAAAAACCTACAGCACCATTGACCTTAGTAGGTGATGCAAGTGGTGGCACCATGATGCTGTTATGGGGTGGTGTAGCTAAGGCTTAGTGAGCCATGTCAATCCAATCACCGATAACCTTCGCACCTGCTAATATATAAGGGTCTTTTTGCGCGTCATCATAGTCAAAATCGTGGTCTTCGATATCAGTTACAGGGGCTAACTGGTGGCCAAGACGCAATTCATTTATATGGGTCAAATACCAATCTTGTTGCTCCTGCCAGTATTGTTGGCGTTGACCTAAGTGAAGGCTAAGCTGTTTTGGTCTATCGCGCTCATGCTCAGCTATAGCTAACGTGTACTGCCAGTCAGCACTGCGCTGGTTACGCAGGTCTTGTTGCGCTTGCAGTCGCGGAATAATGTGTTCAAATGCAAAATAAGTTTTGTGATCAATGGCCTTAACCTGATCCCACTTAAGGGCATGATCTTGGGTGCTTTCACCAACTTTAGTCGGGTCATCTAAACTGGGCAAAACCACATCTGGCACAACACCTTTGTGTTGGGTACTGGCCCCAGACACACGATAAAACTTGGCTTGAGTGAATTTGATCTGGCCACTAGACAGGTCGCCAAACGTTTGCACTGTACCCTTGCCATAGGTTTGACTGCCGACGATTAAGGCGCGTTTGTAATCTTGCATTGCGGCTGCAAAAATCTCTGAGGCTGAGGCACTATAGCGATTGATGAGGACAACCATAGGCCCGTTGTAAGCTAACAAAGGGTTGCGGTCCATTTGTTTTTGGATCACACCATCGGCGTAACGAACCTGCACCGTAGTGCCTGTTTCGATAAATAGCCCTGTGAGTTGATTGGCCTCCCGCAACGATCCACCACCGTTGTTGCGCAGGTCAATGACAATGCCATTAATAGACTCGCCTTTCAGCTCCTGAAGCAGGTCGTATACGTCACGAGTAGTGCTGCGATAGTTGGTGTCACCGCTTTGCGCGGCAGCAAAGTCCATATAAAAAGTTGGCAAAGTGATGACGCCAATTTTTCTGATGCCCTGCTCAGTTTCTATTTCAATCACTGATTTTTTTGCAGCTTGATCGTCTAAGGTAACTTTGTTACGGCGAATTTGGATGGTCTTTTTGGTTTGTTGTAAATCCCCACCTGGGATAATTTGTAAATTTATTAAAGTGCCTTTTGGTCCTCTGATTTGATCAACTACATCATCTAAACGCCATCCCAAGATTTCCTGAATTGCCTCACCATCTTGGGCCACACCGACAATATAGTCAGAGGCCTGGAGGTCGCCAGCTTTATCAGCTGGCCCTCCTACCACTAGGCGAACAACTTTAGTGTAATCATCGTCGCGCTGCAACACTGCACCAATGCCTTCCAAGGATAAGCTCATGTCAATATTAAAGTCTTCAACATTACGCGGTGAAAGATAGGTGGTGTGCGGATCTGTAACTGTGGTGATGCTGTTACTTACTGCTTGATATGCGTCTTTAAGCTGCACTTGCAACACTCGTTTACGCATACTTGTGTAACGTTTTTTTAAACGTTGCTTAATTTCATCAACGGTTTCATTGTCCAGTTGCCCATTAATAAAGACATTCTTTAACTGTTTACGCCAATTATCTTTGATTGCTGCTAGATTACTTAAGCGAGGATCATTAAAGGGTGATGTGCTGATATCTTCTAGCAGTTCGAAGTTAAACATCGGTTCCAATTTAGATAACGCGGTTAAATTAAAGTCGATAAACGCCAGGCGCCTTTGTTGCAGGAGATTGTAAAGCTGAGCCATAGGCACCAAATCACCTTTCACCAGTAGGTCGTCAAGTTCTCTATTGAGATAGTTAAATGGGGCTAGGTCTGCTTTGCTAAAGTAAATATGCTGAGGGTCGAGTAACTTTAAATAACGGAAAAAAACATCACTGGCAAACTGGTCGTCAAGTTCTCTGTGTTGATAATGCTGGCGATCTAACAACTGAATAATTTCTTGGGTTAACAAACCCTGCTGCTGAGTGAATCTAATTTCCACCAGGGCATCATTAGAATTAGTCTGTGCCGTTACAAGTGGCGCTACAAAAAAGCTTGCTATGAGTAACAAATTAGCCAATAGTCGGTGCCAGTATATGGCTACGGAAAAGCTGTACAAAGTGGTGAAAAGAGTATCAGGAATCATAGATAAGAGCGTGGCCTTTAAACTGGCAAGTAGGGTTGAGCATCAAAAGCTTAGTTTAAGCTATACTAGCCTAATTTTAGTGAGTTTTTCAAACGTCTCAGGTCAATGTAAGGTAATTTACTAATGCTTTACAGAATCGTTACGTTTGCAACCCAGAATGTGACAAAGCTAAACCTTTAAAACAATGGAATAAGAAACATTATGCCACAACGAACCTACCTTGACGGATTGATGAGTTTTATTAGCGATTCACCCACTCCTTTTCATGCAGTAGCTTCAATGGTGAGCCAATTCAGAGCGGCTGGCTACAGCCAACTTGATGTGTCAGATACATGGCAGTTAGAGGCGGGAGGGCGCTATTTTATTACCCGCAATGATTCAACCATATTAGCCTTCCAGTTGCCCCAAAAAAATGCTTTGCAACGCCTTCACATGGTGGGTGCTCATACGGATAGCCCATGTTTGAAGGTTAAGCCGAACCCAGAAATACGACGTAAAGGCTATCAGCAGTTGGGTGTTGAGGTTTATGGTGGTGCATTATTACATCCATGGTTTGATCGTGATTTGTCTTTGGCGGGCCGGGTTGTTAGCCGGGATGTTAAAGGTCAGCTGGTAAGACATTTGCTTGATTTTAAACGCCCTGTGGCATGTATTCCAAGCTTAGCTATACACCTAGACCGAGAAGCTAACAAAGACCATAGTGTGAACCCACAAACAGATTTGCCAGTTCTATTAGGCCAATCACTGGGTGATGATTTTAGCCTGCGTTCGCTGCTTGCAGATGAGTTAAAGGCTAATGGTCACAAAGTTAATCAGGTGATTGATTATGAGTTGAGTTTTTACGACTTTCAGGCCCCTGCCTTAGTGGGAATAAAGCAAGAATTTTTGGCAGCTGCTCGGTTAGATAATTTGTTGAGTTGTTATATAGGGTTAACAGCAATGATTGGTGCTCAAACGGATCAAGGCATGTTATTAATCTGTAATGACCACGAAGAAGTGGGAAGTCAGTCGGCAGAAGGCGCTCAGGGTAGTTTCTTAATGTCTGTGTTGCAGCGTATTTATCCAACGGCTGAACTGTTGCATCAAGTATTAAATGCGTCCACTTTTATTTCCGCAGACAATGCTCATGGGGTACATCCTAATTTTACCAATAAACACGACAACCAACATGGGCCTAAGTTAAATCAGGGGCCAGTGATTAAGGTCAACGCAAACCAGCGCTATGCTACCAATGCGGTCACCAGTGCAATGGTGAAAGAGTTGGCTGCACAAGTGGATTTGCCAATCCAAACCTTTGTGGTGCGCAGTGATATGGGTTGCGGCAGCACTATCGGGCCAATTACTGCAGCTCAACTAGGTGTGCGGACTCTGGACTTGGGTGTGCCTACTTTTGCAATGCACTCCATCCGCGAACTTGCGGGCAGTGACGATGCGCAGACTACCCACAAATTACTACAGAAGTTTTTTGAAACGGAGATGACTGTTTAGTACCGGACTATTGGTGCCTGATCAAAAAAGCGCGACTATTGCCGAGCTCTGCGGCTTGGGCTAAGTCATTAAGTTGATCATCAGCAAGGGCGCCAAACCAGCTAATAACAGCATGACAAGTGCCACTCTTTAGAGCTTGGTGGGCAAGACTCATAGTGTCGTGCTGGGCATCAGGCTTTAATAAAATAATTTTATTCAAGTCAAACCCAGCAGCCTTTAGTTGGGCTTTAGGTAATAACTTAGGGGGTGCTACCCAAGCCAACCAACGCTGATCGTGGCTTAGTTGTGCAAGCAATGGCAATAACATCTGTACATTGTTCCAGGACTCACCACGCATAATTATTTCTGTGATGTGGCTCAAATTCTGCACATGTGCTTGGTCTTCTTGAGCCCATAGGTCTAGTTGATGTTCAGCCAAAATACCATCAATACTATTGTCGGTTTGCTGCTCTTGCTGCCACATAATTTTGCTCCTGTTTTACGTCTAGTTGCCGCGGCGGATAACACCAACGCTCAAACCTTCAATGCTTAAGTGCTGTTGCGTAAGATCGACATCAATAGGTGAAAAATCTTGGTTTTCTGCGATAAGTTGTACTTGGTTACCGTTGCGTTGAAAACGTTTCACAGTGACTTCATCATCAAGGCGCGCCACCACAACTTGTCCATTTCGTGCTTGATCTGTTTTGTGTACAGCTAATAAATCGCCATCGTAAATGCCTATGTCTTTCATGGACATACCGCTAACTTTAAGCAAATAGTCTGCCTTTGGGTAGAATAAGTTTTCTGGGATGGCACAATAGTCGCTAATATGTTCTTGCGCAAGCAGTGGGCTACCGGCTGCCACCATACCAATGATTGGTAGGCCCAAGTCGACTTCATGCATATCTGGTACTCGTATGCCACGAGAAGCCCCTGGTATGATTTCAATAGCACCTTTTCGGGCGAGGGCTTTAATGTGTTCTTCCGCAGCATTTGGTGATTTAAAGCCGAGTTCCTTTGCGATTTCTGCTCGAGTTGGCGGATAACCTGTGTCGATAATATAGCTACGAATGCAGTCGAGTACCTGATCTTGGCGGGGGGTCAACTTAATCATATTACTTGCTCCTAACACAAAGTGAGTCTGCTGGTTGTTTGTACAGTTACTGTATATAATACCAGTATTATTGCCGCTGGCAAGTTTTATTTTTGTTAGCCTATTTACTGTCAGCTTTTGTGGCAAAAATGGTGTACTCTTATCGCCGATTACTTGATGCTAACTATGAGCTTTCTACGTGTCTGATTCTGCTGCTGTAAAACCACATATCCAACAACTTTATCGCCAGCTTGTTAAGCAGTTAAAGTTAAGGCCTCGCTGGGGCCAAAAGCAGATGATAGCGACCGTGGCTAACCATTTTTTGGCAATTAAAACTGATGGTGATGGCCACCGTAGCGACGATAACCCAGTTTGCTTAGTAGAGGCTGGCACAGGTACGGGCAAGACCTTAGCTTATATGGTAGCGTGTTTGCCGATTGCTAAAGCATTAGAAAAAAAGTTGGTGATCGCTACGGCCACCATTGCCCTGCAGGAACAAATTGTCCAAAAGGACCTACCGGCGCTTAAGAAACACGGCGGCTATGATTTTGATTTTCGTTTAGCTAAAGGTCGGCGACGATATTTATGTGTATCTAGGCTGGATCAAGCGCTCTCTCAAAACGCTTCTATTGACCCCACGCAAGCTTTGTTTGAGGACGAGTTGGCACTCAAACTAGATGGTCAGCAGCAAGTATTGTACAAAGATATGGTGGTGCAGCTTGGCAGCAACCAATGGGACGGCGACCGCGATGCATGGAAAGACCCTTTGGCAGAAGATCATTGGCGACCCATCACAACGGACCACAAAGGCTGCACTAATAGACGTTGCAGCCATTTTAGTCAGTGCCCATTCTTTAAAGCTAGAGAAGGCCTAGAACAGGCCGACTGCATTGTTACTAATCATGACTTAGTTTTGGCAGACCTAGCCCTAGGTGGTGGTGCTATTTTGCCAGCGCCAGAAGATACTATTTATATTTTTGATGAAGGCCATCATTTGGCTGATAAAACGTTAAAGCAGTTCACCCACCAACAAGGTATTCGCCAGCTTAGCCGCTGGTACGGACAAACGCGCTCTGGCTTAAAAAAGTTTTTAAAGGAATGGCAGGGTGGAGGTAAGGGTGCACAGCTTAGTGGGCAGGTTCAAGACCATGTACAAGGACTAGAGCTGCAATTGGTTAGTTTAGAACAATTTTTAGACCAGTCTGCGTTTAGGCCAGAGGATGGTTATCAGCAACAAGAAAATTATCGTTTTTCACAGGGTATAATTCCGTCTGAATTAGTTCAAATTTGCCATGATATGGGCTTAAGTAGTGCACGCTTGGCTAGAGATTTGGGTGCATTACATGAAATGATGGATGATGTTGTTAAAGGAGACCAAAATGGCTTGCCTAAAGATCAAGCTGAAAACTACCTAGCGGCGTTTGGGGTATTACAACAAAATGCTGAGCAGCAACTTGGGTTATGGCAAGCCTATGCCAAAGTAGACCAAGAGGGCGAGGTGCCTATGGCGCGCTGGTTACAGTATTGGCAAACAGCAGAGCGGGTAGACTTAGAACTCTCAGCAAGCCCAATAATGGCTGCTGAACTTTTACAGGAGAATTTATGGCAACGTTGTTATGGCGCCTTATTAACTTCCGCTACGCTTACCGCCCTTGGTCGCTTTGACCGCTTAATAACTCACGCAGGGATAAATCCACACAGCACCATGCTAGCGCTTGCGAGTCCCTTTGATTTTGCCAAGTCGCAGATATGTGTACCTAAAGAGGCGATTGAACCAGGGCCTGAGGCCGTGTTTGTAGATCATCTAATTATAGGCCTCAAAGCCCAGCTAAATAAAGCTGAAGCTAGCCTAGTATTGTTTACCTCACGGCGGGTGATGCAGTTGGTATTTGAAGGTATTGGAGAGCAGTGGCAAGATCTGATCTTGCAACAAGGTGAGTCTTCTAAACAGCGTTTATTGGATCAGCATAAAAAACGTATCGATGACGGTGAAGGCAGTGTTTTGTTTGGCTTGGCAAGTTTTGCAGAAGGCATCGATTTACCTGGCGATTATTTAACTCATGTGGTTATAACGCGGTTGCCATTTACGGTGCCAGATCGCCCAGTACCATCTGCCCTTGCTGAGTGGATTGAGAAGTCTGGTGGTAACAGTTTTGCTGAACTGTCGGTGCCCGAAGCAAGTGTTAGGTTGGTCCAGGCCACAGGTCGTTTGTTACGTAAAGAAGACGACAAAGGCCGTATTACTATTTTGGATAAGCGTATCCTCAGCAAACGTTATGGTCAACAACTTTTGCAGGCCTTACCGCCTTATGAACGGCGGTTTGATTAATAAGCCATTAAGGCTAATCAAGGTGTTTTGTGTAATGGCCTTAAACTCTCTATACTGCTTCGTTGTAGTTTATCTTACTAGGGCGTGCTCGCCTCTCAATGGAAATTCACCTTGAAATCAAATGATTCAAAAGCCACTGATCAGAACTGGTCACTGGACGATTTTGTCGTCCCGCAAGAGGAAGGTAAAACACGCTTTCATGATTTGGACTTACCTGACCAAGTTATGCAAGGTGTTGCAGCCCTGGGGTATGAATATTGCAGTCCCATACAAGCACTAACCTTACCGCAATCTTTGGACGGAAAAGACGTTACTGGTAGAGCCCAGACTGGCTCGGGTAAAACTGCCGCTTTTTTACTCAGTATGATTACCGATTTTTTAGACTTTCCTATTGAAGGTCCACGTCGCTTAGGCACCCCAAGAGCTCTGATTATTGCACCAACCCGTGAGCTGGTGATGCAAATCGCCAGTGATGCTGAAGACCTTACCCGGTTTTGTGATGTCAACGTACAGCAACTTGTTGGTGGGATGGATTTTGAAGCTCAGCAAAAGCAATTACAAAAACGGCACACCGACATCATGGTCGCTACACCGGGTCGATTGTTAGATTTCTGTCGCCGAGGCCATGTCAATCTGCGTGAAGTAGAGGTGGTTGTTTTGGACGAAGCAGATCGTATGCTGAGTATGGGCTTTATCCCCGATGTGCGGGCAATTTTACGCCAAACGCCAAACAAAGAAGATCGCCAAACTTTGTTATTTAGTGCTACCTTTAGTGAGCAGATATTACGCTTAGCGGAGCAATGGACTTTTAACCCAGTGCATGTAGAAATTGAGTCAGATGAACTGGCTTCGGCGACTGTTGAGCAACGTTTTTACTCTGTAGCCCGTGCTGATAAATATAAAGTGTTACTCAATTGTCTAAAAACTATGGGCGTAGAACGTGCCATTGTTTTTGCTAATCGGCGCCACATTACCCGGGATTTGGCCGAGAAATTGCAGAAAGACGGCATAAAAAGTGCACTTTTGTCGGGTGAAGTTGCACAAGTAAAAAGGGTTAAAACCTTAGAACGATTCCGCAGTGGTGATACGCCTATTTTAGTGGCCACAGATGTGGCGGGCCGAGGCATTCATGTGGATGGAGTGAGCCATGTTTTTAACTACGACCTACCAGAAGAGTTAGAAGACTACGTGCACCGTATTGGGCGCACAGGCCGTGCAGGTGCCTCTGGAATTTCCATTAGTTTTGCCTCCGAAGACGATGCTTTTATAATCCCTGATCTAGAAATAATGTTGGGGAAACGTTTAGACTGTGAGCCTACACCTAGTGCATTGCTAGTGTAATAGGAATCTCAATGAATTTTCAACATCGAGTGGCTGTGATTGGCGGCGGTAGTTTTGGCACAGTATTGGCTAATATTGTCGCCCATAATGGGTTCCCCGTACGTCTGTGGCTACGTGACCAAGCCCTAGCCGAAGAAATGCGTCAAACACGTGTTAACTCTCGCTACGTGCCTGGGCTAGATTTGCATGCAGACCTAGAAATCGTCACTGATCTCAGTTTGTGCATTAGTAATGCAGACACGGTTATATTTTCGGTGCCAAGCAAAGCCTTTAGGGGCTTACTAGAGCACGCTAAAGCCTACATCAACCCACAGCAATACTTGGTTACGACGGCAAAAGGTATTGAACCAGATAACTTTTTATTGATGAGCCAGGTGCTAGAAGTCTACTTTCCTGATAACCCTATTGGTGTGATCAGCGGTCCAAATTTGGCAAAAGAAGTGGCAGCTAAACACTTAACAGGTACTGTAATTGCTAGTGATAACGAAGCTCTACGTCAGCAAGTACAGGACATATTGCAGTGCCATTTTTTTCGTGTGTATGCTAGCAATGATCGCTACGGCACGGAGTTAGGTGGTGCACTAAAAAATATCTATGCCATTGCTGCGGGTCTTAGTGCAGCTATGGGCATGGGCGAAAATACTCGCAGTATGTTGTTAACGCGTAGCTTGGCCGAAATGAGCCGCTTAGCGGTGCACATGGGCGCTAACCCTATGACATTCTTAGGTCTGGCTGGGGTTGGAGACTTAATTGTTACCTGTATGTCTCCTTTGAGCCGGAACTACAGGGTAGGTTACGCCTTAGGCCAAGGTAAAGGCCTAGATGAGGCTATAGCCGAATTGGGAGAGGTTGCCGAAGGTGTAAATACCCTCGCCTTAGTGAAGAAAAAAGCTGATCAGTTACAGATTAATATGCCTTTAGTAGATGGCCTTTATGCATTAGTTTACCAAGGTGCAGATGTTTCTACTGTTGCACAATCGCTCATGACACGAGATCAAAATTCAGATGTTGAGTTTGTGCTAAAACGAAGTTAATCACTTGAAATATGGATGAATAGCCCCTATGTTAAAAGCATTGGAGCTAACAGAGTAAAAACTATGCAAGCATTTAAAAATAACCTGACATCAGAAGCCTTTTGGCTGCGCTTAGTGTTTATGTTGCTGAGTTTGTTGTTGGTAGAAATTGCAGCGTCGATATTGACACTATTAGTTGCTGGCCAGTTTCTGTATCGTTTATTTAATGAATCCAGCCACCATACAATACTGCAGTTTAGTAATAGTTTAGGGCGCTTTATTCTTCACAGCTATCGGTTCTTGTCTTACCAAACTGAAAGCAAACCCTTTCCATTTAGTGATTGGCCAGAGCCAGAAGATTTGCCGCAGTCCGAAGACTAATGAAATTGCTGCTGATGCGTCATGGTGAGGCAAGCTTCAATGCCACCACTGATGCTCAGCGGTCACTTACCCAGCGGGGTAGTACATTAGTCATACAACAAAGCCAAAATCCAGTGGTGCCTTGGCATGAGTTCACCGGCCTTTGGGTTAGCCCTTATGTTAGGGCACAGCAAACGGCCTCTTTGTTGCTGCAGAACTACACTTATAAACAACACGGTTTAAGCTTGCGATCCCTCGATTGTATTACCCCGCACAGTGAGGTCGCTCAAGTGCAAAAATTCTTGTTGGCGCAACAACATGAAGGCATCGTTCTAATTACCCATCAACCTTTGATTAGTGGTTTGATTGGCCATTTTTGTCACGCTGATGAGTACTTAGGAGAGCCAATGATGCCAGCTTCTATGGCTTTATTGGAAGGTGAGATGGCCGCGGCAGGGTGTCTTAGGTTGACACATTTATTTCATCCATAAGGTTAAATTATATGGCTATTTTTTCTCGTTTAACAGGCAACGCTAAAGTTTTGATCTGTTGCCTTTGTGTGTCTTTATCTGCTCAAGCAGAGGTTACTTTAACCGTCACTGAAAACAGCCGTTTGATTGAGCAGACACAATTAAGCGCACCATACTACATCCTACCCACCAGTGCTATGCGTAAGGTTAATGGTGTAATTGGTGCCGAATATAACTCGTATTTGTCGGGCCAACTCATGACCTATACTTGGGAAATGATACCTGGTGTAAGTGCTAAAATGGCCCATGATAAAGCCCTAGAAGAACTCCTAACACTTGACGCAAAAGTGATCTATCAATGCCACGGTCGGCCCTGTGGATCTAGCAATCAGTGGGCAAATCAGGTATTCCATCAATCGCGGTTATATGGTTTAGACAGTGAGCAATCATACGCCGCTCTAAAACAAGACACCACGAATGGGCCAAATTATTATGCCCTTTATAGCACTGAACGCGGCAATAGAAAGGTGTATTTACACCTAGAGATGATCCAAGGAATGGACAACTAGAAAGGACAATAAGCATGCCTACCGTGGCATTAGTACTGGGCAGTGGTGGTGCCCGAGGTAACGCCCATATTGGCGTGATCCAAGTATTAGAAGAACAAGGCTTTGACATTGTAAGTGTCTCAGGGTGCTCTATGGGTGCAGTGGTGGGTGGCATGTACGCTGCTGGTAAGTTGCCTTTATTTACTGAGTGGGTTTCAGGCTTGTCTCGTTTTGATGTGTTTCGTTTAGTGGATATGTCGTTGTTGTCCATGGGTGCTATTCGTGGTGAAAAGGCCTACGCCATACTTGAAGACTTAGTAGGCGATCAGTTGATTGAGGACCTACCAATACCTTACACTGCGGTCGCTACAGATTTAGTTAAACAACAAGAAGTGTGGTTTCAGTCTGGCAAGATGATGGACGCAATACGAGCTAGTGTTGCAGTGCCTGGCATGATTATGCCTGTCACAGAGAAAGATCGCTTTTTGGTGGATGGGGGGTTACTTAACCCTGTACCTATTATGCCTACAGTGGCAGATCAGGCTGATTTAATTATTGCGGTTAATTTAAATATCAATATCGAAAACTCTCATCCTATTCAGGTCTCAAACTTTAATATGGTGGGTTATAGTGATGACTGGAAAGAACCCAGTGTAAACGCCTCAAAAAGTCAGCGTAGTCATTTACAATGGAATAAGATGGAAATGCTAAATCAGTGTTTTGAAACCATGCAGGCGACCATGGCAAAATACAAAATGGCAGGTTATGAACCAGATGTTGAGGTAAAAATAGACCGCAACGCCTGTAGTTTCTTCGAACTTTATCGAGCTAAAGAAATGATAGAAATTGGCCGACATGCAGCGCAAGAGGCACTGCAGGCCAAACAAAAAATTTGATTAAGATTTAATTAACGTCAAAAACTCTGCACGAGTGCGTGCATCTTCGCGTAATTTACCAAGCAGTACTGAGGTTTTCATACTCGCATTTTGCTTCTGTACACCGCGCATCATCATGCACATGTGTTGTGCTTCAATAACCACGCCCACCCCTTTAGCATCCGTTACTGCCATAATAGTATCAGCAATTTGTTTGGTCATATTTTCTTGAATTTGTAACCGCCGAGCAAACATATCTACAATTCGCGCAACTTTCGATAAACCAAGCACTTTGCCCGAAGGCAAGTAGGCTACATGACACTTGCCAATAAACGGTAATAGGTGATGTTCACACAAAGAGTATAGCTCTATGTCCTTAACGATAACCATCTCTTCGTTATCTGATGGAAATAGGGCACCATTAATGACGTCATCAAGGTTTTTTTCGTAGCCGTTATTAAGAAACTTAAAGGCTTTAGCAGCCCGCTTAGGGGTGTCCTTTAAGCCTGGACGATCTAAGTCTTCGCCAATGCTGGTAAGGATTTTTTCGTATGCTTTTTCCATGGACCTTCTCGTAGCTAATTTCGTTGCTGCTCTTATTATTAATGTCATAATAAAAGAGAGTTCAAATTTTACGCGCACAATACTTGAAGCTGTGGCTAAGGTAAAGGCTTAAGCTGCTATATTACCCTCTTTTTTGGACCTTTTTAAGTAATACATATAACGCACCGGTGCCACCATCTTGCGGCAGGGCAGAAGTAAAGGCTAGCACAGCATCTAGCTGCTGCAACCAGTGGTTCACATGGGACTTAATTAAGGCTTGGCCTGCGCCGCGTAGTTCACCATTTTCGTCTCTATAACCCGCTCCAGCTTTGCCGTGAATGATGAGCAAACAGCGGTCTCCTTCGGCTTGACCGTGTTTAACCGCGTTCCATACGGAATCCCGTGCTGTTTCTACTCGATAGCCATGCAAATCAAGGGTGAGGGTTGGACGCATATGCCCATTGCTGAGCCGGCGCAGGCTACCACCGTCTAGCCCTACCCGAGAATAGGTAATACTTTGTTCCGATTGAACCATTTCAAACCCTTGCTCCCCAAGGGCTGCTTTTTCCTGTACAAGTTCAATTGCAGCAGCTCTGCGGGCAGCCGTACTTTGGGCATCTGCACCCATAACAGCCGGTGTGGTTTGGCGGCCAGTTTTTTTTAACGGTGAAGCTTCACCAAACACAGCTCCAAATTTTAACTCTGGCGCTGAGTCTTGTGGGTCTTGGTCCGAAGAGGAATTCATGTTTGAGTAACGCAGTTTGTATTCATGGCAATATGGTATCGGGACAAGGCTTAGCTTACAATGGCGACATTAAATTATTCTCATTAAAAAAACCAATGACCACTAGACTATCACAGGCCATAGAAACGGTGGAAGCTGCGCTTATTGGAGCTCAAGTTTACTTTGGTCATGGCACTGACAATGCTTGGGATGAGGCTGTTTTTTTGGTGTTGGGAGCCTGCGGTATGTCGCTGCAAACACAAAAAGATCAATTGCAAATGGTGCTAACTAATGAGCAGCTACTGCGGGTTCAGGATTGGTTAGATCAACGTATTCAACAGCGGTTGCCTTTGCCTTATCTGTTAGGTGAAACTTGGTTTGCGGACATCCCCTTTAGGGTTAATGAGGATGTCATTATCCCTCGTTCTCCAATAGCAGAACTCATTATTAAACATTTTTCACCTTTTATTATGCAGCCCCCGAAAACTGCTCTAGATCTGTGTTGTGGCAGTGGTTGTATTGGTATTGCTATGGCCTTGCACATGGATATTCCTCATGTAGATATGGTGGACATTGCACCAGCGTCATTATTGCTGAGTCAGCAAAATATCGACGATCATGATGTGGGTGATAGGGTGCAAGTGTTTGATTCTAATATTTTTTCTGGTCTACCCCCCAAATACTACGATTTGATCGTTAGCAACCCCCCTTATGTGGATGCCAACGACTACGATGACATGCCTGTAGAATTTTCCCACGAGCCAAAATTGGCACTGGTCTCAGGTGATGACGGTTTAGACCTTACGGCAGCGATCTTGTCACAAGCTGCAGATTGGCTGTCAGAAGAAGGCCTTCTTGTGATTGAAGTAGGCAATAGCGAAGTAGCACTGCAACACGCTTTACCCGAGATACCGTTTATGTGGCTTGAATTCAGTCAAGGTGGTAATGGTGTTTTTTGCCTCACAGGGCTCCAATGTAAACAGTACCAGGAAAGATTTAATGCGTGGTATCAATCTCGTTCATAAGTCCATTGTTTGCGGCTGAGTCCACTAACCAGCTATAATTTAGCCTGTAAAATTCTAGAGTAAAAAGTCCATGTCTGGTAATACCTTCGGTAAGTTATTTACGGTCACTACTTTTGGTGAAAGCCACGGCCCAGCGTTAGGCGCTACAATTGATGGTTGCCCTGCGGGTGTTGAGTTAACTGAGGCTGACCTACAGGTTGATTTAGATCGCCGTAAGCCAGGCAAATCAAGACACACCACCCAGCGCCGAGAAGCTGACCAAGTGCGTATTTTATCAGGTGTGTTTGAAGGCCGAACTACAGGGACTCCTATTGGCCTAATGATTGAAAACACTGACCAACGATCTAAGGATTATGGCAACATAAAGGACCAGTTTCGCCCTGCTCATGCCGATTACACCTACATGCATAAGTATGGTGTACGTGACTATCGAGGTGGTGGCCGATCGTCAGCGCGCGAGACAGCTATGCGAGTTGCCGCCGGCGCCGTAGCTAAGAAATTTTTAGCTGGCCGCGGTATTGCTATTAGTGGTTATTTATCGCAATTAGGCCCGATCAAATTGGCTTGCCCAGAACCTGATATTGTCAATGATAATCCGTTTTTTTGTGGTCAAGCCGATAAGCTTGAAGAACTTGAGCAGTTCATGGATGCATTGCGTAAATCGGGTGATTCTATTGGTGCACAAGTTACCGTTGTTGCTACGGGCGTAGCCGCAGGTATTGGTGAGCCTGTATTCGATCGCTTAGACGCTGAATTAGCCCATGGTCTAATGAGCATTAATGCCGTTAAAGGTGTAGAGATAGGTGATGGCTTCGAAGTGGTTGCCCAGCGTGGCACAGAGCACCGTGATGAAATGACGCCAGGTGGTTTTTTATCCAATCATGCTGGTGGAATTTTAGGTGGTATAAGCAGTGGCCAAGATATTATTGCCAGAATTGCCCTTAAGCCAACTTCAAGTTTACATTTGCCAGGGCAATCCATCAATATTCATGGCGATGCAGTGGAAGTGATTACCAAAGGCCGACATGATCCCTGTGTAGGTATCCGTGCTACACCTATCGCTGAAGCGATGATGGCGTTAACTTTAATGGACCATTTCCTGCGTCAACGCGGGCAACAGGGTACAACTAATTATGACCTTCCAGCTATTAAGTAGATAAGACACCATGAAACATCTGCAATTACTGCTTATGCGATCTGTGTTAGTCACTGTGTTGATCTTTGTAAGCGGTATAGCATTGGCCGACAGCATTCGATTGGCGACTACCACCAGCACCTACAACTCAGGTTTATTGGATTATTTATTAAACTATTATGCCCAAGTTAGTGATACCGAGGTGCAAGTGATTTCCGTAGGTACTGGTAAAGCATTAAGAATGGGTGAGAATGGTGATGTAGATTTAGTAATGACTCATGCACCTTCTGCAGAGGCACGTTTTGTTGATCAAGGTTTTGGTATTGAAGCTCGTAGGGTTATGTATAACGATTTTGTGCTAGTGGGCCCGAAAGAAGATGCAGCAAACGTCGTTGGAGCCCAGACGGTGACCGATGGCCTGTCTCTCATAGCAGCATCTAACAAGCGTTTTATTTCTCGTGGTGATGACTCAGGCACCCACAAAAAAGAATTGCAGTTATGGCAACACCTTGGTGCATTGCCAAATTTTGATGGTTATCTTGAGTCTGGCCGTGGCATGGGCCACAGTTTGCAAATGGCCTCTGAAATGGGTGCCTACGCCATGACCGACCGAGGTACCTGGTTGGCTCTAAAAGATAAGCTTGAATTAACCTTAGTACTTGAAGGTGACCCACGTTTACTTAATCCATATCAGGTGATGTTGGTTAACCCTAAACGTCATAGTCACGCTAATATCAATTCGGCTCGTGAGTTTGCCCAATGGCTGGTGAGTTCAGCAGGCCAAGAGGCGATTGGAAATTTCCGTATTAATGGTGAGGTATTATTTGTGCCTTCGGCTAAATAACTAACGCAATGAATGATCTTTGGACTACATGTAGTACTGCTATCGCCCAACTCTTGAGTGGAGATCCTCAACTGTGGGGGATCGTTGGAGTGTCTTTTAGTGTTTCGGCCAGCGCTTTATTGATTGCTTTATTGCCAGCATTGAGCACGGGCTTTATGTTGGCTTATTTTCGTTTTCCTGGCCGTTGGGCTGCCATTAGTGTGCTAAATAGTTTATTGGCAGTGCCTACTGTAGTGGTTGGACTGGTGCTCTATATGCTCTTGTCCCGCGCTGGTCCCTTGGGTGATCTCAACCTTCTATTCACTCGACCAGCCATGATTATTGGCCAGATCCTCTTGTGTTTTCCATTATTGGTGGCAATGAGTTTAAGTGCCTTCCAAGCCGCAGATCACCGCGTATTAGAAACTGCCAAAACCCTGGGTGCTAATCCGTGGCAGGCCTTCATTACATTATTATTTGAAGTGCGTTTTGCGTTACTTGCAGCAGTGGTCACAGCCTTTGGGCGTATTATTGCAGAAGTGGGAAGTGCCATGATGGTGGGCGGCAACATATTGCATCACACCCGTAATATCACCACCGCCATTGCCCTAGAAACAGGCAAAGGTGAATTTGTACAAGGCGTTGCCCTTGGCATTGTACTTTTGGTGCTGGCTTTGACACTTAATGTAAGTCTAGGCTGGATGCAGAGTCACAGTCGCGTTCTGAGGCATGGCACCTAATGCGCTTAGAGCTAGATCAAATTTGTCATCGGTACGGTGAACAGGACTTGTTTGTCATCGATAAATTGCAACTTGTTAGTAAAGATGCAGTGCACCTGCATGGTCCTAACGGGGCAGGCAAGTCCACCTTAATGAAAATCATGGCTGGCATACAAAAACCTACCTCAGGTCAAGTTAGGCGTATTCCTATAGTAGGGGAAAGTGTGCGTCAACAAGCCGTCATCTATTTACATCAAAACACCTACCTTTTCGACATGGATGTTCGCAGTAATGTGGAATATGGTTTACGTATGAGACGGGAAAAAAATACTAAGAAAGTGGATAAAGCTTTGGCTTGGGCGGGCTTAGATCATTTGCAATATCGTCAAGCCCATTTGCTTTCTGGTGGTGAGCGTCAGCGCTTGGCTTTGGCTAGGGCCTTAGTATTAGATCCTTCATTAGTTTTGCTTGATGAGCCAGCCAGTAACTTGGACACAGGATCGGTGACGCGCATTGAAGAGATGCTGCAAGACCTGCACCAGCGTGGCACCGGCATTTTACTCTCTTGCCATCAAGACAACGCCCTTACTAAATTGTGTAATCAGCACTGGTTGTTAGCCGCAGGTAAGCTTACAGTCCAGATTTAGGGAGTCTTAGTGTTTGCTTGGCCCCGAAGCTTTTTTGCCAGAGTAACCACTTTTCGGTTTGTCGGTAGGTACGCGAAACAACAAATACAAATCTTGTAGTAATTCTGGAATTTGCTCACACAACTGTTGGCAAAACTCAGGCTGGCGACGTAATTCTTCAAGTTCTTCGTCTTCATCTAATTTAGCTGCTAACATGAAAGGTAATAAGCATTCAGCTACATCCTCTTCTTGTTCAGAAAACCAAACATCTTCTTGGCTAAATATAAGTTCCATAAATCCTTGAGCCCAGTATTCTAGTAAACAATCGTCTTCTTGGTCTAGTTCTAGGGTGAGATCACATGGCAGATCAATGTCTTGGTCAGATTCTAAACATTCTTGCAAAAAGGCAAATTCTTGGCGTATTAAGTTGAGCATCTCATGGCGCTCAGCACTGTCTTCTAGAACGGGTTTTTCAGCCATAACTTGCTCTAACCAGTCATGCTCTGACATAGGCGCTGGACTGATGGCCAAGGCGCAAAGGTAACCATGGAGGGCAATGTAATCTAGGGCTTCTTCTTGCACCTTGTCTGACAAAAGGTATGCATCGAGCTGGTCTATTTGGCTATCCGTTAACGGGTCGCGAGTGCTGGACATGTGGTGTCACTCAATCAAGTAAATGTCAGCCATTGTAACTCATGGTAGGCATTAACAGCTACCAAACTAGGCGCCTAGTCCAGTCTGGGCAGGCTGTGTCGTCAGCCAGCTTGCATTTTTGCCATTGAGTCACATCTAGGCTTGTTATAAGGGTGACAGTAGCGCTACCTTCGAGGATAATAGCGCGCCATGAATGACACTCCGCAACAGCTCCTGCACAGCCTCTTTGGCTACGAATATTTTCGTGGCCACCAACTGGACGTAATCCAACATGTCATCGATGGTGGCGATGCGTTAGTGTTAATGCCCACAGGTGGTGGCAAATCCATTTGTTATCAAATCCCAGCACTCATTAGAGAGGGTGTTGGGGTAGTGATCTCACCTTTGATTGCATTAATGCAAGATCAAGTATCCAGCTTGCAACAACTGGGAGTGAATGCGCAGGCGTTACATTCTGGTATTGATTGGCAGCTGCAGGATGAAATAGAACAACAAGCATTGAATGGCCATCTAGACTTACTTTATGTCTCGCCTGAACGTTTGATGACTGATGCATGTATGAATTTACTGAGGTCTTGTAAGGTGGCGTTATTTGCCATTGATGAAGCTCACTGTGTGTCTCAATGGGGGCATGATTTTAGGCCCGAATACCTTCAGCTAGAATGTTTGCAACAAAATTTCCCACATATCCCTAGAATGGCGCTCACTGCCACTGCAGACAGGCCTACGCAGCAGGAAATGGTAAAGCGCTTGGGCCTGAACCAAGCGCAACAATACATCAGCAGTTTTGATCGGCCTAATATTCGTTACCGTATAATGCAAAAGCAAAAAGGTAAGCAACAGTTATTGGACTTTGTGCAACTACAGCACCAAGGTAATGCTGGCATCGTATACTGTATGTCGCGCAAAAAGGTAGACGAAACGGCCCTTTGGCTGGTAGAGCAAGGTGTTGCGGCTTTGCCTTATCATGCAGGATTGGGACCAGAGAAAAGAGCTCATAATCAACAGCGATTCCTCAATGAAGAAGGCTTAGTGATGGTGGCGACCATTGCTTTTGGTATGGGCATTGATAAACCTAATGTACGTTTTGTGGCGCACTTAGATTTACCCAAAAGTATTGAATCTTATTATCAAGAAACAGGCCGAGCTGGGCGTGATGGCTTACCTGCAGACGCATGGATGGTTTACGGCCTCCAAGACGTAATGTGGCTGCGACAACGGCTAGAACAAACAGATATGGACGCGGGTATTAAGCGTTCAGAACAATCCAAGCTGGATGCCATGTTAGGCTTGTGTGAAATTACCCATTGCCGCAGGCAAGCCATTCTAAGCTATTTTAACGAAACCTCTTCCAGTAGTTGTGGCAATTGTGATAACTGTTTAGAACCTGTAGCTACGTTTGATGGCACCGAAGTGGCTCGTAAGGCACTATCTTGTATTTTCCGCAGCGGCCAACGCTATGGCGTAGCCCATTTAATCGACATTTTAATGGGTAAGCCCACAGACAAAATTAAAGCCTCAGGGCATGACAAAATATCCACCTTCGCATTAGGTCAGGAGTTGGACCAAAAACAATGGCGTTCGGTGTATCGGCAACTGCTGGCTTTGGGCCTAGTGTCAAGTGATCCAGAAAACTATGGTGGTTTGCGCTTATTACCACCTTGCAGACCGTTACTTAAAGGTGAGGCAAAGTTACAACTGCGGCTTGATCGTAAGGTGTCTATTAAGACACCAAAAGCAGCCAAAGCACGACTTCAAATAGCCGATGTCGATATGGATTTATGGCAGTTACTCAGGGAGTTGCGTATGGCCTTAGCACAAGATCAAAAGGTACCACCTTACGTGATTTTTAGTGATTCTTCTTTGTTAGAAATGCTGCATGCAAAACCTCAGTCGCTTTTGGAGATGAGCCACGTACATGGTGTGGGTGAAAAGAAACTAGACCGCTACGGGGATGACTTTTTAGCTTTAATTCAACAACACACCTAGTCAGCTATGGTAAAATTATTAATCAGCCGAAAAGGCTTATACTATTATTCTAAAGGAAGCCATTAATGGCCAGTTTACAAGATCAGTTGCTAAAGGCCGGTTTGGCCAACGAAAAGCAATCTAAGCAAGCTACTAAGTCAAAAAAGAAACAAACTCGAGATGTGCGCAAAGGTGTTGATGTGGGCGAAACCGCAGCGCAACGTGCTTTTAGCGAAAAACAAGCACAAGCAAGTCGCTCTAAACAACTGAACGCCCAGCGTGACGCGCAACATCAAGACCGAGCGGTGATTGCTCAAGTTAAACAAATGTTAGAACGCTGTCGACTAGACTTAACGGGTGGTGAAGTCACCTACAATTTTGTTGATGGTAAAGCTATTAAAAAACTATACGTTAACGCCATGCAGCAAGCTGCCTTAAGCCGTGGCTCGCTGGTTATTGTGGGGTTAGATGATCACTATTCTGTGGTACCCGCAAACGTTGCCTTGCGTATTGAAGAACGTGCACCAGATACCTTCATTATTCGTGCTGAGTCTGCAACAGATACCATTGCAGATAAAGATGATCCTTATGCAGATTTTGTTATTCCAGATGATTTAATGTGGTAACCCTCGTGACCTATCCAGAAGTTAATGCTCAGGACCATGCTAAACGTCAACAAAAGCTACAAAAGCGTTTGCGCCATGACGTGGGCCGAGCCATCGATGATTACGCCATGATAGAGCAGGGCGACAAGGTGATGGTGTGTGTGTCTGGTGGTAAAGATTCTTATGCCATGCTCGACATATTGATGCAGCTACAAAAAAGTGCCCCCATCGATTTTGATATACTGGCTGTTAATTTAGACCAAAAACAACCCGATTTCCCAGAACATATATTGCCAAAATACCTAGATCAAGTGGGTGTGAATTTTCATATTATTGAGCGCGACACGTACAGTGTGGTGAAATCTGTGATTGAAGAAGGCAAAACCACCTGTGGTTTATGCTCGCGTATGCGCCGTGGCACCTTGTATCGCTTTGCTCAAGAACGCAGTATTACTAAAATTGCCTTAGGCCACCACCGCGATGACATTTTAGAAACCTTGTTGTTAAACATGTTCCACGGTGGCAAGCTTAAAGCTATGCCTGCGCGTTTATTAAGCGATGATGGGTTAAATACTGTAATTCGTCCAATGGCTTATGCCCGTGAGCAAGACATAGAAGAGTACTCACAACTGAAGGGCTTCCCTATTATTCCCTGTAACCTATGTGGCTCCCAAGATAACCTTCAACGCCAGCACATTAAAGCCATGTTGCGAGATTGGGAAAAAAATCACCCAGGTCGCATAGAAAGTATGACTAAATCACTCCAAAACGTAGTGCCGTCTCACCTTATGGATACCCGTCTGCACAACTTTAAACAAACAGAACGCTTAAGTAATGAGCAAGTATGTGAAGAAGTGGATTTGGCACTGCTCAATTTGCCGCTCTAATAATGATGAAGTCATGGTGTTGGGCTAAGGAGCCTAGTAAATAGACTGTTAAGTATCATGGATAGCTATGTACATTGAATCAGAAAAACAACTTAGAGAAATTTATGGCATCCCAAAGGGGCGTGCTAAAGACAAACAGCTACCTTCGTTAGAGCAGCACTCCATTAACTTTATAGCACACTCTCCATTTGTCACTATTTCTAGCCGCTCGAAAACTGGTTTAGTCGATTGCTCTCCCCGTGGGGGAAAGCCTGGATTTGTTAAAGTGTTGAGCGAGAATTGCATAATTTTTCCTGACGGAAAAGGTAATAACCGCTTAGATAGCCTCGTTAATATCGTTGAAACGGGTGATCTTGGTTGCCTGTTTTTAATACCAGGCGTTGACGAAACACTCAGAGTTAATGGGATGGCTCGTATTTCCACCTCAGCTGAATATTTAAACTTATTTTCCAATTATCCTAACCCTCCAAAAACGTGTATCGAGCTAACCATTAAGGAAGTGTTTTTGCATTGTGCCAAGGCGTTAATGCGTTCGGAACTGTGGGCATCTTCATCAAAGGTTGATCGTGCAGCATTTCCGACTATTGGGAAAATGATGAATGACCAACTTTCAGTAAATGATACGCCAGAAGCTCAAGCAGACATGGTGGCTCGCTATCAGCGCGATTTATAGTAAATTCGTAACAAGTGCATGTTCGGAATCACTTTCTAATGCACTTGAATTTACCAAAAATTTAGGCGTTAGTTTTCTATTAGTTATAAAACAAAGGTATTAGAATAATGAAAATGGATGAACCGATTAACGTATTTGGTGAAAAATTAGAAATCTGTGGAATAGATCCAATCACTGGGTTCTACCGAGATGGCGCGTGTAATACGTGTAAAGATGACTTTGGTTCTCATACAGTTTGTATCGAAACTTCGCAGGAGTTTTTAGAATATTCAAAATCTAAAGGAAATGATTTATCTACCCCTGTGCCTGCATTTAATTTTAAAGGCTTAGGACCTGGAGATAGTTGGTGTGTATGCGCTGGGCGATGGTTAGAGGCAGAGAAAAATGGTATGGCTCCAAGACTATATCTTCAAAGTACCCATATCAGGGCTTTGGAGATTGTGCCCATGGCCCTGCTTAAAAAATATGCGGTAGATTTAAACTAGCTATATGTTTACCCAAGTTCAAAAAACGCAACATCATTCCCCCTGCAGGGCTAGAAAGCCTAAAAGTGACCTGCAGTTAGTGTTTGTACTTAAGATGAAGCGTTTTAAGCACCTAGCATATGCCCATACAACAGTCTGTTAGTGGCTTGCCGCCAATTCTTGCATGCGATTCCATAGCGTGGTGCGCACTCCTATGCCATTAGTATCACTACGAGTGCGGTACGCTTCTATGTCTGAAGTGCCAGCAACAGTTTTGCAATCTGCTGGAGCGGGGCCTATGGTAATGCGCACTTCGTTCCAAGCTAGGTCACGTTCCCTCGGCTGCAGCAGTCCTCGTAGATGGCCTTGTGATGTTAGGTCAAAACGGCGCATGCCACCTTCTAAGTTGTTGAAGTAGATACATACGCTTTGACCGTTTGCTCCGTGTTGCTCTAAGTAACGGGCAATGGCAGGCACTGCAAAAGCACCACAGGCTGTTTTGTGTATACGGATTTCGTTGATGCCTTTGTCTACGGCATGTTTAAAGATGGCTTCAATGTGCACTAAAGCTGGTTGGCCAAAGGCATCATAAATAAGGCTGTCTTTGCTCTCTACTAGTAATTTAGGTGCTCGGATGCTGGCATCTAAGCCTGCCAAAGAGGTTTCTAATAAATCGCTGTTGGCCAAGCCGTGTTGCATGGCAAAAGTAGCTCGGTGGCCTGCAGTGTTTTGGTCATCTACATTAAAGCCGCGGCTGGCAACCACCCTTTGTATTAGGCTGGTGAGTTGTTCTGCGCTTACGAGTGTGGTGTCGCTCATTATGAATCCTTTGTGTGCTTGTTATAATGCGTTTTATCGATTTAAAACGCGTGGCATTGAGTACAACAATTAATGTACTCACAGACATACCAATGTCGACTCCTCAAGGAGGAATAATGGCTGCGGTGCCTAAGGGCAGTGCGATTAAATTGTACAGCAGCGCCCGGGTCAAGTTTCGCTGCATGATAGTATGGGTTTGTTGGGCTTTACGCAATCCTACTTGAATCAAGTTGAAGTCATCTCTAAGTAATAGTGCTGGAGTAGTTGACATACTTGTCTGCACCAGAGGCCATTGCTAAAGCAGCTGCAGCTGTTCTATGTGATGGCGTTATTGTTGGCTAATTGTTTTGTATCATTTAAGGGTTGTTTATGGAATGTATTGAAACAGGTTTTGGCCCAGTGCAGAAATATGGTTCCGGTGCGGTTAATGTGGTTTTTGCTCATGGTTCTGGTATAGGTATGAATCATGAGTTTATGCAGTCTGTAGTAGCTGCAATGGTCTCAAAAGACTTCACCGTGTATTTGTTTAATTTTGGCTATATGCAACAAATCCAACTGACAGGTACTAAGCGGCCGCCGCCAGCAGTAGCTAAGCTCGAACTTGAGTTACTGGCATTGCTCAACGAACTGGCCTTACCTGATCCTTTAATTATAGGGGGTAAGTCTTTGGGAGGTCGTGTAGCTAGTTTGATAGTGGAACAGACAAACGCTTTGGGTTGGTTTGCGTTAGGTTATCCTTTTCACCCCCAGCGAAAACCAGAAACGTTACGAGTAGAGCATCTGTTAACCAGTCATAAACCAGGGCTAATTGTTCAGGGTACTCGAGATGGTTTGGGCTGTTATGATGAGGTATTGGGTTACAAATTGCCTGCACACATCGACTTGTGCTGGCTTTCTGATGTGGACCATAGCTTTAAACCGTTTAAAGCTTCACCCTATAGTCAAATTCAGGCTATTGAACGATCGGTATTAGACATTGAGCTATGGGCTCGGTGCACGTTAAAATGCAGAGACACTTAGGTGTAAATGAGTTTAAATTGATGACGGCCAAATTTGAACATTGGTAATTGCAGAGTATAAATAGTGATGCAAGACTCCCACAACATCGACAAATTATTAGACACCACAGGGCTATTTTGTCCAGAGCCCGTAATGATGCTGCACAGCACCTTTAAAGATATTAAAGTTGGGGATGTAGTTAAAGTGCTGGCTACAGATCCTTCAACGACCCGAGATATTCCTAAATTTTGCTTGTTTTTAGGCCACGAATTAATTGAGCAGGGAGAAGCAGACTCTCAGTACCAGTACCTTATTCGCAAAGGTGGCTGACATCAGCTAATAGCAGATTAGTCAGTAAACTGTTCGGCAGGTACGATATTTACGGATTCATGGAGCTCACTGTACACCACGATGATTCGTTTTTGTTGTAGCTGTATTTGCAGCTGAGCCACCTTATCTGCCAAGCTGGTCTCATAAGCGCCATAGTCTGTGCCATCGCGACTAGCGAACTCTTCTAATAAGTGGTTTAAAGTATCTGCATTTATATTTTGCCAAGGCACGATCATGAATAAATCCGTTGTTAACTTTTAGGTGAACAAAAATCTAGCTGGCTGCGATAACGCTGCGCTTGATTGGCAACATTTTTGGCTACGTTTAATAACCAGGGCTTAGCCAAGTAGGATTTTTTGGCAAAACCACCATTGCCTTCGTGGTAAGCCAAGTACAGATTGTAAGCATCGTTTGGGTGTATTTTATTGAGACGCACGGAGCGCTTGTTATACCAGCCTACAAAGTCAATGGCGTCGTTAAAATTAGTACGTTGAGCATCGCTATGACCGGTCAGTTGTTTGTACAATATCCAAGTACCGTTAATTGCTTGGGGGTAGCCATAAGCACTGGAAAGATGGCGGCCTGGAATAATGCCTAATATCCTTTTGCGGGGCGGTCTTGCTGTGGCATTAAAACCTGATTCATGTTTTATGAACGCCATACTAATAGACTGATCAATGTGCCATTGTTGTTCAGAAGCAATGGCGCTGGTTTGCCAGCTTTCAAACTGCGCGAAAATACCGCACACGTTATCTGGCGTGTGCGGTTTACCAGTGGTTCCGCCTATGGTGCTGCATGCACTCACTAACAGTAAAAGTAGGCTTGATAAAAAAGCTCTAGAGTATATCACTACGTCTGGCCCAACACAGTTGCATGAGCCGCACTTGGTCTTCGGCTTGTAATAGGTCTAAGCCCGTTTCATGGGCTAAATCCTGTAATTCATCACGCCAGTCATGGCCGAGAAGCTCCCTAATGTCTTGCTGGCTGGTGGAGATTTCAAACGCTAGTTCAATATCCAACGCGTCCACTAAATGTTCTAGGCCTTGGGCTGGTGAGAAATCACCATGGCCCACCACATGACTGGCATCTAAGTCGTCATTCATCTCCAATAAAACGTCTTTTACTGAGTGGCCTAGGGCAGTGACGGTTTCATCACTGATATGATCGCTATAACACAGGTGTGGCGGCCAGTTGTCATCCGCTAAAATGAGGCTAGACTTAATACTCCCATCGGGCAGGGTCCAAGCTGCTACAATGGGGTAGTAAGGTGGTTCTGGACATGTTTCAACAGCAATAAATAACGCTAGGCTTAGATCGATCATAGGCATTAGGGATAATAATTAGAGTAGATAATATCAAATGATGGCGTATGCCTTAACGCAAGGCAAGATAAGTTTAGCAGATGAAGACCAATATTAAGCCAAAGTAGTATTTTAATATGGCCCACAACTTGATATAAATAGTAGGTTAAACCTCTTGCCCTACAAATTAGGAACCATTAAATGAGTGAAGTGAAGACATATCCAGCAGATGCATTGATTGCTCAAACCTCTGGTTTGAACCAACAAAAACGTGAAGCGATGTATCAACAGTCTGTTGCAGAACCAGAAGAATTCTGGCGCCAGCAGGGCAAGCGACTTGACTGGATTAAGGCGCCTACTAAAATTAAGAATACCCGGTTTACACCTAACGATGTCTCCATAGAGTGGTATGCAGACGGTCAATTGAACGTGGCCGCGAACTGTTTAGATCGCCATTTAGAAAACCATGGTGAAGAAATTGCCATTATTTGGGAAGGCGACGATCCAAGTCAGTCGCGCCATATCAGTTACCGAGAATTGCATCAGGAAGTGTGTCAGTTTAGTAATGCACTGCTGGCCCAAGGAGCGAAGAAAGGCGACGTCATCACCTTATATATGCCAATGATTCCGGAAGTGGCAGTGGCCATGTTAGCTTGTGCTCGCATTGGTGCTGTACATTCAGTAATTTTTGGTGGCTTTTCTCCTGATGCTATTGCTGGCCGAGTACAAGGTGCTAATAGCAATATCGTCATCACCGTTGATGAAGGCTTGCGTGGCGGCAAAACAATTGGCCTTAAAGCTAACGTAGATGCCGGTCTAGTCAATGTTGATTGTGTGGACACAGTAATCGTGGTTAAACGCACGGGGGCTGATATCAATTGGGTGCAAGGCCGAGACGTTTGGTATGGTGATATTGTTGCTCCCGCTGCCACCTATCATGAGCCCGAAGTGATGGCGGCAGAAGACCCGCTTTTTATTCTTTATACTTCGGGTTCTACCGGTCAGCCTAAAGGGTTAGAGCACACCACGGCAGGCTATTTAGTCTGGAGCGCCATGACTCACGAAATGGTATTCGATTATAAGCCAGGTGATATTTATTGGTGTACCGCTGACGTTGGTTGGATTACTGGCCACAGTTATATTGTTTACGGGCCACTGGCTAACCGCGCCACCACACTAATGTTTGAAGGTGTGCCAAACTATCCAACTAATGCACGTTTTGGTCAAGTGATTGAAAAGCACAAGGTTAATCAGTTTTACACAGCCCCAACGGCTATACGTGCGTTGATGCAACATGGCGATGATGTTTTATCAGGCTCTGATGTGTCTAGTATTCGTGTTCTGGGTAGTGTGGGCGAACCTATAAATCCACAAGCGTGGCTTTGGTATAGGCGCATCTTTAGCACGGGTGATGTGCCAGTAGTTGATACCTATTGGCAAACGGAAACTGGTGGGCACATGATTACGCCGTTGCCAGGGGCTGTGGATACTAAGCCAGGTTCAGCAACCTTGCCATTTTTTGGTGTACAACCAGCAATTGTCGACAATGAAGGCCGTGAGCTAGAAGGTGCAACTGAAGGCAACCTTGTTATTAAAGACAGTTGGCCAGGCCAGGCCAGATCTATTTGGGGTAACCATGAGCGGTTTGAAGAAACGTACTTCTCAACCTTTAAAAACTATTACTTTACAGGTGACGGTGCACGACGTGACGAAGACGGTTACTATTGGATCACAGGGCGTGTGGATGATGTGCTCAATGTTTCTGGTCATCGTATGGGCACGGCTGAGATAGAAAGTGCTTTGGTCGCCCACAAGTCAGTGTGTGAAGCTGCAGTGGTAGGCTATCCCCATGAAATTAAGGGTCAAGGTATCTACTGTTATGTCACCTTGCAAGATGGCGTTGATAATAGCCCTGAACTCCTGAAGGAACTGAGGCAGTGGGTCAGAACAGAGATTGGTCCGATTGCGACACCGGATTTAATCCAATTTTCACCTAACTTGCCAAAAACTCGTTCAGGAAAAATTATGCGTCGTATATTGCGTAAGATAGCAGCGAACGATTATGGTGAATTGGGGGATACGTCGACTTTATCCGACCCAAGTGTGGTGACTGAGCTCATTGATAATCGCTGCACCAAATAGCTTAATAGTGTTTTACATGTTTTAGGAGGTGCGTTTATGTCTAATAGCTACACCATTATCGTAGCTGATGACCATCCGTTGTTTCGGGTGGCGTTAACTCAGGCTATTGGTGCTCAAGTGGAAGGTGCTAACGTGTTAGAAGCAGAGCACCTGAAACACTTAGAACACCAAATGCGTAATGAAATAGACTTGGTACTGTTAGATCTGCATATGCCTGGTGCCAATGGCTTTTCTGGACTCATTTACTTGCGTACGCATTTTCCAAGCGTGCCAGTGGTGGTGGTTTCAGGCAATGAACAGGCCAGTGTCATTCACCGTGCTATGCATTTTGGTGCAGCCGGTTTTATTCCTAAGTCGTCTTCTATGACAGATATTATTGACGCTATTCAGATAGTGCTTAACGGCGGCCAATGGCTGCCGCCAGACTTACCAGAAGTAAACCAACAAATGGATGCCCAGGACAGTAAGTTTGCCGATCAGCTATCTAGCTTAACACCACAGCAGTTTAAGGTGATGGTAATGCTTACAGAAGGTTTGCTTAATAAACAAATAGCTTATGAACTCAGTGTTTCGGAGGCTACTATTAAGGCCCACGTAACCGCAATATTGCGCAAGCTTGGGGTATATAGCAGAACTCAGGCAGTGATTATGGCTGGCCATTTACGTATTGAACACCCTCAAGATCAGCCTGTTAAGTAAGTTTTTACCTTAGGCGGCTTAGGGTGGCCCTAAGCGCTGCAGGCTTTAAGGGTTTGTTCAGTAGCAGCGTATCTTCGTCTGCTATAAACTTAGCCACTTCTTCAGTGCGATCCGCAGTAATGCAAATAGCCGGTATTTGGCTTTGGTAAACTTGCCTGATCCTAGCAATAGCAGCCGTACCCGTCTGTCCTTGCTCTAAGTGATAATCGGCTAAAATAACATTAGGCTGTACGTCTGCGTCTACTAGGTGCTGCAATGCTTGAGACATGTTAAGGGCAGTTATTACTGTGCACCCCCAGCCACTTAATAATTGCTTCATTCCCAGCAGGATGGATGTTTCGTTGTCGATACACAACACGGTCATATTTGTTAGACCTCCCTCCCCACCACCGTATTGGTTATTTGTTGTGGCTTTAGTGACAACCTTTTGGCGATCGCCGAGAGGTACAATGATGCCAAATAAGCTACCTTTACCTTGCCACGATTTGATCGTCAAAGGATGATCTAATAATCTGGCAGTACGGTCAGCTATAGCTAGTCCCAAGCCAAACCCCCTTACACTATGGGTGGCAGGGTGATCTAGGCGTTTAAACTCTTCAAATACTTCATTGAGCTTTTGTGGGGCAATGCCGATTCCCGTATCCCAAACCTGAATTTCGATGGCATTTTGCTTTAGTCTGCAGCCCAGTAGGACTTTACCTTTTGGTGTATAACGCATGGCATTAGTTAGAAAGTTTTGCACGATCCGACGTAAGTGTTGTTCATCGCTGTGAACCGTTGCATGACATGGGACGTAGCTAAACTGAATGCCTTTTTGTTGGCATAACAAGGTGAGTTCAGCGGCTAGTTTCTGTAACATTTTGTCAATTGGGAAATGGCTCAGTTTGGGAGAAAGAGTGCCTGCATCTAGCTTAGAAATTTCAATCAAAGTGCTGATGAGTTCCTCAGCAGCCCCTAAGGAATCATCTAGGTGGTGCAGGGTATTGGCTAGTTCGCCCGTAGGATGCTGCTGCGCCAAAGACGAAGAAAATAATTTTGCTGCGTTAAGAGGTTGCATTAAGTCATGGCTGGCAGCTGCTAAAAATCGTGTCTTACTTTGGTTAGCTTGGTCGGCCCCTATTTTGGCTCGGCTTAATTGATCGTTGGCCACTACCAACGCTTTGGTGCGGTCTTCTACCCGCTGCTCTAGGGTTTCGTTGGTTTCTTTTAAGGCAGCTTCGGTACGTTTATGGTTGGTGATATCCATATAGGTGTTTACGTATCCACCTCCTAGCATGGCATTGCCTCGTACTTCAAACACTGCACCATCAGCTCTATAGCGCAGGTGGGTATTGGTAATGCCTTGTTGCAGGGTGTTTAGTCGCTGTTCAACTCGTTGTTCAAGGGCTCCTGCGCCGTAGTCTCCGTTAATAGCGTTGTGCCGAATGACGTCCACAATAGGCCTGCCGATGGTAATAAGACCTTCAGGAAATTGAAACATTTCTTGATAACGTTGGTTCCAAACCACTAAGCGCATGTCTTTGTCCACAACACTGATACCTTGGTCAATGTGTTCAATTGTGGATTGCAGCATGGAACGATTAAATTTGTAAAGGGCTGAAGCTTCGTCGGCAATGGATACCACGTCACCTAGGTGCATTTCAGTACCCAGCAAGCTAGAAGCGACAATGATTCGTGCTGAGGATGCCCCGATAATACCTGCTAACAGACGTTCGGCGTAGGTGGCTAGAGGTTGGTCTATGGGGTCGTTGGGGTTAAGTTCTCGGTTTTGTGCAAGGGAAAATTGGTGAAAGGCCTCATGGGTGCGATTTGATCCCAAAAAACGTTCGCAAAGGATTTGAAGGTCACTAAAGCGAGTGTTTTCGAAACCAGTCTCAGGGGTGACGATAGAGTGGCTTAACCTTAAATCGACAAAATGGTCGGCCTGAATTCGATCTTGCAAGCCGGTTTGAGTCAATCGAGATACCCATACAAAGGCCAACGTATTCAAGCTCAGGGATAACAAAGTGGCGTGAGTGATTGGGTCAAACCCATTAAGCCCAAACATAGACGTGGGCCTGAGCCAACTTAAACCAAATAGACCTTGCTCTACCAAACTTAAGGTATCAAATCCTAGACCACTGAGGTTTGGAACCATAAGGGTGTAAATCCAAACGGTGAAACCGATACCTAGGCCTGCTAATGCTCCATAGCGATTACCTTGGCGCCAAAACACGGCACCAATCAGCGCTGGGGCAAATTGGGCCACTGCAACAAACGCCGTTAAACCCAAAGATACTAAGCTTTTGCCGTCGCCGATCAACAAAAAATAGCCATAGGCTGCCAGTAACATAGCAATAATGACCACGCGGCGAACCCTCAGCAATAAGCGACCAATGTTTTTATCTTCAGATGCTTGTAGCGGTGATAAATGGAAGATCACAGGCATGATGATGTCGTTACAAATCATTGTACTTATAGAAACTGTGGCAACAATAACCATGCCCGTGGCAGCGGAAAGGCCACCGATATACGCTAAGGTAGCTAAACTGTGGGCCCCCTGGCTAAGTGGGACCATTAATACGTAGGTATCTGTGGCGATGCCCAGGCCGTCAAAAAGAAAGTTGCCAGCCGCAGCAATAGGGAGCATAAAAATACAGAAAATGACTAAATAGAGAGGAAATAACCACCGCGCTGTATGCAAGTCATTGGGGTTGGTGTTTTCAACAATACCCACCTGAAATTGTCGAGGTAGGCAAAGCATAGCTAGTAAAGCCAGCAAAGTTTCGGTGAGGAAACTAATTCTTAATGGGTTGAAGTCATCTAGTTTTTGCTGCAACCCACTGTCGTTTATATGGTTGCTGAGGTCACCAATGCCATTAAATAAGCTAAACGTCACAAAAATGCCTACCGCAACAAAAGCTACAAGCTTCACGATCGATTCAAAGGCAATGGCTAACATCATACCCCGGTGGTGTTCACTGGTGTCTATTTGACGGGTACCAAATAAAATCGCAAATGCGGCCATTAATATGGCTATCACTAATGCCGTATTGCTAGAACCAAAGTCGTCGCTGCCACCACCTGACACCATAATAGTAAAACTTTGGGCCACGGCTTTTAGCTGTAAGGCAATATAGGGAAGTATGCCAAAGGTAGCCATCACTGTAATGACGATTGCTAAGCTACGACTTTTGCCATACCTAGATGCGATAAAATCTGCAATGGTGGTGAGGTTCTCTTGTTTGGCAATGATTATTATTTTATAAACTACGCCCCAGCCAAAGATAAAAAGTACTATGGGGCCAAGGTAAATAGATAAAAAGTCCCAGCCTTGGGTGGCCCGTGATACGGAGCCGTAAAAGGTCCAAGAAGTGCAATATACTGCTAAGGATAAGCTATAAATGACGGGTTGGCTGAGTAATTTCGAACCATGTTGACGGCGGTTGTCGCCGTAGTAAGCGATACCGAATAGCAAACCTACATAGGCTAATGAAATGAATAGAATGACCCAAATGTCGAGCATGTTATGCCTACTGTATAAAAATAGGATGAAGAGACCCAGGGTATTTATAACACGCTAGCTAGTTTTATGCCTTAAAACTTTTTTTGTTAAAGTGTATTTAAATCATATACCTATGTTTTTTATCTGAGTTTCTATACTAAAGTCTAATGATTTTTTTATGGATTAGAGATTAGCCATAGTTATAGTGTTTAGTCAACAATGTCGTTGCCCTCAACCCCCCAAATGGTTATTATTGTAACCCTAAAAAAAATAATAAAAAAAGGCCTATTATGAAACAAGATTCCAGTAGCGCAGAGCAATATTGGCGCCGTAATTTACAAATTATCTTTTCCTACCTAGTAGTTTGGTTTGCGGTTTCCTTCGGATGTGGCATCGTCTTTGTTGATGAACTCAACCAATTCAATTTGTTTGGATTTAAACTGGGCTATTGGTTCGCTAATCAAGGGAGTATTTTGGTTTTTTGTGTGCTGACTATAGGTTATGCAGTGCGTATGAGCCGCCTCGACAATGAGTTTGATGTGCACGAATAAGCCCTTGTAATGGTTGTGGTCAATTACTCGTTTATTAATAATAGGAATTCAACATGAGCCTAGAACAGCTCACTTACTTGTTTGTGGTAGGGTCTTTTTTTATCTATATTGCCATCGCTTTTTGGAGCAGGGCATCCAGCACCCGAGAGTTTTATGTGGCAGGTGGTGGCGTTACACCTTTGGCTAACGGCATGGCCACAGCAGCTGATTGGATGTCAGCTGCGTCATTTATCTCTTTGGCGGGCATTGTCTCTTTTGCTGGATATGATGCCAGTGGATACATTATGGGTTGGACCGGTGGATACGTGCTTTTGGCGCTATTGTTGGCGCCTTATTTACGAAAATTTGGTAAATTCACAGTACCTGATTTTGTTGGCGATCGCTATTACTCTAATGTGGCGCGGGTAGTGGCGGTGGTCTGTGTTATGTTTATTTCATTCACTTATATTTCAGGGCAGATGCGTGGTACTGGCATCGTTTTCTCGCGTTTCTTACAGGTAGAAATAGATACTGGCATCATGATTGGTATGGCAGTAGTGTTTGTGTATGCGGTGTTAGGGGGTATGAAAGGCATCACCTACACGCAAGTGGCTCAGTATTGTGTGATGATTTTTGCTTTTACGGTTCCTGCACTATTCTTGACCTTTTCAATGACGGGGCATCTATTGCCTCAAACTGGTTTAGGAGCGACGTTAGACAATGGTCGGCCAGTATTGGATCATCTAGATGGTTTAGTGTCGGAGCTCGGATTTGCAAGCTTTACGGAAGGCAGTAAAAGCAAAGTAGATATGTTTTTTATTACCGCCGCCTTGATGTTTGGTACGGCTGGATTGCCTCACGTCATTGTGCGTTTTTTTACTGTTCCTAGAGTTCGAGATGCTCGTATATCAGCAGCCTGGGCCCTAGTGTTTATTGCAATACTTTATTCCACTATACCAGCGGTGGCGGCTTTTGGCCGCATCAACCTCATTGAAACTGTTAACGGCGCAGACAACAAAGGCACGCCATATGAAGAAATGCCCCAGTGGTTCAAAAAGTGGGAGAACGCGGGTTTGATTGCTTGGTATGACCATAATGCCGACGGTCGTACCCAATATGCTGCTGGAGACGCCTTTACTGGCCGTCAACATAAGCCTATTTATTGGGGTGCTGCAGACGATAAAGTGGCGCGGAACTTTTATTTTAATCAACGTCATGTGGTTAACCCAAGTAGTGGAGAGTTTGACCCACAAGTACAACCCTTTGCTAATGAAATATACGTTGATCCAGATATTATGGTGTTGGCTAACCCAGAAATAGCCGAGCTGCCAGACTGGGTGATTGCCCTAATTGCCGCTGGCGCAATGGCTGCGGCATTATCAACGGCAGCTGGATTGTTGCTGGTTATTGCGACATCCGTATCCCACGATTTATTGAAAAAAACTATTCGGCCGCAAATTACTGATGGGCAAGAGCTTTTGGCTGCGCGCTTGGCAGCCATGGTGGCGGTGCTTATCGCTGGATACTTGGGTATGCATCCGCCAGACTATGTAGCTGCTGTGGTGGCTTTGGCATTTGGGTTAGCTTGTGCGTCATTTTTTCCTGCTATCATCATGGGTATTTTTTACCAACGGATGAATAAATATGGCGCCATAAGCGGTATGCTGGTAGGTTTGATTTCCACCCTATGTTATATCGTTTATTTTAAGTTTATGGGAGGCGAACCGGAGCATTGGTTGTTAGGAATATCCCCTGAAGGGTTTGGCGCTTTAGGTATGGTATTGAACTTTATTGTGGCTTATCTGGTGGCTCATCTAACACCTGAGCCGCCTAAACATATTCAGCAAATTGTGCAAAATATTCGTGTGCCACGAAATAATGGCTCTGCATACTATT
The DNA here is from genome assembly GCF_047730075.1 of Candidatus Njordibacter sp. Uisw_039. Taxonomy (NCBI): domain Bacteria; kingdom Pseudomonadati; phylum Pseudomonadota; class Gammaproteobacteria; order Pseudomonadales; family Candidatus Njordibacteraceae; genus Candidatus Njordibacter; species Candidatus Njordibacter sp. Uisw_039. The sequence continues at coordinate 1,167,263 of NZ_CP159831.1, forward strand.
GATCAACAGGGTAGTTCTTATGGGTGTCTTTTGGTGAATCATGCACTCTAGCAATACGTTTAATGCTGATGTCTTGCCGTTTAATTTGTTAGACGAAGACGAGTACACGCTTCTGCAAGATAATCTTGATATTGGTTACTATCAAGCTAGTGAAGTAATTATCAGTACTGGTGATGTACCAGAAGGCTTGTACATCATTCTTAAAGGCTGCGTTAGGGAGCTAGATGTGCAGAGCGTGGATAAGCGCCATGGGCATACCTTTGTGCACTATACCAATGATGATTATTTTGGAGCATGGTCGGCTTTACGTGGCAGTGCAATTCATGACTTCGTGGCAGATGAAGAAACCATTTGTTACATACTTCCTACCAAAATTCTGCTGGATCTTATCTATCGTAATGCTAGTTTTGGTGGTTTCTTTAATAAGAATTTGTCATTACAAAATGAGTTGTTAGAGCAAAAAAATGATTCACTAAACATGACAGAGTTTATGCTCGCCCGAATAGACAGTTCGTGTATGCGGGATGCCTCGTTATTGCCAAAGGGCACTGATTTAGAGTATGCCACTCAGTTTATGAGTGACCAGCAGATTGATTGTGCTTTGGTGCAACGTGGTAAACGTTATGGCATAGTGACCCGCACAGATTTGTTAAATGCGATTGTATTAGACAAGCTCCCAGTGACTGCGGATGTGCAGGTTATTGCCAATTACCGGCTTATTACTGTTGAGTCTGGTGATTACCTCTTTAATGCGTTAATTTTAATGACACTCCACCAAATTGATCGGGTGGTGGTCATGCAAGGCTCCGAATTGCATGGCATTATTGATCTGGCGGACACCTTGAGCTATTTTTCAAGCCACTCTCATGTAGTTGGATTGCGTATAGAACGTGCCACCAGTATTGATGAACTTAAGGCTGCTGCAGGAGATATGGGTAACTTAATTCGGTCACTATACGCTCAAGGCGTCAAAGTTCGTTTTGCCATGGACTTACTGGCAGCACTTAATAAAAGGCTAATGTCGAAGTTGTTTAATCTAGTGGTCCCAGAAAACGTACTGCCTCATGTGTGTTTGGTGGTTATGGGCAGTGAAGGCCGTGGTGAACAGATTGTAAGAATTGACCAAGACAACGGCCTCATTATGCGCGACAGCCTAGATTGGCCTGAATGTCAGCAAACTTTGGAACATTATACTCAGGCGTTGGTTGGACTAGGATATCCAAAGTGCCCTGGTCAGGTGATGGTGAATAATCCATTTTGGGTGCAGCCCATTAGTACATGGACTCAGCGGATGCGTGACTGGGTTGCTAAGGCCGACAGTGATAGTTTACTTAACTTAGCAATATCAATGGATGCATACCCAGTGGCAGGCAATAAAGCCTTATTTAAGACCAGTCGCAACTGGTTATTAAGAGAGTTGCAGCAACAGCAGCGGTTTTTGTCGTCGTTTGCGGAAGTGGCATTGGTATTTGAAACACCGTTGAACTTTTTGGGTGGCATTAGAGATCGAGCAGCTGGGGTTGATGTTAAAAAGGGTGGAATTTTCCCCATCGTACATGGTGTGCGTGTGCTAGCTATGCAATACCAGGTGGCGGAAACTAACACCTATAAGCGTATTGAAAGTTTAGTTAAGCTTGGTGTACTGCCCCAGCGTTTAGGCAGTGAACTGATGGAGTCTTTTTCGTTATTACAGTGGTTTCGCTTATCCCACCATCTAAATCAACAGGAGCAGGAGTGCAGCGTAGAGGATCTCAATAATGATGTTGATTTGGGTGCTTTGGATCGTTTAGAAAAGGATTTGTTAAGGCAGTCCTTTCAGGTGGTTAAAGATTTTAAGAAACACTTATCTTTAAGGTATCGTTTAGGTTTGGGCTTATGATGATTAAACGCCGTATACGACGTATTAAAGATGTATGGAAGGTGCGTCGGCTGAAAAGTCGGTGGCTGTATCTTTTTCAGCCTTACCAGGGGGAAGAGCTGGTTTCCTTGGATATTGAGACAACAAGTTTAGATGTTTCTAAAGCACAGATATTGTCTATATGTGCGGTGGTTATTAAAGGTAATCGGGTATTAAGCAGCGAAAAATTATGCCTAACCTTGTCTCCGCCTAAAGACTTGCCCAGGGATTCTGTAAAGGTCCACAAACTACGCCGAATGGATCTAAATGAAGGTTTACCAGTGGTAGAGGCATTAGAAAAAATGCTTAAATTTATAGGTAACCGTCCGATTGTAGGGTATAACATAGGCTACGATTTGGCTGTGTTAGATCGATATGTGAGGCCGTTGTTTGATTTTGGGATGCCTAATCGATATGTTGACGTGATGGACTTGTATCGAAACAAGACTCAACTTACGGGTGGCGTCGATTGTCAAATTAATTTGTCTTTTGAGGCTATTGCTAAAGGTTTAGATGTGCCCGTGTTAGGGCGCCACACAGCCCTTGGTGATGCGATCACTACGGCCATTATTTATGTCCGTTTAAAGTGTTCAGTTAGTCTTTTGACATAATTTATAATGTGTTGTTTTTGAATGGTATTTAAGTTTCTTTCACGTTAAATTAAACATCAGTAGTCGTTCACCCATTGATTATCACCTATAGGGGTCGTTAATGTTCAGTTTGATAAGTTAGAATAGGTAAATATTATGGGCAGCTCTGCAACTATTCAGTTGGAAACGGAATTAACTATCGCCCAAGTTGGTGTTTGGTCTGCACGCCTTGCAGATGCAGGGTTGGCCGATAACGAAGTGATGATCGATGCCTCTCAATTAGAGCGGGTTGATGCCGCAGGTTTGCAACTGTTATGGGCATTTAAAAGAAGCTGTGCTGAAAAAAATGTGGCCGTGGCGTTATTTAATGTACCAAAAACTATTCAAGAGTTAATCCGAGTATCAGGCTTAAGCCAAGAACTGGGTTAAAGTAGAGTTTTTAATTACCTACTAATGGCATGTTAGGTTTGATGATGCTTAAGTTAATTTATTTTATAATGGAGTTACATCGATGACAAAAATACTGGCAGTAGACGATTCTGCGTCAATGCGCCAGATGGTGGTGTTTACCTTGCAAAGCGCTGGTTATGAAGTCGTTGAAGCTGCTGACGGCCAACAAGCGTTAGACCTTGCCAAGGGAGCATCATTTGATCTGGTTTTAAGTGATGTTAATATGCCGGTGATGGATGGTATCGAGTTAGTAAGAGAACTACGTCAGTTAGAAGCTTACAAATACACGCCAATTTTAATGTTGACCACGGAGACATCTGGCGACAAAAAAATGGCAGGTAAAGGTGCTGGAGCCACAGGTTGGGTAGTTAAGCCATTCAACCCTGATAAACTGCTTGCTACTATCAAAAAAGTAATTGGCTAAGCAACTTTGGCTTTAAGGGCAGACTTCAGACAGCTGGTTTAGTCGTCCACATCTAGATCATAAAAGGGTTATGACATGAGTATTGATCTCAGCCAATTTCATGCAGTCTTCTTTGAGGAGAGCTTTGAAGGCCTCGAGTTAATGGAAGCATCGCTGCTCGAGTTGGATGTGGATAACCCGGACAGCGAACAAATTAATTCCATTTTTCGTGCTGCCCACTCCATAAAAGGCGGCAGCGGTACCTTTGGGTTTGTGCAAGTTACTGAATTTACTCATATATTAGAAACGTTACTGGATAAGATTCGTGATGGCGATCAGGCTCTTGATGCAGATGGCATTGAGCTGTTTTTACAGTCGGTTGATTGTTTAAGGGAGCTGCTGGAGGCCTTGAAATCAAAACAAGAGCTGGACACGCAGCGTGCCGATGAATTAGCTGGAGTGTTTCAGGCGGTCTTAGATGGAGGCACTTATGCTGATAGTGCTAAAGTAGTGAAAATGGATACCAGTGTTGGTGAGCCAGTGGTTGGGGAAACCATTGAAACTAATGACGATTCAGCCCTTGATGAACGAGAACGTGGTGCTAGTAGGCAACAAATTGGCTTTAAAATTTATTTTAAACCCGAACTAGACATGCTTAAAGGCGGTAATGACCCGGTACGAATGTTGCGAGAGTTGGCGACGCTAGGAGAGATAAAAACCGCGGCAGACGCCACTGAATTACCACCACTGCAAGTATTGGTGCCTGATAATTGTTATTTGTCCTGGACTATAGAACTGCTGACAACTTGTGCAATTGACGATGTCGAAGAAGTGTTCGAGTGGGTTGAGGATGAATGTGAATTGTCCATCACACCTATACTGGAAGATTCAATAGCTGCCGTTTCTAGCCAGTCCCAAGATCAGCCTAACGACTCCAAAGTAAAAAATTCCGCCACCTCTGGGCAACGTTTAGTTATGCCCTCAGGTCCGTTACCTAGTTTGGATGACTTGCAACTACCTAGCCCCCCCGAGTCCACCGATCAGTCTCCCCCTCCTGTGACAGTGACTGACCAAGCTAAAACCCCAGTCAAAGCAAAGTCCACTAAAGTTGAAGCGAGCTCTATACGCGTGGGTATCGACAAAGTCGATAGCCTAATTAATCTAGTGGGTGAACTGGTAATTACCCAGTCCATGTTAGGCCAAATGGGTTCTGCAGGTGATGGTATAACTGACGAACATATTGTCAACTTACGTGAAGGTTTGGTGCAACTTGAGCAAAATACTCGAGAACTGCAAGACAGTGTAATGCGTATTCGTATGTTGCCTATTAGTTTTACTTTCAACCGTTTGCCTCGTATGGTCAGGGACATTAGCATCCAGTTAGGCAAACAGGTTCAGTTAGAACTGAGTGGTGAAAATACAGAACTGGATAAAACAGTAATGGAAAAAATCAGTGATCCTATGGTTCATTTGATTCGTAATGCTTTAGATCATGGTATTGAGATGCCTGCACAACGCAGAGCCTCAGGCAAACCGGAAATGGGTACCATTGTATTAAATGCCTTTCATCAAGGCGGCAATATTGTTATCGAAATGACTGATGATGGTGGTGGTATTGATACGGAACGATTGTTGGCCAAGGCGCGTACAAATGGTCTCGTAGGCGAGTCAGACCAATTAACTCAAGAACAAAAGTTAGAGCTTCTGTTTTCTCCAGGGCTTTCAACCGTGGAAAAAGTCAGCGATTTGTCAGGTCGTGGAGTGGGTATGGACGTTGTTCGACGCAACATTCAGGAACTTAACGGCTCTGTAGAAGTGTCAACAGAAATGGGAGTGGGTAGCACTTTCCGTATTCGTTTGCCTTTGACTTTAGCTATTTTGGATGGGCAGTTAGTGACTGTTGCTGACCAAACTTATATTTTTCCACTCGTGTCCATTAGTGAATCTTTGCAAATTGATGGAAACAAGGTGAGCAATGTCGCCGGTGGCAGTGATGTATATAGCTTGCGTGAAGAGTATATTCCAATTCTTCATTTAGATCGGCTATTTGGTTTACGTCAAGAAATACGGACTCTGCAAGGTAGCCTCCTTGTTGTGGTTGAGTCTGAAGGGCAAAAAATTGGCGTTGTGGTTGATGAGTTGTTAGCGCAACAACAAGTAGTGATTAAGAGTTTGGAAGATAATTACACACGCGTTCTGGGTGTTTCAGGCGCTACTATCTTGGGTGACGGTACTGTGGCAATGATCGTAGATGCTGTAGGTTTGTCCAGTTTAGCGGGTAATGATATTGCCGCCGCAAAAAAAATGACTGACGCAGCAGCTTAGGAGAATATTAATGGGCACTGCCAAGCAAGAAGATACAAAAAGTTTATTAAAGCATACGGCCTCTTTGGCAGATCATGCCAATGAACAAAATTTTGAAAATCAGCTGCAATATCTCACCTTTCTTATGCAAGATGAAGAGTATGGCGTAGACATACTTAACGTACAGGAAATTCGTGGTTGGGGTAATGTCTCTCCTATCCCCAATGCACCAGCTTATGTTAGTGGGGTAATTAACCTACGGGGGGCCATCGTGCCCGTTATAGACTTACGTATACTGTTTGAATTGTCAGACTCTAACTACGATGAAAACACCGTAGTAATTGTGCTTAAAGTCACTACTGAAAGGGTCAATCGTATTATGGGCATCGTAGTTGATTCGGTGTCAGACGTTTTTACTCTATCACCCACAGATAAACAACCACCTCCAAGTGTTAATCAAAGCGTTAGTCGTGAGTTTATCGAGGGATTGACTGAAGTTAAGGGGAAAATGGTTATTCTTTTAGATAGCGAACGATTATTGTACTTGGAAAATAACCTTTAGCCTGCTGCTATTGGCCACAATCAAGGAAGATGGTTATTGTGAATCAGCTTATTAAAGAAACATCCAAAATGGTCCCTAATGCCCGTCAATTTCAAATGTCAAAAAAGAACTTCACAACCATAAGTGAAGTGATTTATAAACACTCAGGTATCGTATTAAAAAATATTAAAGAAGACATGGTGTACAGCCGTATTTCTAGGCGTATTCGAAAAACTGGTTGTCATGGATTTGATGATTATTTAACCATGACCCTGCAACAAGAAAGTGCTGAATTTACACACTTTGTTAATGCTATTACGACCAACTTAACGTCCTTCTTTCGTGAGTCTCATCATTTTGACTTTATTAAAAACACTGCGATTGATGAGTGGAAGTCTGGTACAAATAGGAAAAAACTAAGGATCTGGTCAGCGGGCTGTTCTACGGGTGAAGAAGCTTATTCGATTGCCATAACCCTAAGCAACCAAATACCCAGCCAGTGGGATACAAAAATACTGGCGACGGACATAGATACTAATGTAGTGGCTCAAGGTAAAGCAGGGGTCTACGCCTGGGACCGTGTTAGTGGCCTTAGCTCGAAACTAGTTTCACAACATTTTGACAAACTAGCAACTGATGGGAAAAATGAAGTTCAGGTAAAAAAAAGTCTACGTCGCACGATTTTTTTTAAACCGCTTAATCTGTTGCAGAGTTGGCCTATGTCAGGACTGTTCGACATGATTTTTTGTCGCAATGTGGTCATTTATTTCGATAAGCCCACGCAAAAATTACTGTTTGACCGGTTTGCCGATATGTTAGTTCCAGGAGGTTATTTAGTGATCGGCCACTCTGAAAGCATGTATAAGCTGTCGGATCGTTTTACCTCTGTTGGCCACACCGTATACAGGAAAGTTAAATGACAGGGCCAGGCCAGCCCCGCGATCTGCCGTTGGCCCTAAAAGGCTTTGAAGGTATTACGCGATACTGGGATAACGCCATGGCGATTTCATCAGCGAAGTTGATGCCTGGTGAAGTTTACGTTTCTGGAAAAGATGAAATGATCACGACCGTGTTGGGATCATGTGTTTCGGCCTGTATACGTAACCCCAAAACTAATGTCGGCGGTATGAACCATTTTATGCTGCCGCAAATTGGGGCTGGTGTGTCGATGTTGGACTTAGGTGGAACCGCAGCCCGGTATGGTAACTGGGCGATGGAAGTACTGATTAATGAAATCCTGAAGTACGGTGGTAATAAAAGAGATTTGGAAGTAAAGTTATTTGGTGGCGGTAAAGTGCTAGATAGAATGACCATAGATATTGGCAAGCGCAATATTGATTTTGTATTTAATTTTTTACACCAAGAGGGCATTGCGGTAGCTGCTCATGACGTAGGCGATCGATTTCCTCGAAAGTTGCTCTACTTTCCTCACACAGGTAAGGTAAAAGTGCGCAAACTACACAGCACTAACCAAGCAACAGTTGTGCGTCGTGAAGCTGCGTATTTACAAGATATTAAGAAGGTGCCTCGTGATGGTGACATTATCCTTTTTTAGCAGTTGGAGAGTTAACTCTTGAAGTTGATATCAGTATTAGTTATTGATGACTCGGCACTAATGCGAAAGTTACTGACGGACATAATAAATGGCGATCTACGAATGGAAGTGGTTGGCACAGCCGAAGATCCTTATGAGGCGCGTGACCAAATAAAGCGACTCAACCCAGATGTGTTAACGCTCGATATTGAGATGCCAAAAATGAATGGCATTACTTTTTTACGCAATTTGATGCGTTTGCGCCCGATGCCCGTGGTAATGGTCTCCACCCTTACCGAAAAAGGTGCTACGGCCACACTCAAATCATTAGAATTGGGTGCGTTCGATTATGTAGCTAAATCTACCCTACAAGAAGACTGGGGTATCGATAAGTTTTCTATGCTAGTGATAGAAAAAGTGCAAATGGCTTCATTGGCTAATGTTAATGCATTGGCTCAAAGTAGTTTGCTTGTTAGAGCAGATGACGATAGTAAGCAACTAAAAAAGCCAGTTAATCCAGGTGTCGTCAAAGCAGGTAGTATTATTGCGATAGGTTCTTCTACAGGTGGAACTGAAGCACTAAACCAAATATTGTCTGTTATGCCAGCTGATTCACCTCCTGTTGTTATAGCTCAGCATATTCCACCAACCTTCAGTACCTCTTTGGCACGACGCCTAAACGAAGTGTCTGCAATGACGGTAATGGAAGCCATAGATGGCAGCGAAATATTGCCCGGACATGCTTATTTGGCACCGGGAAATTTTCATTTAACCGTTCGTCGTCGGGGCCGTGGTTATATTTGTAGAATTTTGCATACGGGAAAAGTTAACAGGCATAGGCCGTCGGTGGATGTATTGTTTGATTCTGTAGTTAAGGAAGTCGGTAGCCTTGCGATAGGTGTTATCTTGACTGGCATGGGCGCCGACGGTGCTAAAGGTTTATTACGGATGCGTGAGGCTGGTTGCCAAACTGTGGGTCAGGACGAAGCTTCTAGCGTGGTTTTTGGCATGCCTAGGGCAGCTAAGCAAATGGGTGCAGTTCAATTTGAACTGCCTTTGTCAAAAATTTCTCAAAAAATACTGGATTTGTGTAGTTTACCAAAGCCACGTACTGGATTTTAATGACTATGCAAGTATGGGCCGTAGCTAACCAAAAGGGTGGGGTAGGAAAAACTACTACTGTCGTTACTTTAGCTGGGCTTCTAGCCCAGCAAGGCCATCAGGTTTTGGTGGTCGATCTGGACCCTCATGGTTCCCTTACTAGTTATTTTGGGTTAGATCCAGATACCATAAATAACTCTGTTTACGATTTGTTTGTTAACCCACAGCAAGAAGTTGCCGCGCTCTTTATTACTACTAACCTGCATAATCTCACCCTGCTTCCCGCCAGTAGCCGCATGGCTGCCCTTGAACGCCAAGCGGGGCAGTTGGGAGGTATGGGTCTAATAATTCAGCAAGCCTTGGTTCAAGTAAAATCCACCTTTGATTATGTGCTTATTGATAGTCCACCAATTTTGGGTGTGGCTATGATTAATGCGCTAGCAGCATGTGAACTATTGTTGATGCCGGTTCAAACTGAGTTTCTTGCTATTAAGGGCTTGATGCGGATGTCTAAAAGTTTAGATTTAGTATTAAAGACACGCCACCAACAATTGCAAGCGCTAGTGCTGCCAACCATGTACGATCGTCGCACTAAATCATCAATCCAGAGTTTACGTATCATTCGGGCAGAATTTGGTGAGCGAGTCTCCCATGCACTCATTCCCATTGATACACAATTCCGTAATGCCAGTTCGGCTGGCAAGGTGCCCAGCGAGTATAACCATTTAGCCCGTGGTGTTCAGGCCTATGATTTATTACTTACGCAGTTGCAGCGAAAGCGACAGCAAATACCCCAATGGTCGCGAGAGAATTAATGGTAAAGGAAAATGATTCTGTTCTCATGGACTACTTGTCTGGGCTATTAATGCCCTCAGATGCTACCCATGATGATGAGTGTAATAGTGATGAAGGGTTAATCCCCTCACTCGAACCCCAGGCCTGTTTACAGGTTAAGGTGGGTGAGCAAGACCTGTTGCTGCCATTGGCAGACTTATCGGGTATGCAGGCCATATGCGGCCCTTTAATTGCAATGGGTGGTGCCCATTGGCAAGGCGAAAAACATAGCGACCAAGTGTTATTGGATTTGAGAGCATTCCTAACCGTTTCGGCAGTGCCATATGACCTAAGCAGTTGGCGGGGCCACAGTCTTAAACTCAAACAAACCCAGCAATCTGTGTTGGTAGATCTTATTGTTGGCCCAGTACATTCGACGGGAAATGAGGAATGGCAGAATTACAATGGTGTGCGTTATACGTTGGTTATTGTGTAGCTTAACTTTATTCGCATTTTCCTCTCAAACAGATATAATAACTCTCCCTAATATAAATGAGTTAGCGATTAGTGTCCTTTCCGTCTTCTGCCATATTCCATCTTTTGTGTACCGACGATTTAGCTTGTGAAAGGGATTTAAGAGTTTTGTATAGCGGCCTTAATTTCGCCGTTAAGGCCGGAGAATTGTGGCATATTAAAGGTCGCAATGGTGCAGGAAAAACCACCTTATTACGCCAGCTTGCAGGCCTGCATCCAGTGGATACAGGTAAGGTGCTATACCCTAGGCATGCGACCAAGGTGATTTACATTGGCCACAAATTGGGTCTCAAAGAACAGCTCACAGCTGATGAAAATTTATCTTGGTTAGCAGGGTTAGATGGGTCGTCAACACAGCAGCAACGATATGCTGCCCTAGAAAAAGTAGGACTAAGGGGTTACGAAGAGAATACCGTTGCGCAACTATCGGCGGGTCAGAAACGTAGAGTGGCTTTAGCTCGGTTGCACCTTTGTAAAGGCAATATATGGTTGCTGGACGAACCTTTTACATCAATTGATCAACAAGGCATAGTTGACGAGCAGGATTGGTTAAACCAACATACCCTTGCAGGTGGTGCAGTATTGATGACCAGTCATCAAGAAATAAGCTTGCCGCAAGTTAAGATTTTAGACTTGAGTCAATATGCTCCGTTATAATCCAAATGTCCCTACAGCGAAGATAGGCCTTTAACATGATCAAATTTATGTTGGCAATCGTGCGTCGTGACATATTACTGGTTGCTAGACAGCCTGCAGAAATGATTAACCCACTGGTGTTTTTTGTGTTGGTGGTAGCGCTGTTTCCTTTAGGTGTTAGCCCCGAAGCTTCACTCTTATCTGAAGTCGCAGCTGGCGTGATTTGGGTGGCGGCAATGTTAGCGACACTATTATCTTTGGAATTGTTATTTAAGCTGGATCATGACGATGGTAGCTTGGAACAGTTGTTGTTAGCCCCATATCCTAGTTGGACCTTGGTTCTTGCCAAGGTGTTTGTACATTGGTTGGTGAGCGGGTTACCTTTAATATTAATATCACCCTTAATTGCAACTATGTTGTTTTTACCAACCCATGCTGTACCTGCTTTGATGTTAAGCCTACTTTTAGGCACCCCAACCCTTAGTTTGTTAGGCGCTATAGGTGCTGCATTAGTTACTGGAGTGAGGGGCGGTGGTATGTTGCTCACGTTGCTTATTTTACCTTTGTATGTGCCAGTGATTATTTTTGGCTCTTCTAGTGTAGCTGCTGCGGCACAGGGCATGGCAGTAGATGGCTACATCGCCTTATTAGCCGCTATGTTTGTATTTGCGTTAATGATAACGCCTTGGGCAGCAGGCTCGGCTTTAAAGCTATAAAATAAAGCAATGAAAAAAAATATATTTAAAGAGATGGTATTTATGACTCAGTCTATATGGCGCATGCCCCGTTGGTTCCATCAGATGGGTTCACCTAAGTGGTTTTATGACTTTGGGGGTATCTTGCAGCCATGGTTTGCAGTTGTGGCGTTTGTGCTGCTGACGTGGGGTGTGGTGTGGGGTTTGGCCTATGCACCAGCAGATTATCAGCAAGGTAACAGTTTTCGTATTATGTATGTGCATGTGCCAGCGGCTATTTTGTCACAGTCTATATTTTTAGGCATGGCTGTTGCTGGTGCAATCGGCCTTATTTGGAAGATGAAACTAGCCTTTATGGTTGCCCGCAGTTGTATAGCTATTGGTGCAACTTTCACCATAATTGCCTTATTAACGGGTGCGATTTGGGGTAAACCAACCTGGGGAGCGTATTGGGTTTGGGACGCACGTCTAACCTCTACCTTAGTGCTACTTTTTCTGTACGCCGGGGTAATGGCGTTAAATCAAGCCATAAGCGAGCGTCAAGTTGCTGGCAAAGCCACGGCCATATTGGCCATTGTGGGTACCATCAATATCCCTATAATCAAATATTCTGTGGAATGGTGGAACACTCTGCATCAAAGCTCTAGTTTTACTTTAACCTCAAAGCCAAGTATGCCTGCCGATATGTATTTGCCCTTATTGTTAACTGTGTTAGGTAGTTACTGTCTGTTCGCGTTAGTAGTTTTGATGCGCACTCGGACGCAAATATTACAAACTCAAAGTGGTACAAGTTGGCTGGCTCAGCACCGAGATATCACTGGAGCATAATTATGTATTTTGAATCTTTAGATGCGTTATTGAACATGGCAGGGCATGGGCCTTACGTTTGGTCTTGTTATGGGCTATTTGTTGCCCTATTAGGCATAAACATATGGCATGCGCGAAGCCAAAATTTGAAGGCGCTGAAACAAGCTAAAGCCCTCGTCCGACGTAACCAGTAATTGAAAGGCAAACAACCATGTTGATGCACCCTAAAAGACGTAATAAGCTGCTACTCATCCTCGGGCTGTTGTTGGGTGTGGGTGTGATTGTAGGCTTGGTGCTTTATGCACTGTCACAGAATATAAATCTGTTTTTCTCTCCCTCGGATATGGTTCAAGGTAAGGCACCTGCACATCAGCGTATCAGGGCTGGTGGAATGGTAAGAGAGGGCAGTTTAGTGCGTGCCCCAGACAGTTTAAAAGTTCGCTTCATTATTACTGATTTTGTGGAAGATGTTGAGGTAGACTATACAGGGATATTGCCGGACCTGTTCCGCGAAGGCCAAGGCATTGTAGCCCAAGGTAAACTCAATGATGATGGTGTTTTTTTAGCCGACGAAGTATTAGCCAAACATGATGAAAACTACATGCCACCAGAAGTGATTCAAGCATTAAATGAGGCTCAGTCTGCGAGTTTAGTGACAACGAAAGCACAGCCTCAGTCAGCAACTACTCAAGCTATAAAAGAGGACTCCGAATGATTCCAGAAATTGGAAATGTGGCCCTAATACTGGCCTTATTTTTAGCAATGAGCTTAGGATTTTTGCCTATGCTAGGCTCATATACTGGCCAAACGCGTCTTATGCTTAGTGCTAAACCTCTGGCCGTGGGTCTTGGTGTCATGTTACTTATTGCCTTTGCTATGTTGATGATTGCCTTTGCCCAAGATGATTTTAGTGTGCGTTATGTGGCTGAGAATTCAAATACCGCGTTACCCATGCAATATAAAATGAGTGCGGTTTGGGGAGGTCATGAAGGCTCATTATTACTTTGGGTGGTAATCCTTGGTATGTGGACTATGGCGGTAAGTCTACTGAGCAAAACTTTACCTTTGACTATGCAGGCTCGCGTTCTGGCGGTGATGGGTATGATAGGTGTGGGTTTTATCTCCTTCACCCTGCTCACCAGTAACCCTTTTTGGCGTTTATTGCCAGAAGCAGCCCTGCAAGGCGCAGACTTAAATCCTTTGTTACAGGATTTTGGTCTCATTGTTCATCCACCCATGCTGTATATGGGGTATGTTGGCTTTTCTGTGGCCTTTGCGTTCGCTATAGCCGCTCTTTTAGACGGCCACTATGATGCAGCGTGGGTGCGGTGGTCGCGACCATGGACAAGTGTAGCATGGGCATTTTTAACAGCAGGCATCGCTCTAGGGAGTTGGTGGGCATACTATGAACTCGGCTGGGGTGGTTGGTGGTTTTGGGATCCTGTTGAGAATGCTTCGTTTATGCCATGGTTGGTAGGCACGGCTTTATTACACTCTTTGGCAGTTTCAGAAAAACGAGGATTGTTCAAAAATTGGACATTATTGCTGGCTATTCTAGCCTTTAGTTTGAGTTTGTTGGGTACATTTTTGGTGCGCTCAGGTGTGCTCACCTCGGTACATGCGTTTGCATCAGATCCAGATCGTGGCTACTTTGTATTAGTATTACTGGCCATCACAGTGGGTGGATCCTTATTGCTGTTTGCTCTACGTGCCACTACTGTAGAGAGCCGAGTGGGTTATCGCTTTTGGTCCCGTGAAACATTTTTGTTATCGAACAATGTAATACTGGTAATTGCTGCGTTAACGGTGTTGCTTGGCACACTCTATCCCTTATTCCTGGATGCTATGGGTGGTGGAAAAATTTCTGTAGGTCCACCTTATTTCAATGCGGCTTTTGTACCTTTAATGGTGTTACTGATTGTTGCAATGGGTTTAGGCTTGGGCTCTAAATGGAAACGAATAAATCCTAATGAGTTATGGCGATTATTACGCTCGCCAGCGCTTATAGCGATGGTGCTGGGAATTGTATTTCCATATGCTTATAACGGCACATTTAATCCCTCAACAGCGTTAGCCGCAGCACTACTGGCGTGGCTGTTATTAGCTTCCTGGGTGGATCTGAGAAGGAGGTTGCGGCACCAGACGTGGTGGCGAGGTTTGCGGCAATTAAATCCTGGTTATTATGGCATGTTATTGGCCCATGTTGGCATCGGTGTCACCGCCTTGGGGATTGCCGTTGTAAGCCATTACTCGGTACAAAAAGACTTACGTATGGCCATCGGTGATCAAGCAACTCTTGGTCAATATCACTTTACCTTTGAAGGTGTTCAAAATGTTACAGGTCCAAATTATATAGCCCTTGAGGGCCAAGTGAAGGTGGTTAGAGATGATCAGGTGGTTGCTAATTTGTTACCCCAAAAACGGACATATACTAGCCGAGGTCAAACCATGACAGAAGCGGCGATAGACCCAGCCCTAAACCGCGATATCTATGTGGCTATGGGAGAGCCGCTGGCTGATGGTGCCTGGGCGATGCGTTTGCATATAAAGCCTATGATTCGGCTAATTTGGCTTGGTGCACTTATGATGGCATTAGGTGGATTGCTAGCCGTATGGGATAAACGTTATCGGCGAAGAAAATTACCAATTGAGGGAGTTCCACAATGACCACAACAATTAAGCGATTATTGATTGTGTCACCGATGCTAATGGCCTTTGCGCTAGGCTTGTTCTTGTACCAAGGCATTGGCAAAGATCCTAATAACATTGAATCAAGTTTGATTGGCCAGTCACTTCCAGCATTTAATGCCCCAACACTAATGTTGCCAAATAAAAATGTCACTCAAGTTGACATGCTTGGTCAGCCAGCACTAATCAATGTATGGGCCACTTGGTGCCCCACATGTCGTGCTGAGCATGAGTTTTTGGTTGGTATTGCTAAACAAGAAAAAGTAAGGATTTTTGGGGTTAATTACCACGACCAGCTTACTGCCGCACAACAATGGTTAAAAGAATTAGGTAACCCTTACGTATTTTCTGTATCTGATCCGAAAGGTGTCCTGGGCATTGACCTTGGAGTGGTAGGTGCACCAGAAACTTACTTAATTGATGCACAAGGCGTGGTGATTGATAAACTAACTGGTGAACTAAATGAGCGCACTTGGCCGCCATTGCGCAGTAAGTACCTCAAATTGCTCGAGGCAACAAACTGATGTTTAAGGCTGCTTTAGCGAGTATGTTGTTCTGTTTGGCGAGTGCTGTATTGCCATTGGCCCAAGCAGATATTAAATCATACGAATTTGCAGAACCAGAAATGGCTCAACGATTTGTGGACTTAACCACGGTCTTGCGTTGTCCAAAATGTCAAAATCAAAATTTAGCTGATTCAGATTCGATAATTGCTAAAGACCTTCGTGCACAAGTACAAAAGTTAATTAATACAGGCCAAACTGATCGCCAGATTACTGAGTTTATGGTGCAGCGTTATGGTGAATTTATCTTGTATGACCCACCGTTTAACAAAGCCACAATGGTGCTTTGGCTTATGCCATTTGGCATGGTGCTTATTGGCTTATGGGCGCTATGGTTTTTTGGTCGTAAAACCCACAACCAAGGTGCCATGTTAACACCTTCGGAACAACAACAATTGGATCAACTTCTAGCCGATAACCAGCCTCCAAGTAGGGATTAAATAATGATTGAACTTTGGGCTGCTATTGCTCTTTTACTGTGCCTGACAAGTGGCTTTGTACTGTGGGCTTGGTGGCGGCCTTTGCCAACCTCGGCCGTATCTAACAATAGAAATGACGCTGTGGTAGAGCTCTATCGCGTTAAACAAATGGAACTAGAGCAAGAGCTTGCATCTGCACAGATCAATCGTAGTGACTACGATCAAGGTTTAGCTGAAATGCAGCGTACTCTATTGTTAGAAACATCAGACTCCGCATTACCCTTGAGCTCCCCTAACAATGCGGGTGGTTTATTATTATTGTTGGTCGCATTAGTGATCCCTGTTGCTGGATTGCTGACTTACTTTCAGCTTGGAGCCTATAGCAGCTTGGAACAGAGTTTTAACTTGCAAAATACCCGATCAATTACTGCGTCTGCAACGTCATTGCCGCCTTTAATTAGCAGTCTTGAGGGTGAGTTGGAACAGCGACCAAATAATCCAGAAGGTTGGTATTTATTGGCCAATAGTTACATGCAAGCGGAACAAACCGCTTTAGGTATTGCTGCATTTGAGCAGGCGTTAAACTACGTGCAGACTGGAAGCCGTCAGCATTCTGCGTTACTTGGTCAATATGCCCAGGCTTTGTTTTTTGACGAAGGCGAATTTAGTCAGCTGGTTAACCAAGCTATAGCTGAAGCTATGGCGCAGGACCCTAAGGATGTCTCGGCTTTGAGTTTGCTAGGCATTCAAGCCTTTGAGAACGAAAGCTATGATGCAGCCATACAATTTTGGCAGCGTGCGTTGCCTAGGGCAGGCGAGGGTCAGGGTAAAGCCTCACTTCAAGCTGGCATCGATAGTGCACAGCAAATGCTTACTGAAGACCCAAGTCAGGGCCTAGGTGTGGCCTTGCCCATAAAGGTGTCCTTAGCCAACGGGTTATCGATACCTGGGTCACAGCAAGCTGTGCTATTTGTATATGCCAAACAGGCTGAAAGAGCAATGCCACTATTTGCAACCAAACTAAACCCTGGCAACCTACCGCTAGATGTACTGTTAACTGATGCTATGGCGCTTCAAAAGGGCACCCGCTTGGCTGATTATCAAACCTTAAACCTTAGTGCACACATTGCTATGGCGGGAGTGCCGGGCCAAAAGCCTGGAGACTTGGTCAGTCAAACCCTTGTTGTGACCATTGCAGAAGATAAAACAGTTTATTTGACCATAGATCAAATACTGAAGTAACCTACCACCCACAATAATAACAGAGTCCATAGATGCGCCTAAATAGCATCAAGTTAGAGAGCCCATAGATGCGCCTAAAGAGCATCAAATTAGCTGGTTTTAAATCATTTGTTGATCCCACTAAGGTCCACTTGCCAGGCAACCTGTGTGCTATTGTTGGCCCCAATGGCTGTGGAAAATCTAATATCATCGATGCTGTGCGTTGGGTGATGGGAGAAAGCTCCGCCAAAAACCTGCGTGGAGAAAATGCGACGGATGTTATTTTTAACGGTTCCTCTAGTCGGCAACCTGTTGGCCAAGCCACTATTGAGCTAGTATTCGATAACCACGATCGTACCTTGGCTGGTGAATTTGCCAGCTACAACGAAGTCTCCATTCGGCGAAAGGTAACCCGTGAAGGGCAATCTACCTATTTTTTGAATGGTCAAAAGTGCCGTCGAAGAGACGTTACGGAGTTGTTCTTGGGCACAGGTTTAGGTCCCCGTAGCTATTCAATCATCGAGCAGGGCATGATCTCTCGCTTGATAGAATCACGTCCTGAAGAATTGCGCATCTACATTGAGGAGGCGGCTGGTATTTCGCGTTATAAAGAACGTCGACGTGATACCTCTAATCGCATCAGCCGCAGCAGAGAAAATTTAGCACGCTTGCAAGATATTAGAGAAGAACTTGGCCGCCAATTAGAGACCCTCAAGCAGCAAGCAGCAGCAGCAGAGCAATACACAGAATTAAAACAAAACGAACGTCAACATAAGTCTCAGCTGGCGACGCTGCAATGGCGGGAGTTACGAGAAAAGTTATTAGACCAGCGTATTGGCATGGGCCGTATTAAAGATCAAATTGTTTTGCAACGGAGTGAACAGGGTACCCGTTTAGCGCAATTAGATGTACAAAAAGACGACTTGGCGCTGCTTAATGAAAACTTCACCCAGCAACAAGGTGAGTTTTATAGTTTGGGTGCAGACATTGCGCGCTTGGAACAAAGCATAGAGCACAACCAACAGCAACAGCAACGTTGGCAGGCTGATGCGTCTGAGGCGCAGCAGCAATTGAGCCGTATCGAAGAAGCATGTGCTACAGATGGTAAAGAACTCAATCACCTAAGCCAACAGCAAGATCAGCTTGCATTAGACTCTGAATTAGCCTCTGAACAGTTGTTTGAAGCAGAGACCAGCTTGCAAGAAAAGGAAGAACATCGTGAAAATTGGCAACTGCTATGGCAGCAAAAAAGTGTTGAACAAGCTAACTTAAAACGAATTATCGAAGTGGCTATAACGGGGTTGCAACATCAACAGCAACAAGCTGCCCAAGTGCAAAAAGATCGGCAAGCAAGCGAAACGGAGTTGGACGGCTTGAGTCTTCCAAGTAATGAAGAAATGGACCTGTTAGATGCGCAGGTCGAGCAGCAACAGCAACAGCAACATCTTTTGACTGAGCAGCTGTCAACCTTGGAACAGAAGCTGTTAGTCTTAAGGCAGCAGGAACGTGAGCAGCAGGAACAGCTAGACGGACAAGTGCAGGAGTTGGGCATGTTAGCAGGTCAGCTCTCATCCTTGCAGTTATTGCTAAAAGAAGCTGAACAAGGTGCAGCCGAGTTACCACTGGGGTGGCATGCAGAAGCGAGTCAGAAGCTTATTGATACTATGCAGGTGGACTTTGGGTGGGAAGCAGCCACAGAGCATGTATTGCAAGACTGGCTGGGAGGATATTTGTTGGCTCAATTGCCTGATCAAAGCCTTGACCAGTTGTCTGATGTTAGAGGTTTAACATTGTTGGTGCCTCACCTGGATGGACAGCCTGCAGCTGCAATGACCGCTTACCCAACTTTGCTTGATAAGGTAGATGTGCCTATTGGCTTAGAGGGTTTGTTAGGGCAAGTGCACATAGCGAACGATTGCCATGAAGCTAAAAATCTATTGGCTAGTTTGCCAGTCTATGGCAGCGTGGTTTTACCTGACGGTCTATGGCTGGGACATGGTTGGGTTCGTACTCCCCCAAGAGAAGGTAGTACTACTGGAGTGTTAGGGCGTAAGCACCAGGTTCAAGCTTTAGCTGCACAACAAGAGGCATTACGCTCGCTTCAGCAAGATACGCAAGCAAAGCTAACACAAGCACGAGAAGGCGCCTTGGAAGCAGAACAGGTGTTAAGCCAAATGCGTCAAACATGGCAGCTTGGCCAAAACCAGTACCAACAACATCAACAAGCATTGGCGTTATTGCAGCTACAAAGTCAACAAGGCCTGTTGCAACAACAAAATTTACGGCACCGTATCGAAGAACAAATTCAGCGCTTGCAGCACTTAGACGAAGAGATGGCATTGCTGCAAGAGGAATTGAGTGAGCACCAGTTGGTGTTGGAAAGTGCACAGTTGAATATACCAGAATTAGAGGCAAAAAAAGAAACCATTGAAACTCAGCTGGGCCAAGCAAAACTCGAATTCAATCACAAACAACAACTAGTGATTCAAGTGCAGGCGCGAATGGACAGTGTGTTGGCGCAAATTACTAGTTTGAGACGATCTGTGGAGCGATTGCATGAGCAGCGTACCCAGTGGCGGGATAAACAAGCCGAAATTCAGTCTAGGGGGGGCAACCAACAACACCCTGAAGATGATACTGCGCAAAGCCTTACCGATCAGTTAGATGCTTTGCTGATCCTTAGGTTAAATGCAGAGACTGCCATGGAGCAGCGGCGGCATGCTATTAATCAGGTGGAGCAGTTAATACGTCAGCTTGAACAACAGCAACAAAAGCAAGAACATGACATTCAGCAAAGCGATGCGCTGCTGCAAGATCAGCGTTTAATTGAGCGTGAGTTAGAAGTAAACTCCGATCATATTAAACAATCGATGATGGAGCAAAATGTACTGGTAGAAAAGCTTGCTGAAATCCTACCTGAGGCAATTAATCAACTGCAATTAAGTCATTTACTGGAACAGTGCCAAAGTCGTATTAAGAGATTAGGGGCAATTAACCTAGTAGCTATTGAAGAATATAAACTGCAACAAGAACGTAAAACATTTCTTGATCATCAGCACGATGAATTAATTGAAGCATTGGATAGTTTAGAGCAAGCTATTTATAAAATTGATAAAGAAACTCGAGCACGATTTAAGCAAACTTTTGATACGGTAAATGAGAGTTTAAATGTATTATTTCCAAAAGTTTTTGGTGGTGGGCGCGCTTACCTAGAACTTACCGACGAGGATATGCTTACAACGGGTGTCACCATCATGGCGCAGCCGCCAGGCAAAAGAAATAGCAGTATTCATCTGCTGTCAGGTGGAGAGAAAGCCTTAACTGCAATCGCTTTAGTTTTTTCTATTTTTCAGCTTAACCCGTCTCCTTTTTGTATGTTAGATGAAGTAGATGCCCCTCTTGATGATGCTAACGTGGAGCGATATGCGCGGCTAGTTAAAGAAATGTCAGCCCAGGTGCAGTTTATTTATATTAGCCATAACAAAATCGCTATGGAAATGGCGACTCAGTTATTAGGTGTCACCATGCAAGAAGCAGGCGTGTCGCGAGTTGTAACCGTGGATGTGGCGCAGGCAATCAACATGACAGAAGAAATGTTGCCATTATAAGGGTTGAATTAGTCTTTATTTGCGAATTTATCAAATTTAACCTGTATATAATTAAATATGTCTATAAAAACAACGCCTAAAGGTTTTATATCTATTATTTTGGGGGTATAGTCTAAATCTATTGGTTTAGCTGCTTTGCGGCACCATAATAATAATTTTTTTAAAGATCAACTATCTTATGATGTTAACAACGTGGTTACTGGTGTTTGCTGGTTTAACTGTTACTGCCATAGTAATCGATGGTTTGCGGCGTATGTTTGTAAGTCATGCAGCGTTAAAGATAGATATAGACGAAAGTTTGTGTGGCCTACCTCAAGAAAAATACACCAGCGAACTACCAAATGGTGGAGCACGCAGTGTTGGTGATGAATCTATAACCACAGTCATTAACAACGATCACAATGTAGAAGTTGAATTGTACGTTGATCTAGAACCCATGGCGCTTGTAATAGAAGATCTAGCGGTTGAGGATCTAATAGTTGAATCAGTGCCAGATAAGCAATTTGAAGAAGCAGACCTCGTGCTAGAGGTTGCAGCAGTTAATCATCTAGTTGAAGAGTTGGATGATACTGATGCTGCGGTTGTTAAGCATGATGAATTAGATCATGACGCTGACCGAATGCTAGATACCCTTGATGTTGTCTCCAATGAAGAAGTATTTATCCTTGACTCTACGCCAGTTAGCTTAAGTGCTGAAGAAATTAAAGCCTTAACAACAACATTTAACGCTGGCGGTATATTTTCTGATGTTGCAGCAGAGCATGCAATGCTTGCACTAGACTTTGACCCTACTCGACCTGTGCATGAATTGGTAGAAACTAACTCAATGGTGCAAAGTGATTTGTTTGCAGAACAGGATCTCACAGTATCAGTTACTGTTAAAAACTATGTAGCCCACGAGCTGCTTGAAACCAGTGACGATATTTTGTTTAGCGACACGGGAATCGAAGACCTAGGCGAAGAAGATTTAGCTGCAAGCGGTGCTGAATACTCGGCACAACACAGCCAAGATGAAAGCCTCTCAACAAAGATAGCCAAAGTAACTTCTATGACCTTTGGTAAAAAACTGCTAAGCCGAAAGCGTTTAGCAGCGCAGAAAGCTATTGAGCATGCAACTGTAGAAGAACGATCTAGAAATAATATACTCGTTGTCGAACAAGTCATCAGCATCCTGGTTACAGCCAACGACAGTCAGGGTTTTTACGGCCCTCAGTTACTTAAGCTGGTTGAAGCATGTGGCCTCGTTCACGGCGAAATGGATATTTTCCATCGCTTTGAAGATGGCCTAAGGCTAGGCAAAACCCAATTCAGTATGGCTAATATGATGGAACCTGGGACCTTCAATCTAACGGGAATGGATCACTTACACACTCCTGGAGTGGTGTTCTTTTTAACTTTGCCAACGGCTCAAGATAATATGCAGGCGTTTGACTATATGCTTGAAACTGCACAGTGTTTAGCTGCTAATCTTAGTGGTGAGGTGCTTGATGAAAAGCGCAGTGTGATGCGTCCACAAACGATTGAACATTGCCGCCAGCAAATTCGTGAATTTGAACGACGTAATATGACTCGCCGTGCGCAGCTTTAACTTACTACTAGTCTGAAGTGAACAATGCTAAATACCGCTATGGCGCATCTAGACGCCATTAAAGACCAACTACGCCAACATAACCACAGCTACTACATACTGGATGACCCCAGCATTCCCGATGCCGAATATGATCGGCTTATGCAACAACTGTTAGTTATAGAGAGTGTTCATCCGCAATGGGTGACAGCAGATTCTCCTAGTCAAAGAGTAGGAGATAAGCCCCTAGAAGGTTTTCAGCAAGTCACCCATGCCTTACCAATGCTGTCTCTAGATAACGCCTTTGATGGCGATGATTTACGAGAATTTGATCGCCGTGTGAGGGAGCGCTTAAGTAAGCATTCTGACAGAGCCATAGAAGACCCCATCATTTATGCCTGTGAGCCTAAGCTTGATGGCATTGCCGTAAGCCTTACTTACGAAAATGGATTATTAGTAACTGCAGCAACGCGTGGTGATGGCAGTCGTGGAGAAGACATTACTCAAAATATGCGTACTTTAGATTCGGTGCCCCTATGTCTGTTAGGTAAAGGCTGGCCTGCAACTCTAGAAGTCCGCGGTGAAGTGTATATGCCCAGTGCTGGGTTTGAGGCCCTCAATACAAAGCTAGCTGCAAAAGGCTTAAAGACTTACGTAAACCCACGAAATACGGCGGCTGGAAGCTTAAGGCAGCTAGATAGTAAAATTACTGCACAAAGGCCGTTGGAGCTATGTGCCTATAGCATAGGGTTGGTCAGTGATGACAATACTTTACCGCAGCAACACTTCGATATTCTTCACCAACTGCAAGTGTGGGGTTTCAAGATCAATGCAGAAATGCGACGTGTGCAAGGTATTGAAGCCTGTTTAGACTATTACCAAACGCTGGCATCCAGGCGCACTCATTTGGCCTACGAAATTGATGGCATTGTGTTTAAAGTTGATCAATTAGAGCTACAGGAACGTTTAGGTTTTGTGGCTCGGGCGCCTCGCTGGGCAATCGCTCATAAATTTCCTGCGCAAGAAGAAATGACCGGCTTATTAAAAGTTGATTTTCAGGTTGGGCGAACAGGCGCTGTTACTCCCGTAGCTAGGCTAGAACCAGTGTTTGTGGGTGGAGTCACCGTAAGTAATGCTACCTTACATAACATGGACGAAATACAGCGCTTAGACCTGCATTTAGGCGATACGGTTATTGTAAGGCGCGCTGGCGATGTGATTCCTAAAGTTGTACAGGTGGTATTGGAGCGTCGACCAGCTTCAGCGGAAGCGATACAGACCCCCACAACGTGCCCTATATGCGAAGGCCCCGTAGAGCGGGAAGAAGGTGAAGCTGCGCTAAGGTGTGTTAACGGTTTAAGTTGTGGTGCTCAAATTGTGCAGGCAATAAAACACTTTGTGTCTCGTAAAGCCATGGACATTGATGGTTTAGGTGAAAAACAAGTTCAAGCTTTAGTCGAAACAGGTAAAATAAAACATGTTGCAGATTTATATGCTTTGGACCATGCCGTCTTAGCGGCGATGGAACGCATGGGGGAAAAATCTGCCAGCAACCTGTTATCTGCTTTGCATAAAAGTAAATCTACAAGTTTGGCTAAATTTTTGTTTAGTTTAGGTATTCGTGAAGTTGGTGAGGCTACGGCTCGCAGCTTAGCCATGCACTATGGTCGCCTAACAAACATTAAAGTGGCCGATATTGAAAGTTTACTGGCGGTTGAAGATGTTGGTCCTATTGTGGCTAACCGTATCCTTCACTTTTTTGCCGACCATGATACCCTTACAATAATTGATGAACTGCAACGTGCGGGTGTGCATTGGCCCGAATTTGATCCTGTGGAAGTGCAATCTCACCAACAAAACTTACCTTTTAAAGGGTTTTCTTTTGTCGTTACTGGCACTCTATCTAGCTTATCGCGAGATGAGCTAAAATCCCAATTACAAGAGTTGGGAGCGAAGGTGGCGTCAAGTGTATCAAAGAAAACGGACTACCTTGTGGCGGGAGAGAAAGCAGGGTCTAAACTAATTAAGGCTCAAGATCTACAAGTGACGGTACTTGATGAGTCTCAAGCCCTTAGTTTGGTTGCCAATGCCCTAGAACAAGTGTCCAAGTTTAACCAGGTTGTTGAGTAGGTAATGCATAACATCCAGTTCAGTTTCTAACACAGTTTAAAGGAATACAATTACCATGACGGTAAAACAAAGCGTTGCGTGGCAGGCCCTCGAAGCGCACTTGCAGAAGGATATTGTGCCCTATTCCCTTAAACAGTTGTTCAATGGGGCTGGTGCCCAGCGTTTTGGCGATCTTTCCATAACTACTCAAGGGTTATTGTTGGATTTGTCCAAGCAGAAACTCACCCCTGAAACATTGCATCTGCTTATTGATTTAGCCCAACAGCAAGGCTTAGCACAAGCTACAAAAAAGCTCTATAGCGGTGGCAAAGTCAACCGTTCTGAACTGCGACCAGCGTTACATACAGCCTTAAGAGCAGCTTCTTCAGATCAATACAGTGCAGTTCAAATTGATGGTCAATATGTGAACCAACTGGTAGATGAAAATTTGCTGGATATGGAAAGAATTGCTAGCAAAATACAACGAGGTGAGTGGCTAGGTTATTCTGGACAGCCTATTACTACGGTAGTCAATATTGGTGTAGGGGGTTCTGATATTGGGCCTCATATGGTGTGTCATGCCTTAGCTGAGTTTCGTGTAGAGACCAAATTCCCACTTGATGTGATGTTTGTCTCCTCTATGGATGGCAGCCAGTTGGCAGAGATGTTGCAACACTTAGATCAAGGTTCAACCCTGTTTATCATTGCGTCTAAAACCTTCACCACTGTAGATACTTTAGCGAATGCGGAGACTGCACGAGCTTGGTTACGTAAAAAAATACCTAGTGATAGCCTTATTGGCCAACACCACATTGTGGGTTGTAGCGCTTTTCCAGAACGTATGGCAGCTTGGGGGATACCTTCTGAAAATCAAATTGCTTTATGGGATTGGGTAGGCGGACGTTATTCATTGTGGAGTGGCATTGGCCTGCCTATAGCCATTAAATTAGGCATGGCCAGTTTTAAGCAGCTTCTTAAAGGTGCACACGCCATGGATGAGCACTTTCAAAACGCAAAATTGCATGAAAATTTGCCTGTAATGCTGGCCTTAACGGGCATTTGGAATATTAATTTTTTAGGATTAAAGGCCCATACCATTTTACCTTATGATGGGCGTCTTAAGTTATTGCCTAATTACCTTAGTCAGCTAGAGATGGAAAGTAACGGGAAGTCTGTGACAAATGCTGGGGAAAAAGTTGATTTTGATACTAGTCCAGTCATATGGGGTGACGTAGGCGCTAATGCTCAGCATGCGTTTTTTCAGTTATTGCATCAGGGCACTCCAGCCTATTATGCTGACTTCATTGTGCCCGTCAAACGCACTGCTTCTAAGGAATATACCAACGCCACGCGTGTCCAATTGGAGTATCAACAGGCGTTAAATTTAGCCAATTGCATAGCGCAATCTAGGGTGCTCATGTTAGGTGATGATGTACTCAACTGGGAGCAAAGTATTGCCGCTTCGCCAGATCGCTTGTATCCAGGTAATCACCCGTCTAGTACGCTAATGTTTGACGAACTCACGCCAGAGAGTCTGGGGCTTTTGATAGCACTATACGAGCACAAGGTGTTTGTGCAGGCTGTGGTGTGGGATATCAACCCTTTCGATCAGTGGGGTGTTGAACTAGGTAAGCAGATCGCTAAATCCACTCTCAGTGCTATTCAAAAGAGACAGGCAGGAGCAACCTCCGCAGAAGGCGCCGAATTTGACGCTTCTACCGAAGGTTTATTAAACCATATGTTTAAACACCATTATTAAATACGACAGCTGTCTTTGCTACCACCGTTGTTAAAGTAGTGGTCAAATGCTTTGGGGGTGCGCCCTCGACCTGACCATTCGTGCTTGATGCCTTGTGTGTCGGTAATGCGATACTGAGGGGCTACTGGCTTACGAGGTTTCTTGATCTTAGGTGCGTCGGTTGAGAAAAAATCCTCTGGGGTCAGTCCAGCTTCTGTAATAGCCGCGAGTATGGCTTGTTTTTCCGCATCTTTTTTGACGGAGTGCTCAGCAAGGGCTACTTCTTCTTGGATGCGTTTTTCGATAAACTCAGACAAATGATTAGCTATAGTTTGTAGCTGTTCTACACTAAGATTTTTGCAGGCGGCACGAAAACGGTTTTTATTACGGGCAATTTTAGAAAATTCAGTCATAATGGTTCCACGATTAGTTGCACTTAATGGTGCACAGAATTTTAGTTGTAAATTTTTTTTAATCAGCGTCAATAAAGAAATATTAATAATTTTATTCTAGTGCAGTTTAAAATAGTAAACAATTAATGTATTTTTTTATTATAAAATGTGTGCAACACATAATAACTTAATTTTTATTTAATTTAAAACAAAACTTATACTAATGAATAAATACGATTTGCACAGTCACACAAAATTCTCAGATGGTAGTCTATCTGCTACAGAACTAATAGATTTGGCAATTGAACGCGGTATTACACACCTTGCAATTACAGATCATGATACCGTTAAAGCACACTTACAGTTAGCTGAAAATAATTATTGTTTTGAAGCTGACAAAATATGCATTATTAAAGGTATAGAGTTTTCTAGTCAATGGAATAATATGGGAGTGCATATTGTTGGTTTAAATATTGATGTTAATTCAACATCAATTAAAACTGCCGTAGCCCATCAAACACAGTTGCGTTTGCAAAGAGTAAAAACCATCGCTAAAAAATTAACTCAGCGAGGTTTTCCAGATATTACTCAGGGTGCAATGAAACTCGCTGGAGATGGCCAAGTTGGGCGCCCCCATATTGCTCAATACATGTTAGAGGAAGGCTTGGTATCAAGTGTAGGTCAGGCGTTTAATAAGTATTTAGGAGCCGGTAAAGTTGGCGATATATCTAATGTTTGGCCAGATTTAGAGCAGGTTGTTGAGTGGATTAATGCAGCCGGTGGTATTGCCGTGGTGGCTCACCCGAGTCGTTATAAAATGACCCGTACCAAACGCCGGCGTCTGATGGCAGATTTTTCAGACGCAGGTGGCCAAGCCATAGAAGTTTGTGCTGGTAACCAAGTGCCAGGGGTAGCTGAAGAAATGGCTATTATATGTGATGAATTTGGTTTTCATGCCTCGGTGGGTAGTGATTTTCATAACCCAGACTATCAATGGGTGAAGCTGGGTCAGTACCCTCAATTGCCAAAATTATGCCGGCCTGTTTGGGAGTTGTTTTAACATGGAGGTAAGGGTAGAGGGTAAAGAATACGAAATGCCTGTGGATCTTTATATTCCACCCCACGCGTTACAAGTTATTTTAGAAACTACCTTTGAGGGGCCACTAGACTTATTGCTCTATTTAATTAGACGTCATAATTTAGATATACTAAGTATTAATGTGGCTAAGATTACCTACCAATATATTGCCTACATTGAATTGATGGAGGCTAATCAATTTGAATTGGCAGGTGATTACTTAGTTATGGCGGCGACACTAGCAGAAATAAAAAGCCGTAGTTTACTTCCACGTACCCAAGCCATAGATGATGAAGAGGAAGACCCAAGGGTACGACTAATAATGCAGCTGCGAGAATACGAACGTTTTAAGAACGCCTCAGAAAGAGTAGCTGAATTGCCACGTATGGGTAGAGATAATTTTCCTGTGTGTATGGATATGCCTGATATTAAACAGGTCCGCCCTCAGCCCACTGTGCAAATGGACGAGTTACTAGCGGCTTATGCTGGTGTACTGAAACGTTGTGACATGTATGAACATCACACTATCTCCCGCGAGCGTCTTTCTACACGTGAACGGATGTCTAGTTTAATGGCGCAACTGCAAGAGCATCAACTTATGTCATTTCACAGCCTATTTCATGTATCGGAAGGACGCATGGGTGTGGTAGTTACATTTTTGGCAATGATGGAGTTAGTTAAGGAAAAATTGATTAAATTGGTGCAGGTTCAAGAGTACGGGCCAATTCACGTAAGCTTAGGGGGGCAGATTGAATCCCCAAACCAGGAACTTTCCTTATGATTACTGAACTTGGCCCAGTATTGGAAGCCTTATTATTGGCTGCAGATAAACCTTTAAGCGTTGAGCGTTTATGTCAACTATTTGATGAGAGTGATGGTGTTGACAATAAACGCATTAAAAAAACTCTTAGGGACCTAAAAGGAAGCTATGGGGGGCGAGGTTATCAGTTAATTGAAGTGGCTTCTGGGTTCCGTTTTCAAGTGCATCAAGACTATGCCCTTTGGGTGGCGCGCTTATGGCAAGAGAAACCTCAAAAGTACTCCAGAGCATTGCTTGAAACCCTCTCTATTATTGCTTATCAGCAACCGATTACGCGGGGAGAAATTGAGGCGATACGTGGCGTAGGAGTGAGCTCTCCAATCATTCATACCATGATTGAAAGATGCTGGATACGTAGTGTTGGACACAAAGAGGTGCCTGGTCGTCCTGAGTTATTTGCTACCACTAAAGAGTTTTTAGATCACTTTAATCTAACGCAACTCAGTGATTTGCCTGCCCTTGAGGAGTTAGCCTCGTGGGATGAGGCAACCATGGCCCCAGCCAAATTAAAACAACCTCAACAACAAGAAATCGAGGTCGTGACGGAGTCAATACATTAAGCTATAATAATTACTCAGATTAACTGTATTGATGGGACTATCATGACAGATCAAAACCTTCCCCTCGGGGAACTTCCAGAGCTCGCTGAAGAAAAAGCCAGCGACGAAAAACTTCAAAAAGTACTTGCCCGAGCGGGTGTAGGTTCGCGCCGAGAAATGGAACGTTGGATTGCCGCAGGACGAGTGACTATCAATAAAGAAAAAGCCCAATTGGGTGATCGTGTTACTTGGCGCGATCACATTTCTGTGGATGGCAAACAAGTAGACATAGTCTCGCCTAACAACATTGAACGACGCGTGCTTATTTATAACAAGCCGGAAGGTGAAATTGTTACTCGCTCAGACCCAGAAAATCGCTCCACGGTGTTCGATAAGCTGCCGCGCTTGAAAGGCGAACGCTGGATTGCTGTGGGTCGTTTAGACATCAACACCGCAGGCCTGTTGTTATTTACCACAGACGGTGAACTGGCTAACTCATTAATGCATCCATCCACCACTATTGAGCGTGAATACGCCGTTCGTGTTATGGGCCATGTCACAATGGAGCAAGTGACTGCTATGCACCAAGGGGTGTTATTAGACGACGGCATGGCACGTTTTAATGACATTCAAGAATTTGGTGGTGAAGGTATTAACCGCTGGTATCACGTGGTAATCATGGAGGGCCGTAACCGTGAAGTACGCCGTTTATGGGAGTCTCAAGGCTTGAGAGTTAACCGCTTAAAACGTGTGCGTTATGGTAACGTATTTCTACCACCTCAACTTAGAGCTGGTATGTGGATGGAAATGCCACAACCAGAAATTAACGCGCTATCGCAATTTGTGGGTATGCGTCCGAAGAAAGTCAAACGTCGTTTGCCTAAAGAGCAAGAGAGTTTTGATCGTCAAGAGAAACGCCAACGCACCCGTCGTCACGCGTAACCCGAGCATACAGACTCACAAAGCGGCCTAGTTCATTTTATTGTGTCACTTAACACCAACGCACCCCTGACTGGCACTATCTTGTTCTAGGA
This sequence comes from Candidatus Njordibacter sp. Uisw_039, assembly GCF_047730075.1. Classification (NCBI taxonomy): domain Bacteria; kingdom Pseudomonadati; phylum Pseudomonadota; class Gammaproteobacteria; order Pseudomonadales; family Candidatus Njordibacteraceae; genus Candidatus Njordibacter; species Candidatus Njordibacter sp. Uisw_039. The sequence continues at coordinate 1,197,305 of NZ_CP159831.1, forward strand.
TAAGGGGTTTGGTCTTTTTTTTAGCCTAATGGTGAGGTGCGGTAAAGCGCTCTGTTTTACCATCGATTTTTTGATCAGCAACGCTCACTGGGTCAAGGTGAATAATGACGTCGGCGTAGGGAAATGCTTCCATAATACGTTGTTCTAGAGCATCTGCTACATCGTGGGCTTGCATTAATAGCATGTTGTCCTGAAGTTCTAAATGTAATTGAATGAATTGCATGTGGCCAGATTGCCTGCTGCGCAAGTCATGCATACCTAAAACAAGTGGTTGAGTCAGAGCCAATTGAGTAATGATTTGCCGTTGCTCATCACTTAACTCATGGTCTAGTAATAAGTGGAAAGCCGTTTTTGCAATGCCCCATGCGCTGTAAACGACGTATGCACCAATGCCCAGTGCTAGGTATGGATCAGCACCGTAATACCCATAAGCCGCTAGAATAAGGGCGATGATAACGCCAAAGTTCATTAATAAATCGGATGCGTAGTGCAGCGAGTCCGCCTCAATAGCAGTGGATTGAGTACGCTTTACAACTAACCGTTGTAATAATACTAGTGCACCGGTAAGGACCATACTGGCTATCATGACACTAATACCAATAGCGCTGTTTTCAACCATCACTGGGTCCCATAAACGACCTACAGTTTGTGAAAGTAACAACCCAATTGAGCCTAAAATTAACAAGGCTTGGGCAAGACCGGCAAGAGCTTCTGCCTTACCGTGACCAAAACGATGTTCCTCGTCGGCGGGGGCCATAGCATAGCGCACGGCGAAAAAATTAATTAGCGAGGCCGCGCTATCCATGATGGAATCAATCAAAGAGGCCAGTAAACTTACGCTTTGAGTTTGGTCCCAGGCCCATGTTTTGATAATGATTAAAACAAGCGCAACAATGACCGAGGCCCAAGTGGCAAGTTTGATGAGTTGGCTGTATGTCATTGCTAAAGTATAGCTCAAATGAGTTCAGCCCTGGGTTAATTTTATCAAACACTAGCCAAAACTGATCAAGTTAAGTATTAAAAAACGCAAAGGCTAATCTATTGGTGTGCAGTCATTTGCACTACTTCCAATGTTGGTTCTTGCGGATATTGGGTGTTTGTATTTACGCAATATAGCTTACAATTTGATGATTATTGCGAGCAGTAGGGGTGCTGCCCGCAAACGGTTTAAGCAGCTTTGGCTTCTTCATTGGCACGGTTGTGCCAGCGAATGTGTAGCATGGTGCTGGTGTAAAGTAGGGTGATAACAAAAGCGCCTAAGACGCCGTTTACGGGTACGTACATTATTTCGATGGTGAAATAGATCAGTAATACAAAACACATCCACGCCAGTTGACGTAAGTGCTGCTTATACATAGCTAACGCAAAGCCGAGCAGAGGAAAACACTTAATGCCAATGATAACGATACTGCCAATTTCTGCATAGGGGTGTGCCAAGGTGCTAATAACAAAATAGGCGAGTAGCGCTATATAGGCAGCTAAACTGACGGTACGTGAGTATTTACGTTTTTGTTGGTACTGCATTACAAAATCTCCAAAACGGATTCAGGTGGGCGACCAATACGAGCTTGGTCTTGATGAATAACAATAGGTCTTTCGATCAGCTGAGGATGGTTGACCATTGCGGTAATTAATTCTGACTGAGTTAAATGAATGTTAGCAAGCTGTTCCAGCTTATAAGCATCTTCTCCTTTACGCATAAGGTTACGAGCATCGTCCATGCCTAACATGGACAACAATTGCTCTAGTTCTTTTGAGCTTGGGCCCTGTTCTAGGTACAAACGGATTTCTGGCTTAACATCATTGGCTTCTAACAAAGCTAAGGTGGCTCGCGACTTAGAACAGCTTGGGTTGTGATATAAAGTTACGCTCATGATTAACGGCCTAATTTAGCCTTAATAAACTCTAAGGCATCTGCCAAAGGCATGTCTTCATTAGCTTCAGCACGACGGTCGCGGTATTCCAATGTGCCGCTGTCTAAGCCGCGGTCTCCAATTACTATGCGATGTGGTAGACCAATAAGCTCGGCATCGGCAAATTTAACGCCTGGGCGCATAGCGCGATCGTCCATAATGACGTCAATACCTAGAACCTTAAGTTCGTTGTATAGCTTGTCTGTTGCAGTGCGCACAGCTTCTGATTTTTCATAATTAAGGGGAATAAGTGCCACTTCAAAAGGTGCAAGAGCTAGGGGCCACATAATACCTTTGTCATCAAAGTTCTGTTCAATACAGGCCGCCACTATACGGGTGATGCCGATGCCATAACAACCCATTTCCATGAATTGGGCTTTGCCACTTTCATTCAACACAGTAGCGTTCATAGCGCGGGAGTACTTATCACCCAATTGGAAGATGTGTCCTACTTCAATGCCACGTTTAATTTCAATTTCGCCATCGCCACATGGGCTGGGATCGCCCTCCACCACGTTACGAATGTCGGCTACATCAGTATAGGCACTGTCGCGTTGCCAGTTAACATTGGTGTGGTGATAACCTGCATCGTTGGCACCTGCGGTGAAATTGCTCATTACAGTAACGGCCCGGTCGGCGATGATTGAGATAGTTAAACCAACCGGCCCTATAGACCCAGGCGTGGTGCCTAATTCATCAATAATGCGCTGCTCTGGTGCCATGGTTAGTGGTTCAGCAATAAGAGGGTGCTTCTCGGCTTTAATTTCATTCATGTTGTGATCACCACGTAAGACTAAGGCCACCAACGGTTGGTATCCTTCGTCGTCTGCAGTGCCAAGAACAACTAGCGTTTTAAGGCTTTGGGTTTTAGCTAAGCCTAAAAATTCACATACACTGTCTATGGTTTTTTGATCTGGCGTATGAACTTTTTCCATAACCTTACTTGGGGCAGCGCGCTCCATAACAGGTAGCATGGCTTCGGCGGTTTCTACGTTAGCAGCAAAGCTGCTGCCAGCACTATTGCTAAAGGCTATATCATCTTCACCAGAGCGCGCCAGCACATGAAACTCTTGTGAAGCGTCGCCACCTATACTACCAGAGTCTGCACGAACGGCACGGAAGTCCAAGCCTAAGCGAGTAAAGATGTTAGTGTAAGCCGTGTGCATTGTATTATAGGTTTGTTGCAGGGATTCTTGGCCTAGGTGAAACGAGTAAGCGTCCTTCATGATGAATTCGCGGGAACGCATTACGCCAAAACGGGGGCGCACTTCGTCACGAAACTTAGTTTGAATCTGGTAAAAGTTCATGGGTAAGTTCTTATAACTACGAACTTCCTTACGCACCATGTCGGTAATCACTTCCTCGTGGGTAGGACCTATGCAAAAATCACGCTGATGGCGGTCTTTTAAACGTAAAAGCTCTGGGCCATATCGTTGCCAACGGCCAGATTCTTGCCACAGTTCAGCAGGTTGAACCGCAGGCATTAATAATTCTTGAGCACCTGCGGCATCCAGCTCTTCCCTTACAATACGTTCAACTTTGCGAATGCTACGTAAACCCATAGGTAGCCACGTATAGAGCCCTGAAGCCAAGCGACGAATTAGGCCAGCTCTAAGCATAAGTTGATGACTGATAACTTCTGCATCTGCAGGAGTTTCTTTTTGGGTGGCAATTAAAAACTGGCTGGCGCGCATGGGGTAGTGGATCCGATAAAAACTAAAAAGATAAGCCGCTATTGTATGTTGCCATGGCCGTGGGATAAATGCCTTTGACGGTTAAATTAGTAATAATTAGATAATAGTTGTATGAATGGGTAATAAAGGTGCATTTTCTACTGCCTCTGGGGAGGTGGAATGGGGTATAATTTCGGGTTTTGAGATGTCCGGCTGGAGTACACTATGCCTATCTATGAATACATCTGCCAAGCATGTGGTTTTGGTAAAGACGTATTGCAAAAGTTAAGCGATGCACCGTTAACAGATTGCCCAGAATGTGGCAAAGATCAGTACCGTAAACAAATTTCTGCGGCTGGCTTTAGGCTTAAGGGCCAAGGTTGGTACGAAACAGATTTTAAAACCGGTGCTAAAAAGAATTTAGCGGGGGATGCAAAAAGCTCAAGTGTGGCTAATGATTCACCATAATACCTATTAACATTATTTAAGATTTAGGAAGTACAATTATGCGAAGCCATTATTGCGGCGAACTAAGAGCCAGCGATGTTGACCAACAAATTACTCTATGCGGTTGGGTTCATCGTCGCCGCGATCACGGTGGTGTGATTTTTCTAGACCTGCGTGACCGCGAGGGTATCGTGCAGGTAGTGTTTGACCCAGACCGTGAGGATAGCTTTGCTTTAGCCGACGCTTGCCGTAATGAATTTGTGGTTAAGGTCAATGGTTTAGTCCGTGCTCGCCCTGCGGGCACTGACAATCCAGACATGCCTACAGGGGCTGTGGAAGTGCTAGGCCAAGAGCTTGAGATTCTCAACAAATCTGACACCCCTCCATTCCAATTAGACGAACACCAGTCTGTGGGTGAAGACGTGCGTCTTAAATATCGTTATGTAGATTTACGTCGCCCAGAAATGGCTGCTAAATTAAAGCTGCGCTCTAAGGTCAGCACTTTTATCCGTAACTTCTTGGATCAGAATGGCTTTTTAGACATTGAAACACCTATCTTGACCCGTGCCACCCCAGAGGGGGCACGAGATTATTTAGTGCCTAGCCGAACTCACGAAGGCCACTTTTTTGCGCTGCCTCAGTCACCACAGCTGTTCAAGCAATTGTTAATGGTGTCTGGCATGGACCGTTATTATCAGATTGCTAAGTGTTTTCGCGACGAAGACCTTCGCGCAGATCGTCAGCCAGAATTTACTCAAATTGACATTGAGACATCCTTTATGGATGAAACTCAGATTATGGCTATCACTGAGAAAATGGTTGTAGAGTTATTTAACAGCCAGATCAATGTAAATCTAGGCACCTTTCCTAGTATGTCTTACAGTGAAGCTATGGAAATATACGGCAGTGATAAGCCGGATTTACGTATTCCTTTGCAGTTAGTAACTGTTAGTGACCTGATGGTAGATGTAGACTTTAAGGTTTTTGCTGGCCCAGCTAACGATATCAATGGCCGTGTAGCGGGTCTTAAGGTGCCTAATGGCGCCAGCTTAACCCGCAAGAAAATTGATATTTATACCAAGTTTGTCGGTATCTACGGTGCTCGGGGCTTGGCTTACATTAAAGTCAACGACGCCAGTGACTTGGAAGAAGGTTTACAATCTCCTATTGTTAAGTTTTTGCCCTTAGAAGTGCGAGCGGCCTTACTTGAACGTTTAGATGCCAAAGATGGCGATTTAATCTTCTTTGGTGCAGACAGCGAAAAAGTAGTGAACGAAGCGCTGGGTGCCTTGCGTTGTAAAATTGGCGAAGATCTGGAGCTAATGACTTGTGAATGGGCGCCTTTATGGGTGGTAGACTTCCCAATGTTTGAAGCGACTTCAGATGGCGGCATTACTGCTATTCACCACCCATTTACAGCACCTTCTTGTACGCCAGAAGAATTGGAAGCCTCTCCGTTAACGGGCTTGTCTCGTGCCTACGATATGGTACTTAACGGTACTGAGTTAGGTGGTGGTTCTATTCGTATACATCAGCAAGATATGCAAACCAAAGTGTTTGAATTGTTGAATATTGGTGCAGAAGAGCAGCAAGAGAAGTTTGGCTTCCTTTTGGACGCTTTGAAGTTTGGTTGTCCTCCACACGGTGGTTTGGCTTTTGGTTTAGATCGTTTAGTCATGTTAATGACTGGCTCTAGTTCTATACGTGAAGTGATTGCCTTTCCTAAAACCCAGAGTGCTGCCTGTGTCATGACTCAAGCACCGGGTATTGTGGCCACTAAGCAATTACGCGAACTGAACATTAAGTTACGTGAAAAAGTAACTGCTGAATAATTGACCTATTTATTGAGGTTAGCCGGCTAGCAGGTGAACAAGGCCCATCATTAAGTTGTTGGGCCTTTTTTTGTGGTTACTTTATTGATAGGAAAAAAACTACTGTGATTTTGTACAGTATTTGCTAGTATTGGCCTATCAGTAAACTCACCAGCGAATGCTATCTCATGGCACTCATATTAGGAATTGACCCCGGCTCTCGTAAAACTGGCTATGGCATTATTAATGCGGTGGGAGCATCACGTATCTATGTAGCCAGTGGTCATATAAAAATTTCTGGTGATGAATTAGCTGGGCGCCTAGGACAGATATACCGTGGCGTAGATGAGATTATTGAAACCTATGTGCCTCAAGAATTTGCCATCGAACAAGTGTTTATGGCTCGCAATGCCGATTCTGCTCTTAAACTTGGCCAAGCCCGTGGTGTAGCTATGGTAGCCGCAGTTAATCACGGTCTGCCTGTCTCTGAATATTCGGCGCGGCAGGTAAAACAAGCTGTTGTAGGCAATGGAGCAGCGGCAAAACATCAAGTGCAAGAAATGGTGGCTCGGTTGCTTAAACTGCCCGGCTTGCCCCAGGAAGATGCTGCCGATGCCCTAGCCATTGCTATTTGTCATGCCAATACCCATGCCAGTCTTGTTCGTTTGGCCACTAGTCGAAGCCCCGCAAGTGCCAGAACACAAGTATTACTTAATGAGCTTAAGGGGAGTCGCCGTGGACGCGTTCGATAAATCCAATACCCATATAGGTCGATTAAAATGATTGCACGTATTAGTGGTGTATTAGTACACAAACAACCTGCTCAAGTGGTTATAGATGTGCAGGGTGTAGCCTATGAAATTGAAATTTCTTTTAATAGTTTTTGCCAATTGCCAACTGAAGGTGAAACTGCCGTATTACATACGCATTTTGTTGTACGTGAAGATGCCCAACTACTCTTTGGGTTTTTTCAACTAGAAGAACGGAGCCTGTTTCGGATCTTAATAAAGGTCAATGGGGTAGGCCCAAAATTGGGTTTAGCCATTTTATCAGGCATGGACGCTGATGCTTTTTGCCACTGCGTTCAAAACCAAGATTCGGCCACCTTGGTGAAAATTCCTGGTGTAGGTAAAAAAACTGCCGAACGTTTAGTCTTAGAGCTAGGCGATAAGCTTTCATCATGGCAAACTGGAGCTAATACTGGTGTTCAAGCCGGCTCTGTTAAACCTGCACTATTTGCTATTAGTGCCCAGTCAGAAGCGGAAAGTGCTTTGGTGGCTTTAGGTTACAAGCCCGTACAGGCCAGTAAAGCAGTAGCGGCAGCTATTAGGTCTTCACCAGATGGAGGTTGCGAAGACCTCATCCGCTTATCTTTAAAAGGTATGATATAGGCTTGGGTGTTGTGCGTTCAATACACTTTGACTAGGTAGCTGTTAAGAGTAATCAACAAATGTTAACAATGATGGGTATGGCATGATAGAAGCGGATCGTTTTGGCTCGCCAGTAGAAGAGGTAAGTCAGTTAGGTGAAGACCATTTAGAGCGGGCTCTTAGACCAAAGTTGTTGAAGGATTATATTGGTCAGCCGGTGGTTCAAGAGCAAATGGGGATTTACATTGCTGCAGCAAAGGGCAGAGCAGAGGCTCTAGACCATACGCTAATATATGGACCTCCTGGCCTTGGCAAGACCACACTTGCCCATATCATTGCTAATGAAATGGGAGGTGATTTAAAAACGACTTCTGGTCCAGTGTTAGAAAAAGCAGGTGATTTAGCTGCCATGCTGACCAACTTGGAAGCCGGAGATGTGTTATTTATTGACGAAATTCATCGTCTAAACCCTGTAATAGAAGAGATTCTTTACCCAGCAATGGAAGACTATCAATTAGATATTATGATAGGGGAAGGGCCTGCTGCAAGGTCGATTAAGCTAGATTTGCCGCCCTTTACACTGGTTGGTGCAACCACGCGTGCCGGGTCCCTTACGTCTCCTTTGCGGGACCGTTTTGGTATTACCCAGCGCTTGGAATACTATTCAATAGAAGATTTAACTACCATAGTCTTACGTTCTGCACATTTGTCCGAAGTACAAATAGAGGCTTCTGGCGCCGCAGAGGTGGCCCGCAGATCCAGAGGCACTCCACGCATTGCCAACCGCCTTCTGCGTCGAACTCGTGACTATGCTGAAGTTAAATTTGACGGCGTAATTAGCGATCATGTGGCAGATAAAGCGCTAAACATGCTCAATGTTGATCACCTCGGGTTTGACCACATGGACCGGTGTTTGATGCTGGCAATTATTGAGAAGTTTGCAGGGGGACCTGTTGGTATTGACAATTTGGCGGCAGCAATTAGCGAGCAAAGAGAAACCATAGAAGATGTTCTGGAGCCTTACCTGATACAACAGGGTTTTATTATGCGTACGCCTAGAGGCAGAATTGTAACTGATCGAGCTTATGATCACTTTGGGCTTGTTCCTGCTAAAGGCAGTGCCAAAAGTTAAATAGACGCCGCAGCAGTTGGAACTTTTTTCCAAGGCACAGCTCAAAGCAAGAGTTATTGAGCTAACTTAGTGTTTATAATGGTATTATTGCTAGCCAGTTAAATGCTAATAAACTGGTAACATGGAAAAAATAATTTAACATTACCGTGTTTATACAACTATATTGTGTATCAGCTTTGCATAGAAAAATGTGTAAGGCCTTGAAGGGAGTCGTCTGTGGACAATAAAATGTCAGTATTGAGTTTGATTTTGAACGCCAGTTTCTTGGTGCAAATAGTCATGCTCTTGTTGTTGATCGCCTCGGTCATGTCTTGGGTGATGATTTTTCAGCGCCGCACTGCCTTAAAATATGCCCGCAGTAATATGAAGGCGTTTGAAGAGCAGTTTTGGTCAGGTATTGATTTAAGTCAATTGTTTCGTCAAGTCAGTGCCGAACCTAACCCAGATAATGGTGCAGAAAACATATTTCGTGCTGGTATTAAAGAGTTTACCCGCTTAAGGCAACAAACTGACGCCGATGGTGATGCGGTAATGGAAGGCGTTCAGCGCGCCATGCGTGTAGCTATTGCTAAAGAAGAAGAAAAGCTCGAAGCTCATTTGTCATTTCTGGCAAGTGTGGGTTCCACCAGTCCCTACGTGGGCTTGTTTGGAACGGTTTGGGGTATCATGAATTCTTTTAGAGGGCTCGCTAATGCCCATCAGGCCACCTTGGCCACTGTAGCGCCTGGTATTTCAGAAGCCCTAATTGCTACGGCTATGGGTTTGTTTGCTGCTATACCTGCAGTTATCGCTTATAACCGGTTTTCCCACACGGTTGATTCCATATTATCTAGTTATGAGACTTTCGCAGAAGAGTTTTCGAGCATTTTACATCGAAAAGCCCACGCATCTGAGCTATAGGTTTCATTATGAGTAATATTAGACGGCCTAGAACTAAGCGCCATAAACCTAACGCAGAAATAAACGTAGTGCCCTATATCGACGTCATGATGGTGCTGTTAGTTATATTTATGGTGACCGCACCAATGTTGACTCAAGGGGTAAATGTAGATTTGCCTCAAGCTAAGTCTGACCCAGTAGCCAGCGATGAACTATCGGAACCCTTAGTGATCTCGGTTACTAAAACGGGTGATTATTACTTGGAATTGGGTGAGAATAACAAGCAGCCCATTAGCTTAGAGCGCATTAGTGTACAAGTAGGAAAAATATTGCAACGTGCTCCAGATACACCGGTGTTATTGCGGGGCGATAGGGCCATCGAATACGGGCATATAGTTCGAATTATGACCGTGTTACAGCAGGCTGGTGCCCAAAGTGTTGGGCTGGTTTCGGAAAGTCCGTGAAACTAGACCACACCTATATTTTACCCAGTATATTTGCGTTCATTGTACATATCCTTGTGGCCTTCATTGTTATTTCAGAATGGCAGAGCAACAGTCAACGCACACCACCTGTGCTGATAAAACACCGTGTTGAAGCAACTCTGATTGATTTAGATTCTTTGTTAGCCCGACAAAAGCAGACTGATTCTGCTGCAATCAAAAAAGTAGCAGACAAAAAAGCAGCCGATAAAAAAGCAGCCGATAAGAAAGCAGCTGAAAAGAAAGCAGCTGAAAAGAAAGCAGCTGAAAAGAAAGCAGCTGAAAAGAAAGCAGCTGAAAAGAAAGCAGCTGAAAAGAAAGCAGCCGATAAGAAAGCAGCTGAAAAGAAAGCAGCCGATAAGAAAGCAGCTAAAAAGAAGGCAGCAGACAAGAAAGCAGCAGATAAGAAAGCAGCCAAAAAGAAGGCAGCAGACAAAAAAGCAGCTGATAAAAAAGTAGCCAAAAAGAAGGCAGCAGACAAAAAAGCAGCAGATAAGAAAGTGGCCAAAAAGAAGGCAGCTGATAAAAAAGCAGCCGATAAGAAAGCAGCAGATAAGAAAGCAGCAGATAAGAAAGTGGCCAAAAAGAAGGCAGCAGACAAGAGAGCAGCAGACAAGAGAGCAGCAGACAAGAGAGCAGCAGACAAGAGAGTGGCAGACAAGAGAGTGGCAGACAAGAGAGTGGCGCAACAGTTAGCTGAAGATCAGCAGGCGTTAGATAGTTTGTTAGTTGATGAAGAAGCTCAAACCCAGGCCTTGGAAAAGCAAGCCACTGATGGTCAAGCGGTTGCCTCTGCAGTACAATATATAAGAAACGAAATTATCCAGAAGTGGGTTAGGCCTGCTAATGCTCGTACGGGAATGGTAGTTGAACTAGTTATTCAACTGCTCCCTACGGGTGAAATCCTTTCTATAGGGGTAAGTTATCGCGATGCCAGTGCTACAGATGCATTTGTAGCGTCGGTAGTAAAGGCCGTGAATAAAGTTGGACGCTTTGATAAGTTAAGTCAACTAGATTCAGCGTTATTTGATGCAAACTTCCGTAAAGTTACCCTTGTTTTTAAACCAGAGGATTTAAGATTGTGATGCGAGTAAAAAAAATTGTTCAATTAGCTCAAAGAGCACCTAAACCAATATCCTTCTCAGTATTTTTATCCACCGTTTTTACTTTGCTGTTTTCCTTTTCAGCATGGTCGTCAAATTTGGTTATTGAAATAACTCAGGGTGTCGATAACCCTGTGCCTATTGCCGTGGTGCCGTTTCAGTGGTCTGGTGATAAGGCTTTGAAAGATGATGTCGCACTGGTAGTTGATGCGGACTTGGAGCGTAGTGGTCAGTTTAAATCCCTAAAACGTTCGTTGATGCTCAGTTTTCCTTATCAAACCGAAGATGTCTATTACCGCGACTGGCGTTATCTATCGACTGAATACTTAGTCATAGGTCAGGTTTTGCCCACTAATTCAGGGGGCTATCAAGTCGATTACCAGCTCTTCGACGTACAACGCGGAGAACCTATTGCAACTGGACGCTTTTCTGGTGGCAAAAATGATTTACGAGCCTTGGGCCATTCTGTAAGTGATGCTGTATATGAAGCATTAACAGGCCTTAGGGGTGCCTTTAGAACCCGTATTGCCTATGTTGCCGCCGATAAAAAGGTTAATCCCAGTTATTACAAATTATTGGTTGCTGATGCCGATGGGTATAATGCCAAAGAGATACTCAAGTCTAATCAGCCGATTATGTCGCCATCTTGGTCTCGTGACGCCAGCAAGTTGGCTTATGTTTCTTTTGAAACAAATCGCCCTGCTATTTACGTTCAAGACATCACCACAGGTAAACGTGAGCGCATCAAGTCTTTTAAAGGTATCAACGGCGCCCCAGCTTGGTCTCCTGATGGAGGAAAGTTAGCTATGGTGTTGTCTAAAGATGGCAATGCAGAAATATATGTCTTAGATTTGACAAGCAAACGCCTTACCCGAGTAACGAAGCACTATGGTATTGATACGGAGCCCTCTTGGAGCGTGGATGGTAAGCATATCCTGTTTACTTCTGATCGAGGGGGTAAACCGCAAATATATCAGGTAACGTTAGATTCTGGCTGGGTAGAAAGATTGACCTTTGAAGGTGATTACAATGCCCGTGGCAGTTTAACGCATGATGGGCGGTTTTTAGTGCTTGTCAGTCGTCACGATACGCGTTTCCATATTGCGGTGCAAGATTTACAGCGAGGTACCATGTCCTTGTTAACCCAAACAAGTTTAGATGAATCTCCAAGTGTGGCACCAAATGGCAGTATGGTGATCTATTCTACGCAACAAGGCGGCCGTGATATTTTGGCAGCAGTATCGATAGATGGCAAAGTTAAATTTAATATTCCTGCAAATGAAGGTGTTGTTAGAGAGCCAGCGTGGTCACCTTACCTGAATTAATCATCATAAGATCAGTAATCCTAGTGGTCTGGTGTTTATGTATGCTAGAATTAGTAACGAATTTTTTGAACAATAACTAGAAATGAATGGGGAGCACGTCCATGCAAATGGGTAACTTAAGTAAATTCATCATATCCGGTGTAATGGTGGCTTTTTTAGCAGCCTGCAGTACTACTGGTGAAACCACTGATGCAACTGCAAGCACGCAAGCAGCGCAGGTGGCTGTAGATAATACGTCACTGGCTGAAGCTCAAGCGCTGATTGAAGCAGCGGCAGCAGCTAAAGCAGCAGCGGCAGAAGCTAAAGCACTGGCAGCAGCAGCGGTTCAAGCCGAAGCTAAAGCAGCAGCAGATGCAGCTAAAGCTGCAGCAGATGCAGCACAACAAGCTGCAGCAAATGTTGCTCAACAACAGCAGCAAGCACAGGAAGCGGCTCAAGCACTGGCGCACATCATCTATTTTGATTTTGACCAGTCCACCATTAAAGCTGAGTTCCGTACTGCACTTAACGGCCACGCTGCGTATTTAAGCCAAAATCCTTCTGCGAGTATCGTGTTAGAAGGGCATGCCGATGAACGCGGAACCCGTGAGTACAATATTGCTTTGGGTGAGCGTCGTGGCAATGCTGTAAGTCGTTATCTGGTAGTGCAAGGCGTTTCAATAGATGCCATTGAAGTGGTTAGTTTTGGTGAAGAACGTCCAGTTAATGCGGGCCACGATAGCGCTTCTTGGTCTGAGAACCGCCGCGTAGAAATTCGGTACATTAATTACTAATTAGGTTTAGTTACTGCTGTTGCTGCAGCAACAGCAGGATAATGTAGACTGTTATACGCCCTAAACACCATCGTTGTGCTTTGCATAACGGTGGTTTTTGTTTTTTAACTTGGTGCTTTTTGAGGTTCACTTGCATGTCTCAAACTATTAGATGTTTTACTCTCTTGTTAGTTGTATTGGCTACCTCAGTTCAAGTATCTGCCAATAGTGTTGTACCTGTCAGTGATTTGGTAAATGATGTCGCTGCCCAGTCTTTAGCAACTTCTCCTGCTGTGCAGCCCAAGCAAGTTGAGCCTAGTAAGGAGACACTGGTGGCTAGCACTGTAAAGGCAAATGCCAATGCACAAATGTTTGATCTAGTTGAGCTTTTGCAGCAAGAATTGCAACAATTACGTGGGCAAGTTGAAGAGCTTAACTACAACTTAGAGCGTCTTAAAAACGATCAAAAACAACGTTACTTGGATTTAGACCGTCGAATTGTTAGTTTGTCCAGTCAACCCCTGGCAGTGAATGAACCGCAGACCACTTCCGTTGTTAGTCAAACAATGCAAAATAATGGCACCAGAGGCCAAGGTGATGATGCAACATCCGTAGAACAAGCGATAGTGGTTAAGGAATCTTATGACCCTGAGGTTGTAAAAGCGGCCTATAAGGCTGCATTCACCCTCATTAGAGAGCGTCAGTATGATGAATCCATTGTTGCATTGTTGGCCTTTGTAAAAGACTTCCCGCAAGGTTCATTGGTTGGCAATGCGCACTATTGGTTAGGAGAGGTATACATGGTGCAGGGCGATGCATCCTTGGCTGCCCTATCCTTTGAACATGTGATAGGTGAGTTCCCACAACACAGAAAAATTCCAGATGCTTTGTATAAAGCTGGAGTTGCGTACCAAAACCTAGGCAATATTGATAAAGCTAACCAGATGCTACAACGCGTGCTGCTGGAGTATCCAGACTCTTCTGCCGCTCGTTTAGCCCAAGAACGAGTAAACTAGCATGTCCGATAGCCCTGCCATGATGATGAGCCAAAAAGATATCGCCACAAGAGTGCTGGTGCAAGAACACTTGGCCCATAAACATATACAAACCATGGCCACTGTAAAAGATTTAGATACACAAAAGAAACGCATTAAAAGCTTGCTTAAACAACAAAATGCTACCTTGGTAGCGCATTATTATACCGATGCTTTAGTCCAGGAACTGGCGGAAGAGACTGGGGGATGTGTATCAGATTCTCTGGAAATGGCACGTTTTGGTAGCCACACTTCTGCGTCTACTTTGATTGTTGCTGGTGTTCACTTTATGGGTGAAACAGCGAAAATTCTTAGCCCAGAAAAACGGGTTTTAGTGCCTACATTAGAGGCGACATGTTCTCTTGATATTGGTTGCCCAGTCGATGAGTTCACAGCTTTTTGTGATGCACATCCAGACCATACGGTAGTTGTTTATGCTAACACCTCAGCGGCAGTTAAAGCTCGTGCAGATTGGGTAGTCACCTCAGGTATTGCGTTAAAATTGATGGAACACTTGGCTACCGAAGATAAGCCTATCATCTGGGGGCCAGATCAACATTTAGGCCGCTATATTGCTAAACAGACAGGCACCGAAATGTTGCTCTGGCCAGGCTCGTGTATCGTACACGACGAGTTTAAAGTGATAGGAGTTGAGCAGCTCAAACAGGTTTACCCTAATGCTGCGGTATTGGTTCATCCTGAGTCTTCTTACGCCATGGCTGAAATTGCAGATTTTGTAGGTTCCACCACACAACTTATTAAGGCGGCACAAGAGATGCCTAACAAAGAATTCATTGTGGCAACCGATCGTGGCATTTTTTATAAAATGCAACAGGCAGCCCCTGACAAAGTGCTTATGGAAGCGCCTACAGCCGGTAATGGCGCTACCTGTCGCAGCTGCGCCCATTGTCCTTGGATGGCCATGAACGACCTAGATAAGATAGAGCAGGTGCTATTGTTTGGACACAATGAAATTGTTATTGCTGCAGATTTGCAGCAACGGGCCTTAAAACCGCTACAACGACTTATGGATTTTTCGGCAGTTAATTAAACTCTGCTTGATCAGTTAAAAGGTTTAAGGCGTTTTGCTTTTGTAATGACACCGAACCTGCTTGAGCATCTGCTTGTTGTTGGCTGGCGTATCTGGCCTGTTTAAGGGCCAATTGAGCTTCGCCGCGTAATAAATGCCACTGTGATTGGGCCATATGGTTCAGTTGCAAGCGCTGATCAGTGGCGGCCCATTCAGCTAGTGTGCGCCAACCTATAGTCCATGTAGCTTGGTTCTCTAATACTGCTAATAAAACAGTTATGGCGGCCTTGGGCTTATTATCTTGGCGTAAGGCTTGGGCATTAACCCATAGGGATAAACTATTATCACGGCGGTGAAGTTTTCGTAGCTTCAACTGCTTGAATACTTCTTGTGTTTGTTTCTGGTTCAGTAAGCTATGCATCCAGCTATACCAAAGTAATGTTGCGTTAGGTTGTCTCAATGACAAGTCTTGGAGTTGTTGCGTGGCTAAGTTTAATTCCCCCGAAGCTTGGTTAATAAGTGCCTCAGAAAATGCAACTAAGGTACTGTAGTGATTAACTAGCGGGTCAATGTTACGCATTAGTTGACTAACGGAGGGCACAGGAGAGCCAAATAGAGCAATAGTTTGGTAAATTTTTAGTAACTCAAAACTGAGGTCAAAACCATGTTCAGTCTGGCTCTGTTGAGTTATTAAAATGCGCTGACTAATGTCTGCCACGCGTTCATTGTTAATAGGATGGCTGCGGGCCCAATCCCACTGAGGGGACTCCGTGACGTAGGGTGATTGTAATCGTTGTAATAAGCGTTGCATGTGGGTGACATCAAAAGGACTTTGGTACATTAAATCAAATCCAACACGGTCCGCTTCTCGCTCATGACTGCGGCTATAACTAAGTTGACTGCGCTGGAGAACTGATTGGGTGGCGTACATACCAGCTTCCCCAATATCACCATCAACGTTTCCCGCAAGCCATATAGAAGCAATAAATGCACCCAAATACAACGGCGCTCGGGCCTTTGCTTGCGCTTGGGTCTGTACATAATGGCGTAAGCTAAGGTGGGCTACTTCGTGTGCTAGTACAGCTACTAATTCGTCTACAGATCCAGCTTGTTGTATCAAGCCAGTATTAATGCCAATAATACCACCTGGAGCTGCAAAGGCATTGATATTGCTATCTCGTACAAGAAAAAGGTGGGTATTTTTGTTGCTAAGTTGACTCCGGCTAATTAATGGCTGAGTTAGATCTGTAATAAATTTTAGGGCGGCAAGGTCGTTCCACAGAGGCAGTTGTTTGCGCATGCTAGCAGCTATGAGATTACCAAAACGATACTCATCTTCTAGACTCATGTCAGTGGAGTTGTGGGTGTTAATTAGTGGTAAATTGCCTGCATGAACCATTTGAATAATGCCTGACAATGACAATACCGCAACCAGCGAGCAGCTAACCCGCAGTATAGGATTAATAAAATATATCAAGCATAGATAGGACTGGAGGACCGCTTGACCTATAATGTGGCTTCTCATTGCAAATTCCTATTAACGAAGGTGAGATTTGATATGGGCTATGATATGACATTGGGTACAGCACAGTGGCAGAAAATGCTCGATACGAAAGGTTTACAATGCCCGTTACCTCTATTAAAAGCTAAACGGGCTTTAAGTCAATTAGAAGCGGGTCAAAAGCTTAAAGTGCTAGCGACAGATGCTGGTTCGCAAAGAGACTTTGCAGCCTGGACCCGATTAACTGGCCACCACTTACATCAAAATCAATGTATTGATGGTGTTTATCACTACCTCATTGAAAAGATAATTTAGGATAACACATGTTTAAAGTATTCCGTTCTTGGTTGGACCACTTTTTTGACGATGAGCAGGCACTGTTATTGCTGGTTTTATTGGCTGCTGGTTTAGCTGCAATTTTGATGTTTGGATCCACCTTAGCCCCAGTAATTGCAAGTATGATACTGGCGTATTTAACCCTTGGTCTAGTGCAGTGGTTAGAGCGTTTTGGAGTTAATCATTTGCCTGCGGTGTGGGGTATTTATAGTTTATTTATAGCATCGCTTATGGCGTTTATTTTTGTTGTATTGCCCTTGTTATGGCACCAAGCAACGGCCTTACTAAGTGATTTGCCATTAATGCTAGAAAAACTGCGGGACTTGTTTATGTTATTACCAGAACAATATCCTGAATTGGTTAGTGCCGACCAAATTAAGCAACTGGCTGATGCTGCTATGGCAGAGGCTGGTAATGCTGGACAGCTATTAGTATCCTTCTCCTTAGCGTCTATTGGCCAGTCGCTCACTTGGTTAGTGTACCTGGTGCTGGTGCCAATTTTAGTATTTTTCTTTCTAAAAGATGGCCATATGATGGTGCTTTGGTTAACCTCATTTTTACCAAATAAACGTAACGTTTTAAGCCATGTATGGCTTGAAATGGACCAGCAAATTTCTAATTACGTGCGTGGCAAGGTGGTTGAAATTGTGATTGTGGGGACCGTTACTTACGTTGCTTTTTTGTGGTTAGGCTTGAATTATGCCGCATTATTAGCCATGATTGTGGGTTTATCTGTGCTCATTCCTTACATAGGAGCGACACTTGTGACTATCCCTGTAGCATTGATTAGCTATGTACAATGGGGCGTTTCTACGGAATTTTATACCTTAATCATCATCTACGGAATCATTCAAACCCTCGATGGTAACGTACTTGTGCCTTTGTTATTTTCAGAAGCAGTGAACTTACACGCAGTGGCTATTATTATAGCTGTGTTATTTTTTGGCAGCCTGTGGGGCCTGTGGGGCGTGTTTTTTGCCATTCCTTTGGCAACATTAATTAAAGCCGTAATGAATGCCTGGCCTAAGAAGTTGTTAGCTGGTTAAGGTAATCTAAAACTATCTGAGCGTGCTCCGTTACTTTTACAGCACGCCACTCTTGTACCAAAATGCCTGCTGGGTTAATCACGAAGGTGCTGCGGTCAATACCCATATATTCTTTTCCGTATAGCTTTTTTAACTTGATAACATCAAAAAGTTGGCATAACGCCTCGCTCTCATCACTAATGAGTTCAAAGTTGTAACCCTGTTTAGCTTTGAAACTTTCGTGCTGTTTAATAGAATCCCTTGAAATGCCAAATATTTTACAATTGAGCTTTTCAAACTCACTAAGTAAGTTGTTAAAATCATGGCCCTCAGTAGTGCAACCAGGAGTTGCGTCTTTTGGGTAAAAATAAAGCACAACAAATTGGCCTTTTAACTGATCTAAACTAAATTCAATTTGGCTTGTAGCTGGGGCTGTTAAGTGGGGCACTGGGTGTCCAATAGTAAGGCTCATATGGGTAGTCTCAATTAAAAGTGTTATAATATGCTTTTTGTTCCATCTTAAACAATCGGACGACATTTTGAAACAACAAGGCTTTGGATTTACGCGTATTCTTCCGCTATTTTTAGCAACAATGGTACTTGCTGCCTGCTCCGGTAACCCTTTACTTAATAACGATGGCGAGAGTATTCTCAGAGACAAAAGCTTAGATTATGCACTATCTAAAGTGATTGATCGTATCGTTGTGCCAGACGGTTTAAACGACGCTCAAGTTCAGAACGATCTGCTCACCATACCACGCGCGCAGTTGACGGAACTAACGACAGGAATTGAAACTGCACCACGGCCTGATTTTGTGTTTGCTGAAGCGGGTAGTAATTCTGCACATTTAATGGGTGGTGTAAACCTAAAACGTATCAGTGTCGCTGGCAATCTAACCAAGGTACAGGGCCAAGTTGCTCAATTTTGGTCAAATCAGGGTATCGCTGTAGAAACTGGGTCGGGCATTAATGCCATTGAGACCGAGTGGTTTTCTCTGTCTGAAAATGCTCTCTCAGATGACTTTATCAGTCGCTGGATCCGAAGTTTAACTAAATCTGACGAAGATATCGCCTATGGGCGGGTGAAAATAGAGTTAAGTGAAACACCAACTGATCGTATTGAACTGTCTTTGTATTTTTTGCAATATACTCAGTTAGAAATCGCTCAAAACCAAACTTTGGATTGGCAAGAAACTGGTCGTGAGTTATCCAATGAGTCTGAAATCACCTTTGAATTACTGCGTTATCTCAGCCGCACAGCACAGGTAGCTCAAAAAACAGATGAAAATAATCTACAACATCACGTGCCTTTGTTGGGCAAAGATCAACATGGACGCCCTTTGGTACAACTTAACATGAGTTATGAGAAGGCCTTGCGAAAGGTTCTTGTGGCCATGTCTTCTTTTGATGTTGGCAGCTACGATGAAGTGTCTAAGAAGGTTTATTTTACCCATGTGAGCCACTTACGGACGTCGGAAGAAATGGCATCTAGCTCTGGTGGAATGTGGGGCTGGTTCAAAGGGTTGCACAGTGCCAAGCCTAGGGAGCCCGGTATAAAAATTAGCCTGTCCCCGTTGGGTGGTGATGAGTCTGCAGACCAAGCAAACGATCGGCCTATTTATTCATCTGATCCAAAGTTATCGGAAAAGAAAACTAGTTTGGCTGATAAGAAGGGTTATAAAATTTGGTTAGGTGGAAAAATAATTTACGTATTCGAAGATGAAGATCAGGGCGACATAAGTGAGACTGGAGAATATACCTATACTGGGCAGTTCCAGTTAAATTTTGAAGAAACATTAACTAGTGTGTACTTGCAAATATTGAATAACGAAGGTCAGCCAGCTGCTAAAGTTTATGCAGAAGAGATCCTTTGGCGCTTACAACAACAATTGGCTCAATAAGATACTTGCTACAGGAGATCTAAGGCATGCAGGCAGTCATGTTGGATGCGGCAACACTAGGGCCTGAAGATCTGGATTTTAGTCACTTACAGGCAGCGGTTGATAGCTTACGGTGTTATCAACACACTCAGCCCGATGAAGTGGTCGAGCGCCTCGCAAATACCCATATTGCCTTAGTCAATAAGGTTGTCTTAGACGCAGCGCGCCTTTCCCAATTGCCCCAACTTAAACATATTATAGTGCTTGCAACAGGGGTTAATAACATTGACTTACAAGCTGCTTCAAAACTAGGCATTAGTGTACAAAATTGCCAAGCATATGGGGTAGACTCAGTGGCACAGCATTGTTTAATGATGATGCTTAGCCTCAGTACTAAAATGCTTAACTATCGGAGTGCAATCAATAATGGTGACTGGAGCCGTAGTGCGCAATTCTGTATGTTAGATTACCCCATAGAGAGTTTGGCGGGGAAAACCCTTGGCATCGTTGGGTATGGAGATCTTGGCAAGGGTGTTGCTAACCTAGCGGGTGCTTTCGGTATGACCATATTGATTGCCGCTAGGCAAGGGCAAGAGCCTAGTCATGGACGTATGGCCTTATCAAATATGTTGCCTCAAGTGGATATACTATCTATACATTGTCCCCTCACTCAAACCACAACTAATTTAATTGATTGGCCTCAGCTTTGTGCTTTGCCAAACACTGCGTTATTAATTAATTGTGCCCGTGGCGGAATCGTAAATGAACCAGCCCTAATTAGAGCTTTGGATGAAGGGCAAATAGCTGGAGCGGGTGTTGATGTCTTGACAAAAGAACCTCCGCCGAAAGATCACCCATTGTTAGCAGTACAAAGAGATAATCTTATCATTACTCCTCATACGGCGTGGGCATCGCGTCAAGCTCGCCAAGCCATCTTAAATCAAGCTGTAGAAAACCTAATGAGTTTAATACCAGGTCAAGCCGTTGTGCGCCAGCTGTAAGTGATTGATTTTTAAAAGTGTCTATAGATGGTGCTCAAAAAGACCTTAGTTTTTGTTGTTTTTATGGGTATTTGTTCTTGACATCCCTAACTCATTGAAATTTATGGTGGGTGTTGTACACATTTTTTTAAACACTGTCATGAATTAAATTAATGACTTAAAATAATCTCATATAAACGAATTGACATTCATAAGATACTGATTTAAAACAATAAAATACATGTGGTTGTTTTTTAACCAGTTTGTTAATAAGGCCCATACAATAGGCTTTGAAGCATTTTTACAATATTTGTTAACATACTTATCCACAGCTTGTGTGCATAAAGTATAGAAGCTCCTGAGGCTTACTATTTGCAGTTACATTAGGCTTATCGCAATTAAATAATACACTCGTTTGTATATAGTTAAATAAGTTTTTTGTTAGTATAATTTGCGACTTAATGTTGGGATTTTAAATAATGCAATGGAGAATAAATTGCAATTCATACGGTTGTTTCTAATAGTGATAGCAGTACTGTCTGCCAATGTGGCTGCTAGTCAATCAGCAACAGACCAAGTTCGATTTTCTAATGGATGGGTCAAAATGCCGATGCCTGGGATGCATATGACGGCGGCTTTCGTTGATATAGAAAACCTA
The DNA here is from genome assembly GCF_047730075.1 of Candidatus Njordibacter sp. Uisw_039. Lineage (NCBI taxonomy): Bacteria > Pseudomonadati > Pseudomonadota > Gammaproteobacteria > Pseudomonadales > Candidatus Njordibacteraceae > Candidatus Njordibacter > Candidatus Njordibacter sp. Uisw_039. Next base: position 1,218,636 of record NZ_CP159831.1, read on the forward strand.
ATCACTTCTGATCTTCGATTAATTGCAGTAAGGACTTCATTCAGTGCAATGTCAGAATTGCACGAGATGGTCATGGTTAATAATGTGATGCAGATGCGTCATGCAGGTGATGGCTGGATCATCGCACCAGGGGCTACCCTAAATTTAGCGCCTGGTGGCAAACATGCCATGTTAATGGGCCTTAAGTCCCTATTACAAAATCATTCAGCAACCTCGTTAGAATTTAATATAGAAGGAATGGGTTGGATCTCGGTGCCGGCAGTTGTGAAAACATCCCTGCCTTGATTGTTAATGTTTTACTGTGAAAAATAAGTAACACCCAGTTCGGTCACTATTCCATCGAGGGGTTGGTCATACGACCCCTTAATGACTTGATCCATTTCTTGTGCAGCGTAAGCAACGCCATAAGCTAATACGGATTTTTTTTGTCGTAGTTTTTCTAACGTCCGATCATAAAAACCACCACCGTATCCAAGGCGAAAGCCGCTACTATCAAATGCTAATAAGGGCGCCAAAATAACATCGGGTTCTAATACGTGTTTATCTTCACTCGGTTCACGAGTCCCAAAGTCAGCGCCCTGTAATTCGTCCTTTGGGCGCCATGCGCGAAAAATAAGTGGTTTTCCTGCCCCAAGCATGACAGGTAAAGCCATTTGATGACCTAGGGAGTGTAGCGTATTTAGTAATGGCATGGGGTCAAGCTCATCGCCTAAAGGCCAATACACCGCTACGATTTGATGATTATGTAGCATATTTGAAGCTAATAACTGATGGCATACTTGCTCACCCACGTTTGGGTTTAGAGCAAATGCTGTAGCTCTTTGTTGTTTGGCTTGAATACGTAGTAACCGTTTTTTTTCATCTATCGATGGCATCGCTAATACTCTTAAGTAGGCTCAAGAAAGGCTTGTTTTGATTTACTGGCTAGTACACACTAGATCTCGCTTAAAGCATAGTTTTTTATCACTATTTTAGGTAACAAGATTAAATTTATTTAAGTCATTAGGGTGATTTTATGGCGATTGAAGAACTGCTAGACAAGAATAAAGTGTGGGCTAAAAAAGTGGCTCTAGAACAGCCTGAACTATTTGCTACTTTGGCGCAACAACAAGCACCTAAGTACTTGTGGATTGGTTGTTCTGACAGCCGCGTGCCAGCTAATGAAATTTGTGGAATGCTGCCTGGAGAGCTGTTTGTTCATAGAAATGTAGCTAATTTAGTAAAGCACGTCGATTTCAACTGCCAATCGGTTATTCAATATGCCGTTGATGTTTTAAAAGTTGAGCATATCATCGTTTGTGGTCACTATGGATGTGGTGGTATCAAGGTGGCTATGGAAAATACCAACGCGGGTATAAGCGATTATTGGTTACGGTCAGTTAAAGATATTTTTTTACGTAACCGTGATGAGTTACAAAATTTGCACAATAAGGAAGCGTGTTTGAGCCGTATGTGTGAAATTAACGTGGCCGAGCAAGTGGCTAACTTAGCCCATACAAAAATTGTGCAAACGGCATGGAAAAAAAACCAACCTCTAGAAATACACGGTTGGATCTATGGTATTAATGACGGCGTAATAAAGGACCTAAATGTTAGTCGAAAAGGCTTGGAAGATGTCGATGACATCTATCAAGTGGAGATATGATTATTTAATTAGTTAAAATAAACACCCCTTGAAAATAATTATGAGGACTTGGAATAAACACAATTGCCACCAAATTGTGTTGCAGTTATGTTGGCCAAAGCCTTGGCTGTGCCAATGACATTTATACCCTGTAAAAACCCACAACCGCCATACATAATTTAATAACCTTAGGTCTGTTGGGTGATCTCTTAGTAAATGAACAACATAAAGACTTAACTGAACCTCAGTTGTACATAAAACAAGCGCTTTTTTTGGCCTAAAATTGTGGTAAATTTGACTTTTAGTCCTGTCCCAAATTGACGATCACAGTGTAAAAGTTAATTAAGGAGTGGAAGAGTGGAAGAGCGGAGAATGTTATGCCCAGAACCATAGAATTTGATACGCCAGTGCAATTGTTGACTGAACGGCTTAAGTTGCGCCAGTGGCGACCCCGTGATTTGCCTGTATTTGCTGCCATGAATGCAGACCCAGAGGTGATGAAATTTTTCCCAGCGCCTTTAAGTCGACAAGAAAGTGATGCAATGGCTAATCAAATTGGGTCTTTAATTACCGCCAATGGCTGGGGTTTATGGGCCATAGAACGATTAGAAGATGAGCGCTTTATTGGATTTGTTGGTTTACACGAGCCCATGTATGTATTCCCCTTTAGCCCTTGTGTTGAGATTGGCTGGCGTTTGTCGCGCGACACTTGGGGCCAAGGTATGGCAACAGAAGGCGCTAATGAGGCATTAAAATTTGCCTTTGAAGGCCTAGGTCTAGATCAAGTAGTATCCTTTACACCTTCGGTAAATGCTCGTTCACGTGCGGTAATGGAGCGTTTAGGCATGGTTAATAGCCAAGCTGACTTTGACCACCCAGCCCTAGAGGACGATGACTCTTTGCTGCGTCATGCGCTTTACCACATCAATAGAGATCATTGGCAGCAGCGATAATTTGTTTTAATGAGTTCCTGGTTGCCCCATTGCTGGCGCTAGCTTTTGGTGGTGATTAAGCTAAATTTTAGCCTTTTCCTAGTATTAAGCTTTAGACCTTATCACTCAGCTCTTACACCTCAGCTCTTACACTATGGTGTTAGCGTGATCGTTATAGACTTGACTATCCATTATTAAGTGCAAACGTTTTCCAGTGTAAGGTGAATTGGCTTTCACCACGTCCATGTTTAACTCTATACCTAAACCAGGTTTAGTATTAGGAATAATATAACCTTTTTGCCAGTCAATTTTTTCCTCAACCACTTCTCCATGAAAACCATCCCAAATACCGATACTTTCTTGAATTAAAAAGTTAGGTGTAGCCGTTGCCAGTTGAATACTAGCTGCTGCTCCTACGGGTCCATTATACAAATGAGGGGCTATCTGGCAGTAATATACTTCGGCTAAGGCAGCGATTTTTTTAGCTTCCAAAATGCCGCCTACCCGGCCTAAGTTCATTTGCAAAATAGACGCAGCCTTGTGCTTCAATACGTCGTGGAATTCATATTTAGTGGTTAACCGCTCGCCGGTTGCAATAGGAATACTGGTTTTGGCCGCAACTCTAGCCATAGCTTCAGGTTGGCCAGGTGGCACTGGTTCTTCAAACCACAAAGGGTCATAGGGTTCTATACGTTGGGCTAAACGAATGGCTGAGGCTGGGGTCATTTGGCCATGGGTACCAAATAATAAGTCACAGTTATTGCCCACCGCATCACGAATTTTGCGGCAGAAAGTTTCACTGCGCTGTAAGGCAGCGAGTGAAATTTGGTGGCCAGAATAGACACTATAAGGTCCAGCTGGGTCAAACTTAAGAGCGGTAAAGCCTTGCTCCATGTTCTTCAGGGCACATTCAACGGCTAAGTCTGGGCAATAGTAATCATGCTCGCCTTTGCTGTTGGTAGGATAGAGGTAGGTATACGAACGTAATTTATCATGAACTTTGCCGCCTATCAGCTCATACACAGGTTTGCCGGCAGCTTTACCTATAATGTCCCAGCAGGCCATTTCTAGGCCGCTAAAGGCCCCCATCATGGTGAGGTCTGGGCGTTGGGTAAAACCACTAGAATAGCATTCGCGATAAAAACGTTCGATATGATGGGGGTCGTGTCCTTTTAGGTAACGGTCAAATACGTCATCTAACGCTTTCGCCATCACCTCCGGATGAAAGGTAGAGGCATAGACCTCCCCCACACCCTGTATGCCACAACTGGTTTGTAGGGTGACAAAAATCCAATACATGCCACCAATATGAGGTGGGGGTACGGCCACAATGTGGCTTTGCATAGTGGCTATTTTCATAACATGTCTCTTATTGTTCTTAATCTAAAGGACTGGCCGCAATATTGCTCTTTTGGGGAATTTTATGCTAGCTATTTTGATATTGATACATGTGCAAAGAGACAACTGGTTATTAATAGTGCGATTGTGGTGTTAGCTTTAACTCAGGCCCATGGCAATAAAGTGCGGATTTAAAATATCTGCCTTGCCATAAACCATGGACTGTCCAGAGGCTTGTTTAACACTTCCTCCAGCACCTTCTAACACCGCCTGCGCTGCTGCAGTATCCCACTCGCATGTGGGCGCTAGGCGGGGGTAATAGTCTGCTAACCCTTCGGCAATACGAATAAACTTAAGTGAGCTTCCAGCCTGAATGAGAGTGCTTGAGCCTAGCTGGTCTATGAGTTGCTTGGTAGCATCATTTAAATGGCTTTTACTGGCTAATACACGGATAGGAATTTGTGTTTTAACACACTGAATGTAAGAGGCATCTTCTAATTGGTTTTGCAGTTGCCTAAAGGCGCCGAGCCGATTGCCTCCCCAATAAACATGGTTAGCCACAGGTACACCTACCAATCCAAAACTAGGCTTATTGGCCTCAATTAGAGCCAAATTAACGGTAAATTCACCGTTTTTGTTAATAAATTCTTTAGTGCCATCTAATGGGTCTATGAGCCAATAACAGGTGTTGTTATGGGCAACGCTTAAGGAGTTTGCATCTTCTTCTGAGACTACAGGAATGCTAGGTGTAAGCCGTTTGAGGCCTGCCATAATATAATGATGAGCCGCCAAATCAGCTGCTGTTACTGGCGATTCATCCAACTTGTTTTGCACATTAAAGTTGTCACTATGGTAAATTTTCAAAATGACGTCGCCAGCATCACTGGTGAGTTGGACTAACTCTGACAACAATTTTGGGTTAGACATTATAGTATCAGCTTGACTCATGGTTATAGCTCCAATTCTGTAATTACTTGCGCAACAAGTTGTTCAGCAATGTGTTCGGCAGTCAATACACTGGTATCTACTTCAAAGTCAGGGTTTTTTGGTGCCTCGTAAGGGCTGTTGATACCAGTAAAATTAGGAATCTCTCCGCGCCGCGCCTTTTTGTATAATCCTTTTGTGTCGCGCTGCTCAGCTACGTCTAAAGGGGTATTAACAAATATTTCTACAAACTCGCCGTCTTCAAAACGTGCTTTAGCCGCATGGCGTTCAGCTTCGTAAGGCGAAATAAACGCGGTGAGTACCACTAAACCCGCATCCACCATTAATTGAGCTACCTCGGTAACGCGGCGAATGTTTTCCACTCGGTCGGCTTCGGTAAAACCCAGGTCTTTATTAAGGCCATGGCGCACGTTGTCGCCGTCTAGCAGGTAGGTACGAATACCTTTTTGGTGTAACTTTTTTTCTACCAAGTTGGCAATGGTAGATTTTCCAGAGCCACTTAAACCAGTAAACCATAATACTTTACCAGGGTGACCATTGAGCTGATAACGATCTTGCTTAGCGACTGTTAAGGCTTGCATATGAACATTGCTGGAGCGGCGTAGGGCGTGTTTAATCATGCCAGCGGCTACTGTTGCGTTACTAAAGCGATCGACTAAAATAAGGCTACCTAAAGGTTGGCAATCTGCGAAGGTTTCGAAGGCCACGGCTTTGTCTAGGCTTAGTTTTACCACCGCAATGTCGTTTAAGCCTAAGGCTCTTGCGGCGTTGCGCGCTAACGTATTAACGTTAATGGTATGTTTAATGTCTGTTATCTGTGCGTTGACCCAGTTGCTGCCAATTTGTAAACCATAAGAGCGGCCTATAAATCCCTGTTCTTGGTCCATCCAGATCAGGTCCACTTCAAATTGATCAGACACTTGGCAAGGCGTTTGGGCTGCTACGAGCATGTCTCCACGAGAGACATCGACCTCTCTGTCTAGGGTGATGGTGACGGCCTGGCCGGTAAAGGCTTTAGGTAACTGGTGTTCAAATAAAATGATGTCTTTTATTTTGGCAATGGAGCCAGAAGGCAGAATGCGGATTTCATTACCTAGTTCAACCGCACCAGCTGCCACAGTGCCAGAAAAACCATGAAAATCTAGGTGAGGGTGGTTAACCCATTGCACCGGCATTCTAAAGGCATGTTCATCTAATTTTTGAATAGTGGGCACCGTTTCTAAAAACGCGAGTAAGGTTGGGCCTTTAAACCAAGTCATTTGGCTTGAACGGGTAACCACGTTATCACCTTTTAAGGCGGATACAGGGATGGTGGTTAGTTTTTTGAAATCCAGCTGCTTGGCGAACTCTGCAAAATTTTGTTCAATGGTTTCGAAGATGGATTGTTGGTAGTCCACTAAATCCATCTTATTGATGGCTAACATCACGTGCTTAATGCCCAACAATGAACAGATCAAAGCATGACGCCGAGTTTGTTCTAATACGCCTTTACGGGCATCAATGAGTATAACGGCAAGGTCTGTAGTGGAGGCCCCAGTGACCATGTTGCGAGTGTATTGTTCGTACCCAGGGGTGTCTGCCACTATAAATTTACGTTTATCGGTGTTAAAAAATCGGTAGGCTACGTCGATGGTAATACCCTGTTCTCGTTCAGCAGCTAGGCCGTCTACCAATAAAGAGTAATTTATGTCACCACCTTGGGTGTCGTAAGTAATTGATGCTTTTTGTAACGACGAGACTTGATCATCAAAAATGCATTTGGCTTCGTAAAGCAGGCGTCCAATTAATGTTGACTTGCCATCATCCACGCTACCGCAGGTAATAAAACGTAATAGATCCAATTGGTTTTGTTGTTGCAAGAAATGATCAACAGGATTGGCTGGTGAATTGGTAGTAGTCATTAAAAATACCCCTCTTGCTTCTTTTTTTCCATGGATCCTGTACTGTCAGAATCGATAGCCCTGCCTTGGCGTTCGCTGGTGTGGGCTTTTAATAGCTCTAGGATTATTTCTTCTAGGTTTTGCGCTTGCGACTCAATAGCGCCCGTAAGGGGGTAGCAGCCTAAGGCTCTAAAACGAATCGTTTTTATGGCTACGGATTCATTAGGCATGAGTTTTAGGCGCTCATCATCTACCATTATGAGCATGCCATCACGTTCGATTACGGGCCTAGGAGCAGCAAAGTATAAAGGCACAATGGGGATGTTTTCTCGGTAGATGTATTGCCAGATATCCAATTCGGTCCAGTTAGATATGGGGAATACACGAATGCTCTCGTCGGACTTTTTGTGGCCGTTGTATAGGTTCCACAATTCTGGCCTTTGATTCTTTGGGTCCCACCGTTGGGTAGTATTGCGGAAAGAAAAAACACGTTCTTTAGCTCGGCTCTTTTCTTCATCCCTTCGCGCACCACCAAAAGCCACATCAAAACTGTATTTTTCCAAGGCTTGTTTTAAACCCTCGGTTTTCATAATGTTTGTATGAAGAGCACTACCATGAGCTAATGGACTAATGTTGCGCTCAATACCATCTGGGTTAGTATGTACAAGTAACTCCATGCCTGCTTGTCGACTTATATAGTCACGGAACTGATACATTTCCTGAAACTTCCAACGGGTATCTATGTGTAATAGTGGGAACGGTGGTGGACTAGGGTAAAAAGCTTTGCGGGCTAAATGCAGCATAACTGCGCTGTCTTTGCCAACGGAGTAAAGCATCACAGGGTTGCTAGCATTGGCCATAACTTCACGCATAATGTGAATACTTTCGGCTTCTAATCTATCAAGCTGGCTGTAACCATCGGAAACAGGGATTTTAGCCTTGGCCCCTGTGTTTATGTAGAGGGTGCTAGGGTAAGCTGCTAATCCTAAAGTTCCTTGCCCACATGATGTGTGCAATTGTTCTTGAGGTTGGTTACGTTGCACTTCACGGGCTATGGTTGTGCAGTGGCCATGGGGTAGGTACAAAGTATCTTTGCCCTTGTAAAAGGTGAGAGCATTTAAGGCCAGTACTAAGGTTACACAAGTAAAAGGGTGCTCAGTAGAAGTGTCCAACCAAATCCAGCAGCGGCCAAGGCGAGCGTCGTTTGCGAATAGCCCTTGTTGACCATTTGTGTTATTGAACAACTGCACCGCTAGCACACTATGACGACGTTTTTTAGCCTGTGTCAATAGATGATCACGTATTTGGGGTTTTAGGTTGCGTCCACTCTCGTCTACGATGGATGTGATGTCTAAGCTGGATGGCAAAAATTGATTCTTCTCTATCCAGCGATCTGCGGCACGGCGGTGCTCTGCTAAACCTAATTCTTGTAAGTAGGTGGCTAATCTTTCGGTATCCCACACTAAGGGTTGGCCTTGTAAGTGGGTTTGATAAAGAGAGTCTAGTTGCATGATGAATTGTCTTAAAATGTAATTTAGTTAAAAAATTAAGTAAAATTATTATTATTATAATAATACTCTATTTTTATTCTTAATCAATACATTTTAAGACATTTTTAAGTTAATGAAGCCAGATGGGTAGAAAGGTTTAGGTAACGGCCTTCTTATTCAAAAATTGAGGTTGGTTCCAGTGCTCGTTTGACATGATATCCACCAACGCATCTACTGTATCCCAGAGGTCTACGTACTTCAAATACAGTGGCGTGAAGCCAAAACGTAGATTATCTGGAGCCCTAAAATCACCCACAATATTGCGCTCTATTAAGGCCTGAATAATGGCGTAGCCTTGGGTGTGTATTAACGACACTTGACTGCCTCGTTGTTCATCGTTTATGGGAGAACCTAATTCAAACCATGGACAGCGTTGTTGGATTAACTGAATAAACAGCTTGCCCATGTGCTGCGATTTAAGTCGTACCTGCTCCATGTCCGCTTTTAGCATCAGGTCTAAAGCCACTTCTAATGCAGCATTGGCTAACACGGAAGGGGTGCCACACATGGCCTGCTCAATGCCTTCTGCACCTTGGTAGTCGTCATTAAACGCAAACGGTTTGGCGTGGCCTAACCAGCCTGTGAGGGGCTGTTCAAACTGGGCTAAATGGCGTTTGGCTACATATACAAAAGCTGGCGAACCTGGGCCGCCATTAAGATACTTATAGGTACAGCCTACAGCTAGGTCGGCATTAAAGCTATCCAAAGAAATGGGCATGGCGCCTGCTGAGTGAGATAGGTCCCACATCATTAACGCGCCTTTCTCTTGTGCAAGCTGAGTGACGGTAGCCATGTCCCACATGGCGCCTGTCTTAAAATGTACATGAGTTAATAATACTAATGCAGTGTCGTCATCAATGGCATGTAATACTTGGTCCCGGGGCAGGGCAACGACTTGAACTTGATCACCTAGTAGTTTGGCTAAACCCTGCAATAAATAAAGGTCTGTTGCAAAATTGCCAGTTTCGGTAATGAGTTTGGTGCGGTCTGGGCGCATTTTTACGGCGGCGGCCGCTAATTTAAAAATGTTAATAGAGGTGGTGTCGCAAACTAACGTTTGACCAGCTTCTGCACCTACTAAGCGGCCAACTTTATCGCCCAATTCTATGGGCTTTTGCATCCAATAATGACAGTTCCAACTGCGGATTAAATCCACCCCCCATTGCTGTTGTATCACCTCATTAACACGGTTTGCAGTGTCTTTGGGTAATACCCCAAGGGAATTACCATCGAGGTAAATGAGGCCTTCTTGTAGGATAAACTCGTCCCTCATAGGTGCTAGGGAATCATTTTGGTCCAATAGCTCAAAGTTTTTTCTGATTAACTTCGTCATGTTATGCCCTTATAAATGGTCTGTGGTTTAAAGACTTGTACGTACAGACCAAAGCTCGGGAAAAAACTGCAAAGACAGGGCTTTTTGTAGGTAATCCACACCAGATGTTCCACCAGTACCGTGTTTGTGGCCAATGATACGTTCTACGGTTTTCATGTGATTAAAGCGCCACTGTTGAAAATGGTATTCCAAGTCTACCAATTTTTCGGCTAATTCGTACAAATCCCAATAGGTGTCAGTGTCTTGATAGACTTTTCGCCATGCAGCTTCAACCTGTGCATTAGGTGAATAAGGTTGTTGCCAGTCTCTTTTAGTATGGGCTACTGGAATATCAAAACCACGCTGCAGGAGCAGTTGCAGGCATACATCGTACAAGCTGGGAGCGTTGAGTACAGTGGTTAAATGTTGGTAATTGTGTGGATGATTTTTATGGGCTTGAATTAATGCAGCATTTTTATTGCCCAACAAAAATTCAAGCTCGCGGTATTGGAATGATTGAAAGCCTGAACTTTGTCCTAGGCTGTCTCTAAAACTGGCGTAGTCTGCGGGTGTCATGGTCACTAACACTTCCCATGCATTCACCATTTGTTGTTGTATACGGGCTACGCGGGTAAGCATTTTAAAGGCAGGGCGTAAATCGTCTTGGGCGATCAATTTAGTAGCGCCATGGGCTTCATGCAGGCACAGCTTCATCCACAATTCAGAGGCTTGGTGGATGACGATAAATAACATTTCGTCATGAGCGTCACTGCGAGGATTTTGTTGTTCTAAAAGACTTTCCAAACCAAGGTATTGGCCGTAACTGATATCTTGCTGCCAATGAATATGTTCATCGCTGATGTCGATGGCACTAGATGCGTATGGGCATTTGTAGGTCATAGGTTGTCCTTGTTAACATTTTTTATAGTTTAGGGTGTGTAATTGTTGAAGTAAATGTCATAATTTGGGGGTTAAGTATGAATTAAATGCATATATATGAGTGATCAATGGCGATTAAATTAAGTGTGAGACAGTTACAAATGATTCGGGCTTTGGAGGTGGCAGGCAGTGTGTCTGCTGCTGCTGTCGCCTTGCAGGTGAGCCAGTCGGCCCTGAGCCACCGTATACGCGAGGCAGAACGGTTGTTAGATACGGCTTTGTATAGCCGGCAAAATAAAAAACTGTTGGCCACACCGGCAGGTTTAAGGGTGCAATTTGCTGCGAAAAGGGTGTTAGCAGAATTAGAGCGCGCTGAGCAAGATGTGGCGCACATGAGTGGAGGCGTGACAACAACTGTGCGCTTGGGTTTAGAGGCTTATGCATCGCACCATTGGTTGCCTGAGTTGTATCAGCAGTTATCCATTAAGTGCCCATACATTGGCCTTGAAATTGCCGCTGACGTGGGTTTACATCCTGAGTCAGCGTTACGCCAACAAGCCATTGATATTGCATTGATTTCTGGGCTGCCACCTGCAAGCGACTTTAATTGTATTCATTTGGGTGAAGACCCATTGTTAGCACTAATGGCCAGCACTCATCCCTTAGCACATCACCCAAGTGTGCTACCGGAGATGTTCGCTGATTTTCCTTATGTGGCTTACCATACAAATCCGGAACAGGGCCGTGAATATGACTTAGTGTTTCGGCGTCACCATGTTCTTCCCAGTAATGTAATAAGTGCGGGAGTCACTGAAGCAGTTTTGACTATTGTAGGTGACGGCCAAGGCATCACTATTCTTCCTGCTTGGACTGCTCTGTCGCAAGGGCCGAAATACGGCTTAGTGGCCCGTCCTATAGGTGACGGGGAATTAACAACTCAATGGTACCTTGCCGGCTTACACCAAGTGGCTAATAGAGAAGCTATTTCAGAGGTGATGCGGATGATAAAAAATATAACCAGCTTTAATGACTAATAGCTGCGCCTTGCCATTAATTTAGGTAATATGTTCGCTCGATTTGTCTTAGAAAACACTCTACATGTCTGCTTTTTATAACGTACTTGCTACCAATGATGATCTGCCCATTGCCACAAATCTACCTGTGCACAGTGGCAAAGTACGAAGTGTTTATTGGTTAAGCGCCAAGCAAAGCAAACGCTTAATTGCTAGCAAAGGTTATAATGTGGCTGCTGATGCGCCTTTGGCTGTGATGGTGATTAGCGATCGTATTTCTGCCTTCGACTGCATATGGCACGGTGAAGGTGGGTTACAAGGTGTGCCAGGCAAAGGCGCAGCGCTTAATGCTGTAGCTAACCATTGGTTTACTCGCTTTCGTGAAGCAGGGTTGGCAGACAGCCATATTGTAGATACCCCTCACCCATTAGTTTGGATTGTACAAAAGGCTAAACCGGTGATGGTGGAAGCTATAGCGCGTCAGTTCATTACCGGTTCTATGTGGCGTGCTTATGCGGGTGGTGAACGAGAATTCTGTGGCATAACATTACCAGAAGGTTTGCAGCAGAATCAGTGTTTGCCCGAATTGCTCATTACTCCCTCTACTAAAGGCATTCTTAAGGGTATACCTAATGTGCCAGAAGCTGATGATGTCAATGTTACTCGAGCAGATTTAGAAGCTAACTATCGAGCATTTAACTTTGCCACCCCCACTGATATAAACCGTTATGAAAACTTGTTACGTGATGGCTTTTCTATAATTAGTCAAGATTTAGCAGCCCAAGATCAAGTGTTTGTCGATACAAAATTTGAATTTGGCTACGTGACGGATGCTAATGGTGACGATCAACTCATTTATATGGATGAAATAGGCACACCAGATTCATCTCGAATTTGGGATGGTGCAGAGTTAAGAGCAGGTAAAGTGGTGGAGAACTCTAAAGAGGGTTTTAGACAGTTCTTGCTTAACTATGTTGATGATGCAAATATCTTACTTAATAAAAAACGCATGGTAGAGCGCGCGGCTTTGGCAAGAGACAATGCGTTGCCCTTGGAGGCTATGCAAGATATTTCTGATACTTACATCGGTATTGCCGAGAAAATTATAGGCTGCAAGCTGGCTGTGAGCCAGCAGCCTAAGGAAGAAATTATTGACGTGTTAGACCGAGAATATGGTTTGATCCGTTAGATAACGGCAACCCACCAGTTAACCCATCAAATGCTGCAAGCTATCTAGTGTAGTCTTACTTTCTGTACTCAGTGGCATTACCGGCAAGCGGGTTTCTTCGCTACATAATCCTAATAACGAAGCGGCGTACTTCACACCCGCTGGACTAGGTTCGTTAAACATGGCTGCATGCAGTGGCGTAAGCTCGTCGTGAATGCGCTTTGCTTCCTTATAATCACCCTTAAGGCAGGCTGTTTGCATCGCTGAACAACGGCTAGGTGCAACGTTTGCTGTTACAGAAATACACCCATTACCACCGACTGAATTATATGCAACAGCCGCTAAATCGTCACCAGACAGGTAAGAGAAGTCATTGCCTAGTGCCATGCGTTCTAAACTAATACGTGAAATATCACCAGTGGCGTCTTTTACGCCCACAACGTTAGGTAGCGCCGCAAGTTTGGCCATGGTCTGTGGCTCTATATCAACAATTGCACGTGGTGGAATATTATAAATCACCATTGGAATGTCTACGCCTTGGGCGATGTACTCAAAGTGAGCATAAAGGCCCTCTTGGTTAGGGCGGTTGTAATATCCGGCGACACATAATACCGCGTCTGCGCCTAAATCTTTGGCGTGGCGTGCATAAGCTAAAGCTTCTACTGGGTTGTTAGAACCGGCTCCTGCGATGATAGGTACCCGGCCATTATTTTCCTCAACAACGATCTCTACCACTCGTTTGTGTTCTATTTCAGACAGGGTAGGTGATTCACCGGTAGTGCCTACAGGGACTAAACCATGGGTGCCTTTATCTAGCTGCCAGTTAACGATGCGGCGTAGAGCGGCCTCATCTAACTTGCCGTTAATAAAAGGGGTAACTAAAGCGACGTATGAACCACTAAACATTGAGATGCTTCCTAGGACTATATAGAACTGATTTTAAACCTATGTAAGGGTATCAACAAGCCTGCAATACAGGTTATTTTGCAAGGCCTAGACATTAATGAAAAAAAATGACAACATGTTGTTAACAATCTGCTGTAACAAGGTCAGGTTGACTAAGTTACCTATAATAATAATTAGAGATCTAATCATCTCAAAAACAGTGAGAATAATATGTCAAAAGTAAATCCCTCCGTCTACAGCGATGCAAACCTAACCCCCCCAATGCATGAAGCGCTGCCGTTGGGGCTGCAACATGTCCTTGCAATGTTTGCCTCTAACGTAACACCTGCAATTATCGTTGCTGGTGCCGCCGGTTTGGCCTTTGGAGGCGCCGAACAGGTGTATCTAATTCAGATGGCAATGTTATTTGCAGGAATCGCAACTCTTTTTCAAACCATTGGGATTGGCCCCATCGGAGCTCGGTTGCCAATCATGCAAGGTACAAGTTTTGCCTTTGTAGGAGTGCTCGCTGGGATTGCAGCAACGCAGGGGCTTGGGGTCGCCTTGACCTCATGCATCATTGCAGGCGCTATTCACTTCGCTTTGGGCGCAGTGATCGTCAGTATTCGGAGCTGGTTCCCTCCGTTGGTTACAGGTTTGGTTATTTTGGCGATTGGTCTTTATCTCATTCCCGTTGGCATCAAATATGCCGCAGGTGGTGCGGCTGACTTTCAAATGGCTGCGGACAGTTTTGGATCTTTAAAGCATTGGTCTGTCGCTTTGACCGTTATTTTGGTGGCTCTGGTGGTTAAATTCAAAACCAATGGCATTTTATCTAATGCGGCGATTTTAATGGGTCTTGTCGCTGGTTATGTTTTGGCCTACATACTTGGGATGGTATCCTTTGGCGCGGTTGAAAAGGCCAGCTGGATTACCGGTCTTCAAGTCATGCCCTTTGGCTTTGAATTCAACTTAGGCGCTGTCATCGGGGTAACTTTGATATCGATCGTGTCGGCGGTTGAAACGGTGGGCGATGCCTCAGCAACCACAAAAGCAGGCGCTGGTCGCGAAGCAACGGACGACGAAATTTCTGGAGCGACTTATGCAGATGGCTTGGGCACAGCCGTTGCCGGTGTGTTTGGCGGTTTGCCAAATACTTCGTTCAGTCAAAATGTGGGCATCGTCGGTATGACCGGTGTCATGAGCCGCCACGTTGTGACCATTGCTGGTGTCATAATGCTAATTTGTGGCCTGTTGCCAAAGGTGGGCGCGACTATCGCCTCAATGCCTTTTCCTGTGCTGGGCGGTGGTGTGATTGTGATGTTTGGCATGGTTGCAGCGGCAGGGATGAATGTTCTGACAGAGGTGTCAATGACCCGGCGTAACATGATTATTATTGCAATATCACTAACGGTTGGTTTGGGTCTCAATTTGGTACCAACTGCTGTGCAATATTTGCCAGGTATCTGGAACACCCTTGCCACATCAGCGGTTGCTCCAACAGCATTTCTAGCAATTGTATTGAACCAGATTTTGCCAGACGATGCTTAAATCACATCCACATACTTAGTTAAGTATATGAAGGGCAACTAAGGTTGCCCTTTTTTTGGTTCTAATATAGGGAATTGGGCATTTTATGTATAAACAGGAAGTTACTGTTATTGATGAGACCATTGTTGGTGCTATTGTTAATGATGTCATGGAACAACGTATAGGGCCTGGTGCACGTTTAAGTGAAAAGTTTCTGTGTGACCGTTTTGGTGCCAGTAGAATGTACGTGAGAAGGGCTTTACTAACCTTGGCTAATAAAGGCATTGTAGAGTTACAGGCCAACAAAGGTGCCAGCATTCGTAGGCCAACTTTGCAGCAAGCTGTCACCTTATTTAAAACTCGAAAGTCAATTGAATCTATTATTATTAAAGACGTTGTGCTGCAAAGAAGTGACGCTGATATTGTTACACTCAACGCTCATATGGCATTGGAAGAACAAGCATTTATTAACAATGACCGTCATGAATTGATTCGGTTATCTTGTGAATTTCACTTACTCATTGCCAGTTTCCAAAATAATTATTTGCTAACTGGTTTTATGCAAACCTTAGTTACAGAATCTAGCTTAATTATTGCTATGTATGGTCAGCACAGTTTTTCTAATTGTCCTCCTAGTGAGCATCGCCACTTAGTAGATGCAATAAAAAATCAAGATCAACACATAGCATTAGACTTGATGCTCGAGCATTTAGAGCATATTGAAGCGGATTTGACACTTATTAACGGCAGAGGGTTAGATAGTTCTGCAACATTTGGAGTTTGAATAATGCAACTTGAATACACCTACATGGAGACCCCCGTAGGGCAGCTGATGTTAGCTGGTGAGGGCGAAGTATTGCATCACTTGAGTTTCCCCAGTGGCAAAATGTGCTTCAAACCAAAGCCAGATTGGGATTATCATGCAGCTGCCTTTAAACAAACTCGGCATCAAATAGACGACTACTTTGCTGGCCAACTAAAACGATTTGATCTGGCGCTAGCACCCAGCGGCACTGAATTTCAAATGCAGGTGTTAGGTGCGCTACAAAAAATTCCTTTTGGCCAAATGCGTAGCTACAAAGATATTGCAGAGGCCATAGGTCGCCCTAATTCAATGCGTGCCGTAGGGGCTGCTAATGGACGCAACCCCATCCCATTGATTATCCCATGCCACCGAGTGGTAGGCGCTGATGGCAGTCTTACGGGCTTTGGTGGTGGTTTAGATGCCAAGGCATTTCTGCTGCGCCTAGAAGGCGCAATAAGTTAGCTGTTGCTTAAACCCATGTGTTAGCGTGCAGTTTGATTGAATAGTACTTTACGTGATTCTTTGTTGATAATGCTCGTTCGACGCTCATCACCTAAACGTTCGCCCTTGGCTGCGGCAGTCCTTGCTTGTATTGTATCTAGCCAGTGCTTGAGGTGCGGGAACTGCGCCAGATCTTGGCCCTGGCGTTGATACAATAAAACCCATGGCCAACTGGCCATGTCAGCAATACTGTAGTCTCCAGCGATGAACTCCCGATCAGCTAATCTATGATTTAACACACCATATAGGCGGTTACACTCGTTGGTGTAACGTTCTATTCCGTAGGGCACTTGTTCTGGTGCGTAATGACGAAAGTGATGGGCCTGGCCTGCCATTGGGCCTAAGCCTCCCATCTGCCAAAACAACCATTGGTTGATTTCTTGCTGCTGTCGCAAATCATTACTGTAAAATCGGCCATACTTTTGAGCCAGATAGAGCAGTATCGCACCCGATTCGAAAATGCTGACCGGCGCACCACCGTCAGCTGGCGCATGATCAACAATAGCGGGTATGCGGTTGTTAGGCGAAATGATTAGAAATTCAGCCTTAAACTGTTCTCCTTTGCTCATATCGACCCACTGGGTTTGATAGGGCACACCTAGTTCTTCCAATAATATAGATATTTTTTTACCGTTGGGTGTAGGCCAATAATATAGGTCAATCATGCAATGATGCTCCGCTTATATTTCCTGATGCCTTAAATTATAGCGTGCCAACAAGTTCTTGTACGCGTACTTAGCCTTTATCTATAGCAGAATCCACTGTTCGACATTTGGCATAAATTATTCAGTGATACTGTTAGCTAACGGTTTAGTAGGTTTGCTTTGTTGATAATAGATATATACACCTGAAAGGGTGACTGAACTTCCTACCAACTGCCAAAGGGTAAGGGTTTCACCCAAGATTAGGTAGCCAAAAGTGAGGGTGAAAAATGGTTGAAGTAATATAAAACCCGCCAAACGACTCATGCCATGGCGATGAATTAGCCCATACCAAAGGCTGTAAGACAAGATGGACGAACACAGCACTACGTAAGTTAAGGATAGCATAGTGCTGGTGGTGAACTGTGGCAGCATAGGTGCAGCGTCTGCCTGTAACAGGTAGGCTACAAAACACAAAGGCGCAGTAATAATGGCAATCCAGAACTGAATAGAAAGTACTGGCAGTTGTTTTAGTTTGCGGATTTGGATGTTACCAACGGCCCACATAAATGTGCTTAGTATGACGATTAATATACCCCACTGAAGGTCACTTTGGCCTAATAGTAACGTTGGTAACATAGCCCCCAAGGTGGCTAAAATGATGGCTATAGTTTGCAGTGGCGTAATTCGTTCGTTAAGAAATAAGTAACTCAATAAGGCTGAGAAGGGCGCGCCTAATAAAAAACAAACACTAGCAATTACTCCTGGCACCATAGAGATACCTATTGCTAATAGGTAAAAGTGGCCAAGCCCCATAACTAGAGCAATAGGTAGCAATGGCTGTAACTGAGCTGTGGATATTTTCACAAAGGGTAGCAGCACTATGGCAAGTAATAGAAAGCGTGCCGAGGTGAATAATAAGGGGTCCATGTCATTGAGGGCGACTTTCATGCAAACAATGTTAACGCCCCATATAGCAGCCACTAAGGTTGCTCCTAGGGCAGGTTTTCCTAACCAATCAATTTCTTTCATGCCTGTGTCCACTGCAACATTCTAGGCGCCATTATGCGTTAAATAACAGGCACAAAAAAGCCCTGATAAACAGGGCTTTTTTAGCTTGGTTCTGCTTACAAAGTAAGGTTTATGACCAAGGGAATGGGCTGCTCGATACAGGGTGTAGTTTACCCTGCTCGTAGCGGCTCAAGCGGAACGGCTCAAGCAAACTGTGGCTTTGGCCAGTTGCAATTTCATTCGCTACCAATTTGCCTACGCCCAACATTTTGTAGCCGTGGTTTGAGTCAGCAATGAAGTACGCATTGTTGTGGAATACGTCAAAGATCGGGAAAGAGTCTGGTGTGAAACAACCAATACCACCACTTGGCTCATCCTTGAATTTAGCCATTGTGCCTTCAAAACGCTTTTGACAATGAGCCAAAGCAGAAACCCACATATGTGCGAATTCTTGGCCAACCACAAACTCTGGAGAGTCTGGGCCGTATGGGTCAACAGCTACTTCGTCTGGGTTGGTCTTTACCGGGAATGGTGCAGCACCACCTTGAACTCCACCAAAGTGGAAGTCTGGCTTGTAGTAAATGCCCCACATTTCGTCGGTTACTAAGCTGCCGTCTTCACATGAGTAAAGTGGGGCGTTAGAGTCTACGTGGATAACTGGAGGCATGTTGCCCTCATTGTCCACTTGTAGCTTGGGATCAACACCCAAGGTACCTTCCTGGAGAGACCAGTATATCCACATTGGAATGTCCGTGTGAATAAGGTCGTCCGCTCCTTTAATGCTAACGGTCTTAGGCAATTCTAGCATTTCCCACAAGCTTTTAGCCCATGGGCCAGCACCGATGACAACGTAATCACAGGCGATGTTGCCTTGGTCTGTCTCAACGTGAGTGACACAACCTTCGTTACGAGTGAAACCAGTAACGGTTACGCCACTGATAATGCGAATGTTTTCGTTCTCTACTTTGGCCGCTAAACCATACATGGCTTTAGTGTTGTTGGCATAACCACCTTTAGCTTCATGTAATACAGAGGTGATGCCCTGTGCTTGCCAATCGTGGAAGATGCCTTTCATGTATTTAGTGCAGTCGGCTTCGCCTTCAATAAAAGTAGAAGGGTAATCAATGGCTTTTTGCTGCTGGTAGATTGTAGCTACGTCTGCGTGCATTGACTCAGGGCTAATTTGCATGTAACCCACAGGGTGGTATGAATAGGCTTGCATATCTGATTCCCAAACTTCTACAGAATGAGCCATCAGTTCACGCATAGCAGGTTGGAAGTAATTGTTGCGAACTACACCACAAGCAATGCCAGTTGCACCAGCAGCAATGCCGTTCTTATCAAGGATGATAATGTCACGACCATCGCCTTTACCATTTGCTTTAAGTTCTAAAGCGAGGTGATAAGCTGTACTTAAACCATGAATACCTGCACCTACAATGACGTAGGGAGAAGAAGAAGGAAAGGCCATCAAGGACTCCAATTGGATTATGTTTATTTATCAAGTGGTAGTCATAATGCGCTTTCATGTTTAAATAAAAACCACTTAAGACGACTTTTAATGAGACAAAACCGACAATAAGGGCTAATCTAGTAAGAAAATGGCCTAGCGGTCTATGTTTTCAATGGATCTACGATGCAACGATTTGGCTTTTTTTTAGTACCAGGGTTTTCCATGCTGTCATTAGCGGCGGCTTTGGAACCCTTGCGTATGGCGAATGCGCAGGCAAAGGACGGACTTTATCAATGGGAGTTTTTAAGTTGGGATGGCTTACCTGTAAGTGCCAGTAATCAAATGGTCACTGCACCGACCATTAATTTAGACCAAGTAAAAACCCTTGATGTGTTGTTGATTGTAGCCGGAATTAATGTTGCCTCTTATGGTAATGATAAGTTTTTCGCTTGGTTGCGCCAAGCCGCCCGTCAAGTAGACCTTGTGGGTTCCACATCCACAGGATCTTTGTTATTAGCCAAGGCAAAACTGTTACGTCATAAAACCTGTACCATTCACTGGGAATATGTGGATAGTTTTCGTGAGCAATTTCCAGACGTGTGGATGAGCGGTGAACTGTATGAATTTGATGGTAGCTTATTCACCTGTTCTGGTGGTTCTGCTGGGTTAGATATGATGTTGCAAATCATCGCTGATCAACATGGTTATGAGCTGGCCTTATTGGTAGCAGAGCAGTACATGCATCCCCATATCCGCCCACCTCACCAAGACCAACGGATGCGTTTACAGTCTCGCTTAAATATCAATAATCCACGTTTGATTAAAGCCATTGATATTATGCGCCAAAATTTAGAGGTGCCCCTAACTTGTCAAGAGTTAGCAGATGCTTCTAATATGTCTGCGCGGCAAATGGAGCGCTTGTTTAAGCAGCATTTGCAACAAAGTCCAGGACAGTATTACTTGCACTTACGGTTAGAAAAAACTCAGCAATTGTTGCGTCAGTCCAGTTTGTCAGTTCTACAAATAGCTACGGCCTGTGGATTTAGTTCAACGTCTTATCTGGCACGGTGTTACCAAAAGAAGTATAGCTGTTCGCCACGGCAGGAAAGGGCGCGCAACAGTAACCGCTAATGGCTTTTAATACGCCTAATTATATGGCGTTTTCTGGCTAGTTTTAAGGCTGTGAAAGCCGTATAATTGTTTCCGTTAAAAACACCTAGTCTTTGTATTTAATCGTTTTAGTTTATCCCATAGGAGTTCTATTGCTCATGTTTGAGTCGCTGCGCGCTGTGCCTGCTGATCCCATCCTTCATTTGTCAGTACTGTATCGCCAAGATACTAACCCTAAGAAAGTTGATTTAGGTGTAGGTGTGTACAAAGATGAGACGGGACACACGGCCATTATGGAAGCAGTGTCGCGAGCAGAAGAACGGCTTTTAGTAGAAGAAGACACCAAGGCATACGTCGGCATGGCAGGGTCAAAACGGTTTTGTGATTTATTGGCTCAAGTGACTTTAGGTGCTGATCACAAGGTGTTAGCAGGCAAACGTGTTGCCGTGGCACAAACCCCGGGTGGCAGTGGTGCTTTACGAGTGTTAGCTGAGTTTATTAATGTTGCTAAACCTGGTGCGACAGTTTGGGTAGGTAACCCAACATGGGCTAACCACATCCCGGTCATGCAAAGTGCGGGTCTTACGATTAAGCAGTACCCATATTATAACAGCAGAACACGAACTGTAGATTTTGAGGCGATGTTGGCTTCGTTAGAAACAGACACAAAAGCAGGTGACGTAGTGTTGCTGCACGGTTGTTGCCACAACCCGTCAGGTGCTGATTTGAACCTAGAACAATGGCAAGCTACGGCAGATTTAATTAAAGCCAAAGGCCTATTGCCTTATGTTGATATTGCATACCAAGGCCTTGGTGAAGGCATGGATGAAGACGCAGCTGGTTTACGTTTAATGGCTAATAGTGTGCCAGAGATGGTCATCGCTAGCTCTTGTTCAAAAAACTTTGGTTTATACCGCGAACGGACGGGTACAGCCATTATTATTACCTCTACTTCAATAAATGCAAGCTTAGCCCAAAGCCAAATGAACAGCCTAATTCGCGCCAACTACTCTATGCCACCTTCCCATGGTGCTTTGGTTGTCGAAACTATTTTAGCAGACCCAAAGCTTAAGCAGATGTGGCGTGATGAATTAAAAATCATGCGCAAACGCATTACAGACCTCCGCAGCCAATTGGTTGATGCCATTAAAGCCGAGGGAGTAGAGCAAGACTTTAGCTTTATTGAACGTCAAAGAGGCATGTTCTCTTTTTTGGGCGTTAATGCAGAGCAAGTTGATAAGCTGGTAAACGAGCACAGTGTGTATTTGGTAGGTTCTAGCCGTATTAATTTAGCGGGCCTTAATCAGCACAATATTGCTTATGTGGCCAAGTCTATCGCTGCCGTGCTTTAGATCTCTCAGCCTTGCTATTGCGAGGAGCGAAGCGACATAATAATCCAAAGGTTGCAGTATTATTTTGCTTAACTGTATTCGCAATAGTGTGGGAAGGTCGCAAAGGCACGAGCTATTAACTGCTGGAAAAATTGTACCGATGGAATACGCCAGTTATGATTAAACCTTATCAAGAGTTCGGTAAACAACAAGGTAAGGCCCTATTATTTGCCCACGCTAACGGTTTTCCACCCAGTACCTACACCGCTTTATTGGCTAAACTAGGCCAGCATTACCGTATCCTAGCACCTCATCTTCGGCCTTTATGGCAAGACTTAACTGAATTTCAAACCAGCGCTAGTAATCGTGCAGTATGGCAACAAATGGCACAGGATCAAAATGACTTTATCGAACAACATCAATTGGCCCCAGTTACCTACATAGGTCATTCCATGGGCGCTAACGTTGGTGTTTTGGCGGCTCAGTTAAAACCACATTTATATCGCCAACTGATTCTCATAGAACCGGTATTTTTACGACAAACTATTGCTCGTATTATGCGCTTTGGCCCCCAAATGTTGATTAATAAAGTGCCTATCGTTGCTAAGGCTTTAGGGCGGCCAGATCACTGGCATAATCTCCAGCAAGCATTTGATTTCCACCGGCCTAAGCGGGTATTTGCTGGCATTAGCGATGAAGTTTTGTGGCATTACATAAATGCCGCCGTGGTGCCTGAGGAAGATGGTGTAAAACTATTGTATAGCAAGTATTGGGAAGCTTTAATGTATGGAAGCGTCCCCAATATCTGGCCTCACTTAAAACGAAGTCAGGTACCAATATCAGTTTTGCGTGGGGAATCTTCGGACACGGTGGATGACCTTGCTTGGAAACGCTGGCAAGCCCTGCGCCCTGCCGTTGGCTTGCCAGAACACATTCGGGCTGTTAACTTTGTTGGTTATGGGCACCTCTTGCCTCTAGAACAACCAGAACAAGTCACTGATCAAGTTAAGCGGTGCATGCTTTAATTAGCCTATTGAGAACCTATCAACTGAGGGAATTAACATGGCCGGAGTAAGTTTACTGGCTCTACTTGATGACATAGCTACCTTGCTAGATGATATTGCAGTGCTATCTAAAGTGGCTGCTAAAAAGACCGCTGGCGTATTAGCAGATGACCTAGCGGTAAACGCTGAACAGGTTTCTGGTGTTAGGGCTGAGCGAGAACTGCCAGTGGTTTGGGCAGTGGCGAAAGGGTCATTGTTAAATAAGCTAATTCTTGTACCTGCGGCATTACTCATGAGCTTGTATGCACCCTGGTTAATTACCCCTGTATTGATGCTTGGTGGTACTTACTTGTGCTACGAGGGGGCTGAAAAACTACATGAATGGATCGTCCATAAGCCCAAAGAGTCTTCGGCCCAAGAACGATTGGATCACCTTAGTTTGCCTAAGATAGATTTACTGACTTTAGAAAAAGATAAAATCAAAGGTGCTATTCGCACAGATTTTGTCCTTTCGGCAGAAATTGTAGTGATTATTTTGGGTTCTGTTGCTGATACCAGCTTTACTAATCAAGTGATCGTTGTTGCTGGCCTAGCCTTGTTTTTTACCATAGCGGTGTACGGCCTTGTGGCTGCCATTGTTAAGATGGACGATGTAGGTCTCTATTTAGTTGAAGCAGAAAAAGCGGGGCGTAATGGCCGTGTTGGTGGTTTGCTGGGCCGCGGCTTAGTTAATGCTGCAGGTCCATTAATGCACGCCTTATCAGTGTTGGGTACTATTGCTATGTTTTTAGTGGGTGGTGGAATTTTGGTTCATGGTTGGCCCTGGCTCCACCACTGGTTTGAACCGCTCACAAGCCTATGGGCTATGCTCGCCAATTCGGGTGTAGGTGTTATTACAGGACTAGCGGTGCTAGGACTGATTACACTGATAACAAGATTGCGCGCTCTAGGCTAACGAGAGCCTTTAAGGCCCTGGCTTGTCGTTCAACTCCCTCAGTACATATGACCATTGCTGCGGCAAAGTATGCCTCTAATAAGGCGTATATAGCTTCATCTACAGGGCCGTAATGGTTCACATAGGATTGTCTTAAACAGCTGTGCCAGTTGATTTCTGTATAGGCTTGCATGTCTTTGTTATGCCAGTCAATAGTAAAGCCAAGGTCTTGGGCATAACCCCCACCCATTCCTGATATTTGTACATGCCCACGACGCATGGCTGGTAACTCGCCAGAACCATAGGATTCATATTTGGCTAAATCAAATAGTGGGTGGCCTGTGCTAATGCCGGCAACAGATACAGGGTCAATTAATACCAACTGTGTGGGCCATTGTTTTAGCGAAGAAAACTTAGGTAGTAATATGTTTTCTAGAAATAAGTCACCATGGAGCCTAACTTGGGGTTGGCTATCGATGGCCTGCAATAAATGGGTTTGAGTTGTAAGACGAGTGATGTTAGTAGCAAGTGGGAAGCAATCTAGGCTGTTGATGCTGAGTTTGTTTTCTAATAAGCAAGTTAAGTCAGCCGATGCATTTATAGTATATGCGGCTTTTTTTAAGGTATCTAAAACATTAGCGGACAGCTTGCATGTGGCGTTGGACGGTGTGTGCAACTGCCCGAACACTCGTTTGCCTAAATGGGTTTGAAACTGATTCGCCTGTTGCTGATTAAATGCCTTAGCTCGTGCGAGTTGACCTAGGTCCACACATTCTTTTTTATAGGACATGTCGTAACCGGGTGCGGGTTGTTCCCATGAGGCAATGAGCCGAGGGAATAAGTCGAGCAAATGAGGCTCCAAATCTTGCAAATATTGAGCCTCAGCCCGCAGGTTATCCATGCCCCAAGGGCCTGCAGATTGATGTCCTTTAGATTGCTTCCGCACCCTTTGTGACCCATCTACCATGCGGATAATTTCTGTGCGATCCCAGTAGCCATCTCGTAAAAGAGCATCGACGGCGGCAAGATTAGGACGTGTACTGGTGACCATGGTGTACCTCAGTGGTTGAACTGCAATTCACTTAAACGTTTGTATAGTGATGACGTAGCGATTAAGTCTTCATGTTTGCCTTCAGCCTCTAGTTTACCTTCGTTAAACACCATAATACGATCTGCATGCATTACCGTGGCTAATCGGTGGGCAATAATGAGGGTGGTACGGCCGTGCATTAATTCTTTTAGTGCTGCTTGAACCTTGTGTTCGCTGTTTGCATCTAAGGCACTGGTGGCCTCATCTAATAGCAATATAGAAGGGTTCTTGAGCATGGCGCGAGCTATGGCAATACGCTGCCTTTGGCCACCCGACAGGCGCACCCCTTGTTCACCTAAATAGCTGCTGTAAGCTTCTGGTAAACGGTCAATAAATTCATCAGCATAGGCTTTTTGAGCGGCTTGTTGTACTTGCGCTTGGGTGGCACTTGGATCGCCATAACGGATGTTATGGGTAACGTCTGCACTGAACAACGTGGGCTGCTGTGGGACTAAACCTAAATGGCTACGTAAGTCTTGTGGTTTGAGCTGTTTAATATCGTGACCAGACACTTTAATGTTGCCGTTTTTGGGGTCATAAAAACGTTGCAACAACTCAAATAAGGTGCTTTTTCCAGCGCCAGAAGGCCCAACAATAGCCACTGTCTCGCCCGCGGACACGTTAAACGAAATATTTTCTAAGGCGGCTTGATCTGGTCGAGATGGGTAGCTAAAACTTACCCTATCAAAGGACAGTGCTAAGGGGCCATTGGCTAATGGTACAGCGTCTTCTGGCGCACTGATGTCGGCTTGTTCAGCCAGCAATTCTAGCAGGCGCTCGGTGGCACCAGCGGCCCGCTGTAACTCTCCGTACACTTCCGATATGGTTGCCACTGCCATAGCAACCATGAGGGCATAAAAAATAAATGCGGCAAGTTCACCAGAACTGATATGACCGCTCGCAACATCTTGAGCGCCAACCCAGATCATGCTGGAAAGGCCTGTAAATACCAACGTCATGGCCACTACGATTAGGATAGATCGCTGCAATATGCGTTTTTTGGCGACGTTAAAGGCTTTTTCTACCTCCAGACCAAAGGCTTTGGTTTCTTCAGCTTCATGAGTAAAGCTTTGGACAATTTTGATGTTCTGTACAATTTCGCCAGCATAGGTGCCTATATCGGCCACTCTATCTTGGCTTTGACGAGATAGCTTACGTACCCGGCGACCATAAATTATCATTGGAAATATAATGAGCGGCACACTAGCCAGTACGATTAAGGCCAATTTGGGGTTGGTAATGAGCATCATCACCAAGCCACCAACAAAGGTTAGGCTACTGCGTAAGGCCATGGAAATGGAGGAACCAATAATCGACTGCAATAGAGTGGTGTCAGTGGTGAGTCGAGCATTGATTTCACCG
This sequence comes from Candidatus Njordibacter sp. Uisw_039, assembly GCF_047730075.1. NCBI lineage: Bacteria > Pseudomonadati > Pseudomonadota > Gammaproteobacteria > Pseudomonadales > Candidatus Njordibacteraceae > Candidatus Njordibacter > Candidatus Njordibacter sp. Uisw_039. The sequence continues at coordinate 1,244,934 of NZ_CP159831.1, forward strand.
CTACGATTCATCTCAAAATAATAGGGGTCTAGGGTTAATAAGTGATTAAATACTGCTAAGCGCACGTCGTTGCTTACTCGCTCTCCGAGCCAAGACACCAGATAAAAGCGAGTAAAAGTACCAGCTGCCATAAGCAAGGTAATTACCGCTAACACCAGCATAGCTTGGTTTAATCTGCTTGGGTCCGTGGAGTCGAAGCCTTGGTCTACGAGAAGACGAATTCCTTGCCCTAAGGCAAGAGATACGCAGGCGGTAATGATCAAGGCTAGAGCGGCACCCATCACCATTTTTTTGTACGGCCTAATGAAGGGTAATAGTCGCATCAACAAACGTAAGTCCTGCTTGTTAGCGGGTGTTTTGTTGCTGTTGTCAGTGGTCATATAGCACTCATAAAAGTTAGGCCTAAGTGTCTATGTGTGGGCAGACTAGCTGTTTACAATTGTGTTGGGCAAATGGTTAGGTAAACCGATGGTTAAATGAATGGGCTATAAGCTATACTCGCCCCTACTTACCTCTAGTTAGTTATAGATAATGAACATCTCAATGTTAAGTTTAGGCAGGGCGCGAAATCCAGTTGGCCTACTTAAGCTTATGACTTTTGCCATGCCCTTTAGTTTTGGAGTGTGGATGGCTCTCTTCAATAATTTTGCCATAGAGCAAGTTGCCTTGAATGGTGCCCATATTGGCGTACTTCAATCTTGGCGTGAAGTGCCTGGGTTTCTGGCCTTTGGTGTGGTGTTTTTACTTATCGTTATTGCTGAACAACGCTTAGCAATCTTGTCTTTAGTTATGCTTGGAGTAGGCACTGCATTAACAGGCTGGTTGCCGAGTTTTAGTGGGCTGTTAGTCACTACCATGTTGATGTCTGTGGGTTTTCATTATTATGAGACTGTTAAGCAATCGCTAGCCCTGCAATGGTTCAGTAAACAAGAAGCCCCCGTGCAACTAGGGCGCTTAATTTCAATTGGTGCAGCATCTTCTTTACTGGCTTATGGTTGGGTGTGGGCTGCGTTGCAAGTGTTTCACCTGCCTGTGGCATGGGTATACGCGTTTGGTGGGGGCGTAACTGTTGTTGTTGCACTTATTGCTTTAGTTATGTTTCCTAACTATGAGTCTAAGGTTCCACAAACAAAAAAATTGGTGCTGCGAAAACGTTATAGCCTTTATTATGCTTTGGTGTTTATGGCTGGTGGCCGCCGTCAAATTTTTGTAGTATTTGCCGCACTGATGATGGTGGAACGTTTTGGTTTTGGTGCCGATGAAGTGGCGTTAATGTTTTTGGCGAATGGCCTTTTGAGCATGTGGTTAGCACCAAAGATAGGTGCTTTAGTAGCTCGGTGGGGCGAGAAGCGGACACTCACCCTAGAGTATATTGGTTTAATATTTGTGTTCTTGGCCTACAGTGTTGTGGAATGGGCGCCTCTGGCAGTGGTTTTGTATATGTTAGACCATGTGTTATTTGCTATGGCTATTGCCCATAAAACCTATTTTCAAAAAATCGCAGATCCTGCTGACATGGCCTCTACGGCAGGAGTTTCGTTTACTATTAACCACATTGCCGCTGTGGTGTTGCCTGCGTTAATGGGGCTCTTGTGGTTAGTGTCGCCCTCATGGGTATTTATATCGGGTGCTGTTATGGCTGCTATTTCGCTGATGTTAGCCCGTTGGGTGCCCTCTAGCCCTTCTAACGGCCAGGAATGGCAAAACCCTTTTAGCCCCACAACCTAATTAAGTGAGACCTTTATCAGGGTGAGCTTGCTTAAATGCAGCTTGTTGGTTACACCAATCAACGCGTTGATTAATGTTGGGGTAAGGCGTCATATCAAGGTTAAAACGATTGGCGTTAAATGCTTGTGGCACCAGTAAAACGTCTAGCACGTTGGCTTGGTTAATTTGCACCGTGGCACAGAGGTAAGTCTCTATAGCAGCGAAGGCAAGTTTGATCCAGTGGTGATACCACACCATTTTTTCGTCCTCATCGTGGCCCATGTCATTAATGAGGTAGTTGAGTACCCTAAGGTTGTTTAGGGGGTGGGTATCACAGGCGATTGTATAGGCTTGTGCTCGCAGTTGGGCCTTTTCCATTGGGTCGCAAGGTAGTAGGGGTTGCAGGGGGTAGGTTTCGTCTAGCCATTCAATTATAGCCATGGATTGGGTGATGATTTGGTCTCCTATGGTTAAACTAGGCACGAGGCCTTGCGGATTTGTCGCTAAATAAAAGTCACTGTTGTGATCTTTATTAATTAGGTCAACGTGCACTTGTTGGTAGTGAATGCCTTTTAAATTTAGTGCAATTCGCACTCGATAAGCCGCTGAAGATCGTGGATAGTCATATAAAATAATTTCTTTAGTCATGTCATTGGACCCCATAGATGGAGAAAAAAACGGATATCCTCTATGCTAGCAGACATTGTTACTTATGCAACTATATGGCGTACTACTTATGGCTACAAAGCCCTCTAATGCTAGCCTTAATTTAGACCGTTTTTTGCCTTACCGTTTAAATCGATTGGCCCACAACGTGAGTGTTTCACTCGCAACCATCTATACCGATGCCTTTGGTATTAGTCGCTCCCAATGGCGTGTGATGGCCTTATTAGGACAACACCAATGGCTTACGGCGAAACAAATTTGTGCCATGACCTACATGGACAAAGTAAAAGTTTCTCGCGCTGTAAATGGTTTGGTGGCATTAAATTATTTGCAAACCACTCAGGATGCAACCGATAAAAGGGCGGTGTTGTTAACCCAGTCGATGGAGGGTAAAAAGCTCTTTGAGGCCATGGTGCCGAAAGTCCAAGCATGGGAGGAAAGTTTTTTGGAAAAACTTTCAGCGCAAGAGATTATTCACTTAGCCACTATCATCGACAAGCTGGATCCATCTAATGACAATTAACTTTGACGCTGATGAAAAGGCCGATTTAATGGGGCGTTTGCAGCATTATTGTGCCATTGAATTAAACCGAGAGTTAGGCAGTTTTTAAGCGCAGTTCCTGCTGGATTTTATTAGTGAAACCATGGGTCCGTTTTATTACAACCGTGGCATTGATGACGCACGAGCTTTGCTACAAGCACAACTGGAGCATTTAGGTGAGTCAATCTATCAGCTGGAAAAAATACCACCAAAAAGAAAGCCTTAATGAGCCCAATGCGCACTAATACTGCTAAATAATGGGTCATGGATGTTGAGTTTCTGCAGGTGCGTAGAAGTATTGTTGAAGTAATCCATATTACTGCCTCTGCCACCGTGAGCTTGGTCTATCATACTGGCACATTGAGCGGCGTCAAAATCGACGTATTGTTCGTGCTGTTGATCTGCAACAAAGGTAATAGCATTGATTATGCCAATGTCGGTTGTAACCTGGCATATATGGGGCTGGTAAAACATAGTCACCATTTCTCGTAGCCACAAGTTTTTAAAATCTTCCTGCTTAGATGCTTGTGCAATGCGAAATGCCAAGCCTTCACAATAGCCTCCATCTCTTAAAGATAAAACTAGCCCAGGCTGCTCTTGAGTGCCTCGGTGCACCGTAGACAATAAATTGAAGCCTCGCTGTAAACCGTGGACTTTTCCTTGCTGGCTCTCTATGACCTGCATTTCTGGATTCCACATTAACGAACCATAGGCAAAAATCCATAACTCGTCAGGTAAAGGGGATTCTGCTAGGTAGCTATTAAGGGCATCTAGGATTTGCGTTTGTGGGTAGACTGACATAATTGATCCTGTACATAAAAAAGCCTGCTTCAATTAAGAGGCAGGCCTTATGCTGTCATACCAAAGGTATTTTGGCCAGCAAAAGCTAACCCTACAATACAGCGCAGTAATACACCACGTTTTATAGAATTTATGATGAGAGTTTTGGTTCTATTGATTAGAATTATGTTCGTTAAAAAGCCATAAAAGACCATGGGTTATGAGAAATATTACAAGGCATAAAAAATACAATAAATAGGTGCTGATCGACTCGATTAAGGCTGACACGAATTTGGTCATAATATCCCTTGTAAAAAAACCTCAGCGTGTGACAAGATAGGCGGCCAAATTGCCAGCCTAATGATTGTTATGTCTATAACCTTAAACCGCACCTTCGTTCGCCTAATGCCATGGATTTTTGTATGGGTATGGAGTACGGGTTTTTTGGCTGCTAAATTAGGCAAATCCTATGCTGAGCCCTTTACTTTACTAAGCTATCGTTTTGCCCTTGCCCTTGCGGTGCTGTGGGTAATCACCAAGTTATTTAATAGCCGCTGGCCCTCAACATGGCGTTTAGCTGCTCATTGTATGGTGGTTGGGTTGTTGCTGCACGGGGTATATTTGGGTGGTATTTTTAAAGCCATATCCTTAGGTATGCCAGCTGGCTTAAGTGCAATGGTCATTGGTTTGCAGCCCTTAACTATGGCTTTGTTCGCAGGAGTTATGTTGGGCGAGCGTGTATCAAAGCGCCAGTGGCTGGGTTTGTTCATGGGTTTGGCTGGGCTCTACTTGGTGTTAGGTGAACAGTTTTCTGTTGACGCAAGTACTATTTTTTACGGCTTTTCTGGCTGGTCCCCGGTGCTGGTAGGAGCAGCGTTGTTGGCAATCTCTTTTGGTACGCTATATCAAAAGAAATATTGCCATGGAGCAGATCACCTAACCTCTATTTGGTTGCAGTATGCTGCGGCGCTAGGTTTTAGTTTGATTATTGCGTTTACCTTTGAAACACGCGTTGTAGATTGGCAGTGGCAGTTTATTGTGAGTTTGTCTTGGCAAGTATTAGCCCTATCTATTGGAGCGGTGTTATTGCTCATGATTATGATGCGCCAAGGTGCTGCGACCAAGGTGGGTAGTCTGTTTTATTTGGTGCCACCAGCAGTAGCAATACAGGCCTGGTTTTTATTTGGTGAAGCCATGGGCCTGCAGGGTTTGGCGGGTATCGCTTTAATTGCAGCTGGTGTGGCACAGGCCATGTGGCCAAGCCGCAACTAGTTATTTAATTGAATACTTTTTTGGAGTTGTTTATATGACATCATCAACTGCCGTTTTACCGGGTCGGTTAGATTTTTTTCACAATCCTAAAGCTGATACTAAGTTAGTTTATGGCCCCCAGCGCCAAGCTATGCTTAGCGTGGCTAAAGGCAAGCAAGCTTTAAAAATGATTTCTACTTGGCCCAATTACCAAGTTACCGACTTGCACCAGCTGGTTGGCATGGCTGAGCAGGCTAATATAGGCCAAATTTATTATAAAGATGAAAGTAGCCGGTTCGGTTTAAAGAGCTTTAAAGCCTTAGGTGGTGCATACGCTGTGACCCAATTCCTACAGCAGCATTTAGGCCAATTGAACGGCGAACAACCGACTATGGCGCAGCTATTATCGGGGCAATACAAAGAGCAATTAAAAGACGTGGTAGTTAGCTGTGCGACCGACGGTAACCATGGTCGATCTGTGGCTTGGGGTGCACAAATGTTTGGTTGCCAGTGCATTATTTATATCCATCGTGATGTCTCTACTGGCCGTCAAGCGGCTATGGAAGCCTACGCTGCTCAGGTGATTCGTATTAAGGGCAATTATGATGAGTCTGTCCGTCAAGCCGCAATAGATGCAAAACAGTATGGCCGTTCGATTATTTCTGATACTAGCTACGAAGGTTACACAGAAGTGCCAGCCAATGTAGCTTTAGGCTATACGGTGATGTTGTCTGAAGCCGTTGAACAACTTAATGGCGTAATACCCACTCACGTTTTTATCCAAGCTGGGGTCGGTGGCTTAGCTGCGGCAGTATGTGGCTACTTTTGGGACCTATGGGCAGAGCAACGCCCTCGGTTTGTTGTGGTAGAGCCAGAGGCTGCAAATTGTTTACAAGAAAGCGCTAAGGCTGGAGAGTTAAAAGTAGTAGAAGGCGACTTAGATACGTTAATGGCAGGCTTGGCTTGTGGTGAAGTCTCTCATATTGCTTGGGATATATTAGACCAAGGGGCGGATGACTTTATCACTTTAAGTGAGGATGCCGTAGCTCCATGTATGCGCGCCTTGGAGCAAAATAGCCCAAGTATTGAAGCTGGAGAATCGGCTGTTGCAGGTTTAGCTGCTTGCATTATTGGTGCGCAACACCCTCAATGGCGGGCGACTTTAGGGCTTAATGAACAAAGCACAGTATTAGTCTTAGGCACAGAGGGTGCTACTGATCCTGAGCTTTATCAGCAATTAGTGTTTGGCACTTAAAAATGTCTAACTAAACTGAGGTAAATATAATGACTCAATACCCATTAACAGGCGCACCGCAGCGGCAGTTTTCTTTAGTTGAGTTTGAGCATCGCATGGCGCGTGCACAAGCCATGATGCGAGAGCTTAATTTAGATGGTGTTTTATTAACCACCGAAACCAATGTGCGTTATTTCTCTGGCTATTTTACCCAGTTTTGGCAAAGTCCTACGCGGCCTTGGTTTTTGATCTTGCCGGCAATTGGTAAACCTATTGCTGTGATTCCCACAATTGGTGTAGTAGGCATGAGTAGTACATGGGTGGATGATGTGCGTGCCTGGCCCTCACCATTTCCAGAAGATGATGGGGTAAGCTTGTTGAGCCAAACCCTGGCCGAATTACCTAAGCGGTTTGGTCGTTTAGGTATGACCCTTGGCCGAGAAACACACTTACGCATGCCTCAGCAGCAAGTGCAGTCTTTGTATACATCAAGCAATCTTGAGTTGGTCAATGTAAGTCGTGAAGTCTTACACTTGCGCAGTATCAAATCTGCAGCAGAAATTAATCGTGTTGCCCACGTGTGTGGGATTACTTCTAAAGCATTTGCTCAACTTCCAGGGTTTGCTAGTACTGCCATGACTGAGCGTGACGTGGTGGCTGAATTTAGAATGGAGCTGTTACGCCAGGGGGCAGATCATTCACCCTTTATTGTGTCGTCTTCAGGCCCAGACGGCTACGACGATATTATTATGGGGCCAACGGACAGGGTGATTGAAGAAGGCGACTTATTAATCATTGATACGGGTACTGTGTGGCAAGGCTACTTTTGTGATTTCGACCGTAACTGGTGCTTTGGGGATTGCTCTCAAGAAACAAAAGCAGCCTATGAAACAGTCTATGCTGCTACGGATGCGGGGTTTGCTGTCGCCAAACCTGGCAATACAACCAGTGACTTATATCGTGCCATGTGGCCTATCATGCAAGCAGGTGGTGCCTTGGGAAATGACGTAGGACGATTAGGCCACGGTCTTGGCTCAGATCTTACAGAATGGCCATCTAACACGGCAACCGATGACACTGTGCTAGAAGTGGGTATGATTATGACTCTGGAACCTGGTATGTCTTATCTAAATGGTGACGGTAAAGTGAAGCAGATGGTTCATGAGGAGAATATTGTTATCACTGAACAGGGGCCCCAGTGGTTATCCACTAGGGCTGCGGCGCAACTACCACATTTGGGTTAAGTCTTTATTAGCTCTTTGAACCATGCGTCCACGAGGTAATTCATTGGCGCATTTTTTTTATGAATTACAGCATAATCAGTGGTGTAGTGGAAATGGCTCTCACACAGGGGTTTCATTTTACCTTGTTGTATCCATTGGGCAGCGTAATGGGTAGGTAAATAACCGATAAAACAGCCTGTCATAATAAGAAAGGCAACGCCTTCTCTATCGTTGGCAGTGGAACTGGTTTTTAGCTTTTGATATTGAGTTTTTGTGGCCGCTGTTTGAGCGTAGGCTGGAGCCACAGCGGCATAATTTGGCACCAAGGGAATCACATCTTGTTGTTCGGCAATGTCAAATAATGGATGGTGGTGACTGCAATACAGATTAGATTTCTCTTCATAAAGCGGCATGTACTCTAGTTCGGCAATTTTTCTTAGACGGGGAATAGCGCCCACATGTAAACGACCATCTAATACTGCCTTTTCAATCTCATTAGGCGGCATCATGCTAATGTTTATGCCAATGTCGGATGCCTGTAACTTTAATTGGCGTAGCGCATTAGTGATTTTCATGTGTGGTAGGGTGACAAGGGTGCCAGCAATTCCTATATTCAAGTCACCTTTGAGTTGGTCATGTAAGGCATTAACCCGAGTGCGAAAGCCTTCTATAGAGGTGAATAATTGTAAAATGGCTTCATATACCTGTTGTCCTGCATCGGTTACAGAGAAACCCGCTCGCCCACGTTGACAGAGGCGTAACCCTAAGCGAGTTTCTAAATCCCCCATGGCCATACTAATAGCTGCCCGACTGATGTTAAGCTCAACTTCAGCTGCGGCAAAACCGCCTGCCTCAACAACTGTTCTGTAGATGCGTAATAGGCGCAAATCTATATCGGACAAGCGGCTTAAACCAAGGTGTCTTGACATCGTAATTAGTTAACCATTTAGTTAAGTTAGTGTAAATAACTTAATATTTAACTGTTTTAAATGCAAGCCTAAACTATATTTAATATTAACGATGGAGTTTCACCCATGAGTTTTGAATCATTGACTGGGGATTTGAGCCGCGAACAGCTCGAAGCCTATTGGATGCCGTTTACCGCTAACCGTCAGTTTAAAGAAAAGCCACGTATGATCGTGTCGGCTGAACAAAGCCATTATATTACTGCGGATGGCCGTCGTATTTATGATGGCCTTTCAGGCTTATGGTGTTGTGGTTTTGGTCATAATCGACCAGAAATTACAGAAGCTGTGCATCAACAAATGAAAACCATGGACTATGCTCCAGCCTTTCAGTACGGTCATCCAAAGGCCTTTGAATTGGCAGACCGATTAGCCAAAATGACACCAGAAGGTTTAGATTACGTGTTCTTTACTAATTCTGGTTCAGAATCTGCTGACACCTCATTAAAAATGGCCCGCGCTTATTGGCGTCAATGTGGTCAGCCCAGCAAAACTAAACTAATTGGGCGCAGTAAGGGTTATCATGGAGTAAACTATGGTGGCATAAGTGTTGGAGGCATAGCTGCTAATCGTAAGATGTATGGCACTGGCATAGAAGCTGGTCATTTACCCCATACTTTGTTACCTCAAAATGCTTTCAGTAAAGGCTTGCCAGAACACGGCGTTGAACTCGCTGACCATTTGTTAGAACAAATTGCGTTGCATGACGCATCAAATATTGCCGCTGTTATTGTTGAGCCTTTTGCAGGTTCAGCTGGTGTTGTTGTGCCACCTCAGGGTTATTTACAGCGCTTACGTAAAATCTGTGATGACCACAATATATTGTTGATTTTTGATGAAGTAATTACTGGCTTTGGTCGTGCAGGTGCAGCTTTTGGTGCCGATGCATTTGGTGTGATCCCTGACATAATGAACCTTGCTAAAGCATTAACTAACGGCACAATTCCAATGGGTGCTGTGGTTGCAAAAAGTGAGATATACCAAACATTTATGGATGCCGGGGGGCCGGAGTACATGGTGGAATTCCCCCACGGTTATACCTATTCTGGGCATCCTATAGCATGTGCTGCTGGTTTAGCCGCTATGGATATATTCGAGAATGACCAATTGGCCCAGCGCGCGGCAGACCTTGCTCCTCATTTTGAAGAGGCTATTCATAGCTTGAAAGGCTTAAACTATGTTAGTGACATTCGCAATTATGGTTTAGCAGGGGCTTTAACCATAGAATCCTATCCAGGCGAGCCTGCCAGACGTCCCTACGAAATTGCAATGAAGGCGTGGGATCTTGGTTTTTATGTGCGTTATGGTGGTGATACTATTCAGTTAGGGCCAAATTTTGTGAGTGAAAAAGAAGATATTACTCGTTTAATAAATGCTTTAGGTGATGCCATTCAAAGTTTGGACTAACCCCCCAGTTAGATATTTAGCCAATAGTGCTTTTGATATTGCAAGTGTACTATATTTCACCATATAACCAATTAAGTCCTAAATTTGGACAGTGAGGAAACAAAATGCAAGTTGTAGGACATTTTATTAATGGCGTAATTGTTGCTGATACTCAGCGTGTACAAGACGTATTTAACCCAGCTACTGGTAAGGTTGTGCGTCAAGTCGCCTTAGCCAGCAAAAGCACTGTAGAAGATGCTATTGCTGCAGCACAGGCAGCTTTTCCAGCCTGGCGAAATACTCCACCGCAAAAACGTGCTCGGGTGATGTTCCGCTTTAAGCAACTGCTCGAAGAAAATTCTGACAAAATATGTGCAGCCCTCACTAACGAACACGGTAAAGTGCTAGACGATGCGTCTGGTGAGCTCATTCGTGGCATTGAAGTAGTGGAATATGCCTGTGGTGCACCTACATTGTTAAAAGGCGAACACAGCAAAAACGTTGGCCCAGCGATTGATAGCTGGTCTGAATTCCAACCCTTAGGTGTGGTTGCTGGCATTACGCCGTTTAATTTCCCAGCCATGGTGCCTATGTGGATGTTCCCAATGGCCATAGCTTGTGGTAATACGTTCATACTTAAGCCGTCTGAACGGGATCCAAGTGCGCCTCTACTTATTGGTCAGTTGCTTAAAGAAGCAGGTTTGCCAGATGGCGTGTTTAACATTGTTAACGGTGACAAGATTGCCGTGGACACAATTCTTGAAGATTCTCGTGTACAGGCGGTGAGCTTTGTAGGCTCTACGCCCATCGCTGAATATATTTATGCCACAGGCACTGCCAATGGCAAACGTGTGCAAGCCTTAGGAGGCGCTAAGAACCACGCTATCATAATGCCTGATGCAGATATGGATAATGCAGTAAACGCACTCATGGGCGCTGCTTATGGCTCTTGTGGCGAACGTTGCATGGCTATCTCTGTAGCTGTTTGTGTAGGTGATGCAGCTGCTGACGAATTGGTGGCCAAACTAAAACCTCAAGTAGAAGCGCTACGGGTAGGCAATGGTACCGATGTTAGCAACGAAATGGGGCCATTGATTACTGCCGCAGCCCAAGAGCGTGTGCGTAGTCTCGTAGGTCAAGGTGTTGAGCAAGGAGCAGATCTCGTCGTGGATGGCCGCGGATTAGTTGTTGACGGACATGAAAACGGCTTCTTTGTAGGGGGTTGTTTGTTCGACAAGGTCACCAAAGACATGGTGGTTTATCGAGAAGAAATATTCGGCCCTGTGTTATGCGTTGTCCGTGTTGATACTATGCAAGAAGCCATGCAGCTGATTGATGATCACGAATTTGGTAATGGTACCTGCATATTTACCCGTGATGGCGAAGCAGCGCGTTATTTCACTGACAATATTAAAGTAGGTATGGTGGGTATTAACGTACCACTACCCGTGCCCGTTGCTTATCATAGCTTTGGTGGTTGGAAGCGTTCTTTGTTCGGTGATTTAGGTGCTCATGGCCCTGATGCCATTCGTTTCTACACTCGACGTAAGACGGTAACTCAACGCTGGCCTTCTAGTGGTGTCCGTGAAGGTAAGCAGTTCGCGTTTCCTTCTTGATCTAAAGTTTTAAGCAAAACCTATAAAGCCTGGCACTTGCTGGGCTTTTTTATAATCAATTTTACGCAAAGTGGCTTTATTTATATCCATGACTTAAATTATGTCGTGGTTTACTTTAAAATCATATGCTCATCATTATTTACGTGCAGGCGATTTAAGTCATGGGTTTATTATCTAATATTAAAGAATTCCTCTTTCGGCCAACCGAAGAAGGCTCTGACAAAAAAGGCGCTAGGGACAGCCAGCATCACGAACATAAAGGTTTTAGTATTGAAACCCAGCCGTTAAAAGAAGGTGGCAGTTTTCGAGTGCAGGGGTGGATTCGTAATGACGGTAAAGAGCATCACTTTATTCGTGCTGATCAGTCACACAGCATCGAAGGTTGTCACGAGTTAAGTTTATTCAAAGCTAAACAGTGCATTGATCAACTTGGCGATAGCATATTTAAATCATAGTTCCAACAAGGGCATTTAATGGCTTTTGACCAAGGTTTAGCGCAACGTGTTAGGGAACTGTTGGCTGACAACCCTTATGCCACAGAGAAGAAGATGTTCGGTGGTTTGGGTTTTATGATCTCTGGTAACATGTGTGTGGGTATTATGGGTGAAGGCATGGTAGTAAGGGTGGGCCCTCCCTGCTATGCTCATGCGTTAGCTCTGCCACATACACAGGAGTTTAATTTTACTGGCCGACCTATGAAAGGTTGGGTTATGGTGGATGCCCACGGGCTTGCTGAGGACGAAGATTTGGCCCAATGGCTTGAGCGCGGCGAACAATTTGCTAGTGCTTTGTTGCCAAAACACTAGCGTATATTTGTTAACCCTTCCAATCACCACTACGGATGAGCTGATTCATCACTTTGTTAACAGCTCCATGAGCTCGTTCAACCATGCCGTCAACGTCATCTGGCGTTGCGATCAAAGGAGGGGCAAATCCTAAGATATCTCCATGGGGCATGGCCCTTGCAATCATGCCTTCAGCCATACATGCAGCTGAAATTTGTGGGCCAACTTTTAGGTTGGCATCAAACCCTTTACGCTGTTGTTTATTGGCTGCAAATTCTAATGCGTGGAGCATTCCCACACCGCGACTTTCTCCTACCAGTGGATGATCTGCAAAGGTTTGGGCCATTCGTTGTTGCATATAGTCACCCGTAGTTTTGGCATTAGCAGTGAGATTTTCGCGTTCAATAATGTTTAAGTTACACAAGGCAGCAGCTGCGCCGATGGGATGACCAGAATAGGTGTAACCATGGCCGATGGCTCCCCACTGGTCTGTGCCTTGCTCTAATACTTGCCACACCTTGTCTCCCACAATAACCCCCGAAAGAGGCTGGTAGGCCGATGTAAGACCTTTGGCTACGGTTATCAAGTCAGGTTTCATATCATATAAAATGGAACCAAAGTTTTCACCCAATCGGCCAAAACCACATACAACTTCATCGGCAATGAGCAGCACATCGTATTGATCAAGCACTTTACGAATCGCGTTCCAGTAACCTTTTGGTGGTGGGATGATACCGCCGGTGCCCAACACTGGCTCAGCAATCATCGCCGCCACCGTGTCTGGGCCTTCTTCTAGAATCATCTTTTCTAACTCATTGGCACAGTGTTGAGAGAATTCCAATTCTGTCATATTGCTGTCTTCACGGCGGTAATAATGAGGCGCTAACGTGTGTTTTACTCGGTCTAATGGTAGGTCAAAATAGTTATGAAATAACGGTAAGCCAGTGAGTGAGCCAGAAGCAATGGTAGAGCCATGGTAGCCACGGTCGCGACTAATTATTTTCTTTTTATCGGTTAAACCACGGACGTTATTGTAGTACCAAACGAGCTTCATTTGAGTTTCGTTGGCATCACTGCCGGACATGCCGTAATACACTTTGCTCATGCCCGGCGGGCATAATTGAATGATACGTTCCGACAACTCAACAAGGGCCTCGTTGGTGTGGCCTACATAAGTGTGGTAATAGGCCAGTTGTTTTGCTTGTTCATAAATGGCCTCGGCCATTTCTTGACGGCCATAGCCGATGTTTACACAATACAGCCCTGCAAAGGCGTCGATCAGTTCTACACCCTCAGAATCGCGTATGCGAATGCCGTTACCACCGGTAATAATGCGGCCAGCTAAATCACCATCGGCATATTGTTTGAGGTGGGTTGAGGCGTGGAATACGTTTTTACGATCACTTGCCAGTAGGGCTTGGGTATCGATACTCATGGAAAACTCCTATAGGGTTGATATGGTCCTACACACTGGGCTGCGAAACACTTATTAGCGTTGTCTTGTGCGTCTGTTCCAGTTAAACCATAAATGCTGGTTTGTTAGTTGTTACTGCATGCTCAATGCCAACTGCACAGACTGGTGTCATGGCTGGTAGTCCTTGGCACCACCAAGCACACTTGCTAGTACCATAATAACGTCACCAATTTCTGTCAGGGGAGCATGTCGACGACCAAGAACTATGCCGCTCATTTCAGCGTAGTAGTGGCTAGCAGGGGCGCCCGTGCGATGACGGTTATGTACGCTGGCGAGTAAATCACCATGCTTAACGTGCTCGCCAATGGCCACCATAAGTTCCAATACACCTTGGTCTTGGCTAACGTGATAACAGGATGCGCCTTTCATTTCTAATAGCTTTGTTGCTTGGGGTAGATCAGGCTCGCCAGCAATGATGCCGGTAAACTTAAGGAAGTTTTGTAGCCCCCGGTCGGCAATGGCCATCGAGCATGGAGTGGTGGTGCCGCCACCTCGCAACTCCGTTGTAACAAATACTTTACCTTGGCTTTCAACGGCGGTGTCATAGAGTTGGGTAGCGTCGATGTCTACCATTAACAGGGTATAAGGCGCGCCAAATAATAAAGCACCATTGATACAGGTTTGTTCTTGGGTTTTATTCTCTAAACGATGGGCGGCAGCAAAGGGGACAAGGTCCAAAGTTTTACCACCAGAATGGATGTCTAGCGCATAATCACACATAGGTACCAAAATACGATTAAAGTAGTCAGCAATGCGTTCGGTCAGGGTACCGCAAGGGTGACCTGGAAAAGCGCGGTTCATATTGCCAGCATCAATAGGTGATGTACGACTGCCGGCTTCAAAAGCAGGTTGGTTCATCATGGGCACAATGATGACACGGCCTTGTACCTGGGTTTCGTCAAGCCAGTTGGCTAACTTAAGTAGGCTTGTGGGGCCTTCATACTCGTCACCATGGTTGCCGCCAGTGAGCAACGCAGTGGGCCCATGACCATGCTTTATTTGACAAATTGGAATCATAATACTGCCCCAAGCAGAGCGATCACTGGAATAGGGCAGTTGCAAGAAACCGTGTTGTACACCATCGGCATTAAAGTCGATAGTGGCGCTAATGCTGCTGTTAGGTAATTGGTCAGAACTCATAACGACTCACATTATTTAATAAAAGTTGCTCTGCTGACATTGGCCAGTGGCTCACAACCGGTAGCCGTAACCAGTACAGATTCGGTGGTCTCCATACCCCAAGTGTCCATCCAAAGGCCGGGCATAAAGTGAAAGGTCATGCCGGCTTCCAGTAGTGTGTCGTCACTGGGCCGCAGGCTATAGGTGCGCTCGCCCCAATCTGGTGGATAGCTTAGGCCAATAGGATAGCCGCAACGAGCATCGCCACGATCGAACCCGTGTGTGGACAAGGTTTGCCTTAGGCTAGCGGCAATGTCTCCGAAACGTACACCAGGTTTGGCAATAGAAAGCCCGATTTCTAGGCCCTCAAGCACTGCTTCTTCGGCTTTCATGTAGGTAGCATCTGGTGTGCCTAAATAAACAGTTCTAGACAAGGGACAATGATAACGTTTATAACAACCGGCGATTTCAAAAAAAGTAGCCTCGCCAGACTTCATGGGGCGTGCATCCCATGTCAAATGAGGAGCCGAAGCATCAGCACCAGAAGGCAGCATAGGTACTATGGCTGGATAATCGCCAGCTAAACCATCTACACCACTGATGCCAGCATGATAAATTTCTGCCACTAGCAGATGTTTTGGCAAACCTACGACAATTTTTTCACGAATAGTGTGGTGCATTTTACTGACGATGCGGCCTGCAATACGCATATACTCAATTTCTAGTGGCGATTTTGTTTTACGGCACCAGTTTACCAATCCCGTCGCATCCACTAGTTTAGCTTGAGGTAAACCCTTCACTAAAGCGGCATGACCTTGGGCAGTGTAATAATAGTTGTCCATTTCCACGCCTATGGTACCTGTGCCCCAACCCCGTTCTGGCAGTACTGTTGCACTGAGATAATCCATAGCGTGATGAGGTGGGTTCATCACATAATGATCACCAAAACCACTGATTTGCTCTTCATCCATATACACCGTGCACCGTGCACCGTTGGCATCAATGCCGCGACCATACCAAACGGGTTCACCGATGGGGCCAACAATGACACATTGTGGGGTGTAAAATGACCAACCATCATAACCTGTAAGCCAAGAAATATTGGATGGATCATGGCTTAGTAAGGTGTCAATACCCTGTTCAGCCATGCTTTGACGCACTTTTGCTAAGCGTTGGGCATATTCATCACGACTAAAATTCAAGGTCAGATCATTCATCTAACATTTCCATCAAATTAGTAGGTGGCGCTTTTATCAAATCCCCAATTATCTTGGTAAAGCTGTTTAAGCTTGCGATAATTAGCCATTAGGTAACTTTTTCTAATCGCAAAATAGACATCAATTTGGCCAAGATTTAGTGCCTTGATGAGTTGAGTAAGTTCTGTTTCTAAGCTCTGCTGTTCTATATGTAAGGCATCTTTGCTTGAATGTAATAACCACCAAAATCGGGTGGTGTTAAAATAGAGTTGGTTGGAAAATTGGGTCAAATGAGGGTCGTCGATCAAGGTGCTGCTAAACTCGAACAGGTCCATGATTGCTTCTGATAAGCTTTGGTTAGTCCATTGGCTGGACTCAACTCGGCTTTGAAAACGCTGTAACCAGGCTACATCGTTGTCAATGATAGAATAGTGGTTTAGTCGAATCACCGTGTCATATAAATCAATGCGTAAATGGTAAATCGAGCGCAATTTCTGCCAATTCACATCGGTCACGTAGCTGCCTGCGCCATGGCGTGTATTAACCAAACCCTCCATTTCTAAACGATTTAATACCCACCGTATGGGAGTGCGGCTAACGTAATAATCCTGTGCTAATTTCACCTCAGACAATCGCAGACCAGGTGCAAGTTGTAGGG
Organism: Candidatus Njordibacter sp. Uisw_039; assembly: GCF_047730075.1. NCBI lineage: Bacteria > Pseudomonadati > Pseudomonadota > Gammaproteobacteria > Pseudomonadales > Candidatus Njordibacteraceae > Candidatus Njordibacter > Candidatus Njordibacter sp. Uisw_039. Next base: position 1,261,535 of record NZ_CP159831.1, read on the forward strand.
TACAAATTCGGCGTCGTAAATGTTGTAAAATGTGTTCGTTAGATAACCGTGGATTAGCCCCAATAGAGCTCAGTGAAACTGGTGGTAGTGGGGATGTAGCGAGCATCATTAGGTATCGACTATAGAGTGATGATTAAGACTAGCTAAATTATTACTTGTATACAAGTATTTATTTTTATCAGTTATTTAACCAATAAATAAATAAATTGATATTTTTGTATACATAGATAAATTAGGTTTTTTAAACTTGGCGAGCAAAAACAGCCATGTGGTATTGGTGCTGTTCAGGAATATAACCAGCAGTTGGACCGACTGGGCAGGCCAAGCGTGCTGCGCATCCATTTTGAGCGCAAGAAGTTTGAGGGTTTTGTTGAACATAAGTGCGACAAGCTACGACATCATAACCATTGGAGGTAAAGGCGTTTACGGGGCAAGCCTGCATGCAGGGTTGTATACAGGTGGGGCATGGATGATGAGTTACTTTGGGTTGGTCGAAATTAGATTTGCGTAGGTGGTGCTGATCAAGGATGAGACCAAATCGATACCCGTGCCAGAGACCATACTGGTGGTGTATATGCAATCCAAGTGGGCTTTGAAAACTATCACCATTATGCTGTGCCCAACTCAAAAACGGTTGATAGGGTGGCCCAGTAAAAGGATAAATAGCACGGCCACCGTATTGATTTGCCAGTTGTTGACCGAGGCGCTTACTCCAGCGATCCAAGGGATTGCTTTTCCCTAATTTATATTCCTCACTCTGGCTAAACGCAGGCCACATACCTTTGCTGCTGTTGCCTATTAATACTAAGCTTTGACCACTCGTGAGCATTGAACCTTGTTGAATAACACTAAGCAGTTTCAATCCATGGTTTTGTAATTGCTCTTCTAATGTGGCATTTGTCATCACCTAGGCATTTACGTTTAGGTCTAAGACAGGTTTGCCCGTGGCAATTGCACTGATTTTAGCTTCTACAAATAATTCACCATCTAGCTCAGAAATAACGTGTTTATTGTTATGACGGATCCGAATGTCCACTTCAGCAGCTCCTGCAGATTTAGCTAGGGTGTAGGCCTGTTGTTTAACGATGGTTTCAGCTTGACTGAACGCATCTATTAAGTCTATGCAATCAAACGGTGTTGCGCCGTGAAAGATGCGGAAAATACCTTGAGTCGGTTGAGTAATAACAATTTCTGAACGCTGCACTACGCTGCCCATAACTGCACCGACAGCATTTGCCACATGGCCGTACTGAGGTAATATAAGATCCACATTAAGGCTCTTTGCCGCTTGTGGGTAATAGGTTTCGGCAGGTGCACCTACTGCCACTATGGGGTGGCTTTTGCCAAAGTTAATGCCAAACAATGCATTATCATCGTCTTTATCACCATTTTTCAAGATGAGCTTGCCCATTAACTCTGCCAAATTGCGAGAGCGCGCTTCATTAAGGAGATTTTCTTGGTGTAAACCCGCCTCCAGCAAGGTTTGGCAAATGGCGTCATTCATCAAAGTGAATACCCTGCGTGCAGGTTCTACAGCATTGCCTTTTTCGCAAGAGCCTAAGCCATAAAGGAAGCGCGTTTGGCGTGCCCAAATTTGCGCTGCGAGCTTGGCACCTTCCACACTCCAGTGGCTACTATTGCCTAATACGTGAGCCGCATCAGACGGTGTGAAGCCAGAATATATAGCCATGCCTCTTCGCTCTAGCCGTGCCATAGCTTTAGCTAAATCTTGGTTTTTAAAAACCAAGGTTTCCATTTCTACAGGGCCATGTTCAAGCATTTCCCATGCTTGGTGCTCAATAGGGGTGAGCTGATTTATCAGTGCTTGGTTACGCTCTAAGCGCGTGACAAAACGATTATGCCTTGGGGTAGGTGTATCGTCCAAGTGGGCCTGCATGCGCTTTAGCACTTCGGGGTATTGCTGAGCTAATAAGCTCATAGGCACCACACGTCTTGGGCCTAAGGCGATACTACCACCATAAAAACGTACTTCACTGTCTCCGCCTAAACCTATGGAGTACACTTTAACGGTCTCTACCATGGGCTGCCAATCACCAACTCGGGCACCTTCGCTGGCGAGCTCAGGTTGGCCATCGGTAACAATAGCAATATCTGTGGTGGTGCCACCCATGTCGGCAATAATGGCGTTGCGGCTGCCAGATAAGGCACAGGCACCTATTACACTGGCTGCAGGACCAGATAATATAGTGGTTACAGGGTGAACAAGGGCAGTTTCGGCGTTAACAATGGAACCGTCACCCTTAACAATCATCAAGGGGGCTTGAATGTTAAGTTGTTGCAAAATATTTTGTACGGCTTGGATTAAATCTTGAATAAACGGAATCATGCGCGCGTTAAGTGTAGCCGTTAGGGCCCGGCGTGGTGCGCCTAGGCTAGTAGCGAGTTCATGACCACAGGTGACAGGCATTTGTGTAAGTTCTGTGACTAAATTTTGTAATTTAATTTCGTGGCTTGGGTTACGTACACCAAACTGAGCGGAAACTGAAAAAGCAGAGACCTTATCTTTGTTGGCTAAAATGGCCACCGTGGCGGCTTCAACATCCAATGGCTCTACTTGCCTGCCAGAGGCGTCATGGCCGCCTGCTAGACGAATAATTAAGTTGTCATCTATTATCTCACCCAGACCACTCTTGCTGACTTGAGTTTCACTTAGGCCTGCCACCAGCGCACAGACTGGGGCACCGTTACCTTCAACTACCGCATTGGTGGTGAGGGTGGTCGATAAGGACACCATTTCTATGTCCGTCAACAATTCAGCATCTACTTTACCAATAGATTCGCCGATACCAATGGCCAAGTTATGTCGTGTAGTTAGGCTTTTAACCGCCACCAGCACCTGATTGTTCTCATTGATGATGACAGCATCTGTATAGGTGCCACCAGTGTCGATGCCTAGGCGTAGGGACATGATAAGTAAACTCTCAAAAATGTATATTATTGGCGGCATTTTGCCCTGTGTAAAAGACTAACGCAAGCCCATTTTAGGTGCCCTAAATGGAGCGGCATAGGTGGGTTTAAAAGCGTCATTGTAATGGCTAACGGGAAGTTACTTTTTAGGCTTGTTTTAGAACTCGGTATAGCCTTTAATGGCATCTGATTGGTTTATAAAAGGGAGCTCGAAATGAGCAAAATTGCATTTATTGGTTTGGGCGTAATGGGTTACCCCATGGCAGGACATTTAGCATCACAGGGCCACCAGGTTTATGTGTATAACCGTACCATGGCAAAGGCTGAGGCGTGGCAAGGTGCCCATGGAGGACACGTGGCTATATCTCCATCAGAAGCGGCTCTAACAGCTGATTTTGTATGCATCTGTGTTGGCAATGACGACGATTTACGCAGTGTTTGTTATGGTGATCAAGGAGTTTTAGCAGGTATGGCAGCAGGTTCGACTTTGATAGACCATACCACGGCATCCGCTCAAGTGGCCCGTGAAATTGCAGTCATTGCTGGTCAGCAAGGGGTTGGTTTTATTGATGCACCCGTATCAGGTGGTCAGGCCGGGGCAGAAAATGGCGCCTTGGCTATTATGTGTGGTGGCAGCGTGGAAGATTACCTCAGAGCTGAACCCATTATGCAGGCCTACGCAAAAACTACGACTCACTTAGGTCCCGTTGGTAATGGGCAACTCACTAAGATGGTGAATCAAATTTGTATCGCCGGCTTAGTGCAGGGGCTTGCAGAGGGTGTAGCCTTTGCTATTAACGCTGGCTTAGATGCCAAGCAAGCGCTTGGAGCAATCAGTGCGGGTGCAGCAGGCTCATGGCAAATGCATAACCGTGGTAACACCATGGTGGACGATGAGTTTGAATTTGGCTTTGCCGTAGACTGGATGCGTAAGGATTTGGCCATTTGTTTAAATGAAGCACAAAATAATGGTTCAGAATTGCCTGTGACGCAAATGGTTGACGGTTTTTATGAGCAAGTTCAAGCCCACGGTGGCAACCGCTGGGATACCTCTAGCCTACTGCGCCGTTTGCCCAGAAAAGATAAACTTTAAGCCTGCCTCTCTAACTATGTGGTGTTTAGTAGAGTTAGCCGCCATGGATTTGTTGATGGGAAAATGGGTTGTCTGGGAAAAGTCCACGGAGTATAGGAAAAAAGTTTCTTAATAGGGACTATTGATGGCCCATCCTCCCTGCTGAGGCATTGTTCAAAGAGCGACATTTAAGACGCATTGGGTGACACCACGTAAAGCAGCCAGGCTTATGTGTGAACCATTTTTTAAACGTTTTTTTATGCTAGGAAACGTTCTAATTATTTGTATTTAAACAATAAAATATATTAAATTAAGCAGTGTTTCCTGAGGTTAGGAAATATTGCTTAATCATGCCCTATAATTTGTAAGGTAACGCTTGGTATTAGGCGATTGACCTTGTTTCCTTAACCTCGCTATAGTGACCCCTGTTCAAATTAAGCCTAGACGCTTCTCAATTTAAATAGTAGGTAATATCATGAGTCATACAAACCATCAGCCAGTAAAGACCCGTTTACAACGTAGTGAACTAGCAGTGCCAGGTTCTAACCCAAGCATGATCGAAAAGGCTGCAGATAGCGCTGCGGATTATGTCTTTTTAGACTTAGAAGATGCAGTGGCGCCGTTAGACAAAGTCGCAGCTCGCAAAAATATTATTGAAGCATTAAACGACATTGACTGGAAAGCTAAAGGCAAAACCATTTGTATTCGTATTAATGGCTTAGATACTCATTACATGTATCGTGATGTAGTGGAAATCGTTGAGCAAGCAGGCCAACATTTAGACACCATACTAGTGCCCAAGGTTGGTGTGCCTGCAGACTTGTACATGGTAGAGGCCATGTGTAACCAAATTGAACAGGCTAAAGGATTTACCCATAAGATCGGCCTGGAAGCTTTAATTGAAACTGCTTTAGGTATGGCAAATGTAGAGGCCATTGCGCAAGCTAGCCCACGTTTAGAAGCCATGCATTTTGGTGTGGCTGACTATGCAGCAAGCAACCGTGCCCGCACTGTGGTTATTGGTGGCTTAAACCCAGATTACCCAGGTGACCAATGGCACGCTGCGCTTTCGCGTATGACTGTGGCATGTCGTGCCTATGGTTTACGAGCTATTGACGGTCCATTTGGTGATTTTAGTGATCCAGATTCATATATTTTGGCAGCAAAGCGTGCAGCAGCACTTGGCTTAGAAGGTAAGTGGGCTATTCATCCATCTCAAATTGCTCTAGCCAACGATGTATTCTCTCCACCAGAAGCTGAATTAAACCGCGCTAAAGGTATTATCTCAGCTCTTGCAGAAGCACAAGCTAAAGGCCAGGGTGCAGCCCAACTTGATGGCAAGATGATTGATGCTGCTTCTGCCCGTATGGCAGAGAACGTGGTTAACGTTGCAAATATCATTGCCTCCAAAGGCAAGTAAGAGTCTAAACCATAGGCAATATTAGACTTTAAGTTCCCTATTAAATCATAAGTTACTGATAATCAGGTGTAATTAGCGTAAAGTTAGTTTAGAAGAAGCTATTTTGATTTTCAGTAACTTAGCATAACTTAACGAATCATACAAAAACTGAGCACTGTACTTTAGTATGTCATTATTTTAGTTTATGCTCAAAAAAGTTAGAATTAATCAGTCATGATGTCTACCATTGGCCAATTTTTATATTTGTTTCCCTCCAATCCTCCACAAACTTGTTGTCCACAGTAATTCGATCCTTGAGGTTTCGAAGCCAATGGAAAAGGTGATCACGCATTTGCGTCCGGATATCCATATGTGCTGCTGATTTCCCTAGATCGAGCAACTCTTGAGGGTCAGATTCAAGATCAAATAGCATCGGATCTAATCCTTCCCAGAACACATATTTCCATCGTCCATCGAAAGCCATATAGCCTCGACATTCGTTGACCGATCGTCCTAAATCAGAGCGTACATCGGCGTGAAATGCATAATCCAGCTCACTGAAAACAAGCTCTCTCCATTGAGTTTTTTCACCATGAAGTAAGGGAATTAATGAGCGTCCTTCAAGTGCTTCTTGCTCTTCTGGGAATTGTAGTGCACTAAGAAAGGTGGGAATAAGATCAATACTTTCAACAAGATATTCGTTACGCGTCCCGCGAGTCAAATCCGCTTCAGGTCTCGGATCATATACGATTGTTGAAACCCGAACGGATGGGTCATGGAAGAGTTCCTTATCGCCAAGCCAGTGATCGCCAAGATAATCGCCGTGATCTGATGTAAAGACGATAAGAGTATCATCCATTCTTCCTAACTCTTCTAGTTTGTCAAAGAGCCGTCCTAAATGATCATCTAGTTGTTGGATAAGGCCCATATAAACTGGCACCACTTTTTCACGAACCTCATCGCGCATAAACTCTTTGCTTTCTTCGCGATTGACGAAGGCATTGTAAACAGCATTGGGATTCTCCAATTCGGAGATATCTCTATTAACCGGAGGTATATCTTCAGGTCCGTACATCGAATTGTAAGGTGCCGAAACTACATAAGGCCAATGAGGTTTAATGTAACTCAGATGCAAAGCCCAGGGTTGGTCATCTTTGTCCTCAAGGAAGTCAATAGCCCGATCAGTTGTATAGGCAGTTTCACTATGTTCATCCTTGACCCGTGAGGGTTCGGTTGCGTATCGAAGATGCCAACCTGAAAGAATTTCGCCATCTGGTCCTTCGGCCGAATTCGCAAAATCATGCCAAGGGTTTGGGCTTTTGTACCCCATTTCACGGAGGTAGCGAGCATATTTTGTATCAATCGGACCACTGCCGAAAAGCCCATCGTCCCGTGCAATATTTTCATACCCCCCTTCCATTGCGTATCGCGCCTTTTCGGGGTCTTTCAGCCCCCCCAAACGTTCAATGCTTTTCAGGTCAGGAAGAAAATGTGTTTTTCCAATCAGCGAAAAATCTCTTCCATTAGCCTGCATATAGTCTCCAAGTGTACGTTCGCTTAATGGCAACGGGACAAACAACCATGTAGATCGGTGCGATGAAACATAGCGCCCAGTATAGAACGACATTCTGGATGGCCCGCAAATAGGTGACTGGACATAGGTTCGATCAAAAAGGACCCCTCGGCTCGCAAGCTTGTCGATATTTTTGGTCTTAAGCGATGGATGACCCGTACAGCTAAGATAATCCCATCTTAATTGGTCGACCATAATAAATAGAACATTGCGAACTGGATCTTTCATAAAAGCATTTCTCTTATCTGGAATTGTGATTTAAGAATTGTAGACGAAAAGGTAGAAAGGCAGAGTTTTACTGTCTTTCTAGATTGGTATGTTGGTTTTTTTTCGTTTTAGGGCATTAAAAAGAGGAAAAGCTAAGAAGAGCACAATCACAACCAAAACTGCCAGAGTAATTGGTCGATCCGCAACATATCCAACAATATCACCCTGGCTGACGAGGCCTGTGCGTCGAAAATTATTTTCAAAAATTGGGCCCAAAACAAAACCTACCACGATTGGCGAGAGTGGGTAATCCGCTTTTCGCAAAAGATAGCCAGCCACGCCAAAAAACAATAACATCCATAGATCCATGATTTCCCGTGCAACGGTGTAAGTGCCGATGACCGAAATCATCAGGACGACACTCATGATTGCCCATTGGGGCAAACGCATCAGAACAACAATGATGCGGACAAAAAACAGACCGATAGGTAAAATAAATAGAGCTCCCAAAACGAACACTGCGAATATGCCGTCAATGACATCGGGATAGTTCAAAAACATTGTTGCCCCTGGCTGTATCCCCTGAATCATCAAACCACCCATCAGCACCGCAACAATGGGGTCACCAGGTATCGACATTGCCAACATTGGGATCAGAGCACCGCCGGCAACAGCGGAATTTGCCGCTTCGCTGGATATCACCCCATCGGGATTACCCTTGCCGAATTTGGGATCACCCTTCTTTTTGAATACCATTGCTGCACGGTAGCTCAGGAAAGATGCAGTTACACCACCTATCCCTGGGAGAATCCCAATGAATACACCCATTAAACTGCTGCGTATATAATTTATTGGCCGCGTAATAACTGTACGGAAAGCCTCCATTGAGGCCGACACGTTAGACGAAGTGTCGTGCACACGCATTGGTCTCTCAATCTGTCGTAAAATTTCTGAGATAGAAAACAAGCCAACTAGCAATGGAATCAGGCTGATGCCACTGCCAAGATAAACGGATCCAAAGGTGAACCTCGAGGCCCCACTAACAGGGTCAAGCCCTACCGATGCGATAAGCAGACCTAGAAAGCCCATCAGCCATCCTTTAGCTGCAGATCCACCCGACAAAGCACCTATCGTAGTAAGACCCAGAAATGCAAAGGCCGCGACTTCGGATGGCCCGAATTTAATTGCAATGGAGGCTAAAGCTGGCGCAACAGCGATTAGCACAATACCACTGAGAACACCTCCAAACGAGGACGCAATTGTAGAAAGTGTAACCGCAAAAGATGCTCTACCCCCTAAGGCCATAGGATGTCCATCGAGCAATGTAGCAGCGGCCATAGGAGTTCCGGGAATACCAATAATCGTAGCTGATAAGGCGCCACCGTAGCTGCCTCCCTGATAAATCCCCATCAAAAGCGCCATTGACGAAATAGGATCCATATAAAACGTAAATGGAATCGCCATCACAACGCCAAGTAACGGTCCAACACCCGGGAGAGCCCCAACGATAACACCTGCTGCTACACCGATGATTAGGAAACATAACTGGGTCCAAGTTAACAAACCAAGGATGCCCGTGATGGTGTCAAAGAATTCGGCCATTATTAAAAAATCCAATCGATACCAAGCAGCCCTTCTGGCAGCACGATATTCAATCCGTAACGAAAAATGATAAGTAGGCAAGCTGTCGAAATCAATGCAGTCAGAGCGGCTGATTTCCAGTTTCTAGCGCGGTTAAGTAGGGCGGCCGCAAATACCAGAGGAGGTACAGTAAAGATATATCCAACAGGTTCGAATGCTGAGGCGAAAATACAGAGCATTAGGATCGCCAGCACGACTGAAACTAACGATTTTTCACCTGTCTCTTCTGATGTTTCCTTAGGTTGCGCAAACCATGACTGAATCAAAAGCAAAACGCAAAGCGCTCCCATAATGACTAGAATTATACGCGGATAAGCCCTTGGACCTGCAATGGTTTCTAGTTCTGAACTAAAAGCCAGATCGATCTGGGTAGTCAGGTGAAGGTAGAAACTCACAATCACCATTATCGCTATTGCGCCTGTTATTTCCCGTTGTCGTAAGGTCATAGGGTGCCTTCAATATAGTCAGATGTGAACTTTCGGACACACCTGACCTTGTCTATTTAATTGTTACCTTTCTTTAGTACGGCTACGTGTGGACTCAGTAACACTTCAGTATCCGTCCAGAGAGTCTGAAAATCCTCTGGCGTTTTATAGTCGATCATATTGCGCAGAGGACCAAGATCTTTCAAAAAGGCTTCGTCCTGAAGAATTCGACCAACCAAATTTCGAAGTTTGACAAGCACATCATCGGGAGTTCCTGCCGGAGCTGCAAGGCCTCCCCAACCAAGAACCGCTGAACCCCAACCGATTTCAAGACCTACTTCCTTTGTTGTGGCAAGATCTGGAGCAAGCGGATGGGGGCTATCACTCAGTAGAACCAAATGTTTGAGCTGACCTTCCATGATCTGAGTAGCCGGAACTATACCAACTGATATATCCAGTGAACCATTTAGAAGACCAGTCATGTTGTCACTCATGCATCCTCCACTGTTTGGGATAGAATTGAATTTAAGTCCAGCTACGCGCATAAATTGTTCACCTACAAGACGTGGCACCGATTGCGGTGCGCAAACGCCGAAGTTAAGTGTGCGGCTTTCTTGCTTTGACCAATCAATAAATTCAAGCATAGTATTAGCGGGATGGCTTTTTGAGACCGTCATTGTGAACGGAATTGCCATGACTCCAGAAATAGGCGTAAAATCATTGTTGTCATATGGTAGTGACGGATCGAATAGTTTACCCGCGATCTGGGGAGCGACCCAATTATTGACCAAAGTATAGCCGTCGGGTTTAGCATTGGCGGCTGCGACCATTGACTTCTTACCACCTGCACCAGCAACGGTATTAATGACAACTGGCTGTCCAAGTTCTTTGGCCATTTCCTCGCTCAGCTTACGTAAGACGACCTCGAATGGTTGTCCAGGAGACCAAGGATAAATGATCGAAATTGGCTTCTCAGGATATTGTGCTTGAGCTGTAGTGGCAAGACCTTGAACACATAGTGCAGCCACTGCTGCCACCATTAGTACCTTCCTTCTTGAGTATTGCATTTTTATCCTTCCGAATGTACTGCTGCAATCGGAAGATGTGAATCCGTCCAAATCATTCTCGCGAGCGCTGGCCGATTGGTGGTTCACAAAAGAGTTTGGTTTAAAGAACCCTAGTATATTTAACATTTTTTATTCTCCTCGGTTTCAATAATTTAAGTACCGGACCTTAAATCCGTAACTAAAGTATTGTCTAACTAAACCGAGCAGTCGATATACTAACGTCCGATAATTTACCTTTATGTCCGATTAATTTGTTAGCCAGTTAATTTTCCACGGATCGAAGGTAAGTTTGTTTATCTGATAGATCGCTTAAACTAGACAGTCAGGCCAAATTGTCTTCGAGCTGCAGAATCATCCTAGATTCCATCAGGTCATAAATAACACGACGAATATCACTTGGTGGTACACCCATTTTTGATCGAAAAAACCGTGTGAAGTGTGCTTGTGCACTGAAGCCGAGGGTTTCTGAAATATCTGCTAATGTTTTATTCTTACTTGATAGCAATCGAATGGCCTCTTCAATACACAACGCATCTAAGTAGACTCTAGGGGAAACACCAACACATGCTTTGAATTGCTCGTAAAAACGTGACCTAGAGAGGCTAACATGTTTAGCTAAACTATCCAGTTTTACTTCTTTGCTTGTGTGATCTCTCATATATTTTACAGCTGCACGAATACGATAGTCTATTTGCCGACTGGGATGTGGCAACTGTCGCTGGAGTGATTGGTTACAAAATTGCACGACAATCTCACGCATTAAGTTAAACAGCAATTCTTCTAAGTTTTCTTCTTGCCCTATAGAGTCTTGTACTAGCCTTGCTACTTCAAAAGATGATTGCTTAACTTCATAAGACATTTGACCAAAGTTTTCTGAAAAAAGTGTATTAGCACTTTCAGTACTCATATTTTGCCCGATCATTCCAAGCCAAACTGGTTCAAGATAAAGAGCGAGTAGAATTGTTGACTCTGCACCTGAATCGCGAGGATTAGCATGTGGAGACCAAGGATTTAGCAGTACCATTTGATCGTTCGTTAGCAAGACTTTCTCACCACCAACATCAAAAGAGCTATCAGCCCCTTCAATCTTAATTAAAACATGAAGCTGCGAGTGTGCATGCTCATGTACGGGCTCATTCGCATCAAAGAGAACTACTTTACCGAACCGACCAGTGAAAAAACCTAAAATTTTTGACATATTTAAAACACTAACATAATTGGACAGATTGGTAAATGTGGAGACTTGGCGGTAAAGACATTTCAGTTCCAGAGTGGGAGTATTTACGTATGTTATTAATAATAAGTTAACGCTAAGAAACTATAGAAGCAATAGGAGTTGTTCAAAATGTTACCAAAACTTCTTCGAACGGAATGTCTTATTGGAGGCAAGTGGGTTGGTTCAAAGTCAGGCAAAACTTTTGAAGTTATAAATCCTGCTACTGAAGAGGTCTTAGCTAGCGTTCCACGAATGGGACATGAAGATGTTCAAACTGCGATAACAGCTGCTGAATCTGCATACCCCAAATGGAAAGCAATGACCGCAGCAGCACGTGGGAACATACTGGATCTGTGGGCAGAAAAAATGCGCGAGCATAGTGAAGAATTATCGCAATTGCTAACCTTAGAACAGGGGAAGGTTATTGCAGAATCTAGAATAGAAATCGAATACGCTGCCAGTTTTTTGTCCTGGTTCGCTGGTGAAGGTAAACGGCTCTATGGAGACACGATTCCTTCTCACAGAACAGATTCACGTATTTTAGTTATAAAACAACCTATCGGCGTTTGTGCAGGTATCACACCATGGAACTTCCCCTCGGCCATGGTAACACGCAAGGCTGCACCTGCATTAGCTGCCGGTAATTGTATGATTTTAAAACCAGCAGAGACAACCCCACTATCAGCACTTGCTATTGCCACACTGGCTGAAGAAGCTGGTGTACCTGCTGGAGTATTCAATGTTGTAACTGGTGCTCGAAAAGATGCCCCAGAAATTGGAAACGCTCTTACTTCTAGTCCAATTGTTAAAAAAATCAGTTTTACGGGATCGACATTGGTTGGTAAGTTTTTAGTGCGCTCTTGTGCAGATAATCTTACTAAACTCAGTTTAGAGCTTGGTGGAAACGCACCCTTTATTGTTTTTGATGACGCAGATTTTGATGATGCTTTACTTGGCGTACAAATTTGCAAATACCGAAATTCTGGGCAAACCTGTATCTCAGCCAATAGAATTCTTGTCCATTCAAAACTTCATGATCGTTTTGTCGAAGCTTTGTCTAATTGTGCTGCAAAATTAATCTCTGGTCTTGGAACTGAAGACGGAGTTACGCAGGGCCCACTTATTGAATCAAGAGCCATGGAAAAAGTTGAGCGTCTTGTAAAAGATGCAATAGATAAAGGCGCAACATTAGTGACAGGAGGTAAACGCCATGAGCTTGGGGGAACATTTTATGAGCCAACGGTCTTATGTGACGTCACAAATGAAATGGCAATTGTCCATGAAGAAATTTTTGGCCCTGTAGCCGCAATTATGCGCTTTGAAACTGAAGACGAAGCCATATCGATAGCAAACGATACGCCATATGGATTGGCAGGTTATTTCTACAGCAGGGATGTAGGAAAAATATTCCGTGTAGCAGAAGCGCTTGATGTTGGGATTGTCGGTGTAAACACCGGTTTAATATCCACAGAAATAGCACCTTTTGGTGGTGTTAAAGAGTCTGGTACAGGACGAGAAGGCTCCAAGTATGGCATCGATGATTGGACCTCAATAAAATATATTTGCCTTTCTGGCTTGGAGAAATAATCATGATTGTTGAAGAACGAATTTATACTTTATACCCAGGTAAAGTACCGCAATATTTATCCCTATATCGTGAAGGAGGGCTAGCTGTTCAAAAAGAAATCTTGGGCAATATGCTTGGCTACTATCAAGTTGAAGTGGGACCGCAAAATCAAATTGTACATCTTTGGGCCTATAAAGATTTTCAAGATAGAACGGATCGCCGTAAAGAACTAGCAGATAGTGAGGCCTGGCAAACTTATGTGAAAAAAATAAGACCGTTAGTTCTGCTTCAAGAAAATAAAATACTCACACCAACAGCTTTTTCACCGGTCCCAGATAACTTTGTCTAGATCCCGTATTGAGCTCTAGAAACACCCATAAATTATAAATCGAGTAGGAACAAAAAAATGACATATGAATTGAGACTTTACGAAGATACTCCATATGCAGATGAACAATTTTATCTGTCCTCTGACTCTCCAAGAGCTCTTTATGTCTCAGCGGGCGCAATCATAGTGAACAGTGAAAGTAAGGCTCAAGATGAGGGTTTGGTCTCAACTACAGCATTGAACATTCGTGCAGGAAACGAAGGCGCTACTATATGGCGTTGGGAAATTGAATCAGTTGATAATCCCTCAGATCCCATAAGTATTCGCAGTACTCTTCGTTTAACAGGAGAAATAGATTTAGGCAGCATAGGTGAAGAATTTTTAATGCGCTTAGATAGCGTTGAATTCCCACCAGAAGGCTGTGCGCTTCTTCACACGCATCAAGGTCCAGGAATTAGATGTTTGCGGGAAGGTTCAATCAGAATCGACACTCTAGGCCAGTCCTCTTCTTATTGCCCCGGTGGTGCTTGGTTTGAGAACGGATCCAATCATGTTTTTGCTCAGGCTGATTTGGAAAAAACTAGTCGGTTTATTCGTGCAATGGTTCTGCCACAAGCGTTGCTTGGAACTTCGTCTATTAAGTACGTAAACGAAGATGATAAACACAAACCAAAATCACAATCCTATCGTGTATTTTCTGAAACAGCGATCAACTTAGTTGAAAGGAATAACTAATGTCAGAAAACCGTACAGGTGCCCAGATACTTGTTGATTGTCTTCAGGTGCAAAATGTAGAGCACATATTTTTAGTGCCAGGAGAGAGTTATCTCTCTGTCCTTGATGCTCTCGTTGATGCACCAGAAATAAAACTCACTGTTTGCCGCCAAGAAGGCGGGGCTGCGATGATGGCTGATGCACATGGGAAGTTAACTGGACGCCCAGGCATTTGCATGGTTACTCGTGGGCCGGGGGCAACTAATGCATCGGCGGGCTTACATGTTGCTTTTCAAGATCAGACACCGATGATTCTTTTTGTGGGGCAAGTCGCACGAGATATGCGAGAACGAGAAGCCTTTCAAGAAATAGACTATCGAAAAATGTTTGGAGAAGTAGCCAAATGGGTAGCCGAAATCGATAAACCGGAACGTATTCCCGAACTTGTTTCTCGTGCGTTTCATGTTGCGTGTTCTGGCCGTCCGGGACCGGTAGTCCTCGCTTTACCTGAAGATATGCTGACTGATCTCTGTGCCCCGGTGCCTGCTTTGCCTGCTGTCACGGTACCAAAATCTGATATTGCACAAGATGATTTCGAGATGCTTATAGCGCTCCTTGAAAATGCATCTAATCCCTTGATTGTAGTCGGTGGTGGGCCATGGAACCAATCAGCAAAAAATGCATTGGAGGAGTTTTCTAGTAAATGGAGTATTCCCGTTGCAGCTTCCTTTAGGTGTCAGGATTTCTTTGATAATATTCATCCTAATTACGCGGGAGATGTAGGCATTGGTGTAAATCCAAAGCTAGCCGAACGTGTTAAAAATACCGATCTATTGATTTTACTTGGTACCCGCTTTGGTGAAATGGAATCAAGCGGATATTCACTTATTGATATTCCAAAGCCACGTCAAAAACTTGTGCATATTTTCCCTGACCCATCTGAAATAGGCCGTGTCTATTTTGCAACTCTTGGGGTGCCTGCGAGTCCTACAATTGTTGTACAGCGTCTTAATCAAAGGCAGCCATCTAATATATCTACTAAACAAGCTGAAAATACAGCGATGGCAAACATAGAATATAAGGAATGGAGCACGCTACCTGAAGGCATTGGTGATGTTCAAATGCCTGATGTTATGCGATCCATTGATTCTCTGATGCCAGCAGATACTATTGTAACCAATGGAGCAGGAAACTATACAGTTTGGGTGCATCGTTTTTATCGGTTTACCAGGTTCCGGTCACAGCTTGCTCCTATATCTGGTTCCATGGGTTATGGCTTACCTGCTGCCGTTGCTGCTGCTAGAATATCTCCAGATCGTCCCGTAATTTGTTTTGCTGGCGATGGATGTTTTTTAATGCACGGACAAGAGCTTGCCACGGCTCGTAAATATAACCTAAACCTCATAATTTTAATCGTTAATAACGGTATGTATGGAACTATTAGGATGCATCAAGAACGTAATTATCCAGATCGAGTAAGTGCTACAGAATTAACTAATCCGAATTTTGGGGCCTTAGCAAGGGCTTATGGATGTCACGGTGAAGTAGTTAAGAACTCTTCAGAATTTACAGACGCTCTAAAGCGTGCAATGGAAGTGAATGGCCCTGCACTGATAGAGCTTCCGATAGACCCTCAGGCTTTAACACCCCAAAAAACTTTATCTGATATTAGAAATGATGGAAGAAAACTAATCGCAGTTAGATAAGCCGAGCAGATAATAATCATACAAATTAAAACTGAGAAGGTACATAACATGAAATTTCAGGGTAAAACAGTGATAGTTACTGGCGGAGCTATGGGCATTGGTCGATCAATTGTTGAAGGCTTTTTAGCGGAAGGCGCAAATATTGTTATTGCAGACTGCTCAAATGCAGATGATGCCGCTAAAGATTTAGATAAAACTGGGGATCGTGTTGTGGGTGTGTCTTGTGACGTCTCTAGTCAAAGCGATACCGAACAAATGGCCAAAACCGCATTAGACAAATTCGGTCGGATCGATGTTTTGGTCAATAATGCTGGTATTTATTCTTCTCTTAAACCGACGGCTTTTGAAGATTTGGACGTGGATGAATGGAAGAGAGTACTTGAAGTTAATGTTATGGGACAAGCACTTTCTTCTCGTGCCGTTGTGCCGACAATGCGCAAACAAGGTGATGGTCGCATTATTAATATTTCATCTGGTACTCCATTTAAAGGAGTACCTTTCATGTTGCATTATGTTGCTAGTAAAGGGGCAGTTAACGCAATGACAAAATCATTAGCTAAAGAACTTGGTAGCGCTGGTATTTTAGTTAATGGAGTTGCGCCTGGTTTTACAATGTCTGATGGCGTTCTTGCGAACCCTGAACAGATTGAGAAACTACAAGATATATCTTTGAAAGCACGAGTTATTCAACGTGATCAAATGCCCGAAGATATTGTCGGAGCAGTGATGTATTTTGCGTCTCAAGAATCAGCATTCATCACAGGCCAAACCCTCGTTGTTGATGGTGGGGCCTATTTTCACTGAACCTAACGGGGGAGGGTGTCAAATTTTCAGGCAATGAATTTTTGTCATTTGTTTTTATAAATGACGCGAATGATGCCGCACAAAAAGGTTTTTATTATGCTAAAAAACAAACATCTCATCGCTGGAGAATGGCTCTCAGGTGAGACTACTTTTACATCCAGCCCAGCTCATGGTGGTGCTCATAAATTTGCTAACGGAACTGTTGATTTGGTTAATAAGGCAGCAAAAGCCGCCGAAGATGCTTTTTGGAGTTTTGGCTCGTCAAGCATTGCAGTTCGAGCAGCCTTTTTAGACAAAATTGCCGAAGAAATTGATGCTCGTGGTAGTGACATCACTAAGATCGGTTCTGAAGAAACTGGACTTCCAACTGCAAGGTTAGAAGGTGAGCGAGGACGAACAGTCGGACAACTCCGTCTATTTGCACGTCATATTGAAAAAATAAATTATTTGGATGCGAGACATGACATAGCACTCCCTGATCGTTTACCACTGCCGCGACCTGATATCAAATCAATCCAACGACCTATTGGTCCTGTGGCTGTTTTTGGCGCATCAAATTTTCCTTTAGCATTTTCCGCAGCAGGTGGCGATACCGCAGCTGCTTTAGCCGCAGGATGTCCAGTCGTAGTTAAAGGTCACTCAGCTCATCCTGGTACCGCCGACATTGTTGCTCAAGCAATTGATGTAGCCATCAAGGCATGTGATATTCACCCCGGTGTATTCTCACTCATTCAAGCCAAAAGTCGTGATGTAGGAACCGCATTGGTACAACACCCGTTAATCAATGCAGTAGGTTTTACAGGCTCTCTTGGTGGTGGTCGGGCGTTATTCAATTTATGTTCTGCTCGTCCAACACCCATTCCGTTTTTTGGGGAGCTTGGTTCTGTTAACCCAATGTTCTTTTTACCGAATGCAATGGCTAGTCGAGCGGTGGATATGGGCAAAGCCTGGGCTGGATCATTGGCGATGGGCGCAGGACAATTTTGCACCAATCCAGGCATTGCCGTTGTTTTAGACGGCCCTGATGCGGAAGTGATGATCGATGCAATGACTGCGGCTTTAAAAGAAATGGGCCCACAAACTATGCTGACTGACGGTATTGCGAATGCCTATCGTTGTGGCGTAAAAACTATACAAGATGCAAATGATGTGACCGAATTGGTAGGAACAAATAATAACGATCGGTCAGCATCCCCATACTTATATGATTGTTCTGCTGATACTTGGTTAGCGAACCATGAATTAAGAGAAGAAGTATTTGGTCCGCTTGGACTAATAGTACGTGCTAGTAATTTGGATCAAATGCTTAGTATCGCCAAAAGTTTGGTTGGACAATTAACCTGCACCCTGCATATGGATGAAAAAGATAATGAGGTCGCAGCTAGCTTTATACCAATTTTAGAACGTAAAGCAGGTCGGATTTTAGCCAACGGATTCCCAACTGGCGTGGAATTGAGTGATGCAATGGTACATGGAGGGCCTTATCCAGCTAGTACCAATTTTGGGGCCACATCTGTTGGTACAATGTCTATCAGGAGATTCCTACGTCCGGTGAGTTATCAAAACATTCCAGAAAGTATTTTATCCATATAAACGGGGAACCTCAATTCCACCATCATGATAAAAACTAAATAGAACAGTACGATTTAGGTAGAGCCATTCTACTCAAACTGTTAAAAATAATGACTTCCGTTTACATAACGAAGTCATTATTTTTTAAGGCGTATGGATTAAAGCGAACACCTTAGGCTATGATTATATGACTCTTCAAGGATGTAATACAGGATAAACGAGTGTTTTCTGTTTTTCGATCAATATTTTCTTTGTTATTGAGCTATGGCTTTTTGCTGTTGGCCAATGGTCTTTTTAATTCTCTCTTAGGTTTGCGTGCCACCCTTGAAGGCGTAACCACAAGCTGGCTCGGATTCATCATGGCGAGCTACTTTTTAGGCCTCTTGCTGGGTGGTTTGTTTGCCGTGCGCATCATATCCAGAGTAGGCCATATTCGGGCTTTTGCGGTGTTCGCATCACTTATGTCTGCTACAGCTTTATTACACCCTTTATTTTTAGAAGTGAGTCATTGGATGCTTTTGCGTTTGATCTCTGGCTTTTGTATGGCTGGTTTGATTATCGTGACCGAAAGCTGGCTCAATGAAGCGACACCCAGCCATCAAAGAGGGAGTGTGCTGTCCAGTTATATGATGGTTAATTATATGGCTGCAGGCTGCGGCCAATTCTTACTCAACTTGGGAGACGTAGGTCAGTTTGAATTGTTCAGTTTGGCTTCTATTATTTTTTCGCTAGCATTAATTCCAGTGCTACTGACCAAACAATCTGCACCTACTATAAGCACAAACAGTAAACTTTCTTTTGGGCTCTTGGCGCAAGTAGGCCCATTAGCAATTTTAGGAGTATTTGTTGCCGGTGCCAGTAATGCCAGTGTGCATGCTTTTGCGCCAGTCTATGCGCTTTCGGTGCTTGGTGATGCGAGTTTGATTCCTCAGTTCACAGCCACGTTGTTAATTAGTGGTTTGCTATTGCAGTGGCCTTTGGGGCGCTTATCAGACAGGGTTGGCCGTGGTTGGCTGATGATGCTTGTCCCAATATGTATCTCTTTTTCGGCTGTTGGTGTGATTTTGGCTGCCCACTATGCACCTAATGTGATTTGGTTTGCAGTGGCTTGTTATGGTGCTTTTTTGTTTACGTTGTATTCAATTGCTGTGGCATTAATAAACGATATTATTGGCCCCGAGTTAAGGGTTAAAGTTGCTGGTGCTATTCTTATTTTGTATGGCTTTGGCGCGATTGTTGGGCCCATTGTTGTTGGACCTTTAATTGATCTGCTGGGCGTACAAGCCTTATTCATCGTCAGCGCGGTGACCAGCTTTTCATTAGCTACCTTGGCAATATATCGAAGGGTTTACCAAGCTATTTTTGTCAAGCCTGTGCAGCCTTTTGTGGCGGTACCATCAAATCAGTACAGTTCTGAAGAGCTTTATTTAGCGGCGCATCAGTACGTTGATGAACCACAGATTTTATCCCCTCAAGAGGACGAAACTAAACCTTAATGTTTATGTGTCGATAAGTGTAAGACTGTAAACTTATGCTGGGCCAAATGATGTCCCTAGACGAACTGAATGAGCTACTACCCCCAGTGGATACCACCGACCCTGATTGTGTCTTGCTGCCCACCCATACTTGGCTAAACTACCATAGTAGCACCCAAGGGTATAAGATCGTCAACAACGCACAAGCTAATCCATTTTCAAGCCCTGGGCATGTAGCTAAGCGGGCCCAGCACGATTACAAGGTTTTGCAAGGTTAGCAGAGATAGGGTAACTCTTGTGCAATGTTATTGTTTTGGCGGGGCTTCACCGCCATAAACCAACCACTGGTGGGACATCCAATAGTAGTTCTTTTGCCCCCATATCGGTGCTGTGCAGTTGTATCGATTACGTCCTTTAACTAAGGACTTATTCGCCTGCACCGTAAAGTTCATTTTGCCTTGCCATTTTGGTTTCTGTTGTTCTCCCACAATAAAACATGACAGTTGCTGCCGTACACCCAATCGCTGTGATTCTGTCAGCTCAACGTGCAACAATGGTTGGTTTTGCTCACCTTCATCTAAACGAATGACTGGGTCCGTGAACCCAGAGTATTTGGCAGGCAAGGGTTGAGATGCAAGCTTAGTTTTAAGGGATTGTAAATTACTATAACGGCCTGCGGCAGGAAACCTAGGTAATGCCTGCCAGTCAGAAAATTCCGCTACACCACCAGACTGTTGTCCAAAGGCAATGTAACCTCGGTTTTTTAAAGCAAGTTTCAGTTGGTCGTTGTATTCACCAAAGGGGTAGGCTAACCATTTAGGTACTGGGCCAAGTTCGTCAGTTAAGCGTTGCTGAGCATAGTTAATATTGTCTAAGGTGGCGTCTAACCATTGCTCATCGTAAAGGGGCTTGCGCACAAGGTAGTCATGATCTCTCGTGTGGTTAGCTAACGTTACGCCTTGTTGTTTAAGATCTCTCAACATATCCCATGTCATGGTATGACGGTTGTTTTGATCCACTGGGTCAGTATTTACAAACACTGTAAAGGGGTAATCATATTTTTTTAACAAGGGTAGACCTTGTAGATAGATATCGCGCCATGCATCATCAAACGTGATCACAATGGCTTTGTCAGGCAGAGGTTCGCCTTGCTGTATCGAGGCTATAGCCGATGCTAGATCTATCACATTGTAGTCATTGATCTTTAAATACTCTAAATGCCCTTCAAACTCCTCTGATGTTAGGGAGGTAGAGCGCGGCATAGTAGAACTAATGTGATGATAGAGCAGGATATTAAAACTATCGGCAGCATGGCTTGTTAAAGGCCAAATGAGCCCTAGGCATAATATTGGTAAACTGAGTATTAATTTGAAATTCATAGTTTTATCTGTCCGGAAATAGGTCGCTGCATAATTCGCCGCCAAAACCCCAGTTAGACTTAGGTACATCACGGATCATCACCTGAACTGAGCTGGGATTACCACCTGTAATATCGCACATGGTTTTAGTGAGTCCTTCGACAATTTGACGCTTTTGTTCGACCGAACGGCCTTCAAATAGTTCTACGGTGATTAAGGGCATAGGAGGGTCCATGAAGTGTATAAACGTTAACTCAGAATATTCATTTTATAACCTCATTAAAGTCCTATGCAAGGCAAAAAACTTGGGCTAAAGTGGCCGCTGTTAGCTTCTACAGGGATGGACAGTGAAAATTCAGAAAAAGAACCCACTTATCGGTATGGGACTGATGATGCTAGCGATGGTATTTGTGCCGGTACTCGATCTATTTGCCAAACTCCTGTCGGTAGATTATGCAGTGATAGAAATTACTTGGGCACGGTTTGTATTTCATGGGTTATGGTTGTTACCTTTACTTGCCTGGAAGGGGATTGTTTGGTGGCGTATGCCAACGCAGCCGGTTTACCAGTTGTTGCGTAGCTTGATGCTAACGGTTACTACCGTGGCCTTCTTTGCCGCCATAAAAGATAACCCTATACCTACCGCATTAACGCTGTTATTTGTCTCGCCTTTGATAGTCGCTGTTGTTGCGCCGATATGGCTGGGAGAATCATTTGACGCCCTAAGGGGCTTTGCTGTTGTATGTGGTTTTGTGGGTGTTGTGGTGGTATTGCGACCTACGGCAGACAGTTTTTCACCCACTATATTATGGGCTCTTGTAGCCGGTGTGGGTTACGCTTTCTATATTATGTTTACCCGAAAGTTGAGTGCATCATCACCGCCATTGCTCACTTTATTTTATACTGCCGTAGGTGGTGTGCTTGTCCTTACTCCGCTGGTAGGAAGTGTATGGAAAACCCCAGATTTAACTGGTTTAGCAATGATGGCCGGTATGGGACTGTTTGCGGCAATGGGACACTTCTTAATTATTATGGCCTGTGAATATGCCACGGCATCACAGCTAAGCCCGTTTAACTATTTTGAAATTGTGGCAGCAACAGGAATTAGTTATTTTGCATTTGATTTTTTTCCAGATGTTTATGTTTGGCTGGGTATTGCCATTATTTGTGCCAGTGGCGCTTATGTATCTTGGCGAGAATTACAGCTGAGCAAAAGAGCCCGTGCCGCACAGGATGGCCGTATAGATATACTTTAAACACTCATAAAATACACCTAGGAAATAGTTAATGAGACATTGGATTAACAGCGCACTTAGTGCAATAAACGCAGACTACCAACGCTCAGCAGATACCCATTTAATCAAACTGACACTGCCAAGCTTTGAGGGTATTGATGTATACCTTAAAGATGAGAGTACCCATCCAACAGGTAGTTTAAAACATCGACTTGCTCGTTCTCTGTTTCTATATGCCCTGTGTAACGGCAAAATTGATGCTAATACTACCGTAGTGGAAGCATCTTCTGGCAGTACGGCTGTATCGGAAGCCTACTTTGCCAGACTTATTGGTGTGCCGTTTATTGCGGTTATGCCTAAATCTACCTCAGTACAAAAGATAGTGCAGATTGAGCGCTTTGGTGGCCGGTGCCATTTTGTTGATTGCGCCACTCAAATGCATGACGCCGCTGTTTTGCTAGCTCAGAAGTCTAATGGCTATTTTATGGATCAGTTTATGTATGCGGAGAGGGCTACAGACTGGCGTGGTAATAACAATATTGCTGAAAGTATCTTTAAACAGATGTCTAACGAACCTCATCCAACTCCCCACGCCATGGTCATGAGTGCGGGAACTGGTGGCACTTCGGCTACGCTTGGACGCTACATACGCTACATGGGCTATGACACTAAGTTGGTGGTGGTTGATCCTGAAAACTCAGCCTTTTATCCAAGTTACATGGCCCAAGATCCGAGTATCGTTACTGGCATTAGCAGTCGTATAGAGGGCATTGGGCGACCGCAGGTGGAGGCTTCCTTTATGCCTGATGTTGTGGATGAAATGATTCAAGTGCCTGATTTAGCCAGTGTTGCAGCGATGCTTTGGCTAGCACAGCAGACCGGCCGCAAAGCAGGGCCTTCAACGGGTACTAATTTATGGGGCGCCATGTGTGTGGCTCAACAAATGAAAGCGCAAGGTATTAAAGGCTCCATTGTTACCCTCTTGTGTGATGGTGGTGATCGCTACTTACAAACCTACCATGACCCAGAGTGGGTATCTGAACACTTAGGAGATACAGCACCTTACGAGCAAGAGATTGCAACCATGGTGGGTGGTGGATAGTTTGCAGTCGACCGCTGGCCTATAGACGCACCCTAATCCAGCGTAGGTTCCATATCTTCTAAATCAAATGGTGTTGCTTGATAAACGCAGTAGTTCAACCAGTTGCTAAAGAACAGATAGCCATGACTCCGCCAGGACGCTTTAGGCGTGGCGCTAGCATCATCATTAGGGAAGTAATTGATTGGCAACATAGGGTTTAAACCCGCAGCGTGATCTCTGTGGTACTCTTCTGCTAGGGTGTGGGAGCTGTACTCGGGGTGGCCAGTGATGTAAACCTGACGACGATCTTCACTAGTCATTAAATAAGCTCCAGAGGCATCAGATTGGGCCAAGATGATTAGATCTGTATTGGCAATGATGTAGTCAACTGGGAAATCTGCTGTACGAGATTGAGGTGCTAAAAATTGGTCATCAAAACCTCGGGTTAATGCATCATGCCCAGGGTTCACTGTTTGTTGATATACGCCTGATAATTTTTGTGCCCGTGTTTGTTTGGGTAAATTATATAAGGACTTTAAGCCGGCTTGGGCCGCCCAACACAGAAATAAGGTAGAGGTAACGTGAGTGCGAGACCATTGAATTATTTCGTCTACCTGAGGCCAATAAATTACGTCTTCAAAGGCCACCAAACCTAGTGGGGCACCGGTAATAATGAGGCCGTCATAATTGTGATCTTTGACCTGAGCGAAATTACGGTAGAAGCTATTCAGATGTTCTGGCGGTGTATTTTTGCTAGTGCGGTTATCTACCCGCAATAGTTCTATATCCACCTGCAAAGAAGAATTAGACAATAATCGCATAATTTGATTTTCGGTCTCAATTTTTTTAGGCATTAAATTGAGAATGATTACTTTAAGTGGGCGAATGTCTTGGTTGAGGGCGCGTGTTTCTGTCATGACGAACACGTTTTCTTTTTGCAGCACACTTGTGGCAGGTAAAGCATCTGGAATACGGATAGGCATGATAAAGCTCTTTTAATTAATCGACTAAACAGTAACAAACATAATTGTAGCAGAAAACCTAAGCCTTGCTAATGAGCTTATAAAAACCATTAGTAAATGGGAAATCATATAAAATCTAATAAAAAAGTGGGTTTATGCAAGTGAATGTCGCATTTAACGTTTGAACTTAACTACAAGGAGCGGATATACTCAGACCTTCGCTGCAGTCTATTGGCTGTGAGACGATAGGTAGTAGTTTCGTTATACCTAACTTAGCTTTCGACTACATGGCCGCTCCTCGAACTATTGTGGGCAGCCCATACCAATATCAAAAATATAAAATCCCCAGAGGAATAGGTCAATGCAAAACATATTTAAAAAGACACTTCTTGCAGCAGCAACTGCAACATTGCTTGCAGGCACTGCACATGGAGGAGGGCACGAAGAAAAAGTAGGTGTAATCCTAGGTTTTACTGGTCCAATCGAATCTTTGACGCCAGCTATGGCTGACAGTGCAGAGTTGGCTTTTGCTGAAGTATCCAATTCTGGTCTATTACTAGATGGAAAGGTAATTGTTCCAGTACGTGCAGACTCTACGTGTGTAGACTCTGCAGCGGCGACTGCAGCTGCTGAGCGTTTGGTAAACTCTGATAATGTGGTAGCCATAATGGGTGCTGACTGTTCTGGTGTAACTGGTGCAATTGCTAAGAACGTAGGCGCGCCAAATGGTGTTGCTATGGTCTCTCCATCTGCTACTTCACCTGGACTTTCCAGCATCGACGACAATGGTGTATTCTTCCGGACTGCACCTTCCGATGCACGACAGGGTGTAGTGCTGGCCGATATCGTTATGGGACGTGGTATTGACACTGTAGCTGTAACTTATACTAATAACGATTATGGCAAAGGCCTAGCGGATGCATTTGCTACGGCATACCGTTCTGCTGGTGGTACCATTACCATTGAAGCTGCTCACGAAGATGGCAAAGCAGATTACTCTGCTGAAGTAGGTGCTTTGTCTGCATCGGGTGCATCTGAACTAGTTGTTCTAGGTTATGTTGACCAAGGCGGCCGTGGCATCATTCAGTCTTCTTTAGATTCTGGAGCATTTGACCGCTTCATCCTAGCTGATGGCATGATCGGTGACTCCTTGCTAGATGTAGACGGTGGCATCGAAGGTACCTTTGGTACTCTTCCAGGTTCAGAGTCTGCAGGCGCATCAATGTTTAATGACGTTGCTGCTGCAGCTGGCCTAGATGGTTCAGCGCCATATGCAGCCCAGTCTTACGATGCAGGCGCACTCATCGCCCTAGCCATGCAATCTGCTGGATCTGCTGATCGTGCAGGTATTGTTGCCCACATGAGCAAAGTTGCTAACGCTCCTGGCGAAATTATCCTTCCCGGTGAACTTGCTAAAGGTCTACAGATCTTGGCAGATGGTGGCGAAGTTAACTACGAAGGTGCAACCAACGTAGAATTTGATGCTAACGGTGATCCTGCTGGATCGTACAAAGAGCAAGAAGTAAAAGGTGGTGCATTCACTACTATTAAGGTTCACTAAGCATTAGCTTAAAGCCTTAAACAAAAAAACCCAATTTAGCGTAATCTAAATTGGGTTTTTTAATGTCTGAACCGTCTTATTTATGTCAATTAACTCATCTCAACCACTATCAATCATTCACCAAGATGACGATCTTGTGGCCATTAAAAAAGCCAGCGGTTTGTTAGTACACCGCAGCCCCATTGACAAGCATGAGACTCGTTTTGCAGTGCAGGAACTGCGCAATCAATTAGGCCGACATGTGTATCCATTACATCGCCTCGATAAACCCACGTCTGGGGTATTGATGTTTGCACTCTCTAACGAGGCCGCTAGTTTCTATAGTCAGCAGTTCCGTGACCACCAGGTAAGAAAAACCTATTTGGCTTTAGTAAGGGGGCATGGTCCAGAAACCATGTCCATCGATCATAGTCTAAGGGACGAAGGGGATAAATACGCAGGTATTGAATTGGGTGGTAAGGCTAAGGAAGCTTTGACCCACGTCCAGTGTGTGCGCCAGTTTGAGATACCGCTGGTGGTAGATCGCTATCCGACCACTCGGTTATCTTTAATGCGGTGTGAACCTGTAACGGGGCGTAAACATCAGATCAGACGCCATTTAAAGCACATAGGGCATCCTATTGTAGGTGATTCTCGTCACGGCAAGGGGCTGTTGAATCGTGCCTGTGAGGGTTATTTTGGTGCAGGTCGCTTGTGGCTGGCATGTACACAAATGACACTTGTAGGGAGGGATGGCAGGCTGTTAGTAATTGATGCATCGTTAGAGGCTGATTTTGATCAGGTTTTAAAACAACTTGGCAGTGAGTAGCTGGCAGTTATCAGTTAACTGCCAACCTATAAACTACACAGAGTGTAAGCGTGTCTCTTCAGGAATAATACCCTTAGGCATAAACCGCATGGTCAATAATAAGACTAAACCCATAATGAATAAACGCATGTGTGGCGCACTCTTGAGCAAATGCTGACGTAAGTCACTGGCTTGATCCATACCCGTAGTAATAAGGTCCATAAAGGCTATAGACAAGGGTTCCGCTTCTATCCACATGAACCAAATAAAGAAGCCTCCAAATACCGCACCTAGGTTATTGCCGCTGCCTCCAATAATTACCATCAGCCACACCAAGAAGGTAAAACGTAAGGGTTGGTAGGCCGTAGGAGTGAATTGGCCATCTATGGTAACCAGCATAGCCCCTGCAATACCTACCACGGCGCTACCTAACACAAAAACTTGCAGGTGTTGACGCACCACATTTTTACCCATGGCATTAGCGGCTTCTTCGTTATCACGAATAGCGCGCATCATGCGCCCCCAAGGAGAATTTAAGGCTTTCATACTTAACAACAATACTGACACTAGTACCACACTAAATAGGCCAGTGTAGCAGAGCTTAACGAAGATGCTTGAGCTTTGAATCACCAGCTGATGAAGAGTGTCAACACGTTGTGCGTCTGCAAGTTCAGCTAAGTGAGCACTGAATAAAGACTGCACCATATCAACAAACCAAGGCGTGGCTTGTAAATCAAGTTCAAAAGGTACAGGGCGATCTAGACCGGCCACGTTCTTCACACCACGGGCTAACCAATCTTCGTTTTTCAATACTGCGATGATAATTTCAGAAATACCTAAGGTGGCAATAGCGAGGTAGTCTGAGCGTAAACCTAGGGTGATTTTACCTACCACCCAAGCTACACCAGCGGCCATAACACCACCTAAAAACCATGAAAAGATAACTGGCATACCCATGCCGCCGAGGAACCCAGAGGTAGCAGGGTTGACACTTTCAATGGCGTAGACGGCAGGCCTATAAAAGTAGTTGATGACAAAATATGCACCAATATACAACCCAGCTAAGGCAAGGCGCCGTTGCCAGCTTGCAACCATGTTGCGATAAACCAAGATGGATAACACAATGGTAATGATGACTAATATAAAGCTTACAGCCATTCCTTGGCCGCCAACGGACCATGCTTCTAGTACCGGTGCTTCAGACACCAAAACAGCTGCTAGGCCTCCCAGTGCAGTAAAGCCCATTACACCTAAGTTAAGTAGACCAGCGTAGCCCCATTGAATGTTTACACCCAAGGACATAACTGCAGAGATAAGGCACAAGTTTAAAATAGCCAAAGCAAAAGGCCAAGATTGGCCCATGCCCACGCCAACTAGTAATAGTCCCATCGCTGCGAAAGCTAGTGGGGCGCGATTTTGTTGATTCAATAGTGCTTTCATTAGATTGATTGCCCTTTAAAGATACCCGTTGGTCGAATTAGCAGTACCACCACTAGGATGATAAAAGACACGGCAAACTTATAATCGGTGGATAAGAACTGCATTAATCCTGTAGGCTCTAAAGATTCTGGCATAAGGTAGATGAAGAACTTTTTATAGGCGTAAGTGACGATAACTTCTGAAAAGGCGATGACAAAACCACCCACTACTGCGCCAATAGGGCTACCAATACCACCTACAATGGCAGCAGCAAACATGGGTAATAAGAGCATAAAATAGGTAAAGGGTTTGAAGCTTTTATCTAAGCCGTACAAAGTCCCAGCAGTGGTTGCTAAAGCTGCAACAAGAATCCAAGTAATTAGCACCACGCGATCTGGATTGATGCCTGATAGCAGTGCTAGGTCTTTGTTGTCTGAAAAAGCGCGCATGGCTTTACCAGTGCGGGTTTTTTGTAAGAAGTAGAACAAAGCAGCTACGCAAATAATGGTCACTGTCAGGGTAAGAACCTGAGTAGATTTAAGAGCCAAGCCCTCACTTAAACCTGTGAACTCTTTAAATTCACGAGGACGAAAAATGAACTTAGTGCCGTCCATAAAGCGTTGGTCGCTGGGGCCAATGATAAAACGCACGATGGCGTTAGTCATAAACATCACGCCCGTAGACACAATTACAAAAATTACCGGTGCGCTCTTTTTAGCACGGTAAAACTTATACACGGTTTTATCAAACGCTAAGGTCAAGGCTACTGCACCCAAAATACCAAAGGGCAGTGCCAGCAATGCAGTGGGCAGCGGACCGAAACTAATCCCCATAGTCTGGAAACCCCAAGTCACTAGGATAACCATCATGGTACCAAAGGCCATTGTGTCGCCGTGGGCAAAATTAGAAAAGCGTAGAATGCCATACACTAAGGTGATGCCTAATGCGCCAAGAGCTAGCTGGGCACCGTAAGATACGGCAGGCACTAACACGAAGTTAGAGAAAAGCACGATAGCATTTAAAATATCAATAAATTCTGGCATGGCTCAACCTCCCAAGAAGGTGCGACGCACCACAGGATCGGCCAGCAGTTCATCACCACTGCCAGTGTGTTTGTTAGTGCCCGTTACTAAAACATAGCCTTTGTCAGCAATATTCAAAGCTTGGGCTGCGTTTTGTTCAACCATCAACACGGCAATACCTTGTTGCTTTACTTCTAAAATACGGTCAAACAATTCGTCCATGACGATGGGAGACACACCTGCAGTCGGTTCATCTAACATTAGCACGCTCGGTTGCGTCATCATGGCCCGTCCTACCGCCACTTGTTGACGTTGACCACCAGAAAGTTCACCAGCGTTTTGACGGCGTTTTTGCTTAAGAACAGGGAACAGATCGTAGACCTGTTCCATAGTGCCTGTGTAATCGTCAGTGCGAAGAAAGGCGCCCATTTCAAGGTTTTCTTCTACTGTCATACCAGCAAATACATTATGGGTTTGAGGTACAAAAGCAATGCCTTCGCCAACACGATCTTGTGGAGACATATGGGTGATGTCTTTACCACCTAAAGTGACGCTACCTTGACGTAGATCAAGCATGCCTAGTAAGGCCTTCATGGCGGTTGACTTACCAGCACCATTAGGACCCACAATAACAGCAACTTCGCCTTTGTCTACAGATAATGAGCAGCCATTAAGGATGTCTGCACCGCCATAGCCACCACGTAATTGATCTGCAACTAAATAACTCATGCGCTTACCTCACGTTTGTTCTTTAAGCCAGTGCCTAGGTAAGCCTCAATCACTGCCTCGTTTGCAATAACTTCTTTGGCTGTGCCTTGGGCTAGCACGGCACCTTCAGCCATAACGATAACCGGATCACACAAACGACCAATGAAATCCATATCGTGCTCGATCATGCAAAAGGTGTAACCTTTTTCTTGGTTCAAGCGCACGATGGCCTCGCCAATTTCTCGCAGTAGTGAGCGGTTTACACCAGCGCCTACCTCGTCTAGCAGAACCACTTTAGCATCGACCATCATGGTACGGCCAAGTTCTAGGAGTTTCTTTTGGCCACCAGAAAGGTTGCCAGCTAACTCTTGAGCAACATGGCCCATGTTGAGAAAGTCGATCACTTCCATGGCCTTATCACGTACTTTGGCTTCTTGCTCACGCACTAGGGAGGGGCGAAACCAAGCATCCATGAGTTTTTCACCGGCTTGTTGCGAAGGCACCATCATAAGATTTTCCAGTACCGTCAAGGTGCCGAACTCATGGGCGATTTGGAACGTGCGTAGCAAGCCTTTATGGAATAACTCATAGGGGGGCACGCCAGTTACGTCTTCACCATCTAGGTAAATGTGGCCTGAGGTTGGTGTTAAGTTGCCAGCAATCATGTTAAATAATGTGGTTTTACCAGCCCCATTAGGGCCGATGAGTCCGGTAATGGACCCTTTGGCAATTTCGATGGTGGCGTTACTAACGGCATGCACACCGCCAAAACGTTTGCTCACTGATTCGACTTTGATCATGGGTGATCCTGTTGTCTTCAAGGCGTCAAAGTTGGTTTAGCTGTTTTAACCAACGCTGATGATTTTTTAGTTATATGTAATTGTAACAAAACCGACGCAGAGGTCGGCTTATATGTGCACAATTATACGGGCTAACTAAAGGCAGGAAAAGGTGAGGTTGCTCAAAATACATGCCAATGGCAAAAATATGACAAGGAGTGTCGCCCTAGGTATATTTTGGACAACGGTTACAAGCGATATGAGTTGTTTTGCGTATCGAGAATTGTCATAATTTCATTTAGGTGTTGTTGGCCAAAGTCAAAACCGTAATTCTGCCACTGACGAGCAGTTTTTTCGGCGACCTCATGAGTTACCTTATCTAGGGGTTGGCCCGTTGCATAACAATCTAGTAAGGTGCGGCAGGCTCGCTCAAAATAGTACATGTCGTCAAAACATTGGGCAATACTATTGGCAATGACCAAAACGCCATGGTTGCCCATGAGCAAAATACGTTTGTCACCCATTACCGTGGTTAAGCGTTCAGCTTCATTACCTAACCCCATGCCATCGAAACCTGTATCAATTGCGACTCGCTGATAAAAGCGCATGGTATTCTGGTCTATGGGATACATAGTTTTATCTTTTAGACAGGCCAGTGCAGTGGCGTATCGACTGTGCAGATGCATGATGCAGCCTGCATCAGGCAAGTTTCGATGTAATGCGCCATGGATGGCCCAAGTCGTTGGGTCTGGAGCATTAGCTTGTTTCATGGTGCTGGGGTTGTTAGCGTCCAGTAGCAGTAATTCGCTAGCTTTAATAGTACTAAAGTGTCGGCCTTGGGGGTTGCATAAAAACTGTTGGCCATCATCAGATACAGCGACACTAAAATGATTGGCGATGGATTCATGCATATCCATCTTTGCCGTCCAGCGAAAACATGCCGCAAGTTCGGTCCTAGCGCGTTGCATAGCTGCAGCTTGTTGGTCGGTCATATCAATACCAGTTGTTTAGTCACTTCATGTTGGTGATAATAGGCCCAATATTTTGTTATGTGAAGTGAATTATGAAAGTCGACAAACAAACCCAGCAGCTGCCAAATTTTGTCAGGTTAGGGCACTATGAACACTGAACAACCTCGCAATCCACTTCACGGTGTCAAGCTCGAACAAATTGTCACCGATCTAGTTGATGAGTTTGGTTGGGAAGCATTGGCTGAGCAGGTGAATGTAAACTGTTTTAGGGCTAATCCTAGTATTAAATCTAGCCTTAAATTTTTACGTAAAACTCAATGGGCTCGCGATAAAGTAGAGTCTCTATATGTTTATGCTATTGTGCGTGGTAAACCACTCAAACCTCAAAATGAATACCAAGCTAAAGCTAAGCCTGCACCAAAGTCAGCGGCGACCAATAGCAATATCTGGAAAACCCCTAGTTAACTTGTGGTAACCAGGGATTGACCCGTTTTAATACAGTTAGTGAGTAACCTACTGATGTCACTTGCTTGCGTATCACTGTTTGCCAGTATAAGGCGAATACCTGTTTTACCTTGATATTTAGCATAATCCACAAAGGCGCCACCTTCAGTTTGCATGCTTTTGCATATGGCAATATTTAATACTCGAAGCTGTTCTTCGTTCAAGTCAGTTGATGGGCGGTATTGAAACAGCACATTGAGGTATGGGGCAGGGCCAATCATGTGTAGCTCGGTAGATATTCCGATGGCTTCAACGCAGCCTTGCTTTAGAACTTGTAATTGGTCCACCTTATCTGAAAAGCCATTGTTTCCAAGTGCTTTCCAACTTAGCCATACCTTCAAGGCATCAGCTCGTCGGCCGCACTGGATGGATTTCTGACCTAAATTATAGGCTGAATTTTCATCGCTATGGAATAAATAATCAGCTCCACCTCCGCCGCAGGTCTGCTCTAACATGCCTTGGTGACGCGTTAAAATAACCGCCGCCGTAATAGGAACGTTCATCAGCTTATGGGCATCCCATGCAAAGGAATCGGCCAACTCACATCCTTTTAATAGATGTTTATGTTGTTGTGAAAATAACACTGGGGCCCCCCAAGCGCCGTCAATATGTAACCATAGGTTATATTGGTCGGCAATGGCTCTGCACTCTGGTACTGGATCAAAGGCGCCAAGTACTGTTGTGCCTGCAGTGAGGCCTATGTAAAACGGTTTATGGCCCTGTTTAATACTGTACTCTATAGCTTCTTTGAGTGCAGATGGGCACAACCTACCTTGGTTGTCCGATGCTACTGCAATTAAATTATCTGTGCCAATACCTAATACATTAGCAGCCTTCTGACCTGAATAATGAGCTTGATCTGAAACAAAGGCCACCAAGGCTTGGTCACTAAAACCTTTGACTTTAATGTCGGGACACGCTTGATGGCGAGCGATCATCATGGCGATGAGGTTAGCTTGACTGCCACCAGAAACCATAACGCCATCACCTGTTTGTGAGGCGGTGGTAAAACCAACTAAACGATTCCATTGGTTGATTAGCTCCTGTTCCATCAAAGTGGCCACTGGGCTCATTTGGTATGTGTGCATGTTGGCGTTACTAAGGCTAGTGACCCAATCACCTAATAGTGCAGGATTGTTGTGTCCGGAATAGAGCAATTTAAAAAAATCGACTTGAGCACTAGCGGGTTGATAGTTCAAGTAGTCGCCAGCTGCCTGTTTTAAAGCCCCTAACTCGGCTCCTTCCACGCCTAGGCTAAAATCTATAATTTGTTCAAGTTCTGTGGCGCTAATAGGCTTGCTGACTGGGCGATCTTGACGAAAATATTGTGAGGCGAGTTGCTGAAATATGTCCAGGTATGGTTGCACTGTAAGTCCCTTAAAAAGGCAAATGTGATTGTAGGATTAGGGTGTTTGTGTTACTTTTCCGCCATCCGCGCAAGCACCAATATTTAGGCTTTCTTAATGGCTTCATCAATAACGTCAACTGATAACACTACACTACCCAGTTTTGAAAAAGGCGGCAAAGTGTCTGTTTGGTGTTCTACTGTCAGTTACGACACTATTCCAGATAGTTATTTTGAAGAAGATGATCAAGGTGTAGATGCGTGGGCTCGAAATTTTATTATCAATGAATACGACCATGAAAACATGGAAACTAATGGTGTGGCAAGCGGCACGGCGTTAGTTAAAAATATTATCGAAGATTGTTCTTATTCTAGTGCTTACGGCGAAGGTGTCGTTCATAAAATCAATAAGATGGGTCACCAGCAAGTAAGCTGGATTATTTTGTTATTTGATTTTGAATATCGTAATAAAATCACCAAAATCCATGAAGATGAATACGTGCAATACGTGGGTTCTTTTGTGTATGACATGGATTCCATTAGCTTGGCTGAACAAGACCAATTAGATGCCATTCATGAAGAAAAACTGCGTTTAGAAGCTCTGTTGATATTGCACACTGAGGCCGCCCTAGTCGATACAGCATCTGAACTAGGGCTAGCGCCTGCAGTTGAACCAGCTCCCGTATCCACAGCGGTTGAACCAAGGGTCGAAAAAGTAGAGCCTAAAGGCCATAACCCTTGGTTGAAAGACTAACCTAAATGTCGTTTTCTATAGGCTTAATTGATGTTTTTGGTGAGCCAACAAATACAAGAATTCAAGTACTATTGTAGCACCTGCTAAGGCCGTAATGTCGGCATGATCATAAGCAGGGTTTACCTCCACTAAGTCAAATCCAACGATGTTAACGTCTGTTAAGCCACGAATAATTTTCAAGGCTTTATCCGTAGTTAACCCACCGACTACAGGGGTGCCAGTACCTGGTGCATACGCAGGGTCTAAACAGTCGATATCGAAGGATAAATAAACTGGAAGGTCGCCCACTCTTTTTATAATCGACGCGACAATATCATCAGCACTGATGTCATTAGCTTGTGCTGCATCAATCACTTCAAATGCATGGTCTTCTGGTCTGTATTCTGTACGAATACCCACTTGTATCGAATGCTCAGGGTCTATTAACCCTTGCTTAGGGGCATGATAAAACATACTCCCATGGTCAATTTCTGTATCGTTAGGATAAGTGTCTGTATGAGCGTCAAAATGAACTAAGGCCATCTTGCCATAATGTTTAAAGTGAGCCCGAATTAACGGCAAGGCCACATAATGGTCACCACCAATACTCAGCATCCGTGTGCCTGAAGTAATAATCTTCTCAGCGTGGTGTTCTATCTCACGATTAAGGTCATCTGGGTTACCAGGAATAAAGTCCAAATCACCATAGTCTGCCACCTTAAGGTATTTGAAGGCATCAAATGGCCATGGCCAGCGCCTGCCTTCCCAGCCTAGGTTGCCACTTGCCTGCCGCACTGCATTAGGGCCAGAACGCGTGCCTGCGCGGCCTGTAGTAGCCAAGTCAAATGGCAAACCAACGATGGCAGCATCAAAACCTTGTGTCATGTCTCGCGTAAGGGGGCGTGCTAAAAAGCTAAACTGGTTAGCGTACATAGAGATGATAGTAGGATCGCCGATAAGCTTGTTCTTGGCCATGTAAAAAACGCTCTCTTTAACTGTGTTCAGAATAACGCACAATATCGCCAATCTAGGTGCATATTGCAAGATTTTGATTCGATAGGAGAGCTTTGTGTGGTTTATGGAGTGGATCGCAACATAAGCATTTATAAAAATAGTAGCTTTATGACACTTGTTTAAACAGGTGAGGGGCACGGTACCGCATAAGTTAGTGAGCTTGATAATGGTCATTAATGTATAAATTTAATTAATGGTGTAATTTAATTTATTTATTTTACTAATGCTTATATAAAAACTAGAATGCATCCATCCTTTGTACCTCTAGTTTATTTTCTAGTAGGCCAATATATTAATCTCTATCAGTGTAACAAATAGGTGAATGCCATGAATCCACAAAACATGCCTCGTACCATCGAAATCCTAAATGGCCAAAAAGTGGTTGCCACTTTTTCTAAGCAAGAACTCAGTAATCGTCTTGCTAAATTACGTACTCACATGGCTGCAGCTAATGTGGATGCTGTGGTATTGACCTCGTATCACAACATTAATTACTTCTCAGACTTCGTTTACTGTCGTTTTGGCCGGGACTACGGTTTGGTGGTAACACAAGACAACTACACTACCGTAACTGCTAACATTGATGGTGGTCAGCCATTCCGTCGTAACCAATTGGGCGATAATGTGGTTTATACCGATTGGCAAAAAGGTAATTTCTTTGTTGCTCTGAAGAACCTAATTAAGTCAGGCAGCCGTATTGGCGTAGAATATGACCACATGCCTTTGGCGACTATGGACATTGTTAAATCTACTTTCCCAACCTCTGAGTTTACTGATATCGGCGTACCAACTATGCAAATGCGCATGATCAAGTCTGCTGAAGAAATTGAAGTGATTAAGCACGGTTCCCGTATTGGTGATATCGGCGGTGCAGCTATTCGTGATGCCATTGCCGTAGGTGTGCCAGAGTACGAAGTGGCTTTGGCAGGTACTCAAGCTATGATCCGTGAAATTGCTAAGACTTTTCCAGACGGAGAGTTGATGGACACATGGGTTTGGTTCCAATCGGGTATGAATACCGATGGTGCTCATAATCCAGTTACCAGCCGCAAGATTGAAGCTGGTGACATTCTTAGCCTTAACTGTTTCCCAATGATTGCTGGTTATTACACTGCACTTGAGCGTACTTTGTTCTCTGAGCATGCCAGCGACCGTCATTTAGAGCTGTGGGAAATCAACTGTAAGGTACACCGTCGTGGCTTAGAGTTAGTTAAGCCAGGCGTGAAGTGCAGTGATGTGGCTCACGAACTTAACGAAATCTTTGCTGAGCACGATGTGCTACAACATCGCACCTTTGGCTATGGCCACTCGTTTGGCACCTTAAGCCATTACTACGGTCGTGAAGCGGGCCTTGAGTTCCGTGAAGATGTAGACACGGTATTAGAGCCAGGTATGGTGGTTTCTATTGAACCAATGATCATGTTGTCAGAAGGCATGGCAGGCGCTGGTGGTTACCGTGAGCATGACATCCTAGTGGTTGGCGAAGAAGGTGCAGAAAACATCACTAAGTTCCCATTCGGCCCAGAGCACAATATCATTAAGGGTTAATGTTGGTTCGACCAATTTAGTTCAAAAAAGTCAGCCTAATGTTTTCATTAGGCTGACTTTTTATGTCTACCAATAGCCCAATGAGAAGCTAACATTAGACGTTATATTTCTATTTGCACAAACAAGATGATCAAAAAACAGCTTTAGGGTTGTAAAATTTTGCAACTAAAGCCCGAGCTGCAGCGCCATGGTGTAGCAATAATGGGCCTACATCTAAACCTTCAATAACGCCATATTTTACTCGCCATTGGCCAGCAACCATCACGTGTTCTGCTTTGTGGGCACCACATAGTAACAGGGCGGCTAACGGGTCGTGGCTGCCACTAAAACGCATTTCACTAAGTTTGAAGAAAGCAATGTCTGCTTGTTTGCCCACTTCTAACGACCCAATGTCAGAGCGCCCTAACATCTTTGCGCTGCCTTCTGTGGCCCAACGATAGGCATCAAAGTGACTGACGTGTGCACCGTATTTTAATCGTTGCAAATATAAAGCTTGGCGCACTTCTTGAATCATATTAGACCCATCGTTAGAAGCTGATCCATCCACACCTAACCCCACAGGACAGCCTGCAGCTTCTAGTTCTAGTACTGGCGCCATGCCTGAGGCTAACATCATGTTGGAAGTGGGGCAGTGGCATATGCCCGTACCCGCCGCACCTAAGCGTTGAATTTCATCAGAGTTAAAGTGAATGCCATGGGCTAGCCATGTTTGTGGGCCAAGCCAACCTACG
Organism: Candidatus Njordibacter sp. Uisw_039; assembly: GCF_047730075.1. Classification (NCBI taxonomy): domain Bacteria; kingdom Pseudomonadati; phylum Pseudomonadota; class Gammaproteobacteria; order Pseudomonadales; family Candidatus Njordibacteraceae; genus Candidatus Njordibacter; species Candidatus Njordibacter sp. Uisw_039. Next base: position 1,298,987 of record NZ_CP159831.1, read on the forward strand.
CTGTCAAGGTAATCAACTGTGCGTAAACCAAAGCGTTGTAAACAAAAGTTCTCTTCGTCAATGGTTTCAGCTAGGTGAGTGTGAAGCATAACCTTGTGTTGTGCGGCAAGGGTTGCAGAATTACGCATTAATTCCGGGGTTACAGAAAAAGGTGAACAAGGTGCTAAGGCCACTTGCAACATGCTGCCTTCCCTGGCGTCGTGATAACGCTTAATTACGCGCTCGCTATCGGCCAGAATCGTATCTTCTTGCTGTACGGTGCTTTGTGGAGGTAAGCCACCATCATCTACCCCTAAACTCATGGAACCTCGGGTCATGGTCATACGTATACCAATGCTTGCAGCCGCTTCTGCTTGTATATCCATGGCATCTGTTAGTGCTTCAGGAAACAAGTAGTGGTGGTCTGCAGCTGTGGTGCAGCCAGACAACAATAGTTCTGCTAAAGCTAAGCGTGTGGCTTGGTACAGCATATCTGGTTCTAACCCTGCCCATACGGGATAAAGGCTTGTAAGCCAGCCAAAAAGTGGCTTGTTAAGGGCCTTTGGTAATGCGCGAGTTAGGGTTTGGTAAAAGTGGTGGTGACCGTTGATTAAACCAGGAAGTATGACAAGATCACTGCATTCCATTACCTCATTATAGACACTGTTAGGTTGCTGTCCTTGGGGTACCAATTCCACGATTGTCTGCCCTTGAATAACTAAGCCACCCTGAGCGTTGCTAGCTAATATCGCTAGGGGGTTTTTAAGCCAAATTGTATTACTTGATGACGGACTTAATGACTTGTTTAATGACATAGGGGCGAAGCTTCCACGTGATTACGCAATAGTATTTGAGGTTCAGAATTAAGTTTCTTAAGTTAATATATCTTATTCCCCTAGTGGAAGACACTGAGGTACTTAGGCACTGAATGCTTAGATGTAACCTACCTTGTTGGTTTTTTAACCCTGTAAAATCATATCAGCAGCTTTCTCTGCGATCATAATGGTTGGAGAGTTGGTGTTACCTGATGTGATTGTTGGCATGATGGATGCGTCTACAACACGCAGACCGCTAACGCCATTGACCCGTAAGTCTGTGCCAACCACGGCTTGATCATCTGGGCCCATACGACAGGTTCCTACTGGATGAAATATGGTAGTGCCTATTTCACCAGCAATTTTAGCTAAATCTGTATCCGATTGATAAGCCTTGCCTGGTTTGATTTCAGTGGGGCTATACTTTTCCATCACCGACTGCTCAGCTATATTGCGGGCCAACCTGATGGCCTTTGCTGCAACTAGTTTATCAGACTCTGTAGTTAGATAGTTGGGGTTAATAACGGGGTGTGCCAATGGATCGGCAGAAACAATGTGGCTTGACCCGCGGCTTTGTGGGCGTAATGGAACGATACTTGCTGTAAATGCAGGGAAGGGATGTAGTGGGTCACCAAACTTTTCTAATGACAGTGGTTGTACATGAAATTCTAGATCAGCGGTTTCCACTTCGGGACTGGATTTAGCAAATATTCCTAACTGGCTGGGCGCCATTGACATGGGGCCCTTACGCGACCATAAGTATTCAAGCCCGATGCCCACACGGCCAAATAGGCTTCCAGCACGTTGATTGAGGGTTATTACATTTTCAACCTGAAAGGCAACACGTAATTGAAGGTGATCTTGTAAATTTTCTCCCACTTCATTGGACTGATAAACAACGTCAATGCCTGCTTTACGCAAGTAATTGGGGTTACCAATACCAGACAGTTCGAGGATTTGTGGTGAGCCAATAGCCCCTGCGGACAGGATGACTTCGCCATTTGTGTGATAGGTGACGGCTTTACCTTTAAGCATCACCTCCACACCACAGGCACGTTGATCATCAAATATAACTCGCTGAACTTGTGCTTGGGTTATTACCTTCAGATTGGTACGTTTCAGCACTGGCCGTAAGAACCCTTTCGATGTGTTCCAGCGCCAGCCGTTTTTTTGATTTACACGAAAGTACGAAGATCCTTCATTATTGCCACGGTTAAAATCTTCAATTTTATCAATACCAGCTTGTTGGGCAGCATCGCGGTATGCGTCTAAAACTTCCCACGATAGGCGTTGTTTTTCAACACGCCATTCGCCACCAGAACCATGGAAGTCATCAGCGCCAGCATAATAATCTTCTGATTTTTTAAAATAAGGCAAGACGTCTTTCCAGCCCCAGCCAGTATTGCCCATATCACGCCAGCCATCGTAATCATTGGCCTGCCCCCGCATATAGATCATTCCATTGATTGATGAGCAGCCTCCTAAAACACGCCCACGTGGGTAATTTATTTGTCGACCGTTTAGACCTTTTTGTTTGGATGTTTTAAATCCCCAGTCTGTGCGCGGGTTACCCATGCAGTAAAGGTATCCAACAGGGATATGAATCCAAATATAATTATCTTTGCCACCTGCTTCTAACAATAAAACCTTGTTTTCTGGGTTCTTTGAAAGTCGGTTTGCAAGCACACAACCGGCTGATCCACCGCCTACAATAATATAATCGTAGCTTGAGTTGTCTGTGGTCATGGCAGGGCCTATTGTGAGTATTTAGATGTGAATGAGCTGTGAGGGGCTCGTTTACAAAGGGTTTAGACGATGGACAATTAGGCTTTAAGGTTAGGCTGCGCACCATATATTTAGCTTCAGCTACGCTGATAGTGTATCAATAACTTGACTCTTTAAACAGGTATGCAACGGATCTCGCCATGAACAGGTTTTTGTTTGCTTTAGAGCAATAATTTAGCTTTCCTTGTGTTTTATACTGATAAAAATATTGACGATAAACCACATGTTTGGAGTAGGTAGGTTGGCAGGAACCCAGTTTGAGAGCACAATAGACACTTATCGAATTTGCTTAGGTTGCAGACCCAATGCAGTTATTTGCCCACCGTGGTGTTAGTGATTTAGCGCCAGAAAATTCTATGGCGGCCTTTGAGTTAGCACTGGAGCAGCAATGCGATGGAATTGAGTTGGATGTACGTTTAATGTCTGGTCAGGTGGTGGTGATGCACGATGCTAGCGTAGACCGCACTACCAATGGTACAGGCCTTGTTAATCAACTAAGCGTCCAGCAATGGCAGCTGCTAGATGCTGGCAATGGTGAAGTGCCACCTAGCTTAAGACAGGTGCTAGAACTAGTAGCTGGGTGCTGTGAAGTTAATATAGAGCTTAAGTCTTCTGACGTAGTGGTGCAGGTGGCTGTAGAATTGACCTATGCTATAGATCACCTTGGATTCAAGCTAACGCAATTATGTGTCTCAGCCTTTGATCATCGTTTATTAATAGCTTTAAAAAAGATATTACCTCACATTAATATTGCACCACTCATTTCTTCATGCCCTGTTTCATTATCTCAGTTAGCTTACGACATGGGTGCTCAAGCCTTACACAGCCACACAGAAACCACTGATGCAGAACTTGTTAATGACGCACATGGCTGTGAATTGGCCATTAGGGTTTACACTGTGACAGAGGCTGCTGATCTACTACGTTTAAAGCAAATCGGCATTGACGCTGTGTTTGTAAATGACGTAGCTTGGGCTAGGAAAGTGCTTACTGCTGCTGGCTGAGCTTGTTATGACTCCACCAAATTACTACCAGCAATAAACCTAACAAAGGCAGGCTCATTAAATTAATAGTTTTCCAGCTAGTGGCGCTTAAGAGCCAACCTGCAGATAAGGATGCTATGGCTTGAGCGCCAAAAACCATAAGCTCATTAAACGCTTGGGCGCGGTATTTCTCTGCTTCTTGATACGTTGTAATGAGAAGTGAAGTGCTACTAACAAATAGAAAATTCCAACCGATACCCAAAGTAACCAGGCTTACCCAATAACCCGCTACAGTTTGATCTACTTGGCTAACGCCAGCACATATCCCTAAAGCACATATGCCTGCAACCATTATGGCCCTATGGCCATAATTTGTTATCAATTTGCCAACGAAAAGAGATGGCAAAAACATGCCAACAACATGCCACTGGATGATGATACCAGCATCGTTAATACTGTGGCCATCCATCACGTGCATGCTGACTGGTGCAGCAGTCATAAGAAATACCATTAATGCGTAAGACACTGTTGCTGCAAACACGGCTAAGACAAAGTTTGGGTGCTGTGCCAACTGTCTAACAGTTTTGCTTGGATAATCTTTAGTTTTTATTTTTTGCTCAGGCGTTTGCAGCCAGATTAGGATGATGGCTGGTATGAGCACCATCACCGATAAGGCGAGGTATGAACCAACAAAAGTATGTTGAGGAATCCAGTCGCTAGCATAATTAACAACACTTGGGCCTAAAAATGCACCTGCAATGCCTGATAACAAAATCGCAGATATGGCCTGTGGCGCAACTTCTGTTGCTACACTTTCCGCTGCAGCAAAACGGTAATGCTGAACGAAGGCGTAGCTAGCTCCTAAGCTTAAACAAGAGAAGCAATAGAGCCAAAATAGACTATGCCATATCGCTGTGGCGCCTAATAAGGCTGACCCTGAAGCAAGTATTGCAGCACCAATAAAGCCAAATCTTCGACCTTTTTTGCTCATTAGCATGGCTGCTGGCACTGTGCCTAATGCGGTGCCTACCACCGAGGCCGCAACTGGAAGGGTGGCCATGGTGACAGAGGGTGCCAGTAGAGCACCAATAATACCACCTAAAAAGAAAGTGACGGAAGCGGCAGTAAAGGAAAAAGCGTGCGATACCGACAACAACCACACGGTACGGCTAAAGGATTGGGCGAGCATATGAATTAAACTTAATATATTATGGAGGTGGCTATGGTAACTGATCTAACTAATTGGAACTAGGAGATTTCTGACTTTACAGAGCTTGCTAGAGCTATAATAGTCGTGTTAGTTTTAAACGCATGTTTTAAACAAAAATTATTAGTAAAAAACAACAATGACAAGTTCCACCATTGATCGTATTTTAGATGCCGCAGAAGCTGAGTTTTCAGCTCATGGTTTTGTAGAGACATCTCTTAGAACCATTACTAGCAAGGCCAAGGTTAATTTAGCCGCAGTAAATTATCATTTTGGTTCAAAGAAAGGCTTAATTCAAGCTGTAACAGATCGTTTTTTAGGGCCACTAACTCAAAATCTTCATGCACAGTTAAGTGCTTATGAAAAGTCTTTTAGCAAAAGCCATAATGATGAGCAAGAGTTGCAGGTTTTGTTGGCTATTTTGGCACGATCTTGCCAGCACGTTGCGCAACAAAATCATCATAGTTTAGCTGTGTTTGCACGCCTTATAAGTACCGCTTATAGCCAGTCCCAAGGGCACCTTCGTAAGCACCTTTCCTATCAATACGGTGCTTCATTTTTGTACTTTATGAAACTGCTTCGTAAACATATGCCAGAGATGACTGATGAGCAGTTTTTTTGGCGTTTTCATTATCTATTGGGCATATTGGTTTTTTCCCTTTCCAGTAGTGAAGCTCTTTTAGCTATTTGTGAGCGAGAATACGCTAGCAACCGTAGTTTGGATCAAATTATGGTGGATATCGTACCCGTTATGGCGAGTGCGGCCCAAGCACCAATTATAGGAGAGTTTTAATGAACTCGATGAACCAGTTGTTAGGAAATGTAGGGATAGATACTTCACAATCGATTTTGCTTACTAAAGTGTTTCTGTTGGTATTAGCAGTACTATTATTTAACTTTGTAGTGCGTAGAATATTTGTGCGTTTAGCCGTACAGCTGAAAAAAACTGAAAATGAATGGGATGACGCTCTGCTCGATGCCGCACGTAAACCTTTAGCTTGGGGAGTGTGGGTTTTAGGCATAGCCTGGGTTGTGGGTATTGTTAGCCACGCTTTTGATGCTGACACCTTAAGTTTTGTAGCGAGCTTACGTGACACCTTACTCATTGTTTTGGTGTCTTGGTTTTTAGTACGCTTGGTGAGTGTGGTTGTTTCTACGTTAGCTCGACCAGGTAAACATAGAGATGCATGGGATAAAACCACTGTAGAAGCTATGGGTAAGCTAGTTAAGGCGGCTGTTGTAATCACCGCTATTTTAGCGTTGATGCAACACTTTGGTTTTTCTATTTCTGGCGTATTGGCCTTTGGTGGGGTAGGTGGTATCGCCATTGGTTTTGCTGCCAAAGACCTGTTGTCTAACTTTTTTGGGGGCTTGATGATCTATTTGGATCGTCAGTTTTCTGTAGGTGATTGGATCCGCTCGCCTGATAAGGAAATTGAAGGCACGGTGGAATACATTGGATGGCGCATCACCCGTATCCGCACCTTTGATATGCGCCCGCTCTACGTGCCTAATGCAACCTTCACCAGTATTTCCGTAGAAAATCCTTCGCGTATGCATAATAGGAGGTTTTACGAGACTTTTGGCCTGCGCTATGAAGATCAAGACAAAGTCCAAGCCATTACTGTAGCGGTTAAAGAAATGTTATTGGCCCATGCAGCCATAGATACTCAACAAACTCTCATGGTCAACGTTAATACCTTTAACTCTCACAGTGTAGATTTTTTTGTGTACAGTTTTACCAAAACAACTAAGTGGGCCGAGTTCCATGAAATTAAGCAGCAGTTGCTTGGTTTAATCAGCGATATCGTAGCCCTCCATGGTGCAGATTTTGCATTTCCCACCCAAACTATTCATCTCATGCCTCAACAGGTAATGGATACCAACGGTTCATGAGTAAGCAGCACTATATTTTTGGCTATGGTAGTTTAATTAGCAGCTCTAGCCGTCGAATTACTGGTATTGCAGGTGATTCATTAGCCGTACGAGTGCAGGGATTAGAGCGGACATGGGTAGGTTGGGAAGGGACTGGCATGCGTGCCGTTGCTGCAAGACCGATGGCAGGTGCATGCTGTAATGGAGTGTTATTTGAGGTGCCAGAGTCTGAGTTAGAAAAGTTTGATGAGCGAGAAACGCATTATAGAAGGGCCCAACTAGATCTATCACAGGTAGACTACCTGCAAGGAGACCAAGCGCTCGATGAAAACAGTCAGGTCTGGGTTTATCTATACAACCATAAAGGCCATGGGTTACAGAGTGCGCCTATCGTACAATCCTACCTTGATGTGATTTTGTTGGGTTGCCAGGAAATAGCGCCCACATTTGCAAGGGAATTTATAGTACATACCCTTAATTGGGATATTTGGCATGATGATCGCCACCAACCTGTTTATCCTCGTGCCCAATCTCATTCAGAAGCCATGCAGCTAGATCAGCTATTGGCGGAACTCTTGCCTCAAGCTTTTACTCGGCGGTGCTTGGCGCCGTAAGGTCTACCAATTTAGGTTCATCTGCTGGTATTGCTTCCAAAATAGGCTCTGCTGGCGTGTAGGGAATCACTTTAACCAGAAGCACTAGTTTAGGGTGATCTAAGTAGTGTAATTCTTTACTGCGCATCTTACGCCTTTGGATGAGGCTGTAGCGAGTTTCAATAATTGGCACCAAGCTTTGCCTGTCGCTTAAGAACTTTTGTTTGGTGTGCCGACTGCTTGCGCTTTCGATGGTTGGGAATTGGTTTAAATGCAATTCACTGTGGATGTGTAAATAACGTCCTTTGCTGAATCCCAAACTACCTTCAAGCTGCTGATGGCCGGCCCAAGTATAATCACCCTTAATATCGATCCAGTGAATGGCTTTGTTGCCCTTTAGAATTTGGCGCCAGCTTTGATGTACTAGAACTTCATAATCCTCATGATTTGCTAGTGTTTGGACCTCGTTATTGAGGATGCGTTGGTCTGCAGGCAAGGCTATGAACTCAACATTCTCTAGTTCGTTTCGGTCACTTACTTCTGGGTCAAAGTGGGCAAGGGTCCTACCATGATGCCATGATATAGGGGCTGGCTGAAATGGGAATGCTTCTAACGTAGGAACCTTATCTCCTCGTTTGGCAATAATGATCTCTATTTGATACCAGGTCTCGTCTTTGTCGTCAGCGGCCAATGCTAACGTTGGTTGTAACATTAATAAAACCATAAAAAACGCAGTAAACACGTGCCAATGTGGGAGAAATCTTGATCGCATGTTTAGCTCATTTGTTTAATTAGGTCTTCCATTCGTTGGAAGCGTGTTTCAGTTTTTTCCATAGGTAAAGTAAACCTTAAATTGGTGCCACCCTCAAGTCGGAAGTTTCGAGGTTGAGTTTGTACTAGTTTTACTAACACCATGGGGTCTATCTTGGTATTCTTGCCGAACTCCATGCGGCCATTGCCTGCGGAGGCTTCAATGCGTGTAACACCAATAGCCTGAGCTTTTAACTTTAAACGATTTTGGCGGAAAAGGTTTTTTATTTGATCAGGCAGTAAACCAAAGCGGTCAATCATTTCCACTTGTAACTCTTTTAATGCCGCATTGTCTTCGGCGTTGGCAATCCGCTGATACATAACTAAGCGATTATGTACATCAGGTAAATAGGCTTCTGGAATAAGCGCAGGCAAGTGTAAATTAACTTCGGTACCACGCGATAGTGGTTGGTCTAGATTTGGTGTTTCGCCTTTCTTCATAGCTTCAACGGTTTGGTTGAGCATTTCCATATACAAACTAAAACCAATGCCTTGCATTTGGCCACTCTGCTCTTCACCCAAAAGCTCACCAGCACCACGTATTTCCAAATCGTGACTTGCAAGGGTGAAACCGGCACCGAGGTCAGCTGTAGCTTCAATTGCTTCGAGACGTTTGATGGCATCCTTGCTCAACAGTTTTGGGTGAGGCGTCATTAAGTAGGCATAAGCTTGATGATGGGAGCGACCTACACGACCACGTAATTGATGCAGCTGAGCTAAACCAAACTTATCTGCACGCTCAATAATAATTGTGTTGGCGGTAGGTATGTCAATGCCAGTTTCAATAATGGTAGAACACACAAGCACATTTGAGCGCTTATGGTAAAAATCTCCCATTACCTGTTCTAGCTTGCGTTCACGCATTTGCCCGTGGGCCACACTAACCCGTGCCTCAGGTACTAGTTCACGCAGTTTTTCAGCACTACTTTCTATGCTTTTAACTTCATTATGCAAATAATAAACTTGCCCTCCACGAAGCAGTTCTCGCAAAATAGCTTCTTTAACGAGTTTTTTGTCGTTTTGTCGAACAAAAGTCTTGATGGAAATACGCCTTGCTGGTGGCGTGGCAATAATGGAGAGGTCACGCATGCCTGCCATGGACATATTCAATGTTCTAGGAATTGGTGTGGCTGTGAGAGTTAAAATATCCACTTCTGAGCGGAGCTTTTTGAACGACTCTTTTTGTTGTACACCAAAACGGTGTTCTTCATCAATAATAAGCAAACCTAAACGTTTAAAATTAAGTTTACCTTGTAAAATTTTATGGGTGCCTACCAAAATGTCTAGGGTGCCGTCCTCAGCGTGAACCATGGTTTTAGTTTGTTCAGCGGCCGTTTGGAAACGTGACATCACCGCAACATTCACTGGCCAATTGGCAAAGCGGTCCCGTAGGGTATCGTAATGCTGCTGTGCCAAAAGTGTGGTGGGTACTAATAACGCTACTTGTTTACCACCGTTAACCGCCATAAACGCTGCCCGCATGGCAACTTCTGTTTTGCCAAAACCTACATCACCACAGACTAGCCTGTCCATGGGTTGGTCTGCCATCATGTCGCTTAATACGGTTTTTATGGTCTGTTCTTGATCCGGTGTTTCTTCATAGGGAAAAGCGTCGCAAAATGCTTGATAGCTCTCATCTGGCTTTGGAAAGGCATACCCATCACGAGCTTCACGCAGGGCATAGATGTGTAACAACTCTGCGGCGGTATCCTTAATTTTTTCTGCAGCTTTGCGCTTAGCTTTAGTCCACTGTTCGCCACCCAATTTATGTAACGGTGCGTTTTCACCACCCGAATAACGGGACAGTAGCTCAATACCAGAAACGGGGACGTAAAGGGTGGCTTCATTGGCGTAGAGTAATACTAAGAACTCGGCATCTTGGCCATCTATACTAAGGCTTTGCAAACCATTATAGCGGCCAACACCGTGATCTTGGTGAACCACAGCATTGCCAATACTTAGTTCAGCTAAGTCATGAATAGCGGTGTTGGGATTTTCTGTGACTTTGTCTCGGCGACGTCGCTGGAGTACTTTTTGGCCAAATAGTTGTGCCTCACAGACAAGAATAAGACTGTGTTCAGGTAAATTTAGGCCTTGTTCTAAAGGTGCAACACAGATCGCAAAATTAGGCTTTTTGGTAATAAAATCAAGCCAGTCATCTACATCCTCTGGGGCCGTCGGTAATGCTTTAAATAAATCGAGTAATGCTTCTTTTCTGCCGGCTGATTCAGCGCAGACCAATATACTTTGCTGCTGGCCTTTGAGCACTGTTTCTAAAGCAATGAGCGGCTTAGCCAGTTGGTTATTAATCGCAACTTGAGGGTTTTGGGCACCACCTAAATTATATAAACCCTTGTTGGCTTCAGGTTCAACAAAAGCGCCTTCTTGTAGATCAATGATGGGAAAATTTTTAAGGCCAGAAAACATTTCATCGGTAAACAAAAATAATTGTTTAGGTGCTAGCAGTGGGCGTTCTATATCATGACTATAATCTTCATAACGTGATTCAATGTCGCACCAAAAATGCGTGGCTTGAGCTTCAATATCACCTTGTTTTACCACAAGAGTGGAACCTGGAAGGTAGTCCAGTAAGGTTGACATGGAGTTAAAGAATAGGGGTATGTAATATTCGATACCGGCGGGTGCAAACCCTTGGCTTACGTCTTGGTATACGGGGCAGGCTTTTGGGTCTAAATCAAATTGGCTGGTAAAGTTTTGCCTAAAGTGGCTAATCGCGACATCGGTTAATGGAAACTCGCGGGCGGGTAGTAAATTGAATTCAGTAATTAGGGCCGTAGTACGCTGACTATCAGCATCGAAATAGCGCAGACTTTCAATTTCATCGTCAAATAATTCAATTCGTAATGGCGCGTGGCTGCCCATGGGGTAGAGGTCAATTAAACCACCCCTTAAAGCATATTCACCTGCTTGGGATACGGTTTCTGTGAGCAGGTAACCCGCCTGATCTAAACGTTGGCGAAATTGAGTTTGGGGTAACTCTTGTCCAGTCGACAATGTAAAGCTGTTGCCAGCTAAGTAGTTCATCGGGGGCAGGCGATGGAGTAGTGTGGCCACTGGAACGATGACCACACCTTTGCTCAAATGAGTGATTTGGTTGAGCGTGCTAATGCGCTCTGACACAATATCTGGGTGGGCAGAGAAGCTATCGTAGGGCAATATTTCCCAATCTGGCAGCATTAAACAATCAAGCCCAGTACCGGTTAGGAAAAAGTCAACTTCCGCACTCAATTTAAGTGCGGCATCTGTGTCTTTTACCAGCGCTAGTACAGGCCCTTGGTGGACTTCTGCGGCTTCGGCAATGGCCAAGGCCGAAGCTGCGCCGTGGGTTTGTCCCCAATTAGACTTATGACCAACTTTAGAGGGTATAGAGGTGGGTTGTAATAACAAGCAAGAGTCCTAAAGCACTGGCCGTAAAGGCAAAAAAATACCCTGCTATTGTAGTGGCTTCTGTTTTAACTTGCATTAAAACCCTGCAAAATGGCCTATATTAAGTATGGCTGTGTACTATTTATCTTGTGATTGGTTATATTGAGCGAAGGCTTTGCTATTTTTGCTGTGAATATAATCAGCTACTTTAATAGGTGCATAGTTTGATACATCGTTAACAAACTTTTTGAAATCCCTTGGGTCAACGATCGTATCAGCATCTGGGTCAAAAAATATGGGCATAGAGTAGCGTTCGTTGTTAGATCGATTGATGACGCGATGCAAGTTTGAAGATAAATATCCATTGGTCCAGCGATGTAATAGATCCCCTATATTGCATACAAAGGTATTTTCAATAGGTGTGGCTTCAACCCACTCTTGTTGTTTATTTAGGACTTGCAGACCACCGTTGTTATCTTGATACAAGAGTGTAATGACGCCAAAATCTGTGTGGGGTGCAGCACCAAAACGCTCATCAGCCTCATCCTGTTGGCTTGAACGAGGGTAATACACCAACTGGCTGCGACCTAGTGGGCTGGTATATCGATGTTCAAAAAAATCAGAGTTCTCTCCCAAACCTACGGCGATGGCTTTAAGTACTTGCCTGCCTAGCAAGCAGGTTGCATCATAATACGCGAGCAGGTCACGTTTTAATTCGGGCAGTGACGCAGGCCATAAATTATGTGTGATGAGAGGGATTTGGGTTCGTTTAGCCCACATTTCATCAGACCAAAATTCTGGCCCAGTAAAAAATATTTCTTTTAAATCGTGGGTTTTTGCGCCTTCTAAGGTGGCCATTTTGGGACCTAACCATCCTCTTTGGTTGGTATTAACCGCGACTAGGGCTTTTTCTTCCTGACTTAAGTGGAAAAAATGCCGCGAGGCATCTAATGCTTGTTGGATCACTTGAGGATCGATACCATGGTTTTTTATATAAAAGAAACCAGTATTTAAAGCCGCTGACATTAAAGGTTTGGATACTTCTGTAACATTGCCTTGTAACATCAGTGGTGCAAAATCGATGACTGGAATATCTCCAACTGACACAGGTTTTGCTTTTGCATAATCGCGACTCATTGCCGTTACTCTTTGTATTTGCTCTTGGATTTAACGCGCCCGTATGGTGTCTGGCAGCCAAGTGGCTAATTCAGGCCAAATAACTAGAATGACAATCATCAGCGCCATCAAGCCCACCATAGGCAGGGCTGTTTTAGCGATGTAAGAAATCTCATGTTTAGTCATGCCTTGTAAGACGAACAAATTAAACCCAATTGGGGGAGTTACTTGCGCCATTTCTACTACCACAACGATAAAAATACCGAACCAGAGCACGTCAATACCTGCTTGGCGGATCATTGGTTCAACGATGGCCATAGTGAGAACCACGGATGAAATGCCATCTAAGAACATACCTAAGATGATGTAAAATACTGTCAATGCCATGATTAGTGTTAAGGGTGACAAACTCATGCTGTCGATAAAAGCTGCCAATGCTCGTGGAATACCAGTAAATCCCATGGATAGGGACAAAAACGCAGCACCCATGAGAATTAACGCAATCATTGCTGAAGTTCGGGTGGCGCCTAGCAGACTAGCAACAAATGTATCCCAGTTAAGTGACCGCTGGGCCGCAGCTAAGGACAGTGACCCAACAACGCCAACAGCAGCGGCTTCTGTAGCGGTGGCGTAGCCCATGTACATGGAGCCAATGACCGAAAACACTAATAATAGTACAGGCACTAAAAAACGGCTAGTCTTTACCATCTCCACAAAGCTCATAGGAGGTTCTGGGTCAGGGCGGGGGCCTTTACCAAAGTAGTGCCACAAAATAATGTAGCCCATAAATAAGCCGGCAAGCACTAAGCCTGGCAAAATACCTGCCATAAACAATTTAGTAATAGACTCGTTAATTGTTACGCCATATACGATCAAGGTTAATGATGGCGGAATCATTAAACCTAAGGTTGCGGCTCCTGCAAGGGTACCGATGATCATGTGCTCTGGGTAATTCCTAGCACGGAGCTCTGGAATCGACATTTTACCAACGGTGGTTAGTGTGGCAGCAGATGACCCGGACACGGCAGCAAAAATGGTACAGCCGGCAATGTTGGTGTGGAGTAAACCCCCAGGTAGCCAGCTCATCCAAGGTGCTAGTCCTTTGAACATGTCTTGGGATAAACGGGTGCGGTATAAAATCTCCCCCATCCATATAAACAGGGGCAGGGCTGTTAAGGTCCAGCTGGAAGCGCCTGTCCAAATGGTAGTGATCATGGCGTCTCCAGCAGGGCGTACGGTGAACAACTCCATGCCTACCCAAGCTACACCCATAAGAGCAAGGCCGATCCAAACAGAGCCGCCTAATAAAGTGAACAAAACCAATAAAAATATGCCTACAGCGTAGAGCTCATTCATTCTATTGACTCCGTTCTAATTTGAGATTCTCTGGTGACAAGCAGCCTAGTTAAATGGTCCCATACGGCAATAGCCAATAGCACTGAGCCAATAGACATGGCGATTTGTGGTAACCACATGGGGGTATAGATCCAAACGTTAGCGGGTTGACTCCAAATGTCGCTCCACGTTGTAGGCCATGAACCAAACATAGAGATAACATTCACAAGCCATTGGGGAACTTGATCTTGCCCTTGAGTAGTGTCGTTGAGCATGGCAGATAATTGGTTGGTTTTAATGGCATAACGGGCAAAGTAAGTGGCAATAAATGCAGCAACATACATTGCTAAAGCATCAAGCCTAAACTTGAGCCATTGATTCCAATTTAATAGAACCGATACGCGAATGTGAGCGCCTGTTGTTAGCGCATAAGCTAGGGCGAAGAATGATGTGCAAGCCATGGCGTAACCTGCAAATTCAGTTGATCCAGGAAACGCAATGTTGCTCCATCTGGCGATCATTTGCGCCACAATAAGTAATAAAATCATCACCATAAAGCAAGCTGCTATAAGCCCAGACAAACGATATAGCTTATCTAACCAGGGCCAAATAGGGGTGAGCCACGACCGTAATACCTTGGGCTTTAGTAGAGAAGCAAGGCAAACGATTGAGGGTAATACGAACAACAAAAACCACAAAGGTACGCCTAAAACAGGTGACCAATCGTTCATTGTATTCTCCAATAAAAAATGAGCGGCGGAGGTTCCCGCCGCTAGTTTGACTCAATTGGAATTACTGTGCGTTATACGAGTCTAGAATGGCTTGGCCATCACTACCTACGTTAGCTAACCAGTCTGCTGTCATTTTGACACCAATAGCCTTTAGCTCAGACAAGAATACTGGACCAGCATCTTCAACGCTCATGCCATTAGATGACAGTTGCTCAAAGTACCAACTGGCAAGCGCTTGTGATTTGGCAGAACATGCTGCACCCGTTTCATCGGCTGCTTTTTGAACTTGACCTTGAGTGGTGGAATCTAAACCATCCCACACGCCTTTATTAACCATCACGTAGTTACGTGGTAACCAAGCGTTAACCTTGTAGTAATGAGACAAGCTTTCCCATACTTTACGATCGTACCCTGTTGAGCCAGAAGAAATGAAGGACTCCGCTACGCCTGTTGCCAACGCTTGGCTTAGCTCGGCTGCTTCAATTTGTACTGGAATCATACCTAACTCTTCTGCAAAGGTTGCGGTTGCAGAGTTGTATGAACGGAATTTAATACCTTGTGTGTCGGCACTAGATTTTACTTCTTTGTTAAAATAGAACCCTTGCCCTGGCCATGGACAGGTGTATAAAGCCACTAAGTTTTGTGCTGACAAAGCTTTGTTGACATAAGGCTTTGCAGCAGCCCAAAGTTTGTCATTGTCTGCGTAAGTGGTGGCTAAAAACGGTACGTTATCCCACCCTAAAATGGGTAATTCGTTTGCATGGGCAGACATAAAGCGCTCACCAATAGGGGCTTGGCCTGTTTGTACAGCACGTTTTATTTCACCACCTTTAAAGAGTGAGCCTCCGGCATGTATGGTGATGTCTACATCACCACCGGTATAGTCACGCACTTTGTCTGCAAACACTACCCCCATTTCGGAGTGGAAATTACTCGCTGAATAAGCCATGGGCATGTCCCATTGCTCGGCCATTGCTGGCGCAGAGATGGCGGCTAACGCGGTAGTAGCTGTCAGTAGTTTTTTAATTGATGTCATAATCATTTACCTTTTTATTGTTGTTGGTATGCTTCTTAAATGAAGCGGTTTGGGGAATAAATGCTAACGTCTTCTTGCAGCATGTTTCCATTAATCATTTGAGCCAGCATCCAGCCTGTTTTAGGGCCACTGGTTAGGCCGATGTGGTGGTGACCAAAACCTAAAAACACCCCTGGCTTTTGGGAAATTTCTCCAATGATAGGGATTGAGTCAGAGGGTGCAGGGCGGTGCCCCATCCATTCAGTTTCATGACTCCACGTTAATTTAGGAATAGCATGTTTGATGCTGTTGCGCAATAAATCGAAGGCTTTTGCCGAGGGTTTTGCGTCTAACCCCCCAAATTCAACGATGCCAGCAAGTCGTATTCTATCTTTCATTGGAGTGATAACAAACTTGCTGCCAGCCACCATGACAGGAGCTTTAGGTGTGAAGTTAGGGTGCCATAGGTCAATGTGGTAACCCCGTTCAGTTTCGAGAGCGACATTAACTCCTAGTTTAGCTGCCAGTTTTTTAGACCAGGCCCCAGTAGCCAATACGGCCACATCACAAAGTATCTTCTGCCCGTCAATGATTACTGCGTTGAGTTCGTTACCCAGGTAGTCGACATCTTCAAAGCAACCATTTACTTTGACACCTCCGTGGTCAATTACATGCTGTTCTAAGGCTTGCAAATATGCTCCTGGGTCACTAATTCTGCCGTGATTTTTCATCTTAGCTGCAAAAGTTAAGCTGTCGGCAAAACAGTTGTCATAAGCAGCAAATTCTGTGCCATCAAGTTCTGTCCATTTGATGCCATGTTGCGATCTTAGTGACCAGCCAAACGCGTCACTTTCAAAGTGCTTGCGGTTTTTGTATACATAAAGATAGTCCGTAGGAATAATGAACTTTTCGGCCCCAGTACCTTCAGCCATAGCTAGATGATTGCCGATACTCTCTGATACTAATGGCTGCAGTGCGGCAGCAGTTTGGCTACAGTTTTTGACGTTTGCTCTACGCAAATATTGCCATAACCAAGGTAACATTCTGGGCAAGTAACGCCATTTTACGAATAGGGGTTCATTGGGGTCAAGTAACATGCGTGGTGCTTTTGTTAATAATCCTGGGCTGTTGACGGGCACCACAGAACATGAAGCCAGTACGCCACCATTGCCATAGCTAGCGCGCTGGTCTTGGCTCGATTTATCAATAAGGATGACTTGATGGCCTGCTCGCTGCAACCAAATGGCGGTGGCAATCCCTATAATGCCATTGCCAATGATGGCAACACGTTTGACTTTTTTTACCAATGCACTATCCCTCAATTTATACTTACTGAGTATCGCCAATCAATGGTATCATTTCAAATATCAATTTATTCAATACCTATAAGTTTAAGTGATGTATATATGAATCTACGGTTCCGCCAATTACAAGCGCTTCATAAGGTCGTCGAATCTGGCACAGTATCGGCAGCGGCTGAGCAATTGAATATTTCCCAACCAGGCGTTTCAAACTTATTGAGTCAACTTGAGCATACCTGTCAACTGAAGTTATTTAACAGACTTAAGGGTAAACTGATCCCTACCAATGAGGGTTTGGTTTTGTACAATGAAGTTGACACATTAGTGAGAGGCTTGGCTCATGTAGAGCAGTCCGTTGTCGATTTACAAAATAAGCAGACAAGTAAACTGCAAATTGCTTCTATTCACGCCTTATCATTTGGGTTTATGCAGGCACAAATTGCACAATTTTCAAGGCAATACGAAAATCTTTCGGTGTCATTTCAGTCTCAGTACTCACAGAAAATCCAAGAATGGGTTGATGTTGGGCTGTTTGAAATAGGTGTGAGTGAGATGCCAGTTGCTACAGGGCCGTTTAATACCGTGGTTTTTAAAATCGAAACTCTTTGCGCGATGCCTAGTGATCACCCCCTAGCTTGTCATAAAGTGCTGACACCAAGCTTATTGTCAGGCGAGCCGTTAATTATTATGGGACCGCAGCATATGGTCACACGGCGCGCTAAGGAGGCATTCGTGGAAGCTGGAGCAAGGTGGAATCCTGTAGTTCATACGCATTTGTTTGCTAATAAGTTGAGTTTTATTAAAGAGGGTATGGGGATTGGCTTGGTGGATGTGATTTCCCTACGTAATGATTCTTCTGACAGGTTCATTACTCGCCCGTTTGCGCCAAATATTAATTTGGATGTGGCTATTATTACCTCGAAGAGTAGACCCGTATCAGATACGGGGCAAGCCTTTCTTGGCCAGCTTGAGTCCCATCTTTGGGCTAGCTGTAAATCTATTAAAGTGCGGGAGTGAAGGGTGTTATGCGGCCTATAATTGGTATTCTTATGCTTGACTCACAATTCCCACGTATTTATGGCGATGTTGGTAATCCCACTACTTGGGGGTTTGATGTTGCAATCGAAGTGGTGCCCAAAGCGACGCCTCAGGCAGTGGTATGCCGTGGGGAGAATTTGTTAGACCCATTCATTGCTGCGGGACAGCGATTAGTTAAACAAGGTGTGTCTGGCATTACCACAACCTGTGGTTTCTTGTCTATTTACCAGGACGATCTGTCAAAGGCATTAGGCGTACCCGTATTAACGTCATCCCTAATGCAAGTAGCCAGTGTTAATGCCACCTTGCCACAGGGAAAATGCGCAGCAATTTTGACGATTTCTGCTTCAGCGTTAACCTCCGAATATTTATGTGCTGCTAACGTGCCGCTGGATACCCCAATTGGCACCACGGAGGGAGGCTTGGAGTTTAGTCGTTGTATCCTTAACGATGAGCCTGTTCTCAATGTTGAACTGGCAAGAAAAGACAACATTAACTCGGCCTGCGCACTCGTGCAGTCAGACCCAAGTATTGGCGCATTAGTATTGGAATGTACTAATATGGTGCCATATGCAGCAGATATTGCCACTGCTACTGGCTTACCAGTTTATAGTATGTATAACCTCATTAGTTGGTTTGAGACGAGTCTAGCGCCACCACAGTTTACGAGTTAGATTTAGCTTAAATGTGCTTGACCTTTATAGGTTTAAATAATGCTTAATATTTGCCGTAGTCGTTTGCCAAATCTGGCTATTTCCACGATAATATGTGCTCCCAATGATGGGTAACTAAAAGGTTAAACACCTGAACCGCAACCAAGCCGTTTTTATACGGTGAACAAAGGGACTCACTGTGAGCCAAGAACAAGTGTTTTCAGACTGGAAAGACCGTGAAGCGTTAGCCGAAGCCATGATCCCCTTGATTGGTAAAATCTACCGCGAAGATAATGTAGAGGTTTCCGTATTCGGCCGCTCTGTTGTGAATCGTTCTGTCATTAGTATTCTTAAATCCCATCGTGCAGCACGCATGCTGGAACACACCAAGTTATCTGTCCATGAAACTTTCCCAGTAATTGAAGTGCTGCAGAGCCTGGCGCTATCTAACGTACATGTAGATATTGGTAAGTTGGCCATAGGTTTCCGTGATAACGGTGCTGGCCAAAGTTTACAAAGCTATGTTGCTGCTGCCTTAATTGGTGCGGTAAATAAAGACAGTGCTAAAACTCAGGCAGATGTGGTGCTTTATGGCTTTGGCCGTATTGGTCGCTTGTTAGCCCGTTTGTTGATTGAGAAGACTGGTGGCGGTCAAAGCTTGCGTTTGCGTGCCATCGTGGTGCGTAAAGGTGGAGATAACGACCTTGCTAAGCGAGCTAGTTTGTTGCGTCGCGATTCAGTGCACGGCACTTTTCAAGGTACGATTACTGTAGATGAAGAACAAAATGCTTTGATTGCTAACGGTAATGTCATTCAGGTAATTTATGCAAGTTCGCCAGATTCAATTGATTACACCGATTATGGCATTAGTAATGCCGTTGTAATTGATAACACTGGTAAGTGGCGTGACGAAGATGGTTTATCTTTGCACTTGCGTGCTAACGGGGTGTCTAAAGTAATGTTAACAGCGCCAGGTAAGGGCATTAAAAACGTCGTTATGGGTGTTAACCAAAAAGATATTGAAGACACAGATACCATATTGTCTGCAGCCTCATGCACCACTAACGCCATCACCCCTATTTTGAAAGCATTGAATGACAAGTATGGCGTAGCCAACGGCCACGTTGAAACTGTGCATGCCTATACTAATGATCAAAACTTAATTGATAACTATCATAAAGGCGATCGTCGTGGGCGCGCAGCTGGTCTTAATATGGTTATTACGGAAACGGGTGCGGCTAAAGCCGTGTCTAAAGCTTTGCCTGAATTAGAAGGCAAATTAACCGGTAATGCTATTCGAGTGCCAACGCCTAACGTTTCTATGGCGATTCTTAACCTTAACCTTGATTCAGAAGTTGAACGTGATGAGCTAAATGATTATTTGCGTCATATGGCTTTGCACTCTGATTTGCAAAAACAAATTGACTACACAGATTCTCCTGAAGCCGTGTCTAGTGATTTTGTAGGTTCTCGTGCCGCTGGCGTGGTAGATGGTTTGGCGACTGTCGCTACGGGCAAGAAGAACTGTGTGGTTTATGTTTGGTATGATAATGAGTTTGGTTATTCTTGTCAGGTGATTCGTATGTTGCAGCATGTAACTAACACAGGATTACCAGCGTTCCCTGTCGAAGACTAGATCTTCAAGCTGTTGTGCTCCTGTTAATGACTCAATTTAATAAAAGGCTGCCTTAGGGTGGCCTTTTTTGTGATAAGGCTAGAAGAATTGAGTAAATTTTCGTATAATAAGCCGGCTTTTTTTATTGGTTTTAGTTGCGCATGCTCTGTCTTACGTTAATCACTAAAGCCGACCATAACTCTCAATTGGGTACGACTTATGATCAAGATCAGACGCGGTCTGGATTTGCCATTGTCTGGTGCGCCGCAGCAAAGCATCGAAGATGCTGCAGCGGTAAACCAAGTGGCTGTGATCGGTGCTGACTATGTAGGCATGAAGCCTACCATGCTAGTCAGAGTTGGAGATCGAGTAAAGCTCGGCCAAGTGTTGTTTTCTGATAAGAAAACCACTGGCGTTTACTTTACAGCGCCTGCCGCTGGTGTGGTAAGTGCAATTAACCGTGGCGCACAACGGGTGTTGCAATCTGTTGTAATTGACATCGATGGCGATGATGCTGTTGAATTTGCAACCTGCGCTGCCAGTGATTTAACAAGCCTAACTACTGAGCAAGTGGCCGAAAACCTGCAAGCGTCTGGCTTGTGGACTGCACTACGCACACGTCCATTCAGCAAGGTGCCTGCTATTGATAGTAAGCCTCGTTCTATCTTTGTTACGGCCATCGATACTCATCCTCTAGCTGCAGATCCTGCGCCTATTATTGCCGCTCAGCAAGACGCTTTCGCACAAGGCTTACAACTGCTGACCAAGTTAACTGACGGGCAGGTATTTGTTTGTGCTGCTGCAGACGCGCAAGTGCCTCAGGTTACCGGTACTCAAGTTGAGCGTTTTCAAGGTGTGCATCCTGCGGGTCTTGCCTCTACACATATTCACATGTTGGATCCTGTGAGTGCTACCAAAACAGTTTGGGTTGTGGGCTACCAAGACGTGATCGCTTTTGCACAGCTATTTGCTATGGGTAAATTACCTACTGAGCGAGTTGTTGCCTTGGCTGGTCCAATGGTAACTAAACCGCGTTTAATCCGCACTCGTTTAGGCGCTTCTACCACTGAACTTATAGTTGGTGAAACTAAACGGGGCAAATTTGACAACCGGGTTATTTCTGGCTCTGTACTCGGTGGCAATACAGCTTCTGGAACTACGGCTTTCTTAGGCCGCTATAACAACCAAATTACAGTGCTTGAAGAAGGCAAAAAGCGTGAGTTCATGGGTTGGATGACTGCTGGTAGCCAAAAACACTCTGTGCTGAATATTTTCTTATCGTCTTTGAACCGTACTAAGAAAGTAGCTCTCAATACCTCTACCAATGGCTCACAACGTGCCATGGTGCCAGTAGGTACATTTGAACGTTTGATGCCCTTAGATATTCTGCCTACGCAACTGCTGCGCAGTTTGGTGGTGGGTGATATCGTTAATGCACAAGAACTAGGTTGTTTAGAACTTGAAGAAGCTGATTTAGCTTTAATGACCTATACCTGTGCTGGCAAATACGAATACGGCGCTATATTGCGTGACGTGTTAACGCGTATTGAGAAGGAGTGCTAAGCATGAATTTACGTAGCATTTTAGATTCCATGGAGCCTCACTTCCATAAAGGTGGTAGGTTCGAAAAGTTTTATGCTTTATATGAAGCAGCAGACACTATTTTTTACACTCCAGGCTACGTGACTAAGACTGGCGCCCACGTACGTGATGGTATTGACCTTAAACGTATGATGATAACGGTGTGGTTGTGTACTTTCCCCGCTATATTCTTTGGTATGTATAACTTAGGGTTCCAAGCGAACACTGCTATGGAAGCCATGGGTGTTGCCCAAGCTGAGGGCTGGCGTGGTAGTTTTGTTTCTGCTATTGCTGGTTTTGATGCGGCAAGTTTATGGGACAATATCCTTTTGGGTGCCGCCTATTGGCTACCTGTGTATATGGTGGTGTTTCTAGTAGGTGGTTTCTGGGAAGTTTTGTTTGCCGCTGTTCGTGGCCATGAAGTAAACGAAGGTTTCTTTGTTACTTCTGTGTTATTTGCTTTGATTCTTCCGCCAGACGTGCCCCTTTGGCAAGCTGCCTTAGGCATTACCTTTGGAGTGGTTGTAGGTAAGGAAGTATTTGGTGGTACTGGCATGAATTTCTTGAATCCAGCCCTTACTGGCCGTGCGTTCTTGTACTTTGCCTATCCTGCTCAAATGTCTGGTGATGCTGTTTGGACCGCAGTAGATGGTTTCTCTGGTGCAACTGCACTAGGTTTAGCTAACACAGGTGGTATTGCAGCTATGGCTGATGCAGGAATTACTTGGGCAGATGCTTTTATTGGCAATATTCAAGGGTCTGTGGGCGAAGTGTCTACCTTAGCTATCTTTGCTGGCGGTGCAGTGCTGCTTTGGACTCGTATCGCAGCATGGCGCATTGTGGCTGGTGTCATGGTAGGAATGATAGCTATGAGCTCGTTGCTTAACCTCATTGGCTCTGACACCAACCCTCTCTTTGCGCTGCCATTCTATTGGCACTTAGTATTGGGTGGCTTTGCTTTTGGTATGATCTTTATGGCCACTGATCCTGTGTCTTCGTCCATGACTCACACGGGTAAGTGGTACTTTGGTGCTTTGATTGGTGTCATGGTGGTATTGATTCGTGTACTTAACCCAGCCTTCCCGGAAGGTATGATGTTGGCCATTTTGTTTGCCAACTTATTCGCGCCTTTGATTGACTACTATGTCACTGAAGCAAACATTAAGCGGAGGGTAGCACGCAATGTCTAATGCAAAAGATTCTGTATCACGCACAGTGATGGTGGCCTTGGTTCTGTGTGTGGTTTGTTCTGTAATTGTGTCGGCTGCTGCTGTGATGTTGCGGGGCAAGCAACAAGAAAATGCTATTAACGAAAAGAAATTTAATATTCTAGCCGCTGCTGGTATTGAAGTAGTGGATGGTGATTTGGAGGCGGCTTTTGCAACCATTACGCCTAAGCTAGTTGATATGCGTACGGGTCAGTTTAGTACTGGCGAAGATGTCATGACATATAATATGCGCAAAGCTGTTAAAGATCCTGCAAAATCACGTGCTTTAACGAGTGAGCAAGATATCGCTAGCATCCGCAAGCAGTCTTTATACAGTACTGTGTACTTGGTTGAAGGCGAGCAGGGTATCGAACGTATCATTTTGCCTATCCATGGCTACGGCTTGTGGTCTACGCTCTATGGATTTATCGCCCTAGAAAGCGACTTAAATACTGTTGCTGGTTTAGGCTTTTACGAGCATTCAGAAACACCTGGATTAGGTGGTGAAGTGGACAACCCTAAATGGAAAGCGCTGTGGCCTGGTAAGAAAGTCTATGCAGATGGATCTTATGCCCCAGCCATTGGTTTAATTAAGGGCAAGGCTCCTGTAGGCGATTTACATAAAGTAGACGGTTTAGCCGGTGCAACCTTAACCAGTAACGGTGTAACTAACCTAGTTAAATTCTGGTTGGGCAAGAATGGTTTTGCACCTTTCTTAACCAAGCTTAAAGCAGGGGAAGCATAATCATGTCTAAGACAAGAGAAATTTTGTTAGGACCAATCTTTACTAACAACCCTATTGCTTTGCAAATTTTGGGGGTATGTTCTGCGCTAGCGGTAACCAGTAGTTTGAACGTCACCATTGTTATGTGTATTGCACTGACTGTGGTAACAGCGTTTTCTAACTTCTTTATTGCTTTGATCCGTAAGCATATACCTAGCAGTATACGTATCATCGTACAGATGATCATCATCGCTTCTTTGGTTATTGTGGTAGATCAGGTTCTTAAGGCTTATGCCTATGAAGTGAGCAAGCAACTTTCGGTATTTGTTGGTTTAATTATTACCAACTGTATCGTTATGGGCCGTGCAGAAGCATTTGCAATGCAAAACCCACCTATTCCATCTTTCTTTGATGGCATTGGCAACGGTTTAGGCTACTCAGTTGTATTGTTGTTTGTGGCTACGGTACGGGAATTGACCGGTTCTGGTACCTTGCTTGGTTTCGAAATCCTACCTTTGGTAACCAATGGCGGCTGGTATTACTCCAACGGCCTTATGTTGCTACCACCAAGCGCCTTTTTTGTAATTGGCGGGTTCATTTGGTTACTTCGTAACTCGAAGGTTGATCAGGTTGAACCTGTTGAATACAAACTTGCCTCGCACACTAAATAGGGTCTGAAACAATGATTGAAGATTATCTAAGCCTATTTGTTAAAGCCGTGTTCGTAGAAAACATGGCCTTGGCATTCTTCTTGGGCATGTGTACTTTCTTAGCGATTTCCAAGAAAGTTAAAACAGCTATTGGCCTTGGTATCGCGGTAATTGCGGTACTCACTATCACCGTACCGGTAAACAACTTAATCTACACCTATTTGCTAGCTGATGGTGCCCTTGCATGGGCAGGTTTGCCAGAAGTTAACCTAAGCTTTTTAGGTTTGATCTCTTACATTGGTGTTATTGCTGCCATTGTTCAGATTATGGAAATGTTGCTAGATAAGTACATGCCAGCTTTGTACAACGCCTTGGGCGTGTTCTTGCCTTTGATCACAGTTAACTGTGCCATCATGGGTGCTGCACTGTTCATGGTAGAGCGTGATTACAATTTTGGTGAATCAGTGGTGTATGGCATGGGTGCAGGTGTAGGCTGGGCATTAGCTATCGCTTCTCTTGCAGGTATTCGTGAAAAACTAAAGTACTCAGACGTACCCGCAGGCCTACGCGGTCTTGGCATTACTTTTGTGACTGTAGGTTTAATGTCACTTGGTTTTATGTCTTTCTCCGGCATCCAGCTGTAAAGCGCACTACACAAGGTATAGATGTATGAATAATGAAATTATCCTCGGTGTATTAATGTTCACCGCAGTGGTTCTCTCTTTGGTAGCGATTATTATAGTTGCTCGTGCCCAATTAGTGAGCTCTGGTGCGGTCACTATTTTTATCAATGATGATCCAGAAAAAGCCATTACGGTTGCAGCTGGCGATAAGCTACTGCAGACACTTTCTGCCCAAGGTATCTTTTTAGCCTCAGCATGTGGTGGTGGCGGTACCTGTGCCCAGTGTCGTTGCATTATTAAAGACGGTGGCGGCTCTATGTTGGCCACGGAAGAAAGCCACTTCACCATGCGTGAAGCAAAAGATGGCTGGCGTTTATCCTGCCAGGTTGCAGTGAAGCAAAATATGGTGATTGAAGTTGAAGAGGACGTATTTGGTGTGAAACAATGGGAATGCACTGTTGAATCTAACCCTAACGTTGCCACTTTTATCAAAGAGCTTACCTTGCGTTTGCCAGAAGGTGAAAGTGTTGACTTCCGCGCAGGTGGTTATGTGCAGCTAGAATGCCCATCACACTCTATCGACTACAAGACCTTCGACATTGACGAAGAGTACCGTGGTGATTGGGATAAGTTTAATGTCTGGCAGCATAAGTCAGTAGTACATGAAGCTACAGTGCGCGCCTATTCCATGGCGAACTACCCAGAAGAGCATGGCGTGGTTAAGTTTAACATTCGTATTGCTTCTCCTCCTCCAGGTAGCAGTGGTATCCCTGCTGGCAAGATGTCTTCTTACGTATTTAACTTGAAACCAGGTGATAAGATGAAAGTCTATGGCCCGTTTGGTGAGTTCTTTGCCAAAGACACAGAAGCAGAAATGATCTTCATTGGTGGTGGTGCTGGCATGGCGCCAATGCGTTCACTCATTTTTGATCAGCTTAAGCGTTTAAAATCTACTCGTAAAACGTCTTTTTGGTATGGCGCACGGAGTATGCGTGAAGCATTCTATGGTGAAGATTACGATGCCCTAGCGGCGGAAAATGCCAACTTTGACTGGCACTTAGCCCTTTCTGATCCTCAGCCAGAGGATAATTGGGACGGCCTTACTGGTTTTATTCATAACGTATTGTTTGACAATTATCTTAAAGAACATGACGCACCAGAAGACTGTGAGTTCTACATGTGTGGACCTCCAATGATGAACGCTGCTGTTGTACAAATGCTCAAGGACTTAGGTGTTGAAGACGAAAACATTATGTTGGATGATTTTGGCGGATAACCTAAAACCCTTGCAACAAATCAGCCTGGCTGCATGGTGTGTATTAATACTCACCATGTTGCTGGGCTGCTCTGCGTCTGAAACACCAAAAATTGAGGCCATTACAGGTTTGTCCATGGGTACCAGTTATACGGTAAAATGGGTCAATCACGAAGGTTACAGCCGCGATGATATTGCTAATAGTGTTGCAGTTGAATTAGCACGGGTTGAATCGAGCATGTCGAACTATATGGATGCCTCTGACCTAAGTGGTTTTAATGGTGCGGAAGTCAACCAATGGCATACAGTGCCGGCAGCAATGGCAAGTTTAGTGGCTCTGTCCCTTGAACTCAGTAAACAAACTAACGGTGCGTTTGATATTACCGTGGGCCCTTTGGTAGATCTATGGGGCTTTGGCCCTGATCCTGTGCCAGAACACATTCCTAGCCAAGGTGCTCTTGATGCATTAAGGCCAGTTATTGGTTATCAATATTTACAGGTGCAACAAAATCCACCTGCCATATTAAAACGTGCTGACAGTGCAATCGATCTGTCGGCCATCGCTAAAGGTTATGGTGTTGATGCAGTTGCCCTATGGCTAGAGGGGCATGAAATTAGCGATTATCTAGTTGAGGTGGGGGGAGAACTTCGTGCCCGGGGCCTCAAACCTGATGGCTCACCTTGGCGCATTGCCATAGAAACACCCTCTTTGGACACTCAGCAAATTTATCAAGTAGTTAAAGTAAGCAATATGGCTGTTGCAACCTCTGGTAACTATCGTAATTATTATGAGCTAGATGGTGTGCGTTACGCCCATACGTTGGACCCTAGTACATTAAGGCCTGTTACCCATAACTTAGCCTCGGTAACAGTCATTGACGCCAGTGCTGCCAAAGCAGATGCCTTGGCTACAGCTTTGATGGTAATGGGTGGAGAGAAGGGAGTGATTTGGGCAACTATGCATCAAGTGCCTGCATACTTTATAATGAAACAATCAAATGGCTTTGTGGCACAATCTACTGCAGGCTTTAGTGGTTATTTGGAGAACTAAATGCAAACCATGATGTTATCTTTTATGGTCTTAATCCTTATAGTTGTGGGTATGGCCGTAGGTGTGTTGATGGGACGTAAACCTATTGCTGGATCTTGTGGCGGTATGACAGCTTTAGGTATGGACGTAGCTTGTGACGTGTGTAAAGGTGACCCAGAGGTGTGCGAAACAGAGCAGCAAAAGACCATCAAAGCGGATAAACTGGCGCAAGACCTAGTAGACAATACTAGCTATGATGCTGGTCGCTAAACACGGTTTGCTCATCTAATAAAAATTCAGTGGTATCGAGAGAAAACATGGCAGATTATGATTACGATCTAGTAGTTGTTGGAACAGGCCCTGCGGGTGAGGCTGCGGCAATTAACGCTGCCAAACTAGGTCGTAAAGTTGCAGTAGTAGAAATGCGCGATGAGGTCGGTGGCGCTTGTGCCCATAAAGGAACCATCCCTTCTAAGGCTTTGCGTCACGCCGTTAAACAGATCGTTGAGTTTAATACCAATCCGATGTTCCGTGCGATTGGTGAGCCTAAAAACTTCTCTTTTCCTCAAGTTTTAAAAACTGCCAGCGAAGTCATTGCTAAACAAGTCATGCTTCATACACAGTTTTATGCCCGTAACCGTGTCGATGTGTTTTTTGGCTTTGCGCATTTTTTAGACCGTAACAACATTGAAGTGCTAGGTCATGATGCCAGCGAAAATTTGCGTTTTGATCAAGCAGTTATCGCTACTGGCTCTAGCCCTTATGAACCAGATGATGTGGACTTTGCCCATCCACGCATTTATACCAGTGACACAGTACTTAATCTAAAGCACACACCGCGAACATTGATTATCTACGGTGCTGGCGTAGTCGGTTCTGAATATGCTTCTATTTTTGCTGGATTAGGTGTTAAAGTTGAATTGGTCGATAACCGTGCTAATCTGCTAGAGTTCCTTGATGTCGAGATTTCAGATTCGCTGAGTTATCATTTACGAAACAACGGTGTACGTATACGCCACAACGAAACTTATAAGAGTGTCTCAGCGGACGATATTTCAGTCTCTATAGAATTAGAGTCTGGCAAGCGTATTCGCGCAGATATGCTTTTGTTCTGTAATGGGCGTTCCGGCAATACCAAAGGCCTTGGATTAGAAAACCTTGGAATTGAAACTAACGGCCGTGGCCAGTTGGAAATTGACCACCGTTATCAAACCAATATAGAAGGTATTTACGCAGCAGGCGACGTAGTAGGTTGGCCAAGCTTGGCTTCTGCTGCATATGATCAAGGCCGTTCAGCCGCTACAGACTTACTAGATTTGCCAGGCTTCCGATTTGTAGATGACGTTCCAACTGGTATCTATACCATTCCAGAAATTAGCTCCTTAGGAAAAACTGAAGAACAACTCACTGAAGATAAGGTGCCCTACGAAGTGGGACAAGCCTTCTTTAAAGACCTTGCTCGTGCACAAATTAGTGGTGAAGTGGTGGGCATGTTGAAGATCTTGTTTAACCGTGAAACTTATGAAATTCTGGGCATCCACTGTTTTGGTGACCGCGCCTCAGAAATCATTCATATCGGCCAAGCCATAATGAACCAAAAAGGCGATGCGAATACTATAGAATATTTTGTAAATAACACCTTTAACTTCCCCACTATGGCGGAAGCCTACCGTGTAGCAGCTCAATTGGGCCTGAATAGAGCTCGACAAGTTAATAACTAAGCTACACTTACGTAACCTGTGATAATTTCATGTGGCGGGTTTTTCTATCCCATTAGGAAACTTATGTTTCAATCTATTGCTTTGACTGTTGGCCTAAGATACACCCGAGCTCAGCGGCAAAACCACTTCATTTCCTTTATTTCACTCATTTCTATGTTGGGCTTAGTGCTTGGCGTTACGGTACTCATACTAGTGCTGTCGGTGATGAACGGCTTTGATCAAGAGCTACGACAACGTATTTTAGGCATGGTACCCCATGCAATTGTTCAAACTGCCAAACCAATTATGGATTGGCAACACCCTGCGAAGCTGGCAATGCAGGTTGAAGGTGTTGTTGGCGTGGCTCCTTTTGTACATGGGCAAGGTATGTTTAACAACCTGGGTAGAGTCCAACCAGTGTTGTTACATGGTATCGAACCAGAAGCCGAAGCTAGAGTGTCTATATTGCCAAATCACATGACCCATGGCACTGTGTCAGACCTCAAGGCTGGAGAATTTAATATTCTTATGGGCGATCTACTGGCTCGCCAATTAGGTGCACGGTTGGGTGACAAGGTGACTTTATTTTTGCCTGAAGCTTCACTGACCGTAGCAGGCATTATTCCTCGTTTGAAGCGTTTCAACTTGGTTGGCATTTTTAAAGTGGGTGCAGAATTAGATGCTAATTTGGCAATTATGCATATTGCTGATGCCAGTAAGCTAAAACGCTTAGGCGGTGGGGTGGAAGGTTTGCGATTGAAGCTGGACGATTTATTCACTGCCCCAGCGAAAGCACAGCAAGTTGCATTGCAATTGCCTGGTCAATACTGGACCAGTGACTGGACAAGGACCCACGGTAGTTTATTTCAAGCCATTCAGTTAGAGCGCCGCATGCTTGGGCTGTTATTGATGCTTGTGGTTGCCGTAGCGGCGTTTAACATCGTTTCTACATTGGTGATGCTAGTGGTTGAGAAGCAGGCTGACATCGCGATTCTGAGAACTCTTGGGGCAAGTCAAAGAGATGTCATGGGCATTTTTATTGTTCAAGGCAGCATCATCGGGTTTTTAGGGACTTTATTGGGCACATTAATAGGTGTTGTGCTGGCACTTAATATTACTGGTATTGTTGACTGGGCTGAACAAGTATTTGGTTTTAAAGTACTTAGCGCTGACGTTTATTTTATTAGTTATTTTCCTTCTCAAGTTAATTTGGAAGATGTGCTTTTAATCAGTATTAGCTCTTTTATCCTATGTGTCATGGCGACACTTTATCCAGCCTGGCGAGCATCAAAAGTAGAGCCAGCAGAGGTGTTACGTCATGAGTAATTGGGTATTACAAGCTACTGGGTTAGTGAAGTCATTCAAAGATGGCGAGCGGCAGGTGGATGTACTTAAAGGTTTAGATTTACAGCTAGCCCAAGCCCAAAGTATGGCTATCATTGGCAGTTCGGGTTCTGGCAAAAGCACCTTGTTGCAGCTGCTGGCAGGTCTAGAACAGCCAGATGCCGGTGAGGTATTGGTTGTGGGTGAATGTTTGTCTGATCTAAACGGTAATCAAGCGGCCAAGTTGCGTAACCAACGTCTAGGCTTTGTATTCCAGTTCCATCATTTATTAGCAGAATTTAGCGCCTTAGAAAACGTTATGCTGCCCCATATTATGGCAGGTAATAAACCTGCTAAAGCAGAACAAAAAGCCTTGGCAATGTTACAAAGGGTGGATTTAGGAGATCGTACTAGCCATAGGCCTGGAGCTCTGTCCGGTGGAGAACGACAACGTGTTGCCATAGCTCGCGCACTAATTAATGAACCAGCATGCTTGCTGATGGATGAACCCACAGGTAATTTAGATCGCCACAATGCACAACAAACTTTGGGGTTACTAAAACAACTGCAGTCAGATCTAGGGACTGCTTTTGTTGCGGTTACCCATGACCTAGAGTTAGCCGGCCAACTGGATTCACAACTAAAGTTGCAAGATGGAAAACTAACGAGCTAGCTAACTAACGTTTACGTTTAAGCCAGTTACGTTTAACCTGCCAGCTCCAAAGTAATTGTACGGTAAAAAAAGCAGCCACAGCCAAAATCAGGCCACCAGCAAAAGAGCCGACATACAGGGGCTTCCATAGCATGTGCAGCTGTTGAAATAGCCAACTCCTAGACCATTCAAAGTCCAACTGATAGGCAGGCGTTTGTAGTATCCAAGATCCAAATTTGTAGTTGGCGTATAAGATAGGTGCCATGGTGAGTGGGTTACTAACCCAAACCAAAGCTACAGACAGTGGAATGTTAGCTTTCCAAACAAGAGCTATGCTAGCTGCTAGGAGCATTTGGAGTGGCATAGGAATCATGCAACAAAAAAGGCCTATAGCGCAGCCCTTAGCTACACTTGTACGTTTGAATCCCCACAACTGAGTATCGTGCATTAACTTGCTTAACCAGCCAAGCGATTGATATTTAGTCAATTTTTCTGGATTTGGGCTGATGCGTTTAAAAAACTTACGCGGCATGAACTAACCTTATTAATAGTAGCGGGTAAGACGTTTTTCAGGCGCAGGCCTTATTCACTGATTATGCGCTTATATACAAACTAAGCCAAGGTTTAGTGCACTCAAGGATGAGACATTATGTATATAAATGGTTTGTTTTTTTTACTGTTTTGGTGTTTAGGTTGGGCTGAGTTCGGCTTTGTAAATGGCCTCTACCTAGTCATCGTGTTATTGAGTGGACTTTTAGTAGCTTATACACGTCGCAAAGCCGCCTTAGGCCTGATTACATTTTTGCTGGCCAGTGCGGGCCAGTATGATCATGTTTATAGTCAGTTTCCTCAGCCATGGGTTGGTAAGGATCTACGTATCAATGCTTGTGTATCCAAACTTACATCTAACTATGCGGGCCTCAGTCTGCTCCTAAGCGATGCTCAAGTCGATGTGCCTATAGTGGCAGATAACAAAGGAGCTAAACCTGTCTATAAGGCGTTGTCACAACCGCTGCTTGGGAAAGTAAAAGTGAACATTTATCCCTATACGGACGTTGCTCAACCTAAACTAAAAGCCTTGGATCAAGCCTTGGGCCTAGCAGGTTTAATTGGCCACAAGGTTGAATTGATCGTGCGTTTAAAAGGTGCTAAAAACTACCACAATCTGCAAAATTATGACTATGTTCGTTGGAGCCAGCTAGAGGGCCAAGTAGCGTCTGGTTACGTTAAGCAATGGCTCGTTACCGGAAACACTTGTAGCGTTATAAGTTCGCCAAAGTTGTCATTGGAACAGCTGCGCGAGAAGCTATGGCAGGGCTTACAGAGCTATGCCGAAACACGATCTATGTCGCCTGAATCTATTGCTTTGTGGGGCGCTCTTGTTGTTGGTCAAACCTCAGCTCTAACAGCAAAACAATGGCGGGTGCTAGCAGCTACTGGCACAACCCACTTGCTGGTGATTTCTGGACTGCACGTGGGTTTGGTGGCCGTGTTAGTGATGCTTTTGATGCGTTTATTGATATTGCCCTTTAGTATCCATAGTAGTTTGGGTATACGAGTGGGTGCGTGGGTAGGTTTAGGCGCCGCCATAGGTTTTGCGTTGCTTAGTGGTTTTGGTTTGCCAGCACAGCGAGCGGTTATTATGTTAGCTGGTCTGATGTGGGGCTCTATGTGGGGTTTGCAGTTGAGCTTTACTCAACGATTATTTATCGCGTTTTTTGTGACTCTTGTCTTGCAACCCATCAGCGCCTCCAGCTTAGGCTTTTGGTTGTCTTATACTGCTGTATTTGCCTTAGGTTTAGTGTGGTATCAGTCAGCTAGTCAGCGATGGTGGCATCGGGTTATACAGTTATTAGCAGCCCAAGGTGCTTTGTCTTTGTTGTTAGTGCCCGTGATTGCATTGGGCACTGGCTATGTGAGCCTTGTTGGCCCCCTAGTAAATATCTTCTTAGTGCCGCTGTTTAGTGTGTTGCTCATTCCTGCCTTACTACTAATTAGTATTGCTACAATTTTTACCACCCTTCCACAGTTTTTTTTCACTGGCATAGACATAACCTTGTCCTTGTTATGGCAAGGGTTAGAATCTCTTGCAGGATTCACTTGGTCTCAGGTGTTTGTGGCTTGGTTGCCACTCGAAGTCTGGGTGTCTACCTTAATAGTTGGGTGCCTCTGTCTAGTTATAAGGCGTTGGCACTGGCCAGTATTGATGTTACTGATGCCGCTTGTGTTTTTTATAATGATTCAGATCTTTGAAACCAATTTCCCTAAAAGCCAAACTCATATTCAGCCACGGGTTGTAGTCACAATGTTAGATGTAGGCCAGGGTTTGAGCGTTTGGGTGCGTCAAGGCGAACAAAATATGCTTTATGACGTTGGTAATCGTTATCGCAGTGGTTTTAATTTGGTAGACGCAGTGATTTTGCCAGAGATGCTGGCCCAAGGTGTGAACCAGCTTGATGTGTTGGTAATAAGTCATTGGGATATGGATCATAGTGGTGGCCTAGATGCGTTGCTGCAGCAGCAAACGGTGCAACGTCTAATATTACCCTCAGAAAGTAAAGCAAAACGGGAGCAAGACCTAGTTACGGCTGCAATAAAGGTGAGTCGTTGTGTTAGTACAGCTTGGGAAAACCTCTGGCAAGATTCTGATGACAAACTTATGTGGCGCCAAATTGCTTTGGCAGATTATGGCCTATCAGGCAATAATGCCTCTTGTGTGATATTGCTTAATGTATATGGTAGGCAGGTGATAATTGCTGGAGATATTGAAGCTAAGGCAGAAGATTTGTTGGTGAAAATTGCTAGTAAATCAGGCGGCATGACCCTTGCTAGCGACGTGCTGATCGCACCCCATCATGGCAGTAAAACCTCATCTACAGAAAAGCTTTTAACCCAGGTAAGGCCTGCATACGTGTTGGTTTCTGCAGGGAAAAATAATTCATATGGCCACCCCCATGAACAGATTACCGATACCTATTGGCGCCATGGTAGTCATTGGTATAACACTGGCCGTCACGGTCAAATACGGGTGGTATTTGAAACTAATGGTGAATATCAAGTGATCCCATATGTGCCCTAGCGGTGCTATACGTAAGCACTATATATAAGTGCTTGATAGCACTCTGGTGTGGGTTATAATAATGTCATAGAGGCATGTATTACAGATTAATCTGCAGTAATGTCAAGCGATGGCGAATCGATAGACAAATGATAGCTAAGTATGGGCTCAATATGGAACCAAGGTGACTCAGAAATTACTCAACGCATGGTATAGAGGGGCTTGGTGGTTATACTTATTATGGCCCTTTGCTAGTCTGTACTTATGGCTTAAGGCTTGGCACCTGTCTAGGCAAATTAAAGCGGGCATAAACCCGCTACCCCTAGTGGTAATAGGAAACATTACTATTGGTGGCACAGGTAAAACACCTTTAGTGGTAGCCCTTGTTGCGGCCTTAAAAAATAAAGGTTTGCGCTGTGCAATTATCAGTAGAGGGTACGGGGGTAAGGTAGGGCCCGGGCCACATTGCGTAAGTACAGAAGATGACGCTCATACCGTTGGCGATGAGCCGTTATTATTGAGTCAGTTAACTGGTGTACCCGTAGTAGTAGGTTGGTGCCGAAAATCCAGTATTGCTTGGCTAGCACAGCAACAACAATTTGACTTAGTTATTAGTGATGACGGTTTGCAGCATAGTGCTATTAAAGGTGATGTGGAGTGGTGTTTGATTGACGGTAGCCGAGGCATTGGTAATGGTTTATGCATTCCAGCTGGCCCCCTAAGAGAACCTGCTATAAGGCTCTCTCAAGTGGACCAAGTATTCACCACTGGTGTGCCTAACGGCACTATAAGTAAACAATTATTGCAACATATGCAAGGTAAAGCGCTATGCCACCTTATACCTCAACTCGACCAGCTAAAGCGGGTATACGATAACCTAGTTGTACCCTGGCCTGATGTTCAGAATCCAATTTATGCAATCGCTGCTATAGGTCACCCAAAACGTTTTTTTGACGATTTACGTCATCGTGGCTACGAGGTTGACGGCCAAGAGTATGCAGATCATTATCAATTCAAAGTACATGATCTGCCCAACTACAAACTCATTATGACTGCCAAAGATGCTGTTAAATGTAAGGTATTGGCCCAAGCTAACAACAATCAACCACCAATGCCTTGGTTATACGCAACTCAATCATTAACTATTGCACCTGCGCAAATCGACGCGCTGTTGTTACAATTAGGTTTATAACCTATGACACCCATTGAATAAGGATTCCCATGGATAAGAAGTTATTAGAAGTTCTTGCCTGCCCAGTGAGCCACGGCCAACTGTTTTATCATTCACAGACAAATGAACTTTTTTGTCCTGCCAGTGGCTTAGCCTATCCTATTGATGCGGGTATTCCGGTGTTATTAGAAGCGCAAGCAAGGCCCCTTACAGATGAAGAGAAGCAAGCGTAATGGACTTTTCCGTGGTGATCCCAGCGCGGTTCTACTCGAGCCGCCTACCAGGCAAGCCACTGTTGGACCTTGGTGGCTTAAGTATGCTGCAGCGGGTCTACCAGCAGGCATGCAAGAGTGATGCATCGCAGGTCTATATAGCGACAGACCATATGGACATTGTAAATCACGCAAAAGGTTTTTGTGACAAGGTCATCATGACCCGTGAAGACCACACAACGGGCACTGATCGATTACAAGAAGTTGCAGAGTATCTGGCTTTGCCAGATGATCATATTGTGGTGAATGTACAAGGGGATGAGCCTTTAATTCCTCCCAATTTAATCAATCAGGTGGCTAATAACTTACAGCGGTACTCCAATGCGGCTATTGCGACCTTAGCTGAGCCTATAGATGACTTTGAACAGGTGTTTGATACTAATGCTGTGAAACTGGTGCGTAACGCAGCTAACATGGCCATGTACTTCTCTCGTGCTCCTTTGCCCTGGGACCGGAGTTGGAATGAAGACGAAAATAAGCTTGCGCACAAGGATGTGTACCTGCGCCACATAGGGCTTTATGCTTATCGAGTAGGTTTTTTGCACCGCTATGTGAGCTGGCCGCAGTCAAGCTATGAAACCCTTGAAACCCTTGAGCAACTTAGAGCGTTACATTATGGCGAAAGTATTCATGTGGACTTAGCTCCTGAAGGCATGCCTGCTGGTGTCGACACACTTGAAGACTTAAATCGGATGCGTGAATTCCTAGCTTCAACAGCCTTGGAAAGTTAATGGAACTACAACACAGCATTAGCCTTAAACCATATAATACGTTAAGTTTAGACGTTAAAGCTGCCTATTTTGTTAGGGTAAACTGTATTGCTGATTTGCGTGCAGCTCGTCAATTTTGTCAGGATAAGCACTGCCCATGGCTGCTGTTAGGCGGTGGTAGCAACCTTGTATTAACTCAAGACTTTGACGGTTTAGTTATGTTTATGGCAATGGATCAGGTGTTTTGGCCGGCCGAAAAATCCTTAGATAGAATATCTAAAAATTTTATTGTTAGTGTGCAAGCGGGTTATGAGTGGGATCTGCTGGTTGAAGAATCGATCATGCGTGGTGCTAGTGGCTTAGAAAATTTGTCTCTGATTCCAGGGCAGGTAGGTGCCGCACCTATTCAAAATATTGGCGCTTATGGTGTAGAGCTTAAACACTGCCTTGGTGGTGTTCAGGTGTTTGATTTTGATACTGGAGAAGAGTTTGAGCTGTCCTCCGCTGACTGCGAGTTTGGTTACAGAGACAGTGTATTTAAACGCCATCAGTGCTGGATCATCACCCAAGTGCGGCTGCTCTTGAGCCGCGATACTGAGCCTAAGGTCAGCTATGGTATTATTGAAGATACCATTACATCACAGTTGGGTAAGCCTGCAATAAGTGCCTCGCCACAACAGGTACGCGATGCTGTGATCCATATTCGCCGTTCGAAGCTGCCAGACCCAAAAAAGATTCCTAATGTAGGCAGTTTTTTTAAAAACCCTATGGTAAGTAATGGACAAAAGCAGGCATTAGCACAACAGTGGCCAGGCCTTGTGACTTACGCTGTGGACCCAAAGAAGCATAAATTAGCTGCTGGTTGGTTGATTGACCAATTAGGTTGGAAAGGTTTTAGACAAGGAGAAGTGGGTGTTCATGAGTACCAAGCATTAGTTTTGGTTTGTTCAGGCAGCGCTACGGGTAAGGAAGTTTTGGATTTGGCTAAACGGATTAAAGCCGATGTGGCCGTGAAGTTTGGCGTCACGTTAGAAATAGAACCTCGGTTGTTTGACAACCGAGGCGAGTTTTACCTATAAGGTTAGGTTAGCCTTTGTTAGCTGAAGATTTCTCTGCTTCAGCTTTTTCACGACGACGTTTCTCACGAGGGTCATTGTGAGCACGTGGGCGAGAAGAGCGAGGAGCAGGTGCTTCATCAGCAGATGCTGGCTGCACTTCTTCTAGAATGACCACTGCTTCGGTTTCAGCAGTTTTCTCAATGACTGCTTCAGTGGCCTTTTTCACCAATACCTCAACAATTGCTTCAGTCTTTTCTTCGGCAGGAGTTTCTGTGGGAGTTTTGGTCTTTGCTTTTGCAGGAGTTTTAGCCTTTGCTTCTACAGGAGCTTCAGCAACCACTTCAGTCACAGTTTCAACTACTACTTCGCTAGCGTTTTCAACAACAGCTTCAGCAGGAGGTTGTTCACTTGCTGCAGATGTTTCAACTACGGCTGCAGTCGTTTTAGCTTCTTTCGGCTTGCGTTCACGTGGTTTACGCTGACGAGGCTTCTTATCTGAAGTTTCTTTTTTAGAGGTTGCTTCAACTTCAACTTCAGAGTTAGTCTCAACTCCTACAGTAGGGACTGCTTCGATTTGGACTGCAACATTAACGTCTAAAATCTCTTCAGCAACTGTTTCGTTATTCGCTTCTGAGGTTTCCTCAACTTGTGGCTTAGGGTTGCTGCGTTTACCACTGCGATCGCGACGTCGCTTTTGATCACGGGTGCGGTTTGCATTGGATTCAAAGGCTTCCTCTGCTACTGCAGGCGCCTGTGTAACTACAGCCTCTACTACTTCAGCTACCTTTGGCTCACGGCTCTTGTTGCGAGTGTCCTGGCGACGATTGCTGCGTTTTTCATCTGTGTTACGGTCATTCTTACGTTCTTCATTACGAGAGTCCACATTGGCTTCGTTACGAGGCGCGTTACGTGAGTCTGTATTTGCTTCGTTACGCTTTTCTTCACGTGAATCGCTGCGAGGATCATTGCGTCGGTTGCCGTTACGTCCACGACGACGATCATCGTTTTGGTTGCGGCTTTGAGTATTGCGAGGACCGTTGCGTGACTCGTTGCGAGCTGAAGAGCTTTTAACGGGTGCTTTTTCATCTACTTTGACTTTCGGGTCGCCGTTAACTAAACGGCCTAAGGCGCGAACCATACGTGCACCTA
Source organism: Candidatus Njordibacter sp. Uisw_039 (assembly GCF_047730075.1). Classification (NCBI taxonomy): domain Bacteria; kingdom Pseudomonadati; phylum Pseudomonadota; class Gammaproteobacteria; order Pseudomonadales; family Candidatus Njordibacteraceae; genus Candidatus Njordibacter; species Candidatus Njordibacter sp. Uisw_039. The sequence goes on from NZ_CP159831.1 coordinate 1,337,389, forward strand.
TACCAGCAGGCTTAGCAGCTTTCACTGGAGTCATTCTGGCTTTGCCAGATGCAGAAGCTTCTATTTGTGGTGCTGGTTTGGCCGGCTGCATGCTTTCCACTGCTGGTTTTTCCATGGCTAGTGGCGTTTTAGCATCAAACTCTTTGGCATCAAAATTATGTTGAATCAAGTCTATTTCGTAGCTAGTTTCACCTACTTGAGCTGATTCATGGTCATCCCGTAAGCGGCTGACTTCGAAATGAGGTGTATCCATTTGTGGGTTCGGAATAATCACTACGCGAACACCGACAGTTTTTTCTACTTCTAGAATTTCAGCACGTTTCTCATTTAGTAGATAGGTTGCCATATTAACTGGCAATACTACACGAATTTCTGCGGAGCGGTCCTTGCTTGCTTCTTCGTTGATTAAACGAATGATAGACAACGCCAATGATGCAACATCACGGATGCTGCCTTGGCCGCTACAACGTGGGCAAACGATACCCGATGTTTCGCCCAATGAGGGACGCAAACGCTGGCGAGACATTTCCATTAAGCCAAAGCGAGAAATACGGCCAACCTGCACACGAGCACGATCTAGCTTTAGGCTATCACGTAGTTTGTTTTCTACTGCACGTTGGTTACGCATTGGGCCCATGTCGATAAAATCAATCACTACTAAACCGCCCATGTCACGTAAACGTAACTGTCGAGCAATCTCTTCTGCGGCTTCTAAGTTTGTATTTAATGCCGTTTCTTCGATGTCGCTGCCCTTAGTAGCACGAGCTGAGTTAATGTCGATAGACACCAACGCTTCTGTTGGATCGATTACAATGGCGCCACCAGAAGGAAGCGTTACTTCACGTTGGAAAGCGGTTTCAATTTGTGATTCAATTTGGAAACGGTTGAATAGTGGTATGTCCTGGTCATAGAGCTTAATTTTGTTCTCATAACTAGGCATCACTTGTTGCACAAAGCTTAATACGTCTTGGTGAACCTTAGGCTCGTCGATCAATACTTCGCCAATGTCTTGACGCAGATAATCACGCATAGCGCGAATGATAACGTTGCTTTCTTGGTATATTAGGAAGGGTGCTGGATGTTTGTCAGAAGCTGCGGTGATGGATTCCCACAACTGCTGTAAATAATCTAGGTCCCACTGAATTTCTTCAGCACTGCGGCCAATACCTGCGGTGCGAACAATTACGCCCGACTCAGCAGGCACAGTAAGTTGGTTCATTACGTCACGTAGTTCAGACCGTTCTTCACCTTCAATGCGACGAGAAATACCGCCGGCACGTGGGTTATTAGGCATTAATACTAAATAACGGCCAGCAAGACTAATGAATGTGGTTAAGGCTGCGCCTTTATTGCCACGTTCTTCTTTGTCCACTTGAACAACAATTTCCTGACCTTCTTTAACAAGTTCACGAATACTAGAACGGCCACTTTGTGACGGGTCTTTAAAGTACTCTCGAGAAATTTCTTTAAGGGGTAAGAAACCATGGCGTTCTGAACCATAGTCAACAAACGCAGCCTCTAAGCTAGGTTCTACACGGGTGATGCGGCCACGGTAAATATTGGCCTTTTTTTGTTCACGAGCACCAGATTCGATATCTAGGTCGTACATACGCTGGCCATCGACCAGTGCAACGCGCAACTCTTCAGAGTGGGTTGCATTAATGAGCATTCTTTTCATGGTTTTCAATTTCTTGAAGCCCATTTACCCTACGGCAATTAATATTTTTACGGGTGTACGAAAGCTAATAAAAGCCCTTACGGTGCAGGAAACCGTTACCTTCTCGGATAAATTTGAATTGCACTGTGCATTCCAAATTATGTTATTGGTCTGAGTATTCTAACAATATTAATCATATAGGTTAACGTGTAAGTTAACTCACCAGCAGCTCAATTTAAATTCAAAAATGGCCCTGTTTATTCTATTGATTTAGCTACTGTCCCTGTGTGCTTGCCTCAGCACTGTAATTTTTGTTCAGACCAGTCCATGGGTAGGGTACATCTACACCTAAACACCAAGCATAAATTAATTCGCCGTAACTGGGTAAAACGGGTGGTTTTACGTTAAATAACTGGGAATACACCGAGTTACAGCCTATTTCATTTGGATTTTGCGGTGCTAGGTATACATTAAGCATAAAACGGCAAAATCAACGGGTTGGGTTTGTCAGGCCCCACCTAAAAATTGGTTAACTGAAATGGGTCATTAAATTTGTACCCAGTCACTGAATTAGTGTCAGTTTCAGTAGCCCTTATGTTACCATTCTCGCCCTTAGCCCGCAATTAATAAAGTCATTAGTTTTCCATTTATGCCACAAAAGCCGACACCTCCTCCTGCATTGACCGCCACCGCTGTTAAATTTGTCTCTATTGATGAAGATAGGGCAGGTCAGCGTATCGATAATTTTCTCATTACCCAGCTTAAAGGTGCGCCCAAAAGCTTTATATACCGTATCGTCAGGAAGGGAGAGGTGCGCGTCAATAAAGGCCGTATTAAGCCTGACTATAAGCTAAAAAATGGTGACATAGTGCGTGTTCCGCCGGTTAAACTGCCAGAGCCTAATGCGCCAGCTGCAGTCGGCAAAGGTTTAGAAAAACAGTTACGTGACGCTATTTTGTATGAAAGTCCAGGCTTATTGATTATTAATAAACCTCATGGCTTAGCTGTTCATGGTGGCAGCGGCATTAACTTAGGTTTAATTGAAAGTTTACGTCAGCTATTTCCTAATGAACGTTCTCTGGAACTTGTGCATCGTTTAGATAGAGATACATCAGGTTGTATCATGGTTGCCAAAAAGCGCTCTACGTTAAGGGCTATTCATGCCCAACTTAGGGACGGTGGCATCGACAAGATGTATCAAGCGTTAGTGATCGGAGGTTGGCCCAAATCTTGTCAAAAAGTGGATGCGCCGCTGCTGAAGAATGTCGTACAATCTGGTGAACGGATGGTGCGGGTTGTTCAGGAAGGTAAGCGCAGTATTACGCGATATAGAGTGTTACAAAGCTTAGGTCAGTTTACCTTAATTGAGGCTAGGCCTATTACCGGCAGAACCCATCAAATTCGTGTGCATTGCCAGCATATGGGCCACCCTATCGTAGGTGACCCTAAGTACGGTGTCGATGAAATTAATCAGCTGCAACGGCAGTTAGGGTTAAATCGTCTATTCTTACATGCAGCCCAGTTGCGCTTGGTTGATCCGAGTACAGAAAAGAAAATTGATGTACGCGCACCCTTAGATCAGCGCCTACAAAACGCCGTTGAACGTTTGAGCTAATGTCCGACTAATGCGTACTTGTGCTGGTGCTATTTGATTTCTTTAGCTATGCTGCAGTCCGTCTAAATACACTCCTAGGTGCCGCTTATGTATAACACTGCTCTCGATAAAAACCAGGCTAACTTTCAAAGTCTTTCGCCTTTATCGTTGCTTAAACGAGCTGCAGAGGTGTATCCATCTATAGAAGCTCAAGTCTATGGCGACCTACGTCGCACGTGGTTACAAACTTATCAACGTTCTTGTGCTATGGCTAATGCCCTTAAAAACAGAGGTGTTGGTTTAGGAGACACAGTATCCGTAGTGTCCCATAACGGACCAGAATTGTTTGAGTCTCATTATGCTGTGCCGATGGCGGGTGCAGTGCTTAATGCGATCAATACCCGTTTAGACGCAAAGACTATTGCTTTTATTTTTGATCATGCAGAAACCAAAGTGGTATTTGTAGATCGTGAGTTCTCTGAGACTGTTGCCCTTGCGCTAACCTTGTGTGAAGCAAAACCCTTAGTAGTAGATATAGATGACCCGACTTTTGAGGGTGGTCGACTCATAGGCGAACTGACCTATGAAAAGCTTATTGCAGAAGGCGACAGGGATAGTCATTGGGAAATGCCAGATGATGAGTGGCAAGCTATCAGTTTAAATTATACATCGGGCACTACAGGCAACCCTAAAGGGGTGGTTTATCATCACCGAGGAGCCTATTTAACGGCCATGAGTATGGCCTTCAGCTGGGATATGCCGAAGTACCCAAAGTTTATGACCATTGTGCCCATGTTTCATTGTAATGGCTGGTGCTTTCCATGGACCACAGCCTTATTGGCTGGAACCAATGTATTTATTCGCCATTTAAAACCAGAAACCATGCTCCAGCTTATTAGGCAAGAGAAAGTGACGCACTTTGGTGGTGCACCTATTGTGCTTAATATGATTAATAATGCCGATGACCAGTATAAACAGGGTATCCAGCACCAAGTGAAAGTAATGACAGCGGGTGCGGCGCCTCCAGCTGCGGTTATCGAAGCTATGGAAGACTTGGGTTTTGAGGTCACACATGTCTATGGCTTAACAGAAACTTACGGGGCGTGTGTTATTTGCGAGTGGCAGCCCCACCTTTGGGGTCACTTATCAAAGTCGCAACAAGCTGCGTTAAAGTCTCGCCAAGGTGTTAGAGGTCCTGCTCAAGAGGATCACATGGTGATGAATACAGCAACAATGATGCCTGTGCCTAAAGATGGTGAAACCATTGGTGAAATATGTCTACGTGGCAATATGGTAATGAAAGGTTACCTTAAGAATCCAACAGCTACAGCTGAGGCCTTTGAAGGGGGATGGTTCCGTACTGGAGATCTTGCTGTTTGGCACGAAGACGGGTACATGGAAATTAAGGACAGAGCCAAAGATATTATCATTTCAGGAGGAGAGAATATCTCTTCAATTGAAATTGAGGGAGTCTTGTATAGTCACCCTGCCGTGTTAGAAGCAGCAGTAGTGGCGAGGCCCGACGAAAAATGGGGAGAAACTCCCTGTGCATTTATAACGCTCAAACCTGATGCACTAGTCACGGCAGAAGAATTGATTGGCTATTGTAAGGACAACATGGCACGTTTTAAAGTGCCTAAACATGTTGTTTTTGGGGCTTTACCAAAAACTGCCACAGGTAAAATTCAAAAATTTGTGCTGCGCAAAATGGTGCCAGCATGAATAAAATAAGGTAAACTTTTAAATATTATCTAAAACCATATGGTTTGGATTATTTGTAATTATTGGAGACATATAGACCCAATGGATGACCGTATTGATACAGCTAATGTACACAAGTTTGCTAATGAGCTGATGTCCTCTGGCGAACAAGTAAGTGTGCAAGCTATTGCAGATAAAATGCATATTGAAGCCTCTGACGAATTACGTAGCAGGTTAGAGCGTTGGTGGGTGAAGCAAGAAAGTCAAGTTGATTTTCATCGAAGTATGGGATCCCACCATCGTCCAGATGTGCCAGAAACAGTCTATCAGTCAGTACAGTTGATTTGGGAAAATGCCCTAAAAGATGCTCATTTAGAGCTGGAATTAGGAACAAACCATAATACGCCTATGGCGGCTAATGGAAAATCTTTGGAAGACGAGCTCTATTTGTCCAAGGCTCAGCTAGAAGCTATAGAAGACTCCAACCAGCGGTTGCGTCTGCAGTTGAGTGAACACAAACGTAGTGTTAAAAACTTGGAGGCTGAACGTGCAATGCTGCGCAGCAATTTGCAGTCCGCCGAATCCAATATGATTTCTATGAGTCACAAAGTAACTGAGTCTAAAGGTGAAATGCAGCGTGCACAAACAAGTAGTGATGAGGCCAAGACACAGCTTGATGTCCGCTTGAAAGAAGAGGGGGTCCGTCACCAAGAAAACGTCAGCAAAGTAAAGAGCAAGATGAGCTATTACAAGCATCAATTGGATAAGCTGCGTGACGAATGGGGCAAAAAGGAAATGGCTTTAAATTCCCAGATTCAAGACTTACAAGGTGAAGTGGCAAGAAGTACGGTCACTCACGATAATCAGTTTAGTCAGATTCGCAGCCAAGATGAGGAATTGCGCAAGTATCGAGGGGAGATTACTAGCCAGTCTCGTAATATGTCTAAGTCCACCAGTAAGGTCTTGGCATCGTCTAACCGATTAAAACGTTTAGAAGGTGAACTTGAGCAAAGTGAGACTGATATGAAGGAATTAAAAAATCGAACGATGCTAGATAAGTCTGCTACTACCAGACGTGAAAAAGATATACGTAAACAATTAAAGTCTAAAGACGGCGAAGCTTTTCTATTGAATAACACGGTCCTCGAACTTAAACGCACACTGATTGCACGCGAAGAAGAAATAAGGCGCATAACCGCCAAGATCTGAGCGTAGCTAGCCTTTCTTGTCGACCATCATCGATGCCATGCCGTCAGCCACCAGTTTGCCATTTACAAAACACTGGGTTTTTAGGCTGACGCGGCCACGGCGCTGGTTAATATCCTCAACTGTAACTGTTGCTACAACGGTGTCGTCTATAAACACTGCTGCTCTAAATTTAATCTGCTGATCTAAGTAGATGCAGCCAGGTCCAGGCAGCTGTGTTCCTAACACTGTAGAAATTATTCCTGCGCTAATCATGCCGTGAGCAATACGCGCTTTAAATGGCGTAGTTGCAGCGTATTCTGCGTCTAAGTGTACTGGGTTAGTGTCGCCTGTGACTGCAGCAAAGGCTTCAATATCTTTTGCTGTAACAGTTTTTTCATAGCTTGACGTCATACCAATGCTTAAATCTTCTATATAATACCCGTGTTGGTTGGCCACATGCTGCTCCTTTAAAAGTTGTCTCATGAGTTCTTTGTGGAACCCGTGGGTCAGCATGATAGGCATTATTTCGCTTGGCTACAAATGTCAGGCTAAAATTAAGCCAAATCGACCCTCGGCGTCACACGACACACTAATTTAAAAGAGCGATTAAAATGAACGACTATCAAGCCCCTTTAGAAGAAATGAATTTTGTAGTCAATCGCTTGCTTGATTTGCCTAACTTTGCCGCAGCGATTGACAACGAAGATGCCAGTGAAGACCTACTGCAAGCGGTGCTATCAGAAGCTGATAAATTAGCGAGTGAAGTCTGGTCTCCAATCAACTATGCAGGCGATCAACAGGGCGTTAAGTTAGCTGAAAGTGGTGTTAAATCTGCTGATGGATTTAAGAACGCCTATCAAAAATACGCTCAAGGGGGCTGGAATAGCCTATATTTTGACGAGCAATATGGTGGACAAGGGTTGCCCTTCAGTTTTTCTATGCCCGTTGCGGAAATGATGAATGCAGCTAACATGTCTCTTGGGCTTTGCCCCTTGCTGACTTCTGGCGCCACAGAAGCCATATTTGCCCATGGCAGCGAACACTTGAAAGATATTTACCTAACTAAAATGATTAGTGGTGAATGGACAGGTACGATGAACCTTACTGAGCCCCATGCAGGCACAGATTTGGCTGTTATAACTACCACTGCTGTACCTAATGGCGATCACTTTCTTGTTAAAGGTCAAAAGATCTATATCACTTGGGGTGATCACGACATGACTGATAACATCATTCACCTAGTATTAGCCAAATTACCTGATGCCCCTGACGGGGTAAAAGGCATATCCTTGTTTTTGGTGCCTAAATTTTTGGTTAATGGAGATGGTAGTTTGGGTGAGCGTAATGATGTCTACGCAATTAATTTAGAGCACAAGCTGGGTATTCATGCTAGCCCAACCTGTGTCATGAGTTATGGTGACAATGGTGGTGCTATTGGTTATCTTGTTGGCCAACCCCATCAAGGCTTAGTTGCCATGTTTACGATGATGAATAACGCCCGTTTACTAGTAGGCCTGCAAGGAGTTAGCCTGTCTGATCGCGCCTATCAAGGTGCGCTAGAGTATGCCCGAGAACGTGTTCAGTGTGCTGCCCCAGGCACTAAGCAGCGTGGCGCAATCATCCACCATCCGGATGTGCGCAGAATGTTGATGACCATGCGTAGCCTCACTGAAGCGGGTCGAGCCATTACCTATGCAACTGCAACTCAGATTGATCTAAGTCACAAAGCAACTGATGCTGCTACCCGAGGCCTCGCACTAAAGCGAGTGGGGTTATTAACTCCCATTGCTAAAGGTTGGTGTACTGAGGTATCTCAGGAGGTTACTTCATTAGGTGTGCAAATACATGGTGGTATGGGATTCATTGAAGAAACGGGTGCTGCACAACACCAGAGGGATGCTCGAATACTTACGATTTACGAGGGTACTACGGGTATTCAGGCGTTAGACCTAGCGGGCAGAAAAACTGTATACGACCAAGGCGCAGCCATGGCTGATCTAGTGCAGCAAATGCGTGATGACTTAAGCTTGCATGGTCATGCTGTGAGTGAGCAGCATCGAGGTAATATGTCTGAAGCCATCGATGGGCTTGAGTCTAGCTACAAACAATTACTGCAGCAAGCCAAGGATGACGTGATGTTTGCTGGGGCCATAAGTTTTGATTTATTAATGTTGAGTGGTTACGTTTGTGGTGCATGGCAAATGATTCGTAGTGCTGATTTAGTGGCCATGGAAGAAAGTGAGAGCTTTAAAGCTAATAAGCTGGTTACTGTAGCTTATTACTTAGACCACATATTACCCCGTTTTGAGGCTCACCGTCGTTCTATTATCGCGGGTAGCAGCAGTGTGATGGCAATTGGTGCTGACAACCTGTAATAGGTCATGAGGCATGCTCCATCGGTGCAGTTATAAGGATATTTGGCCTGTCTAAATCCACGGCTGAACATTGGTGATATTATTCCAACCTAATCAACAACTACTCCCACGGGCTCTTAGGCGGTCAATGTTAGCGTATTGTTAGTGCCTTGCTTGTGACCTCAAACCAAGGCCTGTGGATTGTGACGAGCCGGTATTGGCCTACCCGTGTCTATTTAAGTGCAAGTAAGAAGCTTGTTCAAAACATTACAAGAAAATATGTGTTTTACCTTAGTAGTTATCGCCTATGGCTTAAAAGTAATGCACCATATCATTGACCTTGCAGTGGTAGCTGAAAAACATCGAATTACTTTCTCAATCAAATAAAAAAACCAGCAAATAGCTGGTTTTTTGGTGGTGGTGCCTGTTGTTACTCGCTGTCATGGTCTATAACACCATCGCGTCATCCTGAGCGACATATTCTGGTTATACCAAAGCGTTGTAGCTTATAGGGCTTTTTCTAACTCTGGAACTGCTTCAAACAGGTCTGCAACTAAACCATAATCGGCAACCTGAAAGATAGGGGCTTCTGAGTCTTTGTTGATGGCAACAATGGTCTTAGAGTCTTTCATGCCAGCCAAGTGTTGGATAGCACCAGAAATGCCTACAGCGATGTATAGGTCTGGAGCGATTACTTTACCCGTTTGTCCAACTTGGTAGTCATTAGGCACAAAGCCTGCGTCTACGGCGGCACGAGATGCACCCACAGCGGCGCCTAGTTTGTCGGCAACACTATCCAACATGTGGAAATTTTCACCGTTTTGCATGCCACGGCCACCAGAAATAACGATGGAAGCAGAGGTCAGTTCAACACGCTCAGATTCTGAGGAAGATAAACCAATAAAACGAGAAAGGCCAGAATCGGTAACGGCATCGACAGCTTCCACAGTGGCAGAACCACCTGTTTCAGCAGCGGCTTCAAACTTGGTAGTACGAATGGTGATAAATTTGATGCTATCACTAGATTGGACTTTAGCCATGGCGTTGCCTGCATACACAGGTCTTACAAAGGTATCTGTGGAAATAACTTCGCTGATTTCAGAAATTTGACTCATGTCTAATAAAGCTGCAGCGCGAGGCATGAAGTTTTTGCCAAAGGTGGTGGCAGCAGTCAACACATGGCTGTAGTTGCCAGCTAGTGAAACCACTAGGTTGGCAACATTTTCTGCTAGTAGGCCTTCTAGGTTAGTGTGGTCTGCAATGAGCACACGGTTTACGCCAGCAACTTGAGCCGCTGCTTGAGCCGCTGCGTCACAACCGTTACCAGCAATAAGTAAGTCAATGTCGTCGCCAATTTGCTGGGCAGCGGTCACTGTGTTTAAAGTAGCGCCAACTAAGCTGGCGTTATCATGTTCTGCAATAACTAAAATGCTCATAGTGGACTCCTTAAATAACCTGGGCTTCGTTACGTAGCTTTTCAACTAATTCGGCAACACTTGCCACCATCACACCAGCTGCACGGGCAGGGGGCTCCATCACTTCAAGGGTCGTCATGCGGTTAGCTGTGTCTAAACCTAAGTCGATAAGGTCTATCTTATCAAGTGGTTTGCGCTTGGCCTTCATTACGTTAGGTAAAGAGGCATAACGTGGCTCGTTTAAACGTAGGTCTGCGGAAATTACCGCAGGCATATTGACGTTAATGGTTTCTAAACCTGAGTCAACTTCTCGAGTCACCTGAGCTCTGCCATTAATAAGTTCTAGTTTTGAAGCAAAGGTGGCTTGTGGCCAGCCTAATAGGGCAGACAACATCTGTCCTGTTTGGTTGCATTCATCATCGATGGCTTGTTTGCCAACCAAAACTAAGTCAGGATTTTCTTTTTCTACAATGGCTTTAAGCACTTTAGCAATGGCTAACGGCTCCAACACTTCTTCAGTGAGAACTAAAATGGCACGGTCTGCACCTAATGCTAGGGCGTTACGTAGAGTTTCTTCTGACTTGGCTGCGCCAATAGATATTGCCACAACTTCTTCAACGCTACCTGCTTCACGTAGGCGAATGGCTTCTTCTACAGCATTTTCGCAAAACGGGTTCATGGTCATCTTGGCATTGGTTAGGTCGATACCTGATTTGTCTGCCTTAACGCGTGCCTTAACCTGAGGGTCTAGTACGCGTTTTACGCCAACTAAAACTTTCATGGACATGATCTCACTTAAATATAAAAGGTAGCGTTGGCTTTTGCTAACGCTAATAAAAGCAGGCATTTTAAACCTGCGTACCAAGAAGTCAACGCTACTTAGTATGAAAAACTCGGCTCAAGTCAAATGCATGACTTGGCCAATAATTGTTGCTTATTATTACGGGAACTGATTAAGCGCGCAATTTGGCATTTGTCGGGTCGAAAGGTGACTCTTCAACCACAGTGGCTTTGTACATCTCACCCAAAATTTCAATTTCGAGTTCTGTGCCAATAACAGAGAGTTCTGGTTTAACCATTCCTAGGGCGAGAGATTTACCTACACGCCAGCCGTAACCGCCAGAAGTGGCACGACCGATGACTTTGCCGTCCTTGTAGATAGCTTCAGACCCACGTGCATCTGCATCAGTTACGCCGTGTACTTCGATGGTAGCGAAGGCATTTTGAGCACCACGCTTTTCCCAAGCAATAAGTGCTTCTTTACCAATAAAATCACCTTCCTTGTCTACACGTACAAAACGGCCTAGGGCAGATTCCATAGCAGAGTATTCGATAGACATTTCACGTGGAATCAAGCGGTAAGATTTCTCTAAACGCATGCAGTCCATAGCACGAATACCAAATGGCTTAATATCGAACTCGGCACCAGCCTTCATGACTTCATCAAAGATGTAGTTTTGCATTTCGATTGGGTGGTGTAATTCCCAACCTAATTCGCCTACAAAGTTCACGCGTAGAGCTTCTGCCGTAGCATAACCTACGTTGATCTTTTTACCTGTTAACCATTTGAAATTTTCGTTAGACAAATCTGCGTCAGTGATTTTTTGCAACACGTCACGTGAACGTGGTCCAGCCAATACAAGTACGCCGGTATTGGTGGTCACACGTTGCACGTCTACACTGCCATCGGCTGGTTTAAGCTTGAATAGGTAATCATGGTCGTGGGTTTCAAAGGCACCGGCAGATACAAGGTAGTAGCTCTGTGGGCCAGTCTTGTAAACGGTGAATTCAGCACGCACACCACCATGGAGAGTTAGCATGTGGACCAGTGAAATACGACCAATGGTTTTAGGCATCTTGTTAGCAAAGATGTACTCTAGCCATGCTTCTGCACCGGGGCCTTTAACAATGGCTTTAGCGAAAGCAGACATGTCTAGCAAACCTACTTTCTCAGTCACATGTTTACATTCGTTGCCTACAAACTCATGATAGTTAGAACGACGGAATGAGTTCTTTTCTACAATAGGGCCACCATCAAGTGGCTCAGAGAAGTTTTGATTCCACAGCACCTGGTCAACGTTGTCGGTGGCTAACTCTTCTGCGGTTAAAGCGTAGTCTTTAGTAGGTATAAACCAGTTAGGACGTTCCCAACCGTAAACGCTACCAAATACTGCACCTAGTGCTTTCATACGATCGTAACATGGCGTGGTCTTTAAAGGCCGAGCCGCTTCACGCTCTTCGTCTGGGTAGTGAGTGGTGAATACGTTAGAGTAAGCTTCTTGGTTCTTTTCCTTAAGGTAACCACGGGTGGCGTAAGGACCAAAGCGACGTGGGTCTACACCCATCATGTCTACGGTAGGCTCGCCATCGATCATCCATTCAGCTAATTGCCAGCCAGCTCCGCCGGCAGCAGTAATACCAAAGGAGTGACCTTCGTTAAGCCAAAAGTTCTTAAGGCCTGGAGCAGGGCCTACAATAGGATTGCCATCTGGCGTATATGCAATTGCACCGTTGTAAACTTCCTTAACGCCAACTTCGGCAAAGGCAGGTACACGGTTCATACAGAATTCAATGTGGGGCATTAAACGATCCAACTCTTGGTTGAATAGTTCGTATTCACAGTCGTCTGCTGGACCATCTACATAAACGCAAGGTGCGCCTTTTTCGTATGGGCCTAACAACAAACCACCAGCTTCTTCACGTAAGTAGTAACCACCGTCTGATTCGCGTAATACGCCCATCTCTGGCAACCCTTGCTTTTTTCGCTCCAAAATTTCTGGATGTGGTTCAGTGACAATGAATTGATGTTCTACTGGGATTACAGGAATATCTAGGCCAACCATTTCACCTGTCTTACGGGCAAAACTGCCAGTACAAGACACTACGTGGTCACACGCGATGTCACCCTTATCAGTCTTAACGATCCAAGTGTGATCAACTTGCTGCTCAATTGCAGTTACCGAAGTGAAACGGTAAATCTCAGCACCCATGTCTCGGGCACCCTTGCAAAGAGCTTGAGTGAGGTCGGCTGGTTGAATATAGCCATCATCTGGATGTTGAATTGCACCAAGTAAGCCTTCTGTATTACAAAGAGGCCATACTTCTTTCACTTGTTCAGGTGTAAGAAATTTAGTCTCTACCCCCACAGTCTTTGCAACCCCAGCGTAATACTTGTATTCGTCCATACGGTATTCGCAGTTCGCCAAACGGATGTTAGACACCACGGAGAAACCGACACTCATACCGGTTTCTTTTTCTAGTTCATGGTAAAAGTCAACAGAGTACTGATGTAGCTTACCTACAGAATAACTCATGTTAAAAAGCGGTAGCAAACCAGCTGCATGCCATGTAGAGCCAGAAGTAAGCTCTTTACGTTCGACCAACACTACGTCGGTCCAACCTTTTTTGGCCAAATGGTACAAAGTGCCTGCGCCGACAACGCCGCCGCCGATAACGACAACTTTAGCAGAAGATTTCATGTGTGCTTGCTCCCGAAGAAAGGGTAAGTAGCCCAATGAGCACGATTGCCACTGAGCGAAAAATAACGAGCAAATTTTACCCATGGGGGTTGGGGCTAACTTGTCAAAAAGCGACGCACACTAACGAAACAAGAGACCCCTTAGAAGTAATGGGTTAAAGCAGTTAAATATAACAGCTAGTTTTGCCACGTTTTGACAAATACTTCTGATGGTAATCCTCTGCGATATAGTAACGGTCAGCAGCTTCAATAATGGTGATAATGGGTGCTTTAAATGTACCCTTGTCGGTCAGTTGTTGACGCATTTCAAAGGCGTGTTGTCGTTGGTCTTGATTATGGAAAAACACTACCGAACGATATTGAGTGCCAAAGTCTGGGCCCTGCTGATTAGGGGTGGTGGGATTATGGTTTTGCCAAAATATCTGCAACAGCTGTGAGAAGTCTATTACGTTGTCATCAAAGGTAATTTGCACAACTTCGGCGTGGCCGGTATCACCCTGGCAAATGGCTTCGTATGTAACATTTGTGGTGTGCCCACCCATGTAACCTACAGAGGTGGATGTAACGCCTTGTTGTTCAGCAAATAAGGTTTCTACACCCCAAAAGCAGCCTGCGCCAAATGTAGCTAATTGTTCCATGGAGTGACCTTGGTGAATAGGTTGAATCATCGTACCTTAACGGTGCAATGCAATTGAAGCAAGATAATTTAAAAGCGACAGTTTTAGGTAGGCACATATCTACTATGATTATTTTTACCAAGGTTACCTGCAGGCTCAGTTTTATATCAAACTGTAGTAAGAGAAGGGCATTGCCATGTGCAAAATAATATAACTTTCCATATCCCTTATTTGGGGCTAACGCAGGCGTAATGCCCAGTGTATAATGACGCTTTCATTTGTAACAGTAGACTCAAGCCATGCAAGCCAAACAACGTGTGCTCACAGGTATTACCACGACCGGAACACCTCATCTAGGTAACTACCTAGGCGCACTTAAGCCTGCTGTGGCTGCCAGCCAACAAATGGATACTGATAGTTTTTATTTTCTTGCCGATTATCATGCCCTCATAAAATGCCAAGACCCACAAACGGTTCATCGTTCTGGTCGTGAAATCGCTGCAATTTGGTTAGCTTTAGGTTTAGATACCGATAAAGCCACTTTTTATCGTCAGTCGGATATTCCTGAAATTCCTCAGCTTGCGTGGTTTTTAACCTGTGTGACTGCCAAGGGCATGATGAATAGAGCCCATGCGTACAAAGCTTCTGTAGACGAGAATCAACGCCAATCCAATGCCGACTTAGATCAGGGCATTAGCATGGGTTTATACAGCTATCCCGTTCTTATGGCAGCAGATATCCTTATGTTTAATGCCCACCAAATCCCTGTGGGTAAAGATCAAATTCAGCATATTGAGATGTGTCGCGACATTGCCATGCGTTTTAACCACACCTATGGAGAACACTTTGTGTTGCCAGAAGCGATGGTTGAAGAAGGTGAACCAAAGGTTTTGTCGGGTCTTGATGGCCGTAAAATGAGTAAGAGTTACGGCAATATCATTCCCTTATTTGCCCCTGCCGATGAATTACGAAAACTTATTTTTCAGATCACCACCAATAGCTTGCAACCCGGCGAAGTGAAGGACCCTGATACCTGTACTTTGTTTGAAATATACAGTGCTTTTGCCAGTCATGAAGAAACCTTGGCAATACGTAAAGCCTATGCCAACGGCATCGGTTGGGGGGATATGAAGGGCCAGCTGTTTGAGTACCTAAACGACTATCTAACCCCTGCGCGTAAGCGTTACGACGAAATTATTACAGACCCTGCCTATATTGAATCCGAATTACAAAAAGGTGCAGCTAAAGCCCGTGCCCAAAGCGAACCTTTTATGGAGCGCTTGCGCTCGGCTGTGGGCATTATGTCTTTGGTTGGGGATATGGGTGCTAAGCACACTGCAACTAAGGTAAAAAAAGAGCTGACTCAAGAAGAACAGGCCAAAGTAGATGCTGGTAAAGCTAAAGCGATGGCAATTGCCAAACAAAGGGCCGAACAAGAAGTTTTGCAATTGGCCTCACAGGTAGATGATTTGATCAACACTATTGAAGCCAGTAGTGACCCTAAAGTGGCAGGTGAAGAAGCCCTCTTGGGCTTGCAAGTACAAATTGACGGCGCAAAAAAGAAAGCCAAAAAAAACCTACAGCAAACATTTCAATTACTTGAGCAACGGTTAATTAGTTAGCCGAGTTAAGGAGCCACCTTTGGCCAAGCACATCGTTATTGTAGAAGATGACCGTGACCAGCGAGATAATTACCAATTCGCGCTAGAGCAGCGTGGTTACCGTGTGACCGTCTACGCTGGCAAAGATCAGGCCGAGGTGGGCTTAAAACAACAGCGCCCAGATTTAGTGATACTCGACATCATTATGGATGACAATATTGATGCAGGGTTTCAGTTATGCGCTGCCTTGCTTAAAATCCATCCAGATCTTCCAGTGTTGTTTCTGACAGAACGGGTGGGCGAAATCGATCGAATTCTAGGCCTGAGGATGGGCGCGTGGGATTATCAACCAAAACCTGTATCGTTGGACTTTTTAGCGGAAAAAGTAGCAACACTAATACGTTTAAGCGATATTAGAGTAGTGACCGCAGAAACAGATGATCAAAAAATACGAAATATAGGCCATTTACAACTGCTTGAAGAAAGCCGTCAGGCTAAATGGCGTAACCAAGAAATAGTAGGCATTACGTTAACAGAATTTCGCATGATTGAAGCCCTTACCCGCAGGCCTGGTAATATCCTAACCTATGACACATTGGCTCAAGCCACTCATCAACATTATGTGTCTAATAACACCATAAGTACCCATATTCGCAACATAAAGCGTAAAGTAAAAAAGATAGATGCTCAGTTTGATGCTATCAAATCAGAATATGGTATGGGTTATCGCTGGTCGGATAATTAATGTCTTCTGCTAATAGGCGCCCACGGTTTCGACTTAATACCCAAGTCTTAGTTTTTGCTTTGGTGTTGATTAGTATCCCTTGGTTATCCTACCGTTTTGTGGCCGAAACTCGTGTGTTCATGATTGAAGGCCAAACTCAGGCTCAAGAGCAGTTGGCCCGTGGTATTGTTACTTTATTTCAAGGGCGAGATGATCTGTTAGCTGAGTTGCCTTATTTGGATAGCCAGCAGGTGGTTTTTAGCCATCCACTAACAGGCCAAACTAAGGTAGATGGCTATACCAACGAATGGCTAGATTTCCAACTATTTGCTAATCATTTTGGTTCTGGCGAGGGTAGTGAAGACGGTTATAGTTTATTACTAGGTGAAAAAGACGATCGTATCTTTGGCCTTGTTCGAATTCAAGACGATAAAACGGTGTTAAGAACCAAGGGTACACCCAAGTTAGATTTGAGCGATCATTTACGGTTAACCTTGCCAGATCGAAATGGTAATGAGAGACGTCTAGTCATGGTGGCCACCAATGCTGGTGCTATGGAGGTGTGGTACGTTAAGGAAGACTGGGCCACGCCCCAATATAGAAGCCCCTCATCATCTTTTATTATTAAAGCTGTTATGCGCCAATTAGTTGATGGCTATTTGGTCGAATTTGCTTTACCAAAATACTTTTTGAATCAACGTCAAGAATTTGGTTTAGCTGTGGCTGATGTAGATAGCGAAGATGGCACCATGCGTCATTTAAAAACATTAGTAGGGGCCGATACTACGGTAGAGAGCCACTTTAACTTATTGGCTATGCGGGCACCCGAAGCTCACAAAATATTGTCGAGCTTAAGTCGCTCTGACTCGCAAATCGTGATTTACGATAATCATTTACAAGTGCGAGCTAGTGTAGGCCAAGTGAGTCCTCCACAGTCTGAACAGATTAAGCCTCAGGACGTTTTTGAACGTATTCAAAGTTGGCTTAATCAAGGGTTAGACTGGTTTATCGCTATTCCGGCCTATTTAAACCCGGTCCAAGCTGCCAGCCAAGAGCGAGATCTACTTAACCGGGCCTTGGATAAAAAGTTTGCCAGTGGGCGCTGGCATAAAGGACCTACAGAACAAGTTTTTGCCGTTGCTGCACCTATCGCAGACCAAGAAGGCGAACTGCTGGGGGTGGTGCTGATTAAACAGTCCACTGCACAAATACTGGGTTTACAGAAGCAGGCTATGGAGAACATTGCCTTGCTTAGCCTATCTACCATGCTGGTTATTTTGTTGGTTTTGTTGCTGTTCTCATGGCGTCAAGCTATGCGCATCAGACGTTTGGGTAGGGAAGCTCAGCAAATTGTTGATCCAGATGGCAGATTAAGGACAGACCGGTTGCACAACGAAACACGTGCTGGCGACGAAATTGGCGATTTAGCTCGAAGTTTTTCTGGTGTTGTTGCTAGGCTTCATGAACACCAAGAATTTATGAGCACCATGCCGCGCACCTTGCGTCATGAGGTTAATAACCCGCTCAATGCTACCATGACTTCCTTGGAAAATTTGCAAATGCATGGGGTTGCAGAGGGTCAGCAACGTTATATTGATAGTGCACAAAGAGGATTAGTTAAGATTAGCGCAATTGTTGAGAAGCTGGCTGATGCTGCTAACTTGGAAGCCGCCTTGCATGAGGATGAGTTGGAACCGTTGAATTTGTTGCATTTGTTACAGACCTATGTCCATCACCAAAATCCAGGCACGCTAGGAGGGCTAGCAGACGTAGTGTTTGAGTCAGATCAGCAGGTGATTTATGTAGCAGGTGTTGACTACCGTATAGAGCAACTGCTCGATAAATTACTCGACAATGCTAGAGACTTTCGTGCTGATGGCAGTTTGATTACGGTGCGTCTGTATCAACAAGAGTATGATTGCTATCTAGAAGTGGAAAATAATGGCCTCAATATCCCACTAGAACTTATTGCTGGAATGTTTAACTCAATGGTCTCGGCTCGCGCTGCTGGCGCTGGCCATGCCCATTTTGGTCTAGGATTATATATTGTACGATTGATTAGCCAATTCCATGGCGGAAGTGTTTCTGCCCATAACTTGAGCCAACCCGAAGGTGTTATGTTTAGGGTTCGATTACCCATATTGTTGGTGTAGTAAAATGACCAAAAATACCAAAATCTCTATCTTTGCTAAGGTGTTAATCATTTTAGTACGAGGCTATCGATACTTATTAAGTCCCTTGTTAGGCAGTAACTGCCGCTACCAACCAACGTGTTCTAGCTATGCGATAGAGGCTATTAAATTACATGGTGCGGGCAAGGGGTTTGCTATGGCAGCATGGCGTATTCTACGTTGCAATCCATTTTCTAAAGGTGGCTATGAGCCAGTACCGGGTAGTTATGAGCATAGCCAGTTTTCTGCTCAGGACGACAAGGTAAGCTGATTCGACCATCATTTCCCATTGAACATCCTTCAATGCGGTGCAGGACCAATAAGTTAGACTAATCTAATCCTGCGAAGGGGAACTCGTCGTCTTCCACTTGCCAACCACCTAGTTGTTTCCATCGGTTAACAATAGTGCAGAATAATTCAGCAGTTTTTTCTGCATCATAACGTGCACTATGAGCATCTTGATTGCTAAAACGTATATCAGCCGCCGCACAAGCCTTAGCCAATACTGTTTGCCCATAAGCCAAGCCTGCCAATGTTGCTGTATCAAAACAAGAGAAAGGGTGGAAAGGGTTGCGCTTTTGTTGGCAACGATGAACCGCCGCATTTATAAAATTTAAATCGAAGGCAGCGTTATGACCTACTAAAATAGCGCGTTTACATTCGCTTGCCTTCATAGCTTTACGAATTGGCTTAAACAACTGATCCAACGCCTCACGTTCTGTAATAGCTTCACGTTCTGGATCCGACGGATCTATGCCAGTGAATTCTAAAGCAGCTGCTTCTAAATTTGCACCTTCAAAAGGTTCGATGTGGCAATCTATAGTTTCTTTGGCATAGAGTAAGCCATCTTCATCCATATCAATAATTACTGCAGCAGCCTCTAGGAGAGCGTCTGTATGGCTATTAAAACCAGCTGTTTCTACATCAACAATAATAGGCAGATAGCCCCGAAAACGATCTTTAATCACGCTCTTATGCCTCCATTTTCCAGTTAAGGGTTTCGCCCGCACCTAAGGGAATAATTACCTCATCTCCAAAGCTTAGGCTAGAAGGGATCTGCCAGCTGCGTCGAGTTAAGGTTATGGTGTCGCTATTACGAGCCAAACCATAAAAATCAGGGCCGTTTAAGCTTGCAAAAGCTTCCAGCTTATCCAATGCATCAAAAGACTCAAAGGCTTGGGCGTAGAGTTCAATAGCTGCAGGGGAAGAGTAACAGCCGGCGCAGCCACATGCGCTTTCCTTAGCGCCTTGAGCATGGGGCGCTGAGTCTGTGCCTAAAAAGAACTTTTTGCTGTCATTAGATACCGCAGTCTGTAAAGCTTGTTGATGGGTGTTGCGCTTAAGCACTGGCAGGCAATATAAGTGGGGTTTAACGCCACCTACCAATAAGTCATTGCGGTTATACAGCAAGTGTTGAGGTGTAACAGTAGCGGCAACCAAATCACTGGCACCAGCGACGAATTGAGCTGCATCATCGGTGGTAATGTGTTCAAACACACACTTCAAATTTGGGAAGCGATGTAATAAGGGGGCCAGATGTTGGTCAATAAAGCCTTTTTCACGATCGAAAATGTCCACATGGGAGTCAGTGACTTCACCATGAACCAACAATGGCATACCAAGTTCTGCAAGCTTTTCTATAGCGGGGTAGATGTGTTCAATGTTGGTAACGCCTGCTGCAGAATTAGTGGTGGCGCCCGCGGGGTAGAGTTTAACCGCCTTAACAATACCAGAATCAAAAGCGCGCTGAATTTCTAGCGCACTGGTGTGGTCGGTTAGATACAATGTCATTAACGGTATCAAAGAGCTTTTTTGAGCATCCAAGCGAGCTTTATAGGCAACAGCCATTCTGGTGTCTACAATGGGCGGAGTAAGGTTGGGCATTATCATGGCGCGGCCAAATTGTGACGCTGTGTCGGGCACAGTGCGCGCTAGCACAGCCCCGTCACGCAGGTGCAAGTGCCAATCGTCAGGGCGGATTATAGTAAGTGAATGCATGGGAAATTCTCGAGCCCAGTGGCCAGTCGGTTAGATCAAACAATGCAGCTCATTTTATCAGGAGTAGGGTTAATAAAATACTCACAATCAGGTAATTTTTATGCGCTAATGCTGTGCTGTTAGAAGCATCCATGTATACTTTATTTGCATAATGACTCATTATTTTTGTTACAGGGATTTCACTGCTATGGCAGACATAAAGAAAGTAGTATTAGCCTATTCTGGTGGTTTAGACACATCCGTTATAGTTAAATGGTTGCAAGAAACCTATCACTGTGAGGTGGTGACATTTACCGCCGATTTAGGGCAGGGCGAAGAAGTTGAACCTGCTCGAGCTAAAGCCGAGGCCTTAGGTGTTAAAGAAATATATATTGAAGACTTGCGAGAAGAGTTTGTACGAGATTTTGTATTCCCTATGTTTAGAGCCAATGCGGTATATGAAGGAGAATACCTGTTAGGCACTTCTATTGCTCGCCCATTAATTGCTAAACGTCTGATTGAAATTGCCAATCTAACGGGAGCAGATGCAATCTCCCATGGCGCTACTGGCAAGGGTAATGACCAAGTGCGTTTTGAGTTGGGTGCTTATGCCCTCAAGCCAGGAGTAGAGGTAATTGCCCCATGGCGTGAGTGGGATTTGAATTCTCGTGAAAGTTTAATGGACTACTGCGAACAGCATGGTATCCCCGTAGATTTCAAAAATAAGAAAAGCTCGCCTTACTCTATGGATGCGAACTTGTTGCACATTTCCTATGAAAGCGGCATGTTAGAAGACCCTTGGCACCCATCAGATGAAGACATGTGGCGTTGGAGCGTGGCTCCAGAAGCAGCTCCAGATGAAGCTACCTATATTGAATTAGATTACCAACAAGGTGATATTGTTGCCATCAATGGCGAATCCATGAGTCCTGCGACCGTATTAACGGAACTTAATCGAGTAGCTGGAGCAAATGGTATAGGTCGTTTAGATATCGTTGAAAACCGTTATGTTGGCATGAAAGCTCGAGGCTGTTATGAAACGCCAGGCGGTACTATCATGCTCAAGGCTCATCGTGCAATTGAGTCTATTACCATGGATCGTGAAGCCGCCCACCTTAAAGACGAAATTATGCCACGGTATGCTAAATTAGTTTATAACGGCTACTGGTGGTCTGAAGAGCGTCAAATGTTGCAAGCGTTAATTAACCGGTCTCAGGAGTATGTCAACGGTACGGTTAGACTGAAGCTATACAAAGGCAATGTAGACGTAATAGGCCGTAAATCCAAGGACAGTCTTTTTGATGCGGCAATGGCCACCATGGAAGACGATGCGGGTGCTTATAATCAACAGGATGCGGCTGGTTTTATCAAGTTGAATGCGCTACGTATGCGTATTGAAGCTAGCAAAGGTCGTGATTTGCTTAAGTAGCATTTAGACAGTCTTAAGCAAACAAAAAGCCAAGCAATTGCTTGGCTTTTTGTTATTTAACGGTAATTAATCAAAAGATCCATTATTTCTCCATCATTGGTGCAATTTTTATCCATCTTCCCAGTCTTTAATAGGCATTGATGATAACAAGGAGTTACCAATGCAGTGTTTCATACCCTTTTCTGAGGAAGTTTTAGAGCAACACCCTGAGCTATTAGCTAGTGGGTTAGTGCCATTCCGTGAAGAATATTTACACTACACTATGGAATTTGAGGTGGTGTCGCCAGATCAAGCAAAGATTTTGGCGCCAACGGATTGCTCATTTAACGAAAACGGTAAGCAAAAGGTTCAAGCCATATAAATTATGAACTTTTAACTTAAGCGTTGGTCTTAGTTGTACATCTAGTAAAAATCCGTGCCCTATACAGGTAACCGCTTCCCCTTCGGTTAGTTTGTACAGGGCATTTTTTTGCTATTTTTTTGGCTTTGACAAATGCCCCACATTGGTCGCTGCAGGCTAGCGAGCAGGGCGCTTGCTGGGTCCGTTGGATTTGGTCCAAGGGTTCTGTTTGGCTGGCCTGGCATCTCCAGAAGGAGATTGAGAAGATCTGCGTTGGTTCGATTTAGATAAGGCAGACTTTACCTGTGGCTTTCTTTTTTTAGGGGCCTGTAAAGTCAACTGCTCAGACTTCAGCTTAGGTTTTTTTGGTTTCTTGTTTTTTAGTGTACGAAGGTCACGTGATGGTGGCAGTGCATGAGTAGGTATAAAGCCTTCAATATAGTCCCGTTCAATGTGCTTTTGAATAAGGAGCTCAATGGATTCTAGAAATTCAATTTCATCGGCACAAACTAAAGAGATTGCTTCGCCTGTCTTGTTGGCACGACCAGTTCTGCCAATACGGTGAACATAATCTTCAGAAATATTAGGTAGGTCATAGTTAACCACTTGAGGCAGTTGCTCAATGTCCAGCCCTCGAGCAGCGATATCCGTGGCAACTAATACTTTAACTTCACCGGCCTTAAACTGGGCTAGAGCTCGTGTACGGGCACCTTGGCTCTTGTTGCCATGGATAGCGTCAGCACTTATACCACCACCTACAAGCCACTTAGCTAGCTTGTTACAGCCGTGCTTAGTACGACAAAATACTAATACCCGTGCCCACTTCTTACTGATAATAAGCTCCTGTAGTAGTGCAGCCTTTTGCTTTTTATCTACGGGATACAGCCACTGTTTGACAGTGGGGGCTGCACTGTTAGCAGGACTGACATTGATCTCTACAGGGTTGTTCATGAGGCCTTTAGCAAGGTCTCTTATTTGATCTGCAAAAGTAGCTGAGAACATGAGGTTTTGGCGGTCTTTCGGCAAGAAAGACAAGATGCGTTTTAAATCATTGATAAAACCCATGTCCAACATACGGTCGGCTTCATCCAAAATAAGTACTTCGAGTTGATTGAATTTCACAGCCTTTTGTTGAAATAAATCCAATAGGCGGCCAGGAGTAGCAACTAAAACATCTGCACCGCGACGTAAACGCATCATCTGTGGGTTAATTTTAACGCCACCAAATACCACCGCTGAGGTTAACGGCAAGTCTACGCCGTAGGTGGCTACGCTTTCTGCTACTTGAGCAGCTAGTTCCCGAGTAGGAGTAAGCACGAGGGCTCGTACTTGGTTGGCCTGTGCTCGCTGCCCTTTTGCTAGCCGTTGTAACAGCGGCAAGGTAAAGGCTGCGGTCTTGCCTGTCCCCGTTTGGGCCGCTGCCATGACATCGTCACCCGCCAAAATGGCTGGAATAGCTTTCTCTTGGATTGGGCTTGGAACGGTATAACCTTTGCTCTCTATAGCGGTTAATAGGCGTGGCTCAAGACCAAGTTCGGCAAATGACATGGAGTATCTCTGTAATAGGCGTGTTAGGGCGCTGGAGCATACAGGATATGGGTTAAAAACGCCATTTAAAGACTGTCTTATGGCCTTCTTGTACAATTGGATAATGGGCAAGCTAAGCTGGTTGCGTTACACTTGAAGCACCGTAGTTAACCTAATATGAAGCCCCTAAAAATGCCAAGTGAACAGTTTCTGATTGAGCCTGCAGAACAATTTGTACACTTTCTTAACGCCCTAGACCAAATTGGGTTTTCAGGGGAAATTTCCCCTCATCAAGCTGATCGATTGATTGCATCTACAGACAATAGTGTGTATCAGTTATTACCACAGGGTGTGCTTTACCCGAAACACGAAGAAGACCTAAAAACTATCTTTACCCTTGCTGCCCAAACAAAATTTAACGATATTTATTTTGCTCCCCGTGGTGGTGGCACGGGAACCAACGGTCAATCCTTAACCGATGGCTTAGTTATAGACTGTTCTCGACATTTGACCAATATACTTGAGATTGATGTGGATGAAGGTTGGGTGAAAGTGCAGGCGGGCGTCATTCGTGACCAGTTAAATGATTACTTGCGTCCGTTTGGCGTATTTTTCGCTCCCACACTGTCTACTAGTAACAGGGCCACCCTTGGGGGTATGGCTAATACTGACGCGTGTGGCCAAGGTTCTCGTATTTATGGCCGTACCAGCAACCATGTTCTAGGGTTAAATATTGTATTAGCGCATGGCCAGCAGATCACCACTGAAGCTATCACTAGTAATGCCTTAGCCTTAAAAATTGAAGCGGGTAGTGAGGTTGCCAAACTGTATCAACAGGTGAGTAATTTGGTGAGGCAAAAGCAGGCCGCTATTAATGCACGTTTTCCTAAACTTAATCGTTTTATGACAGGCTATAATTTGGCCCATATAGACAGCGAAAATGGCTTTGATTTAAGTAAACTAATTTGTGGTTCTGAAGGTACCTTGGCCTTAGTTTCAGAACTAACCCTTAAACTAACACCAATTCCTCGAGCAAAAGAATTATTGGTGCTGCGTTATCATTCCTTTGACGCTGCATTACGTGATGCCAATCTTTTGGTGCAACATAATCCTGACGCTATAGAAACCATTGACGACACCATTTTAAATCTAGCCAAAGAAGATGTTATTTGGCCCCAAGTTGCTAGCTATTTAGACCAAGGGAATGCAGATAAATTAGCAGCTATCAACTTAGTTGAATTTGGTGCAATGGATGGCCTTGAGCTTGCTGTTAAAGTAGATGCAATCTGTTGTGTGTTAGAGGCTAACCATGCCAGTTATGAAAGGATTTCTTGTCCGCAAGATATGGCAAACCTTTGGGAATTGCGTAAAAAAGGTGTTGGATTGTTAGGCAATCTTGCAGGTTCAAGACGCCCTATCGCTTTTGTGGAAGACACTGCAGTGCCCCCAGAACACTTAGCAGATTATATTGTTGAATTTAGACATTTACTCGATGGCATGGGAGTGTCCTATGGCATGTATGGTCATGTGGATGCAGGCTGCCTGCATGTAAGACCTGCGCTCAATATGCGTGATCCTGAAGATGCATTAAAACTTAGAGTAATTTCCGATGCTGTGCAAGCTTTAGTACAAAAATACCAAGGGGTCATGTGGGGCGAACACGGTAAAGGTTTTCGGAGTGAATACACCGAAGAAACCATCGGTGCAGAGCTTTATCACGACATGAGACGCATAAAAACTTGGTTCGACCCTCACAATCAACTTAATCCTGGAAAAATATGCAGCCCCTTAGGACCCCGCAACCAGCTGGTTAAGGTGGATGACCCTAGGACCCGTGGCAGCCAAGATCGTCAAATTGGTGAGCTGATCGTTGAACAGTGGCAACCTGTTGTTGCTTGTAATGGTAATGGTGCTTGTTTTAATTATCAGCCAGAATCAGCTATGTGCCCCTCTTATAAAGCTACTAAGGATCGTGTTCAGTCGCCTAAGGGTCGAGCAAGCTTATTACGTGAATGGTTGCGTCAAGAGTCTCAAGGCGGTGCTGATCCTGAGCTAGAACATCAGCTATACCAATCCATGCAAAGCTGCTTAGCCTGTAAAGCCTGCACCACTGCTTGTCCCATTAAAGTAGATATACCTACGTATCGCAGTCGCTTCTTGCAGCATTACTATAATCGTCACAGAAGGCCGTTAGGAGACTACGCTGTTGGTCTGGTAGAACACTTTGGGCTTTATGCGAGTAAAGTGGCATGGGTAAGTAACGCATTAATTCAACTACGGCCTAGCCAGTGGTTGATTCAAAGGTTATTTGGCATGGTCAACATGCCCCAAGTCCATGCTTATGGCATAGAGCGACTGGCTAGTATTGATGGCGTGGAAATGTGGCATAAAGAGAGATTTGAAGGCTTGTCTGAGCAACATAAGCAGCGTTATCCCGTCATAGTGCAGGACGTGTTTACGAGTTGCTACGATTTACCACAAATGAAACAGATTTTATCTTGTCTGGTAAATATGGGCTTTAAACCTCTAGTTATGCCGATGATGCCATCTGGTAAACCACTTTATGTTAAAGGCTTCCTGCGTGCATTCGATCGTCAAGCGGGTAAGGTTGTAAAACAGTTGAAAGCTGCAAGGGAGCAAGGGTTTGAGTTAGTTGCAGTCGATCCCAGTGTAGGCCTAACTTATCGTGATGAATATTGCCAGAGGTTAGGTGCTAAAGAAGTTCCAGAGGTTGCATTACTGCAGGAGTGGTTAACCAGTCACTTGCATGAGGTGAAGTTGCCTAAGTCACTAAACAAACCCAAACAAGTGGTGTCTCTGCTGGGGCACTGCTCAGAGAATGCGTTAGTAACTAGGAGCTTAGAAAGTTGGCGCAATATTTTTGCCAAATTCGCTGTAGACCTTCATACTCCTGCAGTAGGCTGTTGTGGCATGGCGGGTACCTTTGGCCATGAGGCAAAACATCGTGCCCTATCCACCAGACTCTATCAAATGAGCTGGCAACAGGCCGCACAAGCGTCTATAAATAACACGGATACAGTATTGGCTACAGGCTATTCATGTCGCAGTCAAATACGTCAACAGACGGGGGCAACCCCTCAGCATCCACTTACTTACCTTAATTGCCTGTTTGATGAAGTTGAGGATTGATAGTTAGGTTTAGATTAACTTTTTTACCTTGTTTAAAATTCTCATTCGAGCCAACAATACGGGTTAATAATTGCAATTTTTCATCTGCATTGTTAGTTACCTTTGCTGAGAGTTTCTGGAATTGGAATTCACTAAGAATTTCTTGTAAGTAGGCGGTTTCATCTGATGGGTTTGTATCATCATTTCCTGAATATTGAATAGTGCCCAATTTGCTACTTGACAGGTTTGCATCAGCTAAACTCCATGTTTGGCTGCCATTAGATGTTAAATCTAAAGTTAAATTTACTACACCGGAAACTTCTCCTGTCACATTGAGTGCAGGAGCGTTAGCTAGTTTTATCAGGCGGTTGAGTTGGATGTCCTGTAAGGTCATTGGCAAGATATTCAAACGTGCCGACCGTATGGCAGCACTTTGTCCTACGATGCGACCGCCTAGCCAATTGGCCTCAATTTTATCTATTTGATACTGAATATCTGACCAACCTTTAGTGCTGAGTGCTAACTGCGGCTTGAGCAGTTTTTCGCTTGCATTGGCTGCCCAGCTTAGCTGCTCTGCTTCAAGTTGGTGCTTGCCTGTTAGCTGTACAGTTATTTTTTCCTTAGCGTCACTATCTTGGTTATTGTTTTGATTAACGTTGGCGCGGATGAGGCTATAGTCTAGCTGACTATTTCCTGATAGGCCGGTGACACTTAGGTTGGCACTGTTGGCATCAACATTAGAATAATTGAATTTTTGTAAACCAACTATTTGACGGGTATTCCAACGCCAATCAGCTTCGTAATCTACTAACCCATGGCTGATATTAGCTAACAGTGGAGCTGGCAGTTCAAGGGCGTTTTCAAGTTGATTTAGTTGAGGCATTAAAGGTGGTAAATCTACGTTTTTTACTTGCACCAATAATTGGTGATCTGCATTATCCGCATGCCAAATATATTGCCCATTTAAGGCGCTGATATAAGGCGGCAACTGTGATGTAAAGTTGATGTTAAGTTGGCCATCAAGCCAGTTTAATTGACCTGTCGCCAGTGCTTGGAAGGCTGGCCAATGCGGCAGGTTTACGGACGTAGGAAGAAGTTCAAAAGATCCTTCAAGTGGTCGATTAGATAATAAAGTGGAGCCTTCTCCAAGGGTTACTGCAAGACCTTGACTAGGAATCGATTCTGGCCTTAAATTAACGGACGAATCTGACCAGGTCCAATAATCTTGGTCTGGAAGGTAAGCGAGGTGGATAGTTTGGTCATTAGTTAGGTTAAGTTTGTCACTTGCAAACAACTGAACGGCGCCTGCCTCCCTGCGACTTACCACTTGTGTGGCAGATATTTTACTATTGGGCTGAACTTTAAATTGCCATTGCTTAGGGTTAAAATCAAACTCTACGTTACTCAAAAACTGTAGTTGACGCATATCTATGGGGAGCTGTGTCATCCATGGGTTAGCATCGGTTTGAGCGAGATAATAGCCACTTAAATTAGCACTCCCTTGCCAATGGTTAAGGGCATGCACCTGAAGTTGTGATAACTGTCCAAATACTTGATACACAGAGTGAGTATTTTCTAAGGTAGCATTAATATCACCATGTAAAAGCAGGCCTGCACTTGAACCCAATAAGTTCGGTTGTTTCAGGCTTTCTATCGTCACAGGGCTGCCCGCACTGAAGGTTAATTGTGCTTGCTGGAGGAGCAGTGATTGGTACAAATTGGGGTCTATTTTTGTATTATCCCAAGCTGGAGAGACTCGTACCATACTGCCTTCATTAAGCCGCCATTCTGGCGCAGTGTTGGGACTTAATGTTTGAGTTAAGCTAGCATCTAAGTAGAGTTCCTTTACCTTAGGGTTGCTTGCAGCCAATTGTATTTGGCTTTGTAGTTCTCCTTGGGCTTGGTTTAACCAGGTATCAAAATCTGCATGACCACCATCTTCAGTGCCAGCAGGCAGGGTGATATTCCAGTGGCTGTTAAGCTTGCCTTGGGTAATGGTGGTTTGCGCCAAGTCTAAGGGCAGCATGTTAGATAAAAATTGCTGGCTATAAGCTAGGTTAACTGCTCCTTGGCCTTGCCAAACGTAAGCTGCAGCTTGGCGCTTGATAGCGGAGGTGATTTTAGCCACAGGAGCACTATTTTGTGTCGCAAATAATTTAGCTGTTACCTTATCGCCTGTGTCTAAGGTTACATCTAGGTATAGTTGTTGCTGGGTGGGTGTTAAAATTTTACTTAATATACTCAGGCCGTCACGTTGGTTTTTTAGTTGCCCAGACAATTCAAACTGCTGCCCTTGTAAGGTGAGATCTAGGTTAAATTTATCAACTTTGAATTCAGGCCACTCAGATAACCATTGGCTGGGTATTAAAGCTATGTTGGGAACCTGTAGCAGACCTTTTGGGTTAGTTTCTATGGCGCCTATGGCACTACCAATATTGAAGTTAGGCCATTCTCGGGCTTTTATTGATTGCCATGTATAGGCTAAAGATACATCGCTGAGGGATGCAGTAAAGGTACCAGCCGCACTTGTATGGCGCCAACTGAGCTGCTTGATGTGCCAGTTCTGTTGACTTGGGTAACCTACACTTAAATTAATGTCGTGCAAGTCATAAGGTTTGAGTAACGGACCTGCAAGGCTAGGTACCCACAAAGGAATAGCTGCGTAGCTAAGCGGTAGAAGTACGATAAGAGGTATTAATGCATAACGGAACAAAAGCCTTAGCATAGGGCGTGGTCTTTGAATGGGTTTATTATAATTTGACGATAAGTATGGTCCAGTTTTGCATAAATGCCAAGTCGTCGTGATGAAAACCTAATCTGAGGTTTTTTGTTTAAATTCACAAAGATCTTCAATAGTGCAGGCACCACAGCGTGGTTTTCTGGCAATACAAACGTAACGTCCGTGGAGTATCATCCAATGGTGAGCATCTAACAAGTATTTCTCAGGTACTAACTTCAGTAGTTTTTTTTCGACTTCCACCACGTCCTTGCCTGGAGCTACACGGGTACGATTAGACCACCGGAAAATGTGTGTATCTACGGCCATGGCAATTTGCCTAAAGGCAGTGTTAAGTACTACATTGGCAGTTTTTCTGCCGACTCCGGGCAAGGCTTGTAGGGCGTCTCTGGTGTCTGGGACCAGGCCATTATGTTGCGTGACCAGCAATTTGGCAGCTTGGATTACATGATTAGCTTTACTGTTGTAAAGGCCAATGGTTTTAATATGTTGTTTTAATCCTTCTAAACCAAGGTCGAGCATGGCTTGAGGGGTATTAGCCACTTTAAACAAATGGTCGGTAGCTTTATTGACGCTCACATCTGTGGCTTGGGCAGAAAGAGCCACAGCCACCAAAAGCTCATAATGGTTACTAAAACTTAGTTCAGTCTTGGGATGAGGGTTGTCTGCCTTGAGTCTGGCAAAAATTTCTTCACGTTTAGCTTTATTCATTGCTGCGTCCGCTTGTTCTATAATTTAAGCTATCGTTCCCGTTACCCGTACACGCTTACTTCCTGCTTCAGCTAGTGGATGCGCTTTAAGTTGCTGTGTCTTTTGGTAGTAATCAAAGGTATTTTTTGCCGCAATGATTAAGCCCATGCCAACAAATGCACCTGGAGGCAGTACTGCAAATAAGAACCCACGATAGTCATGAATAATGACTAAAGTCCAGTTTTGTGCCATTGGGCCGAGCAGCAAATGCATGTCTGCAAACAAGGTTCCCTGACCGAGTAATTCACGCATAGCACCAAGAAGCACCAGCACTATTGCGAACCCAAGGCCCATACTTAAACCATCCAGCACTGCTAGGTGGGGAGGGTTTTTGCGAGCATAGGCGTCTGCTCGACCTAAGATGGCACAATTGGTGACAATTAGTGGAATAAAAATGCCTAATATCTGATACAACTCATAGGTTAAGGCTTGCATGGTGAGCTCTGCAATGGTCACCAAAGCAGCAATAATCATCACAAACACGGGTAAACGAATGTCGTCCGCCACACGATTACGAATTAATGAGACCAACAAGTTGGATCCAACTAAAACCAAAAGTGTGGCAAAACCTAAGCCTAGTGCATTCACTACACTGCCGGTAACTGCTAATAAAGGGCAAAGGCCTAATAATTGTACGAGTGCAGGGTTGTTGTTCCAAAGCCCATCCATCACTAGTTTTGTTTGCTCTGTCGACATGTTAATAATCCTCTGCAGTGGTATAAAGCGCACTGTATTGGCGTTGATGATACAACAGGCCTTGATGAACAGCATTGACTACAGCTCTAGGGGTAATTGTAGCTCCGGTAAAGCCGTCAAACACTCCACCGTCTTTAGTTACGGCCCAATCACTTAAAGGTGTATTGGCAAGAGACCTGCCGTTAAAACTGTCTATCCAAGTTGACTTCTTACGTTCTATCTTGTCACCTAAACCAGGTGTCTCCTTGTGTTCGATGGTGCGTACGCCTTGGATAAAACCATATTGATCTATGCCCACTAGCAGGGCAATGTCACCACTGTAACCATCTTTAGCGATTACAGGCAAGATAATGGCTTGGGTGCTACCAGACTTGACAGCAGCGTAACCGACAGCTGGTGGTGAAAGGTTGAGTTGGGCGTAGTCCACTAGTTTTAAAGGAGCCGATAATAAGCTTTGATCATAAAAGTGAGGTGGCATCACAGCTGACAATGCACGAGCCTTAGCAGCTGCTTTGTTGGCGGCAATACTTTCGCTACCAGCAATGTAGGTAAGGCTAATGGCTGCTGCAGCAAGTACCGCGAATAAGCCTAAACTAGTGGCGCCAGCACGAATGGAGGCCATTAAACTAGTGGGGGTTTTTAAACTCATTACTCTTCACCTTGTGAGCGAGATTTTTTAGGTTGATGTCCGTAGGCTTTTGGCTGAGTGTAAGTGTCGATCAAAGGGGCAGATAAATTCATCAGGAGTATTGCAAAAGCGAAGGCGTCGGGATAACTACCAAAACTGCGAATGATAAATACCAAAATACCAACGCCCACACCGAACACCAGTTTACCTTTACGACTGGTAGCACCAGACACGGGGTCTGTGACGATAAAGAAAGCTGATAGCATGGTTGCACCAGTCAATAAGTGTTGCGAGGCACTAGGGTAAAGGTCGGGTTCACCCATATGAAATAGCCCCGCACAAAACCCTAAACCGGCTAGCATAGCCACAGGTGCATGCCAGGTAAAAACTCTCGCAGCTAGCAATATAAGGCCGCCTAAAAGATAAGCTAGGTTTATCCACATACTTGCTACTAGACCTAAGCCTAATTGAGGATTGCTGCTCGCAACTTCAGTCAATGTGAGGCCGTTGGTGCGACGCATTAAATCCAGAGGAGTAGCTCTGGTCCAAGAGTCAATACCTCCTGTGACTGATTCTAGCCAAAACCATTGCCATTGCTGGCCAAAGGTCAATGTGGCTTCTGTGCCGGCCCACTGGGTCATGGATACGGGAAATGCAATTAAGCATAAGGCATAGCCTACCATAGCAGGGTTAAACGGGTTGTTCCCCAAACCTCCATAAAGGTGTTTAGCAAAAATAATAGAGAATAAAACTGCCACTAAAGTGAGCCACCATGGGCTAAATGGAGGTAGCGCCAACGCTATCAGAAAGGCCGTCACAAGTGCGCTACCATCGGTCAGGTACGGCATAATAGGCCGTCGTCGCAAACCTAGGACTATGGCTTCAAAGCCAAGGGCAAGGAAACTGGCCCATAATAAGTTGATTAAAGTGCCATAGCCATAAAAGTAACTTTGTACGGCTAAACCTGGAAGTGTGGCCAGTAATACCCAAACCATTAAGCGCGATGTTTTATTTAAGCTATGATGATGGGGCGACGATAAATTAACTAAGGCCATGGTTATGATTCCTGAGCCGATGTTGGTTTTTTTGTGAGATTAGTCTGATGATCTGCTAAGGCTTGGGTGGCGGCTTCGTGAGTGGCTTTGGCGTTAAGGATATCTGCCTCTATACGCTTTGGATCTGCTGCAGTGGCTAAGATTTTTTCCAGTTGACGGATCGTCCCATTAGCTTTTGCAACAGACACCTGTAATATTTTTTCTTTCTCTGGGTCCAGGCCAAGTTTTGTTTCATAAGCGTGCAACTTGGCTTGAGCTACAGCGGCTTTGGTGGTGAGCGCAATTACAGTTTCTTGTAAACCAGCTGCTTGCTCATGGTCTTGGGCTTTAGCATCTGTTAGTGCTTTACTGGTCTTGTTAAGTTTGGTTCGAGTAATAGCAGCGGCAGTTTTAAGCTCTTTATACACCTCTTCAGGGCTTTTTGGTGTTGTGGCAGTTTGTTGTTCCTGCTTTCGTTTATTGACCCGAGCCAAGGCAGCGGCAATGGGGTCTGCTGATGTTGGATTGGCTGCACGTTTAGCAGCTTGGGCTGCAGCAGCTGCTGTAGCCCTAAGCTTGCGTTTCTCTTCTTTAGCTGATTTTTCATCAACTAAGCGTTGTTCACGGGTTTCAAAACGCATGCGAGAAAGTTCTGCTAGTTGGGTTTCATTATTAAGTGCTTTGATCCGGCCTTTGGCATACCGATAATACTGAACCAAGGGAATTTGGCTTGGACAAACCCATGCACAAGCACCGCACTCTATACAATCAGATAGGTTATGGTCCTGAGCTTTTTCAAACTCTTCAGCCTTGGCAAACCAAAATAGTTGTTGGGGCAACAGCTCTGCTGGACAAGCCACCTCACAAAGACCACAGCGTATACAAGAGTGGTGGTCGGCTACAGTAGCTAGTTCTAGGTCTGCAGCTGCCAAGATACAATTACTTGATTTTATTATTGGTGTTTGGGTATCTTGAATCGTGAATCCCATCATTGGTCCGCCCATCACTAAACGGGATGTTTTAATGAGGTCAACCTTGGCAAAGGCTAAAACGTCCGCAACTTTAGTACCAATGAGCACTTCGTAATTACCTGCATTTACCGCGGCTTTGCCAGTTACCGTAGTAATGCGCGTTATCAGTGGTTGGCCCAACACGATAGCATCAAAAACGGCTTTAACAGTACCCACGTTTTGGCACACAATACCAATATCTGCAGGTATGCCTTCATTGGGAACCTGCTGCCCTGTAAGGATTTCAATTAATTGTTTTTCACCACCCGAGGGGTACTTAGTTTCAATAACGCATACTTCAATGTTCATGTGTTGGTTAAGGGCATGATTAAGCGCAGCTATAGCTTCAGGCTTGTTGTCTTCTATACCAATCAGACATTGAGGCTGATCAAGTAACTGTTGCACTAATTGGATGCCAGAGATAATTTGATCAGCGTATTCACGCATCAAACGGTCATCGGCAGTAATATACGGTTCGCATTCAGCGGCATTAATGATGAGGGTGTGGATGCTGCTCTTTGGTTGTAATTTAACAGCGCCAGGGAAACCAGCACCGCCCATGCCAGTAATGCCTGCTGCTTGGATTAGGTATAGCAAATCAGATTTAGAAAGTAATTTGGGGTCGATTGTTGGGTTTAGATCACCCCATTGGTCTTTGCCGTCAGTATCGATGACGATACATGGGCCAGATAGGGCAGATTGGTGAGGCAAAGTTCGCTCTTCTAGCGCACTGACATAGCCAGAGCTTGGTGCATGGATATTTGCACTTACAAAACCCTGAGCGCTGGCAATAAGCTGGCCTTTGAAAACATAGTCGCCGGGTTTAACAACAGCTTTACCTGCTTTGCCCATGTGCTGGCTCAGAGGCAGCACCAATTGTTTAGGTGCAGGCATAACTACAATTGGCAGTTGATTGGATTGTGTCTTATTTTCGAGCGGGTGGACCCCGCCATGGAAGTTCCAAGTTTTACGCATGGTCAGGTGCTCCATGGCTGTAGGGTGAACTGCTGGTAGCAATAAGCTGTTCTGGCTGTTGCCAGTGCCAGTTTACGGGCGTAACTTCGATAGGGATCATGTCAATACAATCAACAGGGCAGGGGTCTAAACACAAATCGCACCCAGTGCATTCATCAATGATGACTGTGTGCATTTGTTTGGCGGCACCGAGGATAGCGTCAACGGGGCAGGCCTGAATACACTTTGTGCAGCCGATACACTCATCTTCCCTGATATAAGCAATGGTACGTATGGCTTCGCTACCATGCTCTGCATCCAGTGGAATAGCTTCTAAATCTAACAGGTCTGCTAGGGCTTTAATGGTGGCTTCACCACCTGGAGGACAGTGATTTATGGCCTCACCGTTAGCGATTGCTTGAGCATAAGGCTTACAGCCTGGGTGACCACATTGGCCGCACTGTGTTTGTGGCAACAGCTTGTCTATTTGGTCAACTATAGGGTCACCTACTACCTTAAAGCGGATCGAGGCGAAACCTAAAATTGCACCAAAAACTATGGCAAGCAAAGCCAATATGACGATGGCAAAATAAAATGTTTGCATTTATATGGCCACCAAGCTGGTAAAACCCATAAAGGCCAAAGACATGATGCCGGCACTAATCATAGCAATAGCCGCTCCCTTAAAAGGTGCTGGTACGTCTGCAACTGCAATGCGTTCTCTCATAGCCGCAAATAAAATGAGCACCAAAGAAAAACCAACTGCAGCACCAAAGCCATATAAAATAGACTCTATAAAACCATTGGCTTTTTTGATGTTAAGCAGGGCGACACCTAACACTGCACAGTTTGTGGTGATTAAAGGTAGAAAAATACCTAGAACTTTATGTAACAGTGGGCTGGTTTTATGCACCACCATTTCTGTAAATTGCACTACGAACGCAATGACTAAAATAAAGCTAATGGTTTGTAAAAACTCTAACCCAAAAGGTTCGAGTAAATAGGTATACGTAAGATAGCTGCACAAAGAGGCAAGAGTAAGCACAAAGGTAGTGGCTAACGACATTCCCATCGCCGTTTCTAAGCGTGAAGAAACGCCCATAAAAGGACAAAGCCCAAGGAACTGAACTAACACAAAGTTATTCACTAACACGGTGCTAACTAGGATGAGTAAATAGTCTACCATTTTGTCTTTAAATCCTTAGTACCAAGAGCTGATAGGTATGGCAAAGTCTGACCAAATTAGTCGGGTATTATTGTAACGCAAAAATCAGCCTAAAACGTTAATTGAGTCGATTCATTTTGCAACATTTTATATTCCATTTAAGTATAAGTAAATCAGTTTTTATTATTTTGTGTTATAAGAGTATTAGGTTATTATGGCTGGATAAAATGCCTGTAGCTTGATTAGGACCAACAAATGTACGCTTATAACCAATTTGATCAAACACTCGTAGACCAACGAGTGGAACAGTATCGTGACCAAACCCGCCGTTATTTAGCTGGAGAAATTCCAGAAGATGAGTTTCGTATTTTACGACTCATGAACGGGCTCTATATTCAACGCCTTGCTCCTATGCTTCGAGTTGCGATTCCATACGGCCTGATGAAAAGCGAGCAATTACGCACATTAGCACAAATTTCACGGACTTATGATAAGGGTTATGGCCATTTTACTACACGTCAGAACATACAGTTTAATTGGCCTACATTAGAATCTGTACCTGATATTTTAGCAGATCTGGCCAAGGTGCAGATGCATGCTATTCAAACCAGTGGTGCCTGTATTCGTAATACCACAACCGACCCATTTGCAGGTGTTAGTGCAGACGAGATAGAGGACACACGGCCTTGGTGTGAGCTTATTCGCCAGTGGAGCACTTTGCACCCTGAGTTTGCCTACTTACCTAGAAAATTTAAAATTGCTGTGTCGGGCTCGTCTAACGATCGTGCAGCGTCTCAGGTACACGATATTGGGTTACATTTGTATCACAATGAAACTGGTGAGATTGGTTTTGAGGTGCTGGTAGGCGGCGGCCTTGGTCGCACGCCAGTTATTGGCAAAACCGTGCGCAAATTTCTTGAGCCACAAGAGCTACTGTCATACTTGGAGGCTGTACTAAGGGTTTACAACCTTAACGGCCGCCGGGACAATAAATACAAAGCTCGCATCAAGATTCTTGTTAATGCCATTGGCATTGATGCCTTTACTGAAATGGTTGAAGCAGAATGGCAACTGCTAAAGGACACAGAATTACGTTTGCCCGAGTCAGAAATTGAACGGGTCAAAGGCTTTTTTACAGGCCCAGACTACTTATCTGCCGTGCATGCAGGAAGTGATTTGCAAGGTGTGTTTGTAGAACATCCTCAGTTTGCCACCTGGTATCGACAAAATACCCGAGACCACAAGCAGGCTGGTTACCGTATTGTGATTGTGGCTCTTAAAAACCAACTGCAAGCACCAGGTGACGTAAGCCATCAACAGATGGATGGCATCGCAGCTTTAGCGGATGAGTTTAGCTTTGCTGAATTACGTTCAACTCACAATCAAAACTTAGTGTTAGCAGATGTAGCTCAACGTGACTTATTGGCTTTGTGGCTAAAGTTACAAGATTTGGATATGGCTCGCGCCAACGTGGGTACCCTAACGGACATGATTAACTGCCCTGGATTAGATTTTTGTAGCTTAGCTAATGCCGAAACTCTGGTGCTTTCACGCCAAATCAATGAAACCTTTGATGATATGGATTACCAGTATGAACTTGGTGAAATTCAGCTAAAAATTTCTGGTTGTATTAATGCTTGTGGTCACCACCATGTAGGACATATTGGTATTTTGGGTGTTGAAAAGGGTGGTAAGCAAGTCTATCAGTTTACTCTAGGTGGTTCGGCGTCTAATGACGCAAGCTTAGGCAAAACTCTAGGTCGCTCTATCGAACAAGACCAGGTGGTAGTGGTGATTGGGCAGATATTGGACGTTTATGTACAGCTACGTCAAATCGATGAAACATTTTTACAACTTGTGCGCCGTTTAGGTGTTGTACCATTTAAGGAGCGTGTTTATGGCACTCATCAAAGATCAGCAGCTTAGTGTTAACCATGCTGCAACACCAGAAATTAGGTTTTCTGATTGGCTCAATCATGAACAGGCTGCAGGTGACACAGTCTTAACCAACGGCGAAGATGATTTGCCAAGTTTGTTAGCCAGTGCTAATAAGTTGTCTATGATCGCTATTGAATTTGAGACTTTTGCCGATGGGCGTGGGTTTAGTATGGCGCGCATGTTACGCCGTGATGGTTACCTGGGTGAAATTCGTGCTGTCGGCGACGTGGCAATGGATCGCATCGACTTTATGCATCGGGTTGGTTTTAATGCCTTTGAGTTACGTGATGACCAACATGCCGCGCAAGCGCTTACCAAATTGGGTGAAGTGTCAGTGCATTTTCAGCCTAGTGCAGATGGTAAAGGCCCAGCTTATATGGCCTAATCTTTAACTCAGTTTTAAGATAAACATAAGTAAAGTGCTGTAGGTTACCCTAGAGCGCTTTATTGCTTTATAAGTTGAAAAATTATAATGGAGAAACGTTAGCTGCTTGTAAACCCTTGTCACCATCAGTAATGGTAAATTGTACTTGTTGGCCTTGCTCTAGGCTTTTATAACCTTCTTTAACGATGGCACTAAAGTGAACAAACACGTCTGCACCATTAGGCTGTTCTAGAAAACCAAAACCTTTGGTGTTGTTGAAAAACTTTACGGTACCAGTGATTACTTCTGACATGATTATTCCTTGATATGATTAACTAATACCACCTTGGCACATTACAAACATGAACACCCATTATGCAGCGCTGGGCTCTAGCATCGAAGGCACTATAATAAAAATCTTCGATGGCAGTATGCTAGACCCTGTAACTGACGAACTGTTAAAAG
Organism: Candidatus Njordibacter sp. Uisw_039; assembly: GCF_047730075.1. Classification (NCBI taxonomy): domain Bacteria; kingdom Pseudomonadati; phylum Pseudomonadota; class Gammaproteobacteria; order Pseudomonadales; family Candidatus Njordibacteraceae; genus Candidatus Njordibacter; species Candidatus Njordibacter sp. Uisw_039. Next base: position 1,376,032 of record NZ_CP159831.1, read on the forward strand.
TCAGCCTCTCTGATAGGTGGATGCACAAAGTCATAGGTGCGAAAAAGTTGGACTCGTTACAGCATAGCTTGCCGCCTTAGTTTTTACTAGAACAGTTTGGTCAGTTTATTAGCTTCAATCAGAGCCGTTAAATCGCTGGAACCGCCAATTAAAATACCATTGATAAAAATCATTGGAAATGATGGCCAGCCTGTCCACATCTTGAGGGCATTACGGCGATACCAGTTATTGAAGTAGCTACCGTATTCTAGGTAAGAATGGTAGCGCTATCTATTTAATGGATCAATTGTAAAAACATTATCATGGCTGATTAAAGATCAGGTATTATGCGGCTTATAGCTTTATTCATGAGTGCTCCGGTGGTTATATGACTTTGGAATTTTCTTTGGCCTATTTTTTGGCAGTATTCATATTTTCTGTTACCCCTGGGCCAGGCGTTTTTGCGCTTATTGCTAAAGCCTTAAAGCACGGGGGTCATGGCTGTTGGGGCTTAGCTCTCGGTATGACTATGAGCGATATAGCGTATTTATTATTGGTTGTTTGGGGGCTTGCTTATATCGCTAATGAATATCAAGTTATTTTTACGCTAATTCGCTGGTGTGGTGCCGCCTACTTGTTTTATTTGGCTTGGCAGGTTTGGCATGCACCTATCGAACTGAATGCAGTTGATCTTCCTCCTGCTCGTAATAAGGGAGCAGGTTTTATACTGAGTTTTGCAGAAGGCATGCTGATATCAGCCACCAACCCTAAGGTAATGCTGTTTTATATTGCGTTCTTACCTACTTTTGTAGATTTAACCGTGTTAACCACTCAAGGTGTGGCGTTAGTTGTTGGGCTTAATTTTATTGCCTTGATGTTGGGGTTAATACTGATCGCCTTTAGTGCCAGCAAGGCCCGAAAATTACTTAGCCAGCATAAGGCGGTAAAGCGTTTAAACCAAATTACAGCAGGTCTTATGGGAACTGCAGGGCTACTAATCTTAACTCGCTGATTGCTCTAGGCCAGTATAGAGGTACTCATAAAGACGCTTTGTTGCATCTGTTTGATTACCTCTATCATGCTTGAATACTATTTTGACGTGGCCCAACTGTGGGCTCTCTTGTATTTGTAAGTGGCTGTGTAACCCATGAGGAACGGTGCTGCGGGCTAGGGCGCTAATACCTAAACCGGCCTCAATAGCGGCTTGAATGCCCAATAAACTGGATGAACTATAGGCGATACGCCAGGCAATACCAGCAGCATTGAGTTTGCTAATGATTTGTTGCCGGTACCGGCAGCCGATGGGGTAGACCACCAAGGGTACGGGTTGGTTCTCAGGCCAGTCAAAATGACCGTTGGTAACCCAGACAATGGTCTCGTAAAATTCATCACCCGAATTAATTGGTAGGGTTTCTTCTAAGCTGTCCGTAGCCAAAACAAGGTCATAATGCCCTTGTTGAAAATCTTTTAACAACTTCACGCTTAAATCACAATTCACTTCTAAAGCAACTTCAGGGTGGGCTTGGCCAAACTGGCTAAGCAGTCGAGGCAAAAATGACACTTCAAAGTCATTGGGTATGCCTAATCGTACCTGCCCAGAAATTCTGCTTTTGGCTAAACGAGTCACAGCGCTGTCGTTGATATCTAACATTCGTCTGGCGAAACCAAGCAGTACTTCACCTTCTTCTGTGACTTGCAGACCGTTATTTCTCTGGAACACTGTAATATCTAGCAGTTCCTCTAGTCGCTTTACTTGCAAGCTGATAGCAGGCTGAGAACGTCCTAGTAATGCGCCAGCAAGAGTAAAACCACCTAGATCTACAATGGTGATAAAGGTGCGTAGTAGTTCTGTAGGGATGTTCTTCATTGATAAATTATAAAGCAAATTAATAATGAATAAATAGTTATTAAAATAATTAATCTATTTAGGTTTAATACTAGGTATAGTCGAGGCATAATTTATAGCTCATAACAAATGAGTTTTAGTCATGCCATTGAAAACAAAAAATTTGCCTCCCCTTAATGCATTGGTGGCCTTTGATGCGGCTGCAACGAACATAAGTTTTACTCAAGCCGCAGCTAAACTGTTTGTCACCCAAGGCGCTATTAGTCGCCAAATACGTAGTTTAGAGGAAAATTTAGGTATTGTTTTATTTGACCGCCAACAGCGCCAAGTACGCCTGACCTCTGCTGGTCGTGAATATCATCAGCAGATAGCTGATGCCTTAAATCAGATTTCTGTGGCAACCTTTGCCGTTAAAAATCCAGTGCAAGCGAAACAAATTACTATTGCTGCTAGTCATGCTGTTGCTTCATTGTGGCTTATGCCTCGCATTACAGAATATTTGCGGGCCTATCCAGACACTGATATACGGTTGTTAGTGGCTGATAACGTACTCGAAGTAGATGCTGCTGACTTTGATTGTAGTATTGGTTTTAGTGCCTTTGAGCCTGTTGCTTACCAAGTGGATCGTTTATTTTCGCAGCGTGTGTTTGTGGTTTCGAGCCCCGATTTTTTAGCACTACACAAGGATCTATCTCCAAAGGAGTTGCTGGCAACAAGGCAGTTGGTATTGGACAACCCAACCATTGGTTGGTTTAACTGGCCAGACTGGTTTAAAGGGATGGATATGTTGCCAGTAGTGCCGCAACATAAAGTTACCTTTAGTCATTACAATATGCTGATTCAAGCGGCTCAGCAAGGTCAGGGTGTGGCACTGGCATGGGACCATTTATTGTCTGATTATTTGGCCACGGGCAGTTTGGTCAAAGCCTTTGACCAAACTTTAGATACAGAAGCTAGCTTCTATCTAATGACGTCTCTGATGGGGAGCAGGAAACCAGATCTGGACGAGTTTCGTTTGTGGTTAATGAGTAATCTATGAGTTAACCTCATGGGATGAATGATAAATGATCGTTTGTTGAACTGTCTTGTTTGAGGCAAAGTGGCCGTGTTATCTGTTGTGCGCCAATTTAAGGATCCTACCATGAACGCCTTTGATCGTATTCCACTCACCAGCCTAGAAAACGCTATGCTTCCAATTGAAGATGCTAGTGGTCTCCCTAACCCCTTATATAACGACCCAGATATGTTTGCTGAAGAGCGCGATCGTTTATTAGGTAAGACATGGTCTGGTGTTGGTTTTGCTGGAGATTTGCCTCAGCTTGGTTATGTTAAGCCAGTTTCTTTTATGGGCTTGCCGCTTGTTATTATGCGTGATCATGATGATGTAATACGAGTTTTTCACAATGTATGTAGTCATCGTGGTATGGAATTGATCAGTGAAGAAGGTCCAGTTCAGGGAAATATTCGTTGTCCTTATCATTCGTGGACCTATGATTTAAGTGGTCAGCTGAAAGGTACTCCCCATTTAGGTGGGGTTGGTATTCATAAACTAGACAGCTTCGTATGCGAAAAACATGGAATGAAGGAAGTTTCAAGCGCAGTGTGGTTTGACATCGTGTTTGTAAATATAGATGGAAAGGCAGACCCATTTGAGCAGTTTATTGCTCCTGTTGTTGACCGTTGGCAGCCTTTTCTGGGTGATTCTGGTTACGGCCGCATGCGACGAGAGATCGCAACTGACGGAAAAGTAGAGGGAGCATTCACCCTAAATGTTGCTTGCAATTGGAAGCTGGCAGTTGAAAATTACTGTGAAAGCTACCACCTACCTTGGATTCATCCTAACTTAAATGCTTATTCGCGTATTCAAGATCATTACCATATTATGTTTGCCAATGAATTTTCGGGGCAAGGTTCCACGGTTTATAATTTAACTGATACGGCGGGTACTCGCTTACCAGTGTTCCCTGAGTGGCAGCAAAATCGCAAGAAAGAGGCTGAATACATCACGGTATTTCCCAATGTGCTATTGGGCATTCAAGCTGATCATACCTTTTCCATAGTTCTAGAACCGGTAGCAAATAATCAGACAGTTGAACATTTACGTTTGATGTATGTTGGCGATGAGGCCGTTGGTCCCACATATAAGGGCTGCAGAGATGCGACTTTAACAGCTTGGAAAGAAGTTTTTGGTGAAGATGTAGCAGTAGTTGAGGGCATGCAGCGAGGCAGGGCCTCACCTGGATTTGGCGGGGGTAAGTTTTCTCCTGTGTTAGATAACCCAACACACTATTTTCACCAATGGGCAGCTAAACGTTTAATCGCTAGCACACAAAACAACGGGAGTATAAAACCATGAATCAGTTTCAACAGGGTGTGACCCACTGGACTAATTTTATTAATGGTCAATGGGTAGACAGTGAACATCTCATCAAGGTAGAAAATCCTGCTACTGGCGAACTTGTTGGCACCATTGCATGTGCTACGCCCGAACAGGTCAATCAAGCAGTGAGCGCTGCTCGACAATGTCACGATTGGCGACTTATGGCCAGTATGCTGCCATACAAACGCATGCAATTATTACATTCGATTGCAGCTGAAATTAGGTCCTTAGCCAAGCGTGGTGGTGAACTCTTGTGTCTGGAAAATGGCAAGCCATTAAGCCAAGCTGAGGGTGAGTTTGAGGAGGCTGCACGATACTTTGAGTACTATGCCGGCATGGCGGATAAGATTGAAGGTCAATCTATTCCTCTGGGTGATGGATTAGTGGACTTTACCGAATACGAACCGTTCGGGGTTTCAGCTCAGATTATTCCGTGGAACTTCCCTGTTTCCTTAGTAGCTCGATCGTTAGCGCCTGCTTTAGCAGCTGGCAATTGTGTGGTAATCAAGTCGCCTGAGTTAACACCATTAGCGGTGGCTTTGTTAGCTGAGGCGATGGTAAACGCTAAAGTGCCAGCAGGAGCGGTGAATATCTTATGTGGTTATGGCCACGACACAGGGGCAGCGTTAGTGGCCCACGGAGATATTGATCAGATAGTGTTTACAGGTTCTGTAGCCACGGGGCAATCTATAATGAACGCTGCTATAGAGCATGTAGTGCCTTGCGTCATGGAGTTGGGTGGTAAGTCCGCCGGAGTTGTTTTTGCTGATGCTAATTTAGACCAGGTGATTGCTAGCGCCGAAGCAGGCAACCTCTTCAACTCAGGACAGGTGTGTTCTGCCATGTCTCGTCTTATTGTGCATGAGGATATCTATGAAGAGGTTAAACAGCGTTTAATTTCCTGTTTTTCTACTAAGTCTGTGGGGTCTGGTATGGGTGAAGCTGATGTCACGCCCATATTAACCAAGGTGCAGCTCGATAAAATTGAAGCCATGTGCTTGCGAGCCCAAGATCAGGGTGCTAATTGCTTGTTGGGTGGCACAGCTTTGCCTAGGGCAGGTTATTTTATGCCACCAACAATTATAGAAGCAGAAGCAAATACAGAAATAGCTCAACAAGAAGTATTTGGTCCTGTTTTAGTATTAATGAAATTTAACAGTGAACAAGAGGCCTATGACATAGCCAATGGTACTGAATTTGGTTTGGTGGCAGGCGTATTTACTCAGGATTTAAGTTTAGCTTTGCGCACTAGTCGTGCGTTAGTTGCTGGCCAAGTATTTGTCAATGAATGGTTTGCGGGTGGCATCAGTACTCCTTTTGGTGGGGTAGGAAAATCGGGTTTTGGGCGTGAAAAAGGTCAAGAAGCTTTGTATAATTACGTCCGTACTAAAAATATAGCAATTCGTTTAACACCCTAGAGAATTATGCATGTCTTCTGCTAATCAATCTGTGCCTTATAAAAAATGGCTTTGTATTATTTGTGGTTTTATCTATGACGAAGCCTTAGGCTGGCCCCATGATGGTATAGAACCTGGAACTCGCTGGGACGATGTGCCTGATGATTGGTTGTGCCCAGACTGCCTTGTAGGCAAAGAAGATTTTGAAATGATTGAGATGCCAGCAGAGCCAATTCAATCAGGTGAAAATACAACCGCTGCAGCGTCAGTATTGTCAGCTTTAGATAAACCTCAAGGTCCTATTGTCATTGTAGGTTCAGGCTATGCCGGTTATAACCTCGCAGAAGCCATTCGAAAGCTTGATGGCCAGGTAGACGTCGTCGTATTAACCCAAGATGCGGGTAAGCACTACTCAAAGCCTGCTTTATCCACGGGTTTAACAATGCAGCAAACAGCTGAAAATTTGGTCATAGAACTACCACTAGATCGGGCGCATCGTTTGAACATCCGTATCATGACCCATTGCACTGTTGAGCGCGTAGACACCCAGTCTAAACAGCTGTTCACTGACATAGGTCAGCAGCCATACGGCCAGCTTGTTTTAGCTCAGGGAGCGCAAGCGATTAAGATACCCTTTGAAGGTGACGCTAGCGCAGATGTTGTCAGTGTTAACAGCTTACAAGACTATCGTCGCTATAGAAACTTACTAGAAGGTAAGGAGCGCGTACTTTTGATTGGTAATGGCTTGATTGGTTGCGAATTTGCTAACGATTTAGCCGCGGTGGGTAAACAAGTGAATGTGGTGGGGCTTACCGCTTGGCCTATGGATCGTTTGTTGCCAGAAGCTGTGGGTCGAAAATTACAGGCTTCATTGTCTGCTATCGGCGTGAACTGGTGGTTGGATAATACGGTTAAATCCATCAATTATATTGACCCAACAAACCCACGGGCTGGCTATGCAGTAACTTTGAAAAGCGAAGATGTGTTAGAAGTGGACGTTATTGTCTCTGCTGTGGGCTTACAAGCGCGCACTAAGCTTGCCATCAACAGTGGCATTACCTGTGGTGTGGGCATCAAAACTGATACTCGTTTAATGACTAACATCCCTCATGTTTATGCTTTGGGTGACTGTGTTGAGTTTGATGGTCAGTTGCAACCTTATATTGCTCCTATTTATTGGGGTATCCAGGCCTTATCACAGACACTTACTGGCACCTTTACCGAGGTTAGTTATCCACCAATGACCGTGGTGGTTAAGACTCCAGTTTGTCCAATTACCTTATTACCACCACAACAAGGCCATCATGGTCAATGGCTGTTGGAGCAAAGTGAAAAGGGCATGATCGCTCGGTTTAAAAGCAATGAGGGTAGGATCTGTGGTTTTGTCTTACAGGGTGATCAAGTGGATCAGCGTAAGCAGTTGTTAGACGAGATGATAAGCAACTAACAGCGCATTATTCTGTTAGAATGAGTGGCCTAACTATTACTTATACCATTGCCAATTCTGATATGAATACTCTGATCAGCGAAGTCGTTTGGTTTGATATTCCTGTGGTTGATGTAGTCTGTGCTTTTAGCACTCTATCCTGCTGCCTTGCTCCGAAAACAACATACGAGAAATCCTTTGTCACAATATGATTTTGCCAGTTTAGACTTAAATTTGGCCTTAGTAGATAACCTTGCAAGCTTAGGTTACTCAGAAATGACGCCGATTCAGGCGCAAGCTTTGCCACCTATTCTGGCTAATAAAGATGTCATTGCTAAGGCCAAAACTGGCTCTGGTAAAACAGCTACCTTTGCTTTAGGTTTGCTCAATAAACTTGACGTAAAACGTTTTCGGGTACAAACCTTGGTGTTATGCCCAACCCGAGAGTTGGCGGATCAGGTGGCGGTAGAAATACGTAAACTTGCCCGTGGCATACATAACATTAAGGTGCTTACTCTATGTGGTGGCATGGCCTTTGGGCCGCAGGTAGGCTCTTTGGAGCATGGCGCACACATTATTGTGGGCACGCCAGGTCGTGTAGAAGAGCACCTACGTAAAGCTAACCTTAATCTTGATGACCTCACGACTCTGGTTTTAGATGAAGCTGATAGAATGTTGGATATGGGTTTTCAGCAGGCTTTAGATGACATTATTAGCTACATGCCTAAACAACGGCAAACGATGTTGTTTAGCGCTACCTACCCTCCCAAGATTGAAAAGACTGCACAACGAATTATGCAGTCGCCAGTCACTGTGGAAGTACAGGATAGCCACAGTAAACAAAGCATCGCACAAACCCTTTATCAGGTAGAAAGTGATGACGCACGCATAGATGCAGTGCGTTTGTTGTTACAAGCTCATCAACCTGAGACTACGCTCATTTTTTGTAATACCAAGATTGAAACTGACCAAGTGGCCAATGAGTTGCGTACGGCAGGTTATGAAGCCTTGGCCTTACATGGTGATTTAGAGCAGAAACAACGGGATCAAACCTTGGTGCGTTTCGCTAACCGTAGTGCCTCTGTCTTGGTGGCTACGGATGTTGCAGCCCGTGGTTTGGACATTGAAGCCCTAGATTTGGTGATTAATTATCAAATTGCTCGCGAGTTAGAAGTGCATACACATCGTATTGGCCGGACAGGTCGTGCTGGTGCTCAAGGTATTGCCTGCACTTTACATACACAAAAAGAAAACCACAAAGTGGGTTTGTTAGAAGATTACTTAAAACAAAAGCTTGAGCGCGACGACTTACCACCCATATCCTTGTTACGCCAACCTGCGTTTTCCCCATCAATGGTGACCATTCAAATTGGTGGCGGCAAAAAACAAAAGGTAAGAGCAGGAGATATTGTTGGAGCGTTAACGGGGGCTGATGGTATTCCAGGTTCGGAAATAGGCCGCATACAGGTGGGTGACCAATGGGCCTATGTGGCCGTGGCGCAAGCATATGGTAACACTGCGTTCAATAAGTTGAGTGAAGGCAAGCTTAAAGGCCGTAATTTTAAAGTTAGACGTTTACGAGGTTAGTATGAGTTTAAATCTGTTGTTACGCATTAACAGTGCGTCTTTTTTACTATTCGGTTTAGTGATGTTACTTAAAACCGATGCAGTTAATCTGCTACTAGGCACTGAAAAAACCATGTTGATGCACTCCATTGGCATTATTTTAGTGGTTAATGGCATGCTGCTTTTAGTTGCATCCTTGCGTGAGAAAATTCAACCCCATGAGGTATTTTTCTTTGTTCTAGGCAGCTACGGTTGGACCTTGCTCACTGTCATACTAATAAGTGCCGGGGCAGTTATTATTGATCCAATGGGTATAAGAGTGACGTTTGTGATTGCCATGTACACTGCTGCCATGGGGGCATTACAATTTAGGCATTACAAACTGCTTAAAGGGCGTTTGTAGAATTGGACTATTGTTGTCATGTTTGACTCACTTCGTCATTTCCTTCATATTTTCTGAGATATTAATATGTCTGCCTTACCTAACTGTCCAAAATGTAGTTCCGAATACAGCTACCAAGATGGTGCTCAATACGTATGTCCAGAATGCGCCAATGAATGGTCGATGGATGGTTCTGACGATGATACAGATAGCAAAGAAATTCGTGACAGTAACGGTAACCTTTTGCAGAATGGCGACACAGTTACTGTGATCAAAGACCTTAAAGTTAAAGGCTCTTCTTTAGTGGTTAAGGTAGGTACAAAGGTGAAGGGTATTCGCCTTGTAGATGGAGATCACGACATCGATTGCAAAATCTCAGGTGTTGGGGCTATGAAGCTAAAGTCCAAGTTTGTTAAGAAACAGTAACTGCCGTCTCTAAACTAAGTTTAATAGCAAATTATTTGTCTTGTGTTGGCAGGATATTTGCGAGAGGCATGGGGCCAAGATCTTTTTTTAAGGCTGAAACATTTTCGATGGGTATGACCAAGGCTAGGGTGAGGTCGTCGGTGTATATTCGCTCATCAATAAGTGCCTCGTGTTTTTGGCATAAATGCTCGATGCGACCGCTAAGGTCATAGGGACAAGTTAACTTAATGTGGCTAAGTTGACGTTTGATCTTCCGAGGGCAAGCTTCTACGACAAGCTTTACGGCCTCAGAATAGGCTTTTACTAACCCGCCAGCACCAAGCTTAGTGCCTCCAAAATAACGGCAGACCACCACACTCACTTCACCAATACCACAATGGCTTAGTACTTGTAGCATAGGTTTTCCAGCGGTTCCAGAAGGTTCTCCAGCATCACTTAAACCCCAAAAGGTGCTATTTTCAGGCGCTGCTGCTACTACAGCCCAACAATGGTGGCTGGCATCGGGGTATTTTTTGCGCATATCCTTTAAATGAACATCACCTTCGTCTCGACCAACCGTATGGCGCAAATTGGCGATGAAGTGGCTATTCTTTATTGCAAGAGTCAGTTCTAGGTCCTTGCCATCTAACTGTGGAATTTGGTAGCTCAAAATAGGCCTTAAGTTTATTGTCTAAATATCTTCAAAATTCACTTGTATACCGCTACAAGCAGGTACAATACCTCTAAGTTTCACAGACATGCAATTTAATTAATGACTCAAGAACAACAAGGTTTCGACGGCGTCGAAAGATTATATGGTGTTGACAGTTACACTGCGATTCGTAAGTCACATATTTGTGTTGTGGGCATTGGTGGCGTGGGCACATGGGTGGCTGAGGCCCTTGCTCGTTCTGGTGTAGGCGAGATCACCTTGATTGATATGGATGATGTGGCCGAATCCAACATTAATCGTCAATTGGTGGCATTACTCTCCACAGTTGACCAAGTTAAAATTAAGGTAATGGCTGAGCGAATTAAGGACATTAACCCTCATTGTAAAGTCAATTTGATCGAAGAGTTTGTTGGTGAAAATAACCTTGAAGCGTGTTTAGACAGAGGCTACGACTACGTCATTGATGCCTGCGATTCAATCAAGGCCAAAGCTATGATGGTGTCTTGGTGTAAACACCACCGCTTACCTATTATCACTATTGGTGGGGCAGGTGGCCAACGAGATCCTAGGCAAGTTAAAATTGTTGATCTAGCCATGACTAGGGTGGATCCATTAGCCGCCAAATTAAGGTCCGTGTTACGCAACCAATACGGCTTTAGTAAAAATCTTAAAAGCCGGTTTCGTATTGAGTGTGTGTGTTCAACAGAACAGCTGCATTACCCGCAACCCGACGGAAGTGTAGACTGGGCTAAGAGCGCTAATGTGGCAGGTGCTAAAATGGACTGCAGCCGCGGGTTTGGTGCCGTGAGTTTTGTCACAGGCACCTTTGGTTTTATTGCCGTAGCTCGTGTCTTAGATAAGATTGTTGCTAAATATCAACGCCTTCAATCTGAATTATAGAGGACTGTCATGCCGTTAAATAGCAAACAAGCAGGTCAAATTGCTCAAATTATGGATATCGGTTTTACCGAGTATAGAGTTCAATTTGAAGAAATTTCATCTGGTGCGAAACGGCGTTTTGAGAAGGCCTTATGGCAAGAGGTTCAAGCAAGCGGTATGCAGAGAATTGACCTATATGGCGAAATGGTTAACGAAGTAACCAAAAGGCTAGATCAATATAGAAGTGACGAAAATATTGGCCAAGAAAAAGCACGGGATTGGGTAGTTGTTAAAGCTAAATTTGAACAGCTGATGCCCCAGCGCACAGACCCAGAGATGGCTGAAACCTTTTATAACTCTATATTTTGCCGCACCTTTCGTCATCGCGCTTTACGTGAACAACGTATGTTTTTGTTTAGTTCTACTGATGCAGCACCTAAAGTATTAGCGCAAGATATGTACTGTGAATATGATGCTAATAAGGGTGTTACAAGCATGGTAAGTCAAATTCTAGATGACTATTGCTTTGACATACCTTATGTTAACAAACGCTTAGATGTTGTTAATCTAGTTCGTAATATCAAAGAAAACACTGATTTCCGTATGGCTATTAGTGCAGATACGCGGATACAGATATTAAAGTCTGTATTTTACAGAAATAAAGGTGCCTATTTGGTAGGGCAGTTGGTAAACCCAGATCATCGTCAACCTTTTGTGGTCCCTTTGTTGAACGATGAAAATCATGGTATTTATACAGATACGTTAATCACAGATTCTGATGACGTGAGCATCATCTTTAGTTTTACCCGTTCATATTTTATGGTGAAAGCCCCAGTACCGGCAGAGTTTGTAGGCTTTTTGCAGCAAATATTGCCTGCTAAACCTTTGGCAGAAATTTATACAAATATAGGTTTTTTTAAACACGGTAAGTCTGTATTTATGCGTGACTATCTTCAGCATATGGACGAATCTGAGGATCAGTTTATTATTGCCCCTGGTATCAAAGGCATGGTGATGAGTGTATTTACCCTGCCTTCGTTAGATATTGTGTTTAAAATCATTAAAGATAAGTTCGCTCCACCAAAGGCCATGACTAAGGCTGTGGTGAAAGAAAAGTACCGCTTGGTAAAAGTTCATGACCGGGTAGGGCGCATGGCTGATACCCAAGAATTTAAGCACTTTGCATTTGCCAAACACCGTTTTTCTCAAGAGTTAATTGACGAGCTGTTCGCTGTAGCGCCAAGCATGATTCAAATTGTGGATGAATACGTGGTGATTGAGCAACTCTACGTTGAACGCCGCATGATACCGCTGAATATCTATATTGATACGGCAAGTGATGATCAGTTATATGACGTTATTGATGAATATGGTAATGCTATAAAACAACTCGCCGCAGCAAATATTTTCCCTGGGGATATGTTGTTTAAGAATTTTGGTGTCACTCGTCATGGCCGTGTGGTGTTTTACGACTACGATGAGATTTGTTATTTAACGGAGTGTAATTTTCGCAAAATTCCAGAACCTATGTACCCCGAACAAGAGCTCGCTAGCGAGCCATGGTATTCTGTAGGGCCATATGATGTGTTCCCAGAGGAGTTTCATGTGTTTTTAGCTGGCAGGCCTCGTATTGCCAAAATATTTCGTCAAATACATAGCGATATTTTTGATGCCGACTATTGGCAGTCGCTACAGAGGGCTATTGAAGATGGCCAGGTTAAAGACGTATTTCCATATCGTCGCAAGAAACGTTTTTTATCGGCCTAATCCAAACCTTGAGCTTTGGCTTGCCTAAGCTTCACTTGGGCAAGACTTGCTAGTTTGTCCTCTTTACTCATAATCATCCAGTTCCTCACTTCATCTTGGCTGCGGTAACAACCTTTACAAACTAGGTGGTCGGTATGAAATTGACAGACTTTAATACAAGGCGAGGGAATTGAGTGATCGATGTTACGGATAGGGCGTGGTCGACGGCGCATAGGAATGAGTCTAGCTAATATTCAAGCTGGTATTATGGCCCTCCTTAGGCGCACAGGAAAGACCTGTGTGTTAGAATGCTGCCTCTTTTTTGGGTTTAGGTTAATTGTTCATGTTAGGTCGTATTGGATTCATTTGGGGCAGTATTGGTGTCATAGGCTTGCTGATGGCTTCTGTAGTGCGCCTGTCTACCATTGCGTTAGAATTCTTCCTTTACCCTGCAGATATTTGGCATTGGTTGGCTTTGCTGACGTGGGTTATTTTTATGGCTTATTCTGAAGGTTATAACGGTTTCCAAAAAGCATTCTCGCCCCGTGTTGCTGCCCGTTTAATATGGCTGCAACAAAATCCAAAGTTTTGGTTAGTGGCTCTTGCGCCGCTATATGCTATGGGTTTCATCTATGCCTCGAAGAAACGTATCATTGTCTCCTACAGCATTCTTATCATGGTGTTATTATTTGTGACCATTGCTGTAAATCTACCTCAGCCTTGGCGGCCGATAATGGATGCAGGTGTTGTGGTTGGCCTTTTTTGGGGTGCAATAGCCACAGGATGGCACATTTTGGTAGCCATGGATGCCGGCACTGGGTTAGTGAATCCAGAACTACCTAAATCTTCCTACCGCCACTTATAGGAAACGACCATGCGCACTGTTTTGTGGATGTTGGGCGCTATCGCCTCATTTTGCCTCATGGCCATCGCTGCCCGTGAGTTAGATGGTCAGATTGATAAGTTTGAATTACTAGCCATTCGTAGCATGGTCGGCTTTGTGCTTCTGGTGATCATTATGAATGTTATCAAACGGCCTACGCTAATGTTTAGCCAGCGCACTAAAACTCATTTTTGGCGTAACTTGTTTCACTTTATTGGCCAGTTTAGTTGGCTTGTGGGTATCGGTTTGCTGCCCTTGGCGGAAGTTTTTGCAATAGAATTTACAGTGCCCTTATGGGTGTTAATTATAGCCGCTATATTCCTTGGCGAAGTTATCACTCGACGCAAGTTTGCTTCTGTCACACTAGGTTTGATAGGTGTAGTGGTGATTGTGAAGCCAGGTATCCAAATTCTAGATGTTGGCGGCCTAGTGATGATAATTGCATCACTGTGTTTCGCTATTACCTTTATTCTAAGCAAGTCGCTGCTCACCACTGAACATCCGCTTACCCTCGTGTTTTACATGACCTTAATTCAGTTGCCTTTAGGTGCACTGATGGCTGGCGCTGATTGGACTATGCCAGAACCATGGATGTGGCCTTGGGTCATGGCTGTGGCGTTAACTGGCTTGTCTGCACATTATTGTATGTTTAGGGCTATGCAACTGGCGGACGTAAGTGTGGTAATTACTCTAGATTTTTTACGCTTACCAATTATTGCCACTATAGGGATGTTGCTCTATGGCGAAGCTGTCGAAGTGTCGGTGATTTTTGGAGGTGTCATTATGCTGCTGGCTAACCTGGTTAATCACTGGCGTATTAAAGAGGCTGCTTAGCTAGCACCGTCTATGGTTTGCATAAACGGGCACTTACGACCGTTAAATAGCCTGCTTCTATATTGCTCAATACGTTGGTGCTCATAACTGCTGCACTGGGTCCCAATGCTAAGGGTGGTGTAAATGGCGGTTTTAGCTTCTGCTGACGGGTTTGACGTATCCAAGTCAGTGCAGCCTCTGTATTATCCTCAAAATTGTCCACTTTGAATCCTATAGCTAACGCTAAATCCTTAAATGTATGCCAATGGCACAAGTGGCTGTCATTCTTTTCGTGGGCCCAAGGTGTAGGATAAAGCACGTTACTCTCAGTGGCTTGTTGTTGTAACATGATTTCATGAATTAATAGGTGGCCTTGGGGCCTAAGTACTCTGTATAAGCCTTTCAGTAAGGTTTCTTTTTGATCAATGTTCATGGAGGCGTGTTGGCTGATCACAAAGTCGAAACTGTGCTTTGGGAAAGGTAGATTTAGGCTGTTGCCCACTACAAACTGGCAGCTTGGTTCGGGGTGAATGTTTTTATTGAGCAGCATCGCCGCTTCAATGTATTGGTGATTAAGATCTAACCCTAACATATTGCAATCGCGTGTAGCGGACAATAGCCGGCTAGTGCCACCTAGGCCACAACCTATATCTAAGCCGTCCTTAGCACTGCTAGGTAGCCAATCAAGCAGTGCAAGCGTTGCAGGAATGCCCCCCAGATGTAATTGGTCAATACCTGAAAAATCTTCTATTTTCCAGTTTCTAGATGAGCTATTTCCAAGTAATAACGATAATTTACTTAGCATGGAATATGATTAACTCGAAAGGGCAGAAAGGTTAACAAATAAGTCTAATGCCTCAGGATTAGCCAAAGCATCTTTGTTTGTAACCTCTTCACCATGAATGACTTTACGTACGGCAAGTTCCACAATCTTACCGCTGATGGTGCGTGGAATAGCGCTGACTTGTATTATTTTTTCAGGTACGTGGCGTGGTGTTGTATTGGCGCGCACTTGCTGCTTAATGGTGCGGATTAAAGCCTCGTTTAGTACCCGTCCTGGCCGTAAAACAACAAATAAAATAACGCGCACGTCATGCTGCCAGTTTTGACCAACAACAATGCTCTCTAATACATCTTCAATGATTTCTACTTGGCGATAGATTTCCGCTGTGCCAATACGCACACCACCAGGATTCAACACTGCATCGGATCGACCATGGATAATGACACCACCGTGTTGAGTTATTTCACCATAATCGCCATGGGCCCAGACATTGGTAAATTGGTCAAAGTAGGCATCATGGTATTTTTTACCATCATGATCTTGCCAAAAATAGATAGGCATGGAAGGAAACGGCGCACTGCACACTAACTCACCCTTGGTCTGGCGCAAGGATTTTCCCTCATCGTCAAATATATCTACCGCCATTGCTAAGCCACGACATTGAAGTTCGCCGCGATAAACAGGAAGAATAGGGCAGCCTAAAGCGAAGCAAGAAGCAATGTCTGTGCCACCGGAAATAGAGGCAAGCAATACATCCCGCTTAACCTCTCGGTAAACGTAATCGAAACTTTCATGGGACAGGGGAGAACCCGTGGAAAGAATGCTTTTTAGGTGCTGTAAGTTATGGCTTTGAGCAGGCTTAACTCCCGCCTTTTCAATGGCAGCAATGTATTTTGCGCTAGTACCAAAAATGGTGACCTTTTCTCTTTCTGCCATGTCCATAAGAATACTGGGCGTCTTAAAAGGAGACCCATCATAGAGCAATACTGTGCAGCCTAAGGATAGACCGCTCACTAGCCAATTCCACATCATCCAGCCACATGTAGTGTAGTAAAACATTACATCCACGGGGCTCACGTCTGTATGTAAAAAGTGCTCTTTGTTGTGCTGTAACAAGGTGCCGCCAATGCCATGAACTATACACTTAGGCACGCCTGTAGTACCCGATGAATACATAATGTATAGAGGATCATCAAAACTACAATCTACAAACTCAATCTCTGTAGCATTCACATCGATAAAGTCTTTAAGGTGTATGGCTTTGTTTGGTACAGCATTATGTAGCAGGTTTAAGTCTGCTGCTTGAGTGACGTGGTCACACACTACAATAGTCTCAATGGATGGTAGTGAAGCAGCGATACCTGCCACTCGTTCTAGTGAGTTTAATGTTTTACCGTTGTAGTAATAGCCATCCGTAGTAAACAGTAGGCGAGGTTCTATCTGGCCAAAACGATCCAGTACACCATTAATGCCAAAATCAGGTGAGCATGAACTCCATACCGCACCTAAACTAGCTGTGGCTAACATCGCTACTATGGAGTCGATGACATTAGGCATAAACCCTGCAATACGGTCACCAGGTTTAATGTCATACTTCTTTAAACCACCTACCAGCGCCGCCACTCTCTGATACAGCAGGGCATAACTAATTTCTTCACGTGCACCGTCTTCACCACAAAAAATAAGAGCGGTAGAGTCATGACGAAATTTAAGGAGGTTTGCTGCAAAATTTAACTTGGCTTCTGGATACCATTTGGCGCCAGGCATCTTGTTGTCATGTTCAATAATCACACTGCCTTTGTGGCTTGATTGAATGCCACACTGGTGCCAAATTTGGTCCCAAAACAGATCGCTATGATCAATGCTCCACTGGTGTAATTGATGATAATCAGTAATATTAAGGTGATGCGAGGCATTAACAGATTGTATAAAATGCCATAGGTTAGTCTGTTCAATACGGCTTTGGCTAGGTTGCCACAAAGGCTGCGTCATACTGATCCTTTAAGTATAAAACTGAGGGTGCACAATGTTAAATTAGCTGCCAATTTAAATCAATAAACGCAACATTAACTTGATTAAAATCGACCAGATTAAAACGTCATTGCCTGGCCCACATGTGAACCGTTAGGGCGGCCCAATAAGTCGCTAATAGATTGGCCAACACGGGCTAATCTATCTAGTTGAATACCAGTATGTATGCCTAAACCATGCAGCATATACACCAAGTCTTCTGTGGCTAAATTACCACTGGCGCCTTTGGCGTAAGGGCAGCCTCCTAAACCAGCTACAGAACTATCAAACGTGGTTACACCTGCTTCAAGCATACACAATACGTTAGCCAAGGCTTGACCATAGGTATTGTGGCAATGGCCTGCAAGTTGAGATACTGGGATATTTTGACTAACAGCGTTAAGCATGTCCAACATCCGTGCTGGTGTGGCCGAACCGATGGTATCGCCTAGGGATACCTCGTAACAGCCCATTTGTATTAATTGCTCGGCAACCTGTGCAACTGCACTTGGTGAAACCACTCCCTCATAGGGGCAGTCTACCACCACGGATACGTAGCCTCGTACTTTTATGCCAGCGTCTAGGGCCGCTTTAGCCACGGGTTCAAAGCGTGTTAGCGCCTCTGCAATGGAGCAGTTAGTATTTTGCTGGCTGAAACTTTCGCTTGCGGCACCAAATACGGCAACTTCATCAACGCCGGCTTCTAAGGCTCGCTCTAACCCTTGCATGTTGGGTGTGAGGGCACTATAGGAGACGTGGTTATGACGTGTTATAAGTTGCATCACTTCAGCACTATTGGCCATTTGTGGCACCCACCTAGGGTGCACAAATGCAGCTGCTTCAATATGGGTAAGGCCGGCTGCTGCTAGTTGATTAATGAGGGTGGATTTTATTGCAGCACCAAGCATCGGGCCTGATTCATTTTGTAAACCATCACGGGGACCTACTTCCACAACTTTTACCTGTTTTGTTATGGGTCTTGCAGCTTTAAACGTCATGCTTATGCGTCCTCGTTAATGAGTTCTAAAAGCTGAGAATCGGCGTCCACTAAGTCGCCGACTTTAAAATAGATTTCACCAACTAGGCCTGCATTGGGCGCTGTGATGGTATGTTCCATTTTCATGGCTTCTACTACCATCAAAGCTTCTCCATCTAAAACCTGTTGCCCATTGGTTACAAAACAAGCAATGAGGCTGCCATTCATAGGAGCCTTAATGCCTCCAGTATTGGATTTATTGTTAGCCACAAAATCATCAATTCTAGGCGTTTTAACGGTCACTACAGCCTTACCCTGGGGGGTAAATAAGCACAGTCTATCACCGTTTAAACAATAGCCAGCCTTATGTTGGCCACCCGCGTGCTGTAATATCAAATAATCTGTGTTCAGCTCACCTTCAATGTTCGTCGGTATCACAATGGTGTCATTTAAGTACTCAACCTCCAAGGTCCAAGAGTAATTTAGACTCAACTGATTAAGCCTAAGCCCTGTCAATTCGCCATATTGGTTTTGGGCCTGTTGGCCAAAGACAAACCCTGCCATGGCTAGAATTATATTCTCGTCTTGCAAAGAAGGTGCCATAAGGTAGTCTTGGTGTTGCTCGATAAGGCCCGTATGTAAAATCGCATCGGCAAACTCATCTAATGTCGCGAGGCGTCGCAAAAAATCGATGTTGGTATGAATACCTTCTAAATGATAGTCCTGCAGCGCAAGGTCTAGTTTGGCTAAGGCCTGCGCACGGCTTGGAGCCCAAACGATCAACTTGGCAATCATGGGGTCATAAAACGGGCTAATTTCATCGCCTTCACCTACGCCAGTATCTATACGGATAGAGTCATCTGTTGTGGGAGTGCGCAGATGCACTATACGGCCTGTAGAAGGCTGAAAATCTTGGGTTGGATCTTCAGCATAGATGCGGGCTTCAAAGGAGTGCCCATAGAGGCACACTTGGTCTTGAGACAGTGGTAAATGCTCTCCTGCAGCCACCTTAAGCTGCCACGTGACTAAATCGACTCCGGTCACCATTTCGGTCACAGGATGCTCAACCTGTAAACGAGTATTCATCTCCATAAAATAATAACAGCCATCACTGTCTAGTAGGAACTCAACAGTGCCTGCGCCCACATATTGGATGGCTTGGGCAGCTTCCACAGCTGTGGTGCCCATTTTTTGACGCAAGTCATCAGATAGGCCAGGTGCGGGCGCTTCTTCAATTACTTTTTGGTGCCGGCGTTGTGCCGAGCAGTCCCGGTCACCAAGATAAATGCCATTACTATGACGGTCACAAAAGACTTGAATTTCTACGTGGCGTGGGGCGATAAGGTATTTTTCTATTAATACATCACTATTACCAAAGCTAGCTAAACCTTCACGCCTTGCACCGGCTAAGTGGGTGAGGAACTCTGAACTGTTATTAACCACACGCATGCCTTTGCCACCGCCGCCAGCCACTGCCTTTATCAGCAAAGGGTAACCCATCTGATCAGCTTCACGTTGCAGCACCTCATCTTCTTGGTTAGCGCCATGGTAGCCAGGCACAAGAGGGATACCAGCTTCAGTCATAATAATTTTTGCGGCGCTCTTACTGCCCATTTGTTCGATGGCGGGTACATCTGGGCCAATAAATACAATGTTATGAGCCTGACATGCTGCAACAAAGTCTGCATTCTCTGACAAAAAGCCATACCCTGGGTGAATACTGTCAGCTCTAGTTTGAGTAGCAATGGCCAATATTTTGTCGCCTCTCAAATAACTGTCCGTCGCCGTTGCAGGGCCAATGTGCCAGGCTTCATCAGCTTCTTGTACATGGAGGGCGTTGGCATCAGCGTCTGAATAAACGGCTATGGTACGCATACCCATTGCTTTGGCACTGCGCATTATGCGGCAGGCTATTTCCCCACGATTGGCGATCAATACAGACTTCAACATAGGCTTCACTGTTTCCATGGGGCTTGGGATTTAGTTAAAAAAGCCTTTAAGCCGGCTTGGCCGCTCAGGCTCACACGACTATTGGCGATGGCTTTGGTGGTGCGCGCTGTAGTTTTTGTTAAGTTATCCTTTGCAATAGGTGAGTGGGTGTTAAGCACTTGCAGTAGCTGTTTGATGTGTGTGACTGCGTCTGGGCTATTGCCCAATGTCACTGAAACCCATTGCTCTCTAGCGCTGTGTAGGTCGTTTAGTGCAACTACTTGATGCACTAAACCGTATGTGTGGGCCTGATTTGCGGTAAATACTATGGCGCTGGTCATGAGGTGACGGCCCCATGACATACCCATTTTGTTGATTACGAATGGACTGATGACGGCAGGGATGAGTCCAATGCGTACTTCACTAAAGCAAAAAGACGCACTGTTGGCACTAATTACACTATCACAGCAGGCGATGAGTCCCACGGCGCCGCCAAAAGCTGCACCATTAACAAGGGCTAGGGTAGGTTTAGGGAAACTATCTAACAGTTGCATCAACAGAGCCAATTGCTCAGCGTCTGCTATATTAGTGGCTTCGTCGTATTCTGCCATGCGCTGCATCCAAGCTAAATCTGCACCTGCTGAAAAACTCTTACCGGTGCCGGTAAGGATTAGCCCTCGAACCCTTGCATCGATTGCCAAGCTTTGTAATTGTACGATAAACAGCTCAATTAGCTGGTCATCAAATGCATTGTGTTTATCTGGCCTGTTGAGAGTGATAGTAGCGATACCAGACTGGCTCAGTTCAGATGTTAACCACTGTGGTGATGGGTTCATGTTGACACCTTAAGTTACATGCGGAACACGCCAAAGCGCGTTTCTTGGGCGGGTTTATTGAGGGCAGTAGCCAGAGCAAAGCTGAGTACTGCACGGGTGTCCTTTGGATCAATAATGCCATCATCCCATAAACGCGCACTGGCGTAATATGGGTGTCCCTGGCGTTCATATTGGTTAAGCACTGGCTCACGCATCGCTAGTTCATCTGCATCACTAAAGGTTTCACCACGAGCGGTAAGTTGATCTCGTTTTACTTGGGTCAAAACTCCGGCAGCCTGTTCTCCTCCCATTACAGAGATCCGACCGTTAGGCCACATCCACATAAAATTAGGTTCAAAGGCACGACCACACATGCCATAGTTGCCAGCACCATAGCTGCCGCCAATAATAACGGTGAATTTAGGTACTTTAGCGCAAGCAACTGCCATCACCATTTTTGCACCGTGTTTAGCGATGCCTTCGGCTTCGTATTTTTTACCTACCATAAAACCTGTGATGTTCTGCAAGAATACCAAAGGAATTTGTCGCTGACAGCACAGCTCTATAAAGTGAGCACCTTTTTGGGCTGATTCAGAGAACAAAACACCATTATTGGCGACGATGCCTACAGGATAACCATCAATGTGAGCAAAGCCGCACACTAATGTGGTGCCATATAAAGCTTTAAATTCATCAAACTGGGAGTCGTCCACTATCCGTGCTATCACGTCGCGCACATCAAATGGCTTACGCAGGTCTGTACCCACCACGCCATAAATCTGATCGCAAGAGTAACGAGGCTGTGCACTGGGTTTACGCAGCAAAGGATTGCCTGCGGTTTTGGGGCAATTGGCAATGCACTGACGAGCTATCAATAACGCGTGCTCATCTGATTGCGCATAATGGTCAGCCACACCTGATACACGGCAGTGGGTGTCTGCGCCACCCAGCTCTTCAGCACTCACTTCTTCACCTGTGGCTGCCTTCACTAACGGTGGGCCAGCTAAAAATATAGTGCCTTGTTGGTTTACAATAATTGATTCATCTGCCATAGCGGGCACATATGCACCGCCAGCAGTACAAGAGCCCATAACTACAGCGATTTGGGGAATGCCTTGAGCAGACATAGTGGCTTGGTTGTAAAAAATACGCCCAAAATGCAGTTTGTCTGGAAACACCTCATCTTGTTGCGGTAAGTTTGCACCACCTGAATCTACTAGGTAAATGCATGGAAGATTGTTTTGCAAGGCGATGTCTTGCGCGCGTAAGTGTTTTTTTACCGTTAACGGAAAGTAGGTGCCACCTTTTACAGTTGCATCGTTAGCGATAACCATACAATAACGGCCGTTCACTAAACCCACACCACAAATAATACCTGCACTAGGCACTGCCACGTCATACACTTCATGGGCAGCCAATTGGCCTACTTCTAAAAAGGGCGAGCCTTGGTCAAGCAGAGCATCTATTCGGTGGCGCGGTAGCATCTTTCCACGACCCAAATGCTTGGCTTGATAGGCTTCACCGCCGCCTAGTTGCAGTTTTCCAACTTGGCACTTTAGATCGTCTACCAACACCTGCATAGCGTCAGACTTAGCTTTAAACTCGTCACTTTGGGTGTTAATGCTGCTAGATAACGTAGCCATATCAGTGCGACTCGTTAAATAGTTCGCGCCCTATTAACATACGGCGGATTTCTGAGGTGCCAGCACCAATTTCATAAAGCTTCGCATCACGTAAAAGCCTTCCTGTAGGGCATTCGTTAGTGTAGCCAGTGCCACCTAAAAGCTGAATAGCATCTAGTGCCATTTTTGTGGCTAGTTCGGCAGAATACAAAATAGTGCCAGCAGAGTCTTTACGCGTTGTTTCACCACGGTCACAAGATTTTGCCACATTATAAACATAACTTTTAGCCGCGTTCATTTGTGTGTACATGTCGGCTAACTTGCCTTGCACTAGCTGAAACTCACCAATGGCCTGACCAAACTGTTTACGGTCATGCACGTAGGGTACGACTATATCCATACAAGCCTGCATAATGCCTAACGGCCCGCCAGAAAGCACAACTCGCTCATAATCTAGGCCACTCATTAGCACTCGTACACCGCCGTTTAGCTGGCCAAGAATGTTTTCTACAGGCACTTCACAATCGATAAATACTAATTCACAGGTATTGGAACCACGCATGCCTAGCTTATCTAGCTTTGGAGAACGGCTAAAACCTACATAGTCTCGCTCTACAATAAATGCGGTAATGCCTTTAGCGCCAGCTGACATGTCTGTTTTTGCGTAGATAACGTAGGTGTTGGCGTCTGGGCCATTGGTGATCCACATTTTGTTGCCATTTAGTACATACTTATCGCCTTTTAAATCAGCTTTAAGCTGCATGCTTACTACGTCTGAACCAGCGCCAGGTTCGCTCATGGCAAGGGCGCCAATATGGTCACCACTAATTAATTTAGGCAAATATGTGGCTTTTTGTTGGTCTGTACCATGGCGATGGATTTGGTTGACACAAAGGTTAGAGTGGGCACCATAGCTTAGACCAATACTTGCTGAAGCACGACTAATCTCTTCCATGGCGATACTGTGGGCCAAATAACCCATGCCAGCACCACCATATTGTTCATCACAGGTAATGCCTAACAAACCCATGTCACCCATTTTTTTCCACAGCTCATTAGGGAACTCATTATCTTGGTCTGTAGCCTGGGCTAAAGGAGCAATTTCAGCAGCAGCAAATTGATTAACCTGCTCTCGTAACATGTCATTGGTTTCGCCTAGGTCAAAATTGAGGCTGGTGTAAGTGCTTATCATGCATGAGTCTCCAAGGATTGATTGCTAGAAAGGGCGTTAGTACAGCGCACTTGCGCGGCATTTAGTTCATCTTCTAGAGCTTTGATGTCTTCCATCTGTTGTTGTAATGCCATTTTTCTAGTTTTAATTTTTTCAATAAAAACAATTAATTGCTGATCATTGTTGGTGGAGGACGAGTCGTAAAGGTCTAGAATTTGGCTGATTTCAGCCAGGGTAAGACCTAGTCGCTTGCCACGCAGTATCAGCTTCAACCAGGTTCTGTCGTGGTTAGAGTAAATGCGTTTCTGGCCTTCACGCTTTGGTGATAGCAGGCCTTGGTCTTCGTAGAAACGTATGCTGCGAGTTGTAATGACAAACTCTTTCGACAATTCGCTAATTGTGAATGTGGTGGGTGACATGGATAATGCGCCCTAGTTATTAATCTATTGCTACATATTTTGGTTGACGTTGACGTAAAGGTCAAGCAAAATGTTTATTCTGTTTAATTCGCTTTTATTGGAGCCTTCAAATGAGTCAATACGTCTACATCGTCAGTGGCAGTCGCACGCCAATGGGAGGCCTCGATGGTAGCCTTGCAAGTCAAACCGCATCACAGCTGGGTTCGGTGGCAATAAAGGGCGCTTTAACACGAGCAAACATAGCACCAGAACAGGTGAACGAAGTGTATATGGGCTGCGTATTAGCGGCAGGCCAAGGTCAGGCGCCAGCTCGCCAAGCCGCCTTAGGCGCAGGGCTTGCAAAAAATACACCATGCACTACGGTAAACAAAATGTGTGGTTCTGGCATGCAAACCACCATCATGGGCTTTAATGCTATAAAAGCGGGCTCTGCGGACATTATGGTATGTGGTGGCATGGAAAGCATGACCAACGCTCCTTACTTATTGCCTAAAGTGCGCCAAGGTTTGCGTATGGGCCATGGGCAAATGCTAGACCATATGTTTCTTGATGGCTTAGAAGACGCCTATAAAGGCGGCCTGATGGGCAGCTTCGCTCAAGCCACAGCCGATGAATTTGGTTTAACTCGTGAGGCTATGGATGACTTTGCTATCAATTCATTATCTAAGGCCAATGCAGCAATAGCGGATGGCGTGTTAGAAAACGAAATTGAAGCCGTAGAAATGACCACTCGAAGGGGCACAACTACCGCGACCATCGATGAACAGCCTGGTCAGGCCCGTATCGACAAAATTCCACATTTACGCCCAGCCTTTAAAAAGGACGGTACTATCACTGCTGCTAATGCTAGCTCAATTTCTGATGGCGCGTCGGCCCTTTTGCTTGCTAGTGCTGATGCAGTGGCTCAAAACAACTTAACCCCTATGGCTCGCATACTTGGCGTGCAAAGCTTTGCCCGCGAGCCTGATGAATTCACCATTGCACCTATTGGAGCGATTCAGGGCTTGTTGAGCAAATTAGATTGGCAAGTTGACGATGTAGACCTGTTTGAAATCAACGAAGCCTTTGCCATGGTAACCATGCTAGCAACCCAGGAGCTTGGATTAGATGCTAGTAAGGTGAATGTATATGGCGGCGCTTGTGCTCAGGGGCATCCTATTGGATCTACCGGCTCTCGCATTATTCTTACCTTGATGACGGCGTTAAAGAATAAAGGTCTGAAACGTGGTGTGGCTGCACTGTGTATCGGTGGTGGAGAAGCAACTGCGGTTGCTATAGAGCTTGTTTAGCGACCACCAGGTGCCTAGCGTTGACGTGGGTACAGGATAAGTTTAACTAGGAATAAACATGAACTTTGATTTGAATGAAGACCAAATTGCCTATATAGATCTGGCTCAACAGTTTTCCGCCAACGAGCTAGCTCCCAATGCTGCCTTGTGGGACGCAGAAGCTATTTTCCCTAAAGCCACGCTTAAACAAGCAGGAGAGTTAGGTTTTTGTGGGTTATACAGCGACGTAGAAATGGGTGGTTTGGGCTTGTCTCGGTTAGACTCATCACTTATTTTTGAGCAGCTAGCCATGGGCTGCACCACTACCACAGCCATGTTGACCATACATAACATGGCTACATGGATGGTGTCAGCCAATGCCTCCGAAGCAGCAAAAGCACTCTATGGTGAAAAACTCACTAGTGGCCAGTGGTTAGCGTCCTATTGCCTTACAGAAGCTAATGCAGGTTCTGATGCGGCATCGCTGACGACCAAGGCGGTAAAAATAGGCGATGAATATGTCATTACTGGTAATAAAATCTTTATTTCTGGTGCTGGCGAAACAGAAGTATTAGTTGTAATGGCCCGCACCGGTGAACCTGGTGCTAAAGGTATTTCGGCGTTTATAGTGGATTCAGACAGTGCCGGCATTAGCTTTGGGCGCAGAGAAGAAAAAATGGGTTGGAACGCACAACCGACACGCATGGTGAGTTTTGATCAGGTGCGTGTGCCTTCCACAAACCTATTAGGTAATGAAGGTGATGGCTTTACCATTGCTATGCAAGGCTTAGACGGCGGTCGTATCAATATTGCCACCGTAGGCTTAGGTACTGCGCAACAAGCCCTAACTGAGGCCTTGGCCTTTGTGAATGACAGAAAGCAGTTTGGCAAGCCTATCGCGGCTTTTCAAGGCATACAGTTTAAGCTTGCCGACATGAATACCGAGCTTGTAGCTGCCCGTCAGATGGTGCGTTTGGCAGCTTTTAAACTAGATAACAAACACCCAGACGCTACCACTTATTGCGCCATGGCCAAACGCTTCGCCACAGACATTGGCTATCAGGTGTGTGATGAAGCACTGCAGTGCTTTGGCGGTAGCGGTTACATTAAAGAATACCCTATGGAGCGTTACTTGCGAGACAGCCGAGTACATCGCATTTTAGAAGGCACCAATGAGATAATGCGAGTGATTATTGCCAGGCGCATATTACTTAAAGATTCCCAAGCTATTTTATAACTGCTTTTCTTAGCTATTAAGTCAGCTATGGACCCAATTTAGGACCTAACCATGAATACATCAATACCTTATACCATTGAAAGGCACGTAGCTGTCATCACCATGTCAAACCCACCGGCAAATACATGGACAGGTTTAAGCCTAGACGCCTTGGCAGAATTGATACAGACGTTTAACGCTGATAAAAATATCTACAGCTTAGTGATCACTGGCGAAGGCGATAAATTCTTCAGCGCGGGTGCAGACCTTAAGCTGTTTGCCGATGGTAACAAACAAACTGCGGCAGACATGTCTACCGCCTTCGGGCGAGCCTTTGAAGTGCTAAGTCAGTTTAGGGGCTTAAGCATTGCGGCAATCAACGGTTATGCCATGGGAGGCGGTTTAGAAGTGGCCTTAGCCTGTGATTTACGTATCGCTGAAAGCCAAGCTCAGATGGCCTTGCCAGAGGCTGCCGTAGGCTTATTGCCTTGCGCTGGTGGAACTCAAAACTTGGCATGGTTGGTGGGTGAGGGCTGGGCTAAACGTATGATTCTATGTGGCGAAAGAGTCAGTGCACAACAAGCACTAGACATCGGTTTAGTAGAAGATGTAACCGAGCCAGGCCATGCCTTAGCTAAGGCTATTGAATGGGCACAAAATTCTGAAAGACAAAGCCCTACCAGCATTGCAGCGTGCAAACGCTTAATTCAAAATGCACGTAAAGAGCCAATGTTTGCAGGCATGGGATATGAGAGAGATGAGTTTATCAACCTTTTTGACACCAATGACCAAAAAGAGGGTGTGCAAGCCTTTTTAGAAAAACGAAAGCCACAATGGACTAACTCATAATGGTTACCGAATTATACCAAGGACCATTATTAGTAAAGGTCTACAAAACAATTGCTGGACAGCAAGTGGTGGAACTGACACTTAACACTCCAGAAGCTCTTAACGCCCTAAATGGCGACATGGTAGACCTATTATTGGCGCATGTACCTCTGTGGGAAGCTGATGAAAATGTGATCGCTATTATAATGCGAGGCTCAGGCATCAAGGCATTTTGTGCAGGTGGCGATGTACGTCAGCTGTATCATAAAATGGCTAAAGGCAGCCAAAACGTTGGCGAAATCTTCTTTAACCACGAATATGAAATGGATTTAATGCTGCACAAGCTCTCTACGCCATTATTGGTATGGGGCAGTGGTTATGTGATCGGTGGTGGCATGGGCCTGCTGCAAGGCGCTGCTTTGCGCATTGGTACCCATTCTAGCCGCTTGGCTATGCCAGAGATCACCATTGGTTTATTTCCAGACGTAGGTGCTAGTTACTTCTTACGTCAGGTGCCAGACAACCTAGGGCTTTTTTTGGGCTTAACAGGCGCAATGCTAAATGGCACAGACGCACGCCAGCTAGGCTTATTAGATGGCTTAGTAGATGACAGCGATTACTCACAAGTAATGCAAGCCCTAACTGAGATGCCTAAGCAGTCTGGCGCAGACACTCTAAGCAACCTCAAGCAACTTATTGCAGGGCTAGAGACTAAGGCGAGTGCAGACGCACCAGTTTCTAACCTAGCAGCCCATCGTCAAAACATAATATCTGCCCTAAGCCAAAACGACCTTGCTGGCATTGTAGCTAGCTTGGCAAGCTTGAAAGGCCAAGATAAGTGGCTAGATAAAGCCTTGCAGACGATGGCCCATGGTTCACCCACCAGCTTACACCTGTTTTACCACGCGTTTCGCGCCAACTTTACCAATGTGACTGACGCGCTGCACCATGAATACATTGTTGGAGTCAACGCCACACGCTTAGGTGAGTTTAAAGAAGGTGTGAGGGCCTTATTGATCGACAAAGACCGTAGGCCAAGTTGGCGTTATGACACGGTTGAAAGCACACCAGACGCGTGGATAGAAAAGTTTTTTGTAACAAAGAATGTGGCCGACGCCCATTTTTAGCTAAGGCAGGACAACAAACATGACAAATATAGCATTTATAGGTTTAGGCAACATGGGTGGCCCTATGGCCGCTAACTTGGTTAACGCAGGGCATCACGTGGTGGCTTTCGACTTGGTTGAAGCTGCATTGCATGCGTTTGTTAGGGTAGGTGGTGAGGCTGCAAGTTCAGCGGCCCAAGCTGTAATTGACGCTGAAGTAGTGATCAGTATGTTACCTGCAGGCAAGCACGTAGCGGGCCTTTATTTAGGGGACGAACATGGTAGTGGGGGTCTGTTAGCTCAACTACCTAAGGATTCCTTAGTAATAGATTCTAGTACTATAGATGCTGAAACTTCGCGTGATGTGGGGCTTTGCGCCAATGACTTAGGTATAAAATTTGTAGATGCCCCTGTGTCAGGTGGTACCGCAGGCGCAAAAGCTGGCACTTTAAGTTTTATTGTAGGCGGTGAAGTAGAGGCGTTTGAACGCGCCGAACCTATTCTTAATGCCATGGGGAAAAACATCTTCCACGCGGGGCCCGCAGGAGCCGGTCAAGTGGCTAAGATGTGTAACAACATGCTGTTAAGTGTTTTAATGGCAGGAACTTCCGAAGCCCTACGTATGGGGGTAGAAAATGGCCTAGATGCTAAGGTGCTGTCGGATATTATGGTTAAAAGCTCTGGCCGTAACTGGGCCTTAGAAATTTACAACCCAGTACCTGGTGTAATGGAAGGCACACCAGCTAGCAACGGTTACCAAGGTGGGTTTATGGTAGACCTAATGAACAAAGATTTAGGTTTAGCTTTAGCGGCTGCAAAAGCATCAGATTCTGCAGTGCCTTTGGGCCAAAAAGCATCTGAACTGTTCAAGAGCCACGGCGAAGAAGGCCATGGTGGATTGGATTTTTCCAGTATTTATCAACGCTATTCCAATAAAAAGGTCTGATTTAATGAATGTTGAAGGTAAGGTGTTTGTTATTACAGGTGGTGCACGTGGCTTAGGTTTGGCCATCGCCCAAGCCATTACTAGCAAGGGTGGTGTATGTGCCTTGGTCGACTTAGACCAAGCTGCGGTAGATGCAGCAGCATCCGCATGCGGCACTAAAAGTAAGGGTTATGCCTGTAACATCACTCAAGAAACTAAAGTTGAGGCCTTGTTTGAGCAAGTGTTAACAGATTTTGGCCGTGTAGACGGGTTAGTTAATAACGCAGGCCTATTGCGGGATGGCATGTTGATCAAATTTAAAGACGGCGAAGTGCAGGGTAAAATGAGCCTTAGCCAATGGCAGTCTGTCATCGACGTCAACCTAACGGGGACCTTTTTGTGTGGCCGTGAAGGCGCCATAGCCATGGCAAAGGCCGGCAATGGTGGGGTTATTATCAACATCTCTAGCATTGCTAAGGCTGGCAACATAGGCCAAAGCAACTATGCTGCTACCAAAGCTGGTGTTGCTGCCCTTGTAACCACCTGGGCAGGTGAACTTAAGCGCTTTGGTATTCGTGCGGCAGGCATTGCTCCAGGCGTTATCTGTACGGACATGACTGACTCTATGAGACCTGAAGCCCTTGAACGCATTGAGAAAGCCATTCCTGCAGGTCGTTTAGGCGAACGCAACGAACTGGCTAATACAGCCATGTTTATCATCGAAAATGACTATATAAATGGTCGATTAATTGAGCTTGACGGTGGTTTGCGGTTTTAAATCCGCCGCTAAATTAATCCCACTTCCACGCGCATACAGTAACCAGAAACTAACACTTAGTTTATATTTCTTTTTCATAAAAATGTCGACATTTTTGATAAATGGCGATACATTAAAACTTCAGCCAAGGAGTCAACTTACCTGGCGTATTTAAACTTGAGACTTAATCATGGCAACTCGCACCGAATTTTCTTGGCAAGACCCTTTCTTTTTAGACCAGCAACTGACCTCAGAAGAGCGCATGATTCGTGATGCAGCCCGTGATTACTGTCAGGACGGGCTTGCCCGTCGGGTACAAAAGGCCAATCGTGAAGAAATTTTTGATCGTGAAATAATGACAGAATTTGGTGAGTTAGGTTTGTTGGGAGCCACAATCCCAGAAAAGTATGGCTGTGCAGGTGTCAATTACGTCAGTTACGGTTTGGTGGCTCGAGAAGTAGAGCGTGTAGATAGTGGTTACCGTTCAGCTATGAGCGTACAGTCGTCTTTGGTAATGCACCCGATCTATGCCTACGGCACCGAAGAGCAACGTATCAAGTACCTAGCAAAGCTTGCAAGCGGTGAGTGGGTGGGTTGTTTTGGTTTAACTGAACCTGGTTCTGGCTCAGACCCAAGTAGTATGATTACCCGTGCCGAAGCTGTTGACGGTGGTTATCGTCTTACTGGAGCAAAAATGTGGATTACTAACTCTCCTATTGCCGATGTTATGGTGGTTTGGGCTAAGTTAGAAGGAGTGATTCGTGGTTTTGTTTTAGAACGTGGTATGGATGGTTTAACCACTCCTAAGATCGAAGGTAAGTTCTCGTTGCGTGCATCTGAGACTGGTGAAATCGTCATGGATAACGTATTTGTGCCGGAAGAAAATCTATTCCCTACTATTAAAGGCCTTGCAGGGCCCTTTGGCTGTTTGAACAAGGCTCGCTATGGTATTGCTTGGGGTTCTCTTGGTGCTGCTGAATTTTGTTGGCATGCTGCGCGTCAGTACACCCTGGACCGGTCTCAGTTTGGCCGGCCTTTGGCAGCTACTCAGTTGATCCAAAAGAAACTTGCCGATATGCAAACAGAAATTTCCATTGGTTTGCAAGGTTGCTTACAAATGGGGCGTTTAATGGATGATGATAACTGTCCTGTTGAGCTAATTTCCTTAATGAAGCGTAATAACTGTGGTAAATCTTTGGACGTGGCTCGTCAGTCCCGTGATATGCATGGGGGTAACGGCGTGAGTGATGAGTTCGGTGTAATTCGCCACGTAATGAATCTTGAAGCCGTTAACACTTACGAAGGCACTCATGACGTACATGCTTTGATCTTAGGTCGTGCACAAACAGGCATTCAAGCCTTCTACTAGGTCTCAAATTATGAGTATCACCATGCCGTTGCAGGGTATTAAAGTACTTGATCTCAGTCGTATTTTGGCAGGTCCTTGGGCTGGGCAAATGCTGGCAGACCTAGGGGCCGATGTTATTAAAGTAGAACGACCAGGGACAGGCGATGATACTCGTTCATGGGGGCCTCCATACATGCCTGCTTCAGTAGGTTTTGAAGACTCTGAGTCCAGAGAAGCCGCTTATTTCCAAACTGCTAACCGAGGCAAACGCTCGTTATGCGTAGATATGTCTCAACCAAAAGGTCAAGACATTATCAAACAATTGGTTGTACAAGCTGATGTATTGATTGAAAACTTTAAAGTGGGTGGCTTAGCCAAGTATGGCTTAGGTTTTGAAACTTTAGGCAAAATCAATCCGCGGTTGGTGTATTGCTCAATTACCGGTTTTGGCCAAACGGGGCCTTATAAAGACCGTGCAGGCTATGATTTTATGATTCAAGCCATGGGTGGTTTGATGAGCGTCACGGGCAGTGAAGGCGGTGAACCAATGAAAGTGGGTGTCGCCGTAGCGGATGTCATGACTGGTTTGTATGCCTCTAACGCCATACAGGCTGCCCTCATTCATCAATTACGCACAGGGCAAGGGCAGCATATCGATTTGGCTTTGCTTGATGTTCAAGTGGCTACCTTGGCCAATCAGGCTATGAATTACCTAGCCACAGGTGATAACCCTAAACGCCTAGGTAACGCACACCCTAATATCGTCCCTTATCAAGCCTTTGCCACTACCGATGGCCATATCATTTTGGCGGTGGGTAATGATGGTCAATTTCAGAGATTTTGCCAAGTGGCTGGAGCAAATGAGCTGTTCAGTAATCCGCAATACACCAGTAATGCACTCAGGGTGGCTAATCGTAATAAATTGGTACCAGAGGTTTCCCAATTGCTAAAGCAACAGACAACACAATGGTGGTTAACTGCGCTTAATGAAGTTGGGGTGCCCTGTGGGCCTATTTGCACTATCGACCAGGTTTTTGATAACCCACAAATCCAAGCTCGGGAAATGAAAATAGCGCTGGACCATTTGCAACTAGGTAAGGTAGAAAGCGTAGCTAACCCTATTAAGCTGTCTGCTACACCTTTGCAGTACAGCCAAGCTCCACCTATGTTGGGTGAGCATACCCTTGCCGTATTGCAAGATTGGCTGGCCATGGAAGAACCTGAGTATAATGCCTTATTAAGTGCTCAGGTGATTGCTTAAGCAGTTAGTTAGCCCCTAGCTTACACGGTAGCAGGGCTGGTAAACCTTGCTGCCAGGGAGTTTCATACGGTCCTGGGCCACGAAACTTTGTAATAATACGTCTAACTTATTGAGCATTTTTGCTTCCGCTTTAAGCTGGTAAGGGCCGTGTAAACGTATTTGTTCCAATCCAAACGTCTTAACATTACCTGCCACTATGCCGCTCATAGCTTTGCGTAAATTACTTGCCAGTGTTGCAGTGGGTAGGCTAGATTCGAGCTTGAGATTTGCCATATTAGCGTGAGTGGGAATAAACGGGCGCTGGAAATCCTCTTCGATGTGTAGCTGCCAATTGTAATGATAGGCGTCACCAACTGTTTGCCGGTGTTCAACCACATCTTCCATTTGGGATTTGATAGCGATAGCCACAGCGCTTGGGTCTTCGATGATAATCTGGTATTTGGCTTGAGCTTTTGGCCCAAGGGTAGCGCCAATAAAGGCATCGATCTGTTCGAAGTATGCTATTGCACTGGCGGGGCCGGTAAATATTAAAGGCACCGTGAGCTGATCATTGTTGGGGTGTAGTAATATGCCTAATAAATACAAAATTTCTTCGGCCGTGCCGACACCACCAGGAAATACGATAAAGGCGTGGCCAAGTCGAACGAAGGCTTCGAGCCGTTTTTCAATATCAGGCATGATGATTAATTCGTTAACCATGGGGTTAGGAGACTCAGCTGCAATAATGCCAGGTTCAGTGATGCCGATATAACGATAATCATGACACCGTTGTTTAGCATGGGCTATATGAGCGCCTTTCATAGGGCCTTTCATAGCACCAGGCCCACAGCCTGTACAAATGTCATAACCTCTTAACCCTAACTCGTAACCCACTTTTTTTGTGTAGTCGTATTCAATAGGATTAATGGAGTGCCCACCCCAGCAAACCACAATGTTAGGTTTTCGCCTGGGTGCTAAGGCCTGAGCATGGCGCAGTATTTGAAACACCAATGCGGTTAGCTCAGTGCCTGTGCGGGGCTGCTCATTATGCAGTAAGCTGTTGCTCAGGTAGATGATGTCCCGCAACACTGAATAGAGGTTTTCCTTGATGCCTAGAATGATTTCACCATCCACAAAGGCGCTTATGGGAGCATTATTGAGCTGTAATAATACGCCACGAGTCTGTGGCACTACATCGACGTCAAACTGTTCATTACGTTCCAGTAACGCCGCAATATCATCTTCTTCTGTGCCGCAGTTGAGAATGGCAAGGCAACACTGTCTAAAAAGCTCGTGTAAGCCCGTAGAAGCGGATTTGTGTAACTGATTGATTTCCTCTAGGGTGAGTATATCTAGGCTTCCTTGAGGCGAAATGAGGGCGTCAATAGTGTGCATATAGTTCCTTTGATGTGTACGCGTTTGGGTTGTCTTGTTTTGCGTGCTTAAGTGATTAGCATAACAGAGAAAAATACAAACGTAAGGGCTTTTAAAACAAACATTTGGGCCCATAAACGGTATATCTCAGAAATACATTCCATAGGTTGGGTCCATGAGTGAAGAGTTAAATAAACCAGAATGGCAAGTGATTGGCCAATTGGTATCGAGCATTCAGATTGAACAGCGACGGTCTCGGCGCTGGGGTATTTTTTTTAAGAGCCTAACCTTTGTTTTCCTGTTTAGCGTGTTAGCCATCATTATGTCTGGAGATGATGTCGAAACCTTGTCAGCATCACAAGATCATGTGGCAGTGGTTGATATATTTGGGCCGATTATGACAGGTGCTGAGGCAAGTTCGGAGCGTTTGTTGCCCGCCTTAGCTGATGCCTTTGCAGCACCTAATGCCAAAGCCGTGGTGCTTAATATTAATAGTCCAGGTGGCAGTCCTGTACAAGCGGGTATTTTATTTGATGAATTGCAGCTTCTTAAACAAGCTCACCCAGCAAAGCCCCTGTATGCCGTGATTGGTGATGTCGGCGCCTCTGGTGCATATTATATCGCAGCGGTGGCGGATTATATTTATGCCGATAAGGCTAGCACTGTGGGTTCCATAGGGGTTATTGGCAGTGGCTTTGGGTTTGATCAACTGATTGCAAAGTTAGGCGTTGAGCGTCGTACATACACGGCGGGTGGTAATAAAGACTTTTTGGACCCATTTTTACCAGAAAAGGCTAAACAAAAGGCCATGTTCGAAGACCTGCTCAATCAAATTCATCTGCAGTTTATTTCCCAAGTAGAACTAGGCAGAGGGGATCGGTTGGTGCCCCATGAAGACTTATATTCTGGTGCTGTTTGGCATGGGCAACGCGCCCTTGAGTTGGGCTTGATAGACGGTTTAGGTAATTTGCATAGTGTGGCAAGGGATCAGATAGGAGTGGCAGATGTGTTGTGGTACTCTCCTGAGAAAACTCCATTAGAAGAAGTAATGGAAGAGTTAGGTGCGCAAACGAAAACCGCCATCAGTTGGGGCTTAAACCAAAGCTTAGTCATACACTAAATTGTTGATAAGCGTAATATTTCCATTATTTGGCCAAAAACTGTAGAAAGCTATCAATAAAGTGCATATTTTTGACCTTTAATAGGATTTTTCTTTGACATAAGGAAGCTACATGAATATCATATCGCGCCATGTTTGAGATAGTATTGCCTCGTTTTTTAGACCCGCGTAAGTTATGCGATGGTCAGCAAACCATTACTGGACACGTTGAATTATCAGCATTAACCGGTTTTTGTAGCTACCTTCAGTCGGACCAAGGCCAGGTGAGTGTGCAGTTGCACTTTTCCCGTGATAACGCCCATCGGCCAATTATTAAGGGCAACGCTGCCATAAAAAACGTACAAATTAGTTGTCAGCGTTGTTTAGATGCCATTGGCATTGATATAATAGGTGACATGAACGTGGCCATAGTTTTAAACGAAGAGCAGGCTGAAAAACTTCCTACTGAATATGACCCTTGGTTATTGGAAGATAAGAAGCTTGATATGCGTGAACTTATTGACCACGAAATGATTTTAAATATACCCATTGTGGCCTATCATTCAGATTGTGAAATTGCAACTGAATACGGCCACAAAGAAACCGTGCAGGAAATGCCTAATCCTTTCGAGGGATTACAGGCTTTACTGCAAAAAGATTAGTTTACCAATTAGGAGTTTTTAGTCATGGCTGTACAAAAGAGCAAAGTAACCCGTTCCAGGCGTGGGCAGCGTCGTTCACATGATGCATTGGAAGTAGCTACTCTATCAGTAGATTCTACTACAGGTGAAACTCACCGTCGTCACCATGTAACTGCAGATGGCTTTTACAAAGGCCGTCAGATAGTTAACCAAGACGCCGAGTAATTTGTCGGCGTATTACACCCTAGCACTCGATGCTATGGGTGGGGACTTAGGTCCCAGCACCAGCCTCGAGGCAGCATTAGCTTGCCTCGAGCGCCATCCCCGCTTAACCCTCCTTTGGGTTGGACCTCAGGTCATACTTGCACCATTACTGGCTGCCGTTACTGAGAAACAAGCGCCGCTCTTGCAGCGACTACACTTTATTGATGCTCCCCAAGTGGTAGAAAAAACCGATGATTTAATGGTGATTTTGCGTCAAAAACAAAATTCTTCTATGTACCTTGCCTTAGCCTTAGTGGCAGAAGGTAAAGCTAATGCTTGTATTAGTGGTGGGAGCTCTGCGGCATTAATGGCACTCAGTCGTCATCTGATCAAAATGTTACCAGGTTACGAAAGGCCCGCGTTTGCCAGCCACATTCCAACCCGTAAAGGCACGTGCTTAGTGCTGGACATGGGGGCCAATCTTACTTCAACTGGCCAACAGCTATATCAATTTGGTCAACTAGGCCAAGCGCTAGAGGCTAGTTTGCAACAAAACCCTAATGTAAGTTTAAAGTTACTTAATATTGCCACTGAGTCGGGTACTGGGCAAGTTCAAGTGCAAGCAGCGGACTCATTGTTAGAATCAGACCCTAAGCTTAACTACTTGGGGTATATAGAACCGCAAGAAGTCTTTGAAGGTCAGGCTAGTGTCGTTGTTTGTGATGGCTATGCTGGCAATATTTTGATTAAATCGGGCGAAGGGGTCAGCAATATGTTGGCTTGTGGCTTTAGGGATAATTTAACCAGCAGCGATTTAACGCCAGCTCAAATAGAAAAAATCATGCAAGCTTGGCAGTTCCAGTTTGATCCAGATCGGCTAAATGGCGCGTTTTTATTAGGTTTGCAGGGTCTTGTTGTTAAGTCCCATAGTTATGCTAATGCCACGGCCTTGCGATATGCCATCGAGGCGACACAGAATTATGTTGAAATGCAAGTTGCAGAGCGTCTGCAGGACGACTGTTAAGTTTACAGATATATGATATCGAATTTAGAAAAAGGTACTGTAATGAGCACTAAGATTGCATTTGTATTCCCAGGACAAGGCTCGCAGAGCGTTGGCATGTTAGCCGAGTTAGGTGCTAATCACCCTATTGTGATCGAAACGTTTGCCCAAGCAAGTGAGGTGTTAGGTTACGACTTATGGCAATTGGTGCAGCATGACGAAGAAGGTCAGCTCAACCAAACGCACATTACCCAGCCTGCGTTGCTTACTGCTAGTGTGGCTCTGTGGCGTTTGTGGTTGCAGCAGGGTGGTTTAACACCAAGCATTGTGGCTGGCCATAGTTTAGGGGAGTATTCGGCGTTAGTCTGTGCTGGGGCGTTAGACTTTGCTGATGCTGTGCGATTAGTGGAGGCCCGTGGTCAATTTATGCAAGCCGCGGTACCACCAGGAGAAGGCGCTATGGCGGCGATCATCGGCATGGATAATGATGTAATTGTCTCAGTCTGTGAAGCTAGTGCCCAAGGGCAAATTGTAGTGCCTGTTAATTACAATTCACCAGGGCAGGTAGTTATTGCTGGTGCTAAGTCAGCGGTAGAGCGGGCCATGGTTGCCTGTAAAGAAGCAGGTGCAAAACGTGCCTTGCCGTTACCCGTAAGCATACCGTCTCATTGTGCGCTAATGTTACCGGCAGCGGATAAGCTACGGACAATGCTTGCAGGTATACAGGTTAGGGTTCCTACAATACCCGTGGTACAGAATGTAGATGCCAAAGTGGCTGGTTCGGCTGACGCTATCGTCAGCAACCTCGTTGCTCATTTAATTCAGCCAGTATTGTGGAGCCAATGTGTAGAGTGTATTACAACTGATGGTGCTGACCTTGTGGTAGAATGTGGCCCAGGTAAAGTTTTGAATGGTTTAACGAAACGTATTAAAAAGACGTTACAAACTGCGTCCATTAATGATGCTGCGTCACTTGCAGCCACACTAGAACAATAAGACGGATTAAATTATGTTGGCAATTGACGGCAAGATAGCATTGGTTACAGGCGCAACTCGTGGCATTGGTAATGCCATTGCGCTGCAACTCGCTTCCCAAGGCGCAACCGTTATAGGTACTGCTACTTCTGAATTAGGAGCTCAAGCTATTACTACAGCGTTAACTGCAATCGGCAATACGGGTACAGGC
Organism: Candidatus Njordibacter sp. Uisw_039; assembly: GCF_047730075.1. Classification (NCBI taxonomy): domain Bacteria; kingdom Pseudomonadati; phylum Pseudomonadota; class Gammaproteobacteria; order Pseudomonadales; family Candidatus Njordibacteraceae; genus Candidatus Njordibacter; species Candidatus Njordibacter sp. Uisw_039. Next base: position 1,414,328 of record NZ_CP159831.1, read on the forward strand.
ATGGTGCTTAACGTTTCTGACTCTGATTCAGTGACGTGTATGCTCAAAGCAATTGTTGAAGCTTATGGTGCACCTACCATATTGGTTAATAACGCAGGTATTACTCGCGATAATCTATTAATGCGTATGAAAAATGATGAATGGGATGACGTAGTTAACACCAATATGAGCTCCATTTTTCGTATGTCTAAAGGTTGTTTACGTGGCATGACAAAAGCGCGCTGGGGTCGTGTCATTAACATTAGCTCTGTAGTAGGTTCCATGGGCAACATAGGGCAGGCCAACTATGCAGCTGCCAAAGCCGGTGTTGAAGGGTTTAGCCGAGCCATGGCACGCGAAGTAGCGTCACGTAATGTTACAGTTAACTCCATTGCGCCTGGTTTCATTGCCACGGATATGACAGATGCATTAGGCGAAGAGCAAAAAGACACGTTACGTACACAGATTCCATTACAACGCTTAGGTACACCAGAAGACATTGCTCAGCTAGTAGGATTTTTGGCTAGTGACGCGGGCGCATATATCACTGGAGAAACAATTCATGTCAATGGTGGTATGTATATGAGTTAAACCTAAGGGTTTTGCTTTTAAGGCTATTTTGTGTCGCAAAAATTAGTGTTTTAGGTTGCTTTTTGGGCTGATTTGTAGATAATAGCTCCACTCTATACTGAGTAGAAAATAGAACTATGTAGCGGAATTCTCCGGCCACTGTTTTCTAGGACATTCGTTAGCGGATTGCAGATGTTAACGGCGTATAAGAACCAATTAGGAAAAACTATGAGTATTGTAGATCGCGTTAAAAAAATTGTTGCTGAACAACTAGGTGTTAAAGCAGACGAAGTGACCAACACCGCTTCTTTCGTTGACGACCTTGGCGCAGATTCTTTGGACACCGTGGAGCTAGTAATGGCTTTGGAAGAAGAATTTGAAACAGAGATTCCAGATGAAGAAGCTGAGAAGATCACCACCGTTCAAGCTGCAATCGACTACGTTAATGCTAATCAATAAGCTAGCTTAGTTTTTGCACTTCGAAGTGAAGTCAGAAAAGCCGCGCCACTTGGTGCGGCTTTTCTGCATCTAAAGCTTTTAAAACATCTGCTTGATGGCAGAAAAGTGCCATAATAGAAGCATCACTTACGTAATTTGCGTGGGTTATCATAGAAAGGAGATTCGAATGAGTCGTAAACGCGTTGTAGTTACTGGCATGGGTATGTTGAGCCCAGTTGGCAACACCATGAACGACACTTGGAGCAGTCTAATAGCCGCAAAAAGTGGTGTGGCAAATATTACTCATTTCGATACTGAAGGTTTTGGTACGCACTTTTCTGCTAGTGTAAAAGATTTTGATCTCAGCAACTACTTGCCACCAAAAGAAGGCAAAAAGATGGACCTGTTTATTCAATATGGTATGGCTGCAGGAATCCAAGCTATTAAGGATGCTAATCTAGAAGTCACCGACGAAAATGCAGACCGTATTGGTGTTGCTATTGGCTCTGGAATTGGCGGCTTACCCCTGATTGAAAAATGCCATGACGCTCTCAACAAGAGTGGCCCTCGTCGTATCTCTCCGTTTTTTGTGCCCGGCAGCATCATTAATATGATTTCTGGTAATTTGTCGATCATGTATGGCTTACGCGGCCCTAATATCGCTATTACCACAGCCTGCACTACGGGAACCCACAACATTGGTGCGTCTGCACGTATGATTGCTTATGGTGATGCCGACGTTATGGTGTGTGGGGGTGCTGAAATGGCCACTACGCCGTTAGGTTTAGGTGGTTTTGGTGCAGCTCGTGCACTATCAACTCGCAATGATGATCCCTTAGCTGCAAGTCGCCCCTGGGATGTAGGCCGTGACGGTTTTGTATTAGGTGATGGTGCAGGTGTAATGGTGCTAGAAGAGTATGAATCAGCTAAAGCTCGTGGCGCCAGAATTTACGCTGAGCTTACGGGCTTTGGTATGAGTGGTGATGCATACCATATGACGTCGCCACCAGAAGATGGACGTGGTGCTGCAGCATCGATGCGCAACGCCATGAAAGATGCCGGTTTGAATGGTGATGATATTCATTACATCAATGCTCACGGTACGTCTACACCAGCTGGAGACATTGCCGAATCTAATGCCGCTAAATTGGTGTTAGGTACAGCTGCAGAAAATGTCCGGATGAGTTCAACCAAGTCTATGATTGGACACTTGCTTGGTGCAGCTGGCGCTGTAGAAGCCATCTTCTCGGTTTTGGCTATCCGCGACCAAGTAGCACCACCTACTATTAATTTAGATAACCCTTCACCAGGATGTGACCTTAACTACGTGGCGCACCAGCCACAAGAAGCACGTATAGACTCAGCGATGTCCAATTCATTTGGCTTTGGTGGCACTAACGGCACTTTGATTTTCTCCCGTATTTAACCTACAAGTTAGGCTGGCGCTATGGATGCAACAACCTTAGTTAATGGTAAACCATCACATACCTTGGATGTTCGTGATCGTGGTTTGGCTTATGGTGATGGGGTGTTTGAAACCATTGCTTTAAAGCAAGGTCAAGTGCAATTGTGGCAAGGTCACCAACAACGCTTAGTAACTGGATTGATGACCTTAGGTATCGTTGCTGATGAAGCTGCTGCTGTAAACCTGGTCAACACCATCGTTGACGATATAAAAATCGCTTACCTCTTGTTTGGTCACCCTCAGGGGGTGATCAAAATTACTATAACTCGGGGCAGTGGTGGGCGTGGTTATGCTGCTCCAAGTTTGCCCCATCCTACACGTATTGTTTCTATGTTGCCCTGGCCACCAGATCGGAATCACCTTTCTTCTGAAGGTGTGCGGGTTCGAGTCTGCCAACATCGATGGTCAAATAATGCGGCTTTAGCGGGTGTTAAACACCTTAATCGTTTAGATCAAGTCATGGCCCGTAATGAGTGGACCGATATTGATATCCACGAAGGTATCATGCTTAACCAGCGAGGCCATGTGATTTCTGGTGTAATGAGTAATATATTCATAGAAATCGACGGTGCACTCATGACGCCTAAACTTGATCAATGTGGTATTAAAGGCACTATGGCGCAATTAGTGCGTGCCATAGCCAAACAATGTGGTATTAAATTAGTAGAGCATGAGGTGACTTTGGATGCGCTTATTAATGCAGATGCGGCCTTCATTACCAATAGTCTTAATGGCATTTGGCCCATCATAGAGCTAGCATCTTATACACCTAGGTGTACTTCAACACCCGCTTACTGGCCCATCTCTCCGCTAATTATTAAACTTCAAAAAGCTCTTGCTCAACATTTGTCTGAGCAATTGACAGTAGCTGACCTATGTTAAAGCAGATATGGTTTTGGGTTCTCATGGCTGGCATTCTAGTGATGGCTTTATTCACTTACGGTGCGATACGACAAGTACAAGTATGGCTGTATGAACCCATGCCACTTTCAGAACCCATATTAGTTACTATCTCTGCTGGTTCTGGGTTAGGCAGTATTAGTGGTAAACTACAAAAAGTGGGGGTTATTGCCCATGCTAATAGTTTTAAATATTACGCAAAATGGCGTCAGTTAGATCGTTATATTAAAGCTGGTGAATATCAATTCAGTGGTTCTATTAATAGTGCAGAAGTGCTTGCGCAACTGGTATCAGGTAAGGTTTTGGAGTACCAGTTTACGGTTCCAGAAGGACTTCGATATAAGGATTTTGTTACACTCTTGAGCCAACACCCTGCCATGCAAGGTAAACCCATACCGGAGGCTAATCAGTGGCTCACCAGTATGCACAGCCGCTGGCAGCATCCAGAAGGTTTGCTATTTCCCTCTACTTATCGGTTTGCTCGGCATAATTTGCCCCTAGACATTATAAAGCAAGCCCACTTAAAACAAGTGCAGATTTTACAATCTGCCTGGGCGGAGAGGGCAGAGGATTTACCCTATGATACGCCTTATGAAGCCCTTATTATGGCCTCTATTATTGAAAAAGAAACGGGTTTAGCCAATGAGCGGGCAATCATCGCTGGTGTTTTTGTTAGACGTTTACAAAAAGGCATGAAGCTACAGACCGATCCCACAGTGATCTATGGTATGGGTGCAGACTTCAAAGGTAATATTCGTCGCTCCGATTTAACCACAGATACACCTTACAATACCTACGTTCATCGTGGCCTTCCTCCTACACCAATTGCGTTACCGGGTCGTGCTGCTATACACGCAGCGTTGCATCCAGCAGATGGCTTGAGTTTGTTTTTTGTCGCTAAGGGCGATGGCAGTCACGAGTTTGCGGATACCTACCCGCAACATCAGATTAATGTGCGTAAATATCAGCTAAAAAATTAAGAGAGTTTTCATGGCCCCATTATTTATATCCATTGAAGGTGGCGAGGGTGCTGGCAAATCTACGAGTATTGACTACATCAAACAAAAACTCGAAGCCTTTGGCATTAAATGCCTAGTCACTCGTGAACCTGGTGGCACACCCATGGCAGAAGACATCCGCCAGCTATTGCTCCAACATCGTGATGAAACCGTTGACCCATATACGGAACTTTTATTGATGTTTGCCTCGCGCCGGCAACATGTAGAAAACGTTATTAGACCTGCTTTAACAGCGGGGAAATGGGTGATTTGTGATCGTTTTACGGATGCTTCATTCGCCTATCAAGGGTTTGGGCGTGGTGTAGACCAAGACTTTATAACTAGTCTTAAGAGCTGGGTGCACGGTGATCTAAACCCAAACATGACTTTATTGTTTGATTTAGATGTTGCTACAGGTATGGCGCGAGCGGGTAAGCGATCTAATTTTGACCGTATTGAAACGGAAATAATGAGCTTCTTCGAACGCGTTCGACAAGGATATTTGACCCAAGCCAAAACTGAACCACAGAGGTATCGTATTGTTGATGCCGCCCAATCTATAACTGATGTCGAGCACCAGTTGGACCACTTTCTTGCGCCATTATTGGTAGCTTCTGGAAACTAACATTATGACTACAGAGCTTAGTAGATTGTCTTTAAACTTATACCCTTGGCAACAGGACCAGTGGCAGCATGTGAACCATATGATGCAGCAACAACGCTTGCCCCATGCATTAATCATTGGTGGTGTACCCGGGATCGGAAAACTGACCTTTGCTAAACGCCTTGCTGCAGCCTTATTGTGCCAGAAACTGATTAATGGGAATGCATGCAACCAATGTAAATCCTGCCAACTATTAGCTGCCAACAGCCACCCTGATTATAAATTAATGCAGCCAGAAGAGGCTGGTAAAGCTATCTTGGTGGACCAAGTGCGTAACATTCAACATGCAATGGCAACCACTGCGCAACAAGGTGGTGCTCGTGTGGTTATTATCAATGGTGCATCTGATCTCAACTTGAATGCGGCTAACGCTTTGTTAAAACAGTTAGAAGAGCCCGGTGACAAGAGTTATTTTTTGCTGTTACATCAATGGCCAAAGGCGGTATTACCTACTGTTCGCAGCCGTTGCCAGTTGTTAGATATTACTATTCCTGCACCCGAACAGGCCTTGAAATGGCTACAACATCAGTTGCCTGATGACGACAACAGTAACGATATAGCCGAAAAGCTATTACAGCTGGCAAAAGGAGGCCCGCTTAAAGCACTGCAACTGCATGCCTCTAAGGCCCACGAATTGCGTCACCAAATGTTAGTCCAGCTGACGGCTATTTTAAGGGGCAAAGAAAGCGCAGTACAAGTGGCTCAAAGTTGGCACAAAGAACCACTAGAGCAGATGTTTAGCTGGTGGATAGAGTGGCTTAATGACCTCATTAAACTAAAAATGACAGGAAATACGTCACATTTGGCCAATCCAGACATTGTTAAATTACTGCAAGCAGTAGCCAAACGTAGCAACATTATTGCTACTTACTCATTGTTAGAGAAACTTACTCAACAACTTAACTTTATCAACCAGCGTCGCAACCTAAATACCCAATTGGTGTGCGAAGAGCTACTAGATCAATGGTACTTATTGGTAAGATCGGGTACTTAATAATGATTATTGATTCCCACTGCCACCTAGATAAATTAGACACTAGCCACTACGCTGATGGTTTGGCAGGCCTCATTGCAGCAGCTCAAGCCGATGGTATTTCGCAGATGTTATGTATTGGTGTGGATACGGATCAGTTTGAACCCATGATGTCTCAAATTAAAGAGTATGACTTTATACATGCGTCCGCTGGGTTACATCCTCTGGGTGTTAAGGATTTGGACTGTCTTAATCTGTTAGAACAGCAGGCTCAGCACGATAAAGTTGTTGCCATTGGTGAAACTGGCTTAGATTATTTTTACCAGCAAGATAATGCGGCATTACAACAGCAGGCATTTGCAGCACATTTGCAGCTTTCAAAACGCTTACGTAAGCCTGTCATTGTTCATACTCGTGACGCTAATGCAGACACATTAACATTACTTCGCAATGAAGCTGATCAAACTTTAGGTGGCGTAATTCACTGTTTTACAGAAGATTGGGCCATGGCTGAAGCCTGCCTGAACTTAGGCTTTTACATCTCTATTTCTGGTATTGTAACCTTTAATAATGCCAGCGCATTGAGAGAAGTGGTTAAGCAGATTCCTATGGATCGTTTGTTGGTAGAAACGGATTCACCTTATCTAACGCCAGCGCCCTATCGCGGGCAACAAAATGAACCAAAACATGTGCGTTTGGTTGCTCAATATGTAGCCGACTTAAAAGGGGTTTCATTAGCGCAGCTTGCACAACAAACTAGCGATAACTTTACACAACTGTTTTTGACACCCCGCTAGTTGGCGTTGGTTCTAAGTAATGGCCTTTTGAAGATTTTATGACTATTATGTTTATCATAGTCATAGCTCGACTAATTTACCTGTATACAGGCCAATTTGTACAATTGAAGGTATCACCATGAACTGGGGCATTGCTGCAAAACCAACTATTCCCGCCTATTTTCCACGCGAAAAAGAGAACCGCAAAGTACGTGAGTTTAAGCGCAGAGAAGAGGAGATACTCGAAACTGCATTAGAACTCTTTCGTGTCCACGGTGAAGATAAAGTTACTGTAGAAATGATTGCTGACAATGTAGGTATTGGAAAAGGCACTATATACAAACACTTCAAGTCTAAATCAGACATTTATATTTATTTGCTGATTAATTATGAACATCAGTTAGCCAGTTTACTGGCGACAAAAGACTTCTCAGACCCAGAGTCATTGTGGCGCAGTTACTTCGAATTCCGTATGAATGATCCAGAGCAAGCGTTATTGTTTGATCGCTTAGAAGACCGCTTGATCAAGGGTGAAGAGTATGAAAACGAAATCGCTAAAGTACACCAAGTCCGCAATGAAAATATGCAGGTGCTTACTACCTTAGTTGAAAAGCGTATAGATTCTGGTAAGTTGGAGCAAGTGCCGGCTTATTTCCATTTATCCGCTTCCTGGGCTTTGGTTCACGGTGCTTTAGCTCTGCATGATTCCGGGTTCTTTAAAGAATTTATCCAAGACCGTGAGGCCTTTTTTGATTTTCTGATGCAAATTGGTATGCGTATGGGTAACGTTGGGCAGAGTCGTCATACAGATTTTTCCAAAAAGGTGCGTCATGAAAATACTACTGCCGGCCAAGACTAACTGCACATGTTAGAACAGTTAGTAGAGCATGCCCAGCAACTGCCCGCTTATGATTTAGATGCTTGGCAGCCTGAATTTAACGGCGATATGGATATAGTCATCGCCGCTGACGGCACTTGGTACCACCAAGGCAGCGCCATCGTTAAAACAAAAATCGTACAATTGTTTGGACGCTTATTACAACGTCAAAAAAATGGTGATTATTGGATTATCACCCCTGTTGAAGCCTTTCGTATTACCGTAGAAGACCTACCCTTCGTGATTGTTGCTGCAGACCATGTTCACCAAAAGGGCATTGATTTGTGGCAATTCACTAGTAATACGGGTGACCAAATTAACCTTTTAGAAGCAAATCAATTGGTTGTGACCTACGACTCAGAACAGCAACCGCAACCACAATTGTGCGTACGTGATGGTCTATGGGCGCGTATCAATCGTTCAGTTTTTTACCAGCTTGCGTTAGCTTGCGAGGTGGTTGAAACAACTCAGGGTGATCGCGCTGAGTTGACCAGCGGCCCTCATCGATACTATATTGGGCCAGTATAGCTCACTAGGAAATACATATAATGCCAGTACATGAAATTCATCACCCCCTTATTTCACATAAACTTGCACTACTACGCAAAGCACATGTGAGTACCAAACAGTTTAGAGAACTATCTAATGAGGTCGCTAGTCTATTAACCTATGAGGCGAGTAGAGGATTGCCCTTGGAACAGGTTAACATTGATGGCTGGCAAGGTGAGCCGATCTCCGTAAATATGTTAGCTGGCAAAAAACTCACAATTGTGCCTATTCTTCGAGCTGGTTTAGGTATGCTTGAGGGGGTAATGCAGTTGGTGCCTAATGCAAAAGTGAGTGTCGTTGGATTGTACCGCAATGAAGAAACCTTAGAGCCCGTTGCTTACTTTGATAAAATAATCGCCGATGTGGATCAGCGAACAGCACTCATTATTGACCCTATGTTGGCAACCGGGGGTACACTTTTGGCCACCATTGATCTGCTTAAACAAAAGGGCTGCAAAAACATTATGGGATTGTTCCTAGTGGCATCCCCTGAAGGCTTGGCAAAGTTATCGGAATTGCATCCAGATGTAAATCTGTATGTTGCGGCTGTTGACGATTGTTTAAACGACCAAGGCTACATTCTCCCAGGCCTTGGCGATGCCGGTGACAAAATATTTGGCACTAAATAGTGTGAAAGGCAATTCTTAGATTTGTCATTAAAAAGGGTTGGCCAATCATTATACCGTGAGTTTGCCCAACCCTTCGTAGATCAGTGAGGAGGTTAACCATTCTCATAATGACCTGCCCAGATTTTGTACTTTCTCTAAAGATTATATTTTATTTAGGAAAAGCTGATTCAGGATTATATGTTTTAAAGCTTTCCAAATACTGAGCGTTTGCCTGATCTTGCCACTTTGTATTTGGCTGGATTGCAGTAATACACTTATATTTTTCACGGTATTTAGCAGTGTTCTCATTGTCTTCCATAACAACAGCTACCATACCTGCAACGATGCCCTTTTGCTGCTCGACTAACTGAACTGCGCCATGCATCGTTCCACCTGTTTCAACCCATTGATCAACCAACAGTACTCTAGTGTTAGGGGCATAGGCGGGTAGTCGCATTTCCATGGATTGTGTTCGTCCAGTATAATTTGTCATGACTGCACTGTCTGTATCAACACATAATTTGCCAGCTTTTCGAATAGGTAAAAAACCACAGCCAATGCGAGCAGCAATGCCAGCCGCTAAAACAAATCCCATTGCATCTAATCCAGCAACAACATCAACATCTTTAGGATCTATCTCTGCGCAAAGGTCATCAAGTAAATCATGATAGGCGCGGCCATTGATGTAGATTGATGTTGGATCAAGCCATGCAAACTTTTTACCTTTTGTATTCGGTGCCATGATAGAAAAATACCAACGGTCATCTCTTGGGCCTTTGTCAAAACTCATTTTTTCTCCTTAATTGTTAATAACAGACATTAAGTTTTTTAATTTATTGGGGTCAATATTGTAAAAGTCACCATCAAGGTTTATGCCAGTGGCAACCATAAACAGGTCTACTTCATCGATATACTCTGCTACATTTTCTGGTGTAATTCCAGACGCAACAGCAAGCGCTGTATCTCCACAACTTTTACGAAAAGTTTTGATTTTTTCGACATCTGCAGCATGGCCTGTGGCAATTCCAGAGGTTACCACTATATCCATATGATTAGAGGCAATTCGAGCACTGTAAGCATACTCAGTTGGGTCTACTTCACGTTGTTTTTTAAAAGCCGTGCCACCAATATACAATCCGTTCCAGCCGCTCTCTTTACGCATTGTATCAATTCTCTTTGCATCTATTTGACCATTTTCTGCCCGACGTTCGTCAATACACGCATCATCAGCCCAATAGCCATCAACTCGAATACCTTCGGATTGAAGTGCTCCTAGAATGGGGAAGGCGAACTCACCAGTGACCGCAAGAAAATTTATTCCAATCCAATAGTCAGCAAATTCAGCGCGAATGCTTTTAATGATTGGTATGAGTTTTTCTTTTTCAAAATCATGATTGATAAGAAATACTCCTGGGCAACCACCTTCAATTGCGATGACAATATTTCGGTACGCTTGCTCATGATCCAAGACATGAATAACAGGTAAAATAATTGGTTTTTTACTGCCAAATTTCAAATGAAACTCATGTCGATTCATTTTTTTGTTCCAAATAGAAAAAAAGTTTATTCAGATGCTAGGTAGATATACAACTTAGCTATTTCAAACATTAAATCAAACTACGCCATAACAGAAGCGTAGTTTATTCAACACTGATCATATGTTTTCTTAAGTAGCATGATGATCATGCTTTGTAGTTTGCTCTGCAGCAACAGCCTTAAAGATTACATATTTGGGTAGTTTGGACCGCCTGCGCCTTCTGGTACAACCCAGGTGATATTTTGACTTGGGTCTTTAATATCACAGGTTTTGCAGTGAACGCAGTTTTGACTGTTGATCTGGAAGGTCTTGTCACCATTGTCGCTCTCCACAATTTCGTAAACCCCCGCAGGGCAATACCTTTGTGCAGGTTCGTCCCACATGCTTAAGTTAATACCTAAGGGGAGGCTAGCGTCTTTTAAGGTAAGGTGACAAGGCTGGTTTTCTTCATGATTGGTGCCAGAAATGAACACCGATGATAACTTATCAAAACTAATCAACCCATCAGGCTTGGGGTACTCTATCTTCGGCATCTGCGCGGCAGGTTTTAACTGAGCATGGTCTGGGATATTGTCTTTCAAGCTCACTGGCAGCTTACCGCCAAAGATATTTTGGTCAATCCAGTTAAAGGTGCCTCCTAACCACATGCCAAATTTGTGCATTGCAGCGCCAAAATTACGGGCTTTATAGAGTTCTTCATGTAACCATGACTGCTTAAATTTTTCGCCATAAGCCAGTAAGTCTTGCTTACCTTCATCGCCGTTAGCAATAGCTTCGAACAATGTTTCAGCTGCTAACATGCCAGATTTCATTGCCGTGTGGCTACCTTTGATTTTGGCAAAGTTCATGGTGCCTGCATCACAACCAATTAACAAAGCACCAGGAAGACTCATTTTTGGCAAGGCGAATAGGCCACCTTTTTCTACAGCACGAGCACCATATGAGACTCGGGTGCCGCCTTCTAAATGTTGTTTAAGTAGCGGATGATGTTTCAGGCGTTGGAACTCGTCAAACGGACTTAGGTGCGGATTATCATAGCTTAAATCAATAATAAGGCCGACAGTGACTTGAGTGTTGTCACCGTGATATAGGAAAAAGCCACCGTTGGCGCCTCTGGTAAGGGGCCAGCCAGAACCATGGACAACTAAACCGGGTTGGTGTTTGGCTGGGTCAATATCCCAAAGTTCTTTAATGCCAATACCATAATGTTGGCTAGTAGTACCTGCATCAAGGTCAAACTTTTCAATTAGTTGCTTACCTAAGTGACCACGGCAACCTTCGGAAAACACGGTGTATTTGGCATGTAATTCCATGCCTTGCATATAACCGTCTTTTTGTTCACCCGTTTCACTAACACCCATGTCGCCGGTAGCAATACCTTTGACACTGCCATCTTCGTGGTAAAGCACTTCAGAAGCAGCGAAACCTGGGAAGATTTCGGCACCTAAGTTTTCAGCTTGTTCTGCCAGCCAACGACAGACATTACCTAAGCTGACGATGTAGTTGCCTTCGTTGTGCATGGGTTTAGGGATTGCAAAATTAGGCAACGTCATACCACCCGTAGGGCTGGTGAGAATATGCATCTCGTCCTTAACGACAGGCGAAGTTAATGGTGCGCCCATGGACTGCCAATCTGGAAAGAGTTCGTTCAGGGCAGTGGGTTCTAAGATAGCCCCAGACAATATGTGTGCCCCCACTTCAGACCCTTTTTCAACCACACAAACACTTAATTCTTGCTCTTTTTCTTGTGCTAGCTGTAGTAGTTTGCATGCGGTGGCTAGGCCAGATGGGCCAGCACCAACGATAACAACATCGAACTCCATTGATTCACGTTCCACTACATATCCTCTTGTTTAGTCTTTGGGATGAAAAAATGCCACTTTAACGCCTGTAAAAGTGACCTACTGTTCATATACCGACTTATTTTGGCTTTTCTTAAGCAGAGTTTCAATCAATACCGTACAGTCTTAAGTGATAAGTTCTAAAATGTCCACTTAGGGCCAAGGTTTGTTAAACTATTGGCCCCTACATTGAGCGAAGACTATTCTAATGCATATAGAAATCACCAGCACCACTACTCAGCAACAGGTGCACGATGAGTTACGTCAATTACGCTCAGGCGACCGCGTACATTGTGCAGATGTAGGCCAGTTTTTGTTTTGTAAACGTTTGTTAGAACAATGGCGCTGGAGTGACGTGTTATTGTTGATGATGGATGATCAGAAGCAGGTGTTAAAACAGTTTAAATATAAACCTCCCGCCCATGATGAAGTTCCTAGGGAGCGGTTGCTTAAAGATCAAGAGCAAGTAGTGCATGCACTAGAAAAAGTGTTCGCCCATTGTCATAAAGTTGGTTTGCAGGTGGTGTCTTTTAGTGATGGTTTGGTGGTGGTGCCAAAGGATCTAGCCGAAGACCCCATGGCGTTGTGTTCTGCAGCGGCATTAGGTATTAATGATTTTGAGACCTATACCACCTTTGCTGAACATCTAGACTGAACTATATGGATCGCCTTATTAGGCCACTTCCTCATCCGGTTCTTCTGGCGGCACTCGCATACCCTTATCAATGCCTTTACGGGTTTGTGTTTTAGATTTAGCTTTTTGTAACTGAGTTTCTATTTTAGAACTCAGTAAGTCGATGGCACTAAACATATTACTGCCTTTAGCTTTGGCAAATATTTCCTGGCCGGTATCTAGGTGGAGGGTGGCTTCAGCAAGGTCTTGGTTACCTTCTTTATCCATGGTGACTTGAATGTTGGTGATGTGATCGAAGTGGCTTTCATTTTTCTGCAGCTTGGCCATAATACGTTCTTTTATAGCATCAGTAGCTTTGGTGTCGTGACGAGCAGTAATGTTCATTTGCATAATCGATTCCTTCTTATCGAGAGTTTAAAAAAAGTAGAAATAGAGTGTTGTTCCTCTTGGGTTGGTTGGTTAAGTAGATAGGCATGTTAATCATGAGACTAACATAACTTGGACTCCAGATAAGAAAGCATTTATGCTGGAGTCGTGCTTTTAATAAACCATAAGTTGGCTAGGAAGGGAAGTGCTTTTGTGAAGCAAAGGTAAATAAAATTGAGTGATTTATTGATTAATTTAAAGGCCAATAGACGTGAAGTGTGATTATGACATTGTGATTTGTGGTGGTGGTATGATTGGTGCTGCTCTTGCAACACAACTTGCCCCCCATGGCTTTTCTATTGCGTTAGTAGAGGCTAAGGTGCCCGCTGCTTACGATTTAAGTCAAAACTTCGATTTAAGAATTTCTGCCTTAAGTCCAAAGAGCGCGCTGGTCATGCAGCAATGTAAAGCCTGGGATATCCTACAAGGCATGCGCCTTTGCCCGTACAAACGAATGCGTGTATGGGAAGTGGCAGGCTTTGGGGATTTAACGTTTAGTGCCAACCAAGTTGGCGTACCAGAACTCGGACATATCGTTGAAAACCGCTTAGTACAATTGAGCTTGTGGCAGGCTTTGGAGGACAATGATAAGGTGGATATAATATGTCCCGCTTCACCAGAAAGCTTCCACCGTGATGGCAAGGTAATGCGTATAGACCTTGATACAGGGCAAAGCATATCAGCTAGGTTAATTGTTGGCGCCGATGGTGCTCAGTCAAAGGTAAGGCAAGGGTTTGGGATTGGGGTTAATCGTGGTCAATATCAGCAAGCTTGCCTAGTGGCTTCGGTGAACACGGAACTCGGTCAGCAAGACATCACTTGGCAACGATTTGTGAATACCGGCCCACAAGCATTTTTACCTCTGCTTGGACAGCATGGCTCTGTAGTTTGGTATCATCAAGCCGATCAAGCACGTGCCTTATCGAATCTGTCCCATGGCGACTTGGCAAACGAAATTATGGCTCAATTTCCACCCCAGTTAGGGAAAATCGAAGTTACAGCGCAGGCTTCCTTCGGCTTACAAAAACAACATGCTCAGAGTTATTGTGCCGAGGGTATGGTGTTGGTCGGCGATGCGGCCCATGTCATTAATCCGCTAGCGGGACAGGGTGTTAATCTAGGTTTTCAAGATGTTGCCTGTTTGGCAAGTGTACTTGCGGATGCTCGCAGTAAAGGTGAAGATTGGTCAACTAAGGAAGTACTGAAGCGTTATCAAAAACAGCGAAAACTGGCCAATAGCCTTATGCTTCATAGCATGGATGCGTTCCACCATGGATTTAGCCAAACTAACACCAAGACTAAATGGTTACGAAATTTGGCCCTCGCATCGGCTAAAATTCCCCTTATTAAGCAACGCGTGGTTAGATATGCGATGGGAATTTGATAGGCTATTTGATGTTTCTGTTAAAGAATACTTTTCTAGCAAGGCGTTTCAAATTATACTCATATTATTGTACTTCAGTTCCCAATTTTGGGTCGCACAACTTTTGATTCCATCGCTTTAGTGAGCCTTATGACAGACTACGAAGACAAAGTTTACTCTGCCCTGATCGTTGATGATGATGAGGTCAATTTAGAGATCCTTAGTGATTACCTAGAAGCTGCAGGTCTGGCAGTAATGACCGTGCCGGACGGCGAATCTGCGGTCGAGGTGCTCGATAATGACGCCTATCAGTTTGATGTCATGTTCCTCGATTGGATGATGCCAGGCATCAGCGGCCTCGATGTTCTCAAACATGTGCGTGCCACTGTTAAGAATGTTGCTCTACCCATTATTATGCAAACAGCTAAAGCCAGTGATCTAGAACGAAGGGAAGGGCTTGAAGCTGGTGCCGATTATTATTTGAGCAAACCTTTCGATGAAGGTGCATTCTTATCGGCCTTACAAACAACCATACCAGAAATAACTTTTGATTAGCGGTTGTGAACCTATCTTGGTCCTAGAGGTGAGTTAGCTTCTTGGCCTTACTATTGCCACATTCGGTGCCTACTGATTGTGTATTTCGTATCTATTAATTGGTAAAAATATGTCCGCAGCACCATTGTCACATTCTGCATTTCGATTTTTGCGCCAGCAAAAAATAGATTCGTTAAATATTAATATGCAACAGTACGAGCACGTTATTACTGGTGCTCTGCATATCCATTTGGCCAGTGAGCAAACGGAAAATGTGTTTTTAGTGGCATTAAAAACCATGCCTCAAGATTCTTCGGGTGTGGCTCATGTGCTGGAACATACAGCATTGTGTGGAAGCGAGAAGTTTCCTGTAAGAGACCCTTTCTTTATGATGATAAGGCGCTCTTTAAACACCTTTATGAATGCTTTTACCAGCAGTGATTGGACCGCTTATCCGTTTGCTAGCCAAAATAAAAAGGACTTCAATAATCTGTTGGAAGTCTATCTAGATGCGGTGTTTTTTGCCCGCCTTGATGCCTTAGACTTTGCCCAAGAGGGTCACCGGGTAGAATTTATTGATGACGAAAAAGGCAACCAAAGCCTTACTTACAAAGGTGTTGTATTTAACGAAATGAAAGGCGCCATGAGTTCGCCTGTAAGTCAGCTATGGCAAACCTTGACCAAGTACCTGTTCCCCACCACAACCTATCATTTTAATAGTGGTGGTGAGCCATCGGATATTCCTGATCTAACTCATGAGCAGTTGTTGGCTTTTTACAAGCGCCATTACCACCCATCCAATGCCATATTTATGACTAGCGGTGATATCACCGCAGCGACTCATCAAGAGTCTTTTGAAAAGCACGCATTATATCGTTTTTCAGCGCAGAAAATAGATCTCTCAGTGGCTGATGAAAAACGCTATTTTAGTCCCTTAAAAATTCAGGAAAGTTACCCAGCTGCAGCAAATGATAAACAAGCCAAAAGCCACTTAGTGTTGGGTTGGTTACTTGGTCATAGCACAGATTTAAAGCAACAAATGCAAGCCAATTTACTGGCTCGTGTTTTACTTGATAACAGTGCTTCACCGTTACGTAAAGAACTAGAAACCTGTGGTGTAGGCACAGGGCCTTCTCAACTTTGTGGTTTAGAAGACTCGAATAAAGAAATGGCTTTTGTTTGTGGCCTAGAAGGGGCTGACGTTGCAGACGCTGATGCCTTTGAAAACTTTGTATTGAATTGCCTACAAAAAGTTGCAGATGACGGTGTAGCTCAAAGCGAAATTGAAGCAGCTTTGCATCAGCTTGAATTGGGCCAACGTGAAATTGGTGGTGATGGTTACCCTTTTGGTATGCAACTAATATTAAGTGCGCTACCCGCCGCAATCCATGGAGGTGATGCTTTGGCCGCGCTAAACCTAGACCCGGTGTTGTCACAACTGGCTGAAGATATTAAAGATCGCAACTTTATTCCTGGTTTAATTCAAGATCTGCTGTTAAATAACAGCCATCAAGTGAGGCTTACACTAGTACCCGATGAGCATATGTCAAACCGCAGAGACGTGGCAGAAAAACAGCGTCTCAGTGACATGCTTAACACCATGAATGATGCCCAGCGTAAAGTCGTTATTGATGAAACCGCAGCCTTGTTAGAACGTCAGTCACAAGAAGACGACGCCGATGTCTTGCCAGAAGTTACACGCGAGGATATTCCAGCCACACAATTTATTGCTAGCCCAACAGTATCTAATAAAGACCTAGGTTGGGAATTCTATGGTGCAGGAACTAATGGTTTGGTGTATCACCAGTTAGTAATCGATTGGCCCAAAGTTGATGCTAATACCTTGCCTTACCTTAATTTACTGGCTCAGTTAATGACTGAGTTGGGTATTGGTGAGCAGGATTACTTGGCCGTTCAAGCCCAGCAAGCTGCTGTTTGTGGCAGCCTCTCTGCTTATTTATCTTACCGTGGCCAAGCCACAGACGCTGATCAATTGAATGCCTACTTTGTCCTCAGTACCAAAGGACTAGCCAGCCAACAAACGGCAATCGTCGATTTATTAAAACAAACTTTGTTGTCCGTGCGTTTTGATGAACAACAACGTATCAAAGAATTGGTGGGTCAGTTACGATCACGTCGTCAGCAAAGTGTGGGGCAATCTGGCCATAGTTTTGCTTTAGGTGCTGCCAGTCGCAATATGAGTGCTGGCGCAAACCTTCAGTACAACGTTAGTGGCTTGCAAGGGTTAGTTTGGCTACAACAACTTGATGATGGTTTGCAGGATGAACAACACCTTGTAGACCTTTGTAACAAACTTGCAGAGCTTCAAGCTCAGCTATGTAAACAACCGCTACAGTTGGCTAGCGTAGGTGAAGAGCAACAACAATCTAACATAGAGGCTACTTTTACCACCGCCTTTTCGGAACAGGTGGGTGTCTTAAATGGTTGTTTACAGTGGACTTATAACAAGGCACATAGTAAGGCAGATTATCAGCCAGTGCAGCAGTTATGGACTACCAACACCCAAGTTAACTATTGCGCCAGATCTTTTCCAACCGTATCAAGTGCGCATCCAGATGCCGCTTCGTTGGTTGTTCTTGGTGAGGTTTTACGCAATGGCTATTTGCATCGTGCTGTGCGAGAACAAGGTGGGGCATACGGCGGTGGTGCGGGTCAAGACAACAATAATGCCTGTTTTCGGTTTTACTCATACCGCGATCCCCGCAGTGAAGAAACTTTCACGGATTTTAGTGCTGCGGTAGTTTGGGTGCTCTCCGATCAACTACTGCAACAGCACCTTGAAGAAGCTGTGTTAGGTGTTATTGGTAGCCTTGATAAACCTGGTTCACCTGCAGGAGAAGCCTTACAGGCATACCAGAATGAACTTCATGGCCGTAGCTCAGATATTCGCCAGGCCTTTAGATTAGCTATATTGGCCGTATCTCTTGATTCTTTACAAAGTGTGGCTAAACGTTACTTACAAGACATCCAACCATCAGAGGCTGTTGTTGCGCCGACAGAATTAAGTAAGCATGGATATTTCAAAGATTTTGAAGTTTATAGTGTTTAGCCCAGCTCAGCTGTTTTTGAAAAGTTAACCAAATAGTCAGTTTTTTGTTGACGCATAAAATGTAACGGTTACAATCTATTTTGTATTACTTCTCAATGTTGGAATATTATGCTCCATAAATCTAATAATGATGCACAATCGACCCTGTTGCAGGTCAAAAATATTTCCAAAAAATTTGGCGATTTTTATGCCAATGACACGCTTAATTTATCGATAGAAACTGGTAAGGTACATGCATTATTAGGTGAGAACGGAGCAGGGAAGTCCACCTTAGTTAAAATGATGTACGGTGCCTTGCAACCGACTTCAGGTAGCATTCATTGGCAAGGTCAACATGTGTCAATCGACAGCCCAGCCCATGCGAGAAACCTAGGTATTGGTATGGTTTTTCAGCATTTTTCATTGTTTGAAGCCCTCACTGTTGCCGAAAACATCAGTCTTGCTTTGCCAGCCCAGTTGCGCCAAGGGGATTTAAGTCAACGCATAGCTGACTTGTCACAAGATTACGGTTTGCCTCTTAACCCCGCTGCATTAGTAGCAGATCTATCTGTTGGTGAAAGGCAACGTATCGAAATTGTACGTTGCCTGTTGCAACAACCCAAGCTCCTCATCATGGATGAGCCAACAGCGGTTCTTACCCCACAAGAGGCCCAAGCACTATTTTCAACCTTACGCCGTTTGGTAGAAGAGGGCTGTGCTGTGCTTTATATTTCTCATCGTTTGGAAGAAGTAAAACAAATATGTCATGACGCCACTATTTTACGCCATGGTAAGTTGGTTGCAGAAGTCGATCCTCAAGTAGAAACTGCTGCAACCTTAGCTCAACTAATGGTGGGGGCTAGTGTACATCAGGTGAATCGTGATGCTAACGATCAAGTAGGCGACGTATTATTGGAGCTTTCTCACCTCTATAAAGGCTCGTCTACCCCTTTTGGTGTTGACCTTGTGGACGTTAACTTACAGGTTAAAAGTGGCGAGATACTTGCTATTGCAGGTGTAGCAGGTAATGGCCAAGGTGAATTGTTTAGCGTTATTTCTGGTGAAGAATGTAACCCTAATCAAAACTTTATTTCATTACTAGGGCAAATTAGTGATGGCCTTAATATCAACCAACGTCGCTGCTTAGGTGCTGCTTTTGTGCCAGAGGAGCGCATGGGGCATAGTGCAGTAGAGCACTTAAGTTTAACCGATAATATTCTACTTTCTCGTCACGCCTGTATTGACACAGAATCTTCACTAGATCTTGGATGGTTGGGCATAGACAGAAATCAGCTGGCTCATTTAAACAAGGTTATTGGCATAGATTATGACGTACGTAAGTCTAAGGAAGACGCCATTGCAGGTTCTTTGTCTGGGGGCAATCTACAGAAGTTTGTCGTAGGTAGGGAACTCAATCGCCAACCTAAAGTATTGGTTATTAACCAACCCACATGGGGTGTTGATGCTGGAGCTGCTGCTCTTATCCGTCAGGCAGTGGTCGACTTATCGCGCCAAGGTAGTGCCATTTTGATCATCAGCCAAGATCTTGATGAGATTTTTGAATTAGCTGACACCATTGCTGTCATGTCGCGGGGGCAATTGTCACCTACCTATGCAGCCGGTGATCTTTCTCGTGAACAAATTGGTTTAATGATGGCTGGATCCCATGAACGGTCTGCCCAAGGCTCTGGAGCTTAATATGCAGTTGATTCTAGAAAAACGTGCCCAGGCTTCGGACGTAATGAACCTATTGTCTCCTGTACTGGCCATACTAATTACGGTAGTTATGGGGGGGTTAATTTTTGCAGCAATGGGTAAGCCACCCCTAACTGCTCTATATCTATACTTTATAGATCCCTTAACCAGTTGGTGGTCCATTGAGGAAGTGTTGGTTAAAGCCGGACCATTGGTGCTCATTGGTGTGGGTTTAGCCGTGTGTTTTAAGGCTAACGTTTGGAACATAGGCGCTGAAGGTCAGCTTACCGTTGGTGCCCTTATGGGTGCTATTATTCCTGTTTTGTGGGGAGAGTGGCAATCACCTTTAGCCCTTTTAGCCATGCTATGTTTAGGTGCATTAGGCGGTGCACTGTTTGCCTTGATCCCCGCTTGGTTAAAGACTCACTTTGGGGTCAATGAAATTCTTACTAGCTTGATGCTAGTCTATATCGCTCAGTTACTTTTGGACTGGTTTGTGCGTGGACCGTGGAAAGATCCCAATGGTTATAATTTTCCAAAGTCCGTATCGTTTGAAGGCTGGCATCTCCTGCCTATGTGGGGTGACGGTCGAATGCATTTGGGGCTTGTAGTGGCGCTAGGTGCCGCGTTAGTCCTGTTTTGGATAATGCGCCATACACTAAAGGGTTTTGAAATTAAGGTCGTGGGAAGCGCACCCAGAGCAGGCGCCTTTGCAGGGTTTTCACAAACCAAAACCGTGTGGTTCTGTTTTGCCTTGTCTGGTGGCCTTGCAGGCCTTGCAGGGTTAATTGAAGTGGCGGGGCCAATAGGCCAGTTACAACCTCATATTTCTCCTAACTATGGTTTTACAGCTATTATTGTGGCATTTCTGGGACGTTTAAATCCTCTAGGCGTCATTTTTGCTGGCATCTTGTTAGCGATTAGTTACATTGGCGGTGAAGGTATACAAATCGAGTTAGGTATTTCTAGCAAGATCACTCAGATGTTTCAGGGCATGTTGTTATTCTTTATTTTGATGTGCGATACGTTAATTTTATATCGACTTAAATGGATTAGTGCTAAACCTAATCAACACACCGTAGGTCACACATCATGAGCCCTTACGAAGCAATACTTCTAACCATTATCACGGCGTCTACACCTTTGTTGTTAGCGGCTATTGGCGAGTTGGTGGTTGAACGTTCAGGGGTACTTAACCTTGGCATTGAGGGTATGATGGTGATGGGAGCCGTATGTGGCTTTGCTGCCGCCCATGTCACAGGATCAGCCTGGTTAGGCGTTATTGCAGCTACCTTTGCAGGTATTGCCACCTCTTTGTTATTTGGCTTACTCACGCAAACTTTAATGACTAATCAAGTGGCAACGGGTTTAGCAATTACGTTGCTAGGGTTAGGACTTTCGGGTTTAATTGGTAGTGGATTTGTAGGTTTACCAGGGGTAAAGCTAGCCAATGTGTCTATACCATGGTTATCAGATTTGCCATATGTAGGTCGATTAGTATTTGGCCAAGACCCGTTAGTTTACATTTCAATCGCTTTAACTGTTGGCGTAGCTTATGTGTTAAATCACACCCGTGTAGGTTTAATTATTCGTGCTGTTGGACAAAATCATGCCTCTGCCCACGCTTTAGGCTATCGAGTCATCGCAGTCCGTTACGCTTGTATTGCTTTTGGTGGTGCGACATCTGGCCTTGCTGGGGCCTATTTGTCCTTGGTATACACACCACAGTGGATAGAAAACATGACCGCAGGTAGGGGCTGGATTGCGCTGGCATTAGTGGTATTCTCTACTTGGTTACCGGCTAGGTTAGCTGCTGGTGCTTATTTATTTGGTGGCGTATGGATTTTGGGGCTCTATGCTCAGGGTATGGGTGTTGGTATACCGTCACAACTGTTATCTTCACTGCCCTACGTTGCAACTATTTTGGCGTTGGTTATTATTTCTACTAACCGACGTTTATCTTTGATCAATACCCCTGCCTCTTTAGGGCAAGGTTTTGTACCCGATCGTTAAGCCTGGCTTAAGGTCAATATTGTTGTAATATTTTAATAATAAATCATCATAATAGATGAGGAGAAATTGTATGAAGAAGTTAATTGTCGCCATTGTGGTTGTCGCAATAGGCTTAGCGTTCTATCTATTCCAACAAAAAGAAGTATTCGTTGAGGCTAAGGCTGAGAAACTCAAAGTGGGCTTTATTTACATAGGCCCTCCTGGAGACCATGGTTGGACTTATCAACATGACCAGGGCCGCCAAGCCATTGATGCTCGCTTAGGTGATCAGGTAGAAACAGTTTTCGTAGAAAACGTACCTGAAGGCCCAGATGCCGAACGTACAATTACACGTTTAGTGAAAGAGGGTGCTGGTCTTATCTTTACCACTTCTTTCGGATACATGGACCCAACCATAAACGTTGCGGCTAAGTTTCCAGATGTAAAGTTTGAGCATGCCACCGGCTACAAACGTACGGATAACGTGTCTACTTACGCCGCACGCTTTTATGAAGGCCGTTATGTCATTGGTCAAATTGCTGCCAAGATGTCTAAATCAGGTGTGGCTGGGTACATTGGTTCGTTCCCAATACCTGAAGTAGTGCGTGGCATTAATGCGTTCTTGTTAGGTGCCCAAACGGTTAACCCAGACTTTAAACTTAAAGTGGTATGGGCTAACTCTTGGTTTGACCCAGGCAAGGAAGCTGATGCTGCTAAAGTATTGATTAGCCAAGGTGCTGATATCATTACTCAACACACAGACTCTACAGCCGCTGTCCAAGTTGCAGAAGAACAGGGTGTCTATGCCTTTGGTCAAGCCTCAGACATGTCTCCGTTTGCTCCTAACGCTTTGTTAACTTCTATCATTGATGACTGGGATGACTACTACGTTGATCGTACACAAGCAGTATTAGATGGTTCTTGGGTGAGCACTGATACGTTTGGCGGTATTGATTCTGGCATGGTTTTCATGGGCCCATATATCAATATGCCTGCTGATGTTAAAGCTAAGGCAGAGGCGACGGCAGCAGCCATTAAAGCTGGTGAACTGCACCCATTTGCTGGCCCTGTATACAAGCAGGATGGGTCTATGGCCGCAGCTGAAGGCGAGACCGTTGATATGGGCAGCCTAATGGGTATGGACTGGTATGTTCAGGGTGTTGATGACCAGCTATAGGCTAATAAGCTGACAAACACCTTAGTTAGTTTTCTACTGACTCACACCAAAAAACCCGCTTAAAGCGGGTTTTTTATACCTATTGTTTAAGTTTGGTAACGTTAACAAAGAGGCTTAGCTGTTGTCCTGGTTGGAGGTATTTCTTGAGCAATTGATTCCACTTCTTAATGTCCTTTACGGTGACGCTAAAGCGGTGGGCAATAACCGATAAGTTGTCACCCGAACGTACCTTATAAGTAACTTTTTTAACTACTTTACGCTGGGCTGAAGCTAGTTTACTGCTGCTACGTGGCCATATGTTAAGCTTGTCACCAATCTGTAACACCGACTTAAAACTGAGCTTGTTCCATTTAGCAATCTGCTTGATACTAATTTTATACTTCTTAGCAATCTTCCAGAGACTATCACCACTTTTAACCTCGTACTCAATACGTTGGCTGGCTTGAGTTTGGCCGATTTGAAGTTGTCTATTAATAACACGCTGTGCAGCACTTAAGGTATAGGCTGACGCATCTTTGCTGGCAATAGGGATCATAAGGGTTTTGCCAGCACGGATCATGTAGCCATCTATGTTATTGATGGTACGTATTAAATCAACGCTCACATGATAACGGTTGGCAAGCCTTAATAAGCTATCACCTTCGACTATTTTATGTCTTTCCCAAGCCACCCTTTTGCTCGAAGGGAGGTCTTGAAGGCTGGTTTTGAACCTGTCTAGGTGCGCTATTGGAATGAGTAAGTGGTGTGGGCCTTGAGGGTCTGTTGCCCATTGGTTAAAAGCAGGGTTTAGTCGATACATTTCATCAGTAGTGATATTGGCCATTTCAGCTGCTTGAGCTAAATCGATCTGAGATCCAACATCTACTAATTTAAAGTAAGCTTCATCATCGATACTATTCAAAGTGTCTGTGCCAGCTTGTTCCGCTACAACGCGTGCTACAGCCAACAACTTAGGCACGTAATTCATGGTTTCTCTGGGTAGCTTCAATGACCAAAAATCTGTTGGTTTACCAGCTTTTTTATTGCGTTTGATTGCTTTCATTACGGTACCTTGGCCACCATTATATGAAGCAATGGCAAGCAACCAGTCACCATCAAACATTTTGTGTAACTGTAATAGATATTTATGGGCCGCTTTTGTCGACGCGACAATATCTCTACGGCCGTCGTACCACCAGTTTTGTTTTAGGCCAAAAGCCCGACCCGTAGCTGGAATAAATTGCCACGCTCCAGATGCACGTCCTGAAGAATAGGCAAATGGATCAAAACCGCTTTCAACAATAGGCAATAGGGCGATTTCAGCAGGTAACGACTGGTCTAAGGCAGTGTGAAGCATAAAGTGGTAATAACGGCTGGCCCGAGTGGTAACACGATGCATGTACTTTTTATGTTTGTTGTACCAGTTGTAGTGCGGGGTAATGCGGGCATTTTCGATCTTACCTAAGCCGTAATTAGCCACAGTGAGCTGCCAAAGGTCAAGTTCAATAATTGGCTCTGGAATTGCTTCAGTAGTGATGTCAGTTTGGGCAATAATTTCCGTCTTTTGATAAGCTTCTGCAATTAAGTCTGTTGCCGCTTGTGTACTGTCGTCAGAGTCAAGTTCAGACCAAGCGATAAAAACGTTACTAGCAATCTTCTCGGCAATTTTTTGGGCCGCTGGGTAGATAGCTATGTTCGAGTTGGAGGCAGATTCTGAAGATGGCTGGGTTTGCTGTGGCATTTCTCCTACAACATCTGCCGAGACATCAGCAACGTCCTCAGGGGCATTAACAATATCCTCAGGGGTGTCAGCTACAATTTCAAGGGCATCAGCAACATCTACAGGGATATCTGAATTAGAGGGCTGAGGTTTTAAAGTTTGTGTTTGGCAGCCACTAAGAAAAAACGTTATAGCCACCAAAAGCATCGGTTTAAACAAGCATTTAGAGGTCTGGTGTAAAAAAATTCGCATCAAAGCAATAATCACAATTTCAATGGTTAAAGGACGCTAATTTTAGCAGGCTAGGTGCGTAGGTCAATAAAGAACCTCAAGTCTTGTTACTTGTTCCTTAGTTTTATCGTTAATAACCATTAAAAACTGTTTTTCCACTGCCTTAGAGCCGCAAAAACGTCACTAGGGCTTTGCAAATCTTGGTTCTTGTAGCGTTCAGCACTGGCAATTACCGCTTTATCATGGGTACGTACAAATGGATTAATGGCTGATTCCTGAGCTAGACGTGTAGGTAAGGTGACCTGATCTTCCGCACGAATTTCTTTGCACATTTTTTGAGCTAATTTTAATGCTTCATTATTGCCATCAACCGCCATGGCAAACTCTAAGTTGGCTAAACTATATTCATGGGTTGGGTAAGCTTTGGTCATGGCTGGCAATGCCATAATTTTGTTCAGTGAATGGTGCATCTGTTCAGGGGTGCCTTCAAACACGCGGCCGCAGCCGGCCAAAAATAAAGTGTCCCCACAAAATAATAGACTTTGTTGATTATTATAATAGGCAATATGATCTAGGGTGTGGCCAGGAATTTCCATGACATTGAATGCCACACCAAATACATCCACCGTGTCGCCTTCTTTAATGTGGTGGGTAAGGCCTGGGTAAGGGCTATTTACCGGCCCATAAATTGGTAGTTCCCCGAAATGATTGGCTAACGCTGCAATGCCACCCGTATGATCAGCATGATGATGGGTAACTAATATCGCAGACAACTTTTTTTGTATTTGTAACGCATGGGCAATGACAACCTGAGCGTCACCTGGATCTACTACAATAAAAGAGTCGGAATGTGCCTCCTCGATACACCAGATGTAGTTATCGTCAAAGGCTGGTATTGGCGTGATGATTAGATCTGAAGTTGTTGACTGCATAGTATGGCCTTTTTGGGGCTAAATTTTTACCATTAAGAGTAGCGGTGATGGCCAAATTACGCAAGCACGGTCGACGAGAATGACTTATTATGGAGCATGATTGATCACATTCACCTACAGTCCTACCAATTTGAAGAACAACAGTTCGCTGCTTGGCTGAAGACTGCAAAAGGTGCCTCATTTATGGCCCAAGAGCAGCAGCAATTGGCTTTGCTGATGCCCAGAGCTTTTGGCCACTACAGTGTTTATTTGGGTCTCAATGCCAAGCTTAGTTCAAGTTTGGCAAGCCCCATAAAAAATGCTTTGGCGTTAACGGCAAATATTCAGTTAGATGGCCACGCAGTAATGGATCCACACCAGTTACCGCTAGCTAACGAAGCCATAGACCTCGTGGTGCTGCAGCACGTGTTAGACATGAGCGACAACCCCCATCAAACCCTCAGAGAAGCCTCTCGGGTCATTAACTCAGGCGGTCGTTTGGTGATAACTGGTCTTAACCCTTATAGCTTTTGGGGCCTATGGCGACAACTAAGGCTAAAGCACGGAGTACCTTGGCGAGCCAACTTCTTAGCTCAGCGTAGGCTTAAAGACTGGCTCACGCTCCTCAGTTTTGGTGACTTCGATATCAAGCCTGTATATGATTACTCGCCAGCTAAATGGAAGACTTGGCCTTGGCTTAGTTACTTTACAAATCCTTTGTGTGCAGGCTATGTTTTATCTGCAGTAAAACAAGAGACACGGGTACATTTACTTAAAACACATTGGCGTAATCGAATGATTAAACCGAACTTTGGTTTAGCAGGAGCAACACGGCAACCCAGCCAAAATAAGCAATCTTTGGAGACCAGTTGATTGGATACAGATCAAATTAAATTATTTACCGACGGTGCATGCAAAGGTAATCCGGGCCCAGGAGGATGGGGGGTGCTTATGCGTTTTAAAGATCAGGAAAAACAATTGTATGGTGGCGAACCGTTAACTACTAATAACCGAATGGAGCTTATGGCTGCAATTAAGGGACTAGAAGCTTTAACTCGTCCGTGCAAGGTTGATCTAACGACCGATTCCCAGTACGTGCGCAAAGGAATTACAGAATGGATTTTTAATTGGCGCAAGAATAACTGGCGTACAGCGGCTAAAAAGCCCGTCAAGAATGCGGACCTTTGGCAAATGTTGGATCGGGCTGTTCAGCCACATGAGGTAGAATGGCACTGGGTTAAAGGGCATAGTGGTCATGTGGAAAACGAAATTGCCGATGACCTTGCTAACTTAGGTGCTGCAGAACACACTGCATAGCCTCTCTAGGAATAAATTGTGCGTTTAATAGTATTAGATACAGAAACAACAGGCTTAGAACCCAAACAGGGTCATCGATTAATTGAGGTTGGTGCACTAGAAATGGTGAATCGACGCCTCACGGGAAAAAGTTTCCATGAATACGTTCATCCAGAACGTGATATTCCCATGGAAGCGCAGGCTGTCCATGGAATCACTGAAGAGTTCCTGCAAGATAAACCATTATTTTCTGCCATTGCTGACGATTTTATTGAGTTTGTTAGGGATGCTGAGTTAATTATACACAACGCACCCTTTGATCTAGGGTTCTTGGATAATGAGTTGGCGATTGTTGGTAAGGCGGCTGGTCGCAGCTATCCAAAAATTTCAGACATTTGTAAAATTACAGATACCTTAAAGCTTGCCAGACAAAAACATCCAGGGCAAAAGAACAACTTAGATGCACTCTGTCGTAGGTATGGCATTAATAATGCTCACCGAGAATTGCATGGTGCATTATTAGACTCTGAGATCTTAGCTGATGTATACCTGATTATGACAGGTGGGCAAACTGACTTAATGTTGGCTGCTGAAACGCCATCAAGAAAAATAGATGCTACTGCGGTTAACAGCCGAATAGAGAGTATACAAGATGATAATCTACCCGTGGTATTGGCCACTAGCGAAGAACTTAATGCTCATCACGCAAAGCTTGAAACTGTGGCTAAGGAATCTAATGATAAGTGCCTCTGGTTAGAATCACCAGAGTAAGTTAATCGTCTTTTGATGCCTCTAAAGACTCCAAAAAGCCGCAACTAATGCGGCTTTTTGGGTGCGTCAGAAGAAAATATTAAATCATGTAGCTTACCGCTAAATAACCCACAATGCTCATGGTAATGGTATATGGCAACGCCATCCATACCATAGTGCCATATGACAAACGAATCAAAGGTGCTGCTGCAGAAGTCAGCAAGAACAAGAACGCTGCTTGGCCGTTTGGAGTAGCAACACTAGGAATATTTGTACCTGTGTTTATGGCAATTGCTAGCTTATCAAAGTGCGCACGATCAATTAAACCCGCCTCCAATGCGCCGACTATTTCATTGATATAAATAGTAGCAACAAACACGTTGTCACTGATGGCAGATAACACGCCGTTGGCAACAAAGAAGACGCGCGGTTGCATGTCTAACTCGAGAGTAAGCACCCATTCTATGATTGGATTGAACAAGTGCTGTTCATGAATCACGGTTACAACCGCGAAAAACACTACCAAAAGGGCTGTAAATGGGAGGGCTTCTTCAAACGCATGACCAATTTGGCTTTCTTCAGTAATGCCATTAAAGGCGGTCAAAATGATGATGACCATTAAGCCAACAAGCCCTACAGCGGCTATATGGAATGCTAAAGCAAAAACCAGCATCAACACTACAACCACTTGTATGATTAAGGTTGCGTTGTCACGCAAGCTACGCTGAGCACTTTGATCTTTGTCAAAGTCTTCTAATACCGTCCGCACAGCGACTGGCAACTGTCCACCGTAACCAAACCAGTTAAGCTTTTCAGTAACAATGCAGGTTAACAAGCCTGTCACCAAAACGGGCATGGTGACAGGCGCCATGTGTAAAAAGAACTCTATAAATTCCCAACCGGCCTTTTCGGCAATCAAGAGGTTTTGTGGCTCACCAACTAGGGTAGTAACACCACCTAGGGCGGTACCTACGGCGCCGTGCATCATCAGGCTGCGTAAGAATGAGCGGAACTGGTCTAAATCTTCACGATGGAGTTCAACTACATGGTCGTCATTATGGTGGTTGTGATCATGAGCACCGGCGTTTGATGCTACTTTATGATAAACGGAGTAAAAACCAACACTTACACTGATTAATACAGCTGTTACAGTTAGGGCATCTAAAAAAGCTGACAATACGGCAGCAGTAAAACTGAACACCAGAGACAATATCACCTTAGACTTTACACCTACAAGAAAGCGGGTGAATACGGCGAGCAGCATGTCTTTCATGAAATAGATGCCGGCCACCATAAACATAAGCAGCAAGATAACCTGTAGATTACTGCTAACTTCGTGGTAAACACCATCTGGAGACGCCAGGCCAATGGCAACAGCTTCGATAGCCAACAACCCACCAGGCTGAAGTGGGTAACACTTAAGGGCTAGTGCTAAGGTAAAAATGAATTCAAAAATCAACACCCAGCCAGTGATAGTAGGACCGGCAATAGCTAGCAAGAAAGGGTTAATAATTAAGAAACCAATTATGACCTGCTTATACCAAACTGGTGAGTTTCCAAGAAAGTTACGCCAAAATGCCTGCGGCATAGTTAATACTTGTTGCATACGAAAGTCCTGTAAAAGAGTAAAAAGAATTCGTTTAAATTAAGGTCTTGAGAACAGATCAATTTGGAGCAATATTCTAGTGGGTTTACAGTTGATTTACAAATGTAGCAGCCAAAAAGCAGGGCCCACAAAAGGTAAAAGGGGCTGTTATTAAGAAAATTATGTATGAGAATTAATTCATCTTGAACAATTGGCTTAACCGGGTGCCCAACATGACATCCCCTTCAGCTTGCAAGCGACCACCCATAAACGCAGCCATACCATCTAATTCACCTGAAACAATCTCTGTAAGGGTTTCAGAATCCATAGACATGGTAATTTCTGGGTCGTCGTGGTTGCCTATGTTGCCGGTGCAGTTAGCATTACCTATGGTTACATAGAAATCATCATCATCAGAAATACAGAATTGGAATGTTGCCTGTAATCCTTCAGCTTCGTCAGCTACAAATGCAGACTGCATTTGTGCCATAATTTTGGCTACTGCCATAGGCTTAGTCCTACTAGTGAGTTTTAATTTCTGATTCTATGTGTTTTTTAAAATAAAATCAAACGATCGTTTGAATTTCGACTTTGGTGAATGTTTAGTTATGGTTTTATGGCCTACTAGACTAGAATAGATCGCTATTGTTTTGGTGTACCCAAGAACCACATCTGGAGAGTTACGTGTTAGATTTTTTGTATGAGTATGGGCTATTTTTAGCTAAAGTCATTACTTTTTGTGTTGCCGCTATTGTGGTGATTGGATTTCTGGTGATGGCAGGCCAAAACCGCCGACAACAGAGTAAGGCAGGGCATATTGAGGTACGAAACCTTAATGAAGAGTTTGAAGACATGACGGATACCTTAGATCACGCCATGATGGACAAATATCAATTCAAACAGTTGCGTAAGAGCCAGGAAAAAGCTGATAAGCTCCAGACTAAGCAAGATAAGGCCGAAGCAAAAAAACAGGCTAAACAAATCAAAGCTGACGATTCGGCAACTTCTAGTGAAGAGAAAGAAGTACCCACCACCAAAAAACGTACCTTTGTATTGGACTTTGATGGCGACGTTAAGGCCAGCGCAGTAGAGTTTTTACGCCATGAGATTAGTGCCATTATATCCGTAGCCAAAGTGACTGATGAAATTATTATGCGCCTCGACTCAAGTGGCGGTATGGTGCATACCTATGGTTTGGCAGCATCACAATTGGGACGTATTAATACCGCTAATATCCCACTCACTATTTGTGTTGATCAAATAGCTGCTAGTGGTGGCTATATGATGGCCTGTATGGCCAATCATATTACCGCTGCACCATTCGCCCTTGTCGGGTCCATAGGTGTAGTGGCAGAAGTTCCTAACGTACACCGACTGCTTAAAAAACACTCTATCGACGTTGAGGTGTTAACGGCTGGTGAACACAAGCGCAGCCTCACCATTATGGGAGAAAATACCCGTAAAGGACGTGATAAATTTGTAGAAGATTTACAGCAAACCCACGGATTGTTTAAAAATTGGGTCAAACAACAACGTCCGCAGATTGACTTGGATGAAGTTGCTAACGGTGACGTATGGTATGGTCAGCAAGCCATAGATATGGGTCTTGTAGATGCCGTAGGCACCTCTGATGAAGTGTTGCAAGAAGCAGTAAAACAAAGCGACGTATTGTTAATTGAGTATGTGTCTAAAAAGACCATTGGGGAAAGATTTGGTATTGCAGCTGCCACTAGTTTAACCTTGTTTAGTAACCGCATATGGTCCAGAGCACGACGTCAATCTATCATCCACTAAATTTTTACAGGGCCTTGCTATGCAGTCTTTTTCAAACCTATGTAGACCATTGTCACCAGAATTTTTAGTATCAAATAATGAGCCAGTTCGTGTTGGTTTAGTGGTGCTAGCAACGGACATGGTGCTTGAAGTGGAGTGGCGCGAACTGTTTGCCGGGTTACCGATAGAAATTTTAGTGGCTCGCATAGCCTGTGCAGCTGAAGTCACGCCAGAAGCGTTGTTAACAATGGCGCAACAGATAGGCCACTGCGCTAGCCTGATCCTGCCGGACGTGACCCTAGATGCAATCGCTTACGGGTGTACTTCTGGAAGCTTAGTTATTGGCGAAGAGAGAGTGCGCGAATTGCTGCAACAAGGTAATACGCAACAAATCACCAGTAACCCATTTAGTGCTGTGAAAGCTGCGTTAGCATACATTCAAGCCAAAGATGTAGTGATATTGTCGCCTTATTTAGCTTCAGTAAATATGCCGTTTTATGAGGCATTAACCGATGCAGGTTATAATATTACTGGCTGGGGTAGCCTTGATCTAACGCTTGATCGAGACATTGGTTCTATGAACCCCGATCATTTGCCAGTTCTGATTGATGGGCTGCTTGATGGGATCGAAGCCGTGCCCGATGCCGTGTTTATTTCTTGCACCAACTTTAAAGCCGTGGCCAAACTACACGAACTAGAACAGCGCTATGGTTGTTATTTTATGTCTAGCAACCAAGTTATGGCTTGGCACCTTTTACACCAGCTTGATATTACGCTACCTAAGGCCAACGTTGGACGTTTATTGGGTGCTATGTAAACACTAAACCTTGGCACAGGGCCGCAACCAAACACTGGTGTCATGAAATACAGCACCACCATCAGGTAATCCAGGTTCTGCGCTGGTGAGGGCGTTGATACCTACATTGCCAGAAAATGCTTTATTGGGCCAAACTGACTCGCAGACTAATATACCTTGTTGCAATCCATCAAATTCCTTAACTGGTAAAATAAGCTGTCCCCGATCATTACCAATTTCAACAAGATCTCCGTTCTTTACACCTAAGGCTAAGCAATCCTTAGGATGCACCATGAGATCTGGCTGTTTCTCCAACCTCAGCGAAGACGGAGTCTCGGTGAAGCTAGTGTTTAAAAAATGACGCGCTGGTGCGGTCACTAAGCGCCATCGTTGCTTAACCGTAGTGGGGTCAGTAATAGCAACATGATCAGGTAATGAGGACGCATGAATCTTTCCTAATAAAAGCTCATCCCAGCCATTGTGAAAGTGGAATCTGCCGTCACTGTGCCCAAAACCGTTCAGGTAATGGGCGTCATCAAAGGGTAATGCACAGTCCACCCAGTTTTGCTGCCATAAGGTTTGCCAACTAATTGACCCACCTTGCGCCACACAGTCTTGCATGAGCTCTATAGCAGACATGTCAAAACCTCTATGCCGGCTGCCTAAACGTTGGCCCAATTCATTAATGACCGATAAATTACTCCGACACTCGCCAGGTGGTTCAATAACCTTACGACTTATTTGAAGGTGGGTATGGCCGCCGCCTAAATAGATGTCATCATGTTCTAAGAACATGGTGGCGGGAAGTACTAAGTCTGCCATGGCAGCAGTTTCAGTCATAAATTGTTCATGCACGCAAATGAACAAATCATCACGTTCAAACCCTTGGCGCACCAAATTTGATTCAGGTGCGACCGCCATAGGGTTAGTGTTTTGAATAAACAGCCCTTTAACTGGGGGTTTTCCCTGAAGGTCTCTTTTATCATTGGTGAGCACTGGCCCGATGCGCGATTGGTCTAGTTGACGAGTGGTTTCATCGATGCAGTCCAAAGCTTTTATGAGGTTTAAATCCACAGCATACATAGCGCTATTACTATAAAGTGCTCCGCCACCGAGGTGTTTCCATGCCCCTGTGACTGCTGGCAAACACGTAACCGCATGCATATTAAAAGCACCGTTGCGGCTACGACTAAAGCCATACCCTAATCGAATAAAGGCTTGGGGATGATTGCCATACCATTGGGCGAAGGTTTCAATTTCTTCTTCCTTTAACCCTGTGATTTCTGATGCCCATGCTGGAGTTCTATGTTTTAAATGACTTTCAAGACCATTTGGATCGTCTGTAAATTGATTTAGATAATCCCAATCGGCGTGTCCGTCTCTAAATAGACAGTGCATGATTGCGCAAGCTAAAGCACCATCAGTACCCGGTTTGAGCATAAGGTGTAAATCAGCTTTTTGTGCCGTTGCGGTGCGGTAAGGATCCACAACTACTAACTTAGCATTATTTTTATTGCGAGCTTTATTAATGTGATTCATAACATTAATTTGAGTGTGAACTGGGTTACCACCCCAAACGATAATAAGTGATGAATACTGCATTTCCCGTGGATCAATGCCACGTTTAAGGCCGGTGCCTGCAATGTATCCTGCGTCAGCCAAGGTGGTGCAAATGGTAGACTTCTGGCGAGAGTAGCCCAAAGTGTTGCTAAGCCGGTCGATAGAATCCCTTTGTACTAAACCCATGGTGCCAGCATAGTGGTATGGCCAAATTGCCTCAGCGCCATATTTACTGCTAATGGCGGTAAGTTTATCAACCATTAAGTCCATTGCTTTATCCCAGCTAATAGGCTCAAACGCTTCAATGCCTATGCCTTTAGCCCCAATGCGGCGCAACGGTTGGGTTAGGCGCTGTGGATGGTGGATGCGGTCTTTATAACGAGCTACCTTGGCGCAAATCACGCCATCCGTATAGGTTTGGCTCTTGCTACCATAGACACCACCAATGGTATGGCTGTCTATACGCTCAACTTCTAAGGCGCAAACACTTGGGCAATCGTGGGGACAGGTGGCCGCTATTCTTTGCATGTTCTTTTGGGCGTCGTTTATTGTTGCTTCTGAGTGTACAATATTTCTCACTTATAGCCACCAAGGATTGGACTACTTTGCGATCTATTACCGAATTAGCTGATTTTCGTGAACCACTGCTAATGGCTCAAAATACAGGCCATCGTTTAATGTTGGTGTTGGCTATGGCAGAAGAACGAGGTATAACGCAGGCACAGCAGCTGACTCACTTAGGTTCCTCGGGTTTGTGGGTGGATGTGCAAGAAATTGATCCAGCTGAGTTGATTGACCACCAACACATCACTGCAGCTCAAGCTAGTCAGTACCTAGGCACGTCTAACCAATATGTGATTTATAACGCTTACAGGGGGTTTAACGCCAGCGCTTTTTGTGCCCTTAGCGGCACCATTATGGCGGGTGGAGTGTTAATTTTATTGACCCCACCCACGTCCCAATGGCACAAAAATTTTGATTCTCAACTGCAAGCCTATGGGCAGTCAGCAAGCGACGCCCATTCGTATTTTATCCAATGGTGGCAGCAACAATGGCAACACCATCGGGCAGTGTTTGTGTTGCATGACACTTGGTGTGAAAATCAACAACAAGTAAAAACCACCAGATGGCAGTCCTTACCCAATCTACTTAAAATCTCTAAGCAGCTGGAGCCTACTAGGCAACAACAAAGCCTCATAACGCAATTAGTGACGGTGTATAATCAGCAATCGGCTATGCTAGTTACCATTGACGCACACAGGGGTCGGGGCAAATCTACTTGTTTGGGATGGCTGATTAAATTCATTGGCAAAGATCCTAAGCATGGGCCTATTGTAGTCACCGCACCAAGTAAACGCGCCCTTGGCCCTATGGTACAGACTGCTGCTCCGCAAATAGTAAATTTTTACGCCTTAGACGCACTGTTGCATTTACGTCCAAAAGCAGGTTTGGTGATTGTTGATGAAGCAGCGGCTATACCTTTGCCACAACTCATAAAACTTATTAACCATTACGATGTGGTGGTTTTATCGTCCACTCAAGACGGCTACGAGGGGAGTGGTCAAGGCTACCGATTAAAGCTACCCCGTATTATTAGCTCCCTAGGACGAACCAATAAGGCAATGACCCTAACAGAACCTATGCGCTGGCAGGCCAATGATCCATTAGAAGAGTTTATTCGCAGTAGCTTTTTATGTGATGTTAAGATGCCCAGTACTGTCCAAGGATTCCTTTCTGACTCTGAACCACCACTTACCTACACCCAGCTGACGGGAGAAACACTGGCCGAAAACAATGATTTGTTACGGCAGGTCTACCCATTGCTCATGTTGGCCCATTACCAGACCACACCCCAAGACTTAAGGTTACTATTGGATCACCCTCAGCATAAAATTCACTTATGTCATGTTGGCGATCACCTCGTGGGCTTAGCTTGGGTGGCTGAAGAGGGAAACTTAGACGCCGCTTTAGCCCAAGACATTGCCCTTGGTAAACGCCGTATCAAAGGCCACCTATTGGCGCAAATCTTGGCCCAACAAGCGGGTTTTACAGTGGCCTGTGAAATGCGCAGTTGGCGAATTCAGCGTCTTGTGGTATTGCCTGGGTTACAGGGTAAGGGCTTTGGTTCAGCACTTCTAAAGCAAATTTATGGTTTAGCAGAAGATGCACAGGTCGATTTTATCGGCGCGAGCTTTTCTGCAAGTGCCGATACGCTGCGTTTTTGGCGGGCCAACAACTTCCTTCCTGCATGGTTGGGTTTACGTGCAGATGCGGCTACTGGCTTCAATAGTGTGCAAGTAATGCGACCGATTAGCTTGGGGGCTAAAGAGTTAATAGGACCTCTGACGTGTCACTTGCGAGATTATTTAAACTTTGGCAAGGGTATGTGGTTTGCATCCGTAGATGATGAAACTTGGCAAGATATATATTCGGCGTGCTCACAAGCTGCAATTACAGCACTTAATGCTCAGCACCAGCAACGCTTGTTAACTTTGCTGGCAAAAGGGCAAGCAGGATTTAGCGGGCCATTGTACTTATTATATCAACAATTGCACGACGAGAAGGACAAACAAATGGTTAAAAATGCAGCACAAAATAATACCCACAAAGGTTTACAACGAAGTGTTAGGCATCTGGCACTGGCACTGTCACTATTAGAATTACCTTCTAACCAATGATGCGCAGCACAATATGTATAAACTGGGTATACTCCAGCATTGTCAATTTGTCTGATTATTCATGAGCACAGTTAAACTTACCCAATATAGCCACGGCGCCGGTTGTGGCTGTAAAATTTCACCCCAAGTACTCGATAAGATGTTGCAATCGCAGTTGCCTAAGTTCTCCCACCCCAACCTAATTGTGGGCAATGAAAGTCGTGATGATGCTGCGGTTTTTGATTTGGGTGATGGCTCAGGGATTATCAGTACCACTGATTTCTTTATGCCTATTGTTGATGATCCGTTCGATTTTGGCCGTGTTGCCGCCACTAACGCCATCAGCGATGTGTATGCTATGGGCGGTCAGCCGTTAATGGCCATTGCTATCTTAGGTTGGCCGGTAGATAAACTGGCCCCAGAAATAGCTGCTATGGTTATAGACGGCGCACGAGCTGTGTGTGCTAAGGCCAACATTTGCCTTGCTGGTGGTCACAGTATAGATGCCCCAGAACCTATATTTGGCTTAGCTGTGACAGGAAGGGTGGCACTAGAACACTTACAGCGCAATGACCAAGCCCAGGCAGGTGACCGGTTAATGCTCACTAAACCCTTGGGTGTAGGCATTTTAACCACGGCTGAAAAGCGGGGTATATTGCGAGCAAAGGATGTTAACTTGGCCCGTGACAACATGGTTAAGCTTAACGACTTAGGGACAAAGTTGGCTCCCTTAGCGGGCGTTCATGCCATGACGGACGTTACCGGTTTTGGACTCATGGGCCATTTAGTAGAAGTATGTGAGGGTAGTCAGTTACAGGCCCACGTTGAATTTGACAAAATTCCTCTATTAACGGATCTACGGCACTACTTAAACCATGGTTGTGTGCCAGGGGGAAGTGGCAGAAATTTTGACAGCTATGGCCATAAACTTGGACCTCTTAGTGAAGACCAATTAAATATTCTTTGTGACCCACAAACAAGTGGTGGTTTGTTAGTAGCTGTGGCCGAAGATCAAGTCGCCGCAGCGGAAGCCATTTGCCATGCTGAAGCACAGGACTGTGTGTGGATTGGACACTTATCTTCTCCAAAAGCCACACAAAAACACTGGATTGATGTGCTATAACATGCCTGCTAAAGCCATGAATAAACAGATGCCTAGCCCAATTAAGGCTGCTCAATT
This sequence comes from Candidatus Njordibacter sp. Uisw_039, assembly GCF_047730075.1. Taxonomy (NCBI): domain Bacteria; kingdom Pseudomonadati; phylum Pseudomonadota; class Gammaproteobacteria; order Pseudomonadales; family Candidatus Njordibacteraceae; genus Candidatus Njordibacter; species Candidatus Njordibacter sp. Uisw_039. The sequence continues at coordinate 1,451,811 of NZ_CP159831.1, forward strand.
TGATGATTTATTGTTACAGCAACGGCCCATGTTTGATGTCCGAGCACCGATAGAATTTGATAAGGGTGCGTTTCCAAACGTTATTAATTTGCCCCTAATGACTGATGATGAGCGTCAACAAATAGGTACCTGTTATAATGAGCAGGGCCAAGATGCTGCTATCTCGTTAGGTCACCAATTAGTTAACGGTGCCACTAAAAATAGACGTGTTGAACAATGGTACGCTTTTGCCAGTGAACACCCAGATGCAGTGTTATATTGCTTTCGTGGTGGCCTGCGGTCTAAAGTTAGCCAGCAGTGGTTGGCAGAAGCTGGTATTGCTATTCCTTTCGTGGAGGGTGGTTATAAGGCGCTTCGCACCCATCTGATAGAGCGTTTAGATCATCTGGTGGAAGAAGTTCCTGCATTTGTGCTCAGTGGCCGCACCGGCACTGGTAAGACCGAGATATTGCCGCAGTTTGATCGAACCATTGACTTAGAAGGCATTGCCAAGCACCGCGGATCTAGTTTTGGTAAATACATCGAAGAACAGCCCAGCCAAATTAATTTTGAAAATAATTTAGCTATTGCTTTAATGCAACTAAAGCAAACTTCTAGTGAAGCCGTTATTTACGAAGATGAAAGTCGTCTGGTAGGTTGTCGTTTACTACCACTAAGCCTTCAAGCTAAACTAAAATCGTCCCCTATAATGGTATTGAAAGATGACTTTGACGCCCGCGTAGAACGTATTTTTGGTGAGTACATAGTTAACGCCATCGCCGCCTGGGAACAACAACTAGTGGACCCAACAGAGGCATTTTTAGCTTTTGGTGATAGTCTGTTACAAAGTATATACCGAATTCGTAAACGTTTGGGTAGTGAAGCCCATATTCATCTTGTTAAACTACTTGAAAAGGCTTTACATCAACAATCTAATCAACTTGATTTAAACTACCATAAACATTGGATTACCTATTTACTCAACCATTATTATGACCCAATGTACGACTACCAACTTTCCCTTAAACAGGGTCGCGTGGTTATGCAGGGCACCTCAAGTGAACTTGTCACTTGGTACAAAACCAACAACATGTCACATACTTAGTCTACTTTAAGGACACCTTATATCATGAAATCAAGAGCCGCTGTTGCCTTAGCCAAAGGCCAACCTTTAACCATTGCAGATATTAACGTAGAAGGCCCAAAAGCTGGTGAAGTGCTGGTGCGTATGGTCGCTACTGGCGTATGCCATACAGATGCATTTACCTTGTCTGGTGCTGACCCAGAAGGTATCTTTCCATCTGTACTGGGTCATGAAGGCGGTGGTGTAGTAGAAGAAATAGGTGCAGGCGTCACTAGTGTTGACGTAGGTGATCACGTAATTCCCCTTTACACACCAGAATGTGGCCAGTGTAAATTTTGTTTGTCGGGTAAAACCAACCTTTGTCAAGCCATTCGTAGCACCCAGGGTAAAGGCTTAATGCCCGACGGCAGTAGCCGCTTTTCGTTAGATGGTGAACCCTTGTTCCACTACATGGGCACATCTACCTTTTCTGAGTACACGGTTGTTCCGGAAATTGCCCTAGCAAAGATTAGTAAAGCGGCACCGTTAGATAAGGTATGTTTGTTAGGCTGTGGCATTACCACAGGTATTGGAGCAGTACTCAACACTGCTAAAGTACAGCCGGGTGATTCCGTAGCCGTATTTGGCATGGGTGGTATTGGTTTGAGCGTGGTACAGGGTGCGGTAATGGCCGGTGCTGGCCGTATCATTGTTATAGACATTAACGAAGACAAATTTGAAATGGCAAAAATGTTGGGTGCCACAGACTGTATTAACCCTAAAAGCTATTCAGACCCTATTCAGGACGTCATCGTAGAGCTAACAGACGGCGGCGTAGATTTCTCCTTTGAATGTATTGGCAATGTAGACGTCATGCGTTCAGCCCTAGAGTGTTGTCACAAAGGCTGGGGCGAGTCAGTAATTATCGGTGTAGCTGGAGCAGGCCAAGAAATTAGCACCCGACCATTCCAGTTAGTAACAGGGCGAGTCTGGCGTGGCACCGCTTTTGGTGGTGTAAAAGGTCGCACTCAATTGCCTGATTACGTAGAGCGTTACATGGCTGGCGAGATCAAAATTGACCCAATGGTGACACATACCATGGGCCTAGAGGATATCAACAGAGCCTTTGATCTAATGCACAGCGGCGAAAGCATTCGCTCTGTCATCATCTTTTAGGAAATTTCTGTCATGTCTCTAAATCAGCTTTCAGAAGTCAAGGTCAGTGGCGGGCATTTGTTGCGGGTAGAACACCTATCTGCAGCATGCCAAGGCAGCATGACCTTCGCTATATTTTTACCACCTCAAGCACAGCAGGGTACTCAATTGAGTAAGGTCCCAGCACTATATTGGTTATCAGGACTCACCTGCAACGACGAGAACTTCAGTCAAAAGGCTGGTGCGTTTGCCCTAGCTGCAGAATTGGGCATGGCTATTATTATGCCCGATACTAGCCCGCGTGGCGCTGGCATTGAAGGTGAAGACGATGCTTATGATCTAGGTACAGGTGCAGGCTTTTACGTTGATGCCACTCAAGCACCTTGGTCAAAAGCCTACAATATGTACAGCTATGTCACAGAAGAGCTACCGAACATTATTCAAAGCAACTATGCAGTGAATGATCAAGCTGCTATTAGTGGTCACTCCATGGGAGGCCACGGTGCGTTAATTTGCGCTTTAAAGAACCCAGGTAAATACGCCTCAGTATCTGCTTTTGCGCCGATTACCTCGCCATCACAGTGTCCCTGGGGACAAAAGGGCCTTACAGCCTATTTGGGCAGCGATGAGGCCACTTGGGCCCCATGGGATACTAACCAGTTGGTACAAAAAAACCATACTGCAGGTATAACGCCACAAGCTTTGTTAATTGACCAAGGTACTAGTGACCCGTTTTATGTTGACCAACTGATGCCAAAGTTATTCAATGAAACCTGTGAACGTTTGCAATATCCCATAGACTACCGCGAACGTGAAGGTTACGACCATAGCTATTACTACATTAGTAGTTTTATTGAAGAGCACCTTCTTTACCATGCCGCATACCTTGGCTTAACGGCATAAATGATGATAGCAAAAAAGCGTCACACCCGTCATGGTCATATGGCCCGAGTCTCCAAACTAGCCCTAGGTGATAATGCTTTACCTGTACGATTTATGTACAAAACTATACCAGAACACAGCAATGACACAGGTTGGCGCTTGTTCACAGGTTATGAAACACCTGAATTCTTAGAAGAGTTCTCAAACCTAGAACCTTTCCCATTGGCACCCATGTGTGAAGCTGATTCAAGCTTAGATGCATTGTTAGACCACAACGCAGGCACCATATGGGAGAGGCCTCCAGATCAACCATGGCAACAAGTTCACGACTTCGAAATTCCTGTGGAAGAAGTGGATGTTGAAGTGAGTTAATGTTACTCAATACACTTCAATTTAATATACACGGTAGCTATCCCCTGGTAGTTTTACATGGGTTATTTGGCTCCCAAGACAACTGGCGTAGCCACGCTTTAACGTGGGCGCAAGATCGGCGTGTGATTACCATGGACCTGCGTAATCACGGCATGTCTGCCCATGATCCATTAATGGATTATGCTACCATGGCAAATGATGTATGCCAGAGTTTAGATAAGTTAGGCTTACAAAAAGTCGACCTGTTAGGCCATTCAATGGGTGGTAAAGTGGCGATGCAATTAGCCATTAATGACCCACAACGCATACGAAGTTTACTCGTTGCTGATATTGCTCCAGTTGCTTATGAGCCACGGCACCAAGCTATATTGGCGGGACTCAATAGCATTAGCCTAGTAACGTTAAAGTCCCGTAAACATGGGTTAGATTTACTTATGGCATACGAACCTGATGCGAGGGTATGTCAGTTTTTACTCAAAAGCCTCTATAAAAACCAAATAGGAAAGTTTGTTTTACGCTACAACCTCACAGCTATACAAGAGAACTACCAAGCCATAAGTGCAGCACCTATCTCGTCCGTAACATCCGCAGCACTGACAGGAGCGCCAGCTTATACCGGCCCAACACTGGTACTTAAGGGCGCAGACTCCCCCTACATCTTACCTCAACATAAGGCTGCGTTTGATGCTGTACTACCCAACACCCAGTTGAATGTCATGGCAGACTGCGGTCATTGGCTGCATGCCGAAAAACCAGAGCTGTTTTCCCGCTTGGTGTCACGATTTTTAGATAACCTCGTTTAGATTATGCGTATTTTATTACTATCAGCTTACGATGCACAAAGTCATAAATACTGGCGTGAAGCACTAGTAGACGAGTTCCCAGAGCATCACTGGACCCAGTTAGTATTGCCAGGGCGTTATTTTAGCTGGCGTATTCGTGGCAACAGTATGCAATGGGCTTTGGGTGCAAAAGCCACTTTAGACCAACCCTATGACCTTGTACTTGCTACATCAATGGTGGATTTGGCTTCTCTAAAGGGCTTTGTTGCTAACTTGGCGAACATACCATCTATTCTTTATTTTCATGAAAACCAATTTATTTACCCGGCAAACCAGTCCAATAAAACACGTCAATTAGACCCTAAAATGGTTACCTTGTATGGGGCTTTGAGCGCTGATAAGTTGGTCTTTAATAGTCAATACAACCAACAGAGTTTTATAGCTGGGGTCGATGAGTTACTTAACCAATTACCAGAAAAGATGCCAATAGACGTTGCTCAGTTGTTAGACAAAAAAAGTTCGGTGTTGCCAGTGCCTCTTAAAACCCTGTACCCTCTAGACCCGCGTAATCCCTCCAATATAGCCAACAACGGCAACACAGAACACCAGTCACTATGGCCTAAACGAGAGGGTAGATCATCCTTGAGGTTGATCTGGGCTGCACGGTGGGAATACGATAAAGGCCCACAACAACTTCAGGCCATACTACGTCAACTACGCAATAGGAACATAGATTTCAAACTGTGCCTTGTTGGACAACAGTTCCGCCAACAACCCATTGAATTTGAAGAAATAAAAAAAGAGTTCAGCACTTACCTTGTTCAGTTTGGTTATGTTGAATCTCGGCAGCAGTACCTCAACTGGTTGGCGGGAGGGGATATGATATTGTCTACAGCGCTACACGAGTTTCAAGGCATTTCTGTGTTAGAAGCTGTGCAGTTGGGTTGTATTCCTGTGTTGCCAAACCGTCTGGTTTACCCTGAAATGTTTGGTTTAGACTATCTCTATGAGTCTGCGCCTCAGGAACATAAAAAAGAATCCGTTGCAGCTGTTAACCTCATCCAAAAGATGGCACTCAAAATCGACCAGGACATTGCTTCCATCCCTTTTGTTGAGCATCTACTGTGGCCGAATATGAAGGAACAATATAAACATTTGTTAGATTTCAAAGCACCTAACAGACCTTAAACCTTTACACTGCAAAGCCTTATGTTTAGGTCTTCATTACAAGGGCATCTGTATTTAGCAACCATTTTTATTCCTGTAAATTGAGTTGTTATTTAACAAGTGCAGCTGTAAAACAAATCATAATGCTGCTCACAAACGGGTGGCGAAGCGTGTTAAAATACATTCAGTAGAACTATTGAATAACGTCACTGAGCCGAACTCAACATGACCCGTGCTAAAAAGAAAATGCCCGCCGTAGCTGGTGTGACTTTTAACCCTAATAAGAAGAAAACAACCGTCGCTAGAACATTTTCGCCTTCTAGTTATCAAACGCGTAAACAAAAAGGCTTAGCCACCAAAAAGAAACAAAAGTCAGTATTTCAGCAACACCAAGACGAGAGCTAACGTAATGGAACATATCACCACCTACATTGTCACCGTACTGCCAGATCAAGGGTGGAACCTATTGGCTTTGGTCTGGTTTTTGATTGCTGTGCGTGGTTATCAAGCATACGCCATCCGGGCCTCTAGGCGTAAAGACTCGTTAGCAGGGGTGTTGCATGCTTATCGCCAGCGTTGGATGGTGCGTATGATTGGCCGTGACATGCGCATGGCCGACATAGGCGCTGTGGCTAATTTAGAACGTTACGTTACTTTGTTCGCATCATCTAGCTTGCTGATTTTAGCTGGTTTAGTGACGTTAGTGGGTTACACTGAAGATGTGGTACACATCGGCCGAGGTATTCCATTTTTGCCACCTCAGTCACCTTTAGAGTGGCAGTTTAAGCTGTTCTTCCTCACCCTAATGTTCGTTTATGCCTTTTTTAAGTTCACATGGAGTCTTCGACAATACGGCTTTGCTTCGGTAATGATTTCCAGTGCACCTGTAGTATATGGTGATATCTCCGATAACAAAGACCTGATGGACCACGTGAATCGCTCGGCCAAGGTTCTATCTATGGCAGCGAACAACTTTAACTTTGGTCTACGTGCTTACTATTACAGTCTTGCAGTTTTGACTTGGTCTATACACCCTCTGGTGTTTATGGCGGTTACCTGTGTAGTGGTTTATATCCTCTACACTCGCGAGTTTAACTCAAGTTCACTTGCAGAGCTAAAGGGCAGTAACGACTCTAAGAATCGAAAAACCCTAGTAGATTACCACCTCATTTAGGTCAATACGCATAAAGCAGCCAATATAGCTTGAAATTATTCAAGCCACCCCCATCATTGACCCCGTAACCACTTTACTAGCGCTACCAGCGCAGCCCATGATTTACGGAGAAACAACGCCCCATGAGCACTGCTACTAAAACAGAGACTTTAGGTTTTCAAACAGAAGTTAAACAACTTTTACATTTGATGATTCACTCCTTGTACAGCAACAAGGAAATTTTCCTTCGCGAACTTATTTCTAACGCTTCAGATGCTGCAGACAAAATGCGTTTTGCTGCAGTTTCAGACGGTAGCCTGTATGGAGATGACAGTGAACTTGCTATCCATATTAAGTTTGACAAAGAAGCCAATACCTTAAGTATTAGTGACAATGGTATTGGTATGGATCGTGCCGATGTGATTGACCACTTGGGCACCATTGCCAAGTCTGGCACTTCTGAGTTCTTGCAGAACCTTACTGGTGATCAGCAAAAAGATTCACAGTTGATCGGTCAGTTTGGTGTAGGTTTTTACTCATCTTTCATCGTCGCCGATGAAGTGGAAGTAATTACCCGTAAAGCGGGTTCAAAAAAATCTGAAGGTGTCCTATGGCGCTCAAAAGGTGAGGGCGAATTTGATATCTCTAAAGTTAAAAAAACTGGGCGTGGTACAGAAATTATCCTGCACCTTAAAGCCGATGAAAAAGAATTTGCTGAAGGCTTTCGACTACGCAGTTTAGTGCGTAAGTACTCTGACCACATCTCTATCCCCGTAATCATGATGAAAGAACATTATGGTGAAGATGCAGACAAGCAAGAGCCTGAAGAAGAAACCGTAAACTCGGCCACAGCCCTTTGGACTAAGTCTCGCTCAGAAGTTAAAGACGAACAGTACCACGAGTTTTACAAGCACGTATCACATGACTTCCAAGAGCCTTTGACATGGGCCCATAACAAGGTAGAAGGTAAGCTTGAATATACTAGCCTGCTATACATACCAGCCAAAGCGCCTATGGACATGTGGCAGCGTGAAGCCACCAGGGGTTTAAAGCTTTACGTACAACGCGTATTTATTATGGATGAAGCTGAGCAGTTCTTGCCCATGTACCTACGTTTTATTAAAGGTATAGTAGACAGCAACGATTTGTCTCTTAACGTGTCCCGTGAAATCTTACAAAAAGACCCAGTCATCGACTCGATGCGCGCTGCATTAACCAAACGTGTGCTCGATGTGCTTGAAAAGATGTCGAAAAAGCAGCCTGAACAATACGCCACGTTCTGGAAAGAGTTTGGTCAGGTCATGAAAGAAGGTCCTGCAGAAGACCACAACAATAAAGAAAAAATTGCTAACTTGTTGCGTTTCTCTTCTAGCACCGATGACAAAACTGATCAAATTCATAGCTTGGCCGAATATAAAGGCCGTATGCAAGAAGGCCAAGACAAGATCTATTACGTGGTTGCTGATAACCACAACACTGCAAAGAACAGCCCACACTTAGAAATTTTCCGCAAAAAAGGCATCGAAGTTCTATTGCTGTCTGAGCGTGTAGACGAGTGGTTGATGTCGCACATGATGGACTTTGACGGTACCCCGTTACAAGACGTCGCCAAAGGCGCCTTAGATCTTGGCGAAGTAGAAGACGAAGCCGAAAAGAAAGAACAGGAAGAGCAAGCCAAGCAATACGAAGGCCTTGTTGAAAGGGTGAAAGGTTTGCTGGAAGAGCACGTAGAAAGCGTACGCATCACCCACCGTTTAACAGACTCCCCAGCCTGTTTGGTGGTTGGTGAAGATGACATGGGTCTACAAATGCGTCGTATCATGGAAGCTGCTGGCCAAGCAATGCCATCAACTAAGCCAACATTTGAACTCAATCCAGATCATCCATTAGTTGCCAAGCTAAACGATGAAGCTGATGAAGACCGGTTTAGTGAGTTAACTCGTGTTCTGTTTGACCAAGCCCAATTGGCAGAAGGCGGACAGTTAGAAGACCCCGCTGCTTATGTTTCACGCCTTAACAAATTGTTATTGGAACTTAGTGCCTAATTAGTACATCTGAACCATAAAAGCCTCCGTCTAGAATACTAGCCGGGGGCTTTTTTTATGGGTTCAATAATTGATGTAAACATTGTGATCCTCATTTGTGAGGTTTCTGATGTATATCTAGGGTGCGGGGTTATAGCCCAGACCTAGCCAAGTTTTCCGCTTGGACTATAGCAATTATGGTATAAACGAAACTAATCTGTTAAGTAAAGCTATTAGAGGCTAGTCAATGAACACAAAAGAACAGGGCCTGAAACAGCTGAAACAGGTGTTTGGTGATAAATACAGCGACAATACCAATGCGCGTATGGAACACAGCTCTGGTGAGAGCTACGTCAGTGAAATGTTGCCCGATGCCGTACTTATGCTTGACTGCACCAAAGAGGTTGCGGAGGCAGTAGGCATCTGTAGCGAGTATAGCATTCCAATTATTGCATTCGGTGCAGGCACGTCATTAGAAGGCCATCTAGTGCCAGTGCACGGGGGTGTGAGCATTGATTTAACCGGCATGGATCAAGTGCTGGAGATCAACACGGAAGACTTTGACGTGAAACTAGAGGCAGGCGTTACCCGTGAAGCTTTGAATTATGCGTTAAAGACCAGTGGCCTGTTCTTCCCGCTAGATCCTGGTGCTAATGCTAGCTTGGGTGGCATGGCCTCAACTCGCGCCTCAGGCACTAATGCAGTGCGCTATGGCACCATGAAAGAGGTAGTGCTTGGTCTTACTGTAGTGACACCTAACGGTGATGTCATACAAACCGGGGGCCGAGCAAGAAAGAGCGCAGCTGGTTATGACCTAACTCACCTATATATCGGTGCTGAAGGTACGTTAGGCATTATTACTGAGTTGAGGTTACGTATATTCCCAGTTCCAGAACAGATTCGTGCAGCCGTATGTAGTTTTCCTAGTGTCGGTCAAGCTGCCCAATGTGTCATCGAGTGCATGCAACTAGCGGTGCCTTTAGCGCGCATTGAGTTGCTTAATAGCTGCCAAATGGGCGCCTGTATAGATTATTCAAAGTTACAAGGGTTTGCAGCTCAACCGACCTTATTCATGGAGTTTCACGGTTCAAAAGCTAGTGTTGATGAGCAGGTAGCTTTGGTTCAATCTGTGGCCCAAGAATATAATGGTGATGACTTCCGTTGGGCTGAAACCTTAGAACAAAGAAATGAATTATGGACCGCCAGACACCAAGCTTGGTTCGCTGGTTTAGCCCTTAACCCGGGTGCTAGCGCAATTAGCACCGATGTGTGTGTACCTATTTCTAAGCTAGCTGAGTGTATCGAATTAGCAGAAGCCAAGGCCCTAGAGCTTGGGTTTAACTGCCCTTTAGTTAGCCATGCGGGAGATGGCAATTTTCACCTCATTATTTCATTCTACCCAGATAACCATGAACAAGTTAGTGCTGCCAAAGAACTAAGCCACTACCTTGTACAACAAGCTCTTGCACAGCAAGGCACCTGTACAGGGGAGCACGGAATAGGTTTAAGAAAAAAGGCGTATTTATTGGAGGAACATGGTGCCGATGCAGTGCACACTATGCGCTTAATAAAGCGTGCCTTGGATCCAAAAAACATTATGAATCCAGGAAAAATATTTGATCTCTAACTAGGAGCAGTATAGGTCGTGCAGAGTTTTAATAACCTTAGAAGCGCGCACATCAGAAAGCGAGTAATAGATGGTTTGTGATTCCCTGCGGGTCTTAACTAAACCGTCTTTACGCAATACTGCTAAGTGCTGGGACAGCGCAGATTGGCTCAAGTCTAAGTGTTCATTTAGTTCAGTAACAGAAATCTCTTTACCTTCTAAGTTACATAAAATGAGCAAGCGGCTTTCATTAGCAATTGCCTTGAGCATGGTGGCGGCAATCTTTGCATTGGCTTTTAGGTCAGCTGCTGCTTTTACAGCGTCTTGTTTAGAGTCAGACATGGGACGATTTTCTCCGCACTTATAATAGTGCTTTTGAGTCAAAGGGTAACTAGTTACTGCACATTGTAGACCAATCTAAAATAGTATTTACAATGTCATTAATGTATTCAAGCCATCCATTATAACCAAAAAGCATATTAATTAAAATTGTTATACGGCTTTAAGTTATATTTAGCTCAACAAAAATTGGGCAATGATCCGACGGTTTTTCCATGCCGCGTACTACATAATCGATATCTGCCTTGTTACAGCAATCGAGCAAACTTTTAGTTAACAGTATTTGGTCAATGCGCAGCCCACGCCTAGGTTCACCCTCAAAACCTCTGCTGCGGTAATCAAACCACGAGTAATACTCAGATTGAGGGTGTAATAGACGGTAGCTGTCTGTGAGCCCAAATTGACGAAGATCATTCAACCATTGGCGTTCTTGGGGCTGAAAGCTGGCCTTACCTGACTTAAGCCAACGCTTACGATTGTCTTCCCCTATGCCTATGTCTATGTCTTGGGCGGCAACATTAATATCACCCATTACCACCAGATGATCTGTGTTCTTGTATTCTGTATTCAAAAGGGTGGTGAGGCCTGCATAGAAATCTCGTTTAGCAGGAAATTTACTAACGTGCTCAACGTTTTCCCCTTGAGGAAAGTAACCATTGAATACGGTAATAGTATCTCCGTTAGGCAACTGTAATACAGCACCTACAAGGCGCCGTTGAGAATCTTCAGTATCGCCAGGCAGACCTTTAATAACCTTTAATATTGGCAGATTGGTCATTAATGCCACACCATAATGACCTTTTTGACCATGAAAAATCGTCTCGTAGCCTAATCGTTGTGTCTCTTCTATAGGAAATTCAAGATCCTGAACCTTAGTTTCTTGCAAGCCAATAACGGCCGGCTGATATTGACTTACAATGGCTTCCAACTGTGGGATGCGTGCACGGATACTATTAATATTAAAGGATACGAGATGCATTTTTTTAACTCGACTAAGGTGATTTAAAACCAACAATAACGCTGGAAGGCTGATAAACTTTGCACTATTGTAATGGAAATAGTGATGGGTTAGAACGGCTGTCATTGAGTTTCCGTTGGTTTTCCTTGAACATATAACTCGGCTGTAGAGATTTGTCCCTATGATATTTGATTTTGATGTATTTGTGATTGGTGCGGGTTCAGGTGGCGTACGAGCTGCACGTATGGCGGCAAGTGAAGGTGCAAGGGTAGCTATTGCTGATGACCGTGCATTAGGCGGTACTTGTGTAAATGTAGGCTGCGTGCCTAAAAAGCTTTACACCTACGCCAGTCACTTTAGCCATGATTTCGAAAATGCAAAAGGTTTTGGATGGAGCGTAGCTTCAGCTAAGTTCCACTGGCCTACCTTAGTGGCCAATAAGAAAACTGAAATCAGCCGCCTTAACAATATTTATGCTAATCTGCTCGATAATTCAGGCGCCCAAATTATTCGTGGTTATGCCAGTCTCAAGGATAGACATACCGTAACTGTAGGTGGCACCAATTACACTGCAGAACGTATTGTGATTGCAACGGGTGGTGCACCAAATATCCCTGACGTCGATTATGCTGACGTATTAATTAGCTCAGATGAGATATTTGATCTTCTAGAGTTTCCAAAACGATTGTTAGTTGTGGGTGCAGGTTACATTGCCCTTGAGTTTGCTTGTATTTTTCAAGGCTTAGGCAGCCAAGTACAGGTGTCATACCGCGGTGACCTTATCATGCGCAGCTTTGATGACGATGTGCGGCGTTTTGTTGATCAAGAAATGCGTAAGCAGGGCATTGAAATGAACTACCAAAGCCAAGTGAGCAACGTTGATCGCCAGGCCGACCATAGCTTGTTAGTAACCTTTGCAGATGGCACTAGCACAGAGGTTGATCAAGTATTAATGGCTATTGGGCGCAAACCCCGGTTGACAGGCATTGGTTTGGAAGCTTTAGGTATAGAGACAACTCGTCAGGGCACCATCGCAGTAAATGACAAATTCCAGACCAATATAGACAATATATATGCTTTGGGAGATGTCACTGGAGGCATTGAACTGACACCAGTAGCATTAGCCGAGGCCATGACCTTGGTAAATCACTGGTATGGTGATAGTACCAAGTATATGGACTATAACCTTATTCCAACAGCCGTTTTTACCCAGCCTAACGTCGGTACTATTGGATTAACAGAACATCAAGCCTTAAAGGAACATGGCGAAATTACTGTTTACCGTTCTGACTTTAAGCCCATGAAACACACCTTAAGTGGCAGTAATGAACGTAGTTTTATGAAGTTAATTGTTGATACTACTTCGGATCGAGTCATTGGCTTACATATTGTAGGAGAAGGCGCTGGTGAAATGCTACAAGGTTTTGCGGTGGCTATGAAGGTCGGTGCCACTAAGGCTGATTTTGATGCAACCATTGGTATTCACCCTACCAGCGCAGAAGAATTGGTGACTATGAGGACAGCAAGCTAAACCCATAGTGCAGAGTAAGCGTCGTATGCGTGAAATTATCAAGCCCCAACAAGCATCCTGCGGGGGCTTTTTTAGTCGTGTCGTAAATGATCTTTTACTGCTATAGGTGACTTAAAGTTCCACACTACAAGGTAAGAAGATGCCACAAACGTTAAGATTGCAGTGGCTTGAATGAGTAGTGAGGCCGATTCACTAATCAACATGCTAGAAGCTGCCAAGGTGGCAATTAAAATTGAAAACTCGCTAGTTTGGCCTAACCTAAAACCAACCTCCCACGAAGTCGCCTTAGATTTACAAATAGGCCTAATAATCCAGCCAAATACAACAGGCTTAATGGTAACGACTAGGGTTGCTAACACCAAGCACTGAAACCAAATAGAGTGCATAAGGGGGAAGTTAAAACTGGCACCTATTGAAAAGAAAAATAACACTAAAAAGAAATCTCTTATAGGTTTTAAGTTAATGGCAATGTACTGGCTAATCAGGCTAGAGGCTAAGCTTACTCCCGCAATAAAAGCACCAATTTCAGCAGACAAACCAATACTGTGAGCCAATTCAGCTAAACCTAAACACCAGCCTAGGGCCAAAAGAAATATGTATTCGTGAAAACGATCAAATCGCTTAATGAGTGGCAACAGCACCCAACGAACAAAACCCAGTGCAGCTAACATGACCATCGGCAAAGCCCCAAGGCTTATTAATAAATCAGCACTTAAGGATAGCTCTAATCCCTGACTAAATTGTTGGCCTAAAGTTGTTAACAGGGTTAATAGAATAATAGCTAATAGATCTTGTAGCAACAATAGACCCACTACGAGCTCACCAGTTTGTTTATGATGCAGCACAGTTGTGGGTAGTAGTTTGATACCAATAATTGTACTGGAGAACATGGTAGATGCGCCGATAATAAGGCTTTCTATCATGCTGAAGCCGAAACCATAACCCACGACAAATCCTAATAGAGCAAAAGCTACGGAACTTATAAACGCAACCATGTAGCCTTTGCGTAACATCTGTAGCAAATGGCTAGGCTGCATATCAAGACCGATCAGAAACAACAGGAAAATAATGCCAACATGGGCAACATCAGCCAACAACTCTGTATCCACAACCCATTCAAGACCAAAGGGCCCCAATATGGCGCCTAAAACAATGTAGGCTAAAAGTAATGGCTGTCTAAAATACAACGATAAGGTGGCTAGCAGGGCTGCGCCTGTAAAGATTAAGAAAAATGAAAATATGACCGATTCCGTATGCATCCTTATTCCTTGTTTGGTGAAAAGTTTTGGCCCATAGGTAAGCCATTTATATAATGTCGCCACACCAGCCAAAGAAGTATAGCCGCAAGCATTCGGTAACCAATATGTAACCACCACACAGCCATAAACCCATAACTTGGCGCTAGCCAAGCCAATAATGGCAAGAACAGCAGCCATTGGCTAGTACTCACCAGTATTAATACGGTCTTTCGTAAGCCCGTTAGCAGCACGAAGCGGCTTAAAATGATGATTGTGGTTTCTAAAATCATGGCCATGGCATACCAAGGTAAGGCGGTGGCCATCAGTTGTTGTAAATCCCGATTAACAAGTAACAGTTGGGACAACCATTGGCTTATAAACCCAAGCAATACTGTTAGTGCTAGCGCAGTAAGTATACCTGTGCGCATAATTAATTTACTCCACCCTATGGCTCGTATTTTGTCTTTTTTCGTCAAGGCACTGCCTACAAGGGATAAGGCCGCCTGACCTAAGCCAATGGCTGGCAGAACTAGCAAGAGCCCGACATTTAGCACTGCAAAAGAGGCAGCCATTGCGGAGGACCCGAGTTGGCTCAAGAGCCATAAAAACACAGCTAAATGTAAAGCAAACACCAACTGTTGTAGCATAGGTGGCCAAGTAAAACGTAATAGCAATAGCCAGTTTTCTACGCTAAATTGACAACGAAAATCCACGTACCTTAAGTTGCGCCTATATAACAAAACCAGCTGTAACAAAACACCTAACCAAAGTGCAATACTGGTGCCCACTCCGGCACCCACTGCCCCCATGGCGGGCAACCCACCAATACCGTAAATGAGGCCATAACTAATTGGTACATTAGCTAGATGTGCAAGTAAAATTAGTTTGGTATATTGCCACGGAGTACTTCGTTCACTCCAATAAATTCTAGCTGCAATGCTTATCACAATGGCAGGTAACGCCCAAAGGCGAGATTGACCATAATAAACTGCAAGGCTATTAATGCGATCATCCAAAACAAACAAATTGATCACATCGTCAGCAGCATAGGCGCCAGCTATACCCAAACAAACTGAGATCAAAACCCCGTATACCAAACCTAAACCCAGCAACCCTATATGGGACTGGGCATATTGAGATACTAGGCCATGCCAGCCGATGCCGAACCCAGTAATGATGGCTACCAAAATAAACACTAGATAACTACCAATGCTTACACTTGCTAGAGCTAAACCACCCAAGTGCCCAACAAGGGCGGTATCTACTAGGCCCACTATAGCTTGCGATAACATTGCCCCAATTAATGGTGCCGCAATGCGCCATAAATTAGCCAATGTAGGTTTACGAGAATAATAAAAATCATTTGTTTGAGGATTGCTCATGTATAGTTTGCTTAACAGATGTCTAGTAGGTTTTTTTAATCTAGCGAGACATCATTATATGCTTTTTTATCAAGTCTTTAAAATGAATACCCAAGTAAAACAGTAGGGTATATAATAGCCTAAGAGTTGAGTCCCTAAGGGATACTCATGTAGTTGGTAACAAAGGAAAAAACAGTGGATTACATAGACATCACCCCCAGCGCCCAAGAATATTTAGCAGAATTGCTTTCAAAACAAGATGTAGAAGGAATTTCAGTGCGTATTTTTGTCACTGACCCAGGCACTCCAAACGCTGAAACTTGCTTAGCGTACTGTCGCCCAGATGAAGTTAAAATTACTGATGAGTTCTCAGATCTAGAGAAATTTAGGGTCTATGTCGATCCAGCCAGCGTAGACTACTTGGATGAAGCCTTTATTGACTATAGTTCAGACCGCATGGGTGGCCAGCTCACTATTAAGGCTCCGAATGCTAAAATGCCTCAAGTGACCGCAGATAGTCCATTAGATGCTCAAGTTAACTATTACCTATATACAGAAATTAATCCAGGTTTAGCCTCCCACGGTGGTGATGTAAGTTTGGTAGGCGTGGTGGCAGAAGAAGAAGGTAATGTGGCGGTATTAAAATTTGGTGGCGGTTGCCAGGGTTGCAGTTCTGTTTCACTAACCCTTAAGGAAGGTGTTGAAAAAACCTTAAAAGAGCGAATTCCTGGAATCGGTGCAGTACGGGATGTCACAGACCACTCCAATACAGAGAACGCTTATATGTAGTGCTTTTCTTAACCAAAAAAAACCAGCATTTTAGCTGGTTTTTTTGCCTTTGAAGAATGGTTTATCCTAGGCGAAGCCGTTTAGGCAAGCTCTGCTTCAATTTGCTGGCGAGTTCACGCATGCTGGTTTCTGTTGTATCCCAGTCTATACAAGCGTCTGTGACAGACACACCGTATTGTAATTCAGACAAATCTTGTGGAATAGATTGGTTACCCCAGTTAATGTTACTCTCGATCATCAGGCCAACAATAGAGTCATTGCCTTCATTAATTTGTTGCGCAATGTTATCCATCACCAAGGGCTGTATAGACGGGTCTTTGCTGGAGTTGGCATGGCTACAGTCCACCATGATATTGCCAGACAAACGATCTTTCGCAAGCGCTTGTTCGCATAGAGCCACGTTAACTGAATCGTAGTTTGGTTTTCCACCACCACCTCGCAACACGACGTGGCCATACTCATTGCCACTGGTGCGGGTGATCGACACTTGACCATGGGGGTTAATGCCCAGGAACGAATGGGGCGATGCCATAGACTCTAACGCATTAAAGGCAACGGTTAAGCCACCGTCAGTACCATTTTTAAAACCAATGGGGCAGGACAAACCAGATGACATTTCGCGATGGGTTTGAGACTCTGTAGTTCGCGCACCGATGGCCGCCCAACTCCACAAGTCTGATTGATACTGTGGTGAAATAGGATCTAGCGCCTCTGTTGCCAAGGGTAAACCCATAGCGGCTAAGTCCAGCATGAGCTTACGACCTATGTGCAAGCCCGTTTCAATATCAAATGTGCCGTCTAGATGAGGATCATTAATTAGACCTTTCCAGCCTACTGTAGTACGTGGTTTTTCAAAATATACCCGCATGACGATATAGAGCGTGTCTTTTAGCTCGTTCGCCAACAAGGCCAAGCGGCGTCCATAATCTAAAGCAGCTTCGGTATCATGGATAGAACAGGGCCCAATCACCACAAATAGTCGGTGGTCTTTGCCATCTAAGATATTTTTGATGGTTTGACGAGCCTGCATTACACCATCAGCGATCATACTAGTGGTGGGCAGTTGGTTTTTCAGATCCTCAGGGGATGTAAGAACCTGTTGGCTAGCAATATTCAGGTCTTCGATGCGACGATCGGTCATAGTTTGTCTCTATAAAATAACTAATAGTAAAAGCGGGTAAATGTTGGCTTATGGTGAGGTCTAAACGCTATAATCAAGCCGTCCTTTGTAACACAAGTAAAGGCCCACAAACAAATGAATCTCACCTAAATCGTATTTAAGAGAAACGGATCATGGCAATACTGGGTATAAAGAGCCGCTCATTGGTTATTGGTCTAATCCTTGCCGTATTCATGTGCTTACTATTGCCAGTGCAGGCTCAAGCAGCATTGTTCAGTACTACCAAGCACCCGTTGCCCGCAGATCAGGCCTTTGCCATCAGTGCCCAACAGTATAATGATAAAATTGAAGTGATGTGGACCATTGCTGACGATTATTACCTCTATCAAGATAAATTGGTTTTTACCACGTCTAATAACCAGCCTCTAGAACAGGTGTTATTACCCCCTGCAGTAATTAAGCAAGACCCTGTGTTTGGCACTACAAAAGTTTATTATAGGCAGCTCCGTGTAACAGGTGCATTACCTAGCTCAAATACTGCTGCAACTCACCTCACCATTCATTACCAAGGTTGTTGGACTGGAGGCGTTTGCTACCCGCCACAAATTACGACTATTGCACTTACAGCGATTAACACCGTTACAGCAGATAGCCAATCATTATCTTTAGGAGCAACAGACTGGTCCAAAACTAGCAGCACTAATGCCAATTGGTTTATACAAAACCTGGAAAACACGTCCATTGCTACCTTGTTAGTAATTTTCTTGTTAGCGGGTCTAGCTTTAGCGTTTACTCCATGTGTATTACCTATGGTGCCGATTTTATCGAGCATCATTGTTGGCCTGAACCCCAAGCCTGGTCCAACCAAAAGTTTTTTATTGTCTTTCATTTATGTGTTGTCTATGGCAGCCACATACAGTGTGGCAGGGTTAGTTGCAGGATTAAGTGGAGCCAATGTACAAATTGCTTTGCAACACCCTGCAGTGATAGGCACTACAGCAACATTGTTTGTGCTGTTTTCTGTGGCCATGTTTGGCTGGATTAATGTGCAAATACCACAGGCCATTCAAAATAAAATCAATGCCATTAGCAATAACCAATTAGGTGGTCAATATACTGGCGTGGCGGTCATGGGCATATTGTCTGCATTAGTGGTGGGCCCATGTGTAGCAGCGCCACTTGCTGGTGCGTTGCTATTTATCGCCCAAACTGGGGATGCTGCCACGGGCGGCCTTGCCCTGTTTGCTATGGGTTTTGGTATGGGTTTGCCATTACTGTTAGTGGGCACGTCGGCGAGTAAATGGATTCCGAAAACGGGCCCTTGGATGCATCGAATTAAAGTGGGTTTTGGTTTCTTAATGTTGCTAATGGCCCTATGGATGACTGACCGCGTATGGCCAGAGTTAACGCTGCTTTTGGTGGCATTAATAGCTATTGTCATGGCCTTGGTTTTGGCCTTGCATCATCGCTGGAAGCCCCCCTTAGAGACAATGGCTGGTGCAGTAATAAGCTATACATTAGCAATGTTTTTAGGCCTTTATGGCACGGTGTTAGCTGTCGGGCAGTTGGCCGGTACGGGTACCTTATTACAGCCTCTAGGCAGTCTTGTTGCCACTGAATCCGAAGATATGTCCCAAGCTGTGCCGCGTAGTCTTAACTTTTCCAAAGTGTTACCCCAAGAGGTAGCAGCGTTATTACGACAGGCAAAACTAGATAAGCAGCCTGTTATGTTAGATTTCTATGCTGATTGGTGCATCTCCTGTAAGGAATTGGATAGCTTTGTGTTTACCGATAGCCGGGTGCAACTTGCTCTATCTGATTTTAAGGTCATTAAAGTGGATGTCACCGTTAATAGCCCAGCTGCTCAAGAGCTAATGCAGTCAATGAATTTAGTGGGGCCTCCGGCATTAGTTTTTTATAACGCTAAGGGCCAAGTGAATGCAGAAACGGTGATTGGGGTTCCAGCCATTGACGATTTAGTTAAGCTCGTGCATCAGGTTAATACGCTGTAATTATATTTATATGCTTTTTTGTTCTATGTGGTACTATTTATAGATCATCATGTATAGATTAAATAATACTTATGAAGTTACAGCAGCTGAAATACATCTGTGAAGTAGAAAAACATAACCTCAACGTTTCCGCTACAGCCCAGAGTTTGTTTACGTCGCAGCCAGGCATAAGTAAACAGATTCGTTTGTTAGAAGATGAACTAGGGGTTGAAATTTTTGCCAGAAGTGGCAAGCACCTCACTCACGTTACTCCTGCAGGCCTAGCTATATTAGAGTCAGCTCACGATGTACTACTAAAGGTCGATGGCATTAAGCGCAAGGCTCAAGAATACACCGATGAAACTAAAGGTTCTTTGTCTATCGCCACAACCCACACCCAAGCGCGTTATGCTTTGCCTAAAGTGATTAATAATTTTATTGGCCAGTATCCAGATGTGTCATTGCATATGCAGCAGGGCACACCTAAGCAAATCGCCAACTTAGCCTCAGATGGCGAAGTAGACTTTGCTATTGCTACCGAAGCCATAGATCAATTCAGTGATTTATTGATGATGCCATGTTATCACTGGAACCGATGTGTCGTGGTGCCTAAAGATCATCCTTTAGCTCAGATAGAAAACCTTTCTTTAGAGGAATTAGCAAGACACCCTATTGTTACTTATGTATTTGGTTTCACTGGGCGATCTAAGTTGGATGACGCTTTTAATAACGCCCATTTAGAACCAAAGGTAGTTTTTACAGCAGTAGATTCCGATGTTATTAAGGCTTATGTTAGGCTAGGCCTTGGCGTTGGTATTATTGCGTCTATGGCCTATGAACCCGAACTTGACGGCGACTTAGTAGCACTGGATGCAAGCCACTTATTTGCCCATAGCACCACTAATATCGGTTTTAGAAAGGGTACTTTTTTGCGTGGTTATATGTACGATTTTATTGAGGCCTTTGCCCCCAACCTTACTAAGAGCAAAGTAGAAGCCGCGCAAGCATGCCGCACGAAGCAGGAACTGGATGTCTTGTTTGAACATAAAGAACTGCCTACGAGGTAGGTGTTAAAACACAGATAGCTTAAAGATGACGCAAACCATTAAGTAGGTTATTTACCTTATCAAAGGTTTCTTGGTATTCAGCGTCACATTCAGAGTCAGCGACTAACCCACCCCCAGCCCAACAATAGATATGGCCACCACCATCACCCTTGGCGTTAGTGACTAAAGTACGGATACAAATATTGGTATCCATACGACCATTACTGCTTATGTAGCCAATAGAGCCTGACCAAGCGCTGCGTCGATGGGGTTCCAGCTCCTCAAT
Source organism: Candidatus Njordibacter sp. Uisw_039 (assembly GCF_047730075.1). NCBI lineage: Bacteria > Pseudomonadati > Pseudomonadota > Gammaproteobacteria > Pseudomonadales > Candidatus Njordibacteraceae > Candidatus Njordibacter > Candidatus Njordibacter sp. Uisw_039. The sequence goes on from NZ_CP159831.1 coordinate 1,472,653, forward strand.
AATTTCCATGGCGCGTAACTTAGGCGCCCCAGTGATCGAACCCCCTGGAAATGCACCTTTTAACAAAGGTAAAGTTTGCTCGCTAGATTCAAGCTCTCCAGTTACTGTCGTTACTAGGTGGTGTACATTACTATAGCTTTCTATGGCAAATAACTTGGGTACCTTGACGGAAAAGGGCAGGCAGTGCTTGCTAAGGTCATTCCGCAGTAAGTCAACGATCATTAAGTTCTCAGAACGATCCTTAGGGCTTGCCGCCAATTGTTCATGCAGCTGTTGATCTTCCGTGACTGTTTTTCCCCTTGGACGGGTGCCCTTAATAGGTTTAGTTTCTACCTTACAATTATCTACCTGTAAAAAACGTTCTGGTGATAAGCTCAATAGTGCACCTTCTGGCGTCTCCATATAGGCACTAAATGGCGTAGGGGATACCTGACGCAGCTGTTTGTAAGCGACCCAAGGGTTGCCTTTATAAGGCGCATCAAACCTTTGAGCTAAACACACTTGATAACAGTCTCCAGCATGAATATAGTCGATCACACGATGAAATTTCTCGGCGTATTGTTGTTTCGTCATGTTTGAAACAAAGTCACTTTCAAGGCTAAATTTTTTGTCATGGCTAGGTTTGGCTTGGAGAACATTTGCTACTAAGGCTTGAGTGCGTGGTTCATCAAGCTGGCTCACCAAGTAGCTTTTTTGTAGCTCATGGTCGCTGATAATTGCCCAAGGGTATATGCCTATACACAGGTGTTCCATAGCTATGTCTGCCACCGCAGTTGCAGGAAGCGTTTCTATAGATCGTCCCAGATCAAAACCAAATAGTCCTGCCGCACCACCGGTAAATGGAATGCCTTGGGCGTCAGCAAGTTTGCTCGTATCGTCAAGCAACTCAGATTGCAATTCGCCAATCAAGTGAAAAGGATCTGTATCCGTTTCTGTCACGGTGTTATTTTGCTCAACTTTGGTAACACCATCTTTATGGCTAATCACTGCCAGTGGTTGAGCCATAGCGATATCGTAACGACCAAAATGGCTCGCTGGACGGCTAGAATCCAGTAAAAGAGGCATAGGTAGATGCCGTATGGCTTCAAAATAATGGCAGGCGTTTTCTGCGAACGGTAGGTTAGCTATATACACTGTAGCGATTCTAAGACTTATAATGTGGGTATTCTAACTGTCCCGAAGGAATGGAACTAGGGTTTTGCTCTAATTAGGAGCATAAACTCAATATAATAAAAACCTAAATTGTAAACAATGTTAGGATATTGTCTACAATATTAGATCAATGTCTAATTTGACGACCGTTATAAGGGGGAATATAATACATTCACTCTAAATGTGTAGACAATGTATTATGCAGGAAGAAATAACAACGTTAGCTAAACAAGTGTGCGAACGTATTGTAAAAGATATTATCACTGGCGCCATCACTCAAGGCCAAAAGCTCAATGAGCCAGAACTTGCCCGTATTCATGGCATAAGCCGTGGACCCCTTCGAGAAGCCATGAGCCGGCTTGAAGCGATGCGTTTAATTACACGCACTCCTAATGTTGGGGCTAGGGTAGTAAAGCTGTCTTACCAAGAACTGTTGGAAATTTATCAAATACGAGAATCTCTAGAAGGTTTGGCTGCCAAACTTGCAGCACAAGCTATGTCTGCAGACGAAAAAGTGAACCTTCGGTTGCTTCTAAATAGCCATCGTAAGCACATTCTAGACACTAAGGGTCAGTCTTACTTTCAGCAAGAAGGCGATGTGGATTTCCACTACCGTATTGTTCATGGCAGTAAAAACCAACGCCTTATCGACATGCTCGCTGGCGACTTGTATCAACTCGTGCGCATGTACCGGTACCAATTTAGCTTGTCTAGCAATCGGCCGCAGCAAGCCTTAAAGGAACACGACCAAATTTGTAGCGCCATTGAAGAAGGCGACGGAGAGTTAGCCGAGTGGCTCATGAAACGTCATATCAATAACGCTCGAAATAACATCATGCAACGCATGCAAACACAATCAAATACTCAGGATGAAGAGAATCGATGAGCAAGACTACTAGAATGAGCCAAGGTGCTAAATTCCGTGCAGCTATCACCAATAACCAGCCACTCCAAATTGTTGGCACCATTAACGCCTACAGCGCTATGATGGCTGAAAAAGTTGGCCATCAAGCTATTTATCTGTCTGGTGGTGGGGTGGCCAATGCCTCCTATGGCTTGCCAGATCTAGGCATAACCAGCCTTAACGATGTCCTAGCCGATGCAAACCGCATCACTGCGGCCAGCGAACTGCCTCTGTTGGTTGATATAGATACAGGATGGGGTGGCGCTTTTAATATTGCCAGGGCTATTAAAGGCATGGAATCTGCAGGCGTAGCTGCGGTGCATATTGAAGATCAAGTGGCGCAAAAGCGTTGTGGTCATCGCCCCAATAAAGAAATTGTGCCTACTCAAGAAATGGTAGATCGCGTTAAGGCAGCTGTAGATGCCCGTATTAATGACGATTTTTTTATCATGGCCAGAACCGATGCCTTTCAGAAGGACGGTTTACAAGCTGCCATTGATCGTTCTCAAGCGTGTATAGAGGCGGGTGCAGACGGCATTTTTGCCGAGGCTGTGCACAAACTGACCGACTATGAAGCCTTTTCTAAGGCAATAGCTGTGCCTTTATTGGCCAATATTACCGAATTTGGTGCCACACCTTTGTACAATAAAAGCGAATTAGCCAATGTAGGTGTAAACATGGTGCTTTATCCACTTAGTGCTTTTCGCGCTATGAACAAAGCCGCTCTCAATGTGTATGAACATTTATTAGCTGACGGTGATCAGAAGGCCGTCATCGATACTATGCAAACTCGTATGGAACTGTACGGTTTTTTAGACTACCACTCGTTTGAAGAAAAGTTAGATGAGTTATTTGCGGCCGGGAAAAACCTGTAACCACACCAATAAAAGGATTAAAACAATGAGCACTAAACCTATCTCTGGCGCTGGCCTAAGGGGCCAATCTGCAGGTTCTACCGCGCTGTGTACCGTCGGTTTAACGGGCACAGGCTTAACTTACCGTGGTTACGACATTAGTGAGCTAGCAGAAAAAGCCAGTTTTGAAGAAGTCGCCTATATGCTGCTTAAAGGGCATCTGCCAAATCAAACAGAACTTGATGCTTACACCCAAAAACTACAGAGCATGCGCCACTTGCCTCAGGGTCTAAAAACTGTACTAGAGCAGATACCTGCCGATGCCCACCCGATGGACGTCATGCGCACAGGTTGCTCTATGTTGGGTAACTTAGAGGCCGAAGTTGACTTCTCTATGGAACAAGAGGTTACAGATCGTTTGTTAGCTTTGTTCCCCGCCATCATTTGTTATTGGTATCGCTTTAGCCATGAAGGCGTGCGTATTGAAACTGAAACTGATGACGATTCCATTGGTTCCTACTTTCTGCACCTGTTACATGATAAAAAACCCAGTCAATTACACGCCAAGGTCATGAACGTATCACTGATTTTGTATGCCGAGCATGAATTTAACGCATCAACTTTCACTGCACGGGTTTGTGCGTCCACGCTTTCCGACATGCATTCATGCGTAACGGGCGCCATTGGTAGCCTAAGAGGTCCATTACATGGTGGTGCAAACGAAGCAGCTATGGATATGATTGAAAGCTGGCACACACCAGATGAAGCTGAATCTGCCATCATGGGTATGTTGGCCCGCAAAGACAAAATTATGGGTTTTGGCCATGCTATTTACCGTGAGTCCGACCCGCGTAATGTCATCATTAAAGGCTGGTCAGAAAAACTGGCCGAATCTATCGGTGACACTCATTTATACCCAGTGTCTGTTCGTTGTGAAGAAGTGATGTGGCGCGAAAAGAAGCTATTTTGTAATGCTGATTTCTTCCACGCCTCTACCTATAATTTTATGGGCATTCCCACTAAGTTATTTACCCCAATTTTCGTTATGTCACGGCTAACGGGCTGGGCAGCCCATGTAATGGAACAACGCACTAACAATCGTATCATTCGCCCAAGTGCAGACTACACAGGCCCTGAAACTGCCCAGTGGGTCGATATAGCGCAAAGGGGTTAATAATGATGAACACCAACTACCGCAGGGCCTTGGTGGATACTGGGCTAGATTATTTCGATACCCCAGCCGCCATTGACGACATTAGCAAGGGTGCCTACGCCAAGTTACCTTATACCTCCAAGATCTTAGCGGAACAGCTGGTACGTCGCTGTGAGCCTTCCATGTTAACTGCGTCCCTTAAGCAATTGATTGAACGTAAGCAAGACTTAGACTTTCCTTGGTATCCAGCACGAGTGGTGTGCCATGATATTTTAGGGCAAACTGCTTTGGTGGATTTAGCTGGATTGAGGGATGCCATCGCAGAGCAAGGCGGTGATCCTTCCAAAGTGAACCCCGTAGTGCCGACACAGCTGATTATTGACCACTCTTTGGCTGTAGAGCATGCCGGTTTTGACGTTGACGCGTTTGAAAAAAACCGTGCTATTGAAGACCGACGCAACGATGACCGCTTCCATTTTATTGAATGGACCAAAACAGCGTTTAAAAACGTTGATGTGATCCCAGCCGGCAACGGCATTATGCATCAGATCAATTTGGAAAAAATGTCTCCAGTTATTCAGAACCGCGATGGGCTGGCCTATCCAGACACTTGTATCGGTACCGACAGCCATACGCCACACATTGATGCCTTAGGCGTAATTGCTGTTGGAGTAGGTGGGTTAGAAGCAGAAAACGTAATGCTAGGCCGCGCCTCTATGATGCGGTTGCCAAACATTATCGGTGTAGAGCTCACCGGCAAACGGCAACCTGGTATTACTGCCACAGACATGGTGCTGGCGCTTACTGAGTTTTTGCGGGCACAAAAGGTTGTGTCGTCTTATCTTGAATTCTTTGGTGAGGGTGCCAATGGTTTAACCATTGGTGATCGCGCAACCATTTCTAATATGACTCCGGAATATGGAGCCTCTGCGGCGCTATTTTATATCGACCAGCAAACCATTGATTACCTTAACATTACCGGACGCGAACCAGAGCAAGTGGCTTTGGTTGAAACCTATGCCAAAATCAACGGTTTATGGGCCGAAGACATGGTGGATGCCCAGTACGAACGAGTACTAACCTTTGACTTGTCTAGTGTAGGCCGTACCATGGCTGGGCCATCAAGCCCTCATCTGCGGTTACCAACCTCAGCCTTGGCTGAACGAGGCATTGCCAAAGCCTACAATAATGCTGAGGCTGATGGGTTAATGCCCGATGGCGCAGTGATTATCGCCGCTATTACTAGCTGTACCAATACCAGTAACCCACGCAATGTGATCGCCGCGGGTTTATTAGCCCGAAATGCTAACCGCTTAGGTTTAAAGCGTAAGCCTTGGGTTAAGTCCTCCTTTGCTCCCGGCTCTAAAGTGGCCAAGCTCTATTTAGAAGAAGCAGGCCTGTTAACAGAAATGGAACAACTTGGTTTTGGTATTGTTGGCTATGCGTGCACCACTTGCAACGGTATGAGCGGGGCCTTAGATCCTAAAATTCAAAAGGAAGTCATAGACCGCGACCTGTATTCCACAGCCGTATTATCGGGCAACCGTAACTTTGATGGTCGCATTCATCCCTATGCCAAACAAGCTTTCTTAGCATCACCACCGTTGGTGGCTGCCTACGCTATTGCTGGTTCTATGCGTTTTGATATTGAACAAGATGTAATGGGTAAAGACCAACAGGGTAATGACATTCGCCTTAAGGATATTTGGCCTGAAGATGACGAAATAGACGCTATCGTTGCCAAATGTGTTAAACCTGAGCAGTTTAAACAAATTTATATTCCAATGTTTGATCTAGGTAAAATAGAAGAAGCTCAAAGCCCTTTATATGATTGGCGCCCTAATACTACCTATATACGTAGGCCTCCCTATTGGGAAGGTGCTTTGGCAGGTGAACGCACCTTAAAAGGCATGCGGCCCTTAGCCATACTAGGCGACAATATAACCACCGATCACTTATCGCCTTCCAATGCCATTCTTCCCAACAGCGCGGCAGGTGAGTATTTAACCAAAATGGGACTACCAGAGGAAGATTACAACTCGTATGCCACCCATAGAGGTGACCATTTAACTGCACAAAGAGCCACTTTTGCTAACCCTAAGCTGCTTAACGAAATGTGTCGTGATGATGCGGGAAATATCCAGCAAGGATCACTTGCCAGACTAGAACCCGAAGGCCAGATCCTGCGTATGTGGGAAACCATTGAAACTTATATGGAGCGTGCTCAACCACTAATTATTGTTGCTGGTGCAGATTACGGCCAAGGTTCATCCAGAGACTGGGCGGCTAAAGGCGTACGCTTGGCAGGTGTAGAAGTGATAGTAGCGCAAGGATTTGAACGTATTCATCGTACTAACCTTGTAGGTATGGGTATTTTACCTTTAGAATTCAAAGCGTTAGAAGACCGAAAAAGCCACAAGTTAAACGGCACAGAAACCTTTGATGTGATGGGTGACCCAAGCCCTGGTTGTGACCTAACTTTGGTAGTTAATCGTGTGGATGGTAGCTCTGATAGCATTACCGTTACCTGTCGCTTAGATACAGCAGAAGAAACTTTAGTTTATGCTGCGGGTGGTATCTTGCAACGCTTCACCCAAGATTTTCTTGAATCAACCAATGCTACTTAGGACTTAACATGAGCTTTCAACCGCAAATAAAAATCCCAGCCACCTATATGCGTGGCGGTACCAGTAAAGGTGTATTTTTTAACCTATTGGATTTGCCCGCAACAGCCCAAGTACCTGGTGCAGCTAGGGACGCGTTATTAATGCGAGTGATTGGCAGCCCCGATATATACGGCAAACAGATTGATGGCATGGGTGGTGCAACATCCAGCACCAGTAAAACCGTTATCTTAAGCCCATGCACCCAGCCAGATCACGACGTAGATTATTTGTTCGGTCAAGTGTCTATTGATAAGGCTTGTGTGGATTGGAGCGGCAACTGCGGTAACCTGTCTTCTGCAGTAGGGGCTTTTGCTATTAGTTCTGGTTTGGTAGACCCTAGCCGTATTCCTAGCGATGGCATGGCGGTAGTTAGAATATGGCAAGCCAATATCAAAAAAACCATCATTGCTCATATTCCTATGGTTAACGGACAAGTGCAAGAAACGGGTGATTTCCAGTTGGACGGTGTAACCTTTGCGGCCGCTGAGATCAAGCTAGAGTTTATTAATCCCTCTGCTGCAGACGCAGATATGTTTCCCACGGGTAACTTGATAGATCAGTTGGAAGTGCCCAATATTGGCACTTTTGATGTCACCATGATAAATGCAGGTATACCTACCATTTTTTTAAGGGCGCAAGATCTAGGATATATAGGCACAGAGCTACAAACTGACATTAATACGGACCAAGCGGCGTTAACCAAGCTAGAGACCATACGCGCCTATGGTGGCGTACGCATGGGTTTATTTAGCCATATTGAAGATGCCAAAACCCGCCAACATACCCCAAAAATCGCATTTGTAGCCCCCGCTAAGAGCTATATTTCATCAAGTGGCAGTATCGTTAGTGCTGAAAATATCGATTTACTCGTGAGGGCCATGTCCATGGGCCAGTTACACCATGCGATGATGGGCACCGCTGCCGTGGCTATTGGTACGGCAGCTGCCATCCCTAACACCTTAGTCAACATTGCTGCTGGTGGAGGTGAGCGCACGGAGGTTACCTTTGGCCATCCCTCAGGCACCTTAACCGTAGGTGCTGAAGCCCACCAAGATGCTGGTAAGTGGCAGGCCACTAAGGCCATCATGAGCCGCAGTGCAAGAATATTGATGGAAGGCTGGGTTAGAATACCCAATGCCTGAGTTTCACGCTCAGGTCATTGACCCTTCGATACCTGCTGCTGAGCTGCTAAAGCAGCAGAGTAGCTTGTCTAAACAACAGATAAAACAGGCAATGAAGAAAGGTGCCGTTTGGATAAGTGATGCTGACAGCAGCCACAAACGCCTAAGACGGGTAGATAAAATCCTTAAAATTGGTCAACAGTTGCACCTTTATTACGATGCACAGATTTTAGGGTTGCAGGTAGACGCTGCCGTTTTAATCGCTGACGAAGGCGACTACAGCGTTTGGTATAAACCTTACGGCATGTTGAGCCAGGGTTCAAAGTGGGGCGATCATTGCACCATTAACCGCTGGGTAGAACAAAACCATCCCCCTCAGAGGCCTGCATTCATCGTTAACCGTTTAGATCGTGCAGCACAGGGGTTAATGCTGATTGCCCATACAAAATCTGCAGCTTCTGCTCTTAGTGGTTTATTCGAAAGGAGAGCGATTAACAAAAAATACACTGCATTGGTATCAGGCTCGTTCCCAAAAGAATTAATACTAGACACGGCCATTGACGAAAAAAATGCTCTTAGTAAAGCGAGTTTATTGGCATACGAGTCAAATACTAATAAGTCCTTAGTATGCATAGAAATTGAAACTGGTCGTAAACACCAAATACGTAAACACTTGAGTGGCGCGGGTTTCCCCATTATTGGGGACCGATTATATGGGCCAGATGTAGATGAATCTAGCGTTAATCTATGCCTAGTTTCTACCTATTTAGCTTTTAATTGCCCTATAACTGGCCTTGATAAAAGTTACCGGCTTAAGGATGATTACTTGCCTCAAGTTGGTTAGACTTACGATTAAGCTATAGTTTAGCGTAGCCTTAGGATTACTTTTTTATGCAAGATTTATTACCCGAATTATGCGATCAGTTTGAAGACCTTGTACAGGTGGTAGTACCCATGTTTAAGAGCTTTGGTGCTAAAGAACGCTTTAGCGGTGAAATTGTGACCCTTAAATGCCATGAAGATAACTCTAAAGTACGAGAGCTAGCAGGCCAAGATGGTACTGGAAAGGTTTTAGTGGTTGATGGTGGTGGTTCACTAAAACGTGCGTTACTGGGCGATATGTTAGCCGAGAAAGCCTCAGCCAATGGCTGGGAAGGCATAGTGATTTATGGCTGTATACGAGACGTAAATGCCATTGGTAGTATTAATCTCGGGATACAAGCTCTAGCAGCACATCCAATGAAGACTGAAAAACGTGGTTTAGGAGAAATTAATCAAGAAGTGCATTTCGGTGGGGTGACCTTTGTTCCCGGGCACTTTATCTATGCCGACAACAACGGTGTTTTGGTGGCACCACACCCCTTGTTACTAGATGAGCCATAGGGCAAGCACAAAAAACTATAAAATACTATTCGTCAGCGAAGTATAGGTAACCTTGGTTGTGGAGGATCAATAGCATAGCTTTGGCTGCATCATTGACTATTACAGGTGCCATTTCATCCACTTCTAGCAACCACTGGTTTGCAATCGCTTCAACAAAAGCTGTAGCTTCCGGTGGGCATGGCAACGCCTCACCTTGTACAAATAGGGTTAAACCACCGTCACCTTGCCATGTATAAGCCAAGCGCACCCCTTCTGACACCCTCAATACGCCGTATGCATCGTTAATGATGCTTTCTAACTCTGCTAGGTCCATAGCGTCTTCAGCCATATCTAAAGCGGGGTACTTGGCTTCTGTGCTGTGCTTACCAAACCACTGAGCAACATTTTCTGGGGTAATTTGGTCTCGCATTAACTGCATCAAACCCTCAACATCTGCAGCGCTTATTTCGCCACTGTTAGGCGTAAAGCCTTGGTCTTTTAGACGCAGGTCGGCACTAATGTCGATGCTACGCTCGTCGGCAAAGGTGGTGAGTACATCGCCATGGGAAGGCGAACGAAATCCTACAGAATAGGTTACGCAAGCATCGGAAACTGCTACACCCTGATGGGCCACAAGAGGCGGGATATACAACATATCGCCTGGGTTAAGAATGAATTCTTCGTGCCACTCAAAGTCTTGTAACAAACAGAGTTGATCATGGGCCATTAACGCTGAGTTTTCGCTGCAGGTTTGGCCAATTTGCCATTGGCGCTGGCCTTCCCCTTGAATCAAAAAAACATCATAACGATCGTAATGGGCACCAACGCCAGCACCATTTGTGGCGTAACTAATCATTATGTCATCTAAACGCCAACTGGGTAAAAATCTAAATTTAGCCAAAAAATCATGTACTTGGGGCACAAAGCAATCGACACCCTGCACCAGCAAGGTCCAAGGAAAATCTCGTTCTTTATTAAAATCAACTTCTTTTAACGGGCCGTGGGTAACTTGCCAATCTTTTATGTCACCTTTGTTTTCAATTAAACGCGACTCTACCTCTGGCTCTAGAGCTAACCCTGCTAACTCGTCCATGGCGATGAGCGCATCTTCAAAGGCAATACCGTTACGGATACACACTGGCTTTTGCTGCCAGTAATCTGCAATAAATTCGGCTACGGTCAAATCACCCAAATGGGTCAATGGTGCCATCGTCATTAGATCGCTGCTGCTTGGGCAATAGCGTTACCAATATAGTTAGCCGGAGTTAAGGTTTTAAGCTCGTCTTTTACAGACTGTGGCAAATCTAGGCTGTCAATAAACTCAGCCATAATGGCTGCGTTAATGGTTTTACCACGGGTGAGGGTTTTTAGCTTTTCATATGGCTCTTCAATGGCATAACGACGCATTACCGTTTGAATGGGCTCAGCGAGCACCTCCCACGCGTTATCTAGATCGGCATCCAAACGTTGGGCATTAAGCTGTAATTTACTAATACCTTTTAAAGTAGACTGATAAGCAATCAGGCTGTGGGCAAGGCCTACACCTAAATTACGTAACACAGTGGAATCTGTGAGGTCACGCTGCCAACGAGAAATAGGTAGTTTGCTGGCTAAGTGTTGTAGCAGAGCGTTAGCAATACCCAAGTTACCTTCTGAGTTTTCAAAATCAATGGGGTTAACCTTATGGGGCATAGTAGATGAACCAATTTCTCCCGATATAGTTCTTTGCTTAAAGAATCCAAGGGAAATATAACCCCAAATATCACGGTCAAAATCCAATAAGATGGTGTTAAAACGCGCAATGGCATCAAACAATTCGGCAATGTAGTCGTGGGGTTCAATTTGCGTTGTGTAAGGGTTCCAAGTTAAGCCTAAGCTTTCTACAAACGTCTGGGCGTTGGCTTGCCAATCGATCTCTGGGTAAGCCGTATAATGAGCATTATAGTTACCTACAGCACCATTAATCTTGCCTAAGAACTCCATCTGCTGAATCTGCTTCAGTTGGCGCTCAAGACGTGCGGCAACGTTGGCCATTTCTTTACCCATAGTGGATGGAGAAGCAGTTTGGCCGTGGGTGCGAGACAACATAGGTTGATTTTGGTGACTGTGGGCTAAGTACTTAATTTGCGCCAATACCTCAGTCATTTCCGGCACCATCACTTGCTCTAGACCTTGCTTAAGCATTAAGCCATGGGCCAAATTGTTGATGTCTTCGGAAGTGCAAGCAAAATGGACGTATTCATTAATAGCGTGTAGTTCTGCGTTATCTTTGAACTGTTCTTTAATGTAGTACTCTACGGCTTTTACATCATGATTAGTGGTGCTTTCTATGTCTTTAACGCGCTGGGCTGCCGATTCATCGAAGTCATTAATTAAGCGCTCGAGAAGGGCATTAGCCTTATCACTTAAAGGGGCAACTTCACCGATCTGTGGATGATCAGCAAGACGTTGTAACCAGCGCACTTCAACCAACACCCTGTTATAAATAAGACCAAATTCACTAAAATAGGGACGAAGTGAGGCAGTCTTGCTGCCATATCGACCATCTACTGGAGAAAGGGCTGAAATTGACGATAAATCCATAACGGAGTCCTAGGTTAGGTTTAGGTTAATGACTAAGTTGACTAAGCAACGCGTCTAATTCACGCTGGTAGGAATTTTTAAACAATACTAACTGCCACTTACGACCACCAACTTGGCGCCACAATGTGGTTGCACGAATGCCGGCAAGAAGGTAGCTGCGCACACGATTGGTGTTCATGGGTTGCTGAAGGTAAGTGGGATTACCGGTAACTTGGATACGAAAATGAAAACTGCTCAAAGTAGAAGAGTAGGTTTCAGCAACACTGGCGAACACATTAGGGTGCACCAATTCATACAGATCAACTTGTCTTTGGCTATGACTTAATTGTTTACTAATGTCGTTAAGCATTTCCGGGCGTTTACGCAGCTTGCCTTGCAAGTGAGCCAACCCCAGCACATAACGGGTAATTTCTTGGGCTCCTGTGATTTGATCTTGAGATATAATAGATTTTAAGGTTACTAAACCTAAGCGTAAATTGTTAATTGCTTCAGCACCGCCAAATACATCTTCACTACTGTCTGGGTTAGTGACAAAAAGCGATGCAAGACTACAGCGGCTAGCGCTTTCGTCGGCTTGTCCAGTACTTGCGACTTGGTGAACTAGTGCTGCGGCTTGAACTACAGCAGCTAAGGCCAACACGCGTTCTTGGTTGAGGTTTAAGCGACTAATCAATGACTGCTCCTCCAAGACATACATCACCATCATAAAACACAATAGATTGGCCTGGTGTGACGGCTCTTTGTGGTTCTATAAATACCACATTTATTTTCCCATTAGGCAAGACTGTTAAGGTACACGTTTGATCTGCTTGGCGGTAGCGTATTTTAGCCATCAACTCTACAGAGACACCTTGCATTAAGTCAGGGCCCTTGCCATCGACCCACATCAACTGCTGACAGGTAAGGGAGGGTTTAAATAAGCGTGGGTGATTTTTGCCTTGGGCGACGATTAACCGGTTGCGGTCTAAATTTTTATCCACTACGTACCAGGCAGATTCATTATAATTGGCTAAGCCACCAATGCCTAAACCTTGGCGTTGACCAATGGTGTGATACATTAGCCCTTGATGATCGCCGATGACATCACCATCGACGGTTTCAATCTTGCCCGGTTGAGCAGGCAAATATTGTTGTAGAAAGTCTTTGAATCGACGTTCGCCAATAAAACAGATACCTGTGCTGTCTTTTTTATCGTGGTTAGCCAAGCCATGAGCTTCGGCTATAGAGCGCACTATTGGTTTTTCCATAGCACCAATAGGGAACAAGGTTTGGCTCATTTCTAAAGCGCCTACGGCATGCAAAAAGTAACTTTGGTCTTTATTGCCATCTAGGCCTTTAACCAACTGACACCGAAGGCCCTCACCTTGACGCTGAACATAGTGCCCCGTAGCAATATAATCTGCACCAAGGGTTTTGGCGTAGTCTAAAAAAGCTCTAAATTTAATTTCACGGTTACATAGAATATCTGGATTAGGCGTGCGCCCCACTTTATATTCAGCTAAAAAATGTTCAAACACGTTATCCCAATATTCTGCGGCAAAGTTTGCAGCGTGTAAGTGGATACCTAGTTTTTCGCAGACCGCTTGAGCATCGGCTAAGTCTTGCTTAGCAGTGCAATACTCTGTGCTATCATCTTCGTCCCAGTTCTTCATGAACAGGCCTTCAACGTGGTATCCTTGTTGCATTAGCAGCAAAGCAGAAACAGAAGAGTCAACACCGCCGGACATACCGACAATAACGCGTGTAGAGGAGGATTCACTCATAGATTTAATTCAAGCGATAAACAGAATAGATAACAGACGTAATTTTAACCGAACCAAGTCCTCACGCCTAGGCTTATGGAAAGATTCCAAGGATTTTTACCTGCATGAAAACCAATGATCTCATCCTTGTGCAAGAAGCAGACTTTGATATTAGCCAGCATTACCAAATGTTGCTCAAAATAAACCCAGCCGGTACGGGTGCTGCAGTATTGTTTGTGGGTTTAGTGCGTGATTTGGACGATGCCAAAGTAGAGGCCATGCAACTCGAGCATTACCCGGGCATGACCGAAGCCTGTTTACAACAAATAGTGGATAAAGCACATCAGCGCTGGGCTATAGAAGGCATTCATGTGGTCCATAGGGTGGGTAAGTTACTACGTCATGAGCAAATCGTGCTTGTGGGTGTAACATCACGTCATCGCAGTGATGCCTTTTGTGCATGCGAGTTCGTGATGGACTACCTAAAACAAGATGCGCCGTTTTGGAAAGCAGAATTTACCGAAAACGGCAAACAATGGGTTAAAGGTAAAGAGTCCGATCAGCAAGCCGACAAACGTTGGTAAGCAGGTTATTTATGCTGTGGACCTTCGGTTTGTTCCAAGCGCCATTCGCCAACATTGAGGCCTTTTAACTTCCAGTTACCAATTGCTACTCGGACTAGCCTCAAAGTGGGTAAGTTTATAGCGGCCGTCATACGTCTTACTTGCCGATTTCGGCCTTCACTAATACGAATTTCTAACCATTGAGTTGGTATAGAAACTCGCTCTCTGATTGGGGGAACACGTGGCCATAGGTTTTTTGTTTCAGCGCCTAACAGCCTTACTTTGGCAGGTTTAGTAGGGCCATCCTTGAGCACCGGCCCAGCTCGTAAGCATTTTAACTGATGTTCATCTACTCGACCTTCAACTTGAACCCAATAGGTTTTTTCTAACTTATGTTTTGGGTTTGCTATCTGCTGTTGTAATTGCCCGTCATTGGTCAATACCATAAGGCCTTCTGAATCATAGTCTAGTCGTCCAGCGGCATAAAATTTTGGCATATCGATGTAAGCCGCTAAAGTTTCCCGGCCTTGATCGTCGTTAAACTGACTTAGCACCTGGAAAGGTTTATTAAAAAAGAGGATATTAGGCACGTAACAAATTCCTTATTGGTTCTATGAATTGTTAGAATTTTGTAAAATAACTACATGATTCCTTGGGCCTGCCGGGGCATTCAAGCTATAATTGGCCCCGACTACAAAAACGACTTTTTAGGTCGCTTATCTACGCTTCAAGATTATTTTTTATGCATTCGGAGAACTCATGACATATCAAAACATCATCGTCCCAGAGCAAGGCTCTAAGATCACTGTTAACGCCGACCTTTCTCTCAACGTGCCTAACGACCCTATTATCCCTTATATTGAAGGCGATGGCATCGGTTTTGACGTTTCACCAGTAATGCTTAAGGTGGTAGACGCCGCCATAGAGAAAGCCTTCAATGGCAGCAAAAAAATTCATTGGATGGAAGTATACGCTGGTGAAAAAGCGACCGTAACCTACGATGCAGACACTTGGATGCCGGAAGAAACATTAGCTGCGTTTAAAGAATTTAAAGTAGGCATTAAAGGCCCTTTAACCACACCCGTAGGTGGTGGCATACGCTCTTTAAATGTAGCTCTGCGCCAAGAATTAGACCTGTATGTGTGTCAACGCCCTGTGCGCTGGTTTACCGGTGTACCTAGCCCAGTGCTAAAGCCAGAAAACGTAGACATGATTATCTTCCGCGAAAATTCAGAAGACATTTATGCCGGCGTTGAGTGGCAGGCTGGTTCTGCCGAAGCTGACAAAGTTATTAAGTTTTTACAAGAAGAAATGGGTGTCACCAAAATTCGTTTTGACCAAATGTGTGGCATTGGCATCAAACCTGTATCAGAAGAGGGAACTAAACGATTAGTTCGTAAAGCTATCCAGTACACTATT
Source organism: Candidatus Njordibacter sp. Uisw_039 (assembly GCF_047730075.1). Classification (NCBI taxonomy): domain Bacteria; kingdom Pseudomonadati; phylum Pseudomonadota; class Gammaproteobacteria; order Pseudomonadales; family Candidatus Njordibacteraceae; genus Candidatus Njordibacter; species Candidatus Njordibacter sp. Uisw_039. The sequence continues at coordinate 1,488,172 of NZ_CP159831.1, forward strand.
GATAATGATCGTGATTCTTTAACCTTGGTTCACAAGGGCAACATCATGAAGTTTACTGAAGGTGCCTTTAAAGAATGGGGTTATGAAATTGCCCAGCAAGAATTTGGCGCAACAACTATAGGCGCAGGACCTTGGTGCGAAATGACCAATCCAAATACCGGTAAAAACATTATCATCAAAGACGTTATTGCCGACGCCATGCTACAACAAATTCTTTTACGTCCGGAAGAATATGACGTCATCGCTACATTGAACTTGAATGGTGACTACTTATCCGATGCCCTAGCAGCAGAGGTAGGTGGCATTGGCATAGCCCCAGGAGCTAATCTCAGTGATGATATTGCCATTTTTGAAGCTACCCATGGTACTGCTCCTAAGTATGCAGGCCAAAACAAGGTAAACCCTGGTTCTATTATTTTATCGGCCGAGATGATGTTACGTCATTTAGGCTGGCTTGAAGCGGCGGACTTGATTGTCTCTGGCACCGAGGGTGCGATTAATGCCAAAACTGTAACTTATGACTTTGAACGTCAAATGGACGATGCTACTTTACTGTCTTGCTCTGAATTTGGTGACGCTATTATTGCAAACATGTAGTTCTAGGGTTGTTCAAAAAAAAGACCAGCCCAGGCTGGTTTTTTTTGGGGCCACACATCTATTGAAGTTATTGGGGTGGTTCTAAACTTGACTTTAGTATAATATTTGATGCTTGCGGCCCATTGGGGCCATCTGTAAGTTCAAAATCAACATCTTGCCCCGCTCTTAAAGTTCTATACCCATCACTTTGAATGGCAGAATAATGGGCGAATAAATCCTGACTTTCATTGTCGTTTGGAACGATAAAGCCATAACCCTTTACGTTATTAAACCATTTCACCTTGCCTGCTTGCATACCATTTACCCTCTGCATTGCTTAACTTAAAAAGAAGGCCCCGTAATACTTGACCAACAGCTCTTCCAATGACTCTGTAATAATATTAGCAGTAGTTTTTAATTCTGCTCTGGAAAAATGCAGACATAGGCCCAATAGTAACGTTATGATGAAAACAATATTTAAATCCAGAGTGTACTAATGCCCATCCTTTCTACTCGCCACCGCTGTTATGCTGACAATCCAAGCGACAATCCTACGTTGATGAGTCAGGACGACCAAAATACGCCAGATGACAACCACGATTTGCAGGTTATTGAGCAAACTCGCCCTAAGGTGGCCCAACCGTCGTTATACCAAGCTGTATTGTTAAATGATGATTACACACCTATGGAATTTGTCATTGAAGTTTTGGCACGTTTCTTTAACCATAACGAAGAACAAGCAACACAAATTATGTTGGCGGTTCATACGCAGGGCAAAGGTGTATGTGGTACCTATACTAAAGACGTGGCCGAAACCAAAGCTATGCAGGTAAACCAATTTTCTCGTCAACACAAACACCCATTACTATGTGAAGTTGAATCAGCTTCTTAGAGGAAAGAGATAATGTTAGACAACGATTTAGAACGAAGCTTAAGCGAAGCCTATAAACACTCCAGCTGGAAGCGGCATGAGTTTATGACTGTAGAACATTTACTGCTGTCATTGCTCAATAATCCATCCAGTATAGAAGTACTTCAAGCCTGTGGTGTTGTACTGGATGACTTACGCCTGCCCCTCGAAAAGTTCATTAATGACACCACTCCTTCGGTAGCCGAGTCCCATGACAATTATGAAGTACAGCCCACTCTTGGTTTTCAGAGGGTATTACAACGGGCGGTATTCCACGTACAATCTTCCGGCAAAGGCGAGGTAACTGGAGCCAATGTGCTGGTCGCCATTTTTAGTGAAACTGAAAGTCAGTCAGCATATTTACTTGATTTGTTAGACGTTGAGAGGGTAGACATCGTCAATTATTTATCCCATGGTGTCAGTAGAACAGAAATGGAAGGTGCGGAAAAAGCCATAGAAGGCGAAGGTGAAGAAGCGAGTCATCTAGTTAAATACACTACGGATTTGAACGCTGAAGCTCGTAACGGCCATATTGACCCGCTGATAGGCCGTGGCAAAGAGCTAGAACGACTAGTGCAAGTATTATCTCGTCGCCGAAAAAACAACCCTCTATTAGTTGGCGACGCCGGTGTTGGTAAAACAGCCATTGCTGAAGGGTTAGCCTATCAAATTGAGCAAGGTAATGTGCCTCAGGTGATTGCTTCGTCAACAGTATACTCACTTGATATGGGTTCCTTGTTAGCGGGCACCAAGTACCGTGGCGATTTTGAAAAACGCCTAAAAGGTTTGTTGGCTGATATTGAAAAAACGCCCAACGCGATCCTTTTTATTGATGAAATCCACACCATCATTGGTGCAGGTGCTGCATCAGGCGGGTCGATGGATGCATCCAACCTATTAAAACCAGTGCTGAGCTCAGGTAAGTTACGCTGTATTGGCTCGACAACCTTCACAGAATTTCGTGGTATTTTTGAAAAAGACCACGCTCTGGCCCGTCGATTTCAAAAAATTGATGTGGATGAACCTAACATTGCTGACACTCAAGCCATTTTGCGAGGCCTCATTTCCCGTTATGAAAGCCACCACCAACTTGAATATACACCTGCTGCAATAGATGCCGCTGCGGAACTTGCTGATCGCTACATTACTGATAAAAAGATGCCCGACAAGGCCATAGATGTAATTGATGAGGCCGGTGCGTACCAGCAGCTATTCCCGAAAGCAGAACGTAAGTCGTTTATTGATGTGACTGAAATTGAGGCTGTGGTGGCTAAAATAGCCCGCATACCGCCGAAAAGCATATCAGCAACAGATCGGGAGCAGTTACATTCCCTTGAACAAAATCTTAAGCTAGTGGTGTTTGGCCAAGATACAGCCATCGATACTTTAGCTAATGCTATTAAATTAGCAAGGGCAGGGCTTAATGCACCCCATAAACCCGTAGGTAGTTTTTTGTTTTCTGGCCCTACAGGGGTAGGTAAAACCGAAGTAACCCAACAGTTAGCGCGCGTTATGGGTATTGAGCTTGTACGTTTTGATATGTCGGAATACATGGAGCGCCACACGGTGTCTCGCTTAATTGGTGCCCCTCCAGGCTATGTAGGCTTTGACCAAGGTGGTCTACTGACTGAAGCTATAACACAAACCCCACACTGCGTGCTGTTATTGGATGAGGTGGAAAAAGCTCACCCAGAAGTCTTTAATATATTACTTCAAGTGATGGATAATGGCACTTTGACGGATAACAACGGCCGCAAAACTGACTTCCGTAATGTTATTTTAGTTATGACTACCAATGCGGGTGCTGAACAAATGAGCCGCAGCTCTATTGGTTTTACTAAACAGGATCATAGTTCCGACGGAATGGGAGCTATCAAGCGTTTATTTAGCCCAGAGTTTCGTAACCGCCTTGATGACATCATTCAATTCGGTGCTTTATCAGAAGACGTTATTTTGGGTGTTGTTGATAAGTTTCTGGTGGAGTTACAAGTACAACTGGAGGATAAACAAGTACACCTGCAGGTGAGTGAAGACGCTCGTATGTGGCTCGCAGAGAAGGGTTATGACCGGGAAATGGGCGCCAGACCTATGGCACGCCTTATCCAACAAGAGTTGAAAAAACCAATGGCAGAGCTACTGCTGTTTGGAGATCTTGCAGCTGCTGGTGGTAAGCTATTAGTGGATTTAAAACAAGATAAAATCACCTTAAAGAGTAAACCCAGCAAGCGCAAAATTAAGCTGTTAGATCCAGCTTAAACCAAAAAGAGCACCTTAAGGTGCTCTTTTTTTCCTAAACCAATCAAGTTAACGGTTAGATTAACGAGCGCGGTAGGTAATACGACCCTTAGTTAGATCGTATGGCGTTAATTCTACTTTAACCTTGTCACCAGTCAAAATGCGAATATAGTGTTTGCGCATCTTTCCAGAGATATGGGCGATGACCACGTGGCCGTTTTCCAATTCAACGCGGAACATTGTGTTAGGTAAGGTATCAATAATGGTACCTTCCATTTCAATCTGGTCTTCTTTAGCCATTAAAGCCTCAAGGGTTATTACAAAATTTATGCTATTTACAGTGCGCAAGATTATGCCGCAATGGGGTGTAAAAAGCGAGTAAAAGACCAACATATGCCTAGGACACCGTTAACGTCTGCCAAATTAAGTCTTCAAACACCTGCAAAGGTTGATATTCAGCTTTGTAGGCCATTTTTTGGCAGTCCTTTATCCAATAACCAAGGTAAACAAAGTCCATTGCTTGGGATTGAGCCCAGCGTATCTGCCAAAGCACTGCAAGACGCCCTAGGCTTCGTATTTCATAAGCAGGATCAAAGAAGGTATAAATGGCTGACACGCCTTTAGGTAGTAGATCAACTACGGCAACCGCCAACAACTTTTGTTCTAACCTAAAACATACGAAACGCGTTTGGCTCGTTGGAGGAGCCTGACATAGGAAATTTTCAAACTGTTCCAGCGATGGTGGATACATATCACCATCGCTGTGACGCTGAATGATATAGTTTGCGTACAAATTGTAAATTTCATCCGCACAGGAAGGCAGTTCAAAGCTGACTTGAAGGTCTTTATTACGAGTAAGCACCCGTTTCTGGCTTTTACTCACATTAAATCCAGCAACGGGTACGCGGACTGACTTACATTCACCACAACCTTCGCACCAAGGCCGGTATATGTGTTCACCACTGCGCCTGAAACCCATGTCTGTAAGTTGCATATAGGTCGATTCGTCCAAAGGCTGGTCTGGACTCAAAAATATCGACTTTGCTTGCCGATTATCTAGGTAACTGCAACTATGCTCTGGTGTTGGATAAAATACCAAAGTATTAATATCAATCGATGAAGAAATGAAAAGTCACCACTTTAGTCAGTGTAGGCGAGGGCGTTTAACACGACTTTACCACCAGACCCCATCTACTATCCACTCCATAAGATAGATTCTTCTCTAGGCTTATTTGAAATTCTGGCATTGGTATCTCTGTGGCGCCGAGGCTGGCCAAGTGTGAGGTAAACATTTGGCAATCTATAAGTACGAAACCCCATTGTGACAAATGCTGAGCAAGGTGAATAAAGGCTAGTTTAGATGCATTATCTGTTCGACTAAACATTGATTCACCAAAGAACACACATCCTAGAGCCACACCGTACAATCCGCCCACTAACTCACCACCATCCCATACCTCGACACTATGAGCATAGCCACCTCGATATAATTGAGTATAAGCGCATTGCATGTCTGCAGTAATCCAGCTTTCTGTGGAGCACTTGTCTGTTCGTGGGGCAGAACCACAGGCATGTACCACGCGCTCAAAAGCATGATCGAAGGTTACTACAAGCGCTGTCTTACGGATAAACTTAGCCATGCTTCTAGATACATGAACCTGGTCCGGAGCAACCACCATACGAGGACTTGGGGCCCACCAAAGAATAGGATCTTGTTCAGAAAACCAAGGAAAAATGCCTTGTTGATAGGCGTATAACAATCTAGGCACAGATAAGTCACCGCCTACTGCTAATAACCCTTGAGGATCGTCAAGGGCTTCAGAGACTGGTGGAAACCAACAATCATCCACATCTAGCTGATAAACCGGCATAAGTTAACAACCTACTAAGTGGTTAATGTTCTATCAAGTAAGCTAGGCGAGTAGCAGATAACACAAGGCTATCTTTTTCGTCAGTTTCCGAGTTGTGAACATAACCATAAATAGGGTCTGGGTATGCCTCTGCGGATAAATCATCAGGATCACGCATTTGCGTGAACTGGTGATCTTCGTAAGAAACGATGTCATCCATGCTGTCTAGTACCAAAGCGAACCAGGGGGTCACACCGTCACGTGTCATGTAAAGCACCACCGGATGAACTGCTGACTGTAGCTGGGATTTAGTGTAGCTAAACAACCGCATTAATTCACTGATACGCCCCCTTTTAGCAACTGAAAGTTGCTTTAGAGCTTCTTCCGTACCGGCGCTTGAGGCTAGCTCTAACAAGGTATCAGCCTGGTTATGAAATTCAGTATGGGGTTCTTCAAAACGTGCCAGCAGCGTCTTAGTGGCATCATCTGCAGTATTTTGCTTATGCTGCAACCAGTGGCCAAACTCACACAACTCAGGGTCACGTTGATCTTTAAACACGATATCGTTAGTAATACTTTGTTCTAATTCGTTCAACCAAGCAACATGAGATTCTTCACCTTCGTTTAAACTATCAATGGTTGCCTCTAAGTCAGTGCGGTTTGAATCACGGCCCAAAAGGGTAGAGCACTCATAAGTATTTACCGGTTTATTGCGGTAATACAAATAACCCAAGAAAGAGTGCTGGTGGTTTTTAGACGCCTCAATCTTGCCAAAATCGTCAGTGATAGACAATATACTTGAGATATTAATTGCAAAGCGAGTATGGCCTAACAAAAAGGTCAATATACGGTTAGAGCGTTCAGTCGTATGGGCTGTTGCTGTCGTCATAATATAGTGCCATAGCTTAAAGTGAGGTTAAGTATATTACGCCTAAGGCTCATTGAAAACGCGCCAATTGAAATTATTTACATATGCCGGTAACAGAATGTAACTCTATGGCGTTTTAACTAGGTAATCATTAAGCTTGGTTCAATTATCAGGATTGCGTATCATAGGTTAAGTTTACTCAATTAGACACACGGACAAGGAAAACATTAGTGGCCACAAACAACCCACATACATCGTCAAAACTCAGCAGTAATAGTACGTCAAACTGGATACAGAGATTGAGCTGGCATGGATATCACCTTGCATTAATGGCCTTTAGCGTCTACCTATTAGTAGTGCTGGCTACCTTTGATGCCAGCGATCCAACCTCTACACAGGCCTTTGATGTGTCTAATATCCATAATGCTGGTGGCACTTTTGGAGCCGTATTGGCAGATTTGTTTTTTTGGGCAATAGGGTTAATCGCCTACCTCATACCAATTTTGCTTATACAGTATGAAGTTACACGCTTTCTTGGCCACTCCCGTCATGCAGAACAAGATCGGGAAAACAATGTTTGGTTTAAAATACTCACCCTTAGCGCTTTAATCATTGCGGCTTGTGTCTATGCATCCATTCACATAACCAATACCAACTTAACCTACCCACAGAGCAGTGGAGGCTTATTAGGACTGACTCTAGGATTACCACTGAATCAGGCTTTAGGCATGACGGGCACCAATATTTTGGTGCTCACCACCTTAATGCTTGCTATCAGCCAATTTTGGCAATTACGCTGGGGGATTATCACAGAGACTATAGGCCGGCACAGCATTTATTGGTGTCAACATTTATGTCAAAGTTTGTTTGGTGGCAACAACCATGTACAAGCACTCAAAAAAATACGTGAAGCAAAGATAGCTCAAAATGCCTATGCTAACTCAAGCTTTAAAGCGCCACGGCGCTCGACCTTAGTTCGCCTCATTAGCAATGTGTGGCACTCTTTTATTAACCTTTGGTCATCTAATCGTCCCCATAAAGCAGGTAAAAAAAATGTTACAGATATGGTTGAATCCACTCAAAACACGACCAACCACGTTCACGCCACTAGCCTAACTAGCCATACTGTTGATATTAATGCTGAGGATCTTGTTGCTGCACTCGACACCCCTCATACTAAAAGCAAGGCCTCTGCAGCAAATCAAGCAAAGTCTATACCATCACCTGTAACCGCCCCTAAAGAAGTTAAAATAGTGCCTTTATCCGAAATCCATAAACAGGACACAGGTTCTTCTCAAGCGGAACAGAACAGCAAAGTCACCAAACACAAAGATTTGCCTCCAGTAAGCTTACTGGACCCACCAAGTGTTAGTATTAATCCAGTCATTACCTCAGAAGAATTGACTCGCCTAAGCCAGCTTCTAGAAGCAAAGCTACTGGATTTTGGTGTAATTGCAGAGGTGGTTGAAGTTAACCCAGGACCTGTAATTACTCGTATTGAAATACGCCCTGCGCCCGGTACTAAGGTAAGCAAAATAAGCAATCTATCAAAAGACTTGGCACGATCAATGGCTGTCATGAGTGTGCGTGTGGTTGAAGTCATCGCTGGTAAATCCGTCATCGGTATTGAAATTCCTAACCAACACCGAGAAATGGTTCGTATTAGCGAAGTAATCGGTAGTAAGCCTTACTTGTCTTCCATAAGCCCATTGACCCTGACTTTAGGAAATGATATTGCTGGCAAACCGGTAGTGGTAGATCTAGCAAAGATGCCGCACTTATTGGTGGCTGGTACTACGGGTTCTGGTAAATCTGTCGGTGTTAACGCCATGATTATGAGCATATTACTCAAATCGACACCAGATCAAGTGCGAATGTTGTTAGTTGATCCAAAGATGCTGGAGCTGTCGATCTATGATGGTATCCCACATCTACTAGCGCCGGTAATTACAGACATGAAAGAGGCAGCTGGCGGCCTGCGCTGGTGCGTTGCTGAAATGGAACGACGCTATCGTTTAATGGCTTCCCAAGGGGTTCGCAATCTTGCTGGCTTTAATACCAAGATTACAGCTGGAGCGCCTATTTTAGACCCTATATGGGTACCCAATGAAGCCAATGGCGAAAACATGGATGATCGGCCTTACTTAGACCAGCTGCCCTATATTGTGGTCGTAGTCGATGAGTTTGCTGATATGATTATGGTGGTAGGTAAAAAGGTAGAGGAACTCATTGCCCGTATTGCTCAAAAGGCCAGAGCTGCTGGTATTCACCTTATATTGGCAACCCAACGTCCCTCCGTAGATGTCATTACAGGCCTCATTAAAGCCAACGTACCCACTCGAATTGCCTTTCAAGTTAGCTCAAAAATTGATTCTCGTACTATACTTGACCAAGGCGGTGCAGAAAGTCTATTAGGCCACGGTGATATGCTTTATTTGCCACCAGGGAAAAGCACACCAGAACGTGTTCATGGCGCTTTTGTCAGTGATGATGAAGTTCATAGGGTCGTCGAAGCTTGGAAGCAGCGGGGTGCTCCTCAGTTTATCGAAGCCATTGTAGAAGGCAATTATGATCAAGAGGCTGGTTTCGGGTTAGCGTCTTCGGAAGGTGCTTTTGAAGAAGACAAAGATCGTTTATACGATGAAGCTGTAGCATTCATTACCGAAACTCGCAGAGCTTCTATTTCGTCTGTACAACGCAAGTTCAAAATTGGCTACAACCGTGCGGCCCGTATGATTGAAGCTATGGAGGCTGCAGGGGTGATTTCTGCTCCAGCTCATAATGGTAGCAGGGAAGTCCTTGCACCACCTCCACCTCGCGATTAATTATCTCTATAAGAAGGATTTATAATGCGTTTAGCTGTATTTCTGTTGAGTGTCACTCTGGCTGGAGCCAGCTTGGCGCAGACCGCAGCCCAATCACTAGGCCAACAGCTTGGTCGTCAAACAAATATCGAAGCAGATTTTGTACAGTATATGTTGGATGCCAGTGGTAGCCGGTTGCAAGAGACCCATGGCCATATGGTATTGAGTCAACCTAATCAATTTTGGTGGCAAACGGCAGATCCATTTTCCCAACTTCTTGTCAGCAACGGCAAACGTCTCTGGATTTATGATGAAGACCTAGAGCAGGTAACCATTCAGACCCTAGACCAGCGCGCAACCAGCACCCCAGCATTATTACTGAGTGGCAATAGTACGGACATAGAAGCTGAGTTTAATGTGGTAATGAACCGTGGGGACAATGGACTAGTGTTCTATCGCCTCACACCTAGGGACCCAGAAAGTCTATATCAAACCCTAAGGCTAAACTTTAAAAACAACCAATTACTTGAAATGCAGCTTGAAGATGCTATGCAGCAAAAGACCAGTCTTACCTTTAGTAATATGGTGTTTAACCCTCAACTTAAAGAGGGTTTATTTGAGTTTGTGATTCCAGAAGGTACTGATGTAATAGAGATGGACCAGCTTTGATAAACGACCTGTTCGCCCAAGATTCCAAAGGCTACCAACCACTAGCTAATCGCATGCGGCCCCAGACCTTGGAGCAATACGCGGGCCAATCTCACCTTTTAGGAGAGGGCAAAAGCTTGGGCAGAGCGTTAACTCAAGGTTTACTTCACAGTATGATTCTATGGGGTCCTCCAGGGGTAGGAAAAACCACGTTAGCGCGGCTAATGAGCCAGGTGAGCGATGCTCACTTTATGACTTTATCGGCTGTTATGTCAGGCGTTAAGGACATCCGCGCCACTGTACAAGAAGCACAGCAGATACGCGCCCAGTCTGGTCGAGACAGCGTATTATTCGTTGATGAAGTGCACCGATTTAACAAATCTCAACAAGATGCGTTCTTACCTTACATCGAAGACGGTACCTTTATTTTTGTGGGCGCCACCACAGAAAACCCTGCTTTTGAACTCAATAATTCATTGATGTCTCGTTCTAGGGTTTATGTTTTAAAATCCTTGTCCGAAGCTGAACTTGCTTCGTTGCTGCAGCAAGCGGTGACCGATGAAGAGCGTGGCCTAGGCAAGCTCAACATTGACATTCAAGACCCTCAACGGAAACTTTTACTGCAAGCAGCAGATGGCGATGCCCGCCGATTACTCAATTTGCTAGAAATTGCCACTGACCTTGCCGAAATAATAAATGACCGCTTGATTATAGATAACGGAGTATTGGAACAGGTGCTACAAACTAGCCCCAAACGTTTTGATAAAGGTGGAGATATCTTTTATGATCAAATTTCTGCCTTCCATAAGTCTGTCCGTGGTTCTGATCCAAGTGGTGCATTATATTGGTTAGCTCGAATGATTGACGCGGGTTGTGATCCTCTTTATATTGCCCGACGCCTGTTAGCTATTGCGTCAGAAGATATTGGCAACGCTGATCCAAGGGCATTACAAGTGGCAGTAAATGCTTGGCAGGTGTTTGAAAGAGTAGGCCCAGCAGAAGGCAATAGGGCTATTGCTCATGCAGCGGTTTATTGTGCTTGTGCGGCTAAGAGCAATGCTGTTGACAAGGCCTTCAAAGCGGCCATGAAACTGGCAAGAGAAGAGCCTAGCTATGATGTGCCCAACCACCTGCGAAATGCGCCTACTAACCTAGCTGAATCCATGGGCCACGGAACTGACTATCGATATGCTCACCTAGAACCGATGGCTTTTTCTGCTGGCGAAAGCTACATGCCAGAAGCATTAGCACACCATATTCTATACCACCCCAGTGACCGAGGTATTGAAGGAAAAATCGGTGAGAAGTTAGAAAAACTAACACTACTGAACCAAAATAGTGACCAACAGCGTTATAAATAACCGCCCATCTAAGCTATAATAACGCCATATAAAAGTGGGGAGAGTCCAACCGTGGGCCAGTTAATCGCTATCGCCTGTGGCGGCGCTATTGGCGCGTTGAGCCGATTTGGACTACAGCAATGGTTAGCGCCTATCTACAGTGGACGTTTTCCATTGGCTATATTTGTTGCCAACTCCATCGGTTCACTGTGCTTAGGCCTAGTTTATGTGCTTATCGTAGAGAAAGGCCTACTGCCCGAAGTGTGGCGGCCATTTTTAATCATAGGTTTGCTTGGTGCCTTCACCACTTTTTCTACTTTTTCGTTAGACAGCGTTCGTCTTATTGAGCAAGGTGAATGGCTTATGGCCTTAGGCAATATTTTTGCAAATGTCCTTGTAGGCCTAGTAGGCGCATTTATCGGCATGTACATTGGCCGATGGCTATAATTTTTTTTCCAATACTTAAGATCTTTTTACCCTAGGAATACTCCATGTTAGACCAAAAATTGGTTCGTAATAAACCACAAGAAGTGGCTGATAAGCTATTAAAGAAGGGTTTTAAGCTTGATGTAACAAAGCTAAATGGCTTAGAAGAATCCCGCAAACAACTGCAGATTGATACGGAAAACTTACAAAGCGAACGTAATTCGAAGTCTAAACAAATAGGTAAACTTAAAGCTCAAGGCCAAGATACAACAGCGATTATGGCTGAGGTGAGCGCATTTGGTACGCAACTAGACGATAAAAAAGCTCAATTGAAGCTGGTGCAAGATGAACTAAGTGCTATGTTGATGGAAATACCCAACATTCCTCACGACAGTGTCCCAGCAGGTGCCGATGAAGAAGACAATCAAGAGGTCTTGGTGTGGGGCGAAAAGCCAATATTCAAGTTTACCGTAAAAGACCACGTCGATTTGGGTGAAGCGCTAGAAGGTTTAGATTTTGGTGCAGCTATTAAAGTTACCGGTGCTCGTTTCATGGTCCTTAAGGGCCAACTTGCGCGCCTACACCGCGCCCTAATTCAATTCATGCTTAACAGCCATATTCATGACCATGGCTATGAAGAGGTTTACGTCCCTTATCTAGTCAATGCTGATTCGTTGCGCGGCACGGGTCAACTGCCTAAGTTTGAAGAAGACTTATTTAAAGTGCCTGGTGAACGAGACTTGTACCTTATTCCTACAGCTGAGGTTCCTGTAACTAACTTAGTGCGTGATGAGATCATAGATGCAAGTCAATTACCGTTACGTTTTACCTGCCATACACCATGTTTCCGTAGCGAAGCCGGCAGCCATGGCCGAGATACACGAGGCCTAGTACGTCAGCATCAATTTGAAAAAGTAGAAATGGTGCAAATGGTCAAGCCAACTGACTCAACAGCCGCATTAGAAGAACTCACAGGGCATGCTGAAGGCATATTAAAGAGCTTAGGTTTGGCCTACCGTAAAGTTATCTTGTGTGGTGGCGACTTAGGTTTCTCAGCCATTAAAACATACGACCTTGAAGTATGGCTGCCAGGCCAAGATAAATACCGAGAAATTTCGTCTTGTTCCAACATGGGAGACTTCCAAGCCCGCCGCATGCAGGCTAGATGGCGCAACCCTGAAACAGGTAAACCAGAGCTATTGCATACCCTCAACGGTTCTGGTTTAGCAGTAGGGCGCACGTTGTTAGCTATCCTAGAAAACTACCAACAAGAAGACGGCAGTATCGTGGTACCTGAAGTGCTAGCACCCTATATGGGTGGAGTTACTGTGCTTGCACCAGCGAGTTGATCTCAGTATTGACTCTAGGCAAGGTTAATAAAGCGTTTTAGAGGCAATTTGTAGGTCGAGGTAGGCCTGCAATTTTGGCTGCTAATTTTGCTGGGCTGCCTGGAAATAAGGTTAACAAATGAATACTGTTGCCTTTTTCCAAACTTACTTTTTGTTTTACAATTTTAACCAATATACGCATTGCTGGAGAAATACCCGTATCGGCGTAAAACCCACGCAGGGCATTGATCACTTCCCAATGTTCAGCTTCTAAGGTTACATTTACGCTGTGTGCCAGCCATTTGGCTGCATCAGGGTTCCAATCACTTAAATGCCTTAAGTAGCCATCTTTGTCCGTTTCTAACTGCATATCACCAACTCATAGAAGACGCATAGGAAGTCGTTAAATAAACCAAGTCTGCCATGTTAATAAGCTTCACACGGTCAGCGTTAACCTTTGTGAGTCCACGTTCGTCTGCATGAGCCTCTAAGACAAAAACTTTTCTAGAACCAAAGGCTAGTAATACTTTATTAAGTTGCACGTAAACACCATCATCCATGAAAACATAGCCATCATCAGCGTCACTTCGCTCTACTAATGTAGTGAGCGCATCAGCATCGAGGTGTTTTGCAATGATATGAAGTATAGCCATAATTAAAACACCAAATGTTGATCGTATTGCGCACATAACCTAGCTACCTTTGAACGCGCAATGACATTGACAGTTTGGCTGAGTTCATCTGCAACTAGCCCAAACCGATCTAACGATTCTTGCTCTACCCAAAGGTCATTGATGTCATATATTTCTAGGGCGCTAATAATTTTGCCAATATGCTTGTGTGAAGCAGGTGATTGACTTGTTGGAAGCAGTTGTAATACGCCTTCATCAACAAATAATATAGCTGGCTGCTGCTCAAAAGCGGCCAATATTAAAGCTGCATCTAAGGATTCCTTAGCGCATTGCGAGCCATACGGTGCGTGACTTAGAGTCATTAAGCAAGACATTAATTAACCTCCAAAACTCACTAATCGGTTACACTCTGCACTGGCAGCCGCAAGCTGGCCAAGGCCTACCAAGGTGAATTGGGATGCTAAGCTGGCGCCTGCAAGCTCATAACGACTCGACTCTTGCTGATCAACAATTCCAGACTGCAAAGCAGCCGCAATACACACAGCAAGTTCTAAGCCATAGTCTAGACTTAACTGCTGCCAAAGAGTCGTTAAGTTAAGCTCATCCTGAGGCATTACTCTTAATCCTGAGGCTAAATGAACACCCTGCTGATAGAAAAATACTCTAAGTACCTGATGCCCCTGTAGTAATAGTTCCTCAGTAAAGCGGAAAGCAGACAGTGCCTGGCTTTGTTGATCAGGACCACAACGTACAACGATAACATAGGTTAAAGAAGTAGGGATTATAGAAGGGGATATGACAGCATTTAAATCAGACATATACAAAAACCCCGCCAAAAGGCGGGGCTCCGTGAACAGTTAGCTTGCTAACCAAGATTAATCGTCGCCACTAAAGGCGCCCGTAAGATGTAACAACATCAAAAATAGGTTGTAGATATTAAGGTACAAGCTTACGGTCATCATCACGTAATTAGTTTCACCACCGTTAACCATACGGCTAGTGTCATACAAAATGAAACCAGAGAATACCAATACACCCACAGCGCTTATGGCTAAGGACAATGCTGGAATAGCGAAGAAGATATTCGCCACTGAGGCAATGACCACAAGGATCAAACCAATCATCAAAAAGCCACCCATAAAGCTGAAGTCTTTACGGCTAGAAATAGCATAAGCAGACAAACCCAAAAAGGTAATGCCCGTCATAGCAAGGGCTGTAGTGACGATGTCACCACCGTTAGCCATGCCTAAGTAAAAATTAACGATAGGACCAGCGGTATAACCTAGGAAACCAGTAAAAAAGAACACTAGGGGTATAGACCAGACCGAATTTTTAAATTTGTGCAAAGCAAACAATGTGCCAAACAATACCACCAACTGAATGATCCAGTTAACCGGCGCTGCATTACTTGCAATAGCCATAGTTGCGGTAACCGCACTAAAAATAAGCGTCATGGAAAGTAGGGCATAGGTATTGCGCAGTACTTTATTGGTTGCTAAAGCAGATTCCTTAGCACTGCTAGAAAACTGAATTTGGTCTTGCATAGGTGTTATCCTCATTTAAACAATATTGATTATTGTAGTCTAACTAGCTGAAGAAGCTAGGATATTTACACAATATTTTGTAAATATCAGCACATACAGCAACTTATTGTTAAATAACGAGGCCAAATACCAGTTGTTGCATGATGGTTACATGTATGCCTGTTCACTTTATAACTACAAAGCACTTTGTGGAGCCTAATTAAAAGGCGTATAATGTTGGTTCGTTTTAGTAATGAGTATGTATATTAATGCAAGTACCTCAAGCACAGTTTAACATTGGCCAAGTAGTGCAACATAAGCATTATGGCTTCCGTGGTGTTGTGTTTGATGTTGATTTTGAGTACTCACTCGATGAACAATGGTATCAAGAAGCCTGCAAGGCTATGGCTAGTATGGGTCAGCCACCGATCGAAAAAAAGCAGCCTTTTTACCACCTTTTGACGGATGGTAGCGAGCATGAGTCTTACGTATCCCAGCAAAACCTTTGCGCAGCCGAGGATGTCGCCCCAGTACAACATGCTGGCTTGGATGCCTTCTTTACGCTCTCAAATGGCCAGTACATCCATCGGTACAGTGTTAATTAAACCCATTAATATATTTTTAAATCAATAATTTAGTGTACTTGGCCACAGCTTTAACCATGGTTTTGGCTGAAAACGTAACAATTTAAGTCGTTTGAGAAAAACTTATTAGCTCGTCAATACCAGCCCATGGCAACATTGAGCTGGTTTTTTATGGGTTAAAATTGATACGCTTCACCAAGCCACGCACTAAACCTTGTTGTTCATTAGTTAATAATGACATGTGTAGCAACAATTCAGCTTCGTTATCGTTGGCATAAAAATACGGCACAGGAACATCCAGCACTAATGCCAACTGGCACAAGGTTTCATAATCTGGTACATGCTTGCCACGTTCATACTGATTCATGCGGGCACTAGCCGATGCTACATCAATGCCAGCAGTAATTCCTAAACTGCGCTGTGAGAGGCCACGCTTAATCCGTGCTTGCTTAAGGCGCCTGGGCACAGGACAGGATGTATTGTCAGCTGCGTTGCTTGGAATAGATTTAGCCACAATATTTGGTTCAAAAATAACAGAAGGTTAGTGTGGCTAAGTATACCGACAGGCTCATTTATAATCCATATTTAACTTCGCATAATGTATATTATGTTAAATAATGTTTAGACCCCCCTTTAGCTTATAAAAAACATCTTCAATATTGGCTAGTTATTCCCCGTTACGGGCCCTATACTGTACGCACATACAGTAGCTAACATTATGGACATATCATGACAATTCGCACAGTACATCAAGTCATTAATAAATCAGGCACAGTAATCGGAGAATTCATGGACATTAAATTAGCAAAGGATTTAGATAACCGTACTGACGTCCTTTACTTCATAGCCGACCTAGTCGAAACTGCAGGTATCGATGAAACCACAGCAGAAAAAGTTGCAGAAATAATGCTAAACGACAACACCCGTAAGCAACTACTTAACCAACTTAAAACAGTAAAAGACCTACCCTCAAGCAGTTCAGAGAATAACGTCTAGTGCCGCAACAACGAGAACAGCTTATTAATTGGGCATTACTGCTAACCCTAGTGGTTTTATGGGGAACGTCTTTTCTAGCTATAAACGTGAGCCTGCGATCGTTTGAACCCGATCAAGTGGTGGTATTGCGGCTATCGATAGCCACCATTTTGCTAATAGCCTTTATGCTAGCCCGACGCAAACGTCTTCCAAGAAAACCTATAGCTTGGGTACACTTTATGGTCTTGGGCCTTCTTGGCAATGTATTACCTTTTTGGTTTATTGCCAAAGGCCAAGTTCTCGTTACATCGGGTATGGCAGGATTACTGATGGCAATTATGCCGTTGATGACGTTAATTTTGGCCCACTTTTTTATTACTGGCGAAAACCTTAACCGCAATAAATTGTTGGGTTTTGTATTTGGCATTGCCGGCATCACACTCATTTTAGGCCCGTCAATATTGGGCTCTCAAAACAGTTTTATCGGGTGCTTATTGGTGCTATCTGCAGCTATTCTGTATGCTACAAATAGCATTATAGCCCGCCGCTTGCCTACCTACAGTTCTGCGGTGGTTGGCACAGGGGTTACTATGTGTGCGGCATTGACCAGTTTAATGCTCTGGCCCTCAGTATTGGACATAGATTGGCACCTAGTGTCGAATTTAGCTTTACTTACCATTGTATGGCTTGGCATTTTTCCTACCGGTGTAGGCGTTATTATTTTCTTTGTGCTCATTCGTCGTGCTGGGCCTACTTTTTTGTCCAATATCAACTATCTAATACCCATAGTAGCGTATTTTACAGGCGCCCTAGTGCTAGGAGAGTTGGTGGTTTGGCATGACATGATCGCATTAGTTGCCATTCTATTTGGCATTGCAGTGAGTCGTAGACCCGTGCGCAGGACAACACACACTTCGTAGGCACAGGTTTAACCCTAAACAATGCCCTGCAACATCGCAAACTGAACAATATTGGCACTAGATTCAAGCTTAAGCTTTTTCATAACATTGGCTCGATGGCTATGGATTGTTTTGTGACTTAAGTTCATATCTTCACCTATTTCCATGGCTGTGCGCCCTTCAGCTAGCATAGAAAACACCTGAAATTCCCTTGCTGTTAATCGACTAATTGCATCCTCTTCGGTGCCAGGAGTTTTATTCATTTCATGAATAACCTGAGTGGTAATAAAAGTGCCACCCATATGAACTTTGCGAATGGCTAGGATAAGCTCCTGTGGTACGCAGCGTTTGCTTAAGTATCCTTGTGCACCTGCGCCTAAAACACGAGTAGGAAAAGGTTCAGTTTCATGCACTGTCAGGGCAATAATTCTGGCTTTAGGGTTGCGTCTACATATACGCACTATTGCCTCTAAACCACCAATACCAGGCATATTAATATCCATAATAGTGATATCTGGCTTTAGATCGTACACCAACTGATAGGCTTCCTCACCACTACTGGCCTCTGCTACTACCTTAATATCATGGGTAGTCTCAATTAATCTCCTAAAGCCCAGACGAACAATTTCGTGGTCATCGACTAATAATACAGAGATTAGATTTGGATTTGGCTTAGCCATAATGGTTACATTGCCTTTTTCAACTGAGACCATGCGGCTGATAAATATAGCATCATAGACCAAATAGTAAGTACTGCAGCCCCATATAGCATAATCAAGCCAAGGGTAGAAATAAGGGTACCGGGAGGTGTTGCTAATAAGAAAACGATAGAACCCATTTGCATAGTGGTTTTAACCTTGCCAATATAAGACACGGCAACATGAGCACTCTTACCCGTTTCTGCCATCCATTCTCGCAAAGCAGATATGACAATTTCGCGACTAATAATAATAATTGCAGGCAATGTTAACCATAACTCAGAATAAGCCTCAACCAACACCACCAAGGCTACCGCTACTGTGACTTTATCTGCTACGGGATCCAAGAATGCACCAAAGGACGTAGTTTGATTGAGCTTTCTAGCTAAAAAACCATCTAACCAGTCTGTAGCAGCGGCAAGCATAAATAACCCAGACGCCCACAAAAATCGGCTTTCTGAAGGCCAATAGTAGGCTATTAAAATAAATGGGATTAATGCCAGCCGAAATAGCGTTAGCAAATTAGGAATGTTTAACATAATCAATCGTTTGGTATTATAGAGGTGTATAAAACATCATTTTAGCCTATCCTTCTTCACCCCGTAAAGAACGATAAATGGTATCGGCCATATCTGCGCTAATTCCCTTCACTTTGGCCAGTTCATCAATACTAGCTTTGGTTAAATCTTGCATGCCACCGAAATGAGTCAATAGGGCTTGACGTCGTTTTGGCCCAACGCCATCTATCTGCTGAAGACTTGACTGAGTGCGTTTCTTGTTTCTTCGTGCTCGATGACCAGTTATAGCAAATCTATGGCTTTCATCTCTAATATGTTGCAACAAATGTAGCGCCGATGAATCGTCTGGCAAGGCGATTTCTTCACCTGTCCAGCCATTAAATAGGCGCTCAAATCCAGCTTTTCGGGTGTCACCTTTTGCCACACCTAAAACATAAAGGTCTTGTAGTTGCAGTTCTGATAATACCTGTATAGCTTGGGTAATTTGCCCCTTGCCACCATCAACAATGAGCAAGTCTGGCATCACACCTTGATTCTCCTTCAACCGTGTATAACGTCGGGTAATGGCTTGAGACATCGCTGCGTAATCATCACCTGCAGTAATACCTTCAATATTAAAGGTCCTATAGTCCGATTTTTTCGGGCCTCCTTGATCGAAAACCACGCAAGAAGCAACCGTTGCTTCGCCACTGGAGTGACTGATATCAAAGCACTCTAGACGCTCTGGCATTTGTGGTAAATCGAGTGCTTCTTGTAACGCTGCAAAACGAGAAATTTGTGTCTGTTTATTTGCCACAAAACTGAGTAACGCCTGGTCAGCATTGGTCTGAGCGAGTCGAAGCCATTGTGCTCGCGGCCCCCTCACACTGCTGATGACCTTAAATCCATGATCAACCTGCTGTGCAATGGTTAATGCAATAGTTTGTTGAGCCTCTTGAGCATCACTCACAAGCACTTCATCAGGTACATCTCGATACTGGCCTGATAAATAGTATTGACCCAAAAAGGCTGTGAGAACCTCTGGCCTCTCCTCTTCCAAACCCATTTTTGGATAAAAGTTCTTGCTACCTATCACCCGGCCTGAGCGAACCATAAGTTGATGAATACACAAACCAGCCTGCGAACTAGCGGCAGCAAATACATCCAAATTACCGCGCTTTGATACCACATGTTGCTGTTCCTGCACTTGTCGTAAAAAACCTATCTGGTCCCTAAGATGGGCTGCAGACTCAAACATAAGCTGCTCAGCTGCGACATTCATTTGCTGGCTAACTTCATCTAATAACTGTTGGTTTTTCCCTTCAAGGTATAAGGTAGCGTGGCGGAGGTCAGCGGCATAGTCTTGTTGGCTGATTTCGCCAGTACAAGGCCCACTGCACCGGCCAATTTGAAACTGTAAACAAGGACGTTTGCGGTTGGCAAAAAAGGTGTCTTCACATTGACGTATACGAAAAATACGCTGCATAAGGTTAAGGCTTTCTCTGACTGCTCCAGCGCTGGTATAGGGACCGAAATAACGTCCCTTACGCTTCTTTCCACCACGTATGTATTGCATTGCAGGATAGTCGTGTTGATCAGAGATATAGACGTATGGATAGGATTTATCATCTCTAAGGGAGATGTTATATGGCGGTTTTAGACGCTTTATTAGGGTATTTTCTAATAGTAATGCTTCACTTTCACTGTGGGTTAAAGTGACTTCAATAGAGACCACTTTAGACACCATCAACTGGGTCTTAGTATTATGACTCTTGCCTCTGAAGTAGCTAGTAACGCGATTTTTAAGACTGACTGCTTTGCCAACATAAATTACCTCTCCGTCGACATCGAACATTCTATAAACACCTGGGCGCAGTGGTAATTGCTTAAGGTATTCGTCGATATTGAAGAGTTTGTCATTAACTTGAGGCATAATTAGTTAGCTAACGAGCCGTGACCGTTTGTTTTCACTCATATGAAAATGCGTAGCCTGCTTATAAATTTCATCAATTTGATCATGGCTTTCAGCGGTAATACCTGCGCCATGCGACAAGGATACTTCTAAATAAACACCAATCTCAGCATAATAATACAAACGGGCGTTAAATGACTGCGCGCGCCGCATTTTATTAAAAGCAATCTGAGCACCGTTTACAAGAATGTGATTAATGTCTGTATTCATAATCTAAGTTAACTACATTAATGGTTGATGCCCTATTCTACCTTAACTTCAGTAGCTCTGACTGCTCATCTTTTAGTCTAAATCAATATTCTACCAATCATTTTTTTGAGTTATAATAATTCACTTTTGCAAGGCATAAATATGACAATCACATACGCAGAAGCTGTATCGGTTCACGAGCAGGCCGATTTATTAGTCAGTGGTGAAACCATAGCTGCGAGCATTGATACTATGGCAGCAGAAATTACTGCAACCTTGTCTAAAGAAATGCCTTTAGTGCTGTGTGTGTTAAATGGTGGCATGATTCCCATGGCGCAACTTTTGCTAAAGTTACAATTCCCTCTAGAAACAGATTATCTTCATGCGACACGCTATGGTAAAAAAACTGTTGGCACTAACCTCTCATGGCTGGCTCGTCCTAGCATAGACATTAATGGCCGCACGGTTCTAGTGGTGGATGACATCTATGACGAAGGCCATACTCTTGCGGCCATTTGCGAATATTTGAAAGAAGCAGGGGCCAAAAAGGTTTATGCTGCAGCCTTATTAAATAAAGTTCATGACCGCAAAGTAGATTACGTGCCAGATTTTATTGGCCTAGATGTAGAAGATCGTTTCGTTTATGGCTTTGGTATGGACTACCAAGGATACTTCCGCAACGTAGACGGTATTTACGCCGTTAAAGACATGTAGACATTTGTTTAAGAAAACAAAAAAGGCAGCCTAAGCTGCCTTTTTTGTGGATTCTTTTTAAGCCATTAGATGTTTAAAAAGTTTCTATCACAGCCTGGCCACTCAACGAACTCTCAAGTAACTTCATATCACCCTGCCCTTGTAGGCGAGTTAACGCTGTCATCAAGGCTAGACGCTGTATTTGTGTTTGTTCTTCAGGATCTGCATCAGTCACACTTTGTAACTGTATGATACTGACGTCACCACTGTAGCTAGGGGCAATTCCATAACTGACACCAGTCTCTGTGCGAGGCAAACGAAATGCAGATTGAACTAGCAAACTATTCACCAAGGTTGAACCTCGAACCACTTCATCAAACTGTTGCCAACTTAGCCCTTCTGTAGCTGCAACAGAGCTCATTACGGCGCCATTGTTTAGCTCTTCGACATAAGCGTTAGCCTTTTTTTCCAACGCTGTAGCGGCTTTCTGAGCCACAAGTAGCTTAGTAATATCTACCTTCACATCTCCAATAGGCTGTTGCGCAGGTTCATTGTGTTGGCTCACCCGAATCACCACCAATTTATCCGATGCAAGTTCAAGCACGCTAGAGTTGTTACCTTGTAACAACACGTCATCAGCAAAAGCAGCGTTAACCACACGGTCATTGCTAGCTATGCCATCACCACCTTGGCGACCAAATAATGAACTGGTTTCCACACTAAGGCCTAATGCGTCAGCCACTTCTAACAAATCTGGTGAGGAGAAGGCAATATCAGCCATTTCTTCACTCGCAGCAACGAATAGGCTTTCTGCCCCAGACTGCTTTAAGGCCAAGCTAAGAGCTTGCTTTTGTTGCTCGAAGGTTGGTTGATCTGCAGCATCTTGTGCGTGAGCATAAACGATTTGTACGCCAAACTCTGTGACGACAGGTGCACTATAAGTGCCCGACTGCAAGTCAAACAATACGGTGTCGAAGGCTTCACCAAACTCACCTTTTGCCAACAACCCAATATAGCCACCGTCAGACGAAGTACTATCGTCCTGTGAGTGCTGTTGAGCTACGCTGGCAAAGTCTTGGCCTTGTTCAAGCTGTGTGTGTGCGATTTTTGCTAAATCTAATGCTTGTTCTTCAGTCTGAGAATCATTAACCAAAAACAACATGTGCGAAGCTTCAGTTTCTGACTTCTCTGACGCCGCTTGTTGCCAGTCTAGGTACTCTTTTTTAAGGTCTTCGTCAGTCACTTCTACCTGATCATAAAAGTCACTCTTATTTAACGTAACAAAATTAATACTCAATTTCTCTGGCGTCATAAACCTTTGCTTGTTGTCTAAATAATAGGCATCAATCTCTTCTGCATCCATAGAAACACTTAGCATTTCTAATGCCAATGGCATGGTCAATACAGCAATATTACGAGTTTGCCCATCAAGACGAGCCACCAAGTCAGCATCATGGTCCAACGTAAACGCTGTACTAGCAATCGCTTGCTGAACCTGACCCATAAGATTGTCACGCTTAAGTTGTTGACGGTATGTTGTGGGAGTTAAACCAAAGTTTCGCAACAATGATTCAAATAGTTCTCTATTAAACTCGCCATCAACCTGAAAGTCTTTTGATTGGGTAATTATTTGATCAACAGCTGCATCGGATAGAACCAAGTCATTATTCTGTGTGTATTGAAGCATTACCGTGTCAGCAATAAGTCGCTGCAGCGCTGCAGCTTGAATAGCCTGTTGGTCGAGCGTCACAGGATCAATATCTGGATTGCTCGCTAGAATTTGTCGACGTTGGAACTCTGAAGATTGCAGCAACTCTTGCAAACTGATCTCTTCACCGTTTACTTCTGCAGGCGCACTATTGTCCGCTGAAATAGTCCATAGTGCGTCAGCTCCCCAAATTACAAAGGTAAAGGCAATAAGACTTACCAGAATTTTGGCGACGATACCTTTTGAATTGTCACGAATATTTTGTAGCATTGTGTTTGGCTTCTACAGCCTTGAAGGCTGCTTATTAGGATTCTACAAACAAAAAACGCATCCAAAGGAATGCGTTTTTTCGAAACTAAAGGGCGACTTTAAATAACACAAAGTATATCAGCCCATATAGCACACGACTCAGTCTTAATTGACTGCGTCTTTTAGCGCTTTACCAGCTTTGAAGCTAGGAATGTTAGCAGCAGCAATTTGAATTGCAGCACCAGTTTGTGGGTTACGACCTGTACGAGCTGCGCGAGCCTTTACAGAAAAGGTACCAAAACCCACTAAAGAAACAGATTCACCATCTTTAAGAGCGCCAGTGACCGCACTAATGACTGCGTCTAGAGCACGACCAGCACCGGCCTTTGAAAGATCAGCTTCCGCTGAGATGGCTTCAATCAGTTCAGATTTATTCACGTTAATCCCCTTATGTGTAAAATAGATGATCTGCTCCAGCAGATCTTTTTTTGTTATGGCGTATTATATTCAGCTCTAAAAAACCGAAGATCAATTTATACCAACTTGTTCAAAGTCTTGTCAAGCACGGCTTTGAATTAATTCAATGAAATAACTAATGTCTACTAATAGTATCGATAGTTGAGGCTTCTTTGAGATTGTCAACACTCAATTCACCTTCATTCACTACGATTGGAGTAGGTGAAAATTGCAATGCTAAATCTAGCACTTCGTCTATCCATTTAACAGGCTTTATGGATAAGTCTGCTTTTATATTATCAGGAATCTCTTTTAAGTCCCTTTCATTCTCTTCTGGAATTATAATTGTTTTAATGCCACCCCGGTGAGCAGCCAACAATTTTTCTTTTAATCCACCAATAGGCAGCACCTGCCCTCGCAAGGTAATCTCTCCAGTCATAGCTACATCTGCCCGCACAGGAATGCCCGTGAGAACTGAAACCAAGGCAGTACACATGCCAACACCTGCACTTGGACCATCTTTGGGTGTAGCGCCCTCTGGCACATGAATATGTATATCAGATTTTTCATGGAAGTCTGTCTTTATTCCCAACCCTGATGCGCGACCACGAACTACCGTTAAAGCCGCCTGGATAGATTCCTGCATAACATCACCAAGCGATCCAGTTTTCACTAAACGTCCCTTACCTGGCACAACGGCAGACTCAATGGTCAGAATATCACCACCTACTGACGTCCATGCCAAACCATTAACGTGGCCCACACGGTCATCTACATCTGCTTGACCAAAGCTATGTTTACGCACTCCAGAATAGGCTTCTAAATTACTAGAATCCACCTGTTGTGCGGGGCTATCTGTGGCTGTTTTATAACCTGCCATTAGGTGTTCTTTAACAACTTTTCGGCAAATTTTGGCAATCTCTCGTTCCAAGCTACGCACCCCTGCTTCGCGTGTGTAATAACGCACCAGATCAACAATAGCATCATCCTTTAATGCCAGTTCTGAAGGTGACAAGCCATTAGCAGCGAGTTGTTTAGGCAGTAGATAGCGCTTAGCAATACTTGATTTTTCATCTTCTGTGTATCCTGGAATACGAATCACTTCCATGCGGTCTCGTAAGGGCCCTGGGATATTCATAGTGTTAGCAGTACATACAAACATCACACTAGATAGATCGTAATCCACTTCTAAATAATGGTCGTTAAAGCTGTTATTTTGTTCTGGATCTAGCACTTCCAAGAGTGCAGAGGCTGGGTCACCCCGGCTATCCATACCCATTTTGTCGACTTCATCCAATAAGAATAATGGATTTGAGACCCCTACCTTAGACATTTTTTGAACTAGCTTGCCTGGTAAAGAACCAATATAGGTACGACGATGGCCACGAATCTCAGCCTCGTCTCTCACACCACCTAATGCCATACGTACATATTGACGACCAGTTGCACGGGCAATGGATTTTCCTAAGGACGTTTTACCCACACCTGGAGGACCAACCAAACAAAGAATTGAGCCTTTTACTTTTTTAACACGCTGTTGTACGGCTAAATATTCAAGGATACGCTCTTTTACTTCAGACAAACCATAATGATCTTCTTCCAACACCAATGAGGCCTTTGCCAAATCATGCTTGAGGCGGCTTTTCTTCTTCCAAGGGATAGTGACCATCCAATCAATGTAACTACGCACCACAGTGGCTTCTGCAGACATTGGTGGCATCATTTTAAGCTTGTTGAGCTCTGCTTGAGTTTTGTCTTTTGCTTCCTTTGACATACCAGCCGCATTAATCTTGTTCTGCAGCTCTTCTAAATCGTTAGGAGCGGCTTCATCAATATCGCCAAGTTCTTTGTGAATGGCTTTAATTTGCTCATTCAGGTAGTACTCGCGCTGGCTCTTTTCCATCTGTTTCTTGACCCGGCCACGAATACGCTTCTCTACCTTAACTAAATCAATCTCACCTTCCATTTGCCCCATCAGGTGCTCAAGACGCTGAGTAAGGTCACCCATTTCTAATAAAGCTTGCTTCTCTTCAAGTTTCAAATTCATTTGTGAGGCAATGGTGTCAGCTAAGCGACTAGGGTCTTCAATATTGGTGATAGAAGACATGACATCGTTAGATATTTTTTTACTCAGCTTCACATACTGTTCAAATTGGGACATTAGGGTATGAGTTAAGGCTTTGCGTTCTCCTTCTGGCGGCTCAGCATCATCTATCGTGTGAACCTTGGCACTAAAGAAGCCTGAGGTCTCATCTACTTCTTCTATAGCAACACGTTGCTCACCTTCAACCAAAACTTTCACCGTGCCATCAGGCAGTTTAAGCAGCTGCAAAATGCGCGCAGATGTACCCACTTCAAACAAATCTGTGATTTGAGGTTCATCTACAGTGGCACTTTTTTGGGCAACAACGACAATCGCCTTATCGGCGGCCATGGCATACTCTAATGCATCAATGGAATTCTGGCGTCCTACAAAAAGAGGAATCACCATATGTGGGTAAACCACAACATCACGCAATGGAATAAGAGGAAGAGTCTGAGTCATAAAAGATCCTATAGGCTAACTTCGCGATGGATTGCGAATGTTTAGTGTGCTTTATTAGATGCGGACAAGGGTCAGGAATACAAGCCTTGAACTAAAATGAGACCAAAAAAACCACCCGCAGATGGTTTTAGTTCACCACACTAGCAAGTATTACTCGTCTGACGCAGCGTGTTGAAGCTCAACGCTATCCAACACCACCAATGGTTCACTCTCACCAGTAATACTTTGTTCGTTAACCACAACCTTAACAGCGTTGGCTTGGTCGGGAAGCTCATACATGGTGGGTAGAAGCACAGACTCAAGGATAGAGCGTAAACCACGTGCGCCAGTCTTACGTTCCATAGCCTTTTGAGCCACAGCCTTAAGCGCTTCATCACGGAATTCAATTTCTACGTTTTCCATTTCAAACATTTTATGATACTGCTTGGTTAAGGAGTTTTTGGGTTCCGTCAAAATTTGAACTAGTGTTTCTTCGTCTAACTCCTCTAATGTGGCAATCATTGGGAGACGACCAACAAATTCAGGGATCAAACCAAACTTCACTAGATCCTCTGCTTCAACAGAGTGTAACAACTGACCTACGTTCTTACTGTCATCCTTGCTTTTAACCGTGGCTGAGAAACCAATACTGCTCTTTTCTGTACGATCACGAATCACTTGGTCTAAGCCCGCAAACGCACCACCACAGACAAATAGAATATTACTAGTATCGACCTGTAAGAACTCTTGTTGCGGATGTTTACGGCCACCTTGTGGCGGTACGGAAGCAACGGTGCCTTCAATAAGCTTTAACAAGGCCTGCTGTACTCCCTCACCCGAAACATCACGGGTAATAGAAGGGTTGTCTGACTTGCGAGAAATCTTATCAATTTCATCAATATAGACGATGCCACGTTGGGCTTTCTCAACATCATAATCACATTTTTGCAGCAGCTTTTGAATGATATTTTCTACGTCTTCACCCACGTAGCCAGCTTCAGTTAGTGTTGTTGCATCAGCAATAGTAAACGGCACATTTAACAAACGAGCTAAGGTTTCCGCTAATAGCGTCTTACCACTACCTGTTGGGCCTATGAGTAAAATATTACTCTTGCCTAACTCAACGTCGTCTTTGCCACCTACATAGTTCAAACGCTTGTAATGGTTGTAAACAGCTACAGCTAACACCATTTTTGCTCGTGGTTGGCCAATAACATACTCTTCTAAGGCCGCGCGAATTTCTTTAGGAGTTGGCAAATGATCTTCGGCTTCTGGTTGCTCTTGGTCCAAAATTTCTTCACGAATAATATCATTGCACAAGTCAACACATTCATCGCATATAAAAACCGACGGCCCAGCAATTAGTTTGCGCACATCGTTTTGGCTTTTACCACAAAAGGAACAGTAAAGTATCTTACCGCCGCCTTCTCCAGATCCGTCTTTGTCAATGCTCATATAATTACCAATGTTTGTAGCCCACTGAAGTTCGTGAGGCTAGTGTTAAATCTTTTCTATATCTATTATCGACTAACTTTGCGCATTATTTAGCTTTCAGTATAGTCACCCATTAATGGGATTTATGCTGGGCGCTTGTCTAGTACCGTATCAATAAGCCCATAGGCTACTGCTTGTGCACCTTCCATGAAGTTATCACGGTCAGTATCAGCAGCGATAGTGTTTAGTTTTTGACCAGTGTGTGACGCCATAATACGATTCAGCTTGTCACGAATATTTAGAATTTCTTTAGTATGAATTTCAATGTCCGTGGCTTGACCCTGATAACCACCCAAAGGCTGATGAATCATCATCCGCGAGTTCGGCAAACAAAAACGCTTACCCTCTGCACCACCAGTTAACAGTAAGGCACCCATACTGGCGGCTTGGCCGATACACATAGTGCTTACATCAGGTTTAATGAACTGCATGGTGTCGTAAATGGACATCCCCGCAGTCACAGAGCCACCAGGTGAGTTAATGTATAAGTGGATGTCTTTGTCTGGATTCTCTGCTTCTAAAAATAAAAGCTGAGCAACCACCAAGTTGGCCATATGATCTTCCACTTGGCCTACTAGGAAAATAACACGCTCTTTAAGAAGGCGCGAATAAATGTCGTAAG
Organism: Candidatus Njordibacter sp. Uisw_039; assembly: GCF_047730075.1. NCBI lineage: Bacteria > Pseudomonadati > Pseudomonadota > Gammaproteobacteria > Pseudomonadales > Candidatus Njordibacteraceae > Candidatus Njordibacter > Candidatus Njordibacter sp. Uisw_039. The sequence goes on from NZ_CP159831.1 coordinate 1,516,872, forward strand.
AACGCTCGCCACGAGAAGTTTGTTCAACAACCATGGGTACTAAAGCGCTTAGTTCAGGGCTTAACTGCCCCATTTGTGGAGGAAAAGAAAAACTCATTGTCGCTACAACTCCAATACATAAAAAATGTTACGAATCAGTATATAGTGGCGTATCTAACAAATGCCAAGCCCTAGACTAGTTAAAACACCAAATTAATTAATTAATATGCAAAAAAAACGGCATGAATTACAACAAAGTAACTCATACCGCTGATCTGTTCAAGCCCAATTAAGGCCAGAACAGACGGATAGAAGAATTAAACTTCTTCGCTTGGCCCTTCTTCATCACCCGTTACGTCTTTGCCTTCTGGCTCAACAGCTGTTTTGTAATCTACAGCAACTTCGGTGATGCTAGCAGCAGCCAATAAATGCTCAACAACTTGATCTTCCAATACAACACCTTCTAACTGGCTGCGCTGCTCGGGGTTGTTCATGTAGTAGTCAATGAACTCTTGTGGGTCTTGGTAGCCCTGAGCCATTTCTTGTACCAATGCCTTAACTTTATCTTCATCAGCTTTAAACTCATTCTGTTGAATGATTTCAGCAGCTAACAGGCCAATCTTAACACGCTTGTCAGCTTGGTCCTGGAACATTTCGTCTGGCAACATGCTAGGGTCTAGCTTTTCGTTGCCACCACCAAACTGTTGCAGCGCTTGCTGCTTCAAGCGTCCCAATTCTTCAGTAACCAATGCTTTTGGTACGTCAAAAGCATTTAGTTCAAGGTAAGCGTTTAACAAGTTATTTTTAAGTTTGGACTTAAGTGCTTGGTTCATCTCACGGCTCATGTTTGAGCTAATTTCTGCACGGAAACCGGCTTCGCCTTCTTCCTTTGGGTTAAAACGAGCAAAAAAATCGTCGTTTAATTCGGGCTTAGTCGCTTCGCTAACGGTGTTAACCTTAATGGTGAAAAGAGCTTCTTTACCAGCCAGTTCAGCAGCATTGTAATCTTTTGGGAAGGTTACAGTGATGTCTTTGTCTTGGCCAGCTTCCATGCCCAAAATACCGTCTTCAAATCCTGGAATCATACTGTTAGAACCAAGCACAAGGTCGTGACCCTGGGCTGCGCCGCCATCAAACGCTTCACCATCTAGGTAGCCTTCAAAGTCGATATTAATCTGGTCGGTATCTGCAGCTGCACGGAGAACTTCAGTCCACTGGGTTTGTTGGCTCAACAGAACATCGATCATCGTATCAACGTCAGCACCTTCAATACTAGAAGTCATACGCTCAACACTTACGCCGGAAGCATCTACCAAAACGATTTTTGGATACACTTCAACAATGGCAGTATAGATAAATTCACCTTCACCTGTGTCTTCCTCAGGCTCAATGTGGGGCATGCCTACTGGCTTAAGGTCTTCCTTCTGGATCGCTTCATAGAAGCTGGATTGGATTACATCACCCAATACGTCCTGACGGATGCTAGCACCATAACGCTTTTTAACGACCTTAGTAGGCACTTTACCCGGACGGAAACCATCAATACGGATAGTTTTAGCGGTTTCGTTGACCTTTTTTTCTACAGCACTATCAACTTGCTCAGCAGGTACTGTTATGGTTAATCGTCGTTCGATGCTTGTAGTCGCTTCAACTGAAACTTGCATTTAAATGCCTCATTAATTATCAAATGAACGGGCCTATACTCAGGCCGGCTCCACTAAAGTCTTACCTACTCAGCGCCTTTACAGACTATTACCAAAATTTTGGCGATTATAGGTGAAATTAAAAGACCGAATTTTCCGTATTTAATGACTAATAGTCAAGGCATAAGCATCAAAGGAAGGTTATTTTTGCCAAAAAAAACGCCTCTTTATAAGAGACGCTTCGTATTTAGCACCATAAAGGCGTTAAACAGGCCCTATAAGTTAGGCCACTAATTGAGCGACAACATCGGCCACAGCTGTTTCTGGAGGAACATAATCATAACCCAAAGCCTTAGCAACATGCTCATTAGTGACTTTACCAGCATGAACGTTTAGCCCAGCAAGAAAGTGTATATCTTGCTTCAAGGCTTGCTTCCAGCCTACATTAGCTAGCTTCAGAATATACGGCAAAGTGGCATTATTGAGCGCATAGGTGGATGTCATAGCAACACCACCTGGCATGTTGGCCACACAGTAATGTACCACTCCGTCTACAACGTAAGTTGGGGCTTCATGGGTAGTGGCCTTGGATGTTGCAAAACAACCACCTTGATCAATCGCTACATCTACCAACACCGAACCAGGCCTCATGGCTTTTACCATGGCTTCTGTGACCAACTTAGGCGCAGTCGCACCGGGAATCAATACGCCACCAATAACAAGGTCAGCATCTAGCACATACTCCTCGAGACTATCCTGGGTTGAGTAGACTGTTTTAACTGCACCGTTAAATTCTTTATCCAAACGTGCTAAAACTTGCGTAGAACGATCTAAAACCGTAACTTGGGCTCGAGCACCTAGGGCCATTTGAGCTGCATTTGAACCAACTACTCCACCACCAATAATAACCACCTTAGCTGGTGCTACGCCTGGTACACCACCAAGCAGCATGCCACGGCCACCTTGGGCTTTTTCCAGTACATGGGCACCAGCTTGAATGGACATGCGCCCAGCTACTTCAGACATAGGTGCCAATAATGGCAAACCACCTTGGGCGGAGGTAATGGTTTCGTATGCAATACAAGTTGCACCGGAGGCTACTAACTCAGCCGTTTGTGGTGCATCTGGAGCCAAGTGTAAGTAAGTGAAGAGCAACTGTTCCGGCCGCAACATAGCGCGCTCTGCAGTTTGAGGCTCCTTTACCTTAACAATCAACTCAGCACGGGCAAATACTTCCTTGGCGCTGGAAACAATTTCCGCACCAGCCGCAATGTAATCGTCATCACAAGAACCAATGCCGCTGCCGGCCAAGGTTTCAACAACTACGCTATGACCAGAGTGAATCACTTCTCGCACACTGGCTGGCGTCATGCCTACGCGATACTCATGGTTTTTGATCTCTTTAGGTACACCAATCAACATTGCACTGCCCTCATATTTAACGATAGCTTAGTTAGCGCCACAAATGTGACAATTGAATATAATGTTATTTTAATGCTGTTATTGAAGCATTATCTTGCTATATTGAGATAATTATCACGATTAATTAAATTTAATTACACAAAACAGGGAAATAATGCAACTTAATTCTACTGAAGACATAGAACTTGATCAGATTGATAAAAAAATCATTAATGCACTACAAAACAATGCGCGTTTAAGCAATGTAGAGCTGGCAGAACAAATTAATCTGTCGCCTTCTGCGTGTTTGAGGCGTACTAAGTTTCTGATGGACAAGGGTGTGTTTGATCGTTTTGTTGGTTTATTGAACCGAGAGTTGTTCCAAGTACAAGGCACGGCCTTCATCTTTATTAGCTTAGATAGACAAAGCGAAGCTGTGTTTGCAGAGTTTGAAATTGCTGTTGCTCAACTTGAGCAAGTTATGGAGTGTTACTTAATGGCAGGAGATAATGACTACATGCTTAAAGTAGTTTATACCGACGCCAAGGATTACGAAGAACTTTACTACAAAAAATTACTACGCTTGCCAGGCGTCGTTGGCACACAAACTCGTATGGCTCTGCGCCAAGTGCACAGTAACACCAACATCACCGTGACCTGATAAGTGAACTAAAGGAGCCTATCTTCAAAGGCATAGTCTGACATTACCTCACAACCCTTGGCGGTAACTCTAACTTGGGTCTCTAGCTTTACCCCTTCAACCTCATCTTCTGCACCAGAAAAGCTTTCTAAACACAAAACCATATTTTCGTGAACTACACCATCGTAACCATCACGATGCCAGTCTTCTTGATAATAAATTTTCGGATATTCATCACAGAGTCCTACACCGTGAACAACTGTGGGATAGCGTCGATTGCGATACTTGTCAGATCTGTTAAAGCTACCCTCAGACAGCTCTTGAAAACTCACTCCAGGTTTGATTAAGTGGATATTAAAATGAATTTCATCATACGCGTGTTGATAAGCTGATTTTTGCTGGCGCGTTGCTGGCTCATCACCACACAACCAAGTACGAGAAATATCGGCAATGTAGCCGTTGGGGCCAACCATATCTGTATCAAAGGCAACCAACTCCCCCGCACAAATTACTTTATTAGTGGCCTCTTGTAACCATGGATTAGTACGTTCGCCAGAAGCCAACATACGGCCATCCAACCAGCCACCCCCGTGGGCAATATTCACCTGGTGCAATATGGACCAGAGCTGGTTCTCCGTTACCCCAGGTTGTAACGCTTCTTGCATTTGTTTCATGCCATGTTGGGCAACGGCCACACTGCGTTGCATGCACAAGATCTCTTCTGCACACTTAATCAATTTAGCCTGTTCTACCAACACTTCCCCATCCACAATAGACAGACCTTTGGCCAGTATGGCTTGGTTAGTAATGGGTGAAAAACGATCCAACCCAATCTGCATCCCTGTTAAGCCATGCTCATTCATAAAGGCCTGAACATGGTCAGTGAATAGCTTACTTTGTCGATCCAAATCAAACCCACCATCAAATACAGTCACAAAAATGGGCCGCTGGTAATCTTCAACATGGGGGAAGTTACGGCCTGTGGCGCCAAACATGACTAACGGGCCATCAATTGGCACATACAGATAACACGAGGGTATATGGCTTTGGAACAGTTGATATTCATCAAAATCGATGACGTAACGCAAACTGATGGGATTATTGAGTATACAAAGGCCCACGTCAGCCTTTTTCATGGCTTGTCTCAAACGCCACAAACGATAAGTGTATAGGTTATTTTTTTGAACCTTAGTTAAAGTAAAATCTGGTAACATGTTAAACATACACACTAAACCTCAAAAACTGCAAGAGTAACCTTGGTATATAGTACCTCTCCACTAAGTTATCCGCATGCCATAGTGTCACAAAAACGATTCATCAACTAGACACTGACTTGCATTGTTCTGCTGCCAATACATTACCAATCATTGCAGTAACGCTTCAAACGTATCAAAATCAAACAACATACATATTCTTTTAAAAAGACTGGCCAATGCTTAACACGTCCTATCCAAATTACGACCCAACGCACGGGTATATGACTGAAAAAATCCAAAGGAAATACATTGACGCAGCAATAGAGAGCAAAATCCTCCCAGCAGAAGCTCACAGAATGGCAGAGATTGTTTCTCTATCAGCTTCTAATAACCTTTCGAAACCTATCCAGTTTTGGCAATTGTATTCTGTTTTGGGACCAAATAGCATCGTCAGTATAGTGCATGGTTTTTATAACAAGGTTTATCAGGACGAAACGTGGTTTCGTTCCATTTTTGCACGCATTGGCGATACTTCTCACCATGTAAAAACCCAGTCCTCAATGTGGCTAGACGTGATGGGTGGTGGTTTTAAATATCATGGTGCAGAATTTAGGTTGGATTTTCATCATCAGCATAATGCGTTTGAGATTATGAATGCAAAAGGGGCAGAGCGTTGGATGAAGCTTATGGTCGAGACCCTCGATGAATCGCAAGCATATATGGCTGGTGATCAACGTGTCCGGATAAGCATAAACACCTTCCTTTGCTATTTTATGGAGAAATATGCGACGGACTTTGGATTTAAACATGATGGTATATTTGGTCCCACTAATGCAGCAATTAAGCGGAAATTAAATTTTCTCAACATGACAGATGCCATAATTGAGGCGTTGCCAGAAGCTGAACTGCGTGAGGCTCTTGTTGGCAGGAGAGGAATGGATATTAGTGAGAACACTGATAGAAATGAACTGATTCAAAAAGCAAAGAGCTTGTAGGCATTATTAGTCTAGCCCCCTGCCCTATATCGTCATAACCTAGTCGATGTTCCTCAGTTTATAAGGCCCCAGGGTAATCCTTGTGACATACATACTAAACTGAGCCTCGTTACTATGAACTTCATATTGTTATTAATTAGTATTACTATGTTTGCCAATTGTTTTAATAAATTTGTTTAGGGAGTTTAGTCATGCGCGTACTTGTCTTTCAGCATGTTGATTGTGAACATCCAGGCTCTCTGAGGAAGTTTTTAGCTGAAGATGGCATCGAATGGGATGCGGTATATTTGCACCGTGGCGATAAAATCCCTAGCTTTGATAAGTATGATGCACTTTGGGTTATGGGTGGCCCAATGGATGTCTGGGATATTGAGGAAAATCCTTGGTTGGTTGCTGAAAAAGCCGCCATTAGGCATTGGGTTAAGGTGTTAGGGAAGCCATATTTAGGCCTATGTCTTGGGCACCAGTTACTTGCCGATGCACTTGGAGGGACTTGTGGGCCCCAGAAAACTCCTGAGATTGGTATGCTGCAGGTTGAACTAACTGTTGAAGGAAAGGCAGATTCACTTTTCAAAGGCACATCCCATAGACAGAAGTGCCTTCAGTGGCATTCAGTCAGAGTAGCACAAGCTCCTGAAAATGCGATTATTTTAGCTAAGTCAGATGTTTGCTCTATTCAGGCTATGAGGATCGGGTCTAATGCTTGGTCTATGCAATACCATGTTGAAATAGAGCCAGATACTGTAGACAACTGGGGCGCGATCCCTGCTTATGCAGAAGCGTTAGAAAACACCCTTGGCAAGGGTGCTCTATTGAGTCTTAAAGCAAATACTGATGAAAATATGATCCAATGCCTGAGCTGCGCTAGACAAATTTATGAAAACTTTATGCACGAAATAGCTTGATTAATCCCATATTTAGTTAGGCGCTCAGCTGTCTACTCATATTTGGTGGTATGAGGTTTAACTGTAGGGTGAATAAAAAGGGATTTTAAGCCCCAAAAGGTCCAGCTAGTCCAGCTGCAATAAACAAAATCATACTAAGCCCCATAAACACGTAGGCAACTTTGTTTAAATGTTTAATGGCAGACTCAGACAGCACCCCACGCGCCGATAACACTGAGACGGCTAGGGATAAAACTCCCCCAATTACTGCAAGCGTGACAACAGTTGAACGCTGCAGTAACAGTTCAAGCATGAACAAAAAAACTAATAGCCTGTTTAAATGACATCTTACAGTGTCCTCTCATTATCCTGCTCGTTTAGAGTAAGCGTCTAAGAAATCAGCTGCAGCCTTACTGCCTCCAGAGAACGACTTCATCGCTTCTTCATGCAATAAGGTCATTACTTCAGTTTTAATTTCATTAGCCCGTTCATTGTCTGCCATGTCTTCAATATTTCTTGGGCGCGGGATGTCAATTTCAATAACTGATCGAGTTGATGTTGGCAGGTTAGTCATAATTAATAATCGATCCGCCAGAAAAATAGCCTCATCTATGTCGGTTGTGACAAAGAAGTTAGTATTACGGTCTTCTTCATACAGAGCAGCATAATATTCCCACATCAATTCTTTAGACATATGGTCTAGCCCACGAAAAGGCTCGTCCAAGATCATTACTTCAGGTTTGTTAATCATTGCACGAGCTAGTTCAGCACGGCGTTGCATGCCACCTGATAACTGAGCTGGGTACTTATCCCTAAAGGCTTCGAGTCCAACTTTTTTAAGCAAAAACTCAGCTTGAGTCGCCGACGCATCTGCGTCTTCACCACGCGCACGTGGACCGTACATGACGTTATCCCAGGTTGTCATCCACGGGAATAAAGCCGATTCCTGAAACAACACTAAGCGATCTTTTCCAGGCCCATCTATTGGCCTACCACCAATAGTGATTGAACCTGATGTAGGTTGATCAAAACCAGCAATGAGCTGTATTAAAGAACTCTTGCCACAGCCAGAAGGACCAATCATTACCGTTAGCTTGCCACTTTCAATGGTAAAAGAGCAATCTTTGATAACTTCCTTCGCATATGGGCCTGCACCAAACGTCTTACTGACGTTTGTCGCAATAATTTCGTTACTTTTTTTAGTTGTTGACATACATAATTCCAGAATCTCAATTCAAGATTAAATAATATTTGACATGAGGTTTGCGATTAATTTTTTAAACTGATTAACGTGTTTTCAACCAAGGGGTAAAACGCCCACCTAGTTTTCTTAATAACTCGCTACTAATATAACCTGCGATGCCGATGCTGATCATGCCAACAATAATTTGCTCGTAAGAACCACCAACATAGGAACTCCAAATAAAGAAGCCAAGACCACCACTTGCGCCACCACCTGACCCTCCACCAGAAATCATTTCTGCTGCCACAACCACTTCCCAGGTAATACCCATTCCCACAGCTGAACCCACAACAATTGAGGGCAGCGTTGCAGGTAAGACTATACGTCTAAAGATATCCCACTGGCTGGCACCCATAGACTGAGCCGCCTGCAAATATTGACGGTTGATTGACCTAGCACCACCCAATACATTAATAACTATCGTATAGAAAGCGCCAAGAAACGTGACAAAGGCAATCGACATTTCTTGCGTAGGCCAAAATATGATCGACGCAGGCACCCAAGCAAGCGGCGGAATTGGCCGTAAAATCTCAAACGATGGGAAAGCTATGCCATAAAATGTTCTATTAATTGCCATATACAAACCAAGAGGAATGCCCACAATCATTGCCACTATAAAGCCAGTAAAAACTCGCAAAAAGCTCATATACCAACTCTGCCAGTAACTAGGCTCCACAATTAAGTTTGACCAACTTGTTAACACACTGCTAGGTGGTGGTATTAAGCCTATAAAGGGCACACGCCAGCCAATTAGATCTAAAGACCTCGCTCCGAATTCCCATATAGCAATAAAAATGACAATAGCTAACACGCCTCGAAAGGTAGCACGTGCTGAAAACTTACTTAAAACTTTATTAATATTCATTGTTTTAACCTTCTTTCTCACCAGCTTCAAAGGCCTTGCGAGCCTCTTCGTTAACCACGCCTTTGGCTTCATTCATGATTTCACGGAAGCGTGGGCTTGTGAGCACGCTATAATCTCGCGGATGTGGAATATCTACTTCAACAATCTTCTTTGGCTTGCACGGACGCGAAGACATAATAATTAATCTATGTCCAAGAAAAATGGCCTCTTCTAAATCATGGGTGATGAAGAAGATAGTAACTTTATTCTTATAATAAATTTCTAACAACGCTTCGTGCATAACCGATTTGGTCAACGAATCTAGCGCTCTATAAGGCTCATCAAACAACAATACCTTTGGCTCATTCATCAAGGCACGAACAATTTCTACACGGCGCCTTAGGCCGGATGAGACCTCACCTGGGTATGCATCCTCTGTTCCTTCCAAACCAGCATCAACCATCATTTTCCGAGCCTTCTCGTAAATTTCAGCTTTACTAAGTTTGCCCTCCATCATTGGGCCAAAGGCAATGTTTTCTAGGTTCGTTTTCCATGGGAATAGTGCACCATTTTGAAAAACTACGATCCGGTCTGAACCAGGTTCCGCCTTTTCTTGACCAGGGCCACATAAAATTTCACCATCTAAATATATATGCCCAGAAGTTAAACCATGAAAACCAGCAATAGTGTTAAGTAAAGTTGTTTTTCCACAGCCTGATGGGCCAACAATCATACATATTTCACCTGCAGGAATATCGATAGAGCAATGATCTACCGCCATCACTGCAGCTCCGTCAGGATCATAAACCTTAACTACATCTTCGATTCGAATCGCACCCGTGGTCGGCATTGAATCGTTTTTTTCTAAAGTACTCATTAATTAATCTCCACCCAGTGCAAGTTCACGCACTCTCCATTGCATCATGTAATCACCCGCTACACGCACTAACGCACTAGTTACGTAGCCAAATAATCCCAACGTAATCATGCCAATGATGATTTGTGAGTATTGGACCATTATGTATGCGGTATTTATTATATAGCCCAAGCCATATTGGCCAGAAACCATTTCTCCTGCCACCAGTGAGAACCAAGCCACACCGATAGAAATTTGCAGTCCAGTGAATATAAAAGGCATTGCGCCTGGGACTACAACGTGAACGAAAGTTTGCCAGCGGCTTGCACCTAAGCAATAGGCTGCCCTGCTGTACTCCTCATCAATAGATTCTACACCCAACATTGTATTCAAGGTTGTGGCGAAAAATGAAGCCAGGAAGGTGAGGAAGATAACGGGAGTCTCTGAGCCACTAAACATAATGATTGCTAATGGAACCCATGCGAGTACTGGAATTGGGCGCAACAGTTCAAATAGTGGGAAAATATATTCTCTTAGCTTTTGTGACCAGCCCAAAAATAGTCCTAGAGGGACTCCTAAGGCGGTTGCTAGGAAAAACGCATAGGCAATACGTCGAAGACTAATACCTATGTGCTTATAGTATTCGGGGGTATAAACAGACAGGCCGTAGTAAGGGTCCTTACTAAACCACTCTTCGATAACCTCTGTTAGTGCAGGCATGTCTTGAAAGCGGGGGAGCTTCCATACTTCTACTGAAAAATACCAAAATGAAAGAACAAAACCAAAACCGATAAACATTAAATACGGCTTTGGACTCTTTAACCATGATGAAATACGATACATCGTCAAGTTCATCGTCGCGTTAGATTGACTCATAGTGTCCAGCTCAAAATAAAAAGATTAATCCTTGAATGACCTAAGGAGTCTATTATCAGGGATAGTTACGAATCGAGGCGCTACTGTTCCATTAATATACAGTAAGTAACATTAGGGAATCTAGGGGGCACATCGAAGATCTGTGTTTAAAAATTAGCCCCACCAAAAATGGCGGGGCTAAGTTGGTAGCTATTAGCCCATAGCATTAGGCCTAGCATGTACTGCTTAATCGAGCAGGATTTAGCCAGGGTAAGCTGAATCGGGAAGCGCCATCATTTTACCAACAGGTGCAGTTAGGCCACGCTCTTTAAGAATGTCTTCCGTAAAGCTCGTCTCGATTGCATTGTCACGGAGAGTGTCAACCTTGATAGTCTTGATTGAGTGCAAAAACGTAGTCGCCGTAGTAATCAAAGCTAGCGCTTTTGGCGTAATAGCAAATGCCATCTCGTTACGAACATCTGTACCGCCTTGGGCTTTTGGAGTACTACCTACCATTGCCTTCCAGAGTACATATTCATCAAAGCCTGTAGTTTGAGCAGCGGCCATCTTAACAATAGCCATGTTGTTGGCTGGGTCAGACATAAACAGTTGAGCATCAAGCTCAGCGTTCAACCACGCTTTTACAACATCAGGACGCTGGTCAATCAAATCACCACGCATATCGATGAAGCCACCATCGTTCTCGTCTACTGACGCGCCCGTGGCAACCTTACGTGCTAAGCCTTCTTCAACAAGACGAGAAGCTGTTGGCTCCCAGATTGCTGCTGCATCAAGTTTTCCAGCACGAAATCCACTAGTAATAACTTCGATGTTTTGGTTCAGATACTCTGCAGGCTTGATGTTTTTCTTTTCAAACACAGCTAGAGCGAACCTATCAGTACAAGCACCTTTGGGTACAGCAACGGTTTTACCGTCCATCCATTGGATCGCTTCATCTGAGTTTGCAAACGCAGGAGCGTCAGTTCTAACCAGCATGTTATTACACTGGTCCATGGCTAAGCCCGCTGTTGCTACGATGCGCACATCTGCTACGCGTTCCTTGGTAGTTGCAACGATCGCAGGCATGTCACCCATGTATCCGATGTGTTGCTTACCAGCTAGCATGGCGTTTACGATAACACCGCCCGCCAAACCGATTTGGAATTCTACTGTTGAGCCTGCTGGCAAATACTTCTCATAGAATTTCATTCCCTTCATTACCACACCAGACCATGCTTCGGTGTAATAAGGCTGATAACCTACTACTAGGTCAATGGGATCACCCACATTACCGAAGTCAATTTCTGCAGCATGAACAGTAGATACTGCGCCTGCTGATAAACCGAATACCAGCGCGGCTGTAGTAAGTTTCTGTTGAATATTGCGAATCTGTTTCCTCATGATCACACTCCAAATTAGTTTATTTTTTTTCTATTTGTAAAGTAATATCAATCCGATACAAAACTGCAGCGCACCAGACCGTTCCTATTTTTTAAACCATTGGCTGTTATTTGTAAATACATTCAATTCAATTAAGCGATTGATAAAGACTATCATAAAAGTCGGAATTAAATACAATAGGTTCGCTAATAGATAAACAGCCTGATTTCTGCCGTTTTTAAGACTGGATTTATATTTTTAAATAGTACCAATTAATATTGAATTTTTTTAAGAAAATATTAATCTCACACTAGCATATGAATTTGCCAGAAACTGTAAGGTTATTTAGATATCACTAATGGATAGTTCATAGTAGATACTTAATTCTAGTAGAATTACCAATATAGACGATTCAGACAAGCATCTAATCAGCAACCGTCCTTAATTCAACTAAACAAGCGCAGGAACGGCTTGCTGGTATAAACACACAAAAACAGTCTGAGCTATGTCTAGTTAAATTTATCGTAGCGTATCTTGTCTGCAGGAACTTTAGATTCAAGGATTAGAGGCCTAATTAATGCGTCTACCATCGGGGCTGGACCAGCTAGATAGTGCATTGTATTCCCACCGCCTTCCAATACGGCTGGCAACGCATGCTCGTGAACCATACCCTGTAAGTAATTAAGGCCATCATTACCACTGAGTTGCTCACTTGTGGGTGGCTCGTTAGAGAAAGCGATGTTAATAGAGACTCTATCTGGAAATTGAGCCTTCACTGCTCTTAACCTTTCGGCAAAGAAAAAATCAGCGGGAGTGCGAACACCGAAATACAGGGCCACGTTGTGGTGTTTAAAGTGATTAACCTGTCGTCCATGCTCCAGAATTGACATTAAGCCTGCTATACCAGACCCACCTGCAATCATAAAAAGATCATGAGATTCGTCTGGATGGAATGTAGCTCGGCCTAATGGACCAAATAAGTCTATCTGCTCGTTAGAGCGATCTGAATCGAACATCCATTTTGATAATGCACCACTTGGGTTTTGCTTAATAATGAATTCAAGCGTGTTCGTCCCAGTTGAGTAATTCACCATTGAATAGGCTCTAAACCCATTTACTCCAGGGACCTGTAAAACAAAAAATTGGCCAGCATGAAATGAAAGATCAGCGGGTAGCTCAACTTCAAAACGCAGAACATCTGAAGTCAGCATATCGTACTGGGTGATTAACCCCACATGATGGTCTGGATTTATATCGTCGTCACGAAATACCGCAATCTTTGTGGGCACGCTTAAACTACAATCAGACTGTGCGCTGCATTGGCACATCAGTATTTCTCGTTTGGCAGCTTTAAAACGTTCTTTGCCTGGGGCCTCTGGCCAACCTTCGTCAACGTCACCTTGGTCGACTCGTGCTTTGCAAGAACCGCAGGTTCCCGTTGCGCATTCAAATGGCAAAGGCACTCCAGCTCTCAAACCAGCGTAGAGTAGCTTCTCCCCAGCATTGGCCTCAAACTGATAGGTTTGAGACTTCTTTTCTATCTCGATCAACATAGCTTAACTCCGGTCAACAGTCCCTATCGTAAACGGGGCTCACAATTACGTCAGATTAGTATTAGAAAAGGTGATGAACTGTTTGAATACTAGTCATCGTCATCAAAATCGTATTCAAGTTCTTCATCAATAAAGACCATAATCTGTCCATCTACCTCTTTTGTCTTGTAGATGAGCAGAGGCTTTTCAGCAGGCCCCATCGGTTCGCCAGTTTTCATGTCCCATTGCCATAAATGTCGGTCGCAAGTCATTACGTTATTCGCGCAAATACCTGACCCTTCTAAATATTGTTCCATATGCGGGCACACTGGCGGATATGCTCTAAAGCCATCACCAACATTAGCTAAAATAATTTCAATACCATCGATGGTGCATTCTTTTAGTTTGTCTTGCTTAACGTCACTCGCGGGACAAGCTGTTTTCCAGCTCATAATTATACTTCCTGCTTATAGTAAATATTAGATTGGCCAGTGTGTGCCTTTATCTAGGCGACGTGTGTCTAGGCGAACTTCACGATCTTCAAATTTTATACTGTCACCTTCAATAACAAACACGTCGTTATATCTACCGACTAAAAAAACACTCGTTGTTCCAGCATCAACGTGCGAATTTATACCATCAAGTTGCGTCTGATGCACCGTAAGTGAGCTAATTGCCGTAGCCGACTTGCCATCCTTGGCCACTTCCACTCTGTATACAGTGCAATGGCGCCTGAGTGGAGACTGGTCACTATTATGCTTAGCTAGCATACTGGTAATCGACTCCATGTACTCTTTATCACCACCGTGATACTTGATGTCAGTCTGTACTTCAGGACTAAACGCTCTAATGGCATAGTTGAAGTTCTCTGAGCAGTTATCGTGCCAAGCTTCCCATTGGTGGTCATCTAAGTGAATGCAGGTATTGTAGATGAGTTCTCTTATTTGTTCTTTTAATTCGTGGTTACTCACAGCCATGACGGCCTCCAAAAACCTATTGTAATTGTAAAAAACTAGCAGGCTTAATGATTATTGGCCTGCCAGTACGCTCCAGCGAGTTCTTTACTGCGCCGCAGCCGCAGCTCGTTGTGCCTCTTGTTCCTTAAACACAGGATATGGTTTGAACTTCTCATCCGGATTACTTGGAGAACGGTCTAATAATTTGCCCCACTCCTCATAGTAATGGCGCATGCCATTTTCGTCGTGAATGGTTTCATTCTCATGACGGCCATGGAGGATTTTACGGCTCTCTGCCATGGGATGCATCGAAGCACCCTGACCCGTTACTGCTAATAAATCTTCGTGCAAGTTACGTCCGAATGGCCCCCAGATCGAGTTATGATGGTCGATACGTGTTTGACGATCTTTTTTAGAATCACTGGCCAAACCTAGGCCACGAAACTCAATCATTACCGAATTTGGGCCCAGTGGTGTCATTAAGTCACAGCGCAAGGCTGAGCCCCGTAGGTTGAAGTTCACACCAGGAAACATGTCAATCATGTACCAATGGTTAGGTGGAAGATGTGGGAAGGATAACTCCTCCCGAGAATGCGAACCTTCGTAATTATCGTACTGCACCTCAAAGCTACCCACGTTGATATGACCGCCGTCAAAACCACTGTTTTTGCGTGCAAAGTAAGCGTCGTTAAAACCAGTGATGCGATTATGATAATGCAGGTAGTCATGATAAAACTCACAGTTGGTGTCATGCCATAGCTTGTAGTTACAAGGGATGATCGCTTTGTGATAGTGAAATACCTCCAATGGTTCTTCGTTTAGAGAAGGAGCTAGCACATCAAGTGAACCGGCAGCAAATTCTTCAACTGTCATCCCAATGTCATCATTGAGGCTGACCCAAACGAAGCCACCAAAATACACTTCACACTTTAGTTCACGTAAACCAACCTGAGACTCACTTAATCGATCTTGGTAGCCTTCTTCTTTACGTGAGATGTTGACGCACTTACCTTTCATATCGAAACTCCATGCATGGAACATGCATGTCATTGTCTTAGGAGTACCGGAAGGCGTTCCGCGCTTATAGTTACCAGCAGGACGTCGCTCGATCATGTTGCCACGATGGGGGCATACGTTTAAAAACGCTCGTACAACCATATCTTTCCCACGAACCACGATAACGGGCTCGCGCGCGATGGTCATGGTGCGAAAAGAATAGGCTTCTTTAAGCTCAGATTCATGACAAACTGGGATCCAAGTCTTGCTCCATATTTTACTTAGTTCGTCTTCGAAAATCTCTTCGTCTGAGTAAATTTTGCTATCGACCCACTCGCCTTTTTGCAAGTCGGGAACAGCATTCCATTGTGCATGAGTTCTTGATGACATGATATGTCTCCTCAATATGTTAAGTATTTTCGGTTGGATGCGTCTGCTACTTAGCGGCATCTATCTCAGCTAGTTTTGTTTCCCACTTCATTTCTTTGGCGAACTTAGCGACCTCTTGGTCGTTCATATAGACCGTGTGCTCTGGACCAGGGTAGACGCGTGATTTAACTTCATCACGATACTGGGTAAACACGTTTTCCATAATAGGAATAAGATCTGTGTAGATTTTGGAGTGACGTGGAGTGTGCTCTTCGTATAAGTGGAACAGGTCAGATGTAATAATATGCACACCATGTGCCCTATTTCCTGCACCTAAGCTAATTACAGGAACATCCAATATTTCAGTTAAGTATTCACAAACCTCTTGGCTGGTTACTTCACACATAATTGAAAAACAACCTGCGTCAACCATGGCCAGAGCATCATCTATTAATTCTTTGGCGCGGTCAGAGGTTTTGCCTTGCGCAAAGAAGCCGCCCAACTGAGGCATACGCATTGGTGTAACTCCAATGTGCCCTTGGACAGGGATACCTGCTTTAACAATCGCTTCAATGTTTTTAGCGTGATGTTGGTTACCCTCACACTTCATAACCTCAGCATTAGCACGAGATACGAATTTACCTGCGTTCTCTACCGCTTGCTCAGGAGAAACGTGAAAACTCCAATATGGCATGTCAACCATGCGCAAACCATACTTACTACCACGGTCTACCGCTTGTGACATCATCATCACTTCTTCAAAACTAACAGTTACAGTTGACTCGTGACCAAACAAAACCATGCCTCCAGTATCAGAGACACATAAAATATCAATACCTAGACGGTCAGCAATTACGGCGCTACGATAATCATAGATGGCCATCTGCACGATACCTTCGCCTTCCTGCATTTTCTTTTGTAGGCCTCTAATGGTGATTTTCTTTCTCGGTGCTGATAAGTCTGTCATGGAGTTCTCCTGCTAATTAATTGATTTTTATACAAGGCACTTTATTAGTGTGCTTTTAACTTGAAGCAATCATAGGCAATGCACGTAAAAAGAGTCAAACAGATAGTTTTTATCGAGTGATAGCTTTTGCCTAAAGGTAGGCACTTTCAATAAGGAGGGCACTAGACTTCTGATGAAAATATTAGCAGCCAATGTTTTCTAAAGCACTTAACCTAGAAGACGCACTAGCATCATGACTCCACCCCAATTAGTAGACACGCCACTAATTTCTTTAGGCTATCCACAGGCATATGGTGCACGAATTTGGCCCCTACCAAAGTGCCGCCCACCATGGTTAACGCGAGTACAAAAGCAAGATTTATATCAACATGGCCATGCAAAAAATTACCTAAAGTCGCTGATGCAGAAATAGGAATCTGAATCACCTGAGACAAACCAATGGCAATTAATACAGGCACTTTAAACCATATTAGTATAGGAATTAATAGCAGTGGTCCCCCTGTGCCACTCAATGCCGAACCAATTCCCGCAACCAACCCAATTGCTAATAGAGGCGTGTTTTTTTCAGTTTCCTCAGTAGATTGTTGGACTGCCGTTTTGCGGAGTAATGCGTGGGCCCCAGAGGCCAGTATTAAGGTAGCGATGAAAACCTCAAGTATATCCGCTCGAAAGTATGGCAGAAAAAAGGCTCCGATGTAGGCACCAGGGAGGGCCCCCAGGCAAACTTTCTTTGCCATTGACCAATTAATAGTCCCGTGGCGCGCGTATATAAATGCCCCAACTGATCCTGTAACCATGTAACTGAGCATGCACGCAGGAATGGCTGAATGTAAGGGAATACCACCCAGAAATTTAAGCGCAGGAACCAATAAAACACCCCCAATCCCGACACTACCAATCAGGATGCCAACAAAGAACACGACAGATGTTAACAACGGCGGTAAGAACATAAGAGGTATCATTGAAGGTTATAATACTAATGGGTTTTATGGTTTGAATTAAAACTATAGCACAGGACATTGGCACCTTGTACTCTGTCAGTGATAGACTCTGTAACGACTAATTACGATTTCTTAAGTTTTATCAATGACGCTTAACTAGCTTTATATACAAATCAAGAGGTTATACGTGTTTCTAAGACAATTCCAATATCTCGTTGCGCTAGAGCAAGAACAGCACTTTGGCCGCGCGGCTGAAAAGTGCCATGTATCTCAGCCCAGCTTGTCTAGCGCCATCAAAAGCCTAGAGAAAGAGCTAGGCATCCCATTAATTCTTCGCAAGCAAAAATTCGAAGGCTTCACCGAAGAAGGAAAGCGCGTAGTTACGTGGGCTAAACGCTTGTTAGCTGACAGATCGGCAATGGTGGAAGAGCTTAGCATCATGAGGAGTGATCTGAACGGACGTTTGCGCATAGGTGCGACCCCATTTAGCTCCCCCTTATTTCCAACTGTGAGCCAACTTTTTCAAAAACGTTATCCGTCTGTTCAATTGGACATTCAGTTCATAGGGACCGACCGATTACTCCAGGGCTTAACCAACTTTGAAATAGACATTGGAGTCACTGACTTAGACAACCCTGCGCTAGACCCTTTCGTCACCATGGAGTTATACGAAGAACCATTGTATTTGCTTCTTCCAGATAACGATTGGCTAGATGATAGTCCTACTATTTCTTGGTCTGATGCTTGCAAGTTACCGCTTTGCTTACTGTCTAAATCAATGCGGGAAAGGCAAATAATGGACGAAGCTTTTGAACAAGCAGGTGTGCGATGTAAGCCTATTTTAGAGTCAAATTCCATTTTTCAATTGGCTTTTCATGCAATGGCAGGTGACCTTGCCACTATCGTTCCCAAGCGCTTTGCTCATCTGCCAAACACCAAACAGAAATTACTTGAATCACCTACTGTTTCACAAACATTAGGATTGGTATGGGTGCACGGCAACCCTGTATTACCAATGACTAAAGCAACCTCTGCACTTATGCGAGAAGCACTTGATGCTGGCGCATTTGAAAATTTCAGCTTTGTAGGAACAGAATAATTTTAAAGTGCTGGCCCTAATCAATACAAGCAATATTGAACATTGTTAGTGGATATCTGAAATGAGGTGGAAGGAAAAGCCGACGGCGCCTTAAAACAATGTTAAAAGGCTTTATAAAAGGGGTCTAACAATTGTTGAAGGAATCAGTTAGTTTAATTACCCACTCTCTAGCTCTGTTTTTAGTTCCTGTAAAACTTGCAAACAGGAAAGGGACCTTATTTTTTTAAAATTCTGGCCCGCCCAATGACTTACAAATTCACCATTTGAAGTTGCCTCTGAAGTTTTTCTCAAGTTAGCTGTAAGAGAG
Organism: Candidatus Njordibacter sp. Uisw_039; assembly: GCF_047730075.1. Taxonomy (NCBI): domain Bacteria; kingdom Pseudomonadati; phylum Pseudomonadota; class Gammaproteobacteria; order Pseudomonadales; family Candidatus Njordibacteraceae; genus Candidatus Njordibacter; species Candidatus Njordibacter sp. Uisw_039. The sequence continues at coordinate 1,535,955 of NZ_CP159831.1, forward strand.
TTCTGGGCAGGAAATGGAAGAGTCGGCTTATTTTCCATAACTTTTATAAAAGTATTATCTATTCCTCTAGCAGGCCTACCTGAAAAACCGTTAGTGATTTTTGTTCCTCTATCATGACTATTGAGCAAGTATTTCCTATGAATGGCGCTGGTTCCTGCCTCTGCACAACATAAAAAAGCAGTACCCATTTGAGCTGCGCTCGCGCCAAGTGCCATTACTCGCCTAATATCTGCCCCATTCATCAGCCCCCCTGCAGCAACTACAGGTAAGGAAGTTGTTCTCTTTAGTTGCACCAAAAGGTCATCAAGCTTGAGTTGATAATCATATTTTCCTATGTCGAATACACCCCTGTGTCCCCCCGCCTCAATACCTTGGGCTACAATAAAATCAGCTCCAGACCTAACAATTTCTAACGCTTCAGTCTCGTTGGTAGCTGTAATCCCCACTTTAATTCCTAGTGACTTCGCTTTTTCTATAATCGAAAAAGCAGGAATTCCCAGATGAAAAGTTACTATAGAAGGACGACTTTCCCATACGGGGCCTAATTGTTCATCTAGTAATGGAAAAAAGGGTGCGGCAGGTATTGTGAATTCAACTACCTCATCAAATGGCAACACAGTTAACGCCTCAAGACATGTTTGTTGAATCTTCATATTTGGAAGGTCAATGTCTTTAAAAACAAAAAAATTGGCGTTTATATGCCCAGATGTAAGTTTTTTTGTACTGAATAAAGATTTTTCTATATTTTCAGGTGTTGTGTAAGCAAACCCAAAGCTCCCTACTCCTCCATAGTTAGCCACTGTGCTTACAAGTTCAGGAGTGTTGACCCCACCAGCCATAGGTGCTTGTATAATTGGGGTTTTTAAATCACTAAATTCAAATGCTTTCATGTTTAAGATTATAGATATGTCTTATTGAGGAAACAAGTTTTCTAATGTCATGATGGCCATTCTTATAATGTGACAAATAACAGTTTGTAGTGGTTAAATCAGAGATTAAACCAATAATGTTCAAACCCTTATACCAGCGACTCAAGACACTTGCGCATACCGTTTAAAGTAATATTACCCAAGGCCATCTAAGGCCTCCACATTCAACACAGCGCACCCATGTGAGCAACTGTTAGCCTTTGTTGGTGATAGTTTCTAATACTGAGATAATATCGTCTCATAAGGTGCAAATAGGTTCATGTCACGACTAGATTTGGGTGATCTAATAACAACTAAACCCAGCTATCAACATCATTTTGAATAACATGAAACTCTTTAATCCCAGCAGCTAAGCAATAGTCCATAACATCATCAACCGTTGGGCCCGTCAACTTAGCACGATTGAAATAAGCCCGTAATTTACTTTCTTGGTCTTTGGTGACAGATTTAGAATTCGCAACCCAGTAAATAATATGAACAAGAGCGTCTTTATGCTTTTTTTCTAGTCTAAGTATGTTTGCTAGATCTTTACTAACGTTCGAGTCAAGCCCTATCATCTCGGTGATACTGATACTGATGCTCTGCTGATCTGTAAGCTGACTATAAAAGTGCTTTTGTTGCTGAATTAACTCCCAAGCCTCTACATTGTTCTTTTCGCGCATTGCTAACTTCGCTTCACGTCCTTTCTCTGCCGCTAACTGTAAATAGTCTACTTCTCCATCCACATCTTCAACAACAATCGGCTTACTATTGAGGTCTTCTTTCACGACCACAACAGCAAGAGCTTCATCCTGCTTATTGTTATGCTCATGCTGGTGATCGTCCTGTTTATCTGCCTTATATTTTTTAAACCTTGTCCACAACCAAATCAGCACCAGTAAAACAATCAATACATCTAAAAAGTCAGTCATAATAATTAAATTCCATAGCAAGCCATCCAAAAGTATTTACTTCCAGCATTCTAAGGCGAGGACTTTACTACATTTAAATAAAGTCATCCAGTGTCCAACATCAGCCGGTATTACAAAGTTGCTCAAGTTCTGTAATAGCCATGTGTATCAATGAGGGTTCGTACCACCACAGATTCAGTTCACATGCGCACCTCTTGCCGAATAAACATCTTTTGCTAACTAACCTCTAAATTGCTTACCTGAACTTAATTTAGCCTGAAAGCCATAGTGGAATAGATTAGAATCCAGCTGTATGATTGCATATTAACTATCGTGATCAGAGTTCTGGATTGATCTGTGCGGACCAAGACACTTGTTGGTTCATCGGCCCCGTAAAGACTACCATAGCGACCTTGATACTACTTTTAATGAGTTGACTAATTTAATGAAAAGAATTAACCACTTTGCCTGGGACGCTTCACTTCTGAGCGAAGTCGACTCTATCTGGATCAACGGTTTTGAAGATATGGAGACCATTGTCGATATGGCCACCCAATCACTACACCACTACGGATTTGCTTTTTTGCGCAACTTTTGCCTTGATGACAAGGAATCAACTGCAGCAAGGCTAACCATGCTGGGACAGAATCTAGGCACTATCGTGTCACAATCGTCACGCGGCGAGCACGTGGAAGATGTACGCGACTTTTCTGATGTAGAAACCGAAGATAAACGCGGTTATCGGTCTACTGGAGAACTGACACCACATTCTGACCCACCAACGCTAATTGCGCTACATTGCCTGCAACCTGCGATGACAGGTGGGGAAAGCTATCTGGTAAATGTTCGCAGCATCCACGATCATATTGCGACCACAGATCAAGCCCTTCTCGAAGAATTGTATAAGCCGTTTCCACATTGGCGTGTGGAGGGTTCACATGGTATTGCAGAGGCGGGTCCTTATGAAACCGAGCGACCGGTTTTTTGCGAAAACAACGGTCGCGTCAGCAGTGTATACTACCGACCATTTATAGAGCTAAGTGCACAAACCCAGCAAATAGAGTTGAGTGAAACACAGATCGCCGCACTCGATTTATTTGATCATTTTTCAAGGTCTGATGAATTAGCCTTGCGTACAACACTGCAAAAAGGCGAGACCATCATTGTCCACAACCGCTCCGTGCTGCACGCACGAACGGATTATCAGGACTGGCCTAACGCTCAAGATCGCCGCCATTTACTGCGCCTATGGATTGATGCCCCAGAACGATTTCCAGTACATCCACAACACGAACTTGGCGATCTGTTTGCTTAGTTAATGTGATTTAGCAGCTACCCAGAAACATCCTTACGCTTAGGGTTATGATTTCACACATGACTACCGTCAAGGGCTTTATAGAAGTTATCTACTGGTGTATCCACGAAAACGACGATATTTTGGTTATACACTCGGTAATGAGATTTCAGGATGGGGCACAGGAGTCTGTGATTGCGGTTAATATGTTAGAGAATGGACAAGTGATACTGGCTAAAAGTGACGCTTGACTAATGGCGTGATAAAAAAGAGACCAGCGGGATTATGGGGAACCCCGTGGTCAAAAGCGAGGCAGTAGTGACTTGACGTCGTCTACCACTGTCAACAAACTATCAGTAATCATTTGATCTAACAATACTACTTACATAGCTTTACGTTACTTACACAGGTATCAATTATGGTTATGATGTATGGGTTAAGTTTAAGACACCGGAATGTCTAAAATTTGCATGGAAAGTGGGTATACCGATTACTGAGGTGATACTTTTAATTATCTGCTATTTATGCCATCTTCGTGTGGTTTGATAAACCTTTTATATAAGTTGATATTAACTTATAGTTTGAGAATTAATAAATGAAAATCCAGTTATGAGTGGTCAACGAAGATTTCTAAAAGTATGGGCTAGGACAGTCGGGATGCCAATTGGACTTGATGACGAGGACAAGCCAGAGTTTTTGCCAATCGCTCAAAGAGATGTAACAAAAGCATTAGCTTTTAGAACGTTTTGGATTGTGTTACATGTCGTAACCTGTGTCCTTATTATTGCAGGCAATGGTAGAACATTAGGATGGTGGTAACCTACTAAACCATTAACAAGTGATCCACCATGTGAACATGGCATCTAGTGCAAGTCTATATTAATCAATCAAAAAGGAGGCCAACCATAGCTTCCTTTAAATAACAAAAAGTATTATTTTTGTTATTTAAATTTCATGAAAAATCCTGCAGAAAAAAGAAAATATAGGAACAAAGGTGGTCGTTCATTTGGTTTACACACCCATAAGTAGAATTGATGAAATGCTTATTTCATAAGGGTCTCAGGAGGTTTTTTAAGGAAAGGTAATGCCATTAGCTAATACATGATCAATTTCGTCTACGTCCGCAATTTCTCTATTCTTTTTAGCTTGATTTAGTTCAGTTTTTTACATTGCCCACGAGCGTTGTAGTGATTACTGTAGATTGGGAACTTCATCATGTAATTTATTTTATTGTTAAGCTTTGACATGATGGTAATAGTGCGAATGGTTCTATAATTTCCTCCCCCTTCAGCTGGGTAGGTGCCTATGTACTTTATCTCTCTAAAGTCTGAAGTAGGCGAGAGGCGCTGTAGGCATCCACATCAACTCACATTCTGTAGTGTCTAGGGCCCCTCTCCTCCAACATTATGTGATGCTAGAGCTACTCTTGGCTAGCATGTGTGTGCTGTGTACACTGTAAACTCATCTTGTATTGAAGACCACCAGTGAGGAATTGTTATGAGCCTGCATAAAGTACTTAAAAAAGCTCTTGAAGAAAACGATAGTGAGACGTTTCTGTCCGTATTTCACGAAGACTATGAGTTTGTTCGCCACCAATCTGGCACCACCATGAACAAGGCTCAATTCAGTGAAATGGTTTCAGGGATGCAAACTAACACTGGCTATGAAGAACTTATGCGCCGGTGTATCTATGAAAACGACGACATTTTGGTTGTACACTCAGTGATGAGGTTTAAGGATGGGTCACGGGAGTCTGTGATTGCGGTTAATATGCTTGAGAATGGACAGGTGATACGTACGGAAAGTGGCGCTTCGCTGATGAATTGATAGAAACATCCAGCACCAGATGTATACTGGCTAATAAGCACTATCGTTAACATAAGGAGTACGTTATGAGCATATTTAAAGGCATAAAGAAAGCTCATGAAGACCAAGATATGGAGGCGTTGATGTCTTTGCATCATTGTGATTGTGAGTTTATTAGCCATTCAACTGGCGCCAGCGTAAGAAAGGCTGAGTTCATGGAGAGGATGTCACGCTTTTGGTTAGACCCCAGCTTTGATGAACGTATGCAACGCTGTATTTACGAAAATGACGATATTATGGTGGAACACTCGGTGATGAGGTTTCCCGATGGGTCACGGGAGTCTTTGATGGCCGTTAACATGCTAGAGAATGGACAGGTGATACGGCGGGAAACTGGTGCTACGCCGATGAGGTGATAGAAAAGATTGACCTACGAGACTCTGGAGAACCTCGTGGTCAAAATAGTAGAGAATTTCAACACTACTGATAAGAGGCTATCAGCTAATGTCATTAGCTAACAATGGGGATACCCATAGGTCATAGCTTAACTTAGATAGGTATCAATGATGGTCATGATGTATCAACTTAACGCCTTAACCTAACCAGCCCAGAAGCAAGCCCTACAGCAGAGGCCACGCCATCAATCACGGGGACATTATGGATTTGCGATAACTGTTTAGCCAGATCTGCCATACCCGCACAGCCAAGCACTACAGCACCCGGTTGTTCTTCAAGCAAGGAACATGCCATTTCATTAGAGATTTTATCTCTGGCACTGCTACCATCAATTTCCAAGTCCAACACCTCAACTTCACTAGCCCTTACCTTAAGACAGGCAGACTCTAGCCCATAATCCCTAAGGTTTTCTTCAATCACGGGCACAGATATGGCAAGTGTGGTAACCACAGAAAACTTAGCACCCAGCAGCATTGCTGCATGAAAGGCAGCCTCCCCTATGCCAATGGTGGGCACACCACTCAGTCTGCGCGCCTCTGCAAGACCCGTATCATCAAAGCAAGCCAAAATGATGGCGTCAAAACCATCATCACGCCCTTTAACCACTTCTTCCAACATCCCCGGCAATGCCGAAAGCCCATCTTCTGGTCCTTGGATAGAGGCAGGACCAGTTTTAGGATTGCGGGCCACAATATCGACATCGGGGGCCGCCACTTGTCGAGCAGCTTCGCCAATCTTATCGGTCATAGATGATGTTGTATTTGGATTAATTAACAATATTCTAATATTTTTTTTGTTCACGAAACTTCTCCACCTAAATAGAGAGATTTAATACGATCATCCTCTAGTAAGTCCTTAGACAAACCACTAAGCGCCACGGAACCTGTGGCCATGGCATAAGCACGATGGGATATACGCAAAGCCATACGTGAATTTTGTTCTACCAGTAGCACCGATACTTTTTCATCACGGTTTATGTCAACAATTGATTGAGCTATGTTCTGCACCAATCTAGGTGCAATCCCTAATGATGGCTCATCCATTAAAAGTAGCCTAGGTTTTGCCATAAGTGCACGACCAATAACCAACATCTGCTGCTCACCGCCACTGAGTGTACCTGCACTTTGAGCGTACCTTTCTTTGAGCCTTGGGAAACGGCCCAGGACCATTTCAAGTGTCTGGGCAATACCGACCTTATCTTTACGACTAAATGCGCCCATCATTAAATTGTCTTTAATTGACATAAAGGGAAATACCCTTCGGCCTTCAGGTACCATGGCAATGCCCATCTCTACGATCTTATCTGGTTTTATGCCGTCAATGCGCTGACCTAAATACTCAATAGAACCCTCTCTAAGCCCCTGCAAACCTGTTATAGCTCGTAATATTGAGGACTTACCGGCACCATTGGCTCCAATTAAGGCCACAGTTTCGCCCTCATCTATGTTAATTGACACACCTTTGAGTGCGTAAACGTGGTCATAGTAGAGTTCAACATTTTCAAATTTTAATAATGCAGTCATTGTTAAAGCCCAATTGCATCGTCTTCGCTGCCTAAATAGGCTTCGATGACTTGTTCATTTTGCTGTATCTGTTGTGGCGTTCCCTCAGCAATTTTTTCGCCAAAATTAAGCACCACAATACGGTCTGAAATCTTCATTACAGCGGGCATGTCGTGTTCCACCAACAATACAGTCACACCACGGTCACGCACACCACTAACGAGTTCTACGGTACGCATGGTTTCATCATGATTCATGCCAGCAAAGGGTTCATCCAATAGCAGTATTTTAGGATCAGTGGCTAAACCAATGGCAATCCCCAGTGCGCGCAAATGCCCTTGGGGTAAATTACTAGCCAGTTCACCTGAAATTTCATCTAGATTAAGAAACTCGAGTATTTCATCGGCTGAGCGCCGAAATTCGACTTCATCTGCATGGGCTTTGCGTGACCCAACATAGAAACCTAAGAGGTTGGTTTTTGAGCGCAAATGATGGGCAATCACCACATTCTCACGCACGGTCATACTTTTAAAGATGGTGGTCTCTTGAAAGGTACGAACCACGCCTTTGCGGGCCACAATATGAGGTGCTAGGTTAGAAATACGTTCGCCTTTAAACAGCACTTCTCCAGACGTGGTGCGTAAAAATGATGAAATCATCTTAAAAAGTGTCGACTTCCCGGCCCCATTTGGGCCAATCACAGAGAGTATTTCTTTTTCTTGTACGCTGAATGAAATATCTTTATTAGCCGTCAATCCACCAAATTTTTTAGTGACATTGTTGACCTCCAGTAAGGCACTCATTTTTTCTCCTTGTTCAATTTGAACAAACGAAGGCTTAACAGACCATTAGGAACCGTTAGCATAAGAAGAATCAAAATAGACGAATAAATTAGCAATTGAAACTTACCCGTTTGAAACAGTAAGTCCCAGCCAAAATAAATGACGACTGTGCCTAGCATGGGGCCAAAAACATAGCCCAGCCCACCAACAAACACATTAAGCATAAAGTTAATAGAATCTGCCACCTGAAAGCTAGTGGGATAAATAGACTGCGAAATGGCTACAAAAATCGAGCCGCCAACACCCCCAAGAAACGATGAAATAGCATAAGCGGTAATACGTAAGGTGGTAATGTTAACGCCAATGGATGAGGCCAATTCTTCGTTTTGCTGCAGGGATCTACACAAGTGTCCCATGCGAGAATTAACCAAGCGATACATGCCCGCAAAGCAGATAACCATAAGCGTCGCCGCTAGGTAATAGAATGCCAGCTTCACATTTTCTAAGGTGGAAAAATCTGGAATAATGGTCAACCCAAAAATAGACAATTCACCTGGTAACGGTATTGATACAATACCCTTTGCACCGTTGGTTATGGGTAACGCCAATGCCGTCAACTTGGCAACCTCAGTCAACACAAGGGTAATCATGGCAAAATAGACGCCCTTTAAGCGCAATATTGGCAAACCAATCAGCACACTTAAAACAGCACAAAATAGGCCTGCTAACGGGATCGTTAGCCAGAAAGAAACCTCATACTGGGTAACCAATACTGCAGACAGATAACCACCAGCAAGGGCGTATGCACCTTGCCCAATATTAATGCGGCCAATATAAAATGTTAGCCAAACACCTGCACTAGCAATTGAAAGCAAAGCAACAGAAGTGAGGGTGTAGTAAAAGTCCCACCGACCTGACACCTCAATAAGCCAAGGCACGACCACAAAAACACTAATGAAAAAGATCACAACTGCTAAGAATCTTGATGTTAGTAACATTGCTCTAACCCCATGGTTTACCCATCAAACCTTGCGGCCGGATAGACAGAAAAATCATCAAAGAGACAAAAATTACCAGATAAGTCAGGTCACCATAAGCAACTAATACTGTCAGGCCAATGGATTCAAGCATACCCAAAATAAAGCCGCCCGCAATTGCTCCTGAAATGACGCCTGCCCCACCAATCATCACCATCATAAATGCCTTAATCGAAACCGGCCCACCAATGCCCGAGTTAACCCCAACAATAGACACTAGCAATCCACCCGCAACGCCTGCCAGCATTGCACCTAGGGCAAAGCCAACCATTGAATAGCGGTCAACATTAACCCCCATTAGTTGTGCCGCAATTCTGTCCTGAGCTAACGCCCGCATCGCCCGACCAGGCTTTGAATACTGCATGAAAAGTATAAATGCAACAATACTTGAGCCCGCTAGAGCAGCAATCAATATTCTGTCATAGGGCATGATGACAACAAAATCTAAGTTCATCACACCATCCAATATTTTGGGGACCCCACGCTGTTTTTCACCAAACAGTAATAGGATAATAGCGTCTAAAAAGAATGCGATCGCCGCAGCGAGTAACATCGTGCTTTCTTCCCGCACCGATTTTCGTATGACGGGTCTAAATAGAAATTTTTCAATCACCGCGCCAACCAAACCTAGGGTAACTCCCGAGGCAACGATCGCGACAAAGAATGGCAAGCCTAATTTGCCATAAATAATATAGGTGATAAAACCTCCCACAACGTACAACTGCCCGTGGGCAAAATTGAGTACATTCATGAGAGCGAAGACCAGGGTTAACCCTAGAGCAATTAACGCGTATTGCATCCCAAGATACAGCCCATTAACAAGAACCTGTTCCATAACAATATTTTCGCTAGACACCCAGGGCTGAGCCCTGGGATAGGATATTAATTCAATGGATCGAAGTTAATCTACTTCGGCAATGAATAAGGTTTCAAACTTGCCTTCATTGTAAACGTTAACAACGAGAGGTATTGATAACTGACGGCGTTGGCCAAAAGAAGACATGCCAACATACCTAAGCACTTGATCACCCTTGAGATATTGATTGGGTGCGCTGAAGGTATCCATGGTTTTCTTAAACTCATCAACATTGTTGATTGCAGCCGGATTGGCTTTGAGTGTCTCTACAATATATTCAAGAGCATAAACCTTGGTATTGGACTCATCATTATACTCCCCAAACATTTCTGTGTAACGAGCGATAAAGGCCTCCATATTTTTGGTGCGAATGGTAGGCGTTGAAGCACCACCTACAGAAATAAAGCCATTAGCAAGACTACCAGCGCCTTCTTGCAACACTTGTGCATCCTGACCTGTCTCTGTTGAGATCAAACCCTGAAAGCCCAATTCTCGTGCCGAGCGAATAATTTGCGGCGCATTGGCTGGGGCAACTCCTGACAACACCAAAAGATCAGGCTGAAGCTTCACTATGGGGATAATAACGGGCGCGAAGTCTGTTGTATCGACCTGATAAGTCACGGTTTTTGAAATCACTTTTAACCCAAGTGCTTCGGCAGCAGCAACACCACTTTCTCGCTGTGTCAAGGGATCAGATTCGTTAGCAGCAATAAATGCCACGGTATTAACGCCTCTGTTATCTTTTAAGAATTTGTATATTGCAGGCCCAGACTGATAGTTCGCCACCATACCCAGTACCGCGTTCGAGGCCGGCTTTTGATAAAGTGATTTTGGGAATGCATATGGAAAATAGATAATGCCATTTTGTTCAGCCACAGGACGAACAGCTGCCGCACCATCATCAACATTGGGGCCGACTACATAATGGATATTCTCTTGTGCCATTTTTTCCATGCCCGCAATAGCCCGTTTAGGGTCTTTTTGGTCATCAAATGAAACAATTTCAATGTCGTAGGTTGTGCTACCAATTTTGACACCACCGTTATCATTAATGATAGCAGCACCTGCTTCCATGGAACGCTGGTTGGAAATGCCCCACGACGCTGCAGGGCCGCTGGTCACGCCAACAAAACCAATTTTAAGCACCGTATTAGCCGCCAAGGTAGTAGGTGAATTGACACCTGTCAAAGCCAAGGCCGCTGTCATTAGCGAGGCCTTTAAGAACGTTATTCTTTTCATTATATGCTCCTGATATTTTCAAAATCCTTAAGCACCTAATGCGCCCAAGAGAGTCAAATGCAAATACTGATCAGCACCAACTTTAACTCACATTACAATCGTTAACAATTATTGTCAAATTGTTAATAATTATTACTGATAATAATTATTAACATGTATTTATAACAATATAAACGTCTGTCATGTATAATGGTGTTGGTTAAAGTAACAATGTGTTCATTTATGATCAAAGTATTTTCCTGCAAACTTGGGAGGCTAAATTGACTCAACCGACCGCTATGAGTGGTGATGCTTATACCTCGAGCCCTGAAGAGCAAATCGTTGTAGACAGTATTTATACGGCTATTATGGAACAGCGTATAGCGCCAAAAACCAAACTCAGCGAAGCAAAGCTATGCGAAGTTTTTGGTGTTGGGCGCATGCGAGTGAGGCGTGCGCTGTTATTGTTGGCGAGCCAAGGCATTGTTGACCTAGAATCTAATAGAGGCGCCTTCATTGCCTGTCCCAGCCCTAAAGAAGCCAACGATGTTTTTACATCACGCATGCTCATAGAACCACAACTAGTTCATGGACTCTGCATTGCAACCCAGAGCCCTGATGTTAGTGAGCTTGAAGAGCACATTGAGCTAGAGCACGCAGCCCGGACAGACTCAGATCGCTCTCACATTATTCGGCTCTCTGGTGAGTTTCATGTCAAGCTAGCAAGTATTAGTGAAAATTCGGTTCTCATTAGAATTATTCGTGAATTAGTCACAAGGACCTCACTGATCGTCGGTCTGTTTGGCGATAGTGGACATTCCAGTTGCCCCGATGGTGATCATGCAAGCATTCTAGCGGCTATTAAGAAGGGCGAACCAAGTGTGGCTGAAAAACTAGTATTTGAACACCTGCAACATATTCACTCGGGCTTAGACCTTTCTAGATCCAAACCCCAAAGACCTGATCTAGCTAAAGTATTTGGCATGGAGTAAGCCTGCAGATAGCCCTTTGTTCAATAGATAATCTCTAAACTTAGCGCCATCTGTAGAGGTGTTATTAAAAGAAGTTTGAAGCTTTTTCAGTGAATAGAAGCCAGTTGATTAACCCGTAAGGTCATCCAGTATTCATCTAGCTGAAAAGATAATACTGAAGCAGCTCTTAGAGCAATCTTACGTGTTCTAGTTTTCAAGCTGAAAGGAATTGAGTATGACTTGTAATGACTTCTTACATCCATAGGAACACGTCTCTGAAAGTAGTAAATACCGTTGCGAGTAATCAAATAGTCGCTTGAAATGTATGTAAGAATGAAGTGCACCTCACCAGTAAATTGGCCATGGAACACCATAGGTGAATCACGGTCAGTGAATGAAAGGCTTACAATTCAATACTTTAAGTGTGCACAATAAGTGCTGGAAGGTGACATCTACTATGTTAGCAATGTCTAAAATGGTGCGGACGGAGAGACTCGAACTCTCACACCTTGCGGCACTGGAACCTAAATCCAGCGTGTCTACCAATTTCACCACGTCCGCATAATTAACTCAGGTTTGGCCTGCGTTACTCGTACTGTTTTACTATTAATGTAATGGGGTGGACGATGGGGTTCGAACCCACGACCACCGGAATCACAATCCGGGGCTCTACCAACTGAGCTACGCCCACCACTACGGCACTACATTTACTATTTATCCGCTTTTACCTTTGCGGCGTTGGTACGCCCTGAAGGATTCGAACCTTCGACCCACGGCTTAGAAAGCCGTTGCTCTATCCAACTGAGCTAAGGGCGCATGTTACTGCGGTAAATAATGGTCGGGGTAGAGAGATTCGAACTCCCGACATCCTGCTCCCAAAGCAGGCGCGCTACCAGGCTGCGCTATACCCCGACATCCTCTACAACGCTACTGCCTAGTGGCTCATGCTGATGAAGAGGTGCGTATATTATAGCCGCTACCATGTTTCGTCAAGCATATTGTCTGGTTTTTTTCTCAATAAAACCAAACTGTTAAAATAAACTTCAATTCTAGACTTCACGCTTCCAGCCGGTGCCTTCTTTACTGTCTTCTAATACGACACCTGCATCTTTTAATTGATCACGGATTTGGTCGGACAAGGCAAAATTTCGGTCTATTTTGGCCTGATGACGCTGCGCAACTAATGCATCAATATCTGCATCAGCAAGATCGCCCTCACCCGCCTCACCTCTTAAGTAGGCATGAGGATCTAACTCCAACAAGCCTAAAATGTTACCCAATCCACGCATCTGGCTAGCTAACACTGCTGCTTGAGGGTCACCATCACGTTTAAGGCGATTTACCTCTCGAGCCATCTCAAACAACACCGAAATAGCTTCACGGGTATTAAAATCATCATCCATGGCAGCATTAAAACGATCTAAATAAGTGCCTTCAAGAGAGATATATGATAACTCTAGTTGATCCATCGCTGTATACAAGCGATCTAAGGCTCTTTGAGCTTCAACTAGGGCATCCTCTGCGTAATCGATCTGGCTACGATAATGGCTAGCTGTAAGCAAATAACGTACGATTTCTGCTGGAAATTTAGCCAACACCTCACGAATGGTAAAAAAGTTACCCAATGACTTGGACATTTTTTCTTTATTAACTCGAACTGCGCCAGCATGTAACCAATAGTTCACAAAGGTTTCACCATTAGCAGCTTCAGATTGAGCTATCTCGTTTTCATGGTGTGGGAAGGGTAAGTCTGGGCCACCACCATGAATATCAAAATGGTTACCTAAGCAACACTTAGTCATGGCGGAACATTCTATGTGCCAACCAGGGCGACCTTCTCCCCACGGTGAAGCCCAAGAGACTTCTCCAGCTTTTGCAGCTTTCCACAAGACAAAATCAAATGGGTTTTCTTTAACATCGTTGATATCAACCCGTGCACCAGCCCTCATATCCTCTAACTTGCGGTTGGTTAGTGCACCGTAGGTTTCAAATTTATCAACACGATAATAAACGTCACCATTGCTTGCAGCATAGGCGTAGTTTTTATCGATAAGTGTTTGTATCATGTCGACAATGGCTGGTATATGGGCCGTCGCTCGTGGTTCTTGGTTAGGTGGTAATACGTTAAGGGCAAGCTCATCTTCATGCATTGCGCCAATAAAGCGGTTAGTCAGCTGATCACAAGTCTCACCATTTTCTGCTGCACGTTTAATAATTTTGTCATCAACATCGGTAATATTACGCACGTATTCAACTTGGTACCCTGCATGCCTTAAGTAACGAGTAATCACGTCAAACGACACCATGACGCGAGCATGACCAATATGGCAGTAGTCATACACAGTCATACCGCAGACGTACAGGCGTATCTTACCTTCTTCAATAGGCGTAAACGGGACCTTGCTATTACTTAAGGTGTTGTGAAGCTGCAACATAATTAACTTTTCCGTTAGCCTTTCTTGGCCCAAGAGTCACGCAAAGTGACCGTACGATTGAATACTAAGCGATCTGTTGTAGAGTCTTTATCAACACAAAAATAACCCTCACGTTCAAACTGGAAACGTTCCCCATCATTAGCAGATGCTAGGGATGGCTCGGCCATCGCACCTTTAACCAAGCGCAAGTTATCTGGGTTCACATAGGTCATAAAATCAACATCTTTGTCACCATCTGGGTTGGCATGGTTGAATAAGCGGTCGTATAAACGTACATCAACCAATAAATGATGGCTGGCACTCACCCAATGCACTACGCCGTTTACTTTGTACCCTTCTGGCTTTTTACCTAAGGTATTTTTATCATAGCGACACACTAACTCAACCACTTCGCCATCTGCATCCCTGATCAATTCTTCACAGGTAATAATATAACCCCCACGCAAACGCACAGACTGTTCCGGCGCCAAGCGCTTCCACTTACCCTCTGGATGCTCGGCAAAATCAGCCTGGTCGATAAACACCTGCTTAGACATCACAAGTTGGCGTTGGCCCATAGTGTCGTCTTTGGGGTGTTTTGGTACTGTCAATGTTTCTGTTTTGTCTTGGTCCCAGTTAGAAATTGTTACTTTTAATGGCTGAAGCACACACATGGCACGGGATACTGTTGAATCCAAATCATCACGCACGCTTGACTCTAAACGACCAAAATCTGTAATGCCCTTGCTGCGCGCTACGGGTGTTGCCACACAAAAATTTCGTAAAGATTCTGGAGTGTACCCACGGCGGCGCATACCTGAAATTGTTGGCATGCGCGGGTCGTCCCAAGCTGTAACCGTATTACTGTCTACCAACTGTTTCAGTTTGCGTTTACTGGTAATGGTGTAGTTAAGCTCTAACCGCGCAAATTCATACTGCCTTGGACGACGCAAACCACTGGGCAAGGTGACATGATCTATAAACCAGTCATATAAGGGCCTGTGGTCTTCAAACTCCAAGGTACAGATAGAATGAGTCACTTCTTCTAATGCGTCAGACAAACCATGAGTAAAGTCGTACATGGGATAAATACACCAGGTATTACCTGTCTGATGGTGTTCGATATGACGAATACGATAGATGATCGGATCACGCATGTTCATGTTAGGTGATTCATTATCAATCTTGGCACGTAGTACCCGTTCACCATCAGCAAATTCACCCGCTCGCATGCGGGCAAAGAGATCTAAGTTCTCTTCAATGCTGCGTTCGCGGTGGGGACTATCCTTACCTACCTTAGTAAGATTGCCACGATATTCCCGTGCTTGCTCTGGGCTTAAGTCACAGACATAAGCCAAACCTTTGTTGATTAGCTCAACGGCAAGACCGTGCAACTGAACAAAATAGTTGGATGCGTAGCACTCTTCTTTACCCCACTCAAACCCTAACCACTTAACGTCTCGTTTAATGGACTGAATGTATTCATCACTTTCTTTTTCTGGGTTGGTGTCGTCAAAACGCAGATTGCAATGGCCTTCAAACTCTTGTGCCATGCCAAAATTTAAACAAATTGATGTAGCGTGGCCCACGTGCAAATAACCATTAGGTTCTGGTGGAAAACGAGTCACGACTTGGCCATCATTGTTGCCCTTTCTAACATCTTTGGCGATGATATTACGAACAAAGTTTGATGCCTGTACGACGGTTTTTTCTGCCACGAATGGGTCTCCTTGAGGCTTGCCCTGAAAAACCAATAATTATATGTCTTTTGCCGCCTGCCTTGCTACCTAAATTCGTTAGTATTTCAACGTCAAACAGGTCCCAGCGATTGCATCCATAGGCTACGGGCTTCATAATACTCACCTCTTTATTAACAATCACTTCCTAAGGCTGCCGCATGTCAAATGTATTAATGCAAACAAACTTTGGTGACTTCACCATTGAACTTAACTATGAAAAAGCACCTATTACAGCTGCTAACTTTGAACAATACGTACGCGACGGCTTTTACGACGGTGTGATTTTTCACCGCGTTATTGATGGCTTTATGGTACAAGGTGGCGGTTTTGACGTGAGCATGGATCAAAAAGAAACCCGTGCCAACATCGAAAACGAAGCAGATAATGGCCTTACTAACGATGAAGGCACATTGGCCATGGCTCGTACCATGGACCCACATTCAGCTTCTGCACAGTTCTTCATTAACGTTGGCGACAATGCCTTTCTTAACCACTCGGGTAAAAACTCCCAAGGTTGGGGTTACGCTGTATTTGGTAAAGTAGTTGACGGCATGGATGTCGTTAACGAAATTAAAAATGTGCCCACAACTACTAAGTCTGGCCACCAAGATGTCCCATCAGACCCCGTAGTTATCGAATCTGCAACCATGATCGAAGACTAGCAGCCATGCGTCGCCTATTCATTGCCGACTTACACTTGAACCCGGCCAGACCGGAGCATAGTTTTGCATTGATTGATTTTTGTCAACAGCGTATTAACGCCGATGACGAACTTTATATATTAGGCGACCTGTTTGATGCTTGGATAGGCGATGATGTTGGCATAATCACTTATGCAGATGTTATTGCCTGCTTTAAACAACTTACCACTAATGGCACTCAAGTCTTTTTTATGGCTGGCAATCGGGATTTCTTAATTGGGAACGAGTTTAGCCAGGCTACTGGCGTGCAACTTCTAGTTGATCCTACAGTAGTTACTTTTGAGGGCCAAGACGTGTTGCTCATGCATGGCGACACACTATGTACAGATGACATCGGTTACCAGAATTTTCGCTCTCTCGTCCGCAACTCCAGCTGGCAAGGCGAGTTTTTAGCTATGTCTCCAGCACTGCGTATGCAGCAAGCCACAGACTTTCGACAGCAAAGCCAAGCTATGACAGCTATGAAGTCTGACGAGATTATGGATGTTAACCTCCATGCTGTAACCCAAGTTATGGATCAACATCAAGTGAGCTTACTTATTCATGGCCATACTCATCGACCACAAGTTCACCACCTAAACCAAGGAGAGCGGGTTGTCTTAGGAGACTGGGGCGGCCATTTTGATTACTTAAGCTGGCCACAGGGTGAAGCGTGGCACCTCATTCGAGAATCTATTTGATCTCTGTTTTTATTCAGTATTGACATAACTTTTTGTCAACATTTTTTGGATCTAGATAATAAACATTTAACTGAAACTAGAATACACTGCAATTGAGGCCAAACTCGCTAACATACCTAGAGTTAATTTACGCATAAGCTCTGTATTTATGCGATCGAATAATCGGTAACCAATGTGGTTACCTGCCAGCATCATAGGCATCATCACTAGCAGCAGGCTAGGTAAATTAGGAGACATAAGATTGTGTCCATGAAACCAAGACAAACCGTACAAATCAGTAAATAAGAAGAACAAAATAAGCCCCGCACGCATAGCTGCGTGACGCATATTTGAAGACATCATATACACAGCTGCAACCAAACCACCAATACTTGCAAGGCCATTCACAAAGCCAGCAAGCAAACCAGCTATAACCAGCCAAACAAATGATTCAGCAGCCTTAAAACGCCATTGGCGCCATAAAGCAAAACAGGCAATCAATACCCCACCACCAGCTAAACCACGCACCAGATCCGATTGCCAATGTTGCAACGAGATCACACCTAACGGTGTGCCAACAATGGTGCCTAAGCAGAGTATCATCACCCATCGCCATGGAATTTGACGCCACACTTTAGGTAATAGATGCAAACTGGCCAACACCTCCATCACAAACATGAGGGGCACAATGGCCTGAGCACTAAAAATGGGTGCTAAGGCAAAAAAACAAAGGGCAGAAAAACCAAACCCCGCTAAACCCCTAACAACGCCTGCGATAAAGACGATACCAAGGGCATACACAAGTTCTAGGGTAGATAGTGGAAGGTAAAACCAGTCTAGGTTTACGCTATCCATTTAAGTACGTTGCTCTCCTTGATACAGACGCACAACATGCCTAGCTTCGGCAAAAAATAACCAGCGTTCCAATAACAAACCAGCCATCATGATTGACCATGCTAAAGCTAGTAGCTCTACTCTACCAGCACCGTCAAAAACCCAATAAACAAGGCCTAATGGCAATATAAAGGTTACTAAAGTCATCACTATACGCAAGCGAAGAAGTAGGTCTGCCGCTACTTGGTAGCCAAATTCACGGTTTAAGAACGTTGGTGCACTGTGTCCTGCATCTAATAACCGAACACTGGCTTGAGAAAAACCTGTTGCCGTTTGAATGGTGGCACCTTGAGGTTTGCCCTGCCAGAAAAAATACACCAATTTAAGCGCCAAGGTAATAACAATCAAACCCATAACAACAGCAAGTAACTGAGGCTTTAAAGAACCAAAAAAGCCGCTCACGGCCAAAAACAACAACCCACCACTAATTAGGGCATAAGCCATGAATAAAGCAGGGACCATAGGTGTATTCCACTGGCGGATAGTTTTTAAGCTAGCGTAGATCATACTGGTAGTAAACAAGGTGATTAGTGCCAAAATAATGCTAAGCCCAGCCAACATGTCAATACTGGACCATTGCCAAAATATAGCTGCACCATAAAGGGCCGCAACAGGGTAAAGTATAATAGCGAACACCGCTTCGCGGGATAACCACGAGGTGCGAAAACGGCTGAACGACCGCCACGCATTTTTAGGGCTGGCCAAGTGCAGAGTAGACGATACCAAACCAATACTCACAAGCACCATAGCAATCACGCCTAGGATGACCTGTTGACCTTCCATATAGGTTTGGGTGTAGCCGAGCAATTGCCCCGCTCCAAGCCACGCTAATAATCCATAGCCAGCGCCAGATGTGACGGTAAAAATAAGAACTGAAAAAGCTGGATGCATAATAAATACCTAACAGTGATGCGATAATTAACGGTTGATAATTCTATTGACCAGTTGCTTAACACCCTGCATAGGCGACACCACAATACTGTCTTGTTGCTTAGGAATTCTAGGTGGTAAATAAGTATTTACTGGGTTATAACCAAGTTCTGGCATCAATTGTTGGCCTGCACGTTCTCTGGTCAACTTTGAAACCTCTGAATCTGGGTCGTCAAAATCTCCAAACACACGAGAAGATGTTGGGCAAGTTAATACACAGGCGGGCTGACGTTCAGACTCTGGTAATTGCTCATCATAAATGCGATCGACACACAGAGTGCATTTTTTCATGGTGCCAGAATCAGGATCTAACTCACGGGCACCATAGGGGCAGGCCCAAGAACAAAGGTTACAGCCCATGCACTTATCTTGGTCAATCAACACTATACCGTCTTCTTCACGTTTGTAAGAAGCACCTGTAGGGCAAACCGTGACACAATCAGCCGTCTCACAGTGCATACAAGACATAGGAATATTCACAGTTTTACTGTGGGGGCTGTCTCCTACTTCATAGGAATGGATGCGGTTAAGCCAGCTACCACTTGGGTCTTTACCGTAGGGCCGTTCGTCACTTAAAGGACCAATAGTGCCAGAGGTATTCCACTGTTTGCAAGCTGTTGCACACGCATGGCAGCCCACACAGGTGTCTAAATCAACTACTAAGCCAAGTTTCATTTTTCACCTCGGCTAAAAATGTCACGCCAACCGCGACTAATATTTATATTAGGATGGCTACTATAGCTGCTCATCTTGGTTGCGGGGATAAAATTGGGCAATGGTTTCACCTTGTCAAAACGTGGCCATGAAAGTTTTTGCCCCGTTAAATCTTTATCGTCGTCACTTACAGGGGTAATCTTTACCCTTAGATCATACCAAGCAGCTTGGCCTGTAATAGGATCTGAGTTAGTCATGCGATGGCCACCAGCTTCCACTTCGCCCGGTAATAGCTCATTAATCAAATGGTTCATCAAGAAGCCTTGTTGTGACTCATTTGCGTCGTCACTTAAACCCCAGGTGCCCTGCTGTTTTGCTATAGCGTTCCAAGTCCAAACTGTTTCTGGGTTAACCCCTTCCATGAGCTTAACTTGGGCACGAATACGACCGTTATGGGATTCTACCCAAACCCAGCCAAAGTCTTTAATACCTAGTGCTTCACCCTTACTACGGTGCATGTACAGGTAGTTCTGAGACATAATTTGACGCAACCAAGAGTTCTGTGAGTCCCATGAATGGTACATAAACATTGGCCGCTGAGTGACAGCATAAAAAGGATACTCTTTCGCATCTGTTCGTTCTTGCTCTAAAGGCGGATAGTAAAACGGCAGCGGGTCAAAATAGGTTTTCAAGCGCTCTTTATGGTGCTCTTCTGTCGGTTGTGGGCCATCATATAAACCTTGTCCAGCCAAACGGAATTTTTGTAAGGTTTCAGAATAGAGTTCAATAACGATTTGATCTGTACTTCCCACCCACCCAGCTTCCTTAGCCAATTCCATATAGTCTCTGTTGGCATGGCGCATATACCTTTGATTAGGCTTAAGCTCAAACTTAAAGAAACACTGGTTATCTATGTAGGCTTTCCACTGGTTAGGGTTTGGTTCTCCACGTAATGATTTTTCACCATCTTTACCACGCCACCCAGCCAAGAAACCAATGCCAGGGGCACGTTCGAAATTAACAATAAAGTCTTCATAACCTTCAAATTTAGGTTGGCCTTCATCGTTGACAAAGGCTGGAAATTTTAGACGTCCAGCTAAGTCCACCATCACTTCTTGCCAGCTTCGGACATCACGATCTAAAGCAAGAATGGGTTGACGAATTGAATCACAAGCGGCATCTACTTCTGAGATAGGCCGATCCAACATAGATATAGTGTCATATCGCTCTAGGAAGGTAGTATCTGGCAATACCAGATCAGAAAAGTTAACCGTCTCTGAATGGAAGGCATCACAGGTGACAATAAAGGGGATTTTGTAATCTCCATTTTCGTCTTTAGCCCTGAGCATGTCCATGGTCTGAGCTGTATTCATGCTGGAGTTCCACGCCATATTGGCCATGAACAACATCAATGTATCTATAGGATACGGGTCCCCTGCTACGGCATTACTTATGACCATGTGCATTAACCCATGGTTGGCAATAGGTGCATCCCAAGAATAGGCCTTATCGATACGCATCGGTTTACCACTTTCATCGATCACCAAGTCTTCTGGCTGAGTAGGAAAACCTAGGGGTGCCGATTCTAAAGGCGTATTAGGCACATTGCTTTTGGCGGGTTTAATTGGTGGCACAATGTGCTTAGGGAAAGGTGGTTTGGCCAAGTGTCCGCCTGGGCAGTCTATGGTCCCCAAAACAACCTGTAACAAATGAATTGCGCGACAAGTTTGGAAACCGTTGGAGTGCGCTGAAATACCTCGCATCGCATGCATGGACACTGGCCTGCCAATAAACTGGCTTTGTTTACGTCCTGCCCAATCAGTCCATTCTGTGTCAATAGTAATGGTTTCTTTAAACGCCACGTGGGCCATTTCTAAGGCAATGCGTTCGATACTTTCAGCATCAACACCACACACCTTAGATGCTGCTTCTGGCGCGTATTCTGGCGCCATGTACTTTTCCATTAGAATACTAAACGCTGTCCTTACAGGGGTACCACAAGGCGCTTCATACTCACCTAATAAAGCAGGCGCTACATCTGAACTGAATGCCGATTGCATGCCATTGGTGTGCTGATCCCACACTTGTGGGTTGCCTTCGGCATCTCGTAGCAACAAACCGTCACCCTGCTTGCCAGGGTTATTTATGACTAACTGAGGTCCATTGGTGTAGCGAATTAGGAATTCATCATCGACTAATCCTTCCCTTAACAGCACTTGCACCATGGACAGGGCCAGCATGCCATCGGTGCCCGGTGTGATGGCGATCCATTCGTCGGCTATGGCCTGGTAACCAGTGCGTACTGGATTCACCGCAACAAACTTAGCACCACGTTCTTTAATGCGTTTTAGTCCTAGCTTGATTGGGTTGGAAGCGTGATCTTCTGCCACACCCCACATCATAAAGTATTTAGTACGTTCCCAATCGGGGTCACCAAATTCCCAGAAAGAGTGGCCCATGGTATACAACCCCGCAGCCGCCATATTCACAGAACAAAAACCACCGTGGGCGGCCCAGTTAATAGTGCCAAATTGGCTAGCCCAAAGCCCTGTAAGAGCCTGCATTTGGTCTCGCCCAGTAAAGTAAGCTAACTTTTTAGGATCTGTAGCTCGAATGTTAGCTAATCTAGCGGTAAGCAATTCTAAAGCCGCATCCCATGTAATAGGTTCAAACTCACCTGCTCCACGCTCTGTACCAGGCTTGCGTAATAAAGGCTGGGTTAATTTGGCAGGCGAAAGCTGCTTCATAATGGCAGAGTTACCCTTGGCACACAGAACCCCTTTATTGACAGGGTGATCTTGATTACCCTGAATAAAACGAATTTTTTCGTTTTCTAAGGTAACCTTAATGCCACATCTACAGGCGCACATATAACAGGTGGTATAACGATGTTCTTGTTTCGAGTGATCTTCAAACTGGGGCAGGTCTTGGCTTTGTGACATAGGAACAAATAGTTATAAGGGGCTTTGTGATAAGCATATAGGATTCAATACTTTTCTCCAACAGCCAACCTTTATTCGGCCATAGAGCCACACTGTCAACGGCACTCAAAGTTAGGCTAACAACAGCAAGAAAAGTGATGCATAAAAAAGACCACAACGGCAGCCTTAAAAAAATAAAAAGGGGATTAAAAGCGAGGCAGTTTAACTTGCAATACTAACAAACACTGGAGTTATCACTACCAAGGAAAAAGGAGATATGAGGCCTTGTTTAAACTGCGACAGCTACAAAAATGGGACTATGTTATCAGTGAAGTATTCAGTCATACGTCATCCTTAATGGGACGATCCCATCCAGATTCCCCTTCGGTTAGATGCCTATCGTTCCTATCATCCAGCAGTTCACATGAAAAATAGTCTTGCCTATGGTGCGCGTGCTTATCAAGGGTTGAAATATCTTCGCCGGCGTACTCAGTGGCATTATCTTCCTCGTCAGTATCTTCAGTAACTGACGGCGTGATCTCGAAGTTGTTTAAGAATTCTAACAGTCCTGTCTTATCAGTCGGCACATTCCAAGCTTCAAACTTGCCAAGCTCTTTCTGGGCATCGACTTGAGTGCCAGCCCACTTAGTGTGGTCTTCATTTACATACAATTTCATTTGAATTTATTTTTTATTTTTTTATGAATTTTCACTATAACACCTATTAAAGTCATTTTAATAGAATATTGGACACTATGTTTTAAACTTTTTGATATATAAGACTATAGTATAATTAAACAAGCTTAAAATGGGTGTTGGCTACTATACTAACGGTATCTATACCTGTTTGAGTCGCTTCGTTAGCCTTAGCCCAGGCATTAATAGATCTATTCCCAGTGCGGCAAAAGGCTAAGACCTTACCCGGGGATTGCTCGAGAGCGGTAGCCATCTCTGCCACAGCATGAAGCGGAAAGTTCATACCGAAAAATGGGATAAAGTAATACTTCAGACCTAATGCCTCTGCAGCATCCTGCAGTTGTGAATTACTTGAAGGATGCCCGTCCTCTCCATCAGGGCGGTTATTAATAATGGTGGTAATGCCCTGTGCTTTAATCACAGGCATATCGATTTCTGTCACTTGCGGTGCTACCGCAAAAGTAGAAGTTACTTTGGTAATGTCCATGGTTGGTTGTTTCCTGAAGTTGATGTGCTCAATATTAGCATCTGTTTATATTTACTTATTCTAATATAAACACAACGCCATTACAAAACGCATAAAGGTCGTTACAAACATTACCATACTGCACTGTTTAATAAAAAGACTATTACGCAAGCAAAAAAAACCCATACATGCTAACCAAAGATTGCAGGTCTGGGCTTTTTTTACTCAGTTAGAGCCACAATTCAAAAACTAGGCCGTAACGCGAGTGATTGCCGCATCAATAGCATCTACTATCTCGTCCAATTCAGATCGAGTCGTAATTAACGCAGGGCTAAGGCACAAGGTGTTGTTGTGCTTAGTGAAGCTGCGGTTAGTGCGGCCAATAATAACTCCATTTGCCATACAGTCTCCAGCAATAGCAATAGCAATGCTCTCATGAACCGGCTCGCGGGTGTCACGATCTTCTACCAGTTCGATGCCTTGGAATAGTCCCTTGCCACGAACATCACCAATAATTGGGTGTTTATCCTTAAGCTCATTTAAGCGTTGGCTTAAGTAGTCTCCCATCACCACAGCATTTTGTAATAGGTTCTCTTCTTCGATGATGCGCATGTTTTCCAACGCAGCAGCAGGGCCAGCAGTACAACCACCAAAGGTTGAAATATCACGGAAGTAATCCATTGGATCCGAGGAGTCGGCCTTAAAAGTATCAAACACCGCTTCAGTTGTTACCGTGCAAGAGATTGCTGCATAACCACTGGCAACACCTTTAGCCATAGTGACGATGTCCGGTATAATATTAAAGTGCTGATAGCCAAACCAAGTGCCGGTACGGCCTAAACCACACACCACTTCGTCCATATGTAACAACACATCGTACTTATCACAGATACGACGAATTTCTTCAAAGTAGCCCTGTGGCGGCACGATAACGCCACCACCAGCAGTAATGGGCTCTAAGACTACGGCGCCTACAGTATCTGCACCTTCACGCAAGATCACTTCTTCCATAGCCAGTGCAGCTTGAATGCCATAGTCGGCATCACCACCATTTTCAGAGTGATAAGCAGAACAATGGGGAAACTCCACAAATCCTGGGGTAAACGGGCCATACTGGCTTTTACGTTCATGCTGGCCGGTAGAGCTTAGGGCAGTAATGGTGGTGCCATGGTAATCACGGTCACGATAAAGGATCTTGTGCTTTTTGCCACCATATTTTTTGGCTGCAATTTGACGCACAATTTTATAGGCTTTTTCGTTTGCTTCAGAACCAGAATTTGAATAATAAACACGGCTCATGCCTGGCATCTTGTCGATCAAGTGTTTAGCAAACAAAGCACCTGGTAAGGTACCTGCACTGTTGGCAAAATAGTTAAGTTTAATCAGTTGGTCACGTACGGCGTTAGCAATAGATTCACGTCCATAACCAACGTTTACAGTCCATACAGCACCAGAAACGCCATCAAGATACTCTTTACCTTTGGCGTCAATTACACGCATGCCCTTGCCTTCAACAATCATAAACGGATCGTTTTCTTCTAGGGATTTATGCTGAGTAATATGGTGCCATACGTGATTACGGTCATCTGCTAGGGCATCTTTTGTATCGTAGGTATTTACGTCGTATTTCATGGTTTAAAACTCCAACTGTAAAAGGCCCAATATAAACTAGGGCAGTAGCGACTATATCTGGGCATTGGCCCATTTACCACAAAGCTTACTGGTAAAGTTAAGCAACATCCTAGATCCAGTTAAAAGAAACGGGTGATACCAAAGGCGTCCCAAATCAGTTTTTAACAAAAATCATTAGGTATTTTACCTATACACACTTTAGAATTACCGCTAACTAAAAGTATAAAGAGCCGCCACATGAGCCACCCACTGTTCATCTTGGATGCTGGATTAAATGCCAGCCTGCAACAGCAGCTGCGCCAGCAAATCGCTAAGGCTATTTTAGATCGCCACATTCCATTAGACTCACCTTTGCCTTCTAGCCGAAAATTGGCCAAGCAACTTAACGTGGCCCGCAACACCGTAGTGCTGGCCTACGAACACTTATTAGATGACGGTTACCTAATCGCGCGGGAACGCAGCGGCTATTTTGTTAACCCAGACATCTTAAACCATAACGTACAGCTAGAATCCCTTTCAGATGAACGCCACACTTCGGGCACTAAGCCAGACTGGCAAGGCCGCTTTAAGTTGTATCCCACTAAACAAGAAAACATCACCAAACCTGCAGATTGGCAGAACTACCAGTATCCGTTTATATACGGTCAGTTTGATCCAGACCTGTTCCCCACTAACCATTGGCGTGAATGTTGCCGGGATAACGTTAGTGTTCCTGCCATTCGTAGCTGGGCTGCAGATCACTTTGTGGCTGATGACCCCATGCTTATTGAGCAAATTCACACACGAATTCTTCCCCGCCGCGGTGTTTGGGCCGCCCCTGAAGAAATTTTAATTACTATAGGCAGTCAGCACAGCCTGTATATGCTGGCTAAGCTGTTGCTTGATAAAGATACCACTATGGGCTTAGAAGACCCTGGATATGTGGACATGCGCAACATTTCTAGCCTTAATCCCTCCAAACTTAAAGCTTTGCCCGTAGATGAAGAGGGACTCATTGTTGACCAAGGCCTTGCTGAATGTGACTGTGTTTACGTGACTCCAAGCCATCAGTACCCTACTACAGTGACTATGCCCTTAGACCGCCGTCGTAAACTGCTTGAGATGGCCAGCCAAGAAGACTTCTTGATCATCGAAGATGACTATGAGTGTGAAGCTAATTTCCATCAGTCACCCTCACCTGCCTTAAAGAGCTTAGATAAACACGGCCGTGTTATATACATTGGCAGCTTTTCTAAGACCCTAGCACCAGGATTGCGTATTGGTTATCTTGTTGCGAATAAAGAATTAATTGCCGAAGCACGATCATTGCGGCGTTTAATGCTGCGCCATCCACCCGCCAACAACCAACGTAGTATTGGACTGTTTATTGCACGGGGTTATTACGACTCCTTGTCTGCAACTTTGGTAAAGGCCTACCAACAACGCCACAAAATTATGGCTGAAGCCCTACAAAAACACATGCCAGGGTTAGCGGAGCAACCCACTTTTGGTGGTTCTTGTTATTGGGTTAAAGGTCCAGAAAGCCTTGATGCTAGATTATTAAAAGCACAAGCTGCCGAACATGGAATTTTAATTGAAGCGGGTGATATTCACTTTTTAGGTGATGTTGCACCATTAAATTACTTCCGTTTAGGTTATTCATCCATCAACCCTAAACTGATTGAGCCTGGCATTGAAAAGCTTGCTCTTATTATGGGCCAAATGCTGCTAGTTTAAGCCAACTTAAACTAATTTTATTAACACCAAACCAGAGCAAATAAACGCTACTGAAATCCATCGGCTACGTCCTAGAGATTCCTTAAACATATAGGTACTCAGTAAGGCTCCAAATAGCACCGAGGTTTCCCGTAAGGCGGCAACAATCGCAATGGGCACCTGAGTCATAGCCCATAAACATATCCAGTAAGAAGCCATAGACATAGCACCACCACCCACAGCAACAAACCAATGTTGAGTTAAGCTTGCTACAAAAACCTTAGGGTTGTAACGGTATGCCCAAATAATAGCGACTATACCGTCCAAAAAGAACATCCAAACCACAAAACTATGCAGGTGACCAATCTGGCTCACAACATAGCCATCCACAATGGTGTAACTGGCAATCCATAACCCCGTAACCAAAGCGTAATAAAAGCCCGCACTTAGGGGCTTACCTCGCTTAAAGTGCGATAAAATCGCCACACCTCCAGTAATTAATAATATCCCTATAACCTGAACTTGAGTGAATTCTGCTCCCAAAAAAACTAAGCTAGCTAGCAAAACCCACAGGGGACCACTACCCCTTGCAATAGGATACACTTGACCAAAATCACCTTGGGCATAGGCTTTTACCAGAAATACTTTATAACCAAAATGTAATACTAGAGTGACTAGCAACCAGGGCCACATTTGATCCGGAGGAAACGCTACAAAGGGTATAAAAGCTAAAGCAACAATACTTATGCACACCATAATTAAACCCATAGCAATAATAGGTTCGGCGTTTATTTTGACCAATGAGTTCCAGCCTGCATGTAAAGCGGCTGCAAGCAACACTGCAAAAAATACTTCTATAGCCATAAGCGAAAGGTTAGCGACATAAGCGTGAAACTTTTAAGATTTTTGACTCAAATAATGAGCGTAAACTACCGCAAGGGCTGCGGAAGCTAACCTAGCTGCTGGCGGATCTGCCCGCGAAGTAAGCATCACAGGAACCTTAGCTCCCATTAATACACCCGCTGCAGTGGCACCATTAAAGTACACCATCTGTTTAAATATAGCGTTTCCTGTTTCGATATTAGGCACTAACAATACATCTGCATGCCCGGCTACAGGATTTTTTATACCCTTTAATCTAGCGGCTTCTGGGGAAACTGCACCGTCAAAAGCTAATGGCCCAAACACCTGAGCCCTTTGATGATCATGCTCCAACATAACGCCTAAGAGTTCCTTAGCATTAAAGCTTGAAGGCATGGCCTGAGTCACCATCTCTGTAGCCGAAAGCAAGGCGATCTTTGGTTTGGGATTACCTAAAGCGTGCATTACATCCGTTGCACCGCGCAGAATACTAAGCTGAGTTTTAGTGTCGGGTAATACGTTCACTACGGCGTCGGTAATACACAACACACGATCACTGCCTGGCACAGACATATGAAATAAATGACTTAAGCGCTCGCCAGTTCTTAATCCATGATGCTTATCTAACAAAGCACGAATCAGCACATCTGTATGCAAGTTACCTTTCATCAATAACTGCGCATTACCTTGATGTACGCATTGTACGGCTTTTGCAGCGGCGTCTTCTTCGCCATCACAGGCTATAAGGTCAAAGTTATCAATAGGCCAATCAATTGCTTGCGCTGCCGTAATAATCGCGCCTATGTCGCCAACCAGTACAGGAATAATAATACCTGCCTCAAACGCCAATTTGGCACTTTCTAAGGCTAGTTCAGAACCTGCATTAACTACAGCCGTAATCATAGCTGGCAATGCTTGAGCTTGGTTAAGTAGCTGCGGTGGACACACTGGGGTTAACTTACTAAGCATATGACCTGTACTCCAGTTAAACAGTTTTAGTGCGGCTCGGCCAACGTAGGCGAGGCATTAGCTGAGACATCAGCATACCCGTCAGAATTAGACCACAACCCAATAAACCTTGGGCTGGCAGCACTTCATTAAGTAACAAAAAACCACCAATCACAGCGAACACGCCTTCTGAACTTAAAATGATAGCTGCGTGAGAGGGGTGAGCATGTTGCTGTGCTATGGTTTGTAACGTGTAAGCAATGCCTGTAGACATAACACCTGCAAACAATAATGGCAAAGCTGTAGAAGTAATCATTGCCCAAGATAGTTGCTCAAAATACACAGCCAATACCATAGCCAATAAACCTGCTACAAAAAATTGAATCAAAGACAGCTTCACTGTATCCATGCGTGATGCAAGATAACCGATCATTAACACATGGCCGGCAAATGCTACAGCACATATCAGTTGTAAGGTATCCCCTTTGCTTAGGGTAAAGTCTTCATTAATACTTAGCAGGTACAATCCCCAAAGGGCGATAACAGCACCTACCCATGTACCTAATCCCGTTTTCATACGGAAGAAAAGTCCAATCAAAGGAACAAAGAAGATATACATACCAGTAATAAAACCGGCCTTACCTGCTGTGGTGTACTGCAAACCCACTTGCTGAAATGTAGCACCTACAAATAATAGTAAACCTGCGGCAACGCCGCCAAACATTAGAGCTTTGGTAGAAGCTTTAGGCTCTTGCTCTAAGGCTTGCACTTTATTTCTTCCTATCCAGATTACCACAGGGATTAAAGCCACTGCGCCTATGAAAAAGCGTAAGCTATTAAACCAGTGGGGACCCATGGTCTCCATGCCTACACGTTGGGCAACGAAGGCAAAACCCCATATGGCAGCAGCTAGTAACATTAATAAATTAGCCTGAATGACTTTATTGTTCATATGTAACGTCCTTGTTTGTGTCTAATAGAGCAACTTTAGTGGGCAAACCGCTATGGAAGCGGAACATTGGGTCTTCTGCAGAAATAAGTTGAACCTCCAAATCTCGCACTAAGGCAATACGTTGGTGATAATCCTCTAATCCTGTGGCACCCGTTTCCATAGCCACGTCTTTAGCTAAAGATAAGTAGTCTTGATAATGCCTTGCTTCGGATTTTAGTAATGAGGAATAGAACTTGGCCAAGGATTCATCTAAGTGCGGTATGAGTGCCTCAAACCGTTCACAAGATCGGGCTTCTACAAAAGCACCTACAATCAACGTATCCATTAACTTAGCTGGCTCATGGGTACGTACGAGTTGCCGTAATCCACCCACGTAACGACAGGCATCGAGGTGATCATAAACGATACCACGCTCCCGCATGATACGACACACTTGCTCAAAGTGGATCAGTTCTTCTTTGGCTAAGCGCGACATCTTAGTTAACAAGTCTGCCCGTGTGGGGTGACGAAACATTAACTGCATGGCCGTTGATGCGGCTTTCTTTTCGCAATGAGCGTGATCGATCAGCAAGGTGTCTTGCTGTTGTAATGCTTTTTCTACCCAGGCTTTGGGGGTACTACATCCTAAAAACTGCTTTAGTTCCGATAGTGGCACAAACTTGACCTAAGACTAATTATATAAACGAGTCGCATTGTACCCACACAGACTAACAGCGTCTAGGATTACCCACCTACCGACTTAGCAAGTAAGATAAACACTACTAAATACACTGTATCTATAGAAATTATTACTAATAATATCAATTAGTTATGTATTATCATTAGACTAATCAACAAGCCTCAAAACTAGAGATAATTGGGCCATTATGGTACCCTTACTGCACTTATTGATGTTCCCATTGACCACCTTGAACCATCGACACAGAAGGTTCAGGTCCACTAGAGGCTATACCATGTTAGAAGCTTATCGTACCCATGTTGCCGAACGCGCCATCCAGGGTATTCCACCAGAGCCACTCAGTGCAGAACAAACCGCTGATCTTGTTGAGCTACTAAAAAATCCACCTGCCGGTGAAGAAACTACATTAGTAGACTTATTGCGCAACCGTGTGCCTGCAGGCGTTGATCAAGCAGCCTATGTAAAGGCCAGTTTTTTATCGGCTATCACTACTGGAGATGTAACGTCTAGCCTAGTGACCCCTGTTGAAGCGACTGAGATTTTGGGCACTATGTTAGGTGGTTATAACATTCAAGCTTTGATTTCCTGCTTAGACAACGAAGCACTTGCAACCAGTGCCGTTACCGCACTATCTCATACATTATTGATGTTTGATGCCTTCCATGACGTCGACGAAAAAGCCAAGGCTGGCAATACATACGCCATGAAAGTGATGCAATCTTGGGCTGCTGGTGAATGGTTTACCTCCCGCGACAAACTAGAAGAAAAAATCACCTTAACAGTATTTAAGGTCACCGGAGAAACCAATACCGATGACCTATCCCCAGCACCCGACGCCTTTACTCGCCCAGACATTCCACTACATGCTAACTCGATGTTCAAAATGGAGCGTGATGGCATTGAACCTGATGATCATGGTACTACCGGCCCTCTTAAACAAATTGAAGCAATTAAAGCCAAAGGCTTCCCAGTGGTTTATGTGGGAGATGTTGTGGGCACTGGTTCTTCGCGTAAGTCTGCAACTAACTCAGTGTTGTGGTTCTTTGGTGATAACATCCCAGCAGTACCCAATAAAAGAGCGGGTGGTTTTTGCTTTGGGTCTAAAATTGCACCTATCTTTTTCAATACTATGGAAGACGCTGGAGCACTGCCCATAGAAATGGACGTGTCTGGCATGCATATGGGTGATGTGATTGATATCTACCCGTATCAAGGTGTTGTGTGCAACCATGAAACTGGCGAAGAACTCAGCCGTTTTGAACTAAAGACCAACATTATTTTAGATGAGGTTAGAGCTGGCGGACGTATTCCACTGATTATCGGTCGTGGTCTTACAGAACGTGCTCGTACTGCTTTAGGAATGGCAACAACAGATGTTTTCCAAGTGCCCAAGCCACCCATTGAGTCTAATAAAGGCTACACCTTAGCCCAAAAAATGGTTGGTAAGGCCTGTGGCACTGTAGGTATTCGCCCTGGCACTTATTGTGAGCCAAAAATGACTACTGTAGGCTCGCAGGATACCACTGGACCAATGACCCGCGATGAACTAAAAGACCTCGCATGTTTGGGTTTCTCTGCAGACTTAACTATGCAATCATTTTGTCACACGGCGGCTTACCCTAAGCCAGTTGACGTACAAACTCAACACACCCTACCCGACTTCATCATGAACCGCGGTGGCGTGTCTTTGCGCCCAGGCGACGGCATTATTCACTCTTGGCTTAATCGTATGTTGCTGCCAGATACCGTAGGTACCGGTGGCGATTCACACACCCGCTTTCCTCTGGGCATTTCTTTTCCTGCAGGGTCCGGCTTAGTAGCCTTTGCCGCTGCTACGGGCGTTATGCCGTTAGATATGCCTGAATCGGTATTAGTACGCTTTACCGGCGAACGTCACCCAGGCATCACACTGCGCGACTTAGTCCATGCTATTCCTTACTACGCCATTGAAAAAGGCTTACTTACAGTAGAAAAAGCAGGCAAGGTCAACGCTTTCTCTGGCCGCATTCTAGAAATTGAGGGTTTAGAAGACCTCACCGTAGAGCAGGCTTTTGAACTATCCGACGCCTCAGCCGAGCGCTCAGCAGCAGGTTGCAGCATTACATTAAGTGAGGATTCAGTAGCAGAATACTTACGCTCTAACGTGGTCATGCTAAAATGGATGATTAGTGAGGGTTATGGCGACAAACGCACCATAGCACGACGCATTTTGGCAATGGAAGCATGGTTAGCTGATCCGCAACTCATGCGATCAGACAGTGACGCAGAGTACGCCGAAGTGCTTGAAATTGACGTATCAAATATTACTGAGCCTATTTTATGTGCACCTAATGATCCAGACGATGCACGTTCTCTATCTTCCGTTGCAGGTCAAAAGATTGATGAAGTATTTATCGGTTCTTGTATGACCAACATTGGCCACTTTCGTGCTGCTGGAAAATTACTTGACGCTGCGGTTGGCCCTATTCCAACGCGCATGTGGATCGCACCACCTACGAAAATGGATGCCGCTAAGCTAACTGAAGAAGGTTATTACAACATCTTTAGTAAGGCCGGTGCACGCATTGAGATGCCAGGTTGCTCCTTGTGTATGGGTAATCAAGCACGAGTTGCAGACGACTGTACTGTGGTATCCACATCTACCCGTAACTTCCCTAACCGCCTAGGTACAGGCGCAAATGTATTTTTAGCATCGGCAGAACTGGCTGCTGTGGCGGGAATAAACGGCAAACTACCCACTCCTAGTGAATACTTTGAATATACAACCAAACTAGACACGATGGCCGGTGAAGTTTACCGCTACCTTAACTTTGACCAACTAGCAGACTACACTTCTGCTGCCGATAAAGTTATACCAACGGTCGAAGTTGCTTAACAACAGTTAAATCTCGATCAATAAAAAGCCCTTATTTTCAAAAATAAGGGCTTTTTAGCTTATGAATAACCAGTTTTAAGTTTTTTAGTCTAGACTAAGAGTAGTACCTTGGTTCTGGATTCATATATGAAAGTGTTGTTGGTGGAAGACTCTGTTGCTTCTTTGCAAGTGACACAAAAGTTTGTAGAAAGTGCCGGCCATAGTGTCATCACTGCCAACGATGGCGAGCAAGGTATCCAGAAGTTCTTGGAGCATAAACCAGATCTGGTTTTATTGGACGTCAACATGCCCAACATGGATGGTTACCAGTGTGCTCAACATATTCGAGAAAGTTGCCAAGAAGGCAATTCGTGGATCCCTATCATCTTCTTAAGTGCCGATGTTACTGAAGATGCTATTGTAAAAGGCATTGATTCTGGTGGCGATGATTATTTACCTAAACCCATCACCCAAAGAGTTCTAAACGCTAAGCTACGCGCTATGGCTCGTATTGCGGATATGCGCAAGGAGTTAGAAGAAGCTAGTGCCCACCTCAAACACCTTTCATCAATCGATGGTTTAACCCAGCTATATAACCGCCGTCATTTTGACGAAGCACTAAAGCTGGAATGGTCTCGATCAAGCAGAACTCAAGAGCCTTTGTCATTAATTTTGTGTGATATTGATCACTTTAAAGCGTTTAATGACAATTACGGTCATGTGGCTGGCGATAATGCTTTAATGAAAACCAGTAAAACCATCATCGATACTTTAAAAAGGCCGGGCGATTTGCCGGCACGATACGGCGGCGAAGAATTTGCGATTATTTTACCAGGCACACCTGCTGTAGGCGCCATGCTTGTTGCAGAGCAATTACGCACGGCGATGGACGTCCTTGCAATACCCCACATCTTTTCGGACGCTGCTAACATCGTCACCATGAGCATTGGCGTATCCACCTATTACCCAAATCATACTAAGATAAGTCATGTTGAGTTATTGGACTCAGCAGATCGTGGGTTATACCGCGCTAAAAAGAAAGGTCGAAACCGTATCGAACTTCAATCTTTGACTTCGAATATACTATAATTTCGACAAAGCCTGAGCCAAATCTTGTTTGATATCTTCATAGTCTTCTAGCCCCACCGATACACGAATTAAATTGTCCTTTATACCAGCTAAAGCACGCGCCGCAGCAGTCATCCTGCTATGGGTGGTGGTTGCAGGGTGCGTAATAGTTGATTTTGCATCACCAAAATTACCAGTAATCGACAACAACTGTGTATCATCAATACAGCGCCAAGCAGAGGTCCTGTCGCCTCTCACTTCAAAAGAAACAACTGCACCAAACAATCGTTGTTGTTGTTTTGCTAACTGGTGCTGTGGGTGGCTTTCTAAACCGGGGTAATACACTCGCTCTACCTGAGGTTGTTCCTGCAGCCAATGTGCTAACTTTAATGCACTGGAACAATGAGCTTGCATTCTCAAAGATAAGGTTTCTAAGCCATTAATAAACACCCATGCGTTAAACGGGCTCATGCAGGTGCCAACGGTGCGTAAAAAGCCAAATACTGGCTCCATATGTTCTTCGCTGCCTATGGCTACACCGCCTACACAGCGACCTTGCCCATCTATATATTTAGTCGCAGAGTGCATTACAATATCTGCACCTAATGCCAATGGGTTTTGCAAAATTGGGGTGCAAAAACAATTATCCACCACTAGCAGCGCATTATGGCTATGAGCTAATGTAGCTAAAGCCGCAATGTCACCCACCTCTCCAAGAGGGTTGGAAGGCGACTCCAAAAACAACGCTTTGGTGTTAGGTTGGATTGCGTCTTGCCATGCTTGACTATCCACAGGACTCACGTAGGTGGTAGTAATACCCAGCTTGGTGAGAACATTGTCGAATAAACCAACAATAGAACCAAAAATACTGCATGAGGAGACAATATGGTCACCTTGTTTTAGGTGTCCCAAAAAGATACTAGTGAGCGCAGCCATACCGGAACTTGCAGCCACGGCCCTTGCACCACCTTCCATGAGAGCTATACGCTGCTCGAAAGTACGCACTGTTGGATTGGTGAAACGAGAATAAATATTACCTTCAGTTTGGCCGCTAAAACATTCACAAGCTTCCTCAGCACTGCCATAAATGAAGCTAGACGTTGCATAGATCGCATCGTTATGTTCTTGTTCTAAACCAGAAACAGTGCCTGATCGAATCGCTTGAGTGCTCAACGCAGTCTTTTTCAAGTACTCCTTTTGGCGTTGCTGTCTTTGGCTTAGGTTTTTATTTTTCATGTTACAACTTACTTTGCATGTTTGTGGCTAGGGAAACATCATCATCAATGACATTCACGTTATGCATGGACTGATCATTACGGGCAGCTTCTAAATTAGCTAGATAAGCATCGTCAACATCTCCAGTAACATAATTACCATCAAATACAGAACAATCAAAGTTAGCAATATCACTACCGCCACCCTGGGTTGAACGAACCAAGTCTGCAAGATCTTGATAAATCATACGGTCAGCACCAATTACCTCTCCTACTTCTGCATCAGTGCGGCCATATGCTACTAGTTCGTCTACAGAGGGCATGTCAATACCATAGACATTGGGGAAGCGAACAGCAGGCGCGGCAGAAGCAAAGTAAACCTTTTTAGCGCCCATTTCACGCGCCATTTCTATAATAAGCGTAGAAGTAGTGCCGCGAACAATAGAGTCATCAACCAGCAACACATTTTTGCCACGGAACTCAAGCTCAATAGGGTTTAGTTTCTGTCGCACAGATTTTTGTCGCTGCGTTTGTCCAGGCATTATGAAGGTGCGGCCAATATAGCGGTTTTTAATATAGCCTTCACGTAATTTCACCCCAAGCTTACTAGCAAGTTCCACGGCAGAAGTGCGGCTAGTATCAGGAATAGGGATCACTACGTCAATATCGTGATCTGGCCAATCTCGTAAAATTTGATCAGCCAAGTACTCACCCATTTTCAAGCGTGCTTTATAGACAGAGATACCGTCCATTACAGAATCCGGTCGGGCTAAATAGACGAATTCGAATAAACAAGGTGACAAAACTGCATTTTCTGCACACTGGCGAGTAAACACATGCCCAGTTTCGGTGATATATATACACTCTCCAGGGGCCAAGTCACGGACCATAGTATAACCTGCAGCATCCAGGGCTACACTTTCAGAGGCTACCATATACTCAGCACCGTGTTCGGATTCACGCTTGCCATAACATAATGGGCGAATACCAAATGGATCCCGCATACCCACAATGCCAATGTCCGTAATCATAGCAATGACGGCATAACCTCCCACACAACGGCGGTGAACCTGACGTACAGCGTAGAAAATATCTTCTTCAGTTGGCACTAACTGGCCCAAACGCTGCAGTTCATGAGCAAACACGTTTAGCAGAACTTCAGAATCTGAATTAGTATTAATGTGGCGTAAATCAGCTTTAAAAATGCTTTCAGCAAGTTCCGCTGCATTGGTTAAATTGCCGTTATGCGCTAAAGCGATTCCATAAGGTGAATTAACGTAGAAAGGCTGCGATTCTGCAGCACTAGAACTTCCCGCAGTGGGATACCGCACATGGCCGATGCCCATGTTACCCACTAAACGTCGCATATGACGAGTACGAAAAACGTCTCGTACTAAGCCATTATCCTTACGTAAAAAGAACCGGCCATCCTGGCAGGTCACTATCCCAGCCGCATCCTGACCACGGTGTTGCAAAAAAGTCAGGGCATCATAGATTTCCTGATTAACGTAAGACTTGGCAACAATACCAACGATACCACACATGCTGAAACCCTCATTACAACGCTACAAGAGCGTTGATTGCAACATATCCAATAGACCAGAAGCACTACTAGACATTTTATAGGACCACTCATCAACCAAGATAAAGTGAGGAATAATTAAAGAATTTTGCCACCATTGGTCATTACTTACTGGTGTTAGCGACAGTAAAGAAACCATGATAATGACTAACAAACCTCCCCGCACAACACCAAAGACCATACCAAATAAACGGTCTGTACCGCTTAAACCTGTGGCCGAGACTAAGCGAGAAAAAACATTATTTATGAGCGCGCCTACTACTAAAGTGACAGCAAACAAAATGGCAAATGCAGCAATCACACGAAACTGAGGCTGATCGATCCAATCCACCATGAAATTGCTAAGCTTAAAAGAAAACAAACGTGCAACAAAAAATGCCGCCACCCAGCTCGCTAACGACAGCAGCTCCTTAACAAAACCACGTAGTAGTCCAAACACACTGGAAGTGGCAATAATGCCCACTAGTATCCAGTCAAAAACGTTGAGGCTTTCCATACATGACCTTGATTAACTAACTGATTAAACTACTTTAGTAGAGCAGCCCCTTAAGGCTTTTCTACTTCATATAAGGTGACCATACCAGCCATTTTAAACTTATTTTTCAGCTGTTTTTGCAAGACTTCAGCTTTGGACCTATTGAGCTCTGGCCCTACAAGCACCTTAAATAGCGCTTCATTAGGTACCATGTAAGCGGCAAAACCTGCTTTAATGACCTTATCCCTTAAACGGATCGCATTAGAGCGATTACCAAAATTACCTAGCTGTACTACCCATCCATTAGGAAGGCCTTGTTGATTCAGCAAGTCATCATTTGGGTCAAGCTGTGCCTTTTTGTCTGCCTGCGCAGTATTAGTCGGTAACTCTTCTACAGCTAAAATTGGGCTTAACTCAATGACTTGTGAATCACTTGGATCAACATTTTCCATGGCATTAACCACACCGCTTTCTGGCATAGCGGGCTGCTGCTGGGTAGATTGATATTCTTCTAGACCTGCACCATCCAACCAAAATGGTAAAATAATGACGGCCAGACTCAACAGCATTAAACTACCTACAATACGATGTTTCACTGTTGCCTCCACTAATCTTGTTCCTTCATTTAAATAAATCTGCCTAAGATTCGATTAAAGCCAGCACTGCACCTACGGTCACAAATGAACCAAAAACAATTATTCTGTCTGTTTGTGACGCCATTTCTATGGCTTGATTAAAGGCTTGAACCGGGGTGTCATGAGTCGCTACGTGGTCTGAAGCAACACCATGTCTAGCCGTTTGACTTGCCAGCTCCAAGCTCGACAAACCACGGGCGCCATCACTGCTCGCTAACATCCAGTAATCAAAGCTTGCACTTAAAGCAGCGATCACTTGTTGATAGTCTTTGTCACCCAACATAGCCAATACGGCGATGGTTTTACCTACACAGGCTTCATTGGCTAAAGTAGTTGCCAGGTTTTGTGCTGCTTGTGGATTATGGGCAACGTCTAAAATAAGTTGTTTTCCTTGCCACTCAAGCCTTTGAAAGCGGCCCATTAGACGTGCCTTGCCTAATCCGCAGACAATATCAGAAGCCTTGATCTCAAAGGTTAAACAGTTAATCGCCTGTACTACTGCTGCCCTATTCATTGGTGGCAGCACAGTTTCAGGCAGATCGATGGATAAACCTGATGTATTACTAAAGGTGTTGTTTTCAACTTTAAAATCAACACCATTTTTAAAGCACTGAGCATTAATTTCCTGAGCATATTGAGCTACGGAAGCTGGACAATCCATAGCACCAACTATAGCGGGTTTATTGGCTCGATAGATACCTGCCTTTTCACGTCCAATAACATCTACATTGTCGCCAAGCCAATCCACATGATCCACCGAAATACTAGTTACAATCGCCACATCAGCATCGATCAGATTCACCGCATCTAAACGGCCACCTAAGCCAATTTCTAACACCGCAACATCTAAATCGGCACGTTGCATAAGGTCAAAAGCCAACAGGGCATTAAACTCAAAATAAGTCAGCACGGTAGCCACACCCGCAGCATCATAACGGGCTTTATTCACACGCTCAAAGCTAGCACATAAAGCTGCATTATCTACAGGCTCGCCCTGTAACTGAATACGCTCATTAAAACGCACAAAATGTGGTGACGTTAGACTGGCATACGCCAATCCAGTTTGCTCCAAAATGGAGGTTAAAAAAGCAACACTAGAGCCCTTGCCATTAGTGCCTGCTACGGTAATTACTTGTTTAGCGATAGGTGCGTCGCGTAGCAGACGCTTAGACACCCGGCGAATGCGCCTTAGACCCATGTCAATTTCATGGCTTGGGTGTTGCTGTTCTAACCAAGTCAGCCAATCACCAGCTTGGTCAAAGGATAGTGTTTGCGACATATGAAGTTAAGCTTCGATAACAGGCGCAGGATTTTGAGTCATGGCACTTAACAAACGACCAACTGTAGCGCGCATGTCATGACGAGAAACAATCATATCAATGGCTCCATGATCTAACAGAAACTCACTCTTTTGAAAGCCTTCAGGCAAAGTTTCACGTACAGTTTGCTCAATAACACGGGGCCCGGCAAAACCCATACGAGCCCCAGGTTCCGCAAGGTTTACATCGCCTAGCATAGCTAAACTAGCCGAGACACCACCATACACAGGGTCTGTGAGCACTGAGACATAGGGAATACCCTGTTGCTTTAGCTTTTCTATTGCAGCACTCGTTTTAGCCATCTGGAACAAAGAAGTTAAGGCTTCCTGCATACGCGCACCGCCAGAAGCGGAGAAACACACTAATGGAATACCCTGCTCCATGCTGATATTTGCTGCTCGCACAAAACGTTCGCCAACAACAGCACCCATGGACCCGCCCAAGAAATTAAATTCAAAGGCCACAGCAACCACATCCAGACCTACCAATTTGCCTTTCATAGCCACCAATGCGTCTTTTTCTTCGGTGGCTTTTTGAGCCGCAGACAAACGATCTTTATACTTCTTTACGTCTTTAAATTTTAGCTTATCAACAGGCTCTATTTCTGCCGCTATTTCAGTACCTGAGTGAGCATCTAAGAACATGGTCAAGCGATCACGGGCTGGCACACGCATGTGGTGTTCACATTTTGTGCACACCTCTAGGTTCTTTTCCAGTTCTGGTTTGTACAAAGCTGACGCACATTTAGGGCACTTCTTCCATACGCCTTCAGGAATGTTGCTGCGTCGGTCTTTATTACCTAGGTTGGTTAAAATACCTGCAGGTACAATTTTATCTAACCAGCTACTCATAGCTTCTCCCACCGCAATCTCTGGTCACGGCATTGACGTATTAAATTTATTACGCAGTTGTGTCCATAGCTTGACGCATTGCTGATAGAGTATCTACTACTTGAGCGCAGCCTTTTTCTGGATTGCTGGCATTATCTCCAAGAGCACTAACCAACACACTACCTACCACAACGCCATCAGCTATTTGTGCCACGCGGGCAGCAGAATCTGCATCTCGGATGCCAAAACCTACACCTAAAGGCAATTGCGTATGCTGCTTAACCAAGGCTAGCTTTTCTTCCACGTCATCTGTGTCAATCATAGCACCGCCAGTTACACCCTTTAATGACACATAGTACAAATACCCACTACCAATGGCACATATTTTCTTAATACGCTCTTCTGTGGAGGTTGGAGTAATGAGGAATATAGCGTCTAAGCCTGCTTGATGTAAATTCTGAGTGAATTCTGCACCTTCTTCTGGTGGTAAATCGACAAGTAGAACACCATCGAGAGCTACCTTTTTAGCCGCCGCTACAAAGGTTTCGTAGCCCATCTTTTCTACAGTGTTTAAATAACCCATTAACACCACTGGCGTGGTGTCATTTTGTTGTCTAAACTCTGCCACCATGTCTAAAATCATAGCCAACGAGGTATTATGAGACAAGGCCCTTTCACAGGCCAACTGAATTACTGGGCCATCAGCCATGGGATCTGAAAATGGAATCCCTAGTTCTATAATGTCAGCACCCACAGACACCATTTGGTGCATTAGCCCAACAGTCACCTGTGGGTTTGGGTCACCAGCAGTAACATAGGGAATTAAGGCCTGACGACCTTGGGCCTTCAGTGCGTCAAAGCAAGCTGCAATACGACTCATGATCTATTTCCTTAAACTTTAATGCCATCGATATCAGCGACGGTCTGCATGTCTTTATCACCACGGCCAGAAAGGTTAACAACAACCGTTTGGTCCGGACGCATTTGAGCAGCCATTTTACAAGCATAAGCAACTGCATGGCTTGATTCAAGGGCTGGGATAATCCCTTCTAACAAGCATAGCTCACGAAAAGAGTCCAAGGCTTCAGTATCTGTCGCTATCACATATTCAGCGCGGCCAGTGTCTTTGAGATATGAGTGTTCTGGACCAACTCCAGGGTAATCCAAACCAGCAGAAACTGAATGAGTAGGCAAAATCTGGCCGTTTTCATCACTCATTAAATAAGTACGATTACCATGCAAAATCCCTGGAGTACCCGCTGAAAGTGGAGCCGCATGCTGGCCTGATTCAAGACCATTGCCACCCGCTTCTACACCAATTAAGCGTACTTCCTTGTCTTCAAGGAACGGATGGAACATACCGATAGCATTTGAACCTCCACCTACGCAGGCAACAACAGCATCAGGCAACCTACCCGTTTGTTCAAGGCTTTGGCGACGCGCTTCACGGCCCATGATGCTTTGAAAATCCCGTACTATTTTTGGGTATGGATGTGGGCCCGCAGCAGAGCCAATAATGTAATAGGTATTATCAACATTGGTTACCCAATCACGCATTGCCTCATTAAGGGCATCTTTTAATGTTTGGGTACCAGACGTAACACCCACAACAGTTGCGCCTAAAAGCTTCATCCGATAAACATTTTGTGCTTGTCGTCGAATGTCTTCAACACCCAT
Organism: Candidatus Njordibacter sp. Uisw_039; assembly: GCF_047730075.1. Lineage (NCBI taxonomy): Bacteria > Pseudomonadati > Pseudomonadota > Gammaproteobacteria > Pseudomonadales > Candidatus Njordibacteraceae > Candidatus Njordibacter > Candidatus Njordibacter sp. Uisw_039. The sequence continues at coordinate 1,578,190 of NZ_CP159831.1, forward strand.
ATAAACCACACACTCCAAACCCAAACGAGCAGCCACAGTAGCACTGGCAACACCATGTTGACCCGCACCTGTTTCGGCAATAATACGAGGCTTACCCATATGCTTTGCCAATAGTGCCTGGCCAATGGTGTTATTAATCTTGTGTGCACCCGTATGATTCAAGTCTTCACGTTTAAGATAGATTTGCGCCCCACCATAAGTATCTGTTAAGCGTTTGGCATGATAAAGAGGCGATGGTCGGCCTACATAGTGCGCCATGTCTAAATCAAATTCAGCCTGAAACGCAGGACTTTGCCACAATAGATCGTAGGTATCACGAAGTTCATCTAGGGCTGCAAATAAGGTTTCCGATACAAAACGTCCACCATAGGGGCCAAAATGGCCGTCCGCGTCTGGCAATGTTGCTGCTTCAATCACTAGAGGTTCCTTTTATTTCAACATGGTTTAATAATTACGAAGGTAAATAAGATAAATAGGGTTTTGCTTGGCCCATAAAAGCAGCAATTTTAGCACGATCTTTAACACCTTTGTGGCTTTCAACCCCACCACTGACGTCAATCGCCCAAGGTTTAACTTGTTGTATCGCCTGTTGTACGTTATCAATATGAATGCCACCTGCCAACACCACATCCACAGCAATATCAGTAGGAATACGATGCCAATCAAATTGATCACCTGTACCGCCCGGCACACCAGATTTATATGCATCTAACAACAATCCTTGAGCTCGGCTATAACACTGTCTTTGCTGGTGTAAATTGATATCTGGACGCATTCTCACAGCTTTAATCCAGGGTAGCTGGAATTGCTCACAAAACTGCGCTGATTCTTTACCGTGAAACTGTAATACAGAAAGTGGCACTTGAGAAAGGATTTGATCTATTTCGGCAGCAGTAGCATCTACGAACAAACCTACACAGGATACAAAAGGAGGCAACGCACGTGCAATATCGACTGCAATAGCAATATCGACAGCCCTAGGACTTGGCGGATAAAACACCAACCCTATAGCATCCGCACCAGCTTGAGCAGCAAAAACCGCATCGTCTGCTTGGCGAAGGCCACATATTTTTACCCGAGGTTGAGTCACAATGAGTCGCAGTTATTTATCGATAAAGTGCTAAGAGCTGAGGCCCAATGGTAGCAGATAAATCAGCCTTGTGAAGCACTATCTGGGTTTATTAAGAGACTCTTTTAGGCATTCATCCAAGGGGCCAAAAAATGCGGCCCCACAGGTTGTTGTGGCAAACCAAAAGCGTCGTCATATTCGGCATCCACGAAGTATAAACCATAGGGTGGTGCCGTTGCTGCACTTACCCGCCTGTCCTGAGCCATTAAAACTTCTAACGCCCATTCTGGTGGGGCTTCACTGGCACCAATTTTCATCAGTAAACCCGCAAGATTTCGAATCATATGATGCAAAAATGCATTTGCACGCACATCTAATACAATATAATTACCTGCGCCTATAACATTTAAATGGTGAATGGTACGTATAGGGCTGTTAGCCTGACAAGATGCGGCACGAAGCGAGCTAAAATCATGGGTGCCCAACAGATAGCCTGCAGCTTGTTGCATTTTACTGATATCCAAGGGGCGATAGTTCCAACTTACTTCCTTATCCATCAGAGCAGGCCGCATGGGATGGTTAAAGATGACGTAGCGATATCGGCGAGCCGTGGCGCTAAAACGCGCATGGAATTTTTCATCCACCGGATGCGCCCACTGGATAGCCACATCATCTGGTAAATTCATATTGCCCCCGTGGGTCCACGCCCGCAGAGGCCTTTGTGCCGAGGTATCAAAATGTACCACCTGTGCACTAGCGTGAACACCAGCGTCTGTGCGTCCTGCACACATCACCTTGATAGGCTCGTTAGCCACCATGCTAAGGGCATCCTCAAGCTTTTCTTGCACGGTAATATGCCCATGTGGCTGTCGCTGCCAGCCATGATAATTTCGCCCGTTATACGCAACACCCAAAGCGATACGCTGTTGCCCCAACGCCAAAAATTCAGATGCGTCGGCTTTAACTTGTGTGGTCATATAAACTTAGACTTTGTTAATGCTAGACAATAAAGCACTGGCTTGTGCTTGGTGTTCGGCATTACCTTGATCGAGCACTTCTTGTAATATTTCTTGGGCCTGCAGCACCTCTCCCATATCGCGATAGCTTTGCGCCAGATCTAGTTTGGTATTCATTTCTTCTTCATGAGACAAATATTCCACAGGCTCATCAGCCTTATTGTGCATTTGCCTTTGTCCAGTCAACATGGCCTCTACATCAGCCGACAAGTGCACCTGGTCATCCTGAATTTCTGTGTTGAAACCCTGCCCTGTTAATTGGGCTTCATCTTGCTCTTGCTGCCTCAATAACTCTTCAATAAAACTACGCTCTGGCATGCCACCTTGCATTTTTTTTGCACCTTGTTGCAAATCAGCTGCTTTGGCGCTTGGCTTAGTGTCGTAATCTGCCAAAGGATCAAGGGTAATTGGTTCCTCATCAGCTATTTCTGGTGGGGTTTGCTGTACTGGCAAAACCCTTCGGCCACGCCTGATAATCCACCAAAAAAGCCCCAATACCAATACAATAGGCACCAACAAAAACGCTAACATTGGCCCCATACTTAACCACTGTGCTATCTGCTCATCTTTGCCATTTAACACCTTGCTTTGTGCAGCTAAGTCTATATTCTCTTGTGTTGTAACTAGGGCCTGCTGAGCACTCGCTAGCTCCTGTTCCGTTTGATTAAGATCAGCTTGGGTAGATTCAAACTTTTGATCTAAAGTTAGCATATTGGTTTCTAACTGAGCTCTCTCTTCGTGCAGACTTTTAATATCCTGCTTTTGCACGGCCACACCTTTGGCAAGATTTTTACTAGTTTTAGCAAGCTGCTCTTGTTGCGATAGTGCTGCACTGTTATCGGCTTGCAAGCCTTGCACTTCGGCCTGCAGCACTTCAGACTGGCTTGCTAAACCATTAAGTTTATCCTGCTGATTTTGTACTTGTTGCTGCAATTTAGCGCCTTGTGAAATTTGCTGCTCAAGTTTAACTACTGCAAGCTGTTTTTTTGGTTGCTTCTTCAGTGTTACTTTTACTAGTGTAGGAACTAAAGCCTGATATGCAGCCTTTGCCTGTTTGACAGTACGCGCACTAAGCTCTTCTGGCGTAGGCAAACGCAACCGACTGTTAGCCATTACTTGACGAATATCACCATCCTTGAATGCCGCAGGGTTTGCCCTGTATAGGCTAATCAATGTTTGCCAAGGGCTAATGCTTTTGGGAGTATTATTATCAGCAATACGCCATAAGGTTTGACCCGGTTTAACAATTACCCAGGCTGGAGCCACTGCTTCAGGTTGTACAATAGTGATTTCACTCTGAGAGTCTGACAACTGAGCTATAGTTTCCTCAAGCACGTTTTCTGCATCAAGGGCTTTTACTAGAATCTGTGGCTCTTGAGCAGGCTGCTCGTTAGTTTGTTCGTCAGGCTTCTGGGTTGCCAAAAATGCAGGCAATATAACAGCATATTCTGCTAACAACCGACCACCTAAATAATCCACTTCAAAAATAAAATCAAGCTGCGACTGTTCGACAGGTTGTTGTCCCAGAACCTGTACAAAATAGCTACCCGCGTTATCAACAATGCTGACATCTAGTTCAGAGTACCATTCTAGATAAGGTAAACCTGCGGCCAGAAATTGTGCTGGCCCTGCCATTCTAGCAGCCATCGAGCCTGGCAGAACGCCTTCTATTTCAATCAAGTCAACTTGCAGTTGGAGTGGCTGTAACAGCGCCGAATTGACTTGAATTTGTCCTAAGGCAATGGCCTGAGCATTTGCGCTTAAGAAAATACTTGTGAAGCCAAGAAGACATAAAGCCTGCTTCTTTTTTGTAGATATCATGTGTACTACTACTCCAACCATTTGATCTGCTATTGTCGCAGCCTTGGGCCCACAAAAAAAGGCGCCTAAGCGCCTTTTTTAACAGGTTGCTATATTTATGCTTCTAGCAAAATTCGCAACATACGGCGTAAAGGCTCAGCGGCACCCCATAAAAGTTGATCACCTACGGTAAAGGCAGACAAATACTCTGGCCCCATGTTGAGCTTCCGTAAACGACCCACTGGCACAGTCATGGTACCAGTAATCTTAGCTGGAGTAAGTTCAGCCATAGTAACATCACGATCATTAGGTACAACTTTAACCCAATCATTAGCATTGGCGAGCATATTTTCAATTTCATCCATCGGCACATTCTGCTTCATTTTGATGGTGAAAGCTTGGCTATGACAACGCATTGCGCCTACGCGAACGCATAAGCCATCTACTGGAATAATATCAGTGGTGCGACCGAGAATTTTGTTAGTCTCTGCTTGAGCCTTCCACTCTTCACGGCTTTGACCGTTGGTTAGCTGAGAGTCGATCCATGGAATCAAGCTACCAGCCAAGGGTACACCAAACTGGCTAGCGTCGTTGTCACTAGCGTTAATGGCTAAAGACACCTTGCGATCAATTTCTAAAATTGCTGAAGCAGGATCAGTTAGTTCACTAGACACAGACTCACTAATGTAACCCATTTGCTTCAACAGCTCACGCATGTGACGAGCGCCGCCGCCAGAGGCTGACTGATAGGTCATGGCTGACAGCCACTCAATATGATCACCAGCGAACAAACCGCCCAAGGCCATCATCATCAAACTTACTGTGCAGTTGCCACCAATAAAATCGGTTTTACCTTGGGCCAATGCTTGATCAATGACGCCACGATTAACAGGGTCTAGAATAATCACACTATCATCTTGCATACGCAAGCTAGACGCAGCATCAATCCAGTAGCCTTTCCAGCCGGCGTTACGCAAAGGTCCAAAAACGCGATCTGTGTAGTCACCACCCTGGCATGAAATTATAATATCCATGGTTTTAAGGGTGTCAATATCGTGGGCATCTTGCAATACTGGCGCTTGTACACCGAAATCAGGCGCAGCTTGGCCAGCTTGAGAGGTGGTAAAAAACACAGGTTCGATTAATTTCAAATCGTTTTCTTCCAGCATACGTTGCATCAATACTGATCCAACCATGCCGCGCCAACCTACCAGTCCTACACGCTTCATTTCTTTAAACCTTTTCTCTTAAAAATACTAAAATTAATGCTTCTTAATAAGCCGCTATATTAACCGTTAACTAGCGCAGAAACTACCGCATCACCCATGGTTTTTGTATCCACTGTTTGCATGCCGTTGGCGCTTATGTCGGCAGTACGTAACCCCTGATCTAACACCACGCTAACAGCGGTCTCAATAGCATCTGCTGCCGCACCTTCGTTTAAGGTGTAACGCAACATCATAGCGGCCGACAAGATGGTCGCCAATGGATTCGCTTTGCCCTGACCTGCAATATCTGGAGCTGAACCATGGCAAGGTTCATACATACCCTTACCTGCCTCATCTAAAGAGGCAGAAGGCAACATGCCAATAGAACCCGTAAGCATAGCTGCCGCATCAGACAATATATCGCCAAACATGTTACCCGTAACCATCACATCAAACTGCTTAGGTGCGCGTACCAGCTGCATAGCAGCGTTATCAACATACATATGACTTAGCTCCACATCTGGATAATCTGTTGCCATCTCATCGATTATTTCACGCCAAAGCACGGTTACTTCCAATACATTGGCTTTATCTACGGAGCACAATTTACCGCCACGGGCACGAGCCGCTTCAAAAGCCACCTTACCGATACGGCGAATCTCTGATTCTGCATAAACGTATGTGTTGTAGCCTTGCCGCTCGCCGTTGTCTAAAACACGAATACCACGTGGCTGACCAAAATAAATACCGCCCGTTAGCTCGCGAACAATAAGGATATCTAAACCCGATACAATTTCAGGTTTTAAGCTAGAAGCATCCGCCAACTGTGGGTATAAAATAGCTGGCCGTAAGTTACCAAATAGCTTCAAGTTAGAGCGTAAACCCAGCAAGCCTTTTTCGGGGCGAATGGCCATATCCAAGCCATCCCACTTAGGGCCGCCAACAGCCCCTAATAAAATAGCATCAGCTGCTTTAGCTGCATCTAGCGTGGCCTCAGGTAATGGACCACCCGTTACATCGATGGCACTACCACCAACCAAAGCGCTGGTAATGTTCAAACCCAAATTAAACTTAACATCTGCGGCTTGTAGCACTTTTTCAGCTTCAGTTACAATTTCTGGGCCTATGCCATCACCTGGTAAAACTAAGATATTGTGTGTCACTATTATTGCCTTTTAAAATGTCTATTTATTAATGACAGCCTTAGTTAAACAGCCAAGGGGCCTGTTGCTGACGTTTTTGTTCGTAACGCTTAATACTGCTGGTTTGTTCCAAGGTTAAACCAATGTCATCTAAACCATTCAACAAACAATGCCGTCTAAAACTATCTATAGAAAAAGCAATATCGCCTGCACTAGAACCACGGATCACACCTGTTTCAAGATCTACCGTCAATTCAAACCCTTTGTTAGCTTGCGTGTCTTCAAACAACTGATCTACCTGTTCACTTAAAAGGGTAATTGGCAACATGCCATTCTTAAAACAGTTGTTATAAAAAATGTCAGCAAAGCTTGGGGCAATGACACAAGAGATACCAAAATCCAACAAAGCCCAAGGCGCGTGTTCGCGACTAGATCCGCAACCAAAGTTATCCTTTGCTAAGAGTATCTTTGCTCCTTTGTAGCGTGGAAAGTTCAATACGAAGTCTGGGTTAATAGGTCTTTTACTTGCATCTTGATCTGGCTGACCTTCATCTAAATAACGTAACTCGTCAAATAGATTAGGGCCAAAGCCAGAGCGCTTAATTGATTTTAAAAACTGTTTTGGAATAATCATGTCAGTGTCAACATTGGCTCTATCCAAAGGTGCGGTAATGCCTGTTAACTGTGTAAATGCTTGCATCTTATATTGCTCCGCTATCTGTTATCAATTAAAGGTGCGTACGTCTACAAAGTGACCAGCAATCGCAGCTGCTGCAGCCATGGCTGGGCTCACTAAATGAGTGCGCCCACCAAAACCTTGACGGCCTTCAAAGTTGCGGTTAGAAGTGGATGCACAATGTTCACCAGCACCCAACTTGTCAGCATTCATGGCTAAGCACATAGAACAGCCTGGCTCACGCCATTCAAGTCCCGCATTGGTAAAAATGGTGTGTAATCCCTCTGCCTCTGCTTGCGCCTTAACCAAACCAGAACCAGGCACAACCAAAGCTTGTTTTAAGGTTTTAGCCACTTGATGGCCTTCTACTACCGCAGCAGCTGCACGCAAATCTTCAATACGACTATTAGTACATGAGCCAATAAACACTCGGTCTAACTGAATATCGGTAATCGCCTGATCTGCGGTTAGGCCCATATACTCAAGGGCACGAATAATGCCAGAGGCTTTAACGTCGTCTTTTTCTTTAGCAGGGTCAGGTACGTTGGCAAACACGGGAAGCACCATTTCTGGCGAGGTACCCCATGTAACTTGAGGCGCAATGCCTGCACCATCTAAAACCACCACATGATCAAACTCTGCGTCCGCATCAGAATGTAAGTCTTGCCACGCAGCAACAGCTAAATCCCAGTTAGCACCCTTTGGAGAAAAAGGGCGGCCTTCAACGTAATCAATGGTGGTCTGGTCTACCGCCACCATACCAACCCGTGCACCAGCCTCAATAGCCATGTTACACACGGTCATGCGGCCTTCCATAGACATGCCTTCAAATACCTTGCCACCGAACTCAATGGCGTAGCCAGTGCCGCCAGCGGTACCAATGACACCAATAATGGCTAACACCACGTCTTTAGAAGTCACGCCTTCACCTAAATCACCATCCACACGTACTAACATGTTCTGGGATTTTTTTTGAATAAGGCACTGAGTGGCCAATACATGCTCTACTTCTGACGTTCCAATACCGTGGGCTAATGCACCCAGAGCACCGTGTGTGGCGGTATGAGAATCGCCGCATACAACCGTCATGCCTGGTAACGTTGCACCCTGCTCTGGGCCAACTACATGCACAATACCTTGTCGCTCATCTTGCATTTTAAATTCAGTAATACCAAACTCATCACAGTTATCATCCAAGGTAACTACTTGAATTTTAGATACAGGGTCTTCAATGCCTTCCACACCAATAGCACGTTCGTCAAAGGTAGTAGGTACGTTATGATCTGGCGTAGCCAAGTTAGTGTCTATGCGCCATGGTTTTCGGCCTGCAATACGCAAGCCCTCAAAGGCCTGGGGTGAAGTCACTTCATGCAGAAGATGGCGATCAATATAAATCAGACAGCTACCATCGTCTTGCTGTTTAACAAGATGGGCGTCCCACAGTTTGTCATATAGAGTTTTGGCAGCCATTTCTAATCCTCAACGTAGGTAAGTAGAGGACTATTATACCTAGCCCATATCAATAACTCTAATTCCAATTTATTTACTTTACTATTCCATTTGGCTATTCCAATGGATGATACGAATAGGTATTCTTCACCTATGGATAGTCTCGCATTAAAGGCCTTTATGGCTGTCGCTGAACAGGGTTCGTTTTCACGGGCTGCAGATGAACTGTTCCTCACCCAACCTGCTGTAAGTAAACGTATTGTTAAACTTGAAGGCCAGCTTAAAACCCGTTTATTTGATCGTATTGGGCGTAATGTGTCCTTAACCGTTGCTGGCCAGCACTTACTGCCCAAAGCCAAGTCCATATTAGCAGCCATGGAAAATACTGCGGACGAGCTAACTAACTTATCTGGCCGCATAGGTGGGCGTCTGCGCATTGCCACCAGCCATCACATTAGCTTACACCGCTTACCAGAGCCTCTAGGTAAATTTATAGCACTCTACCCTCAAGTGGAGCTTGATATTCAGTTTGCTGAGTCTGAGGTTATTTACGAAGGTGTGTTACAAGGTCGATGGCAGCTAGGCATTATTACTCTTAACCCAGAACCTCACCCTCAGTTGCAGCAGCAAGCCATTTGGCAAGATACAATGCAATTTGTGGCAGCGCCAGAGCATCCTCTTTGTCGACAGGCCTCTGTTAACTTATCTCAATTAAGCAGTTTTCCTGCACTATTGAGCAAAACCAACACTTTTACACGGCGTATTGTAGAACAAGACTTTGCAGCCCAGAGCCTTGCTCTTAATGTAGCCATGTCAACCAACAATTTAGATACCATTAGGATGATGGTAAGCATTGGAATGGGCTGGAGCATTCTGCCCCAAACATTGATAAATTCAAAGATAAAGGTAATCGATACACTATCTAAACCTGTTGTTAGAAAATTAGGGTGTGTATGGCACCAACAACGAAGCTTATCTAATGCTGCTGAGGCATTTATAGAGTTGCTGCAAACCCCTTTAACTCGCTAGTTATTCACGACAAATAATGCTTGGCTACTTTGCTCTAAAAATATTCTCCAACAGGTGATTATTTTGTTCCCAACAGAGCAAACGTAGTTTAGAATGCGACGAATTCTATTAGGGATAATAGTCTTACTATATTGCTTTTCGTTAGCCCATTTAAAATAATAAAGAGGCAGCCATGTCCGAAAAAAAACCTATTCGCTACGCTTTTTTGCAAATCCCTAATTATTCTATGGTGACCTTCTCGTCTGCAGTCGCTAGCCTACGTGGAGCTAACTACATCAGCAAGCAAGACTTATATGAATGGGAAGTTGTCTCAATGGACGGTGCTCCCGTTACAGCCAGTGTTGGTTTTGAAGTGACACCTACCATCCACATTAATGACCTCAACTTAAATGGCTTAGAAGCACTAATCGTTTGTGGTGGCACCTACATAGATCGGGCCTATGATAAAGGCACCTTAGCGTATTTACGTAAGGCAGCTAATGCTAAAGTCAAGATTGGGTCTACCTGCACAGGCAGTTACTTATTAGCCGCAGCTGGTTTGTTAGATGGCTACAAATCTACGATTCACTGGGAGAACCTAGCCAGTATGCGCGAAGAGTTTCCTAACGTATTGATGTCATCTAATTTATTTGCCATCGACCGTGATCGTTTTACCTGTTCTGGTGGTAATTCCTCTTTAGATATGATGTTGCAGTTTGTTAGCCACCATCATGGCCCAGAACTGGCAGCCGCCGTTTCTGAAATGTTCATTATGGAACGTATACGTGACCACCACGATACACAACGTATTCCACTGCGTTTGCACCTAGGTAATAGCCAGCCTAAGCTGATTGAAGCCGTGGCACTGATGGAGGCAAATTTAGAAGAAACCATTAGTTTGGACGATTTGGCACAGTATGTAGGCGTCTCTCGTCGCCAGCTAGAGCGTTTGTTCCAAAAGCACCTAAAGTGCGTGCCATCGCGTTATTATTTAGAATTGCGCCTTAACCGCGCTCGTCAGCTTTTATTACAAACCAACCTATCTATCATTGATGTGTCTTTAGCTTGTGGTTTTGTGTCTGCACCCCACTTTTCTAAGTGTTACCGAGACTTTTTTGGCATTCCACCAAGGGAAGAACGTCGTCGTTTCTCACCTGGTCAAAGTGTTCGTGCCGCTGAAGAAAGTGTTAAAGAACAATTGATTAATGGTACCGAAGAAGGTTTTAGAGAAGATTTCGATGGCACTATGAACACCAATCTCCCAAATGACTTGCCAGATCAATAGCTAGCCAATAAAGTTCAAGCGTTAAGAATAGCTATGGCAAGCTCACTGCCTGGTAACTCTAAGGCAGCGATCCAAACCATCATGCCGATCAGTGCTGCTGCTGTGAGCAGATACCAGATTAAGCTAAATACAATGCCATACAGGTTGAGTTTTAGCTTTGGGTCCTGATCGAAGCTATTCCAGTCGGCTAACAAATCAACCAACCCCATAATGCCAAAGAAGCCAATTAGGGCGAATCCGTGGGTAAAACTATAGCCAATCAGCAACCCAGAAATCACCACCAAGCCTACGTAGATGAATCGACTACGACCTGAATAAACCAGGGCTTTCACTACGCGGCCACCATCCAACGGATAGATTGGCAACAGGTTGACCAGATTAACCAACGCACTGACAGAGGCAACTAGGCCTATAAAGTGGTTGTCTGTAATAACGAAGCCTATAAAAAATGCCACACTCATGGCTAAGCCAAAAACAGGCCCCATCATGGCAATATATAGTTCCTGCCAATGAGTTTTGGGGCTGTCACCTACTGCAACACCACCAACAAACGGAATGATGTAAATGCCCTTTGTGGGGATGCCAAAACGTTTCATGGCACGAATATGACCGTATTCATGGAACATTAAAATAGCCAACAAGGTCACTGCAAATTCAAAGCTGAGCATAATGGTCCAGCCAGACAGCGCCATAGCCACAAGAGCCGCCTTAAAAACTTTAACGCTCTTAAATAGCTTTAGGGCGATGCCTATCATCACCCCCATACGTGCACGATTGGTAGTTTGCATGCTTCTAGTTATCCCTTACGACGGCGGCGTTTCTTTTCACCCCCTTCAGTTTCAGCTTTAGCTTCCTTAATCGGTGGCAAGGTCACTACTTTTTCCAACTCTGGAAACGCATCTACCTTATTAGGAAATGCCATGGCATCTATAAATAACTGTTGGAAGTTTGGCTCTACCGCAGTTTCTATTTTTTCAATGTTACGCACTACTTGTTCAATTTCTGCTCGTGATTCTGCATTAAGTAAAGCGATGCGAGCGCCGGTGCCCGCTGCATTACCTGCAGAAGACACTTCATCTAAAGCGCAATCTGGAATCAAACCTAAAACCATGGCGTACTTTACATCAATGTGGCTGCCAAAAGCGCCAGCGAAACGAATACGATCCACCTTATTTATCTGCTGATATTGCATCAACAACTTCACACCAGCATACAACGCAGATTTAGCTAACTGTATAGCACGGATGTCATTTTGCATGATTTTAACAGCACCACGAGTTTCTGTGGATGGCATAATTTCGTATGAAAAGGTGCGGCCGTCTGGCTGAATGCGAGGATTAATGGCAGCTAGGTTACCATCTACAACGCCGTCTTGGGTGATAACGCCAGATAAATACATTTCTGCCACAACTTCAATAATACCAGAACCACAAATGCCAGTAATACCTGTTTTTGCTGTAGCTTCGTCAAAACCTGCTTCATCAGACCACAATTCACAGCTGATAACCTGGAAACGAGGTTCCAAGGTTACCGGATCAATACGAATACGTTCGATGGCACCAGCGGCAGCACGTTGGCCACAACTAATTTGAGCACCTTCAAACGCTGGACCCGTTGGACTTGAGCAGGCAACCAGACGATGGCGGTTACCCAATACAATCTCAGCATTGGTGCCCACATCTACCAACAGGGTCATTTCATCGTGATTGTAGGGCTCTTCTGCTAATACCATACCTGCGGTGTCTGCACCTACGTGGCCAGCTATACACGGCAACAAGTAGGCACGAGCCTGTGGGTTAAGTTGTACGTCTATATCACGAGCCAAGGTGTTTACAGCCATGTCTGTGGCTAAAGCAAACGGTGCGCCTCCAAGTTCTACTGGGTTAATGCCCAATAATAGGTGGTGCATGATTGGGTTAGCAACAAACGTAATTTCTAATAAATCCGTCTTTTCGCATTCAGCCTGCTTCACAAGGTCTGTCACTAAGCCATTAATAGCTTCTCGCACGGCATTAGTCATGTCGACTTCGCCGCCTGGGTTCATCATCACATAAGACACACGACTCATAAGGTCTTCACCAAAACGAATCTGTGGGTTCATAACTCCTGAACTGGCCACTACTTCACCACTAGATAAGTTACACAAATGAGCAGCAATAGTAGTGGAACCCACGTCTACAGCAACTCCGTAAATAGTGTCTTTTAGACCAGGCCAAAGGGCAACGATTTGTTCACCTTGGCGTACAGCAACAGTTACACCCCATTTTCCTGCCCTTAAAATGGGTTGTATAGTAGCCAATAGCGCTACATCATATGACAGATTAAGCAACTGCCAATCGGCTTCTAGAGCGTTCAGCAAGCGCCTTAAGTCACCTGACGGATCATGCATGTCTGGTTCTTGCACTTCTACGTAGTACAGGCGTACTAGCGGGTTGATATCAATATCGTGGTGCTCTGCGTCTTTACGCACCATTTGGTGATGCACTTGGCTCTCTGCTGGCACATCCACTACGATGTCATTAAGCACCTTGGTGTGGCAGCTTAAACGACGACCAGGCTTAAGCTCTCGGCGTTCGGCGAACTTGAGTTCTGGCGCTGTAATGGGTTCTAAGCTATCTGCACTAGAGGTAATTCCAAACTTGGCAAATTCACCTTCACTTACAAAGATTTGGCAACGGCCACAAATGCCCCTAGCACCGCACACAGAGTCTATATCAACATTAAGATAACGAGCCGCTTGTAACAAAGGCGTACCCACAGGGAAACGTCCACGCTTACCAGAGGGAGTAAATACTACTAAAGCATCATCGGTATTAGTTTGACTCATAGGGCCATCTCAATATTTTTATGACGGGGCTAGGTAAAAATTAACCCCACATAATTAATGTTTTAATTTTGCACAAAAAAGGGCCCCTAAGGCCCCTTTAGTTATCTATCACGCACCAATACCAACCTATGCGCTACGACGACGGCCACCAGCCCGGCCACCGCGAGCGCCAACACCTACTGCATTTGGATCACGGTAGGCTTTAATCCAATCTTTACACTCTGGATCGTGGCCCATCATTAGGTTACCACCACGTACACCTAGCATTACTTCTGGGTGCATAGGGTTGATGATAGCAGAAGTCATGCCTGAGGCAACAGCGCAAGCAATAAACGCACAGTTGACGCCATTACGGTTAGGCAAACCAAAGCTAAAATTAGAAGCACCACAGGTCGTATTCACTTTAAGCTCTTTACGCAGTCGGTGCACCAGCTCCATCACCTGACGGCCAGAAGTATTAATTGCACCCACTGGCATTACCAATGGATCTACCACAACATCTGATGCTGGAATGCCATAATCGGCTGCCCTCTGAACAATTTTTTTAGCCACTTCAAAACGCACATTGATGTCTTGGGAAATACCTGTCTCATCGTTTGAGATAGCAACCACTGCTGCACCGTACTTCTTAACTAAGGGTAATACCCGGTCCAAAGACTCGTCTTCACCCGTTACTGAGTTCAACAAGGCTTTACCTTTGTATACCGCAAGACCAGCTTCTAAAGCCTCAATAATGGATGAATCAATACATAATGGCACATCAACCAAAGACTGAACCAATTGAATGGTTTTGGCCAAAATAGCCGGTTCGTCTGCTAGTGGAATACCAGCGTTAATGTCCAAAATGGTGGCGCCAGCAGCAACCTGTGCTAAAGCGTCAGCTTCTACACGGCTAAAGTCACCATTCTTCATCTCTTCAGCCAACAACTTCCGGCCAGTTGGGTTAATACGTTCACCAATTACTGCAAAAGGACGATCAAAACCAATCACAACTTCTTTGGTAGCGGAGCTGATAATAGTATCAGTCATGTATAATTCCTGCTTTAGTGTCTAATAAAGACCAGTAATCTGGCCCAAAAAATAAATTAAGAGTTAACGGTGAAACTTTTGCCGTTCAGTTCAAAATAGCCATCTTGCACTTGGTACATCCAAGCAGCAGATTTCTTTAAGCCACCTAATGGGTACAAGTGACATTGGGCAATCAAACAATCTGGGTCGTTATGAATACCCTTGACTAAATCGCGCATCAACTCACTTGGCTCTGAGGAAGGAGCATTAACATACTTGCCCAAGAATGAGTCTTTAAGGCCTAACTTCACCATATTCATAGGATTACGAGTTAAGAAACGTACAGATGCGCCCACACCACAATGGGCCGCATGACGCATAAGCGTCTTAATGGTTGCAAGGCCTGGCACACCAATGTGAATAGGTAATTCGTTACCAGCAGCACGAATATTGCGTTCCCAAACAAAAATCGGTTCTGCTTCAAACACAAACTGTGTGGCTAGATATAAACTCATGTCCGTTTGTTTAGCAAAATCGTTCTTTTCTTTAATAGCTAGAGCGCAATTATCTGGGCTGATGTCGGGGCTACCTTCTGGGTGCCCTGCTAAACCCATCTTCAAAATACCGTACTTTTCAAACAGACCCGTTTGAAGTACTTCTATCGATGAACCAAACTCTCCAACCGGTGTGTTTACACCTCCACCAATCAACAAACCTTCAGTGACACCTGTTTCACCTTGTAGTGAGGCAAGATTTTCTTCCAAGAACTTGGCAGAAGGTATAGAACGAGCAGCAAAATGTGGTACTGGGTTAAAGCCTTCATCTTTAAGACGACGGACCGTAGCCACGGTGTCTGTAAAGTCTGAACCTGGCAAAAAGGTAACGTATACAGTACAGCCTAACCGTAACAAGTCTCTAAAGTCAGCAACTTTAGCAGCGCCCCCTGGAGTGACTTCTACGGTAGTTTTTTGCATCAAGTCGATAATAGCTTGTTTTTCTGCAGCGGCATTTAGCGCCATGGGTACTTCTCCAAAAAAGGAAATAAAGCGTGCTTGGCAGCCAATTATTCAGCAATACCGCCAGCAGCAACTAATACAGCTAAGCGCTCATCTGTATAGTCAGTCTGTATCTGCTTCACAGTAGCTTCTAATACAGCTTCCAAATCGTCTCCACAGGTCGTGGTATCACGACGCCACTCTGACAAGTAGCCATCACTACCATAAAGACCAGAGCGCATGGCAGCTTTATCCACAGCCTTTTCAAAACGTTCTTCTAGTGGCCGTTTGGCGCTAGTACGACCTTGTTTAACAATGACTTGGGCGGGAATGTCGCGCCACATAACGATGGTTAGTTTTGCCATTTGATTACCTGTTCAGTGTAGTTACTGTAATGAGCGCTCAGTTCTTCGGCCATTTGGCCATAACCTGTTTCCACTCGCTCATACTTTAAACCCAGTTTTTCTGCAGCCGCTTCGGCAAAATGATCAAGTTGCCTATCCGGTTCCTGAACTAGGTAAACTAATTTTGTATAATGAGCAAACATCAGTTCAATAAGTTTAGGGTGTTTATTTAAACCCATACCTTCCATAATGAGCTGCTCAAAATGTTTGGCGAGGTAGTCAGTTAGGTAAAAGGAACCTATTTCCTGCTCCGCCATGGCGGCAAAGTTTTCACTACCACTATAAAATTCATAACAGTGAGAACCTGATAAACGTTGAATATTGTACCTATCCAACACCTTATCAAGTTGGCCTCCAGTGCCACAATCACCAAAAGCTGCAAACACGTGGTCGTAATCCCCTGCATAGGCTGCCAACCGTTCTTCAACAGCCGCAGGAATTTGGTCTGGCCTATTATGTAATTCAGCCGGTATCTGTGTCACTTTTAAATGTTTCCAGCCACTACTCTTGGCAACCGCCATCACTTCTCGAGCAATGGCGCCACAGGTAATGACGAGGAGACTTGCAGGTTGCATGGGTTCCCCTATACCTTAACTAAGCCGTGCTAAGCCGCACGCTTTGCAGCAATGAACTTCTTCGCTGTTTCTACAGCGACTGCAGCATCGCGACAATACGCATCTGCACCAACAGCATCACCAAACTCTTCGTTAAGTGGTGCACCACCAACAAGAACTATGAAATCGTCACGGATACCCTGTTCTTTCATGGTGTCGATAACAACTTTCATGTAAGGCATAGTAGTGGTCAGTAGCGCAGACATGCCAAGAATATCTGGTTTATGTTCTTCTAAAGCTGCTAAGTACTTGTCTACAGGGCAGTTGATGCCAAGATCGATTACTTCAAAGCCAGCACCTTCCCACATCATGGCAACAAGGTTCTTGCCAATATCGTGGATATCGCCTTTAACTGTGCCAATAACGGCTTTACCTACAGGCAGCGCTCCCGTTTCAGCAAGTAACGGGCGTAGTATTTTCATGCCTGCTTTCATTGCATTGGCGGCCATTAGCACTTCTGGCACAAACAAAATACCATCACGGAAATCAATACCTACAATGTTCATCCCACCCACAAGGGCGTCGTTTAGCACTCTGTCTGGCATCCAACCACGACCCAGCAAGATTTCTGTACCCTCTGCAATTTCATCTTCCATACCATCATAGAGGTCGTCATGCATCTGTACCGTAAGGTCTTCGTCACTAAGACTATTCAGATCGAGGTCTTCTTCATACTGGTCATCGGACATAGATTCTTCTCCTACAGGAAAGTGGCATTACATTGAGGCTTCAAAGAATGGCAATATCAGGGCGCTAGATTATCTAGGATGGTGATTTTGAGCTAACTTGCCTACGACAAAGCATTATCGAAACGCGACCGATTATGCATCTTTAGACTAGACACTAAGGATCTATCATACCACTAGCAAACCCTTGCGTTACGTGAGTTTTACCCATGCAGCCTGAATCATATTCAAGTCAAGCAACAAACACATTCACATCATCACCGCCCACTAATAACAAGATGACCTAACATGCTGATCGAAATTAAGATAAAATGCTCGTCGAATTAGCAAGTCTATTATCGAGCAGCTCCCAATTGGGCTGTTTTCTATTACTAAAATGAGCTATCCCATAATGGCACACCTTATCGACGGCAAGCAGTACGCTGCTAAACTACGTGAAAAAATGACCGGTCAAATTTCTTCTATGAAAGCAGACCACAACATCGTTCCCGGCTTAGCCGTTGTGCTAGTAGGGGAAGACCCTGCCAGCCAAGTTTACGTGCGCAGCAAGGGCAAGCAAGCCAAGGAATGTGGCATCACATCTATTGAACACAAACTAGAAGACACCACATCGGAAGCGTTTTTGCTTAATCTGATTAATGACATGAACAACGACCCGGCCATCAATGGCATTTTGGTCCAACTGCCATTACCCAAGCACATTGACTCAGCTAAGGTTCTTGAGGCTATTGACCCCGCCAAAGACGTCGATGGGTTTCACCCAATTAACGTCGGTATGTTGTCTACTGGTGGCGAAGGCATGATTCCATGCACCCCTCTTGGTAGCCTTATGATGCTGCAAGATTACCATGGTGATCTAACAGGCATGAACGCTGTTGTTGTAGGCCGTTCTAACATCGTTGGAAAGCCAATGTTTAACCTTTTGCTTCAGCAAAGCTGTACCGTAACCGTTGCCCACTCTCGCACCAAGAACATCGAAGCTGTTGTGCGTGAAGCAGACATCGTTGTTGCAGCTGTAGGTGTTCCTGAGCTTGTTAAAGGTGACTGGATCAAACCAGGTGCAACTGTAATTGACGTGGGCATCAATCGTATTGAAACCGCTGATGGCAAAACCAAGCTAGTGGGTGACGTCCATTTTGAAAGTGCAGAAAAAGTAGCTGGCGCAATCACCCCTGTGCCAGGCGGTGTTGGCCCAATGACTATTGCATGTTTGCTGTATAACACAATGGTTGCTACCTGCCGCCATAACAACGTTGATTTGCCAACTGCATAACTGCTTGATTGCTTCGCCCACAAAGACACATAGCAGTTGTTGTGAGGAGCGAAGCGACAAAGTAACCCAATAAAAAAGGCCTCAATTGAGACCTTTTTTATTGCTTATCACTTATTAATGACGAGTATCAGGAACGTAGTTCTGTCCTACAGAACTGGCACAAATCCGGCTTAAACGGTTGAAGGAAAACCCAGTTTGTTGACGCCAATCGTTAAAGCAACCTTGTACCTTAGTTAAGTCGCTTTTATTTGAAGGTTGATTGGCAACGTCTAGCCCTGCACCTTGTAAGCATGTCACCACATCAGCACTAAGCATAAATGTATCCAGACCCATTTGGCGCAACATGCGAGGTCCACTCATACCTCCCAAGCGGCAACCAGCAAGCTTTAGATGCCGATACAGTCCCACCAAATCATCTTCTGGCCACTGTTGCAAAAAGGCTGCATAACTGCCAAATTGATGACTTTGGTCATTAATATAAGCAGCATTTTGCGGTACGGTCAGTATTTTCGTCATATGACGTACAATACGTTTGTCACGACCAAATGTTTCTAATTGCTCAGGGCTGAGAAGAACTATCTTTTGCGTATCAAAACCAAAAAAAACTGTTTCAAAATTGGGCCATTTATTCTCTATGACCCGCCATATAGATCCAGCCTGAAATACCACTTTGGTCATCATGGATAAAAACCGATGGTCAGCTTGGGATGCAAACACTGCTTTGGACAAGGGTTCTGCAATCCGAACCTCTAACCCTCGCTCTCCACCCTTGCGCTGCAAAGCCCGGTTAAGAATGGGCTGGAAATCCACCATGAATTACCTCTCTATTTAACTTCGTGTGAAACATTATAACTAAGTCAGCTTTGCATTGCTTCGCTTCAATCCCAAAAACAGGCTTAGACATTAGGCCTATAAACTGTCAGAGAAAGATGCATAAGGGCAAAGAAATCTAACACATTCCAAACGGTATCCACAAAAAAAGGCCTCAAATGAGGCCCTTTTATTTACTTACAATAGCTTATTTATAAACTGGGAAGCGTGCACAAAGCGCAGAAACTTTGCCACGCACTTCTGTGTTAACTGCATCGTCTTCAATGTTATCCATCACGTCACACATCCAACCTGTAAGATTACGCACTTCTTCTGGACCAAAACCACGGGTGGTGATTGCCGGCGTACCTACACGAATACCAGAGGTCACAAAAGGTGATTGTGGGTCGTTAGGGACAGAGTTCTTGTTTACAGTAATGTGGGCGTTACCTAACGCAGCATCGGCAGCCTTACCAGTAATACCCTTAGCAATTAGGTCAACCAACATCAGGTGATTTTCCGTGCCACCCGAAACGATCTTGTAACCGCGCGACTGGAATACCTCTGCCATTACCTTAGCATTGACACATACTTGGCCTTGGTATTCAGTAAATGAAGGCTCTAACGCTTCTTTGAAGGCTACCGCTTTAGCAGCGATAACGTGCATCAAAGGACCACCCTGCTGGCCTGGGAACACTGCCGAGTTAAACTTTTTCTCAAGTTCTGGGTTAGCCTTAGCAACGATTAAACCACCTCGTGGACCACGCAGGGTCTTATGGGTCGTGGTAGTGCAAACATCTGCATACGGCACTGGGTTAGGATAATGACCAGTAGCCACTAAACCAGCAACATGAGCCATATCAACAAGAAGATAAGCACCAACGCTATCAGCGATATCACGGAATTTACTCCAGTCCATCACCTGTGAGTATGCAGAAAATCCTGCCACGATCATTTTTGGCTGGTGCTCAGTAGCTAGACGTTGAATTTCATCATAGTCCAAAGTACCTGCTTCATTCAGCCCATATTGGATTGCGTTATAGTTTTTGCCAGAGAAGTTTACATGTGAACCGTGAGTTAAGTGACCACCGTGAGCTAAACTCATGCCCAGAATTGTATCACCTGGTGTAATCAAGGCTTGGTATACTGCAGCGTTAGCTTGTGAGCCAGAGTGGGGCTGCACATTAACGTAGTCAGCACCAAACAACAGCTTGGCTCGCTCTATAGCCAATACCTCAGCCGTATCTACATGCTCACAACCACCATAGTAACGCTTGTGAGGATAACCTTCAGCATACTTGTTGGTTAGGCCAGACCCTTGAGCTTCCATTACGCGGGTGCTAGTGTAGTTTTCTGAAGCAATCAATTCCACGTGATCTTCTTGGCGCTGCTCTTCTGCTTGAATACTGGCCCAAAGTTCCGGGTCAAAGTCACTGATACGATCGGACTTGTTAAACATTACTTACTCCCAAAAAATGAATTCCCAACAAAGGGACATATAATTGCTAAAACTGTAAAATCTATACGACCAATTAACAGACCTTTGTGCATGGCCAAACTAAAATATTTTCAATCGTGCATGATAGCGACTATGAGTTAGTCCACTTAGTTTGATACGACACTGCGTTGTGTGGCAGCGAATTATAACCGTTGTATTGGCTCTATATAACCACAAAGAGCCAACAAATGTAGTAAAGCCAGCGGCTCAAGCCATCAAATTTAGATATGTTTGTTATTTGTTAAATCTATAAGACGACTAGCACCGCAAGTACTGACGAGACATCACAGGGTTGGCTTGCAACCCATATACCCAGCTTACAAAATAGCCTTAAAAATTTGGGTAGCTTGGGGGTTTTATAAACGATCGCTTAACCAAATTCAATAACTGCAACACTACCCTATTATCGTTTGAATTCGAGTAGCAAATCGGTTTAATTCCTCGGCAGACTGATACTTACCTATGCACTACAGCAGATATTATATTACCTACGCTTATTGCTATTGGCTTGTATATTTGACCCTATCACATTAGCTTTTTTTGGTTTCAATATCATTACAGTCACCTTAACCCCAACCATATCGACAACCAGATAATTCGACCAACCATGATAGGCTTTAATGATATTAGTCACGGTTTTTTATAGCCCTGATCACCAGTCCAAAGCCTGGCCTTTAGGCTAAAGGGATTAATCTTTTTATACGCCTGCTTTACCGATTAACAACACCATTTCTCGGCTGCCTATCACTTTAACCTGAGTACCAGCTGATAAATTGGTTTCAGATTCCACACGCCATAAGGTGTCTCCCACCTGCATCTTGCCTTGGCCACCTGTCATATCTTTGGTTAGAGCAAACTCGCGACCAACCAACTGAGAAGCGCGATCATTTAATTTAGGTAAATCTGTTTCTTGGTTAAAGCCCCTGAAGCGATACCAAAACCAAACCGAACATAACAGGCCCAATAACGCAAACAAGGATATTTGTTTCTGCCATGATAAGTCAGGCCAAATGTAGCTAATGAGAGCTACTTCCAAGGCTGCCATTACCGCACCTAATAAGAAACCAGCAGCGCCTAGAGCTTCGCCAGCAATTAACACAATAGCTAAGATAATCCAGTGCCAAAACTGCATGGCTTCAAAAAATTCGATCATTAGGTTTTATCACTCATTTCTTTAACAAGTTCACTGATGCCCGCAACAGAGCCAATCACACTGCTGGCCTCTAGAGGAATCATCATCACCTTGTTGTTATCAGATGCCGCTAGTTTACCTAAAGCATCAATGTATTTCTGGGCAATAAAGTAATTAACCGCCCGTGAATCACCATTTTGAATCGCTTCGGACACCATTTGAGTGGCTTTAGCTTCTGCTTCTGCTAATCGTTCACGAGCTTCAGCTTCGCGCTTAGCCGCTTCTAACTGACCTTCAGCTTTAAGGATTTCAGACTGTTTCTGGCCTTCGGCTATTTTAATTGCCGCTTCACGTTCGCCTTCTGCTTCCAAAATTTGTGCACGTTTCTCCCGTTCAGCCTTCATTTGCCGCGCCATGGCTGTGACCAAATCTTGTGGTGGCGCAATGTCTTTAATTTCGATACGGGTAACCTTCACACCCCACGGGTCCGTAGCATCATCAACCTTTGCCAACAAATTGCCATTGATACGTTCGCGGTTAGACAACATTTCGTCAAGTTCCATAGACCCCAATACAGCACGGATATTGGTCATTACCAAGGTTTGCATCGCTCGTTCTAAATCGTTTATTTCATAAGCTGCTTTGGCTGCATCCTGAATTTGAAAGAAACACACTGCATCCGTCATCACTTGGGCATTATCTGAGGAAATGATTTCCTGTGGGTCTACATCCAGCACCTGCTCCATCATATTGAGCTTTTGACCAACAGCATCTATAAAGGGCACTAATAAATGTAAACCTGGGTTGAGTGTGCGGGTGTATTTACCAAACCGTTCAACGGTCCAATTATATCCTTGGGGCACCATGCGGATACCTTTAAAGATGATTAGCACGGCCACCATAGTAAAAAACAGTGCCGTTAAACTCTGGCCCAAATCAGCAATTGTCATAAACAAACCCTTATAGATAAATATGAAAGATTAATCATAGCCTTAGTTTGATAAAAAAGCATGATTTATCCCATACAATTTAACCACCCTACTGTTTCCTGACCAAAGCGCATGTGCGAGAATAGCTATAGTTTGTAATTTTGCTATACCCGACTTCAAACAAGGAAACACCATGCCCAACAGCTTGTCGACGAGTGCCCGCCAAAATCAGCTCACCACTCATTACGCCAAAGGCGCGGCAGAAGCACTTTCTGCATTGAGCCGCAAGCGGTCAAGAGTACACTGCATTACTAGCACGGTGGCACAAGACATTTCCTCAGACGTCATATTAGCCGTGGGTGCTGGCTCATGTTTCACCATAGGGGTAGAAGAAATTACCGAATTGGTATCGGTTACTAATAGTCTTGTAGTGAACATAGGCACACTTGATAGCAACCGCAAGGCTGCCATCCGCCCCGCTATTCAAGCAGCCAATGATTATTCAAAACCTTGGGTTTTAGACCCAGTTTCGGTCCACGCCTCAAAGAAACGCTGCGCCTACGCCATGGAACTGTTGCACTTTAGGCCCCACGTGATTCGCGCTAATGCTATGGAAATTAAGGCTCTGGCTGGTTCATCCAGCCCTATGGCCGCTCAGGAACTAGCCTTACAACAAGGCTGTGTAGTGGCCCAAACAGGCGAAACAGATTTAGTAACCAATGGTGTAAAAACCATCATGATCGCCAATGGCCACGAAATGCAAACCCGCATCTCAGCCATGGGGTGCGCTACTACAGCATTTATGGCGTGCTTTATGGCAGTAGACCATGATGCATTTGATGCTGCAGTTCAGGCATTACTAACCATGGGTGTAGCGGCAGAACTAGCCGCAAACAAATCCTTAGGCCCAGGCAGTATGCACATGAACCTTTTGGATTCTATTTATGCCATTAACGAACAAACCCTCTCCCGTTATGGCCATGTGTTAGAACTGGAACCTTCTAAATAGCACTTTATTAGGAACTAAGGTGAGCAAACGCCCCTTTTAAATTCGCCACCTGAGGGCTTTGGGTAAAATCACAACCTTCTGCTATGTGGCCCAAATGGTGGGCCATTAACGTCTGGCCTTGTGCTTCGTCACCTAATCTTACGGCTTCTAGCAAGTGGCTATGTTCATCCCTAGCACAGGCATTACCACCACCATGGTTGTACATTGTGATAATGAGGGATGTCTGAGAAATTAACCCGCGTAACGCATGAACAAAAGGCTGGTTACCCGCTACAATAGCTAGCTGTAAGTGAAACTCTCCAGAACGCCGCAACGCCGTGGCCATATCACCTTGGTCAATGGCACTTTGTTCTAGGTCTATCATGTGCTGCAATTGCTGCACATCGGCCAACTTACAGCGCTGGCATGCCAACCTCACAACGGCTAGTTCAATGGTGTGCCGAGCTAACAAAATTTGCTCAGCTAAATCAGGCGTTGGTGCGGCAACAAAGGCACCTCGATTCTTATGAATTTCTACTACTTGCTCCAGCTGCAAACGTTGTAATGCTTGCCTAATAAGAGTGCGGCTTACATTAAACAACAACGTTAATTCCACTTCATTAAGCTTAGTACCAGGCGCAAGGCGCTGGGACAGAATGCCATCGAACAACTGTCGGTAGGCATCCATTGGAGCATCTTGCTTAGCCAAAGATAAAGACACTAGATTAACTACCTCGATAAGTGGAATAACTGTATGGCGAAACCAGCAATGGCACATGGTAATGTTCGCCTGCTTCAGCAATGCCAAAGCGCAGAGTAACCTCACTCAAAAATGCTGGGCTTGGCTGCACAATATTAGCTTGCTTAAAATAAGCTTCAACACCAAACTCAAGTTCGTATAGACCTATGGAGAAAGATTCATCCTGTAACAAAGGCCCATCGCAGCGGCCATCGCTATTGGTCATTTGCTGGCTTAACAATTGGCGCTGGTCATCCAAAATCCGATAAAGGCTTACAGACATGTTACTACCAGGCACACCCTGGGCCGTATCTAATACATGTGTAGTTAAAAATCCCATGACATCAATCCTTATTTTATGTTCGCACCATCTGCAATCCAACGACCTAGCTGATCACGCTCGTCTTGAGTCATGCCTGTGCTGTTGCCCAATGGCATGATATAACTGGCTACAGATTGTAAATAAATACGATCTTTATGGCGCTTAATTTGCTCAATTGAGTCAAACATCAAACCCGCAGGTGCTGTAGAAAAAGCTGCATGGGAAGGTGAAGCTGAGTGGCAAGAAGCGCAATGTGTCGCCACAATAGCGTGAGCTTGTTCTGGCGTTACACTGGCAACAACTTCAGTTCCTTCACCGGCGGTGCTTTTAGCACTAGCACCTGGAATATGCGGTACCGTTACATAAGCCATCACCAATAAGGCTAATACCGCTGCAGGCAACGCCCAAACAAACTGCTGGCCATTATGGCGGGTATTAAAGTAATGACGAACAGCTACACTCACAAGGGATAAGCCTAACAAGATCACCCAGTTCCACTCGTGCCCATAAGTACTTGGGAAATGGCTACTGATCATAATAAAGATTACTGGCAAGGTGAGATAGTTATTATGTCGTGAACGCAGCAAACCGTTCTTAGGCAAGGCTGGATCTGGTTCAGTGCCCGCTTCTACGGCACCTACTAAGTTTCTCTGAGCAGGCATAATTATAAAAAATACGTTACCCACCATCATGGTACCTATCACAGCGCCTACGTGCAGGTAAGCCGCACGTCCCGTCATAAATTGGCTAAAGCCCCACGATAAAAGAACTAAGAAAAGCATCAATGCCAACCCTAACAAAATTGGCTGGTGGCGCAATGAGCTCTTACACAACAGATCGTAAACAAACCACCCAATCATCAAGCTACCTAGCCCAATGGCTACACCTGCTGCAGGAGCTACAGGAGAGCCTGGCAAAATCAAATAAGTGGCAGCATTAAGATAATACACAGTGATTAAAAGAAGCACCCCAGAAATCCATGTGCTGTAGGCTTCCCACTTAAACCAATGTAACTGTTTGGGCATGGTGGTTGGGGCTAACTTGTACTTTTGCAGGTGATAAATACCACCGCCATGAATGGCCCATAACTCACCGGCTAATTCTTGGTTCTTCACTTGGCGGTCTAGGTTATTCTCTAACCAAACAAAATAGAAAGAAGCACCGATCCAAGCAATACCCACAATCACATGCACCCAACGGATGGTTAAGTTCAACCACTCTAATAAATGAGCTTCCATAATTATTCTCTATTGTTAATTACTATTGTTAGCTTAAGCGGCTTAAATCATTAATAAGATCAGTCACGTCTAGCTGGCCACACTCGTCTTCATTAAACATTACCTCATTGAGGTTATTGCCTTCCCCTGCTCTATCTACCACCAAAAAGTTTTGTTCTGGGGCTAAGATCAATAACGGGTGGTGCCATACGCCAGTACTGTAGTTGACGCCCTGCTTACCATTAGATACAAAGGCTCTAATATCGGCTAATTTTGGTTCTGGTCCTGCTTTGGCAACCACTACTAAAAATGGCGTTGCGGTCAACGGCATAAAAGCTTGGCTACCTAATGGATGACGCTCCATCATGGTAATGGCAATAGGTGCAGGCCTGCTTTTACTGCTAAATATGCTAATAATCGCATCATCTTTAGGTTGATCCGTTTTAACGGTAGCCAACTTATGGTGACGCCAAGTATAACCTTGGTTAATGCCAAATCCATCGCCCTCATGGGCCTCTATCACGTCGCCAAAATCAGCAAAGGCTTCTGCTGTTAAGGCCTCAATTATAATCGACGCAGCCATTAGGATGTTTTTCCTTCAGCTACGATATGGCCTTTAATACGCAGTCGAGAAACACCACCATCTGGGAAAATATTCAAACGCACGTGGGTTACAGGGCCAAGTTTCGCCACCTCATTGGTGTAACCATGTATGTGGTGCATGCTTAGCTTTTGAGATGGTAATAGTTCAGGCCAGTATAGGCTTTGGGCTGCCATTTGTTCATCACTACCACCTTCTACAAAGGCTGCTTGAATAGAGCAAGAATCTGGAAAGTTGCCCTTAAAGTGTGCGGTGTCGACTTCAATTTCACTCACAGCACCCGCGTGACCTAGAGCAATTATCACCCAATCAAAGCCTGGAATACGACGGCGAGCGGTTTCCCAGCCATCACCCATGTTAATGCCACGGCCCGGGGCTAAAATATTATCCATAGTGCCAAAGTGTTCATTGCTGCACAGCAACGCACGTCCTCCGTTACCCATGGCCGCAAGATCAACTAAATTATTGGCTTCTTCTGCCCAATCTTTAACCACCTCACCATAAATGCGCAAACGGGCAACACCACCGTCCGGGTACATATGGAAGCGCACATGGCTGAATACTTCATCACAGTTAATGGCTTCAATATGGTGGCTGTCACCTTGAAGGTTTAACGCAGGCAGTACTTGTTGCCACTTAGTATCATCTGTTGGGTCACCTTCTGCCATGTAACACGCTTCCAGAGACACGCTAGGTGCATAGTTACCGGTAAAGAAGCTGGTATCAATGTTAAGACCACGGATACGGCCCGGCAAACCTAAACGCACGGTGCAATGGTCGTGGCCTTGTTGGCGCTTACGGCGAGATTCCCAGCCATCCATCCACTTGCCATTATCGTCATAAACCCCTTCTTTCCACACAGGATCGTGGCTTTGTAGCATACGGCTCATTTCGGCGAAAAAATCATCTGTACAATGAATAGCCTCAGCACCTATGCGTGCGTCGGCCAAATTAGTCATACGAGCGTAGGGGTTATTCGGTCGTTGTTGGTCAGTCATGGTGTGTCCTATTAATAAATACAGATTACATATCGGCCATGCGAAAGCTGGCGATTTTGTTAATTTCAGTTAGCGCTTGAGCAAATTCAACGTCTGCAACGTGATGAATACGTGTTTCAAATGCCCCTAAAATTTGATGCCTATCACTACCTTTCACGGCCTTAATAAAGGGAAAATCAAACTTGGTTTTATACGCTTCATTTAATTGCGTAAAACGGGCAAACTCTGCTGCAGTGCATTCGCTAATACCAGCACCAGCCTGTTCAGAAGTAGACGCAGCGGTAAGGTCGCCACGAATAGCGGCTTTGCCAGCTAAATCTGGATGAGCACAAATCAGCGCTAGCTGTTGGTGCTTAGTCGCTCCCAACAAAATCTGTTGAAATACCGCTAAAAGTGCGTCGGCATCATTTAAATTCGCAGGCAACCCTAAATCAAACACCTCTTCAGCAACCCAAGGCGAATGCTCATAAAGGTCTTTAAAGTGCTCAACAAAGTCCTTTCGAGTCATTTGGCTAGGCGTACAGGTGGATAATAATCTCATGTTAGTTTTACACTTTAATTTTAGCGGCACTATCAGACGCTGGATGATACTGCTGCCAATGACGTGCGATATCAATGCGCCGTGCACACCAAACATCGTCAAACTGACCCACATACTCTAAAAAGCGTTGAATGCCCTTAAGCCTTGCTGGGCGGCCCAACAAACGACAATGCATACCAATAGATAACATTTTAGGTGCCGTGGCACCCTCTTCGTAAAGTACATCAAAAGCATCTTTCAGATATTGGAAGAACTGTTCACTGGTATGGAAGCCTTGGGGTGTAGCAAAACGCATGTCATTAGTGTCTAAGGTATAAGGAATTACCAAATGAGGCTTACCTTCACCGCTGGTACCGCGGCTCCAAAAAGGCAGGTCATCACTATAATCATCAGAATCGTAAGCAAAACCACCCTCTTCCATTACTAGGTCTCGGGTATTGGGACTATTGCGCCCTGTGTACCAACCTAAAGGACGTTCGCCAGTAACTTGGGTGAGGATGTTAATAGCCTCAAGCATGTGCTTTCGTTCTAGCTCAAGGTCCATGTATTGGTAATCGATCCAGCGTAAACCATGGCTACAAATTTCATGGCCACGTGAATGCATTTCTTGCACTACTGCCGGGTGGCGTTGAGCCGCCATAGCAACAGCAAAAATGGTAAGGGGTATATCGTGTTTTTTGAACAGATCTAAAATACGCCATACACCTGCACGGCTGCCGTATTCGTAAATAGATTCCATGCTAGGGTGGCGCACTCCCTGGTACGGCTGCACACCAATAATTTCAGATAAAAACGCTTCAGACTCGCTATCACCATGCAATACACAGCGTTCACTACCTTCTTCATAATTGAGTACAAAAGACAAAGCCAGACGGGCTTTATTGGGCCATTCTACTTTGGGTGGTTGGCCATTATAGCCAATCAGATCTCTAGGATATGCGTCGGTCATTGAGCTTCCATTTTTATTGTACATAATATTGTATACAATATAAGTGAAGATGAACAAAAATGCCAGCTTTAAGGGAGCTAACTAGGATAACAGTGACTTATCGAAACTCAATATTAACTGTTTCAGATGTGGCCAAATTCACTTGAGCATTGCAGTTAACATTGTGTCTCCATATTAAGATGGTATTGTTTTTACCGTATTTTTGGCGTCTGTCATTATGGTAGGCGGCATATAACACGCCTTTTTAAAAAACCTGTTATATGCCGTAATCCCATTCTACTTTTGAAAAGTAGCACCTTAAAACATTTATACCAGTAGTTATGACAGGATTTTTGAGCGTCTAGGTGCTCTGCGTTCGCTTTCCAGTGTTTAATCGACTCTAGATCTGCCCAGTAGGAAACCGTTATACCAACATCCGCTCTTGCTGCTTCCACCCCCAAAAAGCCAGGTTGTTGTTCTGCTAGCTCAACCATCCTATTGGCCATTTCATCATATCCATGATCACCATTTGTGCGTGTAGAAGTAAAAATAACAGCAAAATAGGGCGGTTGGGGGGGGTATTAGCAATAATCAACGCACCGCAACCCAAACCCTTACTGCTATAATGGCCCTCACTCTCTTTACGACGACCTATCCGGGCCTCTATGCCATTTTTAAACCTTGGATTGTGTAAACCTATTGTACAAGCTATTGAAGACTTAGGTTATACAACCCCTACCCCAATCCAGAAACAAGCTATCGCCATCATTATTTCTGGCAAAGACCTCATTGCCACCGCTCAAACTGGTACCGGCAAAACCGCCGCGTTTGTGCTACCGATATTAGAAATATTTAACAAACAGCGTCAATTGCGTGGTAAACGCATACGCGCACTTATCCTTACCCCTACACGGGAATTAGCGGTTCAGGTAGCTGCCAATGTTGCTGACTATAGTAAACACCTAACCCTAAGCTCCATGGCTGTTTATGGCGGCATTGACACGGAGCCACAAAAGCAGCGCTTAAGCGAGGGCATTGATATTTTAGTGGCCACACCTGGCAGGTTACTTGATTTGGCTCATCAGCGTGCACTGTATTTTGATGAACTTGAAGTACTGGTATTAGATGAAGCAGACAGAATGGTGGATATGGGTTTTGGTGCTGAGATCAACAAAATTATTGAGCGCTTACCTGAAGCCCGTCAGAACCTATTGTTTTCTGCCACTATGAGTGACGAGGTTCTTGCCCTAGTCGATGGGTTTTCTGATGGTGCAATGAGCAGCACAGCTGTTGAATTGTCTATTTCGCCAAAAACAACCACCGCACCCAATATTGAACAGTGGCTGATTACCGTAGATAAAGACAGAAAGTCTGCATTGCTTAGTCATTTAATTACCGACCAAAAATGGGATCAGGCGCTTATTTTTATCGAGAAAAAACACGGTGCTGCTAAACTAGTAGACCAGCTTTCAAAGCGTGATATCGTAGCCGATGCCATCCATGGTGATAAAAGCCAGGCATCTCGCGAGAAGATTCTGGCCGATTTTAAATCTGGCAAACTAAAATATCTAGTCGCCACAGGCGTTGCCGCACGAGGCATAGACATTGGTGAGCTTAGCCGCGTGGTTAACTATGACATGCCATTTAAGCCAGAAGAATACATTCACCGAATTGGCCGAACGGGCCGTGCAGGTGCAGCGGGCGAAGCTATCTCCTTTGTAGCCTGGGGTGATTTTAAAAATCTATGTGCCATTGAAAGTCGTTTAAACCACGTTATAAACCGCAAAGAAGTTGACGGCTTTCCGGTTAGAAAGGTGGTGCCTGTTTCAATTTTGAATTATGTCCGAAAAAACAAACCACCCCAGCCTAAATACCATTCTCAAGACAGAGCACCAAGCAATACCTCAGCCACCAAAGCAGAGCATGGACCAGAGACTAGAAAGAACAAAAACATTTGGGGTTAATAACATGAAGGGGGCACTACCCCTTTATAAAACACTTTAACAAGCTATCCTGTTTCAACAGGCAGAGAATGACTCATACCCCATTCAGCCCAGCTGCCGTCATATAGAAAATGGTCTCTCTTTCCGGTTTGTGCCAATGCTAAGTTTAAGATAGCTGCAGTGATTCCTGATCCACAACTCGTAATCACTGGTTTACTGATATCAACACCGGCTGCTAGAAAAGTGGCGCACAGTTCATCTGAACTTTTCATAGTATGGTCATCGTGCAAAAGTGTTTTAAAAAACAAATTTTTTGACCCTGGTATATGCCCTGATCGCAGTCCTTTGCGGGGTTCTGGATCTATGCCTGAAAATCGTCCAGGTGCTCGTGCATCTATAATTTCGTGGTCGTTAGATTTTGAGGCTTCCGCAACTTGGGTGGCATCCTTCATCATCGGTCGTTGATTACATTTAATGATGTGACAACGCTCTGGCAGGATGATTCCATTGTCTGTCTTTCGTCCCTCAGCCCTCCATTTTGGTAGGCCGCCATCTAGTACAGACACACTATCTAAGCCCATTAATTTAAAAAGCCACCAGACCCGCGCAGCCGAAAAAAGACCAGCCCCGTCATAGACCACCACCTGATGTGAATCACTTATACCCATTGCACCCAAGCAAACGGAAAATGTCTTTATTGATGGGGCCATATGCGGCAAATCGGACGTCTCATCACAGATTTTATCAATGTCAAAAAATAGTGCTCCCGGAATATGTGACGCACTATATTCAGCATAGGCATTACGCTGCATGTTAGGTAAATACCAGGACGCATCTAAGAGTTTTAAATTAGCGTCCTCAATGTGGGTATCTAACCACTGAGTGGAAACAACTGCTTGAGTGTCATTGTAGAGCATATAAATCCTTGATATCTAATTATGAAACCCTCCCCAAGGTTGCTGCCGAGTTTGAGGAAAATCTACTTCGCCCCTTAGCTGTGAGAAACGCTGGAAGCAAAAATCATTGACGTAATACTATAAGCATACAACATCAATATCTAAAACGATCCTAGCCTTGGGATATTGAATAGTTATACGCCATTCGAGTTACAAAAAGGCAGGCCCTAAGTTCACTTCATTAAAAATACCGGCCATGCTGATGTTAGAGCCTGTGATAGACCATAGCTAACGTCGGGCTTGGCAGCGAGTGATGCCGACAACAGCACTGTGTCATTCATTAGCCGTCACGCTTTTTTACCATTTCTGCACTTTCTGCATGCCCCATTGGATCGCCTATTGTATCTTCGTTTATACGGCGAACTCCAAAGGTTATTGTTGGGGGGATGCCCATTCCAAGTTCTATGTCACTAACTCGATAGTTCGACCCTTTATCCTGCAATAATAGATTGACCTTTTCTTGTTTTTCGACTGCCTTAATTATTGTATTTGCTATTACCTCATCGCTACTAAAACTAGTAACCGACTCACTAACTCTGCCGCTGATTTCTTTAGCCTTATCCAAAATTCCCATTTGATTTTCCTTTATTTTGTTCTCAACTAAACGTTGAGTTTTTATTGAATAACGCCGCCAACATAGGCGCGCCGGAGCTTCAGATAAAAGCAAAAATGCTTTGCCTCGTTAAGATGCCCTTATGAGGATTATGCCGAAATTTCTGCCTTAGGGTTAACTCCATAAATATTTCTTCCGCCGCTATCTTGAGCTAAGAAAAGGATTAAAATAATGAAGCCAATAAGAGGAATTAAAACTAGCAACTGCCACCACCCAGAGCGACCTGTATCATGCAGCCTTCTTGTCGTAATGCTAATGCTTGGAACAAGCAGCACAAGACTGACTAGCGCTGAAATTACATCCAAACCAAATACAACTAGGGTAATATTGATCATCATATAAATAAGTACGAACGTCCAATATTCTTTTCTAAAAGCTCGGCCAGTAAAATCAGCATATTTTTTTAATGCGCCTACAAAATAATCCATTTTTAAATCTCTATGTGGTTGATGAACCGTTAGAACCTAACTAACTAACTAACTAACTAACTAATTATTTATGTAACTGTGCAGTTCTCTTAAGCCTTTGAAAAGTATAGGTGTTGATTTCTGAATTGCCAGCCCAGTTGTAAAAAAGAGCGCCTAGCGCTCCTTAATTTTATAAACAGGCTATGCTGTATGCATATACCACATCACCACCACACCCTAAAATGAAGATCCCGGTTGACTTAAAAACTCAAGTTCTTCAGGTGTTGAATGCCTGCCTAAAATGTTATTACGGTGTGGATAACGGCCAAAGCGGTCAATTACGGCTTTGTGCTTAAGTTCAAAGTCATAATTGTTTTCTAAGCCGGGCTGATTGAATAGTATGACTGCCTGCTGGTGTGTAAATGTAGATTCACTGTGCATTAATGGCATGTACATAAAACACTTTTGTTCTGGTAGTAACGCCAAGTCTGCACTCTGTGCAATGGCAGCTTGACATAACGTAAGGGCTTGCTCATCGCATGCAAAGGCTTTAGGCGAATCTCTAAATAGATTCCGAGAGAACTGATCTAACACAATAATCTCTGCTAACTTGCCCAATGGCTCTTGCCTCCAATGAGCCAACTCCCCTGCTGCCACTTTTTGATGGATATCACTGAAACGTCGTTTGAGCATGGTATCGAATGCCAGGTCTTTAATAAACCAGTTGCGTGGTGGTATTTCTGTGTACCAAAAATGAATAATATCTGTGTACGACATCCTAAGCACTCGTGAATTTATAAGCATGATTGAAGGTAAGTCTAGTCCATTTTTTGGTAATTGATAGGCCCCAAAGATTAAATAATATGGTGCGCCAAAAGGACAGCCCTATCTATCCAAAACAATAGCTTTTTTAAGGTTAAAATTGCTCTACTCTAGGCCCCATTAAGGCTATAATCACCCACATATTGATTGATTATTTTAGTTGCAGTCACACTCTAATGGAGTGTCTAAGTGACATCAATCCCCTACCCTAAGTGCCACTAAGTACCACTAAGTACCACTATGTCAAACGTTATACCTAACTTAACCCCTCAACCAAGTGTCACATCAGCGTCTAACAGTAGCGAGTTCCTGCAGGGTGCCAAAGCCACTATCCCTATGATTATTGGCGCTATTCCTTTTGGCATTATCTTTGGTACTTTGGCAGAATCCAGCGGCTTGTCCATCTGGGGCGCTATGGCCATGTCGTTATTTGTATACGCTGGTTCATCGCAGTTTATTGCTTTGGGATTGCTGGCTACTGGTGTAGGCCCTATTATCATCATCGCCACAACATTGGTGGTGAACTTACGTCATTTACTCTATGCCACAGCCTTGGTGGATAAAATAAGTCACTTGTCTCATGGGTGGCGAGCCCTGCTGGCTTTTGGTTTAACAGACGAATCGTTTGCTGTTGTTAATGGCCGCTATTTAGGCCACACAGATACAGCCCGTGCCCATTGGTTCTTTTTGGGATCTATTGTGGCCATGTATAGCAACTGGCAGTTATGTACTTGGCTGGGCATTGGTTTGGGTGAACTGTTTCCAGACATGACCAACTGGGGTTTAGACTTTGCTATGTCGGTGACTTTTTTAGGTATTGTCATTCCTTATCTACGTAATAAACCCATGTGGTTAGCCGTGATAAGTGCTGCTACCTTTGCTATGATCCTGCGTGACCTACCCCATCAGCTCGGTTTAGTGATCGCTGCACTATCTGGTGTTTGTATCGGCTACGCTAGCCAACAAATTGAACTCAGGATAAAACCTGCAAAAGTAGCGAGCACGGCGACTAATACCGAGAGTACCAAAACCACGAATACCAAAACAGGGAGCACCAAACCATGAATGAAACCATGATGATTGCAGGCATGGCCCTTGTTACATTTTCTGTGCGTTATGTGATGTTTGCCATGGCTGGTCGTATTCGTTTTCCACTGTGGTTTAAGCAGGCCTTAACTTATGTACCACCTGTGGTGCTAAGTGCCATTATTGCACCACTTATTCTGATGCCAGAAGGATACTTAGACATAAGTTTAGCTAACCCTTATTTTTGGGCAGCGGTAGTAGCGGCAAGCGTTGGCTTTTGGCGACAACACTTGCTAACAACCATTTTGGTGGGTCTGGTGAGCTTCGTATTAATTAAATGGATGATGAGCTGATGACAACCTGTGCTTTATTTACCTCGTATGAATCTACAGAACCCTGGTTACTAGAATTTAATCGTCAGTTTCCCCATCTAAATGTGCAAGATTGGCAACACATTGCTGATCCACAACAAGTGAAATACGGCATTGTTTGGAAACCTACAGAAGCCTTCTTCAAACGCTTCCCTAACTTAAACACCATGTTTAATATGGGCGCCGGTGTGGATGCAATCCTAAATAACCCTGCAGTGCCTAAACATATTGATATCTACCGTATTGAAGACGGTGGTATGGCCGCCCAGATGAACCAGTATTTTAGCTATTTTTTGCTGCACTATTTCCGCGACATGGATCTTTACCAACAGCAGCAACCCCAAAAGCAATGGCGAGTTCAGCCCTTTAGGTCGGCATCTAGTTTTAGTGTAGGTATATTAGGTTTGGGGCAACTCGGGGCTCAACTGGCCCAACACCTTCAAAGTTTTGGCTTTGATATCACTGGTTGGAGTCGCAGCAAAAAGCAGTTAGACGGCGTGACAAGTTATACAGGTGCTGAAGAGCTTAAGCCTTTTCTTAAACGTACCGATGCGCTCTGCTGTTTGCTTCCTCTTACACCAGACACCCAAGGCATTTTAAATCACCAAAACATGAGTCAACTACCTAAGGGCGCAGTAGTGATTAATGCCGGCCGAGGCAAACATTTGGTAGTGGATGATTTACTAAAATTACTTGATGAAAACCACTTGCGTGGGGCAGTGCTAGATGTGTTCGAGCAAGAGCCCCTGCCAGCAGAACATAAACTTTGGCAACACCCTAAAGTGATGATGACTCCCCACAGTTCCGCTCAATCTGAATATGCGCCTTGTGTAAAGAAAATTGGCAACATCCTGCAGGCTATTGCTGATAGCAAAACCCCAAGTGGGCTAGTAGATCGTAATAGGGGCTACTAAATATGAGCACAAAGCCTATGCCATCGAATGAATTGAAGCCTCGTCTAGACCACCGCTTTAGCGTAGCACCTATGATCGACGTAACAGACCGGCATTATCGCTACTTAGCTCGTTTATTAAGCCAACACGCCTTATTGTACACAGAGATGATCACAACGGGAGCTATTCTTAATGGCGACCAAGACTACCTATTGAGTTATACAGACCAAGAGCACCCACTAGCTTTGCAGTTAGGTGGCAGTAATGTTGGTCAATTGGCTCAGTGTGCACGCATTGGCGAAAGCTATGGCTACGATGAAATTAACCTCAACGTAGGCTGCCCAAGTGATAAGGTGCAAAATAACATGATAGGCGCTTGCCTCATGGGCCACCCAAAACTCGTCACAGAGTGTATGCAGGCTATGATTGAAG
This sequence comes from Candidatus Njordibacter sp. Uisw_039, assembly GCF_047730075.1. Lineage (NCBI taxonomy): Bacteria > Pseudomonadati > Pseudomonadota > Gammaproteobacteria > Pseudomonadales > Candidatus Njordibacteraceae > Candidatus Njordibacter > Candidatus Njordibacter sp. Uisw_039. The sequence continues at coordinate 1,614,816 of NZ_CP159831.1, forward strand.
CGGTAACCATTCCCGTTACCATCAAACACCGTATTGGTATTGATGATATAGATAATTATGATGTATTGGCTGAGTTTGTAGAGCAGGTGAGCGGCAGTGGTTGTGATACCTTTATTGTGCATGCCCGCAATGCCATTCTGAAGGGTTTATCACCTAAACAAAATCGAGAGATTCCACCGCTACAATATGACAAGGTGTATCGTTTAAAAGCCGACTTTCCTGATTTAGAAATCATCATCAATGGCGGTATCAATAACCTGGCCGATTGTCATCAGCACTTAACTCAGGTGGATGGCGTTATGTTAGGCCGTGCTGCCAATCACAACAGCGCCCTACTCACCCAAGTAGACCAACAGTTCTTTGGTTGCAACCTGCCTATGCCAGAGCGTCACCAAGCAGCCCTTACTTACTTTGCCTATATGCAACAACAACATGAAAAAGGCACCTCCTTACACCACATGAGTGGGCATATTATGGGCCTTTTTCAAGGAATACCTGGTGCCCGTGCCCTGCGGCGCCATATTAGTGATAATATCCATGGCAGCAACGCCAACATACAAGTGATGTACGATGCGCTAACCCTAATTCAAACAGTGCCAACACCAATAACAGAGACAACAAATCAGCAATGAACAAACTGCAACAACTTAAAACCATGACCACAGTCGTAGCTGATACAGGCGATTTAGAAGCTATCAAACAATACCAGCCACAAGATGCCACCACTAATCCATCTTTGGTGTTAAAAGCGGCACAAATGCCTCAGTATGCTCACCTATTAACGAAAGCTAAGCAATGGGCAGCTGCACAAGGTGGCGATAGCCAAGTGCAGATGGATAACACCTGTGATTACCTAGCCGTAGCCATTGGTAAGGAAATCCTCAGCGCTGTGCCTGGCCGCATTTCCACAGAAGTAGATTCTCGTTTGTCTTTCGACACAGATGCTACCGTTGCCCGTGCGCTCAAGATTATTGGCCTATACCATCAACAAGGTGTGAGCAAAGACCGTGTATTAATTAAGATTGCATCTACATGGGAAGGCATTCAAGCAGGCAAGGAGCTTGAAGAGCAAGGTATCAACTGCAACCTAACGCTATTATTTAGTTTTGCCCAAGCCATTGCCTGCGCAGAAGCAGGTGTTTACCTAATCTCGCCATTTGTAGGCCGCATTATGGATTGGCACAAAGCCACAATGAAGGTGGAAGGTTTTTCTCCTGCAGAAGATCCTGGTGTAATTTCAGTAAGTAAAATTTACCACTACTACAAGCAGCACGGTTACAAAACTGTGGTAATGGGCGCTAGTTTCAGAAACACACAAGAAATTGAGCAATTAGCCGGATGTGATCGTTTGACTATTAGCCCTGCGCTAATGCAAGACTTAGCGGACGATACGGATGAACTGGTTCAACAACTAGACAGCAAAAAAGTATTAGAAACACAACCTAAGTTGAGCCTTAACCAAGGGGATTTCCGCTGGATGCATAATGAAGATGCCATGGCGACTGAGAAGTTAGCGGAAGGTATTCGTAATTTTACCCGAGATCAAGAAAAGTTAGAGGCTCTGTTAGGTTAGGTTAGGTTAAATCACACAATGAGACTCTAGTACATCTACCAAGTTTTTAAACTCTTGGTGGTTTTTTTGGTTCATGCCCATCAAGGTTCGGTGGGCTTCTAGTACTTTTTGCTGCACCGTAAGGTCAGAAAAGTCACCCTGTACCAACTCTTGCATCGGTTCTACATGCTCATTTAAGTGTTTGACCAATACAAACACTTTATCAAAACCCATACTCAGTAACACACGGGTTACATTGTCATTAATGGACACTACAGTGGGCACAAAACCCATTTTTTTCTTCATGCGGATGGACATTTTAGCTAACATGCCAAGAGTTGTGGAATCAATACCTTCTGTTTCTGTTAAATCAATGAGAATAGTCTTAAAGTGGCGACTATTAAAGATGTTATCGAGGTATTGATCCAAAGCTGGGCAAAGGGTTAGTCTGACGTCACCCAAAAATTTGATCACGTGGGTACCATCCTGATCAGCTACAATGATTCGCCCTTTAAGCATGGGCTTCTCCACAAATACTCAATAAAGCAATATCATCAGGAACAGCATCAATGTCATTGATATTTAAAGCGTCTACTAAGCCCTCTAACCGACTGTTACTTTGTTGCAAAATTTTGCGTAATTGTTCTTCTTTGTCTGCAATTTGATCACAAGGCAGTATTTCAAAAATGCCGTCAGAGCTTAACAACAACTTAAACTCTGGTTCTAGTTGCTGTGTGAGGTCCGTGTACTCAGCATCGTCAAACAACCCCACAGGTAACCCACTACCTAAACCAGGTAGATATTGTACCTCATCATTTTGTGATAGCAGTGGCATGGGTAGGTGGCCACCCACACAATAAGTGAGAATGTGACTGTTTCGGTCCAACATACCCATGAATACAGTCATGTGTTTATCAATATCAAAATCAAGTAATTCACTGTTTATTTGAGCCACAACTGCAGCCGGCGAAATCACGTTATTGGCATCAGATTCAAGAAATTCGCGAGTAAGGCGATTGGTAATGTTCTTAAGTAAAACAGATAAGAATGCAGAAGATGCTCCATGGCCAGACACATCCGCCAGATAAAACAAAACACAATCTTCATCCAAACGAATATGGTCGATAAAGTCGCCACTCAAATAGAGGGAGGACTTCATGTACCGATGCATACTCAACCCGTTAATACTGCACTCTTCAGGCGGCATCATACGTTGTTGAATTAAGCGTCCAGCAATCTGATCTTGTTGCAATTCAGCAAGGTTTTTATTCACTTGCCGATAAACAGTTTCTAATTCTTGGCGGTACTGTAAATTTTCATAAAATAACGCAGAGCGTTTCACATGACGCAATACGCTCTGGTCTAATTCAGGCATGGAATCTAGCGGCAAATTAAATACATCAGTTACGCCCAAACGCAGCATGTTGGTGATGTTTTCTGCAGCATCGATTTGGGTGAGTACGATAAGAGGAACTTCGGCACACTTTTCCAGCATATCTTGCAATAACGCTGTTAAAGTCGGTTCGTTTGGATGATATTGAAAGAGAACCAAATTCACCACTGCATTAGTAAGAAAGTCCAACGCGTGCAGCGGATCGTTAGTGGCAGTCACGTGGAAACTACGTGCTGCATAATGTTGGGTAATTTTATGTTTAAGGTCGAGATCGCTAGCAACGATCAGGATCTGACTGACGTCAGGTTCCATAGTAAAACTTACTCCAGACCCATTAATGGGGGTCTAATATCGCAACAATATGCTCTTTAAGGCCTGCTGACAAGTAGGACCTTAGTCTCAGGCATTAAAAATCATCAAAACCGTCATCATCACTTGGAATACCGTCTTTTATTAAGTGTTCTCGACGTTGTAAATAGGCCTCACGAATGAAGATATAGGGGTCTCCACTAACGAGCGAGTCAAAATCACCAAGCTGGCGCCTGAGGTCTACGACTTGTAAAGCAGATATATATAATCGGTCAGCTGCTGGATTATAGCGGTCTATTGGGTTTGGACTTGGATTAATTATTATGGCACCCGTATCCCTTAGCGTACTGGGGCCAAGGAAAGGCAAAACAACATAGGGGCCAGGGCTAACGCCCCAGAAGCCCAAAGTTTGACCAAAATCTTCAGATTCTTGGTAAATACCTAGGTCAGACGCTACATCAATAATGCCACCCAAACCTAGGGTCGTGTTAATCACCAAACGGCCAAGATCTTTGGCAGCTTTTAAAGGCTTAAACTGTAACGTGTGGTTCAAAAAATTGCCCACTTCACTTAAGTTAGAGAAAAAGTTACCTATGCCCTTTTCCAAACTGTCTGGTGTCACGCTTGCGTATACATTAACCACAGGCATCAAAAGCTTTTTGTCCACCACGTTGTTAAATGCATGGACCTTACGGTTAAGGTTTTGAAATGGATCCCTAGGATCTGACTGAGTCTCAATGGACGCGCCATTGGGAACGCTTGAACATGCTGTTAACAATACTAAACTAAGTATTAAGCCAATTTTAAGACGCCCTAACATGTGCTTTTTCCTTGTTCTCTTATAATCTTTGTTTGTGTTACCACGCCATTACCTGCTTAATAAAGGGTATGGTGATACGTCGCTTTTCGTGCCATGAGGCTGAATCTAACAAATCTAAAACTGCCAACAAGTTTGCCAACCCCCTAGGGCTGCGTGAAAAAATATAGGCTACTTGCTCGTTGGTTAGCTGTAAACCCTTTTGTTTGGCTTTAGCCTGTAACAATTGACCACTAGCCACCTCATCTAAAGCGCTCAGTTGAAAAACATTGGCTAACTGCAAGCGTGAACGCAAATCGTTAAGTGGGCAGTCTATCGCCCTTGGGTTAGATACAGCAGACATAACAAGGCGACTACCCTGTTGCATTAACTTGTTATAGACATGAAACCAAGCATGAGCCCAGTCACTATCAGCAAGCAAACAGTCTATGTCGTCAACACAGATCAAACCATTTTTTTCTAGGCCTACCAAACATTCATCAGCTTGATAGGTAGGTATTTTCACTAGCTCACTACAGCTAATATATACCGCTTCCTGGCCCATTTCTTGAGCTTGAAGTACACACCCTTGTAGTAAATGGCTTTTACCCACGCCTTGAGCACCAAACACGTACACGCTATCGGCCTGTTCATTAAGCAGCAGTTGATCGACAGTTTGAGCCAATGCAGGTGCGCCATTAAAACAAAAATTACTCAGCTGTTGCTGAGCATTTAAAGTCACACCTAATGTAAGTTGGCTAGAACCAAGTTGCTGAGGCGTATCTTTTACAGCATTTGACGTCATTCACTATCCTGCTGGCCATACAATGGGCTGTTTATATAGCCCGCATGAAGATGGCGCAACAATACCATAATCACAGCAGCAATAGGTAAAGCTAACAAAATTCCCATAAACCCAAACAGTTGGCCGCCAGCTAAAATTGCAAATATAACGGCCACCGGGTGCAAGCCAATGCGATCACCCACAAGAAGGGGCGTTAAAACGAAACTCTCTACCATTTGTCCCACGGCAAAAACTACAAACACCAAGACTAGTGGCAGGTAGCTGTCAAACTGAAAAAAGGCAATAATCAGCGCTGCAGCAAAACCTACAACAAAACCTAAATAAGGCACGATACTGGCCAAACCAGCCAAAATACCAATTAATAGTGCGTAATTTAAGCCCACAAAACTAAGCCCTAAAGCGTATATAACACCTAAGCTCAACATTACCAACAGCTGGCCTCTCATAAACGCAGCCAACACGTCATTACTCTCAAGCGCCCATGCACTAGCACGGGGCTGAACATTAACGGGTAGTAAAGCTTTAACCCGAGCAGTAAGAAGATCAAAATCCCTTAGCATATAAAATGCGACAACTGGTATCATAGCCATAGAACCAAAGGTGGCAATTAAACTCATACTCGATTGCGTGGCATATTTAACAACTCTAGAAATTACTCCACCTGCCTGCTTCCACTCAGCCGAAAGTCCTTCGGTGACCAAATCTAACTTCATACTCTTAATATCTAAGCCTAGGGTCGACTGCAACCATGGCAACAAGGTCGCGTTATACCAAATCTCAATATGAGGTAGCATTTGTACCAGGGTTTGAATTTGTTTCACTAACAAAGGCACAATGCCTAAAATCATGGCTACCAGCACCAAGGTTAACACTACAAACACGATAACGGTTGCCATGGTTCTACTCCAACCTCTGGCTTCTAAACGATCCGCAAAAGGATCTGCCAGGTAGGCTATACCGATACCCACTAAAAAAGGCGTAATCACCGGCTGAAGAACATACAATAAACCTGCCACGATAAGCCCTACAACAATAAACAACCATGACTGAGACTGCGTCATTAGAAACCTTCCTTATGTTAATTCCACTGATAATGCCACAAAGGCCTGTCATCAGGATCAATACCTTGATCTGCTGCAGTACCATCCACAGCCTGTAATCGCCGCTTTAAATCAACAACCGATTTTACTTGAGCAAGATGAGATGGAGCAAATATTTGAAATTCCAAAGTAGAGCCAGAAGCACTGTGCAACTGCACCCTTTGTATACCAGCAATGGCTTGCAATATTGATAGTAATTCAGCGTAGTCTTCAAGCTGAGTCACCTTATCTACTCGCAATATGGCGCTTTGGCGAGCATCATCAGTTTGGCTTTTAATACTATTGGCTAAGGCAAATTTTTCCACTAAACTGGATGACAAACGGTCTTGCAAAGGGTCTACCAATGCAGCCAAGTCGGAGCCTTCAGAAGACCATTTTTGTTCAACCTCATCCAACCAAAAACTCCATTCCACCAGCCATAATTGTTGGCTATCTTGGAACATCCGACCGACTAGCACGGCATCGGCTTGGTAACGATTAGAGGCACTTTTAATAGCATCTCTAAACAATCCCCACAAGGCACCAGCGTTTATAGATACTTGGTCCTCTAAATCTAACAAGGGCCATAACAGAGGCATTCCACGCTGTTCTGCTTGAGACATAATTTGTGCCACCATAGGGTGGCCATCATCATTCACAATCTGCCTTGTACCCTGTTTGTCTTCCACTAACCATACTAATACTGCTGCTCGATCTGCGCCCCAAATAGGTAGGCCAGAATCACGAATCAACTGATTAATCTGCAACCTGTCAAACGCCAATTCCATCACCGCTTGCGATTGATCATTTTCCAACTGTGTAGCAAAGGAAAAGCGCTGTAAATACGACTCCGGTTCCACTAGCGCAGCACGTACACGATTATTATTAAGACTCTGAGTTTGTCCCGTGACCTTAACTAGCACCCGAGCAAGACCCACTTTTTTCGCCCTTAACACCTGCGCAGACGATTGGTCTTCAATCACCACTTTGGCACCATAAAGGCCATCTACCGTCAAACTAAACGCAGGTGAAGCAAGTAGCAACAACAACACACAAATTATTTTTTGTAGCGGCTTAGCCACTATTTTAAGCAATATTAACGCCATACAATATCTTTGGTAACCATGAGATTAAGTCATTTTCTATGTCTACCGTAACTATAGACAATATGCTTCAGTGCTGCTAGCAAGAAAAGTATAAAAAACCTCCAAACTTCCTCTATAAGCGGGTGATGAAACGCCAGGAGAGTGATAAAATGTGCCTAGTTTAATTTAATCGCCTAAGGTCACCCCCCTGCCATGAGCACTGAAGCCCCTACCAATTCCCTAAGTTATAAAGACGCTGGTGTCGATATTGATGCAGGTAACGCCCTTATTGAACGAATAAAAGGTGTCGCTAAACGTACCCGTCGCCCAGAGGTAATGGCAGGCCTAGGCGGTTTTGGCGCATTATTTGAATTACCTAAAGGTTATGATGAACCAGTACTTGTCTCTGGCACCGATGGTGTAGGTACAAAGTTAAAGCTAGCCTTAGAGCTTAACCGTCATGACCACATCGGTATTGACCTAGTAGCCATGTGCGTTAACGATTTAATCGTTGCCGGTGCTGAACCGTTATTCTTTTTAGACTATTACGCCACAGGTAAGCTAGATGTGGAGATCGCAACACGTGTAGTAACTGGAATCGGCGAAGGCTGTGAGCTCGCAGGTGCTTCTTTAGTGGGTGGTGAAACGGCTGAAATGCCAGGTATGTACGAAGGTGAAGATTATGATCTTGCTGGCTTCTGTGTCGGTATTGTAGAAAAGAGCAAAATTATAGATGGCAGCAAAGTTGCTGCAGGAGATGTGCTTATTGGGTTACCCGCTTCGGGTCCACACTCTAACGGTTACTCATTAATCCGTAAAATTATTGAAGTAAGCCAGGCAGATTTACAACAAGACATTGGCGGCACCAGCCTAGGTGAAGCTCTAATGCAGCCTACCCGCATTTACGTAAAAGCCTTATTAGAATTATTTAAGCAGGTGGATATAAGAGCCTTATCCCACATAACTGGTGGCGGTTTGCTAGAAAATATCCCACGGGTATTACCGGCAGATAGTGTTGCTGTAATTGACACTAACTCCTGGCAGCAGCCAGCCGTATTCAAGTGGTTACAAAGCAATGGCAATGTTACCGATACCGAAATGTACCGCACTTTTAACTGTGGTGTAGGCATGGTGATCGTGGTGGCTGAAGAAGACCAAGCTGAAACACTATCTTTACTCACTAAAGCAGGTGAAGCCCCTTGGATTATTGGCCATATTAAACAAAACAGCGGCTCCGAAGAAGCTGTTGTATTGCGTTAATTCAACGTCTGGACACTTTAATGCATCAACAATCATTACAACAAATACCACGGCTTGTGGTACTTATTTCTGGCAGTGGTAGTAATCTACAAGCACTTATTGATGCCATTACTGCTGGAACTATTGTCGCTACTATCGAGTTAGTCATTAGCAACAAACCAGAAGCTATGGGTCTAACTCGGGCCAATAAGGCTGGCATTGCAACTCAAGTAATTAATCATCTTGAGTTTGGCAGCCGCGAAGCGTTTGATCGAGAGTTAATGCACGCCATTGACGATAAACAACCCGAGCTTGTGGTTCTGGCCGGTTTCATGCGTATTTTTACCCCAGAATTAACACACCACTTCCATGGCCGCATGCTTAACATTCACCCTTCATTGTTGCCACAGTTTAAAGGGACTAACACCCACGAACGCGCTATAGAAGCGGAAGTGGACCAGCATGGTGCCAGTGTACATTTCGTTTCTAGTGAACTTGATGGCGGTCCTATGGTCTTACAAGCATTGGTTCCTGTTGAAGATCTGGATTCGCCCAGAGTATTAGCCGCTAGAGTTTTGGTACAAGAGCACGTAATCTACCCTATCGCTATAAAGTGGTTTTGTGAGGGTCGCTTAAAACTACAGAACAACTTAGTATTAATGGATGGCCACCGGTTACCTGTAGAGGGAATGAAGTTTCAATCCTAAATTGAGCGTCTAATATTGATGCCGCAAGGAAGTGCAATGTCCCATTTGAAGCAATTATTATGTAACCTCTCTAGCTTAGCTGGCCTATCCTTACTGTTGCTATGGAGCAGCAGCAGCATGGCGCAAATACGCCCTTTTCAAGCCATTTATACTAGCCAATGGGATTTAGGTATCAGCCTTTCTGGCAAAGCAGAACGCAGCCTTATTAGGAACGATGACGGCAGTTATCGCCTAACTACTGAAGCTAGCGCCATGATTGCCTCACTCACCGAATCCAGCTTATTTAGGCTCATCGGTGATCAAATTCAACCTAGCCACTACCGATACCAACGTAAAGTTTTAAACAAAACACGCGACGTAGAAGTGGCGTTTGATTGGCCTAACCAAAAAGTTAAGAACACCGCAGAGGGTTCTTCTTGGGTTATGGATATTGTGCCCCACACGTTAGATAAACAAAGTGTACAACTGCGCCTACAACTTGATTTAGCTGCAATTCCAGCAGTTGATGGGCAAGCCTATGCCTATGAAGTAGCCGATGGTGGTTATCTTAAAACCTATCTTTTTATTGCTGAGGGCGAAGACCTTATTGAAACACCACTAGGCAAATACATGTCTGTGCGTATTAAGCGTGATCGAGGCGAAAGTACTGACCGAGAAACATGGATTTGGTTTGCACCGGAACTGGATTACACCATCGTACGTATTTTACAAAAAGAAGCCGATGGCAAGCGTTACCAACTCGATCTGAAGCAACTTACCTGGCTCAATAATTAACCATAAGAGTTTTCATAGCCTCATTCTGCAAAGCTTGGTAAAGCTATTAGCACCTAGTCACGGATTTAGTTACACTGCCTTCCATAAATCAGTTATTAAAGGATCCACCTTGGCCTCTTCACACCGTCTTGCTGCCTTCATTTTAACCGCCACCACTGCAATAGGTAGCCATGCCAACCAGTTTCAAGAGCTTTTTCAGTTCGCACAGGCTAACGATCCAAATTACCTATCTGCCCAGCATACGCTTGACTCTAAACTACAAATCATCCCTCAAGCAAAGAGTGCTCTGATGCCACAGGTTAGTGGGGCCTTTAATCAAAACCTGGCGCTGGATGCAGGATCTAACAAGCACAATTATAATGTGCAAGTAGCATTACCCTTAAGACTAGATGCATACTATGGCATGAAAGTGGCAGAACAAAGTGCTGCTGGAGCTCGTATTAACTTCGAAAAAACTCACCAAAGCCTTATTTTCTCTGTTATTGAACGTTATATAGCAGTGATAAAACAACAGCATCAACTGTCTTCAAGCATGGCCGAAGTCACCGCCATAGAGCAACGTTTAAAACAAACTCAAAAGCAGGTAGAGCTGGGCATAAGCAGTAATATTCAGTTGCAAGACGTGCAAGCGAACTTTCAACAATTGCAGGTGGCCTTATTGCAAGTTCGGCAAAATTTAAGCTTAGCTCGTGCTGATCTTGAAAACTTAACTAATCAAGCATTACCAGAGCAGTTGCCTGCTCTAGCAAGCAGTTTTAACGCAGCTAGCTTTGTGCAAACTGACTCCCTAGAAAATTGGTTTGTGTTGGCACAAAATAATAATCTAGATCTTGCTAGCAATGGTTTCGCCAGCCAACAGGCATACCACAACTACCAAGCCAAAGAGGTGGGTACGTATCCTCAAGCAACTCTTACAATGTCACAGAGTTACACTACCACCACCGGTGATAGCAAAAAGTTAACTATAGGCTTGTCTGGAACTTTTTATGATGGAGGCCTTAACACAGCCCAGACTAGAGAAGCCAAAGAAGCCTGGCATGCCAGTCAACAGCAAGGCCAAGCCCTGCTAAGAGCAACGCAACAAGAAGTTAGACGTTGGCATCAAGCCCTAGATACTAGTCGCCAACAAATTCAAGCGCTGGCACAATTACGCACTGCAGTACAAGCTTCTTTAGCAGGCAAAAATAAAGAGTATGAGTTAGGCTTAAGAGACATCAGCGATATACTGGATGCTGAAAAGCTAGTTTTTTCCGCACAAAGGAACTTGGCCAATGCACGGCTTGATTTAGTGTTAAACCAATTACGCCTAAAACAAACCAGCGGCCTGTTAAACACCAATGATTTATCACAACTAGACCAATGGTTTAACTGATCCCAGCGATCAGTTCGGCAACCTTGGCATTGGGGTTCTGTTCAATAACGGCCAATAAATCCAATAAGGTTTTAATCGCTAAACGGGGATTAAGAAAATACTGTTGCCCATGTGTAGCACGGCATTGAAGCATAAACTGCCATAACGCCATGTCATCTATTAAGTAATTCTTAGCTATGCCATAAGCCTGCACATGGCGCAGTTTGTGCAACAACTCATCTATCTCCACTTCTTTTAGTGGCTGCAGTTCTATGACTGGACCCGATACGTCTGTCAGACCGTCGGTCGCTAAACGGTTGAATGCCAGCCTGCTCTTGAGAGCCGGCATACTGTACAGACCCTTTTTATCATCATAAACAAATTCAGATGTGCCTAGAAATACGAACCCCATTCCGTGAACCTGTCCTTGCAGGCAGTCGTTAACTATATTGAGAATTTCATTGAAGTTGTTGATGCGCGTCTGTTTATGATTTAATTCATGCAAGGCCACCATTTCATCTAAACAGATAAGTAACCCAGGGTAACCAGCCATACGGACGAATTGGCAAAGCATTTTTAAACCACTAAAAAAGTTACGGTAGTCAATGATGCTCCGCACTCCCAAAGCGGTTTTTGCGTCGGATAAGTTAGTAAACTCACCTCTTAACCATCTCAAGGCAGTACTTTTTAATTCATCATCTTGATTTTCTAGGCCCTGACAATAACACTGAATAACTTTAACAAAATCAAATCCCCCCGCCAGCTCTTCAAAATCCCTTAGGCGATGCGCAACATGAGCTTCTGGAGTTACATTATTGACATAGGCTTCCCGTAACGTAGTTAAGATAAAGCGCTCTACAATGTTAACTAAAGCGGTACCGTTGGGCCTTGCCTTGGTACTAAAAGAGCGCACTAAGGCTGAATAAAGATTTCGTGTTTCGCCAGTTTTTGCCTGTAAGCGTTTATCGGGCGACAGGGCCGCAGTAGCCACTACCAAACCTTGCTTAATGCCATGTTGGCGCGTTAGTTCACCAATAAAGGTCTTACCACTACCGTAGTCACCCGTAACAAAACGCACACTAGAGCCGCCTTTTGCAATGTGCAGGATATCTTTAGCTAAAGTCGCTTGTTCGCCCACCCTTCCCACCTGAATCAGGTCGATATCATCAGCAGGTACCACGCCCGCTCGTAAAGACTTTAGCACTTGGTCACATTGCATGATGGAAAGTTGATTCATTGTTTATTCTTCTACTTAACTATCTTGGTCAATACGGCTAGCTACTGCACTTTGTTGATGTTTGTATTTCGCGTCTACTCGTTTGTTGTAAGGCCGTAGGGCTGGGCTCGACAAGGTTTCGAAATTAATAGCACCAATAGTCATGTTAGGTTTTAACGCCAAGGGCAGCTTGCCACTGTTAAAACACTCCAGCACAATAGCACCACTCCAACCAGGATCGATACGGTGCGCCGTAACGTGCACCATAAGCCCTAAGCGCGCCAATGAAGAGCGCCCATCTAACCAGCCAACATGGTCATCAGGAATAGTGATAGATTCCAATGTCACCGCTAACGCCAACTCGCCAGGGTGCAGGAAAAAACTTTCGCCTTTCTCAATGACAATCTCTTCGCTCATAATAGCTTCGAGGGTACTATTAATTTCTTCGCGGCTGGCACTGACGTCAACAAACGGTCGAGCATGATCCTTAAACACGCGAAAGCTGTTACCTAAACGCAGGTCTACACTGACGCCCGTAATTACACTATCGTCAGGCCGTGGCTCGATGCCAATTTTGCCGCAATTTAAAGCAGCAATAATATCTTTATCACTTAAACGCATAGTGTTTAATCTTCATCTATACTAATACTAGGCATGGGTTGGCTAGTTCCATCAAGCTTTGGCACAAGCCTATGGGCCAACTGCACGTAGGTTTGTGCTGCAGCTGATTGCGGCTCTGCTACCACTGTTGGTGTGCCGCTATCAACGAGCACCCTGATGGCCATACTCAAGGGTAAGCTGGCAAGCAATTCAGTGCCATACTCTTGAGCTAATGCAGCACCCCCACCAGCACCAAAAATCGCTTCTTCGTGGTCACATTGGCTACATACATGAGTACTCATATTTTCCACAATACCTAGCACAGGCACATTCACCTTGTTAAACATTTCAATACCCTTGCGGGCGTCGAGCAACGCTAAGTCCTGTGGCGTAGTGACAATGACTGCACCAGACACTTGCGCCTTTTGGCACAAGGTTAATTGTATATCACCAGTGCCAGGAGGCATATCGACAAATAGGTAGTCCAACTCACCCCAATTCGTTTGTAACAACATCTGCTGCAGTGCGCCCGCTGCCATTGGACCACGCCACACCATAGGCGAGTTGGCATCCACTAAAAAGGCCATAGACATCACACTCACACCATGAGCTTGAATAGGTACAAACCACTTTTCTTCCATAGTTTCTGGGTGGCTACCTTCTGCAATCCCCAGCATCAAACCTTGGCTTGGACCATAAATGTCGGCATCTAATACACCAACTTTAAAGCCCGCTTGCGCCATGGCTAAAGCTACGTTGACCGTAGTGGTAGATTTGCCTACACCACCCTTACCCGATGCTACAGCAACGATGTGTTTGATTTTTTGAAGGCCTTCTGGTCTTGTGTCACTCATTATATGTCCTATAAATTACGTTTATGCAATACCACGCCACATTCAGCGTGGTGGGTGTATGGAAATTGGTCGAATAAAGCCCAGCGTTTTAAGTCGTGGGTTTGTTTAAGTACTTGTAAGTTGTCCAACAGTGTTTCGGGGTTACAGGAGATGTAAACCACCTGATCAAATTGCTGCACTAATGCTAAAGTGTCTAGATCTAATCCAGCCCTTGGCGGGTCTACTAAAATAGTACCAAAATCAAAACTGGTTAAGTCTACATCGACTAAGCGTCTAAAGGGACGAACACCCGCCAAGGCCTGAGTCATCTCTTCACTCGACAGACGCACAATAGTAACGTTACAAACATCATTTTCAGCTAGATTAAAGAGGGCTGAGTTAACCGACGATTTAGCAATTTCGGTGGCCATTACTTTACCAAACTGTTTCGCTAAAGGTACAGTGAAGTTGCCATTACCGCAGTATAACTCCAGTAAGTCTGGTTTAGTTGTGGGGCCAAAACGCTCAACACTTTCGCACGCCCAAGCGATCATTTGTTCATTGACGCCCGCATTAGGCTGAGTAAATGCATTCTCTACCTGCTGATAGTGATACTGGCAACCTCGCACGTGCAGCGTTTCCATAATATAACCCATGCCCAGCACATGTTTTTGTTTGCGCGCACGGCCAATAATATTAATACCAAGGTCAATACGCAAGGCCTCAGCCAGAGATAACCAATCGTCCCCTAGTTGTTTGTGGTACAACAGGCTAACCAAAATTTCACCACGTTGGCTGCTCAAAAAATCCACTTGAAATAGCTTCTTACTCAATACAGAAGATGACTTAATGCCTGCCAACAAAGGCAGCAGAAGAGCATTAATACGCTCACTAGCTTGAGGAAAAAAATCGATACGAATAGGCTGATACTTATTACCCGGCGGAAACATAGCGTAAAACAGATCATCTCCCTCATGCCACATACGAAATTCTGCACGCATACGATAATTTTCTGGCTTCGATGGAAATACTTCTAAGGCAACGTCCGAGGTAAAACTACCTAACCGGTCAAAACGAGATCGAATTTGTGCACTTTTGGCATCTAAGAGCGCATGGTATTGTTGCGGTTGTATAGGCTCGAGGACCAAAGACCTACTCCTTAAACTGGGTACTGATATCAGACTGAATTATAGCAGGGCAAACAGGCATAAATACATAATCCTGTACTCCCTAGTAGAGAAACTATAGGCGTACAGGCCAATGTTTTGTACAATGGTGCCTGAATTATCAAATCCACTAGTTCGCGCTCCATTTAGCGCCCTTAAGACACTCGAACCTAACCCATGACCAATACAACTACTCGCGAAATACTTGTTACAAGCGCCTTACCTTATGCCAACGGATCCATTCATATTGGCCACATGCTGGAGTACATTCAAACTGATATCTGGGTAAGATTCCAGCGCCATATTGGTAACACCTGCCATTATGTGTGTGCTGACGATGCCCACGGCACAGCCATTATGTTGCGTGCCGAACAAGAAGGCATTACCCCAGAGCAATTAATCGCTAATGTACAAGCCGAACACGAACAAGATTTTAGTAATTTTAACGTGTCTTTTGACAACTTCTATTCTACCCATTCACCTGAAAACCGTGAATTTTCAGAATACATCTATAAAGCCTGTGAGGCCAAAGGCCATATTGCCTCGCGCACTATCACCCAAGCTTTTGACCCAGAAAAGCAATTATTTTTGGCCGACAGGTTCATTAAGGGTACCTGCCCTAAGTGTAAAACAGAAGATCAGTATGGTGACAACTGTGAAGCTTGCGGTGCCACTTACTCTCCCGCCGATTTAATTAAGCCTAAATCGGCCATTTCGGGAGCAATACCTGTTCAAAAGGACTCCACCCACCTATTTTTTAAACTCCCTGACTTTGAAAAATTGTTGAAGGATTGGACCCGTAGCGGCAGCCTACAAAGTGAAATTGCCAATAAACTAGCCGAGTGGCTAGATTCTGGATTACAAGAATGGGACATCAGCCGAGACGCTCCCTACTTTGGTTTTGAAATTCCCGGCCAAGAGAACAAGTTCTTCTATGTATGGCTAGATGCACCTATTGGTTATATGGCTAGTTTTAAAAACTTATGTGATCGTACAGCAGGGCTAGACTTTGACTATTACTGGAATAAGAATTCCAGCACTGAGTTGTACCACTTTATTGGTAAAGACATCATCAACTTCCACGGCTTATTTTGGCCCGCCATGTTGTATGCTGCCGAGTTCCGCACTCCTACGGCTGTCTACGCCCATGGTTTCTTAACTGTGAACGGTCAGAAAATGTCTAAATCCCGTGGCACCTTTATAAAAGCAGGCACTTATTTACGTCACTTGCATCCAGAGTACTTACGTTACTATTTTGCGGCCAAACTGAATAATAAAGTTGATGACTTAGATCTAAATCTAGAAGATTTTGTGCAACGAGTTAACTCTGACCTAGTTGGCAAGGTAGTGAATATTGCCAGTCGCAGTGCTGGTTTTATTAGCAAGAAATTTAATGGCAAACTAAGCACCGCTGTGAGCGAACCCGAGTTGCTAAACGCCTTTGCCAGTGAGCAGCATACCATTGCCGTACATTATGAGAATCGTGAATTTGGCAAAGCCATTAAGGCTATTATGGCCTTAGCCGATCAAGCCAACCAATACATCGCTGATAAAGAACCATGGGTATTAGCAAGACAAGAAGGTTCCGAACAACAGGTCCAAGACATCTGCTCAACAGGCCTCAACATGTTCCGCATGCTGATGATCTATTTAAAGCCTGTTTTACCAATGATGACCGAAAATGCGGCTAACTTCCTCAATGACGACCTTTCTTGGTCCGGGCTAAACACTCCCCTTGTTAGTCACGGTATCGAGAAATTCAAACCTTTGATGACCCGTATTGAAGCGAGCCAAATAGAAGCTATGCTTGAAGAATCTAAAGTGGAAGTTGCCAAGGAGCTGGCGCTCAAGGAAAAGCAAGGCTAAGTATTTAGTAAACCTTCCTTCAACACACAAAAAGGCCACCCTAGGGTGGCCTTTTAAATGACATCACCAACAACAGCTTAGTTCCAGCCAGTTACTTCTTTTAGTGCTTGACCAATGTCGGCTAGAGAACGAACGGTTTTGACACCGGCATCCTCTAAAGCAGCAAACTTTTCATCCGCAGTACCTTTACCACCAGAAATGATGGCGCCAGCATGGCCCATACGTTTACCAGCAGGTGCAGTAACACCAGCAATGTAAGACACAACTGGTTTAGTAACGTTCGCTTTAATATAAGCTGCAGCTTCTTCTTCTGCAGTACCACCAATCTCACCAATCATAACGATAGCTTCTGTTGCTGGGTCTTTTTCGAATAACTCAAGCACGTCAATAAAGTTGGTCCCAGGAATCGGGTCACCACCAATGCCTACACAAGTAGATTGACCAAAGCCGGCATCCGTTGTTTGTTTAACGGCCTCATACGTCAAGGTACCAGAGCGAGAAACAATGCCCACCTTACCCGGCAAGTGAATGTGCCCGGGCATGATGCCAATTTTACATTCGCCTGGAGTAATCACGCCTGGGCAGTTAGGGCCAACTAAACGAGCACCAAGTTGATCACAAATTACCTTACATTCCAACATATCTAAGGTTGGAATACCTTCAGTGATGGCAACAATAAACTTAATGCCTGCGTTAGCAGCTTCTAGAATGGAATCCTTACAAAAAGCAGCTGGTACGTATATGACAGATGCCTCAGCACCAGTGTCTTCAATAGCTTCGCTTACCGTATTAAACACAGGGAGACCAAGGTGAGTTGTGCCACCTTTTCCTGGTGTTACACCACCAACCATTTTAGTGCCATATTCGATAGCTTGTTCAGAATGAAAAGTGCCCTGACTACCAGTAAAACCCTGACAAATAACCTTGGTGTGTTTGTTAATTAAAATGCTCATGCTTCACCTCCAGCTGCAGCAACCACTTGTTGTGCTGCACCGCTTAGACTGGTGGCGGCAATAATATCAAGGCCGCTTTCGGCTAGCTTTTGACTACCTAGCTCGGCGTTGTTACCTTCCAAGCGCACTACTACTGGTACACTTACACCTACTTCTTTAACGGCACCAATGATGCCTTCAGCAATCAAATCACAACGTACAATACCACCAAAAATATTCACCAAAACAGCTTTAACACGCTCATCTGACAAGATGATTTTAAAAGCTTCAGTAACACGTTCTTTAGTTGCACCGCCGCCAACATCTAAGAAGTTAGCCGGGAAACCACCATGCAATGCAACAATATCCATGGTTCCCATAGCCAAGCCAGCACCGTTAACCAAACAACCTATGGTACCGTCTAAAGCGACATAGTTTAAATCCCAAGAAGCGGCATAGGCTTCACGCTCATCATCTTGACTTGGGTCGTGCATGGCTTGAATGTCTTTGTGTCGATACACAGCATTGCTGTCGATCACTACCTTGGCATCCAAACAGTGTAAATCACCTTGCTCAGTCACCACCAATGGATTGATTTCCAACAAGGCTAAATCCTTATCTTGGAACAATTGAGCCAAACCAATAAAGATTTTAGTAAACTGACTTACTTGCTTACCCTTAAGGCCTAACTTAAACGCCAATTCACGACCTTGGTATGGCTGGGCGCCAGTTAATGGATCAATTTCTGCCTTTAGAATCTTTTCTGGAGTCTCTTCAGCTACTTGTTCAATTTCTACACCACCCTCAGTGGAAGCCATAAACACTATACGCCGACTACTTCGATCAACCACAGCGCCAAGGTAAAGTTCTTGTGCAATATCAGTACAAGGTTCAATATAAACCTTAGAAACAGGTTGGCCATCGGCATCTGTCTGATAGGTCACCATGCGGTTACCTAGCCACTTATTGGCAAAATCAGCAGCTTCTTGCTTAGAAGAAATCACCTCTACGCCACCTGCTTTGCCGCGGCCACCAGCGTGAACTTGTGCTTTGATTACCCAGCGATCACCTGGAACTTGATCCAGTGCCGCCATGGCTTCTTCTGCTGTATCTACGGCAATACCGCTAGATACGGGCAAGCCGTACTGAGCAAACAATTGTTTGCCTTGATATTCATGGAGATTCATTCTATTGCCTGTTTATTTAAATTTAACCTAAATACCTATTTTCTTTTTTTCCTGTTGGCCATATGGATGGCATGGCCATCTACGGCTAAAGCTGCTTCGTGTATTGCCTCACTCAATGACGGGTGCGCAAATACTGTAAGAGCTAGGTCTTCAGCGCTTGAGCCAAATTCCATTGCAATTACGGCCTGAGCAATGAGCTCAGATGCGTTACCACCGAAAATGTGACAACCTAAAATACGGTCTGTGTTGGCATCAGCAATCAACTTTACAAAACCTTGAGTATCGTTTGCGGCCATGGCGCGACCTGAAGCTGCAAATGGGAATTTACCCACTTTAATTTCAACGCCTTCTGCTTTTAATTGTTGCTCTGTTTTGCCAACCCATGCAATTTCTGGATGGGTATAAATCACCCAGGGAATGCAGTCGTAATTAATCAACGCCTTATTGCCGGCAATTATATCTGCAACCATCATGCCTTCTTCAGAAGCTTTGTGAGCCAACATCGGACCACGAACGACGTCACCAATGGCATATACCCCAGGAGCATCGGTTTTACAACGCAGGTTAACATGAACAAAACCACGTTCATCAAGGCCTACGCCTGAGTCCGCTGCCAACAGGCCCTCAGTGTACGGTTTACGACCTACGGCAACAATCAACTTGTCGAAGGTTAGCGTCTCAGAGTCGCCATCGGCCTTTTTAACGACGACTTTAACTTCGTTATTGACAACCTCTGTGCCAGTAACTAGAGCTCCAAGACGAATATCCATACCCTGCTTCTTTAAAGACTTAGCAGCTTCTTTGGATAAATCCTTATCAGTTGTGCTTAAAAAAGTGTCCATGGCTTCTAGTACGACTACTTCACTACCCAAGCGTTGCCATACTGTGCCCATTTCCAAACCAATCACACCTGCGCCAATAATGCCAAGGCGTTTTGGTACTTCACTAATGTTTAGTGCACCAATGTTATCGATAATGATATCTTCGGTTAGTGGTGCTGGTGGGATGTTTGCAGCCACCGAACCAGCAGCCAAAATCACACTACCAGCCTTCAGCTCACTTTCACTACCATCGCCGGCAGTCACTTTGACCACACGATCTTTTTGTAGTTGGCCAGTGCCATGAATTAATGTCACTCCATTGGCTTTAAATAAACCAGCCACACCCATGGTAAGGTTGTTCACAATGGTGTTTTTACGAGCCAACATAGTGCCCACATCCATAGATACTGCACCAGTGTTGATACCGTGAACTTCAAATTCATGTTTAGCGTCATGGAATTTATGGGTCGAGTCCAATAACGCTTTTGAAGGGATACAACCTACATTCAAGCAAGTTCCACCTAATACTGGAGCACCTTTGTCATTGGTCCACTTTTCTACACAGGCTGTTTTTAAACCAAGCTGCGCACCACGGATTGCCGCAACATAACCACCAGGACCGCCACCGATGACGACCAAATCAAATTCTTGGGACATAATATTTTCTCAGATTGTCAGCTCACGTTGGATCACAACGCGGACTTGGGTTAACACGCGGGCTTATATCTCAAGCAATATTCGCGCTGGGTCTTGCAGCAATTCCTTAATGGTAACTAAGAACTGAACTGCTTCCTTGCCGTCAATCATCCGATGGTCATATGACAAGGCTAAATACATCATTGGGCGAATGACCACTTGGCCATTTTCTGCTATTGGGCGATCTTGAATTTTATGCATACCCAAGATGGCAGTTTGTGGTGGATTCAAAATTGGCGTGGAAAACAAAGAGCCAAAAATACCACCATTTGTTATGGTGAAGGTGCCACCCTGCATTTCTTCCAAGGTTAGCTTGCCTTCTTTGGCTTGCGTCGCTAACTCTACAATACCTTTTTCGATATCGGCTAAGGTCATCGCTTCTACATCACGTAATACTGGCACTACCAAACCACGATCTGTAGACACAGCAACACTCACATCTTGATAACCGTGATATACCATGTCATTACCGTCTAACGACGCATTCACCGCTGGATAGCGTTTTAGAGCTTCTGCTGAGGCCTTAACAAAGAACGACATAAACCCTAAACGCGTACCGTTGTGGGCTTTTTCAAACTGAACTTTATATTGATTACGCAGCGCCATAATGGGCGACATATCCACTTCATTGTAGGTGGTCAACATAGCTGCTTCGTTTTGAGCAGACACTAAACGTTTGGCAATGGTCGACCGTAAGCGAGTCATAGGTACGCGGCGAGACGTACGATGTTGAGGGCCAGTGGAGGGTGCCACAGTTTCTTTAACTACAGGTGATGATGCCGCCACTACCAGAATCGGGGCTGAGGTAAGCGGTGTTGGGTTCTTCAAGTAATTAAGCACGTCTTCTTTTAGTAAGCGACCACCTTTACCTGTGCCAGTAACCTGATTCGCGTCTAAATTATTTTCGTGTAGCAACTTGCGAACAGCAGGGCCGCTAACTTCCATCTGATCGGTATCAGCTGCTTGCGTTTCATTAACTACAGGGGCTGCTTCTGCGGCTCCAGTAAAACGAGCAATAACCTCATTACTCAACACTGTACCTCCTTCAGCGACAATAATTTCTGACAAACTACCATCAGCCGGTGCAACCACTTCCATCACTACCTTATCGGTCTCAATATCAACGATCAAATCATCACGCTTGCAAACCTCTCCTGGCTGTTTGTGCCAAGTGGCAATAGTGCCGTCTGCGACTGACTCAGGAAAAGATGGGGCTTTAATTTCAATAGACATGGTTTATCTCTTCGCTCTAATGATTGGTAGGGTTTGCTCAATTAACCCATTCATGATTCTAATCCCAGTGCTTGGGCTACTAAGTAACGTTGCTCTTCTAGATGCACAGACATGTAACCACATGCCGGTGCCGCCGAGGCGGGTCGTGAAGCGACAATCAAATTGAGTTTAGGACGCCCTATTTGTATAACTTTACGCATGTGATGCTGGCTAGAATACCAAGCACCTTGGTTTTGTGGTTCTTCTTGACACCAAACCACAATTTCCAAATGAGGATACTGGTCTAATACGTCTGCTAAATGCTGTTCAGGGAACGGGTACAGTTGTTCAATACGAACTATAGCCACATGGTCTAAATGGCCCAGACGACGCTGCTCAAGTAAATCGTAGTACACCTTACCACTAGTCAGTACAACACGTTTGACTGCACTTTTTTTGTGATCATCTACATCATCAATAACGACCTGAAACTCTCCCTGAGCTAACTCGTCTAAGCTCGAAATAGCCATTTTGTGACGTAACAAGCTCTTGGGCGACATTACCACCAATGGCTTACGCATGGGCCGAATGACCTGACGTCGGATCAAGTGAAATATTTGCGCAGGCGTGGTAGGTACACAGACTTGGATGTTGTGCTCGGCGCACATCTGTAAGTATCGCTCTAAACGAGCAGAGGAATGTTCTGGACCTTGACCCTCATAACCATGGGGTAGCAACATCGTTAAACCGCACATGCGGCCCCACTTATGTTCACCACTGGTGATAAATTGATCAACCACCACTTGAGCGCCATTAGCGAAATCGCCAAACTGCGCTTCCCAGATCACTAGACCTTCTGGTGACGTTGATGCATACCCATACTCAAACGCTAGCACTGCTTCTTCTGACAACAAAGAATCAAAAATAGTAAATTCAGGTTGTTGTGGTGATAAATTTCGCAAAGGAACGTAAGCACCGCTGCCCTTCTGATCATGTAATACAGCATGACGATGGGAAAAAGTACCACGGCCCACATCTTGTCCTGTTAGACGAATAGGATAACCTTCCTCCAGCAGAGAGGCATAAGCCATCACTTCGGCAAAACCCCAATTAATTTCTGCTGCACCAGATGCCATCTTTAAGCGGTCATCAAGAATTTTTTTCACCTGACGCTGTACTACAAAACCTTGTGGCACCTGATCTAAACGTTGGCCTAAATCCTTTAATACATCGCTGGCCACTCGTGTATCGCCGGCCGCTGTCCATTCGTGACCTAAGTAGGGTTTCCAATTCACAAACGAACTTGTGTCAGGCGTCGTAACAAGTGATTTGGCAACGTGCTCACCATTATCAAGGGCTTTACGATAATCGTTTTGATAAGAGGTAATGTCTGCCGCTGTAATAACGCCTTCGTTTACCAATTGTTGTCCATACAACGTAGCCACCGTTTTTTTAGCTTTAATGGCGTTATACATCAATGGTTGTGTACCAGACGGTTCATCAGCTTCGTTGTGACCGCGACGGCGATAACATACAAGATCTATAACAACATCCCGTTTAAATTCATTGCGATAATCTAACGCTAGCTCCGACACGAAGGCCACAGCATCTGGGTCATCACCATTGACGTGAAAAATTGGAGCGTCGATGAATTTCGCAACATCAGTACAGTAAGGGGTAGTACGTGCGTCTTCTTTTTTACTGGTAGTAAAGCCAACCTGATTATTGATTACAATATGGACCGTACCACCAGTTTTATAGGCACGGGTTTGGGACATTTGTAACGTTTCCATTACTACACCCTGACCTGCAAAAGCGGCGTCCCCATGTAAACAAATTGGCAATACGGTATCGCCTTTAGTGTCATTGCGACGATCTTGACGTGCTCGTACCGAGCCTTCTGCCACTGGATTAGCAATTTCCAAGTGAGACGGATTAAACGCCAAGGCCATGTGTACTTCTCCACCAGGAGTGCTCACATTGGTGGAAAAACCTTGATGGTACTTAACATCACCGGAAGTATTCAAAGGTTGCTTACCTTCAAACTCCTCAAACAAATCGACTGGATTTTTGCCAAAAATATTAATCAATACATTTAGCCGACCACGGTGGGCCATACCTATGACAATTTCTTTAGCTTTGTTGCTACCTGAGCGCTGTATGATGTTATCCAACATTGGAATCAGAGTTTCACCACCTTCAAGGCCAAAGCGTTTGGCACCAGAAAAGCGAGAAGCAAGGTATTTCTCTAGACCTTCAGCAGCGATTAAACGTTCAAAAATATGCTGACGTTTTTCTGGCGTATGTTCTGGATGGCTGCGTACTGACTCCACCCGCTGTCTAATCCATAGCTTTTCATCAGTATTAACAATGTGGCTATATTCACAACCCACGGTTGAGCAGTAGGTCTCTTCAAGGCCAGCAATAATTTCCGATAAAGGCATTTCTTCTTTGCCTAAGTAGGAAGCGCCTACTTGGAACACAGTGTCTAAATCAGCTGCAGATAACTCGTGGAAATGTAAGTCGAGGGCTTGCACCACTTCTTTAGCTTTAAGCTCTAAAGGGTCTAAACTGGCTATCTGATGACCGTGCACACGATATGCATTAATCAGACGCACCACCCTAACTTGTTTACGCTCATGGTCACTACTTAGAGTTGCAGTTCGTATGGGGTGGGATTTGCTTTGATTTTTACCTAGAAGGACAAAGTGTTCTTTTATAGTAGAGTGAGGCACATCCCCACTAATGGAGTCTGGTACTCGAGGCAGTTGATCAAACTCTTGCCGCCATTGCTCTGGAACAGCATTGGGGTCACGTAAATAGGTTTCGTACATTTCTTCAATGTACGCAAAGTTGCCGCCAGAGAAATGAGACTCACGCCTCTGTTGCTCCATTACGCTGTCATGCATTCAGTATCACCGATTTCCGATTGTGGTTAGACTTAACCAAACGCGTCCAGTATAACCCGTAATGCGTCACATGGTTAAGCAACATAGTCACATTTTACTAAACAAATTAGCGTTCAAGACCCTTAAATAACGGCCTTGAACTCATTCACCGTTAAACTTACGTGGCTCTAGTCAACAACATGTTCCGAATATGTCCAATAGCTTTGGTTGGATTTAAACCCTTAGGACAGACAGTGACACAGTTCATAATACCATGGCACCGAAACACACTAAACGGATCGTCTAAATCAGCTAAGCGTTGATCCGTCCCCGTATCGCGGCTATCAGCCAAGAAACGATAGGCCTGAAGCAAGCCAGCTGGACCAATAAATTTATCTGGGTTCCACCAAAATGAGGGACACGCCGTTGAACAACAAGCACACAGAATACATTCGTATAGTCCGTCTAACTTCTCACGATCTTCAGGAGACTGAAGACGCTCGATAGCAGGGGCTGGAGTATCGTTCAACAAGAACGGCTTGACTTTTTCATACTGCTTATAGAACTGATCCATATCAATGACCAGGTCACGAATAACTGGTAAAGCAGGCAACGGGCGCAAGGTTAACTTGTTGTTTTTCACACACGACGATAATGGTGTAATACATGCTAAACCATTAGTGCCATTGATATTCATACCATCAGAACCACATACTCCTTCACTGCATGATCGGCGATAAGTGAGGCCCCGATCTCGTATTTTCAACAAATTCAAAACATCTAATACCATTAGATCTTTACCTTCAGTATCAACCTGAAAGTCTTGCATATAAGGCTTCGCATCGAGTTCTGGATGGTAGCGATAAACACTCACTGTTAACATAACACTACTCCTTAATAAGTACGAATTTTAGGTGGGAAGGCATCCACAGTTTTGGGTGAAAAGTTCACATCTCGCTTGCCAAGGCGTTCTTCGGTGGGGTAATACACTGAGTGTTTTAGCCAGTGTTCGTCGTCACGTTCAGTATAGTCGTTACGCGCATGAGCACCACGACTCTCCTTACGTTGTTCAGCAGAAAACGCGGTAGCAAATGCTACTTCAAACAGGTTTTGTAACTCTAGGGCTTCTATACGATCGGTATTAAATGCACCGGTTTTATCTTGTAGATGAAGGTTAGATATTTTTACCCGAAGCTCACGCAAAAGCTCTAGTCCTTTGAGCATGTTTTCGCCTTCACGAAACACACCAAAGTATAGCTGCATAGTCTTTTGAAGCTCTACCCGAACTTCAGGAATACTTTCACCTGATTCAGAATTATTTAATGCATTCAGGCGTGCCATGGCTGCATCTAAATTAGCTTGGTTTGCAGGTTCAGCACGATAACCTTCTCGCATCGATTTTTCAATCTGAATACCAGCTGCTCGACCAAAAACAACGAGATCTAACAGTGAGTTGCCACCTAAACGGTTTGCTCCATGCACTGACACACAGGCGGCCTCACCACATGCATATAAACCTTCAATTATACGCGTTTCTGATTCTGATTCTGGGTACAACACCTGGCCACCAATATTAGTGGGTAAGCCACCCATCATATAGTGGCATGTAGGCACCACAGGCACTGGTTCAAACACTGGATCTACATGGGCAAAGGTACGAGACAACTCACAAATACCAGGCAACCGACTTTCCAATACATCTTCGCCTAGGTGATCGAGCTTCAGCAGCACATGGTCGCCATTTACGCCACAACCACGGCCTTCTAATATCTCCAATACCATAGACCGGGCCACAACATCACGGCCAGCTAAGTCTTTAGCATTAGGCGCATAGCGCTCCATAAACCGTTCGCCATCTTTGTTAATAAGGTAGCCACCTTCGCCACGACAGCCTTCGGTCACCAGGGTACCAGCACCAGCTATACCAGTAGGATGAAATTGCCACATTTCCATATCTTGCACAGGCAAACCCATACGCAAACCCATACCCACACCATCACCCGTGTTAATTAATGCGTTAGTGGTGGATTGATAAATGCGGCCTGCACCACCCGTAGCCAAAACAGTTGCCTTAGCTTCGATATAAACGGTTTCTCCAGATTCAATACAAATGGCAACCACGCCAACAACAGCGCCATCGTCATTTTGCACCATGTCTACAGCGAACCATTCATTTAAAAAAGTGGTGCCACCTTTTAAGTTACCTTGATACAAAGCGTGCAATAGTGCATGCCCCGTACGATCTGCAGCTGCACAAGTCCGGGCAGCTTGACCACCCTCACCAAAATTCTTAGACTGACCACCAAAAGGACGCTGATATATACGCCCCTCTTCAGTGCGGGAGAAAGGTAGACCCATGTGGTCCAATTCAAATACCGCCTGCGGCCCCACACTGCACATATATTCAATCGCGTCTTGGTCACCAATATAGTCGGAGCCTTTTACGGTATCATACATGTGCCAGCGCCAATCATCGTTCGGATCATCACTAGCAATGGCGCAGGTAATGCCACCTTGGGCCGACACCGTATGAGAACGGGTAGGAAATACTTTAGTAATACATGCGGTCTTTAAACCAGATTCCGTGAGCTGCAGGGCAGCTCGCATTCCGGCACCACCGCCACCAATGACGATAGCTTCATAGGACATTTTACGTAAGGTGTTTGACATGACTTATAGGCCCCACAGCAACTGAACACCCCAAACGGTGTAAATGAACATTAATAAACCAACTACCATTTGGAATACAAAACGCAGTGTAAACGGCTTAAGGTAATCGGTGGAAATAGACCAGAGGCCAATCCAGCAATGTGCACCCAAAGACAAAAGTGCCATTAAACTGAAGATACGCATACTGGTCATACTGAATAAGGCGTGCCATTGAGCAAAATCTAACTGAGGGTTTACCAAAAGGTAAACCACCATAAATACGGAATAGACTGCTAATATTAATGCACTCACTCGCTGCACTAGCCAATCAGAAAGCCCACTACGCCCAAAACTTGTAACTGTGGTTACCATATCCAAACTCCTGCCAATACGGCTAATATAACCGTTAAGCCAATAACAAATTTTGCTGCTTTGTTGGCTGTTTCTAGCTCTTCACCATGACCTAAGTCCATGACGAGATGCTTCATACCAGCGCTAAAGTGAAATCCTAAGGCAGACAACAATCCCCAAGTCACAAACTGGGCAAAAAAGTTCTCTTGTAGTAAGGTTTGTGCAGAAGCGAATTCTGCCGCATTTTTTAATGAGGTATCGAATAAATTAAATAAAAATACCAGGCCCACAAACAAAATAACGCCAGAAATGCGGTGGCTGATAGAAACCACAGAAATTAAAGGGTGCTTGAATGTGCCTAGGTCGAGATTAACGGGTCTTTTATCGCTCACGGTTACCTACTCTTGGCTAAAAAATGAGTTGAATTAAGGCTTGGAACACTACGCCAAATCGACACTCACTTAGCTGTAAGCGTCACGCAGGTCGCAAGTATAGTGATTTGAACAGCAGAAAACAACGCAACTTTTGTAGTATATGTGTTCTTTTATTTTGCATAGACATGCATCAAGAAGCACCCAGCGCGTGGCTTAGACTTAACACGAGCTCTTTACAAACGCCCACGACAAGAGGATGATATAAACCTAGCGTTATAGCAACCCCCCTCCATATCACTTGTAATTATACCTACAATCTATATGCCGAATCTTTTCTATGCCCTTTCGAGGGTAAGTCTAAGGTAAGATAGGGTCCAGTTTTTGGAGGTGTCTGACTTATGCCCGCTGTTTTAAATGGTGCACTAACGTTATATTGCCGCTTTATAAGCCATCCCTCCCATCACAATTTTTAGGAGCCAATACATGTCCGAAAGAAAAGCCACTCTTCACGTAGAAGGTATGGACCCAATAGAACTGCCGATATACTCAGGCAGCACTGGCCCCGATGTTATTGACGTACGTCAATTAGTGAGCAAAGGCCTTTTTACCTACGACCCAGGCTTTGTGTCTACGGCTTCATGTGAATCTAAAATCACCTACATCGATGGTGATAATGGCATTTTATTACACCGTGGTTATGCGATTGAAGATCTAGCTGCTAACTCATCCTATCTAGAAACCTGTTACCTTTTAATCCACGGCGAACTTCCAACCACCGAACAGATGGATGAGTTTGAAAACCATATCACCCATAACACCATGGTGCATGAACAGCTTACGCATTTTTTCAATGGTTTCCGCCGAGACGCCCATCCAATGGCGATCATGTGTGGTGTAGTAGGCGCACTATCTGCGTTCTATCACGATCAACTTGATAACGACAATCCTCATCACCGAGAAAAAGCGATTCACCGCTTAATCTCTAAAATGCCTACCCTTGCAGCTATGTGTTTCAAATACTCTATTGGCCAGCCATTTATTTTTCCACGTGACGACCTTAATTACGCCGAAAACTTCTTACACATGATGTTTGGCAAACCTACTGCAGAAAGTAAAATAGACCCAGTTTTATCTCGCGCCATGGATAAAATCTTCTTGTTGCATGCAGATCATGAGCAAAATGCATCAACTTCTACAGTGCGTTTAGCTGGCTCCTCTGGTGCCAACCCCTTTGCTTGTATTGCTTCGGGTATTGCTGCCCTATGGGGCCCAGCCCATGGCGGTGCCAATGAAGCCGTACTTGATATGCTTGAGGAAATTGGCGATGTTTCTAATATTGATGCATTTGTTGCCAGAGCTAAAGACAAGAACGACCCTTTTCGCCTTATGGGCTTTGGTCACCGTGTGTATAAGAATTTTGACCCTCGCGCCACGGTAATGCGTGAAACATGCGACGAAGTATTAGCCTTACTCGGTGTAGAGAATGATCCACTATTGCAAATAGCTAAACGTTTAGAGCAAATCGCCCTAGAAGACGAATACTTTATCCAGCGTAAGCTATACCCAAATGTGGATTTTTACTCTGGCATCATCCTTAAAGCCATTGGCATTCCAACCTCTATGTTTACGGTCATTTTTGCCGTAGCACGTACGGTAGGTTGGATTTCTCACTGGCATGAAATGCTTAATAGCCCTTACCGTATCGGTCGTCCCCGCCAATTATATACTGGTGAAACTAAACGCCCTTACCCTGCTAAATAAAGCACCACAATTTTGGCATTGATAAAAACCACCCAAGGGTGGTTTTTTCTTGCCTGAACTTATGTGCTGGCACACTCTTTGCTTTATAACTAACAGCGGGATTATAGGGGCTCAAATGCAATCTATTAGTGCATATTGCACCACTAATAAGCAGTTCGTTTTCAAACCGCCTCAAAACAGTGCAAAGATAAATTTAAGGAGTTGTAGTGGAATCCACAATGAGCGCAGTCGCCACCTTGGTGCAAAGTTCTAATACCCTGTTCATTCTTATGGGAGCCATTATGGTGCTTGCCATGCATGCTGGTTTTGCCTTTTTAGAGGTGGGTACAGTTAGGCATAAAAACCAAGTTAACGCCTTAGTTAAAATTATGACGGATTTTGGTTTCTCCTGCCTTGCGTATTTTTTTGTAGGCTACTGGATCGCCTACGATCAACACTTTTTTACCAGCGCCGAGGCTTTAAGCGCTAATAATGGCTACCAGCTGGTGAAATTTTTCTTCTTAATGACCTTTGCTGCAGCTATTCCTGCCATAATTTCTGGAGGTATTGCTGAACGAGCGCGCTTTTGGCCATTGCTTGTTGCCGCTGCGTTAATCGTAGGTATTGTCTATCCCTTATTCGAAGGTATCGCCTGGAATGGCAACTATGGCTTCCAATCATGGCTAGAACAAACCTTTGGCGCAGGCTTTCATGACTTTGCAGGCTCCGTAGTAGTGCATGGCATGGGTGGTTGGCTCGCACTTGCAGCAGTATTGCTCCTAGGCACTCGCAAGGGACGTTATCGTAAAGGGAAATTAGTGGCATTTGCGCCTTCAAGCATTCCCTTTTTAGCCTTAGGATCATGGATTCTAACGATTGGCTGGTTTGGTTTTAACGTGATGTCAGCTCAAACCCTAGATGGCATCAGTGGTTTAGTGGCCGTCAACACGCTAATGGCCATGGCTGGCGGTACTATTGCTGCATTGGTCATTGGTAAAAATGACCCAGGGTTTGTCCACAATGGACCATTAGCTGGCTTAGTGGCTGTGTGTGCTGGTTCCGATTTAATGCACCCTATTGGTGCTCTAGCCGTAGGCCTGATTGCAGGTGGCCTTTTTGTTTACACTTTCATGATGACCCAAAATCGCTGGAAGATTGATGACGTGTTAGGGGTGTGGCCACTACACGGACTGTGTGGAGTATGGGGGGGTATCGCTGCAGGCATCTTTGGTTTAGAGGCCTTTGGTGGTTTAGGTGGTGTAAGCTTTATGTCTCAGCTGCTTGGCACCCTACTCGGATTAAGCATTGCCTTAATCGGTGGATTTATTGTGTATGGTGGTGTGAAGAAGTTTATTGGGCTAAGACTCACGGAAGAAGAAGAGTTTAACGGCGCCGACCTAAGTATTCATAAAATCGGCGCTACGTCGTTAGACTAAAACGAATTAGTCTTTTTTCAACCAAGGATTAAAGTCTGCCTGATCCTTGGTTGTAGGTTTAGATACAGGTTTAGATTCTGCATAGTCTGCGTCATAAAACTCTGAAGTGATGGCCACTTCAGGCTTGTACTTACGGATTTCCCAACAGCGATGAATCTTCTTATTGCGATTAAAGTCTTTATCTAAGGTCTCGTCACTGATGTCAACTACATGATTGTGTTGCAGTACCTTTTCGTCTAATTCAAAACGGCGATAGTTAGTAGAGAATATTAACAAGCCATCTTCTGTTAACAAGTCCATTACTTTATGAATCATCCACGCATGGTCACGCTGTACATCTAACACACCTACCATCTTCTTAGAATTAGAAAAAGTAGGAGGATCAAGGAAGATCAGGTCATATTCACCCTTGTGGCTCTTGATGAATTCCATGCAGTCGTGCTGTTCAAAACGGTGTACCTGGTCGCTAAAACCATTCAAAGCAAGGTTCTTTTTACCCCAAGACAAATAGGTAGCCGACATGTCTACACTCAATGACTTATGTGCCCCACCGTGTACCGCATGCATGGTCGCGGTGCCGGTATAACAAAATAGGTTTAAGAAGCGTTTACCATGAGCTAGATATTGAATTTTTTGACGGACAGGTCGGTGATCTAAGAACAATCCAGTGTCTAAATAATCGTTAAGGTTCACTAGCAGTTTACAACCACCCTCTTGAACCTGAATGTATTCACCTTTTTCATCATGGGTTTGATACTGATCCTTGCCCGTTTGCTGGCGGCGCTGCTTTAATACAATGCGTTCCTCTGGAATTTGCATAGCTTGCGGCAATGCCAGCATCACTTCTTCTAAACGGCGCTGAGCTTTTTCGGCATCAACAGTCTTAGGCGCTGCATATTCCTGCACATGCAGCCAATCACCATAAATGTCGATCGCTACAGCATACTCTGGCATATCAGCATCATATAAACGGTAACACTCAATGCTTTCCTGCTTTACCCATTTGCTTAACTGCTTGCGATTCTTCGCAACGCGGTTTGCAAACATTTGGGCACCTTCACTGAGGGCTTGTAATGGAATTTCACCACTGGCTTGGCGTCGATCTGCGAAGCGGTTAGTGGTTTCTAGAGTGTACATTAACAGCTGGCTTTTAATGGCACCATTATAAAAAGAATACTGCTTGTGGGAACGTAAACCCACCGCCTTACCTAATTCAGTATTGCCGGTAAACACGCCTAATTCCCAGCCAATAAAGTCTTGGCTCAGACGCTCTCCCAAATGTTGATACAAATACTGGATGTCTGCTACTTCACTTAATCGCTCCCCATATGGAGGATTAGTAATCACCAAACCCGTTTGTTGTTCAGCGTTGTGTGTTAGTGGCTTTAGGTCTTTGAGCTCTCTGTGACTCACACGGATGCGGTCGGTCATGCCTGCTTGTTTTAAGTTTTCACGGCATTTAGACACTGCTTTTGGTTGACCATCGTAACCATGGATTTCGCTGGTGGCAGCAGCTTCACCCGCTTCTCTGCGTAACTCAGCAGCGTCCCAAACTTCACGCCACAAGTCTACATTGTGCTGCTTCCACATTTGCAAACCAAAACGCCAACGTAATAAGCCTGGCGCAGTATCAGACGCCATCATTGCCGCTTCAATTAAAAAGGTGCCAGAACCACACATAGGGTCCAGTAGTGGCTTACCAGCCGCAGCCATCGCCGGCCAGCCTGCACGAATCAAAAGAGCTGCAGCTAGGTTTTCTTTTAGCGGCGCCATACCACCTTCACGACGATACCCACGCTTATGTAAGCTCTCACCAGACAAATCTAAGCTAATACGTACACGGCCTTTAGTGATGAATACGTTGATCCGCACATCAGGCTCTTGTTTAGCTATGTTGGGACGTATTTCACCTTTACTGCGAAATTGATCAACTATGGCGTCCTTTACTTTAAGAGCACCAAAGTGAGTGTTGTCGATGCCACGCATACGGCCAGCATAGTCCACTAAAAAGGTTTGATCGCTGTCAAAATGCTCAGTCCACTCAACTTTACTTACGGCGTCATAGAGTTCGTCAACACTATCAACGGCTTCACTGTGTAATAGCAGTAGCACGCGGTTAGCCAACCGGCTCCACAAACATGCGCTGTAGCCTACCTTTAAGTCTCCATTAAAATAAACACCACCTTGGGTTAGCTTAATGTCTTCCGCCCCCAAAGGGCCAAGTTCATCTGCCAGTATAGGTTCCATGGCTTTGGGACAGGTGGCAAAAAAGGCGTAGGTCATAGGTAAATACTGCAGCAATCAAAAGGGCGCGCAGTATAGCACCATTGACAATGCAGAGGGGAAAATGGTTCCAGCAGAAATTAAGGAGGGACTTGGTAAGTGCACCGTGTCAATGCAGAAAATGCATTACCACAGTGCTCAAGATTTTTCCATTAGCAACAGTTGAGTGTTAAACACGCTAACACCATAGTTCCAACCTATCTGAGTAATGCCAATAAAAAATGACATGAATGAGGGTTTTAGGGGAGACCTATATTCAGCCACAACTAGATAGGAAAATAGTGATCTACCAACAACAACACGAACAATAGCATAAGGTAAATAATAGAATACCAAAACGTCTTCATGGCCGCCTTGTCATAGGCTCCTCGATACAAACACAGGGCCCAATATAGGAACCGAATATTCAATAAGGTCACACCTACTAAGTAGATAAATCCACTCATACCCACAATATAAGGCAGCATGGTAGAAATAATCATCAACACGGTATACAAGAGAATTTGTAAGCCAGTGAACTCTAAACCATGGGTCACAGGCAGCATCGGAATCTCAACCTTAGCGTATTCATCACGCTTGTGGATAGCCAAGGCCCAAAAATGAGGCGGCGTCCAGGCATATATAATGAGTACTAAAAGCAGCGCATTGGGGTCGACAGTCCCAGTCACTGCAACCCAACCCAAGAGTGGCGGCATGGCCCCTGCAAGACCGCCAATGACAATGTTCTGGGGCGTGGCACGCTTTAGGTAGCCAGTGTAAATAAAGGCATAGCCGATTGAAGACGCTAAGGTTAGCCATGCGGTCATCGGATTAACCAATATATACAATATAGCAAGGCCGATAACTGCCATTACAGCCGCAAAAAAAAGCGCATGGATTGGTTTTACTTTGCCCTTCGCTACTGGTCGGTTATGGGTACGGCCCATTTGACCGTCAATGCGGCGATCAATGACATGATTAATGGCGGCTGAAGAACCAGCCGTCATGGCGATACCCAAGTTACCCCAAATTAATACTGGCCATGGCACCATACCAGGAGTTGCCATGAACATGCCTACTAAGGACGTCAGCAACATGAGTAAGACCACATTGGGTTTACACATCTCATAATAATCACGCCAGTTAATAGTACCTGGCGTTGCTGTGGCTTCAAAGCTCATTGAGGCGACCTCGGTCTGAAAAAACTATATAAATAAGACTAAAAGTAAGTGCAAACAAGGATGCGCCACCAAAGTTATGTGCAACAGCAACTGGCAAGGGTAGGAAGTAATAAATATTAGCTACGCCTAAACAAAACTGCACTGTAAACAACACTAAAAAACCTAAACCAAACTTACGTAAACGACGATCCTCTTGCGCGATAAGACGATAGCTCATAAAAAGCAAAAATAGGCCTAAAATAAGCGCACCATATCGATGTAGTACATGAATAGCCTGACGGGCTTCGCTATTCATCAAACCACCCAAATAATTTGGACCAATGGACTGAGTTACATTAAAACCTTCCGAAAAGTCCATTGTGGGCCACCAAGAACCATTACAAGTTGGCAAATCAGTACAGGCTAAGGCAGCATAATTGGAACTCATCCAGCCACCAAGAAAAACTTGGCTAGCAATTAAAATTAAAGTCACAATTGCCCAAAGACGCAACCTGCTTGGGCTTAAGTTGGTCAGCGCTAGCAATTTAACCTGCTGCCCCATGCGATGCAGTTTTATCAATAAAACGGCAAGCAAGCTAGCAGTAATAAAGCCACCCATCAAGTGCGATGTAACCACTTGCGGCCACAACTTCCAGGTCACTGTCCATGCACCAAAAGTACCTTGCAGAATGACCATAGCTAATAAACCTTGGGTCAAAACAAAAGGATAATTCAAACGTCTTCGTTGCGACCAAGATCCGACGGCTAACACCAAAATAACAAAACCTAGCATGGTTGCAAAGTAGCGGTGGATCATCTCTAACCACCCTTTTTGTATCTCTACTGGAGCTTCTGGGTATAAGGCTTCAGCGTTAGCAATTTCTAGGGCGGTTTGGGGCACAACAAGAGAGCCATAACAGCCAGGCCAATCAGGACAGCCTAAGCCAGCATCAGCCAAGCGTGTCCAAGACCCTAAAACGATGACACAGGCCACAATAGCAAGGCACATATAAGTTAGCAACAAACTCCACTTGGGTGCAGCAGTACTAGTATCCATAATCTTTGTTACCCTATATTTGAGTTTTTGAGTAATTTCTTAAGGTCTTTTAACAATTGTTTGCCCACAAAATCTTTAGCGTAATACATCATGATATTACCTAAAGGATCGACCAGATAAATACCTTCACCCATTGCAAAAAATTCTGTTGCTTGGCTCGTGAGCTGAATCAGCGCAGGATAGTCTTTTTTTAACTGCTCGTTATATGCACCCTTTTGATTCACTAGAAAGCGCGTAACACGGTGCGCCTCTTTGCCCAGAGCAACATTAATTTGACGCAGTAAATAGGTCGCCTCTTTGCACGCCTTATCACACTCTTGGGGCGTTAAATAAATTACCAGCCATCGCTTATCTGCATCTTCCTGAGACCAAGGTACAGCTTTTTCGTTAACTAATTGAGTTTGTTTGAGTTGATTAGGTGGTAGCAGTAACTGGCCAAAATTGGTGCGCCCATCTGGCACTCCCCATAGATTGAAGTACATCACCATAGCGATAGCTAATGGCACAGCAGTAACACAAAACACAGCGTACAAGGTCAAACGGTTAGTCTTTTTAGTACTCATTAATCTACCTTTTTAGCATCTAAGGGTGAATAAAATACGCGATAAATATATAAAATGATAAGGGTTAAGGCAAGGCCAAACCATTGCCACGCATAAGCCAAATGTTTTGCATCAGTCATAGTGCTAGCCCGCCAATGTGGCGTTAAGGTTGCATCACCTGGTTGATCAAGCATAAGCACCCAGGGCAACAGTGTGCCTTGTAACGAAGCTTTTAAATGAACAGCTAATTCAGGCGGCAAAATGGCCTGCACGAGCTGCGGATATTGGTCAGTATAAACATCTGTGCCTAGTTGGTAAGGATTAGCTTGAACCATAACCAGGCGCCCTGTCAGAGACACCTCACCATCAACCCAGTCAGTGGCAGGCAAGGGATTTCTTTGGCCATATGACGCAAACCAGCCACGATTAACAAGCAATAAATCAGTGCCTAACCCAATCAGGCCAACGGCGTCATAACCCACTTTACCGTTTACAACTTGATTATCTTTTAACCAAATAAAGGGCTTGATAAAGCGACTATTCAGTGTCACTCTTTGGAAGTTCTCTAGGGCACCTAACTGGAGCTCTTGTCCTTGAGCAAGCGTAATAGGTTGCTCTAAGGAAGCCAAACTTGCCTGCAGCTGTTGCTTTTGATCGGCTCTATCTAGTTGCCAAAATCCTAAGCTAATAGTTAATGGCAAAAAGAAAAGCGTGAACACCGAGATTGCCCAATAGTGCTGCATTCGTTTAATCATTATTTTAGCTACACCTAATTAACGTATTTAATGAGACCCTTTATATGTTCAAAATCGTCATCGTCATAGTGTTACTCTTAGCCCTAATTAGCCTAGCAAGTGGATTCTTTTTCTTAATGAAGGACGGTACAAAATCAACCCGGTTATTAACGTCATTAACGTACCGTATTTCCTTAATTATACTGCTGATTTTACTAGTTACCTACGGATTTTGGAGCGGTCAACTTGTGACTAGCTCGCCATGGGCTGCTATTCATTAATTCTAAAAACCATCACTAAAAACAGAAAAGGCAGCCATTAAGCTGCCTTTATGGGTATTACAATAAAGCTTATAAGATATAGACGAATAAGAACAAGCCTACCCAGACCATATCTACGAAGTGCCAATACCAAGCAGCGGCTTCAAACCCAAAATGCTGATCTGGTGTAAAGTGTCCTTTGCAGATACGGATCCACATAATGAACAGAATAAACGCACCAATGGTTACGTGCACACCGTGAAAGCCTGTCAACATAAAGAAGGTAGAACCATAAATGCCTGAGTCTAACGTAAGGCCTAATTCAGTATAGGCTTCAATGTACTCCAACACCTGATAATAGACGAAGATGGCACCTAAAATAACCGTAACAGCTAACCAAAAAATGGTCTTACCACGGTGCATTGCCCTAAGAGCATGATGAGCAATGGTTAAGGTTACGCTAGAAGACATCAACAACACTGTATTCAATAATGGAATATGCCAAGGGTCGATCACAGCTTTAGGGCCAGGAAGGTCTGCACCTGCTGGGTTGTTAAACATAGGCCAAGCGTAATCAAAATCAGGCCACAACATATGTGAGGACCCTTTATCACCTTGGCCATCTAACCAAGGGCCTGCCCACTGGCGTACATAGAGTAATACACCAAAGAAAGCAGCAAAGAACATGACTTCTGAAAATATGAACCAACCCATACCCCACCGGTAAGACATGTCCATTTGTGGGCTGTACATGCCAGCCCTACTTTCTATGATTACTTTACTAAACCAATTGAAGAGTATGAAGGCTAGTAACAAAGTGCCCACTAAAAAGACTAAATGAGGAAAGGCATAACCTACCCCACCAGAACTCATGTGGTTAATCATACCACCCGCACCGGCAGCCATGCCTATGAGGCCAAAGCTTGCCACAATTGGAAAGTAACTACTCTCTGGTACGTAATAACTGGATGTTGTCATGTATCGCTCCTTCGTCGAAGACTTGTTATCGGGCCGTATTATACGACTTAAATTATATATACACTGTTGCTATTCAGCAAAAGCGCCTGCATCAAATAACGTATAAGACATAGTCACCTTACGAACATGAGCCGGAAGTTCTGGGTCTAAGGAGAAAATGAGCGGCATCTTACGCCCTTCCCCAGCCTTTAACTTCTGCTGATCAAAACAGAAACATTCTGTCTTTTGCACGTATTGGGCTACCTCAGATGGAGATACACTTGGCACCGCCTGCCCTACCATGTCTTCTGTGGTTGGGTTTAGCGCCCAAAACTCTACCTGAGTCCATGCGCCTGGATGCATTTCCACTTCTTCTTGCAAAGCTTCAAATTCCCAGGGCATACCCGCGTTATTAGTTGTTATAAACTGCACCGTTATAGTGCGACTTGTATCAACCCACTGCTCAACTCTTTCCACCGGACCTGCGGTTTTGCCGTTGATACCGGTAATCTCACAAAATACGTCATACAAAGGTACTAAAGCAAAACCAAAACCAAACATAGCTACAGCGGCTAGTACTAACTTTAATGCCGTGTTTTTCGGCTTAATGCCAGATTGGTTATCTGGCTTTGATGAATCAGATTTCATATAGCTTTAAATTTAACCTTACTTAACGTGAGGTGCCTCAGCAAAAGTGTGATAGGGGGCTGGTGACGGAATAGTCCACTCCAAGCCTTCTGCACCTTCCCACACTTGATCTGTAGCTTTTTCGCCACCGCGGATAGTCTTGATCAATATGAACAAGAAAATAAGCTGAGAGAAACCAAAGATGAAGGCACCAACAGTAGCAATTGCATTAAAGTCCGCAAACTGCAGCGCGTAATCAGGGATACGACGCGGCATGCCTGCTAAACCAACAAAATGCATCGGGAAGAAGGTCACGTTAACGCCGATGAAGGACATCCAAAAATGGAATTTACCCAACTTCTCATTGTAGTAATTGCCTGTCCATTTAGGTAGCCAGTAATAAACACCTGCAATAATACCAAACAGTGCACCCGGTACTAGCACATAGTGGAAGTGAGCCACTACGAAATAGGTGTCATGGTACTGGAAGTCTGCAGGAGCAATAGCAAGCATTAAACCGGAGAAACCGCCAATGGTAAATAGCACCACAAAGGCCAAGGCAAATAACATGGGAGTTTCGAAGGTCATAGAGCCTCTAAACATGGTCGACACCCAGTTAAAAACTTTCACTCCCGTGGGTATAGCTATCAACATGGTAGCGTACATAAAGAAGAGTTCAGTCTGCAGCGGCATACCCACAGTAAACATGTGGTGAGCCCATACAATAAATGACAAGAAGGCTATGGACGAAGTGGCATATACCATTGAAGCGTAACCAAACAGCGGCTTACGAGCAAAGGTAGGAATGATTTGCGACACAATACCAAAGGCTGGCAAAATCATAATATACACTTCTGGGTGTCCGAAGAACCAAAATACGTGCTGGAACAACACAGGATCACCACCACCAGCTGCATCAAAGAAGCTAGTACCAAAGTGAATATCCATCAACATCATGGTTACTACGCCTGCCAAAACAGGCATTACCGCAACGAGCAAATAAGCCGTAATGAACCAAGTCCACACAAATAGTGGCATTTTCATCAAAGTCATGCCTGGCGCCCGAAGGTTTAAGATAGTAACAATAATGTTGATGGCTCCCATGATGGAGGAAATGCCCATCATGTGCACACCAAAGATGAAGTAGGTCACACTACTGGGTGCGTATGTAGTAGACAGGGGTGCATAAAAAGTCCAACCAAAGTTTGGCGCACCCGCTTCAGTGAATAACGTGAACAGCAGCATGCCAAAAGCAAACGGCAATATCCAAAAGCTCCAGTTATTCATGCGTGGCAAAGCCATATCTGGCGCCCCAATCATGAGTGGAACCATCCAGTTAGCAAGGCCAACGAAGGCTGGCATAATAGCACCGAACACCATAATTAAACCGTGCATGGTAGTCATTTGGTTATAGAACTCAGGTTCTATAAGCTGCATACCCGGCTGAAATAATTCAGTGCGAACAATAAGCGCCATAACACCACCAGTAAGAAGCATGGTGAAGGCAAACCAAAGGTACAAGGTACCGATGTCTTTGTGGTTAGTTGTTAATACCCATCGCATGATGCCCTTCGCAGGGCCGTGATGGCCATGATCATCGTGACTAGCAGTCGCAGTTGTCATAATTTAGCCTTCTATTTTTTCGCGTCAATTATCATTTGTGGAGTCACTGTTTCGCCCGTATCGTTACCCCAAGCATTTCGCTCATAGGTAATAACAGCGGCGATCTCAACGTCACTAAGCTGAGCACTAAATGACTGCATAGCCGTACCAGCCTTACCATTGAGTACAATATCGATGTGACCAGCCATATCGTTAATAGCAATTGGGCTACCCGCCAATGCTGGGAACACACTACCCATACCCTGACCTTCAGTACCATGACAACCCGCACAACTGCGAGCGTATACTTCAGCACCCTCAACCATGAGTTCGTCATAGCTAAAGTCACCTAGTGCAGCGGCGGCTTCTGCGATTTTACCGGCACGTTGATCGTCCAACCATGCTTGATACTCGTCTGCGGTCACTGCTTCTAGCACAATGGGCATAAAACCGTGTTGCACACCACAAAGTTCGGCACACTGACCTCTATATAGACCTTCCTGACCTTCTGGGATCAACGCCCAAGATTCGTTGATGTAACCTGGAATCGCATCTTTTTTAACTGCGATCTCTGGTACCCACCAGGCATGAATCACATCGTTAGAGGTAATGAGGAAGCGTAGCTTTTGGCCCGTAGGTACGACAACATGCTTATCAACTTCAAGCAGGTAGTTTTCACCTTTTTCAGTACGGTTATAAATTTCGTCTGTTGTAGTGGATAGGTTACTAAAGAAGCCCACATCTTCGCCAAGGTAGTCATACTGCCACTTCCATTGATGACCGGTAATCTTAATATCCACGGCAGAATTTGTAGTGTCATACATTTGTATCAACACAGTTGTAGCTGGCACAGCCATAGCTATCAGGATGACCGTTGGCACAGCAGTCCATAATAATTCTAAACCAAGGCTTTCGTGAAACTGAGAAGCAACAGCACCTTTGGACTTTCGATGCTTGAAAATGGAGTAAAACATGACGCCAAAAACGACGACACC
Organism: Candidatus Njordibacter sp. Uisw_039; assembly: GCF_047730075.1. Lineage (NCBI taxonomy): Bacteria > Pseudomonadati > Pseudomonadota > Gammaproteobacteria > Pseudomonadales > Candidatus Njordibacteraceae > Candidatus Njordibacter > Candidatus Njordibacter sp. Uisw_039. Next base: position 1,656,069 of record NZ_CP159831.1, read on the forward strand.
AATCCATACGCAAATCCAAAAAATAAGCATGTGTAGTTCGTAAATAGATTGACTTACTTCTGTGATGCCTCGAGGCATGTTCAGTTCCCAATCTGCCATTGCGGCGGGAGCTGATACCAAACCCAAGACTACAGAACTCAGGCGTTGCCAAGCTCTAGAAAACATACCTACCCTCCAATTGATCTTTTAGATCGTGGATATTAATTAGTGCCCAAACAAGACTTAATTTGAGCCGCGGTGATTATCGTCAATTAAGGGGGTATTTAGCAAGTATTATTTTGGTATTATATTGAATATTTGCCCGTGTTATCAACTGGGAAGGACACTATTGACCGCAGTAACCACAATGATTACGAATACTACCAGGGTACCTAGGCCTACATAGATCATCCGCTCTAAACCACCTTCATTAAGGTCTTCTTCACGTTTCTGATTTGATTGTATGCCTACTAAACCCGCAAGCACGCTTTGACCGTAGCTTAACAGCGTGCGGAGGATTGATTTTTGTTCGCTCATAGCTCTCTCTTTAGGTTTTGGCTTTAACATTTAATAACACTTCAGCAGGCGTTCACACATTGTTTAACCAAACCGGGACCTTGATAGATTAAACCGCTGTATACCTGCACTAACTTTGCGCCTGCAGCGAGCTTTTCTACAGCATCATCGCCACTAGCAATGCCACCCACGCCAATAATAGGTACTTGTTCACCTAGAATAGCGAACAAATCAGCGATAGTTTGCGTTGATTTCTCTTTTACTGGCGCACCACTCAAACCACCCGCTTCATTAGCAAATTCAAGATCAGCCACACCATCTCGGCTTAAGGTAGTATTAGTGGCAATCACTGCATCCATTTCTTGTTCTAATACACAACGGGCTAAGTCCTGTAGCTGCTCGTCATCCATGTCTGGCGAAACTTTTACAGCTAGGGGTACATATCGGCCATGAATCTTTGTTAGCAATGCCTGCTCTCTCTTTAGAGCTGCTAGCAACTGTCTTAACGACTCACCATACTGTAAATCGCGCAAACCTTGGGTATTTGGGGAAGAAATATTAACAGTTATATAGGTCGCATGAGCATAGACTTTTTGCATACAAATGACATAGTCAAGTGCGGCATCTGATATGGGCGTATCGAAATTTTTCCCAATATTGATACCTAGTACGCCCTTGAATTTAGCTTTTTTAACGTTTTCAACTAAATGATCTACACCCTTGTTATTAAAGCCCATACGATTAATCATAGCGTTAGCTTTAGGCAGTCTAAATAGACGAGGCTTGGGGCTTCCTGCTTGAGGTTTTGGGGTGGTAGTGCCCACCTCCAAAAAACCAAAACCCAATGCAGCAAGGCCATCGATAGCGCTGCCATTTTTGTCCAAACCTGCGGCAAGCCCTACGGGGTTTGGAAACTCGATACCCATCACAGTCACTGGTAAATTAGGCACTTTGGGGGCTAACGCCGGTAACAAGCCTAACCGCGCTCCTGCCGCCAGACTTTCTAGTGTTAACTCATGGGCAGTTTCTGCCGACAATTGGAACAATATGCTACGAACAACAGAATACAAAGACACACCTCATAAATTTAACAACAAATACATATTCAATAAGTAGTATACCGTATGCCATCAAAAGGATACATTTTCATACATAAGAAAAATGCATATGAACGACTAGGCGTCATCGGCTATGGGTAACCAAGGAGCGCAACTCATTGAGCGTTTTTAGGCGCTTTCCTTGTTCAAAACAAGCGTCTGCTTGAGGGTAAATACGGCCCAACAACTTAAGCCATTGCTTTATGCGTGCATGTTGAAACCTGACTTCAACTTGCGCCGCTACCAAATCGATAAAATAGAGCACAGTAGGCACTAACGCACTCCAATCCCATTCTTGTGCCGGGTGGCCTATTTGCAGATGACAAATTTGTAACGCCAAATCTGGCTTCCATACCAACCCACGGCCAATCATGACATCATCACAGCCGCTCACCTGTTGACATGTCGTGTAGTCCTCTGGAGTCCACACTTCACCGTTGGCAATGACAGGAATAGACACCTGCCGACGGATTTTTTCTATCCACTGCCAATGGGCAGGCGGACGGTAGCCCTCTACCTTGGTTCTTGCATGAACAGTAAGCTCATTAGCGCCAGCACCTTCAATTCCCTTCGCATTTTCTATAGCTAAGTCTTTAGTGGCAAATCCCAAACGCATTTTGGCACTTAACCAAGCGTCATCACCAATCGCTTGCCTTACCGTAGCTACAATATGGGCAACCCTTTGAGGCTCTTGCAACAATATCGCCCCACCCTGGCTGCGATTAACAGTTTTTGCTGGGCAACCAAAATTTAAATCTATACCAGGAGAACCCAGCTCTAAGGCCCGCACAGCATTGGCGGCAAGCGCTGCAGGGTCACTACCAAGCAATTGAATACGTACGGGTATACCCGCAGGTGTTTTACAGCCGTTAGCGAGCTCTGGGCACAAACGCTTAAATACTTTCGGTGGTAATAGTTGAGTAGTTACTCGAATAAATTCCGTGACACATAGATCAATACCCCCTATACGAGTGAGGCAATCACGCAAAATATCGTCGGCCAAACCTTCCATAGGCGCCAAAATGATGCGGCTCACAACTTAAACTCTACTTCACAGCCGCTTCTCGCTCGGCTAATATAGCGGGCTATAGCTTTTCTAATTGCCGTTCTAGTTACTATCAGGTAAATCATGTTCACTGGTATCGTCCAAGGCCAAGGCCAAATTAAATCCATTGCTGAAGGTAAAAACCAACGCAGCTTTGTTATTACTCTTCCCAATGCCATTAGTCTCAATGTAGACATTGGTGCCAGTATTGCTATCAATGGTGCCTGTCTAACGGTGACCACCCAAAATAGCAACCATTTTAGTTTTGACGTCATCGGCCAAACTCTAAAGCTGACCAACTTAGGGCTGCTGCAACAAGGCGATTGGGTCAACGTAGAACGTTCATTAAAATATGGTGATGAAATAGGTGGCCATATCATTTCTGGGCATGTTTCTGTGGCAGTGACCATTAGCCGAATCGAATACCAAGGCGACAATACAAGCATTTGGTTTGCCTTACCCCATGCCCACAAAAAACATGTATTGCCCCAAGGTTTTATCGGCCTTGATGGTTGCAGCCTGACTGTAGGCGCGGTCACCGAGTCTGAATTTTGCGTGTTCCTTATCCCAGAAACATTACGTGCCACAGGTTTTGGCAAAGCCAGCATAGGCACTCAGGTGAATATGGAAATTGATCACCAAACACAGACTATTGTTGCAACCGTGGAGCGCGTACTAGCCTCCCAAAGCTAGCATTACTATGGCTAAGACACACCCCCTAAGGCGATGATATACGCCTGCATAGGTCAATAATCCCATCCCTGTGTATGCTGTTTAATGAGTTTAGTGAAGAGTTTAATATGATCTTCACTATCATTTAAACATGGGATATAGTTATAATTCTCACCACCATTCTCCATGAAATAGCCTCTATTCTCCTCACCAATTTCTTCAATTGTTTCTAGGCAATCCGCACTAAACGCTGGAGCAATAATATGAACATTTTTAACACCTTTACCAGGTAACCCTTTGAGCACTTCGTCTGTGTAGGGCTGCAACCATTCAGCAGGACCGAAACGACTCTGGAATGTAGTCATAACGTCTTCCTCTTTTAATTGCATATGCTCCTTTACAAGGCGCGTAGTTGCACGACAGAAACAATGATACGGATCACCTTTATCAAGGTACGCTTTAGGAATTCCGTGATAGCTAAACAATGTTAAGTCAGGCTTACCGTGCTCTTTACGAAATGCCTTAATGCTGTTTGCTAGGGCTTTAACGTAAAGCTCATCTTGATAATATTCGTTAATAAATCGCACTTCAGGAATCCAACGCCACTTTGCTAGCACTTCTGCTACCTTGTCAAATGTACTTGCCGTAGTCGCAGCACAGTATTGTGGATACATCGGAAAAATTAAGATCTTACGTACACCTTGGTCACGCATGTTAATAAGTTGGCTTTCGATACTTGGATTGCCATAACGCATTGCTAGCCCGACTACTAGGTTAGGTAATGCTCTAGCAAGCTCTGCCTGTTGTTTCTTAGCAATGTCATAAAGCGGGCTGCCATTGTCTGTCCATACGGTTTTATATGATTTGGCACTTTTTGCTGGCCGAGTATTGAGAATAATCCCGTTTAAAATGATTTGCCAAATCAGCTTTGGAGTTTCGATAACCCTAGGGTCGCTTAAAAACTCTTTAAGATACGGACGTAGTGCTTTTTTAGTTGGAGCGTCAGGTGTTCCTAAGTTTGTTATTAGTACGCCTACTTTAGCTTCCATACCGTGTTCATAGTCTTTTTCACCTACAAATTTCATTCATACTCTCCTGCGTTCTCCCAAGGATATATAGGCCATGTTTTTTAAGACATGGTGGCAGAGCCAAGTTAGGCACTTACGTAAAATAAGACACCCACCTTTGGAAACTGATTTTGATTAGTTAATTTACTGCCAAAGCCTTAGTGACCACTTCAAATACATCTTTACTAAGCTCAGCTTGGCTTAGACGTTGCAGTTGTGCCTGCATTAATTGTTGACGACCAAGTGTGTGGCGCTTAAAACGGCCTAAGGGTTTGGCTAGATTTGCAGCTATCATAGGGTTGATAGGATCCAAAAGTAACACCATATCCGCGACAAATTCATAGCCACTGCCATCAGCTGAATGGAAGTTAATGGCACTACGGATAAAGCTGCCAACCACACTACGCACCTTATTGGGGTTGCGAATATCAAACGCCGTATGTTGCAGCAGCGCTTTTACGAGAGGCAACCGACCCGCTAAGTTGGCTCCAGCTTGCATAGCAAACCACTGGGCAACCACCTGCGCATCACCCTGCCAACGCTGGTAAAATTCTGCCAACAACGGCGTGGCTAAGTCTAAATTATCTTGGCCAATTAAAATATGTAAGGCCGCCCCCACATCTGTCATATTGGCCTGTAACGCATACTGATCTTGGGCCATGGTTTGATACTGATCTTTAGCTAACGCATTGAGGTAGGCCAGGCAGGTATTCTTAAGGGCCCGCTGGCCTATGGCCTTGCCTGTTTGGCTAAACAGCCCAGTATCATGACAACGCTGGTAACAGGCCAGCAGTTCACTTTCTAAAGCCGAAGCAATAGCAAGGCGCATGGCTTCACGACCTGCGTGAATTAGATCCACATCAACAGTGGTTTGGGTTTCCGCCAAATAAGCTTCACTGGGTAATTGTACAAGCTTGGCAACCATCGCTGGGTCTAAGGTTTCATCCACCAAACTACTACGTAACATGGTCACCAATTCATCAGCCAGTTGATAGCTAGCAGATTGGGACATGGCCTGCTCCGTCGCTTCAATCAACAAACGTTGGCACGCCTCCCAGCGGCAAAAACCATCTTGGTCTTTGCTAGCGAGAAACAACAACTGCTCTTGAGTATAGGCATAGTCCAATTTAACTGGTGCAGAAAAGCCCCGCAACAGCGATGGTACGGGGTGTTCTGCCACGCCTTCAAAAACGAAAGTTTGCTGTGCCTGAGTAATGTTTAGGACACAATTATTGCCTTGCACAGACTCAGAACCCTGCAACTGCAAAGCTATCTCCCTACCCTTGGTATCTAACAAGGCCATACGCAACGGCAAATGGAACGGTAGCTTTTGCTGACACTCTGCTGTTGCTGGTGTGGCTTGTCCTACAGTAAGGCTATATTCTTTGTTTGAAGCGTCGTAGATATCGGTCACGGCCAAGGTAGGAGTGCCAGCCTGACTATACCAGTGTTTGAATTGACTCAAATCGATACCACTGGCGTCACTCATGGCAGCAACAAAATCATCTGTAGTCACGGCTTGGCCGTCGTGACGATCAAAATACAGATCGCTACCCTTACGGAATAGTTCATCTCCAAGTAAAGTGTGAATCATACCTACCACTTCTGCACCTTTCTCATACACAGTCACTGAATAGAAATTATTAATTTCAATATAGGATGCAGGCCGTATTGGGTGAGCCATTGGGCCAGCATCTTCCGCAAACTGATGGGTGCGCAATAGGGTAACGTCATCAATACGCTTTACAGCGGCAGAGTATGTATCTGCTGTATATTGCGCATCACGGTAAACAGTAAAGCCTTCCTTTAAACTAAGCTGAAACCAATCACGACAAGTGACACGGTTACCAGACCAGTTATGGAAGTATTCATGGGCCACGATGCCCTCTATACGCTCGAACATCGCATCACTGCTAGTGGCTGGGTCTGCTAATACACAATCAGAATTAAAAATATTGAGGCCTTTGTTTTCCATGGCCCCCATGTTGAAATCATCCACCGCAACAATCATGAACAAGTCTAGATCATACTCTCGGCCATAAGTCTGCTCGTCCCACAACATAGAACGTTTAAGAGATGCCAGTGCGTGGTCACACTTATGGCTGTTATGAGCTTCTACAAATATTTGTAAATCCACTTTGCGGCCAGACCGGGTAGTAAATTCTTCGTCTTGGCGCACCAAATCGCCAGCTACCATAGCAAACAAATATGCCGGTTTAGGGAATGGGTCATGCCACACAGCAAAATGCCCGCCATTATCTAAGTCACCCTGTCCCATAGGATTACCATTAGCCAATAATATAGGATAGCTGGCTTTATCTGCACTGATACGAGTAGTGAATACAGACAAGGCATCTGGGCGGTCTAGGTAATAGGTAATATTCCGAAAACCCTCCGCTTCGCACTGGGTGCAATACATACCACCAGACTTGTACAACCCCTCTAAGCTCGTATTCAACTGCGGCTGAATCAGGCATTCCGTAGTTAATTCAAAGGCTTCTGGACACTGATGGATAGATAGCACAGTATCCTCTAGGTCGTAGAGTGAGTCATCTAAAATAAGTCCATCCATCATCACTTCTTGCAGCTTAATGTCTTTACCGCCTTGCAATACGAGTTCTGACGAAGATTGATTAGACGCCGGATTACGACATATTTTTAGGCAGGCGACAACAGAGGTGTATTCATTACCAATGCGAATATCTAGGTCTGTGGCTTCGATAATAAATGCTGGAACCTGATAATCTTTTAAGTAGATTACTTGAGAGTTTTTAGTCATGAGCTGAATTGCACCAAATAGGATGAGTATTTGCGGACGTTAATCACCGCGGTATCAAAAATAAGGTATTGGCCCTTAATACCCATCAATTTGCCTTCTAATACAGGTTCTTTATCAAGATTATGGGAATTGATTTTGGTTGGATACTCTAATACTGGGTAGCGCATACTGATGGCCGCCGTATCTAACCATTGATAATCTTGGTGGCTTAGCCCACCTAACAAGGCTTCTAGATCATCTTCCGATTCATTCAACAATAGATTTGCTGCTTGAGCCATGTCAATGGCTTGCACATCACTTTGTAGCAGTTTTCTCCAATTGGTTTTATCGGCTACATATTGCTTAAGGACGGTCTCCACATCTCCAGACAATTTGCGGGTAGCTACCTGCATGATAGGCATAGCTTGGGACGCACCTTGATCGAGCCAACGGGTAGGCATTTGATTGATCCGAGTGATACCTACCTTAAGGCCAGAAGAATTGGCCAAATAGACAATATGTGGTTGCATACAAAATGCTTTCCCCCAAGCTTCATCACGGCAGGTTCCAGCATCAAAATGACACCGCTCCGGGCTCATAATACACAGGTCACATTGGGGTAATTTTTGCATACAAGGGAAACAATAACCTTGGCTGTAACTCTTTTTCGTTTTACGACCGCAATGACTACAGTTAATCTGCCCCAAATGTTCTAACCGAATAGTTTGGCCTATTAGCGGATTAAGGTGCAACTCTTGATCTCCCACAGTGAGAGTATATTGCACTTGGGCGTGAGGCACGGCATCAATGTGGGTAGTCAGCTTAGCTAGGTGCCCAGTAAGCACGTGAGGTGTTTGCATAATTAGTGTATTTTAATGACTTGTTCGTCGGTTTTTTTAAGCGTCGAGCCAGAGCTAGACGCACACTTGTCAGGCATATGCCCTGAGTGCTGTTTGGCATCAAGCTTCATAGATTGGTAACGCAAAACAGCTTCCATACAGGAGGCTTTTTGATCTTCACTGAGCACCCTACCATCTGGCCATTTGCCAGTCTCAACAGCAGTCTTCAAACGCAGGTAGACTGCGGGTGTTAGTTGGGCAATGAGTTGATTATATTCCATCAGCCACACCTCTTAGATAAAAACTTGGAGCAAAATAATAGCATAAATCACCATACCCACCGACTCTTTTTTACCTATTGTTAGATCGAATACGCCATAACAAGGTGTGCAAAAAAGCCCATACAACTCCCGCCACTAGGCCACCTAAGTGAGCCATATTAGCCATGGCCCCAAACCCAAGCGCTGAAAACAAACCACTGACACCCAACAGCAACCATAACAACATGAATATGAGGATGCTTTGTGGTAGGTGATATCGTGGAGCATTATAACGATCTATCACCCATATATAGCCCAACAAACCGTAAATAACTCCTGATAGGCCACCAAACAAACTCGCTTCTTGCCATGCTTGAGCTACATTAGCCGCAAGGCTAGTGACCAATAACAAAGCCACTAAAAGCAGCTTTGATTGATGTTCTATACGCCGGCCCAAATCCAGCCACCACAACAAATTAAAAACCATATGCAACCAACCAAAATGCAACAGCATTGGGCTAATTAAGCGCCACGGTTGTTGCCATAAGTGCTCAAACCCGTTGACAAGGTATGCTTGAGTATCCAACACAAGAGGAAAGAAGCTTAACCAGGCAACTGCTTGTAAGTCGGTACCGAGTTGAGAAAATAGCGCCACCAATACGGCAACTAAAAAAACCAAAAGCGTTATAGGGGTTAACCTAAACCAAGCCTTAGCATGAGCCAATGAGAGTAACGCAGCGCCCATAAAAGACGAGTTAACTTGGTCTGATAAAATGGAGTGGGCAGGCTCTTCTCCAGCGTTACCCTGCAACACCTGCTGCATTAGCGTCTGAGCAGCACCGTGTTGCGCAGAATCTTGTAGCCACAATTGCTGTTCACTTTCTACAAAACGGACACGATGAGGCATCTTATGTTGCCACAGAGCTTGCGTGATCGGTGTGAGATCTACGTTAGCGGGGAACCTTTGCAGAAGAATCATTGGCCATCTTCACTAGCACGAGCATGCCACCCTAACTTACTGCGGCAACGGTCGTAAAAATGATGGCCTAAGGGATGTAACACTTTGAGTCGTGCTTCATGGCGCTGTATATGCACCCTATCACCGGGTTCACAGGCAATGTGCACTTGCCCATCACAACTAATAATCGGTTGTGTACTGTTGTCTTCACCAATAAGAATCTCCAGTTCTGCATCTGCCGCCACCACTAAGGGCCGACTACTTAGATTGTGGGGGTTCATGGGCACCAGAGCAATTGCATCTAAGCCAGGGTGCATAATTGGCCCTCCAGCTGAAAGTGCGTAGGCGGTCGATCCTGTGGGAGTAGCTATAATCAAACCATCAGCTCGATCAATATAAACAGCAGTGCCATCAATTGATAGATCATAAGCCAGCATTCGGGCCGATTTACCAGGGTGTAATACGATGTCATTGAGACCACTACCACGGCCTATTTCCTGACCATTACGCAAGACATGGGCAGACAACATAAACCGATTGCTAGTTTCAAACCGTCCAGCTAGTACAGCCTCAAGAGAAACTTCCACCTGGTCTGGTGCTATGTCTGTTAAAAACCCCAATTTGCCACGGTTGATACCAATTACCGCTACACCATAGGTAGCCATAATACGTGCAGCAGAGAGCATGCTGCCGTCTCCCCCTACCACGATTACTAGGTCACATCGTTGTCCCAAAAAATGACGATCGCCAGTACCATAAGCGGCACTAGTGAGCTGATCACTATTTAGAGAATCAGCAATGCGTTCATCTACCCACACTTTGCATTGGCACCTACTAAGGCACGTTATAACCCGGTGTAAGGTTTCGATTACTGCAGGGCTGTGAAGCCTTCCAATAAGACCAACTTGTTTGAATTGTGTCACAAAATCCCTCTTTTAAATTGAGGCAAGTGGCTAACTAAGATAAGGTTTCTTGCACCAAACCCATGAGTTCATCCTCATGATTAAAACGCTCGGTAAGCACTTCACCTAAACGCGACAAGCGGCCACTAAAGTGCCCAACATCTTGAATAGAAAGTTTTTCGACAGCACCATATTCATCATCAAAAATGACAATTTTGTCTGTTGTATCGTGGATTTTACCTAGTACGATACGCGCATTGTCTGCGTGTTGACCATTGTGTTCGGCTATATGCTTTAATAACTGCTCATAAACATTAAAGTGACCACGGGAACTGTAATCCACCATCGCCTCACAAAAACTGTGTAGCTCCTGGATCACGTTATCTGTGACACTTAATTGAGGCAGAGCTACAAATTGAGTTAATAACGCCTGTCGCTCTATTAACCATGCATCAATAATGGCATCAAAAGCTTCATCTAAGCTTTGACCTTGTTCCTGCATCATCAGATGGTCTCCGGACAATACGACAGCAAAAACAAAAGGGTACCTTGTTACTCTTCCGTGAACAAGGCTATTTTTCAAGAGGACTAGAGCACATGATCGTCAAGTGGCTCTGACCCTGTTAAAAAAAAAGCCGAGGTATTTACCTCGACTTTACTTTAACTACTTATAAAAGTAGTTGTATGACTTAACCAAACTGGTTCATGGTGTTGTCTTTACCTGAAGCCTTAAGGGCTGCATCGCCAGAGAAGTACTCTTTGTGATCATCACCCATGTCGGAACCAGCCATGTTTTGGTGCTTAACACAGGCAATCCCTTGACGGATTTCCTTACGCTGTACACCGGCTACATAACCCAACATGCCTTGGTCACCAAAGTACTCTTTAGCCAAGTTGTCCGTAGACAAAGCTGCAGTGTGGTATGTAGGCAAGGTAATTAAGTGATGGAAGATCCCAGCTTCACGAGCCGAATCAGCTTGGAAGGTGCGAATCTTTTCATCAGCTGATATAGCCAAGGCAGAACCATCATAAGATTCGCTCATTAGTTCAGCGCGCTTGTAAGCAGAAACATCGTCTCCTGCAGCAGCCATGGAGTCAAAAATTTGCTGACGGAAGTTCAAAGTCCAGTTAAATGATGGAGAGTTGTTGTAAACCAACTTAGCATTCGGAATCACTTCACGAATACGGTTTACCATGCCACCAATTTGCGACACATGAGGCTTTTCTGTTTCTATCCACAAAAGGTCCGCTCCATTTTGCAAAGACGTAATGCTGTCTAACACACAACGGTCTTCACCAGTGCCCTGGCGGAACTGGAACAAGTTAGAAGGTAGGCGCTTAGGACGCACTAGTGTGCCGTCTCGGTTAAGCACAACGTCGCCGTTATTTAAGTCTGCAGCTGTAACTTCATCGCAATCTAGGAACGAGTTATATTGATCACCCAAATCACCCGGTGTGTTGGTGACAGCAATTTGCTTGGTCAAGCCTGCACCTAGTGAGTCTGTCCGAGCAACGATTACACCATCGTCTACCCCTAACTCAAGGAAGGCATAACGTACGGCACGAATCTTACCTAAGAAGTCTTCGTGTGGCACGGTTACTTTACCGTCTTGGTGGCCACATTGTTTTTCATCAGACACTTGATTTTCTAACTGAATACAGCATGCACCTGCTTCGATCATACGCTTAGCTAGCAGATAAGTTGCTTCTGCGTTACCAAAACCTGCGTCAATATCAGCGATGATAGGGACCACGTGAGTCACAAAACCATCAATTTTGTCTTGGATTTTTTTTTCTTCAGCAGTATCGTTATTGTCACGAGCCGTGTCCAAAGCACGGAACAGACCGCCCAATTCGCGGGCATCAGCTTGACGTAAGAAGGTGTATAGCTCTTCAATCAAAGCGGATACAGATGTTTTTTCATGCATAGACTGGTCTGGCAATGGACCAAAATCTGAACGTAATGCCGCAACCATCCAACCAGAAAGGTACAAATAACGACGATCCGTATTATCAAAATGTTTCTTAATAGAAATCATCTTCTGCTGACCGATAAAACCATGCCAACAGCCTAAGGATTGAGTGTACTTGGAACTGTCTTGGTCATAGGCATCCATGTCTGCACGCATAATGCCAGCTGTATAACGGGCGATATCTAGACCAGATTGAAAGCGGTTTTGAGCTTTCATACGAGCTGCAGATTCTGGGTTGATGGCATCCCAAGCGCTGCCCTGGGCAGCCTTAAGGTTAGCAACGGCGTGAATATCGTCTTGGTATTGAGACATGACATTTCCTTGGTTTGTGTGACTATTATTAGACTATAGAATGAGTCAATACATTGGGGCTGTATCCTCTCAGTAATGGGGCCAGTTTAGAGCGGTCTTAAGGGTTATAACAGCCATCAATAGTTATGCCTACTATTCACAAAACAAATAGCAAAATAAAACACATTCGCTATAAAAGTAAAAGCCTCGACAGCCTGTGTTTCCCATGGCATAATTTACACAAGCTATTGCATAAGACTTTAGTATTGTGCAAATGAATAACGCCCTGAGCATCCACCTATTGGTGGACTTGACCTTTCTGGAGTTGAACATGAGCATTGATCGCGTTGACCTTAACTTATTGGTTTATTTAGACGCCCTTTTAAAAGAGCGCAACGTCACAAAAGCTGCCAATCAACTCGGCCTAAGTCAACCGGCCATGAGTAATGGTTTAAGACGCTTGCGAGAAGTGTTTGAAGACCCTTTACTCATTCGCACCAGTGACGGCATGACGCCAACGGAACGAGCCCTTGGTCTCCAAGCGACTATCCGCGAAGTATTGGCCACCATCGACAAGGCTGTGCAGCCTCAAGCGGCATTTGATGCACTTACTTCTACCCGCGTATTTCGTATTATGGCCAGCGATTATTCGGAACCAACTCTCATTCCTCCTTTGGTAGAACGTTTACGTAAAGAAGCGCCAGGCGTCAGCCTAGACATTATGACGCCGTCTGATGTGGATTTTTACGATGTAGAGCAAGGCAAGGTAGATTTAGTCATTAACCGCTTCGATTCTATGCCACAATCTTTTCACCAAAAAATCCTCTGGCGAGACCAGTTTATCTGCCTGATGAATCGTAACAACCCAATGGCCCAAAATTTCACCTTAGATAGCTACTTAAAGGCCCACCATATATGGGTAAACAAGACCGGCATGGGTGCTGGAGTCGGTATGAACCCTAAAGATGTGCAGCGCCGAGGCTGGGTAGATAACGCTTTATCTGAGCTTGGCAAGACACGTAACATTCGCGTCTTTACTCGCCATTACCAAGCAGCGGTGCAATTGGCCAACCAAAAAGACCTTATTGTGACACTACCACGCAAAGCCACCTTACAAACCATGCATAACGATGACGTAGTCATGTTAGACCCGCCCTTCCCCATACCTGAAATGACCTTAACCATGGCCTGGAGCCCTTTGTTGCAGCATAACCCTGCTCACCGCTGGATTCGTGGACTCATCACCGAAGTAGCACGAAAAATCGACGAGGCTTAAACTCTCGTGCCACTGCAAAAACCTGTGGCCCACAGCAATCCATAAACTGCACGCTTGGGTTGCTTCACTGCCCTTGCAATGTCATGAGCAGGGTTAAAATAAATACCAGTGTCCTCGCAACGAAGACACCAACTATTTCCATTCCAAATAACCAACATATTCCCATACGACTAAAGACTTATCAGTCATTCCTATTGTTTCCTATATAATGATTTTGTACACTATAGGAAATATTTGGCATTATTATGCATCATAGGAGCTTTGGTATGAACGCGCACATAGACGCCAGAATTGGTAACGCTAATCTGTCTATTGATACACAGCTATATACTTTGGTTGAGCGAGAAATTCTGCCAGGTTTAAACCTCAGCAGCGATCAAGTCTGGCAAGCCATGGCTACCTTGCTTGATGAGTTTCAAAGCCGCAACCAAGATTTGCTAAACACGCGCGAAGAGTTACAAACCACGCTAGACCAATGGCACCGCAACAATCCCTCGGCAGACCCTTCCAAATATAAGAGCATGCTGCAGGATATCGGTTACCTGTTACCTGCTCCTGAAAAAGTCCAAGTGACTACCAGTAATGTGGATATCGAAATCAGCACTGTGGCTGGCCCTCAGTTAGTGGTGCCTATCAACAATGCTCGTTACGCCCTCAACGCAGCCAATGCACGCTGGGGCAGCCTGTACGATGCCCTTTACGGCACAGATGCGTTAACAAGTGAAAAGGTCTTAAAAGGGTACGATGCCAAACGTGGAGAAAAGGTTATTTCTTTTGCGAAACAACTACTTGACACACACCTACCCCTAGTTAAAGCTGGCCATAGCCAAGTGATAAACTATGCAATTAACGATGGACAATTGGTGTGTAGCTTAGAAAATGGCCACTTCGCCCTACTGGCAGATTCAGCTCAATTTATTGGCTACCAAGGCGATGCTGCTGCGCCTAAAACCATCTTGCTAAAGCATAACAACCTTCACCTTGAGCTTCACGTAGACCGCCAACATATTATTGGCTCTAGCGACCTAGCTGGCATTAAAGACATTGTAATGGAAGCGGCCGTGTCTACTATTATGGACTGTGAAGACTCAGTTACGGCAGTAGATGCAGAAGACAAAGTAATTGTGTATCGCAATTGGTTAGGCCTTATGAAAGGTGACTTGTCTATTGAACTACAAAAAAATGGCAACACCATCACCCGCAAGTTAAACGGTGATCGACATTACCTGGACCCAAAAGGCAACGACTTCAGTTTGCATGGCCGCAGTTTATTGTTCATACGTAATGTTGGCCACTTAATGACCAATAATGCCATTTTGAATAGCCAAGGTGCAGAAACACCGGAAGGTATAATGGATGGCTTTATCACTAGCCTCTGCGCCTTGCACGACATACGTGGCGCATCGGTTAAAGGCAACAGCCGCACTGGCAGTATTTATATCGTAAAACCCAAGATGCACGGTCCAGAAGAAGTGACCTTCACTTGCGACTTATTTAGCCGCATAGAAGAGTTACTAGATCTCCCGAAGAACACCCTAAAAGTGGGCATTATGGATGAAGAGCGCCGTACCAGCATCAACTTAAAAGCTTGTATTGCTGCTGCTAGTGAACGTGTAGCGTTTATTAATACCGGCTTCTTAGACCGTACTGGTGATGAAATCCATACCTCTATGCAGGCTGGCATCATGTTGCCTAAAGGCATTATGAAACAACAGGCATGGATCGCTGCATACGAAGACAACAATGTTGAAACTGGCTTAGCCTGTGGCCTGCAAGGTCGCGCTCAAATAGGTAAAGGCATGTGGGCCAAGCCAGATTGTATGGCAGAAATGATGGCCACCAAGTTAGAACACCCCATGTCTGGCGCCACTACTGCATGGGTACCATCGCCTAATGCAGCGGTATTGCACGCCTTACATTATCATCAGGTTTTGGTGCAGGATCGTCAAAACGAACTCACCGATATAGCCTATACGGTAAAGGTGGAACAAGATGATTTACTCGCCATTCCTTTATTAGGTGAACACAGCTTAAGTGCAGACGACATTACCCGTGAACTAGATAACAACTGTCAAGGTTTATTGGGTTACGTGATTCGTTGGGTAGAGAGCGGTATTGGTTGCTCTAAAGTAGCCGATATTAACCAGGTAGGTTTGATGGAAGACCGGGCTACCTTGCGAATTTCTTCACAGTCATTAGCTAACTGGTTAGAGCATGGTTTTGTAACTAAAAAAATGGTCATGGACAGCTTAAAGCGCATGGCTGCTTTAGTTGACGAGCAAAATGCAGGCGACCCAACCTATCGCAACATGGCGCCAGATTTTGACTCTAGCGTCGGCTTCCAGGCCGCCTGTGAGTTAGTGTTTGAAGGCACAGTTCAGCCCAGTGGTTACACCGAACCTGTGCTGCACAGACGTCGCCAAGAAGCTAAGCGGGTTTACGGTTAATCATAGCCCACTTCATCTTCTTGCAAAATGGTGGTTTCTGCTAAACCTGCGGCAATCCAAGCCATTACCGCGGGGGTACCTAGTATGGTGTCCATATAACTCTGAGTAGCAGCATTGACAGCCACCTTGTAGCCACGTAAACGCACAACAACAGGGGCAAAAAAGGCATCGGCAATGGAAAATTCACCCAATAAGTAGCCTTGATTTTGGCCCGCCTTGGCCGCTGTAGACATACACTCAGCCCATAAGGCCTCAACTTTATCGATATCACTTCTACACGCCAGTGTAATCACTAATAACCGTTGGTTGGCACGGCAATTCATCGACATTTCACCACGCAAAGCAAAAAACCCACTGTGCATATACGACACTGCGTTACGGGCCATAATTTTAAGCGCAGGATCACTGGGCCACATAGTTGGGTAGCTGTCTGCTAAGGTTTCTAGAATGGATAAACTATCTGTGGCAGTGCCGTTTTCAGTAATTAGTACCGGCACTGTTCCAGCGCTAGAGTGTTGGCTAATTTCCTCCACAAAGGCGGCAGTATCCAGTTCAAGCTTGGTTTCTTTAAAGGGGATACCAAAATATGTCATGGCCACCCAGGGCCGCATGGACCAAGAAGAATAGTTTTGATTACCAATAATGAGGTGCATATGTACTTCCTTAATAATTAAAGAAGTACTCACTATAGACCAGCAAACGGAACTTTGCCCCCCTTTTGCCGAGCTTACAGCCTATCTAGAACGTCTCATCTTCTGTGCTCGAGGCGATGTATGCTTGGTCAAACCCTGCTTACCCTTAGCAGCCTTGGGTGCAGACCTGCTAGCTTCAGCATGACTTTCTGCAGGCACCAAACATTGAGGGCCTTTACCAATAAGCTTTCTCATGCCCATGTCTATTAAGGCTTCACGTATTTGTGCCCAGTTTTTAGGGTCGTGATAACGCAATATGGCCTTATGCAAGCGGCGCTGACGAATACCCCTTGGAATACTCACTCGCTCACTTTCACGAGTCACCTTTTTCAAGGGGTTAACCTCTGTGTAATACATGGTAGTGGCATTACACATCGGCGACGGATAGAAGTTTTGCACTTGATCTAGGCGGAACTTATTGGTTTTTAACCACATGGCTAAATTCACCATATCTACATCACGAGTGCCTGGGTGGGCACTAATAAAATATGGAATCAGGTACTGTTCTTTGCCCGCTTCTTTAGAATACTTCTCGAACATGCGCTTAAACTTGTTATAGCTGCTCATGTTAGGTTTGAGCATGTGCCGTAAAGGCTCATCTTCAGTGTGCTCTGGGGCAATTTTTAAATAGCCACCCACATGATGAGTCACCAATTCTTTCACATATTCAGGGTCACGTATGGCTAAGTCATAGCGTAAACCCGATGCAATTAATACTTTTTTGATGCCAGGCAGAGCGCGGGCACGACGGTACAAATTGATAAGCGGCTTATGATCTGTGCCCATGTAGTCACATATTGTAGGGTGCACACAGGAAGGTAAGCGGCACGTTGCCTCTACTTTTGGGTCTTTACAGTGTAAACGGTACATGTTCGCTGTGGGGCCACCAAGATCAGACACCACGCCAGTAAAACCAGGCACTTTGTCGCGCATGTCTTCCACTTCACGAATAATAGAATCTTCGGAACGGTTTTGAATAATACGGCCTTCGTGCTCAGTAATGGAGCAGAAGCTACAGCCACCAAAACAGCCTCGCATAATATTGACCGAGAAACGAATCATGTCATAGGCTGGAATTTTTTCATCGCCATACATAGGGTGAGGCACGCGCGCAAAGGGTGCAGCAAACACGTAATCCATTTCCTCTGTGTCCAGTGGCATGGCAGGAGGGTTAACCCACAAGGCCTTATTTCCATGTTCTTGATACAAGGCCCTTGCACTACCCGGGTTAGTTTCGTGGTGCATTACACGGCTTGCGTGGGCATACATAATAGGGTCTGACTTTACCACGTCATAACTTGGCAACTTGGCATAGGTCTTAAACCAAGGCTGGCCCTTAACCGGTTCGTAAGCTGCCATTGGTTTAATGGACAAGGTTTGCACCGCATCCTTATCTGCCACAACACCCAGTTCGGCGTCATTGCTCGCCTCACACTGGCTAGTTGTGGTGGTATCAATATAGGGGCTGGTGATTGCGTCGATCACGCCTGGCGCATCGAGTGTGGTTGAGTCTTTACCACGCCAGCCTACCAGTGGTTGCTTCACCATAATGGCCGTACCACGAATATCTTGCATCTGCTCGAGGGTTTCACCATTGGCAATACGATGAGTCACTTCTACTAACGGCCGTTCGGCGTTGCCATAAATAAGCATATCAGCCTTTGAGTCAATCAACATAGAGCGGCGCACTTTTTCTGACCAATAGTCATAGTGGGCAATACGTCGTAGGCTAGCTTCGATACCACCAATAATAACCGGCACACCTTTAAAAGCCTCTTTGCAGCGCTGGGTGTAGTGTAAGGTTGCACGGTCTGGCCGCTTTCCGCCAACGTTGCCGGGGGTATAGGCATCGTCATGGCGCAGGCGCCTATCTGCTGTATAGCGGTTAATCATGGAGTCCATGTTGCCAGCCGCTACACCAAAATATAAATTGGGCTTGCCCAAAACCTTAAAAGCCTCTGCACTGCTCCAATCTGGTTGGGCAATGATACCCACGCGAAATCCTTGAGACTCTAACAAGCGGCCGATAATAGCCATACCAAAGCTAGGATGATCTACATAAGCATCGCCGGTAACCACAATCACGTCACAAGAATCCCAACCCAGTTGGTCCATCTCTTCGCGGGTAGTGGGTAAAAACGGGGCCGCCCCAAAACACTCCGCCCAATACTTAGGGTATTCGAAGATACGTTTTTCTGGCGCCAAGTATGAAGACATATCAGAAGCAGTATTGGGGTTGGACATTGGCGGACCTTTTAATCAGTTATAGCTCCGCTCAAAGCGGTGGCATATTATAGCACAACCTTAGTGGTTACGAGGAAATCTATCCAGCACTAACCCTCCCCGTCCTTGTTAGCTGCCCTGCGCCATTTTTAGCGAGCACAGCGAAGATATTCAGATCCAAACCTATGGTCTAACACCTCACGTCGTTCCTCGTAATGACAAGTCAGAGGTGCTAGAATGCCGCCTCAATTAAGGAGCCTCCGTGACTACAGCCACCCCAGCAGCACCCGCCATTACTTTTGCGGATCAAGCCTACAACCCTCGCTTACAAATCAACATAGCCCAACAAGGTTTTGAACAAGCCACTGATGCCCAGTGTCATGGGCTTCCCGTTGCCCTGGCTGGCAAAGATCTATTAATGAGCGCCGACACGGGCAGTGGCAAAACCTTGGCCTATGTCATCCCTGCCCTTAATCAAATACTCAATACCAAAGCTGTAGGCTTTAGTACCCGCTGCTTAATCCTAGTGCCAACACGGGAATTGGCTCATCAAGTACTCAGCCTTACCAACAAGCTTATCAAAGGCACAAAGCTGCAAGCGGCTTTAATACTGGGCGGTGAAGACTACCACTACCAACAGGCCCTATTACGTAAGAATCCTGACTTAGTGGTTGCAACACCTGGACGTTTTATGGAGCACCAGCGCAAAAACCAAACAGACACTAAACACTTAGAGCTTTTGGTGATTGACGAAGCCGACCGCATGCTAGAACTGGGTTTTTGTGAAGATGTAGAAACCATCGCCGCGGCCTGCAATCCTAACAGGCAAACGTTGTTTTATTCCGCCACCTTACACAGCCCTAAAGTTCAAGAAATGGCCCAAGTGTTACTTAACAACCCAGTAGATATCCGCCTTAATGATGCTACACAGGTGCAAGCAAACATTAAGCAAATGGTTGTGGTGTGTGATGAAATAGAACACAAAAAACGGGTATTAGCATGGTTGCTTGCCCATGAGCCTGCAAAGAAGCACCTGATATTTTGTAACAGTCGCAAACTCAGTGAAGAGCTTGCCAATTTTTTAAAAAGCCATAACATCAATGCTGTAGCCCTGCACGGAGAACTACCACAAGATTTACGCAACGACATCACGCGCCAATACCGCCAGCACAGCTTCAATACCTTGGTGGCCACAGAAGTAGCAGCCAGAGGGTTAGACATCGAGGGCGTAGAGCTGGTGATTAACTTTGATATGGCTCGCAATCTAGACGACTATTTGCATCGCACAGGCCGCACAGGTCGAGCAGGGGCACAAGGCAAAGCAATTAATTTGGTGAATATAACCGAGCGTGGATTACTGTTAAGCGTAGAGAAAGCCCAAGGCAAGACCCTAGAGCGCATAGTGATTAAAGGTCACGAGGCCAAAGAGCACCGAGACACAGTAAGCTTAGCCAAACAAACCACCAAAACAAAACCCAAGAAAACTACTACGCTCAGCAAAAAAGAAGCAGCACAAGAGCGCAAAGCCCAAACCAATGCCGCCAGCCTATGGGGCGACGGCACCATGCCGTTTGGTAAAAAGAAGCCTTAAGGTTTAGCTCAAACTGTCATCGTGGGCACAGAAAAGAAAAACCAAAGTGAGGTCTATGGACTGCCACAGGCCTTCAGACTTGGCAATGGCAATGGCAATGGCAATGGCAATGGCAAACCATTCTATAACCATTTCTCAGCCTAGTTTAGATACTCGTCAGGAATGTACAAATCATCCAACAAGGGCTGTAACGCATCACCGTAGCGCTTCCACAAATCAACAGACTGGTTATGCATGGGTTGGCGTACCTGAAAGGCGCTGGCAGTCTTCACCTTACGGTCTGTTTTATAAAAGTCTAAACACGCATCCTGCCACTCCAAACCACAGTATTCAATCAATTGACGGCTCTCTTGTTCTTGGTTAGAGGTCAATTGCTCATAAGAGACTTCGTAAAGACGCCCAGGCAAAGCCTGACGCCAATGTGCCATAAGGTTTTCGTACAGATTGTGGTAATGGGCCAACTCTTTTAAGTTATAGGCGTAAGGGTGGGAATTCTTGCCACCAAAGTAAGCCTTATAAATAGATAAGCAATTTGCTACCGGGTTACGTTTGCAATGGATAATCTTGGCATTAGGCAACAACTTGCTAATCATGCCAATATTAAGAAAGTTATGGGGCATTTTATCGGTAATGTGGGCCTTACCCTCATCATACCCATGGAGGCCTGTTAAATACGCCTCTGCTACTTCTCGCCACTGACCTTCATTCATGCTCGGGAAACGTTTGTGGAAGGCCAAAATGCCACCTTTAAATGCACTGGCTTGGTCTGCCATATAGGTAAGTTCCCCAGCACCAGTGACATCACTATGGCTGGATATGATTTGCTCTACCAAGGTGGTACCTGATCGAGGCATACCTAATATAAAGATAGGCTTATCTTCATTTAGACCACTATTAGATGCTTCCGAGAGAAATTTTTGATTATAGCTCGATGTGATATGGCCAAATAACTCATTACTAGTGCTTTTATTGTACTTATGTTCTTTTCTTTTAATATCATTGCCTTGCTTATAAGCAGCAAAAGCAACAGGGTAATTTTTTTGTTCGTCATTTATCTTAGCCCAAGCAAAAAATAAGTGCATGGTGGAGTTTTCATCCATAGTCTGCACTTCAAAGCCGGCTTTCACAATCATGCTAATATCAATGCCATCATTGCTATCTACTTTGGAAATTTCAGCAAGATGGCGATAAGCAGTACCCATTGCAGGATCTAATTGAATAGCCTGCAAGTTGGCTTGTTGCGCATCACCCATGCGCCCGAGCTGCTGTAAAGTAACGCCAAGGTTTTGATACAATTTTGCACTAGAGCAGTGCTTCAGGCAATCTTGGTATACTTCGAGCGCCTCTTGGTTACGCTCTAATTTAACCAACGCATGAGCTAAATTTATATACCCTAATTCAAAATTAGGGGTCAATGCTATGGCGCGCTGATGGTGAGCTATAGACTCCTCTACGCTTCCCAGTTCTTGTAGTGCACTGCCAAGATTATTATGTGCCTCAAAATTATTTGGCGCCAACTTAATAACCAGCTCATAACCCAGTTTAGCTTCTGCCAAAGAACCCAACCGAACCCGAGTATTAGCCAACAAGAACACTGCATCCGCATATTCAGGCCGCAACTTTACCGCCTTAGAAAAAGCAGCTAGTGCCAGGTGATATTTTTGTTGATCTAGGTAAGCCTGGCCTAAATTATAATGGGCTGGTGCATAGTTGCTTGCATACTTGGTTGCTTTTAATAAATGCTTTTCTGCCAATTTATATTTTTTTGTTGCCACATATACCGCACCCAGTAAGTTATGGGCATCAGATTGTTTGTTATCAATAACCAATATTTGTTGATACAACTGAGCTGCAACAGATAAATTGCCCTGCTGATGTAGCGCAATGGCTTGCTGCAATGTTTGATTCACGTTTTTCATGACAAAAAGTAATCCTGTATAAATGACTGACTAATTTTACTCGAGTTAGTTTTTAAAAGGCAAAAAAAAGACTCCCTAAGGAGCCTTTTAGACTAAAAGTTAGCTTCTAATTAAATTAGAATGAAACCTTGTAAGACACGTAACTGTGCGCAGCAGCAACTGCTGGGCCAACAGCAGTTGCAGTTACAGCACCAACACGACCAATAGTTAGTGCAGCGTTGCCATAATCTAAGCCAACAGACGCGTCAGTAGAACCATCGTCAGTTCTAGATACAATAGTAGTCATATCACCATCTGTGTAAGTCGCTGTCATAGAGGTGGTTTTATCTTTATCTACTTCAGAAGAAACAGTAAGAGCGTCATTTACAGCATAACTAATGTCAACTTGAAAGTCGCCTGATGGGCTGTTATCAGTTTGCGCAACAATAGTTAACGCATCAGCATTTACAGTGTAAGTTGCGGAAACAACAGCGTCTGTTTTGGCAGTAGTAGATTCGGCTTTATAGTTTACCTTACCAGCAGTAAGAACTAGATCACCCATCGTATAAGAAACACCAACTGCAGTTTGACCTTCATGAATACCAGAATGGCTCGCAGTTGAGACATCATCAGCTAAATCAGATGCATAAGCATAACCAACAGTTAAGCCTTCAGCAAGATCCATAGAAACACCAAATTGAGAACTGTTCGTTACGGCAGCAGCAGTACCAGCACCAGTAGGGCCAGTATCAGCATTTATCTGAGCTTCAAAAGAAAGATTTGCTACAGAACCTGCAAAGTGAATACCATATACTGATGAAGCTGTTGAAGCAGTAGCTTCGGTGGTGTTGCCCACGACCGCACCAACATCACCAGCTTGGAAAGCATTATCAGCATCGATAGAACCCATAGTCAATGTACCGAAGTCACCAGACAAAGTACCTGTGCCTGAGTTATCAGTATCATCAGCGGCATCAGCCGTGATACGGAAATTAGCAGTAGCTGTCATACCGTTAGCCAACACTTCAGAAGAATCTATAACCAACCTAGAGTCTGTATCCATACGGTTAACTAAAGTATCGTTACCACTTTTGTACTTACTAACAACGTAACCAGATAAGGTAGCGTCAGCTTGTGCAGCTACTGGAAGCGCAGCGGCGATCGCAAGAGCGATTAGAGTTTTGTTCATGTTCATTGAAATTCCCCTTCAATAATAATTATAAAATTTAACTAGCTAGTTAAACAATTACTTTACACCGCCAAACTAATATTTATTAAAATTATTGGCTTGGCCATGCACGGTAATACTTTTTTTAATTGCCTGAAAAAACAAACAATTAGTCAAATATTTCATAAAGCGAAGCAATGTTACCATTAAAAAAGGGTAGGTAACAAGCCGTAAGTGCCCTATTGTTTAATAAGGGAAAATTATTTTTACAATGGGCTCAGGGCACGGATCGTGGCTTCTTGTTAAAGAGGTCAAGTATTCATCATATCCCACTGCTTTTGTAGACGTTTGGCAGAAATTGGTTTTTGGGTTCCAAGCTGCTGGGCAAACAGAGAAACCCGATACTCCTCCATGGACCAGGCAAAATCATTGAGCGCTTTGTGCGCTGGCGTATAGGACAGGCACTGGGTCTTGGCTGTGTCAATCTTCTGCTGCCAGCCACGGAGTTCTTGCACAGCTGCGTTCTCTTTGGGCAACTGGCTTTTGAATCGCTCTAGCCTTGCTTCTATGGCTTTTAGATAGCGTGGCATCTGCTCTAAGTACTGCCACTGGGTTTGGGCTATGAACTGTTTGTTCATAATACGATCAAGTTGCCCACCTACATCCTGATACACATTCGCCCAGGCTAGGTTTAACTGCCCTTTTAGGGACTTTTTAATTGCATGGTTACGCTTAAGCAATGCTATGCTGAGCGTTAGCACCTGCTCCACGGCCTCTGGATAGTGACCACGCTGCTCTAATGACGCTTTGAACTCTGCCTCGTTAGAAGGCCGGGCTGCGACGGCTAAGCTACTTGGCAAAAACACTAACTCTGCCGCCTGGTCAAAGATTTGTTCTCGTAGCTCTTGGGCTGTACCTAGGGCGCCATATAAAAGCTCTGCCTGGCCAAAGGCGGCTAAGGATCTGGTTAGGTGTTTAGTTTGTTCATTCACCGCAAGCCGATAAAGGCGCACTAAGCCATCGTGGGTTGTGGCTTCGGCTTCTTGCGCTGAATCTGTAAATACAATATCTACTGACTTACCTTGGTCTTTAATAGCAGGCCAAACAGGAAGTTTCATGGCGCCCTGTTCTATGGTCATGGTTTCTGGCAGCGCCATAAAATCCCATTGAGTGAGCCCCTGCTTTAACACTGAGTGAACCACGCTGGATTTTTGGCTGATCGTAGTGCCGGTGGCATAGTCCCCTAGTAACCGTAATGGGTCTCGACCCTGGGCAATAGGCTGGCCGGCTTCGTCCATTACCTGCACATTCATTAACAAATGCGTTTCCACATCCACTTGCTGCAGCAGCTGCACATCAAACGGCCGACCACTCATACGCTGTAAATGTTTTGCTATGGCCTCGGGTAAATCTACGTCGTCTGGCGATAGCGCCTCAAATAACGCTTGAGCGTATTGAGGCACGGGCACAAAGGCTTTTCGCTGGGCTTTTGGTAGGCCTTTTAGTAAGGCTGCCAACTTGTCTTTTAATAAACCAGGCACTAGCCACTGCAAACGTTTAAGCGGCAGGCGCTTAAGTTGGCTAGCAGGCACTTCAATAGTTACACCGTCTTGCTCATGGTTAGGTTCAAAATGATAGCTTAAAGGCCAACTCATGGCATTCCAGACTAAGCGATCCGGGAAGCTGTTGTTGTTAATGCCTTCGGCGCCATGCTGCATGAGGTCTTCTTGGCCTAAGAACAAATACTCAGGCTGCGACTTTTCTTGATGCTTACGCCAAGACTCAAAACTGGCCGCACTGACGATAGGTGCCTTAACACTTTCCATTTTTCCATTGTAGAAATCAAACAGAACTTGATCATCCACTAAAATATCGCGTCTTCTAGACTTGGCTTCTAGTGCTTCAACGCCTTCGACTAAGGCTTGGTTATGGGCCAAAAACTTGCCTTTGGTAAGCAGATTATTCTGCACCAAACCTTCCATAACCAAAAGTTGTTGGCACACTTCTGGGTCTATTTTTCCATAACCCACTCTGCGCTTACTGGCCAATACCAGGCCATACAAGCTCACTTGTTCAAACGCCATTACTTGGCCTTGGCGTTTATGCCAAGCCGGCTCGCTATAATTATATTTCAACAACCCACCCGCACTCTGCTCTACCCACTGGGGTTCTATTTTGGCAACGCAGCGAGCAAATAAACGTGACGTTTCTACCAGTTCAGCTGCCATAATCCAAGGGGGTGGTTTTTTGGCAAGTGCAGATCCAGGAAACAGTAAGAACTTACGTTGCCTGGGCCCAGCAAATTGACCATCTTCATCCTTACAGCCAATATGGCCCAACAAGCCAGTTAACAACGCCCTGTGCACGGCTTCGTAGCTTGCCAGCTCGGTATTGGTTTTAAAACCCATCTGTTGACACATCAACAACAGCTGTCGATGCACCTCTCGCCACTCACGCATACGCAGGTATGACACAAAGTGCTTGCTACACCAGTTGCGCAATTGGTTTTGAGTAAGTTGTTGGCGCTGATGTTCGTATTCTTGCCACAGGTTTACCAGACTTAAAAAGTCTGAATCTTTTTCGCGCCACAGCAAATGCTGCTGATCTGCCGCTTGCTGTTTGTCTTGTGGCCTTTCCCTTGGGTCTTGAATGGTAAGTGCACTGGCAATAAGCAACACTTCATTTAATGCATGCCAATCATTGGCCGCCACCACCATCCGTCCAATGCGAGGATCAACGGGCAACCTTGCCAACTGTTTGCCTAAGGTTGTTAGTCGACGACTTTGGTCCAAACCACCTAACTCTTGTAATAATTTAACGCCATCGTTGACAAAACGGCTGTCCGGTGCATCAATAAAAGGGAACTCTTCAACCGGGCCCAGCTTTAAGTCATGCATTTGCAGGATGACCGACGCCAGGTTGGTACGTAAAATTTCTGCTTCGGTAAACTCTGGCCGGCTAATAAAATCTGCTTCATCATATAGACGAATACAAATGCCAGCTGAGAGGCGACCACAGCGTCCTTTACGTTGATTGGCACTGGCTTGGGAAATAGCTTCGATAGGCAAGCGCTGCACTTTAGAACGATAACTATAACGACTCATGCGAGCCGTGCCAGGATCTATAACATATCGAATGCCAGGCACAGTGACAGAGGTTTCTGCCACGTTGGTGGCTAAGACAATACGCCGCCCCACAGTTTTACCAGACGGTTGAAACACCTTTTGTTGCTCACTAAAACTTAACCGCCCGTAAAGAGGCAAAATATGCCAATGCTTTTGCTCCTGTTTGCGCAAGAACAAAGCGATGTCTCTTATGTCTCGTTCGCCCGGGAGGAAAATAAGCACGTCACCGTTGTGCTGCTTACTTTGGCGCTCATGCTGGTCTATTTCTTCTAGTGCATGCTGAATGCCCGTTTGTACGTCCTGATCTTGGTCTGATTTAGACGCAAACAAAGGCCGGTACCACAAATCTACAGGGAATGTTCGTCCACTCACCTCAACCACTGGCGCGTTACTAAAGTGAGTGCTAAACCGTTCAAGGTCGATAGTGGCAGATGTAATGATGAGCTTTAGGTCATCTCGACGGGCTAATAGCTGCTTTAGATAACCCAACAAAAAGTCGATATTTAAACTACGCTCGTGGGCTTCATCCACAATAATGGTGTCGTAACGCAGTAAATCAGGATCTTGGCGTGTTTCCGCTAACAAGATGCCGTCTGTCATTAACTTAATGTGGCTAATGTCGCTTACTTGTTCTGTGAAACGCACCTGAAATCCGACCTGCTGCCCCAGAGGTACGTTTAATTCATCAGCGATACGCTGGCCCACGGTTCTGGCCGCTAAACGCCGCGGCTGGGTATGACCTATCATGCCACCAACACCACGCCCTGCTTCTAAGCAGATTTTAGGCAATTGGGTGGTTTTACCGGAGCCAGTTTCGCCCGCTAAAACAACCACTTGGTGTTGACGAATCAATTGGACTAGCTTTTCCCGTTGCCCAGTTACGGGGAGTTGGGGTGGGTAATCTAACGTGGGTAAGGCGTGTTTACGTTTTTGATAGGTGGTTTGGCTTGATAATGCTTTGGTCTCTAGCTGTTGCAATAACTTGTCGCAAGGCTGGCCACGCTTTTGACGTTGGGCAATGCGCTGGAACAATAGTGTGAGTTCGGCTTGGTCTTTGACCATGCAATTAGAGAATGCAGAAGACATATAAAAAGGGGATGATTTTAAAGTGCGCAGTTTAGCATGGTATAGATCTGTGGTCTGCGCTCTAGAGCTAACCGCAAACCACTGATTCTGCTAGTCTCTTAAGGCACGGCGTAAGATCTTACCTACGTTCGTTTTAGGCAGCTCGTCTTTAAACTCAACTTCTTTAGGTACTTTATATGCTGTTAAGTTTTCACGACAATGGGCGATCACATCAGCTTCTGTCAAACCAGGGTCAGACTTAACCACAAACAGCTTCACCGTTTCACCACTCACTTCGTTGGGAATACCTACGGCAGCACATTCTAAAATGCCTGAGTGTTGACTGGCAATATCATCAATTTCGTTAGGGTACACATTAAAACCAGACACAATAATCATGTCTTTCATACGGTCAACTAATCGAATAAAACCATCTTCAGCAAGAATAGCAACGTCGCCAGTTTTAAACCAACCATCGGCTCCCAAAACCGCTGCTGTGGCCTCTGGAAGCTGCCAGTAACCCGCCATGACCTGAGGGCCCTTGACACAGAGTTCACCTTCTTGATTAAACCCTAGATCACTGCCATCTGTTCCAATCACCTTCACTTGAGTGCCCGGCAGGGCTTTACCAATAGTACCTAAACGAATGTCATGGTAAGGGTTAAATGAGACTGCAGGTGAGGTTTCTGTAAGCCCATAGGCTTCTTGTACTTCACAGGCAGTTACTTTTTTCCAAGTCGCTGCTGCTGCTTCTGTTAGCGCCATACCACCAGAAAGAGTATGTTTTAGATGAGAAAAATCGAGCTCGGTAAAGTCTTTGTTATTGCATAAAGCAACAAATAAAGTATTAAGACCGATAAAGGAGGTGAACTTGTGCCTACTTAGCTCTTTAACAAAACCTGGAATATCACGGGGGTTAGGAATCAGTACAAGTTCATGGCCCATATCTGACATAACTAAACTCACCGTAAAGGCATAGATGTGATACAGGGGTAATGGAGCTATTACTACTTCTGTGTCAGTGTCCAAAATGTTCACAATCAGTTCACGCACCTGCATCATGTTAGATACAAGGTTTTTTTGGAGTAACTGGGCGCCCTTAGAAACCCCTGTGGTGCCCCCGGTGTATTGTAATACGGCCGTATCGTCTAGACTTAAAGCAACAGCTGTTGGAGCTTTTTTAGCACCAAGTGCCAATGCGTCACGAAAACTTAGGGCCTGGGGTAAAGCATAGGCCGGCACCATTTTTTTAACACGTTTCACCACAGTGTTAATTAATAAACGCTTTGCAAACGGATGCATGTCTGCCAATTCGGTAACTATGACATGTTTAATGCCTGTTTTTGGCACCACTTGTTCAGCAAGATGCGCCATGTTGGCAAGAATGAGTAAGGCCTTGGCACCCGAGTCATTAAATTGGTGCTCCATTTCTCGGGCGGTATACAGCGGGTTGGTATTCACCACCACCATGCCTGCGCGCATGGCGCCAAATATAGCAATAGGGAATTGCAACACGTTAGGCAGCTGGATAGCTATACGGTCACCAACCTCAAGGTCTGTGTGGTTTTGCAAATAGGATGCAAAGTTAGCGGTTAGACGCTCAACATCTTCAAATGACAAAGTTTGCCCCATGCAGCTATAGGCGGGCTTTTGTGCATGTTTATCACAGGCTTCTAAAAAAACATCAGTTACAGATTGGTATTGGCCAAGTTCTACACCAGCGATTTGAATCATAATAGACCTTTAATTATTGTTATGGTTATTAATACCCATGCTAATCAAACATGTGTTTGAAAACCAGTAAAACTTTCAAGTCATTTCTCTAAGCGTCTGAGTTAAAAAAGTTAAACCAAAAAATTAAACCAAAAGCTAACTTAACGCCACACCTTTGTGCAGTACCAACATATTACCAGGATGCAGGGTATGCCATGTCTCGTTGTCCGTTAAAGGCTCTGTCGCCACAACGGAAACGATGTCATTGGGTGTAGTCTCTTGGCCAAAGTCTACGTTAACATCGGCGTCGCTTAAGCAGGCTTCACCAAATGGCGCTCTACGGGTAATCCAGCTTAGCTTAGTTGAGCAGAAACAATAAAGATGGTCGCCGTCAGAAAGCAGCATATTAAACACCCCTAAGGTCTTTAAAAACTGACAACGCTGTTGCAAGAAATATCGCACTACAGAACTGTCTGACGGCGGTTTAGGAAAAGCCGTACGCAATTCACCCAGCAACCAACAAAACACATGTTCGCTATCCGTATCTCCCACGGGTAAGTAGTGGCTTAGAGGTAAACTAGAGGTATCGGTCAGTTGCCCATTATGAGCAAAGGTCCAATGCTGGCCCCAGAGCTCTCTTTGGAAAGGGTGAGTATTCTCTAAACAGGTATTACCCACATTGGCTTGGCGTATATGACTAATAACAATGTGAGACTTCATGGAATGACGTTGAACCAAGCGTGCAACTTCAGAATTGGAACTAGGCTGTGGGTCGTGAAAAGAACGGCAGCCTTTACCGACATAAAAGGTAATACCCCAACCATCACGATGGGGCCCACTGCCACCACCCCGTTGCATAAGCCCGGTGAAGCTAAAACAGATATCCGTAGGCACATTGGCACTCATGCCTAAAAGTTCACACATAGGGTTGGCTCCGAGCCTGACTTAATTAGCTAAATTTAACCATCATTATCTTGGAAGCCACCCCATATGCTCAAGTATTATTTTGCATTTATTTAGGCGATTTATATGTTCGACGTAACATAACCAATAAAAGCAACAACACAAGGCCTGCCCCACCACCAATTAGCCAACGCCAGTAATTAGATTGAGTCGTTTCGACCTGGCTAGTGGTAGTCTCTGGTTCGGCAATTTCGGCTGCTACCACGACAGTTGCCTGCTCTTCCATAAGTGCCTGTAGTTCTAGTGATGCGGTCTCGTTACTTACCACCAGCTCCTCAGTTTGGCTTGCCGTGTTAGACGAAGTTTCAGAAACCACAATCACTTCTTCTGCAACTGGAACGCTGGTGGTGTTTTGTTGGATCGCTACTATAGGATGCACTCTAAGGCTACGGTTAATGGTACGAATTAGCTGGCCATTAACTACCGATATAGTTAGGTTATACATACCGGGTTGATCGAGGGCGGGTAAGTTCATGCGGGTTTTTGTATCAGCTACAAATGCTTGCTGCTGATTAAACACCTCTTTACCACCCTGGTCCATGACCACCTTAAGATTAAAACCTTGAAGCTGCTCTGCGGATAACAGGTCACTTTGTTCATTGGCAAGCTGAACATCGATGTAACTGCGCTGGCCTACTTTTATATTTTGATGACTTTGTTCCAGCAGAATTTGTAACTGGCCCACCACGTTTACACGTTTCAGGGTGGCTGTATCACTGATTAAGGTCCAGGTACCAGGCGTGGGGTTTTGAACCCTAATCACATCATGGGTTGATGAAGATTGCCATTGTTGGTTAGCTAGGGTTTGTTGTCGTCCAAAAATACGCTGCTTGCCATCCTTAAACTCTACCTGCTCATCGCCATTTTTCTCCACTACAATGGTCATGTATTCAACGCCCAACTGCACCTGGAAGGATTGCTCAAGCTGCTGCACTGGAACTTGTTGGGTGATCACCGTATTGTCCAGCGCCCTTAAGAATATATCTAGCAGCTGATCGGCATCAACTGCCACCTCAAACAACCCATCGGTACGTTGGGCCATTGCGACTAGTGTAGACACATCTGCCTTGTGGGATAAACCAACGGTGTGCACGCGGGCACCCATATCGATGTATTGTTGTAATATAGTTTCTAGTAGTGCTCTGCGGGCACGTTTATTCTCGGCCACATCTTTGCTCACATCAACCATACCATCAGTTAACAATATTACATGTAACTGCCTGCCTTGTGCTTGGTCTTGAGCGTTAAATGACGCTGCTTTAAGGGCTGCCCCAATATCAGTAAATTGGCCAGTGGAGGAAATTTGTTGCGCTGCGACAGCAGCTTGCTGCTGCCATTGGGTATTAACAACACCGTGTGGGACGATAACTGTAGGACTGTCAGCAAACTGCCAAATACCCGCTTTACTGCCTGTGGGTATCAACTGAGTTAATACTTGTAAAGCTGGAATACGCAAGTCATTTGGGTCTGTGTTCTTCATACTGCCAGACACATCGATCAACACTCGAATATCCATCTGGTTAGATAGTGTTTGGCTCAGAGCGGGTTGACTGACGGCCATAACAATGATGAAAAGTGCCGCACTTATACTGCGTATAATATGAAACTTGAACATAGATTCAAACCCAATTATTATTTTTATTCCACTTACTTTAACACAATCTAAGGGTACTGCACTAAGTGGCACTAGCTCCCTTTATTCACCAAGTTGTTGGATTTCAATGATGTGTTCACCCCAACGACTCTCTGACACTTTGTCCTCTGATATGGCCCATTTACGCACTGTCATACCGGCTTTTACGGTGGACTTTGGATCACCTGTCACTAATGGATGCCAATCAGGTAAGTCTTTACCTGCAGACACTCGTCTATAACCACAAGTTTCGGGTAACCAGTTGTAATCTGCCACGGTATCAGCTGTAACCAAAGTACAGTCCGACACTTTATCTTGTCGGGTTTCGTAAACGCTACACTGGCAAGACTTAAGGTCCAGATATCGGCACGCCACACTGGTGTGATACATCAAAGGTACGTCGTCATCGATTAATTTTTGTAAACAACAACGCCCACAGCCATCACAAAGGGATTCCCATTGCTGGCTCGTCATCTCTTTGGGTGCTGTTGTTTTCCAAAACCCTGTTTGTTTTGAATCTGTCATATGGTCTAGCTTATCAGTAGTGATTAGTAGGTAGGGTTAACAGGCGTTTTATACATATCTAGCATGTATTTTTCACGCACTGGAGGCATTTGTAAATAGTAACCCTTCTCATCAATGTTAGACAATATATCTTCTGCATTGGCTTTGGCTAACTTTTTGTCAGCCGTAAGCAGCATATCCATACGGTGCTCGGGTTCCCCAAACATAGACAGCAAAGATTCTGGCACTAGGCTTAGGGCTTTAGTTTTATCCACGTAAAGATACATTTCATCTTTCTTTTTGCTTCGGTAAATAGAACAAATAATACGTTTCTGGCTCATCAATGTGTCTCTTGGATATGTTTATATTCGCTAGCAATAGGTTCTGCAAGGAACTCTTCTCTCCACCCCTTCCAGTTGCTGGGTAAGCTAAACGGTTGTTTTTTCCGCAAGCCTTCAAATAACTCAAGCAGTTCTTTTTTACGGCCCATCAATTGCACTTGTATGGCTGCATTTTCGGCTTGGTCTATAACCACTTTATGCAACCGCTTGTAGTCTCTATTTTCATTTTTAGACAACGGCTGCTGCACCCCTGGCAACACTTCTGATGATACCGCCATAATAGATAGCCATTGTTTTCCATAACGCCTTAAACTACTTGGACGCACATCTTGGCACTGGCCAATTTCATTTAGGTCAGCAGGATTTGTGCGCGCCATTTCAATTAAACTGGTGTCTTTGACCACAAAATTCTTTGGCCTGTTCTCACTGCGAGCCACGCTTTCTCGCCAAGCGGCTAAGGCGCGCAAGCGGCCTACAGAGTTGCCCTGTAAACGCCATGCGTTCTTCATTTGGGTATAGGCCATGTCCGGGGCAATGGGTACTTTAGGCTGAGCCAAGCGCTGCATATCTTCCAAAAACCACTGCCACACGCCTTTGTCTTTTAAGCGTTGCGCTAAAATGTCGTAACACTGCATTAAGTGGGCCACGTCCATTGCTGCATAGTGACATTGGGAATCTCGCAATGGGCGCTGTAGCCAGTCGGAGCGTGTCTCTCCCTTGTCTACAGTTTCTCCCAACAAATCTAATACCAAACTTTGATAACCCGGCGACAACCCCATATCTACAAAAGCGGCAGCAATTTGTGTATCTGCTATGGGTGTAGGTCGCAATTCAAGCCAATGTTGGAACAGCTCTAAATCTTCACTGCAGGCGTGCATGACTTTAAGGGTGTCT
Source organism: Candidatus Njordibacter sp. Uisw_039 (assembly GCF_047730075.1). Taxonomy (NCBI): domain Bacteria; kingdom Pseudomonadati; phylum Pseudomonadota; class Gammaproteobacteria; order Pseudomonadales; family Candidatus Njordibacteraceae; genus Candidatus Njordibacter; species Candidatus Njordibacter sp. Uisw_039. The sequence goes on from NZ_CP159831.1 coordinate 1,689,959, forward strand.
GGATCTGTTAATAACGTTTGCAACGGCTGCCAATCGTCAATGGTTAACGGATCGACTAAAAAGGTTTCCCCAGCAGCGGCCAGTTGCAAGAGGCCTGGGATAGGATAAAAGGTATCTACCCTTACAAACTCGGTATCTACTGCAATAGCCGGGGCTTGAATGAGTTGTTGGCAAGCAAGTTTGAGGCCTTCATTGGTATCAATATATTGGTAAACAAGTGACATAGTTAGGTGTAACTCTTACGTCCGGCAAAGGCGTGGGCCAAAGTGCCGCTATCGACATACTCTAGTTCCCCGCCTATGGGAACTCCATGGGCTATACGAGTGACATTAATAGCCTGGGTCTCTAGCTGCTGACGAATTAATTGGTGAATAAAATGGGCAGTTGCGTCGCCCTCTATAGTGGGATTAGTGGCGATAATAACTTCCGTTACATGTTCGTCACTAAGGCGCGAAATTAACGCGTCCAACCCAAGCTCATTGGGCCCAATGCCATCCATGGGTGAAAGGTGGCCCATAAGTACAAAATACAACCCCCGAAAACCTGCTCCCTGTTCGATAGCCAATACATCTGCTGGGGTTTCTACAATACACAAGGTATTAGCGTCACGGTCTAACTGTCTACATATACGGCACACAGGTGTTTCACTATGGGTTCTGCATTGATCACAGCGGCCCACTTTATCAAGCGCAAGGTTCAAGCTATGCGCTAGCACCGCACCGCCTTCACGGTTACGCTCTAATATGTGTAACGCCATCCGTTGGGCTGACTTACGGCCTACGCCAGGTAGGCATCGGAGAGACTCAATAAGATCATCAATAAGGGGGCTAAATGACATGAACGTTGAACCTATAATTTACTTAAAACGGCATTTTAAAACCGGCAGGCATACCCATGCCGGCGGTCATATCAGCCATGTTATTCTGACTAGCCTGCTCTACTTTACGGACCGCATCATTGACCGCAGCCGCCAGTAAGTCTTCTAACATTTCTTTGTCTTCCGACAACAGTGAATCATCCAGTTTGACGCGCTTCACATCATGACGCCCTGTCATTACTACCTGCACTAAACCAGCACCAGCGGCACCGGTAAACTCCGCTTTGGCTAAATCTGCCTGCGCTTGTTGCATTTGTTCTTGCATTTTTTGGGCTTGTTTCATGATATTGCCCATGCCACCTTTTAACATATTTTTTTCTCTATAATTAGTCTAAGTTTTAGTAGGGTTAACAGGCAAAACACTATTAGCGTCTAGCTGGCCATTAAAAGCAGTGGTTAAACTGGCTACATTAGGATCATTTTGTAATGATGCTATAGCTTGGTCTTGGCTTTCTGTTTCTTGTCTTTGGCGGCTCGCAAACGGCGTTTCAGTTTGAGTTTGTCCAATGTCTATGGCCAACTGCAGGTCACAACCAAACATTTCTTCCAAGGCCTGCCGAATACGGCCCTGATGGGTTACATTAAGCATGCTGCTTTGGCCTTGCTCCAAGGTGAATTGTAATTGTGTGCCTTGTCGTTTAGCAAACACCATATTGGCTGCAATAGCGTGAGTCATGCCCGATAAATTAAGGTCATTAAATACCTGAGTCCAGTTATTTTCATTGAGGTCGGCTAATGTCCAATCGTTACAGGGTTTTTCTGGGCTTGAAGCCGCTACTATCTCAGGTGCTTCTTCTGGCACATCTTGCTGTACTTGTTCTGGGGCTTGTTGCTGCACTAGCGGCGCAGACACTTCTTCCCAAGGTGGCAACTCATTGGCAGGCGCGACTATAGTTTCAGGGTCTAGTATTTTTTGCGGCGCGTCTTGTGGTACCTCTTGTGACACTGTTGCTAGCGCTGGCTCTGCTTCAGGTGGCGCCATTAATACTTGTGCCTGAGACGGAGTCGCCGTGGTGCGCATTTGGCCAGCATGTTGCTGCGGCCTAAAGGCGAGCATACGCAACAAGGCCATCTCAAAGCCAGCTTGCAAGTCTGGCGCTGCCTCTAAGTCTTTACGGGCCATAATACCCATTTGATAGAATAGCTGTAGGTCTGCAGGACTGGTATTTTGAGCTAAATCTAACACCTTAGTTTTATCAAATTGGACCGAAACAGGCGCATCGGGCAATACCTGACAAATAGCCACTTGATGTAACAAACTCAGCAGATCTTCTAAGGCTACAGCAAAATCTTGCCCCTGCTCTGCCAGTTCTCCAATGAGCTTAAGCAATTCACCAGCGTTACCCTGTTGTAACTGGCTAACAATGGCAACAACTTTACCCTGATCAATACTGCCCAACATTTGGTTAACGGCAGTTTCGGTTAAGTCGCCACCACAAAAGGCAATGGCCTGATCCGTAAGGCTCAAGGCATCACGCATGCTGCCTTTGGCTGCCCGGCCAAGCTGCCACAATGAAGCTTCTGCAAAGGGTATGGTTTCGCTTGTAAGAACGTTGCGCAAATGTCCTGCCACCTGTTCGGCCGGCATGTTCTTTAGATTAAATTGTAAACACCTAGAAAGTACAGTAATAGGTAGTTTTTGTGGATCTGTAGTGGCTAATAGGAATTTTACGTGTGGTGGTGGTTCTTCCAAAGTTTTAAGCAGCGCATTAAAACTGCTGGTAGAGAGCATGTGTACTTCGTCAATCAGATAAACCTTAAAACGACCTCGTGTAGGTGCGTATTGAACGTTATCTAGCAGTTCTCGGGTATCTTCTACTTTGGTACGTGATGCCGCATCCACTTCAATTAAATCAACGAAGCGGCCTTCAGTAATCTCAACGCAACTAGAACACACGCCACAGGGTGTGGAACTGACACCTTCTTCACAATTAAGGCATCTCGCCAATATTCGCGCAATGGTTGTTTTGCCAACACCACGGGTACCCGCAAACAAATAAGCATGATGTAAACGCTGTTCGTCTAAGGCATGAACCAAGGCGCGTAAAACATGCTCTTGACCCACCATGGTGTGGAAATTTTGGGGCCGCCATTTACGGGCTAAAACCTGATATGACATGCAGCGTGCACTCTCTCATTAAAAAGACAACCTAGAGACAGACATTATATGAGCCACGCACAATTAAAGCTACCAACTAACCTGCCACCAGCCACTTCAATTACAGCAGTGTGATTCTCCATCGGTTCAAGTAATAAAACTAGCTAGAGCGAGCGGCCGCCTATCCACTTCCAACTTAAATATATCAGGGCGATTGCAGCACCAACTGACATCAAGCTCTTTACTAGTGGCACGGGCACAGTAATGTCAATGTCAGCGTTTAGAATATCGGCTTTTTAATGCATAGTTTTTCTGTGCTAGGCACATGTCTTTTTGAACTAAGGCTCTGACTCATAAACCACTTCAGTGGCATAATTGGGTTGTTTGTGCATGGCCCAGTAGGCGTCTTTTAATTGCTGGGTTAAGGGGCCTATTTGGCCATCTCCAATCACATTATCATCTACCTGTGTGATGGCCATGATGCCGCCAGCCGTGCTCGTAGCAAAGGTTTCATCTGCATTTCGAAAAGCGTCTGCAGACACTTCGCCAAACACTACTTGCATGCCTAGTTGTTGAGCCAATTGTATGGCAGTTTGACGGGTAATGCCCAGCAGCACGCCTTCTGCTGTTGTGAATAATTGGCTATCTTTAATAATAAAAATATTAAACCCTGGCCCCTCTTTTATGTTGCCATTGGCATCCACCACGGCGGCAGTTTGCGCGCCTCGGTCATAGGCTTCAAACTGCCCCATTACCAAGTCTAACCAATGGTAGTTTTTAATTGTAGGATCAACAGATTCGGTAGGTATACGTTGCTGTTGACTTATAGCTATGTGTAAGCCTTGGTCTGGCTGACTAATCCACACAAAGGGCACTACAAATGCAAAAAATTGATTAGTACAAGTGCGCGGATCTCGAGACCCGGGCTCAGGCTGGCCACGGGTAGTAATCATTTCCACATAGGCATGGCGCAAACCACTTTGCGCCACAAGCTGCAATAACAATGCCGTCAGCTGGGCTTTATTATAGGGGATCGACATGCGCAACTTTTCCATGCCAGCATAGTAACGATCCAAATGTTCGTTCAAATGGAAAAAATGCCCTTCCCACACATGAGCCACATCATAAGTGGCATCAGAATGTAAAAAACCCCAATCTAATAGCGATATTTTAGCCTCACTAATGGGCACTATTTCACCATTTACATAAGCTAGGCTTTGAGTTGTCATAGGTAATGCCCCAACAGCATAATACTGGTTATTGGTTAGCCTGTTGTCGCAGAACAATATAATATGTAGAGGCTATAATAATTGCCGTACCCGCTAAGAATTTTAGCGTTATGATTTCATCAAATAGCAGTATGCCCACACCTATCCCAAAAGGAATAGCAAGAAAGTGCAAGGGGGCAAGTATAGAAGCCTGGGCATACATATGACTCTGAGCAAGGAAATATTGCTGAAAACTTGCCAAAAAACCTAAAGCGATAAGGAGATACAGGGAGTCTGGAGTTGAAAGACTAGTAACGGCTTCAAAACTGTCTAGGCTGTAGGTTAACAACCCAGCAAGAATTAGTCCGGTGAAGTTATACCAAATAGACGTTGAAACTGCAGGATCTGTTCGGCCTAGTACTCGCAAGTACACAAACATAAGGGCTGAAAACACGGCGGCAAGTAGAGCGTATAGAACACCCCAGAGATTCAGTGCTGGTGTTATTGGAAATATAAGAACCAGAACGCCCAAGAAGCCAACTAAAACTGACACTAAGCGCTTCAAGCCCACTTGTTCTCCAGCAATTACAACGGAGAAGCCCGTTATAAAAATCGGCATGGTCTGTGTTAGCGCTGTAGCAAGGCTGATATCGATGTTGGTGATTGCTAAAAACCACGTGGTTAGTCCCAAAAAACCGAACACAGTTCTTAATGCAAGGCCCGGAATATTAGTAATACTAAGGAACTTAGGACCCCTAGAATAAATTGCATAAGCGACTAATAGTGGGAGGCAAAATAGGTAGCGAAAAAACAAAATCAAAAACACAGAAAAATCTGGTTGCAAGACTTTTACCATACTTGCCAAAACAAATGACATGGCGAGTTCGCCAATCAGGTGAAGCGCACCCATTTTATTATTACTTTGATTAATGGTCACCATTTTGCGCTGCTTCCTTGGTCAAATAAAATGTAATACGCCACCAAATATGGTGTTTCGAATGCCTTATTAAAGCATCATAGCTTCAGCAAAAATAATAAATTACCAATTAAACTGGTCTTTATTTTGAAACAAAAATATCTTTTGGGTTATCCCCTGAAAAATAACGCTGATATGCTTGTTTATAACCATCTTCAAGATGCTTTGTAAACAGTTCTGTATTAAATAATGGCTTAGATAACCTAATTAGCATTCAACTTCTTGTTGACTGCTAATAACAGTTAAACAGTTTGTTGAATTAATTTGGAGTACCTGATAACCGCCTGCCCCCTGCATTTTGTTTGCAGTAAACATAAGACCCCAAGTGTGCCTGAAATGAGGTTGAAGATGTATGGTACGCGAATGCGAAAGAACCACACGCGATAATGTAAAGACTAATTGTAAGCTAAAGGATTAGCCATGTGTTCCACCATGTGGTCCACTTGCTTCAATAAGTGCCTAAAATCAGCTAAATTGCGATATAAATCATGAGAATGGTGGTACCCCTATCAGCCACACCTCGGCACACAAATCCACCGCTGTGGCTGCTCCCTTCCAGGCCTGACCAGGTTTACGGTTTATCGTTGCGTGGGGACCAATAGGGCTACCATAACGATCACAATCGAGCGATTGCGAGGTGAGAAGTATAGGCAAAAAGCCTCTGACTCTCAAGTGGTTTTTGTACAGATATTACAATTACACCGGTCAGTTTGGTCCCATGATTATCTTCCTCAAACGCCGTAACTAGCGTAAGGCAAAAATTCAACCTCTTGCGCGTCTTTACCACAAGTATTGGCTTTCACTACAGCTAACCCGTCACCTGTCATTGCAGTAGTAAGTACACCAGAATTTTGATTGGTCATGGCTTCTACAGCTAAGCCTGATTGTGCGTTCGAAACTAATCGAACACGGAGGTATTCCTGCCTTATACTTGGCCTTGTGGGTGGATTAACCAAACGTGCGCTTAGGCTGTGCCCTTGTGTACTGGTGCAGCCTTGAAGCGCCAATAAAAACGGCCGTGCTATCACCATAAAGGTCACCAAAACACTAGCTGGATTGCCAGGCAAACCAAAAAATGGGGTTTGTTTCACGCGACCAAATGCCAATGGTTTCCCCGGTTTAATAGCCAGTTTCCATACATCCAATTGGCCTAGAGTTTCGACTGCACCTTTAACATGGTCTTCTTCACCTTCGGAAACGCCGCCACTGGTAATAATAATATCAGCCTGGTCTGCTGCCAAGGCCAGGGCTGATTCTGTAGTTGAGCGTTCGTCTGTGATAATGCCTATGTCGACTAATTCCATACCCAACTGATCCACTAAACCAGCCATCAAAAATCGGTTTGAATTATAGATTTGACCTGCTTGCAGGTCTTGGCCAGGATTAACTAATTCACTTCCCGTAGATGCGATGGCAACTTTTAAAGGTCGGTACACGTCTACGTGTTCTATACCCATGGATGCCAATACACCTAGATGCCGTGCTTCTAACTTAGTGCCAGTTTTACAAACCACCTGCCCTGCCACCACATCTTGGCCTTTGAGACGGATGAACTGACCTGACTTTTGGCCCTGCTCTAAAGCCCTAGGCAGTATACAGATACCACCTTCCACAATTTCAACGTCTTCTTGGATCACGACCAATTGGGCATTATTTGGAACTTCCGCACCGGTAAAAATCCGCGCGCAAGTATGGAGTTTTAGTGCACTTGGCACCTGCCCTGCAGCTACCCGTTGACTTACAGGAATGACGTTTAGGTATAAGTCCTCTACTCGCAAGGCATAGCCATCCATAGCACTATTGTCCGCAGGTGGCACAGCCACGGTAGAAACCACAGGCCCACTTAGTACCCGTCCTCTGGAATGAAATAGCGACACACACTCCGACGTCAGAACACATTTTGCGGTTGCCATAATTTGTTGCTGCGCGGCAGGTACACTGGTAAGGCTCGTTTTTGTAAACATACGAGGCGTTATGACAGGTGGCGGGACGCAGAGTTAAACGTCACCATTTCCACAAAATTACAGGGCCTATGCTGGCTGTCTAACTGATCTTTAATAATGCCATCCCAGGCTGTACGACAGGCACCAGTAGAACCGGGCATACTGAAAATCACGGTGCGATTAGCTACGCCAGCGACGGTGCGAGACTGAATAGTGGAGGTGCCAATTTCAGCATAAGACAGGCTTCGAAATAACTCACCAAAGCCTTCAATCACTTGATCAAACAAGGGTAATAACGCATCGGGAGTAGTGTCTCTAGCAGTAAAACCAGTACCACCAGTCACCAACACAGCATGTACATTGTTGTCGGCAATCCACAGACTTACGGCGGCACGTATTTGGTATACATCATCTTTAACAATGGAGTGCTGCGCTAAGCTGTGCCCGGCACCTTGTAACCGTTCAATCAGTGTTGCGCCCGATTTATCAGTTGCTACGGTACGGGTATCTGACACGGTTAATACAGCAATGTTAATGGGTTTCTGCTCGGTGTTGGCGCTCTTCATAGGTCGTTTCTCTTATCTGCGGCTCAAGAGTAAAAAATAACACAGGCAGTATACAGGCTGTTTGCCCTAGATTGTATTTTTGATAGACACTGCACCTTAGCTAACTCTATTCGACCTTAGCCTTACGACATTAGTTTTAAAGACATTAGTTTTAAAGACTTTAGTTTTAAAGACTTTAGTTTCATTCACTAAGGTCTAATTTTCAATGGCCACCAACTCGCTAGACTAGTCCCCAACCTAGAAGCACCTCTGCGTTGAATTGCTGGTTGTGCTCATCTCGGTTTAACAACAATAAATTGGAGTTTGCCATGACAGATGTAAAATCTGAAAAAACAAATCACACTGCTGCTGGTTGGTCCCGCCGCGATGTATTGAAAGCCACATCAGTTGGTGCTGTAAGCGCCGCTACACCAATGTTTTTTACCCAAAATGCTTGGGCAGAAGAAGCCATTGGCAACTATCCAGTTAAGGGTAGTGAAGTAGTATTAGGTTTTAATGTACCTCAAACAGGTGCATACGCTGATGAGGGTGCTGATGAATTACGTGCCTATAAGCTAGCCGTTAAACACTTGAACAACGGTGGTGGCATGCTCGACACCCTTAAACCAAGCAAATTAACCGGCAACGGCATTTTGGGTAAAAAAGTTACTTACGTAACAGGCGACACTCAAACTAACGCCGATGCGTCACGTACTTCTGCCCGTCGTATGATTGAGCGTGACAAAGTAATTATGGTTACTGGTGGTTCTTCTTCTGGCATCGCCATTGCCCAACAGTACCTTTGTAACGAGCTAGGTATTATCTTTATGTGTGGTTTGACTCACTCAAACGACACCACGGGTAAGGACAAGCAACGTTATGGTTTCCGTCATTTCTTCAACGCTCACATGACAGGTAAAGCACTATCTCCCGTATTGAGCAACGAATACGGCAAAGACCGTCGCGCCTTCCACTTAACTGCTGACTACTCTTGGGGCCACACCCAGCAAGAGTCTATGCAGGAATTCACAGAGAAAGAAGGCTGGTCAACTGAAGGCAACATCATGACGCCTTTGAAGACTACTGACTTCTCTCAGTATCTATCTCAGGTACTGAACTCAGATGCAGACGTTCTGATATTGAACCACTACGGCGCCAACATGGTTAACTCTTTAACCAACGCCGTAAACTTTGGCATGCGAGACATGCAAAAGAATGGTAAAAACTTGGAAGTCGTAGTGCCTCTATATAGCCGTTTAATGGCTAAAGGCGCAGGTTCAGCTAACATCGATGGTGTATTAGGTACCTCGGGCTGGAACTGGGCATTGGAAGATGAAGGTTCTAAAGTGTTTGTAAAGGCCTTTAGTGATGAATACGGCTTCCCACCTTCACAGGCAGCGCATACTTGTTATGTGCAGACCCTTTTATATGCCAACGCATGCGAAATGGCCGGCACTTTTTACCCACCAGAAGTGATTAAAGCGCTTGAAGACTTCGAATTCACTGGTGCTGGCAACGGCCCAACCTTGTACCGTGGTTCTGATCACCAGTGCATCAAAGACATCTTGGTTATGCAGGGTAAATCACCTTCTGCACGTACCAGCGACTTTGACTATTTACAGATCGTTGATCAAGTGGCTGCGAAGACCGTTGATTATGATCCAGCCATCTTTGGTGGTGAGTTAGGTCCATACGTACCGGCATAAGCTGTATGTAGCGAACTGCACGGGCCAAGTTTAACGCTGGCCCGTTTTTTATTTACCCATATAATACTAAAAAAAATACCATGATTTTGCCACAGCAACCAATGGGAGTATCTCCAAAATGGATATGACGCTCAACGCTTTTACCCTATCTTTATTAACTGGCTTACAGCTGGGTTCCATATACGTGCTCATTGCTCTGGGCCTCACTCTTATTTTTGGCACTTTGGGCGTAGTTAACTTCGCCCATGGAGCTTTGTACCTTATTGCTATATACCTAGCAGTGAGTATCAACAACGCCCTAGGTTTTGGCCTAGCGCTGATTCTTGTGCCCCCTATTCTATTTGTCATAGGGATACTTTTGGAGCGCGGTTTAATCCAGCGCTTCTATAACCGGCCTCACACCGACCAAATCTTGGTAACCTTTGGTTTAGCCATTGTGTTACAGGAACTTTTAAAATGGATTTTTGGTGCGAATAATATTCCTTTTGCCATCCCTAGCTGGGGTAACGGTATCATAATGCTGCATGATTACCTGCCCTTCTTAGAAGGTTTTGTAGTCTATCCCAAGTGGCGCTTGATCTTAGTTGTGGTGTCTATTGTCACGGTAGCAGCTGTATTTGCTCTTTTACATCTAACCCGCTTCGGCTTAGTAATACGAGCTGGTATGCGCGATGCTGAGATGCTGCAGTTCATGGGTGTTAACATCAACCGCCGCTTTATGATTGTATTTGGTCTAGGGGCCATGATTGCCGGTATTGCTGGTGTGTTTGGTGGCCCAGTAACTCAGGTATCACCAGAAGTAGGCATGCAACTCCTTGTGCCTTCCTTTCTTATTGTGGTTATTGGCGGTATGGGCTCCCTTGGTGGAGCCGTGTTAGCGGGTATTTTAATCGGCATGGCCCAAAGCTTTACTGCGCCTTACATCTATATTAATACCATTATCATTTACCTAATCACTGTTATCATTTTATTAGTCCGCCCCCGTGGCTTATTGGGTGCCAAGGGAGTATTTGAATAATGATCACTCAACAGAACTTTTGGCAACACAATAAAGCCGTGTTGATGTTCGCTTTGGTGGCACTAACCATGCCCTTATGGTTTCCTCTAATCGGTGGTTACTCTGGCCTAGATACAAAAATTATGATCTTCTGTATCTTTGTGGTGGGTTTTGACATCTTGCTAGGTTTTACTGGCTACTTATCTTTTGGACATGCGGCCTTCTTCGGTATTTCGGCCTACACAACCGGCATAATGTTAAAAAACTTCTCCGACAATATTATCCCAGCCATTATAGTAGCGGTCGCTGCAGCAACGTTGGTGGCTTTAATTATTGGTTTACTCACATTAAAGAGAACAGGTATCTATTTCTCTATTCTCACCTTGGCGTTTGCAGAGATGTTTGATTCTATGGCCATGTCCATGTTGCAAAAATGGACAGGGGGTGAAAATGGTTTAACAGGCATGCCAACGCCTATGCTGTTCGATCTAAAAATGCAGGGTGATACTGTATTTTACTTTTGCGCACTCATGGCAATTCTTCTGTATTACCTCGCCAAACGCATTGAGCGTTCGCCTGTAGGCTTAATGATGAAAGCCATCAAGTGCAATCAAACCCGTTTAGAATACACTGGTATTAACGCCCGTAAATACAAACTATTGGCCTTTGTATTGAGCGCTATGTATGCCGCTGTTGCAGGTTCTTTAATGGTGGTTTATGAGCCCTTTGTAGGTCACGAATTCCTTGGTTGGCACCAATCAGGGGAAATTGTCATCATGTCTGTAATCGGTGGCGTAGGTACTTTGGTTGGGCCCATGTTAGGCGCAGGTTTCATGCTGTACTTTGAAAACGTCTTATCCGTTAGTCTTGGTGAGCAGTGGCTGCTAGTGCTTGGTGTCATCTTTATGGTGGTGGTTATCTTTATGCCAGGTGGTTTTATGGAGGCTGTAGCTCGCCTCAAGAAACGTTTTTTCACGACCATTGACGGCGAATAGGAGACTAAACCATGGCCATATTAGACATACATCAAGTGTCCTTAAGTTTTGGTGGTTTAAAAGCCTTACAAAACGTTAATTTAAAAATCGAAAAAGGGTCCACCCACGCCCTTATAGGGCCCAACGGCGCTGGAAAATCGACCTTACTCAACGTGTTAACGGGCATGCTTAAGCCCGATGATGGTTCAGTGATGTTCGATGGTAAACCGTTACTTAATGTTAACTCCTTCGACATTAACCAGTTGGGCATTGCTAAAGTGTTTCAGACACCGGCAATTTTCCCAGAAATGACCGTATTACAAAACGTCACCATTCCAGTATTTGCTGCCAGAGACGGATCCTTTAACCTAAATATGTTTGAGGGTCGCAGTAGACAGCGCCCTCTTATTGAGTTTGCTGAGCAACAAATTTGTGAACTGGGCTTAGAAAATCATATGCATTCCTTAGCTGGTAGCCTATCGCGGGGTGATAAACGACGCTTAGAAATGGCTATTTGTCTGGCTAATAAACCGCGTTTATTGTTGCTTGATGAACCCACAGCAGGTATGGCGCGTCATGAAACTGAAAAAACCATCGAATTACTAAAAAGTATGAATGATGGCATTACCAAAGTGATCGTTGAACATGATATGAATGTGGTATTTTCCTTAGCTGAGAAAATTTCTGTACTAGCGCAAGGACAGATTATTGCTGAAGGCTCGCCTGATGAAATTAAAGGTCATCCCAAAGTTATTGAAGCCTATCTTGGCGAAGCTCAAGTTTAATAAGGCCATAAGGAAGCAGACTATGAATGAAAGTAAAGTAGACGCGCCTCAGACCTTCTTCTCTTGCCGCGAGTTGAACGCCTTTTATGGTGAAAGTTACGTGGTACAGGGTGTATCTTTTGATATTCCAGAAGGTGAAATTGTGGCTTTACTGGGCCGCAATGGTGCAGGTAAAACTTCGACCCTGCGTGCTATAGCAAGGGCCAGTGAGCCAGGCCTAACTAGCGGTGAAATTTGGCTAAATGGCCAAGCATTGCACGAGATGAAAGCTTTTGAAGCCGCTCGTTCCGGCGTTCAAATAGTGTGCGAAGATCGTCGCATTATCCCAGGCGTGACCGTAGAAGAGAACCTCATATTAGCCCAAATAGCCGAGCCTATCGGCTGGACTTTAGAAAAGATATACAGCCATTTTCCAAAGTTAGAGGAAAGGCGTAAGCAAGAAGCGTCTTCCCTGTCGGGGGGTGAACAACAAATGCTTGCCCTCGCACGCGCTCTGGCTCGTGACGTTAAGCTATTGTTATTGGATGAGCCTTATGAAGGTTTAGCACCAGTGATTGTTCAAGAAATTGAACGTATGCTGCGGGAAGTTAAATCAATGGGCATCACAACCATTATTGTTGAACAAAATGCTGTGGCAGCACTGAAGTTAGCTGACCACGCTATTATTATTGATTCGGGTGAAATAGTATTTACTGGCACCGCCCAAGAAGTACTCGAAAACCAAGCCTTACGTGAAGAGTATCTAGCTGTTTAAGCCGCCCACAATTAGTATTGTGTGACTTGATACATACGGCTAATTAGCCATATCTGCAATGAGGCGGTCTAAAAGTTGACCGCCCAAAGTAAACTGCTCTAGGCTAATGTACTCATTCGCTTTATGGGCTTGGTCTATGTTGCCAGGACCACAGACTAAGGTTGGAATACCAAGCTGTTGTTGAAACAAGCCACCTTCCGTGCCAAAAATCACCTTGCTATGGGCGTCATTGTTAAGCAGTCCCTTAACATAGGTCACTAACTCAGCTTCTGGTTCTATTAACAACCCTGGATAGCTAGCAGTTTGTACTATGTTGATACCGGACTCAGAGGCCACATTTTTCATCTTAGGCTCCAGCTCAAACTTGGCATAATCAGCAATTTTCTGTACCAAAGGGGCAGGGTCTTGTTGTGCTAGATAGCGAATTTCAAATTCAAATTCACAATGGTTAGGCACTATATTGAGGGCAGTACCACCCTGTATAGTGCCTGTATGCAAGGTGGTGTAAGGCACCTTGTAATCATAGTCGAAAGGTCCGTTTAGAGCAGACTGCTGAGCCATGTTATTGATATAGACCACCAACTGAGCCCCATAATCCACCGCATTAACGCCTAAAGGAGCTTGGCCTGAATGGCAAGCGTGGCCGGTCACTTGCACACGATAACTAGCTTTGCCTTTGTGCCCGATCACCACCTGCATACTGGTGGGTTCTCCTACTATACACATAGCTGGACGAACCGGCAGCTGTTCCAATAAAGTAAGTAACCCTCGTACCCCAACACAACCAATTTCTTCATCATAAGAAAAAGCCAAATGAAAAGGCAATTGTAACGGTTGGGCAAGCATTGCTGGCACACGGCTTAATACCAAGGCAATAAAGCCCTTCATATCGGCACTGCCACGGGCAAACAATTTGCCATCTTGTTCCACTAAGGTAAACGGGTCGGTAACCCAGTCTTGTCCAGCCACTGGCACCACGTCTGTATGGCCAGACAACATAATACCGCCTTTATCTGGCCGTTCTGAATTAGCGCCTATGGTGGCGTAAAGATTAGCTTTTTTACCACTGGCATCAGGCACTAGCTGGCTGTTTATGCCATAGTCTCTGAGGTAATTTTGAACAAACTCTACTAATGCTAAATTAGACTTGTAGCTGGTAGTATCAAAACTCACCAATTGTTTCAAAATCTGCTGAGCCGTGACATTCAAGGACATTGTTACAAATCCCCAGGAACGCCATAACTTGGCGCAGAACTCGGATCTATAGCACGAGAATTGTAGTCCATCATTTGTGGTTGGTATGCTTTCCACAGATCCATTAGCTGAGCAATAGGGCCATCATCCGCCCAATCAACCCGCAGGTCGACCAATGGCCAAGGGTGAATGTGGGCAACTTTAAGGCCCGCTGAATGCACAGGACCTTCTTCACCCCCCGCATCCACTCCAGCCTGTAACGCTAATAGTAATCGCTGTGCCAAGTGCAACTGACTGTGTTGCGCAAAAGTGTCTGCCATGGCTTGGGGTACGGCAGTGGTAATGAGTATATTACCAGCCGCAATGCAATCATTACCCTGTACTACAGCGTTAGTGCCTAGGGTTTGATTACCAGTAAAACTGGCACTTTGGCCTTTGGCATCAATCAAAGCTAATTGCCGATATTCAATAAAGTCACGCCCATTCACCAAGTCACTAATAACTTGATCAGGGGTTTTCCCTTGCTCCAGACCATCCAACATTAGGTTCCCCAAGCTTGGGTCCGTTATATTTTGGGTGGCAGCAGCCCCTACCCCCGCTCTAATCCACGGGCAACGGCTAGCCACACTGATACTTGAAGTAGTGATGGCCACACCCACCATGCCAGTGCGTTTACAAAACCCAGATATCGAAAATGTCATAATTGAATCTCATTGTTAATTAATAGGGTGAATCTTGGCCTTGCGCTCCAAAAAATGAATCTGATTCATAATGGTATGGCATTTCTACTTCGCCAGACCTAAATCGTGCAATACGGCTGGACTTACCTGCGATAATTCTCCCTGTATGTTCAGAAGGAACTTGCGGTTCCATCAGTGGGTAATTATCTGCTGCTGTGAGGTCACAAATCAATAACCTTCGTGAGTTTTGTGACAAATTTGAGGTGCCACCATGAAGGCACCAGGTGTTCATTAGGCATATATCCCCCGCTTTACCTTCTAATTTAGTTGCCGTGGCCTCACACATGGCCTGCGCTTCTTCATTTACTTTACCAACAAATTGGTCGTCCTTGTAATGGCTATATTGCGGCCATAAGTGAGACCCGGCCACTATTCTTAAACACCCATTTGCTTCAGTCATGTCATCCAATAAGACCAGTAGCGTGACATGATCATCGTTAGTGTGCACATCAAAGGGGTGGTCTTGATGGTAATCTACCCGTGTCACCATACCCGGCAGTTTGATATTGAGTTTACAGTGATGAAACTTAACATTGGGCCCTAACACATCGACAGCAGCTTCCACTGCAGGGCCTTCAAACAACACATCCCTATAGGCTTGGGATATGTCCACTGGATTATTGATACGTCTTAATTTGGGATGTTGTTTACTGTGGCCAGGTTCAAGATCAAACCTAGATTTTCCATTAAGTGTGGCACCATAATTTTTGTTGTGGTCACGGCTTTCTTCTATCCAGCCTTGTAACTCTTCTGCCATGGCAGCAATCTTATTTGCACTGATAGCTTGGGGGATTAACACGA
Source organism: Candidatus Njordibacter sp. Uisw_039 (assembly GCF_047730075.1). NCBI lineage: Bacteria > Pseudomonadati > Pseudomonadota > Gammaproteobacteria > Pseudomonadales > Candidatus Njordibacteraceae > Candidatus Njordibacter > Candidatus Njordibacter sp. Uisw_039. The sequence goes on from NZ_CP159831.1 coordinate 1,705,557, forward strand.
ATCCTTGGTCTAAATACGTTTGTTTTTGTGCTGCTGTTAACATCGTCTGCAACTCCACATGGTTTATTCAATCGTCAAGCGTCTGCTTCAGGGATAATGGCTTCTACGTCAATTTCCATGACCATTTCTGGCCTCGCTAAGCCTTGTACTATTAGCCCTGTAGAACAGGGATGGATACCTTTTAGCCAACGACCAATAACCGTATAGACTTCTTCACGGTAGGCACGGTCAGTAATGTAAATGGTGGTTTTACAGATGTGTTCCAATTTGGCTCCAGACTCTTCTAGCAGTGTTTTTACACACTGCATAGCCATTTCCGCTTGTGCAGCAGGATCACCGATACCCACCATATTGCCGTCTAAGTCGAAACCTGTTTGGCCACGCAAAAAAACCCGATTACCCGCTCTTACTGCCATACACAGGTCATTATCCATGCCTTTACCTGGGTACATTTTGGCGGTGTTAAACTTTCTAATTCGTTGGTGTGCCATAGGTTAATTTCTCGTTTTTTGGTTAAGTGAATGATTGTCGCAGTTTAGGCCGCTGCACATGAGTTGAGACGTGTGGTACCAGCGTAGGCCTGCTTGCAGTAAACGAGGCTTGCGTCTGTATCTGAATCACCATTGGCATGAACGTCGGTAACTAAACCAAATACTACCCAGTGGCTAGCACCGTCAATAATTTGGCTCACTTCACAATCAAAACTAGCTAAGCTGTGGTTTATCATCGGCTGGCCTGATTCGCTCTTGATCCAATCCACTAGGCTAAACTTATCGCCCTCCTGAGGCTTAATTCGGCCAGCAAATATATCAGATTCCCGTGCTTGCTGCTGGCTCAATAGGTTTAAACAAAAGCGCCCGTTAGACTTAATTGTCTCTGCCAAGGGGCTTAGTTTGTGTACACAAGCCAAAAGAGTGGGTGGGTCTGCCGATACAGAGCAAAATGAACTAATGGTTAATCCCGCCATACCAGCATCGCCAGAGGTGGTAACAACAGCAACGGAAGACGCCGCATTACTCAGGGCACTTAAAAATTCATCACGCATAGGATTCTCCTACTATTAACCGTTAACCTTGTTAATCCATAACTCGGTCAGACAAGCCCGCTGCTTTCTTAACAAAACTCAATGGACCTTCGAAATCAAAATTATTGTAAACCGTGTTTAAATGGGCAAAAGGTGGCGACTGTGCAAATAATTGGAAGGTCACCTTATGGCCTGCATAATCAGAATTAAGTAAGTCACGACCAAACGCCAATAACCGGCGGCGGTCACCTGAACTCCAGCGTTCATTAACAGAATAGAATTTTTCTAACCAAGGCTGGGTATCAGGGTTAGCAAAATCTGCTGCACTAGGGGTGACACAAATTTGCCCACCACACAATTCACGCGCAATATGCATCATGGCTGGCAGTTGACTACAGGCATGAACACGACCAGTGTATAAAAAAGACTGGTTGGGCATCAACAAGCCATTAGGGCTTGGCTCGGCCATGGCTATAGCAGCTGTTAAATGGGCATCTATGCCTTCTCGATAACAAATCAATTGAGCTATTTTTTCCCGCACCGCTTGTTGTGAATCAAGACCAGTCTGTCGCACATTATGTAACGCCGTGCCAATCATTAGGTCTGCAATGTGTTGAATACGTTCAACAAAAGCCAAAGCACTATAACGGTGTAAAGTACCGCGAATAAAAGTAGCTGCTTTGGTATGTTGATAAAATAATACGTCTTCCCAAGGAATCAGCACATTATCAAACACCAATAAAGTGTCTATTTCATCTGCACGATTGCTCAGTGGGTAATCTTCTGCACTGCCACGGCCTGCAAAACCACTGCGGCAGATGTGCTTTAAACCAGGTGCATTCATAGGGCATATAAAACCTAAAGCATAATCAGACAGCTCTTGGTCCCCCCAGTTGGCTATAGTAGGCTTAACAAACGCTTGGTTAGCGTAGGCTGCGGCAGTTTCATACTTGGCTCCACGGACAATAATACCTTCATCGGTTTCTTTAACCGCGTGCAACAACATGTCTGGGTCTTGGTCTTGGGGCCGCTTTGAACGATCACCTTTGGGATCTGTATTGGCCGAAACGTGAAAGGTGTCTGTTTTGAGGACTCGTTGAATATGGCGTTCAATGTTGGCACCAAACCTTGGGTCAACTTTATTGAGCATGTCCGAACCATCATATAGAGACCACATTTCACCAGCGGTTTCATCGCCTACACGAGTTACCACTGCTCCTATGTCATACATTATGCGTTTAATGGCTTGCCGTTTAGCCTGCCAATCTGCTTGGGTATGGGGCAGTTTAAAACCAATACAGTTACGCTCTCCCGTAGCCTCATCAACATAGGACATCGCCTCTTGATGGGCTTCCTCATGGGCCATGTCGTAAATGCGTGCACGGATATCAACGATGGGTTTAAAAGCCGGATGGCTAGGCACGTCGGTAACCTTTTCACCATCAATCCAAACTTCACGACCATCTCTTATTGATTCACGGTATTCATCGCCAGTACGTAACATACAAACTCTCCAAATGAGGCACTCAATGTCCTCAATAAATAACATGAATCAAGTATGCAATGATGTTAGGATTAAATAAAATAATTTAAATTGAGCAAAAAGATAAATTAAATTTATAGGCAAACAGTCCAATGCTTAAAGTCACCCTCAAACAATTGCATTACTTTGTTACCGTTGCAGAGCATCAAAGCATTTCCGCCGCCGCCCGCAGCCTCCATATTTCGCAACCTGCTATTACCCACGCCATGGGATTGTTGGAGGACCATTTTCAATTACAGTTATTTTTGCGCCACCATGCCCAAGGCGTCTCACTCACCACATCTGGACAAGATTTATTAGTTAGAGCAAGTAGCCTTTTAGCCCATGCTCATGAGTTAGAAACCAATGTAAAAGAATTAGGCCAAGGTTTGTATGGGCGTTTGGAAATAGGCTGCTTTTTTACCTTAGCACCCATGTACATGCCACCGTTAATTACGCAATTCTTACAGCTGCACCCACAGGTTGATGTACGTTTATACGAAGCTAATCAAGATGAACTCAATGAAGGTTTGCACACGGGGCAGTTTGATTTGGCATTTATGTATACCTTAGCATTAGGCCCAGATTTAGCGGCAGAAGTGCTAGCAGAACCTATGCCCCACATACTGCTAGATCCAAACCACGAACTAGCCCATCAAGAAAGCATAAGCCTTACAGAATTAGTCGATTTACCGATGGTGTTATTAGATGTGGCACCGAGCCGAGATTATTTTACTAGTTTATTTCGTAATCAAGGTTTGGAACCATGGATTCGCTACCGTTCTCCGTCTTTTGAAACCGTGCGTGGATTAGTGGGTCATGGTATGGGCTATTCAGTGTTGGTCACCCAACCTATGGCAAACGTAGACTACAATGGCAACACATTATGTTTACGTCCAATTAAAGAGGAGGTAGAACCTGGCTACATTAGTATGACATGGCTAGAAGCCAAAAGGCCTACACGCCTAATGCAGACCTTTCAGGAATTTGCTAAACAGCACTTCTCAGCTACTCAATGAGCCACTTAATGAATTAGTTTGTTGTTGCAACGCACGCAGCAATACGCCTTCGCGTAAAGCGCCTGTAGAAAAATAAATACGGTCTAAATTTAAGCTCAACATAATACCTTTAAGTATGGCATATCCCGCTGGCAGCACTTCGCCTCTATCTGGCCTCAAACCCTCTATAAGCACCTCATCCAAATGATCGAAGGCTAATAGCTGTCGTTCAATTTTAGCCATCGAGGCCAAGTCTAGATAAGGCCTACCATCCTCTTCCAGCGCACTAAGAGCGGCTAATGCCTTAACTGTGCCTGAGGAACCAATACACACTTGCCAGTCGTCCCAAAAGTAGCCTAGAGAGGCTTTTTCAATAGTGTTTTGGGCTGCTTCAACAGCATTTGTTATATAGCTTTGTTTTATTTTGCGTTGCGGGAAAAATTTGCCACTAAACGCCACACAACCCATTGGAAAGCTTTGCAAACGTTGGGGGATGCGTTGACCTAATATCAGTTCGGTACTACCCCCACCGATGTCGATGACCAGTTTTTTACGTTGCTGGTAGGTAGTGGAGGACACCTCCCCCACTACACCAGAAAAGATCAATAAGGCTTCTTCGTCACCGGTAAGCACTCTTATTGGCACACCCAATATAGCCTCAGCTTGGCTTATAAAATCAGCGCTATTTTGTGCTACACGCAAGGTATTAGTAGCAACCACATGAAGATTATTAGGGTCGACTTTTATCAATTTAGGGGCCAAACGCCGCAGACAATCTAATCCACGATCCATTGCTTCTTGACTGAGGTGACCTTGATTATCCAAACCTGCAGCCAACTGAACCTTTTCTCCAGCCCGGCTAACCACACGATAAGGGTTCTCACCGGTGTCCACTAAAGTGGCATGAAAGCTGTTAGAACCAAGATCAATGGCAGCAACTAAATAAGTCAATGTGTGGTATCCAAAAATAATCAAATATCAGTGTATCAAACAAACCTAGGCAGGCCAATTATGTCTTTTTTGTCAATAATTTTTGCAAACAACAATTGTCATTATGCTGTCTGCTCCATATTAGTGCAAATGCACTTGAAATCGATTTACAGCGCACCAAATTTGGTGCATCGAGTTTAAATTTATGATTATTTTTCAACGTATAATACTGTTTTATATGATATTTATTACCTTGGCACGATAATCGCAATAGCAAGGTTAGCAATCACAACAACTAACAGAGACCCCCATGGAAAATAACTTATATGAACTCCAGTTTGCCCTGGATACCTTTTACTTCTTAATTTGTGGCGCTTTTGTCATGTGGATGGCCGCCGGTTTTGCCATGCTTGAAGCTGGCCTGGTACGCAGCAAAAATACCACTGAGATTCTCACCAAAAACTTTGCTCTGTTTGCAATTGCCTGTGTCATGTACCTCGTTATGGGTTATCAAATCATGTACGGTGGTGGCTGGTTTTTAAGTGGCATTGAGGCCATCGATACCACTCAGGTATTAGCTGACTCAGCAGCAGAAGGTTTTGGTGGTGCCTCGGTCTACTCCAATGCCTCAGACTTCTTCTTCCAAGTCGTATTTGTTGCAACTGCTATGTCCATTGTGTCTGGTGCTGTGGCAGAACGAATGAAACTATGGTCATTTTTAGCTTTTACTATAGTAATGACTGGTTTTATTTACCCCATGGAAGGCGCCTGGACTTGGAACGGTGAAGACGTCTTTGGCTGGTACAATCTTGGTGAGCTTGGTTTTTCAGACTTTGCAGGCTCAGGCATTGTGCACATGGCCGGCGCTGCTGCTGCTTTAGCTGGGGTAATATTACTTGGCGCACGTAAAGGCAAGTATGGCCCCAATGGCCAAATCAAGGCCATCCCCGGTGCTAACCTCCCCATGGCCACTTTAGGAACCTTTATTCTGTGGATGGGTTGGTTCGGATTTAACGGTGGCTCCGTGCTTAAGTTAGGTGATATTAACTCAGCTCACTCTGTCGCCATGGTATTTCTTAATACTAACGCCGCAGCAGCTGCAGGTGCCATTGCAGCGCTAATAGTGGCCCGTATTAAGTTTGGCAAAGCCGACCTCACCATGATGCTCAACGGCGCTTTAGCAGGCCTAGTCACCATCACTGCAGAACCTTCAACCCCTACAGCTCTGCAAGCCAGTCTTTTTGGTGCTCTAGGTGGCGTATTGGTAGTATTTAGCATCTTAGCCTTGGATAAACTCAAACTAGACGATCCTGTAGGTGCCATTTCCGTGCATGGCAGTGCCGGCTTGCTAGGTTTGATGTTAGTCCCTGTGACTAATGATGGTTCCACAGTTATGGGTCAAATGATCGGTGCACTCACTATTTTTGCATGGGTATTCCTAGCCAGCTTTGTGGTGTGGTATATCATCAAAAAAGTGCTTGGTATTCGCGTCACTGAAGAAGAAGAATACAAAGGGGTGGATATTTCTGAGTGTGGCATGGAAGCCTACCCAGAATTCACTACCCAATAGTTTTTACTCATTATCTAGCCTTGACAGAGGCCTACTTGCATAGCGAGTAGGCCTCCTTTAGTGTTTGCTTGATGATTAAAGGCGATAACATTGCTTAGGCATGCGGTCTTTAATATAGCCAGGTGCATGGGCGCTGCTCATAAGGCGATTACGAAGTGTTAAGTGCTTGAGTTGGTAGCTTTCTAAAAATGGGTCTGTATTTACACTCATGGTTAATAATCTTCGTTTAGGCCACCGTCATCAGGGATTTCTGATTCGCGGCGGGCAATAAAGTCTAACAGTTGATCATCAATGGCTTGATCTATTTTAGGCTCTTCATATTCATCTAATTTCGCCTTGGCTAAATTTAACGCTCTTTCAGTAATACTTTTGCTGCCGTTGGCAATCCATTGTTCGATGTTATTGTTATCTAATAACTTGGGCATGTAAAAAGCCCGTTGAAAGTTGTCTTGGGTGTGGGGGTGACCAAGATAGTGCCCACCTGGCCCCACATCTCGCACAGCAGCTAAAGCCTCATCAAAGTCATCCCAACGGGGTCCTTCTGCCATACGGTATGCCATAGCACATTGCTCTGCATCTACCATGAATTTAGCCACAGAACAGTGCATGCCAGCTTCATTCCAACCAGCTGAGTGCCAAATGTAGTTGGCCCCCGACATCATCACTGCCATAAGGTTAACGCCGCTCTCGTAGCCTGCTTGCGCATCAAGTACTTTAGCCCCACCTAAGGTATTGGAGGTGCGCCAAGGGACGTCATAATGGCGTGCCATTTGCCCAATAAGAAAATTCATTAAACAAATTTCTGGTGTGCCCGCCATAGGGGCACCAGATTGCATAGATACAGTGGCTAAATAATGGCCATAAATAGCAGGCGCACCTTTTTTGACCACTTGGGTATAAGCCAAGGCGGACAGTGCCTCGGCATTAAGCTGTACCACAGCAGGAACCGTAGAAGCGGGTGTATTTGCGCCGCCCAAAACGAAGGGTGAGCAAAGTACCGGTTGATTGCGCTTCACAAAGGCCCGTAAGGCTCCCAACATGGTGGCATCCCAAACCAACGGCGAATTACCATTAATGTTGCCGGTCGTCACAGGGTGATCGTCAATATAGTCTTTGCCAAATAAAATATCACACATGTCGATAACGTCTTCAGCATTTTTGCCAGACGTGGTCATGCCCATAAAGGTCTTGTCAGAATACTTCATAGACGAATGGGTAATGCGTAAATGTCGCCAAGGCACGGCATGATCCATGGGTTCTACAATATGATGGGCCGAAGAGTGCAAGCCTGGGCTCATGTGGGCCAACTTATGAAACATCGCTAGATCATCAAGTGTAGGGTTGCGCCGTTTATCTTCCAAATCACGTAAAAAAGGTGCCCCTGTCATGGGTACAAAAATACAATTCCGGCCCCCTAACTTAAGATTGTTTTCTGGGTTGCGAGCATGGTATTTAAGGTCTGAAGGAATACTTTTTATCAATTCACGAATATGGTGACGATCAAACTTAACTAAATCCCCTTCTACCCTTGCACCGGCCTCGCGCCAATCTTCTAGGGCAATGGGATCGCGAAATATCACACCCACTTCCTCTAAGATGGCCATAGAGGCATCATCGATCTTAGCTATTTGGTCTTCATCCATAGGTTCTGTATAAGGCAAACCATGGCGCAGGTGAGGCAACATTTGCTCTATGTTATGACAACGTAACAACTGCCTGTTGGCACGCCCACCACTGCGCTGACCGCGTATGGGACGTGTCGCTTCTGCAAATGCCTTGGTCATGTTCACTCCAAACTGATCTTAATGCCATACGTTAGGTATTTTTGGGTTAACATTCAAACGACATTTCCATAGCAATACATAACTTAATGTTATTATCTTTAACAGTCCTGGCATAAGGAGAATATTTTTTGTTACGCAAACAACTACCAGGCATTAATGGTTTGGTCACCTTCGAGGCGGCAGCACGGCATTTGAGCTTCACCTTAGCCGCCAACGAACTTTGCGTTTCTCAAGCAGCTGTTAGCAGACAAGTAAAACGGTTAGAAGAACAGCTGGGTTGCCCAGTATTTCATAGAGCTCAACGCCGTATAGAGCTCACCAAGGATGGCCAGAAACTGTTTCAAGCGGTGACTATGGGTTTAGGACACATTGCTACGGTAAGCAGTGATATCCGCCGTACCCAGTCCACAGGACAAATTACCATCGCTTCAACCTTAGGATTTTCTAGCTTTTGGTTAATGCCACGTATTCGCGCTTTTCATCAACAATACCCCGACGTAAAAGTACACGTTATTGCATCGGACAATGCCCAAGAATTACGCTCAGATAAAGTAGACCTTGCCCTTACGTGCGGTAACAATCAATTACAAGGCAACCAGACCCATTACTTGTTTTCTGAGCAGGCCTACCCCGTGTGCAGCCCAGAATACCTGCGCAATCGACAAAAACCAGAACAAGCCTCAGATTTATTACAACACCGACTATTACATTTAGACGAACAATTGTGGGATAACATCGGCTGGGATGCCATTGACTGGCCAGCATGGTTTAGTCATTTTAATGTGGATGGTTTAAACACGGATGATGCTGTGAAAATACCTGCAGGGTTTACCTTTAACAACTACCCTTTGTTAATCCAAGCAGTATTAGAAGGTGAAGGCATTGCCCTAGGCTTTGAGCATACTAGTGGCGACTTAGTGGCTCAAGGAAAGCTAGTTCCATTGACTGACAATGTGTGGGATACGGGCCGTGGTTACTACCTCGCTATTAAATCCAATTTGGTACACCACCCTGATGTACAAGCCCTAAGCCAGTGGTTGTTAAATAGCTTTTAACAAGGTCAGGCCTCCCGGCCTGCCCTCATCTCACGCATAGCGATGGTAGCGCTCACGCCCAAGTTAGTGAAAGGTTGCGGTGGTAGCCAGCTTGGTCCATCTTGACCTAGCTGTTGTTGCAGCAATTCACTGTCTTGACCTAGTGCTAATTCTGCTAATAATTTACCTGCGGCGGTACCCCGCGCTATACCTAAGCCATTTTGGCACACGGCCGCAAAGACGTTCGGATGACACTGGCCAAAATAACTGGCTTCATTATTCGACATACACAATAAGCCACCCCATGTATGTTCAAATTCTAACTCTGGCAACATGTGAAAGCGGCGCTTAAAACTGATTTGATGTTGAGCCTTTATGCCCTTCAGCTGAGCTTGTTGGTATTTTAGACGTGGACTACAGGTAACCACACTGCGAATGAGTAACCGCTGATCTACAGTTCGGCGAAGGGTTGCTCCAGCAGGATGTGACGGAATTAACCCCCAATTAGTGTGACCGCCTAGGCGTCTTTGTTGATCCTCATCCATAGGAGAAGTCATGCTGCCATAAGTACATACATGTACTAAACGACCTTTTTGTTGACCAAAGCTTTGCGCAAAACCGTTATTACATAAAAGTACTTGAGGTGCCGTAACTTGACCATTAGCTGTGGTTAATAGATGGCAATTTGCGGCGACCTTACGCCCGTTTTTGCCCCCGCTGCTACCCCAAAGGTACTCAGTTACAGGGGTGTTTTCGTACACACTTACGTTAGCGGGCAAATGCTCTGCACAACCCTGTACGAAGGCTGCCGGCTGAATCATCACCGTACCTGGGGTAAACACACCACTGTGATAGTAGTCTAAGCCAGTAATTTCTTGCATTTGTTGTTTTGACAAAAGACTAAATGGTTCACTTAAGTTAACCAAACCTTTACCGTAAGCTAATAGACTTTTGCCACCAGTAGCAGAAGTAGCGCCATGTATCTTTCCGGTCTCGCTCCAGTCACATGATATGTTATGTTGCTCAACCATCGTCTTGGCATAGGCAATACCCGAGCGGTTAAAGGTAATCATATTCCGATCCCTAGTCTCATTAGCAGTGTAAGCATGGCTATTAAGGGAATGGGGCAAATCAATCATAAAGCCCGAGTTGCGGCCAGACGAGGCCATGCCAATAGCTAAGGCGTCCAATAATACAATATGCTTTTCCGGTGCTAGTTCTGCCAAACGACGAGCTGCAGCAAGACCGGTAAAACCTCCACCAACAACCAATATGTCTGCCTCTATATTTCCCTGTAGGCTTGCATTAGGCACCCTTGTGGGGAGGTTTTTATACCACCCACAGTCATTTTCATAATTTGGCAGAATTTTAACGACTGCCATTAATCTAGTTCCGCCTCTGACTCAGTGGATAAATCTAGCCAAATAGTTTTGGTCTCTGTGTACTGGTCATGGGCTAACAGTGAGTTGTCTCGGCCACCAAAGCCAGACTGCTTGTAACCCCCAAAAGGAGTGCTCATATCCCCTTCGCTATAGCAATTAACACTCACTGTGCCAGCTTTAATAGCGCGGGCTACATTATGAGCACGGCGGCCATTACTAGTGAATAGGGAGGCATGTAAGCCATAACAGGTATCATTAGCTAGGGCCACTGCTTCTGCCGCGGAGTTAACAGTCATCACCGCTAACACCGGCCCAAACACTTCTTCTAGGGCGATGGTCATGTTGGGGGTCACTTGGTCAAAAATAGTAGGCTCAATAAACAAACCCTGCGCCAACTCCCCCTCTAACTTGATGGCACTGCCACCGAGTATTAACTCAGCACCCTGTTCTTGCGCTCCTTTAATATATGCCATCACCTTACTAAAGTGTTCTTGGCTGATCATGGCACCTAGTGCATTACGTGGATCCATTGGATCTCCAGTGATCCAGTCGCGGGTTTTTTCTAGCACTTTTCCCATCAATTGTTGTTTGATGGCACTGTGTACAATAAGCCGTGAATTAGATGAGCAGTTTTCGCCCATATTCCAAAATACTGCATTAACAACGTGTTCTGCCACTTCGTCTAAACGTTCTGCATCATCTAACACGATACAAGGGTTTTTACCGCCGCATTCCAACACCACACGTTTTAAATTACTCTGTGCTGAATACTGTAAAAACAGCCGCCCCACTTCCGTAGAGCCAGTAAACGACACTGCATCAATGTCTTGATGTAAACCTAAACTTTTACCACAGGTTTCCCCTAAACCCGGTAATACGTTAATCACCCCAGCTGGTACTCCAGCTTCATGGGCCAGTTGCGCTAAACGTAAACATGTCATGCTGGTTTGTTCGGCGGGTTTAAGTATGACGCTGTTACCAGCTGCCAACGCTGGGCCTAATTTCCAAGCGGCCATTAACATAGGAAAGTTCCACGGCAACACACAAGCCACAACACCAATAGGTTCGCGCTGTATTAAACCCAAAGAAGTATCCCCAGAAGGGGATATTTGGTCATATATTTTGTCGATAGCTTCTGCATGCCATTGAATACAATCGATGGTTTCAGGCACATCAATGGCCACACAGTCTTTAATAGGCTTGCCGCTTTCAAGGGCTTCCATCACCGCCAATTCTTGCTCATTACGTTTGATGAGCTTAATGAATTTAATCATCACTTTTTTACGTTCAGAGGGGTGTTTTTTACTCCACACACCGGCTTCAAATGCCTGCCGTGCTTTGTCGACAGCAACGTCTACATCGGCCCTATCGCAGGCACTAATTTGGCCTATTTCCTGCCCTGTTGCGGGGTTTAAGGTACTAAAGGTTTCGCCGCTTATGGCTGGTGTATAACTGCCATTTATCCAAGCATTACTAGGGAAATCTATCTGCGCCGCGATGGCAAGGTATTCTGTTTGCGTTAACATGATGTTATGCCTCAGTGGAATGGTTACAAATTTGCGCAATGGTGGTTTTAACAGTGCGCACGATGACTTCAAACTCGCGTTTAAGCTCATTATTCATGTCTCGCAAAGGTTTACGTACAGGGCCTGTAACAATGCCCTCTAACTGGCAACCGTATTTGATGCACTGAACAAACTTACCACCCTGTTCAAGGGTTTGCATAAGCGGTAATAACGCCGTCATGATCTTACGGCCTTTAACAAAATCTTGCTCCACCACACAGGCATGGTAGAGCGCGTGGTGTTCTTTTGGCAAGAAGTTAGCAGCGCCTGCCACCCAACTCTGAGCCCCCCAAGCAAAAAATTCCAACGCTTGATCATCCATACCACAACTGAGTTGAATATGAGGAAAACGACGAGCCAATAAATGTACCCTATTAATATCACCACTACTTTCCTTAATAGCACAAAAATTAGGCCGCATGCTCAAACGTTCTAAACACGCTTCGTCCAGTGACACACCAGTTCGGTCTGGAAAGTTATACAACATAATAGGCAGGTTGGTGGCTCGTTCTACTGCTAAGCAGTGGCGTGCTAATTCTTCTGAGGTAGGAATGGCGTAATAAGGAGTGCCCAATAACAGGCAATCTACACCAGCCTTATCGGCCTCTTGAGCAAAATAAATGGCATCTTCTGTGCGTAACGCCCCCACACCAGCAATTAATGGCACGCGGCCGCCTATGGCTTCTTTAGCTAGGGCAAACATTCGCACTCGCTCAGCTTTGTCCATGGCGTAATATTCGCCCGTGGTGCCACCGACAATAATGCCCTGTACGCCAGCGGCGATGGCTCCATCTACAATTGCAGCAAAGCCTGCTTCATTAATCGAAAAATCGTCATTAAAGGGAGTAATGACGGGGACGTAAATACCCTTGAATTGCATAGTAATCTCGCATTGTCTAAAGTGTTGCTAGTTTAGAACCTGCCAAGCAGCTGGGTCAAACAACTTATTAGCCAACCCATACATTACATAACGTTATATAGGGCCCATGGAGGCACTACAGGTTTAAATCTTCAGCACCAATGTGCATTTACCAAGGTTAATTGTGCACTTACATCTAATCTGACAGTGTATTGCATATTGTTATTGGCATTATTATTGTATGCTGCTACTAGCATCATCCATTTTCTCGCTTTAGCTACCCTTGTACAAAATTCATGCAACTTCACGTTCACCAAAGTACCCTTGAACTAGGCCAAAGCCATTGGCAAAAATACCTTTCTATATCGGCAGATCCATTTAGTCAATACGCGTTTCACGCCGCTTTAGAATACAGTGGCAGCGTGGGTGGTGACAGCGGTTGGCAGCCTTTGCACCTTGAAATCACTAACGATGGCGAGCCCCTAGCTCTCATACCTAGTTATGTTAAAACCCATTCGTGGGGGGAGTATGTATTCGATTTTGAGTGGGCTAACGCTTATCAACGCTATGGCTTAGAGTATTACCCAAAACTTATTAGTGCAGTACCTTTTACCCCGTGTGCTGGCCCACGTATATTACTAGTCAAAGGTGCTGATTTATCCAAGGCTCTGACTTTTTTAACGCAGCAATTGCCCCACTTATGTGCCCAACTAAAGTTAAGTAGCTGGCATTGGTTGTTTGCTCAAAAGCCCGATTGGCAGCCTGCTCAACAGCAATTATGGCACCAGCGTACTGGCTGCCAGTACCATTGGTACAATCAAAATTACAGTCAATTCGCAGACTTTACCGCTCGTCTAACCTCACGTAAACGCAAATCTATTAATAAAGAACGCCGAGTGATTGCTGAACAAGGTATAAATTTTACCTGGCAACAAGGTAGCAGCATTAGCCCACAAGCCTTAAAAGAGTTTTATGCCTGCTATCAGAGCACTTATCTAAAACGCAGCCGGCAGGGTTACTTAACCTATAAATTCTTCTCTGAGTTACTCACTCAAATGCCAGACAACCTGTTACTGGTGACCGCGTCAAAAGATCAAACGCCTTTGGCCTACGCATTATTTTTTGTCGATGATCAAACACTTTATGGACGTTACTGGGGCTGTTTGGAAGAGGTGGATTTTCTTCACTTTGAGACCTGCTATTACCAAGGCATTGATTATTGTATCGCCAATGGTATTTCTCACTTCGACGCAGGCGCCCAAGGTGAACATAAACTTGCTCGTGGATTTTTACCGCAACACACCCGTTCTTACCACTATTTGGCAGAATCCGGGTTTAATGATGCCATCAAACAATACTGTGAAGCAGAAGCCCAGCAAATAGAGGCATACATGGGATGGGCAAAAACAGCCCTGCCTTATAAAACCGAAGAGCATGGTTGACCTTTTAGTCATGAACCCCTTATAACTTGACCCTTTGGGCAGCAAGCCCTAACCTGTCACCCTCGTGATCAAACAAGCGTTTCAATTATGACTTTTACCAAGCCTTCTGGGCCCTCTGCAGCCTATCCTCATTTATTAGCACCACTGGACCTAGGCTTTACTACATTAAAAAATCGAGCCATCATGGGCTCTATGCACACCGGCCTGGAAGAGGCAAAAAATGGTTTTGAGCGCTTAGCCGAATATTTTGCTGAACGTGCCCGCGGTGGGGTTGGCCTTATCGTTACAGGTGGCATCTCACCAAACCAACAAGGCCTAACCTTTGCAGGTGCTGCCGCGTTGGATAACCCAGATAAAGTAGCTCAACATCAATTAATAACCCAAGCAGTGCACAATGCTGGGAGTAAAATTTGTATGCAAATCTTGCATACTGGGCGTTATGCTTACACACCAGATGCCATTGCACCATCTGCCATTAAAGCGCCTATTAACTCTTTTACTCCTAGAGCTATAACTAGTGAAGAAATCGAGCAACAGATTGAAGACTTCGCTAACAGTGCCAAATTGGCTCAAAATGCTGGTTATGATGGCGTAGAAGTTATGGGAAGTGAGGGCTATTTTTTAAATCAGTTTATTGTTACCCGAACCAACCAACGTGATGATGAGTGGGGTGGTAGTTATGACAATCGTACTCGTCTTGCCATTGAGGTAGTTAAACGTGTACGTGCCGCCGTAGGTGAAAAGTTCATCATCATCTACCGCCTTTCCATGTTAGACCTAGTACCAGAAGGCAGCAATTTAGACGAAGTGGTGCAGCTAGGCAAAGCCATTGAGCAAGCGGGTGCAACTATAATTAATACTGGCATTGGCTGGCATGAGGCCCGCATACCTACCATTGCCACCAAAGTGCCCCGTGCGGCCTTTACGTGGGTTACACATAGGGTACGCAAGCATCTAACCATTCCTGTCATAACATCTAACCGTATTAATACACCAGAAATAGCCGAAAGGGTTTTAGCTAATGGAGATGCAGACCTGATATCCATGGCCCGCCCTTTCTTAGCTGACCCAGAATTCGTCAACAAAGCTGCCGCAGGGCAAGCTGAACGTATCAACACCTGTATTGGCTGTAACCAAGCCTGCCTAGACCACATTTTTAATGGCAAACTAAGCAGCTGTCTAGTAAATCCAAGAGCTTGTGAAGAAACTCTCATTATTATTGAACCAACAGAAGCTAAAAAGACCATCACCATTGTGGGTGCAGGCCCCGCTGGTTTAGCCTGCGCCATAACTGCAGCAGAGCGTGGTCACAATGTCACTTTATATGATGCTGGTAGTGAAATTGGTGGCCAGTTTAATATTGCTAAACGTATTCCTGGCAAAGAAGAATTTTTCGAAACCCTACGCTATTTTAGTGTAAGGCTAAAAGAGCTGAATGTTGATGTGAAACTTAATACACGTTTAACTACTCAGCAGTTAAACCAAATGCAAGTGGACGAATTAGTTTTGGCTACAGGGGTTAGCCCACGTGATCTTGATCTACCAGGCCATGACCATGCTAAAGTGATTAACTACTTAGACGTTATTAAGGGCGCAGAAGTAGGCAAAAAAGTCGCCATTATTGGCGCAGGTGGTATTGGTTTTGACGTGGCTGAATTTTTGACCCATGGCAACAGTGAACCGAGCAAAAATATAGCCCAATTTATGTCCCAATGGGGTATTGATATGACCATGCAAGCTCGTGGCGGGGTTGCTGAGATGCCACAAAATATAGAAGCTTCTCCGCGCAAAATTCACCTGTTACAACGTAAAACCAGCAAAGTGGGCGCTGGTTTAGGAAAAACTACCGGCTGGGTACATCGTACTGGATTACAGCAAAAACAAGTGCATATGATAGCCGGTTGTGAGTACCAAGCCATCGATGACCAAGGCCTACATTTGACTATTGCTGGAGAACGCCAGATTTTAGATGTAGACCATATCATTGTATGTGCAGGCCAAGATCCAGATCAACGTTTGTGTGACGGTTTAGAACGCGCATACCATTTGATCGGAGGTGCCGATAAAGCTAATCAGTTAGATGCTAAGCGTGCTATTCGTCAAGGTACGTTACTAGCCATTAAATTATAGGGCACTGAATATGGGATACAGTACATTTGACCTAACCATCAACAACCATGTGGCCCATTTACGTTTCAATCGACCACAAAAATACAACACTATGAGCTTAGAATTTTGGCGGGAATTCCCCCACGCCATTAACGCCATAGATGAAGGTGCTCAAGCTAGGGTATTGGTCATTAGTGGTGAAGGAAAGCATTTTTGTGCAGGTATGGATTTATCCGTATTTACCAGTGGTGCCATTAAACGGCCTAAAGACCCTGCCCGTCGCAATGAACACATGCGCCAACTAGTATTGCAGCTGCAAGCTATTATTAGCAGTGTAGAAAATATGCGCATACCTGTATTAGCTGCAATTCAGGGGGGTGCCATCGGGGGCGCGTTAGACTTAGTATGTGCTTGTGATTGCCGTTATATGAGTGAAGATGCTTTTGTCAGCATCGAAGAGATTCGTTTAGGCATGGCAGCAGATTTGGGTACCCTACAACGTTTACCTCGGCTCATAGCACCAGGCTTAGCGAAAGAATTAGCTTATACGGGCCGCAGAATGATGAGCCAAGAAGCCCTAACAAGCGGCTTAGTTAATCAAGTTTTTGGTGATGCAGAAACTATGCTAAAAGTAGTTATGGAACTTGCACAAACCATAGCCAATCATTCACCTCTAGCGGTTCATGGATGCAAAGAAATAATGAATTATGGCCGCGACCACGACATTGCAAATGCCCTCAAATATCAGGCTACATGGCAAGCGGGTATGTTACAGCCGGAAGTAGATATGATGGAAGCAATGACAAGCAAAGACCAAAAACGCAACCCAGAGTATGGTGACCTACTACCGACAAACTCCGCCTTTATCAAGAGCTAAAATAGTTCAAACATAGTTAATCAGTATTTTTTATAATGCGATGTAACATTGTCTTTAAGGTCTCTGCTGCATTACTATCTAGCCCGTCCAAAGCATTGCTCTCTGCTTTTTGGCAATCTTCAATTAAATGCTCAACCCGCTTCTGACCAGCCCCTGTGCCAGTAATTTTGGTACCAACATCCAACTGTTGAACACGGGCCATATTTTGTTTTTGCAAATCCATGGATAGTTCTAACAAGGTAGCTTGGTCCACCATAGTGCGCTTAGCTAGGTCGGCTAAACTCATGCTGTTTTCATTATACAAACACGCCAATACTCGCCACTCTTTGGTAGTTAAACCATCATCAGCCACTAATTGATGAAATTCTTCACCCATCTGGTGAGTGGCCCGCGTCATGTAATATAACAAGTAGTTGTCAATAAAGTGGCTGACATCATTGGTCTCAACGGGAGACAAGGTTGGAATCGCTTCCGCTGTCGCATATGCACCACGGTAAAATACTAGCCCAGAGCCCGCTTTACCGCGTAAGCCCTTCACTTGGCCAACAATTATTTCATGGTCACCGCCATCGTAGGTAGCCCAAGCTTCACATTCAAAACTGGTTATGCTGCCTGGTAACATAGGCACACCACCAATGCCGTGCTCTACAGCTATATCAGCAAACTTGTCAATACCACTGCGGGCAAATTTGTTGGAGATATCAACCTGCTCAGCACTCAATACATTAACTACAAAATGCTTGGCATTAATAAACGCATCTGAACTGTAGGCAGCTTTGGTAATGCTCCACAATATTAGCGGAGGATCCATAGACACAGAGTTAAAACTGCTGGCGGTGGCACCTACAGGATCTCCACTTGCGTCTAAACAAGTTACTACGGTCACACCAGTGGCAAATGATGACAAGGCGTCGCGGAATTCACGGTTGCTAAAAGCTTCTGTGGACATTAAGGGGTTCCAAATTGGCAGTCAAGAATGGGTTCTATTATAAGCTTTAACCCAGCATACATAGAGAATTATTATATAAGAAACAGATAAAGAATAGCTAAAATTAATTCTAATAATATTTAATTAACATGTTAATAAAAATTCC
The DNA here is from genome assembly GCF_047730075.1 of Candidatus Njordibacter sp. Uisw_039. Taxonomy (NCBI): domain Bacteria; kingdom Pseudomonadati; phylum Pseudomonadota; class Gammaproteobacteria; order Pseudomonadales; family Candidatus Njordibacteraceae; genus Candidatus Njordibacter; species Candidatus Njordibacter sp. Uisw_039. Next base: position 1,723,747 of record NZ_CP159831.1, read on the forward strand.
AAACATTGTAAACCCCTGATGAAAACAAATCATCTTATAAAATTAAAGCATAAGGTTATAACTATATTTGCATTTGCTAATAAACCCTCATACAATGGGATTAAGCTAATTAATTCGCCCCAACTTGGAGACTCCATGACTCAAGCTACACAGACTAAACCTGCGATTACCGCCTTTTTTGACGAAGCAACATTCACAGTAACTTACATCGTGGCAGACCCAGACACTAATCAATGTGCCGTGATTGACACCGTATTAGATTACGATGCCAACACGGGCACTACCCGCACAGACTCTGCAGACAAAGTAATTACAAGTATTAAAGCAAGAGGCCTAACCCTAGTTTGGTTGTTAGAAACCCACGTACACGCAGACCACCTGTCCGCTGCACCTTACATTCAGCAACAATTGGGTGGCAAAATTGCCATTGGTGAGAAAATTACTCAGGTTCAAGATAATTTTGGCACCTTATTTAATGCTGAAGATAGTTTTCCTCGCGATGGCAGTCAGTTCAACCATTTAATAACGCCTAACGAAGAACTAAAGATTGGCAATTTATCTATGACAGCACTTCACACACCAGGCCACACGCCAGCTTGTATGAGTTTTGTAGTGGGCGGCGCATGTTTTGTAGGAGATACCTTATTCATGCCTGATTACGGCACAGCGCGATGTGACTTTCCAGGTGGTGATGCCACAGCCTTGTACGAATCTATGGAACAAATTTTAAGTCTGCCAGATGAGACCCGTCTGTTTATGTGCCATGACTATGCTCCAGGTGGCCGAGAGTACCTTTGGGAAAGCACCGTAGCAGAATCAAAAGCCAGTAATATTCATTTGGCAGGCAAGACCAAAGAAGAGTTTATCGACATGCGCACGGCAAGAGATGCACAATTAAGCACGCCGCGTTTACTGTTACCTTCGGTGCAAGTTAATATGCGAGCAGGCCATATGCCACCTGTAGAAGACAATGGTACCGCTTATATTAAAATTCCTATTAACCAAATTGTCGCTTAATTACAGTGATCAAAATACTCTGCAGTCCACTGACAAAACTACCCGCATTAAAATGGCTTAAAATCTACAACACCAGCGCCTTGCAAGCCGATGCGATGGCCGCTTTGATTGTAACTATAATGCTCATCCCCCAGAGTTTGGCCTATGCCATGCTGGCAGGATTGCCTCCAGCCACAGGCCTCTATGCCAGCATACTGCCACTTTTAGCCTATGCTCTGTTTGGTTCTAGCCGCACGTTAGCCGTTGGCCCAGTAGCCGTTATTTCCCTGTTATCTGCTAATGCCGTGGGTTTAGCCCATATTACTAGTGGTTTAGACGTATTAACCTTATCTATGACCCTAGCCTTGTTATCGGGCATGCTCATGTTAATAATGGGCTTATTGAAGTTAGGTTTTATTGCTAATTTATTAGGTCGCCCTGTAGTCATAGGCTTTATTACCGCCGCTGGCATTCTTATTGCCCTGGGCCAGTTGAAGCACATTTTAGGTATCCCTTTAAGCGGTCATAACTTACCCGAATTAGCCCATGGACTGTTGCAATACGGTAGCGATACACACCTTCTTACTGCTGTCGTTGGTGTCGTAAGTATTGTATTTTTGTGGTGGGCTCGCACTCCCTTAACTCACTTGTTATGCTGTTTTATGAGCGCAACTGCAGCATCAACGCTCAGTAAAATGGCGCCTGTCAGCGCAGTAGTCATTGCTATCTTATTGGTCTCAAACCTCGGTTTAGATCAACAAGGCGTTAAAGTAGTAGGCCATATTCCATCAGGGCTACCTAGTTTGGCATGGCCTGAATTAAGCTGGTTATTAGCCTCTACTCTGATGCCTCCAGCTATTATGATTAGCCTGATTGGTTATGTTGAATCTATTTCTGTAGCTCAAACCTTGGCCAATAAACGCCGTCAACAGATCGAGCCAAATCATGAGCTATTGGGCTTAGGTGCGGCTAATATAGCCTCTGCGGCCTCCGGGGGTTTTGCCGTAACAGGTGGCTTTTCGCGCTCTGTGGTGAACTTTGATGCTGGCGCACAAACCCCTATGGCAGGCGTATTTACTGCCGTAGGTATTGCTCTAGCGAGCCTTTACCTTACGCCCTACTTGGCTTTATTGCCTAAGGCCGTACTTGGAGCAACCATATTTGTGGCCGTACTCACCTTAATTGAACCTCACGAAATAAAATTCACATGGAAGTATAGCAAACACGACTTTGCCGCCATGATGATCACTATTGGTATGGTGCTATGTGTGGGTGTAGAAGCGGGTGTTATGGCAGGCGTAGTAGCCACTATATCGCTTATGTTATGGCGCACAAGTCGCCCTCATACAGCCATTGTGGGTCCAATTTCTGGTAGCGAACACTTTCGTAATATCACCCGCCACAATGTGGCACAATTTGAACAGGTCATTACCCTGCGTATTGATGAAAGTTTGTTTTTTGGTAACGTACGTTATCTAGACAACCAGTTCAATGCGTTACTAGCTCAGAGCCCCGGTGTAGAACATTTGATACTAATGGCTTCTGGGATTAACCATATTGATTCCAGTGCCGTAAAAAGCCTATTGGAATTCAATCAACGGTTACAAGACAAAGGGATTCAAATGCACTTGTCAGAAGTTAAAGGGCCGGTGCTGGATCGACTAAAAAGGGTTAACTTTGCTGAGCAATTAACCGGTACAATATACCTAAGCCAGCACCAAGCTTGGCAGGATTTAACCAAGGCACCATAGGGAAGGTCCAGCCTGGGTTACTTTGTTTTAAATAACAGTGAGAAATGGTATGGATTTTAGCGAATTAAAATGTGAAGCCTGTCGCGCTGATGCTCCAACGGTTACGGATAAAGAGTTAGCGACCTTAATGGGGGAAGTTCCAGGCTGGGCTCCCATTCTTGTGGACGGTGTCAAGCAGCTTCAGCGCCAATACAAATTCAAAAATTTTAAATTAGCTTTAGAGTTCACTAATCTATTGGGAGACCTGGCCGAAGCAGAGTTTCACCATCCTGCTATTTTAACAGAATGGGGCAAAGTTACTGTCACTTGGTGGACTCACACTATCAGTGGTTTACATCGTAACGATTTCATTATGGCGGCTAAAACAGACACACTATTAACCACAAGTTAATTAGTAACTTACCCGTAAAACAGAAGATAGCATCGGATGCCTTGCCATTATGTTAAAGTTTTTTGAAAACTTAGTTGATCCTTACCCCCCAGAACAACCACAACAACCCCCCAAGGGGGTGTGGCGCTTTTGCTTACACTATTGCCACGGCATGAAACGCTATATGTTTTTGCTCGCTGTCACTGCTGGCGCGTTCGCTGCCATAGAAGTAATTGTGTTTGGTTTTATGGGACAACTTGTAGATTGGCTTAGCGTACAAGATAGAGCTACGTTTCTAACCGATCAAGCCAGCACCCTTTGGCGAATGGGGATATTGGTGGTGGTAGTGGTGCCGCTCATAGGCTTACTCAACAACCTTATTCGTATGCAAACCCTGTTGCCAAACTTAACCATGCGTGTGCGCTGGTTAGCCCACCGGTATTTATTACAACAAAGCTTAGATTTTTACCAAGATGATTTTGCCGGCCGTATTGCTGCCAAAGTCATGCAAGGGTCTATTGCCGTAAGGCAAGTGGTAGGTAAGTTGTGTGATACCTTTGCCTACGTGGTTGTGGGCATATTTTCAATGCTCGTACTCTTGTCTAATACAGATCTACGGATGGCCGCTCCTATTGCGATATGGTTAGTGCTGTTTACTGGATCAATGGTTTACTTTTTGCCGCGACTCGGCCGTATCGCCGAAGATCAAGCCAACAAACGTGCCGTAATGACCGGAAGAGTAGTAGATAGCTATACCAACATTAGCACCGTAAAACTGTTTGCCCATACGCAAAAAGAAACGGATTACGCTAAGTCGTCCATGAATACCTTTTTAGTCAACGTGTTCCAAATGATGGGGCTAAGCACCTGGATGGATGTCGTCGTCACCAGCTTAAATAGCCTACTTATTTTTGCTACTGCGGCCGTAGATATCTATTTATGGCTCAACCACAGCGCCAGTTTAGGCATGATTGCTGTAAGTTTGGCTCTGGCTATTCGGTTACAAGGGTTTTCCGATTGGCTGATGTGGGAAGTACACGATTTTTATGAAAGTTTGGGCACTGTAGTTGATGCCATGAATACCATTTCCCAGCCCCAAACGGTGCTCGATCATGCCGAGGTTCCCTTAGTTGTCACCCATGGTCACATCGAATTTCAGGATATTTGTTTCCACTATGGTAAAAGCCATGGTGTTATTGATAACCTAAGTTTGCATATAAAAGCAGGAGAGAAAGTGGGTATTGTTGGGCGTTCTGGCGCTGGCAAGTCCACTTTAGTAAATTTACTACTACGCTTCCACGATTTAGAAAGTGGCGAAATTTTAATCGATGGCCAGGATATTAGCCAAGTCACTCAAGACAGCTTACGAGCAGCTATCGGTATGGTGACACAAGATACCTCCCTGTTGCATCGTTCCGTGCGTGAAAATATCGTTTACGGCAAACCAGACGCGACCGATGCAGAGTTGCTGCAAGCCTGCAAACAAGCTGAAGCCAATCTGTTTATCGATGATTTAGAAGATCCAAAAGGCAACCGTGGTTACATGGCGCAAGTTGGAGAAAGGGGCGTGAAGCTTTCTGGCGGACAACGTCAGAGAATCGCCATTGCCCGTGTGTTACTCAAGAATGCGCCTATATTGGTATTAGACGAAGCCACTTCGGCCTTAGACTCAGAAGTAGAAGCCGCCATTCAAACCAGCTTAAACCGCCTTATGGATGGAAAAACCGTCATTGCTATTGCCCATCGTTTATCCACCATCGCGGCAATGGATCGCTTAATTATCATCGACAACGGTAATATCATCGAACAAGGCAGCCATCAAGACTTGCTGGCCCATGGTGGCATTTATGCCAAACTCTGGCAGCACCAAACAGGTGGATTTATTGGTTTGGATTAAAACCATTTCTCAATCAATAATGATCTTCTTCTGATGCTTCGTCGGTGTCTGGAATGGCGGTTTCTGGTCCAGCCATAGGTGCTTGGGACCATTCGTCGCTGTCGTCCAACTGCTCTAACTCGTCTTCTTCTAATGCCACAGCATAGTCTTGCGCATCTGGCGCTGCAAAAGCGGCAATAGGCGTACCAATCACACCAGCAGCTAACATTGGCGACTGCTCTTCCACGTCTTCTGGGGTAACCTCACGGTAGCGCATGCTGTTTAATACCGCTAAGGAAATTGCTACAAAAGCTATTGCTATACCAATAAAATAAACATCTGGGCCAAAGCTGGACATAGCAAAAGCCACCAAAATCGGACCAATACTCAAACCGATGCCGCCAGCCATAAACATGGCGCCACTGGCAGAGACAATTTGCTCTGGAGACAATCGATCGCTGGCGTAGGCAATACACAAGGAATACATGGGCATAACCGAGCCACCTAAAACAACAATGAGTGGAATATAGCTACTACTAGTGGTATCCCATGCGGATGCCAATGAACATAAAATCACCGCAACCAAGGAAGTAATGAGCATTACACCACGACGACCATACTTGTCAGACAACCTTCCAATAGGCCATTGCAATAAGAAACCACCCCATAAGAAAGAGGCCATAAACAACGCCAGTAAACTATTGTCAAAACCTTTTTGCAAACCGTACACAGCGCCCAGGCTAAATGCTGTACCGTGAGCTGCGCCTGTTAAGGCGTTACTTATTACTGCCAAGGGCGAGACTTTATACAAGGCGAAAATAGACATACTTACACCCTGATCAAAAGCCGGCGCAGGCCGAGCTGTAAGCAGTATAGGTACTAATGCAAACGAGATGATGACGGAGATAAGAATAAACAGTTCGGTGCTGGCTGGGTCTGCCACGTTCAGCAAAAACTGGCCACTGCCCATACCTAAAGTGATTACTACCATATAGACAGACAATATGGCACCACGATTTTCGTTACTGGCTCTGTCATTTAACCAGCTTTCCGAGACTACAAACAAACCAGAAAAACAGATGCCAGTGACAAAACGCATCAAACTCCATGTGTATGGGTTGATGTAAATACTGTGCAACAGAATGGCGATGGAAGCCGTTGAGGCTAAGGCGGCAAAGACTCTTATGTGTCCTACCCTAGACACCAATTTGGGTGTGAGAATACTACCTACCAGCATACCCGAAAAATAAAACGACATCACCACACCAGTGGTAAATACGTCGAACCCTTCTAAGCTAGCACGTACACCCAGTAGCGTACCCTGCAGGCCATTGCCTAGCATGATAAAACCGATGCCCAGTAGCAGGGCCCAACTGGCTTTTATTTCTTGCAACATGGTGCGTATCTCCACCATAAGTGCTTACCTTTATGGCGCCACAATACTGCTTTTTTTAGGTCTTGAATAGAGCAAAAAGCACGATTAAGTAAAAATATGAAAAATATTTATCCAAGCATGTGGAACCCCGTACTTGTTAAAATATTAACCTAGGTAAGCCTTGCGAACTTGTTGAGCAATAACCCGCAAACCTTTAGCAATCCGCTCTGGGGTTTGAGCGGCATAATTGATACGAATACATTCGTGTTGGTGTTGCCAATCATCGGTAATGCCCACAAAGAAATTATGCCCAGAAACCACAACCACACCCTGCGCTTTTAACCGCTCATACAGCTCTTGGCTGGTGATAGGCATGTCTTTAAACCACAGCCAAAGGAACATAGCACCTTCTGGTTTGTGCATGGCATATGGGATTGCAGGGTCCATTACTTCATGCAAGGTGTTTTGCGCAAACGCCAATTGCGCTTCATAAGCAGGACGCACTACCTTTTGGCTTAAATCAATTATCTCACCCGAAGCAATCAAGTCTGTGGTCAGCGCTGCACCAAAGCTACCACTGGCTAAATTAATAATGGCATTAATATCTGCAATGGTCTGAATTGTTTCTTCATTAGCCACGACAATTCCCGTGCGAGCACCTGGCAAGCCAAATTTAGATAAGCTCAAACATACAATAGTGTTGTCATTCCAAAAAGGAGTGGCCGGTGTGTAAATTAAGCCTGGAAAGGGAATACCGTAAGCACCATCGATTATTAATGGCACCTTATTGGTTTTCGCCAAGGCATCTAACTGCTCTACTTCATCATCGGTAATAACATTACCTGTGGGATTAGTGGGCCTAGACACACATATTGCGCCAGTATTTGGCCCTACGTGTAAATCATCAAATTTTACCCGATATTTGAACTGACGTTGCTCTAATTCCTCAATATGAGGATGAGCAGCAGTAAATAAACTGCTACCAATGCCAGCGTCTGCATAGCCAATGTACTCTGGCGCCATAGGCAACTGAATTTGTTTCGTACTGCCATCTTCAAACTCACCTGCTAGCATGTTGAATAACATAAAAAATGCAGACTGGCTGCCATTAGTGAGGGCTATATTATGGCGCGTAACGGGCCAACCAAGCTTCTTGCTAAATAGCTTGGCTAAGGCATCAATTAATGCCGCATTACCTTGAGCAGGGTCATAACTACCAAGAAGCTGCCTAACGGCAACAGGATCATTCGCAAGTTTTTGTAGACGTTGCTGCATAATGGCTTCTATTTCTGGGATATTAGCAGGATTCCCGCCTCCCATCATAATCATGTCACGCCCGCTTGAGAGTGCGTTAGTAATATCATCCATTAATACAGTAATGCCAGCATCACCACTAAATTTTTGACCAAAAGAAGATAATTTCAAAGTTCATTTCCAGGTAAAATGAGGTTCAAACAAAGCCACGGATCTCATGTCTTCATTACATCGGTAAAGCCACCAAATTATACTTGATGCTTCATCATCACGGGCATACTACAGGTATTTTTGCCAAAACTCTGCTTTACCTGCTCCCTCAGCAAGCTCATAGACTTTAAACCCAAACTTGTTATACGAAGCCTTAGCAATGTCATTATTACCAAGCACTTCCAGCGTCACTTTGCAGGCATTTCTGGTGTGGGCGTAATTCTCTACTGCTTGTAATAAAGCTGTACTAATGCCCATGCCCCTATATTCCTTCTGCACTCCTAGGTCATGGATATTAACCAATGGCATGGCTGCAAAGGTGGAATAACCCCAAAGGCAGTTAGTCATACCTGCGCATTCGTCCCCTACCCAAGCTAAAAAACTAAAATTCTGCTGTTGTTGCGGTAAGTCCGTTAATAAGCGTTGCTTAACCTCTTCTGGCAAATCCTCACCACCACCCATATCATCCATGGCATAGGCACCAAGTTGTTGCATTAATAAGGCCATTTGTTGAGGGTCTTGGTAATCAACCAGGGTAATTGAAACAGCTTTTTTATCTAACATAGGTTCTTTCCAAGGTGGTGGCATTAGCTTTATTATAACTAAATAGAATAACGATTAAGTTTTTTATTACTTTTTATTTTAAAAAAGTAATGGCATACTGCCCCCAATCAATGGCACCAATTGATTAATTCAAATGGGTCCAATTCACTTTAACGGGAGCGTAATGCCATGAGCAACATTTCTGAGACTCGTCTCAGCCACCTCAAACAACTGGAAGCCGAAAGTATCCACATCATGCGTGAAGTTGTGGCCGAGTTCAACAACCCAATCATGCTTTACTCAATCGGTAAGGACTCTTCAGTGATGTTACACCTTGCTAAAAAAGCTTTTTACCCAGCACCTCCACCATTTAAATTGTTACACGTAGATACCACGTGGAAATTTAAAGACATGATTAAATTTCGTGAAAAGGCCGTGGCGGAATCAGGTATGGAACTCATCACCCACATCAACCCAGACGGTTTGGCCATGGGCATCAGCCCTTTCACTCATGGCTCAAAAATCCATACAGACGTGATGAAAACCCAAGGCTTAAAACAAGCTTTAGATCACTACGGATTTGATGCGGCCTTTGGTGGCGCCCGTCGTGACGAAGAGGGTTCTCGTGCTAAGGAGCGTATATTTTCCTTCCGTTCTAAAGAACATCGCTGGGACCCAAAGAACCAACGTCCAGAATTATGGAACCTGTTCAATACTCGAATTAACAAGGGCGAAAGTATTCGTGTTTTCCCTATCTCTAACTGGACTGAACTAGACATTTGGCAATACATTTACATGGAACAAATTGACATTGTGCCTTTGTACTTTGCCGCTAAACGCCCAGTCGTAAAACGCGACGGCATTGATATCATGGTGGATGATGATCGCATGCCCATTGCCGCCAATGAAACTGTAGAAGAGAAATCTGTGCGCTTTAGAACCCTCGGTTGTTATCCACTCACTGGGGCTATTGAATCTACCGCCAACACCTTGCCAGGGATCATTCAAGAAATGTTACTTGCCAAAACTTCAGAACGCCAAGGTCGCCTTATTGATGCCGACCAAGCTGGATCCATGGAACTTAAAAAAGTGGAGGGCTACTTCTAATGAGCCACCAAAGCCATCTTATTAAACAAAACATCCATAGCTACCTGCAGCAACATGAACACAAAAGCCTGCTGCGTCTGCTCACCTGTGGCAGTGTAGACGATGGAAAATCCACCCTCATTGGACGTTTATTACATGACAGCAAACTGGTTTATGAAGACCAGCTTGCGGCCGTTAAACAAGCCTCTCTCTCTGGCCAAGGCAACCAAGACAGCGGTCAATTAGACTTAGCTTTACTTGTTGATGGCCTGCAAGCAGAACGTGAACAAGGCATCACCATAGACGTAGCTTATCGATACTTCTCAACCAGTAAACGTAAGTTCATCATTGCCGACACCCCTGGGCACGAACAATACACCCGCAACATGGCTACCGGTGCATCAAACTGCGATCTAGCCATCATTCTAGTGGATGCTCGTAAAGGCTTACTCACCCAAACTCGTCGTCACAGCTTTATTGTGTCTTTATTAGGCATTAAACACATAGTGGTGGCAGTTAATAAAATGGATTTAATGGATTACAATCAAAACGTATTCGAACAAATCCAGCAAGACTACCAAACTTTTGCTCAAAACTTAGATTTGCCAAATATTCACTTTATACCTGTATCTGCCCTTACAGGAGATAACGTAGTGGATGAAAGCCCACAAATGCCATGGTATCAAGGACCATCGTTACTACATTTATTGGAAGACCTAAACACACAAACAGACGTCTCCCAGGGTGATTGGCAATTACCCGTGCAATACGTTAACCGACCTAACGCCAATTTTAGAGGTTATTGCGGCACTATTGCTGCTGGCAGCGTAAAGCCTGGCGATGAAGTTCGAGTGCTACCATCAGGCCAAACTAGCACCATAGCAAGTATTGTTACAGCTGATGGTGATTTGAAACAAGCCTTTGCACCAATGGCTATTACCGTCACCTTAACCCATGAAATTGATATTTCCCGCGGTGATACCTTGGTGCATGCAAACAATGCAACACATACGGTCAGCTCTCAGCAGATCACAGCCAACCTAGTATGGATGGATCAACAGACACTAAACCTAAGCCGTGACTATGAGTTAAAACTTGGCAGTAAACGCATTAACGCACGGGTTAAAAAAATCAACTACAAAGTCAACGTCAACACCCTAGAACGGAGTTCTGCTAACACTCTAGAGTTAAATGAAATTGGCCTAGTAGAACTACACTTAGATGCGCCTATTCCAGCTTCTGAATTCAAACACAGCAAAGGCTTAGGGTCATTTATCTTAATTGATAAGATCAGCCATGCTACAGCTGCTGCTGGTATGATTTCAGAACTTAAAGTAGTGTCCACCACTGCGGCAAATGATAATTTAGCCACCCTAAATCTACCAAGAGCTAATCAGCAACTTGACTCAGCAAGTGCAGAAGAGGTAGTAAAATGGGCTCTAGGACTGGGTGGAAAGACCTTAGTCACGACCAACTTTGGCCCTCAAGAAGCTGTGTTATTGCACATGGTAAACCAAGTTTCTGCAGACACTCAAGTGCTGTGGATAGACTCTGGTTACAACATGCCGCAAACCTACGCGTATGCAGAGCAAGTTATTAACCAGCTAAATTTAAATCTAGTGGTGTACACACCAGCTGTAAGTGCAGCAAGGCGCGATGCCGTCATGGGCGGTATTCCTACCACCGACGAGCCAGCCCACGTCGAGTTTACTGAACAGTTTAAGCTAGAACCCTTCAAACGCGCCATGGCGGAAATTGCACCTGAAGTGTGGCTCACCGCCTTGCGCCGTGAACAAAGCCAGTTGCGCCAGCAAATGGACACAGTAGCTCATGGCCCTAGCGGCACCATTAAGGTGTCACCGTTATTGGATTGGAGTTTGGAAGATATGCAGGCTTATTTAACTAAGCACGGCTTGCCCGATGAGACGCGCTACTTTGACCCCACCAAGGCCGAGGCTGGACGTGAATGTGGGTTACATACACTAGTGGGGGATACGCCAAAAAAAGTTAACTAAGTGAAGGCAGAATTGCCTCTGGCTTTTTATGGTTCTTGATAAGCTCATGCTTATCGAGAACCACTCCTACGATGGCATATGTACCAGTTCAGACACCTCTAGGCTGCCACCAATGTCTAGGAACGGACATGACTTAGTAACTACTACGGCAGCTTCAATAGAATCTGCTTCAATGATGGTGAAGCCAGACATTTTAGTACCTGTGCCCATAGAAACACTGCCGTCTGGAGATACATGATGTGTGTCTTTTAGTGGGTTCATTCCACTAATAACAGCCTCTCCCAAACCATTAATCCACTGCATGTATTTAGCAAAATGGGCTCGGCCTTCGTCTGGCGTTGCTGGTTGGTTGCCACCTAAATAAGTGATTATGAATTGTGTCATGATTGAAAATCCAGATTGTTGGGTGATTATTAAGTCTAGTTCTGTAGTCTAGCAGATACCTATATTCAGTGCATATCTAGGTCTGCTAGACTGGATCAATGCACAAAAAACTACTTATCGTTGCCCACCAACCCTCTGCCAATACCCAGCAGATGCTTGACGCCTGCGTTGCAGGCAGCACTGCGGCAGAAGCCGAAAACGTTTCGATATCAATTGTGGCGCCTTTGGATTGCCAACCGCATCAATTATTAGCTGCTGACGCCGTGATTATTCTCACCACCGAAAACCTTGGCTATATGGCGGGAGCCACTAAAGATTGGTTTGATCGTGTTTATTATCCAGTACTGGAGCTAAAGCAAGGCCTGCCTTATGCTTTGGTGATTCGAGCAGGCTCAGATGGCACAGGCACCCAGCGAGCCGTCGAATCTATCTGTACTGGCTTACATTGGAATTTGGCGCAGCCTGTGTTGGTGTGCAAGGGGCAATGGCAGGACGAGTTTACTCATCAGTGTTTTGAGATAGGCCAATATATGACAGCCGGTTTGGATTTAGGCATGCTTTAATTCTAAGCATTCATTCTAGCCATTAAAAAGCCCGCTTTGCGGGCTTTTTTGGATTGCTTCACTTGGTTTGCAAAGGCAAACTATTAAAGAACTTGGCTTAGGGCCTCATCCAATGTAGCTACAGAGCGCTCTACGTTATGCAGCTTGTCTAGGCCAAAGAGGCCTAAACGGAAGGTCCGAAAACCTTCTGGTTCGTCACACATTAGTGGCACACCAGCGGCAATTTGAATGCCTAAGGCAGCAAATTTACTGCCGTTTTGGATTGCGGTGTCTTCGGTATAGCTAACTACAACGCCTGGAGCACCAAAACCTTCAGCAGCTACGCTCTTAATACCCTTAGAGGTCAACAAAGCACGTACTGCGTCACCCAGTTCTTGCTGCTCTGCCTTTACCTTATCAAAGCCATAATCTTCAGTCTCGCGCATCACAGCAGCAAAAGAAGCGATCGAGTCTGTGGGCATGGTAGCGTGGTAGGCATGGCCGCCGTTTTCGTAGGCTGCCATAATGTCGCGCCATTTTTTAAGGTCGCAAGCAAAGCTGGTGCTAGTTGAAGCTTCAAGAGCGGCAACGCCCTGCTCGCCCATCATCACTAGGCCACAACAAGGTGAACCGCTCCAGCCCTTCTGAGGGGCGCTCACTAAAACGTCTACGCCCATGGCTTTCATATCTACCCACAAACAACCAGAAGCAATACAATCTAATACAAAAATACCACCCACAGCATGCACTGCATCGGTGACTGCTTTAATGTAATCGTTTGGCAAGATAATGCCTGCCGAGGTTTCAACATGAGGAGCAAAAACAACAGCTGGCTTTTCGCTGGCAATGGTTGCTAAGACTTCTTCAATAGGTGCTGGAGAAAATGCTTCTTGATCACCTGCTTTTGCTTGGCGTGCTTTGAGCACGGTAGAGCTTGAAGAGATATTGCCCATTTCTAAAATTTGAGTCCAACGGAAACTAAAGAAACCGTTGCGAATGATTAAGGTCTTTTTACCAGTAGCAAACTGACGAGCTACGGCTTCCATCCCAAATGTGCCAGAACCTGGCACGATCGCCACTTGGTCCGCAGTGTAAACACCCTTTAGCGTACTAGAAATATAGCGCATGTCACCTTGAAAAGACTGAGACATATGATTAAGGGCACGATCGGTATAAACCACCGAGTATTCTAACAATCCAGTTGGATCTATATTGGGTAATAAGCCAGCCATGAGGCCTCCTAGAGTTTGTTCAAGACTTTGGATCTTGGCACAGATGCCAAGGCCCGTAAATAAGAAGCCAGCAATAGCGACTATTACTGGCTTTAATCAGAACTTACTATTTAGCGTAAGGTTTCTGCAGAATGTACCAAGAATTCCGTAAGGGATTTAGCGAACCCGCGCATTACCCAAACTTCAAACTGTGGTTGACCACTTACATCAGCGTTGCGAATAACACTCACACCAATATGATTAATGTGGCTGTGTTGAACTTCACCAATAGCAAACTGCCCTTCACCAATGTCTAGTGGTAAACCACGTGCCAACAAGGCACGGGCATCTTCACCAGTAATTAACAGCTGAGTTTTGCCGTAGGTTTGGTCCGTTGCATATACACCATCGTTATCAACTAGATCAGAACGGTTAGTAGTTAACAGATAGCGATCACGACCTGCCCATACCAAACGTTCGTCGCCTTGCACGGTCACTTGACCCTGCGCTGGAACTGCCATACCGGTCATGGTCGCAACTTTAGTATCTACGTTTTCGCAGCCTTCAAGTTGCCAAACGTTGGTGGCAGTGACATCGATGCTAACTGCAGCGAAAGTTTGTGGCATTTCAAAATGCCCATTTAGTGCATTAGCCATTAGCCTTTCACCCTTTCGTTAGTTGGATCAACAAAGTGGTTACTTACCACTTCTACTTCAACGGTTTTACCTTTTACTGGGTAAGCAGCATATATGCGCTCACCAATACGGTCTTTACCACCGCGCAAGAAACCAAGTGCAATAAAGTTACCCAGTTCTGGGCTGTAAGTCATAGAACTTACCCAACCTTGTTTGTCTGCACCAGCGCTAGCATTGGCATCAGTCACCAAGATAGAACCTGTAGAGATAGGTGTACGCGGATCAACCGACTTTAAACCTACCAATTGTGGACGATCCGGATGTACCATGCCTTCACGGTCTTTCAAGTTTTTACCTACAAACCACTTCTTCTTAGAAGCCATGCCATCCATGTGTACGTCGCCCAAGGTTACACGACCATCAAGCTCTGCACCGGTAACGTGACCTTTTTCGATACGCAAGGCACCTAGAGTTTCAAGGCCGTAAGGCACGATATCATAAGCCTGACCAGCATCAATAATGGCTTGCCATACGTCCGTAGCGTGCTCTGATTCTGCGTAAACTTCATAGGCCATCTCGCCAGAGAAGCTGATCCGCAAGATCACCATCTGGGCACCGTTGTGTTCAGCATGAACCACACCCATGAATGGGAAAGTTTCGTTGCTGAAATCTACAGATGGGAAAGCAGCCGTTAAGGTAGCACGGGAATCAGGACCAGCAACAGCCATGGCACCCCAACGCTCACTCACCGAGCTCACACGAACTTTCAATTCTGGCCAATCAATTTCTAAACAGCGCTCTAAGTACGCCATAACCGGGCCAGCTTTGGCCGTAGTTGTGGTCATAAAGAAACGGTCTTCAGCAAAACGAGAGGTAGTGCCATCATCATAAACAATGCCATCTTCACGGAGCATTACGCCATAACGAGCTTTGCCTATTTTTAGAGTGCTGAACATGTTGATGTAAACGCGATCGAGGAACTCAGCAGCATCTGGACCAACAATTTCAATTTTACCCAACGAGGTTACATCACAAATACCTACTTTCTTACGCACGTGTTCAGTTTCACGCTCGTATGCATCGTCAATAGTCTCGCTCGCTTGAGGATAATACTGTGGGCGCATGTACATACCTGCCTGAACGAATACAGCACCAGCTTTTTCATGCCATTCTTGCATCGGAGTACGACGCACAGGCTTAAAGTGTTTACCAATTTCACGGCCTCCAAAACCACCCATAGACACGGGAGCAAGGGGTGCACGAAAACGTGTTGTACCAGTTTCAGCAATGCTCAAACCGCGACACTCAGCCATAATAGCCAAAGCGTTAACGTTAGACGTACGGCCTTGGTCGTTAGCCATGCCTAAAGTGGTATAGCGCTTAAGGTGCTCTACAGACACAAAACCTTCACGGTGAGACTGAATTACGTCTGCAGCCGTTACGTCGTGCTGAATATCTACTAATTGCTTACCTTTAGCAGGTACGCTCCATAGTGGCACAATATTAGTAGCGCCATCACGATCTTGTGGTGGTTGGGCTACAGAACCAGCTTTTCCACCAAGTTCGGCACAGGCTGCCTTAGCAGCATCTACTGCCTGGGCAACACCTACTAACAACCCATTTTCGCCTTCAGCAGCACCTACAGAGTAGGTGTCTTCGGCTTGGTCGCCAACCACAAAAGCAGCAATCTTCTTGTCATACACAGGTGGCTTACCACCGTGTGCAGCCATTTGCACTTGCGGCGTCCAACCACCAGAATGTGCCAGCACATCACAGGCAACACGACGACGGTTACTTACACTTTGGCCATTAGCCGCTAGGTCTGCAATTTCAATGCTACGCACTGCTTGCCAACCTTTAGCTTCTGTCACTACAGCTTGAGTATGGAGTGTAATACCACGTGAATTACAACCATCCAGCAAGGCTTGGCTTGGATATTGACGACTATCAACTACCGCAGATACCTGAATACCGGCGTCTGAATAATCAAATGCAGTTTGGTAGGCACTGTCGTTGTTGGTAAATACCGCCAACATCTTACCCGTTGCTGTACCGTAGTGGTTCAACATTCGACGTGCACCAGAAGCAAGCATGACGTTAGGCTTGTCGTTGTTACCAAACACTAATGGACGCTCAATGGCACCCGCAGCAATGATAATTTTCTTAGCTTGTACCTTGTGGTAATTTTGACGCACTTTGCCATCTACACTTTCATGTGCAGCTAGCATGTTGCCGTCAAATCGGCCCCAACATACAGTTCGCGTTAATACTTTGACATTAGATGCAGCTTCTAGAGCCGCAATCGTATCAGCACGCCATTGTTCTAGGTCGGCGTTGGCTTCGTTATTGGCTTCGTTAAGCAACTGACCACCAAGAACGTTATGTTCATCAAACAACACTACCCGCAAACCACTTTGAGATGCACTCAAAGCAGCAGCCAAGCCAGCAGAACCACCACCTACTACTGCAACATCACAGAAAGACTGAATGCGATCATAGATATCTGGATCGGCAACCTTAGGCGGAACACCCATACCTGCGGCAGCACGTATAGAAGGCTCATAAAACTTGTACCATAGGGCCGCTGGCCACATGAAGGTCTTGTAGTAAAAACCTGCCGAGAACAAAGAACCCGGTAAAATTGCACCGGCCAAACCGTTCACAGACATTAAGTCGAACTTTGGAGATGGAAAGCAGTTTTGAGAAAACACTTCCAAACCCTGGGTTACAGGCTCCATTGTTGCCCTAGCGTTAGGATCGGCTTTACCACCAGAACCAATCGTTACCAAAGCACCCGTTTCTTCTGGGCCACTTGAAGTAACACCACGTGGACGGTGATATTTAAAACTACGTCCAACCACTTCTACGCCATTGGCCAACAAGGCCGAAGCCACTGTGTCGCCAACGCGGGCAAGCATTGGTTTACCATCAAAGGTAAAGTTAAGTTGGGCATCGCCTAAACGGCCTGCACCATGTCTAAATCCGCTCATGATGCAGCCTCCGGATTCTCATGGGGTAAACCCACCCAAGAAATGTCGTGCGTTAAGGTGTTGCGCTGAACTTTTAGCCAAGCTCTGCAACCAAACGCATGATGCCAATATTCAATGTGCTCACCAGCAGGATTAGCGCGCTCGTAAACGAATTTATTCCACTCCTCCATAGGAGCATCGTTGTCTGGTGTGGTGCGAGTGGCGTCTTCACCGTAAGTAAATTCGCTGTGTTCCCGTTCGCCACAATAGGGGCAATTAATTCTAATCATAATTAGTGCGCCTTCGGATATGGACCCATACCCTTTTCATCAATCGTGTAGCCTTTGGCAAAACGATCTAAGGTATAAGCTTTGTTAAGTTCGTGGGCTTCATCATTGGCAATAGTATGCGCAAAACAGTAACCCGAGGCAGGCGTGGCTTTAAAACCACCGTAACACCAACCCGTGTTGAGGTATAAACCGTCAATTGGGCCAACATCAATAATTGGTGAGCCGTCCATAGACATGTCCATTACACCACCCCAGTTACGAAGTAACTTCAGGCGCGAAAGACATGGCATCATGGTTAAGCCACCAGCAATTACATCTTCAAATACAGGCAAGTTGCCGCGCTGAGCGTAAGTATTGTAGCCATCGATGTCGCCACCGAATACTACACCACCTTTATCTGACTGAGACACATAAAAGTGGCCTGCACCAAAAGTGACAACACCATTGATTAACGGCTTGTATGGTTCAGTAACAAAGGCTTGTAACACATGACTTTCAATCGGCAGGCGCATGCCCAGTTTCTCTGCCAAACGGCTAGAACTACCAGCAACAGCCATGCCTACTTTTTCTGCATGAATGTCGCCACGATTGGTTTTAACACCAATAATACGTTCACCCTGCTTAATAAAGTCGATCACTTCACAGTTTTGAATAATGTCTACACCCAACTGATCAGCGGCACGGGCATAGCCCCAAGCCACAGCATCATGACGAGCGTTACCGGCATCTGGCTGTAAAATACCACCCCACACAGGGAAGCGAGTATCTGCACTGCCATCGATAATAGGTTCGCGTTCTAGCACCTCTTCGCGGCTCAGTAATTCAGATTGAATACCGTTTAAGCGCATGGTGTTAGCACGGCGGGCAAAAGTATCGTATTGCGACTTAGAGTGGGCAATGTTCATTACGCCACGAGGCGAGAACATCACGTTGTAGTTTAAGTCTTGCGCCATATCGCGCCACAGATTCATACCATGTTCATAGAATGGTGCGTTGCCATCTAACAAGTAGTTAGAACGGACAATAGTAGTGTTACGACCCACGTTACCACCGCCAATCCAGCCTTTTTCAAGGATAGCTACATTAGTAATACCGTGATTTTTTGCCAAATAGTAAGCAGTGGCAAGACCGTGGCCACCACCACCAATAATAATGACGTCGTAATTAGATTTTGGCTCTGGGTCACGCCACGCTCGCTGCCAATGTTTATGGCCTCGTAGTGCATTCCAAGCGATGTTTAGGGCATTGTATTGGCCCATGTGTGCCTCCGCTATTATTGTTGTAGCCACAGGTGGCTGGTTTGCAGATTATCAAAGTATCACCATGCAAAATGGGATCTTTATCTTGTGTTCGAAAAGTAAAATAATTGGGCTGGGGGGTAGAAGGATAAATCGACACCTTGTGTCGCTTTTGAACACAAAACGACAAAAAAGAGGATATAATCGACTTATACCCCTTTATTTTCACTTTTTGCCATAATTTTGTATAGGAAATTAGTCTAAGACTAATTTTACAATTCTAAATAACTCATCAGATTATGCACAGTAAAAAGAACCCAGTCTAATGGACACTCTAACTGTCTACAACTTAAACCTTTATGATGGAGATAAGGTTTTTCTGAATCTAGGCCTTAAAAGCGACACCTTGCCTGTGCCTCTTTTTAATTGGTTGTTAATCCTTTAAGTGACGAATTTTGATTACTACATGAACACGACGGCTCTTGGTATGATTTCGCCCTGGTCATCCATTGCTGTTCTCTCGTCTCAAGAGCACCGCGCACGGCAGATTTTAGTGTCATTGATGGCTAAAAAGCAGCGGCGCAAAACTTCTTCCGCGATCACTTCTACACCAGCTCTCAAAACGGCATCCCTAAAATTAAAACGTCGGATAAGTTTGGCAAGAATTTCTGCAGATAATTGACTGTTTTGCCTACTCAACACTAGTAGTGAAATAATAACATTGCTCACGTAGTAAAAAATCACCTGTGGCGATACCCCCTCGTCTCCTACTAAATCCAAATAACGCGCTACTATTTGCTCGAACACAGGGGTATAGGGCGATTTACCTCGGCATACGTCCTTCACAATAATGGACAGCAACTCTACAGTGGGAGGGTGTTCTGGCATCATGTAGTTAACCTCTTCGTAAACCACGTTGTGGCTTAACAAGTACACAACCAGGGCCGTTGATTCTGAGGTGATACAGTGGTTTTGATAATCAACACAACGGCTTTCAAACGCATCAATAGCTTGCACGGGATGCACCTCGCCCAGTGGATACGTGATCATATTTATGGCCAACGGTCAGTACAGTTTCTCCATCTGCATCAATAAGGTAGGTGTTGCGCAGAGATTTAAGGTGCTGTTGCACATGGCGCATGTCTTTCATCAGCCGCTTAAGGCCACGCTGAGTTAAACTGGTGTAGTGCTTGCCTTCACCAATATCGCAGCTGTCGCCGTATAACATAAGCAATTCTACTTGCAGGTGTTCCACAGAACTGATGTGTTGCGAAATGTTGGGTTGAAGTAAATGAAGATCCATGGTCCTGCTCCTTGTTATTGGTGTTGGTATGACAACTATTAAACAACTTAACAATGAGGAACTATGGAAGACTTCCTGAAGATGTAAGGAATAAGTCTGAAGAAATGATGAAGATGACCAACTGAGGCTATATCAGGCTTGCTGGAAGCCTTATGGAGAAACAAACGCCGGACCCATCGGATAGATTAGCAACTTGAGCGGCGCCTTTGTGGAACTGAGCAATGGTTTGTACTACGTAGAGCCCAAGACCAAAGTGCCCGGCACCGCCCGCTGAGGCCTGGGTGCGGGAGGTCACCATAGACTGGAATAATTGGTCCGCCTCATCCAAGTTAATTTGTTCACCTTGATTTTCAACGTCTACAATCCAATCAAATTTATCTGCGCTCAAACGTACTATTATGGGCGTGCCTTGACGGTGAAAATCCTTCGCATTGTCTAACAATTTATCAAGTGCCTGCTCTAAGCGATAATCTACCGCCTGCACCATTGCAGACTTTTTAGTGCCCACGTACTCAATAACAACGTCATGCCCTGCCATTTGATGCTGGTGCTGGCAGTACAGGGTAAGAAAGTGGTTAACATCCAGAGGTTCTAATTCGTCATTAGTTAAAGCTTGCTCAAGATTGGCAGCAGAAGACAGCTTTGACAAGATCGACTCAATTTTATGCAGGCCGCGTTTGGCAATATCGATGTAACCTTTGATCTCACCATCAAGGGGGTAATCAGATATGTTCTCAAGAGACGTGGATATGGCATTTAAGGGATTTTTTATTTCATGGCTTAAGGTGCGTGGCATAGTGGACATGAAGGACTGCTGTTCGTGAAGCTTAGACACCACGTCGGAGAAACTACGCGCTAAATCACCTATAGAATCATCTCGGTCTACCTGGCCCACAATTTTACTCGCCACCAATCGTCCTTCATCATTCACCATGTGTGCCGTTTCTATGCGCAATTTACGCACACGATAGGCCAGGCGCCAAAACAAGAAAAAGACAATTGAAAAAATGAGTAGAATGCCAACCACACTAAAAAGCACAATACTCTGCAAAGACTTAAGCTGTAATTTTAATATTTGATCAGTGGATTGTTTAACCAGCACAATACCTATGACCGAGCCATCATCGGATAATACCGGCGCTGCAGTGGCTAAAAAGCCGCCACCACCCAAAGAAGACCAGCGGGCTTGGGCTAAGTCACCAAGCTGAGCCGCGAACAGCAACTCTTGTTGCGTTTCCAATTCGTCGCCAGTAATGCCCATACTTATCTGCAACAACAGCATCATGGCCTCGTCTAAAAGGCCACCCACATCATCCAACACAGTGGTTTCGCTTAGCTGCGAATACTCGCGAGGTTTGACCAGTGTTTGGGCTCTCAACTGAAGTTTTACATCGTATAAAGCAATATGACTTACAGATTTAGCCAGACTTTCAAGCAATTGATTGGCAGCCGAGGAACTGGTATTTAGGGTATGAAAACCCTTTGACGAACCCATGGAAGAAATGCCGCTTCTAGTAGTACCATCGTACACAGAGAAACGTAATTCCTGCTTTTGATTTAGGCTTACTTTGTTGATTTTGATCTCAACCGTATAGCCTTCAAGTGTTGGCATCATCGCAGCTTCAATAGGTGCTGCTTGAAAGCGATCCATAGTGTCACGCCGCCAGTCAGCTCCCACTCTAAAAATAGCCACAAAACCACCTTGCTGAGGCACCAATACAACACGTTCAATTTCATCACGCTGATTAATCCATTCAAACCTCACGTGGTCTCTTGAATCAAAACCATGTATAGAACCTGCCTCATAATCAGGATCTACGTCTCGCACGTCAATCAGTCCATAATAACTACCGTTGCGCTCACCTACCGCAATAGAAAAGCCAAGCCCTTCATAAAGCTGACGCCTAGGAAAAGACTCCCTTCGATAACTTTGATCTTGCCAATCTTGCTTAGAACCATCAACTGTTATGGGAGTGGCAAGGTAGGTTTTAGGCAGGGGCGCCCCTTCCTGAAGAGACAAGGCAAGGCTTTCTTTTTTATTGTAAAAGGTGTTCGCAACAGATCTTCCAAACTGCTCTTGAGAGATCAACTGCCCTGAGTCTAAAAATTGTTTCGCCTCATTGATAAACTGATAACCAAGCCAAGGCACTGCCGCCAGCACTACTATCAAACTAAGCACTTGGAAGGACAGTTTAAAACTGCGTTTGCGCCTACGAAATTCAGCCACCAATTAAGCCTTCCACCGGTACCCGAGACCATATTCAGAATCTATACCATTAAACTCAGGTGCTGCCCTTCTAATCTTTTTCTTAAGGTTCTTTATGTGCGCACTAATGGTGTTCTTTTCAACCACGCTTGAGTGGGTCACTTGAGCAAAGCGATCATAAGTAATTACATTGCCAGGGCGCAGCACTAAGGCATGTAACATGTTGAACTCTGTCACAGTAAGGTTCAATACAGGTTCTCCCGCCCATGCAACACTCCTAGATAAGGTATTGAGCACTAGCTCACCCCGAACCACCTCCGTGTTAGCGTCGTCAGATGGCCGTGATTGGTTATTAGCCAGCATCATTAGCGTTGCTACCTTGGCAGCCAAAAACTCCATACTAATTGGCTTGGATTGGTAGTCCCATGCACCCATTTTTAGGCCCCACACTTTATCGAATTCACCATCGCGATCAGTTAAAAACAGTACTGGTAGCCCTTCATGAAAACGAACAGCTTCACTGTAAAGTTCAAACCCTCCATCATAGTCACTGCCTAAAATAATATCTAAAATAAGCAAGTCTGGCCGGTTGCGACTTAAGTGATCAAGGGCTTCAGCCTTGGTAGCAAAGGCGTGTACCGTGTATAAGCGACGGGTGAGTAAATTTTCATAATTGGATCGTTGATCATCGTCATCTTCAACAATCACTATGGTGCCATTCTTGCTCATACCCTCTCCCTGTTGTTAATCTATGGCACCAATCCAGCGCAATGCAGCGCTTGACCCAGTTTCAGAAAAAGATGCTTCTATAGTCTGACCCTCACTGTAAATCAACAGATTCACCGGCGATTGAGCCTGTGAAATAGCAACCAACATAGGCTCGGTCACTTCTCCGTAAAACACTGCACTAGGTCCTTGCTTAGACACAAAAGTTTGGCCAGCAATAATTATTTCCACGCGGTCAATCTGGCTTGGAATGATATAATAAATGGAGCCGTCTTGACGGCGGTTAATCTGAAACTCAGTTGAACCAAACCAGCCCACATCCATTATTGTCGTGGCATCAGAATATTTATGCTTTAACACCCCACGTTCAAACACATGGCGTACCGCCCAATCACCATAACAATCATAAATAATATGATCAGAATGCATTGGCTTATCACACTGCTTGGGCATGCCCGCGTAACTGGTTACAGACACCACTAGCAAAAGCAGTAACAGTAATCCAATACGAATAGTTGTGAGTTGGGTGTACAACATAAAGTTCAGAAGAATCTCTTGTGCATTTGAATTCTAAGACAACTTACCAGTTCAGATCCTACGCGCCAAGAGCATCTAGCTCTTCAGATCAATAATTCATTGAATCTTCATGGTTAAGACAGTCTGAACTAACAGATTGATAAGGGTGAAGTAGTTTGTGTTAAATTGATGCTACTGAGTAAAAGTCATGAAGACAGCGGTAATGTTGTTGCTTGGGATCCAAAAGTACGGGAAGTTCAATGCACTGTTTAGCCTGCCCCCTTATTCTTCTCATATTCCAGGACGCCGGCAGTACCTGTAATTATCATGACCGCAGCACTGGTACTGAACAGCAACATTATTATGAAAAAAATGCGCATTGAAAAGAGGTTCTAGTAATTGGGATTGACATCAGATGCCCTTTAGATTGTTATCACAATAGCATATCAAAGCGATAATGCCCGAGCTATCGAGCCAGCACATTATCACTCTGAATTTTTCTTATATTTTCTTAGTTCTGGCTAATGTAATGGTTCACATGACGGGTCTTGATTAACACTTGAACACGACGACTCAAGGTAAGGTCCTCACCATTCGTTCCCAAGACTGGTAATGTCTCACCCTTGGCAGACATCGCGGTGGCCTTCAGTGTCAAACCATCTAAGAAGTTCGCCACACTGAGCATACGTTCTTCAGATAAGGTCATGTTGTAGCCACTCTTTCCCCGTGAGTCAGCATGGCCAATCACTTGCACAGTCACAATACTTTCAGCTTTGGCAGCAGCCATGGCTAATTGTGTTAGGCTGCCAGAGGCATCCGCTGTCAGCACTGCACTATCGGTATCAAATAATATGGTGGCGTCATAGTTATTGAAGTGATAGGTAATCTTAGTCGGTTCAACCACTGTCACTACCGCAGAACTCTCCACAAGAACTGGCGCCTCTTCTTCAACAACAAGCTTAGTCACCACCTCAACAACCACTGGTGCTGGATCGATAGTAGGCGCTATTAGAAGTGCATCGTTGTTTTCTTCCACAATAATTACAGGCTCTTTTTCTGCTTCTACATGAAGTATTTTAGCCACTGCTTTTTGGATTACGGAGAGCAATGATGGTGAAGCTTTAGGGGCGAATTCAGCCATCACAGCATTGTTGTTGATATAATGAATGGTCCGAACAGGGTTGCCATTACTAGAAACTACGGCTGAGCCATCAGTTGTGGTCCATACTTGACTGTTACCCATTGAACCTGTGGCCAAAGCTGGCATGGTGATCATGGCGACGGTCATTCCCAAAGCTAACTTAGATATAATTTTCATGTTAAATTCCTCATTGGTGTCATTTGTCCCAATTGTCTTGGGCTACTTTTTAACCTGATTCTATTTAACCTGATAAGTGTGAATCTTCTCTGAATAGACCGTGAATAGTTTATGATCAATAATGAAGACATACTGAATTATAACTGGCGAGACGGCATTTAAGGGCAAATTCGGCCCACCCTATTGCAACCAGCATAAGTATAAGTTCTGATGAGTGAAGTTAATTTGTCCTTCAGCAGAGACATGTATTTTGACGACACACAAATGGTGGTGGCTAATAATTGCCGCGACACTAAGTATTGGCGCTATGGCAGAGACTGTAAAACTCAGTCGCAACAACATATGCCACAACGCAAATAGCCCAAGTTATAATCAAACTAAGCACTTCACACCCTACCCAAGCACCGAAGCCTGTATCAATGCTGGCGGGCGCCTACCAAAGAACCAAATAAAGGCAACAGTTGCCTCATCTAAATACTCTCGTAAAAAATTTAAACATTGGCTTGATGAGGATGGTGACTGTATTAATACCCGCCACGAGATACTGATTAAAATGAGTTTGTCTCCCGTGTCATTTAAAACAGACTGCCTTGTCGATACTGGTGATTGGCTAGGACCATACACAGGGTGGCATTATTACAACGCAAGGAATCTAGAGATTGACCATCTGGTGCCGCTGAAATGGGCCTGGGACCATGGCGCCAATCTCTGGTCTGCAAGTAAGCGCAAAGCGTTCGCCAACGATGGCGCTAATTTATTTGCAGTAAAAGCCAGCGTCAACCGGCAAAAAGGCGCTAAAGGTCCAACAATTTGGCTGCCACCAGACTCACAATTCCATTGTAAATATGTGACAAATTTTATAATTATTGTGAAGATTTATGGTCTTGTCTTAACACCGAAACACCTGAGTGCACTCAATGACATTAGGATGACAAAGTGCCCTTCAGGTCAGTCGGTGGGCTAGAATTTGTATCAGCATAATATGTCACTCCAACTACTACTTTTTCCTGTGAATGCTGGCAAATACTGCGGTTAAAGAAACCGTGATCAGATCAACAAATATTCTTAAAAGGGCTTTTTGGTAAATACAGTGCAACGCTTTAAAAATTTTCTGAGGGTTCCTTTAATCTAATAAAAACCACCATTACGTACCTCCTCTTTTTATGTTCATACATTGCCTGCCTAAACCTTAGTCCTCATTAATATGGCCATCATGAATTCTTGTAAGCGTAATTATTGAATTAGGACCCTAGCTATCAAAAAAATACTTTGTAACTATCACCCTATCCTCTTTTAGCAACTGCAAGACATTTGCCGATCCTCCACAGCTCAAAAACTTGGACTCGATTTCTGCACGGTTCATTGGCCGCATAGGCCCACCTCGCACATCACCAATCGTCCGCGTGGCAGACCGGCCATCATGTAACGTGATTTCAACCGTGTCAGGGGCTTCAGCGCTCAGGTCTTCTAATTCATCGCCCAAAGGGTATTGATCTAGGACAATACGCGAGGCCAACGTTTGAACATCAGATCGGGTCAACGCCTCAGCAGCAAAATCTGCTAGGGTAATGGACCCTTTAAGCAAAGCCGTCGCCACGCAATAGGTTGTACTAAAGCGCGCTTGTGCCGCAGTGCTGGCACTTTTGATCCCCACAACGCGGGCAAATGGCTCTGGCATCCGTACGCTCACCTGTGCGATTTGATCAGCATTCGGTTTAAGGTGGATATTGAGGGCGAGTGCCGCTTCTATTGCGCGGTGCGTATAGGCGCAGCTTGGCCAGGGTTTGCGCAAGATAGGGTAGTCTAAAACTGCGTTTCCAAGCTGTGCCGTTGCAATAACATTCCGAAGCGGCGACGAACTTGGTGCGCCGTAAAGGTCCAAAAAGCCATAGGCGCCATCCCAGATATCTGCCACAGCAGTCAATCCACTTTCCGCCAAAAAAGCCGCCTGCAATCCTGCCCGTGCTGCTAATCCTGCGTGTAACGCTTTGGTATCCGTCGCAAACTGAAGCTTCATTCCAGCTGAGGCGCTTGTGGCAAGTGACATCGCATTCGCAATCCCATCCTTGTCGAGACCAAGGGCAACAGCCACTGCAGCCGACGTCCCAATCGGTCCGAGTGTGGACGTCGCATGCCAACCGCGCAAATAATGCCCGTACCCAAGAGCCTGCCCCAGCCGCACAATCACCTCATAGCCTACGAGCCATGCAGTGGTAATATCCGAAACAGATAACCCTTGGCGCTGCGCTACAGCCAAAAGAGCGCCAAGAATCGAAGCACTTGGGTGAGTGGACCCAGCGGCCTCATAGTCATCGAAATCAAGGGCATGCGCACGCACGCCATTGACCAGCGCAGCAGCACCTAGAACAAGACCAGCACCGCCGCCAACTGGCACCACCGTGCCAGTCTCACCAGCGCCCAGCATTGCCTTGACGCAACGTTCGGATTGGATTTCACTTCGGCCTGCAATCATACACGCTACCGTATCGAGCAAGGCCAGATGCGCCTCTGCGTGAACATAACCTGTAAAACTACTCTGTGGGTCTTGGGCCCAATCAGCGACCCAATGATTGAAAGCTATCATTCTATGCTCTTTGTCTAAGTTAAATTCGGGATATGGCGCGCCCATAGCACTGCATTACTGGCTAGGGCGAGTGCTTTTTTTAGTAGTAACAAATTCAAATGGATGATGTCAAGGCTTGAGCTTTTGCTTCTTTGGCTATATAGCCACACGCAATTGGGTAATCGCAAGGGCAAAAAAAAGACACCCTACAAAGTAGACCGTCTTTTTTTAACAATAGTGGTGGGTGTTTAGTCCTGTAGTTTTGTAAAACAGTGACTAGGATATGTAATGCCAGCTAAGTGCTGACGCCAAATACGTGAAACGGAGCCAGCTTCAATCAGACTATTTAAGGCACTATCAAGTGCCTTTTTTAATTCGACTTGATTTTTCTGCATAGCTGCGCCCCATAAATTAGCACTTTTGACAGTAAAGGCGAGTTTATAACGAGGGTCAGTTAAGAGTTCCCCAAATGCTGGTTCATCATCCACAACAGCATCAACCTCGCCTGTTGTTAAGGCGCCAATCATGTCTGCAAAAACGTCATCCGACTGACCTGAAAAAGCAACCTGTTGGCATCCCAACCAAGATTTTGCCAATGCCATATTAGTACTGCCGGCGATGGCAGCCACTTGTAAACCTTCAAGGTCTGACGGGCTAGCTATGTTCGCATCACAACACACCAGCACAGATTCATCAAAGGCCGCGTAGGGCCTAGAAAATAGAAAACGTTCTTTTCGAGTGGGGGTTATTGCACAACCACACCAAATGGCATCTGCTTTATTGTCAAACAATGCCAGTTCAAAATCAGACCACCGAGTAAATAGCCAATTGAGTTCAAGACCCAAATGCTGGGCTAATATTTGGGCCACCGCTGGTTCATAGCCGAAGCGCTGGCCCTGATCATCAGTGCTAAATAGCGGCATGGCGTCTAAGTCTGCACAAATTAATGTTAAGCAACCATTTTTTACTGTATTTATCACACTGTCTCCGAAGACTTTAGGTAATCACCAAGAGCAGCAGTTCTAGTACCATCCTCATGCCACAGTATTGAAAAATAGTTTTCATCCATTTTATTGTCTGCCAAGTGATTGCATAAGCAATTGTACAGGATGTATGCTTGGCACAGATGACTTTGCTTCAATACTCCATCTACAGGTCTCGCTATCACAAATAACAAAATCCGGATTGAACTCTTTTATTTGATCAATTAGGGCTGTCCCGATGGAGGTGGCGATATCGTATTTATCCTTATCGTAACCGTATGTTCCGCCCACACCGCAACAATCGGCCTTAGAAAGCTCTAAATGCAATCCTGGGATGAGTTGCAGAAGCTCGACGGCAGGCTGCCCAATATGGTGTCCACGTAATTGGCAGGGGCCATGGTAGAGAACACGCAGAGGCAGCTCTTTTGCATTTTCGCGAATATCGTCCATGTGCCTTTCCCGCAGGAACTCGCATGCATCGACAACGGCGTTTGCCACCGTTCTTGATTTTGTATCTGTCATGTCCAAATAAGCTGAATATTTTGATCGGATCGTGAGGCTGCAACTGGTTGAGGTAAAAATGACAGGTGTATTGTTGCTTGCGGATGGATGGAGTGCGTCGATCAAGTTTATCGCTCGCGCACGGGTTGGCTTCCATTCACCGCTTGAGAGCATAGGTAGTGAACAGCATAGGTCTGTCGGAACATCCACCCGATATCCCAGATGATTAAGCACACCAACCATTGCCTTACCAACATCCGGGTCAAAATTATCGATGGAGCACCCGATAAAATATGAGATTCTCGGACCATCTGGTTGAGTGTGATTAGTAAACCAACGCTTAAAAACAGGGCCATGAACTTTGGGGAGTGGTGCATCGCGATGAATGCCAGTGGCTTTTTCTATTAAAAACCGCAGCAATCCATTATTCAGCATGAAGTTGGATAAACTAGGTAATAATCCACTTAATTTACCAATTAAATCAGGTCTATTGAGGATACGTTGACCGACCTTCAACTCAGTTCCTTCGTTAAGTGATACTGCCTTGGCCACTGTGATGATATCAGTAATAGCAACATCGTTTGGGCAGACGCTGGTGCAGATACCACATCCGCTGCACAGGAATGGGGATAGTTCAGACAGGGATTCAATAGCGCGAAACCGCTGAGCCTGCGGTCCTGTGTACTTTGGCCCTGGAAACTTTCCTGTTACAGATGCTACGGGGCAGTGTGCATCACAGATTCCACACTTCGTACATAAATCCATAGAAGACAAAATAGCTTTCTGATCTCGCACCTTGTGAGCATGTGGGCTTGAAAATTCTGCAATAGTATTTTTTTTCAGCATGGCTACGCCTTTATCCTTTTGCAGACATCGTGGACACTAGTCTGCCACTTTGCCCAGAGATCGGTACGTTCATCCGTTCCCATAGATGGTTCATAAATATCGGCATCTTGCTTGATTGCAACGACATCACGGGTCGTCATCTGGCCCGCTCCAATGGCAGCAAGGTATGCAGCCCCAAGTGCCGTCATGTCAGGCTCGCGCGATACCAACACAGGCATGTTGAGCAGATCAGATTGACGTTGCATAAGGTAGCAATTTTTCGAAGGGCCACCATCAGCTCGAACTTCCTGAATGCTGCCGTTTAACTTCGTATTTAAGGCATGGACGATATCAGCACACTGGAAAGCGATGCCATCAAGCAGTGCACGTGCAATATGTCCAGGTTCTGTATCAAGACCTAACCCAGTTATGCTTGCCCGTGCATTTGATTCCCAATGCGGGGCCGATAATCCGGTAAAACCAGGAACCATTGAGACCCCACCGGAATCAGTTACACTAAATGCCATATCACTTGATGCCTTTGCTGAAGAAAGCCAGCCGGAGCGCACCATCCAGTCGATTGCTGAACCGACAGAGAATACCCCGCCCTCAACGGTATAATCAACCCTGCCATCAATCTCCCATGCGATGAATACTGGAAGCTTGCCATCAGGTTCTACGGGGGTTGTTCCGGTGTTGACTTCAATAAAGGCACCCGTGCCGTATGTGGCTTTCACCACAGTGTTATCCTGACACCCTTGCGAAAACAAGGCGGCATGGGCATCGACTACATCAGCCGTAATTGCAATTTTTACACCACCAAAATCTGGATGAGATGCAAGGCCAAAATCCCCACAACTGGGACGGATTTCAGGCAAGGTTTGCTCATGTAGATCGAGAGCCTGAAGGAGATCATTATCCCAGATCATATTTCGCAAGTTAAAGAGTGCTGTGCGTGACGCTGTCCCGGAGTCGGTCGCATGCACCTCACCACCAGTCAGCCTGTCGATCACGTACGTTTCCGTTCCGCCCAAGCGTAAAGTGCCTTTATCAAGAGCTGATTTAATCTCAGCGACATTATCGATTAGCCAGCGAAATTTCGTGGCAGAAAAATAGGGGTCGAGGTGTATACCCGTCCGTTCGCGAACTAATGCGTCTACACCTTTAGCAGCTAGCGCATCACAGATATCGGAATTTCGGCGATCTTCCCAGGACAAGGCGGGGCCAATTCCCATACCACCTCCCGATGTCCAAGCCATGCTCGTCTCACCCTGATTAGCAAACCCGATCCCCTGAACATCACTCCAGGATAACTCAGCCTTTTTCAGAGCACCGGATGCAGCACCTAGACTAGATTGCAAAAAATCTTCCGGATCATGTTCAACCCACCCTACTTGCGGCATTCTTTTGGGCATGGGGATAGAATGGCTCGACAGTTTCCCACGTTCTGGATCAAACACCAATGCTGTTGTGGTCGTGCCACCATGGTCTATACCGATGAAAATTCCACTATCCATTTTTCATCCCCATTAATTGGTTATGGGCCGTCTCCGCAGCGACCCATCCGGTTGAAATGCATACACCTTCGCAAGAGCTCTCTTGAGCCGGATTCCAGTGACTTAGGCTCCTGCCTGTAACACATACATTCCGATATCCTTTCAGAGGACGCAGTTCATTATCGGTTTCGACCCCCGCCATATGCAGAGCATGTAAAGATGTATCAACAGAAACAGCGCTTAACGGTTCACTTTGATAAACCTCAAGCCCTAATGATGTTTCATGGACATTGCCATGAGAATCGATATCTAACCCCCCCATAAGGACACCACCGGTCGATACAATAAAAATTGAAGCTTCATAAGACCTCCCTATATCATCCGTGACCGCGATACAGTGCGAGCCATTCGAGCGATGCTCAATAATCTTCACACCTGAATGAATAGAGACCTTTTGCTGTTTCAAATTACTTGTTAGGTCATCATCTAGTCGCATACCAGGTATGCTTGGCGGTAGGGTTGAAACTTCCCGACAGGGAATGCCTATTATCTTTTCAGCTTCATTCATAATTCGTTGATGATCTTTGAATCCCATAACCGCAGCAAACAATAAAACTTCCGTTTCGTCCGAAAGGGACTCTTTCAAACCTAGAAAAAAGGAAGCAGGGTCTTCCAGACGATCGAACGATTTCGCCAGTGCTGCGTTTTTAGAAAACACATCAGGGGCCTCAAATTCAAGAACACTGACCTTATAGCCAGCCCTATTGAGTTCATTGGAAGCCAGGTGTGCTGTGAAATCTCCGTGGTTTCGGAATTGAACTATGGTAGCATTTTTATTTTTTATATCGTCGAATGTTGCTTGCCAAGGTAAGGCTCTATACACCGGAATACCAAGCCCAGCAGGGCTGACAGAAAGGATATTGCTGCCGTCATTTTTTTTGTAAAACCATTCCAGTGCTAAGCGAACATTGGAAGTGCCAATCCTTCGGTATGGGTGATGACTATTCAGACTTTCAATTGCCTCAAATGGATTTTTGACCATCTGTTCAGACGAATCAAATCCCAAGACATGCTCTCCGGCAGAAGAATAATGTAGAGATCCCGCTCCCACCGCCAGAATTCGGACTGTGTAACCATACTCAACAAGCCGGGTTGCTGCGATTAGCCCATCCAATTCTGCACCGATGATAATGACATCCGTTTTCATCTGCGGTCCTCAACTGGAAGAATATCTTTATCAAGACGTATCCCCAGAGTCTCGCGGTAGATAGAGTCGCTCAATACTACTTGTTTTGCCTGCTGTCCCCAGGAGGTAAATATGGAGCCTTTAAGACGCTCAGTCCAAAATTTACCAAGGTCATTTTTGGAAGGATACTCTGAATCGTACTCAGCCAATAAGGAGGCAACTCGACTGCCGCAAAACGTTCCCTGGCAGGGGCCAAAACCTACACGTGATCGACGGCGAAAATCATGGAGGTGATTAATCCCATGGCTTTCAATTAAGCTGACTATATCTTCTTTATTGACGGATTCACATTCGCAAATAGGACTACCAAAGTTTTGAGTTTTTTCTACATTCTTGTAATTACCTACTGGATGCCAATCGGATTTTTTACTGCTTTTTGATAATGGTATATCTGCCGTTTTGCTGGACTCGTTCAAACCAAAGTGCTGGCAAATACGATCCCCTATATCCTCTGCCATGGACCGATGCGTTGTTAGTGACCCTCCCAATATCGTGTAAAACCCATCAATACCATTATCTCCATGATTAATAACCGAGTGTCTTCGTGATAAGGGTTTGTCAGAATCCCAGCCTTGCGGCCTGAATAGAGGCCGCACACCTGCCCAGGCTCGAAAAGCCCGATAGTTACGGATATTAGGAATTAACGGTTCTGCATTTTTGAGCAACTCCTGAATTTCTTCAGGGCGAACATGTGTTGTATCTGGGGTATCAACGACTTCTGACGAAGTGCCAAACAAACTGATTGTCCCTGTTGGTACAATAATGTCATGGCTAGTTGGCGGCCTACATCTGTTTATGGCTCTTGATACCATGCGATGAGAAAACACCAATATAGACCCTTTGCCCAGCTCAATATTCGCTGTTTCCCCAACAAGGGACGCAACACGCGCAGACCATGGTCCAGACGCATTGATGACAACATCAGCCTCAATTCTTCTTTCACCGCTCTGGCCTATAGCTGTTACGCCTCGAACACGCCCAGCTGTTACATCTATATCTGTGACCTGGTGGCGTGTTAATATTTCACCTCCACGACGACGAATGTCATCGGCTAACAGGTTTACCAAACCCCATGGTTGGATCGTGGCGTCGGGAACGGAGAATGCTCGGAGAACCTTTCTACTGATATTTGGCTCTTCACCCATCACCTGTTCAGGCGGTAGTTCTTTTATGGGAATACCAGCTTCTTGGCAGCAAGTGTAGAACCTATCGTCAAAACCTTCTGGGTCATCGGGCAACGTGACAAAGAGACCACCAGTTTGTTCAACCACTTCCGGAGCAGTATTAGCGATATTGAGACGTTCACGCATGCATTCTGCAGCGTACTCAGTATCACTGACGGCGTACCGGGCGCCGCTTTGCAGCATGCCGTGAAAACGACTACTTGTGCCAGACCCTAGGTCGCCAAATTCAATTAGAGTAACTTTAAACCCACGCATTGACAGATCACGAGCAACACCACATCCAGTAGCACCGCCGCCAATAATGATGGCTCTGGGGGCGTTCAGTGAAATTGATTTAGATTTATGCATCCAGGCCAAGCTCTTTTTTGTGTTTGGTTGCCCATGCATTGATCAGGCGATCAGCCGTAATGGCAATAAAGGCAACGCAGATACCAGCTGTGATACCACGACCAGGATCAACTTTCGATAAGGCAATGAGGGTTTCTTGGCCAAGGTCACGCGTGCCAACTAACGCCGTGATCACCAGCATACTAAGCCCCATCATCAAGGTCTGGTTAACACCTAGCATTATATCTGGAAGAGCCAATGGTAATTGAACCCGTTTTAGAATTTGTAACCGAGTACAACCCATCGCGCGGGACGCTTCAATAAAATGGTCTGGGACCTGGCGAATACCATGGGTTGTATAGCGAATGGCCGGCACAACCGCGTACATCACAACGGCAACCATGGCAGAGAACTCACCAATACCGAACAACATGATCACCGGTATCAGGTAAACAAAAGATGGTAGTGTCTGTAAAGTATCAATAATGACCTGAACGACCCTATAAACGCGTTCATTTTGCGCAGAGATAATACCAATGGGAATGCCAATGGCGCTTGCTAGGAAAACACATACGCCAACGAGATAGACTGAAATCATTGCTTTTTCCCACAATCCGACGGCGGCTATGAAAGAAATTAACACAGCGCTGAGGAAAGCCAAGCGCAGACCACCCAGATGATATCCAATGGCTGCAATAACAAAGACGGTACCAAGCCAAGGCAAACCTAGCATGAAGGCTTTGGATGGTTTCAAAAGATAAATAAAGAAGAACCGACGGAATGCATCTATATATACATACCCATTAATATTGATCCAATCAATAATGTTGTCCCAGAATTTTCCTGTGCTAAACGTCCAGTCATCAGGTACTTGAGAAATAACTGGGTACCATTGCCCCAAAAGCGTTGTGCCAATTGCAATCAGTGCAATAAGAATCAATAAACGATATTTTTCATAAAAAGAAGGAATATGATCGATGTGAACAGTCCTACGCGAAGCATACTCTTGACTGATACGATCTAGTACAATGGCGACCAGAGTTATGGCAATGCCTGCTTCAGCTCCTTGTCCAATACGTAGAGATTTCAAAGACGCCCAAACATCAAATCCAAGGCCACCCGCACCAATTAAGGACGCGATAATAACCATATTCAAGGTCAACATAATCACTTGATTAACACCGACCATAAGCCGGGGACGGATAGAGGGGATCATTACTTTCCAGGTAAGTTGCTTTGCTGAACAACCAGCCATGCGGCCAAAATCTACCGTTTCATTATTAACCTGCATCAACGATAACTTCGTCACACGGGCCATGGGGGGCATGGCATATATCAACGTAACCATCATAGCAGCAGCTGGGCCATACCCAAACATCATCAATGCCGGAACCAAATAGGCAAATACTGGCATGGTCTGCATGAAATCAAATGTAGGGGTAAGAATTCGATCCATCA
The DNA here is from genome assembly GCF_047730075.1 of Candidatus Njordibacter sp. Uisw_039. Lineage (NCBI taxonomy): Bacteria > Pseudomonadati > Pseudomonadota > Gammaproteobacteria > Pseudomonadales > Candidatus Njordibacteraceae > Candidatus Njordibacter > Candidatus Njordibacter sp. Uisw_039. The sequence goes on from NZ_CP159831.1 coordinate 1,759,144, forward strand.
CTGCCGATTTAAAGGCCGCTACACCGAGTAAAACACCTAAAATAATACCAAACAAAACAGCGACAATTATTGATGCCAAGGTCAGCATCGTGCTTTCCCATAACCCAATAAAAGCAACATATAAAAATGACAATAAGATAAAGGCTGTAAGTTTTCGATTGCCAAGCTTCGAACCCAACATCACTAAAATAACAGTAACACCAAGCCAAGATAACGGCGGAATTTGCAATAATATTTCCACATCGTTTTCAAATTTAAACCCAGTAACCAGTAGGCTTTTCAAGAATAAGGTTGGCGCGTCCAGCATACTGCCAAAAGCACGCGTCAACTCTTTGAAAGTAAAGAACCCCAGATCTGCTTCTTTCAATAACCATTTAATAAAAATTGATAACTCTTTACTAAATGGAATGATCCATGATTTAGGGTAATTGATAGCCCATGACAATAATTGGGGCTGATGCTTTATCAAGATAGCGACGAGAACTGATACAAAAATCATTAATGTGCTGACTTTAGGACGTAACGGCGTTTGTTCAAACCACACCTTTATCGTAGCCATGTGTGTCCTATGTTTTATGATATAAATATACTATTCGAAACAGGATTTACAAAACGAAACAGTAGAAAACAAGATCTCCTAGTAGGCTGAATATAATAACAACCCAGCCTACCAAGCGTCTATTGAAGATACTTTATTTGAGCCAAGGCTCCCATGTAGCTTTATTTTCAGCAATCCATTTCTCTGCGACAGCTTTGGTGTCCATACCATCAACATCAGATTCATAGACTAGGTCTCCAGCTATTTTCGCTGTTAGATTGAATTTAAGCCACACATCATAAGCTTTTGGCCAAATAGCTTCACCACCAGCCCATGCAGATTTCCACATCTGGCCATTCGGACGGCCACAATCATGTGTCATGTCAGGGTTCATACCCCAGGATGCATCATCATAACAAGCGTCCTCATATTCAGGCCAAACAACAAATTCGCCAGGATACAATGCTGGAATCCAGTATGGCTCCCATGACCAAGCAACAATTGGCTGTTTACGTTTAATGGCAGCAACAAGGTCAGCTGATAAAGCACCATCACTGCCCGCATTAATGACTTCAAAATCCAGTCCCATGGCAGCAATACGCTCTGGGTCAGTGCCACCCCATTCTAAAGGCCCACTGAGGAAACGGGCTTTTGGCTCGGTCTCGACAATAGATAATGCCTTAACGCAATCAGGTTCCAGCAAAGCTTTCCAGTCTGGTAGGCCCGGGCAAACATCTTTCACATATAAGGGATACCACCAGTCTTCATTAACAGCGATGCCAATTTTACCCATATTGAGAACGTCACCCGTTGAAAAGGCTTCTTTCATGGCTGCTTTGGCAGTTGTATCCCAACCGGGGGAGCCAATATGAAGATCACCTTCACCCATGCCTGTGAATTGGCCGATATAATCCGCTGGCGTGTATTCTACATTATAACCAAGTGTTTTGATCAACTCGCCATAGATGTACATAATAATGTTATCACCAGAATAACCAATCATAACGATTTTAATTGGATCTTTTGATTCTGGGACTGCTGCTTTCGCTGCAGTCATACCAAAGATGCCGGCCACTAACCCGATCATGAGTGCACCTGTTATATGTTTTTTTATATTTTTTAACATTCCTTATCTCCTTGAAATTTTGGCATTGACGCCTAAATTTTCATTAATTTAATAAATAGGGAAAAATAACTTTACAAGCAATAACGAAAAAAAACAAGCGTTAACTTAAACGGTAATGATTGTTTTGAGTGATTTATGATTGCTTTACCTGTAATATAAGACATTATCACCAATAAAATCAGCTGACTATGAGACATTATGACCAATAAAATTAGAGACCCATACACTCGTCGTGCAAGCATTCAGAGACAACTCCTGTTGGATGGATCTGTCAATGTTGAGGCTTTGGCACTGGAACTTGATGTATCAGTAGCAACTATCCGCCGGGATCTGACAGCACTGGAAGATGATGGGACTGTACGAAGGACACACGGTGGGGCAACCACTACTGCATCTCGTGGGGCAGACCAAGCGTTTGCTTTACGTGAGAGTATTGATAGCGAAGCCAAGCGCCTTATAGCCCATGCCGCATTGGAACTCGTTGAAACAGACCAAACATTATTCATGAATGACGGCTCTACTATACTGGCTTTGGCGAAAGAGCTGTTGGCATCTGATGTTTCGCTAACAGTCGTGACGCCGGGGATCAATATTGCAACAATATTGTCTGAATCCCCTAGGATTGACGCATATCTTGCAGGTGGTCTAGTGCGGCATAAAAATCGTGGAACGGTGGGAAGTTTTGTTGAAGAAATGCTGTGTCAAATCAATGCTGATGTGGCTTTTATTGCAGTGGAGAGTATCTCATTAAACGAGGGGGTGACATTTTCCTACGAAACCGACGCCAAAATTGCGCGCATCATGAATAAGAAGGCAGGAAAAACCGTCGTATTAGCAACGGCACGAAAACTTGGGCAACTAGACCGCATGACCGCCTTCCAAACATCTGATGTAGACATACTAATTACAGACTGCACAGATGAGGATATCATTGGTGCAATAAGAGAGCTTGGTATTTCAGTTATTATTGCATCCAGTAAAGAACATTAAGAAAATAACGTTCAGGTGATTTCCTCTTAATTACAAGCCAATTCAGGTAAAACTGTTATGACAAGCACAGATACAATGAATTCCAAATCGACAGATAAGAAGATAAAACTTTCATGCCACAACGTTTGGAAAATTTTCGGAGAGAAGGCTGATAATTTTCTTGCACAGAATGGGGCATCAGCAACACCCGAAGCATTGAACGAAAGCGGACTTATCGCCGCAGTTTGTGATGCGTCTTTTGAAGTCTATGAGGGAGAAACCTTTATCATTATGGGATTGTCTGGTTCAGGGAAATCCACACTAGTGCGGTGTCTTTCAAGGCTTATTGAGTCAACATCTGGGACCGTAATCTTCGATGGCCAGGACCTAAAATCCATGTCCGATGCACAGTTGAATGATATTAGGCGCCATAAAATGGGCATGGTATTTCAGCATTTTGCCCTGTTACCACACCTAACTGTTTTAGGGAACGTTTCGTTTCCATTAGAAATTCAAGGTGTAGATAAATTGTCACGTGAGAAGCGGGCTCTGGACATGATTGAATTAGTTGGACTTCAAGGGCGGGAAAACTATTACCCACGAGAGCTGTCTGGAGGGCAACAACAACGTGTAGGTATAGCCCGGTCATTGGCTGTAGAGCCTGATATTTGGTTTCTTGATGAACCATTTTCGGCACTTGACCCGTTGATCCGCCGAGAAATGCAGGATGAGTTCATGCGCCTACAAAATGTTCTCCATAAGACCATTGTTTTTATTACTCATGATTTTGATGAGGCGATTAGGTTAGCCGACCGCATTGCAATTATGAAGGATGGTGAAATTGTTCAAATCGGCACACCGGAAGAGCTCCTGCTCAACCCTGCAACAGATTACGTTGAGGATTTTACCAAAGGAATATCCCGTTCCAAAGTCTTGTCTGTAAAATCTGTTATGGAGCCATCAGCTTCACACGAAAGTGTCGATACATCCATCTCTGTATCAGAACACGCTAAAATCAATGATATTGCTTCTGTAGTTCTGGATTATGGTGGCAATGTTATGGTGGTAAATGATAATAATCAAACTATAGGTGTATTGGCGCATAAGGTTGTTATCGACGTTTTGGTTACTAGAGATCAATGAGTTTTTTGGGATGGGGGGATTTAAACTAATTCATTTCAGGGTGCTTTCAGAGGAAACTTAACCTTGGCCAAATCTGAGGAATTCCTTAGACTCCCGGGAGGAAAACCCAAAACCCACTCTCAGCAGGCATAATAAGCATTGGTGGCGATGCAGTGCTGAATGAGCGGACGCCTCTCACGGCTGACCTGTAAGGTGCTGGATCGTGCCTCAACCCTTCCTCTAGATTCAAGTAAAAAGTCTGCCTAATGTATTATCTTCGTGGCACACAATCCCAAAGATTTTAATAAATAATTGGTGGGTGATGACGGGTTCGAACCGCCGACCCTCTGCGTGTAAAGCAGATGCTCTCCCAACTGAGCTAATCACCCACATTGCTGGATGGCTAAGATGTTTTGCCTCTGCCAAATCAGTGCGCACATTATAAGGTAATAGTATTTTAGGTCAATGATTAAATAGAGTTAATTCTTCAAACTCTGCAAATGCAGATAATTCCTGCATGGCAAGCTATAATACTCTATCGCTTTTATACACGGGCAATCCTTGCCTCCAACATTTAGGAAATTTTCATGGTTATTAAGCCTCGCGTTCGCGGTTTTATGTGCATTACCTCCCACCCTGTTGGCTGTGAAGCCAACGTCCAGAGCCAAATCGACTATGTTACCCAACAGGGCACTATAAACGGTGGTCCCAAAAAGGTATTGGTAATCGGCGCATCTACTGGTTATGGTTTGGCTTCACGCATTACTGCAGCTTTTACTAGCAACGCAGACACCCTTGGGCTGTTCTTTGAAAAAGAAGGCACAGAAAAGAAACCTGGCACCGCGGGCTGGTATAACTCTGCAGCCTTCCATAAAGCTGCAGAAGCCAAAGGCTTGTATGCTAAAAGCATTAATGGCGACGCTTTTTCTGATGCGCTAAAGCAAACCACCATAGACACCATAAAAGCAGACTTAGGCCAAGTTGACCTAGTGGTTTACAGCCTTGCATCACCTCGTCGCCAGCACCCTAAAACTGGGGAAGTTCATATGTCTACGTTAAAGCCAATCGGTAAAGACGTGGTTCAACAGGGTGTGGATACAGACAAGGGCATTATTAAGGAATTTGCCATTGGTGCAGCCAATCAAGAAGAAATTGATAATACCGTCGCTGTGATGGGTGGTGAAGATTGGCAGATGTGGATTAGTGCGTTAAGCGATGCCGGCGTTCTAGCTACAGGCTGCAAAACCACTGCATTTACCTATGTTGGAGAGAAAATAACCCGTGATATATACTGGGACGGTACTATTGGCCAAGCCAAGAAAGACCTAGATCACAAGGTTATTGGTATTCGTAAGCAAATGAACGCTATTGATGGTGATGCCCGCGTTTCAGTGCTTAAAGCGGTAGTTACACAGGCCAGTGCAGCTATACCTGTAATGCCGCTTTACCTGGGTTTGTTATTTAAGGTGATGAAGGCAGAAGGCACCCATGAAGGCTGCATTGAACAAATTGACTTGTTGTTCCGTGAAAGTTTGTACGGCACTAAACCTTACCAAGATGACGAAGGCCGCCTCAGGGCGGATTACAAAGAAATTAAACCCCATGTACAAGCCGAAGTGGAGGCGCTTTGGTCTAAAATTAACGACGAAAATTTGTTTGAAGTTAGCGATATGGTCGGTTATAAAGAAGAATTTTTACGACTATTTGGCTTTGGTATTGATGGCGTAGATTACGAGGCAGAGGTTAACCCTGTGGTGGCAATCAACAACGCTATCAGTGCCTAATTTAAACCCTATTAGCCTATAAATAGCCATTATATTGATGCAACGTAGGTTCTCATTAATGGCTCGAACAATTCCACTGAGTGCACTTTTAATAAAAATACTGACGATCTGACAAAGCGCCATACAAGTGCGCTACCTCATCGGCATAACCGTTGTAAAGTTGCGTTCGCTGGCGGCCAAAGCCACCAATAACGCGTTCCGACTTCTGCGACCACCGCGGGTGATTATGGTGGGGACTAACATTGGCGTAAAAGCCATACTCTCTAGAGTTTTGCTGCCACCAAGTAGTTTTTGGCATCTGCTCCACTAACTCAATACGCACAATAGATTTTGCATATTTAAAACCATACTTCCAAGGTAAAACCAAACGAATAGGCGCGCCAGTTTGCTGTTCCAACGGCTTGTCATAGATGCCCGTTGCAAGTAAGGCCAATGGATTCATGGCCTCGGCAATGGTCAAGCCTTCAGTATAAGGGCCACCAGCCCAATCGGCATTAGGCATTTGTTGAGCATCATTGGCCGTGATAAAGCGGACATACTTTGCACGGCTATTAGGTTGTGCAGAAGCGATAAGTTTGTGCAAAGGAATACCGTTCCAAGGGATCACCATCGACCATGCCTCAACACACCTAAAACGGCGCACATGGGATTCTATAGCAAACTCACTGTAGATATCGGCTAAATCATAAACACCTTTCTTGTCGGCACCTGCACCTGTAATTTCAACGGTCCAGGGTGAGGTTATCAAGGTTTTATCAGCTTCAGACGGATCGCTTTTGTCAAAACCAAATTCGTAGTAATTGTTGTAACTATTGATGGTTTTTAAGGGTGTAGGTTTAAGGGGTTCAGAGGTATCGTGGGCATCTGCCAATACACCACCAGCCAACGAAACTGCAGCCACAGCAGCCAACCCCGCCGCTATAATCTTTCGGCGATTACGAAAATCTTGTTCAGAAGTGATAATAGAGTTAGCAATAGGTTTCACAATACCGCCTTGTCGATGGAAGTTAACTCGGTTAATAAATCTTACCTAAGTGTTAACACAATGGATTCAGAAAAAGCCAATTAAACACTCGGTGGCAATTTAGAACTACGTTCGTTTTTCAATGCTCTTTAATTACACTTTAGCCACACTTTAACTAAGAGCAACTAGGTTCCAAACAGCCGCCACTGATGGTAATCCGGTGCATCAGACGTTGTTCACCATCATAGTCATTCAGCGCACAGTGCTGGGTCGCTCGATTATCCCATATTGCCAGAGAACCTTGCGTCCATTTAAAGCGACACGTAAATTCATTTTTGTAAGCATGTGAATACAAATAATCTAACAGTGGCTGCGACTCTTCCTTGCTCCACCCTTCAAACTTAACTGTGAATTCCCCATTGACATAAAGCGCCGACTTTCCAGATAGTGGGTGCTTGATTATCACAGGGTGGACCGCATCTTGAGTGGCCTCTTCGGCATTGCTTAGCCTGCCTTCCACCTCATCCAAACCGATATAGGCTGCCTCACCAAAGGCATGGCGACTAGAGTGCTCAGCGCGCATTCGCAGCAGGGTATTTTTCATGCCATCCGATAAGTGTTCGTAGGCGGCGTACATACTCGAAAATAATGTATCACCACCCAGTTTGGGAACCACACGGGCGTATAAAATTGACCCCATTGCCGGAACTTGATCATAACTATGATCCGTATGCCAGGTAGAACCAATGTTCAATTTCTGATGCGCTTCTTTGCGCACTTCTGCGATAACTGGATGACTATCTACTGCCTGGAAAAAGCGATTGACGCTTATCTCACCCCAACGTTTTGCAAATTCAATATGCTCATCAGGCGTTATGTTTTGATTTCGTATAAAAATTACGCTGTGCTTTACAAAAGCCTGCCGAAGTTCCAAAAATTGTTGGTCACTTAGGCCCCTTGCAATCTCTACACCACTTACTTCAGCACCAACAAAGCGGCTTAAAGGGGTCACTTTGATTGGTTTATATTGTGTTACCATGGAAATCAGCCTTAGATAACTCAAATGCAGAAGCGCTCACTTTGGCGCATGGCAAATTAGAACTTTTAGATGACAAAGATAGCAGCAGTGCCAAGGATAGGCTAGCAAAAAATACATAAATTACGGGCACAAAAAAACCGCATCTAAGCGGCCTAATCATTTCCAACAGCAATGTAAATGGCGGAACGGACGGGACTCGAACCCGCGACCCCCGGCGTGACAGGCCGGTATTCTAACCAGCTGAACTACCGCTCCGCATTATATTACTACTTCCAGCGTACACTTGGTGGGTGATGACGGGTTCGAACCGCCGACCCTCTGCGTGTAAAGCAGATGCTCTCCCAACTGAGCTAATCACCCAACGTACTAAGTGCCATTTATTTTCTATTTTAAGCCAAGTTCAAGGGTGACTTAAAGAAAATAAATGGCGGAACGGACGGGACTCGAACCCGCGACCCCCGGCGTGACAGGCCGGTATTCTAACCAGCTGAACTACCGCTCCGCATTTCCCTTTGGCTAACCGTGTTAGGCGTTGCCTTTAGGAGATGCGCATTTTAAAGATTTCCTCAGCCGTGTCAAACGTTTAGGCGAAAAAAGACCAATATTTTTTCATACTGGTTAAAAACCATACAGCTTTATTAAAAAATCAACACTTAAGCCACATCACTTGGAACCTAACCGTAGATGTAATAGTCTTAGTTTTATAAACTTATTTATGCCAACACAAGATTAATTTAAGGATTTGCACATGAAACCATTATTTTTTACCTTAGGTTTAAGTTTGAGCTTGTTAATGGGTGGCTGTGCTGTTAGCCCCCAATCTGTTTACTTACAACCACAAGCAACCCCTACGGGGCCTAGTTATGGCCAAGGACGTGCAATTACTATCAAGGTAGAGGACCGTCGCTCCAGCAGCGTTTTAGGCAGTCGTGGAGGTGTTTACGAATCTTCAAGTGTCATTACTATATCCAACGATATTACTGGCGCCCTGATGATTGCTGCTCAAGCATCTACAGCCCAGCTTGGATTTGATGGCTCTAGCTCTTTAGCACCGGCACAGCTTACGTTAATCCTTGAAGAACTAACTTATGACACGAAAACAAAAGGTCTAGTTAATACCATAAGTATTGACGCTAAGATCACCATAACTACTACCGTAGGTGATAGCAGCCACACGGGACATTATCGAACTCAGCGTAGCCACGAGTTCTCGCAACTGCCTGATGCGCAAAAAAATCAGGAAATCATCAGCGAAGCCTTAAGCATGAGCCTAGAGCGCGGCTTTAGCGACATCAGTCTTGCCAACTTCTTGGGCCAGAACTAGCCTAATGAACTAAACTTGCAGGTGATGGCGACTTGTCTGTTGGTTAGTCGGCCTCTTTAAAATCTAGGGCAACGGAGTTAATGCAATAGCGCAGACCCGTTTCTGGGGGACCATCGGGGAATACATGGCCCAAATGAGCACCACAATCATCACACATTACTTCAGTTCGGCTCATGCCATGGGTCACGTCTAGCTCTTCTTTAACGGCAGGGCCATTTGCTGGTGCGCTGAAACTCGGCCAACCGCAACCTGCATCGAACTTGGATTGGCTAGAAAACAGTTCTGCACCACAACAGTGACAATGATACTTGCCGTTTTCAAAGTGCTGATCATATTGGCCTGTATGGGGTCTTTCTGTGCCTTTTTGACGGCACACAGCAAAGGCTTCTGGGCTTAATTCCTCACGCCATTGTGCTTCAGATTTAGGGGTGCTTGCCTTGCCACTGTTAGTTTTAGCCATTTGTGTACTCCTTTTTTCGGTAAAAAATAGTCAGTATTGGTTAAATAATACTGTTTGATGACGTTTTTATAGTTTTATAAAAGTTTTCTAGCACGTATGATAAGTTATTATTATCACATAAAATCTATAAGTTCGATGAGATCACGTTTATGAATATGATACGCAAATCGCAGAAATTGATAAACGTATGCTACGACATTCGTGGCCCAGTGCTTGAAGAAGCTAAACGCCTAGAAGATGAAGGCAGCCGTGTCATTAAACTTAATATTGGCAACCCTGCTCCCTTTGGTTTTGAAGCGCCAGAAGAAATCGTCCAAGATGTGATTCATAACCTTCCTAATGCCCAAGGTTACTGCGATTCTAAAGGCCTATTTGCAGCTCGTAAAGCCGTTATGCACGAATGTCAGCGTAAGAGCATAAAGCACGTCACCATAGAAGACATTTACATTGGTAACGGCGTTAGCGAGCTTATCGTTATGGCCATGCAGGGCCTTTTGAATGAAGGCGATGAAATGCTTATCCCTGCGCCAGATTATCCCCTTTGGACTGCCGCAACCTCCTTATCCGGCGGTACACCAGTTCATTACCGTTGCGATGAAGACAATGGTTGGCAGCCAGATCTTGAAGATATGGCATCTAAAATTACTGACCGTACTCGTGGAATTGTGGTGATCAATCCCAACAACCCCACGGGGGCAGTTTATTCTAAAGAAACCCTTGAAGCGATTATTGAACTGGCCCGTAAAAATGGCCTTATTATCTTTGCCGACGAAATTTACGATAAGATTCTTTACGAAGACGCTAAGTTTACGCCCATGGCGAGCTTGGCTGATGATGTGTTATTTATGAGTTTTAATGGCTTGTCTAAAACATACCGTGCTGCGGGTTTCCGTTCTGGCTGGGTGGTGTTGTCTGGGGCTAAACATAAGGCTAAAGACTACATCCAAGGTCTGGACATGTTAGCCAGTATGCGTTTGTGCTCTAACGTACCTAGTCAGTACGCTATTCAAACGGCATTAGGTGGCTACCAAAGCATTAAGGAACTAACTTGTGAAGGTGGTCGTTTAAAGCGCCAGCGCGATATGGCATGGCGAATGTTAGATGCCCTACCTGGCGTGACTTGTCATAAACCTGAAGGCGCATTGTATTTATTCCCACGTTTAGACCCTGAGATCTACCACGTTGAAAATGATGAAAAGTTTGCCTTTGATCTGCTGTCGCAGCAGAAGGTATTAGTGGTTCAAGGTAGTGGTTTTAATATGCCTGACAGCCAGCACTTCCGCATTGTATTTTTGCCCCATGAGGAGCAACTCATCGAGGCCGTAGGCCGTATTGCCACTTTCTTAGGCACTTTGCGCAAGTAATACTGTGCGCTTGAATTGTTTCATCTTAGTCTCTGGTGTGGCTTCATGTGCTCAATTGTGCTGAATGCTCACAGTGAGCTAATGCCTACTGTGCCTGCAGCTGCTACAGGATTGCCTAAAGGATACAAAACCACGTCGTGGAAACCGCAGATCACCGGCACTAGGCCTGCCAAATCTTGATCCAATTGTGGGTCGCCTGAATCTACTAACAACGGCCTGCCTTTCAGCTCTTTGAGTTTGGTTTTAGTAGCTACAATGTGAATATTGCCTAAGCCTAACTGCTTAATTAGTTCTGGGCTAAGTTGTTGGTTACCACGTCCTAGCACGTGACCCTGACCACCAATTAAAGTAATAAAAAGCTCTGCCGCCTGCTGATCACATAAATCGAGCAGCTGTTGCGCTGTTACGTCACTAGCAATTACGTGCCCATCTTCGATAACGTCCACACCTAATAACGTATTCTCTAGGCCTAAGTAATGCATCACAGCTGCCACGGTAGAACCAGAGCCCATGATATACCTAACGCCAGGTTCCATAAGTTCTTCCACATGGGCTGCTATATCATCTAATACCAAAGCTTCAACTTCTTTGGATCCTTCTTTCGCTCCATCTTTGGTGGCCTGCATGTACTGATGCGACTCAGGCACTTGTAACTCGCCGTAATAGCGGGCTTTTACTCGGCCTGCACGAAACTCTTCTTCATCGATATCACGTACTTCTTGGCTGCGCAAACTCACCAACTCACCCCTCACTAACTGAGCGATAACCTGACCTGCCGCCGCGGGCGTAATACCATACACTCCCGAATGGATTTTCACACCCGCTGGTATGCCCACCACAGGCACTTGATCACCAATAGCTTGTAGGAGATCTCTTGCAGTGCCATCGCCACCTACAAACACCAGCAGATCCACACCTTTTTTTAGCAGTATTTGGGCAGCCGCCATGGTGTCGGCAGCGCTTGATGGTTGGGTTTTTGCTTGGCCACAAACCTGAGTTTTTAAGCCTGCTGCTAGGGCACAGTCAGCACCCATATTCCCTGCAAAGGCATAAACACACACATCAAGCCCTGCAACCTCAGCTAATGCCTGCAGACAGCGCAAGTTAGCCTTTGGCACGGCGCCAAGGGCCAGTGCTTCGTCTGCTACATTATCGCTGCCTTTTAATGCCACACTGCCACCTAGACCAGCCAATGGATTGACTACTAAACCAATATTAAACGTCATTTAATGTGTCTCATGCTCAATACCAAAACCCAAACCACCCATCATGGCTGCACACTCAGAGTTAGTTATGCCTTGCAATTGAAGGCTAGAAAATTCACGTCTAACAGGATAGTTTTTCCGTAGCAGATCAAAATCATTGCTTTGGCGCATACGTGCATTATCTTCCATCAACGGATAAACACTGCTGCATGCAGCAGCTATAACTTCTTGGGCCGTTGCAGCTGGATTAATTTGCAACCTTGCAAGATCGGGTTGTGGAATTAAGTCTTCTACCCTGAGGCTAGCTGGCAGACCAAAGTGCTCACACAAGGATTGATATATCATCGATGTACCACGCATTTTCCCTTCTAAAGAGTGCCCTGCTATGTGGGGTGTAACACAATGACAGTAGTCAAATAGGCGCTTGTCTATATCGGGTTCTTGATGCCATACATCCATAAACAAATGAAGATCGTTATGTTTTTGTTGGCGCTCTAAAAGTGCCTGTTGATCCACTACCTCGCCCCGCCCTGCACTAATGAGCACAGTGCCTTTGGCTAGGTTTTTAACCCGTGTTTGATTTAGCAAATTTTCAGTGGCATGGCCACCGGTTTTGGTAAGTGGCGTATGCAAACAGACAATTTGGCAGCGCCCTAACAACTCGTCTAGTTCAACATAGCCTTCATGCCCTGCATCTACTTTGGGGGGGTCACATTGCAGCAGGTTAAAGCCAGCTTTGTGTAACCGCTGGGCCAACCGACCACCTACGTTACCAGCGCCTACAATGCCAATCGTTTGTTGGCGAGGATCAACACCCAGCGTTTGCCAAGCATGGTTAAGGCAGGCAATCACATAGTCTCCTACCCCTGCAGCGTTGCACCCAGGAGCATTGCGCCAAACGATGTTATTGGTGTCCATGTAATCTGTAGCCAAATGATCGGTGCCAATAGTGCAGGTACCCACAAACTGAACCTTGCTACCTTTTAGCAAAGCAGGGGTCACTTTAGCGGTTGATCGCAATACCAAGGCATCTGCATGGACTACTTGCTCTGAATCAATTGAACGGCCGTTGACCCGTGTGATTTGCGCTAGGTCACCAAAAAATTCATCAAGCAGCAAAATATTTTCATCAGCTACTAAGTTAATTGGGGGCATTAATTCGCTCCTAGGTTGGTGATCATATGAGAGGGGTCTCTGCCCTGTAGGATGACTTGGTCTTGATTGGCACTGGCATACCATTGATTCAAATTTACAATACCACCATCAACTTCCATGGTGGGATAAGCTAAACTGTGACGATGACAAAAATCAGCTACTTTGGGGTGGCACCAACGAAATAGGGTTTGTTGGTATTCTAAGCCCAATAGTTGCGGCCGGTTATAACTACCTTGCAGATCACGCTGACGTTGAGCTTCAAGTAATATTATGGCAGCGGCCACAGACACGTTAAACGAGTGCACCATCCCTAACATAGGAATCACCACTTGGTGGTCTGATTCGGCTACAGCTGCAGGACTTACACCATGTTTTTCTGCACCTAATATCAGCGCCGTAGGTAAAGTGTAATCCAATTCACGATAATCGACAGCTTGGTCGCTAAAGTGGGCTGAAACCAACTGCATACCTTGTTGTTTAGCCGTAGTTAAAGCACTAACAATGTTGTTATGGGCCACCAGGTTCACCCACTGCTGGCTACCCCGGGCGGTGCGCTTGTGCTCTCGAAACCCCTCTACTGGGGTGACCACATGGGCACTGTGTACACCAACCGCATCACAGGTACGAATCAACGCTGCAATATTTTGAGTTTTATTTACTTGGTCGGTAATAATGGTCAAATCAAGCTGGCGGCAAGCCAAGGTGGCTTTATATTTTGCCAAACGAGCAGGGGTCATAGATTTCCGGCCAAAGGGTTATTTATCAACCCCTAATGATACCAATTTATTGATTAGATTTGTTACACTACATTCATTATTGCGGTTTATCCAACTCTTCACTACACAATAAATGATACAAAACAACACAACACCTATTATTGCTTACCAAGGCCACCAAGGTGCTTATTCTCACTTATCCTGCCAACGGGTGTTTCCAGACTTTGAAACCCATGCGTGCATGACCTTTAGCGCGGCTATGGCCATGGTAGAACGGGGCGAAGCACACATTGCCATGATACCCGTGGAAAACTCTACTGCAGGCCGGGTGGAAGAAATCTACCGCCAATTACCTCACACTTCGTTATACGTTATTGGTGAGCATTATGAACCCGTTAACCATTGTTTACTGGGTTTAAAAAACAGTTCAATAGCGCAAATTACAACTGTCGGTTCTCACCCACAAGCTTTAGCTCAATGTGACGAGCACCTCGCTCAGCTTAAAATACTGCCTGTGGCAACATTAGACACAGCAGGCGCTGCCCTTGAAGTGAGCCAAAGAGGTGACCTCAGCCATGGTGCTATAGCATCTAGCTTAGCCGCAAAGCTGTATGATTTGAAAATTTTACAAGAGAACTTTCAAGACGTTCAAGGCAATACAACCCGTTTTTTAATCTTGTCTCGTGAGCACAAAATTCCCACTCAAATTACAGGCCAAAAATACATCACTTCGTTTTTGTTTACCGTACGTAACATTCCTTCGGCCCTATACAAGGCCATGGGGGGCCTAGCCACCAATAACGTTAACCTAATCAAGCTAGAAAGCTACACCCCAGACGGGCGCATGGTGGCGACTCAGTTTCACATTGATGCTGAAGCACATCCAAACGATGCCAACATGATTTTAGCCATGGACGAATTGGCATATTTCGCTAAGGATATTCGTATGCTCGGTACCTACGCTGCCAGTGACTATCGTTACCATAGCACTTAAAAAGCTCGAGCAGACGAAATACTAAGCTGCTATGCCAGCATGCAACAGCGTATCTTGTAGCTTCCGACCAAGCCGTCAACACTGTAGAATTAACGTTAACAAACATCTTTTTTTTAGTAACAATCAAAACTAACTAAGCCAGCACTGAGAGCCAAATACATGTCCAAATACACCAAACCACTTTATGCATTGGCGCTTGTGATACTTTTTTCGGCGGGCCTGCTATTAGCTAAATATGCACCTTGGGAAGGACAAAATGGTGCCAACGCAGGTTATGCTAATTTAGGTGGGGACTTTATATTAGACAGCGATGGTGGCCCAGTTAATCTTGAAGACTTTCGTGGCCAATTGGTGTTAATGTATTTTGGTTTTACTTCATGCCCCGATGTATGCCCAACTGCGCTCTCTACCATTGCCGCTAGCATGCGCCAGTTAACGCCGACTCTAGAAGCACAAATCCAACCGTTATTTGTGAGCGTAGATCCGGCCCGTGACACGCTAGATAATTTAGCTAAATACAGCGCCTATTTTCATCCTAGAATGTTGGGTGTTACGGGCAGCATCGAAGCACTTGACCAGTTAGTCAAGAACTATGGTGCATACTACCGTCATATTACACTGGAAAATTCGGTCTTAGGCTATACCGTAGATCACACTTCACGGGTGTACCTTATAGGCCGCCAAGGTCAACTCATTAGCACCATTGCCCACGGCACTTCAGTGGATGATGTGACGGTATTACTTAAGCAGCATTTATAGGTTTTTCCTCCGGGCTTTTTCCTCAGGCCAATACAATTGATCAAGCACCACCTGCCCACCATACGTCTGCTGCAGCCGCGATAGCAATAATGCTGCCTGGGTTGGCAAGCCATGTGAAAAATAAGCCCGCGCCTGAGCTGACACGGCTAACCTAAAGGCCAAATCATCAGTTTCTTCAAAAGCTAGGTTATCAGCGCTGGCAACAAATACTCGCCGACTCGCCATGCTAAACAACCACTCTAGGGCCTGAGGTTTAACTTCTACCATTTCAAATGCTGTTTGCTGTTGTTGACTGCGTCCATCTGGTCGGTACCAATAACCAAAGTCTTCAAGTAATCGGCGCTCCAAACCTGCTACACACCAATGTGATATTTCGTGTAAGGCGCTGGCAAAATAGCCATGGGCAAATACAATGCGATGACAGCTTCGCTGCGCATTGGCCGGCTCATAAACTGGCTCATCTAGTTCTCCATAGCGCCCATCACACAAGGCACACAGTAAACGTGTATTGTGAGATTCAGCAAACAGCCCATCAAACAGGGTGATGATTTCGTGACACTGGCATTGAGGGTGTTTAGGCATTAGTTAACCATGGCCGAATATGACGAAAGGGGCTATTATAGCCCATCTTTTTTCCAGCCAACAATTTGGTTTTCCTGATGCATCAAACAATGAGCCATACCTACAGCGCAACAGCCATGGGTCAAGAGTTACGCCAATTCTTGCGCTTGGGCACCCCTATACTCATTGCTGAAGCGTTACACATGAGTGCCAGCTTCGTGGATACTATTATGGCTGGTCGTTATAGCTCGGCAGACTTAGCCGCTGTGGCTGTAGGCTCAAGCTTGTTGTTCCCCGTGTTGATACTGATGATGGGGACTATCATGGCAACAACCCCCACAGTGGCTCAATATTTTGGCGCCAAAAAACTCTCCTTAATTGGCCCTTTTGTACAGCAATCCATATGGCTGGCTGCCATGCTAAGCTGTTTAGCCGTGGGATTGTTATACGCCTTAGATCCGATATTTGATTGGTTAGATATTAAAGACCCTATCAAAGGTATAGGTTTACGTTATTTACATGCAGCGGCCTTAAGTTTACCTGCTGTGGCCATTATGCAAAGCCTGCGTAGCTTTAGTGAAGGATTGGGTATTACTAAGCCCATGATGTATTTTAGCTTGTTGGGTTTGATGATCAATATCCCTTTGAACTACATCTTTATTTACGGAAAGTTTGGTGTGCCGGAAATGGGTGGTGAAGGCTGTGGTTGGGCTACCGCTATAAGTCTATGGGCCAGCGTTATTGGCATGGCGATCTATGTGTATGCTAAACCTGCTTATCATCAATGTGCCATGTTTACACAATTTGATTGGCCACAGCTCAACACTCAACTTAAAATTCTAAAAGTGGGTTTACCTATTGGTTTTTCTATTTTTATAGAGGCGACTATGTTCGCCATAGGGGCTTTAATGTTAGCCCCACTAGGGGCTGACATTGTTGCCGCTCACCAACTGGTGCTCAACTTTACCAGCATGTGTTTCATACTCCCATTAAGCATTGGCATGGCCCTCACCATACGTGTGGGCCATGGCATTGGTGGCAACTTACCAGACCAAGTAAAACGTTCTGTGCTAGTTGGTTTTGGCCTAGCCTTAGGTGTATCGAGCTTTACCTGTTTGCTCATGCTCATGCTACCAGTCACCTTATCTGGCATTTACACTACCGAACCTATAGTTATAGAAATTGCGGCAAGCCTATTTATTTTTGCAGCTTTGTTTCAGTTGTCAGACGCATTACAAATCGCCGCTACCGGAGCCTTACGTGGTTTCAAAGACACGGCTAAACCATTATTATTTATTTTCATTTCATATTGGTTAATTGGCTTGCCCCTTGGCTACGTATTGGCTATGACTGATTTGATGTATCCAGCAATGGGCGCATCAGGCTTTTGGATTGGCATCATTTTTGGCCTGAGTGTGTCAGCACTATTGTTGTGCCTGCGCCTATGGCGAGTTCTAACTAAACCTTTGCCGCAGCCGAGCTAGGTTGAATTATTTCTCAGCGCCACTATATACCCTTTAGCAGAATTAAAAAGTTACCCTTTGGCGGCTTAATGCTACTGAGTTTTACTTCAAAACCACGTATCATAACCATAACTAACCTAATTAAGAGAAGACCATGAGCGAACTAACTCACGCTGTAACAGATGCCACATTTGACCTAGACGTAACCAATGCAGATGTCCCTGTATTACTCGACTTTTGGGCACCTTGGTGTGGCCCATGCAAAATGATTGCACCTATTTTAGAAGATGTTGCAGCTGAATTTGAAGGTAGCATTAAGGTATGCAAGATCAACGTTGACGAAAACAGTGAAATTGCAGCTCGCTTCGGCGTACGTGGTATCCCCACTTTAATGTTATTTAACAATGGTGAAGTTGCAGGTACAAAAGTAGGCGCTTTAGCTAAATCTGATTTGTTGGCGTTTATTTCCGACAACACCTAATCCGCCATCAGTTTATCTACCATATAAAAAAACCGAGCAATGCTCGGTTTTTTAAGGCCTAGTGTAAGCTAACGACTAATGCTTATTCTTATTGAGCAATAAATCTAACTTACTCGCCATGCGCTGCCCTTCATTCAAACCATCAAACGGGCTTGGGGCTTTTTCAATCTTGGCTTCAGCTTTATGACCTTTAGGCTGGGTATTCTGCTTGGGCTTATTATGAGCCTGCGTAGGCCGCTTTTTAGCACTCGGCCGTGGCTTACGAGGTGGCGGCAGCTTAGTTATTGCGTGGGCCGCTTCATCAGCTGTTACAGCACCTTCAGCTTCACCTAACAAGTTGATACGTGGCGCCGCATCCGTTTGCGATTTTAAATAACCAAAAGCCCGCACATAACTAGCCAAGCCACGCTTAATCTTAGTTTGGCTTAGTTTGCCATCAGCAACCAAATCTTCCTGAATACCAATTTTAAGCGGCCTAGGCTGGGCAAAAGAAAATGTTTGTGGGTACGTTTCACTTAATAACTCAACAGCTGCACGGTTTGCAGCACGGCTTTTAGCTTTTTTACGTTCAGCTGCAGTTAGTTCAGGTGTAACTGGCTCTGTCGTAATGGGCTCAGATACCGTTGACTTTGCTGTTTCTGAAAGCGCGGCTTGCGCTGGGGCAGGAGATATTTCTGTGGTAGGTAGTTCACTTGTGCTGGTCATAATATCTTGAATTTGATTACCTATAAAACGTCTGGTTTCAGTGTTGCTCAAGAAGCTGCTGCAGCTGTTGATGTTCTTGCCTTAGAACTTCAACCTGCCGTTGCGCCTGTGCCAGAAATTTTTGTTGATTTTTAATACGCTCTGAAAGCTTCTGAGTTAGCTTTAATGTCCCTACATTGGTTAGCTTAGAATCAGTCACTGTTATCCTATACTATTAAAGCTGAGTCTTTTCATTGCGTTGGACATTGTACCTATTGATTGACTCAAGGGCTATATATTTGAGCTTTTTACACAAACTTGAGTCTTAGGGTTGCAGAAAACGGCTATCCTTGCCTATAATCCATGTACCTAAGTTAAGCATTATCGTACTAATATATCGTTATAATCGGTTTTCTTAGAGGATATTATCATGTCCACTGTAGCACCCACCGCCAAGGTTATAGATCTTTTTAGCGGCCAAGAACATCAAACTCAATCCCACCCTAAGGTGGTGCGATTAGCACCTGAGCTTGATGGCTTTGAAGTGCTCTACTCCAACGAGCATGGCCACCCTACGCCAGGCCAAGAGTTATTTTCTGTTAATATCTTATTTTGGGCGCTATTAGATGACGGCTCCTTTGCTGGCATGATTCCCTGGTTTGATGAACTCATTATCTGTGCTGATCTAAACAGTCCTAACAAAGGCTTCTTTCAGGGTTACTATGACCCTGGCCTTGATCAAACTGTGCCACAAGTTCCAGAGCACAAATGTATTGAGCTAATTACTGCAGCAGATTACTTTGATTTTGAAGAAGATGATACGGTATTTGTGGTGCAAGAACTGCCTGACACATGTGGCAGCCACGCCGTATTTACCGCCGATAACTTTGATAGTTTTTCGATGTCCGAGGTATTTAGCTGGCGTTTGTATAGCGATGGCTGTATTCAAGCGCAAATGATTAATCTTGAACGGGTGGCGCGCTGGCCAGTACTCGTTGGTGATGACTGTTTGGTGGCCTGTAATGAGGTACCAGACTTTGTAAACTTTTTCCAATACCGAGTTGCCATTAACATAAAAGAACAGGATGCAGACACGATGGCCGTATTAGACCAGCTCAAATCTGACATATAACCACTTTCAGATAGGCTACTAGGTTAACACTCCTCCATAGAGTCCCTTATAGAGATCTGTAAGTTATCTAAATCCTTTAACCAGCGCGCTACTGGCCAATAATCTGGATTAGTTAAATCACCTTCTGAGTGGCTCATAATCAATTGTTCAGACTGCTCTTCTGGCCTAGTCATAACGCTAAAATCGGTTTGCTGCTGCAGCTGAATCCAAGCCGCCCAATCACCCTCTTGCATCAATAACAATATTTGCTGAGCTTCTGGGGATAGGAATTCTTGTTTAACTAACAAATCTTCAATTTCCACCCATGTGAGTGAGGAAATATCATCAAAACGAGTATTAGCTAATTGCTTTAAAATAGCCTGAACAAGGTGTTTTGCTGCACTTAAAAGGTGATCAACAATGGCATATTGGTAGGCCATACGCTCGGGACGCTGGCGCCAGTAATGGGGATTTTCTATGTCGCCATAGCTAGATAATAGGTTTTGCCATAAGCTTGTGCTAAACGCCAGCCGGTGTTGACTGGCCCTTAACCACTGGTCTTGAACTGCCATGCTATTTTTTTGAGTCAGCTGTTTTGGCAGATGCTTTTTTAGCCGGTTTTTTCACCGCCTTTTTAGCTACTTTTTTAACTGGCACTTCTTCCACCCACTTGCCACTCACATACATTGCACGCCATCCAGAAGCCTTCTTGTCTACTTCTGACATGACATACTGCTCTTTTGTCTTGCGACTGTATCGAACGATGGAAGGATTACCTTCATGGTCTTTTACTGGTGCTTTGAGTAAAAAGGCGTACTTAGGATCTAGTTCTTCTTTATGGGGCAAAATTTCCGCCAATAAAGGCGCACGAGTTTCACGGTTTTTAGGGAATTTACTGGCTGCTAAGAATAGACCTGCGGCACCATCACGCAAAATGTAATGGTCATCCACTTTTTCACAGGCCAATTCTGGCATAGGAATTGGATCCATTTTTGGCGGCGCAGCTTCACCACTACGCAACAGTTTTCGGGTATTTTTACATTCACTATTGGAACAATCGAAGTATTTACCAAAACGCCCCGTTTTTAGGTGCATGTCGGCTGTGCATTTATCACATTGAATTAGCGGGCCATCGTAACCTTTAATGCGGTACTCTCCAGCTTCTATTTCAAAACCACTACAATCTGGATTATTACCGCAGACATGCAGTTTGCGCTTAGCATCTATTAAGTAGCCATCCATTGCAGTATCACAAATTTTGCAGCGATGTTTTTTAATGAGTAACCGTGATTCTGCTTCATCATCAGCATCCACGGCAACCACTTCATCACCAGATACCAGATTTATGGTTTCTTTACAGCGCTCTTTGGGCGGTAAAGCATAGCCAGAACAACCCAGAAATACGCCCGTAGACGCCGTACGAATATTCATTACTTTGCTACAGCTAGGGCATTCTATGTCTGTTAGCGTTGGCGTGTTAGCACGCATACCATCTTCTGCTTCAGCAATACTCAACTTACGAGTAAAGGCCTTATAAAAGGCATTAAGCAGACGTTTCCACTCGGTCTCGCCCTTAGCCACACTATCTAAGCGCTGCTCCATGTTGGCGGTAAATGAATAATCCATTAAGTCAGAGAAGTTTTCTTCTAACCGATCAGTAACAATATCACCCATCTTTTCCGCATAAAAACGACGATTTTGAACCATCACATAGCCACGGTCTTGGATGGTAGAAATAATACTGGCATAGGTTGAGGGTCGGCCAATACCTTGCTTCTCAAGCTCTTTAACGAGACTAGCCTCGGAGAATCTTGGGGCAGACTTGGTAAAGTGCTGGCTGGGCGTTAGCTGTTTAAGTGTTAGCACATCGCCTTTATTCACATCAGGTAAGATCAAATCTTCATCTTTCTTACTAGCACTAGGCTGAACTCTGGAATAACCATCAAAACGCATAATGCGGCCACGTGTGCGTAAACTAAAGTCACCCGCTTCCACGAAGATGCTGGTACTGGTGAATTGGGCAGCCACCATTTGACAGGCCACAAATTGACGCCAAATAAGCTCATACAGACGTTCCGAATCACGCTCCATGCCAGTCAGCTGAGTTGACTTCAGCGCCACCACAGACGGCCGTATAGCCTCGTGAGCCTCCTGCGCACCACCTTTACTTGAATACCCTATTGGGGCAGCTGGTAAATACTCTTTACCGAAACTTTTTTCGATATAATCACGACAATTACCTACCGCTTCTTTACCCAAGCTAGTCGAGTCCGTGCGCATGTATGTAATATAACCCGCTTCATAAAGTCGCTGAGCCAACATCATGGTCTTTTTCACACCAAAACCTAAGCGCGTGCTCGCCGCTTGTTGCAGTGTGGAAGTAATGTAAGGCGCCGATGGTTTGCTCGAAGTCGGTTTATCCTGGCGCTGCTGTACTATAAATTTTTGTTTTTCCAACAAAGTAACGGCGGCTTCACTTTGTTGTTGGTTAACAGGTTTGTACTCGTCACCTTGTTGTTTATGAACTTGCAATAACAGAGGTTTGTTTTCGTTATTGGTAACATCCGCTTTTAGCTCCCAATATTCGTCGGGCACAAAGGCACGAATTATGCGCTCTCGTTCTACTACCAACTTCACAGCAACAGATTGAACCCGACCGGCTGATAATCCACGGGCAAGTTTTGCCCACAGTAGAGGCGACACCATAAAGCCCACAACTCGATCTAAAAATCGTCGTGCTTGTTGGGCGTTGACGTGATCCATGTCTAATTCGCCAGGATCAGCAAAGGCGGCCTGGATCGCCGTTTTAGTGATTTCGTTAAATACTACCCGCTGATAGCGGCTTTGATCTCCACCAATAGCTTCACGAAGGTGCCATGCAATGGCTTCTCCTTCTCTATCCAAATCCGTCGCAAGGTAAATAATGTCAGCGTCTTTGGCAAGACGACGTAATTCTTCTACTACTTTTTCTTTACCAGGGAGTATCTGGTAATCGGCCCGCCAATCGTTTTCCGGATCGATACCCATGCGCCTAACGAGCTGTTTGCGGGATCTGGCTTGCTTGTAAATGACCTTATCATCAGGGTCCATATTACGAACCTTGGCAGCCTCAGCGGCGCGCGCTTTAGGGTCTGCACTGCCTGGAGGAGAACTAGTTGGCAAATCCCGTATATGGCCAACACTCGACTTTACAATAAAATCTGAACCCAGGTATTTATTGATAGTTTTAGCTTTGGCTGGTGATTCGACAATAACGAGGGACTTACCCATGCAGTTTTATTCCAATAAGTACGTATTCACCGCATCCATCGCGGCAGCTTTAAGGCGCCTAAGTTTAGGCACATATCTGAGAAGGTCAAGCCTTTGTTGAGGGGGCTATTCTTTAAAATTCCATTTTTTGGTGCAAAAAGCAAGCAATATCACATAACAAAATCACAAAAGGCTAGATAACCAGCCTTTTGAATTTATTGGGGTTTGTGGAACTAATGTTTACAAACGTTCAAATACCGTCGCAATACCTTGGCCCATACCAATACACATAGTGGCTAAACCAAACTGCGAATCCTGTTTTTGCATACGCGTTAAGCAGCTCACAGCAATTCGTGTACCAGAACAACCTAAAGGGTGGCCCAGCGCAATAGCACCACCGTGCAAGTTGACTTTTTCTTCAACTTTGTCGATCAGCTTAAGGTCTTTTAATACCGGTAATGCTTGAGCTGCGAAGGCTTCGTTAAGCTCTATCACCTCAATATCTTCAATGGTTAAACCTGCACGTTTTAGGGCTTTTTTAGTGGCTGGCACTGGGCCATACCCCATAATTGAAGGGTCACACCCTGCCACAGCCATCGATTTAATACGAGCTAAAGGCTTAAGACCTAGCTCCAAAGCTTTGGCACCAGACATTAACAACATGGCCGAAGCACCATCCGAAAGGGCTGAAGACGTAGCTGCAGTAACGGTACCGTTCTTAGGGTCAAACACAGGGCGTAACTTTGATAAAGACTCGAGGTTTGTATCCGCACGAATAACTTCGTCACGATCTACTTTAATAAGCCGACCTTCAGCATCGTGACCTTCAATTGCAATAATTTCACGGTCGAAGTCACCATTTTCTGCAGCTTCATGGGCTAGGCGATGTGAACGTACCGCAAACTCATCTTGCATCTCGCGGCTAATGCCATGCATTTTACCTAATAATTCAGCCGTCAAGCCCATCATCATTGCAGCTTTTGCTGCATGTTTACTGCCGGCAGGGTTAATATCAACACCGTGGTTCATAGCCACATGGCCCATGTGTTCTACACCCCCCACAACAAAGAAATCTCCATTGTCTGTGGCAATAGCTTGCGCTGCTGTATGTAACGCGGCCATAGAAGAACCACACAAACGGTTCACAGTTTGAGCGGCTACAGTATGAGGAATAACACTTAATAAAGCGGCGTTACGGGCGACGTTAAAGCCTTGCTCTAAGGTTTGGTTTACACAACCCCAGATCACGTCTTCTACGTGAGCAGGGTTAAGCTCTGGGTTGCGGGCAAAAAGACCGTCAATCACTGCGGCAGATAAGTTCTCCGCACGTACATTTCTAAATGCACCACCTTTGCAGCGGCCCATAGCAGAACGCGCACCATCTACCACAACAATATCATTGGCTTGTAATTGCATGTTTCTCTCCGAATTTAATGAGCAGGTTGTAGCTTGCCATAAAATGTTTCACCTTGGGCAGCCATTTCACGCATTTGTGTGGGTACTAAATACAGTGGACTTACTGCAGCCATGGCATCAGCCTTATCACAAAAGGCTTGTAACCCAATGGTGTCCATGTACTTTAGCGCACCACCCAAGAATGGAGGAAAGCCAATACCATAAACTAGAGCCAAATCTGCTTCAGCAGGAGTGGCCACAATACCCTCTTCTAGACAACGGGCTACTTCTAGACATAATGGAATCATCAAATGATCAATGATTTTTTCGTCAATTAGCTCCACCGGATTAGCACATAAACCAGCAAGTTTTTCGACCAAGGATTTATCTACTTGTTTTTGTAAACGACCTTTTTTGTCTTTTTCATAAGCGTAAAAACCAAGCTTGTTTTTTTGGCCAAAACGCTGCTCTTTGAACATTAAATCGATCGCAGCCTCACCTTGCCCCGCCATACGCTCTGGAAAACCTTCTGCCATGACAGCTTGGGCATGGTGAGCCGTATCAATACCCACCACATCAAGTAAATAGGCTGGGCCCATAGGCCAGCCAAAACGCTCCATCAACTTATCAACGCGGATAAAATCGATGCCCTGCTCTAACAAGATACCAAAGCCACCAAAATAAGGGAACAATACACGGTTTACAAAAAAACCTGGACAGTCTTTCACAACAATAGGTTTTTTGCCCATAGCATTGGCGTAAGCCACTGTTGTAGCAATGGTTTCATCAGTGGTTTGACTGCCACGGATCACTTCAACCAAGGGCATTTTGTGAACTGGGTTAAAAAAGTGCATACCACAAAAACGGGTTGGGTCTTTTAGGCTCTTAGCTAGGAGATTAATTGAAATAGTAGAGGTGTTAGAGGTGATCACAGCACTGTCTTTTACTTGGTCTTCTATTTCAGCTAACACAATGCCCTTTACCATGGGATTTTCCACTACGGCTTCTACCACCAAATCAACGTTAGCAACATCTGCATAATTTAACGTTGGGCGAATGTTATTAAGTACTTTAGCCATTTGAGCAGGCTTCATCTGGCCACGGCTAACACGTTTCTCTAAAATACCTGTGGCTTCATCCAAGCCCAATTGAATAGCTGGCTCAGCGATGTCTTTCATGACGATAGGGATACCTTTATAGGCTGACTGGTAGGCAATTCCACCACCCATAATGCCGGCACCTAATACCGCTGCTTGCTCAACTTTAGTCGCTTTAGGTGCTAAAGCTTTAACTGTGCGCTTAAGGTACTGGTCGGCAAGAAAAATGCCCACTAGGTTGGCAGCCACTGGTGTTTGTGCCATTTTTGCAAAACTCTTAGCTTCCACAGCTAGTGCCTTATCACGAGTCATACCTGCATGCTTTTGCATGGTTTTAATGGCTGTTAGCGGGCTTGGGTAATGGGGGCCTGCCTTACCTGCTACAAAACCTTTGGAGGTTTCGAAGGCCATCATCTGTTCCAAAGGAGCTAAAGGCAGCTTAGCAATTTTAGCAGCACGCTTGGTTTGATAATCCAGATCGCCAGCAATGCATTGGTTAAGCAAGTGCACACCAGCTTCTAATAACTGATCACTTGCTACAACGGCATCTACTGCTCCATCTTTAAGGGCAGCTGCCGATTTCTTTTCGTTAGCACCACAGATCCATTCAATGGCATTATCTAAACCAATGAGTCGGGGCAAACGCACGGTACCGCCCCAACCTGGAAAGATGCCTAGCTTTACTTCTGGCAAGCCTACTTTGGCGTCGGCAGTCATAATGCGGTAATCAGTGCTTAAACACACTTCAAAACCACCACCTAATGCCAAACCATTAATAAGTGACACAGTGGGCATCGGTAGATCTTCTAGGGCACTAAAGGTCTCATTTACCTTCATATTAGCATCGATTAAATCTTGCTCTTCGATACCAAAGAAGTGCAAGAACTCAGTAATGTCTGCACCTACAATGAAGGTGGATTTGTCACTGATTAGCATTAGACCTTTCACACTACTGGCACCAGCAATGGCAGCAATGGCTTGTTGCAACTCACTTAATGTTGCAGCATTAAGCTTATTTACTGACTGGTGTTTAAGGTCAAAGGTTAGTTTAGCTAGCTGATGGTCGTGCATCTCTACCTGAATGGCGTTACCTGCATAGATCATGCATGGACTCCTTGGGTGAATTTAACGGGCTTATGATACCACTAAAGGGGCAATTTCATACGCTTGTTTGAAACAGTGATAGCACTTTAAACTAGCCTGAGGCAAAGTCAACCATGACTCTAGAACCACAAAGCAAGGCTGAGGTTTTAAAAGTTGTCCAAAGCCAACTCTTTTAATACTTTTTCTAAGTCGTCTAGTTGTTCTGGCGTAGCTTTTTCGTACCAATAAGCCTGTGCCGTAATGGGTGTAACACCAAGAGCGTAAACATCGCTAGGTAACTGCTCGATCAGTTTGGATAAATAGCTTAACTGTTCAGACTTTAGGACGCCTTCGCCACGATTCCAGCACCAACCCTGGGGCAAACCTTTGGTATCAAGCCCCCCTGCTTTAAATATTTCCCACGTTGCTTTTTTGATAGCATTAATACCACCAACCCTGTTGCGGCTGTTCGGTCGTGGTAGGCCGTAACTGGTAGCCAAATGACTTTGTGGGGCAACTTCACCCTGTTCCCTTGGCCCTTGCAGCTTACCCACTTTAATCTGTAAGCCTTTAGCCATGGCTAGATGGCGTATCTTTGCTTGGGCTCGTTGTAACGGTGTCGGCATGACCCACGCCACAGATCCAATTAGGGACAAGCATACCAAGATCACGATAATCGACTTTATTTCCACGACAACTCCACACACTAAATAAAAAATATCAGCTAATGTTTAACAGAGGTTTGAACATATCAACCCATTATTGGTAAAATCATAAACAAAAAATAACTGTGGTAAACTTTTTTAAACCACTTAGGAGACCCCAAGATGAGTATTTATCAAAATATTTTAGCCGCCATAGACCTTAACGAAGAGGCTGATAAGGTAGTTGAAAAAGCCCATCAAATAGCTTTACAAAACGACGCAAAGCTCACCCTAATCCATGTCACAGATCCATTAAGTTACGCCTATGGCGGTGATATACCAATGGATTTATCTGCCATACAAAAACAATTGCATGAACACGCTGAACAACGCATGAGTGCTTTTGTGCAAAAACATAACCTAAGTGATGCAAATCAATTACTGGTGTCTGGCCATATTGAAACAGAAGTGCACCGGGTAGCTAATGAGCTCAATACAGACCTCATTTTAGTGGGAAGCCATGGCCGTCATGGTCTAGCCCTATTGCTAGGCTCTACCCCTAATGGCATTTTACACGGTGCAACTTGTGATGTGTTAGCAGTAAGGGTTTAGCCCTCTAGGGTGGCCTCGATTTCTAACCACCTATCCATAGCCTTCTCTAGGTCGGCCTCCTGAGTTTCTAACTGTGCTAGGCGTGCACTCACATGATCCTGACCCTTATTATAGAAGTTGGCATGGCCAATTTCATTCTGCAAGGTTTCAAGGTCTAATTCTAACGCTTCAACTTGGGCTGGCAATAAATCTAGCTCACGCTGAATTTTATAGCTTAGCTTAACGACCGGCTTCACTTTATCTTTAGCCTTGAGTGGCGTTGCCGCCATTCCTGTTGGTTTGCTATGCCCTTGCACAGTAGGGGCTTGTAGCTTGCCACCACGCCTAACCCAATCACTATATCCACCTACGGAATCGGTGATATGACCTTGACCATCAAATACTAAACACGAAGTCACCACACGATCCAAGAACGCACGATCATGGCTTACTAGCAGCACAGTGCCTGGGTAATTAGCCAACATTTCTTCCAATAATTCTAAGGTTTCAATATCGAGATCGTTAGTCGGTTCGTCCAATACCAACATATTTGACGGTTTACTAAATAAGCGAGCCAGCAACAAACGATTACGTTCACCACCAGAAAGGCTACTCACTGGACTACGCACACGTTTAGGAGAAAACAAAAAATCACCCAAGTAGCTCATGACGTGGCGTTCTTTGCCGTTAATGTTGATACTTTCTCGACCTTCAGCAAGGTTATCCATTACGGTTTTAGTAAGGTCTAACTGATCGCGTAATTGGTCAAAATAGGCGACTTCTAACTTGGTGCCGCGCTTGACCGTACCTGAATTGGGTTCTAGCTGACCCAGAATTACTTTAAGTAAGGTAGATTTACCCACGCCGTTGGCACCCACAAGACCAATACGGTCTAGTTTAAGCAGGTTTAAGTCAAAATTCTTGATCAGCTTTTGCTCACCATAACCATGACTGACATTTTCTAGTTCACACACAAGCTGACCAGATTTAGCAGCTTGAGCATGTTGTAATTTCACATTGCCCTGGCGCTCTCGGCGATCGCCACGCTCTTTACGCAGTGATTCTAGCGCCCGCACGCGGCCTTCATTACGGGTACGACGGGCCTTGATACCTTGGCGAATCCACACTTCCTCTTGGGCTAGCTTTTTGTCGAACAAAGCATTATGACGATCTTCCTCCATCAATTGCTGATCACGGTAGGCTAAGAATCGTTCGTAACCACCTGGAAAGTAGTTTAAGTGGCCACGGTCTAGCTCTACAATTTTGTTGGCCAATACTTGCAAGAAACTACGGTCGTGAGTGATAAAAATGATGGCACCATTAAAGTCCAGTAACTGTTTCTCTA
Organism: Candidatus Njordibacter sp. Uisw_039; assembly: GCF_047730075.1. Taxonomy (NCBI): domain Bacteria; kingdom Pseudomonadati; phylum Pseudomonadota; class Gammaproteobacteria; order Pseudomonadales; family Candidatus Njordibacteraceae; genus Candidatus Njordibacter; species Candidatus Njordibacter sp. Uisw_039. The sequence continues at coordinate 1,788,367 of NZ_CP159831.1, forward strand.
ACCATTCTATGGCCAATATATCCAAGTGGTTGGTAGGCTCATCTAATAACAACAAGGTGGGTTCAGAGACCAAGGCTCTGGCTAAGGCTACACGCCTTCTCCAACCGCCTGACAGCTGGCTAAGAATTTGCGTGCCATCTAACTTAAGGCGGGTCAATATGCGTTCGACCTTAGGTTCCATTTGCCAACCATCTAATTCATCAATTCGATGACTCACAACTTCTAGCTGTTTCATGGCCTTGTCGTCTAACTCACCCATAGCAATTTCTTCATGGCGTTTACGTAAGTCGTAAACCTCGCCCATACCCATAGCGACTAACTCGTTGACACACAAATCTTCGCGATCTGGCAGGTCTTGTTGTAAATAACCAATCCTACATGAAGGACTCCGCCAAATATTGCCACTATCTGGCAGTTGCTCTCCTACCAACAATTTAATAAGGCTAGATTTACCAGCCCCATTGCGGCCGATAAGACACACTCTATCACCCGCATCAATCTGTAAATTGACATCGTCAAGTATCGCCACATCGCCAAAAGCAAGATGGACTTGTTGTAACCGTATTAAATTCATTAAAGGACCTAAATGATAGGGCAAGATTCACCATTAGCACTTCGCTTGGGTGACTTATTAACTTAATTTGTGTAATTATAACGTTTCTTCTAGGCTTTCAGATACTTAAAGGTTACAAAACGACACAAAAGGATGACTATTAAAGTTGCAACTAGTTAAATAATAAGTTGATAATGGAGTTTAGTGAAATAAGTGAAATAACCAAGCTATTTAAGAAGCACGGATTTATTGGATGACAACTTCCAACTTGAATAAAAGCGCCAGCCTAACCAACTTCAGCCATATCAAAAATACTTTGACCATGCTGGGTATAACCATCGCTCAAATCCGTACCAGCTTAAGCGACAGCAACACCAATGTTGATACCTTGAGTAGCACTTTTGCACAAATTGCCGACAACGTTCTCACCATCCATGATTCCGCCGTTTCTATCTCCTGTGTTGAACCAAAAGATCAAATGGAACTGGAGCTAATTCAGGCAGCATCTTCCGCTGCAAAAGCTAAGGTTGGCCAAGCGGTTGTTGATTTTCAATTTTTCGATCGCCTAGATCAGCGCCTTAGCCACGTCATTAAAAGCCTAGACGACATGTCGGCTTTAATTCAAAATCCAGATCGCCTGCAAGACCCTATGGCATGGATGGAGCTGCAATCTAATCTGCACGACTCATATTCAATGGAATCTGAACGTTTAATGTTTGCTTCTATTATGGGAGGCTCTAGCATTGAAGAAGCCATTGCAATCTATCATGCCCACACGCCAGATAAAGCAGAAGAAACTGAAGCTGACGACGTTGAAATGTTCTAACATCACCGATATCGGTGTCAATTTAACCAGTGATCGATTCACTAAAGACCTTGCAGATACCTTACAACGTGGTCTTGACGCTGGGGTTCACCGTCATATCATTACCGGCACTTCTGTACACACTAGCCAACACGCGCTTGAACTAAGTTTAGATGACACTTTACCCTGTGAGCGCTATGCAACGGCTGGCTTCCACCCCCATAACGCTAGTGAAAACAACCCTGAATCTTGGCAACAGCTAGCCCAGCTTTGGCAACACCCCAAGGTAGTGGCTATTGGTGAAACTGGATTAGACTTTAACCGTAATTTTTCTACCCCAAAACAACAGCTCCATAGCTTTGAGCAGCATTTACAAGCCGCCGTTGATCTGCAACTGCCACTGTTCTTACACGAACGCGATGCGGCAGATGAGTTTTTGCAACTCATTAGCCAATATCGGTCTGGCTTTAGTAAAGCTGTTGTACACTGCTTCACAGGCACCGAAGCGTTCCTTAAGCAGCTGCTAGACCTTGATATACATATTGGTATTACCGGATGGATTTGCGATGAACGTCGTGGAGAACACCTTCAAAGTGCTGTGAAGTGGATTCCTAACAACCGACTCATGTTAGAAACCGACTCCCCCTATCTTTTGCCTAGAGACATGCGCCCCAAACCAAAATCTAGCCGCAACGAGCCCGCTTATCTGCCTCACATTTTACAACGTGTGGCTCATTTTCGGGGCCAGAACGTAGCCGACCTTGCGCAGCAAACTGAGGCTACAGTGAATGACTTTTTTAACTTTGGTTAGAAGCTATTAACTGCAAGCTCATCAAACGGCCAACAAAGTACTTTTTGGCTCTCAGGGCAGCGCAAAACAGGAATTTTAACGCCATAAAGCTCTATCAGCTCATCGTTATCTGCGATATCAATCAACTCTACTTCCACTTGCGACAAATCTAAACAGTGAACAAGCAAAGCTTCGGCTAAGTCACACAAGTGACATCCAGATGTACCCAGCAACTGCAGCTGGCGCTTAGGCATGGTTATACACTAGCTGGGTTATTAGCACTAACCAAGACACAGGGCTGGTCGCCTACATTTCGGAAACGGTGGGGCTGGGAGCTGCTGAAGTAATAGCCATCGCCTACATGTAATATTTCCACCTGTTCCGACACGGTAACTTCCAAACAACCGCTAATCACAACGCCAGCCTCCTCACCTTCATGCAGCAACATTTCCACACCTGTGTCTGCACCCGGCGGATAGGTTTCATGCAACAGGGACAAACTACGCGGGTCATGGTTGTAGCCCACCAAACGCATGGCAACTTTGCCTGAGCCCATGTCTGGCAATTCATTACTTTTGTAAAAAACCTGTTGTTGCACAGGCACTTCTTCAACAAAAAAAGCTTGCAGTGACATAGGCACACCATCCAACACTTTTTTTAAAGAGCTCACCGATGGGCTGACTCGATTCTGTTCAATCAGAGAAATAGTGCTATTGGTCACCCCTGCCCGTTTAGCCAATTCTCGCTGTGATAAGCCACGCTTTTTACGAACTACTTTAAGGCGGGCACCCACATCAAGGCTCATTGGCAGAGTCCTCTTCACTGGCCTGTTCAATCATCGCTTCTGGCAAGGCTTTTTTGGGTTGAATACCACCTAACTTAACGATGCTTTGAGCACGATTAATAAGGTTGCCACGACCCGAAGATAAACGTTTATGGGCGGTGTCATAAGCATCTTGAGCACGGACAAGGTGGCTACCAACGCTGTCCATAGAGGTTACAAAGTCAACCAATTTTTTATGCATTTCTTCAGCTTGGCGAGAGATTTCTTTTGCATTTTGACTTTGGTGTTCGTAGCGCCAAATGTTATGAATGGTTCGCAACACCATTAACAAAGTTGCGGGGCTTACCAACATAATATTGCTTTTCATAGCACTAACAAATAAATCAGGATCTGCTTGAAGGGCGAGCATGTATGCCGATTCTATAGGAATAAATAACAACACGTAGTCTAAACTAGACACACCTTCAGCACTTTCATAGGATTTACCGCTGAGGCCTTTAATGTGCGCTTTCACTGAAGCTAGGTGCTCAGCCAACGCAGCATTGCGCTCAGTGTCATCTTCTGCACTTTGATAACGCTCGTAGGCGACCAAGGTTACTTTTGAATCCACCACTACGTCTTTATTTTCTGGCATGTGCACGACAACGTCTGGCTGCAAGCGTTTGCCATCAGTTTGAGTCAAGTTAACTTGACTGTGGTATTCATGACCCTTGCGCAGGCCAGATTGTTCCAAAACTTGCTCCAATACCATTTCCCCCCAATTACCTTGGGCTTTATTGTCACCTTTAAGGGCTTTGGTAAGGTTAATGGCATCGCTACTGAGCTTGTTATTCAACTCTAACAAGCTATTAATTTGCTGTGTTAAGCCAGCTCGATCTCGTGCATCTTTATCATACACATCATCAACTTTTTTGCGAAAATCACCTAGCTGCTGTTTTAAGGGGTTAAGTAAATGACCCAGTTGATCTTGATTTTGGCTAGAAAGCTGATTAGCTTGCTGTTTTAACGAAGACTCAGCAAATTGTTTAAGGTAGGTATCAAAGGTTTCTTGCGTCTGCTGTTGTTGCTGTAATTGCATTTGATGTGCATCTTGCTGTGCGTCGAGCTTAGTTTGTAAACTCGCATTTGTTGCTGCTGCCTGGCTTAACTGTGCCTGCAGTTGAACGTGCTGCTGTTGAGACTCTTGCAGTTGGTTTTGCAAGGATATTGACTGGTCTTGAACTTGTTCCAGCTTAACTTCAAGCTGTGCTAAAGCCAGTTGCTGGCCAAGGGACTTCTCTGCCGCAGCTTCTTTTAAACCACTGTTTAACTCATTGGCTACATTGTCACCAACACCACGGCGGCTCGCAAAATAAATAGTAGCCAGCGTCATCACACCAGCAAAAGCCCACAGCATATAATCTAACATCTCTTTAAGCCATCCAGCCTTGCACCATGGGCACCAGTCCCATCAGAGCAAAAAGGCTGTATACCAAGCTGCCAAGCCTTGGCTTAAGCATACGACGCAGGAATATATAGTAAATAGCAGGAAAGCTCACTACCAAAAAGCTCACGGGAATCCACCAAGCAAAGTTCTGGCCACCATAAACTAAACTAGTAATGAGCAAGATTACCGCTAAATTTCCAGCTGCTAGATAAATCACTGGCACCTCGACCTTAGTCTCGATATTAGCCTCGCTGTTATCAGCCACATCAAGCGCGTGTTGGTTGTGAGTTAAAACGTCATGGCTAACTTGGCGCGCGCTAAGCGCGGCACCCATGGCAAAAGCACCAGTGAGAGTAAAAATATAGATGGGTTCCATGTGCATCTTTCCATGTAAATAAGGTCAGGTACAATGGTAACAAAATTAATGCAGCGCTTCACCCAACACGGGACGTTTTGGCCGTAGCAAATCAAATTGTTGGCGCAACTCAACTAGTGGCTTGAGTCCGTGATCTAGGGGGTCTTCTGGCAAATCTAACCAGTTAACGCTGTGAATGCGAGTCATGAGGTCATATTCCCCAACGATTGCGTCTAAAAACATAAGCGCCGCATCGGTTTGAGGGGCATCCTCAAGTATTGGTAGATCTTCTAGGTATAAATCTAAATGTAGCTCTTCGCCTATATTGCGTAAACCAAAGAACAAGTCATCCAACTCTAGTACTGCATCACCAATTTCTATGGCTTCTGGAATGTGTTCTACCCGTGGATTAAAAGCCAGCACCTTAATGTGATTTATTTCAGGCGCCGCAGCTACCAGAAATAAAACTGTATCAATACTCTGACTATACCCATCGCAACCAAACACAAGTTCAATGCCTGTTCCAGCTTCATCACGGGCACAAAATACCGTGAGATGAGGATCTATATCCGATAGCTGATCCTGCACTTCTTCGAGTAACTCTTGCGCCAATACAGATTCTTCATCCACTAAACTACGAAGCTGATCTGCGTTGTCGCCCACGAGTTGCCAAAAGTTTTGTATGGGGGAGTTATTCATAACAATTCTTCAAATACTGAAACACGCCATTGTTTGGCAGCCATGCCACCACGGCAGACTTACATCCTACACATAACGTAAAAGGGAGTGCCGAAGCACTCCCTTTTTAAAGTGCAGGTTTTAGCAGCTTATTGCTTGCCCATCTGCGCCTTGATCAAGTCACCAATGGTAGTTGGACCATCAGCAGGCACTTCCATATCACGAACATCACGAACAGCTTGCTTCTCATCTGCTACGTCCTTGGCCTTGATGGACAAGTTGATAGAACGGTTACGACGATCAACAGCCACGATCTTAGCTTCAACACTGTCACCAACCTTAAGCTCGTTACGTGCGTCTTCAATACGATCAATGCTGATTTCAGAAGCTTTAAGTACTGCATCGATGCCTTCAGCAAGCTCAATTACAGCTTCCTTAGCTTCAACAGATTTAACAGTACCGTTAACTATAGTGCCACGGTCGTTAGCTGCAACGTACTCGCCAAATGGATCGTTTTCTTGCTGCTTGATACCAAGAGAGATACGCTCTTTCTCAGAATCTACCGACAAGATAACGGCACTCACTTCGTCGCCCTTCTTGTAGTCACGCAGAGCGGCTTCGCCTTCTACTTCCCAAGAGATGTCAGACATGTGTACTAAGCCATCTAGGTCGCCTTCTAGGCCAACAAAAATACCGAAATCAGTGATGGTCTTGATGTTACCAACAACCTTGTCACCAGCTGCGTACTTCTCAGCGAATTCAGCCCATGGGTTGCCCACACATTGCTTAATGCCTAGAGAAATACGACGGCGCTCTTGGTCTACATCCAAGATCATTACTTCCATAGCGTCGCCAACGTTAACGACTTTAGATGGGTGGATATTCTTGTTCGTCCAAGACATTTCAGAAACGTGTACTAAACCTTCAACGCCGTCTTCTATAGAAGCAAAGCAACCGTAGTCAGTTAAGTTAGTTACGGTAGCTTGAACGCGATGCCCATTAGGGTAACGTGCCTTGATAGACGCCCATGGATCTTCTTGCAGTTGCTTAAGGCCCAAAGATAAACGACCGCTGTCCTTATCAAACTTGATAACTCGAACAGTGATTTCGTCACCTGGGTTCAACATGTCACTTGGGTGTGCAATACGCTTCCAAGCCATGTCAGTAATGTGTAGTAAGCCGTCGACGCCACCTAGGTCTACGAAAGCACCATAGTTGGTTAGGTTCTTAACGTAACCCTTAACGTCCATGCCTTCTTCAATGCTAGCCAACAATTCGTCACGCTGTGCGCTGTTCGCTTCTTGCATTACTGCGCGGCGTGATACCACCACGTTGTTGCGCTTTTGATCCAGCTTAATAAGCTTGAATTCAAGTTCCTGGCCTTCCAAGTGGTCAACGTCACGAACAGGACGAACGTCTACTAAGGAACCAGGTAAGAAACCCTGGATATTGTTGATGGCAACAGTAAAGCCACCCTTAACCTTGCCGTTGATCACGCCAGTGATGGTCGCTTCTTCGTCAAAGGCAGTCTGTAATACATCCCACGCTTCGGAACGCTTGGCCTTTTCACGTGAAAGTTTAGTCTCGCCAATGCCATCATCAACACTTTCAAGAGACACTTTAATTTGATCGCCTATCTTCACTTCTATTTCACGAGAATCGTTATAGAATTCTTCAATAGGAATGATAGCTTCAGACTTAAGGCCTGCGTGTACTGTTACCCAGTCGCCGTCGATGTCTAATACGGTGCCCATAACAACAGCACCAGGACGCATTTCAACAGCAATTATGGATTCTTCAAATAGATCTGCAAAGCTTTCGCTCATGTTTTATACCAGACGTTGTGCAAGTCGAAAGTGCTCGCGGAACAACGCTCGTTTAGCCTGAAGGTCAGCTGCAACAGGGAAGTTAAATGGACGCGATGTGCCAGGAACTGACGCCTAAAATGGCACTAACGAATTTTGCGCGCGCGGTATTGTACACCGCAGCTTGATTTACATCAATACTAGGGGACATTAGATTGTAACGCTTACGCAACACCTACACTAAATTGAGGTTATAAGGTTTAAACGTTAATAATACGACAGCCTATTTGTATAAAAATGATCATTAGATAAGTGCTAATATACTGTTATTAGGCGTTATATAGCGCTTCTTCCAAACCGTTATATGTGTGTATATGAGCATGATTAAAACCATATCCATCACCCTTACTATTGTGGGCATTGTATTGTTGGCTCAAGCACTGAAGCCTGCCTACATCATTTGCAAACGAGAGCTAAACTGGGGCTGGGGTTCACTTGTTATCCTCATCAGCCTGTTTATTCTTGGCTATTTAATTTTGGCTACAGCACTCTATCAATCAACCCAGGCAGATGTGTTTGATCTAGTAGTAGCGAGCATTCTCTTTGGCGGTAGTATTTTTGTAGCATTGGTAATGAAATTTAGTTTACGCAGTATCAATCAAATTAGAGACATCACCCGCCAAGAGCATCACCACGCCCTGCTAAACGAGCGCAACCGCGAACTGTTAGCGCGTTTACCCACCGCCGTAGCTGAACAAGAATTTGAGCTTCATTATCAACCGCTGATGGCTACTCAAAATAACACCATAGAGGGTGTCGAATGTTTAATACGTTGGCCACACACTGACGGCAGTGCCACGGCAACCTCCGACTTCATAAAGCTGGCAGAACAGACTGATGTAATTGTTGAAATTACTCGTTGGGTGATCCGCACCAGCTTACAACAACTCGGCCAATGGCACTTATCAGGCCACAAACTAACGCTGCAAATAAATATATCAACACGTGACTTAGCAGTTGAATTAGTTAACTACGTTGAGCAACATATACAGAAAAATCGCATAAACCCCAGCTACTTAACCCTAGAAATCACTGAAAATTTAGTCATTAGCAACCAAGTCAACGCCTCTAAAATATTACAGCAGCTTAGAGAATTAGGAATTGGTATCAGCTTAGATGATTTTGGCACTGGCTACTCCTCAATGACTCTACTCAATCAGCTACCGCTGAGCCAGATTAAAATTGACCGCTCTTTTGTGCATGGTATGGAACACAACAAAAAGCACATGGCCATTGTTAAATCAACGTTAGATTTAGGTAAAACTATGGGCCTTGAAGTGGTTGCAGAAGGTGTTGAGAATGCCCAACAGGCACAGCTACTTAAAGAGATGGACTGCCCACTGATTCAGGGGTATTACTTGGCAAAACCAATGTCTGTCACTAAGCTTGAACAATGGCTACAACACAACAAGCACATTACCACGGCTGCGGCGAATTAATTAACGGCAGCGCTCATACTTGCAGGCGGTCATGGTCTAGTATTAAATTACTTTTTAATGGTGGACCATTAAACTAGCAGTTTCAAACTGATATAGTGCCACTAAACTAACATACAGAGGTAAGGAGATGGAGAATACAGCCGATTGGATTAGTCGCAGGGCCGGTTTTGGCTTTCGCTTAAGTGAAGACCCCATCAGTGAAAAACAATGGTTCACTAATGCTAGAAACTCCGTCGAAAACAGTAAAAGTTACATCTCCAACAATCGCATCAAGCCTCTCTTAAAGTCCATAAAACGTGGACTCAAAGATGAAGAGCGCAAAATATACTCAGGTATTACATTAAACCAAACTGCAGCTATTGTTTATCGAAATCAATTGGAGAAAGAAGAAAAACGTGCGGAAAAAGCACAAGAAGACCCTGATCGTGTCTACACTTTAAAAGCAAGAAGGCCAATATGGTTGTCAGCAATACGAAGGGCTGACCTGTGCCTGAACACTAAAGAAGATTTTGCCAACAGGCTGTGGCTGTTCTGGCTAAACTACTTTACCGTGTCACAGGCGAACAGCAACGGGCCTTGCATACCTCACTTTCATGAAATGATCAGAAAGAATATGTTTGGCAACATGTCAGGCCTTGTTTTTAAAGTCATTTCCCATTCGGCCATGATTTTGTATTTGGATAATAACAACTCTACCGGAGAAAATTCAAAAGCTCGCAAAGAAAAATGGACGACCGATGGCACTAATGAGAACTTGGCCCGTGAGACGCTAGAGCTATACACAGTGACCCCAGGTAATGGCTACACCCAAGACGATGTGAATGGCATGACCAACATCCTCACGGGCTGGAAGGTAAAAAGTTGGGATAATGTATATAAGGCTCAATTTGTGAACGATTATCACGAGCCAGGCACTCACAAAGTGTTAGGCAAGAAGTACAAGAGTACAAAAAAAGGAACCCGTCAGTTAAAGGATGTGGTTGAGGACCTTACCGCACTAGAAGACACGGCAAGGCATGTTTCTTTTAGACTTTGCCAGCATTTTATTAGTGATGAACCTAATCCAAAGCATGTTGAACAACTTACTGCTATTTATATCAAGAACAAAGGTAAGCTAACAGCCGTCTACCTTGGGCTTTTAGACATATTACAAACCCTTGAACACGAGCAGGATAAGTTCTTAAACCCAGAGGTCTGGGCCTATCAGAGCCTCAAGACCTTAAATGTAGGCCCACCCACTGGAGTGCCTCTGGTGCCTAGCTTTGGGCGATTTAAAATAAAAAACATCGATAGTATTTTGAAGGAGCTTGGGCTGTTGCATGGTAAAGCTAGCCAACCTAATGGCTGGGCAGAGGTAGAAGATGATTGGCTGTCTAACGAATATTTAGATCGCCGGGTTAGTTTTAGTGCTTTATTTGGTGTTAATCCTAGTTATAAATCTGACACGTGCATGTCAATTAAAAAAAGTGGTTTTAGTGTAACTGATCTTGAACGGTTCAATTTATCCCAATATTCTCAAGCATTCGTTAGTGACTCAAGGCCTTTTCAAAGTCAATTTGTCACCCTACTGTGCTCACCAGGTTTTCTAAGGAGCTAATCATGAATAGAAGAGACTTTATTAAAACTTCTGCAGCCTCGGCAGTCGCTTACACCATGGGCCATAGTGTTTTCTCTAGCGCATCAGACTCAAACATAGGTAACATTTTTGTCATTCTACTGCGTGGGGGCATGGACGGGCTATCGGCTGTGCAGCCCCTCCAGGACAAAACGATATTTGATATTAGAAGCAGCTGTATCGTAGAAAACACACAGCAACTTGATGGTGACTTTGGCTTACACCCTATTATGAAGAATTTTTCTGATCAGTGGAACGCAGGCAACGCCAGCATTGTCCATGCAACAGGGTTTAATTATTATGGACGGTCACATTTTGAAGGCCAGAACGTAATGGAGGGCGGTGGTGGGGCCCCCTATGCAACCAGCACAGGCTGGCTTGGCAGGGCCATGGAAGTCTCAAGCTTATCAAGCTTAGCCCTTACTTTACCTACCCCTTTAATTTGCAAGTCTACAGCAATCACTGAAAGCCTTTACCCTTCCAATTTTAAAAAAGACATTATGACGGATAATGAGACGCTACTTGAAGGCATATGGAAGGGCGATATGGCGCTCTCAAAACATATCAAAAGCACCTTAAAGTCTTACGGCCGTTATGATAGAAATAATCAACCTGAGTGGCTTGCTAAAGAAGTAGCCAAGCAAATGAGTCAAGTTGGTGGCCCAAAGGTTGGATTCGTAGAATATTCTGGGTTTGACACTCACTCCAGCCAAGGGGGAGAGCATGGTAATCATGCACGCCACCTTAAGAAACTTGATAAAATTATCCACTCATTTGCTTCGTACTCAAAAGAAGTTTGGAACAACTCAATTGTAATCACTGTGACTGAGTTTGGGCGCACGGCAAAAGAAAATGGCACAAAAGGCACAGACCATGGCGCCGCTTCGGCCATTTTCCTTGCAGGGGGGCTAATTAAGTCATCGAAGGTTATTGCCGACTGGCCAGGGCTTAATAAAAAAGAGCTCTTTGAACAGCGTGATCTACGCCAAACTACTGATGCGAGGGATGTTTATGGTGATGTCATACATCACGCATTTAATATATCAAAACAAAAGATCAAAGAAAGTGTTTTTCCAGGGACACAGCAAAACTTAAATTTGGATATATGGGGATAATGCATGTACCATTTGCATGTAACTCATTAAGGAGGATTTAATTACATGGTAAAGCGTCTATTGTTGGGACTGATCACCGTATTGTTGACTGAGTATTCTATGGCCATTGAAGAACCTACATACACTGTTATCGAAGCCACTGAAGCATTTGAATTGCGGGCATACGAGCCAATGATTGTGGCAGAAACACGCGTTTCAGGCACCCTGGACGAAGCATCTAGGGCAGGATTTAAAATTATTGCAGGTTACATTTTTGGTGATAATACGTCGAGTTCTAGTGTGAATGATAAAATTAGCATGACGGCTCCTGTGAGCATGCAACTGCAGGCAGAAAAAATTAATATGACCGCGCCGGTGAGTATGCAACAAAACGATGGGCAATGGCTTGTGCATTTTGTGATGCCTGAAAAATATACCCTGGACACCTTACCTACTCCTAACAATCCAGCTGTAAAGTTAAGAGAACTACCTGCACATAATTATGCAGTTATCCGCTTTTCGGGGTTTACCGGTGCCATTAAGGTTGACAAAAAAATCACCGAACTAATGACATGGTTAAGGGATAAGGGCATCAAACCCATTAGCGAGCCAGAAATGGCACGCTACAATGCACCTTGGTCATTACCCTTTATGCGTCGCAACGAAATTATGGTGAGATATTAATTAACATTTTTTAATGCACACGATACCCATGCGCCAGTGCGGTTAGATTCAATCGAAGCTTCAACAAAGCGCACGCCATCGACGCCGTCTGCAATCGTTGGGTAGGCCAGTAAACCATCTGCTAACACAGCACCCTCTCGGCGCGCCTGAATTGCCACAGCAAACTCTAGATAGAGGTTTGCCCATGCATCCGTTAAAGCTTCAGGATGCCCACGAGGCATGCGCAACAAGCGCTCTGTTGCCGGACTCATGCCTGATCCATAGCCACGAGAAATAATTTTCTCAGGTGCCCCTACAGAACGCAAGTTCAGGAATTCAGGCTGTTCTTGATTCCACTCTAGCGTGGCTTTGGAGCCGCATATTCGCAGGCGTAAGCCACATTGACTGCCCGCCATAGTTTGGCTGACCATTAAAGTACCTGGCACCCCACCTTCAAAACGAAGTTGCATAAACGCGGTATCTTCCAATACCTTGGGTTTACCAGTGACATAGAAATCTGCACGTAATGCCTCAATCTGCAAACCCGATACAAAGCGAGCCAAATGTTCAGCATGAGTGCCGATATCCCCCACAGTAAATGATGGTCCATTTTGAGCAGTATCGAGCCGCCAAGGAGCGTTATCACCTTGGTCAGTTATCTCCATCGCCCAATCTTGGAAATACTCCACATGGATTTGACGTATGTGCCCAAGGTCACCCTGGCGCACCATTTCTCGGGCTTGCCTAACCATTACATGTGCCGTATATGCGTATGTCACACCAAAAACCACACCCGCTTCACTGTGCACCTTGGCTAGACTCAATGCCTCGTCTAGGGTGGTGGTGAGGGGCTTATCAGAAATAACGTCGATACCTACTTCCATAAAAGCTTTGGCAATGGGGGCGTGCAAATGGTTAGGGGTAACAATACTAACCGCTTCAATGCCGTCTTTACGAGCAGCCTCTGTTCTCGCCATTTCACGGTAGTCGAGATAGATTCGATCGTCCGCCAGCAACCACGCCTTGCCTGACGCTTTAGCGCGTTCTGGGTTTGATGATAGCGCCCCTGCGACGATATCCCAGCGATTGGAAAGACGTGCTCCGTTTGCATGTACTTCACCAATCAAAGCCCCCTGCCCACCACCAACAAAACCAAGTCGTAAGCGCCTTGAGGGGAGCGGAAATTCATTCATTTTAATGTCCATAGCAGTTTCCTAAAGGGTTGTATTTAGTCGATCGATTTATTGGAGTCTATGTTTATCAGCAGCAGTTTCAAAGTGCCGTTATACTTTTAGAGCCAAGGGCCATTTAATGTTAACCGACCAAGCTGAGCCAAGCTGGACAATGCTATCCTTTTGATTTTGAACCTTTAACATAGTATGGTAAAGGTTCATTCATAACCCTACGAGATTTCATGCCTAACAGCAAACCGAATACCCCCGCCCTTATTTTAAGTACTCGAATTATTAATGCTCGCCAAGCGTGTGGCTTTACACAAGCACAACTGGCTATGCGAATAGGTGTTAAAAAAAGCACTCTTGTAAACTGGGAGAGCAGTCGCTCAAGCCCTAGAGCCAATAGATTGATAGAACTAGCAGGCATCTTAAACGTACCCGTGTTGTGGCTAATTGCTGGCTCTGATGCACCACCCGAGATCACTGCACCCGACCTAACTGAAACATTAATGCTGGAGCAAAAGTTAGATAAAGCTGACTCGCTAGTTAATGAACTATCCGCCCTCGTTTCCGACCTTCGCGGACATACACGACGGGTACAAAGGGATATAGACGAAAGCTACTGACCCAAATATCTCTTTACCAAAAAAATTTTATAGCAAAAGTAATCAATAATACCGGCCCTACTAGCAGTGTTCAGGCACAAAAATGTCATCGGGCGGTTTGCCATCATAATAGCGCTGGTACACTTGCTCAAAACCATTTTCAAGGTGTTTGGTAAAAAGCGCAGTGTCAAATAAAGGTGCTGATAGCCGTTTGTCTGCAAGTGTTTTTCGGATCTGCGCTAGACGCTCTGGGTTTGTCGCCAAATTGAGTATCAACGCCTCGTACTCCTGCTCGGTTTCTGTGATTAACTCGGGTAGGCCAACTGCTGTCAGCAGGCTTGCTGCAGCCCGTGCAGAAAATCCTTTGCCAGCTTTTGTGACCACCGGCAGCTCAGCCCAAAGGGCTTCAGACGCTGTGGTATGGGCATTATAGGCAAACGTATCGAGAAAAATATCAGCCAATTTTTGTCGCGTCAAATGCTCTTCCATCGGTGCCCAGCCCGCAAAAACCAGGCGGGATGGGTCGACACCACGGATCTCGGCATGCCTGCGCAAATTATCTTCAGACCATGCGTTTGAATTGCGCAGCCAAAGCACGCTGCCCTCGACCTTAACAAGGACCCGCATCCAGATATCAAATTCACGGGGTGATATCTTATAGTTATTATTAAAACAGCAAATTACAAAGCCAGCCTCGGGCAGACCCACTTCGGAGCGGGTCATCTGGCGTGTGGACATTAGTCGGGAATTGTCAGTGGGCAGAAAGGTGTTTGGCAACCTTAGTATGCGTTCACTATAATACTGCTCATAACCGTTTGGAATAACTACTGGATCAGCAATAATATAGTCAATAAAATCAGCCCCCATGGTGCCAGAATACCCGAGGTAATTAATCTGTATCGGGGCGGCGCGACAGGCGAAAATGCCTGGGCGGCTATTTTTTGTGTATCCAGTTAAGTCAATTGCAATGTCAATCTTGTGATGCCGAGCTAAGAGGGCCACCTCTTTACCATTCATGTCGCTGACATCAGTAAAGACATCAAACGCCTTGATAAGACGCTGCCGCATGTCGTCATTTTTGGCAGGTCCAATAGAATAGCCATACACCTCAAAACGCCCCCGATCATGCGTCTCAAGGACTTTGGCCATTAAATAGGCAACGGGGTGTTCGTGAAAATCTGCAGAAAAATACCCAATGCGCAAGTGCTGCGGTTTTTGCGACGGTCGATCTGCGAGAGGCAAAGGAGTGTTAGAGCTATATAATTTCTTCGTGTAGGTTTCCGATCGAACTCGATGACGCTCTGGCGCGTCTTCGAGGGACTGAAATACGAAAGGGGGGATGGGCTCAGTTGAGGTTCCCAATATGGCAATGAAGTCTCGGTCCTGCTCAACTGCTGCCCAATCACAAATATGTGCTTGCTGATCCAACTTGTTAGCACGAGCGGCCTGATAGTCGGGCTTGATTTTTAAAGCCATTTCATAACTTTTTATGCTGGCAACTAATGCACCGTTCTCCACTAGGGCATTCCCTTTATTATAGTAGGCATCAGCATAGTCAGGCTTAATCAGAACAGCCTGTTTGTAGCAGTCTATAGCCGCCTCTAATTCACCTTTAGCATTGAGGGCAATTCCCATATTGTTGTAGGCCTCAGCATAGTCAGGCTTGATTTTTAAAGCCTGTTTACAGCTTTCTATAGCTGCCTCTTGCCCGTCCTTACCCTCCAAGGCGACACCCCCCATATTACTATACGCCTCGGCATAGTCAGGCTTAATTTCTAGAGCCCTTTTATAGCTGCCTATCGCTGCCTCTGGATCACCCTTAGCATTCAAAGCATTGCCAATATTATTATAGACCTCAGCATTTTTAGGGTTGATTTTTAGAGCCTGTTTAAAGCTGTCTATGGCTGCATCGAATTGCATTAATCCTGCACTAGAAGCCCCAGCAATATTATAGAGGACAACTGAATTTGGGAATCTCTCCAGCATCTGATTGGCATCAGACAAAGCCTGTTGTAATCGTCCTTGAGTATAGAGGTTAATGATAGACTGAAGCTGGTCTACGGGAGGGTCTTGCGGATTGGCACTTGGCTTAGAAAGCCGTTTCTCTAACTGATCAAAAGCCTCACTTTTTGCGCCCTTCTCCTTTGCCTGAGAAAATACAGCTTTCGCATCTGTTATACGGCCTAACTTTATTAAAGCATCAATGTAGCTTAGCCAGAATTGACCTATGCCGGGATTAGCATCTAAAGCTGTTTTTAAGAAATGCAGTGCCTCTTGTATTTTACCCACACCCACAGATAGCACACCCATGTTATGGTTAGCGTCAGGATGTTTGGGCTGTGCCTTTAGGATAGAAGTATAGAGCCTATGTGCTTCTTGAACCTGGCCAGTTTTATGCGCTTCAATGCCTTTCTTTAGGCTTTCGTTTAATGTCAGTTCCACAAATCAGTCCATGATGCATTACTTTATGTAAGATTATACATGTTGTTGGTTAGGAAAATATCTGCTTTATGATGAACACCTAGTTTACTGTCCAAATGACTTATAGGGGTAATAAGATGACTCAGCGCTAGCGTATGTATTGTGATTTTCATCAGTATGAGAGCTCAAGAACAAAAATGTCATCGGGCAGTTTGCCATCATAATAGCGTTGGTACACTTGCTGATAGCCATCTTCTAGATGTTTGGTAAAAAGCGCAGTGTCAAATAAAGGTGCTGATAGCCGTTTGTCTGCAAGTGTTTTTCGGATCTGCGCTAGACGCTCTGGGTTTGTCGCCAAATTGAGTATCAACGCCTCGTACTCCTGCTCGGTTTCTGTGATTAACTCGGGTAGGCCAACTGCTGTCAGCAGGCTTGCTGCAGCCCGTGCAGAAAATCCTTTGCCAGCTTTTGTGACCACCGGCAGCTCAGCCCAAAGGGCTTCAGACGCTGTGGTATGGGCATTATAGGCAAACGTATCGAGAAAAATATCAGCCAATTTTTGTCGCGTCAAATGCTCTTCCATCGGTGCCCAGCCCGCAAAAACCAGGCGGGATGGGTCGACACCACGGATCTCGGCATGCCTGCGCAAATTATCTTCAGACCATGCGTTTGAATTGCGCAGCCAAAGCACGCTGCCCTCGACCTTAACAAGGACCCGCATCCAGATATCAAATTCACGGGGTGATATCTTATAGTTATTATTAAAACAGCAAATTACAAAGCCAGCCTCGGGCAGACCCACTTCGGAGCGGGTCATCTGGCGTGTGGACATTAGTCGGGAATTGTCAGTGGGCAGAAAGGTGTTTGGCAACCTTAGTATGCGTTCACTATAATACTGCTCATAACCGTTTGGAATAACTACTGGATCAGCAATAATATAGTCAATAAAATCAGCCCCCATGGTGCCAGAATACCCGAGGTAATTAATCTGTATCGGGGCGGCGCGACAGGCGAAAATGCCTGGGCGGCTATTTTTTGTGTATCCAGTTAAGTCAATTGCAATGTCAATCTTGTGATGCCGAGCTAAGAGGGCCACCTCTTTACCATTCATGTCGCTGACATCAGTAAAGACATCAAACGCCTTGATAAGACGCTGCCGCATGTCGTCATTTTTGGCAGGTCCAATAGAATAGCCATACACCTCAAAACGCCCCCGATCATGCGTCTCAAGGACTTTGGCCATTAAATAGGCAACGGGGTGTTCGTGAAAATCTGCAGAAAAATACCCAATGCGCAAGTGCTGCGGTTTTTGCGACGGTCGATCTGCGAGAGGCAAAGGAGTGTTAGAGCTATATAATTTCTTCGTGTAGGTTTCCGATCGAACTCGATGACGCTCTGGCGCATCTTCGAGGGACTGAAATACGAAAGGGGGGATGGGCTCAGTTGAGGTTCCCAATATGGCAATGAAGTCTCGGTCCTGCTCAACTGCTGCCCAATCACAAATATGTGCTTGCTGACCCAACTTGTTAGCACGAGCGGCCTGATAGTCGGGCTTGATTTTTAAAGCCATTTCATAACTTTTTATGCTGGCAACTAATGCACCGTTCTCCATTAGGGCATTCCCTTTATTATAGTAGGCATCAGCATAGTCAGGCTTAATCAGAACAGCCTGTTTGTAGCAGTCTATAGCCGCCTCTAATTCACCTTTAGCATTGAGGGCAATTCCCATATTGTTGTAGGCCTCAGCATAGTCAGGCTTGATTTTTAAAGCCTGTTTACAGCTTTCTATAGCTGCCTCTTGCCCGTCCATACCCTCCAAGGTGACACCCCCCATATTACTATACGCCTCGGCATAGTCAGGCTTAATTTCTAGAGCCCTTTTATAGCTGCCTATCGCTGCCTCTGGATCACCCTTAGCATTCAAAGCATTGCCAATATTATTATAGACCTCAGCATAACTAGGCTTAATTTTGAGAGCCTGCTGGTAGCTTTCTATCGCTGCCACTAGATCACCCTTATCCTTGAGGGCAATACCCATATTATTGTGGACTTCAGGATCATGAGGATTAATCTTTAGAGCCTGTTTGTAGCTGTCTACAGCTGCCTCTGGATCACCATTATCATTCAGGGCAATACCCATATTATTATATGCATCAGCATAGTCAGGCTCAAGCTTTAGTGCCTGTTTGCAGCTATCTACGGCTGCCTTTGGATCACCCTTAGCATTCAAGGCAACAGCCATATTGTTATAGGCCTTAGCATAGTCAGGTTTAATCTTTAAAGACTGCTTGTATTTGTCTATAGCAGCGTCAAACTGCATTAAACCCGCATTGGAAGCCCCAGCAATATTATAGAGAACGGCTGAATTCGGAAATTTCTCTAGCATTTGACTTGCATCAGACAAAGCTTGCTTCAGTTGGCCTTGGGTGAAGACGCTGATAATAGCCTGCAATTGGTCTGAGGGAGGATCTTGTGGATTAGTACTTGGTTCTGAAAACTGTTTCTCTAATTGATCGAAACCCTCACCTTTAGCACCCTTGTTCTTTGCCTGATCAAATACAGCTTTCGCATCAGCTACTCGGTCTAGCTTAATCAAAGTATCAATATAATTCAGCCAGAATCGGGCAACGCTCGGCTTAGTATCTAAAGCTGTTTTAAAGAACGGCAACGCTTCTTGAACCTGTCCAGCTTTATGCGCTTCAATGCCCTTCTTAAGAGCTTCGTCTAATGTCAGTTCCACAACTCAGTCCATGATGTATTCGTTGGTATGAGACTACCATATGAAGTAGACCTATTTGAATAACTTATCCAAACAACAAACTGTAATTAACCACAAGACTACTAAATCGTTAAAGCCTGTCTACGTTCTAATCCTAAAACCGATCTTATGACTTTATCACTTCAATTTAGGACCGTAATTACACAACCATTTACAGTTCACTGAGCCAAGGTGGGTTAGCGCCTTGTCGAGAGACATTTATACCCGCAACCTGAGTCGCATAAGCCAATGACTGCAATAGTTCTGCAGAGCTAATGTTTACTAATGCAGTTTTAGACAAAAGCTCTAGGTCAACCAGTTTGGCCAGCAAACCCGCATTAAACGTATCACCCGCACCAACAGTATCTACCACACATACTTTAGGCACATATTGATGCACAGTTTGGCCAGTGCTTAAATAAGCTGTTACACCATTACCTCCTTTAGTTACCACGACAATAGCCTTATTGGTACCGCGCAATAAGGCAACTTGTTGCTGTTCATCATGAGTGCTTCCCACCAACCAATCTAAATCTTCATCAGACACTTTAATAATATCCGCCACATTAATAATATTTTGCAAGCGTTGACGATAGCTTTGTTCATTGCTGATAAAATTTGCGCGTATATTGGGATCTAACACAATTACCATATCTGCCGAATACTTCTGTGCCAAAGCACAATAAGCATCAGCAGCAGGTTCATTAATTAAGCTAATACCCCCAAAATACAAGCTATTCGACGAGTTACTGTTACCTTTGAGATTAGATAAGTTGGGCAAATCAGCACACTCTACAGACCTGCCAGCACTATTTTCATCATAAAACGTGTAGCTTGCATGACCTTCGTTAAGGGTCACAAAAGCTAAGGTGGTAGGTGAGTTTGAGCGGATTAGATAGGACGTATCCACCTTGCTATCAACTAACGCTTGCTGCAGTTGCTGACCAAAGAGGTCATTTGAAACCCCCGACAACATGCCAACTTGAGTACCTAAACGTCCCAAGCCGATAGCCGTATTAAAAATCGCTCCGCCCACTAAGGGTGTAAAGCTGGTTTGCCCAGATTCTGACAATACTGGTACCATGTCAATAAGGGCTTCACCACAACAAATAATCAAGATTAATCCTCGTTTTTTAACGTCTCTAATAAATTTACTAGACTACTGCGCCCTCACTAAAACCCGTTTTTGCAATAGTAATATTGCAGACGCTGTGGCCGGAATCTGTGCTGACGGTGGTATTTAACTCATGAAAAAAGTTTAAGCAGCTTAGTTGTTTCAGGGTCCATAAAGCCACTGATTGTTGCTTCACGTTCCAGTGAAATTGCGGTATTAACATCAGTTGATGCTGTTTGATTTAAAACACGCTTCATGGCGTGTAACGACAATGACGGCAGCAAAGCTAGCTTTTCTGCAACTTTATTAGCGTCAGTTAACAATTGATCATCTGCTGACACCCGCCATGCAACGCCAGCTTTAAGAAGTTCATCTGCATTATATCGCTCTCCAAGCATTAACATTTCGCGGGCTTTATTTAACCCCACTAAAGCAGGTAACAAAGATGTCACTCCACCTGTAACAAATAAATTTAAAGAGACCTCTGGAAAGAATGCCTTAGCACTTTCACCCCAAATTGGGAAGTCACAATTGATCGCCCACTCAAAGCCACCACCTACTGCCCATCCATTTATCGCCCCAACTACAGGTTTAGCACCAAATGTAATTGCCTCAGTAGCGCGTTGAATGGCATCCACTAAACTGCGAGCCTGTGCCTCGTTTTCTGGGTGCACATGTTGATGACGATCATCTCCAGCACAAAATGCCCGTCCCTCACCGGTAAAGATAATGACCAAGGTATCAGGATCAGCATTTGCATCATTAAATGCTGCCGATACATCTTCAATCAATTGCCAGTTCATTGCATTTAAGCTATCTGGCCGATTTAGAGCAATAGTGCGAACTCCCTTGTCACTTAACGTGGACTTAATGCACTCATAAGCAAAACTCTTCATTTATATGTCCTCATAACTCGTTTGGTTTTACCCTCTGTTACAGGCAAACTTTTCGACGCCAAAATAGTAATTTTTGCACTTGCCCCAAGTTTGGTTTTAATTGCTGTCTCAACACGTTCAACCAAGCCTAATGACGCTTGCCCAATTTCTGAAAGTTCCACTTGTACTGGCAAAATATCATATGGAGGCTTTTTATCCAGCACAATTCGGTAGTCCCCAGATAATTCGTCAAAGCCATTAACAACAGCAGCAACCATTGTTGGAAATACATTAAGGCCACGCACAACAATCATATCGTCGCTGCGTCCCACCACCCTAAAGCGAAACCCAGTACGACCACACTTACATGGATCTGTTTCATCGATAGTAATAATATCACCCGATTTAAATCGCACTAGGGGTTGGCAATCCCGCCTTAAATGGGTGAGCACAAGCTCTCCTTCATTGCCTGCCTTTAGTGCTATATGCGCGCCACTGTCTGGATTAATTAATTCAGGATATAACACATCACCGGCTAAAAAATGGAGCCTGGTGTCATGTTTACATTGGGCCGCAAAATTTGAAAGCACATCAGATACTCCATAATTAGCATTACGCGGTTCCATACCCCATGTGCTACGAAACTTTTCCCTTAAAAGTGGATCATCAAGGCCAGCTTCGCCACCAAACAGGCCCAACTTTAGTCCTAAGTCCTTAGGTGATAGGTTTGGGTACTTATCTTTGAGAACGCTTTCTAAAACGGCTGGATAAGACGGTGTGCAGGATATTGCATTAATGCCAATCGCAAGGATTGTTTCTATTAACTTTTCAGTTTCCCCTACCCCATACGGCACAACAGTTGCACCTGTACGTTCTAGGGTTAAATGATCTGTTAGGCCACCCATCCACATTTGATAGTTCAAGCAATGCACAACTGTATGATCTGGGGTCAAGCCCGCTGACTGCTGACTGCGACCGCCAACAATTTCAGTAATTTCGCAATCAAGCGCCGATAGTGCCAAGTTCATTGCCTGGCCCGTGGTGCCAGAGGTACGATGATGCCGTGTCACTGAAGTGCGTAATGCTGCTAAATAATCACCATAGGGGGGGTGTTTTTCCTGAGAAATACGCAATTGGGATTTATCAGACAAAGGTAAGTTTTGGAGATCTTTTAAATCTTTTGGCGGTAATATACCATTCCATAGGTTTTGGTAGAAAGGCGAACTAGTTAAGACATAATGGCTTTGTTTTTGCCAGGCCGTTTGCTGATGAGAGAACAACTGGTCTTGTGATAATTCCATTGCATTTTTTAGTAATGTCATAATCCCACCCACTGCTGGCAAATGAATGAGAGTGTATCAATCACTTGTTCTTTATCTTGTGATATATTTTGACGTTTAAGATATATCAGTGCTTACTTAGGTAGATTACCACAACAATGGTTAGGAAATATGTCAGCTTTCTGTAGCCTAGTCACAGTCAATCACAAACTATAAACTTACCAAAAACCACATTCCCATTGGTAAATATGTAATTTTAAGAACCTGCAGTTATTTGCGCTGCAACAACTACTTAATGAGTAAAAGCGACATGAAACCAACAATACATAAACCGATGCTAAGGCCCACTCTTGCCCAAGCAGAAGCATTAATAGGTGGCTCCGTCACCTTAGTTTTTGAACAGGGAGACATGCAGGTGTTAGCAGATGAGGAAGGGTTGATGAAAAGTCTGAAGTTAAACAACGAAGCTACTGAGCTATGCGGCGTGCCAATTACAGGCAACGCCATTATCTTAACGGGAGATGCTAAGTGGATATAGCAGGGTAGCTGCAACCCGCTGACCTGAGCACTGTGCCAGTGAGCGCACAATAACTAAAATTTTGATTTGTATAAATAAAAATGGAGAACGCAGCGTTAAAAAATCCTGATTATCCATATACGAGACAAAGCCTTCCTTGAGGTTGCGAACCCTATTAGACCCGCCCTGAACCTGCATTGGCTTTAGCCCAAAGTTCGGGTTTTACTTGCTTGTTAAATGCCATAGGTAGAGGGACCAAGTCGCTCTTCAGATATAACGGGTGTGCTGGCTCACCTGATATATTCATTTTTATACAATACAGGTTTGTCAGCGCTACCCTCACCTCAGTTGATCTGCCTAGATAAATCCCATCATTCCCCCAGGCAGCCACAACAATACCAGCATCCGCAGAAAGTTTGGAAAGCCAAACATCGTTCTCTAATCCAACTGGATCACTTGCTGCCATCATGTCACTTGGAGCAGTAGCGCGAAATGCAAATAGGTTTGCCATACAGACACCACCGTAACCCCAAGATTTTGCGAAATTTATACATCTAATGAGTGTTGGGTCGTCATCTGTTTCATTAGCAGTGGATGGGTTTAATCCAACTATCATTGCGGATGGTTTAGTCTCATCCCAAGTACGCCAAAGTGCATACCGATACTTTCTGCAGTTTGACAATTTTGCATCAGTTTTCACATCGTGGTCCATACAGTATTCAAGCTGTGCGATTGATCACAGCCGATGTTAAGTGTAGAGATTATGTCAGGTTAAATTGGGTTTTAAGGTAGGCAATAATATCATTGGACTCATAGAGCCATTCCACAGAACAATCTGGTTTTGCGATTCTTAGGCACGGCACCCGGTGGAGGCCACCCTCACGCACCAGTTCTGCCTTAAGTGCACTATCATTCTTAGCATCCCGCAACTCAATATGCAGTGCGTGACGCTTTAATTCGCGGCGAACTTTTACACAAAAAGGACAGGCCTTAAACTGATACATCGATAGAGTAGCAGTCTCATCATCAATGGCTTTTTGCGCTGTTACCTCTCTAACCAAAGATTTAGGTGAGGTAAGAAAATCAAGAACCAAAATAATTTGTCCCAAGATCCATCGAATAACTGTCATTGGTTCGTTCCACCACGATTAATAAATTTAAATAGGCATCAACATACAATGCACAATCACAGCCATTGCTATTTTTGTAAAATATGATTGATTCACTAGTGGTTGTTGGTGACTAGGAACCATTTATAAGGCAATCATAACGGGCTATAGCTTACAGGGTTTAACCAAAGCCAGCCCTCTTTATTTGTGACAATATCGCCATAACGTGCGAATAGAATACGTAGCCATTTTGTGAGTAGCTTAAATACCGTCACTCCAACGGCACAGCAAATAGAAACGACAGTCATCCTTCTATTGTGGATCAGCTCTCCAAAGAAAGATCTAAAAGTTATTAACGATCTTATGATGTTCTCAGCCACAACTTTAACTGCATTTACTTCTGGTTATTTTCATTATAAATTTGGTTAGGCAGCTTTAAATCATTACACTATCCTTGTGTTAAGTATCGCGGCTTGTATCATTATGTTATTTACGTGGCATCGATATCGGGTTCATAAATTACATGCAGCTTAAGTTAAGTAGGCTCACTCGATTTCTATTGACTGATATGATCTCAAAAACAATCTGGATCTAGAGCCGTTTGATATGAACCTTTTTTCTCAATTGTTAGACCCCCCAATCAATTTGCTTCCCAGAGATGGCGAGGCCAATTATCACGGTGTTGTTTTAAACGCTGATGTTGCAGATTACTTTTTGGCATGTTTGCTTATTAATATTGAATGGAAAAGTGATGAGGCCATTATTTTTAATAAAAAGGTGATAACGAAACGTAAGGTTGCCTGGTATGCCAGCCAACCATTTGACTATACCTATTCGAAAATAACCCGATCAGCATTACCATGGACGAGTGAACTGCTTGATTTAAAAAATAGAGTGGAGACCATCAGTGGGGAAACATTTAACTCTTGCCTGCTCAACTTATATCATAGCGGAGATGACGGTATGTCTTGGCATAGTGATAGCGAAAAGCAGTTAAAACAAAACGGAGCAATTGCTTCTGTGAGTCTAGGTGCAGAACGTCAGTTTATTTTTAAACATAAAAAAACCAAAGAGACGCATGGTTCAGTTTTGCAACATGGTAGCTTGCTAATTATGAAAGGCATAACTCAAACCCACTGGATGCATCGCTTACCACCAATGAAGAACATACACTTCCCAAGAATTAATTTAACTTTTAGGACTATTGAGACAAATACTATTGAGTAAACATTGAGGTTTATCCAGTTTAAAAAATGGTTTTACTCAACTCTTATTAATCAGCATACTCATTCCTCAAGCACTTAATGGACATTTCTTGTGCCTTTGTTATTTGAGCGGGAGTCATTTTCTTAGCGATGATTTCTTTATGTTGACTACCCTTCGCAACACCGTTGGAGGCAGATATGTCGTACCACATATATGCTCGTTTATAGTCTCTGATAGCAGCGTTTCCTGAACTGTACATAAACCCCAAAGCATATTGATCCAGAGCATACCCTTGCTCAGCAGCCAAGGTATACTGCTTTGCAGCTTCCTTATCACTGATATATAGATTGGCAAGTCTGTGGATACACAATTAATCTAGCAAGAAGGGCATGCTTGATATGATGAATATTTGTTAGTCGTGAGCAACTTAGCTAGCCTCCAGAGTATGCTAATTATAGGTCTATCGCGTTATCAGGATCCTAAAAACTGACTGCCTGGGTACACTGTGAAATTGGAAACACATAAACCATTAGCACTTTGGCCACTAACATTAAGCTCAAACCAAATTGACCCACCTGCACTGCCTTTCTTAAAAGCTCCCTTTAAATGAAGTGTAACCTTCTCATTTAGTTTCTGATAACCTTCAAAACTATTCGAGCCTTTATACAGCGTCCCCATTATATTGGTCGATTTACCCGCATAGGTAAACATTGCAGATACTTTGCCCTCTTGGGGCCATTCCATAGTACTGATTAGGACTGTTCCCTGAATGCATTTGAGGATCACACCTCGCCATTGATTCTGATAAGTTGCTGCGACAATTTTCCCTTTATAGTGCGTGATTAGTGCATCAGATGAAGGTTCCTTATATAAATTTTGTTCTGGTGGTGCGTAGTAACTTGAACAAAAGGCCACACCAGGTATCGCCAAGGTTATAGCTAACAATGTGTAAACTAAATTCTTCATGGCACCACTCCTATATATTTTGAACAACCGAAGCACCATGGGCACAAACTATCTCAAAAAACACACAGAACATACACAACATACACAACATAAATATTCATACAGTCACTGAGTAGGCTAAACCATGGCTAACAACAGAATCAACTTTACCTTGCATAAGCCCTAGCTTTGGCAGATAACCATATCCCTATCGCTTGAAGAATAAGTAATATAATGAGCCACCTATGTGTTTATTTGCTCAATTCACAACAACAAACACAAGGATACGATAAGTAGTAAATACTACTGTCATAAGCTCATTATAGATAGAGGAATATTTCTGAAATTCTTGACCTTGTGACTGGGTCAGATTTATCTCTGGATTGGACCACTGATGACAATATCCGCTTCACAGTAACCGGATCAAAGCTCAAAAAGTTAAGTAGGACTAAAGATCATATCTGCCAAGTCCCACCACAGATGTTCGTCGATATGATCGCCTCTATTCCTCAAAGGGCCGTGCCCGTGAACAAGACCGTCCACCAACTGGCCCGCACATGGGGCATGAACACCCACCAGATTATGGAGTGGTTTTAATTATGTCAGCGATTTTCTCGGCCATCATGATGACCGGCGCGTTAAGATTGGCCGTGACACTGTGCGGCATGATGGATGCGTCAACCACACGCAGGCCTTCGGTATCGTGAACCCGGCCCTCTGCATCAGTGACCGAATCATCACCCGTTCCCATGCGACAGGTTGAACTGGGGTGGAATTCCGTAGTGGCGGCAGTGCGAAGCCAGGCGAGGATTTCGGCGTCGCTTTGCACGTCTTTGCCGGGGGCTGTTTCGTCCAAGCGTAAACCGTCAAAGGCTTTTTGGGCGGCCATCTCGCGGGTCCGCCGGACGCCATTGATCATGGCTCGCAGATCACTTTCCGCGGCAAAGAAATTATACTGGATTGACGGGTGTTGCGTCGGGTCGGCGGATTTCAGCATCACGTGCCCCCGGCTTTCGGGGCGCATCAGGCCCATGGAGAACATGAAGCCGTCATCGAAGTTCGATTCCGCATCACCCATATCAGCAGCAATAGGATAGAACTCGTGCTGCAAATCGGCATAGTCGACATCGTCAGAGCTTTTGAAAAAGCACCCGGTCTCACAAATGGTGGAGGCACCCAAGCCGGATTTCAGAAACAGCCATTGAAGGCCAATGCGATATTTACCGAGGCCCCTGAACTGGCCCGCCAGCGAAACACCCTTGGGCGTCGCGTAGGTGATGGCCACGATCGGGTGATTTTCTAGATTCTGTCCCACGGCGGGCACACTGGCCACAGACGCGATATTATGATCGGCCAGATGAGACGGATCACCCACACCTGACAACAACAACAGCTGAGGTGAATTAATAGTGCCACCGCACACGATTACTTCCTGGCTGGCCTCATAGGTGATTTGCTCACCATTTCGGTCGGCACGAATTCCGGTGGCGCGTTTGCCAACGAAGAACACCTTGTGGGTTAGCGTGTTGGTGACGACGGTCAGGTTAGAGCGACCCATCACTGGACGCAGATAAGCGCGCGCCGTACTGCACCGATTGCCATTCCGCGTGAAGCTCTGGGCCACGTGAAAGCCTTCGTGCTGGGCACCGTTCTGATCCAGCGTAATGGCATAACCCGCCTGCTCACCGGCTTTCAGAAATGCCTGGTGCAGCGGATGCGTGGCTTTACAGGTTTCAATTGTCTGTGGCCCATCACCGCCACGCCATTCACTGGCCCCCTTATCAGAGGTTTCCATTTTGCGAAAATAGGGCAAGCACTTATCGAATGACCAGTCGGGTAAACCATCCGCTGCCCAGCCATCATAGTCCCGCCGGTTACCCCGGTTGGCGACCATACCATTGATAGAAGACGATCCACCCAAAATCCGGCCGCGATGTTCCAGAATTTGCCGGCCATCACAATGGGGTTCCGGATCACCCAGATAACCCCAATCAAAGCGCGGATCACGAGCCGCCAGCGCACAGGCCACGGGCATCTGAACAAGTACGTTTTGGTCGCTGCCGCCGGCTTCCACCAGCAATACACGGACGGACGCATCTTCCGTAAGCCTGTTCGCCAACACGCACCCGGCGGAACCAGCACCCACAATGATGTAGTCGTAACTGTTCTGAGATGTCATCAGTTTCGTTCCATTAATTATCAAACCCGGATACGCGCCCCGGCCCTTTTTGGTTACACTTCGTTTTTTGTTGGTATCTACCCGCTTGGCCCAAACCGACATGCTGGGCTTGGTGGGCTTGGTGGGGTGGACAAACTATAGTCGTTGATTTATATAAGGAAAACGGGAAAACGCAGTGTTCAAAAAGCCCGATTCCAGCAATTAGCGACAACCCACACATTTTGTAAATAGCTGCTGGTTCAATTGATACTACACCCTAGCATCAGCCAATTACACGTTGGTAATATCGAAGCCAGTTTTTACCCATAAAATTATCAATATCATGCTCTGACCAATTACGGCGGGCAAGCTCGTCTGCTATTCGTGGGATATCAGCTGGCGTCTTCATCCACTCTGGCCATGCGGGTGGAATAACCGGTGCCGAGTCAAAGGTACTCCGACCTGTGCGCACCTGACGGATGTAGGACAAAGGCCTGCGCCAAACAAAATCGGTACCGAGGCCAAGACCCTCAGAACCAACGATCTGTGCAGTGTGTTCGACCAAGTCAACAAAGCCCTCGAGGGTACAGCTGGTGCCACCCGGCAGCATCGCTGGAAACAGCACCATACCGAACATACCCCCTCTTTCGGCTACGGCACGCATCAGTTCATTAGATTTTAGTCGATGTGGCAACTCAGCATTTGCGGAAAAACTCAGGGAGTTTGAGTGGGTCACAGCAATCGGCATAGTTGAATTTTCAACACAGTCCATCGATGTTTTGATACCGCAGTGAGATACATCTACAATCATTCCAAGTCTGTTCATTTCACCGACAATGCGCTTCCCATAAAGCGATAAACCTGAGTCATTTGGCTCCAGGCAACCAGATCCTGCCTGACCCTGATGGTTATAGGACATCTGGATACACCGAATACCCAGATCATAGAATATCTCCACAAGAGATAGGTCATCCTCAAGTGGAAGAGTATTTTGAAAACCTAGGATTACTGCAGTTTTTCCTTCAGCAGCAATACGTTCAACGTCACCGACACCCCAGGCTGGTGCAATCAAATTACTGTAATCATTAAAGGCACGTCGCCATCGGGACAATGCTGATATAGCCTCTCGCGTGTTATCAAATGTGTAGTTCATACAGGTTATATGAACGCATGAGATACCTCCTTTACTCCATTCCTCAAACACTTCTGAGTCACACTCATCTGCTTGCATCCCATCAATAATAAACCTGCGCTTAGCCGTTGTTGGTTTAGTCATTTACCTAATCCTCATTAGTTAGAAATATGGCAAGCTAATGCCTTCTCGGTCGAATGTCCTGATAACTGACGTTCGATTACACAGTGACTCAAGCACTCGTGTAATATGTGGAAAACTGCGCGTGGGTGGGGTTATGTGACGTGACCAGCGGCCAAGCATCAGTAAGTAGAAATCAACAATGGTAAGCTGATTGCCAACCATAAAGTCCCGGCCTTTCAAATGTACATCAAGGACCTCGAGGTGGCGCACAACATGCCCAGCCATCACAGTTTTGTAATCAGCATAGTGTTCTGCAGTGACATAGAATTCTGGTCGGTAAAACTGCCAGAAATCCACCTGCAGCGAATTAGTTAAAAAGGTGATCCATTGATAAACCTCAGACCTTTCATAGGTACCTAGGAGGGGAATCAACTTTGCTTCTGGATGATGGTCTGCTAAATGTAAACATATCGCCGCAGTTTCAAACAAGACCTTATCTCCATCCTTAAACGTTGGAATCCGTCCGTTAGGGTTCAAGGCAAGATACTCAGGGGTTTGATGTTCTCCTTTACTACGATCAATCTCCACCAGATCAAATTCTGCTCCAATTTCTTGAAGGACAAAATGGGGCACTATACTTGCCAGACCTTGAGAGTAATAGAGTTTGTACATTTCTATGTGGTCCTTAATTCATTTTGTGTCAGGCATCGGACGGCGATGATAGCGCGACGTCAAACCTAACTTATCCATCATGCGCCAATGAGATTGCTGTGCCTCACTGTAAATAGACCCAGCTTCCACACGCACTGGCTTTCCTTCATCCCAAACGAGTTCCCCGTTCACGATCACTTTCCAAATAGATTTCGAACCAGTGTTATAGACTAGAGATTGAATCGGATCAGAAAAGGGTTGTGCTTCAGGCAAATCAGATCTTCGGATAACGATGTCGGCATATTTGCCAACTTCTATTGAACCTATGTCACGTTCCATCCCCACTGCCTTTGCGCCACCAATAGTAGCGAGCTCAAGTACATCTAACGCTGTCATCGTTGTCCGGCTATCAGCCTTGGCACGTGTTGACAAAAGCGCCATAAGTCCCTGCAAACCGACATCATAGCGACACCCCGATGAAACCCCATCACTGGCTAAGGCGACATTCCCACCTCCACGAGAAACCTCTAGATGCTTTGCGTTTCGCGCAGCTTTAGCACCAAGATTCATTGAGGTAACCGGACACCAAACTACCGACATCTTTGCTTGTTGAACAATGCCAACCTCATCAGGATCGAGATCGTTCATGTGGCTGAAGGTGCAGTTTTCGCCGATAAGGTCGCAATCAGCGTAATGGCGCATAGGGCGAGACCCCAGACGCTCTTCGTCCACCGCGGTATCATGATGGTCAAAAGATTGATGTTGGCTAAAAATTACACCGCTTTGATCGGCCCTTTCCTTAGCGGCACGCATAAGATCATTCGAGGCACTGCCGAGCCCAAACAAGACCACGCAACCTTTAATCAATGCATCTTCTTTGTTACGTTTGAGCTGCCCACCCAGAAGATTAAGGCTTCGATCAAGATCTCGTGGCGCTCTTGTCATGTCTTGTGTGCCTTGGGATGCAGGTAAATCCCATAGGAATGGATCACCAATAAATCCTCGTATTCCAACAGCCTCTGCAGCCTCAGCCGAAGCATCAGGAAATTGCAGTGTACCGGCCTCGAGAAAGCAGGTAGTACCATTTGATAACATTTCAAGGCAATTGAGAAAGGTGGCAGCTCGCTCATCTTCTTCCTCAACTGCATCCCACCAACGACGTAGTGTGTTCATCATCGTGCTCGTATCGAGGACATCAGAGAAGGCTCCTCGCGCAGTATTCATAAAATGGACATGCGCATCAACAAACCCCGGGTGAGTGACTGCACCACCTGCATCAATAACCTTAGCTGCTCTCACCTTGGGCAGCACATCCACTTCGTCCCCCACCAGCACAATTCGTTTTCCATGGATGGCGATTGCACCACGCTCAAAACACGTTCGTTCTTCGTTCATGGAAATTACAAAGGTATTCTTAACGAGATAGTCAGCTATTATTTTCGTCATTTGTGCTTCCTCCTAGTTTGTTAGACTAGGTTTATCGATCAAAGACTGTTCCACATCTTTATTCACTTTACGCGATCAAATATCTATGTTGAAACCCACTACACCAATTAGCGCTAAGCTTTATTCTTATGAATTAAGGCCGTTTGGATTAGGCATCTACTTCCTAACTTCAAGATTCATAGTACCCAAATCGAATATCTTTAGCCAATTGACCAATTACACTACAAGTGATGATCTCGTTGCAAAATATGAAAAACACACTTAACTGTCAGGCACAAAAAAGCCCTAGTTTATAAAACTTAAGGCTAAATAATTGGTGGGCCTAGCGGGATCGAACCGCTGACCTCAACACTGCCAGTGTTGCGCGGACAAAACACAAATCGTTGATTTATATTAGTAAAATTGTAAAACGCAGGGTTAAAAACGCCAGGAATCCTGCTTGAGAAAGTCTATGAACTGTTGTTGAATTAAGGGCAAACGCTTATTACTATTCCAGACAACACCCAAATTCATTGTTGGTATAGGCTCTTCAATCTGTTTTGACAAAATTCTTGTACCATCAAGTGACCAGGGGCGGTAGAGAATATTGGATAAAATAGCTACTCCACTTTCTCTTGCTATAAAACTTCTGACGGCTTCTACTGATTGCGTTTTTATTCTAACATTAGGCTTAAGAGCGAACATTTTCCAAAATTGGTTAGTATTTGATTCAGCCTCATCACTTGCAAGCATTATATAAGATTCTTTTGCTATCTCAGCAAGAGGTACCTTATCCATTTTTGCAAATCGATGGCTTTCAGCGCACCAAAGAGTGCGGGTTGAACGAAAAAGAGTTTCCACCTCAAGACCTTCGGCAGTCTTAATATTAGAGGTGATCATAAACGCAATGTCTATTTCTCTTGCCCGTAGTTTTTCCTCCAAAGCATCTCGTGAATTTTCTACAATATTAACTTTAACCTTTGGATAAATCTTTTCAAACTGCCCTAAAGGGATTGGTAAAAAATAACCCACTACAGATACAGAGGCGCCTAAGATAAATCGACCTTCAGTATTTTTCTTTTGATTATGAAACGCGAATATCGATTCATCCACCATATTTAAGATTCTCTGCGCACTATTCAAAAACCGATGCCCATCATAAGTCAAAATCACCCCGTATCGATGACGATCAAAAAGATCGATCCCTAATATGCTTTCAAGATTTTTTATCGCATCAGCTACTGCTGAGGGACTCATATGAACTTTTTCTGCGGCTAACTGAATTTTTCCCGTCTCTGCAGTGGCAATAAAATAGCGTAAATGACGTAGAGTGAGTGAGCTATTCACATGACTTTCTCCTAGTTATAAACGTCTATATTGTAGCAATAGACCACAGAAATCCATCTTAAAATATTTAGACCACAGAAAAACTGTGTCTTAAAAACTAAAAATACCATTTTATTTTTAATATTCCCTTTAGTTAAGATGATTTATCGTATCAATAAAAGTGGGATGGCAACATGGTTTCTATGGCGGATCTTGATTGGGTAACCTATCAAAAATCTGTGTCTGAAGGTAACTCTATAATCTTTTTACCTATCGGCGCGCTTGAACAACATGGCCCACACATGTCAATGAATCCTGACGTATTGATTCCCACAGCTATATCTGAGGCAGTGGCCCATAGACTCAGCAATGCAATGGTTGCTCCACCCATTGCTTATGGATACAAATCACAGCAGCAGTCAGGTGGTGGTAATCATATGCCGGGTACGACCAGTTTAGACGGTCAAACTCTAACGCACACTATTAGAGATGTTATTAAAGAGTTAGCACGGCACGGCAATCGAAAGATCGTCATGATGAATGGTCATTATGAAAATTCAATGTTTATTATTGAAGGGATTGATCTAGCGATTCGAGAATTAGGTTGGGATGGCATTACCAACATGAATGTGATGATTATATCTTACTGGGATTTTGTTGAAGCTCCAACAATAAAACTTCTCTACCCTGATGGTTTTACTGGTTGGGACTTGGAACATGGGGGTGTTTTAGAGACGTCCTTAATGTTGCACCTTTATCCACATTTGGTTGATATTGACAAAATAGTAGACCATCCCCCAGCTACCTTTCCACCCTATGACATGTTTCCAGTCAACTCTGATTTAACCCCACCTTCAGGAACTTTATCTTCAGCAAAAAATGCAAGTGAAGTGAAGGGGGAAATATTAATGAACGTTTGCGTTGAAGGTATTTCACTTTCAGTAGAGGACGTATTTAACGTCGATTATGTTAAATCTATTACCAAAAAAACAGCTTGATAAACCTTATCTCGATGCCCTCAAAATTATAACTAAAGGAAAAAGAATATGAGTGACAAAATTAAAACTGATAAAAAGTCTAGAAGAAGCTTTATAAAACAATCTAGTGGAATTGCCACTGCATTGGCATTTCCCACTATTTTCACCTCAGGAAAAGCCTTGGCTGCACCCACTGAAATTAACATGCTAGCTTGGTATGGTCATGGTGAAGCGGATGTGGTGGCTGAATTTGAAGCTATGCATAATGTTAAATTTAAGCCGAAGTATTACGCCGGTGGCGATAATATGCTTGCCTTAATCGCCCAATCACCACCAGGAACCTACGATTTAATCTTGTCAGATGGAGAGTTTGTCCAACAACTAGACCAAGCGGGACATATCCAACAGCTTAATCCTAGTGATTATCCATTTGATGATTTTATTCATGATGATTTCAAAAATTTCCCAGGTCACTGGCGTGATGGAAACCTTTACTCAGCAATGATCCGATTTGGATTCCTTGGAGTTTCTTATAATCGTAACGCGGTTTCAGAAAAAGAAGCAATGAGTTACAACTGCTTCTGGAATAAAAACCTTAAAGGTAAGGTCGGTCACTTTGATTGGCATCTACCCAATCTTGGAACAGCTAGCCTATATAATGGAAACATTCCTAGTCCATTCAACTTGGACTCTACTCAGTGGGGAAAAGTGCAGCAAACAATGATGAGTCTGCGTTCACAGTCGGGTGGTTTTTTTGATTATGGCGGGTCATTTAACTCTCTAAAGAATGGTGAGATGTTGGCAATGTGCGGTATCGGTGATTGGATCACAGGGGCGCTTGAAAGGGATGGCGCGCCAGTTACTTCGGTAGTGCCAGAAGAAGGCGGACTGCAATGGACCGAGTCATATTGTATCGGCAAAGGCTCTAAAAAAGCTGCAATAGCAAATGAGTTTATCCGTTATTTACTTTCACCTAAAGGACAAGTCAAGTCTGCATCGATGGCTGCTTACCCTGCCTTTTGTGTGACTAATGCGGGACAAGCAGCGTTGAGAAAAGAAAACTTTTTTGAAGCACAACGCACAGGACAAATTGATGGTGCTAGTAACAATCCAATAAAATTAATTAATGACGGTCGTATTCACTACAGGGATATCCCAGTTCAGCAAAGTCTCGAAGACTGGAATGACGTTTGGTCTGAATACAAAAGCTCTTAATTGACAGCTAGTCATCATTAATAATGATTACATTCTCCAACTGTTCAATTATTTAAATGATGACTAGCTTCCTAGATTTTGGATCAACATCCTAAGTGTTGGTCCATTTTCATTTATTAAGTAGAGGTATAAAGAATGTTACAGGCTGGACAAGGATGATATTTTCAAATTGGATTAGAAGTTTAGATGTGTACGCATTAACTTGGCGCCTACCTGTTATCATTTGGCAGGTATTGTTTTTTCTTGCACCACTTATTTTTATGATTGCCATGTCTTTTTTTCTAGTTAAAAATTATCGAATGGTAGAGGCATTTGAACTCGTTAACTGGATGAAAATTTTCTCCAAGGGCTATTTTTGGAATAGCTATGGACTCTCATTGGGATTAGCTGCCCTAGCCACTTTCACTGCATCCTGCATCGCCTTTCCAGCATCATATTGCCTAGCATTCAAATTGTCTGAAACAGCACGCCGGTGGGCCATTTTCTTTTTAATTATCCCATTTTTCACAAGTTACTTAGTGCGTACGTTTTCTTGGTATGTGTTGATGGCAGAGTCAGGTGTAGTCAATAACATTATTGGTCATTTGGGTATTGGGCCCATTAAAATGTTGAACACAATGTTTGCTACCAATATTGGGTATCTCACCCTGACGCTGCCTCTTGTGATTATTTTACAAACCCTATCAATGGCGAGCATCGATAAAAACCTTATTGAGGCAGCGCATAATTTAGGTGCTGGACGAGTGCGCGCCATTGTTTCAGTCATTATTCCAGCGGCTCGTATAGGCCTCATAATTGGTGCTCTATTTTGCTTCATTCTAAGTTTTGGCGACTTTGTCAGTCCCTACTATCTAGGAGGATCCAACCCACCAACACTTCCTATATTAATTATTGATACCACTAAATCAGGACAACAGTGGCCTCGGGCTGCAGTAATTGCAACCGTAATGATGGTGACACTAATGCTGGTTGCACTTAGTGCTATTAAGATTGCCTACAAAAAGAGATAGTGACAATGTTAAATGACAAATCAATTGTATGGCTGTTAAGGATTTATTTACTGCTAGTTTTTGTATTTATATTCATGCCAATTGTCACCAGTGTGGTGTTTTCATTCAATTCTGATCGCTTCCCATCACTACCATTAGGGCACTTTACCTGGAATTGGTATGACAAAGTCTATAATGATCCAGAAACCTGGGATGCCATCAGAACTAGCATCATCGTAGCCTTATCAGCCTCCTTGTTAGCAACTATTATTGGTTTTTGTACCGCGTACACAGACTTTCGTTATAATTTTAGGTTTAAAAATGCATATTTAGCATTGGCATTATTGCCTCCAACTATTCCTTTAATAATACTCGCTTTAGCCATGCTTGCTTGGTTTTCAAAGCTTGGTATTTCAGGACAAATATGGGCTCTAATTATTGCGCACACTGTATTGGGGGCCCCTTTTGCTATGGCTATTATTCGTCTTCGTCTGCAGCAGATGGACAAAGATCTGGAATCAGCGGCATGGAATTTAGGCGCTTCTGAATGGGCTACTATGAGGTACGTTATTATTCCATTTGCCCTACCATCAATTATTTCTGCACTCTGCCTAACAATGGCTGTGTCATTTGATGAGTTTGCAATTGCCTGGTTCGTATCGGGTCTAAATAAGTCTATTCCTGTTGTGATTCTGGAAATATTACAAGGTAATGTTGACCCCCAAATCAACGCCATTGGATCTTTTGTATTTGCCACGACAATGACTTTAGTGGTGATTGCTCAGCTATTTCTTTTCACTAAAAAACCCACAACAATAAAATAGAGATACATCATGAGTGAAGGACAGATAGTTTTTGAGAACGTAACAAAACAGTTTGGTAGCGCAGTCGCTGTGCAACCTATTAATTTTGAAATTAAAGCTGGTGAGTTCCTTGCAATTATGGGTTCCAGTGGGTGTGGGAAAACAACGACACTGCGGATGCTGGCTGGGCTCGAAACACCTTCAAGTGGAGAGATAAGGCTAAATGGTGTGCGTATGAATGAATTAAAAGCGCATGAAAGAGAAACGCCTTTAGTCTGGCAAACCCTAGCCCTTTTCCCCTTTTTAAATGTCATTGAAAACGTAGAGTTTGGGCTTAAGATGCGTGGCGTAGAAAAATCTGAGTGCACGAAGAGATCATTAAAGTGGCTTAAACGGATGGAGATCGAACAGTTTGCAAATCGTTCAATAGACCAATTGTCTGGTGGGCAGCGACAAAGAGTTGCTCTAGCACGTGCCTTGGTGACTGAGCCACCAGTGCTGCTTTTGGATGAACCTTTAAGTGCACTGGATCAGAATTTGGTTGTGCGCATGCAGAGTGTATTAACTCGACTACAAAAGGAACTGGGCATTACTTTTGTCTATGTTACCCATAGCCAGTCTGAAGCTTTTGCAATGGCCGATAGAGTTGTCATCATGAGTGAAGGCGTTATAGAACAAATTGGATCACCCAAAGAAATTTATAGGAATCCAGCTAGCCGTTTTGTCGCCGAGTTTGTTGGCACCAATAATATTATCAGTGGTTATATTAAAGAGCTAAACGAACACAGCATGATCTGTAACACAGCTTTTGGGGTAATAGAGTCTAATCTGCATGATGGAAATAACAGCCATGTTGCAGGTGGGGCAGTTGAACTGGTTATTAGTGCAGACATGGTCGAATTATCACAGGAAAAAACATCCTCTAAAAACGAGATCCAAATACAATTTATTGCTGAAGAATTTACTGGTTCGGTGGTCACTCTGTATTTTGAAGATGACAACAAAAATGAGCTAATAGTACAAAAGCAACAACGAGAAATAGAGCCATTAGAGTTAACCTATGGCTGCAAAATTTATGCCCACTGGGATCCCATAAATGTTTTCTGTATACCCGAGGTAAACGCAGGATAATTATCTTTCAATTAACCTAACTAGAGTTCAATTAACGTATCAATTCAGGAGATACTATATGCAACGTATAGAAAGACCACAAGCTATCAACTTTGAAAATGGCATTAAGGATAAACCCACTTTTTCTGCTGCTGAAATGGCAAATCGTAATGGGAAATTGCGAGCGCATTTATCATCAGAGAACCTTGATGCAGCTGTTTTTTCATCTATTCATAATATTAATTATTTCGCTGACTTTGTTTATTGCTCATTTGGCCGGCCCTATGCGTTAGTCGTTACGCATGATGCACATACAACCGTTACAGCAAATATTGATGGCGGTCAGCCTTGGCGTCAAAGTTACGATGACAACATTGTTTATACAGACTGGGAAAAAGATAATTATTTTCGAGCTTTGAAAAAATTAGTGCCCGGAAAAGCTAGAGTCGGTATTGAATATGACCATATCACTTTGGAACGAAGAGAGAAGTTAGCTGAGTTTATGCCCGATGCTGAGTTCGTTGACATTGGTGTGGCTACTATGAAAATGCGTATGATCAAATCTGCTGAAGAGCATGCATTAATTAGACAAGGCGCTCGAGTATCTGATATCGGCGGTGCTGCTTGCGCTGAAGCCATTTGCGAAGGTGCACCAGAATATGAAGTTGCACTTCACTCTACACAAGCAATGGTTCGAGCCATTGCTAATACCTATCCCCATACAGAGTTAATGGATTCTTGGACTTGGTTTCAGTCTGGTATCAATACCGATGGTGCTCATAACCCTGTCACTACTAGACGAATAGAAAAAGGGGATATATTAAGTCTGAACTGTTTTTCCATGATCTCAGGATACTATCAGGCACTAGAGCGCACAATGTTTTACCACTCAGCCACTAAACGTGAGATTGAGCTTTGGGAGATAAATTGTGAAGTTCATAAAAAGGGTTTGACTCTTATTAAACCTGGAGCAGTTTGCAGTGACATTGCTGCAGAACTTAATGAAATATTTCTAACCCACAATTTACTTCAGTACCGTACTTTTGGATATGGGCATTCATTTGGATCTCTTTCTCATTATTATGGCCGCGAAGCTGGACTTGAATTACGAGAGGATATCGACACAGTGATAGAGCCAGGTATGGTTGTGTCCATTGAACCTATGATCACTCTGCCAGAGGGTGTAAATGGTGCTGGTGGTTATCGCGAACATGACATATTAATTGTTGGTGATGATGGGGCTGAAAATATTACTCATTTCCCATTTGGTCCAGAGCACAATATTATCAGATAGAAAATATCAATATGAATCTTAACGCCTGAAGAAAGTGAAACCGTTGTTAGATCTCTACTCAGTTGGCAGGTTCTGCTGATTGGGTGTTTTTATCAATTTTGAATGCACTTTATTACAAGCTTTAGACTTAACAGCACTTAAAGCATGAGGTTTTTAACGTTTAACAAGTGTTAATTTTATTAATTATGCATAGAGAATTTTGATACAGCTTCCAGTGTTTGCATCAGATAAACTCTGTCTTGTCTTTATACTGGCTAGTTATGATGAGATCTCGCGGTAATCCCCCCGAAAAATAACTGAGGCCAAAAGTAGAATTTTCTCGTAAACTTTACGAAGGAGATCTACATGAAGAAATCACGATATTCGGACAGCCAAATACTGGCTATCATCAAGCAAGCTGAAAGCGGTGTGCCTATCCCAGAGCTATGCCGTGAACATGGCATGAGCAATGCGTCATTTTATAAATGGCGAGCTAAATACGGTGGCATGGACGCATCGCTCATGGGTCGAATGAAAGAACTAGAAGACGAAAATCGCCGCCTCAAAAAAATGTATGCCGAAGAACGTTTGAAGTCTGAAATTATTCAGGAGGCGATGGCAAAAAAGTGGTAAAGCCATCTCAGCGCAAAGAGATGGCTCAGGCAGCAGTTAGTAATAAGGCGATAAGCGTACGCTTGGCCTGCCAAATCTTTGTCGTAAGCGAAACGTGCTATCGATATCAGCCGAAGCTCAGCGGTGAGAATGCGGTGATTGCAGACCTTCTCGTTCGGCTGACGCATAATCAGCGTAACTGGGGCTTTGGTTTATGTTATTTATACTTGCGTAACGTTAAGGGTTTTCAATGGAACCATAAGCGCGTGTACCGTATCTACCGTGAACTTGAGCTCAACTTACGTATAAAACCTAAAAAGCGATTAGTGAGGCAAAAGCCTGAGCCTCTGTCTGTTCCTGAGGCGATCAACGATTGCTGGTCGATGGATTTCATGCATGATCAACTATCGGACAGCAGAAGCTATCGTCTATTTAATGTCATCGATGACTTCAACAGAGAGGGGTTGGCCATTGAGGTGGATTTTTCACTACCTGCTAGCCGAGTTATAAGAGCACTAGATCAGGTGATTGAATGGCGTGGAAAGCCTAATCGAATTCGTTGTGACAATGGACCCGAATACATCAGCAATCTGCTGGGTGACTGGGCCAAGAGCAACGGCATAGAATTGGCATTTATACAGCCAGGTAACCCTCAGCAAAATGCATACGTTGAGCGCTACAATCGGACTGTGAGGTATGATTGGTTAAACCATTACCTGTTTGAAAGTATTGATGAGGTTCAAAGGCATGCAACAAATTGGCTTTGGACCTACAATAACGAACGCCCTAATATGGCGTTAAACGGCATTACACCAATGATGAAGTTGGCAGCTGCCTAAATCTCTACTTTTAACTTCGGTTGTTAATGGGGGGATTACCTCGCTATAAGCATAAAACCCAGTCTATGGAGTGAATAGTATCAAGGGATAGCATTAAAGAATCTAGCTGCGTGCATCACGAAGGATGCATCAAAGGACTATTTATGACTAAACGTACCTATTTTGTGTTGAAAAAACTTAAAATGATTCGACACAGAATTATAGTGTTTATTATTTTTCCTATGTTGTTATCAACATTTTCTCTGGCTGATATGAGAGTTGATCGGTTTTTCTCTTTCCTTATGTTGGCATCTACAATTTCTATAGAAGATGTGAAGCTCAATCAGCTTATTTCAATGGAGGTAAAACAACAGATCGTTGCCGATGTAACTATTGATAAGAAAGCCTTTGATGATGTTCCGATTCAGTTTACTGCTGATCAAATCGGGGGGGATTTTAAGTAGGTTAGTAGCCACAAACCTAAAAATAGGCTATTGGTGTCCAGCTAATGGTGTCCAATTGGTGTCCAGTTAGTAACTACTATGGCTGTAAACCTCGTGAATGGTGGGCCTAGCTCTATCAAATAGTCATTACAAAATATTGATTTATAAGCATATATTACAGTGCAGAACATATATGTGCCCCCATATGTGCCCCCAATTAATAATTTACATTTTGTTGGCATCTAATCTACATCGTTCCTGACACGGCTTAGTTAACCACTTTTCAGCCAGTGATGCATATCCGACTAGTACTTCGTTTTCTCAAGGCAAGACTCAATAAACACCCCTTCGGTCGTATAAAATCGTGGTTCAAACTTACCATGAAGTCGGACGTTATCAGCCTTCTCGTAAAACATACCACCACAACCTGGATGCTCAAAGTCGGTGTTGCGTTCCCCATGATACATAAAGCCATGAACATCTAGATCTCCACGTTCCTTGGTAGGTTTGTAAGGAACAACTACATAACTACTGCACTTCAAACATCGCTCTTGGCCAGTCCGAGCTTTAGCTAACTCAATGTATTTCGCGTAACTATTAATGGTCTCAATAGTCGAATCTAACCACTCTCGACGTGATTTGAATAACACATTGAGAATGTTCGCCCAGACTGTGCCCGTTTTAAGGCTAATCAATTCTAATTTAGACCTGATTTCAGAAGCTGCCTTAGACGTCTTACCAAAATCTTCAATGGCAGTAATGCTTTGACAGCCATTGCACCACCCTAGTTGCCTTTCAAGGTTAAACTGCCCTTCGTCGTCCTTATAATAATATTGTCCATTGGTGGCGTTACTAGACGATCTGTAATCACATTGGGTACAGAGTATGGAATACGAAGGGACTGACATTAACTGATCCTTGATTATCTGAATTACATATATTGAAAATGTAACGCGTTTGTACCATACTTATCGAATGATAGCTAAAAAGACCACCACATTAAATCTGCGAGTTGATCCCTTAGTTAAGGACGCCGTTCGCTATGCCGCTAACCAAGAACACAGGAGCGTTGCCAATATGGTAGAGATGATGATTCGTCAATACTGTCGCGACGCTGGGTATCCTGTATTAGAACAAAACCCGCTGTTTGAAGATGAATAATAAGATGCTCAAAGGCCTCGTTGAGGCTGGTGCAGTTAAAGCGGTTAGCATAATCGCTAATGGCTCTGTCGTACATGCTGAGATCATTACCCTTAGTGGTGATAAGAAGGTAATCACCACCCAAGCTGGGGCCATTAAAACTTGGGGTACGATCGACTCAGCAGCCAAGTGGCTTAAGACACTCGGCTTAGGTACTATGAAGCTTGAAGTTGGAAAGTGGATGCCTAATCAAAGAGGTATGATTTTCAAATGACTTATTCATCTATACGAAAAGCGGCATGAACTCAAAGCCAATGCATCTTAGAAAAGTCGCAAAGCTGTCCTGAAAAGCAGGACCACTTCAGTAGCCAAGGGAAGCCAGCATGGGTAAAGTTCACAATTCTAAGAGCCATAAAGACCTGACATGGGATTATAGCGATCCGGTGAATGGGCAATCTATTCCGGCCCCCTTTTTCTATGACGCGGATATTTTCGAGCAAGAAAAAGAACACATCTTTATGAAATGCTGGCATCTTGTTGGCCATGTTAACGAGCTTAAAGAGCCAGGCACCTTTATTGTTCAGGATGTTTTTGAGCAAAGCGTTATCATCATCACCGAAAAAGACGGTAACATTCATGCATGGCACAATGTATGCCGCCATCGTGGCAACCGCCTGATGAACGAACGGCGTGGCAAGGTTGGTGGTATGTTGCGCTGTCCTTACCACTCTTGGTGCTATAACCTTGATGGTAGCCTGCGAGCCGCTCCGCGGACAGAGCATCTGGATAACTTCTGCAAGAAAGATCACAGCCTGCGCAAAGTGCGGATGGAGATTTTCGCAGGCTGGGTGTTTATCACGCTGGATGATGATGCACAGGCCGTATCCGAAATGGCTGCCGGCGCAGAAGAGAAAATGCGCAAGTATCTGCCCGATATGGATAATGTCGAGCTAGTAGAAGAAACCGATGTGATCGTTAACGCCAATTGGAAAGTCATTCAGGAAAATTCCGTTGAAGGCTATCATTTTGTTCTGAGCGGGCCTGTTCACAAAGACCTCGCCGCGTTAATTGATTTTAAAGGCTATACGCTGTCGGCCTATGACAAGTACTGGACCTATATCGGTCCGCCCAATAAGGATGTTACCCATGCTTACGGCATGCCGCTTGAAGGCGCCACTTGGCAGACGGACTCCTTTTTCAATATCGGACTTTGGCCAAATACGACGTTCTATTCCTTCCCCTACACCGATATGGTCGGCGTCTTCATCATGATCCCACTGACATCGGAAAAATCCCTGTTGCGCTTTAGCTATTACGCGCCAAAAGGCCGCCCAGTGCCAGAAGTGACGAAAGCGGCGATTCACTGGATGAACACGCAGCTTGGCCCAGAGGATATCGTACTGAATGAAACTAACCAGAAGGGTTTGCATTCCATAGGCTTCGGCTCGGGGCGTTATCTGATTGATGACAGCCTGCCGAACCAGAGCGAACATCTCGTGTTCAACTTCCACAAACTTTGTTATCAGGCAATCAGAGAATAAGTGTTGCTAGGATATTAAAAAAGCACTTAACAAGACGCTCAAGTAGGACAAAGTACTGCGCGGTTTAGCCATTATCCCCCG
Organism: Candidatus Njordibacter sp. Uisw_039; assembly: GCF_047730075.1. Taxonomy (NCBI): domain Bacteria; kingdom Pseudomonadati; phylum Pseudomonadota; class Gammaproteobacteria; order Pseudomonadales; family Candidatus Njordibacteraceae; genus Candidatus Njordibacter; species Candidatus Njordibacter sp. Uisw_039. The sequence goes on from NZ_CP159831.1 coordinate 1,832,256, forward strand.
CAATCTGGATGCACAAAGTCAGTACTGTGTTGCCAATAAGGCAAGCAGCTTATAGCCAAACTTAGGCAAGCAGGCTATTCACAGTTCTACCACAATGATACTGCGCCCAGACAGAACACAGTCATGGTGGCTACTAAGCAATCAAGCTCTCCCCTAGCTATAGAAAGCTGCTCTAACAAGTGGTCACTTATTGGCATCAGCTGCTTCTCGCACAGAGTACCGCTGATCTAAAACGAGTTGAGCACATTCAACTTTAAATTCGGGGTTGAACCGGGGTCTGGTCTTCGTAGTCATAATGTCACCGTAATGATTTAAGTGCATTTTAGCACTTCTTATTACGTGACCAAAATCACTGTACCACTACATTCTTAAGTAAGTAAGAATTGTACTTCTGGATACCTTCAACTGCCTCCCTAATCTTATCCTTATCTCCACTATCAATCGCGTTGTAAAACTCTGTTAGCTTCTTAATTTTGAACTCACTTAAAGAATGGTTATACTTCGCTCTTAATCACCAGCATGACTATTCTTAAAGTACCTGAGCGACATTTTTTTTGCCTCTTCTATTTGAGTGGGGGTCATTCCCTTAACGATCTCTTTTTTATGTTGAATACCTTTAACGACCCCATTAGAGACCGCTATGTCATACCACATATATGCGAGTTTATAGTCTCTAATAGCAGCATTTCCTTTGCTGTACATAAACCCCAGAGCATATTGAGCAAGAGCGTAATTTTGGCCTGCCGCTAAGGTATACCACTTCACTGCGGTTTTATCATTCTGCGGAACCCCTTCGCCACGCCTGTAAATATTGCCCAAGTTAGATTGAGCGTTAGCATAGCCCTGCTCAGCAGACAAGGCGAACCACTTCGCAGATTCATGAGCATTAATGGGAACACCTTTGCCTTTATCGTATATATCTCCCAGACAAAATTGAGCTTCCATATGCCCTTGCTCAGCAGCTAAAGTGTACCACTTAGCCGCTTCCTTATCGTTTATTGGAACGCCCTTACCTTTGTCGTACACATCCCCTAAGTAGAATTGGGCATTGGCATGCCCTTGCTCAGCAGCACAAATGACGTATTTAATTGCAGTTACACTGTTTTGTATCCCTGCTAGACCGTTAGTGTGCATTTGTCCCAAATTAGATTGAGCACTTTCGTGCTCCTGCTCCGCTGCTAAGAGATACCACTTCGCAGCAATCTTGTCATTTTTTGGAACACATTCGCCTTTGTCGTACATGAACCCTAATGTGTACTGAGCCAGAGCATACCCTTGTTCAGCGGCCAAGGTAATAAACCTAGCTGCTAATGTATCGTTCTTTGCAACGAGTGTTCCTTCTTGATAAATCAGTCCCAAATTATATTGAGCCTTGGCGCTCCCTTTTTCAGCGGCCAAAGTATATTCAGAAGGAGCTTCCTGATTGTTTTGCGCGACATCACCAAGGTTAGCAAACTCCTGCAAAGCAACTTTAGCTCTTGAGTGTCCACCTTCAGCAGCATCTTGAAACCACTTGACTGCCATCTGATCATTTTTTGGCACTCCTTTCCCATGTTGGTAGATCACACCCAAATTATATTGCGCACTTGCATGCCCATGATCAGCTGCTGCGGTGTACCACAGGAGTGCCTTTTGATAGCTCTGTATCACCCCATCGCCACGCTTATACATGACTGCGAGATTATATTGAGCCAGGGTATAACCCTGATCAGCAGCTAGATTGAACCACAGAGCAGCTTGCTGATCGTTCTTTACCACTCCCTCGCCACTAAAACACATATTTCCAACGTTATATTGGGCTCTGGCATGCCCCTGCTCAGCAGCGAGAGCAAACCATTCAAATGCTATGAAATGATTCTGTGGAACACCATCGCCACGTTTGTGCATAAAACCAAGATTGAACTCAGCACTCATATGGCCCTGTTCAGCCGCTTTAGTAAACCATTGAACAGCAGCCTCATCACTTTGAGTAACACCCTGACCATTTCGATATATAATCGCTACGTTAAACTGCGCGTCAGCGTGCCCCTCCTCAGCCCCTTTTAAATGCTCGAGAGCAGTTTCTGAGTCACTTTTTGGCAGCCTACTATGTAACTCATTAATCCTTACTAGATTAGCTTTGGCCCGGTCATGCCCCTGCTCAGAAGCGAGTGTATACCACTTAATTGATAAGTCCTTGCTCGTTGGAACACCCACACCATGCGCGCACATATAACCCAGATTGAATTGAGCACCATCATGGCCCTGTCCAGCAGCTTTGATAAACCATTTAACTGCTATCTGATCATTCTTTGTAACACCTGCACCCCGCTGATACATGAATCCCAGATTATATTGGGCCAGGGCATCACCTTGTTCAGCAGATTTAGTGTACCACTTGAGCGCAGTCTCATCGTTCTTTGCAACTCCTGCGCCCTGCGTGTACATAATTCCCAGATGATATTGGGCTCTCGCATCACCGCGCTCAGCCAAGGGAGTTAAGTCTTTTATCGCAACCGCGTGGTCACCCAACTGGAATGCCTTCAGACCATGGTCAAATTGTGAGTGCATATAATACTTTTCATTAGTGGTTTGGAGTTGTTGTTTATTTAGTGTTTACTATGGCTGCAAGCATCGTAGATGCTGGAGCCTAGTGGGATCTCACCACTGACCTCGACACTGCCAGTATTGCATGGAAAAAAACAAAGTCGAATTGCCATTCGCTAGCAAGTTTGATAGTTGCTCGCTAAACAAATCTGTGACATTTTCTGCGCTTCAGAGAGGGAGGCGCTTTCATCATACCACCCATTTTTGGGATGATATGAACGCAGTCTCTTAGCTATCTGTCCTTTAATATTATTAGCCAATTGGGTACCGTTATACAAAGCTAAGGTGCACCACATATAGGCCCGCTTATAATCTTTTCTAACACCTCTGCCATTGTAGTAATTGACTGCTAACATATATTGAGCATTACCAAACCCTTGTTTGGCTGCTAAGGTGAACCATTTTACAGCTGTTTGATTGTTGCCTAGGACAACCTCACCATTGGTATAAGCACTTCCTACTTTGAATTGAGCATAAGAATCTCCCTGCGCGGCAGCTTTGGCATACCACTTAAAAGAAGTTTTATTGTTCTTTACCACGCCCATACCATTTTTATATGCATACCCTAGCATAACTTGAGATTTACTATGCCCCTCCTCACCTAAAGGACCCCATGCTGACATCGCAGTTTTATAATCACCTGAGTCAAATAACTGTTTGGCTCTCGAATAATCTTCTTCGACGCCCGCCAAGGTGGCTCCATTTCCAAAGAATATTGACAAAACTAAGGCTACTAAAAATCTATTTATATACACCAAAACATCCATTTATTAACAATTATTCTTTATTAAGAAAAGCACCGAGTTAAGAAACAAAAAACCACCGATGTGACAAGCACAACGATGTTATTTAGGGCCTGTAAAGGTCTACTTTGTTTTGGTAGACCCTAGCAGTAACTAGTAGTTAACGTAACGTACTTCTACCCGACGGTTTTCAGACAAAGAAGCGCTATCACTTCCTGAGTTGACAGGACGTTCTTCACCAAAGCTAACCACTTCAATTGCTTCTATGGAAACACCTTGCACAACTAAATAACGACTTACAGCGTTACCACGTCGTTCACCGAGAGCGATGTTGTACTCCCTAGTTCCACGTTCATCAGCATGACCTTCTAACACAATTCTTGCTGAAGGGTTTTGGCTTAAGTACGCAGCATGGCCATTGAGTGCGCTGCGAAACTCTGGTTTGATCGTCGACTGGTCAAAGTCAAAATAGATAACATGGGCCAAAGCTTGGGCAGCTTCTTGAGCCTGCTGCTTCTGAGCGGCGACTTGAGCCGCGGCGTTATCAGCAGCCTGCTGGGCTGCCTCGGTATCTGCTAAAGCTTGAGCCTCAATAAGAGCCGCTGCCGCTGCTACCGCTTGAGCATCTTTAAGAGCTTGCGCGTCTGCTTGAGTTTGGGCTAATGAAGCTGCTTCAACAGCTACTTGGGCTGCTTGAGCACTGGCGCTTGCATCCGTGGTCTCACCAGTAGAACTGCAGGCAGCTAAAAACGCGACCAAAACACTGGAGGCGATAATTTTACTTAAGTTAACCGCTTGCATGGACTTGCTCCTTAATGAACTTTTTAAGTGTTGATACATACAAAGGTTGACCAACGAAGCTCTGAAGAACCTCGTGGCCAGAGTAGAGTCATTAGTTGGACTGACCCTTTAGATTAATGTACCAATAACTGTGTTTTAAAGATTACAAAGATTGTCAGGTTGAGAACCTAACGTTCCCATTTAGTAGTGAAACGGGTCAATGAACGTTTTCTTAGAATCTTTGCTAGAATAAGAATTAGGCAAGTGAGTATAAGGAATCCAGCGACCCACGTTATAGTAATAGTCATAACAGCTTCTTCATTTTTTAGAACTTAACTGGCCAACAATATATCAGCAGGTTATAACATTGTCAACAATCCATTCCATACTCTGTAAACAATCCATTCCATACTCTGTAAACAATCAAATCCATACTCTGTCAACAATCGAATCCATGCTCTTGAATCATTAACTTTATGATTGGCCCTAAGGACGAAGAAATACGCAGACTCCCTAAGGCAGGAAATATTATTGATAATGCAAAAAATGGAGTTCCAAGAGCTGTCGATAACACGTTCAAAGTTTTAGATGCTGGAATGGGAAACAAAGGAAAGTATAACCAGCCTGCAGTATACCTAGACATCGAAGATGGACACTCAACCACGAGAATTTGGAACAATTGGGGCAGAGGTCAAGCAGCTCGTTTAGCGTTGAGCCAAGCACTTATTGGTGAAGAAATCACATACGATACATGGGGTGACTATAACGACGAATGGTTCTATGATACGCACCCATTTTTCTAGACACCCGCTTGGTTCCTAAAATAGTTATTTTCAAACTCCATGGGTGACAAGTCACCGTTATTTCCATGGCGTCGTGTTGGATTGTAAAACAGTTCAATATAATTGAACACATCGGATTTCGCAGCTTCCCTAGTTGGGTATGTGCGGCGTCTAATCCGTTCTTTTTTCAGTAAGCTAAAAAAGCCTTCTGCACATGCATTATCGTGACAGTTACCGCGTCGACTCATGCTGGCCTTTAAGCCATTTGCTTTGAGCATGCTGCGCCACTCGTAGCTAGTATACTGGCACCCTTGATCAGAATGAACGACCACGCCAGCGTGATCTCTGCGTCTCCAGCAAGCCATTGTTAACGCACCGAGTGCTAAATCCGTATTAATGCGATCACTCATAGACCAACCAATTACTGAGCGAGAATACAAATCTAGAACAACCAGCCTTCATGTGTGCGGATGTACGTAATGTCCGTTACCCAAGCGAGATTAGGCTTGGGAACCGAAAACTCACGGTTAAGATGGTTCTCGGCGACCATAGAGATCTCACCAGATTTGTAACTGGCGCGTCTCTTGTAGCCTCTTTGGGCACTAATGCCAGCGCCCTTCATGAGTCTAAGTATACGGTTTCGACCACAGGTTTCGCCCAATACCTTCATATCCTTGGTGATTTTACGGTAACCATAAACACCACCACTTTCTAGCCAAAACTGTTTAACGTAGCCAAGCAGATATGCGTCGTCCTTCTTGCGCTGACATTGCGGATCTCGCAACCAGGCGTAGTAGCCGCTGCGGTGTACCTTGAGTACTTTACAAATCAAAGTCACTGGAAAACGGCCATTACGAGACTTTATAAACGTGTATTTTTCTTCGACTCGTTTGCAAAGAACACGGCTGTAGGTTCAACCCATCAGTGCAACACTCTTGCTTATAATCTCCTGCGGAGTCTTAAATTTCAATACTTTTCGTGGGCGCTCGTTTAGTTGTTTTGCTACTAAATCTAAAGTTTTTTGGGAATGCTGGCCTAGGGATGTTTTCTTGGGTGATTTGCTTAACCGCAGCAATTTTAAACTCTTGGGTGTATCGTTCGCCTGCCATTGTTGGCCTCCTATTGCGTTACATTGTAACCAATTGGAGTGTCTATTAAACTGGGTGCGTATCAACAAGGCTTGAACTTTACTTAACAATTGGGTGGAGTTATAATATAAGGCTTTCGAAATGCTAGATATAGACATTAACCAAATAATATTTAACATATTTTCAGCTAGTTAATTCAAAGCCAAAAAATTTATTATTAACATTAATTTAAAAAACATGTTGATTCCACGCTAAAATCCTTAAACACTTTATTCAGTATTGAAGACAGCTTAATGACTGACAGTTTAAAAAAAATAACTTCAAAAATATTTCCTACCCACGTATTCTTGCTATCCCACTTAGCTTTGGTATTTGGAATTTTAATGCTAGTAAGCGTCAACTTTTTTTTTGACACTACTGGGTTTTTTAAGATTCATTACAAAGATGAGACTAGGCTTTCTGAATTTATGGGTGACGACAAAAATGTTTTAATTCCTTCATCAAAAATTAATTTTAACGAGCGTATATTAAGATGGTTTTGGTACACCAACCATGATGTAAAAAAAGAAACAATAATATTTGGTAGTTCTAGAGCGCGCATGTTAAACAACAGTTTTTTTAACTGGCCAAACCCTAAAGTCTTTGTAGAAGTAGTGAATGGTGGTACATTACAAGACTTCATCGTTTTTACTTATCTTAGAGACAAGCGCAGTGGACACTGGCCGAGAGAATTAGTTTTATCAATAGACCCTCACATGTTGTCAAAAACAAACGAATATGCAGATTGGATTGAAATAGTCTATCCAGCTTTGTATCGTGAAGCAGTTCAATTCTACAAAATGAACGGCCTACCAGAACTATCCAAAACGGAGTTTAGTAAGTTTGAGACTATCCAAGGAAGCAAAGGTGAACATGCCAAGAGCGTTAGAAATTTTTTAAAATTTATTACATCAACTAGTTCATTTTCCCCAAATTTTTCTTCGTTTTTTAATTCTGTAACAACTATCCACTTAAGCATAGATGACATGGAATCAACATCAAAAAAATGTACTGAAGAAACTTCAAAAGTAACTAAGCACTATGTATTCTGCGCTGATGGTTCGATGCCTATGTATATTGGCAAAGAAACTGCGGAGGAGGTTGCTGAAGTTGAAAAGCTGCTTCTAATTGATCCTAAAATGCCAGTCACGGAAAGTATTGATCCCCTTGCTATTAATTTATTGGAGCAAATTGTTTCGTTGTATAGGAGCAATGGAGCAAACGTTACTTTGCTGATCACTCCACCACACCCTGGCTTTTATGAACAATCAGAGAGAAAGGGCGACTTCATGGGCTTTATCAAAGTCGAGAAAGAACTCAACAAATTTGCTAAACAATATAACTTGAAGCTAGTAGGCAGTTACAATAATGAGGTTATTAAAGCAAAAAGAAATTGCTTTATTGATTGGATTCATCCAGCGACATGCGCTTTAGATTTTGTTAGGTCAGAAATGAAAGCTTTAGGTGTCATAGGGCAGTGAGAATATGCAGAACATAATTAGTGAATGCTGGAAGATAAGGTTATTCGAAAAATATTTGTTAGATTTATACTCAACGGGCATGGTTCGTGGCACCACACATACTTGTTTAGGCCAGGAGCAAGTTGGTGTTTTGATATCCCAATTCTTAACTCCGTCTGATCTGATTTTCTCAAACCATAGATGCCATGGGCATTTTCTTGCCTTAACAAAAGATTATGAAGGTTTACTTTATGAAATAATGGGTCACCATAATGGTGTGAATGCTGGTCGCGCTGGTTCTCAGCATATTGTTTTACCCCGTCGCTTTTACTCGAATGGTATTCAAGGGGGCCTTCTTCCATTTGCTGTTGGATATGCAAATGCACTGAAGGACTCGATTGATAGAGAAGGGATAGCGATAGCCATCATTGGAGACGGTACCTTTGGAGAGGGTGTGTTGTTTGAGAGCTTGAATCTTGCGGCTTCAAAAGAATGTCCGGTGTTATTTATTGTTGAGGACAACGAAATTTCTCAATCTACCCTGACGGCTAGCGTCCAATCTGGAAATTCAATCGAAAAAATAAAAAGCTTTGGAATAGAAAGCGTTTCAATTCCAATAGGAACGCCATTAGATAAGATGGCTTTAATTGCTCAAAAAAGTATAACTAAAGTCCGAGAATCAAAAAAACCATTTGCAATCCATTGGAGTGTTGATCGGCATGGACCTCACAGTAAGGGTGATGATAGCCGAACCAAAGATTTCTTGAATAATATTCTAGCTAGAGACTACCTAGAAAAAGCAACATTAGAAGATTCAAAATTTTCAACTCTACGAGATGAAGCAGAAGAAAAAATCGCTAGCCTTTTTGAAAATGCTGTCGTTGAATTAAAAACTACCCCTAAAAGCGTAGTGACAAGAATCCAAACAGAACTACGGGGGTCCTACAAAGAAATAAATCCCTATAATAGGCAAGTCAATGGCCGTGTAAAAATCCGTGAGATATTGCAAACCCTTGTTGATGAAGGGTCATGTATTTTTGGAGAGGATGTTGAAGCTCCATATGGAGGAGCATTTAAGGTTACCAGCGATTTAGTTGCCAGTGATAAAACTAACCTTGAAACTGCTGTAAATAATATGCCAATAAGTGAGGCTGGGATTGTTGGGTTTGGTGCCGGGTATTCAGTCGGGAGCGAAACAACTACGATAGTAGAAATAATGTTTGGCGATTTTATGACCTTAACAGTTGACCAGATTGTTAATCATGTCTCTAAATTCTGCCTAACTCACAAAAATAGTTCGCCATCGCTTATTGTAAGAACTGCTGTAGGTGGAGGCCGTGGCTACGGTGCAACGCACTCTCAAAATTTATCATCACTATTTTTGGGAGTTCCCGCAATTGATATAGTAATGGCGTCACCCTACCATCAACTAGATCTTTATATAAACCAATTCAAGGTCAGCAAAGTTCTATCTATCTGGCATGAGCCCAAACTTGAATATGGACGTAATGGGCAAATTCTATTGAATATCAAAAATGCTGATAAAATATTTAATTTGCATCTTTATAATGATGTCCAAAGTCGACAACAGTGGTTAGTTTTAAAAAGTAAATTTTCTGATAAAGACCAAATATCCGTTGTCACAACAGCACTGACCTTACGTCAGTGTGTTAAGGCTTCATCTGAACTGTTTATAGAAGACGAAGTAATAACTTCAATCGCATGCCCTTTGCTCCTCAACGTTGACACTGTTGACTTTGACTTTTTATTTGGTAAGAGTAAAAAGTTAGTAATTGTTGATGAGGGATTTATTCATACGGGATTTCACGCTCACTGTGCATCTGTTTTTTCAGAGCAACATGATTTAACCTCAATCAGTCAAGTTGGTCTTAACGGTGAATTTTATTCAGTCAATGAACAAGAAGAAGATAGCTTTATGGTAAGTGTGGATGACGTAAAGGAAGCAATTCGCCTATGTTAGTAGAAATTTTAGTACCAAGGTTAAATGCCAATGATGATGAATGTACTGTTGTAACTAATTTAGTTTCTGTTGGTGACTTTATATCAGTTGGCGATGAACTTGTTGAATTGGAAACGGACAAAACAACATTTGTAGTTGAGAGTACTTATTCAGGCCTAGTGTCGATGTTGCCTGTGGTTGGGGATAATGTAGAAGTTAACACACCACTTGTTACCATTGAGACAAATGAATCTGAAACTATTTCTGGAATAAAATCTAATTCACCTGAGAAAACAATCAAAAAGCCAGACAATTTTACAGTTAGTGCATTTGAACTAGCCAAATCACTAGGTCTTGATATAAATGCCTTCGGTGAAGTATTGGTCACAAAAGATGATGTTCAAGTTTTTTTTGATCAGCAAAGTGGGCACACGATAGAAAATAAACCTGATGAAAGATCAATATCTTTGCAAAAATATCCTTTTATTGAGGGATATGTTGAACCACCAGTAGCCTATTTTGGATTTAGTTTTACAGCAAGAGCTGGTCAGCTTGAAGCAATTGAGTACTCACTTTTAAATGGTATTGCGCAATGGCAGAACAATAAAAAAATTGATTTAAAGAGCTTTTTACTTACAAAAACCGAAGATACATTGATCCCTGTGCGGACGCCTAATGTTTCCACTTCATTAGAGACCTTTAAAGCTGAACTACTATCCCGCCAGCTTCAAGCTTTTAGGGGTGAAAAATTAAAAGACACTCCAGATATTTTGATTTCTATATTGAGGTCAAATATAGACTTTTCGCATACAGCTTTGTTATGGCCCGGCAGCATTATAGTTTTAGCTATTGCAATTTGTAATAAGACAATGAACGTTGAAATCAAAGTTACATATAATCATGTGTACTTCGATGGCAATGACATGCTCGACCTTGCTGAGCTTATGGCCCTATAAAATGATATTCTCATCCCCAGAATTTTTGCTGCTACTCTTGCCAATTTACACATTAAGTTGCCTCTTTTTTGCCAGAGTTGGCGCGTTTCTAGTAATATCTAGTTTGTTTTACATTTATACCTCTGCTGAGTTCTTTCTTTTTTTAGTAGCTTTTGTAGCATTTGTGTTTCTTTTATCAAGGTATCTGAACAATACAGCTTTATTTGCTATCGTAATTTTGTCTCCCTTATTATATTTTAAGTACTCTGATTGGGTTCTCAGCCAATTTGGCTCTCTAGGGCACGAAGCTTTAATGCTACCCTTGGGAATTAGTTTTTATACATTCCAATTAATGTCATTTTTTTATGAGACAAACAAAAAAGAAAAGTTTCTCGACGTATTACATTTTGTGACGTTTTTCCCACAATTGATTGCTGGTCCAATTGTAAGGTCTAATCAATTCCTTCCGCAAAAGGGTCCTTCAAAACTTTTTAGTAGGCGTATTAAGTTTGTATATTTTGGCATAACAATTTTTGCTTTTGGGTTAGCAAAAAAAGTCTTAATTGCTGACAATATTGGCGTGTTTTTAGACGATTTTGATTATTTTTTTCTATCCAACGGAGGCGTTCATTTTTTTGATATTTTATTTGCAATACCAGCCATATTAATACACTTATATTTTGATTTTTCAGCATATAGTGACATGGCGATTGGCCTTGGCTTGATGGCTGGATATCGAATTCCAATAAACTTCAAAATGCCTATGTCTGCTATCTCAATAACGAGTTTTTGGCAACGGTGGCACATTTCACTCACTGAGTTTTTCAGGGACTATTTGCTTAATTCTTTATTGCTACATAGTGCACGAGTTAAAAGACAAAAACTGGCATTCGGTATTAGTTTAGTTACATACTTTTCGATTCTAGGATTGTGGCATGGCGCTGGGTTCAACTTCATATTGTTTGGCCTGCTAAATGGCATCGCAGTCCTAATTGCGTACTCTGGAAAATTTTCTATTGTTGAGAGGTGGTATAAATGGGTGCGGATGCTCGGATTACATATGCTTCTATTTCTGATTTTTGTGAATTTTAGATATGAGGTGAGTGATACAAAGGCGATGGCTGGAATATTACTTCATGAAATCATTGATATTTTTAGTTTCCAAAACACTGTAATCACAGATCAGTTTGCTTTCGTTTTGCTATTATGCTACCTGTGGAGCGTTTTTGGATTTGAGGGATATGAACTTTACCGTCGAAAGTCTAGAAATGATGTTCCAGATATTGTTGTTTATGGCAGGAGGCAATTAATTGCCTTGGTTGCTAAAACAAACTTTATTTGGAGTCCACTAGTATTCATATATGCCCTATTCTATGTGGGTGAGACACCTACCTTCGTTTATTTTCAGTTTTAAGAGTGACAAATAATATGTCCATTGAGTCTAATGTTTTGCATGTCATAGAGAACCATTTCAGCTTGCCACAGAACAGTGTTACAAAAAAAACCAAAGCCAGTGATGTTCCGAACTGGGATTCAATGAGCAATATTACTCTGATACTTAAGTGTGAATCTCACTTTGATATAAAGTTAAATACACTTGATTTAGTCAAACTTTTTACAGTCGGTGATTTTGTTGATTTAATTATAAGGAAGCGAGCCCATTAGAACAAAAATGTCGTTAAAGTCTAGGATTATAAATTAAAATTTAGTCCTCGAGCTTATACCAAGCATTAAAAAGGTTATTTTAAGGGCCAAGCAATGGCAAAGTTATTAGGAAATCGCAAAGAATTTTAGAAAACTATTAATTGAAGCTGTGGCGCAACGCTTCGCTGATAAACATCACACCTTATTCCTTGGTGGGGGAGCATGTACCCGATTGCTTCAGAAGGTGCCCTAAAGCTAAAGGAAATTTCTTACATCCACGCTGAAGCCTACCCAGCAGGAGAACTTAAGCACGGGCCACTCGCTCTTGTGGATGCCTACATGCCAGTGGTTGTGGTTGTGGTTGTGGTTGTGGTTGCACCTAAGGATGATATGCTCGACAAGCTAAAGGCCAATATGCAAGAAGTACGTGCCCGCGGAGGTGAGTTGTTTGTGTTTGCCGATGCGCATGCAAAAATGGCCGCCGATGAAGCCACTCGTGTAATCGTTGTGCCTAAAGTACATGAGGTGCTAGCTCCCATTGTCTATGCCATTCCTGATACGCACCCATTTTTCTAGACACCCGCTTGGTTCCTAAAATAGTTATTTTCAAACTCCATTGGTGACAAGTCACCGTTATTTCCATGGCGTCGTGTTGGATTGTAAAACAGTTCAATATAATTGAACTCATCGGATTTCGCAGTTTCCCTAGTTGGGTATGTGCGGCGTCTAATCCGTTCTTTTTTCAGTAAGCTAAAAAAGCTTTCTGCACATGCATTATCGTGACAGTTACCGCGTCGACTCATGCTGGCCTTTAAGCCATTTGCTTTGAGCATGCTGCGCCACTCGTAGCTAGTATACTGGCACCCTTGATCAGAATGAACGACCACGCCAGCGTGATCTCTGCGTCTCCAGCAAGCCATTGTTAACGCACCGAGTGCTAAATCCGTATTAATTCGATCACTCATTGACCAACCAATTACTGAGCGAGAATACAAATCTAGAACAACCGCCAAGAACAACCAGCCTTCATGTGTGCGGATGTACGTAATGTCCGTTACCCAAGCAAGATTAGGCTTGGGAACCGAAAACTCACGGTTAAGATGGTTCTCGGCGACCATAGAGATCTCACCAGATTTGTAACTGGCGCGTCTCTTGTAGCCTCTTTGGGCACTAATGCCAGCGCCCTTCATGAGTCTAAGTATACGGTTTCGACCACAGGTTTCGCCCAATACCTTCATATCCTTGGTGATTTTACGGTAACCATAAACACCACCACTTTCTAGCCAAAACTGTTTAACGTAGCCAAGCAGATATGCGTCGTCCTTCTTGCGCTGACATTGCGGATCTCGCAACCAGGCGTAGTAGCCGCTGCGGTGTACCTTGAGTACTTTACACATCAAAGTCACTGGAAAACGGTCATTACGAGACTTTATAAACGTGTATTTTTCTTCGACTCGTTTGCAAAGAACACGGCGGCCTCCTTTAATATGTCACGCTCCTGAGTGACACGCTTTAATTCGGCTTTAAGGCGTTTTAACTCGCCTTCTTGAGCTTGGTTGGCTTCATACTCTGGCGCATTATCGCCGTACCTTGTTCGCCAGTTATAAAGACTTTTAGTGGTAATTCCGAGCCTTCTGGCGACGTCTGGAATTGAATGCCCTTCTTGGGTGATTTGCTTAACCGCAGCAATTTTAAACTCTTGGGTGTATCGTTCGCCTGCCATTGTTGGCCTCCTATTGCGTTACATTGTAACCAATTGGAGTGTCTATTAAACTGGGTGCGTATCAAAACCCGTGGCCAGTCATTTCTTCTTTGCTTATGCCGAGGTTACGAAAGGCTGAAAGTATCGCATTATTACTCATCGGCCTGTGTAGGCTTCTAGCTGAGGGGAATACATAGATACTAGAATGGCCTGTTAATAAAAACTGTTCTTGGAAAACATGTAACGCTTGCGTACTTAATGGAACGATATGATCTTCACCCATCTTCATTTTACGTGCAGGTATACGCCATTCAGATATTTGAAAGTTAATTTCTTGCCACTCAGCAAAACGTAATTCTTTAGGTCGAACAAATACCAAAGGCGCCAGTTTTAAGGCAAATCTAACTGTTGCAGTTCCATGATAATTGTAGATCATGCTTAACAAACGGCGCACATGTTGCGGTTCCGTTATGGCAGGGAAGTGTTTTTTGGTTGGTGTTGATAACGCACCCTTCAAATCTGGCGTTATATCTCACTCAGCACGGCCTGTAGCGACCGCAAATCTAAACACTGCCCCAACTATTTGTTTGAGCCTATGTGCGCTCTCTGCAGCGCCTCTGGCTTCAACATTCCGAAGTACTTTTAGTAGTTGTGGCGGTGTAATATCTCCTAATGGCAAAGTGCCTAGGTAAGGAAATAAATTACGTTACAAAGAACGCAAAACTTTATCACTATAACCAACGCTCCACTTAAGCGCTTGTTGCTTTTGCCACTCCCTTGCTATTGCTTCAAGGTTATTAGTCAGCGCTTGCAACTGTTCGACCTTTTTAGCTTTCTTAGCTTGCGAAGGGTCAATGCCTTGTTCAAGTAAGTCTTTAGCATCAGTGCAGGCTTTTCGGGCTTTTTTGAGAGAAATACTAGGATATACACCAAAGGATAAAAGTTTTTCTTTACCAGCTATCCGGTATTTGAGCCGCCAATATCTTGCACCAGTAGGAGTGACTAGTAAAAACAAGCCTTTACCGTCAGACAACTTATAGCTTTTATCCTTTGGTTTGGATTGTCGTATTTGTATATCGGTCAATGACATAGTTCCACCACTTGGGTAAATGGGGGTACATTGAAGGGTTATTTGGTGTTAATTTCATATATACCCCCAAATGTACCCCTAATAGTAACTGGATAAGGGGGTATCTTATTGGATGTCTTTGGACATAGTATAAACAAAAAACCCAGCAATTGCTGGACTTATGAGACGATGTGAGACGATGTGAGACATCGTTGGACATGTAATTGGTGGAGCCTAGCGGGATCGAACCGCTGACCTCAACACTGCCAGTGTTGCGCGGACAAACGTTAAGTAATTGATTTATATAAGGAAAACGGGAGAACGCAGTGTTCAAAAAGCCCGATTCCTAGCATTACGTACAAACTTATAGCCATCCTTGGTCAACCCAAAACCATACTGAAGTGAAAGTTTGGCACGCATAACCCTCTATTCACCTTTCCATATCAACTAAAGACACTGAATTGGTCTACTCAGAGACAATTAAAATTAATTAAATGACCCACCCAATCAATTTTTAACCAAAAAGGTTATCGGTTATTTGATAAAGATTTCTCATGTACTTTGGTGACATTAACTTGATCAAGAAATATACTATGAGGATTAACATATAACTTATGATTTAATCTTCGTAACGGCTGGCTTAACTCACAATACTTTTAAGTAAGCAAAAATCGGTTTACTCGTTAAAGGATATAATATGCACTGTCAAAGTAACCAAGTTGCTGTAAGTCAATCATACAGAGATGAAGTCCGAGTTAAACTTGATCCACCTTATCAGAGAGAAGCTGGTATATGGAATAATGAAAAGAAAACACGGCTTATTGACTCTATTTTTAATAAGTATGATATCCCCAAGTTCTACTTTCATGATATTAAGTCTGCAGGAGGCCAAGAGTTTTGGAGCGTGATTGATGGAAAGCAGCGTTTAACAACTATTTGGGGGTTTATGAAAAACGAATTCTGCTTAACCAATATTTTTCAGTTTAATGATGACACTTTGATAAACCCCCCCAAAGAAGGAGACTTTTACAAAGACCTTAGTGAAGAATTCAAAGATAAGTTTAAAGAAACTCAGTTAGATTTTGTCTATGTTTCGTACGCTGAAGAAAGTGATATTGAAGAAATATTTGAGAGACTTAATAATGGTTCTTCCTTAAATGGTGCAGAAAAAAGACGAGCGATAGGCGGAGAGATGAGAGATCTTTACATGCTAGTTGCAAAACATAGATTTTTTAAAAATCATGTGGCCTTTAATATTCGGAGATATATTGATGAAGAAATAGCTGTAAAATTCTTGTGCATTGAAGTAAATCAAGAGAAGAGTGGAAATAGATTTACTGATTTGAAGAAGAAACATTTGGATGCGCTAGTTCAAGATAATCAGGTTATGTCGAAGTCTTATCAAGAGACCCTACAAAAGCGTGTAGAAAAGATATTGGATATCCTTTGTTCTCACTTTAGCCTTAAAGATGGTTTACTTAGAAAAGTATCTTTTCCCCAAATGTATTACTTTTTTATTAAACATGTCATTCATGATTATTCACACCCACAAATGCAATCCATAATTAAAAGCTTTATTGAAAAGTTTGAGAGAAAAAGGTTAGAAGATCTAAAAAACCCTGACCCTGAAGATCGGGATTGGCATTTTGGAGAGTATTCCCGGCTTTGTCAGCAAGCTACCAATGATGGTGGTGGAATGGAAATGAGAGAATCCATATTAAGACAATATTTTCTACAGTGGAATCCGACTATCAGGGTCAAAGATACGAAAAGAATATTTCACCCAGAAGAAAGATATGCAATTTGGTTTTTAGCAGACAAAGCTTGTGAGGAGTGTAAAAAAACCATCCCACTTCACGAGATGGAAGCCGATCACAAGACAGCGTGGGCAAAAGGTGGACCTACAACGATTGAAAATGCACAATGTTTATGTGGTAACTGCAACTCGAAAAAAGGAGCCAGTTAAACGCATGATCTGCCCTTCGATGATGCTCCGATTCAGTTTACTGCTGAGCAAATTGGGGGAGATTTTAAGTAGGTTAGTAACCACCAACCTAAAAGTAGGGAGTTTGTGTTCAGTAATTTGTGTTCAGTTTGTGTTCAGTTAGTGTCTACTATGGCTACAAGCCTCGTAGATGGTGGAGCCTAGCGGGATCGAACCGCTGACCTCAACACTGCCAGTGTTGCGCTCTCCCAGCTGAGCTAAGGCCCCACACGAGGGTAATCAAGTTACTTGGGACGTTACTGTTGCGACTTGATGGAGGCGTATTATAGGCACATGAGGCGGGATTGCAAGCCCCTTTTTATCAGTTTCAGTAGAAAAAGACTGTTTTTAATCAATCACTTCCGCTCATCTGCCTAATACAGTTTATAGCGCTTGGTATTCCTTATCCCAACGCTTTGCTTCTTTCTTAGAAAGGCCACCTAATAGGTCTACAGCATGGCGAATACGTGCCCTACTCATGTCTGGGCCTAGTATTTCCATGGCATCAAATACAGACACGGAATTTGCTGTGCCGGTAATGACTACAAACAGGGTAGCAAATAAGTCTTTTGGCTTAATTTCTAAGGTTTCTGCCATGCCTTTACAAATGGCAAAAATATCATTTTTTTGCCAATGGCGTAATGCTTCTAACCGCCATAAGGTAAACTGCAGGGCTTTACGAACTTGCTCCGGCTCTAGCTTTTTATTGACTAAGTCGTCTTCTGTGAGGTTTAGCATGCCGCTAAGGAAGAAACCAGCCAATGGCAGCACATCGCTGAACTTATCTACACGGGGCTTAATGAGGGGTACGATTGGCGCCAGAAAGTCATTATTAATGGCCCAGCTTTGCATACGCTGCATGAATTGAGTATCGCTTAGGTTTTCGCGTATCCATAGGCCATTAAGCCACGACAGTTTTTCTTGGTCAAAGATCGGGCCACCTAAAGACACACGATTTACATCAAAATTTGCAATCATTTCTTCTAGGCTAAACTTTTCCCGTTCATCGGGCATAGACCAACCCATACGGCCTAGGTAGTTCAACAAGGCTTCTGGCAAGTAACCCATACGTTGGTAATACATAATGCTAGTTGGGTTCTTACGTTTAGATAATTTGCTTTTATCTGGGTTACGTAATAACGGCAGGTGACACAACTCAGGCATGTCCCAACCAAAATATTTGTACAGTAACTGGTGTTTAGGTGCTGAGTTAATCCACTCCTCTCCACGCAATACATGGGTAATACCCATGAGGTGATCGTCTACCACGTTGGCTAAATGGTAAGTGGGCATACCGTCTGCTTTTAGCAACACTTGCATGTCTACTTGAGACCATTCAATTTCAACACTTCCTCGTAGCATGTCGTGGAATACGCAAGTCCCTTGGCGAGGAATCTTCATGCGAACAACGTGAGCTATACCATCATGCAGGTGTTGTTGTACTTGCGTAGGAGATAGCTCTAAACCACGGCCATCGTAGCCAATAGGTAGTTTGTTTTCTGTTTGGTGACGGCGTAATTCGTTTAGTTCTTCGGTAGTCGCAAAACAATAGAACGCATGTCCATCTTTTACCAGTTGATCGGTGTAATTTTTGTATATACTGCCCCGCTCACTTTGGCGATAAGGACCATGGGGGCCACCAACATCTGGGCCTTCACTCCAATTAATACCTAACCAGCGTAATGAATCTAGAATCGCTTTCTCAGATTCTGGGGTGCTACGTTGTTGGTCTGTGTCTTCGATACGTAGAATGAATTCACCGCCGTGCTGGCGTGCAAATGCCAAGTTAAATAAGGCAATGTAGGCTGTGCCTAGGTGTGGGTCACCAGTTGGTGATGGCGCAATGCGGGTACGAATAGCAGTCATGGTTCTGGTCTAACAGTGGGTGCGAATTTCCGCTGCATTATACCTGAAACTGGGTTGGTGTGTATTGGTGGGATGTCTAGTGTTGGATTACTTTGCTGAGATCAAAAAGACGAAAAATGCGAGACTGCAAAGATGAAAAGTGAGGGGTAAAAAAGCAAAAAAACGCTCGTAATGACAGTGTGAACTGTCATTACGAGCTGTGAGTCAGCAACCTAGAAGGTTACGCGCCCTTTTGTGGACGCATGTCGTCGCGGCTAATACCAGCAACTTCTACTGGGTTCTTCATAGCGTCGCGGCGGAACGGGTCGCCTAGCTCTTGGTTAATTAGAATTTCAATTAACGTGGTCTTACCCGCTGCTTGATCTACAAGGGCTTGGCTAAGTGAAGAACTTACTTCATCCATAGTACGAGCTTGCACTCCTTGTAGGCCGCAGGCTTGAGCAATAGCCGCATAATTAACGTTCTCATCTAGCTCTGTTCCTACGAAGTTGTCGTCAAACCATAAGGTAGAGTTACGTTTCTCTGCACCCCATTGATAGTTACGGAAGACAATCATGGTCACCGCTGGCCACTCATCACGGCCAATGGCTGTCAGCTCAGTCACCGCAATGCCAAAGGCGCCGTCACCAGAGAAACCGATAACAGGAGTGTCTGGACAACCGATTTTAGCGCCTACTACTGCTGGCAAACCGTAGCCACATGGGCCAAATAAACCTGGTGCTAAATACTTACGACCTTCCTCAAAAGATGGGTATGCGTTACCAATGGCACAGTTGTTACCGATGTCAGACGAAATAATGGCTTCTTTGGGCATTACCGAAGCAATTGCACGCCACACCATGCGCGGGCTTAGCCATTCAGGCTTAGCAGCACGGGCACGTTCGTTCCAAGTGGTACCTGGATCGTCTTCCTCGTTGGTCATGGATTCTAGTTCAATATCCCAAGCAGCCTTGGTGGCAGCGATGTGGGCTTTACGGTCAGCACGGCCTGCATCTCCTGCCGTAGCAGAAAGTTGAGCTAGAATACCTTTAGCTACTTTAGCAGCGTCACCTACAATGCCTACAGTAACTGGCTTGGTTAAACCAATACGCTCTGGCTTAAGATCTACCTGGATGATTTTGGCATTTTTAGGCCAGTAATCTATGCCGTAGCCTGGCAAGGTAGAGAATGGGTTTAGGCGTGTGCCTAAAGCCAAGACTACGTCGGCATCTTTAATTAACTGCATACCAGATTTAGAGCCGTTATAGCCTAATGCGCCAGCAAATAATGGATGTGAGCCTGGGAAGGCATCATTGTGTTGGTAGCCACAACATACTGGAGCGTCTAAGCGCTCTGCTAAAGCCATAGAAGCGGCAATACCACCCGCTGCTAATACCACACCAGCACCGTTTAGGATCACTGGAGACTTGGCAGAAGACAAAAGCTTAGCCGCTTCTGCTATGGCCATTTCACCACCAGAAGGCAATTCGAAATCAATCATGGTAGGCAGATCAATATCCACAATCTGAGTGAAAAAATCACGTGGAATATTGATTTGCGCAGGCGCTGAGAAACGATGCGCATTAGCAATAACACGATCAAGCACTTCTGCAATACGTGATGGGTCACGCACTTCTTCTTGATAACATACCATGTCTTCAAACAAAGCCATTTGCTCTACTTCTTGGAAACCACCCTGGCCAATGGTTTTGTTAGCCGCTTGAGGAGTCACTAACAAGAGTGGTGTGTGGTTCCAATAAGCTGTTTTAACGGGTGTGACAAAGTTAGTAATGCCGGGGCCGTTTTGAGCAATCATCATGCTCATTTTGCCAGTGGCACGGGTGTAGCCATCTGCCATCATGCCGCCAGAACCTTCATGGGCACAATCCCAGAAACTAATACCAGCTTTTTCAAAAATGTCAGACACGGGCATCATGGCAGAGCCAATAATACCAAAAGCGTGTTCAATGCCATGCATTTGTAGGGTTTTTACAAATGCTTCTTCAGTAGTCATTTTCATAATCGGTTACACCTAAATAGGGTTTAATGAATAGAAAGAATTTAGAATTCTTAGGTCATGGATGGAGGATACTAAACTATTAGCAAATAGCTTAGAACCAAATTGGTTATTTCGATTAGCCCAGTTAAGCCAACCAAAAAAAGCACCTCA
The DNA here is from genome assembly GCF_047730075.1 of Candidatus Njordibacter sp. Uisw_039. Taxonomy (NCBI): domain Bacteria; kingdom Pseudomonadati; phylum Pseudomonadota; class Gammaproteobacteria; order Pseudomonadales; family Candidatus Njordibacteraceae; genus Candidatus Njordibacter; species Candidatus Njordibacter sp. Uisw_039. Next base: position 1,853,043 of record NZ_CP159831.1, read on the forward strand.
CCCGCCTAGACACAAAATGTGCTGAGCGAGCAAAGCGCAAGCTGTCCACTTAGACAGGGTGTTAAATTACTGGTTGTATAAATAGTCCGGTAACCAAAGGGCAATTTGAGGGCAGTTAAATACTCATAACAACCCAATGAGTCAGACCGCTCATGAATGCAATCATGGGCGGCCTAGCTTTTAATTTTGCCAATTTCTTGGTGCTAGCTTAATTCTCACTGAGACAGTTGCTACCAATAGTTAGGCAACCACAAAGCAATTTGTGGGAAGTATATGATCAATAGTAAGCCTATTAACTGGATAACCATAAACTGCATCATGCCTAGATAAATATCCTTTAAATCCCATTCTGGCACTACACCTTTTAGGAAATAAGCGGACAGTGCTACGGGCGGGCTTAACCAGGCGGTTTGGAGGTTTACCGCCACCAGTATGGCAAACCAGATTAACAAGTCTGCCTGACTTAAACCAAAGTCTAAGGTTTCTACCACTGGCAACAGGATAGGCACGATAATCAATACAATTGGCACCCACTCTAACGGCCAACCCAGTACGAAAATCAATGCCAATATGAAAAACAACATTGCCCATGACGACAGGTCGAAGGACAAGAGTAATTCGGTCAGCATCTGTGGCGTGCCTAGGTTAGAGAATACTGCACCAAAGAAGTTTGATGCTGCCACCAAAAACATGATGAGAACCGTAATTTCTAAGGTTTTAATCAACGCATCATAACCACTGGCAAAAGAAAACTTCCGATAGGCAATAGACAGAACTAACGAACCAAAAGCACCGCACGCAGCAGCCTCTGCCGGGGTTGCAAGCCCTGCCACAATAGAACCTAAGGAGAAGGCAATGAGTACCGTGGGCGGCACCAGACCCATAAAAAACTCATACCACAAGTCAGAAAAATAGAATCCTTTAGGCCTTACTTCACGAGCCCATTTAAACAACCAGAACATCAGACCAATCCATAACAATGGAATGACAAGTCCTGCTAGCGGGAAGAATGACAAGGCACCCTTGGTTGCCAAAACACATAAGAATACAAACATGCCCAAGCCGGACATAACTAATATCACCTCTAGTCCGTAATAAGGTGATGTTTCTGGCTGCTCGTCTTCAGGCAAAATAGGCCCAAGGTTAGGGTTAATCATGCAGCGGCCAATAGTATAAATCATATACAAACTAGCCAATAACACCCCAGGAAGCACTGCCGCACGAAATAAGTCTGTTACAGGCACTTCCAACACAGGCCCCATAACAATCAACATAATAGAAGGAGGTATTAATATGCCTAAGGTTCCACCCGCCGTAATAGCACCGGCCGATAAACGCACATCATATTTAGAACGATTCATGGTTTTGGCCGCCATAATGCCCAAAATAGTGACCGACGCACCAACAATACCCGTAGCCGCTGCAAAAATCATTGAAACAAACAACACTGCAATAAACAACGCACCACGAGTGCGAGACATCATCATTTGTACGGCGTTAAACAGGCGCTCCATAAGCCCTGCTTGCTCCATCATAATGCCCATAAAAATAAACAAAGGCACCGCTACAAGCTGATCATTCATCATCGTGGAGTTGACTTGTAGGGTAAGCAAGAAGAACGCCAACTTACTACTGCCTCCCATCGAAGCAAACACAAACCCAAGGAAAATCAACGTAAAGGAAATAGGGAAGCCTATGAAAATAGAAAACAACATGGCGGCTAACATCAACATACCAATCATAGGTTTTGAAATACTAACATCACCTAGCATACTTGCTAGCCAATCCCCTAGTGGCAACACTTCTGGATAGAAAACCGATATAAAAACACACGCCAGGCCTATTAGATAAAAGGGGAAAAATTTTAGGAATTTTGCTTCTCTTTCTTTACCCATTTGGTGAAAAGCGCGGAATAGCTCAGGGAAACCCTGTAAAAATAGTAGCCCCGCACCAATAGGCATAAAAATACGCGCAGGCCATAAGTAGGGTGCCCATGTCGAATCAGCACTAGCGTCTTCCCAAATACCCCATTCTTCACCCCAACCATTAAAGCCTAAAGAATCACCAGCAAAGCCCAGTGCGCTCCAAAAGAACAGCAGCATAGCGGGGAAATAAAACATCAGGTATAAGACAGCATCAACGGTGGCTTGGGTTGTCTTATGCCAACTACGGTAAATGAAATCTGCGCGAATATGGACACCACGCATCAAGGCATAGCCTGCTGCCGCCATAAATATGACTCCTCCAAGCATTCGGCTGACGTCATACACCCAGGTGGTAGGCCCCAAATTTATAGCACGGGCAAGGTCACCCAAATCGTAAGAAATCAGTAAAGCAAACATGCCGCGGGAAAACACTTCGGTAACCATCACAGCCACCAAAGGGATAATGGCTATGCAAATGATACGCCCCATCCATAAATTCAGCACATCAATAAAAGCGGTAATGGGACGCTGCCAAGGCGTCATGTCCTCTGGTGTTTCTCCAGGTTTTTCGGCACGACGCTCTGCGATTAATTCATCGGTGATTTCGAGCTCGCCAATGTCTGTTACTTGTGTCGCCATGTCAGCTTCCTCTTATTATTGTCTATAATTATTATTATGTATTGTCTTCACAAAGACTGAATTAAAGTCATTGTAACTAGTTGTTAAAAATTGAAAAAACCTATCATAGAATCCTGTATGAAAAGTGCCAGAAGGCTATGATAAACCTCTTACCGTCGTATAAGTTTACAAACTTAATTATTTTGTTACGAAAAATCGACCTAGCACTTAGTACTAGGTCGATATCAAGTCAATGCATACTATTACTTGATGCTATCAGCAAAGGCCTTACCTAAACTAGCATTAGATGCCTGTGCACCAGCCCAGAAAGGCACTGCTATTGCAGCGAAATCCTTTTGCGACTGCCAAACTTCTGCAAAGAATTCATTCTCCTCAGAAGATTTTTGAAGCAGCGCGTTTGCTGCATTCATATACGCAGGGAAGTAATCTGCTGGCGTATCATGTAATTGCACACCATGATTCTCGGTCAAGTCTTTCAAAGCTTTACCGTTCTCATAGATACGGTAAGAAATGGATTTTGACAAAGATGCATTAGCAGCTACTTCTATAGCTTTCTTTTGCATAGTAGTTAGAGAGTCATAAACATCACCGTTTAAGTACATGTCAGCATTTACAACCACTTGGTGAAGACCTTGCAGGTAGTAATGCTTCAATACTTTTTGGAAACCAAACACACTATCAGGCTTTGGACAGCACCATTCGGCGGCGTCAATTGTGCCTTTTTCAAGTGCAGGTAGGATGTCACCACCGCCCATAGCAACAGAGGCTACACCAATGTCTTTGTAAGCCTGGCCTACCATGCCTGGGGGAGCGCGGAAACGAAGCTTACGGAAGTCATCCATAGAGTTAATAGGTTCAGGGAACCATCCCAAAGCTTCTGGGCCTACAGGCTGCAACATAAAGCCTTTAATGTTAACGCCCATTTCGTCCCATAGACGATCATAAAGCTCTTTACCACCACCGTATTGGAACCAAGAAAGGAACGCAATATTATCAAGGCCTACACCCGCACCTGCGATAGGAGCACCGAATAGGTTAGCAGCTGGATGCTTGCCACCCCAATAATGAGTCCAAGCAAAACCACCATCTAGCAAACCAGCATCAATAGCATCGATGATGTCCGTGTTACCAACAACCGACCCACCTGGCAATATTTCAATATTGACAGAACCGTCAGTCAATTCACTCACATCCTTAGCAAATTCCTTTAGCATGTGCACTTCATCGGATTTAGTGCCAAGTACGGACTGAACACGGATGGTCACGTCTTTAGCATAAACTGCAGTGGTACTGATAATCAGCGCACCAGCAACAGCAGCCAACTTCATTTTATTTAAAACGGACATAATTGCCCCCTCCATTATTATTGTTACGCCTTCAGTCAGCTGCTGCCTGCTGTGTGGAAGGCTTCACACAAAGTCCCATAATTGGGGGCAACAGTAAATTTATTCAAATAAAGCTCATTGCTAAACTAAACATAAGTAAGCAGGTCCAGCCATCCGTCGTACAGCATCTTGGCTGTCAAATACACTAGAAATACCAAACCCACATAAGCAATGGCTGGAAACTTTAGCATTACACGCATGATTAAAGTGGCAAAAAACGCCATCAATACAATAGCTAACACTAAACCAATGACTAACAACTGGGTGTTATCTCGAGCAATGGCGGCTACCGCCAAAACGTTGTCTAAGGACATGGAAATGTCAGCTATGGCGATCGTCACTAAGGCACTTCTCATGGTTACCTTGCCTTTATCCAGGCTAGAAGTAATGACGTCATCTGCTGGGGGAGCTGCAAAGTCTTTAATTTCACTATAGAAACGCCAGCACACCCAGGCTAACAAAATGCCACCCACCAATAAGATACCCGGTACTCCAATAATGGTGCTGGCTCCTACGGCAAACAAAATACGGAACAAGGCGGCCAATGCCATGCCTACAATAATTACTTTACGTCGTTGGTGAGGGGCCAAACTTGCGGCTGCCATACCTATCACTAAGGCGTTGTCACCAGACAAGATCAGATCAGCAAATACAATCTGACCAATATCTAACCAATTAAACATTAGCCATCTCCTGCAAAATCATAGCGGCTGCTTTTTCACCAATCATAATCGCTGGGGCATTGGTATTGCCCGAGGTAATAATGGGCATGATAGAGGCATCAGCTACACGCAAACCTTTAATACCATGCACCTTGAGTTGAGCATCCACTACCGCCATGTCATCGTTCCCCATTTTGCAGGTGCCTGTGGGATGGTAGATGGTGGTTGCTGTATCTCTTACCCAGTTAAGAATATCAGCGTCAGCCTCACCACATACACTAGGGCCTGGACTATACTCTTCTATCACTAATGACTTTAAGGGTGCTTGTTGGGAGATATCGCGAGCAATTTTTATCCCAGCCACAATAGTCTGTTGATCCAATGCAGTGGCAAGGTAGTTAGGGTGGATATCAGGGTGATCTTCAAAGCGATCAGATACCAAACTCAGATGCCCTGTGCTTTGAGGGCGAAGTTGTAGTACCGAGGCGGTAAACGCATCAAACTTATGGGGGCCTTCAGCAGGTGAGTCGGCACTAAAAGGCTGGATGTGGAATTGAATATCAGGCCGATCTGGGCTTAGAGATGTTTTAACAAAACCCGCACCTAAACTGGCTGCCATGGTCATGGGTCCAGTGCGCTTTAATAGGTATTCTAGGCCAATAAGGCCCTGCTTAAACCAACTACTTATTTCAGTATTGATGGTGCTAGCTGCACATTTAAACACTGGCCGAGCTTGTAAATGGTCTTGTAAATTTTGCCCCACTCCCGGCAATTCTTTAACGATTTCAATCTTGTGGGGGTTTAACTGTTCTGTGGCACCAATGCCAGACACCATTAGTAATTGCGGTGAACCTATAGCGCCAGCGCTCAAGATCACTTCTTTGTTAGCCTTTAACTGGCCAGAGCCTAATTGCACCCCGATGACACGAACGCCGTCAAATAACAGTTTTTCTACACATGAGTCTGTCAGTATGGTGAGATTGGCACGTTTGCGTGCAGGGTTGAGGTAGGCAACAGCACTGCTGCAACGCCGGCCTTTTTTCGCGGTGAGTTGAAACAAGCCAACACCCTCTTGATCGGCACCGTTGTAATCTTTATTAGCTGGGTAGCCAGAATTTTGTGCCGCTTGCAGCCAAGCATCAACAACGGGACGGCTTAAGCGGGTTTCGGATACTGCTAGTGGTCCACCTTGGCCACGCAGGGTGTTGGCCTCACCTTGCCAGTCTTCAGAGCGTTTAAAATAAGGTAATACGTTATCCCATTGCCACCCTTCGTTGCCTAGGTTAGCCCAATCGTCAAAGTCTTGCGCTTGGCCACGAACATACAAAAGCCCATTAATTGAACTACTGCCACCCAACACCTTACCTCGGGGCCAAGGTATAGAACGCCCATTGAGCCCAGCACAGGGTTCCGTTGTATAACACCAATCTGTAGAGGGATTACCCATAGTCTTAAAATAACCTACAGGCACATGAATCCAAGGATTTAAATCCCTGCTTCCTGCTTCTAACAAAGCTACTGTGTGGCGGCCATCTGCCGATAGCCGATTGGCAACAGCACAGCCAGCTGATCCAGCACCAATCACAATGTAGTCATACTGCTTTTGCATCAACTACCTCTAAAATTATTATAATTATCAATAAATGAGACTTATATGCTCACTTTATGTACTAAAGATACAGAAAAACACATTGCTTGATTGAACTCAAGCTTTTAATTAAGGTGAGTATTACTTACGAGAGTTAACGTCATGTGCGCTTTAAATAGAATAGTCACTGATATGCACTTACTCCACATACCCAATGCTATAACTACACAACAAATTATTATCTATATCAATAAATGAGACTTTTATGCTCATTTACTGTATTGTACATACACAAAAACACATTACTTGATTGAACTCAAGCTTTTATTTAAGGTGACTACCACTCAAGGAGAGTTAACGTCATGCCCGCTTCTAATAGAATCGCCACTAATATGCGCTTATTTCACATACTCGATGTGATGGCCAAACAACAAAGCCCTTTAACGCCATCGGAAATAAATAAACACTTAAAATGGCCTAAACAAACTGTGCATCGGTTATGTAAATCCATGATTGAAGAGGGCTTTTTGCACTATGACGCCACTGGTAAACGGCTGTTACCAAGCGCTTCTTTACGAACCTTAGCCAATGGCCTTTTAGCCAGTGACTGGCACACCAGTGCTTTGCATCAAATTTTGGAAAAACTCAGTAATAAGGTGAAAGAAACCGTAAACTTTGTCATCCCTGAACATCCCGGCATGATTTATAGAGATCGGGTACAAACCAATTGGGCGTTTCAAATTCATTTACCTGTGGGCACCCATGTTCCATTCTACTGTACAGCCAGTGGCAAAACCTACCTTGCCAGCCTAACCCCCAAAAATCGCCGTACCATGGTGGAAAGCTTGCATTTAAAAAGCCTCACGGACACCACAGTTAGAAGCACTGAGGCACTCATGTTGGAGCTTGCTCAAATACAAAAACAGGGTTTTGCATTAGACAATGAAGAGTTTTATGACGGTATGATTGCCATCGCTGTGCCTGTGCTAGATCCAAAAGGCCATTACCATGGTGCAGTTGCCATGCATGGACCTACTGTACGTTTAGATATAGCTACCCTTGAAGACAATTACGCCGACTTAAAGTCCGCCTCTACTCAGCTTAGCCTACTAATATTTTCAATTTAATTAAATATTTAGCAAGAGCATGGCATTAAATAATCGGGCCAACAATAGCGTGCAAAATTGAGCGGCAATTCATCCATTACAGGAGGTGATCTGGTTGTAACACAATTTTAGCAGCCGCAGCACGACCATGGTGCAAGTCTGAAAAGGCTTGGGCACCCTCACTTAACGGCCTTAATTGGACCCACTTCAAATCACCCAAACGGTCACCCGCAAGCATATCCAAGGCAGCCTGCATGTCTGCTTGCGTGTAGCAATAATTGCCTAATAAGGTAATTTCTTGCAAGGTTATACGGCGAATATCCAACCCTTCATGGCTGTTTTGCAGACCCACATGAGAGAGGATACCACCGGCTACAACATGTTCACTAGCCATGGCCCGAGTGACGCCCGCTCCAACACAATCAAATACAACATCATAACCGTTTGCATTAGGCACAGCTTCGGAACTTGGGTCAAAGACCCGCGCCACAGCTTGTTCTTCAATGGTGTTTCTGCGTAAGGCATTGGTTTCTGCCAAATCAATATTGCAACAACCTTTTGCAGCCAAAATTAGGGCTGTTAGCAACCCTATTGCGCCGCCGCCAATAATCAAACACCGTTGTTCTGAGAGGGGCCGATACCCCACCCGCTCAACTAAAGCTACCGCATGTAAAGCAGTAGCTGTGGGCTCGGTGAGACAGGCCACCCATGGCTCTAACGCAGCTGGCGGTATGAGCAAATTAGTCTCATCAATAACAAGATATTGCGCATAAGCACCTTCTAAACGCATGCCTATGATCTCACGATCACTGCATAAGTTAGCCCGCCCGGATAAACAAGGACTGCACTTGCCACAAGTAATCAACGGATTAATCACGACTTGCTGTCCCACTAAGTGTGGGGCACCCGTTATTAGCTTACCTGCCACTTCGTGGCCCAAAATTAGCGGTGGTACACGACGTTCATCCAAACCATGGTAAGCATGCATGTCAGAGCCACAAATGGCTGTAGCAGCCACCTCTATGAGGGCCTGATTTGGCCCCGCAACTGGCTTATTTTCATCCCGGTACTCTACTTCTTGAGTACCCGTGTAAACTAGTGCTTTCATGGTCATAAACGTTACCTTTTAATACTGTGGCTGTGGCTTAATGGCCTAGATTAAATGTTTCTTTAGGGAAGTACTTATTTAACCGGTCATCACCACTCCGAGCGTGCCCCTCCATGCCCTCAAGGCGAGAAATACGGGCTGCCGCTGCACCTACTTCTCGGTTTGCTTCTTGTGTCATCCTTTGGGTCGTAACCGTTTTAATAAATTTACCTACTGATAAGCCACCGGTATAACGGGCTGCGCCCTTAGTAGGCAAGATATGGTTAGTACCCGAGCACTTATCGCCGTAGGTGACTGTTGTTTCCTCACCTACAAACAAAGAGCCATAATTATTGAGGTTATCAACCCACCAATCTAAGTTTTCACAATGGATCTCTAAATGTTCGGCTGCATAGTTATCACTAATTTTAGCAGCCTCTTCGCGGCTGCTACAAACAACCACTTCGCCATAGTCTGCCCATGCAGATCGCGCCGCAGAACGGGATGGATCTGGCATAGATTCAATCAAACCAGGCACTAATTCCATAGTTTTACGAGCAACTTCTTCATCTAAACTAATGAGCCATACTGGAGAGTCTGGGCCATGTTCGGCCTGCCCTACAAGGTCACTTGCCACAATCCTTGGGTCTGCCGTGTGATCTGCAATAACAGCAATTTCTGTGGGACCTGCAAACATATCAATACCTACACGTCCAAATAACATACGTTTTGCTTCCGCCACAAAACGGTTACCAGGGCCGGCTAACACATCGGCAGGTTGACCGCTGAACAAACCAAACGCCATAGCAGCAATGCCCTGCACGCCGCCCAAAGCAAGAATGGTATCTGCGCCACAATAGTTGGCTGTATAAAGTATGGCATCGTTAATGCCCGTGCCTGGTTTTGGAGGCGAGCACGCCACAACATTTTTTACCCCTGCAGCTTTAGCAGTGGCTACAGACATGATAGCGGAAGCCACATGTGAATAGCGTCCACCAGGAATATAACAACCTGCAGTTTGAACTGGTATTTGGCGCTGACCAGCCCACAAGCCAGGCGAGAGCTCAACCTCAAAATCAATCAATGCTTGTCGCTGTTTTTGAGCAAATTTATTCACCCGCTCATGAGCAAAATGAATATCATCTTTTACTTGTTGTGACAAACGAGCAGTGGCTTGTTCTATGTCTTCACTAGTGACTAAAATATTGCCATGATAGCCATCAAGGTCAGCCGCGTATTCGATACAACGTTGTTCTCCACCAGCTTCAATGGCTGTCAACATTTGTGACACCGTGGCGCGGGTATCATCCTCACCAGTAGCAGAAGACTTTGCAGCTCTTTTTAAATAACTAACAGCCATGATATAAATCCTTGATGTGTATCTTGTATGCGCTTACATTTATGAATGCAGCTATACTAGACTATTGAAATGAGACTAACAAGTGCTAAAATGAACTTTTTGTATGCGCTTACATTTTTATCCGTGTATAATATATTTATGACGTTAAAACAGTGGTTATTATATTGAACCCACTTAGCAAAACAGCTACCCAAGGTGATGTCGCTAAAGCATCTGGCGTGTCCACTGCTACAGTATCTCGTGTCATCAATCAGCCCGACTCAGTGCGCATTGGCGTTCGGCAACGAGTGCAAACTGCTATTGCTGAACTTCATTATGTGGCCGACGCTGCCGCCCGGGCACTAGCAAGTAAACGCTCTCGTTGTATTGGCGCAGTGATCCCAACCCTTGCAAATGCCATTTTTGCCGATGGCATTGAAGCGTTTGAAACTAGGTTAAACCGCGCCAGCCTCAGTTTAATGCTCACCACTTCTGGCTATGATTCGCAACATGAACTCACCCAAGTACGAACGCTCATAGAACGCGGCGTTGACGCTATCATGTTGGTAGGGCTCAACCACGACCCGTTGATTTATGATCTGCTACAGCAAAGACAAATTCCCTATGTACTGACGTGGGCTTACCACAGTGATTGTCGCCACCCTTGTGTGGGATTTAACAATTATGAAGCAGCTAAACTCATACCATTACATCTAGCATCTCTTGGTCACCAACAGTTTGCCATTATTAGTGGCATTTCAACAGGTAACGACCGAGCCTTTGATCGCTTAAAAGGCATGGAGGACGCTCTATCAGCACAGGGCATTGCATTAGCTCAGGACTCAATAATCGAGTGTAATTACAACATTGAAGCGGGCCGTACTGCTTGTCGTCAATTACTCAAATTACGCTGCCCACCTACTGCCATACTATGCAGCAATGACGTGCTGGCAACGGGGGCTTTATTAGAATGTCAGGCCAGTGGCATTGAGGTGCCTAGTCAAGTATCTATTGCAGGTTTTGATGACCTAGCAATTAGTGCAAACCTAACCCCGAGCCTCACCACCATGCATATTCCCTTTAAATTAATGGGTCAACGTGCAGCACAATACCTGATAGACCAATTAGAAGGTGCAGCACCCCAATCCCATCAACAATTAGATGTTGAATTGCGCTTGAGGAACTCCACTGCGGCCCCTAAACTATCGTTATTAGTATAGCCTGCGCACAAAAAAAGCCCCGCTAGGCGAGACCTAGCGGGGCTTTTTAAATCAGCGGTTGGCTTAGAACAAGCCTATGATATCACCGTTTTCGTTGATGTCGATTACTTCAGCAGCTGGCTTCTTAGGAAGACCAGGCATAGTCATCACGTCACCAGCAAGTACTACGATGAAACCAGCACCAGCGGATAAACGCACTTCTCGAAGTGGTATATCAAAACCAGTAGGACGGCCCTTTAGCGCAGGATCAGTAGAGAACGAGTACTGAGTCTTTGCCATACAGATAGGTAAGTTGCCATAGCCAGCTTCTTCTAGTGCCGCAAAGCGGTCACGTAGCTTCTGGTCACCTTGGATGTCGTTAGCACCATAAATCTTTTGAGCTACAGTTTTAACTTTGTCCCAAAGAGGCATGTCGTCTTCGTACAAGTAATGGAAGTCGTTATCATGATTTTCTACCAAATCAACAACAGCTTCTGCTAGCTCAATAGCACCCTTGCCACCATCAGCCCAGTGGTTAGCTTCAATCACTTGAACGCCTAAGTAATCGCACTTAGCTTGGACAGTTTTTACTTCTGCGTCAGTATCGGTAACAAACTTATTAACAGCAACAATTACAGGAAGACCAAACTGGTGCATGTTTTCGATGTGCTTTTTAAGGTTTTCAACACCTTTAGCAACAGCTTCTAGGTTTTCGTTATTAACGTCTTTAAGAGGAACGCCACCATGTAGCTTAAGTGCACGGATAGTAGCAACAATAACAACAGCACTTGGAGTGATACCGGCCTTACGACATTTAATGTCTAAGAACTTCTCTGCACCCAAGTCAGCACCAAAGCCAGCTTCTGTTACTGTGTATTCACTTAACTTCATAGACAAACGTGTTGCAACTACAGAGTTACAACCGTGAGCGATATTAGCAAATGGGCCACCATGCACGAATGCCGGAGTGTGCTCAAGCGTTTGTACAAGGTTAGGGCTGAATGCGTCTTTTAACAATACAGTCATTGCGCCGTGAACCTTAAGGTCACGGGCAGTTACAGGCTTCTGGTCGCGAGTGTAACCAACAACGACGTCACCCAATTTTTCTTTAAGTTCTGCTAAAGTGTTAGCCAAGCAGAAAATAGCCATAACCTCAGAAGCTACAGTGATGTCGAAACCAGTTTCACGAGGAATACCGTGAGCTGGGCCGCCAAGGCCAATGGTAACATTACGTAGGGCACGATCGTTCATGTCCATTACGCGCTTCCATTCGATGCGACGTGGATCTAAATTTAGATCGTTGCCTTGCTGAAGGTGGTTATCAATAGCAGCAGACAACAAGTTGTGTGCAAGGCCTATGGCATGGAAGTCGCCAGTGAAGTGCAAGTTAATGTCTTCCATTGGAACAACCTGAGCGTAACCACCGCCAGCTGCACCACCCTTAACGCCAAAGCAAGGGCCAAGAGAAGGTTCACGCAAACATACAGAAGTTTGCTTGCCAATTTGATTCAAGGCATCGCCCAAACCGATAGTAGTCGTCGTCTTACCTTCGCCAGCTGGAGTCGGGTTGATGGCTGTTACTAGGATCAGCTTGCCATCTTTACGATCTTTAACGCTTTTGATGAACTCAGGGCTGATCTTAGCCTTGATTTTGCCGTACATTTCTAGATCATCAACATGGATGTTTAACTTAGCAGCAACTTCAGCAATCGGACGTTTCTCGGCAGCGCGAGCAATGTCGATGTCGGACAAGTAAGTCTTAGACATGATTTTACCTTGGGGTTTAAATTGAGCTGATTCGGCATCAATTTGTGGTTATTTAGTACGTTCTGCTTAGCGCATAACGGACGACGTTAATATTCGTGAAAAATAATACGCTTTTGTAAATTAACTACATACTTAAACGCGACATTTGATTAGCCCTAAAGTCACAAGTTATGACGCATATAAGAAACATAGGTCAACGGCCTTTCCAAAAGGAAACTTAGCACTCTGTTTGACTCCATTTTGTTGCCGTTTTTATCGCTTTTAACAAACCATTTATACCTGTAAGGTATAGCTCTATTGCCAACATCAAACTGTACAATTATTAATCGCTATTGACTAATACTTATTCGTATTTAATCAAGTTGATGCAAAAACTCTGAGGCATAGTAATGGCATACAAATCAGCTAAGTTTGCATCCACATAAGAGCTATTTATGGATAACGACATTTACCTTACTAAACAATATCGGACCTATCAATCTGGTGAACATATAGACTGCCCTCTCGCGCTTTTCACCGACAAGGTTCGTGAAGAATGGATCGATTATAACGGCCATATGAGCGAGTCTTTTTACTTATACGCCATGGGTGAGGCATCTGATGCACTCTTCCGCTACATAGGCATTAACGAAGCCTACCGCGCATCAGGCTCATCCTTCTATACGGTAGAAACTCACATTAACTATTACCAAGAAGTGGCCCAAGGGAAACCCCTACGCTTCACCACTCAAATATTGGGCCTTGATAATAAACGCTTACATTTTTTCCACCACATGTATCATGGCGAGACGGGCGACCTACTTGCAACCACAGAACAAATGTTGCTACATGTTGACATGAATACTTCCGCTGCTGCGCCCATTCAACCTCAAGTACTAGCGGTGTTACAGCAGGTGTGGCAAGCCCACCAGCACCTGCCAGCACCAAAACAAAAAGGCCGTGTAATGGCCGTGCCACCTGCTAAAAAAGCTTAGCTGAACCAAGCCAAGCTAACTCATACATCACTAATAGAGAAAACTAGATCATGGACTTCAGCCTTACCAACGAACAACAAATGATCATCGACACCCTCAAAACCTTTGTCGAGCAAGAACTATACCCCCACGAAGCAGAGGTGGAAAAAACCAATGAAATCCGCCCAGAACTGTATGCAGAAATCAAACAAAAGGCCTTAGACCTCGGCCTTTATGCCGCTAATATGCCAGAAGAACACGGTGGTGCCGGATTAGACAGCTTAACCCTTTGTTTAATGGAACGTGAATTAGGCCGTGCCAATTTTGGGTTACAGTACATTGTTGGCCGCCCTAGTAATATTTTACTAGCCTGCAAGGGCGACCAAATTGAAAACTACCTTCATGCCAGCATTCGTGGCGACAAGGTAGATTGTTTAGCCATGACCGAGCCTAACGCCGGTTCTGACGTTCGTTCTATGCAGTGCCGTGCTGAGCGTGATGGTGATGACTTTGTCATTAATGGAACTAAGCATTTTATTAGCCATGCCGATGTGGCTGATTTTGTCATTCTATTCGCTGCTAGTGGTGTAGAGGAAACACCACGCGGCCCAAAGAAAAAGATCACCAGCTTTCTTATCGATAAAGACACTCCAGGCTTCACAGTAGAACCAGGCTATAACAGCGTATCCCACCGTGGTTATCATAACTCCATCTTGAATTTTGATAACTGTCGTGTGCACAAGTCTCAAGTACTAGGTGAAGAAGATCACGGTTTTGATGTGGCCAATGAATGGTTAGGCGCAACCCGCCTTTCTGTTGCCGCCATGTGCTTGGGCCGTGCTGAACGGGCCTTAGAAATTGCTACAGAATGGGCCGCTACTCGCAAACAATTTGGCCAAAGTGTTGGTAAATTTCAGGGGGTATCTTTTAAGTTGGCAGATATGGCCACAGAACTTAAAGCTGCTGAGTTACTCACCATGTTCGCTGCTTGGAAAGACTGCACTGGTGAAATGACTGATTCCGATGCCGCAATGGCCAAGCTAAAAGCCACAGAAATGCTGGCAATGGTATCTGATGAAGCCATACAAATCTTAGGTGGCATGGGCTTAATGGACGAGTTACCCCTAGAGCGTATTTGGCGCGACCACCGCGTAGAACGCATCTGGGATGGCACCAGCGAAATTCAACGCCATATTATCTCCCGCGCCATGTTAAGGCCTTTAGAAGCATAGCTACTTATCATAAACTGGGCGTCTAACTTAGAATGATTAATAAACAACGATTACGGCGTTTGTTAGCGCCAAAATCCATCGCCGTATTTGGCAGTCGTGGTGCTGATTTCGCTATTCGTGAAAGCCTAGCCATGGGTTTTACCGGGCCTATCTGGTCTGTGCACCCTAAGCGTGATCAACTCATGGGTATTAAATGCCTAAAATCGACTGCAGATTTACCTCAAGCGCCAGACGCTGCCTATGTTGCGGTAAACGCCGAAAGTGCTATAGAAACCGTAGCCCAGCTTAATAATATGGGCGCCGGTGGCGCCCTGCTTTATGCCTCTGGGTTTAGTGAACTAGGCGATGAGTTACAAGCCTTGGGTATAGAGCGTCAACAACGGTTAATAGAAGCTGCAGGCGAGATGCCCATTATTGGCCCTAACTGTTATGGCGTTATTAATGCCTTAGATAAGGCTGTTTTATGGCCTGATCAACATGGCTGCCAGCCAGTAGACGAAGGCGTAGGTATTATTACCCAAAGTGGCAATATTGGTCTCAATATGACCATGCAAAAAATTGGCCTACCCATTGCCTATATGTTTACTATGGGCAACCAAGCCCAAGTGGATATTGCTACGGTAATAGACTCCATGCTGGATGACCCACGGGTAACAGCTATTGGTTTACACATTGAAGGTATTGCAGACTTGGCAGCCTTTGATACCGCAGCACGGCGTGCTTTATCTCGCAAAATACCTATAGTTGCCATTAAAACTGGACGCACCGCAGCTGCCGCCAAAATAGCCCTATCCCATACCAGTTCGTTAACGGGTGCAGACAGCCTTTTTGACGCTTTATTTGCCCGCCTAGGAATCGCCCGAGTTAACACCGTACCCGAATTTTTAGAGACCTTAAAACTGTTATCCCTGTTGGGGGCACTGACCCACAAAAACATTGCTTCCATGAGCTGCTCAGGTGGCGAAGCCGGCATGATGGCAGACCTCATTGATGGCCGTGATATTGTCTACGGAGCGATAACATCAGCCCAAAAGCAGGCCACTCTAGCCACCTTTTCCAACGGCGAACAGGTGGATAATCCACTAGATTACCAAACTTACATTTGGAATAAACGTCAACAAATGGCCGCTACTTTCGGGGCCCATATGGCAGCTAATTTCAGTGCCACCCTATTGGTACTAGATTGGCCCAACAACGCTACTGCTGACCCAGAAGAATGGGATACCGCGCTGCTGGCACTGGCAGACGCAGCCCAAGCAGGCAACCATAAAGCTATTGTATTGGCTTCCATGTCTGAATGTATGCCGCCCCACGCCATTGACGCCTGCATAAAAAAAGGCATGGCCCCCATGATTGGCATGGAACAATGCCTAACGGCCCTAAACCATGCGTATACCATTGGCCAAGCCTTTGCTGCGCCCATACCGGAAGCGCTACAAATTCGTAACATTAACGTTCCCTGTAACGACGATATGCCACCGCTTTCTGAAGCACAGAGCAAACAGGCATTAAAGCAACATGGGCTATCTATACCGAAAGGTCAAACAGTCTCTAGTTTAGAGCAAGTACTTAAAGCTGTAACCGACCTTGGCTACCCGGTCACTTTAAAAGCCGTGGGGGCAAACCTAGCCCACAAGACCGAATTAGGCGCTGTTAAGCTCAATCTTAAAAATCAAACTCAAGTAGAGCAGGCCGCAACCGTATTATTTGCCCTAAGCGATACCCTATTGGCTGAGCAAATGATGCAAGATGTGTTAGCAGAGTTGATCATTGGCATCAATACAGACCCACTATTTGGTCAATATTTGGTGTTAGGCGCAGGTGGAATTTTGGTAGAAATACTGCAAGATGCCCAAAGCTTGCTACTTCCCACCAACAAGAACGAGGTTATGCAGGCGTTAACTAACCTAAAGTGTGCGCCCCTACTAGCGGGTTACCGAGGCCAAGCTCCTGCCGACATGGACGCTATAGTTGATGCAGTAATGGCAGTGCTAAACTATAGCCAGCAACACCCCGTATATGAACTCGACATCAACCCCCTACTCGCACTAAAACAGGGCGCAGTAGCAGTTGATGCCCTTATCCAATTAGGCCAAAAAAAATCATGACCGATTCAATTATTTGTGAGCGCCATGGCGCCGTCTTACTCGTCACCCTAAACCGCCCAAAAGCCAACGCGATAGACGCTCCCACGTCCCATGCTATGGGCGAAACTTTCATTGACTTTGCAAATGATCCTAGCTTACGTGTCGCTATTATCACCGGCAGTGGTGAGCGTTTTTTTAGTGCTGGTTGGGATTTAAAAGCTGCCGCTGAAGGCGAAGCTGTTGATGCCGATTTTGGTCGTGGCGGTTTTGCTGGAATTACAGAATTGTGGAACTTAGATAAACCCGTTATCGCTGCGGTAAATGGCTATGCCGCTGGCGGTGGGTTTGAACTGGCATTGGCTGCTGACTTAATCATCGCTGCTAACCACGCGCAGTTCTTTTTACCAGAAGCTACCTTGGGCATCATACCAGACAGTGGTGGCGTACTTAGATTACCGCGTCGCCTACCAGAAGCAGTAGCCATGGACATGTTGATGTCTGGCCGCCGTATGGCCGTGGAAGAAGCCATTCATTTTGGTCTCATTAATCGTCATTGCGAGGGTGAAGTGCTTATAGAACAAGCCTTAGCTTGGGCCCAAGAAATTGCCCAATCTGCCCCCTTGTCTTTAGCCTCCATAAAAGCCATTACTCGCGCTACCCAAGGTATGGAGTTAGAGCAAGCTTATACTCACATGCGTAAAGAAGTACCGGCCTATCAAAAAATGTTACATTCAGAAGATGCTAGTGAAGGCCCTAACGCCTTTGCGGAAAAGCGAGAACCCCATTGGCAAGGTCGATAAAGCTAGCCAACCTAGGCTCGACGTAGTTGTGGTTGCCTATCTTGGCTTGGCGCCACACTAAAAAACTGCCTATAGGCACGAGAAAAGTGTGCTGCCGAACCAAAACCACTAGCCATAGCAATATCTACCACTTGTCTGTCGGTTTGTTGAAGTAATGCCCTGGCCCTTTGTAAACGTTTAGCCCGATAATAGCGGCCCGGTGATTGCTGTAAATGCCTACTAAATAATCGCTCTAACTCACGTTCAGAAACGTTCACCATGGCCGCCAAAGTTGGAATACTCAGGGGCTCTTCTAAATGATCTTCCATAGCACCAATGACCGTAAGCAATTTACGATTATTAGTACCCAACCTTAAGGCGCTACTCATACGTTGAGGCGCTTTACCCTCACGCATATGACTATAAATTAGTTCGTCAGATACAGACAAAGATAGCTCGTGACCACGCTGGCACTGAATTAAATACAACATCATATCCAAGCCTGCTAAACCACCTGAGCAGGTAAAGCGACGACCATCGATTTCATAAAGCTCGTCCACCACTTCCACACGTCGAAACACCTCTTTAAAGGCCATAAGATTTTCCCAGTGAATGGTGGCTCGGTGATCATTAAGCAAACCGCTTTTAGCCAACAGATAGCTGCCTGTATCTTGGCTACCTAACCAAACGCCACGCCGGCTATGCTGCTGCAGCCACGTTTGTAACCTTTTACATTGGTCTTTTTCTGGGTTAAAACCAGCACAGATAATAAGCATGTCTGGCGTTGCTTCTTGGCCTATAGCGCAATCAGCAATCAAACTCATACCGTTACTTGCGACTACCGCCTCACCCGTAGCACTCACTACCTGCCAACGATAGAAGGTTTCACCAGACACATTATTAGCCTGACGCAAAGGGTCTACCAAGGCAGAAAACCCAATCATGGAAAACTCTGGCACCAGGTAAAAAACCACGTTAATAGTCTTAGTGATCGCTTTAGCTGTAAACATAGAGAGCAAGTCGTTAATGTGCAATAATAATGTGATATTAATCATTCTTTAAGGCCCTTGCAACGTCTAATCTATGCATTGTAATCTGCCCCACCTATTACGGAAAAAAATATGCCCAGCGCCCTACAAACCTTACAAACGCCAGTGATAAAAGAATGGATTGATTATAACGGTCACCTTAACGATGCCAATTACCTTGTCATCTTCACCAAAGCTTCCGACGCATTGCAAAACCACTTGGGTTTAACTTTGGAGCATATCCAAAATACAGGTGAAACCCTGTTCACAGTAGAGACCCACTTGGCGTACGTGCAAGAAATTGGTTTGGGAGAAACGGTAACTATCACCACACAGATACTTGAGACAGACAACAAACGCATGCGTATTTTCCACCGCATGTTTAATGACCAGAATGAACTGCTAGCGACAGTAGAAATGTTGTTTTTATGCTACAACTTGCTGGCAAAAAAGGTAACCAACTTTAGCGATATGATGGTGCAAAGCATTACCATTCTTGAAGCTGAACAGTCACAGCTACCTTGGCCAGACAGTGCTGGCAAAGGTATTGGTTTAAAAAGAAAATAGCAACTCTGCTGGGGATGACGCTCAACTAACGGCGGCGTGATCGTCGATTTATGGCAGCCCCTTCAGCAGCACCACCTGCCACAGTCAAGTCGCCGCCAAACTGTGCCTTGCCGCCTTTAGAAATCTCACCTAATGCCGCTTCAATTTCCTCCACAGTTGGTGCTTCACCTTTAGTATGACCGTCTAACGCTTTGCGCATGGCAGCAACATGCTCTGGAGACGTACCACAACACCCACCAATAATGTCTGCACCGGAATCCATAGCCATGGTGGCGTAGCGGGCCATAATTTCTGGTGTACCATTGTAATGAATGGCGCCATTCACATATTCGGGAATGCCACAATTCGCTTTAGCTACCAAAATGGCTTTATCACCACCTGGCGCATTACGCATATTGCGGATAGCCATCACTAATTCAGAAGCACCCACACCACAATTAGAACCACAAGCATATGAAGTATGATCTTCGTGGGCGCACGACTGCACCATGTCGGCAGGCGTAACTCCCATCATAGAACGGCCATTGGTATCAAAACTGTAACTACAAATGACCGGTAATCCAGTTTGGTTTGCACCTTCTATAGCCGCCTCAGATTCTTGCGTTGAAGACATGGTCTCTACCCACAATACGTCTGCACCACCATCCTTTAGTGCCTGAGCTTGTTCTGCAAACGCGGCAACAGCATCAGCATGGCTTAAGCTACCCATGGGTTCTGGTATTTCACCCGTTGGACCAATGGAACCAGCAATAATCACAGGGCGGCCTGCTTTAGCTGCAACTTCGCAGCCTATTTTAACACCAGCAACATTTAACTCGTGCACTCGGTCTGCAGCATCATGCAGCTTTAAGCGGTAATGGGTACCACCAAAAGTATTAGTTAAGATAAGGTCTGAACCTGCATCTACAAAACTTTGATAGTTAGCAGCAATACGATCTGGGTGATCCACATTCCATAATTCAGGTGCGTCACCTGTTTCTAATCCCATGGCAAATAAATTGGTGCCAGTAGCACCATCTGCAAGTAAAACACCACGCTCTGCTAATAAATCTTGAAGTAGATTAGCGGTCATAACTGATTCTCAAAAAATACGAATAATGACGTTATGCTACCTATCTAGGTGCTTGTTAGCTAGCTTTAGGGGCGTTTACACTCACTATTCAAGTTGAGTTTTTCTCAAATTACTATGAATATGATTCATGTTTATACTCAACTTTTGTGCCCAACGCTTACGTTTCATAAAAGTGGCGCTTAGACACAACAAGCAGTCGCCACTTAGTCAGCATAGAAACCTCAAGAACTGCAAAATTTGGCCCATATTAAACTCGTTCCATTTTATTGAGGATTATTTCCATGAGTGAAGTCCGTGGACGCCGCAAAAGCGGTGGTGGTCGTAGCGCACGTCAAGCATCACGCGCCAGTGAAACTGTACAAGCACCCGCCTTTATTACCCGCCAACTCAATCCATTTGAAGTATTAGATGAAGCTGGCCTAGAACTTATCGAACGTAATGCTGATACTATTCTTGAAGAGATTGGTATTGAATTCCGTGACGACCCAGAAGCGTTGGAAGTACTTAAAGCTGCTGGCGCTAGTGTAGAAGGCGAACGTGTACGTTTTCCTAAAGGCATGTGTCGCCAGATTATTCAAGCGTCGGCTCCATCTACCTACACTCAGCACGCACGTAACAGCGATCGTAGCGTAGAGATTGGCGGCAAGAACACCGTATTCGCTCCCGGTTATGGTTGTCCTTTTGTACGTGACTTAGACAACGGCCGTCGTTACGCCACTATTAACGATTTCCAGAACTTCGTTAAGTTAGCCTACATGTCGCCTTACATGCACCACTCTGGTGGTACCGTATGCGAACCAGTAGACGTGCCGGTAACGACGCGTCACTTAGATATGCTCTACAGCCACATTAAGTATAGCGACAAAGCCTTCATGGGTTCTGTAACTGCACCTTCTCGCGCTCAAGACACTGTGGACATGGCCAAGATTGTATTTGGCGAAGACTTTGTTAAGAACAATACCGTCACCACCAGCTTAATTAACGCTAACTCGCCGATGACCTTTGACGACACCATGTTGGGTGCGGCTAAAGTTTATGCTGAGAACAATCAAGCATGTGTAGTCACGCCGTTTATCTTGTCTGGCGCTATGTCTCCTGTAACTATTGCGGGCACCTTGGCACAAATTCTTGCAGAGGTATTGGCTGGTATCACCTTCATTCAGTTATACCGCCCTGGCACACCATGTATCTTTGGCACCTTTGCAAGCTCCATCTCCATGCAATCTGGTGCACCTACCTTTGGTACACCTGAACCTGCTTTAGTGCTTTATGGTGCTGCACAACTAGCCCGTCGTTTAGGTGTTCCATTTCGTAGTGGTGGTTCATTGCCTGGTTCTAAAATTGCTGACGCCCAAGCTGCATATGAAAGCGCCAACACATTAATGCCTACCATTATGGCTGGCGTTAACTTTGCATTACATTCTGCCGGCTGGTTAGAAGGCGGTTTGTCCATGGGTTATGAAAAGTTTGTCATGGACTTGGATCAGCTTGGCATGGCTCATACCTTCTGCAAGGGCATAGACCTTTCAGAAAACGGTCAAGCACTAGATGCAATTCGTGAAGTAGGCCCAGGAAACCACTTTTTAGGGTGTGCCCATACTCAAGCTAACTTTAAAGAAGCGTTTTACATGTCTAACCTTACAGACAACAACAGTTTTGAGCAGTGGGAAGAAGACGGTAGCAAAGACATGCTAGTGCGGGCCAATGCGCTTTGGAAGAAAATGCTTAATGAATACCAAGCACCACCTTTGGATCAAGGTATTGACGACGGCTTACAAGACTTTATGGCCAAGCGTAGGGAAGAGCTTGCAGGCACAGGCGACTTCTAAACCACGCGCCATTAGCAAAAAAGCCCCCATGGATCTGATCCACGGGGGCTTTTTTTATGCTCGTTAAGCACGAGTGCGGCTTTTATTAACATCGTAAAAAGGCGTTTTTAGCACCTCTGCAGTGCCGGTAAAAGCCTCGCTACGAACCTCTAACTTCGTGCCCGCCAAAGCCGCACCTGGGCTTAAATGCACCAGGGCTAGGCTTTGCTCCATCCGTTGAGAGTAGGCCGGACTATTAACCACCCCAACCTCTTCGCCGTTAAGCCACAAACTTTCACCACCCACCAAAGCATCATCATGGTTGATACTAATACCCACTCCCTTAAAGGCTGGCTTACTAAGGCGTTGTTGCGCTGCTTGTTTACCACGAAAATCTGCTTTGGCTAGATTAACGCAGAAACCCAAACCCACATCCCACGCAGAGTGCTCATGCGTCATATCGTAGCCATAAAACAATAGCGCGGCTTCTATGCGCACCTTGTCTAATGCAGTAAATGAGCAAGGCATCACCCCTAATTCACACAGCTGATCCCAAATATCCACCACACAGTGAGCTGGGGCAAAAATTTCGTAGCCACGCTCGCCGGAGTAACCGGTGCGAGAAATACGCACCTCATACCCAAACAAGCTTGTTGCTTGATGGTGGAAGTAAGGTAACTGAGCTAAATTCATCGGCGTATGAGCATCAAGAATAGCCAATGCTTGGGGACCCTGCACGGAAATGTTATGCAAATCGTCGTCCAGTTGAATATCTACCTCTAGGCCTACCGCCGACTGTTGCAACAATTCCATGCTTGAGCCTGACCCATGACACAACAAAAAGGTTAAATCGCCACAATTAGCGACAATGGCATCATCAGCCACGCCTCCTTGTTCGGTAAGTATTGCGGTATACACCGACTCACCCTGCGCTACTAGGGTTAAATCCCGCGTGATCAGGTGATTGAGTGCCTGTTCCGCATCTACCCCTTTAACCCAAACCTTTTTTAACGGTGACATGTCAAACATGCCTGCCCTATCTCTTACCGCATCATGCTCATCGTTAGCGTCACTGTGATAGCTCCAGGCAGTGCCCATGCCGTTCCAATCTTCTAGATCTGAGCCTAACACAGCATGCCTTGCAGCCAAGGCGGAAGTGCGTTCAAGTGTGGCCATAATAACTCCTCAAGTTAGTGTGATTAATACCATTGGTCTGGTTGAGCGGCTTTGCGCTTAGCCATAAAATCTTGCAATGCCCGCTCTGTGGCAGGCTCCATGGTTGGTGTTTGATAGTTAGCTAGCATAGATTTCCATTGTTGATTGGCTCGCTGCTCCAATGTGAGACTACCGGCTTCACTCCAGCTTTCGTAAGACTGTGTGTCGGCGAGGCTGGACATATAGTTGGCTTGTTCAAAATTAGCCATGGTGTGCTTGGCGCCAATAAAATTTCCCCCTGGACCGGCCTCCAAATACGCATCTTTGGCAAAACTGTTGTTATCAAGGTTAAGCCCTTGGTTAAACCTCAGCATCATGCCACAACGATCAAGGTCCATAACAAACTTTTCATAGCCCATAGTCAGCCCTCCCTCGAGCCAACCTGCAGCATGCAAAATATAATTTGCCCCAGCCATTAAACCAGCTGTCATACTGTCTGCAGACTCTTGCATAGCCTGACCATCCGCGCTCTTAGCCGCCGTTAGATGGCCACCACAACGCAATGGCAAACCCATGGCACGGCACAACTGGCCTATGGCCAAGGCCGCCAAATTAGCCTCCGGTGTGCCAAAAGTTGGAGCCCCAGTTTTGAGGTTAATAGTGGATAAAAAATTTCCGTACACCACCGGTGTACCTGGCCGCACCAACTGACTTAAGGCAATGCCTACCAGTGCTTCGGCATGAGCTTGGGCCACAAGAGCAGGCATGGTTACAGGCCCCATAGCGCCACCCAATATAAAGGGCGACAAAACAATACCCTGGCCTGCTTGGGCATACACTTTTAATGCCGATGTCATGGTCTGGTCAAAGCACAAAGGCGAATTAACATTAATATTGCCCTGCATGACACAATGGTTTTCCATAAATTCGGCGCCAAATACAATACGTGCCATAGCCACCGAGTCTTCGGCACGGTCTGGCGCGGTTACCGCCCCCATAAAAGGCTTAGTTGAATAACGCAGATGGGCATAGACCATGTCTAAATGGCGCTTATTGACGGCCACATCCATGGGCTCACAAACGGTGCCTCCAGAGTGGTGCAAATAAGGTGTTTGATAAGCTAATTTAACGAAGTTTTCAAAGTCCAGCAGCGTAGCGTAGCGCCGACCCTGATCTAAGTCAGTCACAAAGGGCGCACCATAGGCAGGGGTAAATACCAGCTGATTGCCACCTACCGTTACCGTATGCTTAGGGTCACGACCATGCAGTTGAAAACTTTTGGGGGCCGTAGCACAAATATCCATCAGCAAACCTGGTTTAAACCTTACCCTGGTACCCGAAACCTGGGCTCCGGCACGGCTCAATAGCTCAATAGACTCGGCATCGTCAATAAACTCTACCCCCACTTCTTGCAGCAGCCAGTCGCATTGGTCTTGTAACTGCTTAATCTCATGCTTAGTCAACAAATCGTAAACCGGAATTTGACGTTGACTGGGTACAAAATTAATTTGCTCAGCTTGGGTACGGGCAGCCAAACGCTGAGTACGGCCGCCGCGGCGGATCTTAGAAGTGGCAACTGGAACTGGAATATCTGCATTCATAGTATGACCAAAATATTTTATCGCTTAACAAAAAAAACGGTTATGCTAAGTCGATATATAAACCCATAAAAAGGGATTAAACGCCTGTTTATGCATATGAACAAGGCATTTATTTTGAACTATTCGATCAAAAAATTTAGACACACATATGACCTTTAAAGCCCTCAATGCGTTACATTTATTTACTCAGGTGGCCAACTATGAAAGCTATAGCGCAGCTGCCCAAGCTTTATATATGACCAAAGGAGCGATCAGTTATCAGATGGCTAAGTTGGAAAATGAATTGGGCTTTCAGGTGTTTCAACGCCAACCACGAGGTGTATGTTTAACCGACCAGGGACAGACCTTGTTAATTCATAGCAAAACCAGCTTTAAGCACTTAACTAACACCATTAACCAATTAGCCCAACAAGACAGCGATCAGCTCACCGTTGGCATGTCCAGTTATTTTGCCGCCCGATGGTTATCGCCACGATTGATGGGTTTTATGCAACATAACCCTCAAGTTACATTGAAACTGCAACCCATGATCGACCTACAAGATTTTCTTAATGACGGCATCGACATTGCTATTAGATGGGGCAATGGCCATTGGCAAGATATTAGGGTAGAAAAATTATTTAGTTGCCCCGTGCGGGCCTATGGTGGCACTCAGGTGGCCCACCAAGTAAAAGCTGAGGGCCTTAAACAGGTGCTACAAAAAACCCCATTACTACAAGACCGTGAAGGCAGTAGGGCATGGCAACAATGGCATCATGCCGCTGGAATCGCCTACTATCCCCACAGCAGCCACTTAGTCATTCCGGACCCAAGTGTGCGCCTACAGGCACTCATCGACGGCCAAGGCATGGCACTATACGACGACCTAGCCCAAAACGAACAGCTCGCAGGCACATTGATACCAATATCCGAGGTACAACTTAACGACTATGGCTACTACTTAGTCTATGCCGACGAGGCCTTAGACAACCCAGCAATGCGTCACTTCCGCACCTGGATCTTAGACCTAGCCAAGCAAGAATACGGCTAAGCGGACTTTTACCAGATTTCCAGTACTAGAAAATAAGCCAAATCTAAAGTCTTGGGTTGGGTAGGTAAAATTAATTTCGACCATCAGCGTCAACACGGCTAACAACGCCAGCATCAATAAAGCAAAGGTATGTCCAATAGAGTTTCTCTAGTAAATAAGTTAGGGGGATATGAGTTAGTCGTATCAGGCTGATATTTCTTACACTCATCTTTAAATTATAAAAAGTCCCTTAACTCGCCTTATTAGCACCCATACAGGGGGCCGTTGCAGGCATCTTTTCTTGCTTAGCCTGCCACTGGTCAGCGGTATAGCAGTGAAGTGCCAGGGCATGAATAGGGTTATTCATTAACTCACCAACCAATGCGTAAACTTGTTGGTGACGTTTCACCGGACCAATGCCAGCAAAGTCATCAGACACCAATACCAAATTGTAGTGACTGTCAGTGGCTGAGCCACTGTGTTTTTGACTGTCATTAACGAGCTGATGATGGCTGACATTTAATGGTGTTAACACCATTTCGAGTAATTTATTGGCCGTAGCATCCACAGTTATTCCCTTGGGTTGAAACATTTATTCATCATAACACGGAAGTTATTTCACCGGCGTTGAAAATAATATCAACATAACGCCTGAACCATTTTGACGTTTTTTAAATGCATTTATATTAAAACTAGATTTTTGACAGTTGGGATTTTGGCAACAAGCAATGCCATCCTGTATTTGTTTACCCCTCGTCAGGAGTCGCAGGTGGTAAAAAATGTAACGCTCAGCTACAACCTTATAAAAAGGTTTAAGCTATTCATATAAAGTGGTTTTTTAGACTTGACTCAAGACCAATAGATCATTAATATTCGCGCCTCGCATTGAGCAATTCCTCGATAGCTCAGTTGGTAGAGCAGTAGACTGTTAATCTATTGGTCGCTGGTTCGAGTCCAGCTCGAGGAGCCAACCTCAACGCGAAACCTTATGATTCCTCGATAGCTCAGTTGGTAGAGCAGTAGACTGTTAATCTATTGGTCGCTGGTTCGAGTCCAGCTCGAGGAGCCATTCTAATTAAGCCACTTAGTTGTGGTTTTTTTATGTCTGTTATTTACGACCATAATTTATGACCGTCTTTGCGTACAGACTCACCACAGGTCACATTATTGTTGTGACAACTTGCCTCTGCTTATTATAAGCCGCTCAAGCAATTCAGCGGTGTGCCAGTAAAGGCCATTACCTTGCTCCTGATACACTTTAATACCTGCAACCACCTTGTCTATGCCTACTTCATCGGCGTAGCACATAGGGCCTCCTAGGTGGCGAGGAAAACCATAACCATTTAGCCAAATGGCGTCAATATCGCTGGCTCTTGTGGCAATGCCTTCTGACAAAATACGAGCACCTTCATTAATTAAAGCAAACACCAAGCGATTTTGTATTTCTTCTTGAGAAATATTGTGACGCTGAAGTACTCCTAACTTGAGAGCCTCCTTGGCAAAAACAACCAATACACTTTCGTCAATCTGTGGTTTCTTCGTGTCACTATCATAGCGATAAAAACCCATTCCTGTTTTCTGTCCTAAACGACCTGCTTCAACCATGAGGTCAGAGGCACGAAAGTAGAGGGGGTCTTGCTTCAATATCGCATTCTCTTGGCGCGCTTTATACGCAATGTCGATACCAGACATGTCGTTAACTGCCAAAGGCCCCATAGCCATACCCCAGTTTCTCATAGCCGTATCAATCTGATCTGGGCTTGCACCTTCCAATAACAACATATTCGCTTCGCGCCCATAACACGAGTACATCCTGTTGCCTACAAATCCATAACATACGCCTACAGCGACCGAAACCTTACCTAATTTCTTACCCAACGCCATCACGGTTTTAAGGGTTTGTTCGTCCGTATCATCGGCACAAACCACTTCCAATAGTTTCATAATATTGGCTGGGGTAAAAAAATGCATACCCAATACTTTGTGTGAGCGAGAGGTTGATTGGGCTATTTCATTAATATCCAAATAAGACGTGTTGGTTGCTAAAATAGCGTCCACTTTGCACACTTGATCTAAGGTGGAAAATATTTGTTGTTTAACAGCCATGGTTTCAAAAGCAGCTTCAACAACCAAATCCACATCAGCCAAATCTTCATAATCACATGTACCTACAATTAAGCTCATGCGCTGCTCAAGTTGCACCTCATTAATTAACCCACGACTCAGCGCTTGGTCAAAACGCGTACGGATGGCTGATAATCCTCGCGCTAGATTATCTTCACTCATTTCTAGCAATTTAACACTTAGGCCCACATTGGCAAAACACATCGCAATGCCACCGCCCATAGTGCCAGCACCAATTACGGCAACCTGTTTAATAGGCAACAAGGGTGTATTTTGGGTTTTGTCATAGCATTCAGGTAATTTAGCTGCTCGTCGCTCAGCAAAAAAAGCATGCCGCATGGCAGTAGATTGGGATGAATCACGACATTTTATAAAGAGGTCACGTTCGCACTTTTTGCCCTCTTCAAAAGGTAACAAGACTGCATTTTCAATCGCATCAATAGCACATTGTGGCGCCTTTTGTCCGCGGGCCTTTTTGGCTATTTTTTTACGCCACTGGTCAAACAGTTCAACATGTGAATCGCTCGTCTCAATGTTCATTTGAGAGACACGCCGAACACCTTGGCCTGTGTCTAATATTGTGTAGGCAAACAAAATAGCCTGCTTTAACAAAGAGCCCTCTGCCAAAGATGAGTCTTCTTCAACCAATAGATCAATAACACCGTGATCAAACAGTTTTTTAGCGGTATGAGGCTTACCTAAAGTAATCATCTCCAAAGCCATTTCCAGGCCAGCCAACCGCGGCAGTAACTGTGTGCCACCTGCACCTGGAATAAGGCCTAAGGTTACCTCGGGCAAACCCAGTTTAGTATGCGTGAGTGCCACTCGATAATGACAAGACAGCGCCACTTCGAAGCCTCCACCTAAGACCGTGCCAAATAATGCAGCAATAATAGGTTTGCTACATCGATCTAATTGCGCCAACACATCTGGTAAATGGGGCTCTAGGGCAGGTTGACCGAATTCAGAGATATCTGCACCAGCGATAAATGTACTGCCAACGCAGCTGACAACAATCGCCTTAACACCATTATCTTTCTCAGCCGCTTTGAGACAACTAACTATGCCCTCCCGCACTGCGTGAGACAGCGCGTTAACTGGCGCATTTTCAATGGATATAACGGCAATTGAACCACGGTTTAATAACGTTACTGGGGCAATTTTATTACTTTGAGAAGGGTTCACTGTAGTTAATCCTAGATGTTCAATATAGAGATGCATGTAGCGTAATTATAGCGCCAGCTAATAGTCCTGGTGTGGTTTTAAACCACCAAAGCGTGTGAAGAAACGTTTATTGGGTTCTGGCATTGGTCCCTGGGCGTTTTTCATTTTTTGACTAATATAATAAGTTGAAGACTCTGCCAGCACTTTATAAGCTCGCTTAACCAGATCTTGGGCTTCGTGGCCCACCCACCCTGGCGGTAACATTGCAGCAGGGAAATCGGGGTCACGCAGTAAAATACGACGGTAATCGTGGATCATTGCCTGACGTAATAGCAAACACTCACCTGGGTCAGGCAAAGTTAAAAATATTTTTTGACAGATCGGCCGATAAAAAAAGAGAAAATCCTTGTAGTAGGTTTCTAACTCAGACAGTTTCCATCGGTTTTTTATTAAATCTTTAAGCACACCCTGAGAGTTTAAATCTGACGTTGATGCACTGAATACCACAAGATCATTGACGATACCTAACTCATGAATTAATTCATCTAGTGATGAGCGTTCTGATGAAGGGTGGGCATAAAGCCCACTCGTTACGGTATTAAAGCCTTGCCATATAAGGCTTTTTCTAAATTCTTCAAGTTTCATATCTGGTACAGATACGGGCAAGACCAAAGTCCAATTATTGTCCCACTCTGGCTGATTTACAGCGTAAATACGCCGAGCTGCTTTTTCATAATGGCCAGTCGCTGTGTCGGTAAAGCAATAGTAACTGCACCGACCCACTTTATTAACTTGAAGCCAATTATTTTGCACTAAACGGTAGACTGAAGTTCTGATTTGGCGCTCGTTAAAACCAAAAGGTTCTAGCACCTGTATTAGACTCGCTAACGAGACCCAACTACCATGCTGTGAAACAACGTCACCGAATACAGTCACTACCATGGATGTGCAGCTAATGGTGCTGTCCTTGATGTGTTGTTGAATCTTTTTAGTACGTTTATTTTTATCTGTCACTTTGTTCCTATCTATCGTCAAAGCTCACAATCACCTCGTCCGACACAGGGTGTGCCTGACAGGTTAATATATAGCCAGCTTCAACTTCATGTGGCTCAAGCCCATGGCTAATGTCCATATCAACCCTACCCTTTATTAGTTTGGCTTTGCATGTAGAACACACGCCTGCTTTACAGGAATAAGGCAGCTCAACACCATTGTCCATGCCCGCATCTAAAATATTTGAACCCACTGTGGCCAAATCAAAATCAATGGAACGAGCGTCAGAAATAATGGTCACTTTACTGGTTTTATCTTCACCATATTGTTGTATGCGTAATCTTGATTTTTCTAACATCAGGTCAGAATCTGCCGATGAATTTGCAAATAATTCATAGTGAATCTGTTTGCTGGCAAGGCCTTCGTTTCTAAAACCATGAGACACTTCAGAAATCATTGATTCTGGGCCACAAATAAACGCTTCGCTAGCATTGAGGATATCAATCATTTTATGTTTTTGTAATAAATAGCCTTTTTTATTATCGATCTTCCCCTTCAATACGTCAGAACCTTGGTCTTCTTGGCTCATGATGTTGACCCACTTAAAACGATTGATATATCGGCTCTTTATGAAACTAAGCTCTTCTTTAAACATGACCGTATTTGTGCGTTTGTTGCCATAAACGAGCGTTACTTTGCTTTTAGGTTCGCTGCTTAAGACCGAGGTGATAATTGACAAAATGGGTGTAATGCCACTACCTACAGCCAAACACATGTAATTTTTTTGATGTTTGGGATCTAATTGTGGACTAAAATTACCTTGTGGTGGCATCACTTGAATAGTGTCACCCACCTTAAACTGATCGTTGGCATGGTTTGAAAAAAGTCCACCCCTTACCCGCTTGATACCAACGCGGAGATGCCCATCATTAACACCACTGCAAATTGAGTAGGACCGTCGAACTGCTTCACCCTCAATTTCTGTTTGTAATGTTAAAAATTGGCCTGGTTTAAAAGTAAAGGTGCGCTGTAACGCTTTAGGCACATCAAAACTCACCCGAACAGCAGTCTCTGTTTCTGGTTTAACGTCGTTTATTATTAACGAATAAAAATTAGTATCTAACACAAATCTTACCTAAATATGTTTGAATAAATCAAAGGGCTCACTGCAATCATTGCATTGAAATAACGCTTTACAAGCCGTAGAGCTAAATTCACTTACCATACGTGTTTCATGGGAACCACAATGGGGACATCGCACCTGAGTAGTTTCAGTTAACTCAACAGCGTGCGCCAAATGCCCATGCATAGGGTCTACTACGTCATCTGGCGGTGCTATGCCATAACCACGTAACTGCTCACGACCTTTGCTGGTCATCCAATCAGTCGTCCAAGCCGGGGTTAATTCAAGTTCAACTTTCACTTGGGCAATACCATCACTCAGTAAGGCAGCAGTAATATCTTCACGAATAACATCCATGGCTGGACAGCCTGAATAGGTCGGTGTAATGGTTACAGTGACGCCTTGCCCGTGTTGGCTAATATCTTTTAGTATGCCAATGTCCCACAAAGACAAAACAGGTATTTCAGGGTCTTTCACTGCATCTAGCAAAGCCCATAAGTGTGGCACTTGCGAGTTACTCCGAAATTTTTCACGTTCATATTGAAGGCTTGACTTCATAGGGATCAACGAGCGTATTAGAGCGGTCATCGTATTACCACTTAGCACCAGGGAATGAGCGATAGACGAACTGCATTTGTGTTAACAGGTGTCCCAAGTGCTCACTATGATAACCTTTGCGGCCGCCACGCACAGCCCAAGTTGTTTCAGGAACGTTAAGGCCTGCTTGTTGAAAAATGGCTTCAACATCAGCAAGCCAAGGCTGCTTTAAGTCAGCACAATTAACTGCTATACCGGCATCAATTAAACGCTGCTCTAGCAAGTCTGATTCAAATAATTCGTGACTGTAGCCCCAAATATCATCAATAGCTAATTGCATTCTTCGCTTACTTTCCTCTGTACCATCACCTAACCTGAGGGTCCATGATTTGCTACGTCTGCAATGATACGTTGTTTCTTTAACTGCCTTTTGTGCGATCGCCACAAGTGTAGGGTCTGTGGATTGTGTCAGCGCCTGCAAATAGTATTTATTATATAAATCAACCAGTAGCTGGCGTGTAATGGTGTAAGCAAAGTCACCACGGGGTAACTCGTTAATTAAATAATTTTCAAATTCACGCTCGTCACGCAAAAAAGCAAAATCATCTTCTGTTTTTTCATCACCACTTAGGGTGGCAGCATAGCCATAAAACATTCGCGCACGGCCAATATAGTCCAGCGCCACGTTACCTAGTGCGATATCTTCTTCTAGAAAGGGACCTTCACTGACCCATTCTGATATACGATGCCCTAACACGATGGAGTCATCCCCCAAGCGCACAACATAGTTCATTAAGTCTTGCTTACTATCCACTGTATTTTGAGTAGATTGCGTCATAACGAGGCTCCCGCTCACATAGTAGTGATTTCTTTAGGCAGTGGGTAATAAGTGGCATGCCGGTAGGGTTTGTCATCTGACGGATCAAAGAAACATTCATTGTCATCTTCTTGTGACGCACTAATGTCTTGTGACTTAACCACCCAAATGCTAATACCTTCAGTGCGACGGGTATAAACATCACGAGCATATTCTAACGCCTGCTCCCTACCTTCGGCGTGCAGGCTACCCACATGTTTGTGATCTAGTCCACGCTTTGGGCGAACGAACACTTCAAATAATTCAAGCTTTTCTATAGTCATGATGTCTCGTGGTCCTTGATTATCTTAAATATTAAGCCGCATCTTTTGCCAGCTTTAATTGTTTTTTTAGATTGTAAGCAGCGGTAGCTTCGCGCACCCAAGCCCCGTCTTCATGAGCCTTTACATGATGCTGTATCCGTTGACGGTTACAATGGCCATTGCCATTGATGACGCTATAAAACTCATCCCAATCAAGCTCACTACTGTCGTAATGTCCACGCCCTTCATTCCATGTTAAATCTTTATCTGGATGTTCTAGCCCCAAATAGTCTATCTGTGAAACCGTCTGATCAATGAACTTTTGGCGCAAGTCATCATTCGTTTCACGTTTTATTTTCCATTTCATTGACCGACCTGAATGGGCTGATTCCGAGTCATGGGGACCAAACATCATAAGTGATGGCCAATAAAAGCGATTAAGGGAATCCTGCGCCATGTCTTTTTGAGCAGGTGTACCATGAGCCAACTCAATCATGATTTGATACCCTTGCCGCTGATGGAAGCTTTCTTCCTTACAAATACGAATCATGCTTCTGGCGTATGGCCCATAAGACGTACGCTGCAGTGAAACCTGATTACATATGGCAGCACCATCCACTAACCAACCAATGGCGCCCATGTCACCCCAGGTTTGGGTTGGGTAGTTAAAGATAGAGGCGTATTTAGCTGTTCCAGTTTGCAACGCCTCGATCATTTGCGCCCTAGAGATACCTAAGGTTTCGGTAGCGCTGTATAGGTATAACCCATGACCCGCTTCATCTTGCACCTTCGACAACAACACAGCTTTGCGACGTAAAGAGGGCGCACGAGTAATCCAATTCCCTTCTGGCTGCATACCAATCACTTCTGAATGTGCATGTTGTGACATTTGACGAATTAAATTTTGACGATAGGCATCAGGCATCCAATCTTTAGGCTCAATTTTTTGCTCGGCATCAATTTTGGTCTGAAATAGTCGTTCTAATTCAGTTTCGGGTGTCGTGTTTGTGATCATTTTATTCACCATGTTTAGCCAGGGTTAATTCGTTATGCTGCATTTGGTAGGCACACAAATGGTACCCACAGTTGGGTATATTTATACGCGTTCAATAATCAGTGCAATGCCTTGCCCAACACCAATGCACATCGTGCATAAGGCATACCGGCCATTAGTTCGGTGCAGCTGATACATGGCGGTTGTAACTAACCTAGCACCGCTAGCCCCAAGAGGATGGCCTAACGCAATAGCGCCACCATTAGGGTTAACATGGGCCGCATCGTCAGCAATATCTAATGCTCGCATTACAGCGAGGCCTTGTGCAGCAAAAGCTTCATTCAATTCAATCACATCCATTTGATCAAGGCTCAGGCTGGTTTTTTCTAGCACTTTTAGCGTAGCTGCTACAGGGCCATACCCCATGATATTAGGTTCCAAACCTGCCGTTGCCATACCTAAAATACGGGCTTTTGGGGTTAAGCCGTGGTGTTTAATGCCCTCACGTGATGCCAATAACAAGGCGCAAGAACCATCATTAACACCCGAAGCATTACCTGCGGTTACACTGCCACCATCACGAAATGGGGTAGCCAATTTACTCAGAGTTTCTAGGCTACTTAGTCGGAGATGTTCATCTTGTGCAAAGACAATATCTTCTTTTTTTCGTTGAGGGATCCGTACTGGCACAATTTCTTCTGCGAAAATACCATCCGCTTGTGCTTTTGCAGCACGTGTTTGGCTTGAGAATGCGAATGCATCTTGAGAAGCACGGTCTATGTGAAACTGCTCAGCGACGTT
This sequence comes from Candidatus Njordibacter sp. Uisw_039, assembly GCF_047730075.1. Lineage (NCBI taxonomy): Bacteria > Pseudomonadati > Pseudomonadota > Gammaproteobacteria > Pseudomonadales > Candidatus Njordibacteraceae > Candidatus Njordibacter > Candidatus Njordibacter sp. Uisw_039. The sequence goes on from NZ_CP159831.1 coordinate 1,887,886, forward strand.
CTCAGCAGTTTCTGGCATAGAATCAACGCCATATTGCTGTTTCATTAGAGGGTTAACAAAACGCCAACCTATGGTTGTATCAAACATTTCAGACTGCCGACTAAACGCCGTATTAGCTTTTGCTACAGCAAATGGTGCGCGCGACATAGACTCAACACCACCAGCAATAATTAAGTCTGCTTCACCACTGCGTATCGCTCTAGCACCCGTACCTACAGCATCAATACCAGAACCACACAGCCGATTTAGTGTCATCCCGGGTACATCAATGGGCAAACCTGCCAATAAACCACTCATGCGAGCAACGTTACGATTGTCTTCACCTGCTTGATTAGCACAGCCATAAAAAACATCATCAACACAAGCCCAGTCGACACTGGGATTACGGTCCATCAGTGCCTTTATAGGCACCGCACCCAAATCGTCAGCACGCACACTGGCAAGGCTGCCGCCATATCGACCAAACGGTGTTCTAATGGCATCACAGATAAAGGCATCATTCATTGGTTATTCCTCAGTGCCCATTGTCAGGGCATGTTATATCGAGCAATTAAGCTTTAGGTGTCGTTGCGTCGGGTAATACACTGGCATTAACTCGGGCCGAATTGCCCTTAAATAATGCCACTAACTGGGCGTTTTGATTAGTCACTTCCACGTAATAAATACCACTACGCTTACCTTGATATCGTTGTGTTGCAGTGGCACTTAGCTGGTCACCCAGCACTCCAGGGCGTAAAAAATCAATGGTGCAGCCTGCAGCTACGGCAGCCTGGTTTTGAGAGTTACAAGCAAACGCAAAAGCAGAGTCTGCCAAACTAAAAATCATGCCACCATGACAAGTTTTGTAGCCATTTAACATTGCATCTGTAACGGTCATCGTGGCTGTTGCACAACCAGGCTTTATAGCTCCAATGGAAATGCCCAAAGCTTTAGAGGCCGCGTCTTGGGCGAACAGTTGCTGTGCACAATCTTCAGCTAATTGCTGATCCCTTGCTTGATCCTTAGATTGTTGACTCATATTATTTCCCAGTAAAACTCGGTTGGCGTTTTTCCATAAATGCACTTACGCCTTCTTGGTAATCGTCTGTTTTGCCCAACCAGCGCATGGTTTCTTTTTCTATTTCCAATTGTTGATGTAATGGGGTTGAAAACGAATCATTAAGCAACTTTTTGGTCATTGCCAAGCCTAGGGGTGGCAGCGAAGCTAGTCGCTCTGCTAGTGCCAATGTTTCTTCCATTAAAGTATCATCGTCAACACATTGCCAGATCATGCCCCACTGTTCCGCTTGTTCAGCCGATAACTTATCGCCTAACAGCGCTAATCCTTTTGCCCTTGGTAAACCTAAGGCACGAGGTAAATTAAAAGTGCCTCCTGAGTCAGGAACAAGACCTATCTTGCTAAAAGCCTGCACAAATTTGGCACTGCGGGCGGCAAGTACAATATCGCAAGCAAGTGCAATACTGGCACCAGCGCCCGCAGCAACGCCATTTACAGCACAAATTACAGGCTTTTCCATGGTCATAATATTGCGGATCAGGGGGTTATAATACTTTTCAATAGAATCACCTAAATCTGGCCCATCATCTGTTACTTTAGCCGCTCGGTCACTAAGATCTTGGCCAGCACAAAACCCCCTACCTTCACCCGTGATCACTAGGCATCTAACGGCATCATTAGTTTGAGCGTCTTTAATGGCTCTTTTAACATCTTCATGCATCAAACCATTAAAGCTATTTAGTGTTGCTGGCCTGTTTAAAGTAAGTACACCAACACCACGATTGACCTGATAAGTGATTGTTTCGAATTCCACTAGCTACTCCTCGTTAATTTCCTGAATGTCTGGACACTATTGTTTATATAAGTAACCATAAAGCATCACTGAAGATGTTTAACTATTTACTCGGAATCCACTATGCCAATTTATGCTATAGAAGATCTTATTCCCGTTGTCGACCCTAGCGCCTATGTGCACCCTACCGCCGTTTTAATAGGTGACGTCATTATTGGCAAAGACTGTTACATTGGCCCCAATGCCGTTCTACGTGGCGATTTTGGCAGAATAATACTTAACCAAGGCTGCAATGTTCAAGACACCTGCGTGGTGCACAGTTTCCCTAATAAGGACTGTGTCATCGAGCAAGATGGCCACATTGGTCACGGAGCAATCTTGCACGGTTGCCACATTGGACGTAATGCCTTAGTCGGCATGAACGCAGTCATCATGGACGACGCTATCATTGGTGACGAATCGCTTGTCGCTGCCACCGCTTTTGTTAAATCAGGTTTTCAATGCCCACCGAGAAGCTTACTTGCTGGCAGCCCTGCCAACATAAAACGTCAGCTAAGCGATCAAGAAGTGGCTTGGAAAAGCGATGGCACACTCGAGTACAAAAACCTCACAAAACGTTGCCATACCAGCTTACAACAAGTTCAACCATTAGCTGAGGTTCAACAAAACCGACCTCGATTTAATGCCAGCAGCCATCAACCTAAATAGCCATTAATCGCGTTTGCGCTCAACCAATGTCAAAATGTCATACAGTGCTACAATAACCTTATCTTGCTTAGTTACTTCTACGTCCCATAACACTACACCCGTAGGACTCTTATCTTCAGGGCGCCGGTCTTTTTTAATCTTTTGCTTAACAGTTATCTTTACTTGTATGGTGTCACCAATATGCACCGGTTCAATAAACCGCAGATTTTCCAATCCATAATTCGCCAAAACAGGACCAGGGGCTGGGTCAACAAACATGCCGGCCGCCGCTGAGATGATAAAATAACCATGGGCAACACGTTGTCCAAATAAAGAATCTTTAGCAGCTATTTCATCAAAATGTGCATAGAAATGGTCGCCTGATAGGCAGCCAAAATTAACAATATCGGCCTCAGTCACTGTGCGGCGATGGGTTGTTAAACTCTCCCCTACCACGAGTTCTTCAAAGTATTTACGAAACGGGTGTCGATCAGTGCTGGATGTTTTCGCCCCCGCCATATATTCACGGGTTATTGCCATCAAGGTAGTCGGCGAGCCTTGGATTGCTGTGCGTTGCATATAGTGTTTTATAGCACGAGACCCACCAAGTTCTTCACCACCGCCAGCTCGACCAGGACCACCGTGCACTAGGGTAGGCAATGGTGAACCGTGGCCTGTTGATTCTTTAGCACAATCACGATTAAGGACTAACATACGGCCATGAAAGGCCGCTGCACCCATAATAATTTGTGTTGCTTCATGGTCGTCATAAGTGACAATAGACCCTACCAGGCTGCCTTTTCCCAAGCGTGCAATTGCAACAGCTTGGTCAATAGAGTCATAAGGCATAATGGTACTAACCGGGCCAAACGCTTCGATGCTATGAGGTGCATCAGTAGCCAATGGTTTGGCACAGTATAATAATGTAGGAGGATAAAAAGCATCTTCTTCTACGCCGTCTCCCACCAGCTGAATGTTAGCGTCATTACCACCATACATAACCTCGCAATGCTGACTCAGTGCAGCCACTGCGTTTCGAATATCTGTGCGCTGACTGCGTCCCACTAGAGGACCCATACGAACACCTTCAGCAGTAGGGTCTCCCATCACAACCTTGTCTAGGCGTGATTTTAATGCCTCAGTAACTGCATCAACTTTAGTTGCCGGCACAATGACACGCCGAATAGCAGTGCATTTTTGACCCGCCTTGGCAGTCATTTCACTGCTAATTTCTTTAATAAATAATGCAAACTCTGGATCGTCAACAGATACACTTTGACCCAAAATAGAACAGTTAAGCGAATCAGCTTCCATATTAAATGGAATACTATTGTCGATAATATTGGGGTGAGATCGTAATTGTTTACCTGTCGTTGCCGACCCTGTAAAGGTCACCACATCTTGCTCATTAAGATGATCTAGCAAATCACCTACACCACCACAAATTAACTGGATAGCACCCTCTGGCAATATCTTAGAAGCCACGATTTCTTCAACCACTGCCTGAGTTAAATACGCAGAAACAGTTGCGGGCTTCACAATAACGGGAACACCAGCAATTAAACTGGGAGCAATTTTTTCAAGCATGCCCCAACACGGAAAGTTAAACGCATTAATGTGTACTGAAACCCCTTTTTTTGAGGTTAGTATATGTCGAGCTGAAAAGGTGCCATTGGCCGAAAGTGTCTCTGGTGGCCCTTCTACAATAAACGTTTCATTAGCAAACTCTCTTCGCGCGATACCCGAATAGCTGAACATAGTGGCTAAGCCACCGTCGATGTCGATCCAGCTATCCAATTTAGTAGCACCGGTTTTCGATGAAATTTGGTAAAAGTAATCTTTTTTAGTTAGTAGGTGTTTAGCTACATTTTTTACTGCATTGGCACGCTCATGAATAGTCATGTCACCCAGGGCAACACTACCAAGAGTACGTCCATACTCAACCATCTTTTCAAAATCTAAACCTGTACTACTGACATTGCAGATGATTTTTCCATTTACAGCATCACATACTTCGGTGCCACCAGGGCCACCTTGAATCCACGAACCACAAGCATAACTCTTTGATTTCATTATATAACTCTTACTAATAAGCACAGCTGTACACCCTGCTTTAAAAATCAACACATCGCCACTAATGATACATCTAAATTAATTTAAGTCAAATTTATGTATCACTAATTTTAAATCAACGGAACCTTCTACACACAAAAACAAACGCCACCCAAAATAGGCCTTCAAAAAGACAAATTTAAACGCAACAAGGTACATCTAAATTTCATTGTGATACACTTTATTTATAAAGACAAATAAAGTGTACTATATAATTTTAAACGCTTAATTGACCCATACTATTTTCTTTGGAGTGCGACATGACAGGTGATAAAATAGGCTTTGATGCTATTGAAACGGCTAGTTTGGATGAACTACGCCATTTACAACTACAAGGCCTAAAGCAAACGCTTCAACACGCTTATAACAACTCTCCTGTATACAAAAAAAAGTTTGATGATGTTGGTGTTCATCCAGACGATTTAACAACCCTTGACGACATCAGTAAATTCCCATTCACAACCAAATCTGACCTACGGGACAACTATCCTTTTGGCATGTACTGCACACCCATGGAGCAAATTGTCCGTGTTCATGCATCAAGTGGTACCACTGGCAAACCCACAGTAGTTGGCTATACCCAAAAGGATATCGATATTTGGGCGAATTTAGTGGCGCGATCAATATATGCTGCAGGTGGGCGGCCAAAGGATAAGGTACATATATCCTATGGCTATGGATTATTCACTGGAGGCCTAGGCGCGCATTATGGTGCTGAACGATTGGGCTGCACTGTTATTCCGGTGAGTGGCGGTCAAACTGAAAAACAAGTTCAATTGATCAAAGATTTTGACCCCGACATCATTATGGTAACACCATCTTATATGTTAAATATCTCTGATGAAATCTATCGTCAAGGTATCAATCCTGAAAAATTGTCATTACGTACCGGCATTTTTGGTGCAGAGCCTTGGACCAACGCTATGCGCGAAGACATTCAGAATCGTATGGCTATAGATGCAGTAGACATTTATGGCTTATCAGAAATAATGGGGCCAGGTGTGGCCCAAGAATGCATTGAAACAAAAGATGGGCCTACTATATGGGAAGATCATTTTTACCCAGAAATAATTGACCCGATAACAGGTGAAGTGCTACCAGAGGGCGAAGAAGGTGAACTTGTATTTACCAGCTTGTCAAAAGAAGCCATGCCAATGATCCGTTATCGCACACGGGACCTTACTCGTTTATTGCCCGGCTCAGCTAGAACAATGCGCCGCATGGATAAAATAACCGGCCGTAGCGACGACATGTTAATTATTCGTGGAGTTAACGTATTTCCAAGTCAGATTGAAGAACAAGTTTGCGCTATTAAAGGGCTTGCGCCTCATTATTTAATCGAAATAGGCAAACAGGGAAACATGGACACGGTAACAGTTAGAGTTGAGTCTGAGTCAGGACAGTCGACACAAACTAACGAACAATTAATTAACTTGCTAAGCCAGAAAATAAAAACCTTTATCGGCATATCTGCAACTATCGTCATTGAAGCTCCCCAACAGTTACCCCGCTCTGAAGGCAAAGCAAAACGGGTCATAGACAACAGAACTAAGTAATCCCGCTGCCCCCAAAGGGTATATTACTTGGCGAACAACTGATCCAAGTCAGCGAAGGCTTTAAACTCCAACGCATTGCCACTAGGGTCGCTAAAAAATAAGGTGGATTGCTCCCCCGGTTCGCCTTTAAAACGAGTGTGGGGCTCAATAATGAACGCCACTTTGCCCGTTAGCCTTTGCGCCAATTGCTGCCAGTCTTTAAGTGTAAGCACTACCCCAAAATGCGGTACTGGAACACCTTTGCCATCAACCCCATTAACATGAACAGAGACTTTACCTTCTGGGCCTAAGTTTGGATTAAGGTGGGTGACTAACTGGTGGCCGTAGAGATTCCAATCAATCCATTCTTCGCTAGAACGACCCTCGCTCAAACCAAGTAATTGACCATAAAAAACCCTCGATTCGGCAATATCCCTGATGGGGACCGCGAGGTGGAAAGGACGTATTGGGGAATCAACCATAATGTTTTCCAAGTAATGTTAAGGGGCTCTAATTATTAACCAATCACGGCCAACAAACGAGTCTTAGTGTCCGCATCTGCAAAGGACGCTTCCATGGCCATACGAGAAATGCTGCGCAGCTGCTCCAGGTCTAAACCAAAATCCTTGGCACCAGAGTGATATTCAGTGCCTACAGTAGTGTCGAAGAACGGTGGATCATCAGAGTTAAGGCTGATACTAATTCCCGCTTTTAAGATTTTATTGAGCGGATGGCTGGCAAGATCTGGGTACACAGACAAGGCTATATTGCTGCCAGGGCAAACTTCTAAGGCGATGCCCCGTTTTGCTAATTCTGCCATAAGTGCTGGATCTTCAGCACTCCGTACACCATGGCCAATACGGGTCACTGGTAGGTTATCAATAGCGTCCCATACACTTTCTGGGCCTAATATTTCTCCAGCGTGGGTGGTGCAGGCAAAACCAGCTGCCGCAGCAATATTAAACGCAGGCGCAAAGTCGGCTTGAGTATACGTAGATTCATTACCACCCATGCCAAAACCCACAATGTAAGGATGTGGGTTGTCGGCTAGTTGCTGAGCTATCACAAGGGCTTGGTCTGGGCCTAGATGGCGTATGCAAGAGATAATTAAACGACCAACAATACCAAAGTCACGCTCAGCATCGTTAATGCCCTCAATACAGCCAGATAACATATCCTCGTAGCTCATGCCCACAGCTGCAGCGTGATCTGGAGAAATAAAAGTTTCGGCGTAAATTGTACCTTCTGCAGCACACTGCTCCATGTAGGTGTACATAATGTCGCGATAGTCTTGCGCCTTACGGAGACAAAAACTAGCTTCGTCATAGGCTTGCAAGAACTCAACAAAATCACCCCATGCAAACGTGTCATCGGTGGTAAACAAACCATGTTTAAGGCTAATGCCATTACGTTCTGCAATGGTGCGCACTAGGTTCGGTTGTATGCAACCCTCTAGGTGACTATGAAGCTCTACCTTAGGTAGTTTTTGAATTTTATTGGCTAATAATGCAGACATCAAATACTCGTTTTACTCTAACAAAAAAATTAATTTAACTCACAGGCAGTGCCGTAGCCTAAGGGCACAAGGCCTAAATGCTGTGCCACAGTTTGTCCCATATCGGCAAAACTTGCTCTCTCACCTAGGTCACCAGCTTGCACGGGAGCGCCACAGTAGTTGCCGTAGAACACCACTGGCACGTGCTCACGGGTATGGTGGGAACCAGGCCAAGTAGGATCGCAACCGTGGTCTGCACTCAGTAACACTAAATCTTGCTGTTCCATCCTAGCTTCGATTTCTGGCAATCTAGCATCGAACTCTTCTAGTGCATTAGCGTAACCGGCTACGTTACGACGATGACCATACTTACTGTCAAAATCGACAAGATTGACAAATAATAAGCCTTCTTTCACCTTGTCCATTTGGTCTAACAATTGGTCTACTAATCCTGTGTTATCAGCCGCTTTCACCGTATAGCTAACACCCTTATGGGCAAATATGTCACCCACTTTGCCTACAGATACCACTGTGCCCTGCTTATCTTGAATGTGATCCAATAGCGTTGGGCCTATCGGTGGTGTGGTTAAATCTCTGCGGTTAGCAGTGCGCTCAAAATCAGCACCACACGTACCTTTAAAAGGCCGTGCAATAACACGGGTTACGTTGAGTGGGTCGACTAGCTTTTTGGCAACTTCACACAAAGCGTATAGCCTTTCTAGGCCAAAGGAGTCTTCGTGGGCTGCAATTTGAAATACAGAATCGGCAGAGGTATAACAAATAGGGTAGCCAGTGCGGAGATGTTCTTCACCATACGCAACCAACACATCTGTGCCAGAACCGTGCTTATTTGCCAAGGTGCCTTCAATGTTACCTTGGGCCAACAAATCTTTCATCAGTTGAGCAGGAAAACAATTGTCTTGTTCAGGAAAGGTGCCCCAGTCAAAGGGCACTGGTAGGCCACAAATTTCCCAATGACCACTGGGTGTGTCTTTACCACTACTCACTTCTACGGCGTGGCCATAGGCACCTTGCACATCAACATGGGTCTCAAGAGGCAAGCTACGTTTACGGCTACCTACAGATGCTGCACCTAACCCCCAACGCAAGAGATTTGGAATTTTTAGAGGGCCCTGACGTTGATCATTATTGGCTAATCCAGCCTCACACGCCTCTACGATATGACCAAAGGTATCAGAGTTTTGGTCACCATATTTGGCAGCATCAGCACTAGCACCGAGGCCCAGTGAATCTAAAATTAAAATAATGGCTCTGTTCATGGTTTTATCTTTATCGTTTAGTACCCTACAGTTGGGTACAAATTTGTAATGCCTAAGCCTGATAGAACTCTTTAACTAACGCTTGAGCAGCAGGTACCTCGGGTGCCAATTGAATTAAGCTAGGGAGCTGTTGGTTGACAAGGTCTAACTGTTCATCGGTACGAACATGAGCCACAGCCAACGCTTGGCCCTGCTCAATATAGTCACCCATTTGAACCATATCACTTAGGCCTACAGCGTAATCAATTGCATCGTCAGCTTTGCTCCGCCCTGCTTTGAGGCTAACCAGTGACAAACCAATGCCACGCACATCCATAGCTGAAACATAGCCTGCTTGGGTCGCCACAATAGGCTTAACCATAGGTGCTTGGGGTAAATAATGTGCTGGCTTTTCAAGCAAATCTGCAGGCCCTCCAAGGCCTACTACCATGTCTGCAAATACCTGTGCTGCATGGCCTTTATTGAGTGCTGCGGAGGCTTTATCTCTGGCAACATCTAAGCTGCCTGTTACACCACTAATGTCTAGCATGTGAGCTGCCAACTCAATAGTAATGTCGAGTAAACGCGGGTCTGCTTGGGTAGGATTAAGTAAAAAGTCGATACATTCAGCCATCTCCACCGCATTACCCACATTGCGGCCTAATACTTGATCCATGTCAGTAATTAGGCAGCGTGTCGGCACACCTGCACCGGTGGCCACTTGCGAAATACTCTGGCTTAATTCTTGCGCCATGCTCATTTCTGCTGCAAAAGCACCATTACCAGTTTTAACGTCCATAACTAAAGCGTCTAAGCCCGCAGCAAGCTTTTTAGATAAAATAGACGCAGTAATTAAATCAATAGATTCCACAGTCGCGGTAACGTCACGGGTAGCATAAAGACGCTGGTCAGCGGGCGCTAGCTCAGCCGTTTGGCCAATAATGGCACAGCCTACTCGCTTTACTAGAGACTTAAACAAGTCTTCATCGGGGTAAGCGTTGTAACCTGGAATACTGTCAAATTTATCTAGAGTGCCACCTGTGTGACCTAAGCCACGGCCAGAAATCATCGGTACGTAGGCACCACATGCAGCAACGATAGGCCCAAGCATCAAACTTACCTTATCCCCTACGCCACCAGTGGAGTGTTTATCAACAACAGGGCCATCTAGATCCAGCTTTTGCCAGCTCAATACTTTACCAGAGTGCATCATTTGTTTCGTCAAGGTGATGCGTTCTGCCATAGTCATTCCCCGCTGGAACACAACCATAGCAAATGCACCTAACTGAGCATCACTCAACTGCCCACTGGTTATACCCTGCACCATAAAGGTAATTTCAGCATCTGTAAGAACTAGTCCATCACGCTTTTTGCGGATCAGTTCTTGTGGTAAATAAGTTAATGTCACACTGGTACCTCATAGCCCTGCAAGAAGGCATTCAACAACCGTTCAACATCATCAATGGCCATCTTGGCATATTCCATTGTTTGCTCATGACTTAACGGTGTCGGACTCATGCCTGCGGCGTAATTGGTGACAATGGATAAAGCACATAAAGGTAAACCCTGGTGTCTGGCTAAAATCACTTCTGGCACTGTAGACATGCCTACTGCTTGAGCACCCAGCACCTTAAGGGCACGGATTTCTGCAGGAGTTTCAAAATTAGGTCCACACATCCAAGCGTAAACGCCTTCGTGTAAAATTACATCATTGGCCTTAGCAGCCTTACGCATGGCATCGTTCATGCCGTGGTGGTATGCCTGTGTCATGTCTACAAAACGTTGGTTACCTTGGGCGCCAAACAATGGCGATACACCAGTCATGTTAATGTGATCTGTTAGCAACATTACACTGCCTGGCCCCGCGTCAGTCACCATGCTACCTGCAGCGTTAGTAAGAATAAGTGCCTCACAGCCCATGGCTTTAAAGGTTTCAATAGCAACGGCCATGACATTGGCTTGACCATGTTCATAATAATGGGCTCGGCCCTGCAATACAGCTACGCGGGTGCCACCAACATGGCCCAGCACTAAACGTCCTGCATGACCGCCCACACCAGCTTGAGGAAAACCGGGTAACTCATCAAAGCTAATGCTAACTAGGGCATTTACTTGGTCTGCAAAAGAGCCCAAACCCGAGCCCAGCACCATACCTACTTGTGGCACAAAACCTCTAGCAACGCGGTTAATAGCTGCTAAACAGGCACCTATCTGACTCATAATAAAAACTCCGGGCCAAATGCGTGGGGCAATAATTCTGCTAGGGGTAAGCGTCGCTGTACCCCTGTTGTAGAACACAAAATGACAGGGGTATTGTTGTCAGAAAATTCGCGAATACGCTGACGGCAGCCACCGCAAGGCGTAGCACCTTGATCATCTTGGCTCATAATATATATTTTTTGAATGCGTTGATGGCCTGCCATTACCATGGCAGCAATGGCAGCTGTTTCTGCACAATTACCTTCTGGGTAACTGGCATTTTCAACATTACAGCCAGCAAAGGTTTGGCCATTTTCGGTCACTATTAAAGCACCAACAGGGTAATTAGAGTAAGGCGCATAGGCCTTATCCATAGCTTGCTTTACAGCATTTATATAATCGGTTTCAGTGGTTGATGTAGACATAGTCATCGTTCCTTAACGTAGGCCTTACCAGCGGCTTTAGGGGGTATAGCACGGCCAATAAAACCAGCTAACAAAATCACAGTAAGCAAATAAGGAGTGGCTTCAATAAACTGTACCGGAATTTCGCCGATACCGGGGATAGCTACACCCTGAAGGCGCACAGCCAGCGCATCTAAGAAACCAAACAACAAACACGCCAACATCACAGTGAGTGGACGCCACTTCCCAAAAATAAGGGCTGCTAAAGCAATATAGCCCTGCCCTGCTGTCATATCTCTGGTGAACTGGGCATTGTGAGCGGTACTCAGATAAGCACCTGCAACACCACACAAGACACCACCAATAATAAGCGCTTTATAGCGTAGTTTAATTACTGATAAACCAGCAGTATCGACAGCCGTAGGGTTTTCACCTACAGCCCGAAGGCGCAAACCAAAACGCGTGCGAAATACCACCCACCAAACCATCGGCACCACAGCAAAGGCTACGTACACCAAAATAGTATGGCCACTGATTAATTCTTTGTAGATAGGGCCCAGCACAGGAATAAAGGCCAGTTGCTCAGCAAACGGTAAAGTAATAGAAAGGAAGCGCGAATCATTATTTAGCGCTGGTGTTAAACCACCTTGATGAAACCATGCCAAACCTAAAATAATGGTTAATCCACCCACCAATATGTTGATGGCAACGCCACTCACAATTTGGTCACCACGGTGAGTAATAGAAGCGAAACCATGCAGCATTGCTAAACTACAGGAGACAATAATAGCAGCACCCAATCCGGCCCATGGAGAACCTACCACTGCGGCAACACTGGCCGCAGCAAAGGCCGAGGCCAGCATCTTTCCTTCTAGTCCAATATCTACCACCCCAGAACGCTCCGCAAACAACCCTGCCATAGCGGCCAAAATAAGTGGTGTAGACACACGTAGGGTAGCGTCTAAGGTCAACAGTACAGTTAAAAATAAATCACTCATATTGCCGCCCCTACTAACTCTTCCTGCTTTGTAACTGGCGCTAAGCGACGGATTAACCAAGGCCGGTACATGTAATCTAAAGCCCCACAGAATAAGATTACCAAGCCTTGCATCACCACTACAATGTCACGAGAAATGTTGCTCATTTCAAAAGCAAGCTCGGCACCACCTTGGTATAAAGTGCCAAATAACAGGGCTGCCACAATAATCCCTAAAGGATGATTACGGCCCATCAACGCTACTGCGATACCACCAAACCCATAACCTACATGAAAGTCTATAATCAGCCGATGCTGATACCCCACTAGTTCGTTAACACTCACTAAACCCGCTAAAGCACCAGAAATACACATCACCACAATAATAATGTGTTTAGGTTTAATACCAGCATATACAGCCGCAGTGCCATTCTTGCCCGTAGCACGAATTGCAAAACCCCAGCGAGTTTGCCATAAGAAAAACCAAACCAATACAGCGCAAACCAAAGCTAAAAGGACAGATAAATTCAGTGGTGAGGCTTCAATGTTATAGCCTAGCCCTGCCGCCACATCATGGACAAACGGCATCCATGCATTGGTAGGGAACAGTTCACTTTGGGGTGTCATTTGCCCAGTATCACGCAGCACATGCACCATCAGATAAACCATAAGTGAGGCTGCCAAAAAATTAAACATTATGGTGGTGATTACAATGTGGCTACCACGATAGGCCTGTAAATACGCCGGAATAAGGGCCCACAGCCCACCAAAGATCAATGCGCCTATAATACTTGCAGGGATAAACACCCAGGCCCCGAGTGTAGGGTCCAACATAAGTATTGCTAAGCCAGCGCCCAAACCACCCACATAGGCTTGGCCTTCGCCGCCAATGTTGAACAGGCCAGCATGGAACGCCACTGCTACTGCTAAACCGGTGAAGATAAAGTTAGTGGTATAATAAATGGTATAGCCGATGCCTTCCTGATAGCCAAAGGCACCATAGAGCAGCACTTCAGCCGCCTCAATAGGATTGACATCAATTAGCCAAAAAACCACTGCTGTTACGGCAAAGGCAGTCAGTATATTAAGTAGTGGTAATATTAGCCGGTTGATCCAAGCTATGCGGGTATCACGTTTCATAGTTGAGCTTCCTGACTGGAGACCTGCCCAGAGGACGCATTATAATCATCCATAGTTTGTAAGGGGTCTAGGGGATCTAAGGCATTAGCCATCATCAAACCCAAGGTGCGTTCGTCGGCATCGGCGGCATTGATACGGCCACTTATTTCACCATCACATAAAACAATAATGCGATCACTCACAGACATGATTTCGTCTAACTCTACCGATACCAGTAGCACAGCCTTACCAGCATCACGCATGTCTATAATACGCTGATGGATAAACTCAATAGCACCAATGTCGACACCGCGAGTGGGTTGGCCTATGAGCAATACATCAGGATTACGTTCCATTTCCCGCGCCAAAATAAGCTTTTGCTGATTACCACCAGAGAAATTGCCAGATTTTAAATGAGGATCAGCTGGACGCACATCAAAAGCCTTCATTAGGGCTTGGCAATTGGCCTCAACCTTGCTGTTACTAAGCCAAATACCTGAGTTGATTTTAGGGTCTGTGTGATAGCCTAAAAGGGCTGATTCACTGGCGCTAAAATCGGTAATTAAACCCATACGTTGGCGATCTTCAGGCACATGGGCTAAACCAAGCTCTCGCAACCTATCTGGTGTCAATGGGTGTTTCGGATCCATTTCAAAACCTAGTACTTCTATAGTGCCACTGGTCATAGGCGCAATGCCTGATAACGCTTCTAAAAGTTCTGTCTGGCCGTTACCAGATACCCCTGCCACGCCTAACACTTCACCCGCACGCAGCTCAAAACTGACATCTTTTAAACGCTCAACACCTTGACTATCAGCCACCGTTAAACGCTTAACCTTCATCAATGGCTCCCGCACATTGGCTGGGTTTTTATCCACCTGCAACAGCACCTTACGGCCTACCATCAGTTCTGCCAATTCTTCTCTACTAGTTTGCTTTGTGTCTCTGTGGGCTACCATTTGACCTGCACGCATGACAGACACTTGGTCTGTAATGGACATAATTTCACGTAATTTATGGGTAATTAACATGATAGTGACACCCTGTTGCTTAAGGGCACCAAAAATACGGAACAACTCTTCTGTTTCTTGGGGAGTTAGGACACCGGTTGGCTCATCTAAAATTAATATTTCTGCGCCTTTATAGAGTGCTTTAAGGATTTCCACTCGTTGCTGTAAACCTACAGACAGGGTATCTATGGTGGCATCTAAGTCCACCTTTAGGCCATATTCATCGCCTAAGCGGGTGAGCTCTTTACGTGCCGCAGTTAAACCATTAGCCAACAACGCACCACCCTCGCTGCCTAAAATCACGTTTTCTAATACTGTGAAGTTTTCAACCAGCATAAAATGCTGGTGCACCATGCCAATGCCTGCAGCAATAGCTTGGTGGGAATCTGTAAATGTATAGGCCTGGCCTAATACATCAATTTGTCCTGCATCAGCTTGATAAAAGCCATACAGAATACTCATTAGTGTGGATTTACCCGCACCGTTTTCGCCAACAATGCCGTGAATATTACCCTGCTTAACTTGCAAGCATACTTTGTCGTTCGCATGCACAGCACCAAAGCGCTTATCAATATCGGTTAATTCAATAGCAAAAGTATCGGTCATAATCATCGGTCTTTAGTTGTCAGTCTGGAAACAAGAATGGCGGTTGGCCATTTATTAAAAACCACCAACCGCATACTGCATACTATTAGTTAATAGTTGCAGGTGTTATCTGACATATAGTCATGTACTGCGATATCGCCAGCAATAATAGATGCCTTAATTGCATTTACCTTGTTTTCCATATCTGCAGTTACCAAAGCACGGTTATGCTCGTCAAGAGCCCAGTCAACACCACCTTCAGCAAGACCCATGACGCTTACACCAGCACTCCAAGTGCCATTTTGTGCAGCAGCATAGCTTTCGTATGCAGCTACACCAACACGTTTAACCATAGACGTTAACATGGTGCCTGGTTGCAAGTGGTTTTGGTTAGAGTCTACACCGATCGCCAACTTTCCAGCATCAGCAGCAGCTTGGTAAACACCAAAGCCAGTGCCGCCAGCAGCAGCAAAGATTACATCAGCACCCGCTTCTATTTGGCTGCGAGTTATCTCACCTCCCTTGGATGGGTTGCCCCATGCGGCTGGAGTAGAGCCAGTCATTTTTTGAAGCACTTTAATGTTTGCATTGATGTGTTTAGCACCCTGCTCATAACCACAACCAAAACGACTAATTAGTGGAATATCCATGCCACCAACAAAACCGATGGTGCCAGTTTCAGACTTAAGAGCCGCCAACGCACCTACTAGGAAAGAACCTTCGTGCTCCTTAAACACTACGTTCTGCACATTAGCTTCTGGAACAACCATATCAATCAAGGTGAACTTGGTATCTGGGTATGCCTGAGCTGCAGCACTTACAGCGTTAGCTGAAGAGAAACCTACAGCAACAATGGGGCTGTTGCCACGCTTAGCAAGCTTTTTAAGGCCTTGCTCAACTTGGGCTTCGTTAGTTGGCTCTACTTCACGAACACTAATACCTGTATCAGCAGTAAAACGTTTAACGCCGTTAAAAACAGCTTCGTTGAATGACT
Organism: Candidatus Njordibacter sp. Uisw_039; assembly: GCF_047730075.1. Taxonomy (NCBI): domain Bacteria; kingdom Pseudomonadati; phylum Pseudomonadota; class Gammaproteobacteria; order Pseudomonadales; family Candidatus Njordibacteraceae; genus Candidatus Njordibacter; species Candidatus Njordibacter sp. Uisw_039. The sequence goes on from NZ_CP159831.1 coordinate 1,904,051, forward strand.
TGTCGAACTTACCGGCTTTGTCATATACAACAGCTGGTTTAACGTCTGCTTGGGCAACGGTTGCAGTTAATGCAACTGCGCCAGCCACGATCGCCATGGTGATTTTATTTAACTTCATTACATTCTCCTGGGTTTACTTAAATCGGCTTAAGCCGTTTCTTCTTTTTAATTAGTCGCCGTATGGCGTCCAAATATTTTTCACTTGTGTAGCTTGGTGTAAAAACTCCAAACCTTCACTCTGTTGCGGATCAAGCCAATCTCGGTCCGTTTCCAAATGAGTCCACATGCGTTTTAAATCTGTAACACTGGCCTGCTCAGCGTGTTTGTTAATACTGGCATCCGCCCAACACCACATGGCATCAACTTCGCCATGACCTGCTAAGTGGTTGGCAAGGTCCGCTTTTGGGCCAGCCACTATATTAACAACACCAGCAGGGATATCAGAAGTTTCCAGCACCTGCACTAGTTCTAGCGCAATACTTGGGTAACTTTCACTCGCTATCAATACCACCCTATTCCCCATGGCAATGGCCGGTGCCATAATTGCAATGGTGGAAATAAGCGGTTGATTCGTAGGGGTAATTAATCCTATAACTCCCACAGCTTCAGGCAAAGCTAAGGTGACTCCACGATACGGCGCATTGTGCACCGCACCATCGTATTTGTCTGCCCATGCAGCGTAGGTAAAGAGACAGGAAATCGCCCCATCAAACTCCGCCTGAGCTTGGCTTTGACTATAGCCACAGACCTTTTGTAATCGTTCAAGCCACTCACTTTCTCGTTGTGATAGATTTTCTGCTAAAAAGTAAATCACCTGGGCACGCCCATGGGCCGTTTGCTGCGTCCACGAAGACGCCTTTAATGCACCCGATACTGCATTACGGATATCCTTACGACCGCCGATACCAACCATAGCGGCTACACTACCATCCTTGTTGTAACAGGCTTGGCTATGGCCCGAGTCTGGCCTTACCTGTTTGCCAGCCACATAGAACTTTAATGTACGGTCAATGGCTGAGGCATTAAGCATTGATTGCGCAGATGCATTAGCGGTAAAGGCTGGTGCAGTGGCCGTATCCAGCGCTGTTAGTCCAGTGGGTGCTAAGTATTCGTATAAACCTTCTTTGCCACCCTCTCGCCCAAAACCAGATTCCTTAACACCACCAAAACCGCAGGATGCGTCAAATTGATTGTGGTTGTTTATCCAGACCACGCCGGCTTTGATTTTAGGTGCCACATCCATGGCACGATTGATATTTTCACTCCAAACACTAGCTGCTAAACCATAGCGGCTATTGTTCGCCAAAGCCAAAGCCTCGGCTTGTGTGCGGAAGGTCATAGAGACCAGTACAGGACCAAATATTTCTTCTTGCACCAGCGGATGACTAGCATCAACATCCGTTACCAAAGTGGGAGGGTAATAGTTTTGTGTCGCGTCTTGAGCATGCGCTTGAAATAGCTCACCACCAGCTTGCAAACCTTGGGTCACCAACTGGCTCACTCGATTAAATTGCTGCTGGCTCACTAAACTACCCACATCTATAGATTTGTCCAGTGGCGAGCCTGTGCGCAACTGCTGCATACGCTGTTTTAGTTTGGCGTGTAACTCCTGCGATACTGGTGCTTGTACCAGCAATCGCGAGCCAGCACAGCAAACCTCGCCTTGGTTAAACCAAATCGAGTCTACCAAGCCTTCAACAGCAGCATCTAAATCAGCATCTTCAAAAACAATAAAGGCCGACTTGCCACCCAATTCCAAGGTTAACTTTTTACCTTGGCCAGCTGTAGCTAGACGAATTGCTCGGCCCACAGCCGTAGACCCAGTAAAGGCAACCTTGTCTACACCTTGATGGGCAGCAAGGGTTGCACCTGTTTCGCCAGCACCGTTAATAATATTCACCACACCATTAGGCACACCGGAATCATGGCAAAGCTGGGCAAACAACATGGCCGTTAAGGGCGTTTGTTCAGCAGGTTTAATAACAATGGTATTACCCATAGCGATGGCAGGAGCTACCTTCCATGACAACATCAATAAAGGGAAATTCCAAGGAATAATCTGCGCGGCTACGCCCACTGGGCCATGGTTTGGAAACTCTTGAGCTTGTAATTTTGCCCAGCCAGCGTGGTGATAAAAATGACGAATAGCAAGAGGAATATCCGCATCTCTACTTTCTCGGATAGGCTTACCATTGTCCATAGTTTCTAAAACAGCTGCTAAGCGAGCATACTTTTGTAAATTACGTGCCAACGCATAAAGTATTTTTGCACGACCAAGTCCTCCCAAGGCCCACCAGCTTGGTTGGGCTTTACGAGCACTAGCGATAGCTAAATCTATTTGTTTGCTGGTTGCTACCTCGATCTGCGCCAACACCTCTGAGGTGGCGGGGTTATAAACGTCAACTAGGGTAGCATCTGCCTGACCAACAAAAGCTCCATCAATGTAGTGGCCAAAGCGACGCTCATTTTGCTCCAACCACGCCTGCGCTTCCTTATCACTTTCTAGGGCCTGGCTGTAATTAAGCTGTTGAAAATCTTGCGCTAATGTCGTCTTTGTCATGGTAAAAATCCTATGCCTGATTTACGCCAAAGCGTGTCGATAAGCTGTTGAGTAGTAGCCACTGTCATAATGATCTAGCTGGCGTTCTATATCTCCCAGCAAGCTTGAGGCACCAAAACGAAACAAATCTGCTTCTAACCAACGACGACCCAACTCTTCTTGCATCATGGTCATGTAGAGCAATGCTGTTTTACTATCACTCACGCCACCTGCAGGCTTAAAACCAATATAAAAACCCGTGAGCTGGTAATATTCTCGGATCATTCGCACCATCACCAAACTGACCGGCAAAGTGGCATTTTCAGTCTCTTTACCAGTAGAGGTTTTAATAAAATCTGCCCCAGCCATCATACAAACCATTGATGCTTTGGCAACGTTGGCCAGATTACCTAACTCTCCAGTCGCTAAAATAGTTTTTAAATGGGCTGAACCACACGCCTTGCGGAAGGCTTTAACTTCATCGTACAAGGATTGCCAATTGCCTTCTAAAACATGCCTACGACTAATAACAATATCAATTTCATCAGCTCCAGCAGCTACAGAGTATTCGATTTCGGCAATGCGTAGCGGCAATGGAGACAGACCAGCAGGGAATCCAGTGGAAACGGCGGCTAAGTGAATACCAGTACCTTCAAGACTTGAGAACGCCGCACCAAGCATTTCGTGGTACACACAAACGGCAGCAGTAGATAGATTTAGTGACTCAATACCTAAACGCCGCTGTAAATCCGTACCAACAGGTTTTTTTGCCTTGCTGCACAAACGCTTAACACGGTCTTGTGTATCGTCACCCGACAGTGTTGTAAGGTCTATTAAGCTAATGGCCTTAAGTAACCAAGCCGCCTGCTTTTGCTTTTTGATACTGCGGCGGGCGCCGTAACCTGCACAACGTCGCTCAATAGCACTTTTATTAACCCTAATTTTATCAAGCTGTTGTAAATCTAACGCCATGCCAGGATTGCGCAATAGACCACCATGCTCGACTGCATGGCGAGCATCTCCCGCACCAATGGACTGATCAGCGGGTCTAACCAAACTGATAGGTACTTGTCCAGGTGTCTGTGTAGGCACTTGTGTTGCCATTTACTTAAACTCCATCAAGGAAACTAATTTTTCAGCAGTCACTTCACCCATTACCAAGTCTGTGACTAAACCAGAGCGCAATGCTCCAAGCAAGGCCAGTTCCTTACCTAAGCCACCAGCCACAGCCACCACACGCTTACCAGCCATTTCTGCAGCGTTAATGCCCAAACCATGGCCGTTGAGTGGGTGATCTACAAGCTTGCCCATTATGTCGTAGAAACTACCTATCAAGTCACACACGGCCCCTGCTGATCGAAGTTCTTCCAAATCATTATCTGTGACTAAACCTACACTATGTAGGTAGTGATTGGTTTTGAGTCCACCAATACCTACAGCGTACAAATTGGCATTGCGCGCCAAATTTAAACTAAATTGCACACTGGCTTGAGCCATCAACATTTCATGCTCTTCGTCATCACGGGCTAGGTAGGGCACAGGCATAAAATAACCTTCACCCCCAGTGCGCTCCACAAACTGCTGCACTACGTCAAGTCGGTTGGCTGAAAATTTACGGGTAAAACTACCAGAAACAGAAGCAAACGTAAGATCTGCACGATTTATTTTGGGTAGTTTTTCTGCCAACGCTGAAAGCGAGCGACCTTTACCAATGCCCACACAAGAAGATTGCGGTAATTGGTTGAGGATATTATAGAAAAAACGTGCAGCACCAGCGCCAACTTCATTAAAATTGGCCTCATTATCGTCTGCATTTATATGGTCTGAAGGAGCAATTAAACACGAGCGCAGGCTGAACTTTTTCGCCAGTTGCTCTTCCAACGCTACGCAGCGAGCAGGCTCACCTTCGATGAAGATTTTTACCATACCCTGTTGTTGAGCAAGTTGAATGAGCCGATGAGCTTTAACAGGTGATACAGCTAAGCGCTTAGCTACCTCACCTTGCGTATAGCCCCCTATAAACGATAGCCAGGCCGCTCGTGTAGCAAGATCTAACTGCTCTGCATCAACCTGTTGCTTTGGGTGTTTAGAATTCATAATGAAAAATATTACACTAAGTGTAAAATTTATACCATCACTTTATTCACAAACAATGCCTCCCTTGCCTAAACGAGCTTCAACTAACCTTACCCAAAGGGTCGCGCCAATAGGAATTAAGGCATCGTTAAAATCATAATTTGGGTTATGTAAGGTACACGGCCCCATACCATGCCCTTGATCACGGTGACCACCGTCACCATTACCTAAAGCAAAATAACAGCCTGGTTTTTCTTGTAAAAAGAAACTAAAGTCCTCGGAACCCATGGTTGGGGTAAAATCGACCACCTGATCTTGGCCCAACAAATCTTCTGCAACCTCTCGCATGTATTGCGCTTGAGCCACATGGTTAATGGTAGCAGGGTAAGCCCTTTCAAAAACAAACTGGCCCTCACAATCAAAAGCTGCGCACAAGTCTTGCGAGATTTTTGCCATGCGTTTTTCAACAGCTTGCAAGACCTCCTCAGAGAAACAGCGCACCGTCCCTTGGATCATACAATCATCGGCAATGATGTTAGTGGCATCGCCACAGTGAATCTTGGTAACAGACAACACCACAGATTCTAGCGGATTAATATTACGAGTCACTATAGATTGCAACCCTTGCACCAGCTGACAGGCCACCAATAAAGGGTCTGCACCCAGTTGAGGCATGGCGGCGTGAGCACCCTTACCCACCACTTTAATTTTAAACTCGCTGGCCGAAGCCATCATGGGTCCTGCTACTATGCCCACAGAGCCTTGTGAGTAACCAGGCCAATTGTGGTAACCATAAATTTCATCGATCGAAAAGCGCTCAAACAGGCCATCGTCCATCATGGCTTTAGCACCTGCACCACCTTCTTCAGCTGGCTGGAAAATCAAATAGATCGTGCCAGAAAAATCACGATGTTTTGCTAGGTAGCCTGCAGCACAAAGCAACGTTGCTGTGTGCCCATCATGGCCACAGGCATGCATTTTGCCAGCATACTGGCTCACATGGTCAAATTGATTACGTTCTTGTAACGGTAAGGCGTCCATGTCTGCCCTAAGGGCAATACCTGCGCCTGTTTTAAGACCTTTGATCACCCCTACAACACCAGTGACACCAATACCTTGATGTACCTCTATACCCATGGCGGTGAGCTGGTCAATGACGATTTTTGCCGTACGGTGTTCCGTGTAACTCAATTCAGGGTGAGCATGAATATCGCGCCGGATGGCTTTAAAAGTTTCAGCTTCTGCAACGATTGGAGCAAGCAGTGTCATAGATGTGCCTCAAATTTTTACTTGACCTAAATTAAGGTTTTAGTTGTCAGCTGCGCCTCTATCAACTGCCACTGGCAGCATAGCGTAATTGGAGGGCTAGTCAATAGTAGACCAAAACCGCCAAACCAATAACGATGTAGAAGAATGGATTCACCAAACGGCTTGAGCATAAGCTCTAGGCTAAATGTTGTTTTAGGTTGAACATAGGGTAGACTGCGGTTACTCAATTTACATCGTTGCCAATACTAGGCTAGAGATGCATAGTTATGAATAAAAAATTTGGCTTAGACGAGTTTATCGGCCTTACCATTAAATCAGCACGCAAGGCGGCGGATTTAAAAATCGTTGATGTGTGCCAAATGTCTGGCATTAGTCAGGGCATGATCAGTAAAATTGAAAATGCACAAGTCTCACCCAGCTTAGACTCACTTAATCGCTTATGTGACGCTATTGGCATGCCTATTTCACAATTATTGACCAATTATAATCGTGTTGATGGCGATGCTCATTTTACCAAGTCTGGAGAAGGTTTAGAGGTTGTAAGGCGAGGTACAGATAAGGGCCATGAGTATCGCCTGCTGAATTATCAGCGCGGCGGTACGCGCAATTTTGAACCATTTCTGGTAACCATGGATGATCTTGCAGAGGTGTTTCCATCATTCTCCCATCCAGGAGAGGAGTTTGTATACATACTCGAAGGCTCTCTTACCTACCGCCATGGCAATCATATATATCGCCTAGAGGTGGGAGATAGTTTAACCTTTGAAGGTAACATTCCCCATGGGCCAGAACAACTCCACAGCGTGCCCGTAAAGTTGTTATCATTCATTAATTATAGTGGTCATTAATGAGCCCCTAGAGGCTCAAAAAAACCTAATATAGCTGCTTGAGAATTATCGTCAATGCACTCAAATTGTAATTTATGACATACCCCTTTTAATAAATTACTTAGCAGAGCTAAGTTGAATGTAATCTTGCCTTTTATCACAAATTATTGAGGCCTTAATCAGGAGCGTTCTTTACACAGTTAAAATGACTGCCCTGGAATCCAACTGGTGCCTGCAAGGGGAACTTTGGCCATGGCAGCAGATTCCACGGTTAAAGCCACCATGTCTTCAGGTTCTAAGTTATTTAGGTTGCTCTTGCCACAGGCGCGTGCAATGGTTTGTGCTTCTAAGGTGAGAACGCGGATATAATTGGCTAACTTACGCCCACCATCAACAGGGTTTAGGCGTTGAGCAAGGATTGGATCTTGAGTGGATATACCAGCCGGGTCTTTGCCTTCATGGTAGTCATCATAGAAGCCTGCAGCAGAACCTAACTGTTTAAACTCTTCATCATATTTGGGGTCGTTACAGCCTAAGGCCACAAGGGCTGCAGTGCCAATCGCAACCGCATCAGCTCCTAAGGCCATACATTTTGCTACGTCTGCGCCATTGCGAATGCCACCAGAGACAATAAGCTGAACTTTGCGATGCATACCCATTTCTTGTAAGGCCTGCACTGCTTGTGGAATCGCTGCCAAGGTGGGTATGCCAACGTGTTCGATGAAAACCTCTTGGGTTGCCGCTGTGCCGCCTTGCATGCCGTCTACAACCACGACATCAGCCCCAGCTTTGACTGCGAGTTTAACGTCATAGTAGGTCCGTGTTGCGCCTATTTTGATATAAATGGGGACTTGCCAGTCGGTAATCTCCCTCAGCTCTTGAATTTTTATGGCCAGATCATCTGGTCCAGTCCAATCGGGGTGGCGACAAGCAGAACGTTGATCTACTCCTATAGGTAGTGTGCGCATACCTGCTACGCGGTCGGTTATTTTTTGACCTAGGAGCATGCCACCGCCACCTGGCTTGGCGCCCTGCCCCAGCACTATCTCGATGGCATCGGCTTTACGCAGATCATCTGGGTTCATGCCATAACGCGAGGGTAAGTACTGATAAACTAGTTTGTCGGACTGCCCGCGTTCTTCTGGTGTCATACCGCCATCACCAGTGGTGGTTGAGGTTCCTACCGCAGAAGCCCCACGGCCTAACGCCTCTTTAGCATTGGCGGACAAAGCGCCGAAACTCATACCAGCAATGGTTACGGGAGTGTCAATAATGATCGGTTTTTTAGCAAATCGCGTGCCTAAAACAACTTTAGTTTCACAGGCTTCACGATACCCTTCTAGTGGGTAGCGTGACATGCTAGCTCCTAGAAACAGTAGGTCGTCAAAATGAGGTAGTTTGCGTTTAGCCCCAAAACCACGGATGTCATAAATACCAGTTTCTGCTGCTCGACGAATCTCCGCCATGGTGACTCGGTCAAACGTAGCAGATTCGCGTAGATTGTCTTGGGTGTCATTGTTGTTCATGGGTCTGATTCCTAATAAGCGTTGTCAACTTTAAAGTTATATAGCTGGCGTGCGGAGCCGTAGCGTTTGAAGTGGGTAGGATCTTCCTCAGAACCTGCGCGATCCAATAGTTTTTTAAGTTGTTTGAAGTGCTTATCTGTGACTGATTTTTCGACACAATCGGCCCCTAAAGACTGCACTTTACCCTTAACAAATATAACCGTTTCGTAGAGCGAGTCTCCTAAGGCTTCGCCTGCATCGCCACAGACAACTAAGGTTCCGGCCTGGGCCATAAAACAGCTCATGTGGCCTACATTGCCTTTGACTACTATGTCGCTACCCTTCATTGAAATACCACAACGTGCACCGGTGTTGCCATCAATCACTAGCAGGCCACCATGAGAAGTAGCACCCGCCGCAGAAGAGGCATCTCCTTTTACATGCACTGTACCGGACATCATATTTTCTGCCACACCCTGGCCGGCATTACCATGCACGGTGACATGGGCATGTTGATTCATACCAGCACAAAAGTAGCCCACGTGGCCTTTGATGCCGACATTAAGTTTTTGATTGAGACCGCAGGCAATATTGTGCTGGCCACTGGTTTCACTAATTTCCCATTGATCTTCTACTAAGTCTTTAGATTGGTCGTGTAAAAGCTGATTAAGCTCTCGCACTGTATGTTCTGCTAAGTTAATTGATTGCATGTTATCTCCAATAGAACTAACTATTTTATGTGGGTTAGTGACTGTCGCGCTGCCACGAGTATATGGTTGCTGGTTCTGGCTCCCAGATGCGGGCTTGATCTATGTTTGGTAAGCTGGTTAATGCTTGGTATTCAGAAGCCATGGCGACATAGTCATCGGTCTCCGCTAACACCGCTGGTTTGCAGGCTATAGGATCCCGAATTACCGCAAAACCATCGTGGGTACCTATGGCTAAGGTATAGAAACCATCAAGGTCCTGAAGAGCATGCTCTAAGGACTGTTTAAGTGTATCTCCTTGGTCCATGCGCCAGGTAAGATAACCTGCGGCCACTTCGGTATCGTTTTCTGTTTTCATATGGTAACCATGATAAGCAAGCTCAGTGCGCAGGCGGTTATGATTAGAAAAAGAACCGTTGTGGACCAGGCATAAGTCTTGACCCGTTGAAAATGGGTGTGAACCTTCTAGGGTTACTGCTGATTCAGTTGCCATACGAGTGTGGCCAATAATGTGGCTACCTTTCATGCCAGATAAATTAAACTCTGAGCTAATCTCTGTAGGCAGGCCAACGGCTTTGAGAATTTCAATGGATTGACCTGCACTTAAGAGGATTAACTCTGGCGCATGGGTTAAGAAATACTCACTGGCCGTTTGAGCATCCGTAGCAATCTTAAACACCACTGCGTGATGATTGCGGAAAAACTCAATCGGCACCGCGAGCTGGGCTTGAGCACGGTGGGCCAATGCATCCCAGTCATAGGTAAGATCTTGGTGATACAAGGTGAGTTTGGTTGACCCTTTAGGCACCTCATCGCCGTAGATGGCAAAACCTGCACTATCTGGGCCCCGGCCCGTCATAGCCTCCAGCATCGGTGCAAACATGCTGCCGATTTGATTTTCTAAAGCGTGATTTTTTAAATAGAGGCCTACAATTCCGCACATAGGTGAGTTCCTTTTTGTTGGGTGGTGAAGGTTTTTTACGGCTTAAAATAATTCAAGATAACGCTTACGCTCCCACTCCGTCACGTAGCGGCAATACTCTATCCATTCATCACGTTTAAGTTTAATAAATTCGCCGCAAATTTCCTCACCTATTAATCCAATAAGCTGGGTGTCTGCCTCTAGGGCGTCGACCGCCTCACCTAAATTTTGAGGTAGCAAATCGATTCCTGCCGCAATACGTTGTTCGCTGGATAAACTGTATAGATTAATATTTTGGGCGGCACCTGGGTCTAGCTTACGGTCAATGCCATCCAAACCTGCTGCAATGATGGCGGCATGAACTAAATACGGATTGCATGAAGAGTCTGGTAGACGATACTCTAAGCGCCCATAAACGATGCGAACCATGGCAGAACGATTGTTGTCGCCATAACAAATGTACGCAGGCGCCCAGGTTGCTCCAGATGCAGAGCCTCCTACCACTAGCCGTTTATATGAATTCACGGTGGGTGCCGATAATGCACACAGTGCTTTGGCATGATGTAACAGGCCTGCCATAAAGTGATACGCCATAGTAGATAAACCCATACCACTAGGGTCATTTTCATCACAGAATAGGTTGTTACCTTGGGGGTCTGTGATGGATAGGTGAAAGTGCATGCCATTACCGGCACGATCTGCAATTGGCTTGGGCATGAAAGAGCAGACCATATCCATGTCATGGGCAATTTCTCCAGCGGCCATGCGCACAAATGTAAAACGGTCTGCAGAGGTCAAAGCGTCGCTATAAGTGTAGTTTATTTCAAACTGACCGTTGGCGTCTTCATGGTCGATTTGATAGACATCAAAATCGACCTCCTGTAACGCACCCACTAAGGTTTCTAAATACTTTCTTGAACGGGACAAACCCTTATAGTCGTAACAAGGTTTGTCCAATGTGTCAGATTTATCCACCAGAGTAACGCTTTGATCATCAGTGCGGGAAAACAAGGAAAATTCTGGTTCTAGGCCTGTGTTTAAAGTCCATTGTCTCTGACGTAACATTTCAACCTGTCTTTTTAACACAACCCTGCTGTCATATGCATAAGGCTGATCGTTGACATAACCATCACAAACTATGCGCGCGTACCCTGGCTGCCAGGGCACAATGGAAAGGGTGTCTAAGTCTCCTCTAGCCATAAAATCTGGCCCATGAGGTTCCATTCCCAATCCGTTGATCGCAAATCCTGCAAATCCTGCACCATTGGTTACAACATCAGCTAGATTTGCAGATGGCACTGATTTAGTTTTTGCAACGCCATGAATATCGACAAACTGAGCTAGAACAAAGTTAATTTTATTGTCAGATAAAAACTTTTCAGCAGTAGTGATCATTAGGTTTTCCTTACGGTTATTGTTTTAGTGCCTACAGGTTAGTATAGCAGTTAATATTAACAAAACGAATAAAATGTTCTTGTTAAGAATAATTTATTAGAGTATCAGATATATTTCTTGGTTAGAATTTGTTATTTCACTCTATATCAGACCGAGAGGAATAGTAAAAATCTCCTACCGCATCAAATAACCACGAAAGTCAGTTGTTGACTCTAAAGAGAGTCCGCTTCCGAGCCACTTTTATACCCGTATAGTTTTGCACACTGATCAATTGATCTACTGCTAGCCTGCGTTTGTCGAGAGGGTGTTACAACAACTCTTCTGCGTACCATTTTGCGAACGCCGCTACATTTGCTTCCAGGTGTGCAGAGAATCTTCCTGGGCGTGCAAACACTGATGACAGACCCTTTTGTTGATTTTCCAATGCGGGTATATCTTCTTGTATTGCTGCGTCCATTCTGTGGTAGTAGTATTTGACTCGTTCTTCAAAATCCGCCAGTTCAATCGTTTCAGGAGGAAAACACACAGTTTGATGTACCTCACAGCGGTCGGGTCCCAACGGATAGGTCTCATATATCCATAACGCATCTGCTCCTATGGCGAAGGCCATATTTGGAAAAACCCAAGTATAACGGACACCATTTTCTAGCTTCTTTTCAAGATTAGGTATTAGGGGCAAGCCATATTCTTCCTGACCTTCCAGTAAACCACCGGTACCCGAAGTCTCCCCATATTGGCTGGCGTAAGATCCACTTGTCTCATCGGCAGCGTGGGGCGTTTCATAAACGTTGGAAATTGTATTGGGGTGGACAAATTGCAGATGGTAGTGCTCATTGAAAACATCGAGAAAGCCCTTCCAGTTACAATTGACTTTAAATTTTCTGTGTCGGGTAGTAGTAAAAGAGGCAAGATGCCAAGACTTGTGTAACTGCTCAAAATCCCCAAGACGTGAGTCAATATCCTCTGGCTCATCGCTCATACAGACGAAAGCAAATCCAAGTCGTTCTGCGATTTCAAACTCTATGAGCCCATGATCAGATTTTTCGAAGTTTTTCGTGAGCTCCATTTTGCTCGCTCCCATTAAACTGCCGTCTAACTGATAGGTCCAGCTGTGAAATGGGCATCTAATTACTCGGCAAGTACCTTCGCCGTCCAAAAGTCTAGCGCCACGATGACGACAGCTATTGGCAAAGGCTCGTAACTTCCCCTGCTTATCTCGGACTATGATAGTTGGAGACTTGGCTATATCCAAGGTTCTATAGTCTCCGGACTTTGGGAGGCGATCTGCACGTCCTACACTAATCCAAGAACCGTGAAAAATTGTTTCAATTTCTGTTTCGAAAACTGATTGATCAGAGTAACAGGCGGGGGGCAGACTATAAGCCTTATCAGGGCTTGCAATACATTTTGACAATACATCTAAAAACTCAGCTGTCTGTACGATTTTATTAGGTGATTTGGCAATCAGTTTGACATTCATAGGTCTAATAATCCTATTTATATTTGGAATTTTGGCTAAAGTACTTGAGCTTTACGTTATTCAGCGAGATCAAAACTAGGCTTGTCCCAGCACTAACAACACCAAACCGTGCCATAACCACTAGACAGATTTTGACAGCGATATTCTTCATACCCACATCTTAGACTAATTACTGTTTTGAAAACATGTGCCGTGGTTTCAAACAAGATTGATCTCGCTGAAAGCCAGCAGTATGGATCAAAGGCTTCCGGAATATAGGGTTTTAGCGCCACCCATAGCAAAGAAACTGTAAGGTTGAAGGACTCCGGGCACGCCAACGAGTCATTTAATTAACAAGCGAATAAGTTGCGCCAAAAGATATCTTTCTTTAAAGTAAACCACTAATCAACTCACCTGCTTGTGCAACTGGTGTAAAATACCCAAAGCACCTGCTAGCCATATCTATAGCCGCGCTCATGTACCAGCAGCACTAGAGTCTGGCATGGGGTCTTGGGCTGGATTCAATTTCGGTTTATTTAGGAAATACTATGACCTGTGTATTTGTTCAAATTCGTTGCAACCCCGGTAAAACCTACGCGGTAGCTGATGCAATCTATGAACGCGAAATTGCCTCTGAACTGTATTCGACCAGTGGCGATTATGACTTATTAATGAAGCTATACATCCCCTCAGAGGAAGATGTAGGCAAGTTTATTAATGACCACCTGTTAACCATAGAAGGCATTTCTCGGTCCCTGACGACCCTCACGTTTAAAGCCTTCTAATTATGCCTCCAGCGCCCACCTCATTGCCGATTAATGAGGTGCTTCCGAAGCTGTGTGAGGCACTAGAGAAACACCATGAAGTGGTGCTTATTGCACCTCCTGGTGCCGGCAAAACCACCCGTGTACCCCTAGCAATACTCAAAGCTCCATGGTTAGGCCAGCAAAAAATATTATTGATTGAACCGCGCCGCATTGCCACCCTTGCCACCGCACACTTCTTAGCCCAAAGCCTCGAGCAAACCTGCGGCCACACCGTAGGTTATCGCATGCGCTTGGACACTAAAGTGAGCGCCCATACCCGTATTGAGGTCATTACACACGGGGTTTTACTGCGCATGTTACAACAAGACCCAAGCCTTGAAGGCATTGGTGCTGTGATCTTTGACGAATTTCACGAACGTAGCTTAGACGGTGATTTAAGCTTAGCAATGTGCCTGCAGGGCCGCGAACTGCTGCGCGATGACAACCCCCTAAAGCTTATCATCATGTCCGCTACTATGGACGCTCAAAGCGTTAGCCAGTTGCTCGATAATGCGCCCATTGTGATCAGCGAAGGTCGCCAGTTTCCGGTCACTACACATCAAGTGTGCTCTGCTCCAAGCCGTGGGCAGGTTTATAGCGTCCTCTATGACACCGTAGCCCAAGCTCTAACCAACCATCAAGGCAGTTTGCTGGTATTTTTACCTGGCCGCGGAGAAATCCATCGGGCTCAAGACCAACTCGCTAACCTTTGTTCGTCTCAAATTGAACTCTTCCCTCTCTATGGAGAGTTATCCATGGAACAGCAACAACAGGCTATTAGCCCAGCAGCTAAGGGCAAACGAAAGATTGTTCTAGCTACTAATATTGCTGAAACTAGTCTCACCATTGAAGGTATAGAATGCGTCATTGACCTAGGTTTATCACGCCAAATGGCGTATGACACACGTACTGGCCTAAGCCGCCTGAAGACGGTAAAGGTGTCCCGTGCGCAAGCCACACAACGTGCTGGCCGTGCAGGACGCCTAAGTGCCGGCACGTGTTATCGCTTATGGAGTGACACAGAGCACCAAGGCCTTGCTCCTCAGGCTACGGTAGAAATAAAACAAACTGATTTAACTAATTTATGCCTACAGTTGTACGCCTTCGGTTGTTCTGATCCTAGACAAATGCAATGGATGGACCAACCGCCACAAGGTCCATGGCAAAAGGCCGAACAACTTCTAGTGGCGCTTGGGGCCTTGACACCCTTAGCCCAGGGTTTTGTCATCACTCCCCATGGGGAAAGGGTTAGCCAGTTGCCTTTATCCCCCCGCTTAGGTCATTTATTGGTCACCGCACAAGGCTACAACACCTTGTTCTTAGGTTGCCAGTTGGTAGCGCTCCTCAGTGAAAAAGATCCGTTATCAGCACACCCAGACTCTGATTATGATTTGATGCTGCGGGTGAATTGGCTCAATAGTAATCAACCTACCCTATCCAACCTAATGAGCATACGCCAACGACTCACCAACCAAGCTAATCGGTTGTTTAACCAGATGCCTCAAGATCCTACGCCACCTATTAGCCACCACTACAACCCCAGCCAATTAGCCGCTATTTTAGTTGCCCATGCTTGGCCAGAACGTATTGCGCAACAAACGTCAGACCCAAAACAATACAAACTCGCTAACGGTAAACGGGTGACATGCCAGCAATCAACCGGTGGCTCACCATGGCTAGCAGTAGCCAGCACTATCGGTTTTGAGCGTAAAACAGGCGACAATGCACAACGCCTTTGTCTGGCGGTAGAGTTACCATCTAGTTTTTTTTCGGGACCTTTAAAGCACCTGACACAAGAACAAACCGACATATTCTGGCATGAGCAACATGATCGCCTCATTGCAGAACGGCATACGCAAGTAGGGCAACTTCAAGTTAATACCCAACGCATCACCAAGGTGGAGCCTCAAGCTCTAATTGATGCAACTTGCCTTTATGTAACGCAATTAAAATTATCGCCATTGAACTGGGATAAAGACACCCTCAACTGGCAAGCCAAGGTACAGTTATTGCACCAAAGCTACCCTAGTAGCGCTGGAGCACCCAACCCATGGCCTGATGTATCGCCACAAAGGTTAACCGACACCTTAGGGGATTGGCTTGGGCCCTTTTTAGATAAAACCACTCACCTTAAGGACCTAAAACGGTTGAATTTAAAACAAATATTGTCCAACCTTTTACCTTGGCCCTTACCCAGCCAACTAGAGCAGTTAGCCCCCGCTCGTTTCACCGTACCTTCGGGTAACGCTCACACTATTGATTATAGTCAGCACCCTCCTGTATTGGCTGTTAAGTTACAAGAGCTCTTTGGCATGCAAGAGGCCCCCAGTATCGGTTACGGCACCGCCTTACAAGTGCATTTGTTATCACCTGGCGGGCACGTTTTACAAGTCACTCAAGACTTAGCCCATTTTTGGACTACCAGTTACACAGAGATTAAAAAAGAAATGAAGGGGCGCTACCCAAGGCACCCCTGGCCAGATGATCCCACCCAAGCTTTGGCAACGGCTAAAACTAACCGTGCCTTGCGCAAAACTTGAGTTAAGTACTGCTGGACTAGACTAACCATCTTGTCGGCCTAGCACCATCAGCTCATGGCCAGTTTCTTCTGGCTCATCATCAAGGATATCGGCTGGAAAACCATGGCCTAACACTTTAACGCCCATGGGTTCTTCATAACGCCGGATAATATTGGGAGACTTTTCTCGAGGCCCCCATTCAGCTTGCGCTTGGCTAAAAATATCAACCAATAACGGTGCCAAATCTAACTTCATACCTTCCCTTTGAGTCAAGGTATTGAAGAGGCCAACGTCTTTAAGGACTAGGTCAACGGTAAAGTTAATGTCTCGCGAGCCATTAAGAATCACTTGAGATTCTGTTTCGTGAACAAAGGAGGTGCCAGAGGAGGCTTTGATAGCTTCGTAACTCACATTCATGTCCAAACCCATGACCTTACAGGCCGTTAAAGCCTCCCCTAATGCCACTAGGTGCGCCGTTGCTAGATAGTTGGTGACCACCTTTAATTTTGATGCCGTACCTATCTCCCCAGTGTGTAATACTCTTCGACCCAAGGTGGTAAGCACAGGTAAGACTCGCTCAAATGCCGCCCGACTGCAGCCTGCAAAAATAGAAATATTACCTGTGTCAGCACGGTGACAACCGCCAGACACCGGACAGTCTGCAGGTTCTGCGCCTGCAGCCTTTACCAGTTCGCCAATACGCCGTATCTCGCTCTCGTCTGTGGTAGACATTTCCAGCCATATTTTACCAGCAGACAAACCTGCAATGACCCCTTCTTCAGCCTCCGTTCCTTCCATCACTGCAGAGCAGGCGTCTGGAGACGGCAAACACGTAATAATGATGTCGCTAGCTTGGGCAAGCTGTTTTGGAGAATCGGCAGTGTGGGCTCCACGCACTACAAAATCGGCCACAAAATCATCGTTCAGGTCTCGGACTATGACCTCATAACCATTACGCAATAAACTACCTGCTAACTTACTACCTACATTACCTAGCCCTATAAAACCTATTTTCATTTCATTATTCCTAATTGCTTAGCGGTAGCCCGCAATGGCTTTTATTTCCTGAAATTCGTGGAGTCCAAAACCTGCGTATTCACGCCCATTACCTGATTGTTTGTAACCACCAAAAGGCATGCAGTATTCCAAATCGGCCATGTTAATGTGTACTGTGCCGGCTCTCAATTGCCGAGCCACACGATGAGCTTTATCCATGTCTTGGGTAGACACATAGGCTCCTAAGCCGTATGGGCTGTCATTAGCGATGCTGATCGCTTCTGCCTCATCAGCAAAAGGAATCAATACTAATACTGGGCCAAAAACTTCTTCTTGGGCAATAGCCATAGCGTTATTCACATCGCCAAACAGCGTCGGTTTAACGTAATAACCTTGCTCAAAACCTTGGGGTTTACCCACGCCGCCAGTTAACAAAGTGGCTCCCTCATCTATGCCCACTTGGATTAAACCTTGCACTTTATGCCAATGGGGTTGTGATATAACTGGACCCAAGTGGTCACCTTGCTGTTGCGGGTTTCCTAAGGTTATCGTTTCTACTGTAGCTAAAGCCAGCGCTGCAACTTGATCATATACGCTGGCCTCCACCAACATGCGCGTCGGAGCATCACAACTCTGGCCACTGTTAAGCATGCAGGCCTGCACACCTAATTCTACTTGAGCACTCAGGTCGGCATCAGCAAAGATAATATTGGCAGACTTACCACCTAGTTCTTGGCTTACGCGCTTAACGCTTGCAGCAGCGGACTTGGCAATTTCAACACCCGCCCTAGTAGATCCAGTGAAAGACACCATATCGACTAATGGATTACTAGTCATATAGTCACCTATTCCCGCACCAGTGCCATGTATCATATTAAACACCCCCTCTGGAATGCCCGCTTCGTGGATACACTCGGCAAATAGTTGTGCAGATATAGGCGTTAATTCACTCGGCTTAAGCACCATGGTACAGCCAGCTAATAAGGCCGGGATGACTTTGCAAATAATTTGGTTAATAGGCCAATTCCAAGGAGTAATCAGTACACAAACCCCAATGGGCTCTTTGAGTAGCTGACCATATTCACCAATGGGCTCGTCCAATAAATTGGTCCTAGCGTATTCCAAATGGGCTTGTGTGTGACCTACGCCAGTCTCTGTTTGAATGTCGTAGGACATAGAAGCTGGTGCACCCATTTCTTCAGTAATAGCCTTAGCCATAGATTCATAGTGTTTCTGGTAGGCAGCTAAAAATACTTCTACCTTGAGTATTCGCTGCTGCAAGGAGGTCTGGCTCCACGTTTCAAAGGCATTGGCTGCGGCATTGATCGCAGCCTCTGCATCGTCGGCATTAGCAAGGCACACCTCAGCAAAGGTTGCCTCTGTGGCGGGATTAATTACGTCTAAAAGCTGTGTGCTGGTCAAAGGCTCACACCAGTTACCGTTAATATAGAAGTTTAGCTTAGTCATATAAATGCTCATAATTGGACAGGTGTCAGGCAGTGTATCGGTACCAAGCGTCTGATTTCTTATCAAAAACAGACAAATTTACTGCGGATATATACAAGCTCACCCATTTAACCTCGTTCACTATCAATCCCATTAGCAACATTGGAGTGACATATATGGAAGGTATTACAAATAAGAAAGTGTTGATTACAGCAGGTGCTACAGGTATAGGCAAAGCTACAGCAATTGCTTTGATGAATGCTGGAGCGCAGGTACACGTGTGCGATATTGATGCCCAGGCATTGGCTGATTTTAAACAACACTACCCTCTGCTACTCACTAGTATAACCAATGTTGCAAAACCAGATGAGGTAGACGCCATGTTTGCCCAATTACAACAGGATTTTTCTGGAGAACTAGACTTTTTGGTGAATAACGCTGGTGTTTCAGGACCAGCAGGACCTATTGAAACCCTAGACATTGAAGCATGGAAAGCCACCTTTGATGTTAACTTGCATGCTACCTTTTATGTTTCAAAACATGCCATCCCACTAATCAAGAAACACGGTGGCGCTATTATGAACTTATCTTCCACCGCAGGGCTTTATGGTTACCCTATGCGTAGCCCCTATGCTAGCGCAAAGTGGGCCATTGTTGGGTTAAGCAAAACCATGGCCATGGAACTTGGCCCATTTAATGTACGGGTTAATTGTATTTGTCCAGGTTCAGTAAACGGAGAGCGTATGGACCGCGTCATCAGTAGTATTGCCAAAGCTACTGGTGAGAGTTTACATAAGGTGCGCCAAGATAACGTACAAAATACCTCCATGACGACATTTGTAGACGCCGAAGACATAGCTAATATGATTTTATTTAGCTTTTCTGATTTAGGTGCAAAAATATCCGGCCAAAGTCTGACAGTCGACGGTGACACTCACAGCTTGGCCACTTACTAAATTAGTGTCGACTTGTATAGTTAGTTAACCTTTTAGTTAAGTTAATGTAATTAACTTAACATTTAAACAATTTAAAAGGAGGCCTAGACTACCGACCTTAATCAAGCCGTAGCTGGAAATAGCTACGCTGGTGAAGTTTGGACAGTATAGGGGCATTCAAAATGCGCTGGGCTATGGTTCCTGCGCGTTGTAACCCATTCTCGTCCTTTGGCAATTCCATCGCAGACTTGTCGTATAGGGCCGTCATTGTTGGCGCTAGCATTTGCTTTTGGATAAAAAATAAAGCATCATGTTTTGCAAGCAATCGTGGCGGTTAAATTCAACGGCGACATAAAAAATAAGGTGTTAGTTTTTGACAAGCAAGACGAGTGAAACCGATGCTTTCGTAAAATTTGATCGCGTACAGAAAAGTTACGATGGGTTGTCGTTGGTAGTGAAAGACCTAAACCTGTCAATGCCAAGAGGCGAGTTTCTGACTATGTTGGGACCCTCTGGGTCAGGGAAAACCACCTGTCTGATGATGCTGGCCGGTTTTGAGACGGCGACCCACGGTGACATAATGCTGGACGGAATCTCGATCAATAATATTCCGCCGCATAAGCGTGGAATCGGGATGGTGTTCCAGAATTATGCGCTGTTCCCCCATATGACTGTGGCTGAGAATCTCGCGTTTCCACTTGAGGTGCGAAAAATTGGCAAAGCTGATCGCGAGGCCAAAGTAAAGCGGGCGCTTGAAATGGTGCAAATGGGTGAGTTTGGGGGCCGCAGACCAGCCCAGTTATCTGGCGGTCAGCAACAGCGTGTAGCACTTGCGCGTGCGCTTGTATTTGAGGCTGAATTGGTGTTGATGGATGAGCCTTTAGGAGCGCTGGATAAGCAGTTACGCGAACATATGCAGTTCGAAATTAAGCGGATTGCCGAAAATCTTGGGATTACGGTGGTCTATGTGACACATGACCAGACCGAGGCGCTGACCATGTCAGACCGGGTTGCGGTATTTAACGATGGGCGGATCCAGCAATTGGCCCCGCCTGCAGAATTATATGAATCTCCGCAAAACAGTTTTGTGGCGCAGTTTATAGGCGAGAACAACACGTTGGAAGGCGTGGTGAAAGAAATTTCTAGCGGTGTTGCTCTGGTTCAATTGAACGACGGAAAATTGATCGATTGCAACCCTGTCAATGTCACCAAAGCTGGTGAGCGCACTCGGGTGTCAATCCGGCCTGAACGGGTCGAGTTTAACAAAGAACGCTTTCAGCCCGGTGCGCATACGCTCAGCGCAGAGGTACTCGAATTCATCTATATGGGTGATATGTTCCGTACTCGCCTGCGGGTAGCTGGTAATGACAATTTTATTGTAAAGACCCGCAACGCGCCGGATCAGGTTCGGCTGGAACCTGGTTCCCATATTGACATCGGCTGGTTGCCGTCGGATTGTCGGGCTCTAGACGCCTGAGACTTGAATGATTGAGTGCGTCCCATTAGGGACGTCTCTTACATGTGGATCTTTTGTTCTGCCCGTAACGCAGATCCTATCCTAAAAATAAAACGGGCTACTTCGGGAGAATGTAATGAAATTCACAAAAACTGTTCTAGTGACAGTGGCGCTATCGCTACCCGCTGGATTAGCACTTGCAGGGTCGCACGAGGAAATGACCATCGTGTCATGGGGCGGCGCCTATTCTAAATCACAACTAAAAGCATACCATGAGCCCTATTCGGCAATGACTGGCGTCACTATCATTAATGATGAGAGTGCAGGTACAGCTGTCGCAAAATTGCGTGCTATGAAAGAAGCGGGTAACCTAACTTGGGATGTTGTCGACGTTGAAGCTGGTCCTGCGATGCAGCTTTGCGACGAAGGTCTTGCAATGGAAATCGATCACGATTCTATGCTAGCCGATGCACCAGATGGAACTCCTGCGTCAGTAGATTTTGGTTCTTTTATTGTTTCGCCATGCTTTATTCCGCAGATTGTTTACTCTTATACTGTGGGCTTCCGCAACGATATGGTTGGCAGTACGCCTCCAACAAGCATCTGCGCGATCTTTGATACAGAAACTTATCCTGGCAAACGCTCATTGAAAAAAGGTGCTCTTTCCAACATGGAATGGGCCCTTCTGTGTGATGGCGTTGCCAAAGCAGATATCTATCCAACACTGGAAACAGAAGCTGGTCAGGACCAAGCTCTTGCAAAACTAGATACCATCAAAGACGATGTGATCTGGTGGTCTGCAGGTGCTGATACGCCACAATTGTTAGCCGATGGCGAAGTCGTCATGGGCTCAACTTTTAATGGCCGTTTGTTCGCCTTGATCGAAGAAGACAAGCAACCTGTTTCAATGCTTTGGGACGGTCAGATTTATGACCTTGACGGCTGGATTATTCCTACCGGTCTAAGCCCTGAGCGTGAAGCACGAGCTCTGGACTATGTGAAGTTTGCAACGGACACTCAGCGCCTTGCTGACCAATCCAAATGGATTAGCTATGGACCAACCCGCGCGTCATCAGCCGCTTTAGTTGATAAGCATGCGGAGTTGGGTATCGATATGGCACCTCACATGCCTACTGACCCTGCCAACTCGAAAAATACGTTCCTCATGAACTATGCTTTCTGGGCAGATTATAAGGACGATATCGAAGGTAAGTTTCAAGCTTGGCTTGCAAAATAAGATAACGTAAAATACAAAAGGGCCTTGGTTGGCCCTTTTTTTTAAATAAGACAATGTAAAATAGAAAAGGGCCTAGGTTGGCTCTTTTCTATTTTAAATTAGCTTGTACCTTTGAGATGCTGAGCTGGCTATGGGAACGACATGAGTAATACTAACGAAAACGGTGCTATGTTGACCGCAGATGGACAACCCCTTAAGCGTAGTTTAGCCACAGCGTTAAGGCGGCAAAAAATCCGTGCGCTGCTCCTGATATCGCCACTTCTTATCTTTGTTTTAATTACGTTTCTTTTTCCGATAGGATCTATGCTCTTTCGATCGGTCGAAAACAACATTGTAGTGGAAATATTACCAGAAACTGTGGTCGCTCTAGCGACTTGGGATGGGAAGTCGGGCGAATTACCGGATGAAACTATTTATGCGGCTTTTGCTGGCGATCTTCAGCGCGCAGCCAAAAACAAAAGTCACACAAGGGTTGGCCTGCGGTTAAATTATGAAAAATCTGGCAGCGCCTCACTCTTCAAGAAAACTGCGCGACAGGCGAAGAAATGGGATCTTGAGACTGACGCGCCGTTCAAAGAAAAACTGATAGCAGCGCACAAAGGCTGGGGCGAAGTTGAGATATGGCAAACACTTAAAACCCACAGCTCGCGATATACCGCTGGGTATTTTCTTAATGCGGTGGACATGCGTAAGACTCAGAACGGCCCAGAAATGCAGCCTGAAAATAGGCAGATTTTAATTAAACTGTTTCAACGTACGCTGATTATGTCTCTGCTAATAACGGTGGCCTGTATTTTGTTGGGGTATCCGGTGGCGTGGTTGCTTGCCAATCTGCCCAGAAGCCAATCCAACTTGTTGATGATTCTCGTCCTATTACCATTCTGGACCTCTTTACTGGTAAGAACCTCAGCATGGAAAGTCATGCTGCAGCAGCAAGGGGTCATCAATGATATTTTCGTTGCGCTAGGGATGATTGAAGAATCTGGCCGTTTGGTGATGATCAATAATCAGTTTGGTACGATCATTGCAATGACGCATATTTTGTTGCCGTTTATGATCCTGCCGATGTATTCAGTAATGCAGACGATACAGCCAACCTATCTGCAGGCGGCAAAATCTCTTGGCGCAACCAATTGGACTGCGTTTTGGCGAGTTTACTTTCCGCAATCGGTGCCCGGTATTGGAGCTGGATCTATCTTAGTTTTCATACTGTCGATCGGCTACTATATTACTCCAGAAATTGTTGGTGGCAACAAAGGCGTCTTTATTTCTAATCGAATAGCCTACCATATTTTCCAATCAATGAATTGGGGATTAGCTGCAGCTCTTGGAGCAATTTTACTTGCGGTGGTGTTAATACTCTACTGGGCTTATGACAAAGTTGTCGGGATCGACAACGTAAAGTTGGGGGGCTAAGAACATGGATATGTTTTCTCAGGTGTCAAGGCGTCCTTTGTCTTTTGTGTTGCCAGTAATGGGACTGATGGGGGCCTTTATTGGTTTATTTGTAGGACCAGCATTCGGATCTGCTCTGATTGGGGTTATTTTCGGTTCAGTGGTCTCTGTAATATTCGCCTATGGAATTGCTGTAACCGAATATTTTAGACCGAAGGCTGTGCGTTTACTTTTACCCACCCTTTTGGCCGCCTTAGGTTTTTTCTTTTTAGGCCTAGTTGGGAGCTTTTGTGGAGCGTTGATTGGGTGGTTTTTTGGATGGTTTTTCTATTGGATTTATGAAGGTGGTTATCGCGTCAAATTGCACTCTTATTTGACCTCTAATCAGGTCCTGTGGCACTACAGCTTTAGGGTGATCTGCGGCCTGATCTTTATATTTTTGATCACGCCCATTCTCGTTGTGATGCCCCTGTCTTTCAACGCGCAGAATTACTTTACCTTTACCCCTGAAATGTTGCGATTTGATCCCGCTGGCTATTCTCTCAAGCACTATCAGGATTTCTTCAATAACGATGAGTGGCAACGTTCGTTCTGGAACTCACTGATCATTGCGCCGATTGCGACGGTTATATCTGTCTCTCTAGGAACGCTTGCGGCGATCGGGCTCAGTCAAAGCCATGTGCCAGCCAAACGAGCAATTATGGCGATTTTGATTTCACCTATGATAGTGCCGCTGATTATTTCGGCGACTGGCATGTTTTTCTTTTACTCTACCATGGGTAACTTCATGGAAAATACCTTGGGGCTTGATAAGAATTTTGTTGGGTACGTCAAAGTTGTGTTGGCGCATGCTGTTTTGGGGATCCCGTTTGTCATTATCACCGTGACAGCAACGCTCGTGGGTTTTGACACCTCGCTGACCCGTGCAGCAGCCAATATGGGTGCAAACCCAGTAACCACGTTTTTTCGCGTCCAGATGCCTTTGATCTTTCCGGGAGTTGTTTCCGGTGGTCTCTTCGCCTTCATAACGTCTTTTGACGAGGTTGTCGTCGTGATGTTCATTGGTTCCGCTAGTCAGAAGACACTTCCATGGCAGATGTTTATAGGTCTGCGTGAACAGATCAGTCCGACTATTCTGGCGGTGGCGACGATCCTTGTCTGCATTTCCGTTGCGTTATTGACGACGCTTGAATTGCTGCGTCGGCGCTCAGAGCGGTTGCGTGGGATGACCCCGGGCTAACCAGCCCCTCTCAGGGCCATAGATATGTCTCGACCTGTGATTTTTGCGAAAATGCTCCGCTTTAATGAAACGTAATAGTCGAGTTTGTTTGTAACAGAGCTTGTAACTCTAACGTAGGAATGGAATCTGTAGAGAAGTTTGTAACGAGTTAGTTACTACTTTGAGAGTGCTAACCCCTATAGAATAAGGGTTTGCTAGTAACGCCACTACTTCCACTTAATAGTGGCTGGTGGCTTACTGGAAACGTCGTAGGGCGCCTCAACTACTAGGGAGCCTTTTTTTGCCTTTAGTTTAGGATATCAACACCATGAGCCAACCATTGCATATTGGCCTTTTACTTTGCGACACCTTTGAACCTATCCTTAAGCAAGTGGGCGGCCTCAACTACTCAGCCATTTTTCAAAAAGAGTTTCTGGCCATAGACAGCAATATTCGATTTACCGATTTTAATGCCTATAAGGGCGAGCTGCCCAATACAGTTGATCAATGCGATGTATGGTTGATAAACGGCAGTCCTGCCGGCGCCTACGAAGACATTGATTGGGTTCACCAACTCAGTGGCTTTATTGAACAACTTCAGACCGCCAAAAAACCTACATTTGGTATATGTTTTGGCCATCAACTTATGGCACAAGCATTGGGAGGCAAGGTAGAACGAAGCAACAAGGGTTGGGGGATAGGCATTTCTCACAATAGCGTGGTGGCTGCTAAACAATATATGCAACCTAGGGCCAAAGGTATTGATGTGATGGCGTTTCACCAAGATCAAGTTGTGCAACTACCCGAAGGCTCTGAGGTACTTGCCAGCAGTGATTTTTGCCCCAACTACATGGTGCAATACAATAACCACATGTTAAGTATCCAAGGCCACCCTGAATTTAATACACAAATTGTTGAGGGCGTGCTTGCTAGAGAAAGTTTTGATAATCGCCCTGCCATTCGAGCACAAGGCATGGCTAACAGCGTTGGTAAGCCTGACACCAAACTACTCTTCCAATGGGTTGTCAATTTCTACCGCCAGGCCATAAGTCATCCTAAGCCTCTATAAAAGCGTTAGTCAATCTTGGTTGCTATCAATTATTTAAAAAGTGAAGCAATGGCTACTGTTCTCCAATAAACACTCAATATTATCTAATTTCAAAAGTTACGCTTCCCCAATAGCTTTCCCAATCAATGTCTTGTTGCTCAGACCGTATCATTTCAACCGTGTGAAGCAACCAAACACCCTTATACTGTAGAGGGACAGTGGCATAACCCTGTGCATCAGTACGAATGCTAAATTCAAAATCGAGTTTGTTTTTTATTTTCGCATGGAGCAATAAATTCGCAGCTGGCTTTTGTTTAAAGGTAAGTTGGACTCGTAACTCATCACCTTCAGTAAGCTCATAAGGGTTTTGCAACGGGTTTATATTAAGCGGGTAATTAAAATCATAGTTATAAAAATTAAATTCGGTTTTATCACCTACTTTAATCAATGCCTTAACGTTACGGTAATAAATTTCCAATCCATTTTTGTTGCTTTCATTGAGTTCATTACGGCGGTTTATGATTTTTTCTAAGCCTTCTTTTTGTAAGTACGTTGTGAATTTTTCTGGCTCTAAATCAACTGACTTTTTTGTGCTTTCATAGCCAATAGCATAAATCCCGGGAGTTTTAATGTTTAAGTACCCCGCCGGATCACGTCCTAATTCACCGTCAACAGGCTTTAGTCCGTCACCTGTAATGACGTCAAAATGACGGTACCAAGCAGGAATATTAGGCAGTAATTGACCATCCATTTGTTGACCCACATTAAGCGTAATTTCTGTCGTGCGATCGATTTCTTGATAGAATGATGACGCTTCTAACCAAAATTCGTGGGCACGAATGGTCGTGCTAATGGTCAGAAGGATGCTGAAAAATAAAAAGGTAAATGATTTCATGGTTTTTTTTCAATCAGTGTTATTGATGTTAAGCCTATTACCGTTAACACAAAGTGCTGAGGCGCATCAATTGCGCCCTGCGATAGTGAACTTAGAGTTTACCCAAAATGGTTCAGTAAAGGTACACGTTCAAACAAACTTAGAAAGCCTTATTGCGGGCATTGATTCAAACCATGATGATACTGATGATTCACCACAAGCCGAGCGTTACAACCAGTTAAGAGCGATGTCTTCAGAGCAGTTAAGTAATGAATTTGAATTTGTTGCTCAATCAATTATATCTCAGTTTGACTTGGCGTTTGATTCGGTTAAGAGTGATTTATCGTTTGTTAAACTCGACATTCCCGACATTGGTAACTTAGATAAATCACGCTTATCCGACCTTTATTTATTGGCATTCATTCCCAGTACTCATCAGCAAATTGATCAGTCTGTTAATCAACATGTTACTTGGCATTACCCAGAAAATTTTGGGAACAATATCGCGCACTTTTACTATGATAAAACGCCAAACGAGAAAACATCTCATTGGCTAACCAAAGGTGCAACGAGCCCTCAATTTGAATTAAACGAAGCTTATGTCCCCAAGCCGTTTACTCAAGTGGCTGCTGAATATTCCGTTTTAGGTTTTGAGCACATAGTGCCAAAGGGAATAGATCATATTCTATTTGTGTTGGGGCTATTTTTACTCAGTGTGCGACTTCGCCCTTTATTGTTGCAAGTTACAGCATTTACACTGGCTCACAGCATTACCTTAGGTTTAACTATTTATGGTGTTATTAGCCTCTCACCAAGTGTCGTTGAGCCACTTATTGCCTTATCTATTGTCATTGTTGGTATTGAGAATATATTTGTTAAAGAGCTTAAAGCAAGGCGCGTGGTCATTGTCTTTTTGTTTGGCTTATTGCATGGCATGGGCTTTGCTGGTGTCTTATCAGGACTTGGGCTACCTGAATCAGATTTTGTTACGGCTTTAGTATTTTTTAATGTTGGTGTGGAAGCAGGACAATTATCAGTTATTGCTGTGTCCTTCTTGTCCGTCTTTTGGTTACTCAAAAATCAACAGCGTTATCGCCAGTGGGTGGTTATCCCTGTCTCCACTCTAATATCGCTGATCGGTCTTTTTTGGACCTATGAGCGCCTCTTTTTGTAAGCCTTACTGCATCCAGTGGCTACAAAGCCTAGGACAAAAAATTATAATTAATACTAAACCATTGCAGTCATAACAGTCGTACCAAGTGATTGAATTTATGGCCATTTATTAGGCAGTCAGGTGCAGGCCAAGCATGACAAATAACACCAAGTTAGCCATCGAGCCCACCATATAAAAATAACTCCGAGGGCTAGGGTTGTTTGCCGTCTTCGTCACATAATACAATGCCATGTGTAAAATGCGGGCAATAGCGTAAACCCAAACCAACATACCTAACCAATAAGCATCCATACCAACCAACATGCCCAGAAGAGCTGGGCCAAATATCATCAGTAAATTTTCGTGAGAGTTTAAAAATGTACGGTGGCTGCGGAACACGAACGACTCATGACTCAGTTTATCGTCAACTATACCCGGCACATAATGCCTTTGTGTACGATGGGCAATAGCAGCCACGTTATATTGAATAAAAACTGTCATTGAAATGAGCCAAAGACCCCAGATGGTAAATGAATAGGTTGCTAGCATTGCTTTACTCTTAAGTTAGATATATTTCTCACGTTACTCATGAGTCAGGATTGGTTCATACTAAGGGCCATGGCTTCGGCTATCTTGATACCGTCAATAGCAGCAGACATAATACCCCCCGCATACCCAGCACCTTCGCCAGCTGGATATAGGCCAGTGGTGTTGATGCTTTGCATATCTTTTCCTCGCTTTATGCAAATAGGTGCTGAAGTACGTGTTTCAACCCCTGTAAGTAACGCATCAGCTAAAGCAAAACCTTTTACTTTACGATTAAACACTGGAATAGCTTCACGAATAGCCTCGATACAAAAATCTGGCAGGGCGCCAGACAAATCTGTAAGTTTGATGCCAGGCTTATAAGAAGGTTCCACACTGCCTAATTTTTCTGATGATTTACCTTTCAGAAAATCACCCACTTTTTGAGCTGGCGCATCATAGTTTTCGCCGCCAAGTTGGTAAGCATTACGCTCCAACTGACGCTGCAGCTCAATACCCGCTAAAGCATCACCAGGGTAATCAGATGGGTCAATACCCACCACAATGGCGCTATTGGCGTTACGTTCAGCACGGGAATACTGACTCATACCGTTGGTCACTACTTGATGGGGTTCAGAAGCTGCAGCCACCACAGTGCCTCCTGGACACATACAAAAACTATAGACAGAACGGCCATTATCACAGTGATGTACCAACTTGTAGTCCGCTGCACCCAAAATTTCATTGCCAGCATTCTTGCCAAAGCGAGCTTCATCTATGGCAGATTGAGGGTGTTCAATACGAAATCCAATGGAAAAAGGTTTAGCTTCTATATACACGTTCTTATCAAATAACATCTTGAAGGTGTCTCTAGCACTGTGCCCTATGGCTAAGGCAACATGATTAGAATGAATTACTTCACCACCTGCTAAGGTTACGCCATTAATCTGACCATCATTTATATGCACTTCATCCACCCGTGCATCAAACCGAATCTGACCACCTAATTCAACAATTTGAGCGCGCATTTTTTCCACCATCGACACCAACCTAAAGGTACCAATATGGGGTTTGCTAACAAATAATATTTCTTCTGGGGCACCTGCTGATACAAATTCAGCCAGCACTTTGCGGCTGTAATGATTGGGGTCTTTAACTTGAGTGTATAACTTACCATCAGAAAACGTGCCTGCGCCACCCTCACCAAACTGCACATTGGATTCGGTGTTAAGAATCTTTTTACGCCAAAAGCCAAACGTGTCTTTAGTGCGCTGACGAACTGCTGCACCGCGCTCCAGAATGATAGGTTTATACCCCATCTGTGCTAACACTAAGCCTGCCAACAAACCACAAGGGCCAAACCCGATTACCAGGGGCCGCTGCTGTACATTAGCCCGTGCTTGTGCAACAAACTTATAGCTCATGTCAGGGCTAATTTTGATCAGTTGATCATCAGCAAATGTGGCCAGCAGCCGTTCATTTTGATTGGTATTCACGTCTAGGGTATAGATCAGTACAATGTTGCTTTTCTTACGGGCATCGTAACCTCGGCGATGGACTACATAGCCCAACAAATCATCAGCTTGAATCGACAAACGCGCCAAAATGGCTAGGTTTAACGCCTGATCGTTATGGTCAAGTGGTAATTGTAGATTGCTGATGCGTATCATCTAAAGCTTCCAGTGCATGGGGTTACTTGGTAATCTTTGGGGGGCTATTTTACCTACTTCTAGCGTACCTGTCCCATAGTTACCCTAGATAACACTCACAATACATTGCAGAACTCAATGTCGGGAATAGAATTGCCAATGTACCTAAAACGCTCCATCTTTTACTCTACTGGCATTTGGTAAGTAACCCATTGCGTTTTGTCTGATAACTTGTCGTAAACACCACGCCCTCTATAATTATTTTCGGCCGTAATCCACCGCATAAACGGCCAGCCTTCATCCAAAGCAGAACGCTTGAGTGCTTCATACAACGCATCTACAATGCCGTTACCACGGAATTCTGGCTTAATAAAGAGGTCATCAAGAAAACCAACTAGCTTTCCTCTAAGTGGCGATGGCATGGCTCTATAATGCATCAAACCCAAATACCGACCTGCATCATCTTTAGCAACGAGGGCATAAAACGCATTATTTTTATCAAAAATCCACGACCACACAGTATCGAGTATTTCTTGATTCATGGGCACTTTATAAAATTCTGCATAGCCATAATAAAGTACTTCCCACTCAACTCTGTCTTGCAAAGATAATTCAGATACAACTATTTTCATGTACGCCTCTTGTGCATAACAATCTATTTATGAGGCCACCTGGTCTCATGATAATTCTTAGAGAGTGGTTCTTTTGATTATTTTTTTGCTACAGGCACCACTGTTAACGCTTTGAATAGTGTAGGTGTTTATGTCTTAACTTCCAACCCTGTAAAAAAAGGCCAGCATGAGCTGGCCTTTAATATTTTACCAAGAAGCCTAGGCTATCTGTAAACCATACTCTTCACTGGCATCTTGTAGCCAAAGAAAGAAGTAATCAGAGAAACTACGGCGGATCACAAGATCCATAGAACCATCTTCTAGCTTACACATAGTAGTGCCTGTTTTAGCAAAGGTGGTTTGTACTACCTTACCTACTGGGAAGTTGGATACGTGGCAATCGTACACGGTAGACTTTTGCAGCAATTCAGCTACACCAGAACCCGACAAATTAACCAAGGTTTGGCCACTACTTATATCGGTAATAGCAATGTGCTGGTCGGCTCCTTTATTAGCAACGGCTAGGCGCAAGTCAGCTTCAACCTGCCCTTGTGTGCCACTAGCAACAATTAATAACCATTCGTTAGGGCACAGCCAATAAGCCACAGTATCGCCGCTACGCACGCTGGTGTTAGCTGTGATTGGCAATGCAACACCTAACACAGACTCAACAGCAGAAGTAAACGCCGTATCTTCAGGGTTGCCACGTAGATTCAGATGACCACGAAACTTGTCCTCTTTCATCACTATACCGGCATCACTATGGTTAGTGTGGGCTACGTGGTGGTGCAATGGTGATTCCATCATATCCCCTGCTGACAAATTAGCTGATAAACTAGTCATTGTAATGATCTCCTTTTGGATCATAGAACACTGGGCTGCAAATCTCAGCTGCCAATACGCGGCCGTCGGCAAGCGGGCAGTATACCGTTTCGCCCATGCGCGCTAATCCACCTTTAACAGTACCCATGGCAATGCCGTGACCTAAACATTCACTCCAGTAGCTAGAAGTAACGTGGCCCATCATATCCATTGGGATAGGCTGGTTAGGGTCCATAACAATTTGTGAGCCTTCTGGGATCACTACTGTCGGATCTTTAGGTTTTAAACCCACCAACTGCTTACGGTCTGCACGAGCTGTGTCTGGACGAGTAAATGAACGCTCGCCCAAGAAGCTGAAGGTTTTAGTTTTACCAACGGCCCAGCCCATCAAGCAATCATAAGGCGTCATAGAACCATCTGTGTCTTGGCCAGCAATAATGAAGCCTTTCTCTGCCCGCAATACGTGCATAGATTCGGTGCCATAAGGCGTAATGCCAAACTCTTCACCAGCTTCCATGAGCTTTTGCCACATGTAATGACCTTGGTCTGCCGGCACGTTCACCTCAAAAGACAATTCACCTGTAAAGGAAATACGGAAGATACGTGACTTAATACCAGCAACAGTGCCTTCTCGGTAATCCATAAACTTCATTGCTTCGGCAGAAAGATCTACATCAGTACATAGCTTCTCAAGCACTTTACGGGAATTTGGCCCAGCAAATGAACAGGTGGCCCATTGATCTGTTACCGACGTGAAGTACACGTCTAGTTCTGGCCATTCAGTTTGATGCCATAATTCTAACCAAGCCAATACCGCAGCTGCACCACCAGAGGTGGTGGTCATCAAGAAGTGGTGGTCACTTAAACACGCGGTTACACCATCGTCAAAGATCATGCCGTCTTCTTTAAGCATTAAGCCGTAACGACACTTACCTGGGGCTAACTTAGTCCAAGCGTTGGTGTAAACACGGTTAAGGAATTCACGGGCATCCTTACCTTGGATGTCAATCTTGCCTAAGGTAGAGGCATCTAACATACCTACACTGTTGCGTACCGCCAAACATTCCCGGTTAAGGGTTTGCTGCATGGTTTCCCCTGCCTGCGGGAAGTACCAAGGGCGCTTCCATTGACCCACATTTTCAAACTCTGCACCATTAGCGACATGCCATGGATGCATGGCTGTGTGACGCGCTGGGTCTAGCAACACACCAATGTCACGGCCGCCTATAGCACCAAAGGTGACTGGCGTGTATGCAGGACGGAAGATGGTAGTGCCTGTTTCAGCAATCGACTTATTTAAGGCCTTAGCCACAATAGCCATACCGTTAACGTTACCTGTTTTACCTTGGTCAGTACCAAAGCCCATGGCCGTATAACGTTTCACATGTTCAATAGATTGGAAACCTTCACGGGCAGCCAGTTCGATACCAGCAGCAGTGACGTCATTTTGGAAATCAACAAACTGTTTAGGGGCACGGCTAATAGGCTTAGTGTGAGGCACTAAGTAAAGGGCTTGTGCGGCGCCTTCAGACTCATCACCACAATTAAATACTTGGGCACATTCTGTGCCAGCAGCAGTGGCACCGGCTTGAATGCCCGCATTTAATGCTTGTGATAAACGATACTCGCCAGCAACAGCACCCGCTAGGTGTTGGTTTTGAATAGTAGGGCCAGGTACAAAACCTGCAACGTCTTCTTGCCATACTGGGCGGCTACCAGTGTGGCAGCTTAAGTGAACCACAGGGCTCCAACCACCAGCAACAGCAATTAAATCACAGCTCAGGGTTTTGCCTGCGCCAGTTACTTTGTCGCCAGCTTCATCTAACGGAGCCACAATAGCACCAGTGACTTTTTTACCACCTTGAGCTTCAATCACACCATGGCCTGCCATCACTTGAATGCCAGCAACTTTAGCGGCTTCAACAAGACGCCCATCTGGTGCATGCCGTGAATCGACTACAGCCACAACGGTTCGACCTGCAGACTGGATGTCTAAGGCAGTTTGGTAACCAGAATCATTAGTAGTCATCACTACACAACGTTGGCCTGGCACTACGGCATAACGGTTAATATACGTAGACACAGAGTTAGCCAGCATTATGCCAGGTAGATCGTTATTACCGAAGACTAACGGTCGTTCGATAGCACCAGTGGCTAATACCACCTGATGGGCACGAATACGGTGAACACGCTGGCGTGTACCAGCTAAGGCAACAGGCCCAATGTGATCGGTACGTCGCTCTAGTGCACACAGGAAGTTGTGGTCGTAGTAACCAAACGCAGTGGTGCGTGGCATTGCTGTTACGTTAGCCATACCAGCTAGCTCGCTAGTGGCTTGCTCGGCCCAAGCAGCAGCATCCACACCATCTACGGTTTGCTTGCTGCCTAATAAAGTGCCACCGAACTCATTTTGCTCATCAACAATGATGACGCGCTTACCGCTACGGCCAGCTTCTAATGCGGCCGCTAAACCTGCTGGGCCTGCACCCACCACCATCACGTCACAATGAACATTGAGTTTGTCGTAGGTATCTGGATCTGGCTCAAGGGATAACTTACCAAAACCTGCAGCTTTGCGAATAAATTTTTCGTAGGTCATCCACATTTTTTGTGGCGCCATAAAGGTCTTGTAGTAAAAACCAGGAGGCATTAGTTTGCCACCAATTATACCAACCCATTGCATGATGTCGAATTCAGCATTAGGCCAACCGTTAGTGCTGGTAGCAGTTAATCCATCGAACAACTCAACTTGTGTTGCCCTTGGGTTAGGAACCGTTGCATTGCCTTTGTGCAACTGCATCAAGGCATTGGGTTCTTCAGCACCGTGGCCTAAAATGCCACGTGCGCGGCTATATTTAAAGCTACGGCCTACAATACCTACGCCGTTTGCCAACATGGCAGAAGCTAAGGTGTCACCGTCAAACCCTTGGTAGGTTTTACCATTAAATGTAAAGCTCATTGGTTTGGCACGATCAATTCGGCCACCCGTTGCTAAGCGATTAACTTGGCTCATGAGGCATCTCCTTGCTGAGCTGCTAAGGTGTCTGCGGCGATGGTTTTCGCAGTGATCGTTGGCAGTTCGCCCATCTTATAAGTCTCATGAATTTGGTAGCTATGCGTGTCCCGTGTCGCATTAAAGTAACGACGGCAGCCCGCAGCGTGAAACCACATTTCGTGGTGGATACCACGGGGGTTAGAGCGGAAGAAAAGATAATCGCCCCAAGCTTCATCTGTAATGGATGCTGGGTCTTTTGGACGTTCAATATGTGCTTCACCAGTGTAGGAATATTCTTCTTCTTCACGAGTTTCTTCACAATAAGGGCAGTAAATATGATGCATGTATGAGTCTCCTTATTATCAAGAATTAGTGAGCAACGCCGGCAGCGCCGTGCTCGTCGATTAAGTGGCCAGTATTGAAGCGGTCCAAACTGAAGGGGGCAGCCAACGGATGGGCTTCATCGTGAGCTAAGGTGTGGGCAAACACATGACCAGAACCAGGCGTCGCCTTAAAGCCACCTGTGCCCCAACCGCAATTGAAGTACAAGCCTTTAATGCTGGTTTTGGATACGATAGGACAGGCATCTGGGCAGGTATCTACCACACCACCCCAAGCACGGTTCATACGTACACGGCTGAACATCGGAAATAACTCACAGATAGCAGACAAGGTATGCTCTACAACATGGAAACTACCGCGTTGGCCGTAACCATTATAAGAGTCTGTACCCGCGCCAATAACCAAGTCACCTTTGTCAGATTGGCTCACATAGGCATGTACCGCATTAGACATAACTACGGTATCAATAATGGGCTTAACTGGCTCCGATACTAGCGCTTGTAGTGGACGAGATTCTATAGGTAGACGCAGGCCGACCATCGCTGCCATCACTCCTGAATTACCAGCAGTAACACAAGCCACTTTGTTAGCACCAATAAAGCCTTGCGTGGTTTGTACACCTACTATGGCGCCTTCTTCCGTAACGATATCTGTCACTTCACATTGTTGGATAAGATCAACACCAAAGCTGTCGGCACCACGAGCAAAACCCCATGCCACAGCGTCGTGTCGAGCAACGCCACCGGTGGCTTGCCAAGAAGCACCCAAAACTGGGTAACGGATGTCTTGAGAATCGTTAATGACCGGCACGATTTCTTTAACTTCTGCAGTATTTAAAACCACGCCATCAATACCGTTCAAACGGTTAGCGTTAACACGGCGTTCGATGTCTCGCATGTCTTGTAGGTTGTGCCCTAAGTTCAAAACACCACGCTGACTGAACATTACGTTGTAGTTCAAATCTTGGCTTAAGTCTTTCCACAGGTCTAAGGAGTGATCGTACAGTTTAGAGGCTTCATCCCACAGGTAGTTAGAGCGCACAATAGTAGTGTTACGTGCCGTATTACCGCCACCTAAGTAGCCTTTTTCCAACACTGCAACATTGGTAATACCATGTACTTTCGCCAAGTAGTAGGCCGTAGCCAAACCATGGCCACCACCACCAACAATAATGACATCGTATTGTTTTTTAGGCTGTGGGCTGCGCCATGCGGCCTGCCAGTTTTCGTGATGGCTAAGGGAATGCTTAAAAAGGCTAAAGCCTGAATACTTTTTCATTGGGTCATCCGCTTGTGTTCGGTGCAATGCTGCGTGAGTCTGTTATTCGCTACAGTATTTTGCTAAAAGCCAGCCCTAGGCTCTTATTCAATTGCGACCCAAATAGAAGTATGCAGATAAAACCTCGATCTAATCCCCATACCTAATACAAGAGATATGACATAGGCCAAGCCACATAAGGCTAAAAATGCAGTACAATCACCCCATATTGTGCAGCACTTTAGGTAATAACAGCATGCAAGTTTTCGGCGTTGTCGGATGGAAAAATAACGGCAAAACCACCCTCGTAGAGCGGCTCATAAGCCAGCTTACGCTAATGGGTTATAAAGTGTCGTCTGTTAAACATGCCCACCATAAGGTGGACATTGACGAGCCGGGGCGCGACAGCTACCGACACCGCACTGCGGGCGCGACAGAGACCCTATTGGCCACGGAGCAACGCTGGGCGCTAATGCATGAATACCGTGAACAAGATACGCCTAAGCTAGAGCAGTTATTACACTTATTTGAACCCTGCGATTTAGTGATCGTGGAAGGTTATAAGGGAGCTAACCACCCTAAATTAGAAGTGGTGCGTAACCTTAACAAAGACGGTTTTTTAGCAGATCAAATGCCTAATATCGTGGCCGT
Organism: Candidatus Njordibacter sp. Uisw_039; assembly: GCF_047730075.1. Taxonomy (NCBI): domain Bacteria; kingdom Pseudomonadati; phylum Pseudomonadota; class Gammaproteobacteria; order Pseudomonadales; family Candidatus Njordibacteraceae; genus Candidatus Njordibacter; species Candidatus Njordibacter sp. Uisw_039. The sequence continues at coordinate 1,940,686 of NZ_CP159831.1, forward strand.
GGCAACGGATAAAGACGACTTGACCATTAACTTGCCCCAATTAGATATAAACAACATTCAACAAGTGGCCGATTTTGTATTACAACATACAGGACTTGTGGCTAAATCGGCTAAGTCTCCCAAAGTCAGCAACGATTGCTACAGCCCAGATCAACAGTTATTGCCTGCATCTACCGTATGGCAACGTATGCAAGAAGCTGTTTCGACCCAAGTTTTCTCTGTAACGCTGGCCATTGGCGACTGTATTAACCGCCGTTTAGCTGAAGATGTAACCACTTCATACGACAGTCCCCTGTTTAATAATGTTGCCGTAGATGGTTATGCCTTTAACTATGATGATTTAACCAGCGCCAAGGATTTAAGCTTGCCAATAATGGCGGCAGAAGCCAACGCCGGCGGCAGCGCCAAACTTTCTTTGGCAAGTGGCCACTGTATTCGAGTACTGACGGGGGCTAGAATGCCTGCTGGCGCCAATACGGTGGTTATGCAAGAAGATGTCTCCATTACCAACGCTAGCGCTACCTTCCCAAGTGATTGTAAGGCAAACGCTAACTGGCGACCCCAAGGTGAAGACGTTAAGGCTGGCACAATCATCATAAGTAAAGGCCAGCAAATACGTCCCCAAGACATTGGCCTTGCTGCAGCCACAGGTCACGCCCAACTTAAGGTTTACAACAAAGTTAAAGTGGCTCTCTTTTCTACAGGTAACGAAGTCTACGAGTTGGGCGAAGAACTGCCAGAAGATGGCATATATGATGTTAATCGCCACTTACTTAAAGCACTACTTAAAAGCTTGCATTGCGAAGTCACAGATCTTGGTATTTTGGCCGACGATTACCACACAGTTGGTAATGCTCTAAGTGCTGCTAGTCAAAATCATCAATTGATTATTACCTCTGGCGGCGCCTCCACTGGCAGCCATGATCATGTGGCTACCGTATTAAGAGATATTGGCGAAGTTCACGGCTGGCGCGTGGCCATTAAACCTGGTCGCCCTCTCGCATTTGGTAAAGTTGGTAGTGCCTTTTTCTTAGGTTTGCCTGGCAACCCAGTAGCCGCTAATGTGTGTACGCTTATGTTTGGCCAGCCACTCATTAGAGCAATCGGTGGCGGTGGTTGGCAACGGCCTAAGTCGTATTTTCAAAAACTGGGTTTTGATGTCAAAAAGAAAGCGGGCCGAAGAGAATGGTTGCGGGTTTATCAAGCCGTGCAAAGCAACGGTGAAATATTACTTAAACGCAGCGCTTCCCATGGCTCTGGTATTCTCACATCCATGACCCGTGCAGATGGATTAGTGGAAATTGATGAAGCTACAAGCAGTTTACCAGAGGGTAGTTTGGTGGATTTTATACCCTTTGCAAGTTTTGGTATTGGTGATGCATAGCCGATAAGGCGTTTTGCTAGTATTTATCCGTTGCGCCAACCAAATACAATAATAGACATTCCTAGCAGCACCACACCTGCTCCCAGCCAATCCAAGGCGGTTGGCTTTATATCATCAACAACTCTTAGCCAAACCAGTGCCGTTGCCACATAAACACCACCATAGGCGGCATACACTCTGCCACTTGCAGCTGGGTGCAGAGTTAACAGCCAAACAAATAAGCCCAAACTGACCACAGCAGGAATTAATAGCCAGCTAGGTCCGTCCTTGCGCAACCAAAGATAGGGTAGGAAGCAACCCACAATTTCGGCTAGTGCAGTTAAGACAAAAAGGCCTGTTGTTTTTAAAATCAAATCAAACCTCTAGCTTGTATAACATGCCTACAATCCGTCAGGTATGGCAAGCGGGCTTGAGCTAATTTGACGCGTTCAAGCTTGATTGTAGCAACAATTAACGCTTCATCAGAACCTGCACGAGCTAAGTCTTGCTCGTCTTGCTGCTGTCGTCCTATGGGACAACCAATAAAACTCTCACCCAAAAAAGCCATGCCATTCTCTTCGCCACAATAGTTTGCGTATACAAAATAAACACCGTTCTCATAACCCCGTGTAGGCATCATTTGTTGTGCTACCCAACCCCACTGACTACCCAGCGCTGTAGGCACCAGAATGATATCTGCACCGGCTAAAGCTAGCTGGCGTGAAAGCTCTGGGAATTCTGCGTCATAACAAATTAGCATGCCAATGTTGAAACCACGCCACCTAAACAAGCCAATGCCATTGCCCTTAGTAAAGTATGTGGCTTCAAAACCAGGGGGCAATAACCGCTTCCGATATTGACCCAGCACGTTACCTTTTGGGCCTATACATTGAGCTGCATTGTATAGCTTTACTCCATCACGCTCGGCAAAACCATAGTGAATGGCAATGTGATACTTTTTTGCCAACATCGTTATGGCTTTTGCAGTTACGCCATCAGTAGTTTCTGCCAACTTCTCTATTAACGACCCCGCGTTATAACCACTGACAAAGAGTTCTGGCAAAACCAACAGCTCCACAGCTTGTGCTTTTGCAAGCTGTAACTGTTCGTCTAGCCATTGAATACGCGCATCCCCTGCCTCTCTACTAGCATCAACTTGAGCTACTGCAACTATAAGATTGGTATCGGCCATTAGCTCTTGGTCACAAGCAACCGACGTGGGTATTGCGTGAGGTATTCACAGCCATTTTGTGTCACCACGATAGAATCACCAATACGACCTGCAGTTTCACCATCAATAAAAATACCGCCATCTACATTACCTTTGTTGGGCCAGTTGTTGCTCACCTATGGCAATATCTTCTGGTTTATTGACGTTGAAAAATGGATTGTGAGTTAATTCATCAAACGCCACATCTGCAACACCGTAAGGCGCAGTAAAACGATCTACTTTACGTATATCATCTTCCACCAAAGCTTTGTAAAGATCATCAAACAAGTCTACCGGCCACAAGCCAAACACTGGTTGAGTGCGACCTTGGTAGCTAGCACAAGCGAGACGCCGACCTTTTAGTTGCATCAATTCTAGCATTCGTGTGACGTAATCAGCTGGGAAAAATGGTGTATCCGCGGCTACAGTAATAATGTGCGTGATACTAGGCTGGTTTTGTTTAACCCAAGCCATAGCAGACACCACACCGGCTAAAGGGCCAGCAAAATCTGGCACTATATCGGCCTGTACAGGTAAGTTAAATTCAGCAAAACGTTGTGGATCACCATTGGCATTAATAATGACTGTTTGTAACTGGTTTTGAGCGGATTCAATCACATAATCCAAGATTCGCCGGCCGCCTAATTTGAGCATAGACTTATCACCACCGCCCATACGCCGTGCTAGTCCACCTGCCAGAATGACACCAACAACTTGACCAGGTTTAATCTGCATTTGTGCGTCCTTCCTTTTTGCGACCTGCACCTTTTGACTTATGTGGCGGTTCATCTTCTATTTGGCTGGCATCCACATCGTAAATTAATCGTTCATAACCTGCCAAGGCAACAAATTTTCGGCCTTTAGCTCTGCCTATAAGGGTTAACCCTGCCTTACGGGCTAAATCTACACCCCAAGCGGTAAAGCCAGAACGGGAAACAAGTATAGGAATACGCATTTGAACAGTTTTAATCACCATCTCAGACGTAAGGCGACCAGTGGTGTAAAAACACTTATCTTCGGGGCTAATGTTATGCTTAAACATGTAGCCAGCTATCTTATCGATGGCATTGTGGCGACCTACATCTTCCATATAAACCAATGGCTGTGCTTGGTGACATAAGACACAGCCATGGATGGCTCCCGCCTTTTGATAAATGCTGGGCGTGGTGTTGATTTGGCGGGATAATTGATACAACCAGCTGGTATGAAGACGCGCTTCTTCGGCAAGTTTAATGGTATCAAACTTCTCCATAATATCGCCAAACACAGTGCCTTGGGCACAGCCAGACGTACGGACCTTCTTCTTTAACTTGTCTTCGTAGTTGGTTTCCCGCTGGGTGCGAACAATCGCTACTTCTAGATCTTCATCATAATCAATGCCAGTGACTACGTCGTCAGCGCGCAACATGTTTTGATTGAGCAAAAAGCCTAAAGCCAAATATTCTGGATGATCACCCAAAGTCATCAAAGTCACAATTTCTTGCTTGTTGAGATAAACCGTAAGGCCTCGTTCAGTAACCACGTCTACCTCAACCTCCGTACCTGTGTGGTCACGACCAGTCACATGGCTAGTGAGGCTAGTATCATCTGGATTGGGATAAATGAGATAACCTGAAAGGTCTGCAATCTTCATAAAACGGTCTCCGGAGCTTGAGTTTTAGTCTGCTTTGAGATCCACCGATCTAGTTGATTAGCAAAGGTCTGTCGATCTGCATGATTCATGGCCGCAGGTCCACCCGTTTGCACGCCACTGTTACGCAGTGTCTCCATAAAATCACGCATATTTAAGCGCTGACGTATGGTTTCTTTGGTATAAGATTCGCCACGAGGGCTAAGGGCTTGAGCGCCCTTCTCTACTACTTCTGCAGCTAAAGGAATGTCTGAGGTAATCACCAGATCACCGGCAACCACACGTTTAACAATTTCGTTATCAGCCACATCAAAACCAGAACCCACCTGCACCATACTGATGACTTTAGAAGGTGGCGTGACAATATATTGGTTGGCTACCAAGGTCGTAACAGTTTGCGTGCGCTCTGCAGCACGAAATAAGATCTCTTTAATGACGCCTGGGCAGGCGTCGGCGTCAACCCAAATTGGCATATTGAAGACTAAGATAATTAGCTAATGGTGTATTGTGCATGAATGCATAAAAAAGGCCAGCATAAGCTGACCTTTTTGGCATTGTTAAAACCCATAAGACCTAAGATCTGACAGGCTTAAAGCAACTTAGCCAACGCGCTCAATACGCGAAGCACAGAACTTAAATTCAGGGATCTTACCCACTGGATCAAGCGCTGCGTTAGTGAGCATATTGGCAGAAGCTTCTACGTAGCAGAATGGAATAAAGATCACGCCAGCTGGTACATCAGCGTCTTCACGAGCCATTATATCTATGCTACCACGACGAGTAGAGACACGGATCATATCGCCAGCCTTGGCACCAATTTTGGTTAATTCTTCACGGCTCAAAGTAGCTACAGCTTCTGGCTCAAGAGCATCCAAAACAGATGCACGACGGGTCATGGAGCCAGTGTGCCAATGTTCTAGCTGACGGCCAGTAGTAAGGATGACTGGGTACTCATCATCTGGACGTTCATCAGGCTCTACGATGTCTGCAGCAACAAATTTACCGCGACCACCTTCAATAGGGAAGCTATCGATAAACACGATGTCACTGCCCGGATGATCCTCAGCAGGGCAAGGGTATGTTACTGAGTGTTCGCTTTCTAGGCGCTCCCAAGTCAAGTTATTCAAACTTGGCATGGCTTGCTTCATTTCTGCAAACACATCTTTTGGATGGGTGTAAGTCCACTTTAAGCCCATACGGTTAGCCAATTCTTGGATAATCCACCAATCCTGACGTGCATCTCCAGGTGGATTCACTGCTTGGCGACCCATCTGCACAGTACGGTTGGTGTTAGACGCTGTGCCATCTTTCTCTGGCCATGCTGAAGCAGGCAGAACAACATCGGCATACATCGCTGTTTCTGTCACATACAAGTCTTGCACAACTAAATGCTCAAGCTTAGCCAAGGCCGCACGGGCGTGGTGTAAGTCTGGATCAGACATGGCTGGGTTTTCACCTTCCACATACATACCTGTTACTGAACCATCATGAACAGCATTCATGGTTTCTACCACAGTAAGGCCTGGCTCATCAGAAAGTTCAGTGCCCCATAGGTCTTCAAACATGGCTTTAACGTTACCCGAGTCAACGGGCTTGTAGTCTGGGTACATCATCGGGATAAGACCTGCATCCGATGCACCTTGTACGTTGTTCTGACCACGCAGTGGGTGTAAGCCAGTACCTTCACGACCAATTTGACCTGTCATCAACGCCACAGAAATCATAGCGCGGCAGTTGTCAGTACCGTGAATGTGTTGTGATACACCCATACCCCAGAAGATCATGGAGTTGTTAGCAGTGGCATATAAACGTGCAACTTCGCGAATTAGCTCTGCATCTACGCCACAAATTGGTGACATGGCCTCAGGGGTATAGTGCTTAACGTGTTCTTTCACCATCTCGAAACCAGTGGTCATAGAATCGATGTACTTTTGGTTGTATAGCTCTTCTGTAACGATGACATTCATGATGGCATTCCAGAAGCTGACATCGCTACCTGGCTTAAACTGAATCATGTGACTGGCGTATGTCTTCATTGCCAGACCACGCGGATCTAGAACGATAATCTTGGTACCATTCTTTGCAGCTTGCTTAAAGAAGGTTGCAGCAACGGGGTGGTTACTAGAGGGATTAGCGCCAGTAATCACAACAACGTCAGCGTTTTTGGCCTGCATGAAGGATGCAGATACTGCACCAGAACCCAGACCTTCCAACAATGCCATTACCGATGAGGCATGGCATAAACGAGTACAGTGGTCTACGTTGTTACTACCAAAACCTGTACGCACCAGCTTTTGGAACAAGTAAGCTTCTTCGTTAGAACCTTTGGCACTTCCAAAACCTGCAAGGGCTTTTTTGCCTTGGCTATCACGGATTTTGCTCAAGCCATTAGCTGCAAAATCCAATGCTTCATCCCAACTCGCCTCTCGAAAGTGAGTTAAAGGCTTAGCTGGATCAAAGTCGTTATGAATGCCTTTGCGTGCGCCTTCAAGGCGAATCAATGGCTTAGTTAAACGGTCGCCATGGTGAATATAGTCAGAACCAAAACGGCCCTTAACACACAAGCGGCTTTGGTTCGCTGGGCCGTCGCGGCCATCAACGTAAACAATACGTTCATCTTTAACATGGTACGTTAGCTGGCAACCTACACCACAATACTGGCATACGCTGTCTACTTTTCGGTCGTAGTCTGCACTGTCGCCCTTGCCTTCTTCGCTAGTTACAGAAGCAGGCATCAAGGCACCCGTAGGACAAGCCTGAACACATTCTCCACAATTAACGCAGGTAGAATCGCCCATAGGGTCGTCAAAGTCGAATACAACCTTAGAATCTGAACCTCGGTTAGCCATGCCAATCACGTCGTTCACTTGAACTTCGCGGCAAGCAACAACACACAAATTACAGTTAATACAAGATTGTAGGTTAACACGCATCGCCTTACTGCTATTGTCTGCACAAGGCTTTATAGTTTCGTCAAAACGAGCTTCAGTAGCGTCTACGGCCAACAAATCGGCCATAACCCAAAAATGTGAGCTCTTGTCTGGTGACTCTTCGCGTTCTGGCTGGTCGGTGGCTAATAACTCCAACACCATTTTACGAGAAACTTGAGCACGGTCTGATGTAGCACTGGAAACGACCATGCCTTCAGTAGGTGAGCGCAAGCAAGAAGGCGCCAATACACGCTCGCCTTCAATTTCTACCATACAGACGCGGCAGTTGCCGTCTGCACGGTAGCCAGGCTCTGGCTTGTAACATAGGTGAGGAATAGTTTCGCCCATACGCTTAGCAACTTGCCAAATGCTCTCGCCCGCTTTAGCCGTTACTTTCTCACCATCGAGGGTGAAATTGATGATATCTTGACTCATATTATGTCTCCCACACTTGGTACTTTTTTAGCACTGGCAGACAGATCCGTAGCAATCAAATCAGCGTCAAAATATTTAAATACGGTGGTGATCGGGTTAGAGGCTGCTTGGCCTAAACCACAAATTGAAGCATCGCACATGGCTTGGCCCAGCTCAGCCATTAAGGCTTGGTCCCAATCAGGGCGCTGCAGCAACTTCACCATTTTTTCTGTGCCTACGCGACAAGGTGTGCATTGACCACAGCTTTCGTCTTCAAAGAACTTAAGCAAGTTCACTACCACATCACGCATGTTGTCATGATCAGATAATACCACTACGGCAGCAGAACCTATAAAACAACCGTACGGCTGAAGAGTACCGAAATCTAATGGAATGTCTGCCATACCTGCTGGCAATATACCGCCTGACGCGCCACCTGGAAGGTAACCTTTGAAGGCATGACCATCAATCATACCGCCACAGTACTCATCCATTAATTCCTGCATAGTAATGCCCGCTGGTGCTAATTTAACACCTGGGTTTTTAACACGGCCTGAAACCGAGTAGCTACGCAATCCTTGTGAGCCATTACGGCCTTGACTAGAGAACCATTCCGCTCCCTTGTCCATTAATGTGCGGATCCAGAACACTGTTTCAATGTTATTAACCAATGTAGGGCGATTAAACAAACCCACCTGAGCCACAAAAGGAGGGCGATGACGAGGCAGGCCCGGCTTGCCTTCTATAGATTCGATCATGGCCGATTCTTCACCACAAATGTAAGCACCAGCACCACGCCGTAAGTGAATGCCACCAGCAGGCGCTAGGCCTGCAGCTTCTACTTTGGCAATTTCTACCTGCAAAATTTTGAGGGCGGCTGGGTATTCATCACGCATGTAGATGTATGCAGCTTCAGCCTCTACAGCCCAAGCACTGATCAACGCACCTTCAATAAAGCGGTGGGGGTCAGTCTCTAAATACAACCGGTCTTTAAATGTACCAGGTTCGCCTTCGTCACCGTTAATGGCAAGGTAACGTGGCTTAGGCTCTTGGCGTACAAACTTCCACTTCATATGAGTTGGGAAACCTGCACCACCTAACCCTTTAAGGTTAGCATCAGCCAATACTTTTTGAATGTCTTCCCAGCTGTAATCGCCAGCTAGGCACTTTTTCAACAAAGCGTAACCACCATCTGCTACATACGCATCATAGGCAATATAGTCTGGGATGTCTGGGTGAAAGTGTTCTGCTTTTATGGTGGCTACAATTTTAGCAGCATCGGCGTGGTCTACATGATGGTGACCAACTTCTGCGACAGGAGCAGTGTCACAACGGCCCATACACGGGGCACTAAGAATGCGTACTTGTGAAGGATCTGTACCAGCTTCCAAGGCAGATTTAAGTTGCTGCGCACCTGCAAGCTGACAGCTTAAGCTATCGCATACGCGCACGGTAACTGCTGCAGGTGGCAATTCACCTTCTTTAACAATATCAAAATGTGCATAAAAAGTGGCACACTCATACACTTCAGCCATTGGGATATTCATCTCATGGGCTAAAGCGGCGAGGTGTGCTGCGGACAGGTAACCGTAGTTATCTTGAATTAAGTGCAAGTATTCAATTAGCATGTCACGCTTAATGGGTTGATCACCGATCAACTCACGTAATTGGGCTAACGTATCTAGATTAACTTGACGCCCACGAAGGTGGATACGAGATTTATTGCGGCCAGCGCCTGGGTGCAAACGCACCACATTGTCTTTGTTAGAATCAGCAGACATGTTGTTCTCTGTTTTGACTTAAGTTCAAGGTCCTATGAGGAAACCTGCCTCACAAATACGCTGTTATAACACGCGCTAGGATACCATTATTTTTAACCGAGCTAGTATCACAGTGCTGGAAATTACCGCATATCTGAAAACGACACCATGGCGACACTATAGTACCTGTAAAGCACCTATCACAAGACCATTACTCGGTAAGGTTAACATTTACTCAATAATGAGGACATGTCGCTGAATCTATTAAACAATTTATAACACCTATCGCAAGACCATCGCTCTGAAAGGGTAGCAGATGCTCAATAACGAGCACATATTGCTGAATCTATTGTTGGCAAAATACGGTATCCTACGGCCTCGATTATTTATTGAGTTATGCCACCGTGTCTTTTGTTGATTTACAGCTGGATCAAGAACTACTTCATGCCCTTGCGGAGCATGAATTTACCCAGCCCACGGCTATTCAAACACAAGCCATTCCTCCTCTGCTGGAAGGCACTGACGTGTTGGCCTCTGCTCCTACTGGCACAGGTAAAACTCTCGCTTTCGTGTTGCCTGCCTTGCAACATATTTTAGACATACCAAGGCAAGAAGCCGGCACCCCAAAGGTGCTTATTCTTAGTCCTACCCGTGAGCTTGCCCGCCAGACCTACGATCAAATTGAGCAGCTAGTAGCCCATAACCATTTAAAGAGCTGCCTCATCGTCGGTGGCGTACCATTTGGCATGCAAAAAGCCATGGTGGCTGAAACCATTGACTTGCTTGTCGCTACCCCAGGCCGCTTGTTAGAAATTGAAGAACACATGGCGCTAGATTTATCTCTAGTGACTGTTTTAGTGATAGACGAAGCGGATCGCATGTTAGATTTAGGTTTTATTCAAGCTATCCACCAAATTGCAGACATGTTACCAACTGAACGTCAAACGTCGATGTTCTCTGCCACCTTAGAAGGCGACAAGGTACAAGCCTTTGCCCATGACCTTCTTTCAGAGAACGCCGTGCAAGTGGCCGTAGAAGCACCACGCCACGTGGCTAAAAAAATCACTCAATGTGTCTACCAGGCAGATAACGAACAACACAAAGAACACCTACTTAAAGCCTTGCTCCGACTACCCGAAGTAAAGCAAGCCATTGTTTTTGTAAACAGTCGCAAACAGGTGGACACGTGGCTTAAAATCATTCGTACTCTGGGTATTCAGTGCACAGGGTTACACGGCGACCTACGCCAAAGTGATCGCAACCAGCAAATTAAGGATATGCGCCGTGGCCGTACCAAAGTAATGGTGGCTACCGACGTTATGGCTCGTGGAGTAGATCTACCTGGCCTAAGCCACGTTATTAACGTGCACATGCCAGAGAAAGCCGACAGTTATGTTCACCGTGCGGGTCGAACGGGCCGTGATGGCGCAGAAGGCAGTGTTTGGTCTATTGTAGACGCCATGGAATGGCCTAACTTAGGCCGTATTGAACGCTATATTGGCAACAGCATTAGCCGCCAAGTATTCCCAGGATTCTCTCCCAAGAAGGAAGAGCCCAGCCTATTGAAAAAGGCCAAGGCCAAAAAGCCAAAGGTATCAAAAGCAGCCAAGGCTAAGGCCGACAAAGCCAAAGCCAAAAAGGCCAAAAAATATAAAGATTAATCAACCTCTAGGCAAACTTAAGCATAGGATTTGGAACGAATAGCTCCTAGCTCTGCAGCCTCGCTGTGGCTAAAAGCTGTAAGCATCGCTTGCAATGCAACAGCGGTGGTATCTTCCGCCTGAGCTACACCATGCAACACAACACCATTTACCTGCACTTCCATACACGCCAATGCTTGCGCATTGGTGCCACTGGTTAATGCATGCTGATCAAATTGAGTCACTTCTAAGCCACACCCATAATGCACACTTAACGCATCACTTAATGCTTCTATGGCACCTGCACCTTGGCCAGACAATAAGGTTTGCCCCACCTTAAAACTTGCCCGAATTTCTTGCCCATGGGCCTGTATGCCATAATCATGTAACTGCCATGGTGCAGCCACCTCTACAAAATTATTTTGGTACAAGGTTTTAATTTGCTCCGAAGACACTTCCAATCCAGATGCCTCCGTTGCTTTTTGTACCACACCGCTTACGGCAGGATGCATCCACTTTGGTAATTCAATACCGTAATCTCGCTCTAGCACTAAAGCCACACCACCCTTACCACTTTGACTATTAATGCGCACTACAGCTTCATACTCGCGACCAATGTCCCGCGGATCTATAGGCAAATATGCCACATCCCAGTGAGATTTCTTGTGTTGTTTATGAAACGCCACAGACTTACGAATAGCATCTTGATGGCTGCCAGAAAATGCGGTGTATACCAGCTCACCAGCCCAAGGATGGCGTGGAGATACAGCAATTTCGGTACAGCTCTCAACCACTTCAATAATTTCCAATACATTGCTTATATCCAATGTTGGATCAATGCCCTGCGAGTACAAGTTCATGGCCATGGTAATTACGTCCATATTACCTGTACGTTCACCATTGCCCATAAGCGTACCTTCAACACGGTCTGCACCCGCCAATAGTCCTAACTCAGCTGCAGCAACAGCACACCCTCGGTCATTGTGGGTATGAAGACTAATTGTTACCTGTTGACGATGCTGCAAATGGCGGCAGAAATACTCCACTTGATCAGCAAATAAATTAGGCGTGGACAGCTCTACTGTGGAGGGTAAATTAATAATTAGCTCGCGGCCATTGTTAGGCAGCCATTGCTCAATCACGGCATCACAAACCTCCACCGCATAGTCCATTTCAGTACCAGTAAAGCTTTCTGGTGAGTATTCAAAACTCCATTGCGTCTGTGGGTAGTTATTAGCGTACTGCTGCACCCATTTAGCACCTTGCACTGCGATGGCTTTAATACCCTCTTCTGGCAATCCAAACACTTGCTCGCGCTGCACTTTAGAGGTGGAATTGTAAACGTGCACTATGGCTTGCTTAACGCCATCTAGTGCCTCATAAGTTTTTTTGATCAATTCTTCTCGAGCTGGAGTAAGCACTTGCAGTGTCACATCATTTGGCACCCTTTCTTGCTCGATCAACATCCGTACAAAATCAAAATCTGGGGCTGACGCCGATGGAAAACCCACCTCTATTTGTTTAAATCCAAGTTTTACCAACAATTCAAACATTCTCAGTTTTTGTTGTCCGTTCATGGGGTTAACCAAAGCCTGATTACCATCGCGTAAATCCACACTACACCACATAGGTGCTTTGGTAAGGGATTTACTAGGCCATGTCCGATCAGGTAATGGTGTGACCTGAAATGGCTGGTATTTAAGGTGGTTAAAGGTGTGATCAAACATAGCGACACTCAAATTAACTTATTTTAATTAGTTTATCGCTAAGTTAGCGCAATATCACATTTAATTTAGCGTAATATTGACAAATTTAGCAATAATTAATATTATAATTAGAATATATCGCAATTTAATTGCTAATAAACGACTGAAGTAAATACAATGACTACCTTAGACCGTTACGACCTCAATATATTACGCCACCTGCAAGATGATGGCAGCCTGTCCAATCAAGAGTTAGCTGAACACGTTGGCCTCACGGCCGCCCCATGCTCTCGGCGCGTTAAGCACTTGGAAGAAAGTGGTGTTATTCGTGATCGAGTTGTGCGAGTTAATGACCGAGCGGTTAACCTCAATCTAACTGCCCTACTGCACATCGTCATGGACAAACACATCCCTGAACGGTTTGCAGAATTTGAGCAAGCCGTAGCGCAGCTTCCTGAAGTGATGGAGTGTTATTTGATTACGGGTCACGAAGCTGATTATCAACTCAAAGTTGTGGTGCCCGACATGGATCGATACCACGACATTTTATTAGGAAAAATCACTAAAATTAAAGGCGTCAGTGGTGTCAAATCAGCTTTTGTGATGCGCAAAGTACTTGATAGCACAGCACTCCCTTTAGGGTATGTTTAGTGAAAGGTGGGGATAAGATAGACAATAGGTGGCGTCAAGTCAGCTTTTTTATGCACAGCTTGATCTGCAGTAAACCTATCCTTTTAGAGTATTTAAGGGACTAATCCAACCCTGATAGACCAAGCAATGCCTTTATGTCTAATAAAACTATACAACGCACTCAGGTGCTTGGGGTAATGTGGCCCAAAATGCTGGATCGTGGCCATATATTATTTTTGCACCCGCTCTTTGCAGTTTTCGTAACAACAAAATGGAATTGAGCATTTCACCACGATTATGTACTAAGCGAGGCAAGTGCAGATTGGTCAGAGTTTCTTTCAGATAACAAGCATCAGCTGATAGCACAACATCACCCGAATCCAGCCGAACTTTTAACGACTGATGCCCAGGAGTATGGCCAAAGGTTGGAATGGTTACGATTCTCCCATCTCCAAACAAGTCGTGCTCGCCATTAACTTTTTGAATGAGGTGACCATGGTCGTAATCCTTCAGAATATAGCCGTTCTCTTTAATAAACTCTGGCGTATGGCCCGCTTCCCACTCTCGTTTTTGAATAATTATTTTGGCGTTGGGTACCATTACATTGCCACCTGTATGATCAAAGTGCAGATGAGAGTTGACCACATATCTTATTTTATCAGCATCCACATCCAGCGCTTCCAATCGAGAGCGTATATCCTCACCCGTTCGAAAATGTACTTGAAAAAAATCGGCCAAAAATCCAATGCGTCCTCGCACATCATGCTGGCACTGTGGGTGCAAACCAGTATCGAACAAGACAAGTCCTCGAGGATGGTCAATTAAGTAGGCGGGTACAGGAAAATGAATTTTTCCTACCTTACCTGCAAGCATCATGTCCAAGTCCGAAGATAACCAACCACACGTCATTGCATACAACTTTACGCTCAAAATATACTCTCCTTATTAACCTTATTTGCCACATTATTAAGCGTGACAACATTAACTTGCAGACCTGCTCAGGCTTAACCCAAGCAGAGCATTGACACCTGTTAAAGGGACTTTTTAACTGTTTTAAAAGGTCCTTTAATAAGCCGCTTGGTAGATAGATTCAATCTCTACTAATGTTAACTTGCGCGGATTATTGCGCAACAAACGTTCTACTTTTATAGCTTCGCGGGCGAGTTCTGGAATTGCGTCCTGAGGAATGTCGAGCTTTTGCAATGATCTGGGTATATTAACGTCATGGCATAACTGGTGCAGAAATTCAATGACACAGTCTGCTGAATATTGATGAGACTTTTGCTCTATAGGCAAGCCAAAAGCCTTCGCAATAGGGGTAAATTTTTCGAGGCAAGCTACTTTGTTGTACTCCATTACATGGGGTAGCAATAGCGCATTACTCACGCCATGGGAAATATGGAAGCGCCCTCCAAGAGGGTAAGCAAGCGCATGAACGGCGCCAACGCCGGCATTACCAAAGGCCATACCCGCCAATAAACTGCCAGTGGACATATCCTCGCGCGCTTGCATGTTATCTGGTTTACAGTAGGCCTTAGGTAAAGCCAGAGAAATTAGCTCCATAGCTTTTATGGCTAAGGCATCTGTAATAGGACTGGAAAAATTAGATAAATAGGCTTCTATCGCATGCACTAATGCATCTACACCACTGGCAGCCGTGACAGAGGGTGGGCAGTAAATGGTCATTTCGGGGGCAATTATGGCAATGTCTGGAAGTAAAAAGTCACTCACAATGCCCTTTTTTACTTGAGCGCTAGTGTCAGACAGTATGGCAATGTTGGTAACCTCTGACCCTGTACCCGCAGTGGTTGGTAGGGCTATTAAAGGAATAGATCGAGCAGTAATAGTATTTTCACCAAATAAATTTTCAAGTGGTCCTAGTTTTTCATCATAGACAGCAACACACTTTGCAATATCAATCACACTGCCGCCGCCTACGGCAATAATACCGTCATAATCACCCGAACTAAATTGGTGTTTACAATCAAGCACAACATCAGGTTCAGGTTCAGGCTTTACCTTATCGTAAATACCAAATTTAAAATCTGAAAGGAACTTAGTTACCGTCTTAAGTGTGCCCGATTGAACGACGCCCTGATCGGTAATAATAAAAGGTTGACTGATGCCTAAATGGGTTATCTGCTCCTTTATTTGAGATACAGCACCATAACCGGTAATGATTTTATGAGCAGACTTAAAGTGTGATATTTGCATAATGCTAGATTCCCTTTATTATTTTGAGGCAGAAACCTTTGTCATTCTATGCCGTCATCGATTGGTGAGGTCCGATTGAGTTAGCTGTAGATTTCATTGGTGCCTAAGGGCTCTTAAACCTCTTACCCATTGTGCCTAATACTTCTTTTCACCCTGGTAAAATCTTTTAGGTCAATTTTGAAAGCACATCTAAAAAACTACCCGTGATTAAATACGCGTAAGCCCCCACCAAAAAAGCGTAACAGAGCTATTTGTAGGTCTTAGTTTAGGCAGTATATTTTTAACTTTAAACTGACCGTTAAACCAATTACCTGAGTTTGCAACATTAATAAAAAGCTACGTTTATGGCTTTTCATAACATGAACCCTGCGACTACTCATACCAACAAGCTATTGGTCAGAAGCTTAGTTACCCATTTTCCGGCTTAGATATGTCAACCATATTTGCGCATCAAATCATTAATACGCATCAAAAAAATAGCATGTTCACAGGCTTCTTCAGAAGAAAAAACGCCATCAAACATTTCTACTGGCTCCCCTCTCACACCCGTAACACGACCGATTTTGTATTCTGCGAACATCCGCACACATACGGTCACATATTTACCCGCCATAGGGTGTCGACGCATTTTATCTAGCACGGTGCGCAAATCATGGCTGTGTTCAACAGCTTGTTTGTTCGCCGTGGGAGCATTACCTACTGGGCTTGCCTTATGCTCAGCAATTAAGCGTCTTCGAGTTTGGTCATCGAACAACAAAGGCATAACATAAGTTCGCGTCATATGATCATCTGCGCCCTCATAGGACTCATTGGCGGCAACACCCTTTGGTTGATTTAACATAGGAATTCCTCTGGCTGTACTAATAGTCTGGTTAATGGTTGCGGCAAGGCGTAGATTCGCCACGCCGCAATTTTAGATTTTGTGCTTCTATTTGAGCATCCTCTGGGTTTGAAAACACTTTATCCTCAAACAAAATAACGGGTTTAGCTCGGTCTGCATTTAACTGCCCAACACACCATTGCTCACCTGCCTCAGTGCAGACAACAACATAGGCCCCCGCTATGGGTCCGTAGCGTCGGTTGTTAAGGGTGAATAAACACTTGGACAGGTCATCGACCTTATCTTCATCTAAACTATTGATTAGTTGTTTTTCCAGTGCATTGGGCTCAATATTACTGGTGCCCAACATTGCTTTACCCACTGGAGGTTCAATCATATTGTTTGAATCTGACATATTCATAAGCTTTCTCCTACTATTTGATCTAAGGCAACTCTTCATCTTTCAAAAATCCACGAATCGCATTTTCCGTAATTTTTGAAACATTATTGTTATAGTTATTGTGGGACAAACTGCCACACCAAGATAATGATCCTGGAGCAAACAAGGCACCATTATTGGGTGTTTTGTAATAAATCATGTCCGCCCTCACCATTGGATTCTCAGTACCACTGCCGTGATATCCTCGAACTGAGAAATGAATTTCTTCATTAACTTGGAGCATCAAGTTAGTGTGGGCCTCAGAGTGAGCTAGTAGATAGGCCTCATGGGGCGTACCAAATTCTAGGTCATAGCGATCCAACTCCAGACCTGCGGCTCCACCACCCACTAGCCCAAAGTCACCTATACGTTCACCATTGCCAACCCCATCCATTATCCAGGCTGTTTCAGGCCTCTCACTGTCTTTGTCACGAACATAGTAAGAAGACACATCAAATCCGTAAGCTGTAAAGGTTAAACCACATAATTTACTTGGGATACGGCCTCTGGCACGCCACATGCCGCCATACTTTCCATCGAAGGCATTGTTATACTCCCCAGGATTGGCTGTCCATGCTCGGGTCCCAGCTTCACCCTTACGAACTTCGATAATATTACTATTATCTGGATGATATTCACTACACCAGTAAAAGCCATTGGCACCGAGGTACAGCCAGCGACCTCCATCTTGCTGATATTGTTCATAGGCTGCGAACATTTTTTCCGAGGTGTATTCAGGGTGGCTCCCGGTCAGCACAGTCTGATACTTATTGAGTAAACCTACGCCTTCTCGATGCAAGTCTTCATCTGTATGAATATCAAAATCAAAGTTCTTTTCTTCTAGCCAATCGACCAAATGAAGGTCTCCATTGAGCTGCCACAATGAAGGCGATAACCAATGCCGGTATTTAGGCCGCATGTTCAAAATCGGTCGTAATCGAGATGAATAGGCTACACCACTGCCATCTGAATGCAGTGAATATGTGGAGAGACCATACTCACGGTGCTCGTTTAGATACAAATCTGAGGCAGTCATTACAGGCACTTTTCCGGCTAATAGTTCGGCCACCACACAGTTGGTTGCTAAGTTATCGTTGGAGTAAGCCATATAGCTATTAGTAGGCAAAATAAATGCCAATTTAGACGTCGTCTTGCCTTTGGGTGGCCGCACAACAAAGGGCACGTAGTCCTCTGTCTCTGGGGAATCAACACCCCCAATCCGCAAACGAGCTGCATAAATGCCACTCTTTAGGTTATCCGGTACGGTGTAGGTAAAATCAACATCCCAACGGGCATCATCAATGTCGTCATCATGGAAGTGAATGGCTCCATATTCTTCAGGCTTATGATGATAAACAATCTCGTCTCCCGTCCAGTTGAAACCAGTCATGCCTCTACAAGGCATATTAATAATATGACCATTCAGACGCGAGGTAGAGACATCTATTATGTAAGTGGAAGCAATGTTATTGGTAATGTTAGCATGAAAGTCCCACGCACCAACGACATAGTGTCTTAGCTCTGCTGCACAGGTTTGGAAACCCCGCGCCAAGGATTCAATCTCGGCTTTTGACAAGGCTTTGCTGCATAGTCTAGGGCGATCAATTTTGCCATTATATAAGTTAGCTTGCTCAGGTAAGTCAACTGGTGAGGTTGCTTCTTTGAAGTGTGCACCAAAAATACTGCGTCCACAGCGTTCTATAAGGGTACTTGCTCCCATAAGTAAAGGAGCATCGTTAATTGCTGGGCGCACGCTACTATTAGACTCAACCGTAGCGGTTGTATCTTCTGACGGATTCAATATTGCTTGACCTAAGCCACCATTAGTTGCGGTGACCACAGGTTCTTGGTACAAGGTCACACGACCGGTACGTGCATCATAGCTTAAAGCTGCTAAATACCAGACCTTACGCAAAAGGACTTTGTCACTTGACAGGCGAGTCACCATGCCACTGCCATCGCCTATTTCTGCAGCCAGACAACCCGCTTCATTAATAAATAAACCATAACCACTGCCAGTGGTTTCAACCCACTTAGTTATGATACCTTGGCGGCCTTTATCTGGGGTGGTCGGAAATATATAGCACTGTACAGTAAAGCTTTCTACATTCAAACGGTCATCTTGTGGCACGACAATGTATGATCCTCCATGAATGCGCTGATTTCTGCCTGTATAGCTTTTATTACATAAAGCACCAATTTCTTCTTCCTTGTAACCCGGACCTTCTGGATTAGTGTCGCCATGAATTAGGCGAACAATTTGAGAGTCATACACCTCATCATATTCAGAATTAATGTAAAACTTGATGTCGTCACCTGGGCAGATAGAGTATTTGTCGCTATAACCAGTAATTTTTAACATATTTTCCTCACGCGTTTTATTTTGATATTAAGTTCAGGAGTTAACTAAATTATGTAAGTTCAAGTGAATCAGGTGTCTCCATATCTGTGTGGCTAGAGAGCCTTAACTTATTCGCTAAAAACCAAATCATACCTACCCCTAGGGCCCACCAAATAACTTGCCACGCCCACAATGAAGGCATTCCAAATGTCCAATTCTCAAACCCTGCATCTGGCGCGCCAAAAGCGAAGTTACCCAACACAGAGCCTGGACCCACCGCAAAAAATAGCCACGCTATAATAAATACACCGGCTAAGGGCTTTTCCCATCGATCGTTTCCTAGGGGTGCATCTTGACTGATTAAATAATTGTGGAACTTTTGGCGATGATCTTTTTGGGTATCTTCACTGCTAAGCAATGAAACAAGTAAACATGTACTAATGTTAAAGAATAATCCCCATGCTCCAGAGTGAATAGTCCATGGCCAAGCACCCCATGGCAAGGAACCCACCGCTAACTTTTGGCCCAATGGCTCTGTCAAGACGACTGCAATTAACCCCAGAACTAAACCACTAATAACCGCCTGTCTATTCCATCGAGGCAACCAGGTTGCGGCTAATAATGCGGGCCATAGTTGCAAGCTTGCCGCTAAGGCCAAACTGCTAAACACAAGCACAGCTTCCATAGACCAAGATGCCAATAACATGGCTGCTAAAAACACAATTAGGGTCGCTATTCGAGCGACTTTTATTTGTTGTTTATCTGTTGCCTTTGGGTTTAGTTTTGCCAGATAGATGTCTCGGCTTAATATATTACCTGTAGTGGATAAAAAGCCTGCCCCTGTGGCCTGCAATGCAGCTACTAAGCAGACCGTTAATAGGCCAGCTAGCCAAGGCATTTGCTCGGTCGTTAGTAAAATTATTTCGGAGATTGTTTGGCTATGATGTAAGTTTTTTGTCGCCTCTAATAAGTGGCCACTAAGCCCAATAATGGTGCCAAAAAATAACAGTAAAAATCCTATCAAACATGCACTTCCCCACGTTTGGTGAAGTGCAAAACCACGCACAGAATGGCTAGAAAATACCAGCATAGTAAATGCCGGAGAGGCTTGAATGCCTATGACAGAAAGAAGAAAAGTAAGTCCCATGATGGCTGTCCATGGCCCCCCAATAGGTACTTCAAAACCTATACCACTGGTCCATTGAATGACACCTGGCAAGGCTAGATAACCATCGTAATTTCCACCTCCCATACCCGAAGTCGTGCCTAAATAGCTGTGTTCCGTACCAATAAGGTTGGCTAAACCTTGATTTAATAAATCAAAACCTCCCATTTGATCAAGAGCCAATAATCCTAATAACACCAAACCAATACATAGCAATACCGTTTGCACAACGGCCACTTTCATTACCGCTTGCAGGCCTCCCATGACGCTATAAAGAAGCACGATTGCAGTTAAGTACCACATTGCAGTTGTCCGTGAAACCATATCGTCCGTAAGATGGCTCACAAGAGAACCTGATGCACCCATTAACATTGCAACAAACGGAATGCCAAAAAGCAGAGCAATAATTACGTTTATGTAACGAATTAGATCGCCACCAAAATAATTACTCAATAGTTCGGCACTGGTAAAATATCCAAATTTGCGCCCCAATAACCATTGGCGTTTGAGCAAGAACATGCCACCAACACATGCAACAACCGCATAAAATGAAGTATTGGCAAATGCCAAACCATCGCGGGACACCAGTGTTGGATAGACGTAAAAAGCCCATCCTCCATACGCTATACCAGTGCTAGCAATAGCGAACACCCATGGAGAAAGAGTTCGGTTCGCAAGAAAATAATCTTCTGCAGATCGTGTTCTACGAGCAGATCTCAAGCCCCAAAAGAAGCAGTACGCCCAATAGGTAAAGAAACAAATAAATATCCAAATAGAATATTCAGACATAGTGCCCATCCCATTGTTTAGCTACGTGTAAGTTAACCATCTTCGTTACCAGCGCATTAGCTTGATTTATCAGAAGCATCTGGCGCCTTGTTGTAATCGCCTAGAATATTTTTGATATTACCGATTTCGCTCGACGACATGCCTATTTCATTAAGCAAATTATCGACAAATGGTACTTGTGCACGATACCTTAGGGCCGAATTCACGACAGAGTCAGACAAGTTTCCACCCGTACCATTACCACCCGAGCCGCCAGAACCAGCATTGAAGTCACCTTGGCCACCACCAATACCAGGCAAGCCATTGACTTCATATATTTTAATGCCATCAATGTTTTCCATGGGTCTAACAGCTTCACGAATAATAGACTCCAGATTTTCTGCTATACGCATTTTCAGATCACTCTGACGACTAGCGTCACTGCGTTGATTTTCAGCGTCATTAAGGAGTAACTTACCCGCAGCATCGACTTCATAGCGCAATTGAGTTGCCAAGGATGTGAATTTTTCTGCCTGCTCGCGTTCTTGGGAGGCTTCTTTTTCTGCTTTAGCGACGGTAGTAATTTGAATAGCTTCACTCTCCCCTTCTTGTTCTGCTCGGATAAGGTGTAACGTTTTTTTACGTTGGGCAATTTCAATTTCGCGCGCTGACCCTACTTGCTCTGATGCCATTTCTGTTTGTGCTCTGGCTTGCTCTTTAAGTTCATTAGCTTTTAACACCAGCACCAATTTTTCGGTGACTACTAGATCTCGATCATGCTCTTCTATCTGCAAAGTTTTGCGCTTTTCAATTTCTCTAGTCTGAGTCTTCTCCTCATTTTCAATGCGGCTAGTCTCTATACTTCGTTGTTGCTCAATTTTAAGTTTTTTGACACTCTCTTGAGCTTTAAGCTGCGCTTGTTCTGATTCGCGGTAACGTTCAGACTCCTCCTTCATAACGTCAGCTTTCTGCTGCGCTCGACGTTTAGCAATTTGTTCTTCTTGATCCAAACGAGCAAATTCATTTTCTCGATCTATTTCTAAACTACGGATATCCGTTTCCAAGTTCTTTTGTTTAATTTCAATTTCTGTTTGACGTTCAATCTCATTACGTAGTTTCTTGCGTTCTTCCACCTGCAAGGTCAACTCATGCTCTCGTAATGAACGCTCTACTTCGATAGTATCTTGTTGAGAAATACGCGCTTTTTCTATTTCTTCGTGGGATTTAATACGTGAGGCTTCTGCTAATTGTTCCTGCACAGCCTGTTCTGTAGCAATTTCCGTTTGTTCTTTCGATTTTTGTTTAGCAATTTCGCGTTCCTGTTTTAATCGAGAAAACTCACGCTGCTTATCAATCTCGAGAGCCTTTTGTTCCGTTTCCAAATTTTTACTACGGATCTTAATGGTGGTGTCTTGCTCAATATCGTTGCGTTTCTTTTTACGAGTTTCTATTTGCTCTGTTAACTGAGTTAGACCTTCAGCATCAAAAACGTTAGAGGGGTTAAAAACATCTAAACTGGCTTGATCAAGACTTGTTAGCGACACAGCTTCAAGCACCAAACCTGTTTCGCTTAAGGACTCAGCCACTAATATTTTCACTGATTTAATATAGTCGCCCCGATTTTCTTGCATTTCTTCCATGGTCATCTTCGCTGCAACAATACCCAGCGCGTCCACAAATCGCCCTTGAACGAGTTCTCTTAGGCTATCTGGCTCAAGAGTTCTTTGACCCAAGGAGCCTGCGGCTATAGACACAGAAGCAGGGGTGGGGCTGACACGCACATAAAACTCCGCAACTATTTCAACTCGCATTCGATTTTGTGTAATAAAGGATTTGTCACCACCTCGTTTCACCTCTATGCGTAGAGTCCGCATACCCACTGTAGTGATGTTGTGAATAATAGGTAATACAAAAGCACCCCCATTAAGTACTACTTTCTCGCCTCCAAGGCCAGTCCTCACAAAAGACACTTCTTTTGACGAGCGTCGGTAAAGCCAATGCAACAGATAAACTGCAATGGCGATTGCTAATGCTGTGAGTATGATAACTGCAATAATGTCTGCACCGGTCATTTTTTATTCTCCTTATTCTGCTAGAAATAGTTAAAGTTTGTTCGAATTCGGACTTTTTTGTTCGGCACCAACTGCGGCTAAATAGACAACAAATCCAAAAATTATTTTGTTAAGAAAATCACTTAAGTTGTAGATAATATTTAGGCTGTTCACATCTACACCACCACCTAGATGTTCGATAAAGTATCCCAGTGGGTAGATAGCCCAGCCGATAGTGACAATAAGACGCAGCCCATTAAATGCAAAATGCACGGCTTGATCGTCACATGCTGCGTTAGCTTTACCAGCCTCACCCATATAGAGTTCACCCAAAATATACAGCCAACCCACAATGCCAATAATAAATCCTAAGGCCTCGCTCATATATCCAGCCGCACCTAAGAATTCTCCAACCACCATGACCAAAGAGCCAATGAGTAGACGCCAAAAAAGAGCGGGAGAGACTTTTGTAGTCGCGCTAAGGATCAAATAAAACAACACTAGTTGGATACTATGAGTAAGCACCCAATCTACGTAGCGCAAAATGATGGGTGCGGTTCCCGTGTTGACCCACATGGTCTTTGCATAGTGATAGAAAACTGCAGAAATAAGCATCATTACTCCTACTAGGGCAATACTTGGCTGCCAATGACGTTGCATACGATTTTTTTCTAAAAAGAAAAATCCCGCTGCGCCTATCATCGCCATAGATAGAAGCCAAAAGGTGCCCCCTACAACGTCTGTCGGTAATAGCATGTTATTCATTGAAACCCTCTACATTTAGTCATTATTATTAGTTGTTGTTACCAGTTTAGTTAATCAAACTGATCAGCCTTTACAAAGTAAGTCTTAATCATATTTGAGTTCGAATGTGTGGCGACCTCGCATAAAGAGCAACCATAGGCAAAATCAACAAACCAAAAACAAACTGTTGACCTTCATAACTCAAGCCTATGCCCACCAAAAAAGAAGTTAGCACCTGCAACACCAAGACCCCAATCACCGTAAATCCATAACCACCCCAGCCACCCAATAAAGAAGTTCCACCCACGACGACTGCTGCCAAAGTCATAAATAAATATTGATCACCCACCCCAATAAATCCACCACCACTCCAACCCAATAGTAATGATCCAGTGAGGGCAGAAAACAGACCACTTATGGCATAAACACCAATCCAGTAAGCCCGTTCTGAAATCAATAACCTGGCAGAAGCAGTTCTCCCGCCACCTAAAGCATAAAGACTACGACCCCAGATGGTATGACGTAGACCAAGAGTTAATCCAATGGCGAGTAGAATCCAAATGAGAATGACGGGAGGGATTTGTATACCTGCAATACTGCCATTGGTGGCGGCTATATTTGATAACCATGGAGGCACTACACCAAACACGTTGCCACCAAATGAAGAGCCTATGGTAGTGAGAATTTGTGTGCCTCCAGAGACTGCAAAACCAACACCAAGAGTAAGTATTAATGCTTGGCCCTGAAGTCGAAAACTAAGCACACCATTAATAAACCCAATAGCTGAGCCAGCTAATAAGATAGTGATCACACTAATCCAGGGTGGCAGCCCTAGGTTGAGTAAGTACATCAAACCAATATTGGATGAACCTATAACAAATGGAATAGATAAATCTAGGCCTCCCAGCAAGGCAACTAAGGTTTGGCCAATACATGCCAACCCCAAAAATGCAGCAAAGAGGAGCATAGATTTTAAATTTAGGGTAGATAGGAAACCTTCAACAACTAAGGTACCTATGATAAATAGACCAATTAATACGGTGGTGCCCATTAAACCACTCTTATTATTTTTAACATTTTTATTGATCAGTACTGTTATTGCTAATAGCAACAGTAATATGACAACCGCTAAAATATTGCGCCATTGTAAAAATCCATCGACCGCAAAGGCTACAGCCATAAACAGAACGATCATTAAGATAGCTGCAATGAGTAATGACTTGTTATCGTTAATAAGCGAACCAATATAGCTATCGTCTGGTTCTTGGCTAGTTGAGTCACTAGATTTAGGTGTTTTTAAGTGGGGCTCGCTTTCTTCAGAGTTTAACTCTGCTTTGGTATTAGACGCTGGTTGCCATGTCCAGCGCACGGTAATGTGATGCCAGCCCCAAAGAATGACGGCAAAGATAGCTATCGAATAAAGCATTACGTGCTGTGTGGGTATATCTTCAATTGAACCCATGACGGCACTGACGGTAGCTACAATAACTGCCAACAAAAAGCCCAGCCACTTTAATAATATAAACGCTGCTCTATGCATGATGATTACTCTCTAACTCTATTAGCCCTATCATCCTCTTTCATTGCTCCACTGCCGGATAGCATCATCCTTGTGTTCACCAATCATGTAGGTAGAGATAATGTGCATGACATTGGGTGCTGAAAGGATCGCTATGCCAACCACCAAAATAATTTTCCATAGGTCCACTCCGCTGGAGTAGAACAAACCACCCCATAAAAAAGCGCCCCACACTGGCACATACCAATAACGCCAAAAACGTTTGAAACTGACGCCTCCCATCGCTAGGCGTATGACAATATGGGCCAATACAACAATGATGGCGCCATAGGCAAGCTGTGCAAATACAGCGACAGAAGAACCCTCATCCATTATCCGAGTCGGTTCCGCGTATATCACCTGGGGAATGGCTACGGAGTCCAACACAGTGCCTAATATAGGCTCGCCATAAACACCGATGTCAAGATTAGACCCGGTTTGTGACGAGGCAAAGAAGTACACCGCAATTAATGCCAATATGGCGCACACGCCAATAAATAAATTAGTGACATTGTGAACTTTGGTTTGCACCATGGGCGCCGTAATAACAAACAACATGGCCACTAATATTAATACGCCATAGGTTTCTCCTGGCATCGTTGACTGCAAATAACCAACCTCCGAAGACTGGCCAAAAAGTACTGCAATACCAACGATTACGGATACACACCAAAACAAAATCATACCCAAGCGTTTTGTACCCATGGCTACATGAGGCATGGCCAACAGTATGACTAAAGAAGCCAATAAAATGGCTGCTGCTGCTGCCAACAAAGTCAGACTGCCCATTACAATGGTACTGAACCCCATCGATATTGCGCTCTTGGGAGTTGCTTCTAAGGCGAAGAATTCCGTTGCACTAACGCTGGTATTGACCACTAATTTGGCCTGAAGAGTCATGTCTGCAACAACAGTATCTAAGCCCACCTCAGGAGAAAAAATAAGGCCTAAAGCAACAATTGTGAGTAACACTACCAAGGCCGTCATGGATGGTGTATTTTTACTAAATAGCAGACGCACAATATAAGATGTGACAACAAGCCCTAATATAATAAACATAAAGTAAGTGCCGCCAGAGTAGCCTGTGCCATCATCAACTTCAGTTGACGAGCTAGCAAAATTAAACCTGGGTTTGGGATTGAGCGGATCCACAAACTGATCAAGGGCAACATGGACCACTACCCCTAAGGCAAGGGTTGCACAAATGACGAAGAACATCATAGGTGACAAATTTTTCACCCGCCTTTGTAGTTCAGGAATGGCAATACTTATTAGCAGCGACACCACTAAAATGACACCATAGGCCAAATCTGTTACGTAGCTTTGTACCATACCAAAATTGAAAGTCGACAAAACAAACGTGATTAGGTAGATATTCAACGCACCTAACAGTGCACCAAATGCACTTCCTCGACCACCAGCTAGGTTTGCACCACCCAATACCAGGGCTGTGACCGCCATCAAAGTATAAGTAGTGCCTTGAGATGGGTCGCCAGAACTAATTAAAGAGGTAAATGTAATAGCTGCCAAACCCGCATATATGCCGCCAACAACGTGTGCACCAATACGAACTAAGTTTATGTTTACTCCACTAGTATAGGTCGCTCTTTCATCGGAACCCATCATTTTCAGATTGCCAAAAAAAGCGGTTTTGGCGAGGAGATACCAACCTGCTGTCGCCAAAACCAAAATCACTAACACTGGAGAGAAAATTTCAGTACCCGCGCCCCAACTCAACATCCACTCTGTGGCTACGCCCCCTGGCCTTTGCATAATAATTAAGTTAAGTCCTACTAAAGTAAGGTAACCACTTAAAGCCACAATAATGGGTTGGACACGCACATAAACAATGATCAAGCTCATCAGCAATTGGTAAGCAATACCCGCTGCAATAGCGAATATAAACAAGCCCCAAATAGACTCTAAAAACCCAATCCCCACCAACTGAATTAAGCTAACATTAATAAATCCAATTAACGGTCCAATGGAAAGGTCGACAGTAGCCCGGCCCGCCATAGCCATTATTGTCAATGCATAGGTGGCTAAAACTAAGGGGGCAACAACGATAATTGCACTGCCTATGCCAGCACTGCTTATTAAAGAAGGACCACGAATTACTGCAAAAATGAGGAGCACAAAAAAAATAAAAATAGGCACCATTAAATAGGTACTTGCGCTTGATGATGAGCCTGTATTTTTGATTAGTGCATTTGTCATTTTTTAATCAACCATTAGTTGTTTAAATTGGTCCAGATCTTTGTCATTAAAGATTGAGTTTTGAACCTGTGTTTGAGACTTTTTGTTATTCACATCAGGCTGTGTTTTTAACTTGGAGTCTTGGTTTTCTATGGTCTGATTAAGTAGCTGGGCGAATCCTTCCTCGTCACCACTATTGTAATCCTGACCCTGACCCTGATCCATACCGACAGGCACAAACCGTTTTCCAGCTAGTGCGTTTGAGGTGTTTTTCAAAAGCTCATCAAACTGGCCGTTGTCTTGATTGCTATAGGATTGTTCTTGTCTAGATGGATCCAACGTTTCTTCTGGTTGAGCTAACAGACTCATATTTTGCTCATGGTGATCAGTTAATTGACCAAATAATACTTCGTCTACATTGGAGTAATCGCTGTCAATTGGGCCTTCTGCAGATTTTGAATTTTTTGGTCTAAAGTAATCACTGATGGTTGAATCAGACACTGGATCACCTCCATTATTATCTATGGTGGGTTTTTGGTTGGGTGCAATAAGGGTAACGTTTGAGGGTACTGCATTATTCTGGTCACCCTGATAGCGACCGAACATAGACTCTAAGATAGAAACGCCACTCACTTTTTCATCAACAAATTCTTCAAAAATACTACCGTTACGAAATACCAATACACGGGAGCAAAAGCCTATAAATTCTTCTAGCTCACTCGACATATAAACAGCTGATCCACCATCACTAGCAAACTCTCGAAGTTGTTGGTAGAGGTCACGTTTGGTATGCAGGTCAATGCCCCGAGCTGGGTCCAGCAACATAAGGCTCGTTGGGTGTTGAGCAAAAGCACGACCCAGCATTACTTTTTGTTGGTTGCCGCCACTAAGTGAGGTAATCAGGTTTTCTTCTGCCCCTGTTTTAATAGCCAGTCGTTCTACTTCCCAATCAAAAATGTCTCGTAAACCTAGCCAATGGATGATTCGGAGGCCTGCAATTTTTACGTTTCTGCTGTACAGGCCAAACAATAGATTTTCGAAAATGCTCAGGTTAGGAAGAATACCTTCAGCCTTTCTGTCGCCAGAAACGAAGCCTATTTTATTTTCTTTTGCTTGTGCCAAACTACGTACTTTGTGCATTTCTTGACCGTGGTTTGCACTAACTTCAGGATGACCGTGTTCAGCCGTTTTCACCCCAGCTAAAATACGCACAAAGTCATCTTGTCCATGCCCATCTAAGCCTGTAATACCAACAATTTCGCCTTTTTTTAGACTAAAATTAACAGGTGCCGAATCTGGCCAAACTTTTAAACCGGTAGTTTGTATAGCCACCTTTTCACTAGTCGATTTATTTGCATCTCCTAACTGAGGTGTAGATGACTTTTTACCACCAGTCATTAAACGCAGAAGGTTTTCTTCAGTAATATCTTGTTTTTCTAACACGCCAACATCTTTGCCGTCGCGCATTACTGTGCAACGATCACTAATGCGGATAAGTTCAGCAATCCGGTGGGTAACAATAATAATTGCCACTCCCTTATCTCGCATTTCACGCATTTTATGGAACAAGCGTTCCGTTGAGTCGAAGTCTAACGCTGCAGAAGCCTCGTCTAATATGAGCAAATCTGGCTCACATAACAGACCACGCGCTATGGTTATCCATGCTTTAATGTTGAGAGGCAAAGTTCCTGCTGGTTGAAGCGGATCCACGTCTTCACCTGCGAGCTCGCTCATCAAAGTTTGTGCTTTTTGCTGTTTTTCTTTATCCGACATGCTCTTGGAGAAAAAACCATCAGCACCGACGAACAAATTGTCAACCACGGAAGATTCGTCTGCGACTAATACTTCTTGAAACACCATGGCAACGCCAATCGAACGCGACTCACCTGGTGTAGTTGGATGATGCCCGTTTACGGACACCTTACCGGAATCTATGGGCAGTACACCTGCTAATACTTTTGCTAGGGTGCTTTTGCCAGAACCATTACCGCCAATAATTGCATGAATTTCTCCAAAGTGGCCGGTAAAGGAAACGCCATCCAAAGCCTTTGTAACGCCGAATGACTTGTATACATTTTTTACATAAAGATCGCCAGGAAAGGTCGTTAAACTTTCTTCATTACCACCACTGGTAGCAGCTATGTTAGCCTGAGTTGAGTTAACCACTTTTCCTGACTCCCAATAAGTTTCTATTAACAGCTAGTGCGACGCAGGATCGTACTTTTCTGGGTCTGCAGGATTTAAGAAAAAGTTATTGAGGTAGTTTTCACCGCCCCATCTTTCAACGCCTACGTTGTACCATTCAGTAGAATTGCGATCACAATCTTCACCTAGCACGGCTTTAACATCGTCATAATCGATGGTTACAGAAGGTACAAGTACAGATTGAATCTTTGGACCTTGACCTTGCATAGTGCGCATCATGATATTCCAACCCAATTCGATATCATCACCAGGGGGCCACGTTTGGATAGCTGCGCTGATGTATTCAGGGTTGTTACGCCAATAGCATAGGGCACCCATTTCACCACCAATAGACATCGGAGGAATGTCTCGGCCAGACTGTAATACAGCTTGTAGCACACCCGTTTCACCAGACGATTGCACCGCAATACCGTCTAGCTGTCTTGGGTGAGTGGCTAACCAACGTTGGGTTTCTGCTTGACCCACTTGTGAAGTCCACATATGAGCTATATTGCCAGTCACTTTTATATCTGGCGACTGAGCTAAGCCGTCTAATACGCCTCGGTTTTGAGAATCTGAGGCAGACGCTCCTGGGATACCTTCAACCACCAAAATATTACCTTTTTCGTCAATCTCTTCGGCCATCCAGCGGCCGATTTCGTAACCTGCTTGATGATAGTTAACCGAAGAGTTAACTGCATAAGGGGATGTCAGATACCCTGTGAAGGAAAATACGGCAACGCCATTATCGTATGCATATTTAATAGATTGGTTTAGTGCTGTTGGATTAGAGCAACAGATGATAATAGCGTCGACACCCTGGTCAACTAACTGTCTGATCTGCTGGATTTGGAGGGAATCCTTGAGGTTCGATTGGGTGACAATAATGTCGTTAAGGAGCCCCAAACCCTGCCACTTTGGTTTTAACTCACCTAACAAACGCTCCATTGCATCCTTACGCCAAGTGTTGCCTGCATAAGTGCTTGCATAACCAACAGTCCACGGTGGTTGACGCGAAGATTTCCAATCACGGTACGCGCTTTCGCCCAAGGGCTGCGCAGGATCAGTCAATTTAGGGTTATATACTTGATCCCTGATACTTTGTGGAATTTCGTCCATGCCAGCTGCCATTACTGCAGAGGACAATCCCAGTGATAGTGCGCAGGAAAAGACCAGTTTTGTATTTATTTTCATTACTAAAGTCTCCAATTGTTTAATGATGCTATCGATCTGAAAGCATACTTTTGCGTATCACTGACCTTGTAAGGACTTGAAAGTATTTAGTCAGAACAAGAGATACGATCTAAAGTATGTATACTTTTACGCTTTAATACATACTTAGTCAAGAAAGTATGTAGATTAATTTCTTCCCCATACTTTCGTTCGCTAATGCAATTCAAGGGTGTATACTCTGGGGGTAGTTCAACGACTCCATGGTCGACGCATATGAAATTCGAAAATGAGGCGCACCTCATATACAAGAGCCCGATTTATGACCCTAGGCAATCTATGTGTAGATATTGCCTATTCGGTTTAGTATGCGTTTTTGGACTAGGATTTGGACTTACAGTGACAACAGTTGCTGAGGCTAGTAGCACCTCCTCTTGGGCCACTACAGTTGGCATCTACAACCCTGCTTGCACCAATGGCGAATTAAGGTGTTGGGCCGAAGCCACAAATCACGTAGATCAACTTGAACAGGTCGTCTATCAATCGTTAGATGCGAGTATGGTGCAGAAAAAACATCACATTTGTGTCTCCTTCCCTCACCTTAAAGACTCTTATTGGGCTGGTGTTGCCTTCGGTATTATTAGCGAAGCTAAACGCCTCAATCAAAAGATAACGATACTTGAGGCCGGCGGATACACCAATTTAGAAACTCAGCTCAATCAAGTGGATGATTGTATTGCTAATGGTGCTGACGCACTGATTATTGGCCCAATATCAAGTCATGGAAATGCCAAACAAATAGATTTGATAAGAGCTCAAGGAATACCTGTCATTGTAATTATTACTGGCATCAATACAGTGGTAGATGCAAATTCACTACAAAGCTTTGCCACCATGGGTTTTACCACCTGTCAGTGGATCGCTCTGCAGCACCAGCAAGATCAAGAAAAAGTAAAAATTATCTGGTTTCCTGGGCCTCCCAGTGCCGGCTGGTCTATATCAGCAGACCAAGGATGCCGTCAAGCGTTGTTGGGTACTCAGGTAGAAATTCTGGATACCAAATGGGGCGATACAGGCAAGGCAATTCAGCTAAAACTGGTAGAAGCAGCCATGCAAACTCACGTCTTGGCTGATCAACCCGAATTTGATTATATTGTTGGCACTGCAACGAGTATTGAGGGTGCAGTAGGAGCCTTACGTTCAAGAAAATTAGACAAAGAAGTTAAACTTGTAGCCTACTATTACACCCCCGGAATGGATATGTTTATTCGCCGAGGTCAAGTTGCCATGGCGCCATCAGATCAAATGATTATCCAAGCACGTGTGTCTGTAGACCAAGCAGTAAGGCTATTAGAAGGCTTACCCATGGCCACAGGCGGCAGGCCTGAGTTTGGCCAAACTGGAAGGCTTACTGAACATGTACAACCGCCTATCATAATTGTCACGCCAGAGAATATTGACAACTTTGAAAGTCATACCACACTCGCACCAAAGTACTGGTCGCCAGTTTTTTCGGTGGATTAAATGAAGATTACTAGCCAACATAATGAAGCCCAGCTTGCCAATCAATTACATGTTCGAAATGCGAAGCCATTGATTCACTTGCAAGGTGTAAGCAAAGACTATTTTGGCAGCACCACTTTGCAGAGTCTAGATTTTGACATCTATGCAGGTGAAGTGCATGCATTGTTTGGTGAAAACGGCGCCGGTAAATCCACATTATTGAAAATAATTACTGGGGATATACAACCCACTAGTGGGGATATATTCATCAATGATGAACGGGTCAAAATTGACTCCGTACACCATGCTAAGGACCTTGGTATAAGTGCCGTATTTCAGGAATACACCTTAGTACCTCAACTTACAGTAGAAGAAAACCTATTCTTAGGATCTAACCTTTCAAGTGGCATCTTTCTACAAAAAGCTAAATTAAGACAGTGGGCAAAACAGACATTAGAACGCTTGGAATTTGACCTGGACCCTAACCAATTAGTTATCCATTTATCCCATGCCCAGCAACGGATGGTCGAAATAGCCAAAGCCTTCCATGGCAAGCCTGCCATCATGATATTGGATGAACCTACGGCAGCGTTATCTGGTCGAGAAACAAAGCAGTTGTTTGCCATGATTGATGTACTTAAAAAAGAAGGCATTGGAGTGGTCTATGTATCCCATAGAACCAGTGAAATTTTTCGTTTAAGCGATCGAGTAAGCATACTGCAAGATGGCCACTTAACGGGTACTCACACAACGTCTGATATTGATGAAGGCCAACTTATTGAACTTGCATTTGGCCATCGCTTTGAGTCTTTTTTCCCCACTATAAAGCCTAACACTGGTAGGCTGTTATTAAATATCAGCAACTTATGCTTAACAAACTCTCTGGTACAGGATGCTAGCCTGACGGTCAATGCGGGAGAGATTGTGGGACTCACTGGTCTTGCTGGATCTGGTGCAGCTGATATTGCAAGAGCCTGTTTTGGGTTAAATCAAATCAAGTCGGGGATCATCACTTATTTGGATGACCAAGTTTATAATAAAGGCTTAGGCATAAACGACCTTACGCCCCGCGCAATGTTAGACAGGGGCATGCTTTATTTACCTGCTGACCGCCACACTGAAGGTCTCATTATGGACCACAGCATACGCCAGAATATTTCCTTACCCTCTTTGAACTTAGCTAAGTTTTCAACTGGTTTTTGGGTGCGACGAAAAGGTGAAAAGCAGATAATGGAAAGTGTGAGCCGCAGACTCAAAATTAACCAGCTAAGCATTGAGAACCTACTTAGTCATCTGTCAGGTGGCACCCAACAAAAAGTTATGCTGGCTAAAGGTTTTGTGCGTGATGTACAGTTATTCATTCTTGATGAACCAACCATTGGCGTGGATATAGGCACACGTGCAGAAATATACCGCCTTATGCAGGATTTTTGTGATGCTGGCGCAAGTATATTATTAATTTCTTCTGACTTAAGTGAAGTGGCCAACATCGCTCATCGCGTTTATATTGTTGACCGTGGAGAATTATTAGCTGAAATACCCCATAAAAATATTAATGAAGCTACTCTAAGCCGTTATTTAGACCAACGAGAGGCATCCATATCATGACCAAAACCCGACTTAATCAAAAGCCAGCAGATTGGCAAACCTATACCTCTCAGGCTACCAATTTCATTATTTTTTTATACATAAGAGGTGGTGTTTTACCCTGGTTTCTAGTTTTGGCAGTACTTGGTTTTAGCTTTTCTAGTGAGTACTTTCTCACCCAAGCGAATCTACGTGGTATTTCCATGCATTCCACCTACCTAATTCTGGTTGCAATGGCACAAATGTTAGTTATGCTCACTGCAGGCTTAGATTTATCTGTTGGCGTAATGATTGCTATGACCTCAGTCGCCTCATCTCTTACTATGGGTGCAATGTGGTCAGGGCATGGTTCTGGCTGGGAATCGATTTTAATTGGGTGCGTAGTGGGCCTGGGGGCCTGTGCGAGCATTGGGCTAGTTAACAGTATTGGTGTTGCGTGGTTCCGTGTGCCCGCCTTTATCATGACCTTAGGTATGTCATCGATAGTGCTCGGCTTAGCCTTATCTTTGACCGGTGGTATCCCCATTTATGGTATGCCACCAAGTTTTACCGACATTTTTGGTTATGGCGTCTGGGCTGGCATACCCGTACCTATTCTCGTAACCCTTCCTTGCATAAGTTTAATGTACATATTCCTTAATTGGACCAGGGTGGGGCGTTATATATATGCAATTGGTGGCAACCTAAGAGCTGCTCAATTGTCGGGGATTAATACCAAATTATGCCTCGTGATTGCCTACACTACTGCAGCTTTATTTACTGGCATTGCAGCACTTTTAATCACCGCAAGGCTGGAAACGGGTGAATCTAATTTAGGGGTGAGTTACCCTTTGCTATCAATCGCAGCCTGCGCTATTGGCGGCGTAAGTTTACACGGTGGAATTGGTAAATTACATAATGTGGTTTTAGGAGCCATTTTCATCATTTTAATTCAGAACGGAATGAACCTGATGCGTATAAATTCATACTACCAAATGGTAGCCATTGGCTCTCTACTCATCATTTCCATCATGGCCGAAAATTTTCGCCAGCGCCTCGTCCTTACCTATAAAAATAAGATTAGACCGAACACCTGATTAAACAACATTGAACACCTTTATTATTAACAACTTAGAGACGGATTTCTTATGACCTATTCAAGCGCCACCGGCGCCCTATTCCCTGCGCAAAATTTGCGCATTTTAATTGCAGATGACCATGCTCTAGTTAGGGGTGGTCTAGCCCTAGTTGTTGCTATGGCAGCACCAGACTGCAAAGTTTTTGAAGCCAATAGTTATAATCAAGTTATCGAGGTGTTATCTACCCAAGCCGATATTGATCTTATAATGCTCGATTTAAATATGCCTGGCATGGACGTTAACACCAGCCTTACTTCAATCCGCCGCCAGTGGCCTGATGTTCCAATTATCGTCGTTTCCGTACGTGATGACATTGACTCAATTCGAACTGCAATGGCGACTGGCGTCTCAGGATACATTCCAAAGTCATTGCCCCCTAACGTTACTCTAAGTGCTATTAAGTTAATATTAGAAGGTGGTATTTATGTTCCCCCTCATGTGCTTAATTTTATCGATGACGTCGCCGCACCTGCACAAAACTTGCAACCAAATCCAACTGTAGATCTGACCCGCAGGCAACAAGATGTGTTGAAACTAATGCAATCAGGTCTTTCAAACCAAGCCATCGCCGATCAGTTAGGTTTGACCTTACCAACCATTAAAATGCACGTGTCAGCGTTGTTTAAAAAGCTGCAGGTGAAAAACCGAACCGAGGCTGTGGCCTTTTATGGTAAAGCTCAAGAAGATTAGCCTATAGATGGTTTGATATTGCTGCCCGCAGTTTTGCTGGCCTTACGGGCTTACACAAGACTAGGTAACCTTGTTCTTTGATGCCCTTAATATGATTGTCATCCACGTCGCCAGTAACAATTATTGTAGGGATATCCAAACCTAACGTCATGCAAACTCGCTGGGCGGCTTCGACGCCATTAGCCACGCCTGGCAATCGGTGGTCCGCCAAAATTAGTCCAGGTATAGTTTGACTGGCACCGGAAGCCCACGCCAAGGCCTCTGCTGCATCTTGAGCACAATGCACTACACAACCCCAAGATTCCAACAACTGCTTACTCGCCTTCTGCACCTCAAGGTTATCCTCTATCAGTAAAATGCGCTCACCGAGTAATGACTTAACTCCTAAGTTTGATAAGGTTGAGGTGTTTGGATTCATAGTTGCATATCCCAGATCCACTTGCACTGCAAACCGCGACCCACGCCCTAAGTTGGAGTCACACTCAATATCATGGTCTAAACAAATGGACAAACGCTTAGCAATTGCTAAGCCTAAACCAAGGCCCTTGCCTCGATCCCTTTCTTTGTTATCAAGTTGATAGAAATCATCAAAAATGGGAGCAAGCTGATGTTTGGGTATGCCACAACCGGTATCCATTACTTCGATACATAAATGTTGCTGGCGTCTGCGGCACCCAACAAGCACAGATCCACTTCGGGTGTAACGTAAGGCGTTGGAAACGAAGTTACTGATAATACGTTCAACCAAGGTAATATCGCTGTATAAATACACATGGCACGGCACAATCCGCAAACGTATGCCTTTTTCCTCGGCTAAAGGTAAATATGCACGAGCAACACTTTGTAGTAGATTTTGTA
Organism: Candidatus Njordibacter sp. Uisw_039; assembly: GCF_047730075.1. Classification (NCBI taxonomy): domain Bacteria; kingdom Pseudomonadati; phylum Pseudomonadota; class Gammaproteobacteria; order Pseudomonadales; family Candidatus Njordibacteraceae; genus Candidatus Njordibacter; species Candidatus Njordibacter sp. Uisw_039. The sequence goes on from NZ_CP159831.1 coordinate 1,977,375, forward strand.
CGCAGAAATTTTCTTTTGTAGGTTTGATAGCCCCCGCTTCTAGCTGTGACACATCTAACAGCGCATTTAACAACAGAGTTGTTGATACAGAAACAGCATCAATATCATCCACTATTTTAACAATATCTTGGGATTCCACCTTTTGCCTTAGAGCCGCAATGTACATTTGCATTGCACTTAGTGGCTGCCTCAGGTCATGGCTGGCAGAAGCCAAAAAAACTGACTTAGCACGGTTCGCTCGCTCGGCCTCATTAATGGCCTTGGCAAGATCTTCACCTTGGGTCCACAGATCGTGTTTAAGCCGATTAAAACTTCGTCCCATTCGGCCCAACTCGTCTTGACGCAGGATAATTGACTTCTCAAACTCCGATTCTTCAACTTTATGCAAGGGCGCAAAGACGTTTATTGTATCCGTGAGTTGTTGTAAAGGCTTAGCTATTACATTTCTTACAATGACGTACATTATGGTCAATACTAGGACTAACGCTAATAGCGTCGTCAAAATAATTAATCCAATGGCGATTTTTTCTTCAAAAAAAACCTCACTTTCTGTATCCTGGTTGACAGATTTTATCATCTCATCAAAGGCTAAAAAATACTTGTCCGTGAGCACTTCAATGCCTGACAGCTGGCTTAACATTGCCCCAGTATTAGCTGATGTAGGCCTACTTTGAAGCCAAGCCTCTACCTTTTTTTGGTAACCTTGGGTAGACCTTCTTAACTCAAACAAAATAGACAACAAGCTGGATTTATTTTCTGCAACCATCGTGTGCTGTGAACCTTCTTCGCTAGCTAACACCCGTATCCTTGTTTCCACTTCAGCGATGGTTTGTTGCAGCAATAGGCCGCTTTCTAAAAATTCAACACCGTTAAATGAAACCACATTCAACAATGGACTCATTGACGATTCAGTTGTATTGGATAAGATGATTCGCTGAGCACTTGTATACTGAGCCTGGATTAAAAAGCCAATATTTGATGCCGAATGAATCAACGGTAAGTTGGCAGAGGTTAGTCGTGCAGATATATCAGCTAAATTCTTAACCTGTATGATGGCAACACCAACCACGGCAACAAAGCCTAACAATACAACAGTCATTAAGACCGTAATTTTTTGGCTCATAGACAAACGGTTGGCGAAGTAATGACTCGATTTCACGGGCTTACGCAATTAGTAACGATTACTCACCTTAACAGAATTAATCACGATTATCTGACGGAATTCTTGCATCTGAATACCTGCCAAATTAGAGCCCCCAGTTAATGGGAGGCTTTGCGCCAATTCAAATCCTGCAAAGCGCTCTTAAGCTGTTGCAGCGGCCAACTTTCTTCAACAGCCTGCAGTAATAAATCACGCCCGCTTAAAGGCTTTAGACTTATTCCTGGCGCATCACGATCCATGTTGCTAGAAAAGGGATAACTATCACTTAGGGCTGTCGCTACAGCTGATAATTCCTCATCGTTTAGCTTGGATACACTAAGATGATGATAACAAGCCAGTTGCATGCGCTGCTGGTCGATAGATTCCATCGCTTTACCGAATGCAGAAGATATCTGCAGTAAATTGGCCATACGCTCTACATCTGCTGAAGTATTTGCTCCGGCTCCATGCATTAATGCAGGATTAAAAAACATACCATCGCCTTTCTTCAAAGGCATTTGCACCGCATGCTCAGCAAAATAGGCTTTGAATAAAGGGTTGCGGTAAAGTCCATAACCATGTTCGTAGCGCTGAGAGTAGGGTAATAGTAAGGTTGGACCAGATTCTATAGGCATATCTATATGGGCCACGGCGCCTTGTAAGGTGAGCATAGCCGACATCTTCTGAACGTGCAGTGGGTAGCGCTGCAGCTCTTCATCATTAGTAAAGCCCAAATGATAGTCTCGATGGGGTTGTTGGGCAGCACCACCTGGGTGTATCAAATTAACTTGTGAGGTGATCTGGTAATCTGGCCCTAGCCAAGCTGAACACACATCCGCCAACAGGGGGTTTTTATAATAATCTATGAAGGCTTTTGCATTATGAACCGCCATTTTTTCCAAACAGTTCCAAACACGGCTATTAGCACCCGAAGCTGCAAAATGATCAGCCAGATCGTGTTGGGTTTTGTTTTGATCATGCAACAAATCATAAAACACCTGCGTTGCAGCATCTACAACTGCCATTTGATCAAATAACTTACGGACTACAAAGACGCCTGCACCTTGCTGCCAGCATTTAATCCACTCGGCTTCAACATCCGCCTTAGCACTGGCATCCAAGCGGCGCAACTGATCACCATCATAAACCGGAATATGCTTTTGGAAATCAACCGCGTTGGGATAGTTTTCCGACTCATGTTTCTGACTTAGACTGGCTACAAACATGTTTATGTCAGCCATGGCACTATTCCCTATTAGACTGAACGTCAGCTAAGCCAATTTCGCTCACTGCAACACTGCGCCCTTGTTGCACAGATAGAATGGCTGCTTCTGCTAGACGTAACGCTTGGTATCCGTCATCCATGCTGGGTAGTACTAGGTCAACACCATTGAGTGCTGAAATAAACCCAGCTAATTCAGATCGGTACGCTTGTTCATAGCGTTCCAAGAAAAAATGCAGTGGCTTGGCTCTTGTCGCACCCGCTTTGGTATAACTGGTGAGGGTATGTTCGTTAACATTAGTGGCCGTTAACATGCCTTTACTGCCATGGACTTCGAAGCGCTGGTCATAACCAAAACTAGCACGACGGCTATTAGATATTTGTGCTAATTTGCCAGATGCAGTGCGCATTATTACTAATGCCGTATCCACATCACCCGCTTCACCAATAGCGGCATCAACTAGGCATGAAGCCTGGGCTGAGACCTCTACCACTTCTTCACCTAGTAAAAACCGTGCCATATCAAAATCATGAATGGTCATATCACGAAATAACCCACCCGAGACCTTGATGTATTCTACCGGCGGTGGTGAAGGGTCTTTGGAAATGACACTAACCATCTCCACTTCACCTATTTCACCTGCAGCAATACGCTGCTGCAGTGCAGCAAAGTTGGCATCAAAACGACGGTTAAAAGCCAACATAGAAATAATATTACTGGCCTTGATTTTGGCCACAACCTCTTGTACCCGAGGTAAGGACAAATCGATGGGTTTTTCACAAAACACATGCTTGCCTGCTGCTACGGCTTGCTCAATTAGATCAGCATGAGTGTCTGTGGCTGAACATACCAGCACCCCATCAATGGTAGGATCGCCAAATATTTGTTCTGGCGTCATTTGCTCGCAACCAAGCACCTTACTCAATTGATCAGCATTAGGCTGATAAGGATCATATAAGGCTACCAACTGCGCCTCTGGATTAAGGAGGACATTGCGGCCATGAATATTGCCAATGCGGCCCGCACCCAATAATGCTAGTTTAACCATTGTCTTCAACACCTAATTAATAATTGAGTAACCTGCTGCCAAGGCTGCCTGTTGCAGAGCTTTATAACCCATACACGCATATTCGTATGGGTTAGCTTTCGCAGGGTCTTGTTCAGCTTCCACGATCACCCATCCTTCATAGTTTTTGTCAGCTAGGGCTTGCAGAAAACTGCCATAATCAATCATGCCGTCTCCTGGCACAGTAAATATACCGCGTAGCACACAATCTAGAAACGAGTCTTGGCTAGGGTCTACTGATGCCATAATATGCTGGCGGATATCTTTGGTATGAACGTGGTTAATACGATGGCCATAACGATCCACCACACCCAATAGGTCACCACCAGCAAATACCAAATGTCCCGTATCTACCAACAGTCCTACTGCATCACCGGTGTTTTGCATGACTAAATCTAGTTCGTGCTCGGTTTCAACACCTGTACCCATGTGATGATGAAACGATAATGGCACACCTTCACTAGCACAATACTGCGCCACTTTGGTGAGACGTTCACCATAGGCCACAAATTTGTCATCAGCGAGGATAGGCTTATTGCACAATGGCGCATTGCGCACATTTTGTACGGTTTTCCAGGTTTCTCCATACACTAAAACTGCGGCACCTAGGTCACGAAATAGCTCCAGTTGCGGTTGCATATTGGCAATTTCTTGCTCCGCACTAATATCCAACAACTGGCCCGAATACCACCCTGACACTAGCTGCAAATCGTGTTCTTTAAGCACCTTACCAAGATTGGCTTTATCCTTAGGAAACTTGCCACCTGTTTCTGTACCTGTAAAGCCTGCTAAACGGGTTTCACGGAGACAGGTTTCTAACGAGGTGTCTCCGCCTAACTCGGGCAGATCATCATTAGTCCAAGAAATTGGGGACATTCCAAACTTTAAATTCATTAGCGTATCTCTAACTATGCTATTTTTTTTCCAGCATCCATTCGTGCGCTGGGTCATTATAAAAGTGCCATTCCCTTATAGGGCCAGCCATAACGTTTAAGTAGTACCCGGTATAACCGTGAGGCACACCAACAGGGTGATAACCTTTCGGCACTAAAACCACGTCTCTATCTTCCGCAGACAAGGTTTCGTCTAAGCTACGGTCATCGGTATACACGCGCTGGTGTGCATAACCAGAAGCAGGGCTTAAACGATGGTAATAGGTTTCTTCCAATAAAGTTTCCTCAGGGCTAGCGTCACGATCGTGCTTGTGCGGTGGGTAAGACGACCAATGCCCAGAAGGGGTAATCACTTCAACCACTAACAAGCCATCAGCGGCCTCGGTTTCTGGCAAAATATTTCGCACATAGCGGGTGTTGGTGTCTTTACCTCTAACTTCTTGAGACATAGTGGCAACATCTATTAGCCGTGCTGACCCGCTATTGCCATGCCCCGGTGCACTGCACACAGCCACTTCAATAGAATCTAGGGCGACTATACTAACTGCTTCCCCTGCAGGCACATATACAGCACCTGGTGGTTGATCAACAAACACGCTGTCTCGGCCTCCTACATCAGTCCAACTTTGCAGACCCACAGAGATATTAGCAGTGCCTGTCAATATAACAATACACAACTCTCGCCCTGCCTGTTGGCACTGTAAAGTTTCACCTTCTGCTAAATCGTGCACCGCAAAACCAACATAGCTCCAACCAGCAGACTGAGGTGTAACTTGATGAACTTGGCTCGTAGCGGCTGGTTTGATTAATAGTTTAGACATAGCTTAATACCCTCGCTCTGCTAGACGTTTAGCAGTCCACTCTTGGTGCTTGGTAACAACTTCTTTACGGGGTGACACTTCTGGCACTTCCACTTCCCAATAGGCTCCGCCTGGTGAACAATGAAGAGGATCTGTATCAATTACCACCACACTCACACCAGCACGTTGTCGCGCTGCCAATACGGCTTGCTTCAGCCCACCTATATTATCAACGTGAACCGCATGAGCACCCATTGCACGAGCGTGGCCAGCAAAATCAATTTGCGCCAAACCTTTGTTGTAAGTATCTTGCAATAAGTTGTTGAAGTTGGCACCACCAGTGGCCATTTGCAGGCGATTAATACAACTAAAGCCCCTGTTGTCCAGTACCACGATAGTTAACTGTAAACCCATGCTAACAGCCGTAGCCACGTCTGAGTTCATCATCATGTAGGACCCATCACCCACCATGACGACCACCTCACGATCAGGACAAGCCAGTTTAGCCCCTACACCACCACAAATTTCATAACCCATGCAGGAGTAGCCATACTCCAAGTGATAACCACCCACCTGCTCTGCTCGCCAATGCTTGTGCAATTCTGAAGGCAAGCTGCCAGCCGCAGCAACCACTACTGCATTTTTATCAACACTTGTGTTTACAGCAGCAACAACCTGCGCATCTGACGGTATCGTCTGGTCGTCTGTAGCAGGTAAAATATCCTCACAAAGCTTCTCCCATGCAGCAATACCCTCTTGAGTTCTTTGCTGCCAAGCTGCTGAGGTAACATAGCCACCCAACTGCGATGATAATGCTTGCAGACCTAACCTAGCATCACTCAACAAACTTTGGGCGCGGTATTTAACCGCGTCCATAGGCTGCACGTTAAGTTGAATCACTTGGCCCTTAAACAAGGTGTTAGAACCTGATATAAAGTCTTGTAATCGCGTACCTACGGCCAAAACTACGTCTGCATTGGCAGCCAAATCATTGGCACTGTCTACGCCGGTCACACCCACAGCACCAGCATTTAGTGGGTCACTAGCAAACATTGAAGACTTACCCGCTTGGGTTTCAATGACCGGAATCTGATGGCGCTTAGCAAAAGCTTGTAATTCACTTTCTGCCAATGAGTAACGCACCCCACCACCAGCCACAATGACCGGCTGCTTAGCCCCTAGCAAAGCTTCTACCGCTTGATTTAATTCATGTTGGTCTGGACCTTGACGGCGTAGCCGCCATACCCGCTTTTCAAACATATATTCTGGGTAGTCAAAGGCTAGGGATTGCACGTCCTGGCAAACACTGATGGTCGCAGGGCCACATAAAGCCGAATCAGTAAGCGCTACCATGGCCCTAGGCAAAGATTGAATCAATTGTTCTGGACGAGTGATACGATGAAAATAACGACTTACCGGACGAAGCGCATCGTTCACTGTGCTACTGCCATCAGCAAAGTTTTCAGACTGCTGCAGCACTGGATCGGGTTGACCTGAGGCAAATACGTCGCCAGGCACTAGCAGCACCGGTAAGCGGTTAACGTAAGCTACTCCAGCAGCGGTCACCAAGTTAGTCGCACCTGGACCGATGGAGGTGGTTGCCACCATTACTTGCTGACGCTGACGGGCCTTAGCAAACGCGATAGCCGCCAGAGCCATAGATTGCTCGTTATGGCCACGGTAGGTAGGCAACTGATCTCGCACTTGATACAGTGCTTCGCCAATACCCGCCACGTTGCCATGACCAAATATAGCCCAAACACCAGCAAAAAAAGGCACTTCACTACCGTCATCAAGTTCAACATGTTGATTGATCAAAAAACGAGTCAAGGCCTGGGCGGTGGTTAATCGAATTGTTTGCATAGTTGTAGACATAGCAGGTTACTCTTCTTTAATTACTTTTGCGCTTGGGCATCATCCCAAGCAGCAATGATTAATCGGTACTTTTGTGCCATTAACGCTACGGCCTCGGCATCATTGAGGCTGCCTTGCAACCAGCCCTGAGCGGCTTCATCAAACAGAGTGCGGCCAATCGCAAAACCTTTCACCCAGGGCTGTTTGGCGGCTGCATTAAATGCTTCACTAATGCATTCGATGGTGCTATTTAAACCTAAGACGATGACACCTTGGCAATAAATATCATTTTGATCAATAACCTGACCAACTGAATGCCAGTAGTCATCATTTAATGCTGGCTCAAGCTTCCACCAATCAGGTTTAACGCCTAGGTCATAAAAGTGCTGCATGATGGGTGCAACTTGATCAAATGCTGGGCTATTACCATCACGCGCTGTAATGATTTCCAACAACCATTGATGCCCAGTAAAACGACAAGCGCGATCTAGTTGCAGCATTAACTGCTCATGGTGCTTTCGCGTTGCGGCATCATCATCTAACCGATAGGGGCATAATACCTTAACCGTTTGATTGAGAGGCCAATCATACAAGTGTTGCACAATGTCACCTTCGGCTTCCAGTTGCAGAGGAAACTCACCTGAAGCTTCTATTGGGCGGCCAACCCACGCCTTAGTGCTGGTGATTTGATGTAATGCAGCTCGGCCCATACGGTCATCCACCAACATACCAAAACCAGGATCCTGCCCAGCTTCTTGCTGTGCTGCCTGAACCGCAAGCCGTTTAAATTGGGCAATATAAGCAGGTGACTTACCGGCGGCCTTAGCCCAGTTGGTAAACTGATGTCGGTGATCGATAGCAAATGCCACCAAACGCTTGTGTTGCTTATTGCGGTTAGTAGTGCGGTGGATATGGTTGAGTACAGGATCAAAGCGGAGAGCATAATGCTCGCTGCCGTGCTCTAGAAAGTATTCCAATTCCTGCCATGAAGGCACGGCTGGGGCACACCCATGCCTCGATACTGCAAAGGCGCCACAAGCATTAGCATAGGCACAGCTAGTGGGCCAGTCTTCACCACCTAACCAACCACGCAACAAGCCTGACATGAAAGCATCACCGGCACCCAGCACATTAAATACTTCAACTTCAAAGCCTGCCCCTTCAGCCCCTGATTGCCAACCATTAATGTCGCCCTCAAATACTCTACAACCTAATGCACCGCGTTTACAGACTAAGGTCGCCATAGACATAGTGCGCACAATAGCTAACGCTTCAAGACTATCCTCACAACCAGCAGCAATATGGAACTCTTCTTCAGTACCCACAATAAGATCAATATCAGGAAGAAATGCTTGTAAATGTTGACTGACATTATTATCAGCTATAAACCGGCTTTCGCCATCACCATGGCCTGCTAAACCCCATAGATTAGGTCGATAATCAATATCCAGCACCACCTTGGTGCCATGTTTTTTAGCAATAGCAATAGCTTTACGACTCGCCGCAGCAACCGTTGGTGTACTCAAGTGAGTACCCGATAATAGCAAGGCGCGGCTCGATGCAATGAGGTCTTCATCGATATCGGCTTCACACAGGGCCATGTCAGCGCAGTCTTCACGATAAAAAATAAGGGGGAATTGTTCCTTGTCTTGAATACCTAAAACAACCAAAGCGGATAAACGTTCAGGGTCCGTCTTTACCCCTTGCACATCAACACCCTCAGCTTCCATGGTTTCACGGATGAAACGTCCAAGGTGTTCGTCACCTACCCTTGTGATCATGCCAGACTTAAGCCCTAAGCGAGCAGTACCTATAGCGGTGTTAGCTGGACTGCCTCCCACGTACTTGGCAAAGCTACCCATATCCTCTAAACGTCCACCTACTTGGTGACCATAAAGGTCAACGCTAGAGCGGCCAAAGCACACCAAATCCAAACTCTTATGTTTCATATGTAAGCCTAAAAGAAATATATATTCCAAATAGTGAGCGAAAAAAAGTTTAGGTATTTAACTTTTTATCCAACTCGGCACGCACTCTTCCTGTCTCTACAGCCAAGCACAATGCTAAGCACATAGTCGCAGACAATCCCCTAAAACCACTCACTTCATCTTCCAGCACTTCTAAGTGAAAATCATCAGCCCGGGCAATTGGACTCAACGTTGAGTCTGTCAAAGCCACAACCTTGGCTTTGTTGAGCAAGCAAATATCGACCAACTCACGGGTATTGGCTGTATAGGGACTAAAGCTAATGGCCAGCAGAACATCGTCCGTTTGTAACATCCGGGCTTTGTCTGCCATGCTGTGAGGCATGCCCGATAAAACCACCGATTGCACCCCAAGCTTTACCAAGGTGTAGTGCAGATAAGCCACCACTGGCTCTGCTCGACCTTGCCCTGCAATGTACACCATTCGCGCCTGCGCTAGCTGCTCACTGGCTTTAAGCAAGGCACTTTCATCCACCTTCTGTTCCAAGCGTGTAATCGATTCAGCAGCTGCCTGGGTAAACTGGGATAAAACAGTTTGTTCCCGCCCTGCGGAGCGCTGCATGGAGTTAAGCCGTTCAGAATACGGCTGAGGCACGTGCCGCATGCTTTCCTGAAATACAGCTTGCATGTCAGAAAAACCTTGATAACCAATGGACTTGGCAAACCGCACCATAGTGGATGGTGTTACGCTGACCTGATCACTGATTGATGCAATAGTATTGAGGGCAATGACATCAGGATTATGCATGGCAAAAACAGCAACACTCTGTAATCGTTTGGGCAGGTCTTGGTAGTGATCCTGGAGCCAAGGCTTCAATTCACTAAATACGCGAGGCGGTTTTACTTGAATAATTTTTGTCATAGATTCATCCAACACCTTAGCTTTATGTTTCGTATAGCCAACGTGGGCACGTAATATTTAGTAAAAAATTGTAGCTATCATAATTAGATTTAACGGCAAAAATCCAAACCTATCAACACCCTAGCAATCACTATCAAAAGCTAAGTTAAAACTAATTACAACAGACTAATCAATAATTGGCTTGATTATACGTAAATCAATTTACATATGGAATATTTATTTCAAAAATAAACATGTTGAAATTAATTTTTGAAAATGGTACAAATTGATCCGTCTCAAATATGTTTGTGTGGATTGCCTTTTAACAATCTATCTATGTATTTGTTGGAACAGGATTTAACCTGAGGCGTTAGCCTTAAGTTATTGAAGTAGTAATGTTGAGCAACCGCGGAATACTCCGCACAACAAAAACTAAAAATTAGCTTAGCTAAATTTTTAGGAGGAAAATAATGAAAAAACTTAATTTGTTTGCAGCCACAGCTTTATCTGTGGTTATGGCTACCGGCGCAAATGCTGCAACCATTGGATATTTGAGCTCTAACTTTGACGACAACTTTCTAACATTGATGCGTGAAGCTGCCAAAGTTCACACTGAGGAAAGGGGTCATACTTTCCAAATAGAAGATGCCCGTGAAGATGTTGGTACCCAGTTAAGCCAAGTGCAGAACTTCATCGCTTCTGGTGTTGATGCGCTAGTAGTTACTGCAGTAAGTGCTGCAGCAACCCCACAGATGACTAAAATGGCTAACGCAGCTGGCATTCCTATCGTTTACGTTAACCGTATGCCTTCTGATTCAGCTAGCTTAGGCGGTACCAGTACCTTTGTTGGTTCTAATGAAACTTGGTCTGGCACCTTGGCAGCCTTTGAATTATGCAACCTAGCTGGAGGCACTGGAACTGCAGTAATGCTTCAGGGTATCTTGTCTAATGAAGCCGCTGTAACTCGTTCTAAAGACTTCGAAGAAGTGTTGGCACTGTCTATGTGTAATGGCATCGAACTAAAAGCTGTTGAGGTAGGTAGCTGGCAGCGTGCTAAGGGCAACGACATCGTATCTAACTGGTTAAGTTCTGGTATGAAGATCGATATTGTATTTGCTAACAACGATGAAATGGGTCTAGGTGCAGTTCAAGCCTTCAAAAATGCTGGTATCAGCATGGATGATGTACTCATTGGTAGTGTAGACGCAACTGCTGACGCCCTAGCATCAATGAAAGCAGGCGACTTGGATGTAACAGTATTCCAGAACGCTGCAGGTCAAGCAACTGGCGGTATCGACGCTGCAATTGCTGCGATTAACGGTGAGTCTCTACCAAACTCGGTTACTATTCCTTTTGAATTGGTAACTCCTGCTAACATGGCAGAATACATGGGCGCTAACTAAAACTTAATGCCTTAGTAATCAAAAAAACCTCTGGATATACTCCGGAGGTTTTTAGTTATACATTTAATTTTTAGCTTTCAGTGCCTTTAGAGAATTCTATGAACAACCAAGACGACATCATTCTACGCACAGAAAACCTCACCAAACGTTATGGCGGCGTACATGCGCTAGAAGAGGCCAATTTTACTCTAAAAAAAGGTGAGCACGTAGCTATTGTAGGAGACAACGGTGCAGGAAAGTCTACCTTTGTGCGCCAAATTACTGGTGTAGAACAGCCAACTTCAGGTGACATATTTTTTGAAGGCAAACGGGTAGAGTTTAACTCTCCATTAGAAGCACGAGAAGCAGGCATAGAGTCTGTATTTCAAGACTTAGCCTTATGTAATGATCTAGATGTGCCTTCAAATCTATTCTTAGGCCGTGAAGAGTTACTCTTCAAATTTGGGCCATTTAGCATCCTCGATGAAAAGAAAATGATGGAAAAAGCCAAGGAAGTATTGGAAAGAACTGCCATCAAAATTCCAAATTTAAGTAACCACGTGGGCGACATGTCCGGTGGTCAGCGCCAGTGCGTAGCTATTAGCCGCTCCGCTAGTTTCGCCTCCAAACTAATCATTATGGATGAACCAACTGCAGCACTTGGTGTGCAGGAAACCACTCAGGTGGAAAATATTATTCGTGGCTTAAAAGAGCAAGGGGTACCCCTTATTCTAATCAGTCATAACCTACGCCAAGTATTTAATTTAGTTGACAAAATCTGGGTATTTCGACGTGGACGTATCGTGGGCGAGGTAATCGCCTCTGAAACGGACGGCAATGAGATTGTTTCCATGATCACGGGCATGCAGGGCGGTGTTCACGAAAAAGCCAGCTACATTTAGGAGGTCATCATGTTTAAGCGAGAAAACCTCCCCGCTGAGGCCAGCATTTTTGCTGTGTTTGTTGGTATCGCCATATTATTTGAAGTGCTTGGTTGGGTATTCGTGGGTAAAAGTTTTTTAGGCAATGTACAACGCTTAGAAATTATTATCTTGCAGGTGTCTATCTTCGGCATTATTGCTGTAGGTGTAACACAAGTCATCATCACCTCTGGAATAGATCTATCAGGTGGCGCAGTATTGGCATTGTCAGCCATGGTTGCTGCAAGTTTTGCTCAATCAGTCGATGCCTTCGCCCCAATATTTCCGCAATTTTTGGGTTTACCTATTATTATTCCTATTGCCATCGGCTTAGCCGTAGGTGCCGCTTGTGGCTGGATTAACGGGGCAATTACCGCTTATACGGGCATTCCTCCCTTTATTGCTACCTTAGGCATGCTTGTTACCGCACGGGCCGTTGCCGTGATTTATACCGAAGGTCAACCTGTCTATTCTTTATCCGAATCTTTTACCGTCATTGGTTCTGGAGCTTGGCCCGTATTGGTATTTTTTGTTGTGGCAATGATATTCCACCTCATACTGAAGCATACAGTATATGGCAAACACACCTATGCAATTGGCTCTAACGAAAAGGCGGCAAGAGTCGCTGGCATCAATGTTCGACGTCACAAAATCATGGTCTATACCATCGCTGGATCTTTGTCAGGTTTAGCAGGCGTGGTGATGTGCGCTCGCGCCACCATCGCTCAATCTGGTATGGGAACCATGTATGAATTAGATGCCATATCAGCCGTAGTTATCGGTGGCACCTCCTTATTTGGTGGCCGTGGGCGCATCTCTGGCACCGTTATTGGGGTTTGTATTTTGGGTGTTATTACTTCTGGATTTACCTTCTTGCGCATCGATTTCTACTATCAAGAAATTGTTAAAGGCATGATTATTGTCGGTGCCGTAATGCTTGATCAACGCCGTCAAGCAAAACAACGCTCTCGCGCATAACAAGGATATTATCATGACTTCAACTTCATCCACGGGCGGCTATAAAACTGAGAAAAGCTGGAAAGACTGGCTCCCCAAGGACATCAGCATTCTAATGGTGTTGCTAGGCACCGCTCTTATTTTTGAAATTCTGGGTTGGTTTATTGCTGGGCAAAGTTTTATTTTTAACACCCAGCGTCTCACCATTATCATTTTGCAGATGTCTATTATTGGCATTATTGCCATAGGTGTTACCCAAATCATCATTATGGCAGGCATTGACCTGTCTAGCGGTTCGATGTTGGCTTTTACTGGCATGGTAGCCGCAAGTTTGGCACAAACCTCTGACTTTACTCGTGCGGTCTACCCTGCCCTAACCGACATGCCCGTATTAGTACCTATTTTTGCTGGCATTTTGATGGGCTTTGTTTTGGGAGGAGTGAATGGTGGTTTGATTGCTTATTCAGGCATCCCACCGTTTATCGCCACCCTTGGTATGTTAGTAGCCGCGCGTGGTTTGGCACGCTGGTACACCAGTGGCTCTCAGGTGAGCTTCTTTATCGACGACTATGCTATTTTGGGTAGTGGCATTATCCCAGTTGTCATATTTTTAACTACCGCTATGGCGTTCCATTTTCTGTTGCGCTACACCCGCTACGGCCGCTACACCTATGCCATTGGTTCTAACGAACAAGCCGCGCGTGTGGCTGGCATCAATATAAGAGCCCATAAGCTATTGGTATATACCTTAGCTGGGGGCCTCTATGGATTGGCCGCAGTAGTGGAAACATCACGTACCCTTACAGCTCAATCGGGTGCAGGCATGTTGTACGAACTGGATGCCATTGCCGCTGTAGTCATTGGTGGCACGTCCCTAATGGGTGGTAAAGGTCGCATCACTGGCACCATTATTGGTGTGTGTATTTTAGGTGTTATCACTTCTGGCTTTACCTTTTTGGGTATTGGCTCCTTCTACACCAATATTGTTAAAGGCATCATCATTGTTGCCGCAGTCGTTGCCGACCAGTACCGTAATAACAACAACGGTAACCGGTAATGCTAAATATATTTATTACATCGTCCACTAGGGCTTTAGAGATAGAGACATGAAAGAAATAGGTATAGGTGTTATTGGCACCGCTTTTATGGGCAAGGCCCATTCCATTGCATATGCCTCGGCAGGTACTGCTTTTGGCGGTAATTTACGCCCTCGGTTAGAAATGGTGTGTGACCAAGACCCACAGATTGCTGAGGCCAAGCGCGCTGAGATGGGCTTTGCCCGCTGCACTACCAACTACATGGATGTGGTCAATGACCCCAAGGTTGATTTAATTTCTATTTGTGTACCTAACTCTGTGCACAAAGAAATTGCTATCGCCGCCCTAGCAGCGGGCAAACATGTGTGGTGTGAAAAGCCTATGTCCACCAACTTGGCCGACTCCCAAGCCATGGTGGATGCCGCTGAAGCCAGTGAGCAAAAAACCATTGTTGGTTATAACTACATTCAAAACCCTCTAGTGCATGCTGCTCGTGAGATGATTAACGAAGGCGTTATTGGTGAAGTCACAGGCTTCTTTGGAGTCTACGATGTAGACAATGAAGCTGATCCAGACCGGCCGTACAGTTGGCGTATGAACCGTGAGCTATCTGGTACTGGTGCCAATGCTGACGTGATGTGTCATCTAGTGAGCGTAGCCCACTTTATGACTGGCAGCGATATTAGTAGCGTAGTGGGTGAATATGACATTGTTTATGCCGACCGCTACGACCCCAAGACCAATACCCGCAAGACTGTGGACAACGATGATGTGTGTATGGCCATTGCCCGTTTTAACAGTGGCATTAAAGGCACTCTGCGCGTAAGTCGTGTGGCTTGGGGCCGCAAGTGTGGTTTGAGTTGGGAAGTGCATGGGTCTCAAGGCATGATTCGCTTTGATCAAGAACGTCTTAACGAACTACAACTCTATACTCGGTCTGACGACCCGCGCCAGCAAGGTTTCCGTACTATTCTATCGGGCCCTTATCACAAGCCCTATGATGCGTTCTTGCCGAACGCTGGCCATACCCTAGGTTATATAGATGTCAAAGCGTGTGAGCTAAACCAACTCCTTACCACCATTGACCAAGGCGGCCAAACTTGGCCGTGTTTTGCTGATGGTTTAAAAATTGAAAAGGTTATGGATGCCATAGATCGCTCGGCTATGAGTGGCCAATGGATGGACGTGAAATAGCATGACTGACCTGCCCCATACTAGCCCTGAAAAAACCTGGCATGCGCTAGTGCTAGGCCGTGCGGGACTAGATCTTTACCCCCAACCTGATAGTGGCAAAATCAGTGATGCCCATGGCTTTAGTGCCGACATGGGGGGATCTGGAGGTAATATTGCTGCAGCTATGGGGTGCGTTGGCGCAAAAGTGGCTTTATTATCAGCCGTGTCAGACGATGCCATTGGCCATTTTGTGCGCCAGCGACTAGAGCAATACCATGTAAGTGATGCATTCCTGCAAACCAGCCAAGGCAACAGCCGCACAAGCCTTGCCATTGCAGAAGTAAGACCGACAGACTGCGACGTCGTAATTTACCGCAACGATGCTGCCGATCTGCAACTACGCATAACAGACGCTATGCAGACAGCCGTGGTTAACAGTAACAACCTAGTTGTCACCGGTACTGCGCTTATTTCTGAACCTTCACGCACAACTAGTCTGGAGCTGATGAAACATGCTAAAAGCAACGGTTGCACCGTATGGCTAGATTTAGATTACCGCCCATGGAATTGGCCTGATCTCCAAACCACACGAACTATTTACAGCCTTGCTGCAAAATATGCCGACGTGGTGATCGGCAATGAAGAAGAATTCGCTGTGCTTACAGATCAATTAGAAGACTACATAACACAAGCTAACTTGCCCACTAAAAGACAAGCCATTTTACTCAAGCGCGGTGGCAATGGTGCCAGCTTATTTAACCAAGGACAGCGCCTTGATACGGGTGTATACCCCGTAAAACCACTAAAACCTTATGGTGCTGGGGATGCGTTTTTGGGCAATTTGGTACACCACTATAATAGCCATCACGACTGGCAAGCAGCTATTGCTTGTGGCAGTGCCGCCGCTGCTATCGTAGTTTCCCAACGGGGTTGCGCCAGTGCTATGCCTAACGCAGAACAAATTAATCTCATGCAACAATCCACCACCATGAAGCCAACTGCCAACTGGTGTTAGCGACAAGTTTACTAGGAGTTATATATGCATATCCCACCTCATGATAACCAAAATAAAGCCATTGTTGACCGCGATGACGAAAAAACACCTTTATGTTATTTCAACATTGTTAAACTCACTAAAGGCGAATCCTTTACCTCGAAAGTTGAGGGTTACGAAACCTGCTTAGTGCCTGCCACTGGCAGTATTGACGTTAACGTAGCTGGCCAACGCTTTGAAGTAGTCGGTAAACGTATGCACATTTGGCAGGGTGAGCCTGAGGGAGTATATGTTCCCGTTGGCACTGAAGTCACTTTTACTTGTGTCAGCAGCGCCGCTGAAATCTTCGTCTCAGGTGCTAAACATGACGAAGTGTATGAGCCGTTTGTGGTCCGTGAAGCCGACATCGACCCAGTTCAATACGGTTCTGATGACACCAAAACCCACCGTAAGATCAAGCACATATTGGGTAAAGCTCAAGCAGGTAAAGTAGGCCGCTTGTTAGTGAGCGAATTATTTACCGTCGGCGCTGGCGGCTGGTCTGGATTTCCACCCCACAAACATGACACTGATGCGTTACCTACTGAATCGCGTCATGACGAAGTGTATAATTTCCGCTTTAATCCAGAGCACGGTTTTGGTGCCCAATTTCTTACCCAAGAGGGCGAAGACATGGGAGACGTGTACCATATTCGCAATAGTTCTACCATCCAGATAGAGAAGGGATATCATCCGTGTGTAGCAGGCCCAGGCTACGAAATGTACTACTTCACTATTTTAGGGGGCTTGTCGCAACGGCCTTTACACCAAAACTTTCACCCTGAACATGTCTACCAACTGGATACAATCCCCGGTATGAAAGACATGATAAACAAGTTTAAGTAGGCCGCCATGTTAGTTAATTTAACAGACCTAATGCAGCCTGCCTTGAAACATGGTTATGCCGTGCCTTGCTTTAATGTGTTTGGCTACGAAGATGCGCTGGCTGTGGTGAATGCTGCACAAGCTCGCAATGCCAGCGTCATCCTCGCAGTTAACTTAGACATGACCCAGTTTATGCCATTGGATCATATTGTAGGCATGCTCAGGCCTCTTGCAATAAGCGCCACGGTGCCGGTGTGCCTGCATCTGGATCATAACTACGATATTCCTACGGTACTCAAAGCAGTGGACGCAGGCTTCACCTCGGTTATGTACGACGGTTCCCAGCTACCCATCGCGGAAAACATTGCTGGAGTGAAGCAGGTGGTTGCACATGCTAAACCTTTAGGAGTGTCTGTAGAAGCTGAAGTTGGCTCAGTACCTTATGCGAGTGGTCGCGATCACATTAAGTCTGAGCTAACAGACGTCAACGAGGCTATTATGATGCTAGAACAGGCCAAGCCTGATGTACTAGCCGTATCTGTTGGAAATGTGCATCGTTTAGAAAACACCTTCGTAGACATTGATTTTAGCCGCTTTGGTGAACTACAAACTGCCTTAAATGTGCCCTTAGTCATCCATGGAACCAGTGGTGTAAAAACCCCTGATATACAAAAGCTAGCTCAGGGCAATGTCTGCAAGTTCAACATAGGCACTTGCTTACGACAACGTTTTGGTAAGTCTTTGCGTCACATCCTTGAAACCGACCCCAATTTATTTGACCGGCTTACCATAATGAAAACTATTATTCCTGAAGTTAGCAATGAAGCTGATAAAATGATTGGGCTGCTTGGACAATAACTAGGCTGATAAACTAACGCAACTAACCTCATACGAGATAAGTTTATGGCTCTTTTGACTGGTCTAAATAACAAAGTAGCTGTTATCACAGGTGGCAGCCAAGGCCTAGGCGCTGCCACTGCGCACCTATTTGCAGCGCGAGGTGCTAAAGGCCTTGTGTTGTGTGGGCGCCAAACAGACAAGGGCCTAGCAGTAGCTGATGAAATTCAACAACAACACCCATCCTGTGAAGTTCACTTTGTCACCGCAGATTTAGCTGAAATCGACTCCCCAAAGAACATCATAGGGGCTGCACAAGAGCATTTTGGACAATTAGACATTCTCATCAACGTAGCCGGCCTGTCTGCCCGTGGCACGATATTAGACACCTCACCTGAGTTGTACGATCGCATTATGAACATTAATGTGCGAGCCCCCTTCTTTCTTATACAAGAAGCGGCTAAATTGATGCGCAGTACGGGTGCCGATGGCGCCATTGTGAGCATAGGTTCCATTGCCGCCTATGCAGGCATGCCTATGCTCACCGCTTACTGCACTTCCAAAGGCGGTCTTAACACTCTCACCCGAAATGCTGCCCACGCGCTGATGCGTGACCGCATACGCGTTAACTGCTTAAATATTGGCTGGATGTCGAGCGATGGAGAAGACGTCGTTCAGCGAAAATACCATGGTGCTGAAGACGGCTGGCAAGAAGCAATAGGTGCCGAGATGCCTTTTGGGCGTTTAGTAGACCCTGAAGAAGTGGCCCGTGCCTTAGCCTTCCTAGCCAGCGACGAATCTGGATTAATGACCGGTTCCATAGTTAATTTTGATCAGTCCGTGTGGGCTGCTAGTGATGCCATGGTGGTGCCTGAGCAGCGGTTACCCGATTAAACCTGAGCCAACAACCATTCCTTGAACGCCTTTACATCTGGGCGTTGTAGATTGTTTTTAGGGCACACTACATAATAGACATAGTCAGTTATTAGCACCTGATCAAACACAGCAACCAAGCGTCCAGACGCCAAGTGGTCCTCCACAAACGGGGTAGCACCTAACGCCACGCCCTGACCATCTATCGCAGCTTGAATCAATACATTGGTGTCGTCAATAGTGGTGCCACGTTTGTTATTAATACCCTTCACGCCCACTTGTCTTAGCCAGTCGTTCCAGGCGTTCGGGTCTGCATCATGCAGTAACGTTACATCGAGCAACTGTTCAGGTTTAATTAAGGGTCCGTTATTGGCGAGCCACATAGGGCTTGCTACAGGAAAAAAATTCAACTTTATGATAGGTGTACTCTGTACTCCCTTCCAGTCGCCTCGGCCATAAGTTATTGCTAGATCAATGTCTTCACGTTCAAAATCGACCGCTTTGTGACTATGAAACAAGCGCAAGTCAATTTTGGGGTAAAGTCGCCAAAACTCTTCTAACCGTGGTGATAGCCATTTAGCGGCAAAATAAGGCGCTAAGCGCACGTTAAGTACAGAGCCAGTCTTCTCGTGTTTAAGACTAATAACGGCATTGGCCATATCGTCAAACGCATCTGCTAACACGGGCATCAAGGCCGCACCTTGGTTGGTGAGCGTTAGGTTGCGTGGCAACCGTTTAAACAAACTATGGCCCAGATAATCTTCCAAGCCTTTCACTTGGTGGCTAATAGCCGCTTGGGTGACAAATAACTCGTCTGCAGCGCGAGTAAAACTCAGGTGTCTTGCCGCTGCTTCGAAAGCACGTAGGCTGTTTAGTGGAGGCAGTTTTCTGGCCATTAATTAACCTCATTCATGCGTCGCATTTTAGATTAGTTATTCTAATCCATATCAATAGAATTAATCAATTGAACAGAATTAGATTTAAGCTAAAAATCAGCCTGTTTTAAAGCAATAAAAACTACCTTGGAAACCAGCTATGTCACGTCGATCCGGTGGCCGTCAGGCCCGTTTAGCAGTACGTTTGGCACCCTTAACTGAAGAAGCCAAACCCGTTCATCCTGGAGAAACTGGTGGCACGTTTATGCCCCTGTCTGAAAGCGCCATGTCCGCTGTCGCAGACAACGCTTATCGCATCTTGTCTGAAATTGGTTTTAGTCGCTCTACACCTCACTGCACAGAAACCATGGTGTCCGCCGGGGCGATTATGGGAGATGATGGGCGTTTGCGCATTTCACGCAGTTTAGTAGACCATACCTTAAGTATCTGCCAGCGAAATCTAACACTCCATGGCGTAGAGCCTAAACATGATTTAGAGCTAAGTGGACAGCGTGTGCATTTTTCGACGGCTGGTGCCGCTGTGCATGTGTCAGATCCAGAAAACAACACCTACCGTAATTCTGCTACAGAAGATTTGTATGACATGGCGCGTATTGCTGATACCTGTGAACATATCCACATGTTCCAGCGCATGTGTGTTTTAAGGGACATAGACGATCCAAAAACTATGGATTTAAATACCTTATACTGCTCTATTATTGGTAACAGCAAGCATATAGGCACCAGCTTTACTGAAGCAGACCATGTGACAGCTGGGCTGAAGATGCTACACCACTTTGCTGGTAGCGAAGAAGCTTGGCGAGCACGGCCTTTTGTGAGCATGTCCAACTGCTTTGTAGTGCCCCCAATGACCTTTGCAGAAGAATCCTTAGAATGCCTGCGGGTGGGGGTAGAAGGTGGCATGCCCATTCTGTTGCTCTCTGCCGGACAGGCTGGAGCCACGTCTCCTGCGCTGTTAGCTGGCGCAGTATCTCAAGCTTGGGCTGAATGTTTAGGCGGTTTAGTTTACGTTAATGCGATTAAACCAGGTGCTCCCGCCATTATTGGTACCTGGCCCTTTGTCTCTGATTTACGCACCGGTGCCATGAGTGGAGGCTCCCCAGAACAAGGCATATTATCTGCAGCATGTGCACAGATGGGTAACTATTTTGATTTACCTACGGGCACAGCGTGTGGCATGACCGACGCAAAATTCCCAGATTTTCAAGCCGGTGCTGAAAGAGCCTATACCGCCGTAGCAGCGGCCATGGCCGGTGCCAACGTGGTATACGAATCTGCAGGCATGTACGGCAGTCTTATGGGCGCTTGCCCAGAAAGTTTACTCATGGACAATGACGTATTAGGTGCTTGCATGCGCATGACCAAAGGCATTAAAGTAGACGAAGACAGCCTAAGTTTTGACGTAATTAATGAAGTCTGTATGGGTGGTAAGGGCCACTACCTAGGTTCAGATCAAACTCTATCAGTAATGCAAAGCGAATATATTTACCCCAATCTAGGCGACCGCAGCAGCCCTAATGTATGGGCAGAACAAGGTAAACCCGTGTTATTAGAAAAGGCGATCGCTAAAAAGAAAGAACTGTTAGCCAACTATTTCCCCACACACATTAGCGACGAGGCTGACTTAGCTATACGCGCGGAATTTGACATCCGCCTCACCCGTGAACAAATTGGCCGTTAATACTAGCCGTTAGAGAAGCATATTATGTCCCTACAATCCCATGCCCGCGTTGTAATTATTGGTGGTGGTTCCCTTGGCGTTAACCTCATGTACCACCTTACAGAAGAAGGCTGGACCGATGTGGTAATGATTGAAAAGGGTGAGCTTACTAGCGGGTCAACATGGCACGCCGCAGGCCTTTGCCCTAACTTTAATGGCAATCATACCCTGTCTAAAATTCACGATTACACTATCGAGTTGTATGACAAAATTTTACCTGCCAAAACGGGACTACCTTCCTCATTCCACAAGTGTGGCAGCCTGCGGGTAGGCTATACAGAAGTAGAAGAGCAATGGTTCCGTAACATCATGAGCCGGGCTCACAACATTGGTTGTGAAATGCGCTGGGTGTCTAAAGAAGAAGCCAAAGCAATTAATCCCGTGATGAACTTTGATGGCGCTCGCTGTATTTTATACACGCCAAATGACGGCCACGTGGATCCAACGGCTGTGGTTATGCCCTTGTCTCAACTAGCCCGTGAAAATGGTGCTAAAATTAGCCGTTTTAACCGCGTCACAGACATTAATATACTGCCCCAAGGTGGTTACGAGGTCATAACCGAACAAGGCAACATCATTGCCGAGCACGTGGTCAACGCAGGGGGTTGTTTTGCCCCAGAAGTGGGCCGCATGGTAGGCGTTCATGTGCCTATTATCAACCTAGAACACCAATATCTAGTCACCGAAGACCACCCAGAGCTAGCAGCCTTAGTCAAAGAACTGCCAGTAACCCGAGACTCCACTGCTGCTGCTTACATTCGCCAAGAAGGCAATGGTTTATTGGTGGGACCCTACGAAACCCGAGGTTCAAAACCGTGGGCCATCAACGGCATGGATTGGGACTTTGATCGGGAGTTATTTGCTGGTGACTTAGTACGCCTAATGCCCTGGTTAGAACGTTGTATGGAACTGGTGCCTATCTTCCAAGAAGTAGGCGTTAAAAACATCATTAATGGCCCTATTACCCACACACCAGATGACAACTTCTTAGTGGGCCCAGTAGCCGGCTTAACTAATTTTTGGAACATGACTGGGGCCTCTATTGGTATCGCTCAAGGTGGTATCGGTAAATACATGGCGCAGTGGATGGTGCACGGCCAAACAGAACTCAATATGGCCTCGTTAGATAGTCGCCGCTTTGGTGATTGGGCTAATAAAAATTATTGTATTACCCGCGCTATTGAATCCTATGAGCGCATGTACTCCAGCGGTTCACCTACAGAAAACCGTCCCCATGGACGCCCTATTCGTACCAGCCCATTACATACGGTGATGGCACAAAAGGATGCGGTACATTTTGTTACCGCAGGTTATGAAAAACCAGCTTGGTTTAAGACCAATGCAGTGCGCAGCGAAAGCGAAACTTGGACCCACAGCGAAGCACATACTGTTGTAGCAGAAGAATGTGCTGCAGTGCAAAACACCTGCGGCATCACTGACATCAGTGGAACAGCCAAATATCGTGTTACAGGACCAGACGCTTACGCCTTCATAGATCACCTGTCATGCAACAAGCTACCCGCTAAAGATGGCCGTATTAGCCTCACCCTATTCCATGCAAAAAACGGTGGCATCATGGCCGAGCAAACCGTAAGCCGTATTAGCCAAGACCACTTTGTATTGATGGGCGCTATTGGCTCACAAATTAAAGACCTGCAGTGGATGCAACAGCATGTGGGTGATTATGACGTTGCTATTGAAGATTTCACCGAAGATTGGGGTGGCTTATTACTCACTGGCCCTAAAGCCCGCGAAATTCTTGAGCACATTTGTGAAGACGACCTATCCACCAGCGCCTTCCCCTGGCTCGCTTGCCAAACCATTCAGCTGGATTCTGCCCCTGTTTTTGCCATGCGGGTGTCTTATGCTGGAGAATTAGGCTGGGAATTACACATGCCCGTTTGGCAACTTATTTCTATCTATGAGTCATTAATGCAATTTGGGAAACCTTTGGGTTTACGAGACTTTGGCACTCGTGCTTTTAATAGCATGCGTATGGAAAAAATGTACCGTGCTTATGGGACTGAATTTACTGAAGAAATTTCTGGGTTAGAAGCTGGCATGGATCGTTTCTTGGATTTAAGCCACGAGTTCATTGGCAGCACTAATATGCTTCAACGCCAAGCTAATGGCCTTTCTATACAACTGGCTTATCTGGTATTTGATGACGACGTGCCTGCAGAATGTTTTGGTAACGAAGCGGTGTTTGCTAATGGTGACCATACAGGTATTATCACCGGCGGCGCCTATGGCTATCGGGTAGAAAAAAGTTTAGCCTTTGCCTACCTAAAACCCGAACACTGTAATGTGGGTCAGGCACTTACCGTAGAGACCTCTGTTGGCACGCGACATTGTCATGTAGAACTCGACGCTGCGTATAACCCAAACAATAGTTTATTGCGCGGCTAACCACTAATACAAATAAAAAACACCGTGGGCTATTACTACTCCACGACTAACGAGAATGTTATGAGCGACACCCAAGTATTGCCAGAAAAAGCCCGTATTGCCATCATTGGTGGTGGTATTATCGGCACCTCCGTAGCCTACCACTTAGCCAAACGTGGCATTCAAGATGTAGTGCTAATAGAACGTAAGCAGTTAACCTGCGGCACAACTTGGCACGCTGCAGGCCTAATAAGCCTTGCATGGGCTACACCTACCCTTACTAACTTGGCCAAATACAGCCACGAGTTGTATGCCAGTTTAGAGGAGGAGACAGGCCAAGCTACAGGTTACAAGCGTATTGGTAGCATCTCCTTAGCGCGTACAGAAGCACGTTTAGAAGAAATTAAACGCACCTCGTCTATATGCAAAGTGTTTGGTGTGGAATCAGAAATGATCAACAACACCCGTTTAGCAGAGCTTTACCCTGGTATTAATACTGAAGGTGTTATAGGGGCGCTCTACACACCCGGTGACGGCCAAACCAACCCCATTGACACCACCATGGCATTAGCCAAAGGTGCCAAGATGAATGGTGTGGAAATTTTTGAAAACACCGTCATGGAAGAATTGCTCACTAAAGACAACGTCATTACCGGTATTCGCACCGACAAAGGCACTATGGAAGTTGACCAGGTGATCCTATGTGGTGGTATGTGGACCCGTGACCTTGCTAAAACAGTGGGTGTTCAGCTGCCTCTTTACGCTTGTGAACATTCCTACATTGTCACAGAGGAAATGGAAGGCTTAACCCAGCGCCCAGTATTACGTGACTTTGACCGTGGTTTATATTTTAAAGAAGACGCTGGAAAAATGTTAGTGGGATGGTTTGAAGACAACGCTATTGGGCTACCCATGGATAAAATTACTGACGACTTCTGTTTTGGACAGTTTCCCTTAGACCAAGATCACGTAGAACCCTACCTGTTGAATGGTATGGAAACCTTCCCACAGTTACAAGAAACAGGAATTCGCACTTGGTTTAATGGCCCAGAAAGTTTCACTAACGATAACCTTCACTTGCTTGGCCCTACCCCTCAAATAGACAAGTTATTTATTGCAGCAGGCATGAATTCCAAAGGCATTGGTGCTGGGGGTGGCGTGGGTAAAATCATGGCCGATTGGATGATTGATGGTTTTCCATCGGGTGACGTGAGTGAGTGCGACTTGCGCCGCCATCACCCTGCCCAACAACACGACGAATATGTGTCAGAACGTATCCCAGAAGCCTTAGGTCATAGTTATGCTATGCATTGGCCGTTCTATCAATACGAAACAGCACGTGACCAGATTCATTCACCACTCCACCAAGAACTTACAGCAGCAGGCGCCTGTTTTGGTGAAGTGTGTGGCTACGAACGCGCTAACTGGTTTGCCAACCCAGGACAAGAAGCCAATTACCAATACAGCTACCAAAAGCCAAACTGGTTCGACAACAACAAACAAGAACACATGGCTATGCGTGAAAGTGTTGGTATTTACGACATGTCATCCTTTGGTAAGTTTGAAGTGACCGGACCTGCGGCTGGCAAGAACTTACAATACATTTGTGCAGGCAATATTGATGTGCCCGTAGGCAAAGTGGTGTACACCCACTTCCTTAATGCTCGCGGTGGTATCGAAGCAGATCTGACTGTTGTGCGCACTGGTGAGACAACTTACTGGGTCATCACTGGCATTAGCTCCCATTCAAGGGATTGGTGGCACCTTAATCACCGCCTCATCGACGATGTGTTGCTGCAAGACATTAGCATGAATTTTGGCGCAATGGCCCTTCAAGGTCCATTAGCTCGAGATGTGTTGTCTAAAGTTACAGCCACAGAATTAAGCAACGAGGCCTTCCCATTTGCTACGGGTAAAGTGATGGACGTGGCGGGTGTACGCATGTGGGTACAACGCTTAAGTTACGTTGGCGAACTAGGCTGGGAGTTGTTTGTTCCCGCTCAACACACAGCCACAGTATACCGTGCTTTATTTGAAGCGGGTGCCAAGTTTGGCATACGTAATGTGGGTATGCATGCCGTTAATAGTGCCCGTATGGAAAAAGGTTTTGTGCATTGGGGACATGATGTGGGACCAGAAGACACCTTATTTGATGCTGGCCTTGAGTGGGCCGCTAAACCAAATGCGGGTGACTTTATAGGCATTAATGGCTTTAAAGAACAACTTCAATCTAAAAAATCTACCCGCAGGTTAGTGCAATTTAAGCTCGACGATACTGAAGCAATGTTATTCCATAACGAACCCATCGTCATGAACGGTGAAATCGTGGGTTATTTATCCTCAGGCATGTATGGCCATGCCATAGGCAGTGCCATTGGCATGGGATATGTAAACTCTCCTGACCTGTCTCCAATTCGTTTATCCAAGGCTAAATTCGAAATCGAAATTGCCCTCAAACGCTACTCAGCTCAAGCCAGCTTACAAGGCTTCTACGACCCTAAAGGTCTGCGCCCGAAAGCATAGATCTAGGCCTCAGTTCATGGGATTATCGCCCCATGAACTGAGCCATAACTTGTTCAATAACAGCTCCGATTAAATAACAGTCTTCATCATTGAATGTCAACGGCACACGAAGATCTAATGTTTTCTCTAAGGCTTTAAGAGTGTTCGGCAAGTGTGGCATGGGTTCAATGTAATGCCAGCTGTCATAGCGACTTGTGAAAGCATTGGGCTGAGCCGCACCAAACCACTTGAGCTCTACACCTTGAGCTACGCAGGCAGCAATAAAGTCAGGGATTTGCTCTACGTCTAAGCCTGTTGCCCGAAACTGAAGAGAGCTACCCACAAAAGACTCTCGCTTGTCTCTAGCAGGAATATCCAGCCCCGAAATCAATGCAATAGAGCTGTGAAGGATGTTATATCGCTGATTCCAGCGCTCACAGTTTTTATCTAACCCTGGTAATTGTGCTAGGCCTATAACCGCACGTATATTATCCATGCGGCCAGACATATTGGCACTGGTTAAACGTATTTTTTCAAATACCTCTGGTGCCGGTGCTGCACCATGGCGTTCGTAGAACATATAGGATCCAGAATGCATAATGAGGCGGGCCGCTACTTCTGCATCATCAGTTACTACTAAGCCACCTTCACCAGTGTTCATGTGTTTATAAGTCTGTAGGCTAAACGCCGCTACCTGACCAAAATTTCCAGACTTCACACCAGACCATGCGCCACCCATGGTGTGAGCACAATCCTCTAATACCTGCAGACCTAACTTATTACATAAGGCCATAAGCTGATCCATATTGGGAATATGCCCACGCATAAGCGATAACAACAAAATTTTAGCATTGCTGCCCTTTGCCTTAGCCTCTAAGTCGGTCAAATCGAGGTGGTAGTTGTTATCAATTTCCACCAATACTGGTTTACCTCCAGCAGCATGAATAGCGCCAGGTACTGGCGCTAATGTATAGGCATTCGTTAGCACTTCGTCGCCTGCTTGCAAACCCATGGCCCGTAGAGCGATATGCAAACCATAACCTCCTGAAGTACAGGCTAAACAGTATTTTCGACCTTGGTATTGAGCAAAATCTTGTTCTAACAAGGCCGCATCAGACAACTCACTACCCACCGTGTTGTAACGATGTAATCGCCCTGAATCAAGCAGCTCCATGACCTTTTTTTTAGCCTGTTCGGGAATAGGTTCTTGCTGGGTAAAGGGTTTCATAAACTTCAGTTTTGACATTACATTTTCCTTGGACACTAACATGTCAATTTGTACATATCATCACCCAAAACAAGCATTACATGCAACTACTAGATTCACCCTAACCTATGATATAAATCAATTACTTGAACCCGTAAAAAACATCAACTAATACTAACTTTACAATACACTAACGCCCACTTAATATTTGGCTATAGTTCTATAGAAACAAGTAAAAGAACAGTGTGTAGAGTATTATCTAACCTGCATGGTGATCATCGTAATATTCTAGAAAAAATATCGTGAGTTTCAGTTTCAATGATTAAAAAAATAGGCCTCAGTCTAGCTGCCATAACACTCACATTAACCCTAGCCGCAGTTGCAGTGGGCTATTATTGGTATTCCAACGCTGCTGTGTTTGGTGCGTCAATGACACCTGCCCAGCAACGGAGCTACATCACCTCAAGTAACTTTTCAGAAACCCTGTTCATTAATCAGATAAACACTGACATGGACCAAACTTTTGGGCTGATGGCTGGTGCATTGTGGGACTACGTTACTGCAGAGGGGCTAGCCCCAGAGCACAACCTGGAAATAGTTAAAGCTGATCCGTCACAACTCAACAACGCCAACAATAAAACCCAACTCATGTGGCTTGGTCATTCCTCGTTTTTACTACAAAGCGCCAATCAAACCTTGTTATTCGACCCTATATTCAGTGACACAGCCGCACCCCACCCTGCTCTAGGTAGCAAGCGCTATAACAAAAACCTGCCTATTGAGCCAGAACAACTACCCCCTATAGATGCTGTCATCATCTCCCATGATCACTATGACCATCTAGACTACCCCAGCATTATGCAGCTAGATGCCAAGGTTAAGCACTATTATGTGCCCCTTGGGGTAGGGCAACATCTACTACATTGGGGCATAGCGCCAGAGCGCATTAGCGAAATGGACTGGTGGCAATCTAACAATTTAAATAGCATTAAGCTGACACTCACCCCCGCTCGTCACTTTTCTGGCAGACGCTGGGACAATCGCAACTCTACTTTATGGGGAGGGTGGATGGTTGAAGCCCCAGACCAGCGGGTATTTTTTAGTGGCGACAGCGGCTATGGCCCTCACTTTAAAGAAATTGGCCAACGTTTTGGCCCCATTGATATCGCCCTCCTAGATACAGGGCAATATAATTTCCGCTGGCAGGCGATTCACATGCGGCCTAAACAGAGTGTTCAAGCTGCGCAAGATTTAGATGCCCATATTATGATGCCCGTGCACTGGGGCGCTTTTACCTTGTCATTGCATCCATGGGACGAACCTGCGCAGCAGACCAGGTTGCTGGCTCAACAGCAAGATCAGGCGTTTGTCATTCCACGCATCGGTGAACTAATGCAGTTACTCCATGAACCCATAGTTAGAGGTCCCTGGTGGCAGAAATACTGACCCAAAGACGACAAAATATTTTGTTAAGCTTTATCGAAGGCCCGTAATGCTGTAAAAATTTCTCTTTCTAGTTTGATTATTTTTAAGCAAAAAAAGCCCAGATCAACTGGGCAAAGTCACTTAAAGATACCTGTTACGCATAAACTCATTATGCATAATTAGTATAGACCATGAATCACTTTAGTGCAGAAGGATTCACAAAAAATTAGCTATGAACTAAACGCTACACTCATTATTTTCACAATGCACTTCCACATCGGCTGCCGTAATGGCGCTCATGTTAAACATGCCACGACCTGTAACCGATGGAATAACAATGTGTGCAGGTTTGGCTAAACCGTGAACAAAGGGGCCGATGAGCAGAGCATCAGTTAACGAGCGAATAAGACCTAAAGTAATGTTGGCCGTATCTAGGTTAGGCATTATCAATAGGTTGGGCTGGCCTGTTAAGTTTGAGTTGGGGAAAATGGCCTGCCGCAATTCTTCATTCAGGGCTGTGAAAGAGTGCATTTCACCTTCAATTTCCTCATTAGGATAACGTTCACGTAAGGTAGCAGAGGCCTGGCGCATTTTATTAGCTTGGGGGTCATTAGAAGTGCCAAAGTTAGAGTGGGACAAAAGTGCCACCTTGGGTTTAATACCAAACTGACGTACAAAGCCCATGCTGGCTTCAGTGGAGGCAACGATGTCTTCTGCAGTTGGGTCTACGGTTAAGAACGCATCTGCTAAGAATAACGGACCACTAGGCAATAATAACGCACATACGGTAGACACATGGGTGTCTGGGGTCTTTGGGCCAAGCACTTGCAGTAGTGTTTTAAAGTGGGTATCAAAGCGCCCTACTTTGCCACAAATCATACCGTGTGCTTCATCCAGGTCCACCATAACAGAAGCCAACGCAGTGCTATTATTACGCATTTCTTGTTTGGCGCTGTCTATTGAGATCCCTTTACGTGCTACTTTTTTGTGATAGTGCTGCCAATAACGATCGTGTAAGTCACAATCTTTAGGATCAAACACCTCTACGTCTTCGCCTAATTTAAAGCGCAAACTCAAACGTTCTATAGATGTTTTGATCACACTTTGGCGGCCAATGAGAATAGGTTTTGCTACGGCTTCATCCACCATGGCTTGCATGGACATGAGCACATCGTCATTCTCGCCTTCAGCATAAACGATTCGACGCTTTGGGCCTTGCTTGGCTTTTTCGATCATGGGCTGCATGAACAAACCAGCTTGGTTGACATAGCCTTGTAACTTAACGCGGTAGGCGTCTAAATCTTCAATAGGCCGCGTTGCTACGCCGCTTTCCATGGCTGCTTTAACTACGGCTAGCGGCACTTCTTCGATTAAGCGCGGGTCAAAGGGCTTAGGAATAAGGTATTCGGGACCAAACTTAAAGTTTTCACCAGGGTAAGCTGCTGCCACAACATCTGTGACTTCCTTGCAAGCTAGGTCTGCAATAGCTCTAACACAAGCTTGTTTCATAGCCTCGTTAATCGTAGTGGCACCACAATCTAATGCACCACGGAAGATGAACGGGAAGCACAGCACGTTGTTTACCTGGTTAGGGAAATCAGAACGTCCTGTAGCAACAATAGCGTCGGGACGCACTGCCATAGCTAGTTCAGGCATAATTTCTGGCGTAGGGTTAGCCATGGCTAAAATAAGTGGTTTTGGGGCCATGGTTTTTACCATGTCTTGGGTTAACACACCGGGCGCAGATAGCCCCATAAACAGATCAGCATCAACCATGGCATCAGCTAAGGTACGATCGCCAGTTTCCCTTGCGTAGTCTTCCTTCCAGGGGTTCATTCCATGATCTCGGCCTTTATAGATAACGCCTGAGCGATCTATCAAGGTGACTTGGTCACGTGGCAAACCCATACTCACAAGCAAGTCTAAGCAGGCAATGCTGGCCGCACCAGAACCTGATCCTACCACCTTGATGTCTTCTATGTTCTTTCCTACCACTCGTAAGCCATTATAAACCGCAGCCGCAGCAACAATAGCTGTACCGTGCTGATCATCATGGAATACAGGGATATTCATGCGTTCACGTAGCTGCTTCTCTACCAAAAAACATTCTGGTGCTTTAATGTCTTCTAGGTTGATGGCACCAAAGGTAGGCTCTAACGAGGCGATGATATCCACTAGTTTATCTACTTCGTTTTCTTGAATTTCAATATCAAACACGTCGATATTAGCAAACTTTTTAAATAAAACGGCTTTGCCTTCCATCACCGGTTTAGATGCCAATGGGCCAATGTTACCTAAGCCAAGCACTGCTGTACCATTAGTAATTACACCCACCAAGTTACCACGGGCAGTAACTGCTGCTGCCATATCCTCATCTTCTACGATCGCTTCACAAGCATATGCCACACCAGGGGAATAAGCGCGAGCAAGGTCACGTTTATTAGCTAGCGGTTTTGTGGGTTGAATACACAATTTACCGGGTGTTGGGTGAGTATGGTAGCGCATGGCGCTATCTTTGAGAGACTCAGGCATGAAGTTTTCCTTGGCGGTAGTTAATTAACGGACAGCAGCAGTGTCGGCTTGGTGTATAAAAAGGTCGCATATGGTAACGCGTTTGGAGTAAGATCAACAGGACTGAGCGCTATAAAATGCTAGATAGTGGTGATTTATGTGTGACTAAAGTCTAATAACTCACTAAGCTAGTACTGGAGTGTTTTTAGTAGACTGCCACACCTATTTTGACTCTCATCAGATCTCTCTGGCCATGCTATAAAACTCTTTATTAGGCCGCATTGAGGCAAAGTTGACCATAGGATTGCCGAGCCCGAAAAAGGCTGTAATGGCAGCAATGTCCCAAATGTCATCATTACTAAAGCCATGACCTTTCAATACCACAAAATCCTCATCGACTGTTGCTTGAGCATTATTGGATGTGGTAACAATGACCATTTCTCTTTCAGCTTGGCTAACCAAAAAACCTAGGTAATAGTTTAGTTATGGTCTGTACTGTGCGTGCTTGAGTGATCTGCCATGGTATTGTCATGTGATGATTTAGGCTGTTTAGACTTATCACTAATCCCTATAACCAAAGGTTCATGCAGTCGATCAATAAATGGGCTGGAAATATTGTAAATGAGCCTCCAGTCACCTGCCATTTCTAATACCAGAACAAACTCATACTGGCCCGTTAAACCGGCAACGGGCGTCGCTATGATTTGCCTCATATTGTGTGCCATAGGCATGGAGGGCATATCTGCACTGACACTAATGCCAGCATTGCTGACTGGTTTGCTATGGACGGATAGATTAACCATGCAGGCATAGGTTAATGCCTGTTCATGGGGCATACAACTAGTCTGAGTTTTGGCCATATTAGCCTGTGCAATACCACTGGCCATTGTCAGGGCCAAAGCATAGGTTATGGTGTTTTTCATTATTATTCTCCTAGTTCAAGGTTGCCATTATTAATTATTTTATGCTGTTCAATAACTGTGCCAGTGGGCACCATATGTTCACCAGTAACCAAGACGCCAATTCCCCTGCTCCGCAGATCGACAAGCACTTGCCAAACCTGCTCTCTAGGGCCATCCGACAGGCCCATCAATGGCTCATCAGCTAATAGGTAACGAGGTTTAGCAAGCATTGCTCTAGCCATGGCGAGCATTTGTGCCTGACCACCACTCAAGACATAGGCTGGCTTATCTAGCAGCGGTGTTAGCTGTGGAAAATACTCAAGTGCTGTTTCAATGCTGCCCCTGACACCTGCTACGTGGAGGCCAAACTGAAGGTTGTCCCGCGTTGAAAGACGCCCAAATAACTGTCGCCCTTCTGGCACCAGCACCACTCCCGCCTGCAGCAACCGGGCTGGACTGCGGCGAGTTATCAGGCGCTGATCAAGCCAGACCTTGCCCTTTGAAGGTACCGCTCCAATAATCGCTCTGAGGAGACTGGATTTACCTGCGCCATGGTGCCCCTCAACCACACTAATTGTGCCCTCAGCTATGCATAGGCCCACCTTATTTAAGGCCGTAAGCGCACCGTATTGAACCGTTATTTGGTCAAGTTTTAACATCAACCACCCTCTTAACTAGCCCCCGATTAAGTTTCATTTCGACTATAGAATCAGTAATGATGGCCATAAAGTCTAACCTGTGCTCTACCACCACCAAAGCCGTTTTTTGTCCCAGTTGTTGCTGCAAAAAAGCACCAAATTGATCTAGTTCGTCGACCGTCAAACCAGCCGATGGTTCATCTAAAAAAAGCACTTCTGGGCTAACCACTAGGCCCCTTATAACTTCAGCTTTACGCAGCACAGGTAGAGGGATCTCGTCTGGAAACAGGTGCAAGCTTGCCTGCAAGCCACTCAATCTTATTAGCTGGGTCAATCTTATTTTTGATTCAGGAGCCCGGGCCGCGAACAGTAATTGTTCTCCCAGATTGGCTGTTGTTAAAAAACGAGTAGTTTGAAAAGTTCTCTGAATACCTGCGTGAGCGAAGGCCCAGGCAGGTCGATATGTCAATATTTTTTTGTTGAGATGAATATGACCTGAATCAGGTGTCAAAAAGCCTGTAGCAATATTAATTAGGGTTGACTTACCCACCCCATTAGCACCAGTAATGCCTAGGCGCTGCCCAGGCCTTAATGTTAGACATATATCGGTTAGTACATCAATCCCACCAAAGGATTTTCCTATGCCTTGAAGACTATACATGGCGGTTTCTCCAACGGCTTTTTAGGCGAGACACTAGCCTTGGGCTAACAATACCTTCAGGTCGAAACACCAGCAACAATGCCACCAGACCACCAAAAATAATCATCCGGTAGGCTGCCAGTTGACGAATACTTTCCAGCAATCCTATGTCTAGAACAACCCCTAATAGGGGACCCATTGCCGAACCAAGACCACCAATAATGGCATAGGCTAAGCCATGTATTCCCAGCATGACACCAAACATAGCTGGCTCAATATGGGTATTAAAAAGGGCAAATAGGCCACCACCAAAACCTGCCACAGCGCCAGATAAGGTAATAAAACTAAGTCGGTACCGAGTAGGGCTGAGGCCCTGGGACTGAGCTAGAATAGGGTCATTACCCACCATACGCGCGCCTAACATGATCCGGCTGCGCTCTAGACTAAAGAGTAATATCAGCAGTATTGTCAGACACGTTGCTGCCAATAATAAAAAATCCACCACCTCATAATGATTCTCAAAAATCCAGCGGATGTTAGAAAACCCTTCCGGACCATCGGGACCTATTATACGTCCATCAATATTCTGGGTGAAACGAATGTGCAACAAAAAAAAACGTAGTAATTCAGCAAAGCAAAGGGTGCTAATAGCAAAGTAGATACCTGACAAACGTATAGTAAGCAGCCCTAACAACAGAGCACAGACTGCTCCACCTATAGCCCCAGCCAATAGCCCCCAAAAAATATGAGCGCCAGCCAGAGCTGTTACTGATGCGGTAATATAAGCACCAATGCCAAAAAAAGCCTGTTGCCCAAATGAGACTTCACCAACCACTAGCACCAGATAAGCAGAAAGAGCCAAAAATGCAATTAACGTCATATTGGTCAATACAGAGGCAAGGTAAATATCCATCGCTTAAACTCGGTCCCGAGCTAGGCTATCGGTACGATAAATTTTAACTCCCATTAGGCCACCTGGCCTTATGATCAATACTAGAAAAACTAAACCAAAGGTCACCATGTCACGAAACTCAGCACCCAGTGCAGCCCCAGCATGAGTTTCGACAAGACCCAGTATAAGCCCTCCAAGGACAGCTCCCATTAATGAGCCTACACCACCAATAATCATGGCTACAAGGCCTTTAAATGTGCTCCATAAGCCAAACAAAGGCGTCACATAACCATCTGCAGACAAAATCATGAAGGCTGCCACACCACCTAAAATCCCTGCCAACAAAAAGATTATAAAACCCAACCAAGGCACCTGAGCACCCAACAAGTGCGCCGTTTCCGGACTGTCCGCCGTGGCCCTAATCAAAAGCCCAAGGCGAGTTTTATAAAGCAACAGATACAATAAGAGGATGCTAACTAAGGCTATAGCAAAGTGCAGCAGTTGATCACCACGCACAAAAATTTCTCCCCACCAAAAATTTGGCACCTCAAGCCCCTGAAATGCGTGGGTTCTCTGTGGTAAAAGTTGGGATGAAATTTCGTCCAACTGCATCCACACAGCGAAACTAGCAACCATTGCTGTTAAAGCTCCATGGCGTTTGCTGTGGGGGGCAAAGCACAGACGTTCTACATAGGCAGAGGCTAGAGCCACTCCCACTATCGTAATTAGAAACAGACCCCAAGCACCCCATCCAAGTATGGGTTCAAGGTAAATAGCTAGGGAAGCGCCAAATAGCAGGCAGGCTCCAAAGGCAAGGTTGATTCGGCGCATGATGCCAAACACTAAGGCAAAACTTAGTCCCAGTAGCGCATACGTAGATCCTATCATTAGGCCATCAAGACTTGTTTGCAGCATATCCATCAGCACCACCCTATATTCTAGCCACCACCAAGGTAAGCCCGCTTAATAATATCATCATCCTTTACCTGATCTGGTGTGCCACTAAAGGTGAC
This sequence comes from Candidatus Njordibacter sp. Uisw_039, assembly GCF_047730075.1. Taxonomy (NCBI): domain Bacteria; kingdom Pseudomonadati; phylum Pseudomonadota; class Gammaproteobacteria; order Pseudomonadales; family Candidatus Njordibacteraceae; genus Candidatus Njordibacter; species Candidatus Njordibacter sp. Uisw_039. Next base: position 2,012,949 of record NZ_CP159831.1, read on the forward strand.
CTTGCCCTGATCTAATAAGTAGAAATAATCTGCGACCTGCAAGGCTTTAGTGGCATTTTGTTCCACCAAAAGGATAGACATACCGTCCTCGTTGAGCTGCTTAATAATGGCAAAAATTTCATCCACAATAATAGGTGACAAGCCAACAGAGGGTTCATCCATCAACAATATACTTGGTCGTGACATTAATGCACGTGCCAAAGCCAACATCTGCTGTTCACCCCCAGAAAGGTTACCTGCTGGCTGATCGTGGCGATCTTTAAGGATCGGAAAACGGTCGTACATCTTTTCTATGTCGTCACTGACTTGCGTAGCCATGGCTCGACTTTGGGTAAAGGCGCCAGCGAGAAGGTTTTCGTACACTGACAAATCAGCAAATACTAAGCGATTCTCTGGCACCAATGCCAAACCTTTACGCAGTATTTTTGGTGCTCCAAGGCCCGTTAAATTTTGGTCAAGCAAGTTAACTGTGCCAGTATCTGGAGTCAAAATTCCAGCCAAGGTAAACATAAGGGTAGTCTTACCTGCACCATTGGGGCCAAGGATACAAGTCACTGCGCCTTTCTTGGCCTCCAACGAAACCCCCTTCAAAGCCTTAATGAGTCCATATGAAGTAACCAAATTGTTTACACTCAACATTAGCTAACTCCTCCATGGGCGTTTTCTGCCGATCCAAAATAAGCCTCTTGCACTAGCTTGTTATTCTGAATTTCGACTGGAGTACCCTGTGCTATAGGCTTACCAAAGTTCAACACTGTAATGCGGTCAGTCACATTCATCACCAATTCCATCACATGTTCCACTAGCAATACAGTCATACCCATTTCCTTCATAGCCAGCACTCGCTGACAAAGATCTTTGATCTCAGCAGAGTTCATGCCCGCTGCCGGCTCATCTAAGAGAATTAGCTTAGGTTTGGATGCCATCGCCCTGGCTAGCTCCAAACGCCTTTGTTCGCCAAAGGCGAGATTACCCGCAAGATGGTCTGCTTTATCGCCCAAGCCCGAGAACTCTAATAATTTCTGTATTTCCTGTCGACGTGCTGGCGAACGGCCAAACCAGTTAGATACCCAGCCCTGTTCTTGGCCAGGCTGATCTCGCCAGGCCACCCATAAATTCTGCCAAACAGTCAACTCACTGAATAACCTGATATTTTGAAAGGTACGGGCAACTCCCGCATCAACCCTGTTGTGGGGAGCGATGGCACAAAGATCAATACCATCCAACAGAATTTCCCCATCAGTGGGCGCAAAGACACCACACACTAGATTCACAGTGGTGCTTTTGCCAGATCCATTGGGGCCAATAAGGCCAAACACTTCACCTTGTTGAATTTTAAAGTCAAGTCCATCTACGGCACGTACACCGCCAAAATGCTTAACTAAGTTTCGTACTTCAAGCATCTGCCTTGTCTCCCTTTGTCAGTCTTAACAGCAGCTTTCTCATGTCTGCCACTAGGTGACCATCGAGCAAACCTTGTGGCCGCATATTCATTACTAGAATAATCAGCAAACCAAAAATAAGGTTGCGGTAATCACCCATAAACCTTAAGCCTTCAATAATAAACCCTTGGATAAATATGACCGCCAATAGTGTTCCCATAACACTACGTAGGCCACCTATAATGGGATAAGAGACAGCAAAAGTTGCCAATAAAATCACAAAAGTATGATGGTCAACATAAGTGGTTGAATGAGCAAATAACCCACCTCCAATACCAGCGATAACACCACCCCCAGTCATAGCAGCAACCTTTACCATAGTCAGGTTAATACCTGAGCTTTGAGCTGCAAGCTCATCCGTACCAACGGCCCGCAAAACAGCACCAGCCCGGACTTGGTCCAGCCACCAAAGTGCCAGCATTACCACCATGACCACAAACCAGATGAGGCCAACGATATGTATCTGTTCCCAGCCATTGGCAGCAAAATAACGAATTTCTCTAAACCCTTGAGTACTATCAGGGCCAACTTCAACACCGTTCACGTTAACTCGCCAACTGAGGTTAAAGAAGAACAAGCGCACAATTTCAGAAAAAGAAATAGTCGCGACCACCAGCATCAAACCCTTTACCCTTAACGCTGGAAAACCCACCAAAAAGGCAAAAAAACCAGCCATAAGAGAGCCAAGAATCAAGGCAGCAAAAATATTCCAACTAAAAATAACAGTCAAAATGCCTGAAACATAGGCACCAATGGCAAAAAAACCAACCTGAGCCAGACTTAACTGGCCGGTAAGTAATAATAAATAAGCTGACAGACCAAGCAGCGTATGCACCCCGATAGTCTGAAAAATACCTAGTAAATACGTCATGGTATCAATCCCGGTTGATGGTGGTGCCGAATAACCCGTTGGGGCGCAGCACAAGGAATAAGAAAAGCAGCAGGAATACATAGATGTCACGTTCGTTTACACCACGAACTAGTAAGAAGATACCTTCAGCTGCACCTACTGCGAAGCCAGCAACGATGGCACCACGAATACTACCAAGGCCTCCAATTACGGTAACGATAAGACCCTTTACCGTGAGGGGCAAGGTCAAAAGGGGTGACAGCACGCCTACTGAAGCGGCTAATAGACACCCTGCAAAGCCTCCCAAGACACCCGCCAGAATAAAGGTCGCACTATTAGTTCTATGGATTGGAATACCACATAGTAATGCAGCTACAGGTTGCTGTGAGGTGGCACGTGTGCCCAATCCAAGTTTAGTTCGGTAGAGCAACAGCATAACGATAGCCATGAGGATGAAACTAAAACCCATAACCAAAAGTAAATCACCACGAATACCAAATTCACCCAGAAAAAAATAGGCGTCTGGCAAGATTGCGGGGAACGACAATGGCGAACCAGAAGTTTCGTGAATAATCAGTTCGTCAATAAAAAATAGGGCACCGATGGAAGCCATTAGGGGTGCAAGATGGTTGCCCCTTGGCATGAATCGGAAGCAGGCAAAATAAAGTATCAAGCCAATAACACCCGACATAATGGGTCCGATAATAAAAGCCATTAGTGGGGGTAGGCCAAATATGGTCAACGACATCAAACCCGAATACGCACCAGCAATACTGGATGCTGCGTAGGCTAGGTTGAGTTTATGCATTGCCCCAAAAATCAGCGTAAAGCCTAACCCAATCAAGGCATAAATGGAGCCAAACAGGACTCCGTCAATCAGTGACTGGATTATGTCTATATGGTCAAAATTCATAAGTTTTCACTTCGTACATTTTTGCAACAGCCCACCTTTATGCGAAACACCCATTAAGTGTGGCTATGGCTTATTAATTTGGGCACGAACCCGCCAGTGTCATACCAGCGGGTTCAAAGGGCGTATACCCAGCTTACCTAGGGTCGTGGATTACATTCCATGAACCACTCTGAGCCTGGACAAATACGTAGGGCTTAAGAGCCTCACCTTCGTCTTGTACTCGGGTAATCTTACCTAGCAAACCGTCAGTTTCAGTTAGAGCAGCAAGCCCATCACGAATCTTACGGCGCTCTTGCTCAATCATGGCTGGATCACCAGTAATTCCTACATTTTCGATAACCTGTTTAATGATCATCACGTTTTCCCATACTGCAGCAGAGTGCAAATCGGCATCACCACCATTAGCATTAGCAAGTGCTGCAACTTCAGCAGCGGCTTCTGTAATCGGAGCAAAACTAGTAGGAATAATCATACCTTCGGCTTCAGCCGCACAACCTTTCATAACTTCTGCAGATGACGATGACGTCAAACCTACAATCATCTTTGGTTTAACCTTCTGGCGGGACAATTCTTTGAGCATGCCACAAGTGGTGAAAGGGTGAGATGAAATAATCAAAACATCAGCATTTGAACGTCGAAAAGCACGTGCTTGGACCGAAAAACTAGCATCAGCCTGGAGCCAGTTAGAAGAGTTATTTAACACTTCCTTGTAGCCAGAGGCTATATCACCAGTTAAACCTTCGATGTCACCTGTAGCCCAGGTAAAGCCATGACGCGTAGCCGCTTGCACAATAACCTTAGAGTAAGTTCCATTAGAGTGCCCTTGGTCTGTTTCTGTGCCACCATAAATAGTCTTTAGCTCAGGATTGTTTTCAGCTATCCAAGCCCATAGACGATCATACATTTCTGGCTCGTTGGGCGTGTTACGGAAGGTCCATTGCGAAATCTTAGCCAAGCCATTACGGACTGCGGTATCCGTTAGAATAGGATATTGCAGACCAGTGTCACCAGCATCATCAACCTGCTTTTGGAACACACCAAACATTGCTGCAGCTGCGCCAGAGCATGTGGGACCTATACCAATAAGTGATTTACCTTCAGCTGCTTCTTTTCGAGCTACGGCAATGGCCTGCTCAGCATTACAGGCACTGTCACTGTAATTATAGGTAAGGTTCGCCATAGAACCATTAGCCAGTTTAACACCACCCATTTCATTAACTCGGGCAACAGCAGCCTTCATCACTGCTTCTGAATTAATACCGAATGATCTTAACGGCCCCGATTTAGCACCCCAACCGGCAATATTAATTTCCGTTTGAGCAACTGCTGCGCCAGAGGTAAGCAGCAGAGCTGATACTGCACTGACAATTATGTTTCTTGTTACTTGTTTCATAGTTTCTCTCTCTTTTTGTTATTTAGTTAGTTAAGTAAAATTTAATACTAGGTATAGTTACCCTCTCTTAGTTATCCTCTCTTAGTTATCCTCCATTAATAATCCTTACTTCGTAATTCTTCATTCGTTGATTTAGCGGTTACGAAATACTGGGGCGCGCTTGTGCAAAAAGGCACTCATGCCTTCTTTTTGGCCATCCGTTGCAAAGGCCGCTTGAAAATATAGTCTTTCAGTGCGTAAACCCTCAGCTAATGGCGCCTCAAGTGCCATATTGACAGCTCGCTTAGCCATTCTTACGGCTGGAGCATTATAGCCAGCGATAGTATGAGCAGCTTCTAATGTGATCTGTAGTAGATCTTTTGATGGCACCACTCGCGCCACTAGCCCCACCTCTTTCGCTTCTTGGGCGCCAATATTGCGACCAGTTAGCACTAAGTCCATGGCCAAAGCTTTACCCACAGAACGGGTCAGTCGTTGAGATCCACCGATACCTGGCAAGATGCCAAGTTTAATTTCTGGCTGACCAAACTGAGCATCTTCTGAGGCAATAATAAAGTCGCATAGCAATGCCAACTCACAACCACCCCCTAAGGCAAAGCCACCAACCGCTGCAATAATAGGCTTGCTGATACTACTGACTTGATCCCAAGGGGACAAAAAATCATCCATATAAAATTCGGTGAAACTCTGTGATGCCATTTCTTCAATATCTGCCCCAGCAGCAAAGGCTCTAGAACTTCCAGTAATAACGATGGCACCAATTTGTGGATCAACATCAAAATCACGCAGTGCCGCAAGGGTTTCATTGGCGAGTTGCCGATTGAGCGCATTTAACTGTTTGGGCCGGTTAAGGGTGATTAAGCCCACCTGCTCACGTCGCTCAACCAAAATCATTTCTGGTTCAGCCTTAGTACTTGGCTGAGTCGTTGTTTTGTCTTTATTTGCAGTCATCTGAGTTATTTCCCCTTATTTACTTGAAGTTTTTTTTGGTTTTTTTGGTGTTTCTTTTTGCTTACCTTTCTGCTTGTTGGCAGGCAGGTCATAAGCGCCATGGTTGCCCAAGAGCTCAGCCAAAATACGCTCACGATGCTCACCCAAACCGGGTGCATAGAGAGGAGTATTAACATCAATTTCCTCATGGCCATGCATCTTGATAGGATTACCAGCGGTTCTTAGTGGTACTTTTGAAGGCCCCTCTACCTGAACAATCATGTCTCTAGACAGCAATTGTGGGTGGTCAAACAACTTGTCAATGGTATTAATTGGGGCACAGGGCACACCCACATCATTCAGCGCATCAATCCAGTGAGTCACAGGTTGTTGCTTTAGTGCTCTTTCGATCTCAATGACCATCTCGGGCCTATTTTTACACCTTAGATCGTTGGTCATAAAGCGTGGATCAAGGGCTAATCCTGGAATTTCTAGAGCATCTGCCATCAACATGAACAGGGTGTCATTACCTGCAGCAATAACAATCTTCTCATCCTTAGTGAGAAAACTTTCAAAGGGAGCCAGCGAGGGGTGAGAATCGCCTGTCCGATTGGGCACAATACCCTCAACATCATAACGTGCAAGGGCCGTTTCCATTAACGCTGCCTGACAATCAAGCATGCCAATATCTACTCGAGTGCCCTGTGCATCCTTTGTACGACTATAAAGTGCTGAAACAATACCCACTGCCGCAAACAAAGCCGCACCTAAATCACCAAAACTAGTGCCTACACGAGCGGGCTCACCGTCGGGCCAGCCTGTGAGGCTCATAATGCCACCCATAGCCTGAACCACCATGTCGTAGCCTGGGAACTCCTTATAGGGACCCGAATGGCCAAAACCAGAAATGGAGGTGTAGATTAAATGGGGGTGGGTCTTGGCTATACGCTCAGGTCCATAACCTAGGCGATCCATGACGCCAGGACGAAAATTCTCTACCAGCACATCAGCCGTATCAAACAAGCGTTCTAATAACTCTCGATCACGTGGCGATTTAATATCTAAGACGATGCTTTCCTTATGTCGGTTGAAGCAATTAAAGTAAGCCGATTCTTTTTCAATAAAGGGGCCAAAGGCACGCGTATCATCACCAGTGCCAATTTTTTCAACCTTAATAACACGAGCTCCAAGGTCAGCTAGGACCATGGTGCAGTAAGGGCCAGCTAAAACTCGTGAAAAGTCGAGTACTGTGACCCCACTGAGGGGGCCTTTTTTCAAAGGTATATCATCCATAGCTTTGCTAATGTCCGGTTAGTTATCCTGCAAAATCCAACGCGCTGCCTTTTCGGCAATCATCAAAGTTGGGCTGTTTGTATTACCGCTGGTAATGGTTGGCATAACGCCAGCGTCCACGACCCTCAGGCCACGAATACCGTAGACCCTTAAGTGACTGTCAACCACGGCTAGAGGATCATTCTTCTGACCCATCTTGGTAGTTCCCACTGGGTGAAAGATGGTGGAAGCAATATCACCAGCCACCTGTGCCAGTTCAGCGTCGGTCTGGAATTGGGCCCCAGGCTTTATTTCCTTAGGCTTGTACTGAGCCAATGCCTGCTGCTGGGCGATGCCACGCACCACTCGCATACTGTCAGCGGCTACTTTACGATCTTCTTCTGTACTCAGGTAGTTAGGCGCAATAGCTGGTGCTTGAAAAGGGTCAGCTGACTTGAGTAATACTGTGCCTCTGCTAGTGGGGTTAAGGTTACAAACGCTGGCAGTAATGGCTGGAAAATCGTGCAATGGCTGACCAAAGGCTTCTAGGCTAAGAGGTTGTACATGGAATTCTAGATTGGCATGTTTGAGGGCTGGGTCACTCTTGGTAAATATTCCCAATTGGGAAGGTGCCATACTCATAGGTCCAGTGCGCTTGAGTGCATATTCCAGAGCAAAAGCTGCTTTGCCTATTAAAGTAGAGGCCATTTTATTGAGGGTTTTCACCCCTTCAACACCGTATACAGTACGAATTTGCAAATGGTCCTGCAGGTTACGGCCAACCCCTTTAAGGGCGTGTTTAACCTCAACACCTACACTGGCCAAATGTTCTGGGCAACCAATGCCAGAAAGCTGCAAAATGTGAGGGCTGCCAATAGCACCGGCACTCAGTAACACCTCCAACCCAGCCTCGACAGTTAGGCCTTTACCCTTAACCCTAATATCTACAGAAGTGCATCTTTTTTGGCCATCAGCATCCGTACCAAGATTAAGTTTGGTGACTTGAGCATGGGTCCAGATTTCTAAATTTGGGCGTTTTTTTATGGGCCGCAGAAACGCCTTTGAAGTATTCCAACGCCAGCCTGAACGCTGGTTAACGTCAAAGTAGCCAGCACCAGTATTATCACCACCATTAAAGTCATCGGTGTAGGGTATGCCTGTCTGGGTTGCTGCTTTGGCATAAGCTTCTAATATTTCCCAACGCAAGCGTTGTTTTTCCACTCGCCATTCGCCACCAGAACCATGCAAACGCGCACATCCTTGTATTTTTGGGTCAAGACTATTAGCACTGTCATCCAGACGATAGTAGTCCTCGTGGGCCTTAAAGTCCTCCAAACTGGCGGGCCAAGACCAGTCAGGGTCGCCCGTTAGCTCTGCCCACTGATCATAATCTCTGGCCTGGCCACGCATGTAGATCATGCCATTAATAGAGGAACAACCACCCAGTGTTTTACCTCGTGGGTATAACAGGGAGCGGCCATTTAGACCTGCTTCTGGTTCCGTCTTAAACTGCCAATCAGTGCGGGGGTTGTCGATGCAATACAGGTATCCCACAGGAATATGAATCCAGTGATAATTATCCTTACCTCCAGCCTCTAACAACAGCACACGCTTTGAGCTATCAGCACTTAGCCTGTTAGCTAAGAGCGCACCAGCTGTGCCAGCTCCAACGATAATGTAATCAAATTTTTGATTCATCATTTGGCCACTGGCATAGCAAATTCTGCGCCATCCGCCATATCTTCAGGCCAACGCTGCATTATTGACTTTTGTCGGGTATAGAAACGTACTCCCTCTTCTCCATAGGCATGCATGTCACCGAACAAGCTTTTCTTCCAACCGCCAAATCCCTGCCAAGCCATAGGTACAGGGATAGGTACATTGATACCTACCATTCCAACTTGTATGGTGCGATTAAATAATCGGGCTACCCCACCACTGCGGGTATAGCAGGAAACGCCATTGCCAAAACGATGAGAATTAATAAGCTCAATGGCCTGTTCCACCGTATCAACTCGAACACAGCACAACACTGGGCCAAATATTTCTTCTTGATAAATTTTCATAGTGGGCTTGACCTGATCAAATAAAGTGGCCCCCAAGAAGAACCCTCCTTCAAACCCAGGCACAGAATGATCGCGGCCATCAACAAGTAATTGTGCCCCTTCTTCAACACCTGTATCAATGTAGCCACTTATGCGCTGGCGCGCAGAATCACTAATAATCGGCCCCATCTCACTTTCTGGTGCCATTCCTGAACCAATGCAGATCTTTTGCGCACGCTGAGTCAACAAGGGCATTACCCGATCAGCTGCATCAGCCACTAGTACAGCAACCGAAATAGCCATGCATCGTTCTCCAGCAGAACCGAAAGCGGCTCCCATAAGACCATCAACCGCCTTAGATATATCGGCGTCTGGCATTACCACCATATGGTTTTTGGCACCGCCTAGAGCTTGTATGCGTTTGCCATTGGCAGCACCACGCTGGTAAACAGCATTGGCTATGGGAGTAGATCCTACAAATGACAGGGCCTCTACATCTGGGTGATCAAGTAATGCTTCTACAGCCAACTTATCACCCTGCAAAACATTGAATACACCATCAGGGAAACCAGCAGCCTCTATAAGATCGGCGATCAACAACGAAGGGGTAGGATCAGTAGGAGATGGCTTAAGAATAAAAGTATTACCGCAAGCAATGGCTACCGGAAACATCCAAGCGGGGACCATGACAGGAAAGTTAAATGGTGTAACTCCAGCTACCACACCAAGAGGCTGGCGCATAGTCCAGTTATCCATGTTGGTAGACACTTGATCCGAAAAGTCACCTTTCAGCAGCTGCGGGATGCCACAGGCAAACTCAACAATATCAATGCCCCGCTCAACTTCACCCATCGCATCAGAAAACACTTTACCGTGTTCGGTAGTGATGGCTGCTGCCAAGGCTTCTTTATGATCTTGCATTAAGGTTAGTAAGCGGTTCATTTTACGAGCACGGATAATGGGTGGCACTTCTGACCAAGTTACAAAAGCCTTACGGGCTTGCGCCACAGCCTGATTCACATCATCAACGGTTGAATAAGTCACATGGGCACAGACCTCTCCAGAGGCTGGGTTAAACACCTCATGTCCGACTGAACCTGAAGCTTCACAGTGCTGCCCAGCTACATAGTTGCCAATCACTGTGACGGCTTTCTGATCTGTAACCGTATTTACACCTGTCATATTAATGTTCCTTAAAGCGTTAAAATCAAATATTTAATAGACAATCGACTAATAAATAAAATAAGTAAATCTTGTTAATTCAGATTTATAAGACATTTGGATAATAAATATAATGCCATATAAAATTAAATTTATTATAGTTATTAGACAGTCGACTATTAATTAATTAAAAAAAATCCTACCTCTGCCTTGTTAAATTTTCTAAAAAATCTGTTTTAAAGATATCAATAGGAGCAGCACGTCGTTCTAGTTTAGCCCGCAGTATAGCTCCTTCCCAGCCAATCCAGAATGATTCAGCTTTGGCTGCGCAATTAATGTTTGGTGGTATTTCACCTAAGGCCTGAGCTGCTAACAAACAGATTTCAGTTTTACCCTGCCATTCACAGAAGATATCCACTAGGCGTTGCCGAAAAACTCCTGGCAAGGCATATATTTCAATGCCTAGGTTACCCACTAGGCAGCCTCGATTAAAATCATACTTGGCCATGTTGCTGCGTGCTTCCATAATAAAATTGTTGAGCCGCTCAAGCGGAGTGTAAGCCTCATTCAGAAAAGCATGGTCCAACATCTTATTAAAAAATTTAGCATAAGCATCAATCAGTACCAGACCAAATGCTTCCTTACTGTCAAAATAAGCATAAAATGATCCTTTAGGCAGACCGGCTTTTGCGGTAACCTCATCCAAACCTGTTGCACCAAAACCTTTTTTGGTTAACAAGGCAACGCCGATAGTAGTTAGTCGCTGGCGATTTTCATCAGTTTGTTGGGCACTTTTACTGGGGCGCCCACGTGCCTGTTTTATGGTACTTACATTATTCATATCTTCACTATATAGACGACTGTCTAATATTTCAACCCTAAATTAACCTGAATAGACGTGTTTCGTAAAACATATACAGGCAGGCGACCAATAAATTTGCTTAGATCATCCACTTTTGGTCTCCCCATTTGGCAGCCATATATTGATGTCTACCAGAAAACGCAACATTGGACCAAATACCAGGAGCCTCAAGCATCTGCAAGTTACACTGGACACCTAAGGCTGGGTTGGTAATATAACAGCTAAGTGTTTACATTAACCACAAAGCGACCACGGGTAAGGCCATCAATTTGGTATTGGGCAGTTTCTAATGCTTGAGCTAGGGTTATTTCAGTCATTATTGCTTCTAGGTGCGTAAGGTCTAAATCTTGAGCTAAGCGGTTCCATGCAGCAATACGGTCCGCCTTAGGACGATATACGCTGTCAATGCCCGCTAACGTGACACCGCGTAAAATAAAAGGCATCACTGTGGCTGGTAGGTCATATCCTTGGGCCAAGCCACACGCAGCAACGGCGCCACCATACTTCATCGATGCACAAATATTAGCTAAGGTATGGCTACCTGCAACGTCTACAGCACCAGCCCAACGCTCTTTAGCTAGCGGCCTACCCTTTTCAGTCAACTCATTACGGTCCATCACTTTGGTGGCACCTAAACTCAACAAATAATCTGTTTCTTCTGCTCGGCCACTTGAAGCCACTACGTTATATCCTAATTTAGCCAGCAAACTAATGGCAACACTCCCCACACCGCCAGCTGCGCCAGTGACTAAAATTTCACCCTTTTCTGGGGTTACCCCATGTTGTTCTAGAGCCATAACGCACAACATGGCTGTGTAACCTGCAGTACCAATAGTCATGGCTTGTTTAGCTGTAAATGCGCTAGGCAGTGGCACTAACCAATCACCTTTGACCCGAGCCATTTGGGCTAAACCTCCCCAATGGCCCTCACCGACACCAAACCCATTCAACACCACTTTTTCACCCACTTTAAAATCGGTGTGATCACTCTTTACTACGGTGCCAGCAAGGTCAATTCCAGGCACCATTGGAAAGCTTCGTACAACAGGGGATGCGCCAGTAATGGCTAGGCTATCTTTGTAATTGAGTGTGGAGTAGTCCACCTTAATCAACACATCACCCTCAGGTAGCTGTGCTTCTTCAATCTGGCCTAACCGGGCCGTGTAACCTGCTTCGTCTTTGTTGATTAATAGTGCTTGCATTATTGCTATCTCAGAGTAAATCAGCAAACAACCATACGCTGAAATTGTGCCGAAGCTATTAGCCTTTTGTCTATAATCCTTCACTTTCTTAAAAAGAACTAAGCTTCTATAAAAGGCAGTTAGATGTCCTTAGCTAAGCGTAAACCATCATAGATAGCTGCATGGGTATTGCGTGCAGCCACTGCGTCGCCAATACGAAACAGCTGATACTGGCCCTGCAGATTGCGAAGACTGGTTTGAGGTAAACCTTCAATAAAGGCCTTTTGATCAAGCTCACCTTGGTTAGAAGCGTCTTCCTTTAAGTCAAAATAGAGGCCATCTAAGGGTAAAGTGCCATGATTAATCACTAGCTGATCCACCAGCCGAGTTTTGTTAATGCTGCCATAATCACTACTTAACGTTACTTCAATTTGATCGCCCAAGCGGCGTGCCTTTTCAGCTCGGTAAGTCACCGTAAAGATAACATCCTTATCTTGTAAACTGCGCATATAAGGCACTAGATTCATGGCCATCACCTCAGGTGAGAAGCTTCGATCAGGTGTCATGATTTCTACCCTAGCACCACTGTTAGCTAACAATTCTGCAGCCTGAAGTGCTGGGTGGTCGCCAGCATCGTCAAAAATCAGCACATTGCTACCAAGTTTGGCATCGCCAGAAAGAATATCCCAGCTCGACACTGCAAGTTCGTTACCCGAGGTTAATACATCAGTATCAGGCATACCACCGGTGGCTACAATCACCACATCTGGGTCCAAGCTCTTAACGTCATCCGCCTCGGCCCAGTGATTAAAGTGAAATTCCACATCTCGCTTCTGACACTGAGCCATCCGCCAATCAATAATAGACAACATTTCTGCGCGTCTTGGGGTTTGCGCGGTGAGGCGTATTTGCCCACCTGGCTCGGCTGCTGCCTCTAACACAATGACCTGGTGACCCCTTTCAGAAGCCACCCGAGCAGCCTCTAAGCCACCTGGTCCTGCGCCAATAATCACCACCTTTTTACGTATATCAGCCTTGGCAATGTCATGTGGCATTGTGAGTTCTCGACCAGTAGCCGCATTGTGAATACACAAAGCATCACCGGCTTGGTAAATACGATCTAAGCAATAGTTAGCCCCGACGCAAGGACGTATGTCTGCTTCTTTACCCTGCATGATTTTGCGCACTAAATGAGGGTCAGCCATGTGTGCCCTTGTCATGCCCACCATGTCCAGTTTTCCGTCTGCTATGGCGTGGCGTGCTGTGGCAACATCGGGGATTTTAGCACCATGAAAAACAGGGAATCCTGTTGCCTCGCGCACAGAGCCAGCAAAATCTAGGTGGGGCGAGCTTTTCATGCCCATAATGGGTATCACATCAGTCAATGCTGCATCAGTGTTAATGCGCCCACGAATAACATTAAGAAAGTCGACTTGGCCCGTGTCACGCAGAATTTTAGAAATCTCTATACCCTCACTTGGATTAATACCTCCTGCGTAAGCTTCATCTGCAGTGTAACGAACACCAACAATGAATTCTGAACCCACTCGGTCACGAATTGCCTGCAACACCTGCAAGGTAAACCGAATGCGGTTGTTTAACGCGCCACCGTAAGGAGGCTCTAAGGTATTGGTTAAGGGCGACCAAAATTGATCCATTAAATGACCGTAGGCTTGCAGTTCAATACCATCTAATCCAGCAGCGTACATACGTTCAGCGGCATCAGCATAATCACGGATAATGCGGTCAATGTCCCAATCTTCCATTTTTTTAGGGAAGGCACGGTGAGCCGCTTCTCGGTGGTGTGAGGGAGACACAGCAGGTAGCCAATCGCCTTTATTCCAACCCGTTCGGCGACCAAGGTGAGTCAACTGTAACATCACTGCACAGCCATGCTCATGGCAGGCATCTGCCATATCTCTTACAAAGGGAACCACCTCATCTTTATAGGCCAATATGTTGTTAAATACTGGCGGACTGTCCCTAGAAACAGTGGCAGATCCAGCTGTCATGGTGAGTGCAACACCCGCCTTGGCACGTTCCACATGATAAGCAAGGTAACGCTCCTTAGGCAACCCATCTTCAGGATAAGCCGGCTCATGGGAGGTCATCATAATGCGGTTTTTAAGGGTTAAGTGCTTTAGCTTGTAGGGCTGTAACAAGGGATCATTAGACGACATGGCTGTGTACCCAAAGAGAGACAAAAGGAGTTATCCAAAAACTTAATAGTATTCTTATCATTCATGCACCCATTGATGCAATAGGTTATACACTCAGGTATGGCGGCTATAAAAGCGCTGCATTTCAACTTGGCTGGGCTGCTGACCAGTAAATACTTCGCAATATTGAGCAATACGTGAGAGTCGCACCACCGAAGGTTCTTTTATGGCCATCGATATATAACCCACTTGGGTATAGAGCACCGTCATGGCCCTCACCTCCGCTTGAGCAGCCCCCAACCCGTGGCGCATAAACATCGATTTAATAGCCTCGAACCGTTGTTCATCTGCTATATCAAGATGCCTCTGCAGCTGTGGGTCTGTCCTTGCCCAATAACGAATGGCCTGATCCAGTTGAGAATCAAACAGATTGGCATTGTGCCAACAGTCCATCACATTGAGCATTGCCTCACACAAAGAACCGGCAAATAAATTAGCCTGGGCAATTAAATGACCCGTATTTTTTTCCTGCCAACGAATAACCAGCGCATCTAGCAAATCTACCCTATCTTTGAAGTGCCAGTAGAAGCTAGTGCGAGACACGTTCAAACGTCGAGCCAGAGTCATTACTTTTATCGCTTCTACACCTGCCTCAAGCAAAATTTTGTAGGCAGCATCAAGCCAAGCAGAGCGACCTGCATTAGGTTGCATAATAATCCTTTTATGTTGCGTATGACTAACTTGACATTAGTGTCGTTAATGTTGACACATATGTCAACTATGTTAATCTTTAAACAACGCATTACTACTTTTAAAGCCATATTAAAACTTGGAGACAACGGATGAACATCGCAGAAATACATATTTTCCAAAAACATCAAGCTATAGTCGATGGGCCTTATATCATGTCCACCATGACCCTCACATCCGTTGACGCCACCATCATTAAGGTCGTATCCGACACCGGGTTAGTTGGCTGGGGAGAAGTGTCCCCCCTTGGCCCTGTTTACCAACCCCAACATGCACTAGGTGCTCGGGCGGCTTTATGTCACCTAGCACCAGCATTAATAGGCAGTTCCTGCCTCCATCCATTGCTGTTACAAAGGCGCATGAATGACCTATTAAATGGCCACAACTATGCCAAGGCAGCGATTGATTTTGCCATTATGGATTTAATGGGTAAACATTATAAAATGCGTGTATGTGACTTATTAGGTGGCGCCGAGCGTGAACGTTTACCAGCCTACTTCGCCATCAGCAAGGGCACCGCCGATGAAGTAGCCAGAAAGGCAAAGGATAAGGTAGACCAGGGCTACCAGCGCATACAGGTTAAAAGTGGTGGACGCGACGTAGCAACGGACATAGAAGTCATTCATAAGGTTTGGGAAACCGTGGGCAAAAAAGTGAACCTAGTGGTAGATGCCAACCGCGGCATGACGGGTAGCCAAGCCTTGCAACTAAGTTTAGCCTGCAAAGACATTCCTTTTTTGTTTGAACAACCCTGCAATACTATGGAAGAGGTGGCTAACATTAGGCCGCAAATGGCTCACCCTATTGCCCTTGACGAAAACATTGAAAATATCAATGACATGCTACGAGCAATTTCCATGAACGTATGTGACGGATTTGGTTTAAAACTCACTCGTGTGGGTGGCCTTAACAACATGGCTACCATGAGAGATATTTGCGAAGCGCGGGGTCTACCCCATACCTGTGAAGACACTTGGGGGGGTGACATTTTATCTGCGGCCATTTTACATATGGGAGCCACAGTTAAGCCAACCATGCTCGAAGCTGTTTGGACAGCTGGCAACTACATCGAAGAAAGTTATGATCCAGAAAACACCATTCGTTGCAGTGACGGCTACTTCGATTTACCCAAAGGCTATGGTTTGGGTGTTAATCCCCAAGAGGACCGGATTGGCGAACTGTTATATTCATTTTAATAAGACCTATGCAGCGACCTGACTTAAGTGAAGATCAGGTCGCCAAGAAAACGTCCAGGTACCAAGGTAAAACCACCAGCAACTACCATGCCACCAATATAGAGCCCTATCATGTTGAGCTTGTGCTTTTTCACATCGCCAGCCTTGATGGCAAAGTAGGCCGATGGCACCGAATAAAGCACCAACACACTCAGCAAGTGAATGAACCCAAAGTGGTCAAACAGTGTAGGGCCTACTTGGGCCGACATAAACAAGGTAACCATGGCTGTAAACAACATCAGCACCATGTAGATACGACCTAGGAACTTATGCTGTGCCGTGCCCTTTTTGATTAGCATCATATAAGTAGCAATAATAAATGCTGGCCCAATGGTACTTAAGTGGACAAAGGACAAGAATTCATAACTGTTGTTTAGATTCATAATGCGCCTGTTGTTTTGCTAAATTAACTTTTCGTAGCGTTTGAGCACAACGCCTGCCATCATGGATATTAATGCCATAGCCCAAAAAACTTGGCCACTAATATGCTCATACAAACCTCCTACTAAGGTCATACTCATACCCATCAAAGCCCCTAGAGCAAGAGCATCATAAAAAGTTTGGGCAGAAGCTGTTAACTGGTCTGGTACTTTTTGGGTGATGTATTGAGTTATCGCTAAGTGAGTGGCTGCAAAGGTGAAGGCATGTAGTATTTGTACCGTAAAAAGCAGACCAACTTCAGTGGACCAGCCCAATGCAAGCCAACGTACAACACCAGCAATCACTGCCGTCCATAATAGGCCTTTAACACCAAGTTTCCTTAGCAACCAGATACCAACGGCAAACAGCACTACTTCGGCGGCCACACTTTGCGCCCACAACAGACCAATAGTCGATTCACTTATACCCGCCTCAATCCAATGCAAGGTGCCGATGGCGTAAAGGGCGCCATGGCTAGCTTGTAATAAAGAACCCACAGCAACCACTGCAACAAACCCAGGTAATTTAAACAACTCCAAAAAAGCCAATTTACGGCTTGTTTTAGCTTGCGGGCGGATATCTGGCAAAGATAAAGCAAACACGATGACAATGGCAGCAAGCACTAAAAGGAGTTGTGGGAATGCATCAATACTGTAGGCTGCAATGTAAAGCCCGCTTAGGGTAGAAGAGGCTATAAAAGCTATGGAACCCCATAGCCGCGCACTGCTGTAATTAAGCTTGCCCAGCCGAGAGGTGGCGATTGCTAATCCATCCACCATGGGAACTTGGCTAGTTTGTAAGGCGCCTACCACAAACCAGACCATAAGCATGGACCAAAAGGTTTCGAATTGCACAAATAAACCAAAGCCCAAAAACGCAAGTACTGACAACAATAGTATCCAACGTTTCTTATGGCCAGTAGCATCTGCCAAAATACCCACACCTAAACCAAAAAACACTTTGCTCACAAATGCAGAGCTAAGAATCAGCGCAGCCTCTTGGGCATCTAAACCCCGGCTTACCATCCAGTAAGGCAGAAATGGCAACACTAAACCAAAACAACAAAAGTACGCGAAGAAAAACCCTGAGAATACCGTTTGCCCGCGCAACTTAGTTAATGAAGTACTAGATGGCATAATCTATGAATTCCAATGTTCGGGACAAATCGTCCACTAACAGATTAAAACCAATCCCTGTTAAGGCTCTACTGTCAGTCGCCCCATCTGGTTTTTTGGGTGTTATATCTTCCATAATATGTCTCTGTTCCACTGGTAAAGTCCGCTGGTAAAATCACGCAGCGAAAGTGTAGCCGAAGACGGTGCAAAAGTCCTGTTAGCGGAATGTCTAGATTGTATTGTGTGGATGGCCTCTCCATAATGGGCTCCATCGCTTTTACGTGTGCACAGGCCCTTAATGCCCAACACTGTTTCTTCCACATTTCTGTACAACGCTCAACGGCTTAAAGTCTTATTTGCGGGCATTGCCAGCCTTATTTTAATGATTGGTATTGCGCGATTCGCCTACACGCCAATGTTGCCTCTAATGCAACAACAAGCAGGCCTTGGTATTGCTCAAGGGGGCTGGTTAGCAGCTTTTAATTACGCAGGCTATTTTTGTGGTGCTTTAATTGCTGCAAACATTAGTGATCTAGCTAAGAAAGACCGTCTGTACCGGCTAGGTTTATTAGTGGCTATAGTTACTACAGCGGGCTTAGGATTCACACTAAATTTTTGGTTATGGGGTTTGTTGAGGTTTTTGTCAGGCCTCAGTAGTGCGGCCGGATTATTGTTGGGATCTGGCTTAGTAATGCATTGGTTGCTACGTCATCAATTACGTTCTGAATTGGGAATTCATTTTATTGGCATGGGTGCTGGAATCTTTTTGACCGCACTTTTTGTATACCTAATTGCAGGCCAGATAAGCTGGCAACAGCATTGGTTTTGGCTTAGCGCATTAGGCTGTTTATTAGCGATCCCTGCGTGGTTTTGGTTACCTAAACCTGATACTAGTGGTTATACAGTGGGTGGCGAGAAAATGGTGGATCAACCACCATCACAGCAGTTTCTACAAACCTTTATGTTGGCCTATTTCTGTGCAGGTGTGGGTTACGCTGTTATTACCACTTTCATCGTTGCCCATGTAAACCAAATTACTGCAGACCATGCCTATGGCTCAGTAACCTTCATGATCATTGGCCTAGCAGCTGCTCCGGCATGTATTGTTTGGGACCTTATCGCCCGTAAGCTTGGCAATTTAAACGCCTTACTGTTGGCCTTTGTTGTGCAGTTTACTGGCATGCTCATCCCCATTTTAAGCCCAGGTTTAATCTGGACCTTTATAGGTGCTGGCTTATTTGGTGGCACCTTTATTGGCATTGTAAGCCTAGTTCTTACCATGGCAGGACGATACTTCCCTACTCGCCCTGCAAAAATGATGGGTAAGATGACGTTATCCTATGGCTTAGCTCAGATGGCCGCTCCAGCAGCCGCAGGCGTTTTAGCTCAATGGTCTGGCAGCTACCATTTAAGTATTATCATTTCCTGCGGCATCATGTTTGTAGGCTGTTGGTTAATCTACGGACTGCGCAACCATGAGTAAAATAATTAATTTTTCACTCAAAAAATTGAGTTAATAACGCCAACCAACGCCACCTTTGTCACCACCCCTAGCCCAGCACTAACCATCCCGCCACAGCAATCATTAAGGTACCTGCAATACGGTTCATCAGGCGGACGTTGCCACTCTTTTGTAACACCTTACTCAGGCTTTTTCCACCAAGGGCGTACACCAAAAGGGATAGTGCTTCTAGGGTTAGAATTACACTTAATAGAATAACCATTTGATTTACCAAGGGGCGTGATGGTTCTATAAACGGTGGCAACAACGCGATAAAAAAAGCCCAACCTTTAGGGTTGGCAACGGCGGTGATAAATCCTTGGCTGGCTAGTTGCCTACGTCCCGTTGTTTTAGGAGCACCGTTAAGGTCTATGGCCATTTTGCCTCGTGAACGCCACAGCTGAATACCCAAATAAAATAGGTAACCCCCACCCGCAATTTTTAGCACCACAAAAAGTGCTGGGTACTGGACAATAAGTGCAGCCACCCCTAAAACCACTAGCACAGCCAGTAGACCTACACCTATGAGCTCACCCAACATCATCCACATAGTGCGGCGTATACCAACAGTCATGCCGAGGGTCAGCGCCAAGGTCATGCACATTCCCGGGGTCACGGATACAAAAAAGAAGGTGGGTATTAAGGCTAAGAGTAATGCTGCACTCATTGATTTCGTCCATTGAATCGAATCTACGCGCGGATAGTGCATGGGGTTGGAATCTGTGTCAATGGATGCGTCCAACCTAAGACACGGATAGACAAATCAGTTACCATCAGCCCTCACGTTACTGCATGACTCTATATAGAGCGCCAGCCCAAATTAAGGTTTATTTAATGCTTCAAGTGCACCAATTTTTTAAGCAATTGTTTGACGAAGTTATTGCGGTTTCATGGCCTCTTTTTAAGCTTATGGTGCCAATAATTTTAATTGTTAAAGTACTAGAAGAAGTTGGTGGTATAGCACTTTTAGGTCAGTGGTTAGGCCCACTTATGGCCCTTGTTGGGCTACCCCAAGAAATGGGTTTAGTGTGGGCAGCCACCATTGCTACAAATATTTATGGGGGCATGATAGTACTTTACTCGTTTGCTGGTGAAAGCAATTTAACCGTGGCACAAATGACCGTTTTGAGCGGCCTCTTGTTAATGGCTCATGGACTGCCCATTGAGGTTCGTATTGCTCAACTAGCTGGTATGAGAATGCGAGCAGCTATTATTACACGTATGTTTGGCGCCTTTGCTTTTGCCTGGTTATTACATGTGTTCTACGATCAAACTCAATGGTTGCAGGAACCTGCGCAAATGGTGTGGCAACCAGAACCTATTGCCGATGGATTAAATTATTGGTTATTGAGCCAATTAAAAGCCTTAGCCATGATTCAAATCATCATTATTGTGTTGCTCACCTTTTTAAAAATCCTGCGTGTTATTGGTGTAGAAAAAATTATCCAATGGCTACTGCACCCAATACTTAAATTAATGGGCATTGGCAAAGAAGCCACCACGATTACCTTAGTGGGTATTACCCTAGGGCTATCTTTTGGTGGCGGATTATTGATTAAGGAGGCCCATGCAGGGCATGTATCTAAAAAGGACGTTTTTTCTTCTTTAGTGCTACTTGGCTTCTGTCACAGCCTTATTGAAGACACGTTATTAGTGGTTTTATTAGGTGCTCATCTTTCTGGTGTACTCTGGTTCCGTTTAGTGTTCGCATTTATCTTCACCAGCGCCATGAGTTACTGGCTCACTAAGGTAAGCCCTGAGTTCCAACACAAACATTTAATGAGACCATAGACAGTAAAGCACATGTTAAAAATATCCAACCGCATCATCATTCCAGACCACGAAATTGAGCAGCAGTTTATTCGCTCGCAGGGTGCAGGTGGTCAACATGTCAACAAAACCTCTACTGCAGTACATTTGTTTTTTGACATCCGTGCCTCAGCATCTTTACCAGCCTACGTAAAACAGAAACTACTTAATACCTCAGACCATCGTATCAGCGCCTCAGGCAAGATCATTATTAAATCCCAAGCCAGTCGCAGCCAGGACGCTAATCGTCAGACAGCGCTAGCGCAGTTAGTCGAGGTGATCCAAGCAGCCATGGTGCAAGAAAAACGCCGTATAGCCACCAAACCCACCAAAGGTTCTAAAACCAGGCGCTTAGATACTAAAACCCAAAAGGGCCACACTAAAAAATTACGCTCAAAAGTCGATGGGGTCTGAGACCACACGGTAATCCCCAGGCGCCAAATCGGCGGGGAGTTTAATATGACCTATTTGAGTACGGTGGATGCTCAGCACTGGGTTACGAAAGTGGCCAAACATACGCTTAATTTGGTGGTAGCGCCCTTGCTTTAATATCACTTGGGCTGTTGTATCAGTGGTAATGTTTAGTTGTGCTGGTGCTGTAGTCAAATCCTCAAAGGCAAAATAAATACCCCTAGTAAAGCCATCCACTTGCTCTTGGGTAATTGGGTTAGCTACTGTAACCGAATAATGCTTAGGGAGTTTTGTGTCTGGTTGAGTAATTTGATGAGACCATTGCCCATCGTTGGTTAACAGTAACAAGCCAGTACTTTGCAGATCTAAGCGCCCTGCAATGTGCAAGCCACTGTACTTTGATGGCAGAATATCCAACGCCGTAGTGTGTTTATCATCTTGGGTGGCACTGACAACACCCACAGGTTTATATAGCATTAGGTAGATGGGCATTTGATGCCTTAGGACCTTGCCCTCAACCTCTAGTTTCGAAAACTGCCCAATGATCTGTTCACCTTGGTAGCAAATAACGTCATCTAGGCTGACTAAACCACGGGCCAGCAACAGCTGAACTTGGCGTTTTTTATAGCCCAGTTGTTGGCTAATAAACTTATCTAGACGGGCTGCGTAGGAAACCATAGATTTAATCCTACCCAGCTACCAAGAGCCACTCACTAGGAAGCTTTTATAAGCTATGAGTTTCTTTTTACCAGCATCTTGGGCACCTGGAAGTTTCACATTCAGTGGTGATGGCATCTTTTTAGGTGCCTTAACAAACCAATCTACGGTTAGTTTTCCTCGTTGTATGTGCGCTTTTTCTGTGACCATCTGAGACATTTTTTGGCTCGCCAAACTATCGTTTTCTAAGAGTAAGAAATCACCTTGATATTGCACAGCTGCTAAGGTTTTTTTGGCTTTCGCTAAAGGCTTTTGCATCATCCACGGTTCAATTTGAGCATTTTTCCCAGTCCGCTTAACCAATACAGGGAACAGGGGTGCCATAAAATCGATCATCCATCCATCGACTTCAATCCACCAGTGGTGTTGGCTATCACTACTTTGTAAGTGCCCACCTTGATATTCTCCAAAGGCCAGAATCTTAGCCTGCAAACCAAGGTGATAGACTGAAGCACCAACAATAGGCTGGGCTGCCATGCCGAAGTGACGTTTTAGAATTTGTGCACCATACACACTAAACAGCATACTAGCTTCATGACTATTTACCGAATCGGCAATTAATAGAGAGTGAATTGTTGAATAGATACGGCGATAATTGGCAAGAGAAATAAGCATATATGAGATCTAAAAAAGTAAAATAAAAGCCTATCTGCTAGCATTGTAGCTTTCGTTAACAAGCATGGGCCAAAGGCCTGTTAGGCTAAACTAGGTGTCTAATAAAGCATGTGCTTGATAGAGTTTTTCCACATGACTGCGGATACGTAGTGCCAACTCTGGGCGATCTAAATCATTTTCTGCAATAAACAAAATTTGCCGGTCTATCTGTGGTGTTAAACGACCACTCCCTCGCTCTTCAGCAAGTCTTGATCTAAGAGAACTAGCTAAGGCGTTTGCCACCGGCATAATAATAGGTGATGGGAAAAGTTTAGGAATATTATCATGAATCGCAAACACAACATCCAGGCCCGTTTTCATGGCAGTGTCGTTACTTGAAGAGGCGTTATAAGGCACCAGCAATATATGCCCTTCTCTAGTCATTAAGTGTGACATGATTGTGTCATCAGTCTGATTTATACCAATAACGTCTGCCTCATCAATGGTAAAACCAGCAACCGTAATCTGAGTAAACATTTTGTCACGGATCTCAGACCAATAAGGCCTAACTGGAGTCACTTTAGTAAACATACTAGGGAACCTTTTCTTTAAATCTATCTATCAGTATATCAAACCATGTAGTCGATTTATCTTACTTTTATGGTGAGTTGTTAGATGGTAAATTAAACCATAGAAAGTAACGTTCATAATAGCAATATGAATCAACAAGGCTAACCTTGTCGACCATTATTAGGCTAAATACAAGTAACCTTAATCGTTGCTCCACCCACTTATAGACTTCACTTCTAAGAAATCTTCTAAACCCCAAACACCACCTTCGCGGCCATTGCCTGATTGTTTATAACCACCAAATGGAGAACCAGAAGCCCTAAAAGTACCGTTCATTTCCACCATGCCAGAGCGTAAACGGCGAGCAATGCGATTTGCCTTGGCGCTGTCTTGAGTTTGGATATAATTGGTTAACCCGTAAAGTGTGTCATTGGCCATGGCAATGGCTTGTTCTTCTGTGTCAAAGGGGATCATACATAAAACTGGACCAAACACTTCTTCCCGGGCAATTTGCATGTCGTTATTTACGTCAGCAAAAATGGTTGGTTTAACAAAATAGCCCGTCTCTAAACCTTCCGGCTTGCCAAGGCCACCTATGATCACGCGAGCACCTTCGTCAATACCTACTTTAATAAGCGCTTGTATTTTGTTGTACTGCAACTCAGATACAACAGGCCCAATGTGACGGCCATGATCGGCGGCCCTGCCCACTTGCACCTTTGCAGCTGCAGCTATGGCTGTGGCCACGGCTTGTTGATAAACGCTGCGCTCCACCAGCATTCGTGTTGGCGCATTGCAGGATTGCCCCGTGTTGTTAAAGCAATGATAAATGCCACGTGAAATGGCTTTTTCGTCAGCATCGGCAAACACAATGTTAGCGCCTTTGCCTCCCAACTCCAGAGACACCCGTTTAACCGTATCTGCCGCATTTTTAGAAATAAGGGCTCCCGCTCTAGTGGAGCCAGTAAAAGAAACCATATCAACATCAGGGTGACTAGTTAGTTGCGAGCCAACACCTACACCATCGCCATTTACCATATTGAATACGCCTGCAGGTATTCCCGCTTGGTGGATCATATCTGCAAATATTAAACTCGATAATGGCGCAATCTCAGAGGGTTTAAGCACCATGGTACAACCAGCAGCCATAGCCGCAATGGCTTTTAGGCTTACTTGGTTCATGGGCCAGTTCCAGGGTGTGATTAATGCACACACACCAATGGCTTCATAAATGATTCTATCATTAGGTGCATGCTCGTTTAACGTACGTTCAAACTCAAATTTTTCTAGCTCTCTAATTAAGCCTTTGGTGTGGCCTGACCCTGACCCCGCTTGAGAGGTTAGGGCCATGTCAATGGGCGCTCCCATCTCCTGACTGATGGCATGGCCCATTTCTTCATTGCGGGTTTGATATATTTCCAAAAACTTCTTTAGTAGTGCTAGCCGTTGTGCCTTTGGGGTTTGGCTCCAGCTATCAAAAGCGGCTTTGGCTGCAGCTACAGCAGCATCTGTATCGGCTTGGTCTCCAATTGAAATGACAGCACACACCTGCTCTGTGGACGGATCTATCACGTCCATTTCACTACCGGACAATGGCGCAACCCAAGCACCATTGATGTAAAACTTTTTAGTATCAATCATAAAACTATGTCTCTATAAATCTAATTAACGGGACCATTTAGCGACGTTTTGCGGCCTGTAGTCTTCGAGTAGTTTCAGTAATTCTGAAGGGTCGTGATGCACAATTAACAACTCTAAGTGCTGGGGCTTAATAAAACCAGCTAAAACTGCTTGGTCAAAAAAAACCAACAATGCATCATAATAGCCATTAATATTGAGTAAACCAATAGGTTTTTGGTGGAATCCCAATTGTGCCCAAGTTAGTACTTCTGTTAGTTCTTCTAGGGTACCAAAACCTCCAGGCAAGGCAATACAAGCACCCGCCAATTCAAACATCATGGCTTTTCTGGTATGCATTGAATCCACCACATGTAATTCTGTCAAACCCTCGTGTGAAACCTTATGGGCAAACGACTGAGGGATTACGCCAATCACCTTTTGCCCACCAGCCAATACTGCGTCAGCTACCTGGCCCATGAGGCCCACCTGAGCACCACCATAAATCAATCCCATAGACTTGCTACTGATTGCTTCCCCTAATGCCTTTGCAGATTGCATAAACAAAGGATTTTCACCCGGGCTAGAACCACAAAAAACGCACACGTCTTGCATCTATATTCACCTTTTTACCATAATGATATGTGATTAATTTATAAGATTATTATTGAATTGAAAATAATAAAATGAGTAGCCACGAATAGACAAGGCACCACTATGCCAAAAATCAACTATGATGTCTGTATTGTGGATGCAGGTGCCGCCAATACATTGGGTCTAGGGGACGGCACTAAAACGCCTAGCGCCAAAGCTATGCCTTCTACCTATTGGCATTTGATGCTAAAAGGAAGAGAATAGTCAGCAAATCCTATTCAGTAGTGTACGTTCATGAAATCACAACCACCCTACTACATTTTAGTAACTGGTTTACCTGCCAGCGGTAAATCTACTTTAGCGAAGCAGCTACAAGATAAGCTCGATTGGCCAATGATGGATAAAGACACCATCTTAGAAGCAATGAATGTTGCGTCTCGCGCCACTAGTGCAGAGCAGCGTCGTCAGATTAGTAGCACTGCTGACCAAGTTTTTGTGGCCTTAGCCAAGCAATTAGGCTGCGGTATTTTATGCACTTTTTGGAACCACCCAGCATCCACTACCACCCCAGGCACTGATGCCCTTTGGTTGCGCACTCACTCCAGCCGTGTGATTGAAATCTATTGCCACTGCCCAGCAGAAACGTCATACGAACGCATTCAAATTCGCCAACAAAAACAAGGGACATCTGAATCGAACCGCACAAATTTAGGTTATGACCTGCTGTCTGAATACAAAGCCGAAGCCAGCCTTGGGCCACTAAATTTAGGCCAACTTATTATCGTTAAAACAGACCAGCCAGTAAAAATTGAGCTCTTGATTAGTCAAATCCAAACCCTATTAAAAAATCCAGCGCAATAACCATACAGTCAAACACCTAGTACCATCGCTTTGCAGCAGTGCTGCACTGGGTGAATGGCTCGAAGATAAATGGCATGGCCAAATGGGCCCACAAACTCACTAACGATTTGACTAAACATGCCGTCTAGTCCACTAACAGCAGTGGGTCTAAATGGGTTTTTTGCCAAGTGACGCCCCAGTGTAAATGTGGCCCCGTAGCGCGGCCAGTTTGGCCTACTTGACCCAGCACTTGTCCTTGCTTAACAACTTGCCCTAAACTTACTTCTATGTGTTGCATGTGCGCGTATACGCTTGTTACACCTAACCCATGATCCAACATAATGGTTTTACCCGTATAAAACATTTGCTCATGCACTAGGGCCACCTGGCCAGCCAAAGGCGCAATGATATTAGTGCCTTCAGCCGCAGCAATATCCACACCATTATGCGGGTTCTTTGGAACACCATTAAGAATACGTCGTGAACCAAAAACCCCACTTATCCTGCCTTCAACGGGTTGTATCCATTGTTGGCCTAACCAATGTGCTTGGCTGTGGCTTTGCCTAACCTCGCCAATCTGTTGGTTGTCTGAGCGGATACGTTGAGTAGATTCAGCATTAGGTGTGACTTTTTTGCTGGGCAATCCATCAATTTTTTGTTCTAAATAACTGCGTTGTTTAACAAACAGAGGGGTTTCGGTGCGAATGTTATTCAGCCTAGTCGCCAAGGTGACCCCCGGAGCAGCATTGCGGCCTAAACCAAATACATACAAGCCAGTATCTGACACCTGTACTTGCACACCATCAAGCCATACATCTGTGCCAGACTCAACTTGACCAATGACCAACTCACCTTGCTGGTAATCCGATGCAGTAGAGATACCACTCACAGCTAACACCACCACCATTATGACCAAGCGATAGGTTATATATTTTGACTTAAGCGTTAACAAGCTGCGGTGACAGAAATTTCAACCAACAAAGCAGACCGAGCCATAGCGGCTTGAACGCAGGCTCTTGCAGGCGCATGGCCTGATGGCACCCACGCATTCCATACCAGGTTCATGGCAGCAAAATCGTCCATAGATTTTAAATAGATAGTGGCCGTCAACATACGCGTAGAGTCCGACCCTACGCTGACTAACAACTCATCTACTTTGGCTAGCATGGTCTGAGTCTGTTGGGTAATATCTGTTTCGGCATCAGCAGCAACCTGACCACACAGATAAGCTACATTATTGTGTACCACCACTTTACTGGTACGTTCATTGGTTTGGTGACGACCTATGTTCATAATCATGTTCTCAAAAGCTTAATAATAAAACCAAAATCTATCTTTAAGCAAATGTAAATCAAACTTTTTGCAACACTGAAGAAGTTTATTGACCCCATCCATAGACCATGTCATGGTCTGGCCCATTGTTATTGCCACTGCACTGGAAACGTCACAATGTCACATTTATTTAGCCCCCTAACGATCAAAGACATCACCTTACGTAATCGTATTGGAGTAGCGCCTATGTGCCAATATCAATCCGTTGATGGTGCTGCCCAAGCTTGGCACATGTCACAACTCGGCTCTAAAGCTGTAGGTGGCGCAGGACTTGTGATTACCGAAGCCACTGCCGTGTTACCAGAAGGCCGCATTACTCCTTCGTGTATGGGCCTGTGGAACGATATTCAAGTTGAAGCTATAAAACCCATTACCGCCTTCATTAAAAGTCAAGGTGCCGTGCCTGGCGTTCAACTTGCCCATGCTGGCCGCAAAGGTAGCAGTGCACAGCCTTGGTTAGGCGGGCAACAACTTACGGATGCTGAAGGCGGTTGGGGTACCATAGGGCCAACAGATCAGCCGTTTGATGATGATGGCACTCGCTTATGGAAAGCGCCAAAAAAAATGCAGCAAGACGACATAGGGCAGATACAAGACGCCTTTGTGGCTGCTGCTAAACGGGCACTAAAGGCGGGTTATGAATTTCTCGAAATCCACTGTGCACACGGTTATTTATTGCATAGTTTTTTGTCGCCACTGGTAAATACGCGCACTGATGCTTATGGTGGCGACCTCAAATGCCGTGCCCGTATGCTGCTTGAAACTACGGAAAAAGTTCGTGCTGCTTGGCCCCAAGGGTTGCCTTTAGCGGTGCGGCTATCCATAACCGACTGGGTAGAAGGTGGGCTAACTGTTGTAGACAACATCCAGGTGGCTACATGGCTCAAAGCATTAGGCGTAGACCTGGTTGACTGTAGCTCTGGTGGAGCCACGCCCGCAGCCCGAGGTTCCATTAATGGTGGTATCGCTCAACAAGTGGGCATGGCCGCAGACCTGCGCCAAGGTTCTGGTTTAATGAGCATGGCAGTTGGGGAAATCACCCAAGCACAGCAAGCCGAAGGCATTATTGCTAGCGGCCAAGCCGACATTGTTCTGTTGGCCAGAGCAATGCTCCATGATCCATATTGGCCTACCCACGCAGCAAAGGAGCTAGGTGTTGAAATGCCTCAAGTTATGCCACCACTGCATCAGTTTTTTATAGGCCGTTAGTAGCGTCAGTTAGTAAGGTTATATTTAGGCCCTCAGAATTGGCCGCGTTAAACACGTAGGGCCGCCCTCGCAAGCAATACACAAGGCATCACCGGTAAAGGTTTTTACCTCGCAACCAGATGCCTCCATAACCGCCTTCGTGCCTGGAAAACCTTCAATCATAATACACTTTAAGGGTGCCGTAGGAAGCACGTTAAGGTTAAGACCACTACTCGCTATAAATTCATCATTGGGTGCTTCTATCAACTCGATTCCCATGGCCTGCATCAACTGATAGAGGGCTGTAGGTACCAAAGGGGTGTGAATTAAAGCTAACTTTGGAGCTAAAGGTGAGATCACCGACATCAAGTGCAAACAGGCTTCTGCACCTTGCCAAACCGGCAAATCAAACCCTAGCACGCTAACCCCATGAGAGTTCAACATGGCATTAAGTTGATCTATACCAGCTTGGTTAGAACGAAATCCTCGCCCCACCACCAGGGTGTTGTGGTCTAACCAAATACAATCACCTCCTTCGATCTGGCCCTCGCCTTTCACACGCCCTAAAATAGGTATGCCAGCATTTATATAAGCCTGCTCATGCAGCGCAGGCTCTGCCTTACGCAACGGTTTACCCATATTAAGGATAATAGCGCCATGATCACTCATGAGTGAAGGGTCATAGGTAAACATAGCATCTGATAAACCATCGTTATGGTCTTCAATATTTATAATTTCTGTTCCACAGGCCTCCACTAATTTACGAAAAAGGTGATATTGTTCCTGCGCTTTAGCGCCATTAAAAGTTGGGCCGTAGTGCCATTGCTGAGGGTCGGCGTGTAACAAACTCTCGCGCGGTGCCCGCATCAACACACGTTGAAGAGGCAGAGACATGGACTGGCAACCAAAGCTGGACATGGGAGATTTCCTTGTGGTGACTGTTTAGTAATTGTGTAACAACTGCACTGACATAATTAACATGGTATTAAACGATCGTTCAGTTAATGCGATGCTACAAACATGCTGTGATGAAGTAAAGCCCGTCACGATTAAATCGCCCTGTTCTACTCAACTTGATCCACAACTACCCATCGTTATACTAAGGTTGACTAACCACTATGGCTTACATACTATTGAACAGTCGTACAATAATAAGAAAAACGCGAAGGTCATGTTAATGCCCACGGAACCCCAAGCCCATAATGCCCTAGAGGTTGAAAACTTACATAAATCTTT
This sequence comes from Candidatus Njordibacter sp. Uisw_039, assembly GCF_047730075.1. Lineage (NCBI taxonomy): Bacteria > Pseudomonadati > Pseudomonadota > Gammaproteobacteria > Pseudomonadales > Candidatus Njordibacteraceae > Candidatus Njordibacter > Candidatus Njordibacter sp. Uisw_039. The sequence continues at coordinate 2,043,086 of NZ_CP159831.1, forward strand.
TGGTGCTAATGACGTGCTCAAAGGCATTTCGATGTGTGCCAAAGATGGCGAAGTGTGGTCCATTATTGGCTCCAGCGGTTCCGGTAAATCTACCTTCTTACGTTGTTTAAATTTGTTAGAACTGCCAAGCCAAGGCCATATCTCACTGGCTGGTGAAGCCATTGAATTTAAAAGAAATTTACAAGGACATATATTACGCCCTACCCGTCAAAAACAAATCCAACGTCTAAGAACTAATATGGGCATGGTGTTTCAAAGCTTTAATTTGTGGCAACACCAAACTGTACTTAAAAATATCATTGAAGCACCTATTCACGTTTTAGGAATAGACAAGGCCCAAGCTATAGATGAAGCTGAGCGCTTGCTAAATCGTGTAGGTTTGTGGGATAAACGAGATGCATATCCAATGCACTTGTCCGGCGGCCAACAACAGCGTGCGGCTATTGCTCGCGCTTTAGCTATGCAACCGAAGATGATGCTGTTTGATGAACCCACCTCTGCTCTAGATCCAGAATTGGTAGGTGAAGTGTTAAAAGTGATACGCGGCATTGCCGAAGAGGGTAGAACCATGATTATGGTGACCCACGAAATGCGCTTTGCACGAGATGTATCGAATCAAATCATGTTTTTGCATGAGGGCTGTATAGAAGAACAAGGTAGCCCACAAAAAGTATTTTATGAATCTGAAAGTGCTCGTTGCCGAGCCTTTCTAAGCAGTGTGAACTAAAAGGTTCAAGCAATTTAATAAAAATAAGGAAAACTAACTATGAAGAAAATTAAAAACCTCCTATTAGGCTCTGCAGCCTCGTTAATATTAGTGGCCGGCGTTAGCCAAGCGGAAGTGCGTATTGGTATCGACCCCGCACCTTACCTTCCCTTTTCAGCAGAAAGCGCCTCTGGACAACTCGAAGGCTGGGAAATTCAGATTGCCGACGCTATTTGTGCGGCCATGAATGAAGACTGCGTATGGGTGAAGACGGCGTGGGATGGCCTTATTCCTGCACTAACCTCCAACAAAATCGATGCTATTATCAATTCCATGTCGATTACCGAAGAACGCATGAAGACCATTGATTTCTCAGACAAGTACTACAATACGCCAGCGGTTATTGTTGCACCTAAAGACTCAAATATTAGCGCAGATGCTGCCAGCGTTGAGGGTATGTTTGTTGGTGTTCAGGTAGCTACTACGCATGCAAACTACGTTGAGGCTCACATGACTGGTGCTACCATTAAGTCTTACCAGAACTTTGATGAGCACAACCAAGACTTGTTCTCTGGCCGCCTAGATGCAGTAATCGGCGACAGCATGGCTATGCAACCATTCTTAGAATCTACCGAAGGCCAATGTTGCGAAATTAAAGGTGACTTACATGATATAGCCATCTTTGGACCTGGTGTGGGTGTTGGCTTACGTAAGGGTTCCGATCTTAAAGCCAAAATTAACGCAGCTATTACTCAAATTCGGTCCGACGGCACCTTTGATAAGATCTCGGCACCTTACTTTAGCTTCGACATCTATGGCGGCTAACGTTTAGCGTTCCTTGTCATCCTGAGTGTAGTCGAAGGATCTTAGATCTCTCGGCTACGTTCTAGATGGCATCCACTTATCTTTGGCCATTATTTTTAACCTAAAGGACACTCTTGGACGCATTTCTAGCATTCCTCAACATACTCAAGTTTTCAGATATGGGCTGGGGTGACAACCTGTTTTATGGTTTGTTAGCTACTCTACAAATCGCCTTTGGGGCTTACTTCTTAGGCACCGCCATAGGCTTTTCTGGCGCATTAGGCAAAATAAACGGCGGTCCAGTTGCCCGTTTTTTACTCGGTACTTACACCACCTTGGTACGTGCAGTGCCAGAGCTGGTACTTATTTTATTACTTTATTACGCAGGCAGTGCCCTACTAAACCAGCTACTCATGAGTTTGGGATACAAGCCCATTGACATCAGTGGTTTAGTTGCAGGTATTGTTGTTTTGGGTGTGGTTCAAGGTGCTTATTCCACAGAAGTGATCCGTGGTGCATTACAAGCCATACCTAGGGGCCAATTAGAAGCTGGGCGAGCTTTTGGCATGTCTAGGTTCACCTTGTTTAGACGGATTACCATCCCAGCCATGATCCCCCTGGCGTTGCCAGGCATGTCTAACCTGTGGTTAATCGTCACCAAAGACACAGCATTATTAGCCGTTGTTGGATTCCAAGAACTCACCCTAACTACCCGTGTAGCTGCAGGTACTACTCGTTATTATTTGGAGTTCTTTTTAATAGCTGCGGCCATTTATTTAACCGTCACACTTATTTCCAACCTTGGATTTCAGTGGTTAGAACGCCGTTCAACTCGTGGCATGACTAGCTTAGGGCATTAACATGGAATGGTACTGGGTAGGCGAATACGCTCCTAAATTACTTGCCGGCACATGGCTCACTATACAGTTACTAGTGATGGCCATATTTTTTGGCATGCTGCTTGCTATCCCCCTTGGTTTGGTGCAGGTAACTGGGCCACGGATTTTATCTCTGCCAGCGAAAGCCTTTTGCACCGCCTTTCGTGGCACTCCCCTACTCATTCAACTGTGGTTGCTTTACTATGGCCTTGGCTCCATTTTCCCTTATATAGATGGCATACGCACGAGCTTTTTTTGGCCTTATTTGCGCGATGCGTTCCCCTATGCCGTGGTTGCTTTTACACTAAGTGTGGCAGCCTACGAAGGTGAAATTATGCGCGGGGCATTTAAAAACGTACCCAAGGGCGAACTAGAAGCAGGCATTGCTAGTGGCATGAGCCGTTTTCAATTACTACGCCGAATATGGCTACCACGAGCGCTACAGAATGTATTTCCCACCCTTGCAGGGGAAATGGTGCTCACCCTTAAAGCCACACCCTTGGCGGCTACTATTACCGTGTATGAAATTTTTGGTGTTGGCACCATCATCCGTCAAGAAACCTACCGTATCTATGAGCCACTACTGCTTATTGCTGGTGTTTATATTTGCCTCACCGGCGTTATTGTTCTGCTATTCCATTGGTTAGAAGGCCGAGTGCCTAAGGCTTCTGGGTAATAGATTTCAGGGTAAAACCGTTCCATCAGGTAGATGTTTTGTTGGTCTCTACACTTGCATTGAGTAAGGCATTGCCGTACCCTTGGATTTATGCAATGGACTATGCAAACAATAATTGAGCTTCCTGAATCTCTTCGTGAAGCTCGCAGATTAATGGACGACTCTGCAATTGATGACCTAAAGATATTTTTGTCATCACACCCTTATGCTGGGGATTTGCTTACAGGCACTGGTGGTGTCCGAGTAATCTATTTTTTCTACCATCAAAATTCACCTCTTTTATTGCTTTCGGTCTATAGCAAGAGCACCAAAGATAACTTGTCGAAAAAGCAATTAAATAGCCTCAAAAAAATCACACAAAAGATCAGATCGATAAGGTCACCATCATGACAAAAGATACCTTCTCCAGTATTCACAAAGGCTTAGAAGAAGCCCTAGCCTACATAGAGGGCAAGCCAGTTCCGGTACGAGAAACTAAAATAAAAGTGCCAGAATCAATTGATGTCCAGCAATTAAGAGCCGTGTCAGGCCTAACACAAAAAGCATTCGCACAGCGCTATGGCTTCACTTTAGGAGCGGTGCGTGATTGGGAACAGGGGCGTCGCACACCTGAACGATCTGCTAGAATATTATTGCGTGTAATTGAGCAGGCCCCCAGTGTAGTTGAACGTGCCCTAACCACCTAAGCCAAGGCTAAGGTACGATCTAACCACTGATTCAAAATGGTTTGCCACAGTTCAGAACTTTGGTGCTTGCCGTTAAGGCTCCAATCCAACCAAAGGCCGTCTGCTAATGCACTGTATTCAATCGCTAACACGCGAAGATCAACCTTACTGTTAGGTAAGGATTTAGCGAGCACTTCTATAAGATAAGATTGCAGCCTTTCATTAATGCGGTCATGAGTGGCCCTCATCACTTTAGAATCAATGGTTTTAGACCAAAACACTACCCAAGCTCGCAACTGATCTGGGCACATAATATCTTCCTCAAAGGCACAAGATACAAGGGTTTTGATGGGTGAATCTTGGTTCTGCGTATCGGCCTCTATACGTGTCCTTAAGGTTTGATGGTAACGCCGAGAACTTTCTTCATAGGCTGCAGCCACCAGCTCCTCTTGGCTGGAAAAGTGATGATTGAGTAACCCCACTGAAACCTGAGCTTGGGCACAAATTTTGCGTGATGATAAACCACTCGCACCCTCACTCATTAAGCATATCAGTGTCGCTTCAATGAGCTGAATTCGCCTTTCAGGGGGGGATAAACGATCTGATTTTTTCTTCAAAGCAGTTCCAAAACAGGCAAAATAGTTAATCTTAATTGTCGGCTTTATTTGACTATTGAGCAAGTGCTCAATATTATTGGACGATCGTTCAATAGCGAAGTTTACGCTGCCAAGGTGACTATGCAATTTTCCCAATTAACTAATCGTATCAACGGCGAAGGCGCAGCTGCATGGGACCTTCATGAAGTTGCTATAAAAGCTGCCGCGGCAGGTAAAGATGTGATTGTACTAAGTGTAGGCGATCCAGATTTTGCCACACCTACAGCCATCACCCAAGCTGCGATTGAAGCCCTGGAGTCAGGAGACACTCACTATCAACTGGTAGCGGGACGTCCTGAGGTTAGGCAAGTTATCGCCGAGCAGTTCCGATCAACCCACACCCCAGACATAAGCGCAGACAACGTCATGCTTTTTGCTGGTGCTCAAAATGCGTTATTTGCTGCCAGCTTATGCTTATTAGATCCCGGTGACGAAATACTGGCCTTAGACCCAATGTATGTTACCTACGAAGCCACCTTAGGCGCATCCGGTGCTAACTTAATACCGGTACCTATGCATGCCGATGGTGGCTTTCGGTTTAATGCCCAAGCTACTCGTGAAGCCATCACACCTAAAACCAGAGCCATACTTATTACTAATCCTAACAACCCTACAGGGGTGATGATGTCTAACGATGAGGTTGAGTTAATTTGCGATCTTGCCATAGAACATGATCTCTGGGTCATTGCCGATGAGGTATACGATCAATTGATATTTGAAGGTGAACATATCAGTATCGCCCACCATCCTGGTATGTTTGAGCGTACTGTTACTCTAAACAGCCTATCAAAAACCTATGCTATGACAGGCTGGCGTGTAGGTTGGGCTATTGGGCCAACGGCACTTGTTGAACATTTTTCCAACTTGGGCCTGTGTATGTTGTATGGTTTAGCCGGATTTTCCCAAGCCGCTGCCTACACTGCGTTAACACAATCACAAGCTGAAAGTGAGCACATTAGGGTGACCTTTAAACAACGTCGAGATTTGGTCTTTGCTGAACTTAAGAATATTAAAGCCACTCCAATTCTTAAACCGAGCGCAGGCATGTTTATCATGATGGATGTGCGTGCCTTAGGCATGAACGGCCTTGAATTTGCCAACGCACTTTATAATGCCACCGGCGTTGCTGTTCTCGATGCCGGCGCTTTTGGTAAAACCTCATTCGGTTGGGTGCGCATTTCATTTACCGTTGATGAGGCCTTATTGCTGGAAGCCTGTAAGCGCATTCGTGGTTTTATTGATCAATGTCAGCAGGCTAACCCATGAGCCGCGCACCAACCATAACCAAAGGCCAACAAATCATTGAGTTGCTGGAAGCTTATGGTGTCGATACTGTATTTGGTATCCCTGGTGTGCACACCTTGGAGCTTTACCGAGGTTTAGCCGCCTCCAACATTCAACACATTACGCCCCGCCATGAGCAAGGTGCAGGATTTATGGCCGATGGCTACGCTCGAATCACAGCAAAACCAGGCGTCTGTTTTGTCATCACTGGGCCCGGCCTCACCAACATTGCTACGGCCATGGGCCAAGCCCTTGGGGATAGTATCCCCATGCTCGTCATCTCTACAGTCAATGCTGCTGGTACAGAAGCACAAGGCTGTTTACACGCCATGCCACAGCAGGCAGACGTAATTAGACCACTGACTGTTGCTAGTTTTCAGCTCAATGCTAACGACAGTGTCACAGAAACCCTTGCCCAAGTGTTTGCCGCACTAGAGGCCCGTAATGGCACCCAACTTGGTCCTGTACACCTGCAGATTCCCCTAGACGTTATTGGACAATTAGCCGGTGATGAAACGGCCAACGGGGTTAAACAACCCGTTAAGCGTCATGACCAACTGACAGAGGAATGCACCAAAGCACTAAACCAGATACAAAATGCAGCCAATGTTATTAATCAGCATAGCCAAATCGTTATCCTTGCAGGTGGTGGCGCAGTTAACGCACAACATCAAGTAAAGCAGCTTGCTAAGACACTTGATGCGCCAGTAGTAACCACCATCAATGGCCGTGGCCTGCTAGCTAACCACCCCCTGTCGGTGCCAGCCAGTCCTAGCTTAGAAGCAACTCGTAGCCTACTAGCGCAAGCTGATTGCGTGATCGCCCTAGGCACAGAAATGGGACAAACCGATTACGATATGTACGTGAACGGCGGCTTCCCACTATTAAAAAACCTCATTCGTATCGACATTAATCCTAGCGTAATACAAGCAACAGAGCAGCTTGGGATTCATTGTGACGTATCACAAGGGTTAACCCGCTTACTGCCACTGTTAGCACCTAAGCAGCCCTCTACCAGCTTAGGTGAAGCCCGCGCACGCACCACTAGACAGGAAGCGTTTACCGAGCTTCCTAAGCCGTATCAACAACACCATAGTTTTCTAACAGCCATAACCAAGGCGCTTCCCGAAGTAATAATCGTGGGTGATTCCACCCAACCAGCTTATGGTGGTAATTGTTATTTTGACGCACCTGCGGCCAAAACGTGGTTCAACTCTGCTACAGGATTTGGCACCTTAGGTTATGCTGTGCCTGCGGCCATAGGGGCCGCTTTAGGACGACGGCTACAACATAATAATCAGCCTATCATTGCCTTAACCGGTGATGGTGGCTTGCAGTTTTGCTTAGCTGAACTAGCCACTGCCAAAGATTGGGAATTGCCCATTATATTTATGGTGTGGAACAATCAAGGGTATGGTGAAATTGAGTCTTCCATGTTGGCTGTGGGTATCACCCCTATTGGTGTGAGCCCTAAACCACCCAGTATAGATGCTCTCGCGCAAGCTTATGGCATAAACCATGCCCGTCTAACATCCTTCACAGCGTTGGCTGACTTGCTGCAACAGGCCGCTGATAACCAAACTCCCATGCTCTTAGAGATTAACGAGGCGTTAATGATGGATCAAATTGAACCCACAATACCGTTTTAATTATTAGCGTCTATACTAAAGTGTACCGGTATAACATCCTTGTAATAGACCCACGTTCTCTATACAACTTACATAGCCCATGACTTCTTACCCATTTTTTGATTTACTACAGCAACATTCTCAATTCTGGTTAGTAAGCGTTGCTTTGTTTAGCCTATTAGTAGGCAGCTTTTTAAACGTGGTGATAGGCCGGATGCCTAATGCAATGCACCAAGAATGGCAGCAAGAATGTCGCGTTCTCCTCAAGCTAACAGAAAATGATCAGCAGTCCTCAAGCCCAGCGTTGGCCTCAATTGTGTGGCCAGCTTCCCATTGCCCAAGCTGTGATGTGCCATTAAAAGCCTGGCACAATATTCCTGTTATCTCATACCTGTTGCTGGGTGGAAAATGTGCTTTTTGCAATAACAAGATTAGCCCTCGATACCCCTTAGTTGAACTACTAACTTCTGCTCTAGGCGTACTGGTTGCGTGGGTACTGGGGCCAAGTTTAGCCACTGCGATGACGTTAATATTGGTGTACATGTTGGTGGCCTTAACCTTTATCGACCTAGATCATAAGCTATTGCCTGACCAGATCACCCTACCGTTAATGTGGCTGGGTTTGGTCATTAACGCCTTTGGTTGTCTCACCACACTAGCAGATGCATTCTGGGGTGCTGTAGCGGGCTATGTGTCGTTGTGGTTGGTTTACTGGTGTTTTCGCCTAGCTACAGGCAAGCAAGGTATGGGCTATGGGGATTTTAAGTTACTCGCAGCATTAGGTGCATGGCTAGGCTGGCAGGCCTTGCCAATTATCGTGCTGGTGTCCGCAGTAGCGGGAATAGTGGTTGGCTTAGTGCTGCGCATTAGGACGGGTCAAACCGATCCTCAGATGCCCTTCGGCCCTTTTTTATCCGTGGGTGGTTTGGTCTACTTGTTCTGGGGCGCGCAACTATGGCACATTTTTCAGCCTTAACAGCTGCCTTAGTAAAAATACAAACGATTGTCTAAATCTGGATACATATGGGCCACTTCTTCTGCGTAGCCGTTATATAAGAGCGTAGGTTTGCGGCCTAATTTACCAATAATTCGTTCTGTAGCTTGGGTCCAGCGGGGATGGTCAAACCGTGGATTAACGTTGGCATAAAAGCCATATTCACGCTTATTTTGTAACCACCAAGTGTTCTGTGGCATTTGCTCCACTAATTCGATTTTAACGATAGATTTTGCATACTTAAAACCATATTTCCATGGCACTACCAAACGAATAGGTGCGCCGTTTTGCTGTTCTAACGGCTTATCATAAATGCCCGTAGCCAATAAGGTTAGCGGATTCATGGCCTCATCAATGGTTAAGCCTTCTACATAGGGCCCACCTGCCCAGTCTGCATTGGGCATTTGTTGGGGATCATTTAGGGTTGTAAAACGCACAAACTTAGCCTTGCTGTTTGGAGCGGCTGCTTTAATAACCTCTGCCAGCTTAATGCCGTTCCACGGAATCACCATAGACCAAGCTTCTACGCAGCGGAATCGGTAAAGATGATTCTCTATAGCGTGCTCACCTTTGATCTCTTCAATGTCGTAAATGCCTGGCTTGTCTGCACCCTCACCACCAATCTCCACACTCCAGGGCGAAGTGATCAAGCTTTTATCTGCTTTAGCAGGATCATCTTTGTTATAACCAAATTCGTAATAGTTGTTATAGCCCGTTACTGTCTCATATGGCGTAGGTTCTAGAGGTTGGTTCTGCCTACTTGGTTCTAATGCCACACGCGCAAACGGCAGGTTTTTCTCTTCCTGCTTTTGCTGAAGTAACCCATAACCCCTGTCTAGTAATGGCAATGCTAACACCCCTAGCCCAGCAGCGATTAGAGAACGTCGTTTTTTATATACTTTTTCTGGTGTTATTTCGGACGAGTTAACGGGCATGACGGTACCTCCAAATAAGCACTAACATTAATACTAAGCCCATAAGTATGGGTTCTAACATGGCAGTTTTTTGCGCCATAAAGTGATGGGCCATGACAGCAGGAACAGCTACATAAGTGAGCACGTGCAGCATCTGCCACTTACGGTAGCCAAGGTATTTAACAGCGCGGTGATTAGATGTCAATGCCAAGGGCAACAGCAAAACAAAGGCTAAAATGCCCAGTAAGATAAATAGGTTACCTGCAATCTCATCCAGCATTAGTTGCCAATCATAATAAAACTCAAGGGTAATCCAAATGAGCAAATGCAGAGTGGCATAGATAAAGCCCCATACGCCAATATTACGACGCATGGACACATGACGCTTAACCCATTTCCAGCGCTGGCTCAGTGGGGTAAATAGTAAACTAATGAGCAATAAATAAGCCCCATACCGGCCCGTAAAGTCACGGAGATCAGACACTAAATCTGGCCCCATTATGGCCTCATAAACACCCCACATCAAAGCCAGAAACAGGCCAATATTCAGCAGGTGTTTGCGTGTTGCAATTGGTACTTGGGGTAATTCCACAAACTGCTCCCTGTTTACTTAACCAAAAATCATCGTTTGGAAAAAGACTTAGGCATTTACCATTAACTATAGCAGACCATAATGCTTCGGCAAGTGGTGACCTTGTGTATCTAAACTTGACCAGGGTCATATTACGAAGGGTTATTTACCCTAAACGGATATCTGGCAAGTTCGACAAGCCCCATGACTTTTTTCTAACCAAAGACATCTATACGATCATGGCTATAGTTAATTTTATTAATTGTCATTAGTTATCCTTAGCTAGTGAGTTAGATGTTCTGAGGGTACTTCATGTTATTTAGCCATGAAATTAAGTCACAGCATTTTGTTCAACTTGGCCCTAAAACAGGCCCGCAACTAACAAAACTGTTAGACATAATGACTCAAAAAATCCAGAATGGTGATTACAGTTTTAATATAGCCTATGGGTTTTGAGCCACTCGTGTATGAATACACATTTAATAACCCACATTGTTAGCGTTTTTTTGAAACGCATTATAGGCCTTGCGGCTTTAGCTAGTGTGTTAATTTCTACCCAAGTTCAGGCGATCAACAAGTGGGAATATAAACAAGATTTAGACTATGGTATCCGTTACGACCAGTTTAGTTGGGACATCGCCGGTAACTTAGCTGGTACAGGCCCCAATATAATTTCTGAGCTCACATGGAGCAATGTAGGTTTTCACCAAGCACGGCTTGGCTTTCGTGTTATTGGCGACGATAGCTTGCACGTTAAAGGCTACACCTCAAAAGGTTGGGGCTTCACGGGCACTAACCAAGACTCAGACTATAATGGCGATAACCGTAGCTTAGAATTTTCTCGATCTTTATCCGACTCAGACCGCAGTTCGGCAGAAGATTTTAGTATTGCCATTGGCCAGCAAATTCGTATTAATAACCGCATTGATATCACGCCACTGGTAGGCTTCTCTAGCCACAGACAAACATTCACTATGACCAATGGCAATCAAACGGTGTGTAACGCCAGCGGCTCACCATTAAGCTGTGGTAGCGGCCTTGGACCAATTGCGGGCTTAAATTCTACATTTACCACACATTGGCGCGGCCCTTGGGTAGGCCTAGATTTGCGTTTCGTTACTGCCAAACGTTGGACCACCTTCGCTGAGTTAGAATATCACTACAGCTATTATGACGCTGAAGCTAATTGGAATTTACGCAGCGATCTAAAACACCCTAAAAGCTTCGGACAAACTGCCCGCGGCCAGGGCACTCAAATGGGTTTAGGGATGACGTATGCGCTACCCACACCTAACAGCTTTTTTAATGTAGACTTTAAACAAAGCCAATACTCCACTGGTGCCGGCGTGCACAATTTCTATCGTGCCGCGGGAACCGTTGCTAGCCAACGCCTTAATGGCGTTAACTGGGGTTCTAGCAGCATCTCCGTTGGTATCACCTCACAGTATTAACTAGGAACCCACCATGTTTGCACGAGAACAACTTTCCTATGAAGCGGTACAGCTAACTCCTCGGCCAGAAATGACTGACAAAGACATGCAGCAAGCTGCTTTGGCTTATTACCAAACCATGAAACAACGGCATACAGTTCGTGATTTTATTGACCGAAAAGTGCCAGAGGAGGTGATTCAGAACTGTATTCGCACGGCAGGCTCGGCCCCCAGCGGAGCCAACCACCAACCATGGCATTTCGTGGCTATCCGTAATCCTGAGGTAAAGCATGAAATGCGTTTAGCCGCAGAAGCCGAAGAAGAAAAATTTTACGCCGGAGGTGGTGGCGATGAATGGATTAAAGCCTTAGAACCTATCGGCACTAATGCAGATAAACCCCATTTAGATATTGCCCCATGGCTTATTGTTATCTTTGCCCAGCGTTACGGGGTATTTGACGATGGCACTCGGTTTAAAAACTATTATGTGCCCGATAGTGTGGGTATCGCCACGGGATTTCTGATTTCGGCATTGCACCATGCGGGTTTATACAGTCTCACACACACGCCAAATCCCATGCGCTTTCTAAACAAACTCCTTAACCGGCCAAGCCACGAAAAAGCCGTAATGATCTTAGCCGTGGGCCATGCTTCTAAAGACGCCACCGTGCCTGGTGTAGCTAGGATCAAAAAGCCATTGGATGAAATACTAACTGTCATATAAATTTAAGGTTAAGGTATTGAGAGTGGCTAAAGCTTAGCTAGCTCTTTGGCAATATTAGCCCCAAGACGGGCATTATTTAATACCAACTGAATATTAGCCGCTAAACTCTCGCCTTGGGTAACTTTCGCAATTTTAGACAACAAAAACGGCGTACTTTGTTTGCCATAAATGCCCTGCTCTTGCATTTCTACAATGGCTTCAGCGATAACCTGCTCTATTGCAACAGGATCCATAGCATAGGCATCTGGTATGGGGTTAGCTACCACCACGCCACCTACTAATCCCATGCGCCATTTTGCGGACAACACTTGGGCTATGCTCGCCGCAGAGTCTAACGAATAATCCACTTCATAGGCACTGGTTTGGGTATAAAATGCAGGCATAACCTTAGTTTTATAGCCCACTACAGGAACGCCTTGGGTTTCCAAATATTCCAGTGTAAGCCCAATGTCTAAAATAGACTTCACTCCTGCACACACTACAGCAACCGAGGTATGTGCCAATTCCTGCAAATCTGCAGAAATGTCCATCGTTGTTTCGGCATGGCGATGAACACCGCCTATGCCTCCAGTGGCAAACACTTTGATACCTGCCATAGCTGCAATAATCATGGTGGAGGCTACCGTTGTAGCACCATCTTGCTTTTTTGCTACAATAAATGGGATATCACGGCGGCTGGTTTTAATAACCTCAAAGCCATGCTTGCCAATGTGGTTAATTTGCCCTTCATCTAACCCTACTGTTAAGCGTCCATTGATAATGGCAATGGTGGCTGGCTCTGCTCCATTATCTCGCACGGCTTGCTCAACCAACATAGCCGTTTCTACATTTTGTGGATAGGGCATACCATGAGAAATAATGGTGGATTCTAAGGCCACAACAGGCTTATTGTTCGCCAATGCTTGTTGAATGCGGGGGTGAATATCAAGATAAGCGTTTAAGTTAGTGGGGTTATGCTGCACGGGTGTTCCTTTAACATGCGAAGTAGTAAATCAGGCGTTAAGTGTGGACTAATGGTGGTTTCACTGGCCATAGCAACTTGAGCGCAGGCCAAGGCACTGGCGGCGCTTTGTAATGCATCACAACCTTGTAACCACGCATCAACTATGGCGGCCATCATAGCATCTCCAGCGCCATTACTATTGACTATATCAATAGACTTTATAGGCGCACTAGGCGCGATGATAAAGCATTGGTTAGCATCACTATAAAGTAAGCCCATAGGGCCTAGGCTTAAATATAAGTGCTTTACGCCTTGGGCCATAAACCACTTAGATAACTGCAATAGCTGAGAGTTGGAAGGGTGACTACCAAAATCTGTGCCAGCGATAGCTTGAGCTTCCATCAAATTAGGTTTAAGACTATGTATGTGTGACAAAAATGGTGCTATTCGAATAGCTTTAGCAACGGAGACCGTATCCACAAAAAAATGTTGCAGCGGCAGCTCTTGAACAAGAAAAGCCAAACAGTGTGGCGCCAAATTAGCATCTAAGACCACCATTGACGCATTTTGTAGTTGGGGCAAAAACTCTTGTAACTGGGCTGCACCAAACTCATCGATCAACGCCATATCAGCAATGGCGATCTGCATTTCACCCGCTGCATCAACGATTGATAGATAGGTTGAGGTGGATTTTCCTGGTAGGGCAACCATACAATCAGTTTGCATGCCGAGTTGTTGGCAATGACGTTTAAGTAACATGCCATTGGCATCATCACCTACGGGGGCCATCAACCAGCAAGGCTGGCCAAGGTGACGTAGGTTTTCAGCTATATTTCGGCCTACTCCTCCAGGACTAGATGAAACCTTACCAGGATTAGATGTGTGCTGTTTTAGTGCATCTTGGGGTGTGCCCAAGAGATCCATATTTGCGCCACCAACGACGACACAGTAGGGTTTTATAAAAACTCCGCGTAGGTATCTGGCTGTTGGCACACGGCCAAAGCATCAGCTAAGGAAACTGCCCCACTCATCAGAGCCCTACCTACCACGACCCCAGCAATATTAGGCAGCATGCGTAAGGTAGAAATGTCATCTAAGGTCTTCACCGCGCCACTTGAGATTACTGGAATATGCAGTTCATCTACCATTTTAGTCGTTATGGCGAACGTGGCTTCTGGATGATCATCATCAAGGTCAATATCGGTATAGATAATAGCTGCTGCGCCTCGTTCTTGTAGGTCCCTAGCCACCTCTAGTGGTGTGAAAATGGTTTCTTCAGTCCAACCATGGCACATTACTTTATTTTGACGCGCATCAATGGACACCACTACTTGGCCTGGATAATGATTACACAGTTCGTGTAAAAAATGACGGTCTTCTATGGCAGCCGTACCAATTACCACCCGCGAGGCACCATGCTCGAACCACCAACGCGCCCCTTCTATGGTGCGGATGCCACCACCCACTTGCACTGGCACATCTACCGATTGAATAATTTCCAATACCGTCTTGTGATTGTCGTGCCCACCACGCATAACGTTGTCTAAATCCACTACATGCAGCACTTGGGCGCCATTTGCAACGTGCTGCTGCGCAGCCTCTAGGGGGGTTATGTCATAAACGATGGGATCTTGCATGTGGCCACGACGTAAATTGACGCAGCGACCGTTTTGGATTTCTATGTCTGGATAAATAACCATCTTCGAACTCCTATTTATTATTGTTCTTCTAGCATACTCTGCCGTGGCAAAAAATCCAGTTTCAACTACTGGAAAATCGACCTTAGGCTGGTGACCGATGCAAGCTATTGAGGTAGAGCATGACCATAAAAGCTGTCCAAGAGGCAACAGCAAAACCAAACGCCAAAGGCAACACGGAGCCATCGTAAGACATACCCACCCACATACCAATAGGCACTGCCACCAAGGTAGAACTAGAACCAACAACGGAAGCCCCCATCCCTGCAAGCTTACCCAAGGGTTCCATGGCTAGTGCATTAACATTGCCAAACTGAAACCCAACACCAAAGAAAATAATGCTACATAAGGCCATAAATTGACCCAAACTTGGCCCTGCAGCTAGGCTTTGGGCATAGATATAGAAGGCCAAACACGCTGTACCAGTGATGACATTACTCATTTGTACCAGAGGGTACATACCAAATCGAAGAACTAACTTTGCGTTGAGTAACGACGCCACAATCGTCGGTGTAACCAGCACTGAAAAATAAATAGGGAAGGCGTCTCCCACGCCATAAAGCTGTTGAAATATCTGCTGGCTTGAACTTAGGTAACCCAAAAATGCACCAAAGCCCAAACCAGCAACTATGGAGTAACCTGCAGCTATGGGGTTCAGCAGCACTCTTAGCATGGTATGCCAAAGCTTTTTAGGATGCAGAGATAATCGATTTTCAGGCTTGAGGGTTTCATCCAAGCGCAGGTATACCCAGGTAAACATAATCACCGCAAACATCACATAAAAACCAAAAATCCACGACCAAGGCCCTACCAGTAAAATGCCCTGCCCCAGTAAAGGCGCCATAATAGGCACGGCCATGAACAAGGTCATGGCAAAGGACATGATACGCGCCATGGCCGCCCCACTAAAACTGTCTCTCACAAGAGCCACCACCATCACTCGTGGCCCTGAAGCACCAAAACCTTGTAAAAAACGCCCGACTAGCATCATCTCTAGGGAGTTGGCCCAAACACTGATCAAGCTACCCACGCAAAAAATACCCAAGCCCACAAATATACTGCGCTTACGGCCATAGGTATCTGACACGGGACCATAGACCAACTGGCCTAAGGCATGGCCTACAAACACACTGGTCACAACCAATTGGATGGCATTGCCATCAACACCAAAGTCCTGAGCCATATAGCCTAAAGCCGGCAGCATGGCATCCGTAGCAAGAGCCACCAGAGACATGAGAGAGGCAATAATGAAAATAAATTCGAGTTGGCTCATGGACACATTAGATGCACCCATTGACCTAGCTCGCCATTAAATTGGGCAGCCATAGCACCAATCCAGGGAGTAATATCAGCGTCATTAAACGCACGATATCAACCATCCAAAACGGTGTCACACCACGAAATATGGTGCTGAGCTTCACATCCTCAAGCATACTTTTGAGCACGAATACATTAAGGCCAACAGGTGGTGTAATGAGGCTAATTTCAGTAATCACCACCACAATAATACCAAACCAGATGAGTGCCATTTCTGGATCCATTAAAGCGTCTGAATAATCGCCTAAATCAAGCCCCAATACTAAAGGATAAAATACTGGCACAGTAAGCATGATCATGGACAGGCTTTCTAATACGGTGCCCAACACCACATACACCAACATAATGAGCATAATTACTGCAATGGCTGACAAGTCGAAAGACACCACCCAGTCTGATAACAGCTCGGGCAGGCCTGCGATATTGACGTAGTTTGAGAAGATTTCTGCACCAATAAGGATGACAAAAATCATCGCCGTAGTACGGGCACTTTCAACCAAGGTTTCAAGTAAAGATTGCAGGCTTAAACGACGACGGATTAGGGCAATTAAGAAGGCCCCAGAAGCACCAATGCCCGCCGCTTCAGTAGGCGTAAAGATACCACCATAAATGCCGCCAATCACCAATGTAAATAAGCTTAATACACCAGACACACCCCAAAGCGCATGTAAGCGTTGAGGCCATGAAAAGCGTTCACCTCTGGGGCCTTTTTCTGGCTTTAAGGTGACCGTCACCAATACTGCGACCAAGTAAAAAAGTACACCTAACAGGCCTGGCAAAATACCAGCAATAAACAGCAAACCAATATCAGTTTCAGTCATAATGCCAAAAATAATAAGGATTACACTGGGAGGTATTAAGATACCGAGAGTGCCTCCTGCAGCAATACATCCCGCGGCTAAGCCTTCGTCATAACCGTATTTTTTCATGGGTGGCATAGCCACCTTAGACATGGTGGCAGCGGTGGCTAAACTAGAACCGCAAACCGCACTAAAACCGCCACACGCAACCACTGTCGCCATGGCCAGGCCACCGCGCCGATGGCCCAAAAAGGCATTAGCGGCATTATATAACTCGTCAGATAAGCCTGCTCGACTTACAAAATTACCCATTAAAATAAATAAAGGCACCACCGAAAGGCCATAGTTAAGGCCCGTGTCATAGGTGATGATACTGGCCATAGCCAAAGAACCAGAAAAGCTGGTCATTAAACCAAAGCCAACAAAACCCACCAGCCCCATAGCAAAGGCAATGGGCATACGCACCAAAATCACCAAGGTGAGCATGGCAGCAAAGGCAATTAAAGATTCATACATGTTAATTATGCTTTTCTAGAGGAAAGTAACGCGCCTGCGCGGGCATACTGCCAAGTGAGTAATAAAGCAATCACACTGCTCAAGCCTAAGGCAATGCTAATATAAAAGTATACTGGTGCTGTGGGTAGATACAGCATGGCTGTTTGGTCGCCATAATGCACCGATTCAAGGGCTTTGTTCCAAACCTTATAGCTAATTCCCGCTAGGACTATAGCCGTTACTAAGGCAATAGCGACATCCCTTACCCACGCAAAAAAGCTAGGCACAAAAGCATCAATGAGATCCACAGTAATATGTTGATCTTTGGCAGATACCAAAGGCAAGGCAGAAAATATGATGGCAGCTAACAGCAGTTCGGTAATTTCAAAGCTGCCATTGACCGGCGCATTAAAGCCGTAGCGGCCCACCACGTCAACTAATGTTAACAGCATTAAAACCAACAAAAAGGTGGCCGCTAGGCCACCCAATATACGCTGCAGCACAAACTGCATTAAGGGGCCAGACTGTAAAGTCCGGCTCCTTGATTGACTAAGCGACATTACTCAGCTGCTACCTTAGCAATTTCTGCACGTAAATCAGCCATTACAGCAGCACCATCAACACCTAAACCATTAGCCGTGGCAATCCAGTCAGCTTCCAAGTGGCTTGTTGCGGCTTTAATTTCGGCTACAAACGCATCACTTGCATTTATAGTGGCAATGCCTGCAGCATCCATAGCAGCTTGACCTATGGCATCGTGCTTATCCCAACCTTGACCCGCAATACGCGCAAAGTTTTCACCCGAAGTGCGCATTAGAACAGCTTGGCTGTTGGCACTTAAGCTGTCAAATTTAGCAGGGTTCATGGTCAAGAAAAAACTGGTGTTGTACAAACCACCTGGCACTGTTGTTGCAAAGGACAACAACTTGGTCAGTTTGAACGACTTAATGGATTCAGTGGGCAGGAAGGTACCATCAGCAACACCACTAGACAACATTTCGTAGTTCTTAGTTGCAGAGGCTAACATTGCAGTCACACCCAAGGCCTTGGCTGCATTACCTGCAACACCTCCACCAACGCGGAACTTTAAGCCTGCCATATCGGCAACACTATTAATGGCGCGTACGTTGTTATGAATTACACCTGGCCCATGGGACATTAAGCCCAAAACTACGGTGCCTTCATGTTCGTTAACCGACTCAAGGTGCTTCTTATAGATACGCCAGTAAGCGACAGACACATCTTCTGCACTGTCACCTAAGAAAGGCAACTCAGTAGCTGCTGTGAGTTTAAACCGACCTGGCTGATAGCCATGAACGCCGTAAGTGATGTCGGCAACGCCATCTTTAGCAAGGTCGTAATGAGCTGGTGGCGCACCTAAAGCCTTAGGTAAAATACGGATTTTAAGTTCACCACCACTTTCAGCTTCTACAGCCTTAATCCAAGGCTTAATAATAGAGGCAACCACGGGATGTTTGGGTGGTAACCAAGATGATAATAATAGGGTTTCGGCAGCACTGGCCATGGTGGATGCTCCAAGCATAAGGCCCGTGGCCATAGTGGCGACGATTAACTTTTTCATGTGTTACTCCGGTTTTTAGATTTATCAGTAAAACAATAAAACAGTGATTTAAATCACCGATTTGGTTTTAGCATACACGCGATTAACTTCACAAGTAAACTATACAAAGCGCTAATACGATACTTTTTCCACATAAATTATATTTTTGTGAATCATTTCTATCTGTTGCGGAGCAATACAACAGTTGCTACTATATGCTCATTAATAGTTAATGTGTTAACTATATTTATAAAAATATTACTTAGGCCACCATCATGACATCCTCCAGCCATCTTCTCGGCGCCTTACAAGGTATCCTACCTGCCATTGCCGCCAATGCTGCCAATGCCGAAGCACTGCGTATGACGCCACCAGAGAACATTGCTCTATTAAAAGACATTAAGTTCATGCGCGCCCTTCAGCCAAAAGCATGGGGAGGGTTGGAACTGTCTTTACCAGAGTTTGCTGAAGCGGTGGCCACTCTGGCTGGTGCATGCGCTAGCACGGCATGGTCTACTAGCTTACTTAGCACTCATAGCCATCAGCTGGCTTTGTTCTCAAAACAAGCCCAAGAAGACGTATGGGGCCAGGACCCTGAAGCCACCATTAGCTCTAGCATTGCCCCTTTTGGTAAAACTACAGAAGTAGACGGTGGTGTGATGTTTAGTGGCGACATGAGTTGGAGCAGTGGGTGTGACCATGCTCAGTGGGCTATTATGGGCTTCATTCGTGCCGGCGCTGCTGTTGACCCTGCACCCCACCAGCACTTTGCTTTAATACCACGGGGCGACTACGAAATCATCGATGACTGGCATGCCATGGCTATGAAAGGTTCTGGCACCAAAACCCTTAAAGTGCGTAACGTATTTGTGCCAGAACATCGCATTGAATCTGCCAAAGCATTAATGACCGGAAAATCCAGGGGATATGGCATGTACCCAGAAAGCAATATATTTTTTGCCGCCTATCGGCCTTATTTTGCCAGCGGTTTTTCTGCCGTAAGCTTGGGTATTGCCGAGCAAATGATTAAGTGGTTTACCGAGCGCTCCAAAACCCGCGTGCGGGCTTATACCGGGGCAGAAGTAGGTAAAGACGTACCCGCCTACATGCGCTTAGCAGAATCAAAACACCAAATTAATGCCGCCCGCGCCCTGTTAGAAAAAGACTGGAATGACCTAGCACAAATGGGCGTTAAACATGCACTGCCCAATGCCGACCAGCTGGCTCAATGGCGGACTAACCAAGCCTATGCCGTTAAAATGTGCGTGGCAGCGGTAGATCGTTTATTTGAATCTAGCGGCGCAAATGCATGGTTCTTAACCAATGAAGCTCAACGTTTGTTTAGGGATTCCCACATGACCGCCGCCCACGCCTATACGGATTATGATGTATGCAAACAGATCTATGGCCGCCACTTAGTGGGCCTAGAACCAGACCCTCGTTTGCTTTAACATCACACTTAACATAGGAGACTCCCATGGGAAATATCGTCTTAGCCGCCAAAATTACTCACGTGCCTACCATGCTCATGTCGGAGCAACCAGGGCCTATCTTTGGTAAACGTACTCAAGCCATTGACGGCCATAAAGAAATTGTAGCCCGAGCTAAAGCGCTGGGAGCCGATACCGTTATTGTGTTGGACACCCATTGGTTGGTGAACGCAGGCTATCACGTGAACGCCGCAGCTAGCTTTAAAGGCAATTACACCAGCCATGAATTTCCCCAATTTATTCAAAACTTAGAATACCAGTATGAAGGTAACCCCGCATTAGGTGATCTAATTGCCGAAAAAGCCCAAGCCAAAGGCGTGCATGCTCTCTCCCATCAACTTGAGTCATTAACATTAGAATATGGCACACTAGTGCCCATGATCTGGATGAATCCAACGTCAGATCTTAAGATAGTGTCTGTTGCAGCTTGGTGTAGCGTACACAGCATTGAATCTTCACGCCTGATGGGCGAAGCCATTAAAGAAGCCGTAGAAGAAAGTGACAGCAAGGTATTGTTATTAGCCTCTGGCTCTTTGTCCCACAAAATATGGGCTAACGAAGACTACGCTGCCAATAATGGCACCTTTACTATATCCAGTGAATTCAATCGCCAAATGGACCTGCATGTACTGGATTTATGGACTCGAGGCGACCATGCCACTTTTCTAAAAATGCTGCCCGAATACGCCCAAAAGTGTAACGGCGAAGGTGGCATGCATGACACCGCCATGCTTTATGGCGCTTTAGGCTGGGACCAATATCAAGGCAAGGGAGAAATTATTGGTGAATACTTCCCTAGCTCTGGCACAGGACAAGTGAATGTTGTGTTTGAACCAGATTAAGCATCTGCCTTACACGCCAATAACACGCTCCACAAACCTAGATCACCCCGCCTCTTGATGGTGCCTATACAGGAGCCTATAATCCCATCGACGTGTTATTGACGCATTAAAACCAGTGTAATTTTAAATATGATTGAAAAAGATATTATTGTTGTTGGTGGAGGAGCCTCAGGTTTTTTTGCTGCAATCAATATAGCTAAACAAGCGCCATACTTAAAAATAGCCATTTTAGAACGGGGACAAAAAGGATTAGCTAAAGTTAAGGTGTCTGGAGGAGGTCGATGTAATGTCACACATGCCGAGTTCATTCCTTCAGAATTGGTGCAGAACTACCCCCGCGGTGAAAAGGAGTTATTAGGGCCCTTTCATCAATTTATGACGGGGGATACCATTGCTTGGTTTGAAGAACGCGGCATAGAGTTAAAAATTGAAGATGACGGCCGCATATTTCCTGTTTCAAATTCGTCGCAAACCATCATCGATTGCTTTTTAAGTGAAGCAAAAAAATACCATGTAGATGTGCTCTACAGTCACTCCTTAAAATCCCTTAAAAATGAACATGGTCTATTTCAGTTAGACACGTCTCAAGGGTCTTTTTTGTCAAAAAAAATAGTCATCGCTACCGGCAGTAATACTAAAATCTGGAACCTTCTCGAAGGTTTAGGGCATAGCGTCTCTAAAGCGGTGCCCTCTCTTTTTACATTCAAAATAAATGATGAGCGTATAAAAGACATACCTGGAGTGGTAGCAGAAGACGTAGAGGTTAAAATCCTTGGCACAAATTTATGCAGTGAAGGCCCCTTACTCATTACTCATTGGGGAATGAGCGCCCCTGCTATTTTAAAACTATCTGCTTTTGGGGCTTTAGAAATAGCAAAAAGAGAGTACAAATTTCAAATAGAAGTTAACTTTATCAGGCAATCGTTTGACGACTGCTTGGAGGCGTTAAAAAACTCAAAACAACAATGGGCTAAAAAAACAGCGTTTAAGTCTAGCCAATTTAATTTACCCAAACGGTTGTGGAATAAGCTGGTTTTGGCGTCCAACATAGCTGAAGATGCGCGCTGGGCCGATGTCAACAAAGTGCAAATAGAGACCCTTGCCAAACAACTCACACAGGCTGTTTTTAATGTAGCAGGGAAAAGTACGTTTAAAGAGGAATTTGTTACAGCAGGAGGCATATCACTTAAAGAAGTTAACTTTAAATCCTTTGAGAGCAAGCGTGTGTATGGGCTTTATTTTGCAGGAGAGGTGTTAGATGTTGATGCAGTTACAGGTGGATTTAACTTTCAAAATGCATGGACAGGTGCGTACATCCTCTCGCAAAACATTACCAAGGGCCTAGTCTAGAATCATACTGCTCCCTATCTTAGCTCCACCACATCGTGGAGTAAATCCAATAAGTCACTCATTTTTTGAGCGCCGTACTTATCGTTGAAAGCTTGATAGATCACCTGCACTTCTGGGGTAACTGATTCGATTAACGCAGCACCTGAGGGTAAGATATCCAATAACACTCGGCGGCCATCCTTGCCGTCGGCACACCGTGTGAGCATGTTTTTTTGTTCTAGGTATTTAATGATTCGCGTTAGGCTAGGTGCCAGAACACACGCACTTTTAGCCAACTCCTTAGCATCCATTACGCCATTTTCGTGCAACACCCGTAACACTCGCCACTGCTGATCGGTCACATCGTGGGCTTTAAGCACCCGCCGAATAGGCGACATCACAGTTTCCCGCGCCCTTAATAGGGCCAAAGGTAAAGCGCGGTCTGTTTTAGTAGGCTGCATAGTCAGTCTCTAAGGTTTAAAGTGGGCATGATCATCTATTATACGGGCTTAGGACAAATTACTAAACAGGTTAACTAATAACAATTACTGGCAAGATGATTTGCATCATACTAATAATTTAGTTAACATATTAATTAGTTTGCTGTAGTCAGCAGCCCACGCAACAAAGAGACAAACCCATGCCCCACGTTACCATGGAATATTCCGCCAATCTGGAATCACAAGTTGATTTTGATGGCTTATGCCGCGCTATTCACGCCACTGGCATTGCCACCGGCCTATTTGAACTGGGTGCCGTGCGTGTACGTGCCATAAAATGTGATCACTACGCAGTAGCCGATTTACAGCCAAAAAATAGCTTTATCGATACCTCCATTCGTATTGGTTTAGGCCGCAGCCAAGCCGATAAAGAACGCCTTGGTGAAGCCATTAATACCACCATGAACGCATTTTTAGCAGCGCAATTAAGCCAACCTTACTTTGCTCTTTCCATCGAAGTGCGGGAAATTAACACCCCGCTTAGCTGGAAAACCAACGCCATGCATCCACGTATTCGAAACGCTGCTAACGCCTCTAGCACAGACAAAGGACACAAATAATGAGCAGCTTCGCCCAAAACCAAAAAGATGCGGCCCAATATTTAGCCCAGTTTAACGGTAGTGTGTTAAACCACATCAACGGCCAACAGCAAGCAGCATTGGATAACACTTGGTTTGAAATTTTATCGCCCATTGATCTAAAACCCCTTGCCAAAGTGGCCCATGGCAAAGCTGCCGACATAGACCTTGCTGCCCAAGCCGCACACCATGCTTTTACCCCATGGGCTGCCATGAGTGGTAAGCAAAGGCAAAAAATTCTCCACAAGGTGGCGGACGGCATAGAAGCCCGCGCCCAAGAAATTGCACTGCTGGAATGTATCGATACGGGTCAGGCCATTAAATTTATGGCCAAGGCAGCCCTAAGGGGAGCAGAAAACTTTCGTTTCTTTGCCGACAAAGCGGTACAAGCCCAAGATGGTCAATCGCTTTATGCACAAGGCCAAGTCAACGTCACCAAACGTTATCCTATCGGCCCTGTAGGCGTGATTACCCCGTGGAATACACCGTTTATGTTATCCACATGGAAAATTGCCCCAGCCTTGGCCGCTGGTTGCACTATTGTGCATAAACCCGCAGAGTTTTCACCCCTAACGGCCAACTTGTTAGTCCAAATTGCTGAAGACGCAGGCGTACCTAAAGGGGTATGGAACTTGGTTAATGGCATGGGAGAAGATGCTGGCAAAGCCCTCACCGAGCATCCTTTAATTAAAGCCATTGCCTTTGTAGGCGAAAGCCGCACCGGCTCGTTAATTCAAAAACAAGGAGCCGACACCTTAAAGCGCGCACACTTTGAATTAGGTGGCAAAAACCCCGTATTGGTATTTGCTGATGCCGATTTAGATAAGGCCGCCGATGCTGCCGCCTTTATGATCTACTCACTTAATGGTGAACGCTGCACCTCTTCGTCACGCCTACTGGTAGAAGAAAGTATTTACGACGCTTTTTGTGCCATGGTGGCAGACCGCGCTGACCGTATTAAAGTGGGACATCCATTAGACCCAAACACTGTAATTGGCCCACTCATCCACCCTGAACACGAAGCCAAGGTATTATCTTACTTTGCAGTAGCTAAAGCTGAAGGCGCCACCATTGTCGCTGGCGGTAAGAAAGTGGCCGACCTAGCGGGCTGTTATGTGCAACCCACACTCTTTACCCAGGCCAATAACCAAATGTGCATCTCTCAAGAAGAGATCTTTGGTCCCGTATTAACAGCCATTCCCTTTAAAGACGATGCCGATGCTGTAGCCATAGCCAACGACATTGAGTACGGCTTGGCAGGATACCTGTGGAGCCAGAATGTAGAGCGCTGCTGGGCTATTGCTGATCAACTGCAAGCTGGCATGATTTGGATTAATTCTGAAAACTCACGTCACCTACCGGCACCCTTTGGCGGTGTTAAGGCCTCTGGCATTGGCCGTGATGGCGGTGACTGGTCGTTTGAATTTTATATGGAAACGAAAAACATTTGTTTTGCTATGGCTGGGCACCAGCCACCTCAGCTGGCTAAATAGTCTTATTTACAAGCCGATTTATAGCACAATACACAGGAACTAGCATGAGCAATTACCCCAAATTCGCCACCGTTACGACAGGCCAAAAAAACCACTACGGCATAGTGACCGATACTGGCTTTATCAGCCTAAGCAACACCTTTGGCGCCCAGTACTCTACCCTAAAAGACGTCATTGAAGCAGGTCAATTAGAGGCTTTAGAAGACGCTGCCAAAGGCCAGAATGATGACTTCAAAGAGGGTGAATTCACCTATCAAATCCCCAT
The DNA here is from genome assembly GCF_047730075.1 of Candidatus Njordibacter sp. Uisw_039. Taxonomy (NCBI): domain Bacteria; kingdom Pseudomonadati; phylum Pseudomonadota; class Gammaproteobacteria; order Pseudomonadales; family Candidatus Njordibacteraceae; genus Candidatus Njordibacter; species Candidatus Njordibacter sp. Uisw_039. The sequence continues at coordinate 2,068,326 of NZ_CP159831.1, forward strand.
CAATAACGCTGAGAAACTCATTTGCATTGGCGTTAATTACCCAGCCCGTAATGAAGAATACAAAGACGGCCAAGAAGCGCCACCATTTCCGTCCATGTTTATTCGTTTTGCTCGCTCGTTTACCGGCCATGACACGTCACTAGTGCGCCCCAAAGCTTCTAAACAGTTGGATTACGAAGGTGAAGTGGTCATTGTCATTGGTAAAGGCGGCCGCCACATCCCTAAAGCCACGGCCTTGGACCATATTGCTGGCATTAGCCTTTGTAACGAAGGCACCATACGAGACTGGGTACGTCACGCTAAGTTTAACGTCACCCAAGGGAAAAACTTTGATTCCAGCGGTGCTATTGGCCCTTGGATGGTGGCTTACAAAGATGAAAGCCAAATTGCAGACATTCGCCTCACTACCAAGGTTAACGGTGAATTACGCCAAGAAGACCGTACCAGCCGCATGATGTTTGATTTCCGTTACATTATTAACTACATTTCTACATTTACCACCTTGGCCCCTGGTGACATTATTGTCACTGGCACCCCTACGGGTTCTGGTGCACGCCTAGATCCACCAGTGTATTTAAAGCCAGGTGATATCGTAGAAGTGGAAGCTGAAGGCATTGGCTGCCTGCGCAACAGCGTTGTGGACGAGGCTTAAATTATGTCCCTCAATCAACTACAGATCTCAGAAGCTGCCCAACGCCTAGACACCGCAGAACAATCCCGCCAACAAACGGGGCTAATCTCTCTGGCCTACCCTAACATGACTATGGACGACGCCTATGCCATTCAAGCCGGTTGGGTAACGTACAAGCTCAATAGTGGTCGCCGTATTGTGGGCCACAAAATTGGCCTCACCTCTAAGGCTATGCAAGCCGCTTTAAACATAGATATTCCAGATTCTGGTATTTTGTTTGATGATATGCTGTTTGAAAGTGGCTGCAATATTCCTCAACAGCGTTTTATTCAACCTCGAGTAGAAGCAGAGATCGCTTTTGTGATGAAACATGATCTTACTGGCGAGAATATCACCGTAGAACAAGTGATTGAGGCGACAGACTACCTTGTACCTTCCTTAGAAATTTTGGACACTCGTATATACAGAACATGCCCAGACACGGGCGTGGCGCGCAATGTATTTGACACCATAGCTGACAATGCAGCCAACGCAGGTTTAGTATTGGGAACGCAGCATACAGATCCAAGCCAAGTGGATATGCGCTGGATTGGCGCCATTGTCAGTGCCAACGGCGAAGTAGAAGAAACGGGCTTAGGTGCTGGTGTACTTAATCAGCCCGCCTTAGGCATTGCATGGTTAGCCGCGCGTTTAAACCAATATGGTGATAGCATAAAGGCTGGTGAAATTGTGTTGTCTGGCTCCTTTATTCGGCCTATAGAAACCCAAAAAGGCACTTTAATCGAAGCCGATTTTGGCGACTTTGGCCAAGTAAGCTGCCGCTTTTGATTTGCCACTCATATAACTGCTAGTACATTTAACTGATAGTAAAAGGAATACCCATGCCTGCACCCATCAATCAGTTTAAACAAAAGCTTCTTACAGGCCAACAACAGATTGGTTTTTGGCTCTCTATGGGCAGCCCTAACGCCGCAGAGATTGCCGGCGGTGCAGGTTTTGATTGGCTCGTCCTAGACGCCGAACACGGCCCCAACGACATCACCAGCCTCGTTAGCCAAATGCACGCCTTGCAAGGGTCTGACTCCAGCATTGTGATTCGCCCACCAATAGGCGAAACATGGATGATCAAACAAATTTTAGACATAGGCTGCCAAACAGTCTTAGTGCCCATGGTAGAAACCGCCAAACAGGCAAAACAGCTGGTACAGGCCATGAACTACCCACCTCAAGGTATTCGAGGCGTAGGTGCCGCTTTAGCACGCGCTTCCCACCACAACCGCATTCCAGATTATCTCCAAACCGCCAACGACCAAGTGTGCCTGTTAGTGCAAATTGAAGCTCAGCGTGGGTTAGATAACCTTAAAGAGATACTCACCGTAGACGGTATTGATGGTGTCTTTATTGGCCCGGCAGACTTGGCTGCAGACATGGGCTATTTAGGCCAGCCCACAGCCGAACCCGTACAAAAGGCAATACGCACTGCCATTGAACAAATTGTAGCGGCAGGCAAAGCTGCCGGTATTCTTATGGCCGCACCAGAACTGGTACAACAATACCTTACTCTGGGCGCCACCTTTGTGGCTGTAGGCACCGACGTTACCAGCTTCGTTAAATCCACTGACACCCTAGCTGCGCAGTACATCGGCGGAAATGGAGTAGATGAAAGTAAGGATGACGCTAAAAAGAAAAATAACTCTGCTTTGCGATCGGCAGCAGACGTTTACTAGCGTATAATACCGGCTGAATTTTTAACCTATGGACGCTTTACCAATGACCGACTTCACCGATTACAAGGTTGCCGATATCTCTTTAGCCCCGTGGGGCCGTATGGAAATTGACATCGCCGAAACAGAAATGCCCGCTCTTATGGCATTGCGTACTAAATACGCTGCACAAAAGCCTCTAGCCAGTGCCAAAATCATGGGCTGTATCCACATGACCATTCAAACAGCTGTGCTGATTGAAACATTGGTCGACTTAGGTGCTGAAGTACGTTGGTCTTCTTGCAACATCTTCTCTACCCAAGATCACGCCGCTGCTGCTATTGCTGCTGCCGGCATTCCTGTATTTGCTTGGAAAGGCGAAACAGAAGACGAAGCCGAATGGTGCATCGAGCAAACCATCGTGCAAGATGGCAAAGACTGGGGCGCTAACATGATCCTAGACGACGGTGGTGATTTAACCACCATGCTGCACAATCAATTCCCAGAAATTTTAGCTAACTGCCACGGTATTTCTGAAGAAACCACTACTGGTGTTCACCGCTTACAAGAAATGTTGGAAGCGGGCACCTTAAAAGTACCTGCCATCAACGTTAACGATGCTGTGACTAAGAGCAAAAACGACAACAAGTACGGCTGTCGCCACTCTTTAAATGATGCGATCAAACGTGCTACAGACCACCTTCTAGCAGGCAAGAAAGCCCTTGTAGTGGGTTACGGCGACGTAGGCAAAGGTTCTGCAGCATCACTTCGTCAAGAAGGCATGATCGTTAAGATTACAGAAATTGATCCAATCTGTGCCATGCAAGCGTGCATGGACGGCTTTGAAGTAGTGTCGCCGTACCTAGACGGCACTAACACTGGCGATATCAGCTGCATTGATACTCTATTGATGGGCACCACAGATATTATCGTCACCACCACTGGCAACACTAACGTGTGTGATGCCAACATGCTTAAGACCATTAAGAAAGGCGCTGTAGTCTGTAACATTGGTCACTTTGACAACGAAATTGACACTGCCTTCATGCGTGAGAACTGGAAGTTTGAAGAAGTGAAGCCCCAAGTACACAAGGTGTACCGTGCTGCTGATCACAACAAGAGCGATTTCGTACTGCTACTGTCTGAAGGCCGCTTAGTTAACCTAGGTAACGCCACAGGTCACCCATCACGTATCATGGATGGTTCTTTCGCCAACCAAGTGCTAGCGCAAATGCACCTATGGGACGCCAAGTTCGCAGACCTAAGCCCAGCCGACAAGCAAGCCAACTTATGGCTAAGAATCTTGCCTAAGAAACTAGATGAAGAAGTAGCAGCCGACATGGTGGCAGGTTTTGGTGGTGTAATGACCAAGCTAACCACCACTCAAGCTAACTACATCAACGTACCATCTGAAGGTCCGTTTAAGCCAGAAAGCTACAAGTACTAAAGTTCACGAGGCGGCACAGCCGCCTCGTTCTTATGAACTCCTTCCCATCATCCACACACGTGCAGCCTGGCAATCTATCAGAATTTAAATTCTTTTTTGCAAACACCAAAATCTAAACTACACTTCAAATAACTCACTAAGATTTACGCCTAGTGAGTTACCTCGCTGCAAACGGATTGCAACTGAAAGACAAGGAACTCAGAACCCAACTAGGTTTTGGTATTTATCTCCTACTCCAAAGCTTCCAAACGCAACACCTTACTTGTATTTACCTGCACGGACGCAGGCATAAAGCGCAGACCGGGATGGTCTGTCATGGCAGTGTTTATCAACATGGATGTTGGTGTAAAAGTGCGGGGCTGGGATGCCCCGCCGCTTTCAACTAATCCAATCTCAAATTATCGTTGCCAACTGTGAGACTTGGCTTCAATTAATCCTATGTTACTGGTAAAATCTGATTCATCAAAAATATCTAATCACATACGAAATAGGTTTGCTGTTGCATTATCGTGCCGAAATAGATGGTCTACGAGCATTAGCCGTAATACCCGTGATTCTCTATCATGCAGGTTTCTCATCTTTTAGCGGTGGATTTATCGGTGTTGACGTATTTTTCGTCATCAGTGGTTATCTAATCACCTCTATATTACTCAAAGAACTCGCCAACGATACATACAGCTTAAACGTTTTTTATCAACGTCGTGCGCGTAGAATTCTACCAGCACTTTTTTTTGTAGCACTGATGTGCATCCCATTTGCATGGTTATGGTTACCACCCAAGGACATGTTGGATTTTGCTCAAAGCCTATCCTCCGTCTCTATATTTGCATCTAATTTATACTTCCTTAGTGAGAGTAATTACTTTGATATTGAGGTAGAACTTAAGCCCCTGCTGCATACATGGAGCCTAGCAGTAGAAGAACAGTATTATGTGTTGTTTCCATTACTACTTGCTTTGATTTGGCGCGTTCGTAAACAAGCCATAACTCCAACCTTGCTAATCTTAGCTGGTTTGAGTTTATATTTTGCACAATGGACAGTTTACCATTACCCAAAGGCTGGTTTTTACCTACTTCCCACTCGAGGCTGGGAGTTACTGATTGGCTCCTTTATTGCAATGTCTGCATTTAAGGGTGGCTTGTCCCATTACATTAAAGTTCACTTCAACGGCCCACTAAGCCTATGCGGTCTAGGTTTCCTTCTTGCTTCTATTTTTTTATTCGACAAACATACCCCGTTTCCAAGCTTCTATACTCTACTGCCTACGGTTGGAACAGCGTTGATCATCATGTTTGCTACCAAGGGCACTCTCACCAACAGGCTGCTAAGCAATACTGGCCTAGTAAAGTTAGGCCTAATTAGCTACAGCGCATACCTTGTGCACCAACCACTCTTTTCCTTCGCACGACACCGAAGCTTAGGCGAACCTGATCTTAGCTTAATGGTTGCTTTAGGGTTAGCAAGTTTTGTGGCCGCATACTTTATATGGAAATACGTTGAACAGCCATTTAGAAAAAGTACCAGCCCAGAGCCTCAGGCAAAAAAACTGCTCATACTTGGCACATGCATAGTTATTGCATTTTTTGCCTTTGGTATGGCGGCAATCCTGACAGATGGGTTTACCGGCCGTTATAATAAGCAACAATTAGCAAACTATAACGCTGCAACGAATACTAATTTTAAATGGCAAGGGTGTAATTTTGATTCTTGTACCAGCAATTTCTCAGCAGACATTGTGCTAATAGGAGACAGCCACGCAGCAAGCCTTGCACCAAGCTTATCAACAGCCTTTTCAAGCTCGCTAGAAACATTTGAATGGCACACTAACCCAAACTGTCCACCGTTAATGGATTTTTACGTTTCCAATACTCAATCTGATCAATGCTCAAGAATTAACAAGGGTAGGCGAGAGAGATTAGATTCTAGCGATGCTGCTGAATGGGTAATTTTGAGTGCGCAGTGGTCACTCTATTCATCAGGAAAAGGCTTTGATAATTTATTAGGTGGGCACGAAACTGGTGCCATGAACTATTATTACCAAGACATTAGTAACAACAGACGAGCATCACAGAAACGTGAAGAAGAAGTTGTGAATGGCTACATTGAATACGTTTCACAACTCTTGGGTGTAGGAAAAAAGGTCATTGTTATCGACCAAATTCCGGTGGCTGGTTGGAATATACCTAACCGATATTTAAAGCTAGCTCAGTTGGGGGAGCTTAGAGATGAGAACTTTCGTTATCCACTATTAGTTTATCAACAGCATACAGCCGCGCTAGAGAAATTTAGATCACTAACGCACAAAAACCTATACTGGGCCCAGCCTAAACAAATCTTATGCAAAGACCAGAGTTGGTGCAATACTAGCCAGTTACCCAAACTACTTTACAATGATACTAACCACTTAAGTAAAGCAGGCGCTGACATAGTGGCGCCAGTGGTCATAGATATTATACAAGCCAACTAGTTAGTTGTTGGTTTTGTATTACCTTCATAAGACAACTGTCCTGCGATCAAAGCCATCATTACTGTGAAGAACACTCCAGCGTTGTTGATATCCCATATCATCTCAACCAAACCAAAGTCCATAAAGCCTACTGCTAACAAAATTCCCGCCGTGGCAAGCGCTTTGTTTTGCAAAACATATTGACGACAGTGCATAATAAACGCACCATAAATAGAAAAGATCATGAAAGGGCCAAATATGCCAGACTCTTGCAAAGTATCAAAAAATTGACTATGGGCACCATCAAAGTTACCAACTATAGTTGGCAGTAGGCCGGCTTCAATATAAGGTAGTTTAGCAGCATCAAAGTTACTGGGGCCTACACCAAACCAAGGATTATCAATAAAAACTAGGGTTGCAGCATGCCATAAAGCCAAACGAATACTTGCCGAACCATCCGTTACTTGTCTAGTTTCAAAGTATGTAGCAACAGCAAGAGGTATATTTCCCACTCTGTCCTGAACAAATGGTGAAAACCACCACACCAAAACTGCTCCTATGGCCATAACAGCTAACATTATAAAGCGCTTGGTATAAGATGGATGACGAGCCAGACTCACCATCACCCAGCATAGAACAGGGGCAGAAATCCACCCACCTTTAGTGCCAGAGGCTAAAGATGCAAATAATCCTAATGAAAGAGAAAATAACACGACTAGCCACCACCGTTTGTCTTCACACCAATTGGGCTGAAACAAGGCAACGGACATAACGCCTAGTAATAAACTAATGTCACCAAAGGCAGCTTTGAGGCCAGAGGTGCCTCCATGAACGCGATGTATCCCCAACTCCTGCTTTTGATAAAAAGCCCAAAATCCAGCAAGAACAGCACCAAAAAAAACACCCCATTTTAAAGCATTTTGTGACAAGCCAAAACGCCTAACCATGAGGTAGATTGGCAACACCAAAATAAACCGGCTAGGCTCCTGGAATTGAGTCCATATCCACCCTGTTCTGAGCCAAAAATCTAGCGCCGTAAACAATGGATAAAATAACCAAGTGAAAATCATCACCTTTTCTAGTTTAGATAAGGGCTGGGGGTCTGTTCTCACAATAACCGTACATAACCCCAAAACGACTAAACTAACCGCCACGTAATACAATGCCACTGGATAATTGATGCTGGCAGCAGGCACGACTAAAGCCAGCAGAGACACTAGCCAAAACAAGCCAATGTGTATATTTTTAGAACGCAATACTTCCATGTTTAACTTTTCTCATTGCTTTGTATTTGACTTTCTAAGACCTTTTAATTTTTTAAAAAGTATTTTGTGCAGATTTATATTTTTAATTCTAATAACGGTCTGGCGTTATCAGCCACCTAACATCCAGCACTAAGTGAGCAGTTGTATTATACCTTGCAAATAACATCAGCGAGCATGTTTATCACTGCAATTGAGCCATAGATATCATAAGAAGCGCCTCGTTACAGACTATAAATAAATTAGCTTTTCATGTAATAAAACATAGAAATGAGTTTTATTTTCAGTCGAAACCAAGAACGTTTAGACTCTCGTTTGATCTTATAAGTCAGTGGTAGATTCTGCTTGTTAGAGATGTTTGACCCACCTAGCTGGGCACTAATTTCGTTAATATGGTTTCCCACAGTAACCAGCACCCTTACACCATGTTGCCACCAATGTTGATATGCTACATCAACAGGCATTCCAAATTGGCTCAAAGTGTTTAATAATTGATACGCAGCAGAACGATTTAATACTGCCCCTTGTGTTCCCAAAGGCACCAAGTGAGGCCTTATTGTGCTACGACCTTGGTGTGTATACACAACTTGGCCATGTACTTGCCGACGAGAAAAAAGCTTTAACATCACGGGCTCTTCACCCTGAACTGCATCCAACCATTGCTGCTGGTACTCCAGCACATCACCAATAAACTCTACATCATCTTCCAATATTACTGCATAGGCCTTATCGCTCAGATCAACAAAGGATTTAAGCACCTTTCGATGAGACATAAAGCAGCCAATTTCTGCAGGTTTAAGCGGCATGAAAAACTGTTTTTGATTTAAATATGGTGTGTAATAGCGGGCTATTTCATCGTCTGGCAAATCAGCTCCATAAACAGCACTAACTCGCTGAGCCTCGATACTCATACTTTGTAAGTGCTTATTGATCCGTTGCCAGCGTTTCTTAGAACGATCCAAATTAATCACATAGTATTCAAAGTCATCATCAACGTTCATAGACCTGCCAACTTTTGCTCCCACGCCCAAGCGTGGGCAATGATTTCTTGCAATTGAGTATATTGTGGCTTCCAGCCCAATACTTGCTTTGCTTGTTCCGCACTGGCTACCAAAACAGCAGGGTCTCCCATTCTTCTTGCAGAGGCCTCTTCATTTAACTGCTGGCCCGTGATTTCCTTGGCAGTGGCAATGACCTGACATACTGAAAAACCAGCACCATTGCCAAGATTAAACGCTCTATAGGTGCAACTTGATTGAGTAAGAAGCCAGTTCAAGGCCAAAAGATGAGCTTGAGCTAGATCCAAAATATGAATATAGTCTCTAATACAGGTACCGTCTGGTGTTGCATAGTCGGTTCCAAAAACCTTAATGCCATGACGTCGACCTGACAATGCTTGAAGCACTAGGGGGATAAGGTGTGTTTCTGGATCATGCCGCTCCCCATTGCTGGCATCAATAGCAGCTCCTGCTGCGTTAAAATAACGCAAACAAACCGCCTTTATACCATAGGCACTAGCGTAGTCCTGCAACATCCACTCAACAGCGAGTTTAGAGCGGCCATAGGGGTTGATAGGCGTTACTGGGTGCTGTTCGTCGATCAAGGCTTGCTCCGGGCTACCGTACACAGCTGCCGTTGACGAAAACACTATATTGATGACCTGATGCTGGCGCATAATATTCAGCAGCACTTGAGTTTTACACAAGTTATTGGAGTAGTACTTCTCCGGGTTTAACACTGATTCGCCTACCTGGCTAGACGCCGCGAAGTGCATTACGGCATCGATCTGATGTTCTTTAAATACTTGCTGCAATAGCTCTTGATTGGCAAAATCACCTTGGTAAAGCGGCACGCCCGCCACTGAATCTGAAAAGCCTGTTGAAAGATCATCGATTACCACAACACCAATATTTTGAGCCTGTAAATAAGTCACCATATGAGACCCAATATAACCAGCGCCTCCTAATACTAGTACTTTCATATCGACTTCCTCTACAATTCTTAGGCTCTAAACTTTTCCACTATGTATGCTGCTATCAAGGGCACTAGCGAAAACAGGCATCCGCCCGCACCTTTAAAGCGAAATACATCCATATTCAACCGTTTCTAATAACATCATTATTTCTAATTACTTCGACGACTCTTTGCTTCAGATTGCTATAACGTAAAGCGGTCTGCCTATTCTCTTCCATGGCAGTCCATTGAATCTCATTAGGGGGAGTAAAAGTGGTGGCTATTGCTGCCTGAAGTTCTGTGATCGAACAACAAACAATCATACCGTCTAAATTAAAGTAGTCACCGATATTCTTTGGCCCGTAATAAATGGGTAAGGTGCCACACAGCATGCAATCTAAAAGCTTTTCAGTAAAACAATCAGGTTCAGGAACATTTTCAATCACTACAGAATAGTGGTAAGGCAACAAACCATCTTGTTTTAAGTCGAAGGGCTGATAGCCCCTGCCCATGATATGCACATCTGCTTGTACAGTGCTGACCCAGTCAACCACTGCATGGCGCAATTTATGCCCGACTAAGTGTATCTTTTCAGACGCAATAAGCGAACAATTGTGTGTTTTTATCGGTGGCCATTGTAATTGACTACCATCTACCCATGATTCAACCACAGCAAACTGAATGACATTGGCGTACCTAGCTGCATACTGCTGATATCGGCATAGAATGTAATTGAATTTGTGACGTAATAGCCAAATATTTTTATAATACTTACCATGGATGATTAATGGCTCAGACATGAGTAAGTCAATTTTACACTTGAGAGGCCCAAAACCACGCAATAGGCGTTTAGACGACGGGTAAACGACCACATGGTCTCTAGCTGATAAATCGGCTATGGTACCGTTTGTTGGGGCAACCTGCCCCGGCCAATCTAATGACTGCAAAGGCACACCGCCTAGCTTTACTTGGTATCTAAGTTCATGGGGCAATATACCCACTTTAATTTCTTCACTATGTTCAGGCATGGGTGCAGTTTATTTACTATTTCTAAATTTTTGTTCTAATGCCAAAATTATTTTAGCATTTCGCTGTTTGATACGGCGTACTGGGGCGCCTGCAAACAAACACCACCCTTCCAAGTCATGCTTAACTAAACAATTAGCCCCTACACTTGCCCCAGTGGATAAAGTTACATTAGGTAAAATGGTAGAATTAGCACCCACAATGCAATGATCACCTATGTGTATACTACCAATCTCTACGTCACCTTTAAACTCTTCAGCCACCATGGGGGTGGCAAGGCCCGAGATATAGTCATCACTTCCCGCGGCCAGCACCACGTTAGGCGCTAAGGTACTAAACTGGCCAAAGGACACCATGGCATTTCGCCCACCAATGATCGAGCAGCCCGATGAAATATGCACAAAAGATGACACCTCTAACTGTGTCGAAATATAGGTAAAATCATCAATGATGACATTATCACCAATCGACACCAATTCTGGATAACGGATTCTAGCTGTTTTGCCAATAATGACATTGCTGCCGCAATGCTTTAGGTCCGCCCTATTAAAAAATATATTATCAGTCACAATCGTCTCAGCTTTTAATATTCTATGTTTTAGTGTTGATTTATGTGAAGACTCTTTTAACATAACTTCACAACTAGAATGGTGCTATCGTAAACTGCCTTTGAAGCTTTCAAGAAATTTATTTCTGACTTCACTTTCACCAAGACATTTTTTTACTTGCCTTCATTTTAGAATCCATCCCTCAATCTACTTTGAATCAAAAAATACAAAAACATATTACCCATTAAACTCAAATTGAAAATATACCCAATGCTATTTAGCCAAGGTATTCCAGTCAGTGGGAATAATATCTTGTTGTGCCATATGCTTGGCATCAAACCAGGGTTCGGGTGCAACCACTATCTTGCTGGCATAATCATTCAAATATGCTCCCCACCAGCTAAACGAACTATTAGCAATAATTTGGTGTTGGCATGCGCTAATGAGCCACAGATCTTGCTCAGCAGAAAAACCGAAGTCCGACACAAAAGTTATACTGGGGTGCTGAATATTGGCTCTAACCCATTCAGGATCATCAGAAAACACATACAAATCGACACCACCTAACTTCTCAATCATCAACTGCAGCGCCGTTTGATAATAGTGTGCACTGGTTGCCCCGTGCTTTGCTAATGCTTTAGGGTCACTCAAATAGTCACCCCGCCGCACATGCATAGCAACACTAGTGCCACATTTCATTTGCGCAGCAACTTGCGCAGCTTCTGGTGGAAGTGCCTTTTTTAGCACAAGGTCACTTTGTAGTAGGTCACTGTGGTTATCAAAATAGCGCTCAGATTGCCAAAATCCAGACAACATGACGTCGTAGCTCTGGACTAGTGCTGCAGAATCAAAACTATGCACGGTCTCGTGGTAATAACCCATCCAAGGATTAATTTGGCGCCTTAATGCTCGAGTTAACTTCCATACAGGCTCTTTAAAATGAGCAGCTTCTGCATCAGTTAAATAACGGGCTCTAATGGCAAACTCATCAATAGCCAGTCCAGAGATGCAGCCTTTACGCAATATAAAGCGAGGGTCTAGAACCAGTTCGGTCTGCCTGGCATCTGACAATGCTCGGCCCATGGCATATTGAAACAGCTGGTTACCCAAGCCGCCCAACAAGCGCACATACACCGCATGTTTATTGTCTGCCATACACATCTTCTAAGCGCTCAATGTCATCTTCACCCAAATAACTACCCGATTGAACTTCTACCAGATGCAAGGCTTCATTGGTTTCATTGGCTAAACAGTGCACGGCACCCTTAGGGATGTAAATAGAGTCATTGGCTTTGAGCAGGTGATCTTGTCCATCCACATGCACCTGTGCCTGACCTTGCACGACGACCCAATGTTCGGCTCGAAACTGATGGCGCTGCAGACTTAACCGTGCCCCGGGATTCACACTAATGCGCTTTACTTGGTAATTAGAACCACTATCAACACTGTCATAACTGCCCCAAGGTCGGAAGACCTCGCGCTGATGCGCTAACTCTTCTCGTCCAGCTAGTGTGGCCACCAGTTCCTTAACTTGCTGAGCCTGATCTAACTTGGCTACTAACACTGCATCTTTAGTCTCAATAATGGCAATGTCTTCCATACCCAGCACAGCCAGCAAACGGCTATCGGCTTTAAGTAAACAGTTGTGGCTATCCATGGCCACCACATCACCTTGTTTAACATTGCCACATTCGTCCTGATCATTAACCTGCCAAAGAGACTGCAAGTCACCCACATCACTCCATCCACAAGCTACAGGCACAACCACTGCTTTTTGGGTCTTCTCCATAATGGCATAGTCTATGGATATGCTTTCGCACTGCTCAAACTCAGCAACGGACAAACGGATAAAATCTAAATCTTTGGCAGACCCATTGAGGGCACTTTTGCATTGCTTGAGTAATCCAGGACAAAGGGCTAAAGCCTCTGCCAGTATGACACTGGGTTTGACAATGAACATGCCACTATTCCATAAATAGTCACCTGCGTTTAAGTAGCCTTGAGCCACAGTGCCATTGGGCTTTTCGACGAACTTCTCCACACCAAAGCCCTTAAGCACTGGATTACCACAATGAATATAGCCATAGCCAGTACACGCAAAACTGGGCGTAATACCCAAAGTCACAATAAAACCTTGCATAGCTAATTCATGGGCTGATCTTAACGCCACATGAAAAGTTGGCACATCAGCAATATCGTGATCGGCAGACAACACTAACATGGGCTCGTCTCCATCCATCTGCTGTAAACGCAAGGCGGCTATAATGACTGCAGGGGCAGTATTGCGCCCCATTGGCTCTAATATGATATCTGCGTCTTGGCCTAGGCTACGCAACTGCTCTGCTGCTAAAAACCGGTGATCCTGATTACAAATGAGCTGACTATTGACTTGGTCTAGCCCACGCAACCGCGCAAACGTCTGCTGCAACATGGTGTGCTCATGATTGTTGTCAACCAGCACCTGATACTGCTTAGGGTAGGATGCGCGAGACAAGGGCCACAAACGACTACCCACACCCCCAGACATAACCACCGAAGCAAAAACCAATGGCGTTTTTAAAGCAGTCATTTAAGCGTAGAACGCCTTCACCGCATCACATATACGGGTGATATCAGCGTCTGTTAATTGATTGGAAGAGGGCAACCACAAGCCATTTACCCCAATATTTTCTGACACAGGGTGATTTCCAGCAAGATCATAAACCTTTTGTTGTGTAATCGGAGGGTACATCACCCGAGTGCCAATCAATTCGGTCTTTAGGTGGGCTGCTAGAGCTTCTCTTTTTTCAACCAAGGCATCAATAAACCAAGGCGTGGTAATGTTTAAGTCGTGGGCAAATAGCTTTACCTGCGGGCAGTTAGCCAACTGATCGGCATACTGCTGCCAAATGTGTTTTTTACGAGTGACCCTAGCAGCCAACTTGTCCATTTGGCACAAACCCACCACCGCTTGTAGCTCGGTAAATTTGAAGTTAAAGCCCAAGCTGTCATGAATATCATTGCCACCACCAGCGCGGCCAAAATCTTTTAAGCGCTTTAACCTTTCTGCCACATCATCATCATTAGTGACTAATGCGCCACCTTGGCCCGTGGATATAATCTTCGGTGCAGAAAAAGAAAAGCTGCCTACTAGGCCTTTAGTGCCTGTATGGGCGCCATCTGGATAATAGCTGCCTAAGCCTTGGGCAGCATCTTCAATCAGCAAAAGACCACGCTCATCACAAAGCCTTTGAAAAGCCTCAATACCTGCACTTGGCGCGCGTCCATTAGCAACCACCAACATAATAGCTTTGGTTTTAGCCGTAATAACCTTTTCCACTAAAGCAATATCTAAGCAAAGGGTGTCTGGTTCAACATCCACAAACACCGGCACTGCACCAAACATCCGCAAGGAATTAGGGCTGGCAATCATGGTGTAGTTAGGCACAATCACCTCGTCACCGGCCTCAATGCCAACTGCCATCGCGGCTAGGGTTAAGCTAATAGTGCCATTATTCACAACCACACAGTGCTTAGCACCAGTATAGTTGGCAATGCTTTGCTCAAAAGCTTCGGTTTTTTTAAATTCGGTTAAAAAACCATCCTCATCCATATAGGCCATGAGGGCCTGTTTTTCTTCTGCGCCAAACCAAGGACGCATTTGCATAATAAATTCTTTGGCCATACCTAACTCTTTACCTTATTTGTGATTACTAAATCAACGACAGCTAGAATGACGATGGCAATGAGTAAATTTGTAACCAACAGACGAATTAGATTATATAATTTCATAATTATTTGAATTTTAGTCGAGTTCGAATTCATTTTCGTACCTGATGATCAAAGCCGGATTCTGCCCAGTCTTGTGAAGGATACAGTTACCAATAGCCAAGAAATCTAACTCGGTTCCCATAAGACATCGAAAGGCATCTTCCGGCGTGTTCACAATGGGTTCCCCACGAACATTGAATGAGGTATTCACTAGAACCGGGCATTGTGTCAACGCCTTGAATTTCGAAATCAAAGCATGATACTTCGGATTTGTCTCTGCATCAACAGTCTGAATACGTGCCGAGTAATCAATATGAGTGACTGCAGGTATTTCTGATCTGGCTACGTTCAACTTGTCGATGCCGAATAGTGTATTTTGCTCATCGTTCATAGGCAATTTTTTGTCATGGGAAATGTCGGCAACTAAGAGCATATAGGGACTATCTACGTCGATATCAAACCAGTTTGAGGCATCTTCTCGCAACACGCTGGGGGCGAATGGGCGAAACGATTCACGGTATTTTATTTTTAGGTTCAGCTGTTTTTGAACTTGTGAAGAACGCGGGTCAGCAATAATAGAACGCGCACCCAGTGAGCGCGGGCCAAACTCCATTCGGCCTTGGTGCCAGCCAACAGCCTTGCCTTCAACCAACGCAGAGGCAGTTTCATCGATAAGTTCCTCATCAGAGACAATCGAAAATAAAGCACCAATGGCTTTAAGTCGACGTTCTATTTCTGCCTGTGAGTAGGATGGGCCAAGATAGGCTCCTTTCATCCCATCTCTTGGCTGTATATGTCTGGGCTGCTGGAGCATAAGGTGATAAACACTCAATGCAGCGCCAATAGCTCCACCCGCATCACCTGAGGCTGGCTGAATCCAGATCTGGTCAAATATTCTCTCTTGCAACAGTTTCCCATTGGCGACACAATTAAGCGCAACTCCTCCAGCTAAGCAGAGATTCCTCTGACCCGTCGATTGGCGTATGCCCCGGGCCAGTTTGATTACGACCTCTTCAGTAACCGCCTGAATCGAGGCCGCAAGATCCATCTCACGCTGGGTCAAACTACTTTCGCTAACGCGCGCCGGCCCGCCAAATAACGCATCAAAACGTGCATTGGTCATAGCCAGATCAGTGCAATAATCGAAGTAACTCATGTCAAGATGGAATGAACCATCATCCTTGATATCTATCAAGTTGTCTTTGATCAATTCCACGAACTTAGGCTCACCATAAGGCGCAAGTCCCATAAGTTTATATTCCCCAGAGTTAACCTTGAAACCGGCGAAGGAAGTGAACGCAGAGTAGAGCAGACCAATTGAATGCGGGAAGTGAATCTCTTTGTGAACTGTGATTGTATTTTCTGCGCCAACCGCTAGTGAGGTTGTTGCCCACTCACCAACACCATCCATCGTCAGTATGGCAGCATCTTTGAAGGGGGATGGGTAAAAAGCAGACGCCGCATGGCTCAGGTGATGCTCAGAAAAACGTAAACGTGCACCCCAATCAATATCCGTACCAAAGTTTACTTTCAAAGCATCAGTAATGGTTTTTTTTTGAAACAATTTATCTTTGACCCATACTGGCAGTGAAGTAGCGAAGCTCTTGAAGCCTCTTGGGGCAAAGGCCAAGTAAGTCTCAAAAAGACGTTCAAACTTCAGAAAGGGCTTATCATAAAAGACGACACAGTCTAGTGACTCGGCACGAATGGCGGCTTCAGCCAGGCAGAAATTGATCGCCTGGACAGGAAATTCAGAATCGTGTTTCTTCCGGGTAAATCGCTCTTCCTGAGCGGCAGCAATAATCTCACCATCGACAACCAGACAGGCTGCTGAATCATGATAATAGGCAGAAATTCCAAGAATATTCATTGATCAGAAGAGTGTGTAGATAAAGGGTGCCATCACTGATCCCTGTACAGCAATCAAGAGACTGCCAATCAGTACAATCACAAAAATGACAGGGGCTAGCCAGAGTTTTTTTCTCTCACGAAGGAACAGCCAAAGTTCTTTAATAAAGCTAAAGCTCATAACTACCTCAGAATTGGTTATTGAAAGAGTCGGGTGAAGGTTCACCGGGTCCGCGCTCGACCCAATAAGTTGAAGTGACTCGTTTTTTAAGCCGAAGTTCATCGCGTCCTGATAGCCGGGTAGACAATGCAATCGGGGTGATCAACCCAAAATAGATTACGGATAACACAATTGGGCTTACAATCTTACCCAAAATTTCTCCAATGGAAAACCAAACTCGGTTCAATGAATGTAGACGCTGCGGGAAGACTAAGGCAATGAATAATACCAGTATGCTAGAAAATATAAAGACGTATTGGACGGCAGCTCCCGGGTGCTTTATTAGGAAGTATACGCTTGCACAAGCCATGATAGTTGAGACAAAAAACCCAAAGCTTCTGTCAGATGGTAGTGGCTTCATAGGCTTGAATAATTAGTTGAGCTATTGGGAACAACTATAGCTGACGAAGTCGCTGCCTGAGCTGCCAGAGTATCTAGGAGCAGTTGCTGGAGATAATCAGGTGTCTCTTCTTCGATTTCATTAATATAGATTACTTTGGTACCGTTCTTTGCATAAAGATACGCTAGCGTTGAATAGTCATTGCAGATGCACAAACTGACGATCGGGAAAAAAAATGGGTCTTTAATCAGTCTGATGCGCTTGTCCAAAAATTTTTCGTATTGTCTCGTACTGACACTGGGGTGCGGTTTCAGATAGATGCGGACTTTTGGAACTGCCGCTACTAAATAGTTAGCAAGCCTACACTCTTTTTTCAGACATTCGCGCTGCCCGACGATCAACGAGCTTGGCATAGCGTTTGGAAGCGACCCTTGTTGTGGTAACAAACCTTTACTACATACAAATTGGGTGTGACTTTCTTTGGCAAGCACCCGATCCCGATACCAAGACTCAGAATTTTTGTCGAGCAGTATGATTTTATAAATATTATTGAGCAGCGTTGGAAGAGACTCTGGGTTCCTGAATCCAGCTTGACCAGCAGGATCGTTCAGTAAGCCATGCTGGACAATGATTCTTTCGGCGTTTATGGGCAATTGATCAAAAAGCACTGCCCATCGGTCCCTATCACTACTTATCCAAATAGTTTTCAAACCGACTTTGCTTTTTTGCAGTACATTCCACGTTAAGAACCATTGGAAGGCGGGGTAAACTTGAAAGATAACCCCTCGTTTTCGGTTGTCCTTCCAGATTATAAAAAGAGATCGAACCGAATTCAAAAAAGCTGACCTTATATCAGACAAGGAAGCATAGTCCCTGATACAACCTAGTGATTCACCCGCTGGACCTGCCTTTTCCAGAGCCTTCGTGCTATAAAGAAATTTGCCACAGTAATGTGTGCTTTTTGAACTAATTATGGAAACCAACGAATTTGCAAAAAATATTTCCTTTTCTTCTAAGGCACTTTTCCCTGATATATAGAAAGTGGCACCTATGGTCTGCAGCAACAGGAATAATAAATATAACGGCACCCAGAATATATACGCTATATTTGCAATGACAGATAACAACCTGGGAAAATTCTCCGCCCAAAAAGCCAACTTTTCCAGACGAGGAATAACAAGATTTGTAAATCGACTCACTGGGAATTGAGCAAAGACGTGTTCGTCTTGTTGCAATTCATTGGCAACCGCGCTTACAAATACTCTGACAGAGTCAACGGCTGAATATTTCATGTTCGTGCGGTAGCTATTAAATGACATTATTAACCTTTTTATTTAAAACCATATCATCCATCTCTTTACTTAGTCGTTCAAAATATCTGCCCCGCATTTTGGAATTTGAATCAGATTGGTTAGGTTTAAAAAGCTTTAGATTGTTAATCCTTAAATTTGCTTTAAACAACTCGGTTTCGAATTCCTCATAGGTTTCTACATGAATAACTCCCTCAATCTTCGAATTGAACCACAAATTGTATTTGTAGACATCGTAATCAATCACATCTACACCAGCATAGCGAGCCCAACGGGTTGTGGCTGAACAGTCTACAACATATAAATCTGCCAAAGCTAGAAGCTCCTCAATGGGATGATTCAGTATCAATCCGCCTCTATTCTCTATGAATGCTATCTCTTTTTTGTTAGTCAAAGGGTGCAATGAAAAAATCAGATTGCAGTTCAAATATTGAGATATTGCTGAGGACCATTTATCAACTATTTCCCTGTAAGTTTTAAACTCAACCTCAACAGTACGTTGCGACAACTTATTCGGTGGCACTGATACAACAACGAAAGGCTTTTTAATGTCAAAATTATGTCGGTTGCACAATTCTTGTCTGAGCTCATTTCTCTGAAATTTTAAATCATCAATCTTGTCCATGTAGGGGGCGCCAATTACAACCAGTTGCGATTCTGGCCACCCACCAATAATGAAATGCTGCCTGTCCTCATCTGTTTCGAGAAAAATTCTGTCACAACGACTATTGTTGTATCCCCAAGGATTGGGTGGAGACAAATTCAGTTCTTCGATGGCGCAGACAACTCCAGGGCTTGACAGCAGCAACGATTGGCCACTGTAGGAGTAAACCCAGCTGGGAAACATTTGTGCAGTCACCCGTGATGCATAGCATTTTATGACATGGTCGGGATGATCGAGCCTGTCATTGGCCAGAGTATCCGAGTCAGCCCGGTCGTAGGGAATGACCGCACTCGGAATCCCCAGGTTTTTGGCTGCCTCAACAAAAACAATCGTCGTGTAGTAAGCCGAGTCCTTCGCTAGAATCAGGGTATCTGGCGTGGTATCTTGAAGAAAGTGCTCAGCTGCACGGATACATTTTTTTAGACGATCGATATGGGAGGCTTTTTTGATTTTCAAGCGATCTTTAGAGATCAGGGGGATCTCACTCCAGACGAACTGAATGGTTCTTAAATAGTGTTTAAGCCGATTATATAAATAAGGATGCCGGACCATTGCCCACTGCTTAATTCTCTCATACGCTCTACGCCAAAAATATCTAACGCAGTATCTATAGCCAGTTCTAAGGAACCAAGGTGTAAAAACCAACGGGACCCATGGGATAAAAAGCAAAACCTCTAGCAGTCGTCCAACCATGCGATGGCGTAAGCTACCAGATTTAAATTTTCTGCAAGCAAAATGCATTTTATCCGATAACCTTAAATGCATTTTATCCGATAACCTTAAATGACTACTAGGCTTAATGGACTTGACGATGCTTTGAATATTTTCTGTCGTGTATTCATCGTAAAACTCATTCTCTCGAATAATGAGATGTTTAATACTGTTTGCATCAAAGTCATGAGTAATAGGGTCACTTTCTTTTAGGGAGTGGAGAATGAGAAAACTGCACACCCAATCTCCCGAGAGTAAAAGGTTCTTCGCTACTCGGACCAGAAACGATGTTTCCGAGTCAGAGAAGCTGATCAACAGAAGTTTTTTCTTACTGGTCTGACGTATACTAGTCTTTGAAGTTTTGAACAAGTCGGTGGTCAAATCTAATTCCTGTGTAATCTCGGGCTAATATGTCTCAGGGTTTGTGTTCCATACTGACATCATGTGATGTCAACGTAAAAAAGGCCGATGACCTTGGAATCGAGGGCTTCGTTTTCAAAGGACAAAAGAGTATTAGCTACTCGTTCCTAAAAGCTGGTTTCTAACTCTGAGAAGCAGGTACAAACTAGTTTTTTGGTACGTTGCATTACTATATTTCATTCAAAGCCTAAATTGACGATATAACGACTAAATTCATGTCAGCTCCAATGCAGTCTTGGACTGATAAGCCCTGGAACCTGCGTACCATAATCACAGCGTGTGCTATCACCAATCAGAGAATCAATCACCTGGAAATAGAGAATGGCATTCTCCGTCAAGAAAACTGCTCTTGGTGACGGTGAAGATAAAGAAATATTTACTGAAAACCTTCCTTCAGTTAGAAAGTTTCCATCCAACCAGCCTATAGCCGTATAAAGGCCAGGGTCACGTGGACTTTGATCCCAATCAGTTCTATTCTCTATAGAAGTGAATAGTACATTCTCCTCATCGTTAACAATTTGAAACTCAGGAAGAATTATTTTCCCTGACCGCAACACTTGAAAGCAAATTTCAATACCTAAAGATTGCCTGATATCCACGATATCCAATGTTTCTTTTTGTTTGTTCACAATTTTGACGGATATCAGTTTAACCAAACCTTCGGCACTTGGGGCCACGGCATCGTCCCAGACTTTTTCTGCTCGAGTATGGACGGTATCTCCGAGATAGATCCCGGTGATTTGTTCCACTGAACCACTGGCGGTGATGGCACCTGCACCAAGAAATATTGCCCTGTGACATAATCTGGAAACTGCTGAAGCACTGTGGCTAACAAAAATGACTGTACGACCATCCTGGGCAACGCTTTCCATCTTCTTCATAGACTTTTGAGAAAATTGTGCGTCACCAACAGATAAGACTTCGTCAAGTATGAGAATGTCGGGATCCAGATGCGCCGCTACTGAAAAAGCCAGCCGCACTGTCATTCCGCTTGAATAGCGCTTAACAGCAGTATCAATAAACCTTTCCACACCAGAGAAATCAACAATTTCGTCAAACACCTTGTCAATTTGATGGCGACGCATTCCAAGTATCGCTCCGTTCAGATAAATATTTTCGCGTCCTGTTAATTCACCATTGAAGCCGGTTCCCACCTCAAGAAGGCTTGATGTAGTTCCCTTATACCAGAACTCACCTGATGTTGGTGTGACAATACGAGAAAGGACTTTTAACAATGTACTTTTCCCCGCACCATTCGCGCCCATAATACCCAGTACTTCACCGCGTCGCACTTCAAAACTAACATCGTTTAATGCCCAAAAAACGCTTTCATTGGCCTCTTCTTCAGTGAAATTTGATAGGCTACGAATATCTTTGAATCGCTGGACGGGCCGCATCAAAAAATCAACAATCTGTTTACGAACTGTCAAATCCGAATTGACTTTGCTTCCAATTCGATATCTTTTGGACAAACCCGTCGCTTTTAATACAACATCTTGATCAGCCATTAACTTATCCTACATCTGTAAATTTTGATTCGCTTGATTTGAAATAGAGTACTCCTAAAATCAGGCCACTTAAAGCAATTAGAGTTGAGATCCCGATCAAGTCCCATGGCATAGGGCGCGTAGACAAAAGTGCTGCCCGAAAACCTTCAATTATACCGACCATTGGATTGAGTGAATACCAAAATTTGTACTCGATTGGAACGAGACTCATAGGGTACACGACCGGAGACCCATACATCATGGCCATGGTAACGTAACCCATCATGTGCAGAACGTCGCGAAAGTGCACGGCCAAGGCTGCAGCCAACATTCCAAAGCCCAGTGCCGTTATCATGGTGAGAAGAATCAAATAAGGTACAACCAAAGCATTAACGCTAAATGTAACACCAGAAACCAGCAGGACGATTAACAGCAAAGTAAAGGAAATCAAAAAGTCGAAAAATTTATCGAACAAAGCTGCAATAGGTAATATCAACCGCGGGAAATATACTTTTTGCAAAAATTGTCCAGCCCCATACACTGAGGAAGAAACTGTAGTTAGTGCTTGTGAAAAGAAAATCCAAGGTACTACCCCTGCTAGCGCAAACAATGCATAAGGTGCTCCATCTGAATCGATACGAACAAGTTTTCCAAACACGAGAGTGTAAATTAACACTTGCGAAAGCATGGGAAACAATGCCCAGCCAATGCCAAGCGTCGATTGCATGTAGCGAACCTTGATGTCCCGCCAAATCCATAGCAAAAGCATTTCCCTGAACTCCCACAACTCGACGAGTGAACCCCATGAAAAACGATGCTTTTTCGAATCGATGACAGTAATATTTTTCATTTAATTTGATCCAATTTAAATAGATTTCAGAATTTATAACTTGCTGGGTAACCACCTAGCCTATATCCAGCCATCTCACTGTAGACTCTTGCGTTATCAAGCTGATTGTCAATATTGCAAAACAAGCTATCGTCATCGCTCAGAAATGCACACGTCTCCTTGTACAAACCTGGCTTGAACGATTTGTCCAAACTGTCTTCGATGGCCACAAATGAGACCGCAGTGGAAGCCAATAAGGTAACTTGTAATTGTTCGAGAGGCTTAAACAAAAATCGCCGCTTGCGCGTGAGCACTTCCACCGCCCAGCGACCTGGCGCCTCCCAGTCTGCATGATAGGAGAACATCACACCCCTATCTGTTACGCCAGCCCCGACGAACCTTGCTGACGCAGCGTGCCATGTCATTTTCCCAGAGTGCCAGCTTTTCCATTCCTTTGGAAACCCGCATAGGTGAAAAGCTAGATCCATGACATGCGAAGAATTAGCAATAACCCATGCGTTTTTCACTTCCGACGGGAGTGGCATTGGTTCAATTGTATGTGCCCATTCAGTAAATTCAAAATTACAACTAACAGGGCCACCATCCTCTTCTATTAATTTTCTAGCCCCGGTTACAGATGCATAAAAACGGCGACTGTAAGCAATCATCACTTGAGCGCGACCTTTAGCAGCTTTGGACACCTGCTCCAACTCATCGATGCTAATACCACCCGGTTTTTCCAAAAGAATCCTCCGAGTGCCAGCCTGAATGAGAGCAATCGCCGTGCTGGCGAGTTGCTCAAAGCTTACTGCTACAATTGCCTGCTCTGGCGCTTTGTGAGATTGCAGTGCATTAATCAGACCGCCAGTCACCACCTTTTTGCCTGTATTAGTCTCAAATGTCTTCGCTGAATGCGAACTCCGCCCTATAACATCGAAATCAACACCAAGGCTGCTCAAAACTTTTGCGTATTCTTGTGCGTGTGGACCAGCACCAACCAACCAAACTGGCATATTTTTCCTTTACTTAAGTAATAGGTACTATTTTAGCTGACGAACTAACATTATGTTGCCAATGTTTGAGCAACGCATGCAAATACACCCTGTGCATTTGTGCTGACGTCTCAAGACCGGGCAGATGGCAGACACCCTTACTTAACAACGACTCGATAAGCTCACCTGTTACTTCACTCTGATAAGGAATACGACCGGGTATACTAAGGCCATCAGACCGGAAACAAGTACCTCCAACCTCGTCAATATGCCAGATAAACGAACCATCATTTAATTCAAATTCGTAGTATACATCCCCAGGTTGGGCAGTCAACTGCACTGTACTACCCCCAGAGAACCTTGCATGCAAGGTTCCCATAACCTCCATGTTGCCTGCACGTTTAGCTTCAATCCAATTAGAGTCAAGGCCGTTAGTTTCAATTTCTACAAGTGTTTCACCAGTCCACCAAGCAAACATATCCAGAAAATGTATGGCATTGCAGGCCAACCCCCATGCCCCCCCATCTACCTTCATCGTCATGGCGTAACCCTTACCAAGTAATGCTTTAATTTCACTATGCCATGGCAATGAGCGACGAGGCGTATTAACCCACGCATTTTTCAATTCACTAATACTAGTTAAAATCTGATCTAAATTTTCCTCACTACACGCCAGAACCTTCTCAAGAATCCAATATTTTACACTACACTTGCTGACAATTTCTGCAATGTTCTCATGGCGTACATTGGCTGTAGTTGCAATCACTGCTATATCAACGTTCACTGGCAAGGCTTCACAAGTGTTGTGCAGAAATACGTGATGATCAGCTTTTAGATTTGTGACCTCCTCCCAACGAGCTTGTGATATTCGCAAAGCATCAGGATAAATGTCATAGACGTGTATATCCAAAGGGATTGCGCATCTTGCTAAGCCTTGCAGGTGTCGCGAGCCTAGTGTCCCAGCTCCTGATAACAGAACAGTTGCCCGTTTCATTTCATCTCCTTGCAGTGATGTTGTATGGTGGGGCTAACCTGCAAAAGGTGAGTTACCATTAGTGAAGCAAGCATCATGTATCCACGATCGCCAAAATGAACGTTGTCGATAAACACATCTTGGCTTTCATCACGCAATGCATTGTCCATATCTATATAGCTAAAACCATATTTTTTTGCTGCTTTAGCAAGTGCTGCTTTGAGCTTTCCATAACCTTGGTTGTGAAAATTTCCAAAGTCAGCAGATGACTTCCTTATCTTTATTTCATCAGATGTCAGTATCTTCTTTGTTGAGTAAATCGATGGCTGCAGCGCATAATAGAATTCATACCCATATTCTTTAGACCAATCTGCAAATATCTTAGTAGTACGCAAACTTGAAAGCACGGTCTCATCTACACTGACGGGGCGCCGTTTGATGGCCTGGCTGATTTTTTTGGCATCATGTGTCACATTAAAATAGGCTAGCTTACCAAGATACACAATTCGCAAAGCGGAGTCTCCCTGCTTAGGAGTGACTGGTATGAAATCATCTACGCCCTTTACACCAAATCGCTTACCGATGTCAAAATAGTCTCGATTTTGATGAGGAAGTATTCCGGTATAGGAGTTGTAAATATCATTGAAGCCAGAAAAAGCCATATGTATTTGTGGCCTCAAAGGAAGGACGTCAGTTTCAAATCGCCGACGCTCTTGTCCTGATGTCTGAGCCGGAAAGGCAGCATTCAAAACCACCACATCCATACCTGGACACTCATGTATGAGTAGCGCTTGTAGTTGCGCCGGAAAGGTTTGCTCATTCCTCACACCTACGCCCCAAGCTGTACTCCCGCCTGTTACGCTTATTTGGATTGGTATCGAGCTTGCTGGCCCATCATTAGGTCGGTTGGCAATGTTTTTATGTTTGTCAGCCTCAGGATTATCAAATTGCAGATTTATCGAAAAATTCTCTACATCAAATTCCTGATTTCCCTTGAGTACGGGCTGACCATCATTATTAGCATGTGCCATTTCTAATGCAATGGTATCGCCTTGCTTGACCTCAATCCCGTTAGTAACAATTGTTCGGTATTCATGTGGAGATGGAGAAGATTGAATATTGTCCATATAGTTACCAGAATCTCTGATCAAACCATTAACCGTTATTCTCCAGGCCCAGTTGTAAGTCCCCTGTTTTATTTTTGCATCAAAGCTAATTAGAATATTGCCATCAACACTTGAGCGTCCAACAATATGCTCTTGAAAATTATCAGATGTAGCCACGCTACTTAGATGAGATTCGAAAGGAACCAGGACCGGCAATGTGACCTTTACCACAGGTTGGTTGCGGCGAAATCCATGCTCATCTGTACTCCAACCCAAACCTTTGCTTTCAGGTATAGGCGTATAAAGTAAATCTCCAGAGAATTGCGCAGTACCCATCCGGTCTTGGCTGGTTGGACATTGATTGTACAAATATGCTGGATGCCCACCATCAGGACAAGGGTAAGCTTTGGCAGGTGTTGATACAAAAAAGAAACGCAGGCCAATCTCTACAACTAAGAGTGTTATAGAAATAGAAAGTGCAACAATGGCTATATTTCTCAACATCAATCCTTGATACATAATCCGACGAAAATCGTAAACTCGGCTCCAATTTAGGGCTTTGTTTACTGTATTTTTTAGGCGACATACAATGGAAATGCACGGGCTTGTCGGGGCCTCATAGCATGGGACTATCAAATTTATCATAAAAGTGATGAGCAAATCTAGCCGCACCTACTGCATGTCAACTACCCGTAAAAAATTAATTTTGATATCTAATAAAACAGTTGGGGAAATACAAAGCTGACAACACAAATTCCCAATTATTAACTGTGCTAATCATAAGCGCACTATGACACCTGAATGAGCTCTTTAAAATCCTGCAAATTGTCTCACTTTATACAGGGACCAGAAACCGGGGTAATCCCCCCATTAACAACCGAAGTTAAAAGTAGAGATTTAGGCAGCTGCCAACTTCATCATTGGTGTAATGCCGTTTAACGCCATATTAGGGCGTTCGTTATTGTAGGTCCAAAGCCAATTTGTTGCATGCCTTTGAACCTCATCAATACTTTCAAACAGGTAATGGTTTAACCAATCATACCTCACAGTCCGATTGTAGCGCTCAACGTATGCATTTTGCTGAGGGTTACCTGGCTGTATAAATGCCAATTCTATGCCGTTGCTCTTGGCCCAGTCACCCAGCAGATTGCTGATGTATTCGGGTCCATTGTCACAACGAATTCGATTAGGCTTTCCACGCCATTCAATCACCTGACCTAGTGCTCTTATAACTCGGCTAGCAGGTAGTGAAAAATCCACCTCAATGGCCAACCCCTCTCTGTTGAAGTCATCGATGACATTAAATAGACGATAGCTTCTGCTGTCCGATAGTTGATCATGCATGAAATCCATCGACCAGCAATCGTTGATCGCCTCAGGAACAGACAGAGGCTCAGGCTTTTGCCTCACTAATCGCTTTTTAGGTTTTATACGTAAGTTGAGCTCAAGTTCACGGTAGATACGGTACACGCGCTTATGGTTCCATTGAAAACCCTTAACGTTACGCAAGTATAAATAACATAAACCAAAGCCCCAGTTACGCTGATTATGCGTCAGCCGAACGAGAAGGTCTGCAATCACCGCATTCTCACCGCTGAGCTTCGGCTGATATCGATAGCACGTTTCGCTTACGACAAAGATTTGGCAGGCCAAGCGTACGCTTATCGCCTTATTACTAACTGCTGCCTGAGCCATCTCTTTGCGCTGAGATGGCTTTACCACTTTTTTGCCATCGCCTCCTGAATAATTTCAGACTTCAAACGTTCTTCGGCATACATTTTTTTGAGGCGGCGATTTTCGTCTTCTAGTTCTTTCATTCGACCCATGAGCGATGCGTCCATGCCACCGTATTTAGCTCGCCATTTATAAAATGACGCATTGCTCATGCCATGTTCACGGCATAGCTCTGGGATAGGCACACCGCTTTCAGCTTGCTTGATGATAGCCAGTATTTGGCTGTCCGAATATCGTGATTTCTTCATGTAGATCTCCTTCGTAAAGTTTACGAGAAAATTCTACTTTTGGCCTCAGTTATTTTTCGGGGGGATTACCCCGGCAACACTAGCGGTTCCATGCACCCATTGCAATTAATACTAAACCAAGCATAAATTTTGACCCGGTATTACTGAGGTTATGTTTATTCACCAAACTGAGCGACCGCCATCCATTACTATGTTTTGCCCGTTCAAATATGAAGAAGCATTAGAACACAGAAATTGCACTGCTGCTCGATATTCATCACGGTTAGCCATACGGCCACTTGGTATAAGCGAAGTTAGTCTCAGCACGAACTCCTCACTTTGGCCGTTATAGACACCTCCGGGAGATATAGCATTGGCACGGATATTTCTATCTGCCCAATATGTCGCCAAGTAACGTGTGAAGCCGATAAGCCCCGCCTTAATCACAGAATAAGTCACCGGTTTAACTGGTTGCATATCATCAGAAATGCCATCTTTACGATACAACTGCTGATCCGGTGAAAATACAGACAAATCAGAAGCAATGTTAAGTATCACACCACCTTTTCCATCCTTCGCCATCGCTGCACCAAAAATCTCTCTGCATAAAAAAGCTCCTGTCAACCCCACTGCTATTTGCAAATCCCATTGGTCTATTGGAAAGTTTTCTAGACGTGATGTTTCCAATACCCCCTTGATCGCCATTTACCTTGGGGTCAATTGCCGCATTGTTAACTAAAACATCCACTCGACAACCAGTCCTAGATAAATCGTTCGCTACTTTCTGAATTTCATCCAGTTTCGAAACATCCATTTTGTATAAGAGGATGCGATTAGCCACGGCATTCTGCTCTATCACTTTACGCGCAGATGCAAGCCCAGAGACCCCTATATCGGTCAGCACCACTTTCAAGCAAAGCTGCTGCGTGTTCAATACCAAGCAAACCCGCTGCACCAATAATGAGTGCAGTTTTGCCTGTCAGATCAAATTTCTCGAATTTTTTTCACACATCCCCTATTAATTCAAGAATGAATTTGCCCACCATCAAGCGCCCATACGCTACCTGTAGCAAAGCTGGCACGAGGTGACGAGAAATATGCAACCAAGTTTGCAATATCGCGCGGTGCCCCCAGGCTACCCATCGCTACATCACGCAACAACATAGCTTGAACAGATTCCTTATCTTCGTTCAACTTACGCGACCAAACCGAGCTTTCAAATAAAATATTACCCGGTGCCACAGCATTTATTCGCACCCCCATTTTGCCCAATGGCCGCGCAATACCTCTCACATATGCGTGCAATGCAGCCTTTGCTGCTGAATAGGTGACTGGTGCACTTGGCACTACTTCAAGCCCACAGATAGATGAAACACAGACAATTGAACCTTTGCTCGCTACCAGTGATTCGCGAGCAGCTTCTACAGTGTTAGTAGTGCTCCATAGGTTGAGCGCAAAGACCCGCTGCCATTCCTCAGGCGATTCATTACCAGGCAGGACTGAGCGCCCACTGCCGACATTGCATACGAGTATATCAAGGCTGCCGAACTTGCTAACCACCTCCGCCACGACACGACGTGCGACCTCAGCACGAGTAACATCACCAACCACTACTAAACTTCCCGGAAGAGCGGCAGTTACTGTGGCCAAGTCCTTCGCATTCCGTCCATTCAGCGCGACCCGGCATCCCTCATCATGCAAGGTTTCAGCAATAGCCCGCCCAATTCCGCGAGAGGAACCAGTAACAAGTGCTACCTTACCGGAAAGATCAAGATTCATGGTTTATTATGCTCTGTTGGAGGTTGAGCTATAAAAGGTTCTTACTGTTTCAAACATCTGATGTCAGCCCAAACTGTTTAATCCACCCATCTGTCATGTCACGATATCGAGCCAATGGAATCATGTGATCATCATCCACTGAACGAGCCGTTTGCAAAATGAAGTTACCCTGATAGTTGATCCGACTCAGTTCTTTAAATACAGCCTCAAAATCTGCGGTGCCAAAACCCAACGGTACCGTATTACCATCAAAGACTCTATCCTTAACATGAACATTCAGGACACGGTGGCCATAGGCAGCCAACTCTTCCTCAGGTAAAAAACCTATGGCTGCGCTATTGCCGATGTCGTAATTGATTCCAAAAATATTCGGATCAAGGCGGTCAATAAAACGAGTAAGTTCAATCGGGTTAAAGTCACACTCAAAAATAACCTTCAACTTTTTAGACACGAAGAAATCTGCTTGTTCTTGCAAAAATTTGACTAGTTGGTTCTCTTGCTCTGGGTTTTCTAGTCGCCCATTGTCTACTAATGGCACCACGATGAAGGTAATGCCAACAGCACTGCAAGCATTAGCAATAGCAATGAAATCTTCTTCCAAGGCTTTAAGCTTATCAAGCTTTGCTTTCCAGAAAGGCGCCTGCATGAAGCAATCACCGGTCAGTGAACAGATATTGATTGAGTGACGAGTACAAAGTTGACGGATTTCATTCTGCCCATCAGCCGTTAACAATGGATTTTCATAGAGATTATCCTGATCCAATGTCCATTCCATCATCCCCAATCCAATTTTCTCGGCAAGCGGAAACTCGCTTTGCCAATGTTGCCAAGGGAATGACTGAATGAGGCCATTCACCATGGGGGATAGCCGTCCTTGCATATATCCAATTCTATTTTTCATTTTTTACTGTTTTATTGTTTTATTTTTTAATTAATGTCATCATCATATTAGAAGTACATTTTCCTGCAATCAATTTTGCAACATATCTGGAATTTAATTCTATCATTTCCTGCGTCAACCAGGTGGCTACTTCTGAATTGCGCCCAATAAAAGATACCTTATTCAATCCAATATGACAATTCGACTGGGGACCATCGTTCATGATCCAGTGAAGATGGTTCAGAAGATTGTAGTCCTGAGTAAAGTTGATTTCTATTTCATCAGGCTGAAAACCAGCTTCTAGTGCAACTTGCCGTAATGAATTTTCTGTAAAATAGTGAAGGTGTGCAGAATGGAAAAAGAACTTCTGGTATGAAACCACATCCCAAACTGAAAGCAAAGGGTCGCGGAGGTTTGGCACTTCTATAAATATCGATCCACCAGGCTTGGTTGCTCGACGCAATCCTTTCAAAAAGCTAACTGGTGCCTCCACGTGCTCCATAACTTGAAATGCACAAACAACTTCATACTTTTCATTGGCGAACATTGAGTTCTCTAGGTATTCAGAATCTGTTTGAATATTTAGTTCATCGTTAAGAAACGCACAGCAAGCCTTGTCCAACTCAATTGCATTGACGAGATCGATCCGATCTTTAATATGAGTTAGAAATTGACCTGATGATGCCCCAACCTCTAGCAATCGCGTGGAACTAGTCAAAACAGGATTAATAATCTTCAACCGAGCTTCCTGATAATTTCGGTAAACCTCGAATAGTTCGCGTGCATTTGTCGCGGCTGCTTCAGCATTATGCGAATACTCCTTGCGATAATGTTTAGCGTAATATGTCTTTGCGTCAATCTGTTCATTCTGCACCAGAAAGCCATGATCGCAAGCAGCGCAATAGCAGACCTCACCATTGCCTCTCCTTAGTTCTTTAGCCAACATTTGATTTGTTATAGAACTACAAAGAGGACAAATTTTTGAATGAATTTGATTACTAATATTTGAGTTATTTTTCATTTTGCTAATATTTCAACTAGTTCGAGTAAAATACCCTCTGGGCCTCGCGCATAGATTACTTTTGCATACCCGTCAGGAGAGTACTGCGGGTTCGCAGGAAAGGTAACGCCAACCTGAGTTAATCTATTAACCATCTCATCAAGGTCGTCAACAGTCAGCGCGATGTGTGTAAATCCAGTTGAAAAGGGTTGGCCGGCCCAATTCGGTTTATCTGGATGCGATTGAAAGTGCAGAAGCTCAATCAGATTATTGTCAGGCGCAGCGAGCTTGACTGTAGTCACGCGGACATCTTTAAGCCCCATCATGGCATCGAGGTGTGGGCCTGACTCCTCCATTTGTTTCGCCACCTTAAAACCCAATACATCGCACCAGAAGTGTAATGCCCCCATTAAGTCAGCAACTACTAGGCCAGTGTGGCGAATCGCAGTGATCATGAAGACGCCACCTCAGCGATGGCTTCGCCCAACACAGCAACACCCTCTAAAAGGGCTGCATCCGTTATAGTCAAAGGTGGCCCGATTTTAATCGATTCGCGCCCAGTATGCACGACAAGCAGCCCCTTGTGCATACACAGCTCTGCTACTTTGCTGGTAAACAGACCATCTGGTTCACCGGTTTGTGGTGAGCGAAACAATACCGCTGCAATCATTCCCTTGCCCAGCAATCCTGAAATGCGGTCTGGAAATCGGGCCTGTAACCCTGCAAGGCCATCAAACATCAACTCGCCTTTACGAGCCGATTCAGCAACAAGATCTCTTCCTTCTAGCTCTTCAATGACCGCCAGCCCTGCTGCACATACGAATGGATTCGCAGAGTGGGTGCTGCTCATATTGCCAACATCTGGTAGATCCATAACTTCCGCACGACCAAGTACGCCAGAAAGCGGCACACCACCGCCCATCCCTTTGCCACAACAAATCAAGTCTGGGGTGACTTCATAGTGTTGAAAGCCGAATACTTTACCGGTTCGACCGAAACCTGACTGCATTTCATCAAACGCCAAAAGAATATCGTTTCGACGGCAGACGGCCTCGATGGCCTGCACATATTCTTTTGGATAAAAAACTGCTCCCCAACCCTGAAAAGTTTCAAGCATAAAGCCCGCGATATCTTGGGCGATATCAATCCCAGCAGACGTAAGTTTGTCCAAGCTTTCTTCAAAAAATGATTCAGGGCTTTTCCCCTTCAACACCCAGGAATAAGGAAATGGAATGTGGTAAATATCCTTGTCTTGATAACCAATCCAATCACGTTGTGCTAGATTGCTGCCCAACATTTGAGCACCTAGGGTACGGCCATGCCAATTGCCCTCGATACATATGATGCCTCTGCGCCGTTTGCCTTGCTTTTGAGCATGCATACGCATCAATTTGAGGGCGGCATCAGTCGCTTCTGTGCCAGCAGATAACAAAAAAGCTTTTTCAAATGGCTTACCGGCAAATGCTACCAATTTTTCGAGATAGCGCACGCGAATTTCGTTCCCGTAGGCATAACAACTATATAACGGTTTATCCAGTGCATCCTTTATTGCTGCAGTCACACGAGGGTTTGAGTGGCCAACATTGGCAACAAAAATAGTGGAGGTAAAATCAATCCACTTATTATTTGCGGCATCGAAAACATTAAAGTCTAAGGCCCTATCCCAAACCAAAGGTAATTGACCTTGCATGGACCGTGACTCGATACGGTCGAGCCTTTCAAGAATCACTTTGGTTCCAGGTGCCGGAATCGGTGTTTGAATACTGCGATGCGCTGTGCTAACCAGCGGCACTGTTATTGCGTCACGGGAGAAGTCGTATCCAGTCATATATCTCCTTAATTAAATATTTGCTGTGCCAGTAATGGAGAGCGGGAAAGTTGAAATTCGAGATAAGCAAAGTCATCTTCTGTATCCACTTCAGCAACTGAGGGCGTAATATAAGGCATCACCTTGTTACCATGCAATAAACCCTGCTTGCGAATAAATACTGTGGATAATACATCCACGTAACCATTTGCAAAGTATGTACTGGGAAATTGTTGACGAGCATTATTAGCAGCATCCAGTGCAGTGCTAACGTCACCTACACGCTTCAATTGACCATCTGCTGAGACTTCAAATGTCTTATATGCTGACTCAGACATTTCATGAACGGAACGCAAAGCAGTTGCTTGTGCCGAAGCTTGAAACGAGACAATTGCATCATCAATCAAATGAGGAGAGCGGAATGGTGTAGTGGGTCGAATATGAACGATAAAATCTGGCTCACCACCATTTATGGCTAACCAATCAAGGGCATGAATGACGAATTCATAATCTGTCGAACAATCTCCAGAAATCCTTTCTGGTCTATGAAATGGTACTTCTGCACCGTAGCTCTGGCATAGTTTACCGTACTCAACTGAGTCCGTAGAAACAATAACTCGATCAATTGATTTTGATTTTTTACACGCTGCGATAGACCATTCAATTAAAGCATGTCCACCGAGCATCTTTATGTTTTTGTTCAGCACACCTTTTGACCCGGCACGCGCAGGGATAAGCGCGATGACCTCACTCATTAAATACCTTCCTTTTGGAAATAGCCGGATTCTACCAAACCACAAAGAATATGCCCCAGCATGATATGGCACTCCTGTATGCTCGCAGTATCAACTGATGGGATGCAAATGCATTCACACAGTGATAGCAGCTTACCACCTGTTTTGCCCGTCAGGCCGACTGTGGTAACACCTATTCGTTTAGCTACATTCGCGGCGGCCAAAATATTTTCACTGTTACCGCTTGTTGTGATTGGTATGAACACATCAACTGCTTTCGCAATCGACTCAAGCTCCCTTGCAAATACCTGGTCGTAGCCGTAATCATTGCCAATTGCACTTATAGTAGAGTTATTCGTACCCAACGCAAGGGATGACAAAGGCGCCCGGTCAAATAAGAATCTCGAAGTAAATTCAGCAGATAGATGCTGAGCATCGGCAAAACTGCCCCCATTACCTGCAAAGATGATTTTGCCGCCCGCTTGCAGAGAAAGCAAACATAAGTTTATCAAGGCTTCCGTCTGGGCGATGATCTGCGAATCTTTCTTTAAAGCTTGCTTTACCTTAACCGACACTTCAATCTGATTAAGAATCTGGTCGGCCATCAGGCTATTCATAGTGCACCCTCAAGACGCTCCATAGCCACCCAGAACCCTTCTCCACCATTTTTGTGTCCTTGCCAAATTTCGGGGATAAAAGTTGCTGTTGAACAGCCCTTTTGCAAAATACCACCGAGACGAACGAAATCAATTTCGCCTTCACCGACTTGAAGTCCTTCACCATTAAGACCCCTGGCATCGCCCAAATGAAGATGCGCAGTGAAGGGAGCAATCTTGGTGCAGAAGTCATAAAAATCATAGCCCAAATGATTGCAGGCCAGTCGAGTATGAGAGACATCAAAACACATACGCAAATTTAGCTTGCTGCACCATTCCACAATTTCATCAATTTTGACAAAGATATTCTGGTATCTCTGCCCGCCAAAATGCCACGGAAACGGCGCCATGGTCTGTGGGATTAACTCCACACCTTCCATGTCCAACTCTTTCAAACTCTGAGCAAAACGCTCATAATATCCCTGAATCGCCGATTCTGGCAGCGGGGCATCCATGGTGAAGCCACCAATGTTGGCGACGATTTGGGGCCGTTTTGTATTAGGGAAAAAACGTTTCAGATTGCGTGTGATATCGATCACACGCTGGGTTTCGCGAATCGATTCATTTCGATATTCATCGTCAGGCGTCGCGAGATCCATCAAGCGGCTACCCGTAAACAACTCTGGTGCATGCACGACGAAATCTGCAGTATAGGGACCATCGAGAAATTCTGCTGGGTCTAGGTCCATGTCTGAATATGAAAGGTGAAATTCCCATAAATCGGGCTGAATACGCGCGGCATAATCTGTAAAGTCATGATAACGGACAGGCACACCCCAAGGCCGGGAGAAATGATAAGGGCGCGGTTCGATGCGATTATCTCTCAGGTCTGAGGGGTAGAAAAAATCTTCCTCACCCATATCATGCTGCAGTATACGGCCTAACAATTCCTCATAACGCTGCGGTGACAAACCTTGCCCAGGACTGCATACTTTTATGTGCTCCGGGCCAAGAACAACACCTTTTAAAAGAATTTTAGACGCAACCAAGCTTTTGCCAAGGTTCTCACGATTGATCATTTCACCTTGAGAAATTAGCCGTTCTTTTCCTTCACCTAGTGCCTCTTCAATTTCACGTGTACCCTGGATCATACGTTTAAATTCGACATTTGTCAGGCTGGCTGCATGATCAGGGCCTTCCATGTTTCGATCCAGAGTAAAGTGACGCTCAATAACGCAGGCATCCATAGCCACTGCTGCAAGAGACACATTGATACCGCGTTCGTGTCCAGAATAACCGACCAACGGATGAATTTTTCGGAGTTGGTGAATCCACTTGAGGTTAATGTCGTGCAGTGGCGCTGGATACGTGCTATTACAATGCAAAAGCACAAACTGCACGCCACGTTGATTCAGAAAAGTGACTGTAGACTGAACTTCTTCTGTTGCACTCATGCCGGTGGAAAGAATCAGAGGCTTTTTCGTCTTAGCTAATTTGTCGAGCAGCGGCAGATTAGTTAGATCGGCTGATGCCACCTTGTATGCGGGCACCCCAAAGCTTTCCAGTACATCCACGCTGAGAGCATCCCATGGGGTGCATAGGTATTGAACACCCTTCTGCGCACAATATTCTGAAAGCTTGCGATGTTCGTCTTTTGTAAGCTCAAAACGACGTAGCAGATCAAGAACGTATTCTGTGCCTAAATCTTCGCCATCCTTGCGCAATGTGCGCTGACGATACACTTCATCCAAATGTCTCATTTGAAATTTTACGCAATCTGCATCCATTTCAATTGCAAGATCGACCATTTCGGTTGCGCGTTCAAAACTACCGTTGTGATTATTACCTATTTCCGCAATAACATAAGCACGCCCAGAGCCAATTTCGTAGTTACCAATATTAATTTTCAATTGCTTTCACTTTCCTTGTTATTTTTACATTCTCACACATACAAAGCACGGAGGCCATCAGGTTCTAAGCGGAAGGGCCGTATCTTAAGTCCCACGCCTTTTAAGTGTGCTATGAGCTCATGTTGGCGAAATGGGGTTACATAAAAGAGAAAAAATCCTCCCCCACCTGCCCCAAGCAACTTACCACCAGTGGTTCTATTGGTAATGAATCATATGTTTGCACACTCTCTATTCTATAAGAGGATTGTTAAAAATCATTATAGCAGTATTGAGTGCTCGATGACTCTTTGGTTTGATCGTTTTTGGCGCCGCCATAAGAGCAACTATTTTAAAATTTAAATACAATGCCACAAGAATGGTTACTGAGCAAATTTAATGTCTCTCGCCATGGCAAGGTTCTATCAATAAAATAATCCATATCGTTTTTATTGAAATTAGCAGTGGGGGCATTTTTCCAACAGATCTTCTTAAGTGTGTTTTTGTTCTGCACCAAACCACGGGCGCATTTGCATAATATATTCTTTGGCCATGACTAACTATCTACCTTACTTAAAATTACGAGGGAGCTTTCAAATGTGATTGTGAGTGATGCTTTTAATAGAATTAAACACAATATACGTGAACCCAAAAACTTAAATCCGACGCCGATCAACTTCAGCACCTAAATATGGACCGTTCTTCATTTCCAACACCTGAGTACCGTCTTCAATAATGTCATAACCATGGCCACCACACAGTAAAATAACAACATCACCCTCACTGGCATTAAACTCAGCAACAGGCTGATCCTGCAAACCAAATATGCGCGCTTTTATAGCACCACGACGCACGTACAATACCTCTTGAGTTACAGTTACTTCACGTGGCACATAATTGTGCACATGGGGTTTAAGGGCTGTACCCTTATCATAACCCCAGCTGCCAACCTGCACATACTCTTCATCCTCAGAAAAAAAGTTAAGGCCATCTTTCCAAGCTTCATAAGCTGAAATGTGGCGCGCCAACAATTGTTCTCCATCTTTATATTCTTTAGCCATAACAATCTCTACAATTTGTTCTGATTTCCAGGTTAATTGGTCTCATTTCAACGCAAATAACAACCCAGCTTAATAAAAGGTGCTTCCAAGTCCCGTTTAGACAAAAGTGGCTCAGACACCGGCCATCTTATGCCAATACTAGGATCGTCCCAACGCACAGAAAACTGCTCTCCTACATCTATATAAGCCCCTTGATATGCTAATTTGTAATGATACACGGCGTGCTCACTACCTACATAATAAGCATTGCCACAGCCTGGTGGAATCAATACCATTTTTTGTTCTGCTTTGTTAATTTGATAGCTTTGCCACTTTAAATAAGTGTTTGAATCCTTACGTAAATCAACTACTACCTGCGTAATTTCACCATAAACGCAGGTTACCAGCTTCCATGATTTAGAATCACCATGAATGCCCCTGAGCACATTATACTTAGACTGAGAGAACTTATCGTGCTTAAAGAATAGACCTTTAGGAAGTAAGGCTTCGACATCACGCTTCAAAAATGATGTCCAAATATCACCACGATCATCTGTTGCTACAGACGGCGTGATGGCATAAACACCTGCAACACTTTTAGATTCAGATATTTCAAATCCAAAACTCATATAAGCTCACTCACCTGCCGAGGTAAAACACCCGTTTGCTGCTCTACCTTTGCCTCAGCTAGATCATAATCGACCATTTCAGAAACTAGCTGATCAAAACTAATTTCAGGTTCCCATCCCAATAAGGTCTTCGCCTTAGTTGCATCACCTAGCAAGGTCTCTACCTCTGTAGGACGGAAGTACTTTGCATCCACTGCAACAACACAATTACCATTAGCATCATAGCCTTTTTCTTCCACCCCTTCACCACGCCACATGATTATCATACCCAATTTAGTACAGGCAATTTCAACAAATTCACGTACGCTGTATTGTTCGCCTGTAGCGATAACAAAGTCATCGGCCTCTTCTTGTTGCAGCATGAGCCATTGCATACGGACATAGTCTTTAGCATGACCCCAATCACGTTTAGCATCCATGTTGCCTAGATACAAACAGTCCTGTGTTCCTAAGCTAATACGCGCAAGCGCACGAGTTATTTTACGAGTAACAAAGGTTTCACCCCGTAACGGCGATTCATGGTTAAATAGAATTCCGTTACAAGCATAGATGCCATAAGCTTCGCGGTAATTGATGGTGATCCAATAAGCATACAATTTAGCAACTGCATAAGGACTGCGTGGATAAAATGGAGTTTTTTCAGTTTGAGGGACTTCCTGAACCTTTCCATAAAGCTCAGAAGTAGACGCTTGGTAAAAGCGTGTTTTATTCTGCAATCCCAAGCTACGAATAGCTTCTAAAACTCGCAATACACCAGTGCCATCAGCATTAGCAGTGTATTCAGGCTCTTCGAAAGAAACAGCTACGTGTGATTGCGCTGCTAGATTATAGATTTCATCGGGCTGCGTTTTTTGAATGATATTGAATAGGCTCGAAGAGTCAGTCATATCTCCATGGTGAAAGTAAAATTCACAATTTCCACTTGCAGAGGCCTCAATTAAGCGATCAATACGAGCTGTATTAAAAAGGGACGCACGGCGCTTAACGCCATGGACGATGTAGCCTTTTTGCAAAAGAAATTCTGCAAGATAGGCACCATCCTGGCCAGTGATACCAGTGAT
Organism: Candidatus Njordibacter sp. Uisw_039; assembly: GCF_047730075.1. Lineage (NCBI taxonomy): Bacteria > Pseudomonadati > Pseudomonadota > Gammaproteobacteria > Pseudomonadales > Candidatus Njordibacteraceae > Candidatus Njordibacter > Candidatus Njordibacter sp. Uisw_039. The sequence goes on from NZ_CP159831.1 coordinate 2,107,365, forward strand.
AAGAGCAATCTTCATGTCAATCCAAAAATTTAAAATGGTTGAAACTGAATTATAAAGGATTTATAGATTTTTTTCCGAGCGAATCTACAACTGCTTAAGCTGTTCTTTGTACACCCAATCTGCAATTTTCTCATCAGGTATATATTCAGGCACCAGGTTCTTAAAAATAGCCCGTATCATCATTACATCGCCATTTAACGCTGCAACCTGCAACGTTTTTAGCATAGGTTTTAACTCATCCCACGGTAAATGTTTTTCACGAGCTCTCATAACTCGCGGATGTTCAGTTTTCTGTGTGTTATGACCAATAAGCAGTTCCTCATATAGCTTTTCACCCGGACGCAACCCCACCAGTTCAATAGCAATGTCACCTCCCAGTGAATTATAGTCTTTAATTTGGAAACCAGAATGTTCAATCATTCTGCATGCAAGATCATATATTTTAACTGGGTCACCCATATCTAGGACATAGACATCTGCACCATTATGGGCGTGTTGATTTCTATAACCGCCAATGCCTTGGCTCAGGTCACCCACCATCGTACCCGTTTGCATGACTAACTGAGCAGCTTCGGGAATAGTCATAAAATAACGAGTAATATCTTTATGCGTTAGGGTAATTGGTCCCCCTTGGGCAATCTGTTTCCTAAAGTGAGGCACCACAGAGCCTGAAGAACCCAATACATTGCCAAAACGAACTATAGCAAATTGTGTTGTGAGGACGATTTGTGAAGAAGGCGTTCCATCCCACATGGGTTCAAATGAAGGGTGTTGTTCCTCAGCCAAAGCTTGTAAAACCATTTCACAACAGCGCTTACTAGCGCCCATGGCGTTGGTGGGATTCACCGCCTTATCAGTGCTAATGAGTATAAAGCGTTTTACCTGTTGCTCTGCCGCCACCTTAGCCATCACTAATGTACCTAGCACGTTCGTTTTTATACATTCGGCTATATTTTGTTCAACAATGGGTACATGTTTTACCGCCGCCGCATGATAAATAATACTCGGTTTCCAAGTTTGGATAACATCACTTACACGGTTTTCATCCGAAACTGAGCCCAATAAAGGTATGATATCTGGCAATATTTCAATCTCAGCACTACTATGTTCTTGACGAGTAAAGTAATGTATAGAATCGAGCAACTCGTTATGCAGAGTGTAAAGTGCGAACTCACTTGACTCAAACAACAATAAAACCTTTGGTTTACGCCGCAATATTTGCCTACAAAGCTCACTACCAATGCTGCCCCCTGCTCCAGTAACCATGACGGTTGCTTTTGACACTTGCTCTTGTAACATTGCTTCGTCTGGTTCTGCAGGTTCACGTGATAACAAGTCATTGATATCCAGATCATGCAGATCTCTGTAGTCAACTTTCCCACGGGCCATTTCAATCAATCCTGGTAAAGTACGAATACGTGCATTCAATGGCCGCAGGCCTTCTATAATTACACTACGCTGTTTACGAGTAATGGAAGGAATGGCAAGGAGTATGTCATCAATGCGCTGGTCAGCCACAAAAGTCCGCAGGTTTTCTCGCGATAAAATAGGTACACCCATTAAATCCCTACCCTGCAGTTCAATATTATCATCAACAAAAGCTAGCAAGATACATTCACGGCTTTGCCCTAAGCCAACTGCTAATTGCCGACCTGCAGCCCCTGCACCATAGACCACCACCCTAGATTGGTCAGAAGCACGAATATATATTCCGTCGCTTTCCACTTTAAGTGAATCTTCAGTCTTACGTAATAACCAACGCGCACCCATACGGGAACCACCAATAGCCAGTACGGCAACCATGGCATTAATGAGCACAACAGACCTAGGCACCCCCTGTATACCACTTAAAAAAACAACTACCCCCCACAATACCGCATAAAGCGTAACCGCCTTCACGATAGACCATGTTGCCCTCATACCCAAATATCGAATGATAGCCCTATAAAGTCCAAACTGAGCAAAGATAGGTACAGCAAACACGGGTGCTATCAACACCAAAAAGACTATTGGGTTATTAAAGCCTCCTAGAGGCCAATACCAATTCTCTAAGCGCAGTGAAAACGATAACCAGAGTGCCCCTATGAGTAATATAAAGTCAACAGTAATGAGAATGCTGCGCTTTGTAGAGCGAGAGATTGACAAGAGATATTTGAAAAATATATACATTTAAATGCCAGCTTATGATCTTTAAAATTTATAACATATGTTTAAATTGGCGCTTGGCTCAATTATTGAACTAGCCCAGCATTAGTGCTCTGTGACTAACTGACGTATTTTTACCTCAATCCTAAACTATAAATCGGCTTATACGATCTTTACTACTAAATGAAAATTACTAATGAGATATACCACTGGACCCAACGACTCTAAGTAACGTTAACCACAGAATTTTTATGTCAAAAAGGATGCTTTTAGATTCCAAATATGCTGAATCAAAAGCAACTTTTTCTGCAATGGAAAGTTGATCTCTACCATTTACTTGAGCCCATCCAGTAAGCCCTGGAGTGAGTATTTGAACTCCCTTAGCACTACGTAATTCAATAAGTTCCTTTTGATTAAAGAGTGCTGGCCTTGGGCCAACGAAACTCATCTCACCTCTAATTATATGCCAAAGCTGGGGTAGCTCATCTAAACTAGTTTTACGCAAAAAGGCTCCAACAGAGGTTAGGTGTGACTTCGGGTTCTGAAGGTCATTTGTAGCGACAGTAGGAGCACCAAACCTCATAGTCCTAAATTTAGCCATTGAAAAAATTTTATTATTTCGTCCAACACGGTCAGACCAAAAAATGACGGGGCCTTTAGAAGTCACAAGCACAACACTTGCCACGATAAAGACAGGTCCCATTAATAACAAACCAGCCACTATACACAGAAAGATATCAAGCATTCGCTTACTAAAGTTCATTGGAAAATCAAGACTCTGATGTTGCTAGTTTATCTATATCGAGAGCTTCTTGAAATAGAGCTTCCAACCGATCTATCGCTAACCCTCTCGCAAACTCTTGTTGAGCATAAGCTCTGCCGTTCAAACCGAGTTGCCTTCTATCTTGGGGAGAAAGCATCAACATCATTAAGATGGATTCTGCCAAACTATTTGAATCCCCAGCTGGGCTTACATTCCCTCCATTAGCCTCGTTGATCACCCTCGCACCTTCACCATCAAGCATAGCAAGTATTGGTATCCCCGCCAGCAGGTATGACTGGACCTTTCCTGGAATTGTCATACCAAAGACTGGATCCTTTTTTAAAGTGACTAATAAAGCGCTCGCATGAGCATAAAAAGATGGCATTCGTTCTAAAGGGAAACGTCCTAATATTAGAAAATTATTCCCCAAACCTCTTTCAGACACTTCCCTATGCAACCAACTTAACACGCTCCCGTCCCCAACAATGATCCAACGGATACAATTGTAATCTTTCAACAACTCTGCAGCTCGAATAATTGCAGGAAAATCTTGTGCTTTACCAACATTTCCTGCAAATACAATATTAAAAGTACCACTAATAATTGGTACTTCTGGCGCTAGTTGTAGGTTCTCTTCATCAAAATCATTTTCAGCCCAACTTGGAAAATATCGGAGTTTTTCAACATTACTACAATAGTTTGCCATACTCTCAAGGAAACCTTGCGACTGGCCTAACACTAAGGTGCAACGTTGATAAATAAACCCGACCAATTTTCCAATCCAACGCAACATCCAACCTGACTTAACAACACCAGCTGCAGATAGCGTCTCAGGCCACAAGTCCAGTACCCAAAAAACCACAGGGGCTCGCTTAATGCGCCCCACTAAAATGCTGGGTAAACCTATAGTAACTGGAGATAGCTGATAGGCAAAAACTAAGTCTATTCTCTTTTTACGTAACAACCAAGGTCCAAAAGCACAAGAAAAAATAGCGAAACTCAAGTAATTTAAAGCCAAGCGCCAAGAACTTTTACCACGCGAGATCAATGGCACACGGATGACATCAACACCTTCGTAATATTGATAATCACTTGGATTATTATTAAAATCTGGGAAAATATGCCCTTGCGGGTAATTAGGCAAGCCCGTAAGGACAGTCACGTTATGCCCCCTTTCTACTAGCTCTTTAGAAAGGTCATTGATACGAAAGTTTTCGGGCCAAAAGTATTGGCTAACTATTAGAATATTCACAAAATTACCAAACTAATATTTCCGCCAAATTACACGGTTAACATAGTCTGTGTAGCTGTGAATAATTCGCACCACTTTGGCAGCTACATTGGGTACATTATAATCTTCTACAGGCCTCATACTTTCCCCATCTGCTAATATAGTAAGCCCTTGACGAACCTTGTTAGCATCAAGCCCTACCATCATAACGACAGCCTCCTCCATACCCTCAGGACGCTCGTGAGCGTCTCTTAAATTCAACGCTGGAAACCCAAGTATTGACGACTCTTCACTAATGGTGCCGCTGTCAGACAATACTGCCCGCGCTGATAGTTGCAGCTGATTATAATCAAAGAAACCCAGAGGTTTAAGCAACCGAACAAGCGGGTGAAATGACGTGCCCATAACATCAATTTTACTTTGCGTTCGCGGGTGGGTGGAAACAACTACGGGAAGACCATAATCTTCTGCAACCGAATTAAGGGTCTCCACTAGATTACCAAAAGATTGAGGCGACTCGATATTTTCTTCCCTATGAGCACTTACCACAAAATAGTTTTTATGTGTCAAACCTAATTGTTGCAATATTAACGATTGATCAATATGTTTCTGATAGTGACTGAGCACCTCAAACATGGGACTTCCCGTCTTTATCACTAGGTCTGCAGGCAAACCCTCACGCAATAAGTAATCACGGGCAATGGTACTGTATGTTAAATTCACGTCTGCCGTATGGTCAACGATCTTTCGATTTATCTCTTCTGGAACCCGTTGATCAAAGCAGCGATTACCTGCTTCCATATGAAAAATAGGAATTTTTCTGCGCTTAGCAGGAATAATCGACAAACAGCTATTGGTATCCCCTAGCACTAGCATAGCATCTGGTTTTTCTTCTACTAACACATCATCTACTTTGGTGATAATGTTACCAATAGTATTGGCTGAGCTCGATGAGTTATCCGCACTGTTGAGGAAGTAGTCAGGTATGCGGACACCCAAGTCTTCGAAAAATATTTGATTAAGCTCATAATCATAATTTTGCCCAGTGTGGACCAAGACATGATCACAGTATTTATCCAACTGCGCTAACACCCTCGACAGCCGTATGATTTCAGGACGAGTCCCCACAACTGTCAGAACTTTTAAAACGTTCATTTAAACCTCACAAGGCACACAGTCAGGATTTCCACGGTCAAACACCTCGTTCGCCCATAACATAACTATTGCGTCTTCATTTCCTATATTTTTAATGTCATGAACCCATCCAGGTATTGAGTCAACAACCTGAGGGGTGTCTCCATTGACAACTATTTCAAAGTCATCACCATCAACTAACTGTCTAAATCGCATACGAGTTGTTCCTTTAACCACTAAAAACTTCTCAGTTTTTGTATGGTGATAGTGAGCACCCCTTGTAACACCTGGAGTGATTGTAAAGTAAGAGAACTGACCACTATCATGGGTTTTTAACATCTCCACAAACACACCCCTTTCATCACCGTATACTGGCACAGTATAAACAAACTTCTGTTTTGGTAAGTTACTTACATAAGTGGAATAGAGCGCCCTAACCAGCCCATTCCCCACACGTTCTGAAATTAAGCTTGTTCTGCACCCATCAAAACTCCGAATCTGCTTAACCAATTCCCCCAGGGTTATATTATAAATAGGTGTCACTTGCCCCCAATCTAAACCTGAAGTCATATTAAACAACTTATCAATAAATATGCTCACAAGATCATCAATATATACCAAGTCCAAATTAGCTTCTGGGTCTGAAATTTTGATAGGTATATTTCGAGCAATATTGTGACAGAAAGTAGCAACAACTGAATTATAATATGGCTTACACCATTTACCAAAAACTCCCGGCAGTCTGTATATACAAACTGGACTGGCCGTCTGTTCAGCTAATAATTGTACCGTTTTTTCAGCCATTTTTTTGCTTTGGCCATATGATGTAGGCAGGGAGGCCTGTGTTGACGATGCTAAAATCATGGGAATATTCCGACCTGACGCCCGAATTGCGTCACAAACTGTTGTCGTTAAATCTACGTTACCTATAGTAAATTCACCTTCATCATTAGCGCGATTAACTCCAGCCAAGTGGACAACCATATCAACTCTGGCTAATAGTTCGACCAAGCTATTGGAATTTTCTTGACGAGTAAAAGGAACAACACAAATATTAGGCATTTCTCGCAAGCGCACTACTAGGTTTTGGCCTATGAAACCGGATGCTCCTGTAACCAATATGATATTAATGGGCTGACTAATCATTATCCGCACATCCTCCAATGGGTCGTTTAAAAGCAAATTTAGACATATAATAAACTATCGCTCGTACCTGCCTTACCTGCAGGCTTAATCGCAACGCTAGGAACGGATTGCCAATGCAAGCTATCAAAAATACCACTATGACTGCCATTTTTATTGACCCAGCGCTGCCAGTTGCAACACCTTGCAGCGCCCTTCTTTGCGCATGTGTATACATTCTACTCTTCCAGCTTCCGTCTTTTGCCTCCATCAAATTCTCGAAAATCATCCAACTTTCTTAGTAGACTTTGCATATCTGGCACACTCAATTGAGTACTGTTATGTGAATTATAATCTACAGCCAATGAAACCTTTTTTTTCCCCTGCTCCACGTATTGTTCATAGTTCAAATCTCTAAAATCAGGGGGTATTTGGTAATAATCACCAAAATCTCGTGCAGCTACAAGCTCTTCTCTACTAAGGAGCGCTTCATATAATTTTTCTCCATGACGCGTTCCAATCACGTTACATGGGTGATGAGGAACACCCATGAGGTGTGTCAGCGCCTTAACAAGAATTTCTATAGTTACCGCTGGTGCTTTCTGCACAAAAATGTCTCCAGACTCACCATTCTGGAAAGCATACAACACTAAGTCCACAGCATCATCCAACGTCATCATGAATCGCGTCATATCAGGATCAGTAACTGTTAGCGGCACCCCTCTCTTAATTTGATTTGCAAATAATGGAATTACAGAGCCTCTGGATGCCATTACGTTGCCATAGCGAGTCACACAAATGCACGTTTTACCACTCTGTCTAGACTTAGCCACAGCGATTTTTTCCATCATTGCTTTACTTATACCCATCGCGTTAATTGGGTATACTGCTTTATCAGTACTTAAACAGATGACTCGCTCCACACCACACTCAATGGCAGCTTCTAGAACATTTTCTGTTCCAATGACGTTGGTTTTAACCGCCTGCATAGGATAAAACTCACAGGACGGGACCTGCTTAAGTGCAGCTGCATGAAAGACATAGTCAACTCCACGCATTGCAGAGCGTATGCTTTCAACATCCCTAACATCACCCAAATAAAATTTGACTTTATCATTAGAAAACCTTTTCCGCATATCATCTTGTTTTTTTTCATCGCGGCTAAATATTCGAACTTCTGAAATTGAAGAGTCCAAGAATCGTTGTAAAACGGCATTACCAAAAGACCCTGTGCCCCCGGTGATTAGCAAAACTTTGTTATCAAACATTACTTTCTTTTTCCTTAATTATATATGTTTTATTAACTAGAAAAGTTTCTATCTGTGGCATTTTTTTGTTCTACCAATTGCAAACATGTTAGCAAATTATCTACAATCGTCTAGTTCACTATCAATTAAATCTACAAGTTTATTCCAAACACCTGCACCCCCTTCAACGTCTTGAAAGGAATCGTGGTGGCCTGAGAAGCGCCTTAAGGCTCGGAGAATCGACAGGCTTGATTCTGGATCAAAGGTTTCGATGGGGCTACACACATCTCTTACAAAGTCTCGTTCAGAGGCAAGTATAGGAACATTTAACTGCTTTGCTTCGAGTAGCGGCAGACCAAAGGATTCGGCTGCAGACGGGAACACAAGTGCTTTACTATTTTGTAGAATTGTCAGTACTTCGTTATGAGTTATTTCACCCAGGGCCACAACGCGAACATTCCAATCTGAAGAGTTATTACTCGATATTATATAATCAAGTTGGCTCTGGGTGATAGTTAAGTATAAAAATTCAGAACTATCACTTTTAACGAACACAGACCATGCTTTTAAGAGATTCAGGTGATTTTTATGAGGGTGGAAAAATGATGGATAAAAAAATATTTGCTTTTCACCTTGCAACCAATCCTTGTTTTTACGGCGTGGTCCATGAAAATGTGAGCTAATAAATGGTAGCACAATTACTCTTGGTTTCGGCAAACTATAACGATCTGCAAAGTTTATGAGGGCAGAATTCATACTTTCAGTCTGAACGAAAAATAAATGTATAGCACCCCAACGTTTTTTTAACAAACATCTTTCAATATTTAGCCTTAATCTTGTTTTATATGAGTACTGAGCTAACGAAATATTAGACACAAGCAAAAGATTTTGTAAATATAAGATCTGGCGGCCGCGAACAGGAAGTAACGTAGGCGAGCCATGAAAAGCCAAAATAATTGTTTCCTGACTAGACTCAATATAAAGACTAAGCTCGGCGCGAAGGCGTCCAAAAAAACCAGCCTCAAACAGACTTATATTTGACTGAAGCTCGAGCCCACAAGTTTCAGCCAAAAACCATTTTGATACTAATTTAGAAGGTTGGCGTAAAAATAATTCTTTTAAAAGTACTAAACCACCACCACTTCTAACATTAGGAGCAAATATAAATAGCTTCATAAATCACATCCATTTCAAAAATATGACCAAAGAACATTAATAAAAAATACTTTCCAGGTCATACAATCCCCAATTATAAAACAAGGCCAAGAAACCTAAAGTTCATAAAGTATTTTAACCACTCCTGTCGAGTCTAATTTAATTGCTTTGTACACATCCTGGTAACCGCTCACTTTCAAATTCCATAATCCACGCTTCATAATACCCACCCTGATTAAATGGGTTTCTTGTTGCCGTATGACCGACACCGGGACCCGCCAATACTGCGCCATAACAGCCTGCCAAAGCACGATTATAGTTAATTGGACCTATAACTAGGATATGACTTACATGACTATCTCTTATGATGTTTAGATAGTACTCAGTTTCGGGGGCTTGCATATCAACGAACTTAACCCATTCCACACTAAGTGCTTTGCGCGGGACCAGTGCCATTGATCGGTGTTCGCTGAGTAGTACCGCATTTTCAGGTAGCACCTTATCTACCCACTGCATAACCTCATAACCATTTGCTGACCGATCCATAACTTCAGAACGCCAAGATGGTGATAATGCACCCGGAAATAGTGTAACAGCGCCGATCGAACAAGCCAAAACTGCAAGTACACTTTGACCCAGAACAGGCCAGCTGAATACTTTAACAAACCGTTTCGATAACTGCTTTTCTTGCATCGCTAACACAAGCAAGAGCCAAAAATATGGTTCCATATACATTCGCGCAGCTGGCGGGGCCAATAATACGTTAGCTATAATGATTATAATGGACGCAGCCACTCCTACCCACAAAACAAAATAGTGACCAGGCCTTAATCCCACAAACAGTAACCAACCCATGCCAAGAACTACTCCATATCCTCCAATGTGGGAAGGAATAAAAATAGATAATGGGAAAAACCACAAACTTGCACTGTCTGCATTGAACTGGGAGAAATTCACCATCGTCCTCGTACCGGGTAAATCGCCAGGAAGTGGGGAAATAAAGGCATCAATTAAGCTAGTATCAAAAGCAATCGCTTTCAAAGCTACTGGAGGAAGAAGAATTACGATTGCGATCAACAACCCGAGGCACAGGGCTGGCCTAAAATACCCCTGCTTAGTCATCACTACAAATGCCATTATACCAACGAGGCCCCCACCCAAAATGTAATTAAATTTAGCCTGAGTCGCAACCATCACCAGCACACATACCAGAGAATACTCTAACATTAGCTTGGCGCGAGTCGCATTTTGGCGATACAGTTGGAGAGAGAGCACAAACGCCAAAACTGTCATAGAAATGGGCCACATCTGTGGTTTTGGTGCACTTGTCAAAAAAAGCACTACTGGAGCAGATACTCCAGCTAGAGCTATCAGATAGCGTGATTCAAAAGGTTCTTGAAACACCTTTGAAATAGAATGGACAAAGAGCAGCGCACCCACAATGGCAAGTAAACTGGTGAACTGTAATAATGAGCCAAACTGTTCCGCGCCAATCGATAATGCCACAGCGTTAAGCACTTCACCATTGCCAGACAATCGATGATGAAACCATTCATGATGACCAAATAAGCCGCCATCATTCAATACTGCAATAGCTGAGCCTATGTGATTATCCAAAGCATCAGCACTTGTAACAGGTCCCAAAGAAGTGAGGCCCATTCCTATTAATATCATTGCTAATGTTGTTTTAATAATAGATTGATTTCGCAGTGCAGACCACATCTTTCTCCAGTTGCTTCGCATTATTTGTCGCTTAAATAAGCCATTAAAGAAATGAATACACCCCATTAACAAAAGTGCTATTGCCAAACCTTGCATGAGAACAAAATGAGTAAGTCCCAACAAGGCAAGTGGGTACAAAACCACTGCCAGGATCACTGATCCAATTATGGAAGATTGCCACCTCAGCCAATCTTTATGATTTAAGTGGTCACTGCTTACAAAACCAGACACTTTAAGAAACTGAAGGCCAACATAATCAAGACCAATTACCAAAAATACTGATGCCAGGACTGAAAAAGGTGGCACAGCGGCCAACTGATCTAAACTAAACATACAAAAAACCTGAGAGGAACGTGGAGAGAATGTAAATAGTGCAAGGGTATACAGATTTTTTGGTCAACTTTATGTCCTCAAATTACTTTGTGTAAACAACTTTCTTAGCCAAAACATAGTTAAAGCCCATTGCGACCACTGCACCAACTGCTAAAGCAATGAGCGGCTGGCTTCCGGTATAAGGAAACCAATAAATAACTAGAAAAAAGGTACCAAAATTTATGCCTGCACCTATAAGTTGTACAGTTAGATAATAGCCATACTGCTTAACTACTCGTGCTTTAGCCACACCCATTTTATTAAACGTCCACATTCGGTTAACGTACCACGTAATACTCACAGCACAAGCAAAGGAGACCGCACGCGCAGGAAAAAGAGACCAGTCCATCGCAATTAATAAAACAAGGCCTAAGCCATCCACGAAAAACCCAAAAGCACCTACCACAGCAAAACGAATAAACTGAAATTTTAGAATAGCATTAAGCACCTAATCAAGGTCTTGTTGGAAAGTTGAGGTATTAGTTCGGCTGAGCAAATGAAGTTCAAAACTGCGACGCCCTTGGAATGCTATGGAATCCAATATCAACCCAATAGCCCCAAATACTATGGAGGCAATAGCCAAACCTGTGGCAAGAATCGCCAAAGGCACATGAGAAATATATTTCATCCTTACCCATTCATCAATCACAGGATAGCCAGCCAATAGACCTAACAAAGCGAATACAAGAGCAGCGGTGCCAAAAAACACCAAGGGACGGTAGTGACGTAAAACATTAGCAATAGTACTCAGCACTCGAATTCCATCAGCCAACGTATTGAGCTTAGATACACTTCCTTCTGGTCGATCTTTATAATTAATTGGTAGCTCTACAATACGGAATTTTTTATCTAATGCATGAAGAACCATATCGGTTTCAATCTCAAATCCTGCAACTAAAATGGGATAGTTCTTTACAAAACTTCGATTAAATACCCGATATCCACTCATTATATCGTGGAGATCTGCTTTAAACAGCCTATTAACTAATGCGCCCACGAGACGATTGCCAAAACCATGTAATGGTCTCTTATTTTCTGCAGCATAATGCCCTGCACTATGGCGATCTCCCACAACCATGTCGGCCCGTCCAGCAACCACAGGCTCTATTAATTGATGAACCTGTTCTGCAGGATAAGTCATGTCGGCATCAGCGAGCACATAAATATCTGCCTGTACCTCACTAAATCCACAACGCACCGCATTGCCTTTACCTGGGCGGTCTTCCCTGAGAACGCCGCCTTTACAGTCTATGGAATAGAAAACGTCCTTCGCCATTTGTTCGGTTTTATCAGTAGATGCGTTATTTACAACCCATATTTGCGCGTCCGGCAACGCACGATGGAAATCAACAATCGTTTCCGATATTGTTAATTCTTCGTTATATGCTGGTAAAATAACCGCTATATTTGCCATTTTCATTTTTCCAATACGTTAGCTTAAAAATAGGTGCCACTCACCAACTACTAATAGGGCTGCCCGTTAAGATCCTTGTCAAACTCAGCAATACCGTTACGTGAAACACTCATTAAGCGTCAGGTATCAAAACGATAGCTATTACTCTATCTACGACGTAATACTCCACGTCACTTTAAAAAATTAGTATCTACTCATCTTATTTTATGGGTCGAGGAGATAGTTCCATTGCGATGTTTGATAACTAAAGCCATTTACGCCACTCGCCAACTAGTTGGTAAGGAGTAGCATTCAACCCTTGCTTAAAAACAGCAATACCTTTGGGCGTTGCCTCACTCAAGCCCCCGACGTCAAACCAGCGGCATCCATTTTGCTTAGCCTGAACAATCGCATGCCAATATAGTGCTGAATTAGCCTCTACTTCACGACCTTTTTCATTAGTCGAAACCATAAAGTCCAAGACTGTGTTTCCACTTCTAACGGTCACTCGGTAACCCACCTCCTTATTTGGCGCTTCTTCGCAAACTAGTTCGGCGACAAATAAATTGAAATCCCAATTAACTGATTTTTTTTTCGACATTTCTTCGATGAGTTTACTATTAATACCTACAAATTTATTTCGTTTCTGTAAGTCCCCATAGCTTTTCAAGACATGGGCCAATCTAGCATCCGTTAGCTCCAAATTTTTCACAATCACCCCAAGTTTAGGAGCCTTGAGTAAGGCTCTTTTCCACCTGCGATTTAGCTTACTGTGAAGTTCATTAATACTCAAACTCAAATCTATCAAACTAGAAGCCCAAGCTGGGTTCCCTTGTTTTCGAAACCCTAAGTCTTTTAAACCTAGTCGAACACATTCTGAATCACTTATCTCTGGTGCAATTTGAACAATCCACCATCGTTGTCGACGCGCTTCAGACATTAAAACATGAAGGGTATCAATCTTCAGTTGCACATCTTCGTTAACACTACCATTCAATAAAAGAGGGCCACGGTTAATACGAGCTATGCTACCTAAGAAAGTTAGAGATCTAGTAAGCACCTGCACCAAAGCAATAGGTAGATTATTTTCATTAAAGACTACTAATCTCTTTGGGGTCCAGCCACTCGACTGTTCCTTTGCGGCGCCATACTCCCAAGATTGAAGCAAATTGTTATGTGTGCAACGTTGCCAAAAACTAATCCATTCACTTTTAGATACTTGGCGAACATGCCAGACCTTTGTTCTTTCTTTGATCGATTTTTTACTGCTAATCAACAATTTTATCGCCCTCTAAGCAGTAATAATGATGCATAGATTCTACCTTTTAAAGAAATTGGATTTCGATATAAACTACATGCAACCTCGTTCGATGACATACTTCTTTTAAAAGAAGTGACTGACAACATATTTCCAGTTTGAACAAAACCATTCCCTAGAATAAAATATTCTGCTCCTGCAGATTTACTTTCTTCCATTGCTAAATACAAAAGTGCTTTATTTGAAAAATTATTTTTACCTTCGTCTGTACTGGAATTATAAACATAATTCCCCATAGCACCATGGACTGAATATATAACTCCACTTATCGGTTTTTTTGAGGCCTTATCTAAACAAACAATGAAATTGTAAAATTTCGAATTCAGAAGTTCCTCAAAGTATGAGTAGCTGAACATATTGATAGATAATTTTTGAGATTTATATCTGTCCAAATAAATAAAATGGTTAATTATATTTTTATTTTTTTGCTTTAAAATATCATTTTTTTGCAAATATTTGAGGCCTTTCTTTATTTCATATCTCGGAGTTTTTTTCAACTTGTTAATATATTCGCCAGCTAATTCCATATACATGATAGAGTTATTATTAACGTAAGAATATGGGGTGGGATTCGAAATAAAAGATGTCTCAGGTTTTTCAATAGCTCCAATCGCTGGATACATGAAATCAATAAAATCGATGCGGTGTTCTTTTGAAAAGTATTCCTGCACAATTTTTTTATATAAAAAGTCTTTGATTTTCCACAATTCATCTTGATTATTTGGTGCAATAAATAGTCCACCAAAATTAGCATCTAAGACCTTAATTAAACCTTTACTCTTTAAAAAAAAACCATTTGAGACGAATATTGCAACTGGTGTGTATCTATTTTCATCATATTTTTTATAGATAATTAAGTTGAAATCATTATTTCTTTCAATATTAAATTCATCATAGGCATTTAAATCTAGCCTAGGTTCTTGATCTGCAATTTCAAACCAATCGTTCCTAGATTCCTTTGAATATTTATTGAAATAATACATTTATAAAGACCTATTTAACTAGATAAGTTTGTGAATTGAATTCGAATCATGATCTTGATATAGTATTTCAAAGCCAGAATCCCTTAATGGTTTTTTATATAAATAATTTTCATAACAAACTATCAACCCAAAGTTTTTAAAGTTATCAATATTATTAGATATAAAATTCTCTAAAATAATATGATTAAATGGGTTATAAAGAAAAACGAAATTATATGCGTCTGGTAGCTTCCACTCAAGGGCATCAGCTAAAAAAATATCAATATTTTTATATTCCAGGTTAGATAGATTCTTATTTGCTATATCAATTAACTTGTTGGAAAAATATATTCTAATCATCATTTGAAAATTGAAGTATTTTTTGCATAAATACATTGTTTGCCTCTGCCGCACCCCACGTCAATAAAATACTTTGGTTTCTTCTCCATTTATAATACATGGCGTAACAAAGATTTGGAATAATGGCTCCCATACGCTTCGTAGGCTGTCACATATTTTTAGAAAAATCTGACTCAATTATCAGCTCAGTGCAGGGATAAGGCCATCAAAGTCAAGAGAGTATCCTTTTTTTAAGGAAAAAGTTTTCAATCACATAATATCTGCGTGACAGGGACTGAGTTTGAAGTTTAATCAGTTATTTTAGCCAAATTTTTAAATTTATTGTATAAAGCATTTATTCTTGTCATTTTAATTGATTCCTCTCTCCCCATGATTCATACTTTTTCATATTCATCAAATATAGTCTGTCCGCTCCACCCTCTAGAAGTGCTCCTAATAGATGAAGCGGATCAGTAGGAGATGAAGAGTCCCGCCTGATCGCCCAAGGCGGAGTTATTGGCAAATTATCACCCCGCAAACCCGTGTGTATGTATTTAAAACGACGTCTCGCTACAACTAAAGCTTCAGGCGTAAAACTGGATAAATCACCAAATGTGTAAGCAAAGTGTTCAATTTTTATTCCTAATTTTTGCTCCAAATAATCAGCACTACCAACGATTTCACGATTTAAGCCATCACTCAAAGTATCAGATAAACGAATATGATCGGCCGTATGAGCCCCAATACTGTGCCCCGTGTTATTAAGAAACTTAAGGTCATCAATTGACATGTTCTGTTTACTAAAAGGCACATCCTCTGGCCTAAGACCAGGATCAATATTTTGAGCAACAAACCTGCGCCAATCATCCTCAGTAGAAAGTTTAGCAAAGTTAGAAACAATAAAAAAAAGCGCCCTGATTTTTAGTGGGTTAAGAATTCTTTCTGCAACTCCCCTGTTTGATAAGAATCCATCATCAAAAGTAAGTAATAAGCTGTCGTGCTTCAGTGGGAGAACGCCATCTAATATCTCAGAAAATTGTTGTGGCGTAACGAACTGCCATGATTTAGCAAGCCAGCGCAGTTGAACATCGAAAGAAGCTTCGTGATGAGGTGCTATATCGTGGTAAAGCAACACTCTGAGTCTGGCAGAAGGTCTCCTCCCTAGTTTTATTAGAATGAGATTATAGATTTTGAGTGGTTGATAAACAGCCATCAATAAATAGTGTTTAAATGACACTTTTACACCAACATACTTTTTTCATCTAAGAAGTTTCCCACAAATTAGTAAATTTTATTAATTGAAATAAAAGGCATAAGGTCAACCAATCAACTTTTGCTTAACAGCTAAGCATGAGCCAACACTAATTTAATTATTTTTTTAATTTCATCTTTAGTAACGTCTTGATGGACAGGGAGTGTCACACTTTCCCTATACATCTTATTTTCAGTCCTCCAGACTGGATTATCAAAGACATCTTCCGGTAGAGTAGGAAACGTTGATGCTGATATACCATTATCCCTCAGCATATTGATAATTCTTTCAGATTCTTTGTGATAAAAGAAAAAAATCCAAGGGGCAATTTCTTCATTTTCAAGGTTTAATGGTTTGGGTATTTTAATTGACTTAACAGATGATAACTCTTTGAATAACATCTGATAGTTTTCTCGACGTTGAGCTACAACGTTATTGAGTTCTACGGTGTTGATTATTTTCTCTGACCATTTTCCAATAGTTTCTTGGCAATCAAAATAATAATAGTTTTTTGGCATTACTGGATAGTCGTCCTTATTTACATGCTTTGACTTAATCTTCCAAGACCTTCCCATTTTTTGAAAAAACCATTGCACTACCATCTTCAACACCCCTCTGTATTCTGAAGGATATGAATACAAAGTTTTAGGTAAAAAAAATTGCCCTTTTTTTAGAAATAAAACTCCCCCATTCGGGATTGGTAAAGCCTTACGCAGTCCAAAAATCCCAGCATCGCCCTGTGTACCGATTTTGCTTTTACCAATATTTTTAACAATACTATGTGCACAATCTTCAATTAGGAATATATTTTTATTGTGACAAAATCTCACCGTTTCTTCCTGAGATATTGAAAATCCAAAATAGTGAACTAATAATAAAAAATCATTTGGTTTAATATTCTCGGCTTCTAGTAAGGTAAAGTCGGGTTCTAAGTTATCAGTCACCTTATAATACTTACAATTAACTGAATATTCTTTTAAAATAATAACTACAGTGTCACAAATAAAGGCTGGTAACCAAATACTTGAAGGGTCAGAAATATTATTATTAATTCTTATTGATTCGATAGCCGTTATTAGTGCACCTCTAGCGAAACTAAAATACTTTAATTTTTCTTCTTTTTTATTTTTATTTGAAAAAATTGCTTTAAAAGCCACTATTGGATTTAGAGTTGCCGATGTATGTATAAACATTAAAATATATCCTAGTGGTATTGTAAAAATTAATTAATTAATTAAAAATTTTTAATTATTTTATTTATTAAAATTTTATTAACACTAATTTTTATGAAAAATTTTGGTGAACTGAAAAAAGCTAAGCTTAAATATTTTAAAGATTTGAAATACTTTTTATTTATAACTCGTTCTTTAAATTCTAAAATTAATAAACGTACTTTTATATCTTTCCAAAGCTTTTCTTTATTTGGTTCAAAACTCTGTATATTAAAGACATGATCTTTTAGAACATTAGATAAGTTATTTTTATGCTTACTGGTTTGCCCCGAAGCATTATGCGGGTGAACCATAGCTTCCCCCTGAACTTCTGCAATAAATTTGAATTGCGCTCCTGCTTTTGCTAAAAGCATCCAAAAGTCGTAGTCCTCGACAGTTACAAAATTAATATTTTCTCTAAATGAAATTTTATTTTCAATCATAAATTTGTGCCGAACCAAGGTAGCTGATGGAGATACTCTATTCCCTTCAGTTAACAAAACTTGATAAAAATTTGAGGCGTAAGGACCATATCTAAGAATTTGTTTTGCACCAGTCATTTCATTAACTTGCATTTCATCAGTACTGAACACATCTATTTCGTCATCTTGCCGAATATTTTTCACCACGGTCTCAAGTTTACTTGGGTACCAAGAGTCATCTGAATCTAAAAATGCAATCCAATCTCCTTTTGCCTCATTTAACCCCAAATTACGAGAGGCCCCAATTACACCATTGTTGTGTATTTTTAATAACTTTATTTTAGGATTATCAAAGCTTAGTACAATACTTTCTGTATTGTCAGCAGAGTGGTTGTCGATGACAATGGCTTCCCAATGTATATATGTCTGGTCGATAACTGAATTTAAGGCAAGAGCAAGATAATGCGCATGGTTATAAGTAGGGATTACAATTGATATTAGAGGTGCGTTCGTCATTTTATTGTGCTGTTATAAATGATTCGTGACACATACGTAAAATAGCATCAATCTCATCATCTGGGTTTCCGTTCAAAGTGAAGCCAGTGTTCAACAGCTTATCTATACAATAATCTAGCTTTACGCTTTTTTCACCTACAGTAGGCTCTAGGCGTATGATTTTTGGCGTGAAGCCAAGTACTTGAGTGCATCTCATTTGTATTAGTTGCACCATTTCAATTACCCGCATTGACTGCCCCATACCCACATTAAATATTCCATCACCCAGCCTAGCCCTCGGTAAGTGCCGCATATGATCAAGCACCCGAACCACGTCATGAAGCGTTATAAAATCTCGCTGCTGCAATCCAGATGATCGTAAAGTCATACTACGTAAAGTTACTGCTTGACGGCATAGGTCATTCATCAAAAGCGCCCATGCATTTACCGCTGAGTGAGCAGGCACACCAAAGCCGTTGGATAGCCTTAATACAATACTGTCCATATTTTCATTAGCGGCGGCCAACACCGCATCTTCCGCTGCACGATGACTGGTAGCGTATGGATGGAGGCCCTTGGGCAATGTAGATTCATTAATTTGGCCAATTAAACTAGGGCCATAAACGTGAGCTGTTGAAAAATAAATAACACGCTTTACGCCTACCACTTTGGCGGCTTGCATCAAGCGTACCGTATTAACTGCATTAGCCTCTAATGCGGCCAACGGATCACGCAAACAGTCAGAATCATTCATGCCCGCCAAATGCACTAGAGTGTCGATACCATCACAAGCCAATGTTAAACTTTGTGGAGAGCGCCAATCCATCGCCACAACCTGTGTGCTCGCTAGCCAGTATGGGTTTGCCTGCGATGTTCTGCTACCTAATGTAAGAGTAACATTGGAACATGCGGCCAGTGACTGCGCCACGCGCCCACCAACAAAACCCATACCACCCGTAACCAAAACACTATGTTTCATTTGTTCTGAATCTGCCAATCGTAAGGGATACTAGGATCAAAGACAGATTTACGTTCACTTTCAGTGGGATTATGCGGCAGATCAGCACAGTTAACCAGCAGTGCTGGTGTGTTACCGATGCACGAGAAGCCATACCAAAGCCCTTGTGGAATCTGCACTCGTAAATAGACATCTGGACGGCCAAGCTCCAGTATGTCTAGGTTCCCTTTAGTGCGCGACTCTGCCCGCTCATCATAAATCACCATACGTATTCGGCCAACTGGAACTGCGATATTTTGCGTTTTATTATGGTTCAACTTCCAAGCTTTAATAGCTCCAGGTAATACTTCAGAAAAATAACATTCACCAAACTGAATAAAGTCAAGGTCATCATTGCGTAACATGTGCAATACAGCACCGCGCTCATCAGCAAATTCATTTAATGCAACAGTTTTAACACCTTCGATCATGGTTAAATTGCTAATCACGATTCCACTCCGCTCCTCTGGCTTTTGCCAACTGACAATACTGCTCGATCTGCTCAACCGTATAACTATTCATGTCCTGCGTACCGTCATGCCAACTACGATACCAATCTACAGTATAGGCTACAGTCTCTGAAAACTGCATTATAGCTTTCCAGCCTAAATGAAGAAGTGCTTTATCGCATGAAAGTTTAAGTAGTTGTGCTTCATGACCACTATCCTCAAACCTGTGTGGAATTTGCCATTCGGCACCGGGCCACCTAATTGTCATAGCATCTAATAATTCAGCTACTGTCTGATTGACATTAGCATCAGGGCCAAAGTTGAACGATTCACCGTTAAGTCCATCAGCTTGTTGCATTAGTTTCGCACCCAACCACAAGTATCCACTTAGCGGCTCTAGGACGTGTTGCCATGGACGCGTCGCCTCTGGACTGCGTATTTCAACAGACTCACCTAAAGACCAAGCACGAAAGCAATCTGGCAAAATGCGGTCTTCTGCCCAATCACCACCGCCTATCACATTACCTCCACGAGTGATGGCAACATGAGTAGGTGTATGACGCAGATAACTGTGAAAATAAGATTGCGCCACAAGATCGGCACAACTTTTTGAGCCGCTATAAGGGTCATTACCACCAAGCACATCGGTTTCACGATAACCCCAGCACCATTCAACGTTGCGGTAAACTTTGTCACTAGTAATCAGTACAGCAGCACTAATCCAAGGTCTAGTGCGTACGCACTCAAGCAGGTTGACCATACCCATAGTGTTTGTTTCAAAGGTAGTAACTGGGTCTACGTAAGAGCGCCTTACCAGTGCTTGCGCTGCTAAATGAAACACTATATCGGGCTTAAATTCATCAATCACTTGCGCTAAGCGCGATATATCACGAATATCACCAACGTAGTGGTGTAGATGCTGTTCAAGACCCAACAACTCAAAATTAGATAGCGGGCTAGGTGTGTCAAGAGAAAATCCACCTACTTCCGCACCCAACTGCTTAAGCCACAAAGACAACCAAGAACCCTTAAAACCTGTGTGGCCAGTGACTAATACCCTCCGATCACGGTAAACATCGTTAAAGCAAATCATGTGTTCGACTCTTGCCACGGTGCCTTGCCAGTTCCCCATAAATCTTCTAACGCCTGCCTATCACGTATGGTATCCATACATTGCCAGTACCCAGGGTGGTGATAAGCCATCAATTGACCGGCTTGGGCCATTTTTTCCAATGGCTCACGTTCCAGCAAAGTAGCATCCCCTTCAATAAAATCAAAAACTTCTGGCTCAAACACAAAGAAACCACCATTAATCCATCCTTCTGCAGCTTGTGGCTTTTCGTGAAAATTAATAACCTGTCCACCGTTAACTGTCAACTCACCAAAGCGCACAACAGGCCGGACTGCGGTCACCGTAGCCAGGCGGCCATGGCTGCGATGAAACGCAAGTAGTGCAGAAATATCCACGTCAGCAACACCATCACCGTAAGTCAGCATGAATGTACCACCAGATTCTAACTGTAGCTTCAAACGCAATAAACGGCCACCTGTCATAGTATTAGCGCCAGTATCAATTAATGACACACGCCAATCTTCAGCAGTAGGGTTATTATAATCTACCTGACCACTCTTAAGGTGTATTGTTAAATCACTCATACGCGGATGATAATTAAGGAAGTAATCTTTAATGAACTCACCCTTGTAACCGAGCGCTAGCACAAAGTCATTCATACCAAAGCGTTCATAGATTTTCATAATATGCCAAAGTATGGGCCGACCACCCACTTCTACCATAGGTTTAGGACGAAGCTGGGTTTCTTCGGCAAGGCGGGTGCCTAGGCCACCACAGAGAATAACTGTTTTCATATTGCGTCTCAATTGAGTATATATTTTAGCTACCAACCTAGAGTAGCTAGCATAGGTTCAAACCTAGTGGTTGTTCTGTATTAATTAGAGTTCCTTAATTTAATAGGATTGTCAGTGTCTAATAAATCTCGCCAACGCGGTAGCGTAGCATCTAGAAAGAAAAAATCATCAACGCCAGTTGCTTGCACAAGTGAAATGAAGTCTAACATTAGAGCATTTGCTAATTCATCTGGTGTACTAATAAATACCACCCCAGCACAGCCACGTAGAGGGCTTAAGTTCAGTTTACTAAGATTAAGTACTGAAATGATCGCTACACCCGCAAAATAAGCATCAACCGCTGCTGATGTTATGCCACTCGAATAAGCGATATCACAATCATCAAGCAGTATTGAGAGAGGCTCATCGCTGAATCTCATACCAAGTTGATGATAATGACCCGGATTCACAGGACAAGCAGGATGTGGTTTTATAATAAAGACCGTATCTTTTGGTAGAGTTTTAGCAGCCTGCTCTAGTAAACCCATCTGCAATTGCATATCTTCTAACAAATGGTCACCCATAACTAACACTTTTAGGGGGGCCTCTGACCGGCGCTGAGTTTTAGGTGTTTCATTTCTATAATCAGCTAAATATAAATATCGCAATGCCTCAACCTCACACAATTTAGCTGTTGGATATTCACCACCTAAATAAGCGGACATAGACGCCGATCCATTTACAGCTACTTGGTCTGGCATAGGGAGGTTATTCTTAAGTTTTCGATCATAACTGCGTGAATCAAAAAAGTAGCGCAAGTCCCAAAAACGTACAGATGAGTGCGGGGCCCCAATTAAATTACCATGCCCAGCAGCCTGCCATGCATTGATTAAGGAAGACTCCCATCCTTGATTTTCCTGTAAATAAACACCCACACACTGCGCTGGTAGAGTTCCAAGTGCTACTTCGTACAAATTAAGATTAAGCAGATTAATTAATGCACCAACACCAATAAACGATTGCTGCCAGTCATCCGCAAATAACGGCCAAAAATCAATAGTGTTACTAGTATTACTAACTGGGATATATTTATATTTTTGCGCTACACGAAGCACGAAACGCCAATCTTGTATAGCCTTAAAAACCACACGCCACCCCAAAAACGTATCTAACGTCACATGCACTTGCGTGGGTTTCCCTGTCACATTAAATTCGCGAATCACTTTAGCAGCTTTCCTAGCGCTTTTGATCGGCGAGTCTTGAACATACATATGCAGCCAATTAGTTTGGCAATTGTCGTGTTGTAAAGCATCTGGAAGATGTCCCCAATAACGGCTTTCAAATCTGCCCATCTTGAGTGCATCAGGAGCCAAATTAAATAAGTAAGAAAAAAAAGTTACCCTCCCTTTTGATTGATTCCATTGATGAAGGCCTACCCCTTTCAAAGGCCAGCGCTTTCCCAAATAGTTAATCAACCAGATAAGCGCCTTCAGATTACAAGGCACCTTTTGATAAATACGCCTAGCCCAAGATACTTGCTCTGCTTGATCTGTGCCAGGTACGGCGGAGATCTTTAATTGTTCTATTTTGGCAGGCAAAGCCTGCCATTCAAAAGCAAGTCCCTTATTCACACACCAAGTATCGACACACTGGGCAAGCAAAACATTAGCAGACACTAACTTAACACGCGAAAGCGTTTGCCCTACCAACCACTCTTCTAAAGCCATCAATTTAATAGCATTGTCAATCTGTGGTGATTTGGCATAATTACACTTCTCAACCAACAGCGTCATCCACCAGTAGCTAAACCCAGGTCGAATCTCTAAATGATCAACGAACCGACTACCTAGTATTTTAGTCTCACCTAATGCATAAACCCATGCCAAGTAGCGTTTCCTAAGACTCTCAGAGTTTTCTTCCACTAACGCAGGAATAGATACGGTATTAGATGAACCTCCATCATTAAAACTGCACCAAAGCGCCACTTGGCCATTCGTTATTTTAGGTAGCGCTTGGTTGTCCCAGATGAGCAAATAATGTGACTCATTATTGCTTTGATTAGACATTCATGTCCTGCATTAAGAGTTCCACCCTCTTCAAGTCATCGGGTGTGTCAACAGCCTGACTATTATGTTTAGTAGGCGTCATCCGCACTTTCATTCCGTGTTCGAGTATTCTCATCATATCCACACACTCAGCTATCTCCAAAGGAGTTGGCGCAAGGCGAGTATATTCAAGAAGATAATCGCGGCGGAAAGGTATAATACATACCTGCTTTCCCATTGGTATATGATCTGTTTTACTAGGAGTCGGGATTGGCTCCCGAGAGAAATACATCGCATTACTATTAAGGTCACAAACCACCTTAATACAGTTTCTATCTTCAAACTCCGTCAGATTCACAATCTTACCCAGCAAATTGACCACTCGTATAGTAGAGTCATCCAACATTGGCTGCACGGCTTCAGCAATCATATCTGGGTGAGTCATTGGCTCATCACCCTGCACCATTACTACAATATCATAGCGCGTGTTATTTGCTTTCTCCAGTTTAAGCAAAGCTTCAGCACAACGATCAGATGCTCGCTCATAAGTATCTTTTGTCATTACTGCAGCACCGCCTATCGATTCGACATAGTCAAATATCTCCCTGTCACAGGTTGCCACCGCAGTCAAAGCCAATAAAGGTGACCTGGCTACTCGTTCATAAACATGGCCTATCATTGGCTTACCAAGAATCTTAGCCATTGGTTTGCCAGGAAAACGACTACTACCCATGCGGGCAGGAATAAGTGCTAATATATTCATATAAAATACTCATCAAAAATTACTTTTAGCCAGATTGCTTTTTCATTAATCGCTTTTCTTTAGATTCGTGTTTATATAAATCACTTCAACCCAATCAGTGCGACCATTCATTGGGTTATTTGATATTTCACTAATAGTAAAAAGTCGAAACCCAAGTGGGTAAATGATTTGTTCTACATCCATGAAATTTGTCTGAATGTCGTAATAGTCAAAAAAAGAAATCTCCAGTATTAAAACCTTTGTTTTCTTTAGTGCATTAGCTCCTCCCTTTAGAACAGAGCACTCAGCACCCTGCACATCAATTTTCAGCAAATCAATAACATCGATATTATTTGCATCTGTAAATGTATCCAATCGCACCGTTGGCACAGAAATTTCATGATTGAAGCCTTCAAAAAATGATAAGTCACCACTTTCAATTGCTTTCGCAATGCTAATTGAATCCTTACTATCAGTGTTCACTTTATGCAAACTGTTGGTATGAGAAATACTATTTCTATAAAAACATGCCGTACCATCGATATCAGACAATGCAATGTTAAAACATTGGGACTTTTCAGTTACTGAAGATGTGAGTACTGAGAATGAATCTGGATCGGGCTCAAATGAATGAATGAATGAATTTGGGAAAACCTTCTTTAAAAATGTAACGCTTTCCCCAAAATGCGCACCAACATCAAAGATAATTGGCTGAGAGGCTTTGACTAATTCTTGAATTATTTTTTCACGGTTAAATTTTTCTTGGAATTTTTTGTTACGTGAATAGGATTCGCCTACATTTTCCATTCTAATAGTCCTTCGAAAGAGGTGATACGCATGATGCATTTAAAAATACCGAATCAATTGAGTACGCCAAAAAGCGATATCCCTCATCGATTCTTTGCCACAACTCTTTTTCAGACGGTTGAACCACGTGTACGCCACAGGCTATAGCTTTACTGGTACAAAGTTCTCTAATTCGAGTCATTATCTTTTGAAAATCGGGGTGATCAAATTGACCTACCATACCCATCGAGGCTGAAAGATCATAAGGGCCTATTAAAATAGCATCCAAACCTTCAACTTCGAGTATTTTTTCCAAGTTTTCTACAGCATGAAAATGCTCAATCATGGCCACTAACAGCGGCACTTGCGCCTCTTCACGATAAGCTTCAAAGTTCTTACCAAACAAATTCGCCCGAGAGAACCCAACACCTCTCGTGCCAGCGGGTGGCCAACGACACGCATCGCGAACTGCTAACAACTGATCGGCACTGTCAACCATTGGAACAATCACGCCACCGGCCCCCGCATCCAGCGCCTGTTTGCAATCTTTAGGGTGCCCATGGGAAAGCCTAACAAGTGGCAGTGTCTCACCTAGCTCTAAAGCACGAAATAAATCTGGAAGTTGATGTGCACCGATAGCGCCATGTTCCATATCTACCGCCACCCAATCATAGCCTGCTTGCCCCATAATCTCAGCAACTGAGGCATGAGGTATCTGCATCCAACTGCCTATAGATTGCCCACCACCTTGCAGGCACTCTCGAATTTTCTTTATAACGACTAGTCTGTTCATTGTAAATCCAGATTATTAAATGCAGCACCCTCATGTCGGGCTTGTAAATGATGGTTAATAGCCGTTCTGCGTAGCACAAAAGCAACATGATTAGCCAGAGCAGCTTTGTAATCACCCTCAGCATCACCGAGCATAATAGCATCACTAGGTGAAATTTTTAATTGCTGTAAAGCGTCGTTAATGGCAATGGTTTTTCCAGTGGGTGCACCATAGCATTTACAAAAACAGTGTGCGATATTCAGTGCTGCAAGGATGTGCTCAATTTCCCGTTGTGGGGTAGCAGTAACCAACACAAAATACTGCTTTTTACAATGTGCCAACAGATATTCATAAACACCGGGCACCCAGGGTGAATTAATAACAGCCTGAACCACCAACTGTGAAAAGTACTCACAAAGCTCTGCTACTTTTTCTGCAGTCACTGGTTCGCCAGCCCATGCCAAGTAAAGTGGGATTTTATCAAAGCGGGAAACACCGCTGTGAGCCTCATGGTGTTGCTTAACGCGATCATAAATTTCTTTACCGTATGGGCGAAATAATTCAACATAGGCTGTTGTCTTGACTTCGACTGAGTCTTTTATAACACCATCAAAGTCCCAAAAGACTATTTTCGATGCCTCAAGCAGAGTGATCATAACTATTTTCTAGTCCATATTTGATTCCAAACATGCCCACCACCCATTGCATCCAGACTGTCAAACATTTCTGAATGTCGCTTTTCCTGTAATACAAGCCCAGCCAAAGTAAGAAGCTGTTGGCATAAATCTGCTTGCTCGTGGAAATCATCATTAACCTCAATTAGCAATCCATTAACCTTTTTTAATACCTCGAACCCACCTTTTAAAATCAAATGCTCAATTCCATCAACGTCAATTTTAATATAGTGAGGCAATGGAATATTTAGAATTTTATTTGCAGCATCCATAGAGATGCCCAAAGTCTGAAACTCAAAAACCTTCTGCATTTTTTTTCCATCCCAACCATAATCCTTGCCAAAGGTTGAAAGCGCACCACCCCATTCCACACTCGTCATATTAAGAGTGCTACGACACAAATCTTCGCACAACGGTAACGGAACAATGATCACTTTATCAGTCAAATTATTCAAAAAAACATTCCTGGCTAATAATTCCAAATTAAATACAGATGGATCAAATGCAAAAACCTCACACTCCCTTGCTTTCGCTGCATAGCATGAATAAAGACCAATGTTTGCACCAATATCCCAAACTACCGATCCCTTCGGAATGCCATCAATCCACTCCAGCGTCTCCGGTTCCTTGGTAGAAAAAGTGTTAATGCGGAAATAGTTAAGACTGTTCGGCATGGCAAAAGTCAAATCTAATCCCTGATGTCGAACCTTCCAGGTTCTGCTCATTACAGAGTTTAAAACCTGATCAAGAAAATAACGTCCAATCACCGTTGTAACAATGCTATTTACCAGTAAGCTACTGATGGATTTAAGAAACGTCTTTATCACTTTTTTCATCTTTTTGAGCCTTTTGAAAATCATTTACAGCGGAAGACACCTCATCAATTAACTGTAGCAACCCCTGCCCCAAATCCACATGCAAAGGAGGAGTATATTTGCGGCCCAAGCTAGCTTGATAGGCATATGGGGTTCGAACGTAGTGCCCAACATAGTCTGTTTCGATAAATTCAACCGCCTGTGACATCCCCAGTATTTCTGCCAATATCTTAAGCAAGTCCATTACTCGCATTGGTTCTTGCCCTGTTAAAACGACATGTTGGTTGCGGAATTCCTCGCCAAGGGCGACTACACTTGCTCGTGCAGCATCTTCGACATGGATATATTCACGCAGAGCTTCAGGACTACCTTCGTAACTAACTCGCCCAGTGTCCAATGCTTTTTTGACTATGCGCCACAGACCGTTGTGCCAATCAGAACGTGGCCCATAGAGGGAACCATAGCGTAGCACAGTGTAATCTAAGTCATAACGGCGTTGATATTCTTCAACAAACTGTTCAGACGCGTGTTTACTGCAACGATAGAAACCGCCTTCACGACTATGCACATAGACCGTGCTCGCATAAACATAGCGCTTGACCTCATGGTGGCGACAAGCTTCAAGCACCATTGCATTGCCTAAGATATTCACTTTGACTGTTTCTATTGGTTTGTCAATCGCTTCGTTCAGATCAGCTATTGCAGCAAAATTGAAAACTGCTTCGCAGCCTTCAATTGCTTGACTCAATGCAGTTTCGTCAAGAATATCTGCCAAAATCATTGTTTGATCTGAACGCATCCAAGGAGAAATAGTACGATCATAAATAAGTACTTTGTAACCAGCCTCTGTTAGCTGATCGCAAACGTGCGAGCCCAGAAAACCAGAACCGCCAATCACACAGATTTTTTTCATATCAAAGCCCCTGTCTTTGTACATCATATTCTTCGTGAGGAACCCCGCCTTGCAAAGCCTGCCCAGTCAAAAAGCGCACCGCCTCTTGGGTAGCTTCTATTTCCATACGCGTACGACAATCAACAGTCATAGAACCCATATGAGATGTAAGTATGCATCGATCGATCTGAGCAAGCGCACCAGTGTATGGTTCCTGCTCAAACACATCTATTGCCGCACCACTCAAATGCCCCCCATTCATAACCTCCACAAGATCAAGTTCATTGATAATACCTCCACGCGAGGTATTAATGATCATTGCATCGGACTTCATTTGCATAAGATGCTCTCTGCGTATCATGTTCTTAGTAGAAGCTGTTAACGGTACATGCAGACTTATAACATCCGCATGATGGTAGATTTCTTCTTTACCAACCCATTCAATTTTTAGCTCAGGTACTAATTTCATGTCTGGATGCAAATCGTTAACTAAAATACGTGGGCTTCCAAAACCAGCAAGTCGACGTAATACCCGCCCGCCTATTCGTCCTGTGCCAATAATGCCAATAGTCACCTCAGGGATGCGCCTTCCTAAATGACGCTGCCATTCACCACGATGTAATTGTGCATTAGATACATGCGTCATTCTTAATAAAGAAAGCATAAGCCCTATAGTTAATTCAGCCACCGCTGGTGCTGGAGCATCTGGCGTGTAGCTTACTTGAATTCCACGCCTCTTGGCGGCTAAAAGGTCTACACCATCCAGCCCAATACCTACGCGAGAAATGAATTTAAGGTTTTTTGCACAGCCCATTACCTTATCACTAATTATTTCTGTTCCTGCAATCAGCGCATCAAAATCAGTGACCATTTCCGCCAATTCTTCTTCTTTTAATTTACGGCCTAGCGGGTTAATTAAATACTCAATACCTGCGTTTTCAAGCTGCTCTATTGGCAGACGGTTTCTGTCACCAAAAGGCACTGTTGTAATAAGCACTTTGGGCATATCTACTCCAAAAATATTTGACTATAGCCAATGTTATTAATTAAAAATTATAGATGTTGCCTTAACATCTTGAAAACTTCAGCAACGTAAAATGACCTTCCATCGCCATACCTATATTTTAGTGTCCGCATGTAAAAACGCTAATACGTCAATTCATCCAAACTTGCATAGGTTGAAAAAATAAAGGTTTTCTGGACGAATCATTGGCATTAGTTAGCTAGATTTTGTTGTTTTTAGAAGTTGATGCCGTTTCACACAAAGCATTTTGAATACTAGTTAGCATATTTTTAGGGGCATTACAGTATTGCACTGTAAAACGTGCCAAAACTTCTTGCACAGGAAGGCTCAACCACCATCCATCTACATCATCCCAAACTTTATTCACATGTCTGGCAGCAGATTCAGGCGTTTCATGAAAAATACCAACAGACTTTAAGTCAGCAAAATATGGAATTGCAGAAGGTCGCAAAGTACTCAATTTAGTGTCCCAAAATAGAACTGTAGGTATATTTGCAGCAAATGTCTCTAGATAGCCTGTAGAGTTATACGTATAAACTGCCAACCTAGCGTCTCGTAATAAACCCTTCATAGTTCTAGAACCAAGGTCTAGCTGGATATTTGGGAATCGATTTCGCCATTGACTAGCCTGCCCCCAACCATTGTCACGATCATGAAGCCGAACTAAAAGGCTGCTCCTAGTTACGTCCGCAAGATTGGATGCAAAGGTTAGGCAATTGCTGATAAAATTTTTAGACATTACCATCGTGTCGCTGGTAAGGAGATACGTTTGTTTAGGTTTCGTAAGACTTACAAATAAAAGTCTTTTTTTTGTATTAGACGAAAAATTCCTAATTTTTTGCCTTTTAAGCATACCGATAGCTCTAACTTTTTGGCAAAATGAATCAGACCACCCCCATGTCAAATATCGATCAGATATGGCCACTTCATGTTTTTCAGCCCACGAAAACCTACAGACTCCATACAGACCGCCATGCTGCCCGTAGACAAGCGGAGCTCCATTCACTGTCTTTTCCGCGACATAGGCCATGGTTACCGTATCATACCAAAGTGCATTTGAAGTAAAAATCACCTTCGGCCTTTTTGGCCAAGATAACAGATCAGTTTGTACTTTTAACTGTTTGTATCCTTCTAGAAAAATTGTTGGAATTTGCTTAGGGATCATCGCAAGTGCAAATTCCTCAAACTTACTACTTTCTGGTATTGTCAGTTTCCAATCACGTTGATTCACATCAACTACTGCCCAAACGGGACTTGTTGATTTCCACATTTGTGGAAACTGCCCTAAACGCAATGAAAGTCTTGCCACATCAACAGTTGGTAGATATGTACTTTTCAAAAACGCATCGTTCTCTTTAACTAAATAATTTGTAAAATGTGAATAGATATTAGAAATTTTTGATCTGAATTTTCCCCGTGAAGATACCTTCTCATTTGAATGGTTCAACACCTTTTTACTACAAAAAATAGTAGGGAACTCCTCTAGAATAGATGAATAAATATAATGATTCCAATCGCAACCCTGCATAATCTCAACAAAGTGCCCCATATCATTTGGCACTAATGTGCTGTCCTTAAACTCTATTACAGTGCTAGTTAATACTTCAAAATGACTCACTGCAACTGTTACACTTGACCACCTATCAAAAAGTATCTGTATAAACATGGCAAGCCACGGGCCTACTAATATACGCCAATAACGTACTTCTTTATTAACACTATGTACTTGATTAAGCTTTTCAGCTAGCAGAATTAGCAACACTTCATAAAGACCATCTAAATAGAGATAGTCTGAATACAGTTTATCTTTATCTATCCACTGGTGCTGTAAAACTTCTGCATCCATTTCACCCCAAATCGCCCTTTTATCATACAGTCGACACCATTCACCAGTAAAAAGAACTGGTCGATCAAACTTCCAAGTACGTTCATCTTCAGTGGTAATTAAATGTCTTATCTCTTTTGCCATTTATTTTATTTCCAATTAACTCGCGCTTACTGTTTGCTAATCTACTATTAATAACTTAGTTAGAAATAGAAATTTAGGCAACGACCGATTTAATTATTCATTTAATTCCTAAGGCAGACGCTTATTATTTTAGATTCAAAGCCATCCAGCAGGAACCACTTCAGAATATAGCTAGATCTAAATACTGCAGTAATAATCTACTATCTGAACTGGATTCATCGTGGCTAAGCTTCTAGCACTTTTTGATAATCTAACCGCCTAAAAACGCACTTTTGATGACCCTAGAGTTGACCAATACCTATTCATATTGACCTGTTGAAAGTCGAAAGCTGTTAATCAAGTCAGAGTTTATAGATGGGTTGTAATCTTGTGTAAGAGCCAGTCTAAATCAGTCAATGAAACAATCTTGTTTCTGATTAATGCATCAAAGCGCATGAAATAGAGCCCTCAAAATCCGCCAGTTAGAGTCTAGTATTTGACCAAAGCGAGGGGTATCCATTCGATCACGGGTTAGAATTGGAATCTGTACAATAGCTTTTTGTTCCCTTGCTGCATAGATAGCCATTTCCGTGCCAACAGAACCATAAGCATCAAAATGACCAAGTGAACTGTAAAGCTCCATCCTATATGCTTTCATCCCACACAGCGGATCACGAATACCCCAAAATAGACCCGAAATAATACCAAACACATGTTCAGAAAAGCGTTGCATTTTATCACGCACGCCTACGATTACATCAGCGCCATCATCTAGTGCAACGATAAAAACCGGAAGCAAATTCGGATTATGCTGTCCATCTGCGTCCATAGTTAATGCAAAGTCACACCCTTTGTTATGTGCGCATAGAAAACCAGAATTCAACGCAGCATCGTAGCCTAAATTACTGTCGTGACTTACCACTTCAGCACCAGCCTCTATTGCAATTTGGGCAGTTTGGTCAGTACAACCATCATCAATAACTATAGGAATACCATACTGAACAACAGCACACACGATATTTTTAATGGTAGCGCCTTCGTTGTAAGCTGGGATGATAATCGCTAAGCGAGATCGGTCCATCGAAGATGCTCCCCAATACCAATTTTTCGTGTTGTCTGCTTACCAATTAATTTATCCATTTCGTATGGTGGAAGTCCGTCAGTCGGACACGGTCGCAATACCGTTAAGTGGTCTCGCGTTAAAATACTACCCATCTCAAGGCTTATATTTGCTCGTATCGCACGGCGCTGCAGGATCACTGTTTCTTTTTCATTGCCCTCAACTTTTTTTATACCTTCTCCAAGCGCGTTTTCTAATTCACGTGTACGATCGACCATATCACGC
Organism: Candidatus Njordibacter sp. Uisw_039; assembly: GCF_047730075.1. NCBI lineage: Bacteria > Pseudomonadati > Pseudomonadota > Gammaproteobacteria > Pseudomonadales > Candidatus Njordibacteraceae > Candidatus Njordibacter > Candidatus Njordibacter sp. Uisw_039. Next base: position 2,139,982 of record NZ_CP159831.1, read on the forward strand.
CAGAATTTCTTATCCATAGAAAAGGCATGGTCTGGTCCAGTCCGCTGGACATCATCGGTAAAGTGCTTTTCAATCATGCGCGCGCCTAATGTCACTGCTCCAAGCACGGTTGCATGCCCCGGCGTGTGATCACTTAAGCCTAAGACCAGATTTGGAAACATTTCACTATATACTCGCAACACATGCAGTTGTATAAATTTGAAGTTTTCTAAACTAGCAGTGTAATTTGTATTACATTGCATCAGACACAACATAGGGTTAAGCGCAAGTGCGGCGGATACAGCCCTCACAACATCATCTATTTTTGAAGCACCAGTAGCCATGATTAAGGGCTTTTGCTTTAAAGCAATATATTCAATCATTTCAATCCATGTGATATCGCCAGAACCTAGCTTATATGCAGAAACATAGGGATCAACATGGTCAACGATATCTAATGCATAAGGGCTCGTAAAGAAAGCGACACCAGCATCATCACATGTTTCTTTCAAAACTGGGGTCCAGTCTTGACTTACTGATGCGCCCTTATAAACTTCAAATACAGATTTTCTCCAACTGGCTTGATGGGATTGTGGGCCCTCTAGCGATTTAAAACCAACATCACTTACAATTGTTTCAGCTCGAAAGTGCTGAAACTTAGCTGCATCAGCACCTGCCTCTGCAGCTAAATAAATAAGCTCTTTTGCTCGCCCAAGTTCACCATCGTGGTTAGCAGATATGTCAGCTATAAAATAGGTTGGGTATTCTAAGCCAATTTCCCTCCCTTGAATTTCAAGTATTGAATTAGGATTTTTCATAATAGTCTTCAGCAGATTTTTTAATTTCATCACTCAAACGAGGAAGCTTTATACCAAATAACTTTTCAAATTTAGAGCAATCCATACGCATGTCTTTTGGTCTATAAGCATGTAAAAAAGTTACCTCTGAAGAATCAATGCGAAACATAGTGTTCACTGGAAGCCCTAATTTTTCTGCAAACTCAAAGTCAAAATCAGCCTTACTCATTCCATCGCTTGAACCCAAGTTATATACTCCAACTGGCTTATTACGGATAACGAGTTCAATCATCTCAACCAGAGTGTTCATGGATAGTGGGCTAAATACCACGTCTGTTAATACTTGCACGTTCCTACTGTTTATTAAAGATGTGTACACCCAATCTGTCAAACTTTCTCGATAATTCACTTTACTCCGTCCAACAAAATTCGTGCGTAATATAGTGCTTTTTACCTGTGCAGCTGCAATTTCGCCCGCATATTTGGTCAGTGCATAATTATTCGTTAAAGTTACGTTATTTTCAGTATGTGGTCCATCTCCATCGTATACTTGGTCGGTAGAGATTTGAATTAGATGGCAGGGCGCGAATGACTGATTGATCCATCGAGCAAGATTTTCCACAGTTCGCGTATTAGCTAGATAGCCTGCATGCGCCTGCTGTTGACAGATTTCAACACTTGTTAGTCCTACCAGATTAACTATTATGGTAGGCTCAATCTGCGTCAAAAACTCGCAAGTCGTATCCCAATCATCCACATCAAATGTAAAATCCGCAGTCCCTTTTTTTCTTGCTTGAGTAACAATATTATGATGGCCTGCCTTCAAATAAGGAACCAGAGTCGAACCTAGCAAACCCGTGGCACCTAATATTAGTATTTTATTCATATAAATAACTTTGCATCCTGAATACTGTCTTACAACGGAGAATCACTAATTTGACAAAACTTCCCAGCCTTAAAATAGTTGTTATTAGAAAATCTTCCATTTTCCTTCCACATCAATCAGACTTCATGATGACTGAATGTATTTCTGAACAAAAATGGGTGTGAACAAGAGTTGACTGAATTTTATCTATACTGCCTATAAAGCCATTTTCAAATTCATGCATCAGCACATCAGAAACCTTATTGGCTTGCAATGAAACGGCAAAACTTCTATAAATGTCCTGGACATCAGTCCCAAATGGCCACTCAGAAATAACTTTTGCTCCACACAATAAGTTCATTTTTTCAATAGATGAATTTGTAAAAAGATGCGTATGGCCACTGGACAACTAACGAGGAAAAATATCTTTAAAAATATTTTCCAGTATTGCTGATAACGAAAACATTGGAACACTATAAAATAAATAGCTCGCCTCACTTAGCTTAAATGCATCTGATGCGCACCCAGTTTAATAGACACTCCAATTGGTTACAATGTAACGCAATAGGAGGCCAACAATGGCAGGCGAACGATACACCCAAGAGTTTAAAATTGCTGCGGTTAAGCAAATCACCCAAGAAGGGCATTCAATTCCAGACGTCGCCAGAAGGCTCGGAATTACCACTAAAAGTCTTTATAACTGGCGAACAAGGTACGGCGATAATGCGCCAGAGTATGAAGCCAACCAAGCTCAAGAAGGCGAGTTAAAACGCCTTAAAGCCGAATTAAAGCGTGTCACTCAGGAGCGTGACATATTAAAGGAGGCCGCCGTGTTCTTTGCAAACGAGTCGAAGAAAAATACACGTTTATAAAGTCTCGTAATGACCGTTTTCCAGTGACTTTGATGTGTAAAGTACTCAAGGTACACCGCAGCGGCTACTACGCCTGGTTGCGAGATCCGCAATGTCAGCGCAAGAAGGACGACGCATATCTGCTTGGCTACGTTAAACAGTTTTGGCTAGAAAGTGGTGGTGTTTATGGTTACCATAAAATCACCAAGGATATGAAGGTATTGGGCGAAACCTGTGGTCGAAACCGTATACTTAGACTCATGAAGGGCGCTGGCATTAGTGCCCAAAGAGGCTACAAGAGACGCGCCAGTTACAAATCTGGTGAGATCTCTATGATCGCCGAGAACCATCTTAACCGTGAGTTTTCGGTTCCCAAGCCTAATCTCGCTTGGGTAACGGACATTACGTACATCCGCACACATGAAGGCTGGTTGTTCTAGATTTGTATTCTCGCTCAGTAATTGGTTGGTCTATGAGTGATCGCATTAATACGGATTTAGCACTCGGTGCGTTAACAATGGCTTGCTGGAGACGCAGAGATCACGCTGGCGTGGTCGTTCATTCTGATCAAGGGTGCCAGTATACTAGCTACGAGTGGCGCAGCATGCTCAAAGCAAATGGCTTAAAGGCCAGCATGAGTCGACGCGGTAACTGTCACGATAATGCATGTGCAGAAAGCTTTTTTAGCTTACTGAAAAAAGAACGGATTAGACGCCGCACATACCCAACTAGGGAAGCTGCGAAATCCGATGTGTTCAATTATATTGAACTGTTTTACAATCCAACACGACGCCATGGAAATAACGGTGACTTGTCACCCATGGAGTTTGAAAATAACTATTTTAGGAACCAAGCGGGTGTCTAGAAAAATGGGTGCGTATCAATCAAAGAATTTTTGTGGATTCCTTAAATGTTCGATAACGTTGTTTTTCAATTATATCACCCCATTATTTACAATACTAAATAGCAACTCTGCACGCTTCCAATCATCTTCTGTGTCAATATCAATAACTCGCCAATTTGGTATAGGGTAGCCTAGCCCATCAGTGTGCATTTTTTTATGCTCAAGCCATGCATTGGTTTGGCCCCAATAGAATTGCCCAGCATCATGGTAAGTTTTTTCTAAATCCTGCGTGCGGGATAGCTCACTCTCTGGGTTTAAAAATTGCATCCTACCACTCGATAGGCGACGCATTGCACGCTGCACTGGATGAGCGAATTCAGTCACGGGGTAAATAAAATCTGCATCTTGCGCCTGCAAATCAGTTAAAGTTGCAATCAAATCATCTGCTGATATAAATGGCGAACACGGAAATATGCAACAGACGTAGTCAACAAACCATCCAATATCTAGACAAGCTCTTATTGCATGGGCAATGACGGGGACGATTGGCGTGAACTCGTCAGCGAGGCTATCAGGACGCTTAAAAGGCGTTTCTGCTCCCCATAATCTTGCAATCTTGGCAATCTCTTCATCATCAGTCGAGACAATTATATGATCAAAAAGGCCACAGCCCTTTGCAGCTATAATTGCGTGGGCAATCATTGGCTTGTCAGCAAACCCTTTTATATTCTTTCGCTGGATACGCTTGCTGCCACCACGGCCTGGAATAATAGCAATATTCATTTGTAATTAGTCCTGATATTTGAAAAAAGTGCCCCAGTCAAAATGGTAAGCTAGAAATGGCCGACAGTTTTCTCTAAAATTTGCATTACAAGGGCCTTAGATGTGGGAGCATAAGCATCACACCGAAACAACACACCTATACCGGCTTGGTTAATGCTTTAATGATTTTAACAAACGATGGTTTAAATTTGTCCAATTTTTTCCCTGTTTTCTGCAATCCATTTCACCAAGGTTTCTACACTCATCCAATCAGAATTGTTGTCTGATGAATAGGTAAACTCAGGGTGAACTAATTTACCACTACCAATACGTGATAAGTCTTGACTCCAGTTATGAATAGCAGGCAGCACCTTGTAATGCTCAGCGTATTCATAAGTATGTGGAGCGTCCTCAAGACCAATCATTTGCTCGTGCAGCTTTTCACCTGGGCGAATACCTACTACTTCATGCTGAGCTCCCGGCACTGACGCCAGAGCCAGATCAACTATATTCATAGAAGGGATTTTTTTTACATAAATTTCACCACCTAACATATCGTCAAAAGCATGCCAGACCAAATTAACGCCTTCTTCCAATGTAATCATAAATCGCGTCATACGGGCATCAGTAATAGGCAATATACCCTTATCTGCCTGTGTGATGAAAAATGGGATTACTGAGCCACGCGAGCCCATTACATTGCCATAGCGAACAACAGAAAAGCTCGTATCTTGTTGCCCACTGTATGAGTTACCTGCAATAAATAATTTGTCCGATGCTAATTTGGTGGCGCCATAAAGATTGGCTGGACTACTGGCTTTATCAGTAGAAAGCGCCACTACACGCTTTACTCCTTGATCAATACATGAATCAATCAAGTTCATAGCACCAATAATATTTGTTTTAACACATTCAAATGGATTGTACTCAGCCGTTGGTACAATTTTAGTAGCTGCCGCATGAACCACATAATCGATACCGCTAAGAGCACGCGATAAGCGGTCTTTATCACGCACATCACCAATAAAAAATCTTACCCTCTTATCGTTTTGATAAAGTTTAGCCATTTCCCATTGTTTCATTTCATCACGCGAGAAAATAACTAAGCGGCGTGGGTTATATTTAGCTAGAGCCATGGGTACAAATGTATGGCCAAAAGAGCCAGAGCCACCAGTAATTAAAATAGATGAGTTTTTTAACATTTTTTTATCTTTAAGGTTTTAGTAATTTCTGAATTGAAAAGTAAATTTCACAAAAAAATAGCTCAAATTATATATGTGTAACCTTGTTAGGCTCTTTGCTCTAACCATATTGCAATTTTATTCTTAACAACATCTTGCGGGAGCTTATTTTTATCAAACTTCATGTAGTGCCATCGCGCTTCCTCACTGTATGCCAGATACTCTTCATCCGTCATTGCTAGCAACGAATCTACCTTTCTAGATAATTCATCATCACTAGTCGAATATAATCTTTGGAGGTCTGGTAGATGATCCGTGGCTAGATTAGTTTTCCATGTTCCTTTAAAAACAAGTGACGCTATTTCTTTTACGTCTTTTGCAAAAATAACACGCTCACCAAAACCCAGCGCTTCATACCCCAGTGCTGAACTACATGTGACTGTTAGTTTGCTTACCTGTACTGATTCATAGGAAGAATAATTACTTTTCGGTATGAAAGTGAATTCATGATTATTACTATGGGTAAAATACTCTACTTCTTTATCGTATTCTGCACTCCCAAGAGGATACCTCATAGCAACACAAAGACTCATATTTCTTTTTACTGCAACATTTGCTACTTGAGTAAAGACATCTTTAACAGTTTTTTTATAGGCATCTAGCACTTCTCCAATATATCCATCAGCAGGAAGAAACCGTGATCGAAATTGAGAGATAAAACATAAATCAAATTTCTTAGTTTTATGGGATAGCTGCTGTTCCCAAAAAATTCCAGCTTTTATTGAGCCAATTGGATAGTAATGTTCAACTAAATGACCACCTCGATGCATCATGTCGCTTTCAACTTCTCCAAAACAAAAATAATGGTCTAGGTCTAAACGCTGTTGAAATGGCATAGATAGTACCCATCTAGCACCATTTTGAATAGAAACACATTGAACTTCAGGAAAAAGTGATTTAATTCGTCCCATTGAAGTGCTGTTATCAATAAAAGTCATAACCACTTTGGGCTTCCAGGTATTAACCAAAGCTGTTCTCCAGGCACGTGTTGTGCTTCGGTATAGACACAAATTAATTAATCCTAAGAAAAAAAAGTATCCTGATTTAATCAAGGGCATCCCTTCTCGAACACGCAATACATTGACTTTTGTACCAGTCGGTATGCAAGATCGAAGAGCATCGCTCCCCATTGAATCATAAATCAAAACGTCACAGCCAGTTTTTCCATGCCACGCGATATTTTTGAAGCGATTAACGCCAGGAATTGTCCTAGTTAAAAACTGTTTTAATGCGCCAGTTAACCTCCATCCATAAATACTTCCAGCTAGTTTGCTCATAACTCATAACCCTTCAATTATTTTTACAAAAAAAACCTACAGGCTAAATCTGTTTCCTATGCCCAGGATTACGCCATTCATGTTGAATAATCTGTCTGAAAGTAAGAGCTTTCAACCAATCCACATAAAATATGTCCTAGCATAATATGGCACTCTTGAATCCGTGCAGTGTCACTTGATGGAATACAAATACATGGACAAACAGTTCGTAGCTTTCCACCAGAGTCTCCTGTCAGCCCAACATTGCTGACCCCCTGTCCAATTGCTGCCGTGGCTGCCGTGGCTGCCGTGGCTGCCGACAATATATTACTACTATTGCCACTGGTAGTGATTGGAATGAATACGTCTCCGAGTTTAGTGATAGCTTCAAGCTCTCTAGAAAACACCCGATCATAGCCATAATCGTTTCCTATCGCACTCATGGCTGAGCTGTTGGTGCCCAACGCAATGGATGCTAAAGGTGCTCGGTCGAACAAAAACCGTGAGGTGAATTCAGCTGATAGATGTTATGCATCGGCAAAACTGCCTCCGTTTCCAGCAATGACATAAGCACGGCTGTGGCCAATAGTTTGCTTAGCAATTGTTATATTCATGAATATTTAATTCATGTAGGTTCTTTGCGCTCACGGACCATCCAAGATTGAAGACCTTCTTGTTCAAAACGAAAGGGACTGCAGTTTAACCCTTCAGATCTGAGATGGTTAATAAGATGATGTTTGGAAAAAGGTGGCACATAAAACAGAAAAAAACCACCACCACCGGCACCGAGTAACTTACCACCCAAAGCACCATGCTTGAGCGCATTTGCATAAATTTTATCCAAATTTTTATTAGATATTTTACTACTAAACTGGCGTTTCATTTGCCAAGCCTTATGCAAGCTTTCACCAAACTCATGTAACCTTCCACGCAGTATATGGTTCCGCATGAGATAAGTCAGATCAACAGTTTTTTCCACTTGCTGGCGAATAGTCTGCTTACGCATATGCTGACGCTGGTCTTTATGGATATTACCTGAGTCATGCCCAGTGCCGGTATCACAAAGAATCAAACTCTCCTCCAGTTCCAAAAGCGTGTCCCGATTAATTCGCAGAGGATGTACAACATTTTGATCCATACTAAATTCCATGAAATTGAATCCACCAAAAACCGTCGCATATTGGTCTTGCCAACCCCCAGAAACACCCAAGTAAAGCCTTTCTGCTTGAAATGCGAGCTCAGCTAACTCATGCTGATCCCACCGGTCAAGTCGGAATTCGTTGAAGCAGCCAAGGATCGTAGCGGACACTACCGCAGATCCACCCAGCCCTGAGTTTATAGGAAAGTCTGAGTGCAAAAAAAGTTCAAAACCAAATTCAGGCTGTATGGTCTTAAGTAGGGACTGAATCAGCCCAAACTTACCAACCTGTTTTAGAGCTGCACTGAGGTCATCCGCAATAAGCTTTTTGTTAAGATCCATCGAGTGAATGGCAATTTTCTGATCGTCACGCATTCGCAAGGTAGCATGACTGTATAGTGACACAGTAGCGTTGATAACCGCACCATATTGCCCATCAAAGTAATGAGTTACATCTGAACCACCACCACCAAAGCTAATGCGCACTGGCGCACGGGCGCGAGCGTAAACGGCTTCTTCTAACTGTATGGGTAAGTGGTCATGGCTGACGATAGCTATTAATTGCCTATCAGCATCCAGTAATGGAATAACACGCGTTCGAGAATCAAGCTTTTTTAGCAATACCTCCCGCGGTGTAGATGGGGCTTCCCAAAAGAAATCAGGGTTAACGCACAATGCTATCTTGTCGTCTAACGAACCACCTTCGAGCAACATGCGTCGAATGTCACCATCAGTAGCCAACCCTGTGACCGCACCATCTAAACCCGCGGTGAGGATAATGCCATGATTATTGTCATTTATTAGAACCAATGCTTCTCGCAGAGTTGCATGTTCATCAATCAAAAAATTAGTTATTGTCACAAGGAACCTTCACGATTATTTTCTATCCAAATACAAAAACGGTGGTAATCAGCTGGGATGCCGATGTCAATAAAATTGGTTTTAAGGGCAACAGCATTTAGGGCTCTTTCATCTAGCAACAGCTTGAACAAAATTCTTTCAAGTGAAAATGGATAACCATCCCAATACCGAAAAAAATTAGAGTGCAAATGGCACAAACCCACGCTAATCCAACCCATTTTCTGTGTATTGCTTTTTTCGATAAAAGAGGTCACTTTCAATTTATCATCAAATTGAACTTGCCCATAACGGGCAGAGTCATTCAAGCGGAGCACTGCCATTGACGGAACAGGGGTCTGCTCTAAAGTTTTAATCCCAGTACCCAACCAAGTATCAGCATTGGTAAGTAAAAAATCACCAGTCAACTCAAGCTGCTTAAGCGCATAGGCGACGGCACCACCAGTATCCATCGGTTTGGGCTCAATTACCCATGCCACTTCACAGTCTTTAAGTAACTTAGTTTTCTCAAATTCCAAAAAATTGATAATTAAGTCTGCCTGATGATGCAGTAGAAATACAAATGACCGTAGACCTTGGCTTTTCCAATTCTCAATCTGAAGATAAAGAAATGGCACATCGCCAACTGGTGCCAAGGCTTTGGGCACCTGAGTTACTACTGATTGAAGACGTGTACCAAAGCCACCGGCTAAGATTAATAACTTCATCTCAATTCCAGTGACTTAGTATGACTATTTATAAATGGCAACGCGCCAAGCAAAGATGTAATGACATGACATTGCTGAGGAATAACTTCCGCGAGACTCCCCTGAGCAAAAAAAATATTAAGACCAAGGCCAGCCGCGATACCAGCCTGAATATCACTAGACCTGTCGCCTATCAAAATAGACTTGTCTAGATCCAAACACAATTCCTTCTCAGCTTGTAAAATCATACCTGGATTTGGTTTGCGTGAAAAATCATCTTTTTTGTATTCACCCAAACCTTCAGTAGGGTGGAAAGGAGAAAAGTACACTTTATCAATTGGAGCCCCTGCTTTTGTGAATTTCCTGCACATCCAAGATGTTAGTTGATGAAACTGTCGCTCTGAATATAACCCTCGCCCAATACCAGCTTGATTAGTAACTACCACAATCTTGAAATTATTGGCACAAGCAGATTGCACCACATCAAAGATTCCATCAACAAACTCAAAATTATCAATCTGATGCACATAGCCATGATCAATGTTGATGACACCATCCCGATCTAGGAATAGCGCTCTGACTCCAGTTGGAGTATTAGTTGGAGTCGTAGAATTTATCAATTCGTAATTTCCAATTTTGCTATTCACGTGTAAAGTTTACTAACGGCACTAAAAACATTGCAAAAGCTCTATCTAGGTCAATACCAGCTAAAACAACAGTGTAGCGAACATTGTGAACTAATGAACTAATGAACTAATGAACTACTTAGCATTTAGGTGATTTTTAAGCTTTTACTACCCTTACAGGCACTTAAATGGTAATAATCTAACTCGCTTACATTTTAGGTATGGAGTCTAAATTTTATTGACTGCACACTCAACAATAGTTTGGTAACTGCCACTCCGCACAATTTTTCCATCTGCAAACTCTATTATGTGGGTACAGTTCTTAAGTGTGGTTAGGCGGTGCGCTACCATAATTACTGTGAGTTCATCACTTAAATCTTCAATAGCTTCTATCACTGACTGCTCTGTATCGTTATCAAGTGCACTAGTAGCCTCGTCAAATACCACCACATCAGCTTGTTTATAGAGCGCACGGGCAATGCCAATACGCTGGCGCTGCCCACCAGACAAACGCACACCACGTTCACCAACAAAAGTATCATATTGTTTATCCCACGATTCAATAGTTTGCGCAATCTGCGCCTTTCTAGCAGCTAGATGTACCCGGGGGAGGTCTATTTGGTCTGCTGGCACACCAAAAGCAATATTCTCTGCAATACTGGTATCTGCCAAAAATATAACTTGCGGCACGTGGGCAATGCGCATTTGCCAACTACGGTGATTTTGGCCAGTAACAATTACGTCATCAATCGCCAGACTGCCACCAGAAGGCTTTAATAAGCCCATAATAATATCTATTAACGTGCTTTTACCACTCCCGGTAGCGCCAATCAATCCAATACGACTACCTTTTGGAATACTAAGACTAAGACCATGTTTAAATACCCATGGAGCATCTTTCGCATATTGAAAAGTTAAGTTACTCAAGGTAATACTATGCTTAAACGGCATAAGTGCCTGCTGCGGCGCATCAGCATAGTTGGGAATAGGCTGATCTAATAGATCTAAAGCGTCACTTAATGATGCCTGGCCACCCTTCAATGCAGTCCAGCTAGCATAGGCGTGTTGCAACACAGGCAAAAGGCGCTGCGCACCCAACGCTAGCGCACCCAAAATAGGTATAGCGCTAGTGATACCAGGCGGCTGATTAGCTAGAAAATATGCTAAAACTGCTATTAACACCATACCTAGCGACTCTATAACGTAACGTGGGCTACCACTTATAATAGAGAGATTTGCCTGCGCTCGACGAAGAGGCAAATCAGCATTGCGATAAATATAACAATAGGTTGCTTGTGTGCCATCAATGAGTACATCCCGGATGCCGCCCAAACCCTCTTGCAAAGCCTTAATTACACGACCTGATTCATAACTAATGCGTTTGCTATCTCGCGCCACAGCTTTTTTAGTTGCTAAAACAATCAATAAATAGATAGTTCCAAAGCCAATAAAAGCAGTTGAAGCTACTACAGGCTCAATGGCCAATAAAGCTAGTAGAATAAATATCAAAATCCATATAGAACTTATAATGGTGACTAGTGGCAAAAGGGTCGAAGCTACTACACGATTTGCCTTTGTAGAGATTCCTGCAATTACCTCGCTACTATTACGTGAGATATGGACAGTGTAAGGTTGGTAAAGCGCTCGCCGATAAATGTTGATACTAAGGTCAGCGCCAATGGCATGACTAAGTCGTGTTTGCGACCACAACAACATTAGGCGCATCAGGCCAGAGAGCAACGCGCCTGCGGAAAAAGCGATAGTAAGTGGTAGTAATAGTTGTTTAGGCTCTGTAAGACTAAGCAAATGAACAAGCGGTTGAGCAATGGGATTAACAAATATCCGTTCTGGTGCAGTTAAAGCTCCTAAAAATGGTAACACAGCAGCAATACTAATAACTTCAGCAAAAGATGCCAGAATCATCACTAAAAACAAGACCCCAAATTGCACTCGCCTCTGTGGATTAATGTGGCTCCACAGACGGCGTAAGAGCTGGGGTAGGGTCGATTTTGGCATTTTAATTTATTACCCTGAGAAAGATGAGTTAACTAGTCAGTACTTAAAAAATTACAGGGATAAACGAACCTTTTTAATTCATTTTGACACATCTTGGTTGCACGCCTTCAGTTAAGTTATTAATAACACATCCATACCACCCTACTTTGCTGACCACTTGTAGAATAAATCGTTGCTCATTCCGTGCTCCCTGCAAAGTTCAAAAATGGGCACGCCACTTTAAGCCTGCTTGATGATAACCCGTGTTTGACTATTGGAATAATGAGATTTGTCATGTAGATCTCCTTAATAAAGTTTACGAGAAAATTCCACTTCTGACCTCGACGGATTCAACCGGTCACAGCAACACCATATTTAACATATCATGAGGGGTATGATATTTCAGCGTTTTCCGTGGGCGATCATTGAGCTTTGACGCGATACTGTCAAAATAATACTGCGAATAACCTTTTAAGCTTGTACCTTTAGGGAAATACTGCCGAAGAAGACCATTGGTGTTTTCGTTACTTCCTTGCCGCCAGGGACTACATAGGGTAACAAAAGTACACGTCCATACCCTTTACAAAGGTGAGTTCTGCATGGGCGGCCAGCTCTGCACCTCGATCACATGTAAGGGTTTTCTTAAACGCCTCTGGGAGCTGTGAGAGTTGTTTTGATAATGACCCAACAACGTCAGAAGTTTTTTTACTGTCAACCTGTACAAGCATGGTAAATCGTGTGGATCGTTCGACTACCGTGGCGATGTGACTGTTGTTTGAACCAACTATTAAATCACCTTCCCAATGACCCAAAGTTGCACGTGACTCTACCTCAGCAGGACGGTCATGGATCGATACACCACCAACAATTTTCCCTCTAGAACCTACTTTATGGGCCTTAGCCTGCCGAAATTTTCGTTTCGTTCTGAGGTGTTTAGGTTATTTCTTATGGGATATATTACGTGTTTCAATGAATAGGCTTTTGTAAATAGTTTCATGAGATACCCTCATGTTTTCATCGTTGGGATGATGGCGTCGAAGCCATCCCGATATTTGCTCGGGCGACCAATCGTCAGAAATTTTGGAAGCAACCACGTCCCGCAACTGCCTGTTAATACTAAGCAGACACAGCTTGGGCCTTTTGCCTCTTTTCCAGGCGGCATTATCAGCATCAATGGCTCGGTATTTAGACGAGCCCCCATTATTATTAACTTCTCGGCAGACCGTTGATGGACCACGTTCCAATTGACGTGCAATTGCTCGGATGCTGTCTCCACTTGCGAGCCCACGTGTGATTGTTTCTCGTTCTCGAATAGTCAAAGAGTTGAGAGACCTTGAACGTAGGCGCGGCCTGATGCCACCATGGTATTGCACGTATGAAAAAATAGTGGCCGGTGGCTTTGATAAAACTTTAGAAATATTGGCCATTGGATCTCCCACTTTCCAAAAGTGCCAGATAGTTTCATTCATTTTATAGGGCATCAGATTTGGATGCTTCATGTTTACACTCTGTTTTATTTAGGAGTGTTGCTGTGACCGGTTGAATCCGTCTCCGTTTTTTATTGGGAGATCACCATTAGCCCAAAGTTTTTTCATCAAATGTGAGACACTCACCCATTACTAAACTTGCACCTTAACCATGCACTTTCGGTTACGGCGGCTTTTAAAGATTGCTCGAATGATTGTTATTGATATAGTGAACCCAGATTAAACCTAATGCGGTGTTATAATTCTGTGCAAGTTTAGGTAGCATCTTTCTCCGCGACCGCCAAGAGCATTACCTCATTACTGAATCTAACAATTTTATTTAACCCTTGGTGATAATTGACATCATGAATGGGGCTAAAGGGAATTGGGAGCCGACTAATAAGCCGAAATAAATATTCAGTAACAGGGTACTTCCAAGTTATGGGCAGCTGTCGAAAATGCTTCACTTGAACGGCTTTGAATCCTTCTAATTTCAATATATCCCTTAGTGAGGGTTTGGTGAAAGGAGTAACATGCGTATGGTCTATATAAAATGGCCCCCAAGCATTGTGAACCCAGCTCGGACACATAAGTACTATTTTCCCTCCAGGCCTCAAGACACGCTGAGCTTCCTTAAGCAACTTTTCAGGCTCAGTTAGGTGCTCAATTACTGATTTAGAAAATACAACATCAACAGATCCATCTTTTAACTCTAGTTTAGAAGTAAGAATATTGAGAATTTCGACACTATGAGGCTCGCACAAATCTTTTGCTGACTCTGCATTATCGCATCCTACAACATCATACCCAGCAGCAGAAAAAGCTCGAAGCTGATCACCTCGCCCACAACCAATATCTAAAAGTTTTTTATGTGAAGCATCAAGATATTTTTCGCTAATATATTTTGCAAGTTTTAGAGGATAATCTGATGTAGGGCGCCTCTCCTCTGAATAATATGTGGTTAAGTAGTCTGACATAATTTATCTCTCTTTTTACAGTGCAACCCATCTAGGAATATAAATCCCGCATAGGAGGATAGCTAAATTGGTAATTCCCCCGATAAATAACGGAGGTCAAAAGTAGAATTTTCTCGTAAACTTTACGAAGGAGATCTACATGAAAAAATCACGTTATTCTGATAGCCAAATACTGGCCATCATCAAGCAAGCTGAAAGTGGCGTGCCCATTCCCGAACTCTGCAGAGAACATGGAATGAGCGGTGCTTCCTTTTACAAATGGCGAGCAAAGTATGGCGATATGGATGCGTCATTAATGGCCAGAATGAAGGAATAAGAAGACGAAAATCGACACCTCAAAAAAATGTATGCCGAGGAGCGGTTAAAGTCTGAAATCATTCAGGAGGCCATGGCAAAAAAGTGGTGAAGCCATCTCAGAGAAAAGAGATGGCTCCGGCAGCCGTATTAAACAAGGCCGTAAGCATACGTTTAGCTTGCCAAGCGTTTGGTGTAAGCCAGACCTGTTATCGCTATCAGGCAAAGCTCTGCAGTGACAATGGCCTCATAGCTGATTGGCTGGTTAGGTTGACGCATAATCAGCGTAACTGGGGCTTTGGTCTGTGCTACCTGTACTTACGTAACGTCAAAGGGTTCAAGTGGAACCATAAACGCGTGTATCGTATTTATCGTGAGCTTGAACTGAACTTACGTATAAAACCTAAGAAACGCCTTGTAAGGGAAAAGCCAGAACCCTTATCAGTACCAACATCAATTAATCAATGTTGGTCGATGGATTTTATGCATGACCAGCTCGCTGATAGCCGAAGCTACAGGCTATTTAACGTGATTGACGACTTTAACAGGGAAGGCCTGGCCATTGAAATGGACTTTTCTTTACCTGCCAGCAGAGTCGTCAGGGCGTTAGATCAAATCATTGAATGGCGTGGCCAACCCAAGCGGATACGCTGTGATAATGGCCCAGAATACATCAGCAGTTTACTGGCCACCTGGGCTATAAATAAAGGTATTGAGCTCATGTTTATCCAACCGGGTAACCCTCAACAAAACGCCTACGTTGAGCGTTACAACAGAACGGTGAGGTATGACTGGTTGAATCATTACTTGTTTGATAGCATTAAAGATGTCCAAAATCGTGCAACTCAATGGCTTTGGTTCTACGATAACGAGCGTCCAAATATGGCGTTAAACGGCATTACACCAATGATGAAGTTGGCCGCTGCCTAAATCTCTACTTTTAACCTAGGTTATTAATGGGGGGATTACAAATTAGGCTCTCATCTATGCCTTTGATAATGAAGACTAGTTTTTTGGGGTTATAGCCTACTTACCAATTTTATAAGCTACCATAGCTCCAGTATGTTCATCAGTGTTGAAAAAGGGAACTGCTTTTTCCATCCATGTTAGTAGTTTTTCTACATTAACATTACTAAGTTCAGCATCTTTTAATGCATTCGTTAGTCTCTTTCTAAAATCAAGTATTGTTCTCTCACCAGCTCCCCAGTCCTGATCACATGACTCAAATCCCAAAGAACAGTCGCTCTTTTTACAATATTCTATAAAATCAAACGGACAAAGAAAATGTAAGTCTGAGAGAGACATTGGAACATCAAGAAGTAATTGAAGGGTCATCCACACGTAACCGCGGGGATTCAAAAACGAAGGGGAAGTAGTAACTACATAACCATTATCTTTTAATAAATTCTTTCTAATAAAGTCCAATTCTACCCATGGGTTATCAAAATGTTCTAACACTCCATTCATTACAACAACATCATATTTACTATTAACACCTTTATAATCTGAGTAAATAAAATCTACGTTATCTATATTTATGCGACTGTTAGCTAATTTAACAGCCTCTTCGCTATAATCTACCCCGTCAACATGATTGGCCCCAGCAAAACTTAGCATTGCAGATAAATTTCCCTCACCACAACCAATGTCTAAGACATCTATCCCAGCCCAAGTCGGGATAGCATCAACAATTAACTTCTCAGCCGCATACATATTGTAAGTAAAGTAGTTATCATATGCACCGTCTTTATAAATACCGTCATACTTTGCAGCTAGATCTATATTTTTGATAAATGCCTCCTTATAAAATTCATATTTACCAACAAGTCCTTCCACCGTCAACAACCATATTAGAGCCAGTCATATATGATGATGCATCTGATACCAAAAAAATTACCGCCGCCTGATATTCATCAGCTTTAGCCATGCGCCCCATAGGAATTAAAGAGGTCAATTTATTTACAAACTCTTCGGGCTGATTAGTATGAATTCCACCTGGTGAAAGTGAGTTAACTCTTACATTCTTACCAACCCAATACGTTGCAAGATATTTAGTCAGGCCAATAAGGGCATGTTTCACTACAGAGTAGGTTACTGGCTTAACAGGTTGTTGGTCATCTGAAAGTCCGTCAACCTGATAAATCCTTTGATCTGGCGCTATCACACCCAGATCGGAAGCTATATTCAAAATCACGCCCCCGCCCACACTAGCCATATGGACTCCGATAATTTTGCTACAATTAAATGCACCAAGGACTCCAACATCTATGTCTTTTTGCCACATTTCAGTAGTGAAGTTCTCGATTCTAGCCCACGAAAGAGGTTCATCAGTCGAAGGTTTGGGGTCATTGGCTGCATTATTAATTAATATATCCACTGTCTTATAGTTGTCAAGTATTAACATAAAAGCATTTTTAACGTCTTCCACTTTCGTTATATCTACATTAAAAGCCCTGCACTTACAGCTGCGTAGTTGATTAATTTCTCTGGCTCTCTTTTCAGCTAGCACTATATTAACGTCCCATAATAGTGGAGTTCCACCTTGCTCTGCTACCGCCTTAGCATGTTGAAATCCAAGAAGTCCTGCACCACCAGTGATTATTGCAATTTTTCCTTTCAAGCTAAATCGATCAGCCATTGAAACCATTAAAACTCTCCTTAATTCGTAAAGCAATTGCCAAAGTATCTATTCCGTTTTGCAGAGATACTGAAGAACCTTCTTTTGACATGGCCAGAGAGATAAATTCAAACATTTGAGACTTGAATAGTTCGTTTTGATCCACTTCGCCCCAACGACGTTCATCGAGAATTTTACCATTTTTACCATAAATCAACACAGTATTTGACATCAGGTTACATACCAGCAAGGCTTCATTAAATTGCATTCGAAAGCCTCTCACCTCATGAACTTGCGCGTACGATAGATGTAAAGAAACAGGAACCAACTTATGATTTTGTTCAAAACCCATAAGGACTGAAACTGTGTCTTCAGCAGACATATCTAGTGAACTCAAGCTTCCACCAATTGCTGCAACAGACTTCGGAATACCTAAAAAACTATATATTAAATCAATTTCATGAATTAGTCCCAACGTCACACCACCACCAAGATCATTATTAGCAGCATATCCAAGCCTATAGTCTTCGTAGGGATGGTGATCAGGGAGAAACGTCCCCCATTCAAAGCCTGCAGATATCAAACTTCCGAATGACGCCTCAGCTAAAATAGATTTCACAAAGGTGAAACACGGGTGGAACCTAGTTTGGTAGCCGACCACCGCACTCAGATCATTTGACTCTAAAATAGATTTTAGCTCGTCAACACCATCAAAGTTGTGCGACAGTGGCTTTTCGATAAATAAATTACAACCTGCTTTCGCAGCTGCCAAAGCCACATCTATGTGCATGGAGCTTGGATTAGTAACGAATACTATATCTGGCTTAAGCGCTAAACCTTTTTCGAGTGTAGCTACCTGCTCATAACCCCAGTAATCAGCTAAAGAATCACATTGGTGAGCAATACCATTCTCAATTATTAAATTATGATTAGTGCTGCGTAGTGCAAAAAGCTCTGCCGCTGGCCCTATCAAATTCTTAAGATTTTTTAAATGGCGCTGCCCAACTGAACCCATTCCTACGAACAATGCTCTCATTTCAAACAACCAGACCCTTCAAATAGTCAAGGTTGGTGCTGGCCTCTTTAATAGGGTCGGTAAAATAACGTGTTTCCATAATACATATACCTGTATAGTTTATTTTTTTTAGTGATTTAAAACAGGCTTCAAAGTCCACATCTCCATGGCCTAACATAACGTTAGAACCTCCTACACTCCTATCTTTAATATGCACATGTCGAACCAAACTGCCAAGGTCTAGGATGCCACTTTCAGGCTGTAGACCTGAAGATCTAATATTACCCAAATCGAAACAAATACCGATATTGGTAAAACTGTGCTTGGAAAACCCTTCGACCAACATATGACC
The DNA here is from genome assembly GCF_047730075.1 of Candidatus Njordibacter sp. Uisw_039. NCBI lineage: Bacteria > Pseudomonadati > Pseudomonadota > Gammaproteobacteria > Pseudomonadales > Candidatus Njordibacteraceae > Candidatus Njordibacter > Candidatus Njordibacter sp. Uisw_039. Next base: position 2,158,601 of record NZ_CP159831.1, read on the forward strand.
CGGCAATGTCAATTCAAGGGCAAGTTGCAATCCACAATCCGCAGCTAAACTATCTAAGTTAGAATCGTCGATTGTCTGCAAGGCTTCTTTGAGGGTAGCCAAATCTGGCACTACACTGTCATCACAAAAAGGCACAACAAGCATCTGGATCTTCGAATTTCTAAATAACAGTATTGCCTTACGTAGTTCATCAATAAACTTCTCAATTTTCGTTTTATTTATTAACGACATTGAGGAAATGAAGTCTAAACATATAGACTTTGGACGTATTACTTTATTATTAACATCTAGGTCTAGGCATAATATATTATGATTTTCCTGAACAGAAATAATTTCTAGGAATACCTTTTCTTTGTCATATAGTAATTCAAAATCATCAAAACCTAACTCACTAGCCAGACTGAGTTCAGCGTACCAATTAGATATTGGAAAAATTTGAAGTTTATTTAATAATTCAGGCATTAACCTACCCTGCATTATGCCGATATTATACATAATAATTAATTCTCTTGACTAAAATTTCAGTTTATGGAAGCATAAAAAAACATTAATTAATTAAAAATCTAAAAGTTATAATTAGTGAGGGAAGTGGACGAAAGATATATTCTATACTTGCATCACAAGCTCCAGATAATCTATCAACTACGTTATTCATTCCAATACTTTTTATATTTACACGATGCTGAGTTTTGAACAAAAATCAGTTACAAAAGCTCCAGCATAGTCAATAATGCTATAAAAAACTCCAAAGTTAAGTTGGTCGGTCTAAATATTGCAGCAGTGCAGTTTTAGCTCCAGTACCAATTAATTTTTCTGCTAGTTTAAGATCATCAGTAGTGTCAATGTCAGGGATTTCTGGAGTTTCCCACAGCTTCATCTGTTGCCCATGAAGTTGAGCCCCGGACATAAAAACACTTGGACGAAGTATGTCCACATACCCATTAGGTATAAAGCATTTTTCAAATGTTTGCCTAGGAAGGTTATAAGATTCAAGCACATCTTCAAAACACAAAAAAGGTTTCATATAATGCCCAACATTTTTAAACATCTTGTATGGAGTTAGGTGAGTCTCATGCGCCGAACGCAATGCTGTAAACTGAGGATTCTCAGTCATAAACGCTATCGCTTGACTTAGAACAGTAATATCTCGAATAGGGGAAGTTGGTCTTAAGTGCACTACAAGCTCTGGAAAACTAGTATTATTTTTTTTAAACCATTCCATAGCATGCCTAAAGAACTCAACGTCAACACTGTTATCCAAAGCCATTTTTTTTGGCCGGATAAACGGTACTGCTCCACCATATGCCATTGCTGTAGCAGCATATTTCTTTGAGTCTGTGGAAACTATTACTTCGTCAATACCCTCACAGAGCTTGGCTGCTGCGATACTGTAGGCCAATAGTGGGTGGCCCCCTAATCTAACTATATTTTTATCTTTTATTCCTTTTGAGCCTGACCTCGCTGGAATTAGCGCTAAAACTTTCATTCAAACCTCTAAAAGTATTTCAAATAATTTAAGCTAACTAAATATGGCATCGTTAATTAGAAACTGCTGTTTAATTTGTTCATATTCAATGGCCTCTATTCTTGGGCCAAATTGACTAACCACTCTGGCTGAAGCTGCGTTGGCAAACTTGGCTGCCCAAGCATAGTCGTGGCCTGCATTAATTGCATAAAGAAATGCTCCTGCGTACATGTCTCCAGCACCATTGGTATCGACTGCATTGGTAGTAACACCAGCAGTTTTTACCAAATCTGTGCCGTCGTACGACAAAGAACCACCTGCACCCCGGGTAATTACAAAAGTTTTAGCGTACTTCTTTAGCTGCTTAGCTGCAGCTTCGGTACTATTAGTATTAGTGAAACTTCGTGCTTCTTCTGAGTTGCAGAACAGTAAATCTACGCCATCACCAATAACCTTGTGCAGATTATCTTCGAATACCTGCACAACGAATGGATCGGAAAGGCTGAGTGATGTCTTCACTTGATTTGCTTTGGCACACTCCATGGCCTTTACTGCAACAGCCGTTCTAGAGTCATCGGTAACTAAATACCCTTCTAAGTATAACCAGTCTGAATTAATAAGGGCGGTCTCATCTACCTCATTTGAGGTCAAATCCAGATTCGCGCCTAAGAACGTATTCATCGTACGTTCGGCATCGTCTGTGACCATAACTAAACACTTACCAGTGACACCGGCACTCACTTCTGCATTATGAAAATCAACTCCTGTAGATTGCAGGTCCTCAACAAAGAACTGCCCATCCTCATCATCGGCCACTTTAGCCGAATAGAATGCATTCAAACCGAAGGAACTTGCCGCAACAATGCTGTTACATGCCGAACCGCCGCAGCTGCGTTTAATGTAATGTGAGTGTGATTTCAAAGCCCCTAATAGATAAAACTGCCTATCTTCATCCACTAAGGTCATTAAGCTTTTGTCGATTTTATTAGTGTTTAAAAACTCGTCAGTAACCACAACCTCTGTATCTACAAGGGCGGCACCTATGCCATAAATCTGGTATTTTTTCATTTTACAATTCTAAGTTTAGATTACGAATCAACTTGGTCTAATCGCAATGACTGGATTATATTGATCGAGCATCTTGTTTAAGCTGCTCTATCTCTTGAGTTATTTTTTCATGTTCCGCAATTTTACGTTTTAAAAAGTTTGCGGTTAAACTGGCTTTTTCTTCTATACCTCTAGGAGTTAGTAGGTATAAATAACTGAGTTTATCTGTATTACGTTTGAAGTTACCTGCCTTTACAAAGCCCTTATTAATTAAAGCTCTTAGGCAGTAATTCACTTTACCAACACTTACACCTAACTCTTCTGCCAATTGTCGTTGCGAGACATCTGGATTGGCCTGTATGTGTTTGAGTATTTTTAGGTGAGTTTCTGTGGGCATGATCCAGGTTTTCAGTTTGTAGTTTGTAGTTTTCGGACACGCTACCGCCCTACCCGGTCACTTATGGTATTTGCGGTGGCGTTTCTCAACCGCGTTCAACTAATGAACACTCAAACTATATTAGCACACTATTAATCGTGGATTAAATTATTTATGCGAGCTTTTTGATTTGGGTGTTAGCTAATGATGTGGGGGCTTGCTGATTTAACAAATTAATTAATACAATGGACCGTTGAATACCATCGGTATGACTGAATACTGCTTTTAAGCCTCTAAAAGGGCCTTCTGTAATATTGATGTTATCGCCTGCTTGAGGCAAGTCCTTAGCAAGGATGCCGATTGAATCGGCTTGTTCACGGTGTTTGATTTGTGCAATAAGGGTTTCTGGCACTTTTATTGGCTCTGCCCCAAAACTAACTATTTTACTTACACCACGGCTAGAGCGGATGTTTGTATAGGTTAAGCCGTTTCGCTCTGGTTGCACGTTAATGAATAAATACCCCGGAAACAAGGCTTCTTCAGCTTGAATTCGCTTACCACGGCTGAGCTTTTCTATGCATATTTGAGGGCAATAACACTCGCCACCTTGGCGCTGCAGGTTTTCCAGCGCCCTAGTTTCTTGCTTAGGCTTCACCTGAAGCAACAGCCAATTAGTAATGTTCATTCATTACTCCTAACACGCAGTATCTCGAGAGCCAAAACGCACTAAATTTTTGGTCATCCAATGCATTATTGTTATCATGCATACCCCATTTAACTAATTAAACTATCATACGCCTAATTATCTAGGAAATATTCCTAATTTTAGGTTGGCGGTTGATCGACAAGTGGCTTTTCTCCTCGCAATGCTGTTAGAGAGACTGGATTGGGCTATGTGAAGTTGGCTGTATCGCCCATGCCTTGGCGCAGTACTTCAACTTCACCGTCGACTAAGCTCACTAATGATGTGACTTCCATGCCGCAGTAGCCGCCATCTATGATTAAGTCTAGGCTTTGCTCTAAGGTGGCCCTGATGTCGTATGGATCGGTTAAAGGCAGCTCTTCATTGGGCAGTATTAACGAGCTACTGAGCATGGGTTCACCCAACTCCTTTAACAGCGCTAAGGCGATGACATTGTTTGGTACGCGCAGGCCTATGGTTTTCTTTTTAGGGTGGAGGAGTTTTTTGGGGACTTCTTTGCTAGCCTTTAGAATAAAGGTGTAAGCGCCTGGGGTGTGGGACTTTAGTATTCTATAGGCTTCATTATCTACTTTGGCATAGGTGGCAATTTGGCTTAGGTCTTCACACACTAAGGTGAGATGATGCTTGTCGTCTAGTTGGCGTATCTGTTTGATGCGGTCTACGGCTTTTTTGTCGCCTAGGTGACAGGCTATGGCGTAGGCGCAATCTGTGGGGTATACCACCACGCCGCCTTTTTGGATAATGTCTGCTGCTTGTTTGATTAGACGGGGTTGGGGGGATTCTGGATGGATTTGGAAAAATTGGCTCATGGAGGTCTTTTTGGTCTGGGATTCTATTTTATGTTGGCAGTGGTTATTGTAAGCGTTAAACTGCGCCTTGAATATGGTTAGACTAGATTGCACCGTTTCTCTTGGGCCGCAATAAAGTAAAGTAAAAGGACATTATGAAAGCAATTATACCCGTAGCCGGTTTGGGTACCCGCATGTTACCCGCCACTAAGGCCATTCCAAAGGAAATGCTGCCCATTGTGGATAAACCCATGATTCAGTTCATTGTGGATGAAATTGCAGCAGCTGGGATCAAGGACATTGTGCTGGTGACCCACGGCAGTAAAAATTCCATTGAAAATCATTTTGATACGCAATTTGAGTTGGAATCTACTTTGGAGACACGGGTTAAGCGGCAGTTGTTGGATGAGGTTCGCTCAATCACGCCTCCTGGGGTGAATATTATGCACATTCGTCAAGGTAAGGCGTTAGGTTTAGGCCATGCTATTTTAAGTGCTAAACCTGTCATTGGTGATGATGACTTTGTGGTGGTGTTGCCTGATGTGTTAGTTGATAACCTTAACTCTAACCCCGCCCAAGATAACCTTGCCGCTATGGTACAGCGCTTTAATGATAATGCAGCTTGCCAGATTATGGTTAACCCAGTGCCTAAGGAGCAGGTCTCTAGTTTTGGCGTGGTGGATGTGAATGGCAGTGGTTTAAACAATGGTGAATTTGCTCGCATTCAAGCCCTGGTGGAAAAGCCAGCTGTGGAAGATGCGCCTAGTAACTTAGCCATTACTGGACGCTATGTATTGCACAGAAATGTATGGAAGCAGCTGGCTGCGACTGCACCTGGTGTGGGTAATGAAATTCAGTTAACAGATGCCATTGCTGCGTATTTGGCAGCTGGCGGCGCTATTGAGGCCTACCATATTGCTGATCGCACTTTTGATTGTGGTGATAAGTTGGGCTTAGCTATGGCTTATGTGGAGCATGCACTCAGGCACGAGACAATTGGAGAGGAGTTTGCTGAGTTCTTGCGGGGCTTAAAGGTTTAGGATAGCTGTGCTTGGCTCTGGATGACAGCTTTCGAAAATAACAGAAAGGAAAAAATCCCCCTAGTGTTTTAGGCTAGGGGTAATAGGGTACTTCAAAGAAAGGGTTTTGGGTTGGTGATTTGCCACCAACCAAAGACGAGAACCTACTTAAGCAGGTTCAATATGTCTTGGGTTGAGGCATTAGCTTGAGCAAGCATAGCGGTGCCAGCTTTTTGCAGTACCTGGCTCTTGGCTAGGTCGGCAGATTCTTTGGCGAAGTCCGCATCCATGATTCGTGAACGGGCAGCAGAAGTGTTTTCTGACACGTTCATGAGATTGTCTACAGTATGGAACATTCGGTTAGATGACGCGCCCAATCTAGATCGGAAGTCGGCCATCATTTCTAGAGCGTTATCCAGTACGAGAAGAGACGCTTTGGCGCTGGCGCTGTCGGTGACAAGTACGTCATCGACACTATTAGCAGCTGAAACACTTCCAGTCTCTACTTTCATAGTAGCAGCGGCCATGGCGGTGCCAGCGGCAGCGCCAGTGAATACTAATTTACCACTAGTTACAGCTTTACTGACGTAACCAGATTCACCATTCACCACTAATGCACCTAAGGCACTAATGGTGGTGGCTTGGTCAGTAGCAAAGTCTTGGGTGTAGGTTTTGGAGCCTATTGTTAAGCTAATTCGATCACCTATCGCCAAGGTAATGCTACTTAAGTCGTAGCTTTCTTGTTCAGCGCGGAGCCCCACACCAACTGTTGTGTCTGCAGTAGTAATTGTACCACCACCAGTAACGGTGCCTTTGGTCATCTGTGTCGCACTTCCAACATCGGCTGTAATGGTAAATGTCGTAGCACCTGTTCCAGCCGCAGTAACCGTTGACCCAGCAGCTCCAGCGTTTATGGCTGTTGCAAGGTCGGTCAACGTTTGCGTTGAACTACCATTAAAGGCCACTGTGTAGGTGGTGCCATCGTAGGCTAAGGATATGTTGCCACTGGAGACCGCTGTTCCTGTGGTATAGGTATCCACTTCAGGAACTGCTGTAGTAATGCCTGTAACATCTGAGACAGTCGTTGGCGCGGTAACACCAGACTTGTCTGCCCATGTTTGGGTGCCAATTTTACTACCTGACATGTCAGCTAGGGCTACGGTAACCGTGTCTGTGGCAGTATGACCTACCTGAAAGGTAAAGCCAGTATTAGTGCCATCTAAGATTTTTTGGCCGTTAAATGTAGCCTGAGACACACCTCGGTTAAGCTCTTCTTTAAGCTGAACGACTTCGTTATTGAGGGTTTTCCTGTCCAATGCGGAATAGGTATCGTTGGCAGACTGCACGGCCAGTACGCGCATACGCTGCAATATACCCGAGTGCGCCTCTAGCGCACCTTCTGCCGTTTGCGCTAAAGATATACCGTCGTTGGCATTACGAATGGCTTGGTTTAAGCCTTCGATCTGCGACGTCATACGGTTACCGATAGCTAAACCTGCTGCGTCATCCCAAGAAGAGTTGATACGACTGCCCGAGGACATTCGTTCCATTGCCACTTCCATATCATTACGCGATTGCGACAGGTGTCGCTGCGACGTCAATGACGCGATATTTGAATTAATGACCATAGCCATAATAACTACTCCCTTTCTTTGCCCATCGTTGTAGGCACTTTTCCGCTTAGCGGATATATTTAAATAAGCTTAGTCCGCTCAATTGAGCGAATGTTTGTTGTCCTGCCTGGAGGGCAAGTGTTTGATTCTTTAACCGCGATGCGGCTTCTACGTAATCCAAGTCTTCCATACTAGATTGCAGGGTTTTGTAGGTATAATCCCTGTCTTCTATCGCATGGGTTAAGGTGTCTACGCGTTTCATACGCGATCCAATGTTAGATTGCTGTATGGTAATGTGTTCGTGCACACTAGAGACTTTATCTAAATTAGCTCTAACGGCGTCTGAGTCGTTGGTCACTAGGGCTTGGTACATTGCGCCCAAAGCGGTAAACATATCTATATTGCTTGTAACACCTGTGGTGCTATTTAAATGCTGCAAACTACCAAACAGCTCTGAGCCTGGCATGCCTATTTGCATGCTGCGGCCTTCATCCACCAATACTTTTTGATGGTCTGCAGTGCCGGTGTAGGTAACTACGCCTAGAGACGACTCCGAAAACGGGGCTGTATTTTGGCTGTAACCCGAAAATAAATAAGCACCATCGGTGCCGCGCATGTTGCCTAAGTCTGCTAATGAACTGATGAGCTCTTTAACTTCTATCGCTATACTCTTCCGGTCTGCAGCACTGTAGGTGTCGTTAGCCGCTTGTACACTGAGCTCTTTAATTCGTGATACCACTTCTATCGAGCTGCTCACAGAGGCCTCTTGCATTTTTAAGGTGTCCTCCATGCGAGTCAAGTTGGTAAGGTACCGCTGGTTAACATCCATTTGTGACTTAAGGTTGTTAATAGCCGTAGCCAGGGCCGGGTCATCTGAGGGCCTTAATATCTTTTTACCAGACGACAGCTGCGCTTGGGTCTCAAACACTTTGGCTTGCTGATTACCCATTTGTTGGGTGGCTTGGTTATAAAAACCGACTTGTGTTATACGCATTTTGTTTCCTTAGGACACATTACTATCCAATCCCCAATATCGTATCGAACAGCTTATTAGCTGTACTAATTATCTGTGCAGAGGCTTGGTATGCTTGCTGAAACCTAAGCAGATCGGCCGCTTCTTCATCCAAACTCACAGCAGACGTTTCGTCTCGCTTCGCCTGTGCCTGATCAAAAATTATTTGCTGTGCATCGCGGCTTACTGCCGACTGCACTACGCTGTTACCTAAATTACCGATGACGTCTGTATACACTTCTGTAAAATCGCCTCGGCCACTAAAAATGTCTTTATTGCCCTGCAGGTCTATGATGTTAAGCAAATTGCGGTTGTCGCCCGCTTGGTAGGTGTTGCCTCGTATACTAAACTTATCGTTGGCTTTGATGACGCCATCAAAAGAAACTTTCCAACCGTTGTGTTCTATGGTGCTGCCAGCGGTAAACGTACCGCTGGCGATATTGGTGTTTGTAGTTACATCCTTTAACACGTAAGTGGAGGCGTCTGCAGCAAATTGAACGTCAATGTTTTGGCGCAGCTGATCCCGCAAGTCCACGGTGGCCAAACTCCCCCACTGGCCACTCACTTCTGCAGAACCACTACCCGTAACGAATACCAACAGGTCCTCTTTTAGGCTACCTGCCATGGCGAAGTAATCTCGCGTGTCACCTGATGTAGGGTTAGTTACAGTTACGTTGGCATCCATGTAGGCATTGCTGCCAGTTTGGTTGTTGTAGGTGCTGTCATAGGCAGCATTGGTACTAAAACCATTAGCAGTAGTAAGCAATGATGATTGCTCAGAGCTATTTAAAGCGCTGCCATAAATTTGTTTACCTTCTCGGGTAAATACCTGCATTTGTACAGTGTTATCTACACCAGCGGTTGTGTCTACCGTTGTAATGGTAAGCTCGGTAGAGCCGTTAGAGGTGCCACCAATGGTGCCTTTGGTCATCTGTGTACCACTTCCAGCGTCTTTAGTGATGGTGAAGACTGTGCCGCTAACGGCAGCCGCAGTCACCGTTGATCCAGCTGCACCAGCATTTATCGCGGCCACAAGCCCACTCATTGTAGTTGCTGCGTCCGTATCAAAAGCCTTTGTATAGGTCGTGCCAGCATAGGTGTAGGATACGCTACCGCTAGAAGCAACCGCAGCACTAAGGGTAATGGTGTCTACTTCCAGGGCCGCTGCACTGCCACTGTCAGTGCTATAAAACTGACTATTTTGGGTATTGGCTGGGATAACAAAGGCCAGGTTATTACTGGGTGTGATTGTGGATGCGGCCACTTGGGAAATATTATTACGCAATGCTGTGTCCATGCTAGTGTCGGCCACAGGGGCTGCAGGTTTGCTATAACTGTTTAGTATGACTCGGCTAATACTCGTATTGGTGCTGGCGCGAGCCACAGAAACGGCGCCACCGGCGGCAATATTCAAATGGTTTGTCACCGAAACTTGCAGAGCATCAATAGGGCGTTTGTTAGACTTTAAACTAAAGGTATCGCCATCTTTAGGCACACCCGTAAGGGTGACTTTAATACCACCCATAGTGAGCTCTGAGGTGCCACTTACAGTTGTTTCGCTAGCCGTGTCGGTTAGTGTCCAATTCTTTGTGCTGTCGGAATAGCTGAGGGCCATGGTGAGTTTTTCGATCTTCGCATCTGGCACTGCGCTTACGGTCACAAACCCAGAGCCAGTGTTAAGGCCTGGAGTCACCGAATAAACATTACCCAACGAGAACAGTTCACCACCAAAAGTTCCATGGGCATTAATACCCAAGGCGTGGACCTTATTCACTTCACCCACAAACACTTGGGCCAAGGTATCTAGTTCATCTCTCAACGTTGTTAAGGAATTCTGTCTAAATTCTGAAATGCCTGTAATACTGCCGCCCAGCAACTGGTGCACTTTTTCTGGGCTCATGTGTGGGTTTAAAACCAATGTTGCTTCATCAGCGTTAGTAGTACTTCGTTGAACCCCTAAACTACTACCTTTAGTGCCTTGCACTAGGTATTGGCCAGAAGCCACATCACCGATATGAACATCCACCACGCCGTTTACTTTTTCTACTGCAGTAACACGTAGCAACTTAGACATGTCTTTAATTAATGTATCCCTACGATCCAGCAATTCACCGGGTTGTTTATCTATATTGTTAACACGGTTTAACGAAGAGTTGATCCTTGCAAGTTGGCCAGCAAATTGATTAAGTGCATTCACTTTGCCTTTCATATCGTTATAGGAGTCTTCTTCTATACGGGTCAACTGTGTGCCCACAGAACTAAATTGGGACACGGTGGCTTTTGCCACGTTAAGCATGTTTTGACGTGCAGCCACAGAAGAAGGTGAAAGGCTCACTTCTTGTACCGCTGAGAAGAACCCATCCAAGGAGCTGGACAGGCTGAGTTGTTTGTCGGCCAGAATATTTTCTAGCTGGGTGACATATTCTAGAGTAGATGCATGTTTAGAGAGCTGTGACTGACTACTTCTTAGGTTTTCTACAACAAAACTATCATAACTGCGCTGAACTCGAACAGCCCTAGCGCCGTTACCAATGTTTAAAGAACCTTCGTTAGAAGACGTGTTTTCTGAAATCTCTATACGCTGTCGGTTGTAACCTTCAGTATCTACGTTGGCAATGTTATTACCCACAGTCGCTAAAGCGCGCTGATAAGTGCGCACTCCAGAGATACCTGTTGATAATAAATCGGCCATTATTTAGTTCCGTTAGCTGTTTCTATGGTGTTTAAAAAAGCGTTTTAGCGCCCTTATTTAGCGTTTAACAACATAGCGGCAGGATCTTGCCGCTCTATATTAAAGGCTGGCTGGCGGAAAACCGGCAATTCCAGCGCTGTATTCATACTACCTGCAAGAGGCATGCCAGATATTAGCGATTGCACATCAAAGGATTGGTTAGCGCTCCTAAGCTTTAACAATTGCTCAGCTGGCATGGCCATGCCCTGGCGCTCAAACTGCGCTTTAATCACATTAGCTATGCCAAAATCACCACGCTTAGACATATCTAACGACACCTGTTTGTCGGCCATGTCTTGATAGGTTTGCACTGCTTGAGAATCAAACATCCCATCCTTAGGGATGGATTTACGCATTTCTGCCAGCATCATCTGTATAAACAAGGCTTCAAATTGTTGTGCCGTTTCATCCAGTGCCGCTTTTTGATCATGCTGGGCCTGGGTACGCAAGTTTGCTAAACCCGTGAAGTCGTTGTAGTTACTGGCATGTTGTGTGGTATTTACGGTCATGGTGTTGCCTCGTTGGCGGTTTGCGGTAGTCAGTTGGTGGTCACTGTGACCAGCTAAACTAAATAACGATTAAATCAGCACGCAGGCTGCCACTTCGTTTAAGGGCCTGCAGGATAGACACCAAGGCGCTGGGTGTAGCCCCTACAGCGTTGACAGCGTCTACAATGTCTTGTAGCTCTATACCTGGGGTGAACAAAAACATGTTGTTGGCTTTTTCATCAATATTAACGTCAGCATTGGCTACCTTTGTGGTCTCACCAACTTTAGCAAAGTCCCCTGGCTGGCTCACTTCGTTATTGGTTTTCACTGTTACGGTAATGCCCCCATGGGTTACTGCCGCTGCGTCTACTTTAACGTTACGACTAATCACCACTGTGCCGGTTCGAGAATTCACCACCACACGAGCTGGCGGTGAGGCCGGCTCCACCTCTAGGTTTTCTATCATGGAAAGAAAGCTCACCCGCTGGTTGATTTCTGCAGGCGCTAAGATGCGCGTAGAAACGGCATCCAAGGCGGTCGCAGTACCTGGACCAAAGGTGTCGTTAATTGAGTTGGCTAGTCGACGGTTAGTCGTGAAATCAGAATTTTTTAAGTTAAGGACAATGTATTCACTGGTAGAGAAAGGCGTTTCAACCATTTTTTCTACGGTAGCACCAGAAGGTATTCGACCTACTGTCGGAACATTGACAGTAGCTGTCGTGCCAGCACCAGCTGCACTAACGCCGCTTACGGCTAGGGCACCCTGAGCCAAGGCATAGACCTCACCATCTACAGCCAAAAGGCGGGACATGATTAAGCTGCCGCCGCGTAAACTAGTGGCTGCACCAATAGTCGATACAGTCACATCAATACGCTGACCGGGCTTGGCAAAAGCGGGCAAGTCAGCAGTAATCATTACCGCCGCTACGTTTTTGAGCTCTAGCGTATTACGTGTGGTTGAGCCATCGAAGTTAGAAAGGGTGTCGCTTAGGTTTACCCCAAACCGTGCCAACATCGACGTCATGCTTTGGCTGGTAAACGACATTTTACCGTCACCCGTGCCATTTAGACCCACAACCAAACCATAACCAATCAGTTGGTTATCACGCACACCGGCCACTTCGGCCAGATCTTTCACACGATCAGCATGGGCAAGGGTAGCAATGTGAGCCACCAGAATGGTGGCAAATATGGCAAAAATACGGCAAATTTTCATGAACTTCTCCTTCTTGTCATAGCTAATGCAATATCAATGCCAATTTGTCACATAAGCCACCGAACCGCCCTTGATGGAACTGCAGCGACTAGGTGCCTAGGCAGTGATAGCAAATAACAGGCACAAAAAAGCTGCTGGGGTTAAGCAGCAGCTTTTTTAGCTTAAAACAATTATCCCCTAATGTTGATAATGGTTTGGGTTAAGCTACTTGAGGTCTCAATGGCCTTAGCGTTGGCCTGGAAGTTACGTTGAGCAGTGATTAAGGCCACCAGCTCTTCCGTCAAGTCCACGTTGGCTCGCTCTAAGGCACCACCCTGTATGGCACCAAAACCGTCAGATCCCGCCTCACCTAAGTCGGCTGCACCTGAGTTAGTGGTGGATTTGAAGTTGGCGTTACCCACCTGCTTCAAACCGTTCGGGTTAGCGAAGTTGGCCATCATTAACTTACCTAGGGCCACCTGAGTACCGTTGGTATAGTTGGCTCGTACAACACCGCCTGAGTCAATATCCAAGCCGTCTAACTGGCCTGATGGGTAACCATCCTGAGACAAAGATAACACAGAGAACGGTGCAGAATACTGGGTAGAGAACTTACCGTAGTCTACGCCCAAGGTTAACAAGTCAGAACCGTTACTCGGGTCAAACGGTGAGTAAGCCACACCCTCTTTGGGTGAGATCAGCTTACCGTAGGTATCAAAAGTCAGCTCACCCTTATCTAGATAGATGGGGGTCCACGATGGCGTTGCATCGGGCTTCGCTGTGGTTTGTTTACCCGCTTGGTCAATGTACAACAAGTTACCCTCCGTATCTGTCGCTTGAGTCACAACCGTTACCGCTGGCACTACGCCCCTGGTTTGAGTGGTGGTATCAAAGCCCCAGTTGGAGTGGCCGTTTATGTTCACCGACGAGGTTGCGCCCACAGTACCTGAAGTTACGGTAAAGCTTTGGCTTGTTTGGTCAAATTTAACTGATACATCGTTCACTTGGCGACCGTCCGTATGCTGGATCAAATTAACACGATCCTGGATGGCTGTGGCAAAGGTATGACCTGTGTAGGCAGCAGGCGGCACAACTACGGTGCCGTCTACGCCGTCTATGGTCACACTGATGCTGTTGTCATTAGTGGTCACAGAGAAAGTACCCGTAATGTCTACACCTGCCTTGCTGCCGGTTACTATACCAGCGGTAGAGGCAAGGCCTGTACCTATAGTATTTTTAACTTCAGTGGCATAGGTTGCGCCAATACCCAAGAGATGGCTGGTGCCACCAGTAGCGGCAGTGCCTGAAGGAACACCTACAGAAATCTTGGATGCCTCACCTGTGGTACCTGATGAGAATGAGAACTTATGGGCGTCCTTACTGTAAGTTACCAATAAACCAGTGCGCTGTTGCTTAGCGTCTAGGGAGACCGCACCCGTTGGCACGATTTGTCCACCGCTAAACGCATCACCTACAGAAGAGAAGGTCGCTGTTGCGCTGTCTAAGCCAAAGGCTGCCACAGAACTTGGTGAAGACGCCTTAATACTGCCGTAAGTGGCATCAGTCGGCGTAAACGTTAGGGCCCTAGTTTTAAGGTCATAACCAACAGTCAAAGGTAAACCCTTATGGGCAACACTATCAGTGCCTATGTAAGTCACTGCATCGACCTTAGCCTGAACATTAGCGACCAGTTGGGTGCGGCTGAAGTTAGTGGTATTTTCTTGATACTGATCAACGACAATCGTTAAGTCGGTGGTTTCCGTTCCAGTAGAAGCAGCTGTATCAGCTTTGGTTGCTGTGACGGATCCACCAATTGTTACCGAACCTAGGGCAGTACTTGAACGGGCGGCCATCACAAGGGTTTTATCGACACGCTTGATATCAAACGCTGATTCGCCAGCATTGATTTTGACTGCCAATGCGTCCAGGGTCTTAGTGTTATTGGAGTCAAAGGCCTGGGTGTAAGTATTGCTACCGATGGCGAAGGTCACGTTTTCACCAACAACAAGATCCCTGTTGAAAGTAAAAGTGTCCACCTCTGGACCCATGGCTTTGTTGATGTCATTACCAAGGCTGTCTTGCAGCTCTAGGGTAATGGTACGGTCCGCAGTAGTAGTGGGCATCTTATAGCTTTTTTCATCGCCAAACTTGGCGTTAAGGTTAAGGGTCATTAATGTTGCAAGTTCAGTACCAGTATATGATCCAGCAGCAATATCAATGGTTTGAGTATTACTACCATCTACTGACACAGTTACGAAGTTACTACCACTAAATGTTCCACCACCTTCTGTAGGCCAGCCTGCAGAATCAGCTGTTGGGATAATTAAACTACCAACGGTTGTGTCTGCTGTTGTGGCGGTAAGGCCTACACCAGCGGTCGTGTCTGCAGTTGTAATGGTAAGATCAATAGAACCGTTAGTTGTGCCACCAATGGTGCCCTTGGTCATCTGGGTGCTACTTTTCATATCGCTAGTTATGGTGAACACTGTACCGCTAGTTGCAGCTGCAGTAATCGGATCAGTACCTGCGTTGATCAACGCCACAAGGTTAGTAATTGTAGTAGCCGCATCCGTAGCAAAGGCCTGGGTATAGGTCGTGCCAGCATAGGTGTAGGATACGCTACCGCTAGCGGCGACAGCAGCGCCGAGGGTAATAGTATCCACTTCCGCGGTACCAGTTCCTGACGCGGTACCACCAACGGTGCCTTTAGTCATCTGTGTGTCACTTCCATCTACTTTAGTGATGGTGAAAGTTGTGGCACTTCCACTAACTGCAGCTGCAGTCACCGTAGTTTCACCAGCGTTTATCAATGTTACAAGACCGGCAATTGTAGTTGCTGCGTCCGTATCAAAGGCCTTTGAATAGGTCGTGCCACCATAGTTGTATTTTAAGGTGCCGCCAGAAGCGACAGAAGCACCAAAGGTAACAGTATCGACTTCCTTAACACCACTCAAAGCCAGGGCAGTAGAGCCGGCTGTAAAGCCTGTAACCGTCTGTGGGGGTATGGCTGTACTATTATATGCCGTTAAAGTGACTTTACCGTCTACTCGAGCGGCCTTAAAATCAGTTTCGCCCGCATTAATTTTGGTCACCAGAGCGTCCAAAGTGGCATTGTGGCTGGTAATAAAGGGCTGAGTGTACGTCGTTGTGACACTGTCAGTTGTGTGGGCAAAGGAAACTGTTCCCGTTGCAACTATATCTGCTGTAAAGCCATAGGTGTCGACTTCTGCAGTAGGCTTCACAATCGTGACTTTAGTGCTGTCTGTAGAACCGAAGTCGTGTCCTACGGTCGCACGCGTCATGTAACCACCCGTGGTGGCACCAGGAGATGACGGCACCGTGGTTTGTTGGTCATCATTAAAGTATAGAGGGTGTGCAGCCGCCGCGTTAAATGTGGGGTCGATGGCTGCAGGGTTGGTACTAATTTGCCCAAACTTATTCATGTACTGGGTTTCGCTCTTGTCATTTTTTGCCGCAATGATCGACGGGTCTAGCTCTTTATCACCGATAAAGATTTTCGTGTCCCACTTGTTGGTAGGGTTGATCTCTGTTGCCGAACTGGTTTTAACGTAATAAACCGTCGCAATGTGAGGGTTACCTAAAGAGTCGTATACTGTGATCGACGTTGACTTGTTGAACGTGTCACTGTCATTACGATCAAAGCTGTATGGGTTATCGGTCGTGTAAGTGGCAGACTCAGGCAATATTGCCGCACCCGCTGGTAAGTTTAGACCCAATTCAATCTGTGAAGAGGGTTGGGGTAAGCCGGCAGTTGAGGGCAACTGCAGAGATTTAGCAGAACCCAAACCTGTCGCAATTACCGAGCCGTCATCGTTCACCGGGAAGGTTTGTAAGTACTGACCAGAGGAGTCAACTACATACCGGTCGTTGTTTACACTAAAAGAACCTGCTCGTGTGTACACTGTTTGGTTAGATGTTTGGCTTGGCTTTAAGGCAAAGAAACCCTGGCCAGAAATCGCCAAGTCTAAGGAGTTAGTAGAGAACTCAATGTTACCCTGACTAAACTGCTGGTTTACTTTCTTCAAAAGCACACCCTGGCCGATGGCGCTAGACGCGTTTTCCAAGGGTGAGGTAGCAAATATGTCACCAAACTCAGCACGGGATTTCTTAAAACCCACAGTACCTACGTTGGATACGTTGTTTGATGTGATACCTAATTGTGCTTGCGCCGCGTTTAGGCCTGTTAGTGAAGTATAGAATGACATAAGTCGATCCCCTTTTAGTTACTATTAATTACTATTAATTACTTTTAGTTAATTACATTTAAGTGACGCTAACTGCCTACTGGCTGATGCGCTTAACACTGTCAAAACTGACATTACCTTGCCCAGAGACATTGAGTGTGACCTCACCACCCTTGAGCTGAATACTATTTACTGTGCCATACACCTGCATTGGCGGTACCGTGGTTACGCCATCTCTTACGGCGGAGGCGCTAAGGTAATAGCTCCCTTCAGGTGCTACGGTGCCATCATGTTTGATGCCATCCCAGGCAAATTCTTGGGAGCCAGCCATTTTCGAACCTAGCCCTAAGCTGGTCATTACTTCACCACTTTCAGACTTAATATCAATGCGAAGGTCGTTAGCTGCCATCGTAAGATCTATGGCGCCACCAAGTTTTCCACCTTTTAGTTGCGCCCAGTTACCATCCACCAGTGCTTGTTTACCAATCATGGAGGCATTGTTACTCAACTGCTGCCCCTGGTAGATACCCACTAGATTGTCGACGGATTCACCCATTTCGGTGATGCCTTGCACGGTAGAAAACTGTGCCATCTGGCCCATGAATTCACCGTTATCCATGGGCTTCATTGGGTCCTGGTTTTGCAACTGGGTCATGAGCAACTTCAAAAAGTCCTCTTGCCCTAACGTCGAGGTGCGTTTAATTTCTTTTTGTTGAGTCGATTCCAAGGTCCTAAAACTTTCGGGTACCGAGCTAATTGATGCTGTCATCATTTCCTCCTTACTATGCTTATGCTGGCTACGCTGGCTAAGGCATTACATACCAAGCTGTAACGTGGCCATCATCATTTTCTTGGTGGCGTTCATCACTTCTACGTTGGTTTTGTAGGAACGTGAAACGTTGGTCATATCCACCATTTTTTCAATAGAGTTAACGTTTGACATGAACACATAACCGTCATTACTAGCTGCTGAGTTTTGTGGGTCATAACGCTTAGTATTAGCCAGGCCACCAACATGGATACGGTTAACTTTCACACTGGCTTCAAAGTTACTGCTAGTGTGATTTTTCATCACCGTTTTAAAGATTGGGTTTTTGGCTTTGCACACTTCATCCGTTGTAGTACCCAAAACGTCCATGTTGGCTAAGTTAGATGCTGTCATCATTTCCTCCTTACTATGCTTATGCTGGCTAAGCCAGCTAAGGCATTACTTGCCCAGCTGCAACGTGGCCATCATCATTTTTTTGGTGGCGTTCATCACTTCTACGTTGGTTTGGTAGGAGCGCGAGGCGTTGGTCATATCCACCATTTCTTCAATAGAATTCACGTTAGACATAAACACGTAACCGTCATCATTAGCTGCAGGGTTTTGTGGGTCATAACGCTTGGTGTTAGCCCGATCGCTAACATGGATGCCGTTAAC
Source organism: Candidatus Njordibacter sp. Uisw_039 (assembly GCF_047730075.1). Lineage (NCBI taxonomy): Bacteria > Pseudomonadati > Pseudomonadota > Gammaproteobacteria > Pseudomonadales > Candidatus Njordibacteraceae > Candidatus Njordibacter > Candidatus Njordibacter sp. Uisw_039. The sequence goes on from NZ_CP159831.1 coordinate 2,176,666, forward strand.
TTTCACACTGGCTTCAAAGTTACTGTTAGTGTGAGTCTCCATTACTGTTTTAAAAATCGGTTTTTTGGCTCTGTAAGCTTCTTCCGATGTAGTACCCACAACGTCCATGTTGGCTAAGTTACTGGCAGTGGTGTTCATGCGTACCATCTGCGCGGTCATGGCTGAACTGGAAATCTTTAAGGCTGTTAACATTGACATTGTGCTGTCCTCTTTTGGTTTACGATGAGTGGGCTAGGTTTGGCTTATTCGCCACGCAAAGCACTCATGACACCTTTAATTCGGTTATTCAAGAAAGTATTGGTGGCCTGGTAACGCATCGAGTTTTCTGTAAACAGGCTGTTTTCTGTGTTAACTTCCACTGTGTTGCCATCTAAAGAGGCACTGCTGGGCATGCGGTACTTAATCATGCTGTCGCCCTGCAACGCCTGGTAGTTACTCACGCCAATATGACGACCGTGGCTAGTGCGCATGTTATTACTTTCCGTGGTAGCCATTACGCTGCTAAAATCTATATCACGAGCCTTATAGTTAGGTGTATCTACGTTGGCAATGTTCGAAGCCAATACGCCAATGCGCTGTTCGCGCAGCTTTAAAGCGGTGGCGTGAATGCCTAGTGGGTTTTGTAAAATGCTCATAATCGCTCGCTACTTTTGTTAACTGTTTAGAGGCCTTAAAATGCCTGCTACACACTCACTAAAGCAACGATTATGCCAATATTAAAAAATTGTTACTTTTCATCATGTTAGAAATTATTTTATGACAGATTTAGCACCAAAAAACAACAAGCGGCAAGGCCTTGCCACCCAGTTAACGCAGCCCAAGTGGATGCCATTGATGGCCTGCCTATGGCTAATTACCACGGCAACTCAAGCCGCACAATGGCAGGCCCATCAAGACATCTACCAAGCAATTAATCAATTTTCACAACAGGAGTTGGGTGGCCATGCACGCATTACTCAGCTCGACGAGCGCAGCCGTTACCACCTGTGTAAAACCCCACTGCAAGTGTCACTGCCTTTTAACAACCACAAAACCGTAAAGGTGGTTTGCGAAAAAACCCACAGCAATAACAAACCTAGCTGGTTGTTATATCTATCCATTAATGTACAAACCAACACCCAAGCCTGGCGTTTAGTTAGCCCCATTGCAGAACAAGGCACTATCAATGCCAACCAGGTTGTGTTGGTGACCTACACGGGTACCAGCAGCAGTTATATCGGCAGCGAGACCAACCCCACTGGAAAACAAGTTAAGCGCCGGTTAGATGTGGGCCATTGGCTTAGCCCGATAGATTTTATGGATTTACAACTGCTATGGCGCGCGGCAGAGGACATTTCTCAGGGCCAGGTGATCGCCTCAAAACACTTATTGGCTAGCAAAGAATCTACACGCACCACCAGCCCTAATGCCGTTACCAACAAAAACCAATTACTGGGTCAGTTGGCAAAACGTTATATTAAAGCCGGCAAACTATTGGATCAAAATGACGTAGAAGGCCAACAACATGTGGTCATTAGCAGCCAGGCATTAACCATGGGTAGAGAACTTATCGCCCAAGACCTCACTATGGCATGGGTGCCAGACCACAAACTCAGGCAAGCAGGGTTTAACCACAAAGAAGCGTTAGTCGGCTGGGTGACCAAACGTCATATTGCTAGCGGCACCCCCCTTACCCAAGACATGCTACGCCAAGCTTATCTGGTGACTAAGGGCAGCGAAGTAAGCCTACAGATTAATTTAGACAACTACCAAATCACCAGCCAAGCTGAGGCTTTGTCTAATGGCAATTTGGGTGATAAGATTGAGGTTAAAGTGATTCCTAGCGGCCTAGTTAAGCGTGGTATAGTGATTGCTAAAGGCCATGTTGAGCTTAGCCGTTAAGGTGGCTAGACCGTGTTTTAGTAAAAGTTAAGATTTTTTATGAAAAGAATGCTATTTTGGGCTCAAGTTTTTACCAATTCTGCCGATGACTACTACGTAGTTGGAAAAGTAGGTTAGATTAGGTTAGAGGTGCAACATGAACGACATTAGCAATCAGCATCAGGGAGGGACGACTACCCGAGTAGATAATACTCAGGCTAAGTCTGCTCAAAAAACTCAGGATGTTCAGCAGCAAACACAAACTGCGCAAACCCAACGCGCAACAGAACAAACCAAAGCTGCCCCCAGCCAAGGAGCAGATCAGGCTAAATTCACGCCGGAATCACAAACTTTGTTACGTATGACTCAAGCAAGTAAAGACGTTAGCGACATTAACCAAAAGAAGGTTGATCGTATTAAACAGGCCCTAGAAAACGGTGAGTTCCCTGTTGATACCGCACGTATTGCTGAAAAAATGACTAGCTTAGAAAAACTAATTCAAGGATAACCCGCGATTGCTGCCACAACTACAAGAAGAATTTGATGGCCACCTGAACCAAGCCGTTATCGATGCACAGCAATTGCAAAGCACCCTTAACCTCGAGTACGAATACCTGAAAAGCAGTGACTTACAAGCTTTTCAGGAACTTCAAGTCCACAAACAGCACGATGTGCAAACCATTCAACTATTTGATGCGCTGCGTAATCAGTTTTGCACTAACGCGGGTATCGACAGAGAAGACAAAAACTTTAGCCACCACCTACCTAAACCACAACAGGCCCAGTGGCAGCAGTTGTTGGATGTATTGGAGGCCTGTGACAAACTGCACCGCACCAGTGATTTGTTTATGCGCACCAAGCTAGAATCCATCAGTAAAGCCTTAGAAATCCTAGAGCTTAACAGTCCGGTGACCAGCACAAATCTTTACAATAACTTAGGCAATGCCTTCAAGTCTAATATAGGCCGTAGCCTTGATAAGGCTTAGTGGTTAGACTAGCCCCACCTACATTTAAATAGCAGATCGTATTTATGGACATTTACAACACCTTAATGAATGATCCTCAGCTGCCGGTATTTTTAGTGCTAGCGGTGATTGGCCTGTTGGGTTTAGTGACTACCTTAATTACCCTTTTGTTAGAGCGCCAAGGCGCTCAGCAGTTACAGCGGCGCCTCACAGATCTAGGCCACCAGCTTATAGAACAGCAAGAAGACTACAACAAACTAGAAAAACTACAGTTTTTAGGCGCTCAACGCCAACAGCGCATGGACCAAGTATTACAAGATATCTACGGCTTAATAGAGTCTAACAGCCAACTGCTAGATCGCATCAAGGACCAACCCAGCCCAAGCAGCACCTTGTCTTCAGAAGTGCCAAGTCAAAGCAATTACGAACACGCCATACGTATGGCCAAAGAAGGCATGTCTGGCGAGAAAATCCAACATGTTTGCGGCCTTACAGAAGGTGAGGTTAGCCTCATCTTAGACCTACACCAATAAGCCTTAATTCAGGCCGTCTTTTCATCCCCAGGCTTCATGCCTTTAAGCCAATAAGTATACACCAACACTTCTGCCACTAAGGTGTACAGCGAGCGCGGTACTTGTTCGTCAATATCAAGTAAGCCTAATAATGCAGTTAGCTCTTCATCTTTTTTGATAGGCACTCCGGCAGCAACCGCAGCATCAATAATCTTTTGCGCTAACTCATCTTTACCTTTGGCCACAACCAAAGGCACTGGGTTATTCCCATATTCTATGGCAATGGCTTGTAATGGCTTTTTCATACGTGAACATCCAGGATAGTATGGGCCGTTTTAGGATTGGTTTTACCCTCAGTTTCTGCTATTGGGCCCACACTCACTTGCTGTAATTGTATGCCGTGAAGCTGTAACGCGCTGTGCAACTGGTGCTTAGAGCTATTCACCAAGGGCGCTAGCCACGAAGTATCACTGGCAAAGTGTAAACTAGCCGTTGCCTCACGAGCGGTTATGCCCTGAGTGAGCAGCAAATTTATGTGCAAAGTGCCCAGCTCTGGCCCCTGGTGAGCGAGACTAATAGACCATTGTTTTTGACTACGCTGCTGTTGGTTTTGCTGCAAGGTGATCAACAAGTGTTGCTGCTCAAACCAGGGCATTAACCATTGATAATACAGTTGGCTGTTAAGGAGTGCATCTAGGCTTTTTATTTGGCTTGAATGTAATGCCTCTAATAACGGCTTAACCTGTTGCTCCAAACCTTCTTCTAATGCCAGCAACTGCAATAACGCTTTAAGGTCGTTATAGGCTTTTGCTGGCCCCATCATCGCGCCAGCTAGGGTTTTTGCCTTACCCCGGCTTTCACTAAACAAACCACTCATCAACAGCGCCTTTTGTATATCTAGGGCTTTTGGGGCACTGGGTAGCTGCCAAAATTTTTGCAATAGCGCTGCTAATGCTGATGGCAAGTTAGTGTTGGAAAGGTAGCTAGATAACCATTGCTGCAGCGGTGCAAGGCCATTGGGGCGGTATAACAGGCTACGTAAATATGCACTTTGTTGCGCTAGTAGTGAGTCAGGCAACTGCCCAGAGCGTAACAGCTCTAAACGTGGGGGGTGCAAATCTGGGTCCAACACTTTAAACAACAAGCGCTCCCCAAGGGTATAGGCTGCAGAACTGATGGCTGCACTAAAGATACTACTGGATGTTTCTACCAACAGTCGTGGTTGCAATTGCACCACCACACCTTCTATTATTTGACCCTTGATTAGGGTTATAGACGGCAGTATTGGGCCATTACCAAGGTTAACACCCGGTCTGGCTACGCCACTTGAAGGGGCTAGAGGTTGGGAGCCTTTATCGATCATCTGCCCACCTTTTGCTATATTGGTTAATTATTTGTTAAACTGTGTGCATGAACGTAAGCAACGCTACTCCGATTTCACCTGCTGTGCAGCAACCTGCTATTAATCAGGAAGCTAAAGTGCGTGCACAAAATGCCTTCCCAAAGGCAGAAGAAGTCACAGAATCAGCACCGCGTTCAGAAGCACCAGACCAAAGCCGACAAAAAGCCAATTTAGAGGCCTCTTCCTGGCGAACTAGCCAACTCACTATTAGCGCTAAAGCAGAACCCGCTAAAGGGAGTGACGGCTTAAACAGTTACACTGACATACCCATACAACGCACCCAGCAAGCAGCAGCCGCTTATCAAGCCATGGAAAAGCCAGAACAACGCGCCTCTGTCGACGCTATTGTCTAAGCCTTAACATAGCTTTCTGTTATTGTTCTACACCCGCTATATCTAACACCACTTCAACCCTACGGTTACGAGCTCGATCTGCAGCTGATGCGTTCTCGTTTAGAGCGGCGGTATCCGCCATGCCTTCAACAGATAAACGCTCCCTAGGAATCTTCATTAAGCTACTTAAAGAGTCAGCCACAGCCGCTGCACGTACTGCTGATAAATCCCAGTTGCTCGGGAATTCACCACCCGGTCTTATTTGGCGGTTATCCGTATGCCCAGTCACAATAACCTGACCCTTATTACTATTAATGGTATCCCTTAGGGCTCTAATCATAGGCAAAGCATCAGGGTTAAGCTGTGCACCACCACCAGGGAAAGCTCCTTTTTCTGTGAGGCGTACAATAATCTTAGTCCCTTCCTGCTCTACTTCAGCTAAACCTTGGGCCACAGCATCTGAAAGGATAGCTTGGAGTTTCGCGACTTCCTGCTTAGCTTGCTCTTCCTGTTGCTCCTGTAATACCTTTTCATCCTGCTGCTGTTGTGATTGTTGATCTTGGACTTTAATGGGAGCATCTGTGGCCTGCTGAGCATCGGCGATCTTTGCGTACAGCTCTACCGTTGCATCAGGCACAAAGCCTTGCTCTTTGTCATGTTCTGCCTCACCAACGCTGCCAGGACCTTTCAGTTCAACCACCACCTCGTTATCTTTAATAGTCACTTCAACCTGACCATTAGCAATTTCTTCTGCTAAGGCGATTTCCACCTTCTCCTTCTCCGCATCAACGTCATAGTCCTTCTTTTTGCTCTCAGTTTTTAATTCCAAATCTTTTTGGGCAGTATCAGTGGTCTGCTGTTTCACCTGCACCAATACAGAAGCTTCTGCAACTGTGGGGCTAAATTCTTGCGATAACAGGCTTGTGCCCTTTGGGGGATCAGGCACCTTAACGTCTTTTTGCACACCAAACGCACTTTTCATGGAACCAGCAATTTGAGTGTATTTGAGGGTTTTCATCTCTGAGAAAGATAAAATTAATACAAAGAACGCCATCAGTAAAGTGGCCATGTCGGCAAAGGTTGCCATCCACAGGGGGGCTCCTTTTTTACAGACGGGGCACTCCTCTTCGTCCTCTTCCTCTACAGGAGGAGCCGCCGCCTCAACAACCTCTTCTGTGCCTTCTTCACCCGCAGTAGTTTCGGGCCCATTGGGATTCTCTTGTTCTTCAGTATTTTCTTCAGTATTTTCTTCGGCCATGATCGTATCTCCTTACGCCACAATCAATTAGGAAGCCGATTCTAACTTAGCACGCACTTTAGGCGACAAATAGCTAAGCAACATACCTTCCATAACCCGTGGGTTACCCCCTTCAGAGATGAAGAGCAGAGATTTAATAATAAGTTCATTGTTAATCGCATCAGCTTCCGAACGTTGCTCCAGCTTTTGCATAATAGGAAAGGCAATCATATTGGCAATAACGGCACCATAGAGTGTGGTTAGCAGGGCTACCGCCATGGCCGGGCCAATAGATTTTGGGTCACCCATATTAGCCAACATTTGTACCAAGCCTACCAAGGTACCGATCATCCCCATGGCTGGGGCAAAGTCTCCCCAAGACTCAAATATGGAACCACCCGCTTTAGCTCTTCGGATTGCCATTCCAGCCTCGGTAGAGAGTGCAGATTTAATAGCAGCGCTATCTTGACCATCCACTAACATACCCATACCTTTATTTAGAAACTCATTCTTCACTTCCTGAGATTCCAAAGCAATCATGCCATCTTTGCGAGCAATAGTTGCAAGCTCTACTACCTTCTCAATAAGGTCTTCTGGCTTATCCACTTTATCTGCAAACGCTTTGCCAGCAAGGGCGCCCGCACCAATAAAATCACCCAAAGATGAGCGCATCAATACCACAGCCAAAGAGCCCGCGACAACAATAAAAATGGAAGCACCATTAACGAACATACCCATGGGACCACCCATAAGAATGCCAGTGGCAACGATTCCAAAAGCCGCAATAAATCCAATAAGTGTTGCTAAATCCATCTCTCTTATCTCCAACCAGCTTATGACTAATAAATTCTTGAGGGGTAAAGTAGGGTAAATATGCACCCACGAATACTAGAATTCCTATACTATCCACTATTATCGACCAAGTGTAATAAATATTTAGCCTTGTTGTGCTTAAATGCCAAATTTATTCTTCTTGGTTAATACCGTTTAAGTTACCTTATTCTTGGTCGATAGTAGATAACATAAAACGAGGTGGAACTATGAAATTGGTACCTTTTTTTCTTGCCCTTGCGTGTTCACCCTTGAGCCACGGGGTTGTAGACAAAGCACCCAAGTGTGGCGAATATTTCACAACCCATCAAACTGACGGCCATTATCAGCGAATGGACAATGGCTTAGTTCAAGACCCACTCACAGGCCTTACTTGGTTTCGCTGTGGTGCCGGTCAGGTGTGGGGTGATGGACAGTGCCAAGGTGGCCCATTATTACTGCCCTATGAGGATGCAAAAGCTTGGGCTGCATCGCTAGAGTTAGCAGGTTTTGATGATTGGCGAGTACCAGAAATAGACGAAATGAGCAGTTTAGTGGAGGCTGATTGCAAATCACCTTCGATTAATACCCGAGTATTTTCAGGTATAGAACCCGAAGTTTACTGGAGCAATGAATCAAATTTCTGGATACGTTCGATGGCTTGGTCGTTGTTTTTTTATCGCGGCCACTACTTTAGCAAACAAGCAAAGGTTGATTCTTTCCGGTTTATGTTAGTAAGAAACTAACGCTAACCGCTTATAACAACCCTTTATAAGGCGGTTTAAGGTATGTCCTTGGGTTGTGGTGCAGGTTTTGGGGCATAACCCCGGCAGGCATGGCCATCAATACGCATGATCTCTATCATGGGCAATTGACGGGACTTAATCGCAAACAAACGGCAGCCTCTTGGGAATTTTGCTTCCCAAGTAACGTAGAAGTGCTTGCATTGCATACAATCAGGCGTGCTGCTGTTAGTATTCATAGTGGATCAAGGTAAAAAGGAGCCTCGTTATCATGGGTCAGTTTATTCTCGCAGTCACTAATTTTAACCAGTGGACTAGCGGTTTGCCTATTTATTTACAAGTTTTTTTAGGCATGTTGGCATTTTTGTTAACCTGCTCAATAGCTGGTTTCTTAGTCTATGGCTTGCTCCTGCTATTACAGCGCATGAGTCACTATAGGCCGTTATCTAGCCTTACTGGTGTTTTAGGTTATGCCATTACTTTATGTCTAGGTTGGTTGCTGTACATATTTATACCTTTAACGGTGATCGCCTTAGGTAATCATGAGCAACTGGATGTTAGTTTGCTTACGCAGACTATGGGACCATATTTCGGCCTATTCTTATTACTAAGTTTATCACTTGCCGATGCTCTAGAAGCCAATGGTAGATGGCATCATAAAGGATTATCATTTCCTGCAAAACTATTTGCTACTGCTATGTGGCTGCTCGCCCTAGGTATTCCAGCAATTAAACACCTCCGTAAGCCACAAGCTACAAACTAGTCTGGTTTCTTTTGCGTAGAAAAACCCAGTAAGTCCAACTGTTCGGGTTGTGGACTTAACTCAGACTCGTGACCCCCATGATCAGCCTCTACCTGAGGCTCCTCGCTTAGTTGCAACTCTGAATGCTCCACCACAGCACGTTCTGCTTCCAAGGCATCTAGTTCATCAAACTGTTGCTCTCGTTGCACTCGCTTTGCTTCTAGGTCTTCGAGAGATTGCTTAGGCCTGCCATACTCGTCCCATACCCGATAACCCAGCACTGTAAAAAAGAACACTACTACTAGATAACCAAACAAACTAGTGAAGTCGATGTCTTCTAACCAGTGCAGCTTATCGGCATAAAACATAAGCATCACCACCATAACGGCAAAAATCACCACCACGCGCATAGTGCGGCAAAAAGCACAGGGCTTTTTGCCACTTGGATCGCTGTCGCTAATCCTACGCCCCATATTAGTTACCCACCGCCAACGTAGTTAATCATAATGCCCGCTGCAACGGCAGAGCCGATAACACCTGCCACATTAGGGCCCATGGCGTGCATTAACAAAAAGTTTTGGTTATTGGCTTCTAAACCAACCTTGTTAGACACCCGAGCGGCCATTGGCACTGCCGACACACCAGCTGAACCAATCAACGGGTTAATACCGCCGCCAGTCAATTTATTCATGGCCTTTGCCATTAATACACCAGAAGCAGTACCAATTGCAAACGCCACCATACCAAGCAACAGGATGCCTAAGGTAGTTAAATCTAAGAATTTATCTGCCGACAGTTTAGAACCCACTGCCAAACCTAAGAAGATAGTCACCACGTTAATGAGCGCATTTTGAGTGGTATCAGATAAACGATCCACTACGCCAGATTCACGCATGAGGTTACCAAAGCAGAACATACCCAATAGAGGCGCAGCGTCTGGCAGCATAAAAGCTACAAGGAACAACAACAGCAATGGGAATACAATTTTTTCAACTTTACCTACAGGGCGTAGTTGCACCATTTTTATCTGACGCTCTTTTTCTGTGGTGAGGGCACGCATAATAGGCGGCTGAATCAAAGGCACCAAGGCCATGTAAGAATATGAGGCCACGGCAATAGCCCCCAACAAGTCAGGTGCAAGTTTACTGGCCACATAGATGGATGTGGGACCATCGGCACCACCAATAATACCTATGGCGGCGGCATCGGCTAAGGTAAAGTCCATCACCCCTAAGGTAGTCAAACCCACAGCACCAATGAGCGTTACAAAGATACCAAACTGTGCTGCTGCCCCCAAAAATAGCGTTTTAGGGTTAGCCAGTAGTGGGCCAAAATCCGTCATAGCACCCACACCCATAAAAATGATGAGTGGGAAGGCTCCCGTCTCTATACCTACAGAATAGAACATGTAAAGAATGCCACCGGACTCGGCTAAACCTGCTCCAGGAATATTAGCTAATATGCCGCCAAAACCAATAGGGATCAGTAGCAAGGGTTCAAAGTTGCGTTTGATGGCTAAATACAGGAGCAATAAGCCCACAGCCATCATTATGACTTGGCCCGGCTGCACCTGGTAAACGCCAGAGCTGTGCCAAATTTGTAATAACTTGTCCATGAATGATCCGCCTAAACTAAGGTTAACAAGGTATCACCAACGGATACAGAGTCGCCTTCTTTAGCCGTTACAGAACCAACCTGACCGGCCTTACTGGCGCGAATTTCAGTTTCCATCTTCATAGCTTCTAGAATAAATAGTACATCGCCTTCTTGTACCGCTTGGCCAGGTACTGCATGGACCTTCCAAATGTTACCTGCTAAAGGCGCGGTGACCGGCTCTCCACCGGTGATCGGTGCAGCGGCAGAAGCTGGGGTGGCTGTCATGGCCACTTGGGCCAAACCAACGGCAGAAATGTCACCACCCTCTTCTACTTCTACCACGTAGCTTTGGCCATTTACACCAATGGTATAAACGGTAGATCCGCCTGCTGCCGGTTTAGGCGTTGTCGCGGCAAGGGCCGACTCTAGCGTAGGCACTGGCTCAAAGGCATCAGGATTATCACGATTTTGTAAGAATTTAAGCCCCACTTGAGGGAATAAAGCGTAGGTTAAAACGTCATCTATTTCACGATCACCTGGTGCCAATTTAATGTTCTTTTCTTGTGCTAGGCCACGTAATTCTGTGGTGAGATTATCCAATTCGTCTTCAATAAGGTCTGCAGGACGGCAGGTAATGGCTTCAGCGCCATCGAGCACGCGGGTTTGCAATTCTTTATTGAACGGTGCCATGGCAGCGCCGTATTCACCTTTCAAAATGCCTGCAGTTTCTTTAGTAATGGTTTTGTATCTTTCACCCGTCAATATATTCAACACAGACTGGGTACCCACAATTTGTGAGGTTGGAGTCACTAGAGGAATAACACCTAAGTCTTCACGTACCCTTGGGATTTCTGCTAGCACTTCATCAAGTCTATCTGCAGCACCTTGCTCTCTAAGCTGGCTTTCCATGTTGGTTAGCATGCCACCTGGCACTTGGGCCACTAGAATGCGGGAGTCTACACCCCTAAGAGAACCTTCCCACTGGGCATATTTTTTACGCACATCGCGGAAGTAAGCTGCCACTTCCTCTAGGGCATTGATGTCTAGCCCTGTATCTCGATCACTGCCTTCAAAAATAGACACCACGGATTCAGTAGGCGAATGACCGTAGGTCATAGACATGGAAGATATAGAGGTGTCAACGTTATCAATACCTGCTTCTGCAGCCTTTAAGATAGCCGCTGTAGATAAGCCTGTGGTGGCATGGCATTGCATGTGCACTGGCATGTTGGTTTCAGCCTTAAGGCGGCTTACCAATTCAAACGCCGTATAAGGGTTCAATAACCCTGCCATGTCTTTAATACAGATGGAGTCGGCGCCCTGGTCTTCAATTTTTTTAGCTAAATCAACCCAATAATCAATATTGTGCAGCGCGCTTAAGGTGTATGAAATGGCACCTTGGGCATGCTTGCCAGTTTCTTTAACAGCGGCAATAGCTGTGGATAAATTGCGAGCATCATTCATGGCGTCAAACACTCGGAACACATCAACACCGTTAATTGCAGCACGCTCTACAAACTTGCGTACTACGTCATCTGCATAGTGGCGGTAACCAAGAATATTTTGGGCGCGAAACAGCATTTGTTGTGGCGTCTTAGGCATGGCCGCCTTAAGGGCGCGTATACGTTGCCACGGATCTTCACCCAAATAACGAATGCATGAATCGAAGGTAGCTCCACCCCATGTTTCTACAGACCAATACCCTATTTCATCTAACTTGGGGGCAATTGGGAGCATGTCGGCCAAGCGCATGCGCGTAGCAAATAGAGACTGATGGGCGTCACGTAGGACGACATCGGTAATACCTAAAGGTTGTTTAATAGCGGTCATGTATTTACGCCTGTACTAATAATCTAATATGAAAAATAGGGGATGAAGCGGCTATCAATGATGTTGACGATAACGGTGCACTGCTGCGCTTAACACCGCCATTAACTGGGAGTCATTAGCAACTTGCTGCGAAGGTGAGACCATTGTCAAAGGAGCCTTTACCAGCACATCTTCCACAGGTGTAAACCGCAACACAGTAGCAGACATGATTTTGGTGGCAAACACCAATAACGTAAGAAAAGTAAACACAAAGCCCATGCCAAACACCATTAAGGTGAGGCCTTCGAGCATTAAGTCGGATGTTGGCACGGTAGCAGCTCCGGTTTTTTTGCCGCTTGTGGCGGCTTATTTATGCAGCCATGGTGAGGCTGCTTATCATTTCAATCTGACAATTTACCCAGTTGTGGCCAAAGTCGCAAGAATACTCAGTATAAAAACCAATGATTTTACTATCGCCTCCAAAAACGTCAAAAAAATTCAACAACACGACTTCTTTTGCTCAATTTAAACAACAAACTAACTTTTTGGTCGATACACACCCACATTCTCGAAACCCTGATCTTTAATGTGCAACGCATGTAATTGGCTCATTACACCCTTTTCACAATAAAGCAGGTAATTTCGGCTTTGATCAAAACTCAGAAACTGTTTGTTAATTTGGAAAAAAGGCACCATGACAATGTCTACACCTGGCAGGTTTAGTGGCTTTTTTTGTTGCTCGCCACTGGCCCGTACATCCACTACCACATCATTGACCTGTAATTGCTGCTTAGACGTGAATGGCCTTTGCTCTTTAAGCTCTTCTGGAATCTTGTCTATACTGGTCACACAGGTTTTTTCTAAGGCTTGTTCAAGCACATCAAAGTTAAAATTTTGCTCTTCTTCCACCACACGTTTTAGTTGTGCCCTTACCGTAGGTCGATCGGAAATCACACCGCAGTATTCAGGCATACACGCGGCAAACTCATAGGCACCAATTTTAGTGGCTAGGTCTATGATGTCTTGTTTGTCGTAGGTAATTAAAGGGCGTAATACTAACCCTTCGGTCACACGATCAATCACACCCAAGTTGGTTAGGGTTTGACTTGACACCTGTGCAATACTTTCCCCAGTAATCATGGCTTCTGCTTTTATTTTAACCGCCACTCGCTCCGCGGCCCTATGCATCATGCGCTTTAGCACCACCCCCATATGAGAATGATCGACGTTTTGTAATATTTCACCCACCACTTCTTCAAACGGTACAGATATAAATTTAACCCGTGCAGAGGAACCAAACTTTTTCCACAAATAATACGAAACCTGCTTTACCCCAGCTTCGTGGGCTGCACCACCTAAATTAAAAAACACAAAATGAGTTTTTGCACCACGCTTCATGGTGAGGTAACTAGCGACGATAGAGTCAAAACCACCAGAAATTAACGACACCACAGGTTCTTGACTACCTTGCGGGTAACCACCAAGGCCATCAATACGGCGCTCCACCACAAACACCGTATCACCCTTCACTTCTAAATTAACCGTCACCTCTGGGGTGTGAAGATCTACTTTTAGCACTTCAGTCTGCTGTAATAAACCAGCACCTATGTATCGCTCCATTTCACTAGAAGTAAAATCATGCTGCCCAGAACGTTTAACACGCACCACGAAACGCTTGCCTATTAAGCGCTCTGACCAAACATTCTTGACAATGCCTAGCACCTGATCAAGGTTTTCTAATGGGTATTCTTGCACTTCAATAATATTAGCTATGCCAGGGGTGTCGCCCAACGCCATAACAATTTCTTCGTATAGGGCATCGGCCTCTGGTGGACAATCTATGTCTACACGATCCCATAAACCACGCACCTTGATCTTTGGCTCAATCCGTTGCAGGATGATCTGTAAGTTCGACTGTAACCGCTGGATAAAACGTTTTCTTACGGGACGACTCTTAATAGTGATTTCAGGAAAGAGTTTAACAATGAATTTCATACTGTAGTTTTCAAACAATTAAATAATGGGATCTGCCGCCATTATACCAATGAACAGGAGGCAAGCTCTATGCCCAATACACAAACAATTAACGGCAGCTGTTTATGTGGCCAGATACGTTATAAAGCCGTTGCAGCGCCGTTGTTTCAGGCCCACTGTCATTGTCAGGATTGCCGTAAAAACGGCGGCTCTGCATTTGCAGCCTTGGCGTTTGTGTCTATTGAAACCCTTAGCTGGCAAGGTGAAACTAAAACCTTTAGCCACAGGGCCGATTCTGGCACTATTATGACCAAGCATTTTTGCCCTAACTGTGGCAGCCAACTATTTGGCACTAACAGCACCAGACCAGACCGTATACATATTAAAGTAGGCACTATGGAGGATGCTGCATGGTTTCAACCACAATGTAATGTGTGGGCCAGTAGCCGCCTCCCCTCTACACCCATAAGTCCAGACGTTAAAGACTTTGCTACCATGCCTATAGCGCGAGCCAAAAAATAGCTCAACCCGTTGGCATTAAGGCTAATCAGAGATTTTTAAGTCATTTAGCTTCAATATTTCCTATTGGCGAATATTTAATGGTATTTTTCATTTTTACGGTATAAATATCGCATTAGAAACTACACTTAACTACCCTAGAATTTTATCTTAAAATAATTGTTAAGATTATGATATATATAGCTTTAAATATACTATTTCATCTTTCCTTTGGTAGCCTATAGGAAACAAAACAAGTGTTTGCATTTAAACTTCATTCATTGCACTTATAGCATTGACTGCAGTCATGTGATGATGCAAATTGTGCTCATAACCTTAACTGGACCTGCATTATGAGTGAACAAGAACAACCCAACCTCAACGATTACATTGCCCAACAGCGCCAAAAATCCTGTTTCGCAGGTTTTCCTTTAGAGGGCAAACGGGTGATCGATTTATCCAGCGTAGTGGCTGCGCCTTACTGTGCAGCCCTACTTGGTGACGCAGGTGCGGAAATCATTAAGGTTGAAAACCCAATGGCGCCAGATGCCCTGCGAGGCTGGGGCACCCATGCAGCAACTGGCATAGAACCTTATCACGCTTACATTGGCAGAAATAAACTACCTATCACCCTTAACCTTAAGTCAGAAGCAGGTAAACAGGCCTTTTTGGATCTGATTCAATCTGCCGATGTGCTTATAGAAAATATGCGCCTAGGGGTTATGGATCGCTTAGGCTTAAGCCACAACGCATTACTAGAACTTAACCCAGGGCTCGTCATTGGCAAGGTATCTGGTTATGGTATGACTGGCCCCCATGCCCACCAGCCAGGTTTTGGCACCTTAGCTGAAGCCTATAGTGGCTTCTCATACCTTAACGGCTATGAAGAAACTGGCCCTACCAGTCCACCCATAGCCTTGGCAGACCTTACCACCGGAATTCACTTAGCCTATGCTGTGAGCCTAGCGCTGCATCAAAGTAAGCGCGGAGAAAGCGGCGGCCAAGTGGTGGATATTTCTTTGTACGAACCTTTGTTTGGTTACTTAGGTGGTGAATTTATCGGTTACCAATTAACAGGTGAAATTCCCAAACCGATCGGTAACGAACTGAGGGCCGCAGCCCCTCGCAACAACTACCAAACCAGTGATGGTTTGTGGGTGGCTATGTCTTGTTCCAACCAAAAAACATGGGAACGTTTAGCCGAAGTCATGGGCCAGCCCCAGCTCATTCATGACCCTCGCTTTAAGACTAATAACGATCGTATTCAGGCCGATAGCCGTATCGCTCTCAATCAAATTATAAAAGCCTGGGTGTTGAGTAAAACCAACCAAGAAGCGCTGGAGCTATTCCGCCGAGAAGGCATCACAGCCGGCCCTATTATGTCTATGAAGGAAATAGACGAAGACCCGCACTACGAAGCTCGTGGCAGCATTATCAGGGTGACAGACCCAGTATCGGGCGTAGAACTTAAAATGCCTGATGTGCCCTTCCGTATGGGCGACAATTCAGAGGCTAATAAGAAGTCTAGACTTCGTTTTCCAGGCCTACCGATGGGCTCTGCCAACCAAGTGGTGTACCGCGATTTATTGGGTTATAACCAAGAGCAAATTGATCAGCTTGGCTAGCTTAGATACATAACGCAAAAAGGGTAGCCTAAGCTACCCTTTTGTTCAAATAACCTTAACCTTAACGATAAGTTACTTGCTCTCCATCATGACTTTCTGGACGGGCAATACCACCAATCATGTCAGCCAAGGTAACCACACCAACCACTTCGCCGTCGCGCATAACGTTAGCGCTAGTTACGTCAGCTTTAACCATGGCCGGCATGGCTAACTCCAAAATAACATTTTCAGCAAATTCTAAACCAGTGTCAGTAGTCCCTGGCTCCATTACAGAGCACACATCCAATACACGTGCACGGTTGATGTCTTTGATGAAGTCACGTACATAGTCATCAGCAGGGTCTAACACAATTTCTTGTGGAGAACCCTGTTGAATTACGGCACCGTCACGAAGGATAACAATATTGTCACCAATATTGAGGGCTTCATCCAGATCGTGAGTGATGAAGATAATAGTTTTATGTAGTTCTTCCTGTAAGTCCAACAAGATATCTTGCATGTCATTACGAATTAATGGATCCAAGGCCGAGAAGGCTTCGTCCATTAGTAGAATTTCAGCATCCGTCGCTAAGGCGCGAGCCAAACCTACACGTTGTTGCATACCACCAGATAACTGTGCTGGATAGTTGTGCTCAAAACCAGACAGGCCTACTCGTTCGATCCACTTTTGGGCACGCTCATTCATTTCTACTTTATCGGTGCCTTTAATCTTTAAGCCATAACCAACGTTGTCGATAACATTACGATGAGGTAACAAGGCAAACTTTTGGAATACCATGGACATTTTATTTCGGCGAAAATCCCGTAACTCTTGACTGGACATGGCTAAAACGTTTTCACCGTCAATCACTATTTCACCAGACGTAGGCTCAATCAAACGGTTTAAGTGACGAATCAAGGTCGACTTTCCTGAACCCGACAAACCCATAATCACCTGAATACGGCGGGCAGGAATGTCTATATTGACATTATTTAAGCCGAGAACATGCTTATACTCAGCTTGCAATGATGCTTTAGTGGCCCCATCTTCGACCTTTTGCACCATAGCTTTACCGTTAGGACCAAAAATCTTATATAGATTCTTAATGGAAATCTTAATATCAGACACCATGGCCTCCTTGACGGTGCTTTTGCAACCGCTTGCCGTACTGTTGTGAAACTCGGTCAAATATAACGGCCAAGGCTACAATGGCCAAACCGTTCATCAAACCTAATGCGAGATACTGGTTAGAAACCGCACGCAATACTGGCACACCTAAACCCTTGACACCAATCATAGAGGCAATAACAACCATGGCCAAGGCCATCATAATCGTTTGGTTTACACCCGCAAAAATATTAGGTAACGCCAAAGGAATTTGAACATCAAATAATTTCTGCCGATAATTAGAGCCAAAGGCTTCAGCAGCTTCTAGCACTTCTTTATCCACCAGACGAATGCCTAAATTTGTTAAGCGCACAATAGGAGGTAAGGCGTAGATACACACTGCAATCAGGCCAGGCACCTTACCAATACCCAGCAACATCACCACCGGTATCAAATAGACAAAACTAGGAATAGTTTGCATTATGTCCAGGACAGGAGTTACCCCTGCCTGCACACGATTGGAACGGGACATCAAAATTCCCAGAGGGATACCCAAGCCAATGCACAAGAAAGTCGCCACAGAAATAATGGCCACTGTGGCCATGGTATCTTCCCACATACCGAAATAACCAATAGCTAAAAACGATACGATAGTGCCAATGACGATACCAATACTGCGTGCGCCAAGCCACGCTAGAACAGCAAATATCAAAATCATAATGGGCCAAGGTGCACTCATTAAAAGCTTTTCAAACCACACCATAAAATACATTAATGGATCAAAGAAACCCTCAATCGCCTCACCGTTCTCTCGAGAAAACTCACGAAAGGCAAGATCGATGCCTTTTTTTAGGTCTCTTAAGTCTGTTCGCCCCATTGAAGGGAAGTCGTCAAATAATTCCACAATTTTTCCTGCTCAGTTAAAACATTAAAAAAAAGCCTGCTAACAAAGTTAGCAGGCTTTTTAAATAACCCTTAGGTTAGTTTAAAGATTTTTTGATTAAGTTCGCAGCTTGAACACCAACCCACGGGGTCCAAACATCTTCATGGTTCATAAGGAACTCAATCGCCGCATCTTCACCACCAGCTTGGTTATCAGCCATATACACTAGCATTGCGCCCATGGCGTCTGCTGGGTATTCACGTGCCGTGATGTAAGCAGCAGCTTTAGGATCATTGTTCTTCATGAAAGAATCAGTAACAATGGTGTTGATTTCAGAGACACTCCAAGAGGTTGGCTGTGGATCCGCACACTCAGCTTGAGTAGTACAGCTAAGCCAGACATCCATTCCTTGAAATGGCACACCAAAATCAAGCATCTGCATATTATACTTGCCCATCATCGCTGTTGGAGACCAGTAGTAACCAAAGTAGTCGTCACCACGTTGCACAGCCTTAGCCATAGCACCGTCAAGACCTGCAGCAGAACCTGGATCAACTAACACCCAGCCCTTCGCTTCCATATCAAACGCTGTGAATAAGTTATTATTAATTTGCTGACAACCCCAACCTGCAGGGCAACTCACGAACGCACCTTTAGATGGATCTTCATTGTATGGGAACAATTCTGGGTGCTCGATGACGTCCAGCACAGTTTTAAGTTCTGGATGATTCTCTAGCGTATAGCTAGGTACAACCCATCCTTCACCAGCACCCATAATCGGCATAGGATTCATCGAATGTAAGCTGCCAGCTGCAATGGCAGCTTTCAGCGGAGCTTCTACCGATTGGGTCCATAATTCAGGGGCAATATCTGGTACACCTTTAGTGTCCATAGAAGCGAAAGTAGTCAGAGTTGCACCTGGAACCAATTCAACAGTGCAACCGTAACCTTCTTCCAGGATAATTTTGTCTACGTTAGCCATAAACTCGGCAGATGCCCAGTTCATTTCTGCAATAGTTACGTCGCCACAGGCAGCGATAGCGCCTTGGGACATGGCAGTTGCTAAACCAGCAACAGCAATACCTTTAACAAACTTATTCATTTAAAACTCCGTTATTGTAATTAGATAGGATTAATCTTTAAGAGGTAATAAAAAATAACAAAACAAGATCACATTCACAAGCCTACAGCCTTATTAAACGCACCTCTGCCGCACATAGATATATATATGACGCAGATAGTCTACTTTGCTAAACCGAAGTAAACAACAGTGGCCTATAGTTAATGTTGGAAAAGCCTTTGGAGTAAAATCAAGCTTAAACTGACTATTGTTAAAAAAGCGGCCTATTTGCAAGTATGGCAATATTAAAACAATATTGTCACGAGAGAGTTACGCAGTTATATTTACACTACAAGCCACATTAAAAGGCGATTCAGTGACCACTTCCAATGCCACTTTATTTTACATACACGACCCTATGTGCAGCTGGTGCTGGGGTTTCAGACCCGTATGGCAGCAACTCGAACAACAGCTTAGCGCCACAGTAAACATTGTCTATATAGTCGGCGGCTTAGCAGCTGATTCAGACCTACCCATGGCCATGGCCATGCAACAGGCGTTAACAGCCACCTGGCAACGCATCCAACAACAAATACCAGGCATCGAATTTAATTATGATTTTTGGCATCATGCCGGCAAAACACTGCCAAGGCGCTCCACCTATCCATCCTGCCGGGCCGTGTTAGCCGCTAAAATACAAGACCCAGAATTAGAACAGGCTATGATCCTGAGCATTCAACAAGCCTACTATCTCCACGCCAAAAACCCCTCAAACATAGATGTTCTTACAGACATCGCAACTAGCATAGGTCTGAAACCACAACAATTCAGGCATGATATGGTTAGCCAAACCGTGGAAATTCAGCTGCAAGAACAACTACAATTAGCTCGCAGGTTATCAGCCCAGGGCTTTCCTAGCTTAGTGCTAAGCAAGGGGGACAAGCTGCATGCTATCCCACTGGACTACAATAATAGCCATACCATGCAGCAGGCGATTATTAATATTACCTGTCCAGTCGAGTAATCCCCATGACACACACTGCGCACCCAAACTTGTTCTCCACCATAACCATCCGTGGCAAACAGCTAAAGAATCGTATTATGTCGACAGGTCATGACACCTGCTTACCTAGCAATGACCTAGTCAATGATGAGCTCGTTGCTTACCATGAAGCCCGCGCCCGCGGTGGCTGTGGTTTAATTGTATTGCAGGTTTCAGGAGTGCACGAAACAGCCCGCTATACCTCTCACTTATTAATGGCAACTGATGACCATTGTATCGAAGGTTATCGGCGTTTAGCAGACATGTGCCATAACTACGACACGTGTATTTTTGGCCAACTATTCCACCCTGGCCGTGAAATTATGGAAACTGCTGAAGGCATGCAGCCCGTAGCCTATTCTGCATCGGCTGTACCTTCTGAGCGTTTTCATCAAATGCCACGCGCCATGAGCCATGAGCTGATTGATGAGGTGGTCAAAGGCTATGCTGATGCCGCTGTCCGTATGCAGAAAGCAGGCTTGGATGGGGTAGAAATTGTCGCCAGTCATGGTTACCTGCCTGCCCAGTTTCTTAGCCCCCGAGTCAACCTGCGAGAAGATAAATATGGCAACGACAAGCTTCTTTTTTTAACCGAAGTATTGACGGCAGTGCGGCACAAAACAGGCGATGACTTTATCATTGGCCTGCGCCTATCGGAAAGCGAAAGAGATCCTAGTGGTCTGCAAAGCGAGGAAGCACTGCAAACTGCATTGGCTCTGGAACAACGGCTCGACTATATAAGCATCACCGCCGGCACCTCTAATACCGCAGGCGGTGCTATTCATATCGCACCTCCCATGACAACTAAGCATGCATACCTTGCACCTGCGTCTGCACGTTTCAAGCAAAAGTTAGGCATTCCAGTGATGGTTGCTGGTCGCATAAATCAACCTCAAGAAGCCGAGCGAATAATTGCCTCTGGGCAGGCCGATCTTTGTGGTATGACCCGTGCCCTAATCTGTGATCCCAACATGCCGACCAAAGCTGAGCTTGGAAATCAGCGCACCATCCGCGCCTGCATAGGCTGTAATCAGGCTTGTATCGGTCACTTCCATAAAGGTGTGCCCATCTCGTGTATCCAGCACCCGGAAACAGGACGAGAACTGCAGTACAGCAACCAACAACTGGCTACCAAGTCAAAACGAGTGATGGTTGTAGGTGGTGGACCTGCTGGCATGAAGGCTGCGCAGACCGCTGCTCGGCGTGGCCATCAAGTGAGTCTGTTTGAGTCTGGACCTCGCCTTGGTGGGCAAGCATTGTTAGCCCAACTGATTCCCACAAGAGCCGAGTTTGGAGGATTAGTGGTTAACCTAGAACAAGAACTGCGCGGCCTCGACGTAGACATCCACCTCAATACGCCAGCCGATAAAGCGCTGGCGCAACGTGAAGCACCCGATGCAATTATATTAGCAACAGGTGCCAAACCCTATTGGCCAGAGTTCGAACGGAATGGATCTATGCAAGTAGTGGATGCATGGCAAATACTGCAGGAGCAAGCGAAAGTTGGTAAAAGTGTCATCATCGCCGACTGGCGTTCGGACTGGATCGGCATGGGGGTGGCAGAAAAGTTAGCTCTACAAGGCTGCACCGTCACTTTGGCAGTTAACGGTCTATGTGCAGGCGAAATGCTGCAATCCTATGTAAGAGACTCCACGGCAGGACGCCTACACAACCTAGGCGTGAAAATAGTGCCCTACGCCAGACTATTTGGCTGTGACGACGATACAGTGTATATGCAGCACAGCATAACCGATGCAGCCATGGTGTTTGAAAAAATTGACACCTTAGCACTCAGCCTTGGACATCAGCGGGTGGACAGCCTTATTGAAGAACTAGAGGGCGTGGCACCCATTTACCCGATTGGCGACTGCCTATCACCAAGGACAGCGGAGGAAGCAGTATTAGATGGATTGAGGGTGGGCTTCGAACTTTAGTCGAGTCGGTTCTATCACTTCATTAGGGAAGCGCCAGTTTCCTGCCTCAGAACCTGTCCATTCTTTAGCATCTTAACGCTAATCAAAGACTCACGTGATTCATCCTGATACCTTATAATCGAGTGCTCTACTATAATCTCGTCATTTTCATAGATACAGCGGTGCATAACTTTATTGGGGTTGGTCTGAGTCCACATGGCTGAAATCATTACTCTGTATTCAGATTTGTTTAGGGATGTGCCAGATTGATGGCGAATAAACCTGATGAATGATCCTGCTGCTGGTCCAAAACAACTAACATCAACTAATCGCCTTTGAGAAGCTCTTCAGAGGCACTTTAAACCCTGTTACAGTGTCTCATTAGTTGACGTATCGATGGAGTTTAGTCTGCCTGCATTTTTGAATGGGTTGTCATAGCCTCAATCAAAGCAAACTCGAGATTTTCTAAATCACATATTCGCAAATGCTGACAAACCTTGCTCGCTCTCTCCAGAGACACATGTTTGCCTTGGTTAGGCATTTCTGTGCCTGCCTCAAGACAAGCACGGGTGGTTTCTGGGAACTTTGCGGGGTGGGCTGTCGCCAGGCAGATAACCTTCATTTTTTTTGGCAACGTGTTTTTTAGGGTGTTCGCCGCAGCTAAGGCAACAGCTGTGTGTGGATCTAATAGGTAACCATCACAAGTCTCAAATGTATCCTTGATCGTTTTGCTGGTTTCATAATCAGAAACTGTAACTGACACAAAACCATTTTGAATAGCGGTAAGAGTTGCGGCATCGAATTCCACCTTGCCGCTGTTCTTGAACTCATCCTGCCATACTTTCAGTTTTTCACTATCACTTCCGGTACAGTAATACAGGAAGCGCCAAAAGTTGTAAGGGACAACAATATCGATCGCTGTTGAAATTGTTTGAACCAGATCTTTCTTTGCAAAAACGCCACTAGAAAAAATGGTATGCAATGCTTGGTTGGCATTATTGGCACAAATAAACTTGTTCACTGGTAGACCCATAGAGCGGGCTAGATAACCTCCAAACAAATTGCCAAATGCTCCACTCGGCACAGAAAAGTTGATCTTGTCACCTACTTGTTCTACCGCCCGATAGTATCCATAGAAGTAGTGGACAGATTGCACCACCACCCGGCACCAGTTGATAGAGTTAACGCTCGAGAGATTCATCTTTTCCTTCAGTTCGTGATCTGAGAATAACTTTGCAACGATGAAATCTAGATCATCGGCACCATCTTCACAATTATCCACGCCAATTGGGTGCACATTTGAGGCATTCAATGTCGTCATCTGCCGTTCCTGTTCCTCTGTAATCATTCCTCGAGGATACAGTGGCCAGCAATCAATGGTCTTTTTTCCAGCAGATGCCCAAGCTGCTGCGGGCCCAGTATCACCTGTTGTCGCAAGGACGATTGAAAGACGCTGGTTTCTTTTTTCCAGTAAATAGTCCAGCACATTGATGAGAAAACCCATGGCAACATCTTTAAAGGATAACGTTGGCCCGTGAAACAGCTCCATAATGATAGTGCGGCCATCCTCACCCAGAGGCACCATGTCGATAACACTTGGACTATCAAACGTACTATAACTATCATCCAATAGATTTTTTAAATCAGTCGCTGGGATTATTGACCGATCTATAAACATTGATAATATTTCGAATGCCAGCTCGGGATAACTTAATTCAGCCCAACTTTGAAACTGTGCCTGAGTAACTTTTGGGATAGTTTCAGGGACAAACAATCCACCATCAGCAGCAAAACCACTTAATACTGCTTCATCAAAAGCAACTGGAGGTATTCCACCTCTGGTACTAACATATTTGATCATCGATTTATAACTCTACGATTATTTGAAAAACCCATTAAATTTAAAAAAAACTTATTACTTTTTGTATTCAAGTTTGTAGCTAGTCTGAAATAAAATAAAAATATACTCTAGTTTAAATTAATTCTCTTGCAATTTCTTTTTACTCCTGCAATTATCTTTGAGCGATAATATTAGAAGTATAATACTTATTTGAATAGTTAATAATAAAATAAACTGGTTAGGAGAAAAGTATGAAGTCTAAATTAATCAAACTAATGGCCCTAGGTGCTATTGCTGTTTTCAGTGCCACTGCCTCTGCGGAAACACTTCGTGTGGGTATGGAATGCACGTACGCGCCATTCAACTATAAAACTGCCGATGGTGAATTAGCAGGGTATGATGTCGATGTTGCTAAGGGTGTTGGAAAAATAATTGGTGCTGACTTGGAGTATATTTGTCAGGACTGGGACGGAATGATTCCAGCGCTTTTGGCCAATAAGTTTGACCTTGTTATTGCATCTATGTCAATTACTGAGAAGCGTCTGAAAAAAATTGACTTTTCGGGTCCCTATCGATTTTCGACAGGCCAGATTGTCGGAGCGAAAAAAACCAAGGTCAATCTATTTGATGATGCAGGAAACCCGATTGCAGCAAACTTTAAAGGTTTAAAGGTTGGTCTTGAACGTGCAACTACTTATTCAAGCTGGTTTGAAGAAGAGTTACCCGGCGCAGATGTTGTCTTATATGATGGTTCTGAACCACTTTATCTTGATTTGATGAATGGACGTGTTGATCTCATTATGACTAATCCAATGAAAGCGCATCTTAAATTCCTATCTAAAACTGAGGGTACAAAATACGAGTTTAAAGGCCCAGTAGTTGATGAAGAAAAGTACTTTGGAATTGGTGTTGGTATTGGACTTCGTCAAGGACAAGAAGCCCTCAAAGGGCGATTGAATGTCGCATTGAAAGAACTCATCAATTCAGGTGAGCTTGAAACCTACGCCAAGAAAATATTTCCTTTCAAACTTCATAAGGACGAGTGGGGTCAGTAAGCATTCGGTTAAGTCTGGGCGACAAAGCATGTTTTGTCGCCCTTTTCTTTAGTACCAATGTAATGCTCAGTTACCGTCTGGCGGGAAAATGATTTGGAAGTATTAAACGGTTGGTGGGATGACTACTTCTGGGGCGCAATTATCGTTGCGGAAGTTTTCATCGCATCTCTATTCTTAATGATTCTATTTGGGCTTATTGGTGCCGGTGCTAAACTTTCGGGAAACCGTCTTGCTCAAAAAACTGCCAGTGCCTATACGGTTATTTTTAGAGGAACCCCAGAGATTCTGGTCATACTTTTACTGTATTACGGCTCAGCGATTACTTTAACGGCTATTGCGCAGATATTTAATCCAGAAATTCGATTTGTTGACGTTCCACCTTTTTGGGCTGGGACAATAGCTATCTCACTTATTGTCGGTTCTTATGCGACCGAAACATTCCGCGGTGCCTTCCTTGGTGTTAATCCTGGTAGCATAGAAGCTGCTCGAGCACTGGGTATGTCAACCCTTCAGACTTTTATCTACATTCGGATTCCTGAAATGTGGCGCATCGCGCTGCCGCCATTTGGCAATCACATGTTGTCCCTAACCAAGGATACAGCCCTCATTTCTATTATTGGCCTGAACGAAACTCTGTTTGTGGCAAAACAGGCCATCACCGTTACCGGCAAACCATTTACTATGTATATAGTGGTTGGCGTTATTTACCTGGGTTTTTCAACGATTATTACGTTATCGGTTATGGGGATTGAGAAATTTGGTAATCGCACTACAGTAGGCACAAGATGAGCTTCGACTTCAATTTAATTCTGCAAAGTTTGCCACAGATGTTGGCAGGCCTAGGGATTACATTACAACTTTTGCTGGTGTCTGGTTTTCTGGGCCTGTTACTCGCTATCCTACTCCTGCTAATGAGAATCAGCGGCAAACTTTATCTGGATTTGATAGCACAGATTTATATTTATATTTTTCGCGGTACGCCAATCCTAGTACAGATATTTATTATCTACTATGGCCTGCCACAGTTTGAAGCAATTCGGGAAAGTATGTTCTGGCATATTTTGCGCGAGCCAACAGGTTGTGCCATTCTTGCGCTGACTCTAAATACTGGAGCCTATGTATCTGAAATTCTGCGCGGGGGTGTGTTAAGTGTAGATAAGGGATTACTTGAAGCTGGCTCCGCTTTAGGTATGTCGGCGCGGCAAAAGTTTATTTACATTACAACGCCATTAGCCACACGATTATCTTTGCCAGCGTACAGTAATGATGTTATCAGTTTACTCAAGTCTACAGCGCTGGCGAGCACCATCACCATCACTGACATGACTGGAATTGCACGAACTATCGTTGCTGATACCTATGCACCTTACGAAGTTTTTATATCACTGGCAATGGTGTACATCATCTTTACTTTCGGGTTACAAAAACTCTTTGGTGTAATTGAAAGATATCTAAGTCGTCACACCGTGCGAGAGGAATAACATGAACGATAACAAAACCCAACCCTTGATAGAAATGATCAAAGTGAATAAGTTTTTTGGTTCCTTTCAGGCATTAAAAAACATTGACCTTGAGGTGTATAAAGGTGAACGCATCGTTATTTGTGGCCCTTCTGGCTCAGGGAAGTCCACTTTAATTAGGTGCATTAACCGTCTTGAAAAGCATAATGATGGTCGAATCAATATTGATGGCATTGAGCTAACCGATAAGGTTGAGAATATTGACGCTGTTCGAAGAGAAGTTGGTATGGTGTTTCAGAATTTCAATCTTTTCCCTCATATGACTATCGCTAAGAACCTGATGATTGCCCAGCAACTGGTTCGAAAAACGCCTAAGGCCGAAGCCAGGCAGATTGCAATGCAATATCTGGAGAGAGTCAAAATTCCTGAGCAGGCAGATAAATATCCGATTCAACTATCCGGTGGTCAGCAGCAACGGGTGGCTATTGCGCGCGCACTGTGCATGAATCCAGAAATAATACTGTTCGATGAGCCTACGTCAGCACTTGACCCTGAAATGATTAACGAGGTGCTTGATGTCATGGTCGATCTGGCTAAAGATGGTATGACTATGGTCTGTGTTACCCATGAAATGGGTTTTGCGCGTTCTGTCGCAGATAGGGTTATCTTTATGGATGAGGGCGAGATTGTTGAGCAGGCCACTCCCCAAGCATTCTTTGACAACCCAACCAATGACCGAACCAAGGCGTTTCTTAACCAAATCCTTAGCCACTGATCAGGTAACTGCATAAGAGTTGTCTTACCGACCCATAAACCTATTCAGAAACAGCTGAAAGTGCAGCGCTGACCACTTTAGCAATTTGCACATCCTGCACAGCAACGCCAGTTAAATCTGCCACTGTAACTTGATCCTCTGAAGTTCTAACTCGATTACCACTCTTAATGGCGTGGCCAAGTTCAATAACCTTACCCAATTTAAGATCACTTGTTAACAAAGCTTTATAGACTTCACCACGTTCTTGGCACTGGGTCAGGCTGTCGGCCACAACAATATCAGCCATGTGAAGAATTTTTGTATCTAGTTCCTGCTTTTCAGCAGTATCGGAACCTATTGCAGTAATATGTGTCCCCTTTTTTATTTGACTGGCATCAATCAGTGGCATGGATGAAGGCGTGGTCATTAAAATTAAGTTGCTGGCCTCAGTTACATCGGCTGATTCCATTGTAGTCTGTACTTCGTATCCATCAGCCTCCATGTCATTCTTGTATGCTTCAAGGCTGGATTCAGAGCGCCCCCAAACAATCAGGCGCTTACAGTTAGTCACGGATTGCAGAATCTGTACTTGCATTCTGGCCATTGTTCCAGTGCCGAAAACACCTATTGTGGAAACTTCTTTAGGCGCCATATATTTGGCAACAATCTCTCCCGCAACTGCAGTTCTTATGTTAGTGAGAAAACCTTCATCCAGCAGGATAGTTTCAAGAACACCCGTTTTCTGAGAGAAAACCAGCATTAGGCCTGAACTTGAAGGTAAGTTTATTTTTACATTTTGATAAAACCCAGATGCAATTTTGATGACATAATATTCGTCTCCCTTAATATACCCATACTTTATATGTGTATCACCCGGTGGGTCCTCGAATATCAACTCACCAACTGGCGGTACAATTACCTGGCCATTCGAATACGCTATAAAGCCTTGTTCAATTTCAGTTGAAAAATCCATTGTCTCAACTATATTTTTTATTTGTTCAAGCGTATAAATTTTTGTCATCTGCATCTCATGCTTCAGCAATATAATGTTACAGTTTTTATTGGAAAGCCTGTATAGCGGCTCTTCGAACTGAGTTTAAATCATGTGTTCAAAATTAACGACCTTTTGATTGCTTTTAATCGCATATCTTGACACTTTTACTCGTCATATTTTCAGGGTACAGTGGCCTTTATAAAAACTATGAATTCAAAATCACTATTAAATTTTTCCCCAGAGATTAATACATGAATGCTACCCAGTTTGTTAGTCACGCAACCCGTCTCGCTGATATTTCGCGCGATATAATTCGCGAAGAAATTTATCGTCCTCGAGAGGTCACAGTGAAATCAGATGCTACACCAGTCACTCCTATCGACCAAAAGGTTGAGCGAGCACTGCGTGAAGCAATAACAGAAATGTTTCCTGAACATGGTATCGTCGGAGAGGAATATGACAACATTGACTCAGATTCAGACTACGTTTGGGTATTGGACCCGATTGACGGCACTATGGCCTTTATTGCTGGTCTTCCAACATTCGCGACTTTGATCGCACTCACTTGGCGAGGTTCACCGATACTCGGAGTGATGGACAGTCCTATAACACAGGAACGATGGATCGGTGTAGATGGGGTTAGTACAACCTTAAATGGGGCAGTAATTCAGTCCCGCCCATGTCATTCATTGGACACAGCCTTTGCACACACAAGTTCACCTCTCTACTTTGTTTCCGAGAGCGATATTGCAGCTTACAAAAGAATAACGAAGGCTGTGCAATTTTTGATCTTTGGTGGCGGCTGTCATGCGTTTGGACGCGTAGCTCACGGTTATATTGATATCGCATTTGAAACCGCTCACGACATTCATGATTACCTTGCGTTGGTACCTATCATTAACAACGCTGGTGGCAGCATGTCAGATTGGCAAGGCAATCCCCTAACACTATCATCAGGACCACGATTCCTTGCTTGTGGTGACCAAGCCATGCATAGCCAGGCTCTCAAAATATTGAATGGCTAAAGATTACACAAGATCATCACCAAGCTTAATTTAATAAAACCCAATTGAGTATAAAGACTAATGATATATAAAGAACCATGGTCCAAAAAGCACAAAAGAGTTACAGGAGGGTTGCCCTACAATTTGTCTAACTCTTTTTCAGAACCACTCTCGAATGAAGAGTTGATAAAGTATTCTTTGGCAAGAGGCGATGATGATTTAGTTGACGAGTACTATAATCATGCACTTAGCTATACCCCCAACGGAGGCAGCCTTGACTTGCGTGAGGAAGTGGCTAGGTTCTATGGACCTCAAATAGGGGCAGACAACATATTAATTTTTGCTGGCGGGCAAGTCGCATTGCAGACAGCAGCGTGTGCCCTTCTTGATAGCGACAGCCATAGTATTGTTTTCACACCTGGCTATCAATCAGTCCAGCAAGCGCCGATACATGCGCTCAGCAAAATAACAAAAATCAAGCTTCACGCAAAGAACCAATGGCAAATTGATCCTGCTGAAGTTGAATCAGCGATCGAGAAAAACACCCGGTATATAGTATTTAATGAACCTTACAACCCTGCTGGCACCGTAATGAAGTCTGACATTCAACTACAGTTGGTAGCCATCGCCCGCAAGCACAATATCACTATTTTATGTGATGAAGCCTACCGTCTATTAGAACATAATAAAAAAGACCAACTGACTGCAATGGCAGATGTTTATGAAAATGGAATCAGTGCGTGTACCATTTCTAAGCCATGGGGAGGATGTGGTATCACTATTGGCTGGCTCGCATTACAAGACTTGAAGCTAAAACAAAAGCTCGTCGATGTTCAATATTTTGGAACAGCCTGTGCGAGTAGAGCGAGTGAGATTCAAGCTATTATGACCTTAAGGGCTAGTGATATTATTCTCAAAAAAAACCTGCACATCATTCAAGAAAATCTTCAGCTGCTTGACCAATTTATGGATCAATATGGCGATTTATTTGAATGGGTTAGACCTACAGCAAGTGCAGTGGGGTTTGTAAGATTTAAAGGACCACTCTCATCTGACGAACTTGGTGAACTATTAGCCGAGGATGGTATATCTGTAAAGCCAACGTATGCATTTACGGACGATGCCAATGAGTATAACGATTATTTCCGAATTGGCTTTGGCGAGAAAGTGATGCCAACAAGCTTACAGGCGCTTGCCCGTTTTGTCGAAAAGAACAAAGGTACCTGGTGCTTAAATGAATGAACATTGGGAGAATTGTCTGCTTCAGTCTTGGGGAATCAAGACCCAGCTGACCAAACTGGCTGGCGAATTTGACCTCAATTTCAAGGCTGAGACTGCCGATGGTTGCCGTTTTTTACTGAAAGTAATGAGAGTAGGGTGCGATGTGGGACTGGTGGAGATGCAGTGCCAAGCATTACAGCATATTCACGCCAGTTCGCAACTGGTTAATGTCCCTTCAGTCGTCCCATCAACAGCAGAGCGAAATTTTGAGACGCTGGTAGATGAAGCTGGTAAGGTCCGGCTGGTATGGGTTCTGTCTTTCCTTGAAGGTGTCGACTACGCCGGTTTCACTCCAAAGTCTCCTTATTTAATCAGTCAACTCGGCACCTCAATCGCCAATTTACATCTGGCACTGGAAGGCTTTCAACACAAGTCGCTGCAGCGAGATTTTAAATGGAATCTTACGCAGGCGGCGTGGATTAACGATAGCCTGACGTTTATTACCGATCCTCAAAGAAGGGAGCTACTGAGATCGGTGATGATGGATTATCAGGACCAGCTTGATATTATTCGGGCTCTGCCATTATTTGCCACCCATAATGATATTAATGACTACAACCTACTGGTTAGTGCCAGCCTGAAGGAAGAACCTAAGATTTCTGGCATTGTAGATTTTGGTGATATGTGTTCATCCCCAAGGATTTGTGATCTTGCTATCGCAGGCGCCTATATCGTGCTCGATCACACTCAGCCTGAGCAAGCATTGAGTTCTCTTGTCGCTGCTTACCATGCAGTGCTGCCTTTGGATGGTGACAAAATTGATCTGATCTACCCTTTACTACGCAGTCGATTGGCGGTGAGTGTAGTCAATTCAACAATTGAAGCCCTCGACAAACCAGACGATCCCTACGTGATTATTTCACAAGGTCCTGCGTGGCGGTTTCTTGAAAGTTCTTCAATTGTTCATTCTATAGTCACAGCGAGGTTACGGGTTGCCTGTGACTTGCCGGTAACAAAATCTGCTGCGAGGGTGGGACGCTATTTGTCGCAGGAAGTGCGTGGGAACTGTGCTGCTATCATTGGCATGGCACTGGATAAAGCACCCTGCCATTCTCTGTCGGTAGAAGGATGCAGTGTGCCGCAAAATCCGTTTGAGCTTACGTCTTTGGAAGCATTAACTTTAGGAGATGCTACTGCGGCTGCATCCGACATCTCGCTGGGATATTACAACGAACCCAGATTAATCTATACCAATAACGCTTTTCGGCTTAACCCGTGGAAAGCGAGCAATCGTCGTACTGTCCACCTTGGTGTTGATGTTTTCGCACCAACGGGCACCAAAATTTGTGCCCCGTTGGACGGCGTGATAAAGGTCATAGAAAACCGACTGGAGCCCCTTGACTATGGTGGCATGGTTATAATCAAGCATATGACGCCCCATGGAGACCGCTTTTACAGTCTGTATGGACACCTTGATCCTGCTGTCTGTCAGAGCCTTCATCAAGGTCAAAAACTTAAGGCTGGTGAGGTGTTTGCTGTGCTCGGAACACCCCAACAGAACGGTGGCTGGGCGCCTCACTTACATCTTCAACTGGCAATGGGTATTGAAGGCTTAGGAGCAGACTGGCCTGGGGTTGCGGATCCGGATGAGCGCGATTTCTGGAACGCATTGTGTCCCAACCCAGCTGCGTTGTTGAATTTACCTGATGAGAAAATTGGTTACGTTTCATTGAACGAATCTGTGATCCTGCAACAACGACAGAATGATTTTGGCGCAAATCTGAAATTGAGCTATTCCAAGCCAGTCATGCTGCTGCGTGGATGGAGACATTACTTGTTTGATCAATGGGGCCGGCCTTATTTAGATGCTTATAACAACGTGCCACATATTGGTCACGCAAATCCCCGTTTGCAAGCAAGAATTAGTGAGCAATTAAAACGCCTGAATACCAATACCCGTTACCTGCATCCTGCGCAATCTGCACTCGCCCGCAAGTTGACTTCAAAAATGCCTGAACAGCTTTCTGTTTGCTTTTTTGTCAATTCTGGCTCAGAGGCTAACGAGTTGGCGCTACGTTTGGCGCGAGCGGTTACAGGTGGTAAGCATATGGTGACACTTGACCACGGTTATCATGGCAATACCACCGGGGCAATTGATATCTCAGCTTACAAGTTCAACGCCCCTGGTGGTGTTGGCAAGCCTGACTGGGTTTGGTTAATGGATATACCTGATGTTTATGGGGGCAAGTTCCGTCAACCTGAGACTGACTGCGCACATCTATATTCGCAACAGGTAGATGATGCCATTAATGGAATAACTCAGGTCGGTGGGAAATTAGCTGGGTTTATCGCGGAAACCTTTCCCAGTGTTGGGGGTCAGGTTATTCCACCAAAAGGTTATCTGCAAAGCGTTTATCGTAAAATTCGTGCTGCCGGTGGACTCTGTATAGCCGACGAAGTACAAACTGGTTTGGGTCGTCTAGGAGAGTATTATTTTGCCTTCCAGCAGCAAGAAGTCCTGCCTGACATCGTTGTTCTTGGTAAGCCTATAGGTAACGGCCATCCAATCGGGGTGGTGGTTACAACCAGAGCAATTGCAGACAGCTTTGCTGAAGGCCCTGAGTTCTTTTCTACGTTTGGCGGTTCTACCTTGTCTTGTGTCGTGGCCAAGGAGGTGCTCGATATTGTAGATGACGAAGCTTTGCAGGCTAATGCACTTCTGGTTGGTAAGCAGGCGCTTGAAGGTTTAACAATGTTGAAAGAAAAACATGAAGTTATCGGTGATGTCCGAGGCATGGGACTCTTTATCGGTGTCGATTTTGTCACCCATCAGTCGCACCGAAAACCTGCAACAGACGTTGCCACCTATGTGGTCAATCGCCTGCGAGATTATAGAATTTTTGCCGGTTTGGAAGGTCCCAATAATAACGTGTTGAAAATTAGGCCACCACTGACAATCGAAGCAGATGATGTTGTAATATTACTCGAAACGCTTGATTTGATTCTTTCTGAAACAGCAATTACAAGGTTAACCCAGAATATTAATACCTAATGATTGCTGGAATTTCGCATGTGGAATACGCATTACGTCGTCAGCTAAGTTCTTCATAGTTAGATAATGGTCTTTCATTGTTGTATCGACATTCACATAATTGAAATTTTGGTGCCTCCAGAAAGCGATTGCAGCCGCGCCGTAGGCAGTAAATGCTTGTAATGCGTTCACTTCGCTGTTTTGTAACTTGATATTCTTTTGATACCCTTTTAATAAGTATTTGGCTTTCTCCAGAGAAAGAGCGCCCTCACTGCGGCAGGTACCAATAATCATCATGCCAATATCAAATATGCGGTAATAATAACTAACTTCTTCAAAATCCATGATTGTGGCAGTTTTCCCATCTTTACTTACAATAATATTGTCACAAAAAATATCACTATGTATCAGAGACTTGGGTAGATTCGAACTCATAAATTTTCCGATATATACTTCTGTCTCCTTTAGCCACACATAAAAACAAGATTCGGCAGCATAGACTTTTACTTCATCAAAACGTTCGATGCCGTAACTGACTGTCTGTGGCAGATAGCCAGGCGCAGGTAGTGTATGTAACTTCGCTAATTCTGCCCCTAAGTCAGTTAACAAGTCTGCAGATAAATCGTCTGAAATAGCACCATGAAGGAATTCTTTTATCATGACGGGTTTGTTATTCCACGAGGTAATGGCCTGGCCATCTTTCGTTATTACAATTTTTGAGCTGGCAAAATTGTTTGCATCTAAATAGTCGAGAAACGCAGCTAATTCTTTACTTTTTTCAAACGATTTGTTCTCGACGATGGTCATAACATAATCTTGAATTGGTGTTTTTATCAAATAGTTGGTGTTTTCTGAGCCACCGCTTAATAGTTGATATGAATCTATGTTTTTAATGCCATAAGGAAATAAAATATCGCTGATGGTTGTACTAGTTAAGTTTGTATTATGACTCATTGTTTTGTCCTAAATCCCAATTTGTTTCCAATGGTGCAACATCTGCTGTTTTCAGCTTGTGTTGGCTATAGTTCTACAGTTGGGATTGGTGGGGTTGTGTATACCGTTTCGTTAATGTGGAAAGAGCTGTTAGATGCCCAGTATTTATTCCTTCTTAGCAGAGGACTAGGTGTACTTTCTAAAGCTAACCTATTTATTATAGTATCGTGTGCACTCCGTCAAGCCTATATCTGGCTTTTGTCCTGATTTCATTGCACGGTTCTTTGCGCAGCCCTAAAGTAAACAACAACAAGAGCACTAAAATTTAAGCAAAAAAAAGACCCACTTTTCAGTAAGCCTTTATTAAGCGTGGCTTTAAAGCCTCATTTGAAACACATTTGAAACAATGCATCAATACTATAGACTGGCGCGCCCGAGAGGATTCGAACCTCTGACCGCTCGGTTCGTAGCCGAGTACTCTATCCAGCTGAGCTACGGGCGCGCTATACCTTTTTCCAGCGTATGCCGTATAAGGGAGGCGAATTATAACGACAGTAAATTAGGAATTCAACTGTTATTGATTGATTATTAGAGGTTTATTTGATAATCCAAAGCCTCAGGTCACTTTTACTTAGCTATTAAGCTCCCTAACTTATCGATCAATTTTATCGATCAAGCTACCTGTTACTGCTGCTCTAGTGGTATTATGTGCGTCGATTTCATTTCCTAGCCATATTGGCTTTACCACTATTTACGGCACCCATGAACGAACAATATAACGCGCGCGACATAGAACCAGAAATCCAAGCTTTTTGGGAAACTAACAATAGCTTTGAGGTGCAGGACAATCCTAACCAAGAGAAGTATTACTGCCTCTCTATGTTCCCCTACCCTAGCGGTCGTTTACACATGGGCCACGTGCGCAACTACACCATTGGTGACGTGATTTCTCGCTTTCAGCGCATGAAAGGTAAAAACGTATTACAACCGATGGGCTGGGATGCCTTTGGTTTACCTGCTGAAAACGCAGCCATGAAAAACAACGTAGCACCGGCCAAGTGGACCCATGAAAACATCGCTTATATGCGCGAACAACTCAAACGTATGGGTTTTGGTTACGATTGGAGCCGTGAACTGGCCACCTGCGAACCTTCCTATTACCGCTGGGAACAATGGTTCTTTACCAAATTGCTAGACAAGGGTTTGGTTTATAAAAAGAATGCCGTGGTTAACTGGGATCCAGTAGACCAAACTGTACTAGCTAACGAACAAGTGATTGATGGCCGTGGCTGGCGTTCTGGCGCATTAGTGGAGCGCAAAGAAATCCCTCAATGGTTCCTTAAAATTACTGATTACGCCGATCAACTGTTAGACGATTTAGACCAGCTAGACGATTGGCCAGAACAAGTTCGTACCATGCAGCGCAACTGGATTGGTCGCTCTCAGGGCGTAGAACTCAGTTTTGAGGTGGCTAATTATGGCGCTTTAGAAGTATTTACCACTCGCCCAGATACCCTAATGGGCGTTACCTACTTGGCCGTAGCGCCGCAACATCCCCTTGCCTTTAAGGCCGCCACAACTAATCCAGCTATGGCTGAGTTTATCGACAGCTGCAAGAACATGAAGGTGGCTGAAGCCGACATGGCCACCATGGAAAAGTTAGGCTTAGACACCGGCTTTACTGCAACTCACCCAATTACGGGTAAGTCTGTACCGGTTTGGACCGCCAACTTTGTGCTGATGGATTATGGGTCTGGTGCGGTAATGTCTGTACCAGGGCATGACCAACGTGACTGGGAATTTGCGACTAAGTATGGCCTTGATATCCAACAAGTGATTCGACCTACCGATAATAGCGCTGAAGTGAATGTGGCTATGGCGGCTTACACTGCAAAAGGCCTGCTGGTTAATTCTGGTGTGTTTGACGAGATGGATTTCCAATTAGCCTTCGACGCTATTGCGGCAGAACTTGATCGGAGTGGTAAAGGTAAAGTCACCACCAACTATCGCTTACGCGACTGGGGTGTTTCCCGCCAACGCTATTGGGGCGCACCCATTCCTGTGATCAATTGCGAGACTTGTGGTGCAGTAGCTGTGCCAGAAGATCAGCTACCCGTAGTGTTGCCAACGGACGTTGAATTTGACGGTAGTGGCTCTCCACTTAAGAAAATGGCATCGTTTATCAATACCAGCTGCCCCAAGTGTGGCGCTGCAGCAGAACGCGAAACTGATACCTTCGACACCTTTATGGAGTCTTCATGGTATTACGCTCGTTTCACCAGTGCTAACCATAATGACAGTATGTTAGCGCCACAATCTGCCAACTATTGGGCTCCTGTGGATCATTATGTGGGAGGCATTGAACACGCTATTTTGCACCTATTGTATTCGCGTTTCTTTCACAAATTAATGCGCGACATGGGCCTTGTTTCCTCTGACGAACCCTTTAAGAAATTACTTTGCCAAGGCATGGTGTTGGCTCATACCTACTACCAGCTAAACGAAAAAGGCGGTCAGGACTGGATCTCACCATTAGACATTGATCCAATCACCGATGACAAAGGCCGCATTACCGGAGCAGTGAAAAAATCCGATGGCTCGGCAGTTTTATATGATGGTATGGGCAAGATGTCGAAGTCTAAAAACAACGGTATTGACCCACAAACCATGATTGATCAGTATGGTGCAGACGCTGTGCGTTTATTTACCATGTTTGCCGCGCCTCCAGAACAATCTCTTGAGTGGTCTGATGCCGGCCTTGAAGGTTCCCAGCGGTTTATCAAACGTTTTTGGAAACAAGTACACCAACATTTAGCTGCACCTGCTGCGCCTGCCTTAAAGGCAAGTCTACTTAACCAAAAGCAACAAGACATGCGCCGTAAAACCCATGAAACAATTCTTAAGGTTAGCGACGATATTGAGCGCCGTGCTACCTTTAACACAGCAATTGCGGCGATCATGGAATTGAGCAACACTACTTCTAAGTTTGACGACATGAGCGACCAAGGCCGTGCCGTAAGAGCAGAAAGCTTAAGCACTGCAGTGTTATTGATGTCGCCCTTTACCCCACACTTATGTCACACTTTATGGCAAGCGTTTTCTGGCACAGACACTATTTTACAAACACCCTGGCCAGAAGTGGATCAAAGTGCCCTTGTGAAGTCGAACATTGATATGATGATACAAGTCAATGGCAAGCTCCGCAGCAAGATTAGCATTGATGCTAATATGGACCGAGATACCATTCAACAACTCGCTTTAGCTGACAAAAAAGTACAGAGCTTTATGGCTGATATGACGGTACGTAAAATTATTGTGGTACCTAATAAGCTGGTTAATATTGTTGTTAGTTAACACCGAGCAACACGGCCTAAGCTGGCCTAAATAGGAAGCAAAAAATGATCGACACAACCTCAAAATTAGGCCTATTAGGCAGGCTCAGTATATTATGCTTGAGCCTTGTTATGGCTAGCTGCGGCTTTCATTTGCAAGGCCAAAGCCAAAAGTCTTTTCCAGCCCAACTAAATCTCTATGTAGATGACCCTTTATTAGCCTCTGTGGTTATGAGCGACCTGGTTCAACATCAAGTTTCTTTAGATGTCTTAGAGTCTGTAGTGGACGCTGATGCCACAGCACCCACACTGCAACTAACACGCACACTAAAACACAAAGCCGAACTCATTTTAGATAGTGATGGTGATGCCTTAATCTGGCGCTACACTTTAAGCAGCCAGTACCTGTTTCTCCCAAAGGATGTAGAATTAGAGGCAAAAACAAACCTCACTGCACAGGCTTCACTGCCTATTTCTGTGAGCACCGACGTTGATTTAAGCGGCACTAACGCCACCATTAACGAACGTATTGAAGCCGATAGTTGGGCCATACTGTACCAACAACTTGGTAGTCGTATCACCCGTCAGCTTAGTTTCGAATAACGCCCATGCGCATCAAACCAGACCAGCTGCAAAAGCACTTAACTAAAGGCTTAGCCGGCAGTTATATGGTGCATGGTGATGAACCTTTATTACAGCAAGAAATATGTGATGCCATACGCAACAAAGCCCGCCAAGAAGGTTTTGTAGAACGTGATTTATTCCACGTAGAAGGGCGCTTTGATTGGCAGCAAATCACTGCTTCAGATCAAGCTATGTCGCTTTTTTCTAGCCGTAAAATAATTGAAATTAGAATGCCCAGTGGTAAACCCGGTAAGGAAGGTGCCACTGCCTTAAGCCAACTTATGGCCCAGCCTAACCCCGACAACTTGGTGTTAATTAGCAGCGGCAAAATTGATTCAAAAAGCCAAAGTGCTAAATGGTTTAAAGCCCTTGACACAGTTGGGGTGTGTATTGCAATTTTTCCGTTAGAATCCCAACACATGGGTCGCTGGATTAATAATAGAGCCCAATCACTAGCGCTAAAAATCACCCCAGAGGCTTGCCAATTACTGATTCAAAGAACTGAAGGCAACCTACTTGCCACCTCTCAGGAACTGGAGAAGTTCACCCTTAATGGTGCCGATTTTGAAATCACTGCAGAACATATTGATGCTGATGTAGGAGGCTTTGCACGCTATAGTAACTATCAACTGGTGGATACCGCCCTTACGGGCCAAGCTAGCCACAGCCTCACTATGCTCTATGGCTTAAAGGAAGAAGGCACCAATGCTATGGAAATTCTGTGGGTACTGAGTCGAGAAATTAGGCTGCTAATCAATGTCATTAATCACCCTCAAGGGGTTGAGGCGGGACTTAAGCAGGAGCGGGTATGGGAAAAACGCAAAGACTATCTTCGCACTGCAGCACAACAACATAATAGCCGCAGTGCGCAAGATATGTTGCGCCAATGCGAAGCCATTGATCAGTGTGTAAAAGGCGTGAGTAAAGCCAATGCCTGGGACTTACTGGGCGGCTTAATCATGCAACTCGCTGGTAAACCTATCCACTAACTATCAACAAAAGCGACCAATACTATAGGCCGTTAAATCTGTAGCTTTTTCTGGTTCTAGCAGTACTTCCGCTAACATTTGCCCACTGGACGCCGCCTGAGTCATGCCTAAATGGGCATGACCAAACGCATAAGCCAATCCCTGCCACTTTACTGAAGGCCCTAATACGGGCAACGAGTCTGGCGTAGATGGCCGATGCCCCATCCACTGTTGACCATTTTCAGTGTTCAACTCAGGTAAGTAGCGTTTGGCTAAACCTAATAAATTATCACTGCGTTTGTAGTTGGGCGCAGCTGCTAAGCCAGCAAATTCCGAGGCCCCACCTACCCGTACACCAACAGACAAAGGAGATACCGCAAACATTTCTTCGGCAAACAAAAGTTCATGACTTAGTGCTATATTCGGGTAAGGCAAGGTGGTGTTATAGCCCCGTTCAGATTCCAGCAAACAGGGTTCGCCTGCTTGTTTAGCTAATTGCTTAGACCAAGCGCCAGCAGCGACTACAGTTATGTCTGCCAAATACTCTCCCGTAGGCGTTGTAACTCCCACAATTCGCTTATCTTGCATTACTAAGGCATCTACATTAGCCGCAACCAAAGCCACACCCTGGTTTACTAGCCACTCCCTCAAGCTGCCAACAAGGGCCTTTGGATCATCAATAATGCGCCATTGGGGCTGCAATACACCAAACGTCTTTGCCTTCCCTATAGCAGGCTCCATGGCCCGTAATTCGCTCTCACCCAAAAGCTCATAATCTTGCCCATACTGCTTGCGAATATCCCACTCCTGAGCACTTAATTTAAAACTTTTGTAATCATCGTAGACTCTAATACACCCCTTATCACGCACTTTATCTGCATAGCCGATGGTTTGTAACATGGGGTCATAATCTGCACTTACTCTGCCATTAATGGCCTGCAGGGCTTTAGCAATGTGCGCTACGTTTTTTTTACGGCTATGGCCAAGATATGCCAGTAACCAAGGCATAAGTTGCGGAATGTGCGCTGGTCGTATGGACAAGGGGCCCATTGGGTTGAGTAGCCATTTAGGAATAGACCAAATTTGGCCGGGCAAACTGTGGGGTACACATTCACTGATAGCTAATGCACCGGCATTGCCATAGGAGGTTTTATCTCCCACTGGATCGCGGTCGACAATAGTGACTTTAACCCCTCTAAGGTGGAGGGCATAAGCACAGCTCAGGCCCACCATTCCAGCCCCTACAACAACAGCATTTTGAGGTTGTTGCACGGTTAATCTAGTTGATTAAGGTGTTTAATGGGTTCATGGTAATCGTTTAAATACCCCAACCAATCTGACACTAATGCAATATCATTGGGTGCTGCACTAACACCCGCACCGATACGCTCTTCTAAAACGGCTTCAACCGCCAAACTAACAGTGGTTGATACTAAGCGCGCCATGGCACTGCCTTTGTCATTACCGAAGGCATCTATGGAATAGCTTTCGCGCCAGATACACTGATTAGTATCTGGATTTTTAGCCAAAAGCTCTACATACAGCACTACGCGGTCTTGCTCACCCTCTTTAAAAGCATGCTGCTGCCAAAGCTCATCAGACTTAGCAGCAAGGTCAGCATCCCCATCAGCACCTTCAGCAGATTCCACTAAACTGAAAATATCTTGCCACGCATGTGCCCAGCCTTGTAGCCGCAACGAACCGCGAATAAATGTGTCCACAGGCCACTGAGGGTCAAACTGGTATTGGGACATAAAAGGCAATGAGTCGCGATTAGGAATGGCTTCAAAGGTTGCACTGTAGTCCTTAGACAGCGGCATAGTGTAATCACGCACGGCAAGCCAAGGCTTGCTATTGGTTTTAACTTCACCGTCTTCCCGCCATTTTGCAGTAGATCGTAGAGCAGTAAGAACACCTAAAGGAGACCAAGAAAACTTGTACTTAAAATCATTCTCTTCAGCGGGTAAACCACCACAAAAAGACCTAAACTCCAGGCGATTACTTTCTGTATAAGCCGCAGATCCACGGTATTCATTTAATAATGCATAGGCCAAAAGATGGTCAATACCAGGGTCTAAACCTACCTCATTTACCAAACATAAACCTTTTGCTTTGGCTTGTTGGTTCAAGGCTTCCATGGCCGGGGTTAAATAGCTGCTAGACACAAAATGAGCATTACTATCTAAGGCTAACTGGGCAGCCTGCAGGTGAAATGACCCAGGCAACATAGACACTAGAATATCGCCGTTGCTTACATTGTTGGCTAGTTGTTGCCAGTCTAAGGTGCGCGCCTGACATTGACCTTCTAAATTATGGATAACGGCTTCGGCTTTGCTCAGTGTGCGGTTCCACAACCATAATTCTGCACCATTACCGATGAGTCGTTTGATACCTGGCGCGCTAGAAAGTCCAGCACCTAACCAATGAATGATCGCCATAATTTGCCCTTATATTATTTTATTATTTGTTGTATTACGCGGTATAAAATAGAGTTTTATCGTTAGCGCTCAACTTATCACTTCGCCTTTGGCTTGTAAATCTGCATGGTAAGAAGACCTAACTAAGGGCCCACTGGCTACATGTTTAAAGCCCATTGCCCTCGCTGCGGCACCTAGTTCATCAAATTCTGCCGGCGGTACAAAACGATCCACTGGCAAGTGGCTTAAACTAGGTTGCAAGTATTGTCCAAGGGTGAGCATATCTACATCGTGGTCTCGTAAATCTTGCAACACTTGTAATACTTCTTCGTTGGTCTCACCCAAACCCAACATTAAGCCTGATTTAGTTAACACATCAGGACACCGCTGTTTGTATTTCTGCAGCAAATCCAAAGACCATTGATAGTCAGAGCCTGGACGGATTTTTTTGTACAAGCGGGGAATAGATTCTAAGTTATGATTAAACACATGAGGAGGCGTTGCCGCTAGAATATCTAAGGCAATGTCCATACGCCCACGAAAATCTGGCACTAGCACTTCAACCTGAGTCCCTGGTGTACGCTCATTAATAGCGCCAATACAATCAGCAAAATGCTGCGCACCACCATCTCTTAAATCGTCACGATCAACCGAGGTCACCACAACGTACTTAAGCGCCATATCAGCTACAGCTGTGGCTAATTCTCGAGGTTCGTCTACGGACAAAGGATTCGGCCGGCCATGGGCCACATCACAAAATGGGCACCTACGTGTGCATATTTCGCCCATTATCATAAAGGTAGCAGTACCATTACTAAAACATTCCCCTAAATTTGGGCAATTAGCCTCTTCACATACGGAAGCCAGCTTATGCTCTCTAAGTTTAGACTTAATACGGTTGATCGCAGGCGAACTCATCACCTTAATACGCAACCAATCCGGTTTGCGAGGCATTTTCTCAGTGGGA
This sequence comes from Candidatus Njordibacter sp. Uisw_039, assembly GCF_047730075.1. Taxonomy (NCBI): domain Bacteria; kingdom Pseudomonadati; phylum Pseudomonadota; class Gammaproteobacteria; order Pseudomonadales; family Candidatus Njordibacteraceae; genus Candidatus Njordibacter; species Candidatus Njordibacter sp. Uisw_039. The sequence goes on from NZ_CP159831.1 coordinate 2,219,356, forward strand.
ATCACTTTAATTGGGATACGGGCTACCTTATCGGCACCACGAAGTTTAACGCCTGCTTCAGCTTTGTATGATGTCGCCATGATAACTTATCGCTCGTCGGTTATATTCAATGATGTTCAACCCAAGCTTGTTGAGTTTTATTAACGTGTTGGTACTGCAATTGTTTTACTAAATGTTGGCACATATTAAGGGCCACTTTATCGAACTCAATGGGGTTGGTGAAATCGATCATTTGCACCATATCTAAACCGGGGTAGCCGCATGGGTTAATGCGTTCAAAAGGGCTAAGATCCATGTCTACGTTCAGGGCTAGGCCATGAAAACTGCACCCTTTACGGACCCGCAGGCCCAAAGAGGCTATTTTACTGCCTTGCACGAACACACCCGGGGCTTTAGTGTCTGCATTGGCGGCGATACCATAGTTGCGTAAGCAGTCGATGAGGGCTTTCTCCATATGCGCAACCAGCACCCTAACACCTATACTTAAGCGTTTTAAATCTAGCATTAGATACATCATCAACTGCCCCGGACCATGGTATGTCACTTGACCACCGCGATCCGATTGCACTAAAGGAATAGTGCCTTGGTCCAGCATATGTTCTGCTTTACCAGCCTGGCCCTGGGTGAATACGGGGAGGTGTTGCAACACCCATATTTCATCCAAGGTAGTTGCATCTCGCTGGTTGGTAAAATCTTGCATCGCTTGCCAGCTTAGTTCGTAGGCTTGGGGGCCTAACAGTCTTATTAACACGCCTTCATTCGCGACTGAGCTAGAGGACAAGTTTGACCTTTCCACTGGCCATTAGTGTTTGGTGTATCTGTTGCAAGTGGTCTGCACTTTGGGCGGTTACCGCAACACGTATGGACTGAAACGTGCCATTGCGGCTATCAACCACCTGTACTTTTTTGGGGTCTAGATCTGGTGCTAACTGCTGCACACACTGAACAACCCATGCGTGATAATCGGCCGTTTTACGACCGACAATTTTCATACTATAGTTAGCACAGGGGAATTCAATTTTAGGGGCTTCAGGCTTAACTTTCATCATTCCCCACTTGTTATCCGCCTCAGAGTGTCTGCAATGCCTTTGAAAAAGCCACCTTCAAGCATGCCTTTACGGGCCATTAGATCTCGCTCAAGAATGACGTCTGTATCTAGGGTAATTACCAGCTTACCTAATACATCACCCGCAGACAATGGTGCTTCAATACCTTTATTAATTTCCATGGTGGCTTTAATGTACTTGGCCTGGCCACGGGGAATAGTTACGGCTACATCACGTTCAAGTAACAATTCTATATAATCTTTTGCACCACCCCAAATTCGCGCTTTGGCAAGGACTTCTTGGGCATCGTAAAGAACATGTGTTTCAAAAAACCGCATGCCGTAGGTGATGAGTTTTTGAGATTCTTGAGCTCGAGCTTCGGTGCCTGAAGCACCTAAAATAACTGAGATTAATCGCTGGCCATCCTTTTTAGCTGATGCCACTAAACAGTACCCTGCATCTGAGGTATAACCAGTCTTCATGCCATCCACTGTGCTATCACGCCACAACAACTTATTACGGTTTGGTTGTCTAATTTTATTAAAGGTAAATTCTTTTTCGGCATACACCAAGTAATTCTCTGGATGGTCAAGAATAATAGCCCGTGCCAAAATAGCTAGATCTCTTGCTGTAGTTAAATGACCTTCTGCTGGCCAGCCTGTGGAGTTACTGAAATGAGTTTTAGTCATACCCATACGAGTTGCGTGTTGATTCATTAAGTCTGCAAAAGCTTCTTCAGTACCGGCTAAATGTTCTGCAACTGCCACACTCGCGTCGTTGCCAGATTGGATAATAATGCCACGCATTAAGTCTTCCAACTTAACAAATTTACCTTCTTGGATAAACATGCGCGAGCCTTTTGTACGCCATGCCTTTTCACTAATGCGCACCTGATCGTCTAAGGAAACGTTACCAGCAGCCACCTCATAGGCCAGCATATAGGCTGTCATCATCTTGGTTAAGCTAGCAGGGGGTAACATTTCATCAGCGTTCATTTCAGCGATGACCTTGCCAGTTACCGCATCAATCAATATATATGCTCTAGCCCCAAGTTGGGGTGGTTGAGGCACTAATGCTTGAGCAGCTTGTGCTGGAATAACGAGGCTAACAGTCAGGAACATAGTTGCGGCCGTGACTAGCGCCGCAGCCCTAAGCCCATGCTGTATTGCTTGTCTAACTTTACAGAATAGTAATTTAGCCGAAGCCACAAAATTTGCCATACTCAAACTACCTTAATGTGTTGGCTCAATGAAAACTCAAAATTTCCACTGGCAATTTTTAACGGCCAAGATTATAGCATGAGACCAGTGCTTGAGGCAGAAAATTAAGGCTTTATCATAAGCCCTTGACCACGCCCCAACGCCACCAATCGCTGCATTAATACAACTGCGCTGTTGGCATCTGTGAGAGGCCCAATTAACACACGAAATAAATCGGGTCGATCACTAGCCTGCTCTACAAATACATTAGAACGCCTAAGCTCTTGCACTAGAGTATTTCGCAACAACAAAGCGCCACCAATCTTTGACACCGCAGCCACTTGCACGTAATAGTCCGCCACACGTTTATATTGTTGGCGAATTTCATTCTGGGGTGAGACCTGCGCTTGAACAACAGGCTTAGCGGTAGACTTAGCTGGTGCCTTAGCCACACTTTGTGATGACGAAAAACTGCTGTAGTTACGCTGCTTGCGAATACTTTGCTCTAGCGCAGGACTCCATTGACTTGCGTCAATGGCCTCAACCAACACTTCTGCCACACCTGTCTTACGATAATCTAACTTGCTGGCAGCAGCATAAGACAAGTCAATCACGCGATCGCCATGAAACGGGCCTCGATCGTTAACCCTAACAATCACCGTCTTATTATTGGCCAGATTAGTAATACGAGCGTAAGTTGGTAAAGGCAAAGATTTATGGGCTGCGCTCATTGCGTACATGTCATAGATCTCACCATTAGAGGTTAAATGACCGTGAAATTTTTGGCCGTACCAAGAGGCTAAACCACGCTGTTTAAAGCCTAAACTAGACGCCATTACAGAATAAGATTTACCCCACACTTCATATCGACTCTTGTTACCACCACGGCTGTGGGGCTCTACTTTAGGAATTGCATCGGGGGCTTTACTCATATCTAGGTGCTGCTTAGGCCCCAAGTCTTGTTTAATAGCATAGCGAGCTTCAGTTTTAGCTTTCGCCGCCGATACCACCGCCGATTGTGACATACCGCTAGGCTGGCTGCTGGTATTAGAGCAAGCACTAACAGCCAGCACCAGAAAAGCGCTTAAAATGAGTCGAGATCTATATTGCATATTGAAAACCTAGTTTAGGGTTTGGCAATACCTTGGGCAATTTCCACCACCGCTCGACTATACCAAAGGGAATGATTATAACGTGTTATGGCGTAGAAGTTAGCTCCTGCTAGGCGATATTCGCTTTGACCTTCAGTTGAGAAAGCATACAAATTAAACTCCGCAGTGCTATCTACTGATGTGGGTACCACTATACCCCTGCCCTGCCATTTAGCTAAAGCCACTCCTTGTCGCTTGACCTTTTTACTCAGCCAAACTGGTTCCACTTGTGTGTCCACCTCCAACAGCCATGGTGCACCAGCCTCCCAACCGTGACGGGCAAGGTAATTGGCAATACTGGCTATATTATCAGCCTCGCTGTGGAATAAATCGATGCGCGCGTCGCCATCGCCATCCACCGCAAAATCACGATAGCTTGTAGGTATAAACTGCCCCATACCCACCGCGCCTGCTGCAGACCCTTTAACCAGTGTGGGATCTAAGCCCTGCCTATAGCAAAGGCGGAAGAACTCCGCTAATTGACGCTGGTAAAATTTACTTCTGCGGGGATAGTCAAATGATAATGTTGCCAACACACGCAAGGTTAAATGCTTTCCCATGTTAGCGCCGTAATTACTCTCTATGCCTGCAATAGCTGCAACAATGGCCGCGTCAACTCCAGTTTCTTGGGCCACCAAATGTAATTGGGCAGCATGTTTTTTGACAAAGCCTCGGCCTCGTTTAATACGCGATGAGGTCACCAGCCGCTGCTGATAACCACTCCATAATAGCTTGCGTTCCGGAGCGTTACGTAACACCGGCACAATACTTGGTTTAGCTGTAGTTTGTGCCAAATACTGCGCCACCTCAGTTTTAGTAAACCCTAAACCACCAGCTTCATCTAGCCACTGTGAAACGTCATCTCTGTGGTCAAAACCAGCATCAGCATGTACGCTAAAAAGTCCAACGAGCAGACAACCTAATACTATCTTTTTCACATCCTTCTCCTTGGAAATTCCACGTCGCCAGCTTATACCCACATCATGCTGGTTTTGTTTCTTCTCAATAAAAGCTATCAATTAAGCCGTTAAATTATCAATAAGCCAATTATTGATAGAATATATCTATCAATACTCGAAATAGATTTAATTAGACACTTACCCCCCTTGGCCTGCAAAATACATGTTACTACATATATAGCCATCATTAATCGTCGGAAGCCCTATGACCCTTTCACCACTGCAACTTAGGCAACAGATTCGTAACGGGTCTATGACCAGCAATACCTCTGGATTATGTCCCGGTTACGTGCAGGGCAACCTGTGCATTTTACCCGCCGAGTATGCCAATGACTTTTTAAAATTCTGCCACCTAAATCCCAAGCCATGCCCTATTATTGGCATGTCAGAAAACCCTGGCGACTTCCGTTTAAAAAGCCTGGGCAAAGACATCGACCTACGCACTGACATACCCCAGTATAGACTATTTAATCATGGTCAGGCTGAACATCAAGTCACCAATATTCTAGACCATTGGCGTGACGACTTAGTGGCTTTTGTGCTGGGTTGTTCTTTCTCTTTTGAAGAAGCGCTGCTAGCCGACGGCCTAGATGTTCGTAACCTTACAGAAGGTGTAAACGTACCCATGTATCGCACCAACATTGCCTGTAAAGCAGCAGGGCCATTTGCAGGGAACATGGTAGTAAGTATGCGCCCATACAAACCCGCTGACGCTATCCGAGCCATTCAGATATGTAGCCGCTTCCCATCTGTGCATGGGGCTCCAGTACACTTTGGAGAGCCCAGCGAGATCGGCATTGGGGATCTAAACCAGCCTGATTTTGGAGACAAGGTTACCGTTAACGAAGGCGAAGTTCCAGTCTACTGGGCCTGTGGTGTAACCCCACAAGTGGCCGTTGAAAATGCTAAACCACCATTTTGTATTACCCATGCGCCAGGATGTATGCTGGTAACCGATTTACCTAACAGCCAACTAGCCATATTCTAGGCAAGGAAGATTTTATGTTGCTTAATTGCGATTTAGGCGAAAGCTACGGCTCTTGGACTATAGGCCATGACGCCAGAGCCATGCCGCACATTGACCAAGCTAACATTGCCTGTGGTTTTCATGCAGGTGACCCACAGGTAATGCAACACACTTTGGCATTAGCAAAGCAACACAAGGTGATGGTGGGTGCTCACCCTGCATACCCAGATCTGGTGGGTTTTGGGCGCCGCTCCATGAACTGTTCAGAGCAAGAAATAATTGCATTTATGCATTATCAGATCGCTGCTATGGAAGGCATGGCTGCATGCCAAGGGCTAACACTAAGTTATGTAAAACCCCATGGCGCTTTGTACAACGACATGATGAGTAAAGTAGCGGTGCGAAATGCCATTATGCAAGCAGTAAGTAGCTACCCAACCCGAGCAACGGCCAATAGGGAAGCAAATCCGCCATTAAAATTAATGCTGCAAGCCAACGCGAACGCTGAGGAGCATCTACAACAGGCACAAGACTTACAGCTGGAATTGTACTTTGAGGCTTTTGCCGATCGTTGTTATGAAGATGATGGTAGTTTGATGGCCCGTTCTAAAGCTGGCGCCGTACTAGATCATGATGCCATGCTCAAACAAGTACAACAGTTAACGCAGCACGGCACGATTACCAGCGCCAGTGGTGCAACCTTGCATCTTAAGGTAGATAGCCTCTGTGTGCACGGAGACAATGATGCCGGCATTGCAGCAATTACGTCAATTCGCCAATTAATGGATATTCCATTGGCTGGCAAGGCATAACCTAAAGCCATGAGCACTAAACAAGCACATATAGAAATAGCCAGTGAAAATAGTTATATGGTCTATTTCGGTGATCCTGATAGCTTACACATTAGCCCTGTCGTAAGTGCGGCTATTGCGGCATCTTGTGAGCAGATTAAACAACACTTTGGTAATCGTTTAATTGATTTAGTGGCGTCCTATGCATCCCTACTGGTTATTTATGACACTACACAGTGCGATCATTTATGGGCAAAAAAAGCCCTAAGGTCCATATTGAACGCACCCAAGAAACTTAACCAAGATAGCGGTCAATTGGTTAGGATGCCGGTTTTTTATAGCCCTAAGTATGGTCCAGAACTGTCACTACTAGCCCAAAATGCAGGACTTTCGGTAGCGCAAGTCATCGCCATTCATAGCGCCACAGAATACCGTGTCTATGCCATTGGTTTTGCTCCAGGCTTCGCCTACTTAGGCGAAGTAGACGAACGTCTTGCTGCGCCACGGCTGGCCACCCCTAGGGTTAAAGTGCCTGCTGGCGCTGTCGCCATAGCAGACCGCCAAACTGCAGTATATCCAGCAAGCTCTCCTGGGGGATGGAATCTTATCGGCCTTTGCCCTACGCCTATGTTTAACGCTGCAAAGCAACCCCATATGCCAGTATCCGTAGGTGATCGTGTACAATTTGATCCCATAGACGAGCAACAATACCTAGCTATGGGGGGTCAGCTGCATGAGCTTTAAAGTCCTCCAGCCTGGCTTACTTAGCCTAATACAAGACCTTGGTCGCTTTGGTCAGCATGACATTGGCTTGACCACTGGTGGGCCATTGGATAGTGAAGCATTTTTATGGGCCAATCGATTGCTGCACAACACTCCTAACGCTTGTGCTATTGAGGTCAGCTTTGGTGGCTTACAACTACTAGCCCAAACAGACAGTTACTTTTGCGTAACAGGGGCCCATTTAAATTTAACCATAAATGGCGTTAATAAAGCCTTATGGAGCAGCCACAAAGTGGTTAACGGAGACGAGATAAAACTTGGTTATTCTAGCCATGGTTGTCGCAGTTATGTAGGCGTGGCCGGTGGCTTTAACATTAGCCCAAGTTTTGGTAGCAGCGCCACAGTAATGCGTGAAAAAGTAGGTGGCTTGAATGGCGCTAAGCTTGCAACCAATGATAGCCTACCCTGCACCGAAATCACTACATTGTTACGCCAGGCATTGCCTGAAGCGCATTGGCCATTGTACGGACAAGAGGGCACCGACAAAAATGGTGCAGATACAGTATTACGTCTATTACCTGGCTATCAACATCATCAATTCGACCCTGTTACAAGGGCTCGTTTTTTTCATGGCCAATATGCCGTCACTGATCGGAGTGACCGCATGGGCATGCGTCTTGAAGGGCCAGCTGTATCCTGTCCATCTCAACAAATGCTTTCTGAAGGTATTTGTTTAGGCGCCGTTCAAGTGCCAGCAGATGGACAGCCTATTGTATTGCTTAATGACCGCCAAACCATTGGTGGCTACCCCAAAATAGGCGCCGTTATGGCCCGTGATACGGCACGACTTGCCCAACTAAGGCCTGGTGATACCCTGCGTTTTGAAGCCGTGGATTTACACCAAGCCCATACTATCAATACTTTGGCGCAGCTTAAATTTGATGCCACTGCACTGCTGCAACTGAAGGATTAATCATGCCAAACGACCAACAACTAAGCCAACAGATTGAAAACGCCTTGGTGGCCCGCAACCCTCGCGGCATGGCCCAAGTGCAGCCAGCATTGGCAGCAGGCTATTGCCTGCGGGCTGCCCATATTTTACAAAACTGCATTAAGGGTAAGCCAGGTGCCACGGTGCTTATTGGCACTGGATTCCCTGTGGTAGGCACTTTTGAGACCGATGGACCTGTGGGCACGATCGCCCTTTACGACAGTCTAGAGCACTTAGGCGCTGTACCTGTGATTGTGTGTGGCCAACCTCTGGTGGGCGCGCTCGCCGGGCGTTATCGTACTCATGAAATCCGTGTAGGTGATCATACCCATGTAGAAGCTGATACCTTAGCAGCACTTAAGCACTTTAATCCCCAAGCCATTGTTTCTATCGAACGTCCAGGTCAGGCCCAAGATGGTGGGTATTACAACATGCGTGGCGAAAGTATCAGTGAGCGAACCGCTTGTTTTGATGGCTTTATGACATGGGCTGACTGCCCCACTATTGCTGTGGGTGATGGGGGTAATGAAATAGGCATGGGGAAAATTATTCATGTGCTTGAAAAGCTTGATATCGTGCCTGCGGTCACCAGCGCAGACGAGCTCATCGTTGCCGACGTTTCTAACTGGGGCGCTTATGGTATGATCGCCTTCCTCGGCCTATGGCAGGGACAAGATTTATTAGCTAAAATTGATCCCTTAGCTATTTTGCAATATTTATCAGACCTTGGCAGCGTGGATGGTGTGACACGTATAAATCAACTCACAGAAGATGGCTTGCCGGTGAGTGAAGGTCAAACTGTGATTGAGCAATTGCGCCAAATAACCGGTTTTAGTAATTAGTTTTGTTCAGCCCATTAAATGTAGGAGCAGAATGTGCGTCTTCGGAACCTCAATAGCTTTATAAAGGTAGCGACCTTAGGCAGTTTTCATGGTGCTGCAGCTCAGTTACATGCTTCCCAGCCTGCAATTTCTGCACGTATTGCCACCCTCGAAGAAGATTTGGGTGTTAAGTTATTTAAGCGCGATCAAAGTGGCACCAAGCTCACTGCCCGTGGCAGACAGCTACTGCCTTTTGCAGAACGTTTAGTGTCGATCAGTAATGAAATGAAAGCCCAGCTACAAGATGATGCGCCCCAACAAGGTGTGTTTCGTATTGGTATTGCAGATACTGTAGCGCACTTATGGCTAAGGGATTTGTTAAAAGTCTGGCGTGAACAGCATCCCCTTATTCAATTTGAACTCACTATTGACCTGTCATTAGCGTTATATAAACAGCTGGAAGAGCATCAGCTCGACCTAGCTCTGATGGTCTACACCGGGCAAGCCATTACCGTTAATACACAGCCATTAAGCGCCCTCCCACAAACCTGGGTTGGTAACCCTCACTTTGCTAAGGGTAGCCGCAACATGGACATCACAGCCCTAAGCCGCTGCCCAATCTTAAGCTTTCCTGCGGCCACCGGACCTGGTAAACACTTACAAGAATTGTTTAGCCAAGTGGTAGAAAAGCCTAAATTTCATACCAGCAATTCCGTGTCTGGCTTGTTAGCCATGGCCGAACAAGGCGCTGGCATTGCATTACTGCCACAGCCTATTGTCGAAGATGCGTTAAAGGCCGAGCGGCTTATCGCATTTAATGTTGATCCAGCACCACCAAAATTAAAATTTTGCTGTGGTTGGCGCCAAGATGAAGACCGCTTGTTACCACAGTTATTAGCCGATAGCGCCAGCCAACTGGTTAGTCAAATTATTAGAGATTAAGTTATGAGCATTGTTTACCTTAATGGCACCTATATGCCAATTGAAGAAGCCCGTATTTCCCCTCTTGATCGAGGTTTTTTGTTTGGTGATGGTATCTATGAAGTCATTCCTTCTTACGCTGGGAAAATGGTCGGATTTGGTCCCCATATTGACCGTATGATCGAGGGCTTAGGCGCCTTGGAAATTGAACTAAACTGGAGTCATGCACAGTGGCGCGAACTGTGCCAAGAGATTATTCAACGCAACCCTAACACCCAAGTTGGTTTGTACTTGCACGTCACTCGTGGGGCCGACACTAAACGTCATCATCCATACCCTAAAGGTGTAACGCCTACCGTGTTCGCCATGCCTACGGACATCCCGCCTGCTCCTATTCCAGAAAGAGACAAAGTGAATGCGTATAGAGTAACTACTATGCAAGATCAGCGCTGGCAGCGTTGTAACATAAAGTCAATTTCTTTGCTCGGTAATGTGATGCATTATCAGCAGGGTTATAGCCAGGGAAGTGGTGAAGTGCTGTTGTTTAATGGCAACGATGAGCTCACCGAATGTGGTGCTTGTAATGCCTACATTGTCAAAAATGGCACCGTTATTACACCTATTTTAGATCACCAAATATTACCCGGCATTACTCGACTCATTGCCTTAGGTGTATTGCGGGATGAGGGCAGCATTGCCGTAGAAGAGCGTGTCGTCACTAAACAAGAAGTGTTTGATGCCGACGAAATTTGGATTTCCAGTTCCAGTAAAGAGATCGCTCCTGTCACCCATATTAATGACAAAGCTATAGGCGACGGTATGCCAGGTCCTATTTGGGAAAAAGCAGCTAAGCTATATAGCGCAGGCAAATTTAACTACTAGAGATCTCCCCATGGCCCGTCCTAGCCACATTGTGGTTGACCTTGCTGCATTGATTCACAATTATCAATGGGCTTGTCAACTCGCTCCCAATGCCCAAACCATGGCCGTAGTTAAAGCCAATGCATACGGTCATGGGGCGGTGGCGTGCGCCACCGCCTTGCAACCTTATGCACCCGCATTTGGCGTTGCCTGCATAGAAGAGGCCTTAGCACTACGTAAGGCCGGTATCAACAAACCCATATTGCTATTAGAGGGCACTTTTACAGCCGACGAAGTGGCTATTGCTGCCGAACATGGTTTTTGGGTTATGGTAGAAGACCCTATACAAGTTGATGCCATCTTGAATGCTAGCGTAACTAAACCACTGAAAGTGTGGATTAAGATAGACACCGGCATGCACCGTTTGGGCTTAAACCCTCAGCGAGTGGAAGGCTTTTACCAACAGTTGTTTGCCAGTTCTAATGTCTCTGAGGAAATGGTATTTGCCACTCATCTTGCTAGTGCCGACGAAACCAGTAACAACTTCACCTTGGATCAGGTGCAGCTATTTACAGAAACCTCTAAGCGTTTTAAACATCCTGTAAGCATAGCCAACTCAGCTGCTATAATGGCTTGGCCAGAGGCCCATGGTGATTGGAACCGGCCAGGCTTTATGCTTTATGGCAATTCACCGTTAGATGCCGACCACCCCTCTAGCAAGGGCTTACAGCCAGTAATGCAGGTACGATCAGCCATTATTTCTTTACGTCAAATCGAGACTGGACAAACCGTAGGCTATGGACAGCAATGGTGTGCTCAAAGGCCTTCAATCATCGCCACTGTAGCTATTGGATATGGTGATGGTTACCCACGCAGCGCAGTATCTGGTACTCCCGTAGTGGTGAACGGGCAGCGTGCAGGTATAGTTGGCCGTGTATCAATGGATATGATTACCATAGACGTGACAGGTCTAGATGGCATTAACGTAGGAGACCCAGTGTGTTTATGGGGCAAAGGTTTAGATATCAATGAAGTGGCGCGTCATGCGGGCACCATAGGTTATGAACTGATGACCCGGGTCACTCAACGCTTATCGATCAGTTATACTGAATAAATGTTGATCTATCTAAGTCAATTTAAATGCGTTGAGGCCTACGGGCATGGATAGACATCAACAAGCCTATACTAGCCATTAAGGTAACTGCCGCAGTGCCTCCATAGCTTACCAAGGGCAAGGGCACGCCTACCACTGGCAACAAGCCACTAACCATACCAACGTTTACCACTACATAAACAAAGAAGGTTAGAGTCAAACTCGCTGCTAACATCCGATCAAATGGATGGGTGGCATAACCGGCAATAATCAACCCTCTAAGCACTACCAAAAAATAGAGTGAAAGCAACACACACACGCCAATTAAGCCAAATTCTTCTGCCAGAACGGCGACTATAAAGTCCGTATGGGTTTCCGGCAAAAAGTCCAGGTGAGACTGGGTCCCTTGCAGCCAACCTTTGCCATTAATACCACCAGAACCAATAGCAATTTTAGACTGAATAATATTCCAACCCGCACCCAGAGGATCACTTTCTGGATCTAAGAATGTGATCACTCGTTGCTTTTGGTATTCGCGCAGGCCCATCCACATCAAAGGCAAACCCGCGGCACCTAAGGCCATTGCGAGAATTATGTAGCGCCACAACAAACCCGCAAAGAACACAACAAACACCCCAGAACTACCAATAAGCAAAGAGGTGCCTAAGTCCGGTTGCTTGGCAATCAGTAGCACTGGCACCGCCACTAATACCATGGCCACTATGACGTGTATTAGCTTGGGTGGCCTTGGCTGGCCAGCTAAATACCAAGATACGGTTAACGGTACCACTAGCTTCATAATCTCAGAAGGTTGAAAACGAGGAAGCCCTGGGATTTCTAACCATCGCTGAGCCCCTTTTGCACCTGCTCCAAATAACAACACAGCAACAAGCAACAACAGCCCAGCAATGTATAACAAGGGTATCCATCGCTGCACATGGCGTAGGTTAACTTGGGTGATGATGACCATAACCAGCAGCGCCAAACCATATCGCACTAACTGTTTATTCACAGCGGTTTCACTCGAGCCAGAGCCAGAATACAATACCAATAAGCCAAACGACATTATAGCCAATAGCACCAGCAGCAGCCATGGGTCTAACTTGAGCTTTAGCCACAGCCCAGGGCCTTTCTTTAAGTGTCTTCTTGCTTCAGGGGCCCAGCGTTGGAAATCAGCCATCGTTTGTAGCCCCATCCTTCTCTTCAGCCTTCTCTTCAGCCTTCTCTTCAGCCATAGCACCCAAAATACGCACATCAAACAGCTTACGTGCCAAAGGTGCCGCAGCGGAACTACCACCACCACCATTTTCAATTATTACCGCTAGAACAATCACTGGATCTTTGGCCGGTGCCCAGCCAATGTATAGGCCATGATCGCGAAATCGTTCGGCAATTTTTTCAGCATCATAGGTGTCATCCTGCTTGATGCCTAATACTTGAGCTGTGCCAGTTTTGCCAGCTATTTTATAGCTGCTGTCAGCACCACTGCGTCGTCCAGTACCTTTTTTACCATGCATAACGTCAACCATCGCATTGTGGATTTTGTTCCAATCACTAGTGCGCTTTAACTCAATATTAACTGGCTGCTTAGGGTCGTTGCGGCCTATGTCACTAACCTTTTCCACGGCCTGGCCATCGATGGCTTTTATCATTCGGATTTGATGCCATTGGCCTTTATTGGCGAGTAACATGGCCATAGTTGCTAACTGTGTTGGTGTGGCCGATAAAAAGCCTTGGCCAATACCTAAGTTTAATGAATCTCCTCGAAACCAGGAGGCATTGCGGTTTGCTCGCTTCCATTTTTTTGTAGGCAAAACAGCCTTTATGGCTTCTGGCTGATCCGCAATAGTAACCTGGCCCAAGCCGAAAAGAGCGAGATACTTTGTCATGGGTGTATTACCCATTAAATGGGCAATACTGTAATAAAAAGTGTCTACAGATTCAACGATAGACTTGTGCATGTTGACTCGCCCATGGCCCCCTTCTTTCCAATCGCGATAAAGGCGTCCATCTTCGGTAAGTTGGTAATAACCAGGGTCCCAAATGGAATATTTACGGGATATGATGCCAGAGTCAATACCTGCAATGGCAATCACTGGTTTTACCGTTGAGGCCGGCGGGTAACGACCACGCAGTGCTCGGTTAAACAATGGCAGGTCGTCAGATTTTCGCAGTGCTTGGTAATTAGCATTGCTAATGCCAGTAACGAATTGATTAGCTCCATAGCTTGGCGCACTGGCCATAGCTAACACACCACCTGTTCTAGGATCGATAGCCACAATCGCACCACGCTTACCCTCTAACAGCTTCGCTGCAGTTTGCTGCAATTGCGCATCTAAAAATAGGGTAATGTCCTTCCCTGGCACAGGCTCAAGGCGGTCTAACACTTGTATAACTCGGCCTCTGGCATTAGTCTCTACGGTTTGGTAGCCCACAGTTCCATGTAATTCCGTTTCGTAATAACGTTCTACGCCTAACTTTCCGACGTGCTCAGTGGCACTGTAATTAGTGCTATCAAGCTTAGCGAGTTCACGGTCGTTAATACGGCCCACATAACCTAATGCATGCACAAAACCCTCGTCCGAAGGGTAGTATCGGACTAAATCAGGAACGATTCTCACGCCTGGAAGGCGGTGTTGATTAACAATAATTTGGGCGATTTCTGTTTGATTCAATTGAAAGCTTAATGCCACTGGGCTATGGGGCCTACGGGGCTGATTTAAGCGGCGTTTAAAGCGTTTTATATCGCCTTCATCGATAGTAATAACTTGAGCCAACTCGGCTAGGACCCCATCAATACTGCCCCGCCCACCTGCTAACTGTTCGGGCACTAAGGTTAAAATATGACTGGCACGATTGCCCGCTAATAAGTCGCCATTAGTGTCGTATATTAATCCCCTAGTAGGTGCGATAGCTTGTAATTGCTGGCGATTATCATCCGATTCAGTGACATAGTGCTGGTGTTGCCAGACTTGCAAATAAGCCAACCGGGAAACAATGCCTGCAAAGACTAATACAATAAGAAATAGGGCCCACCAAAGACGTGCCTTAAATTGGCTTACTTCTTGGTGCTGATTATTCATTTGTGACCAAGGCATAATATGGTCAGCTACTTATGGTAGGGGTGGTTATTGAGCAAACTCCAAGCGCGGTATATTTGCTCAGCTAATAACACACGTACTAACGGGTGGGGTAACGTGAGGGGAGATAAAGACCAGCGTTGGTCCGCCCTTGCCACACAGTCCTGGGCTAATCCATCTGGCCCACCCACCAACAGAGTGACATTACGACCACCCATACGCCAATCACCGCATTGTTTAGCCAGTTGCTCGGTACTCCAAGATTTACCAAGTACATCAAGTGCGATAACGTGGTCTTGGGCTGGGATAGAGGCCAACATCTGTTCACCTTCCTTAGCAATAGCACGTTTTAAATCCGCACCTTTGCCTCGAAAACCTAAACCCAATTCCTGTAATTTTAGTTGCATGTCACTAGGCATACGGCGAGCATACTCGTCATAGCCTTGAGTGATCCAAGCAGGCATTTTAGTGCCCACTGCTAGCAACTTAATTTTCATTTATACGATGGGCTCTACAACGCTAGATAAATTTTCTTTAAGGGCTGGGTTCCACAAACGCTCTAAGTCGTAGAACTCACGAGCTTCAGCTTGCATCACGTGTACCACAACATCACCAAGATCTGACAATACCCAGTCGCCACTCATTTCACCTTCAATACCCAAAGGTGCAACACCACTTTGTTTAGCTTTGAATGACACTTCGTCGGCTAGGGATTTTACATGACGGTTAGATGTTCCAGTAGCGATCACCATATAGTCAGTGACGTTTGATAAGCCACGCACATCTAACTGCACGATGTCTTTGCCCTTCATGTCTTCTAGAGCGCTGGTGATCAATGTTAATAAGTCTTCAATGGGCATAGCCATAATTCGTGTTCCAAAAATCTAATTAATGCCGTATAGGCTTTGGCTTGCAATGTATTGTGCCACTGCAGGCGCTAATTCTGTTGCGCTTGGTTTAAGACCTAAGCACAGCTGTTGCCGTATCTGCGTCGCAGATACCGCATGTTGCCCTAATTTCAGGTGGGCCACCTGACCAGATGGCGAAGCTAACAAATGTTTAGCGTCCTCCACTTTATGAGTTGCATACCAGGTAAGCAGCTCAGGATCCTGCGGCCAGTAGGTTGCGGGCCTAGTAAGCACTAACACATGCCCATAATCTAATAATTCTTGCCAACGATGCCATTGCCGTAACCCAGCAAAAGCATCCATTCCCATGCACCATATTAATGGCATAATAGGGCCTATTTCTTGCCTTACTTCGGCCATAGTGGACACACTATAACTTGGCCCTTGACGTTTGACCTCACGTGTATCCATGGCTAATTCGTCATGGGCATCAATAGCCAAAGCCAACATCTCTGCCCTCTGCTCTGCTGTTGCTACGGGCCTTTGCCGATGGGCAGGTTGGCTATTAGGTAGCAGTTGTACCGGTTGCACACCTAAGTATTTACTCAGCTCAATGGCTGATGACACGTGACCTTGATGTATTGGATCAAAGGTGCCACCCCACAACAGCTTAACTGTGGCTGCAGGGCTAGCATTAAACTCGGGTATGACCATCACCAAAAACCACATACTTCTGTGACGTTAGGCCTTGTAGCCCAACAGGTCCGCGGGCGTGTATCTTGTCTGTAGAGATGCCAATTTCTGCACCAAGGCCGTATTCAAAACCGTCTGCAAAAGCCGTGGACGCATTTATCATCACAGAGCTTGAATCCACCCGCGCTATAAACTCACGGGCCTTGGTGTAATTTTCACTGACCATGGCATCTGTATGGTGGGAGCCATAAACATTAATGTGCTCGATAGCCGCCTCCATATCTGCTACAACTTTAACGGACAGCACAGCTGCTAAATACTCTGCATACCAATCGTCTTCTGTGGCAGCAACAATAGTACCTTGGTAGCTTCCTACTTGGACCATGGCACGCGGACACAAGCGCAGCTCAATATCAAACTCTTGTAAACCTTGAGCCAACTGAGGTAATAACTCTTCTGCACGAGACTCGGCGATCAACAAAGACTCCATGGCGTTACATACACCATAACGTCTAGTTTTGGCATTAATGACAATATTAATAGCCTTGGTAGCATCAGCTTGGTCATCAATATACACGTGACAGTTGCCGTCTAAATGTTTAATCACGGGAATACGTGCTTCTGCACTCACCCGCTTAATCAGACCCTTGCCACCGCGCGGCACTATGACGTCAACGAATTCTGTCAGAGTAATGAGTTCGCCTACAGCAGCTCGGTCTGTAGTTTCAATTACCTGGACCGATGCAGCGGGTAATTCTGCTGCGAGCAACCCTTGCTTTACGCACTGAGCGATGGCTTGGTTTGAATGAGTGGCTTCTGAGCCACCCCTTAAAATGGCAGCATTACCAGATTTAATACATAGGCTAGCGGCATCTACAGTAACGTTGGGGCGGGATTCATAAATAATTCCCACCACACCCAATGGCACCCGCATTTTACCAAGCTGAATACCAGACGGACGAAAACTCATTTCGGAAATTTCACCTACAGGGTCGGCCAGCTCTGCAACCTGCCGCAAGCCTAACATCATGGCGTCAATGCCTTCGTCTGTGACCCTAAGGCGGTCCAGCATAGCGTTATCTAAACCGTTATCCCGGCCAGCAGCTAAATCTTTTTCATTAGCTGCTAATAGGGCAGATCTCGCAGAGTTTAGAGCGCTAGCCATAGCTAAAAGTGCATTGTTTTTTGCCACCGTCGGCGCTGTCGCCAAAACCGCGGAAGCGGCTTTAGCTTGGGCACCTAATTGTTGCATGTAATCAGCGACAGACATGACAAAAATCTCTTAAAAACTGTAAAAATACTAGCGCACACATTATAGCTCGAATTGAAGTCAAATAGAGTAAAAACCAGCGCAATTACTGGAATTTTTCTATTCTCCCCACGCAGGCACTAATGTCTGTGGCAAACCAAGTTGCGACATAATTCGCGCCACCACAAAATCCACCATATCTGCCACACTTTGCGGACGATTATAAAACCCAGGGCTGGCAGGAATAACCACCGCACCCATGCGCGTTAATTTAAGCATATGCTCAAGGTGAATTTCTGAATAAGGCGCTTCTCGTGGCACCAGAATCAATTTACGGCGCTCTTTTAAATGTACGTCTGCTGCACGCTCAATAAGATTATTACTTGCCCCACAAGCGATTGCCGACAAACTACCAGTACTGCACGGGCACACCACCATAGCGTCGCCACCACCAGAGCCAGATGCCACAGGAGCCATCCATTGCTGCTTAGCAAACACTCGTAACTGGCCCGCCTTCGCTCCATATAACTCACTAAAAAAGGCCTGCATCGCCGCCGTTGCTGAGGGCACTTTAAGGTCTGTTTCCGTCACCAGCACCACCTGTGCTGCCGCAGAGACCATTAGCGATACTTCACACTGAGCCACCAGCAGACATTGCAATAAACGCAAGCCGTACTGAACGCCTGAAGCACCAGTAATGGCCAAAGTTACCTTATAAGGTGCCCTTGAAAGAGATGGCACAGGAGCGTCTGTTTGATTCATAAACTTGTATAAAAAGTGAGTTTCAACATCATTGTACCAGCTAAAAGCGTATAAGCTACCACCGGCCATGGAGGCAAATTACGATAGCTACTAGAACTGCATAAAAGGGCAGCAAATTAGACTTAAGCCGCAAGACTTTTTGTGGTAAGTAACATATAATTACGCTCACATTTTATACGCCAGAATGGACACCTCTAAAAATCTCATGTTGAGCCTCAATCAAGCCTTTGAGCAAGCCCAAGTTGACCCACAACTTGTCTCCGTAGTTGACTCTATAACCACCACCTGTAAAAACATTGCCGAACGCCTGCGTGGCGGTGCCTTAAGTGGCCTATATGGGTCTGCTGAACAAGAAAATGTTCAAGGTGAAATACAGAAAAAACTAGACGTTATTTCCAACGATTTACTAAAGCAAGCCTTGCTGGCTAATCGTAGCGTTGCCGGCATTGCGTCCGAGGAAGAAGATGATGCTATTGCGGGCAATGCAGATGGCCAGTACCTTGTCACATTTGACCCATTAGACGGCAGTTCAAATATCGATATTAACGTTACCGTAGGCACCATTTTTTCTGTGCTAGCTTTGCCCGATGATTGCACAGAAGTCACCACAGATAGTTTTTTGCAGGCAGGTCGTAGACAGATAGCTGCAGGTTATGTTTTGTATGGACCTTCTGTAATTCTTGCCATCACTACAGGTAAAGGTGTGGCTATGTATAACTTAGGCGCTGATGGCGTTTTTTACCAAACAGAAGACCAAATTCAAGTACCTGAAAGTACAGAAGAATTTGCTATCAACATGTCAAATCAACGCTTTTGGCAAGCACCCATGCAAACCTACGTCAATGACTTGTTGCTGGGCGAGGACGGCCCTTTAGGCAAGCGTTTCAACATGCGTTGGATTGCTTCCATGGTAGCTGAAGTACACCGAATTTTGACCCGTGGTGGCGTATTTATGTACCCCTATGACAGCCGTGACCCAAGTAAAGCTGGCAAACTACGCTTAATGTACGAAGGCAACCCCATGAGTTTCCTAATTGAGCAAGCTGGTGGCGCCTCCAGCGATACCCAGAAACCTATCATGGACGTAGAACCTCACCATATTCACCAACGTGTGCCGGTGATTTTAGGTTCCAAAGAAGAAGTTGAGCGAGTCAATCGTTACCACCAAGCCTAATTGCCATATTGGGTACTATATTAGTTATCATACCGTTATTAACCATTATTAGGATCAGACTAGATCATGAGCTACCAAAACATCCCAGCCGGTAAAGATTTACCTAACGACATCTACGTTGTGATTGAAATTCCAGCCAACAGCAGCCCCGTTAAGTACGAAATTGACAAACACACAGATGCTTTATTTGTTGACCGATTCATGGCTTCACCAATGTTTTACCCAGCCAACTACGGCTACATAAACAACACCCTTGCCGACGATGGCGATGCTCTAGACGTATTAGTTGTTACGCCTAACCCTGTTGTACCAGGCAGTGTTATCCGTTGTCGCCCAGTGGGCGTTTTGAACATGACTGATGAAGCTGGCGAAGACGCTAAGCTTCTAGCTGTACCTCATGAAAAGCTAACACAAGCATACAACGACGTGCAGGACATTACCGACTTACCAGAAATATTACGTAACCAAATCAAAGAGTTCTTTGAAAACTATAAGAACCTAGAAAAAGGTAAGTGGGTTAAGGTTGAAAGCTGGGAAGGCGTAGAGTCTGCCAAGGCCAAAATCCAAGTGGCCGCTGCTGCTTTCAAAGGCTAAGTTCTTCACGATCGCCTCACTGCGTTTGCGATGAGGCAATTTACAGATCAACCTTGAGTTAACAACCCCCTTAAGTCTATGATAGCCGCGTTGGCACGAGCTATATAAGACGCCATTACTAAAGAGTGGTTAGCCACCAAACCAAAGCCTGAGCCATTCATAACCATAGGGCTCCATAAGGTTTCTTGGGTCGCCTCCAACTCACGTATAATTTGCCGCAAACTCACCAACGCATTTTTCTTTTCTAACACTGACTTAAAATCTATCTCGACGGCACGAAATAGTTGAATCAATGCCCAACTGGCGCCACGCGCCTCATAAAACACATCATCGATTTCTGACCAGGGTGTTTTAATTTCTAGTTCAGTGGCGGCAGTGGTCGATTGCGTTGCTGAAGCATCTCCCGCCAAGTCTGTATTTAAACGTTTTTGGCCTACACTAGCACTAAGGCGTTGCGACAAGCTGCCCAAACGGGTTTCTACATCGCCTAGCCAGCGCGTTAAGTTATCTGCACGGGCATAAAACTGCGCCTGACTTTGTTGCTGATCTGCCAGCCGATCCAAGTAACGTATGAGTGCATCGGCACCAGTACGATATTCGCCTTCACTTGACGGCAACATCCAGCTTTCGCTGTCAAAGTTAAATTGTGGTTCTGCAATAGCCAGATCCATATCTTCAGTAGACTGCGATTGAGAACGGCTAAAATCTTTGCGCATCGCCCGGGATAAATCACGCACTTGAATTAACACGCCGTATTCCCAGTTAGGAATATTATCCATCCACACCCCCGGCAGGGAAACATCGTTCGAGAGATAACCACCAGGTTTATCCATTAAGGTGTTAGCCAGATGCAGTAGAGCTTTAGTGGTGGCTGCTCCTGTTACGGTCTGGGAGTTTGGTAGTGGTGAAACATCAGGTTCGCTATTCCAATAAAAGCCTAATATCGACGCCATTAATAAATATACCAACAAAAGAGCGCCAGCAGCCCTAATAATCCAGTGCCGCCCATCAACATAATCTTCTTTAATATTGAGTAATCCCTGCTTAATATTCGGCATCGTTAATTCCTTTGTGTATTGCTTTGTGTATTGCCTTGTATATAGTCTTTCATATCGCCCCTAGAACTCGAACTTATATGGTGTTAGTTGGAGTAAGCTTGAAGTTCATCTTTGCGAGCAAGGTAGTTAACCTCTAAACGTGCCGGCTGACTATGTTTAATATTAGCCCTAATTCGTTGCTCTGGATCTGCACTATTCATGGTTTGATATACCCAGCGCGCCTGAACGTCCTTAGGTGCCACAATCAGCATAGTGGCCTGCAAATTTTGGGCTTTTTGCGCCACCACCACTAACCACTGAGCTAGTCGATCATCCTGCTGATCTATAAGCGTAGTCGGTAAAAGTAGCTTTTGGTTACGCATGACCGGTACTGCGGTTTCTGGCCCACCCCCCACCGCCACTTGCGGCTTAACGGCATGGCTCTCTATCAACTTTCTCATAGTAGTTAACTGGCCATGCTTAGGCATGACCTTTTTAGCTCGAGACAAAAAAACTCGTGCTTGCTGCACCTTACCGTTGGTAAGGCTAGCTTGTAATAATTCATAATAGCGCTGAACGATTTTTTCCAAGGCTGCTAATGCTTGAGGGTTACGAGGTTCTTTCGTTAACACTCTAGTTAAATAATAGTATGCACTTTCACCCGTAGGAGTGGTTAATTTATCTTGCTCAAAGGCCCAACCGGCTTCGCCTAACCAAAAAGCAATGCTATCAGTAGGCTTGTTACTAGATTGCACAGCCACAGGCGTGGTTTTATTAGCTACAGAAACAACTGGTACCACTGGTTTGATATTGGACGGCGTGGTTAAAGTCAGTTCTGACGGCGTGGTTAAAGACAGTTCTGACGGCGTGGTTAAAGACAGTTCTGAGGTTGGTATTAAGGACCTATCTACAACCTGATCGTTTACAACAGGAACTGCCTCAGAGCTAATTGGTGGCTGGGTAGCGCAGGCTGTAAGCATTAAAAACACATTTACCGCAATAACAGCCCGAGGTCTGAATAGAGGTTGGAGGTATGGCAACGTCATAAAATTGAATCCGAAATAATTTACACCCTTAAGAGTAACAGACGCGAGAAGACTCCTCTAGGACTAAATAAAGTACAAAAACTTCGGCAAAATCCTACCAACCTGCTATCATCTTCCATCAACTTCATTAATTTGTTGCAGCAATGGAAAGTATTTAATGGCACAGATTCTGCTACTTAATGGCCCCAACCTTAACCTCCTTGGTAAAAGAGAACCTGGCATTTACGGCACTCTAACCTTGGCGCAAATAGAGTCTCAATGCCATTCTCAATGCCAGCAAGCTGGTGTATCTTTAGACTGCACACAAAGTAACGCCGAGCACGAACTCGTAGAAGCGGTACATCAAGCACCTGAACAGGGCGTGCAATTTATCATTATTAACCCCGCTGCTTATACACATACTAGTGTAGCACTTCGTGATGCAATGCTTGGAGTGAACATCCCTTTTATTGAAGTACATTTAAGCAATGTGCATCAGCGCGAAACTTTTCGCCATCATTCTTATTTATCTGACATTGCCGAGGGCGTAATCTGCGGCCTAGGTGCTGACGGCTACCATTTTGCTATAGACGCCGCCATTGGCCGTTTGAGCAGTTAATTATCATTGCAAAATTTATAGAGAGATCCCATGGATATTCGTAAAGTTAAAAAACTCATCGAGTTGCTAGAAGAGTCTGACATTAACGAAATTGAAATCAAAGAAGGTGAAGAGTCCGTACGTATTAGCCGCGCCTCGTCGGCGATGATGATGGCTGCCGCTGCGCCAGTCATGCAAGCCGCTCCAGTGATGCAAGCTGCTCCAGTTGCGGCAGTTGCGGCGCCGGTTGCTGCTGCACCAAGCACACCAGAAATCAGCGGGCACGCTGTGGCATCGCCTATGGTTGGCACCTTTTATCGCTGCCCATCACCAGGTGCACCAGCATTTTCTGAAGTAGGCCAAACAGTTAAAGAAGGTGACGTCATTTGTATCATCGAAGCTATGAAAATGATGAACCAAATTGAAGCTGACAAGTCCGGTACCATTACCGCTATCTTGGTTGAAGACGGCGAAGCTGTTGAATTTGATCAACCTCTGGTCACCATCGCCTAAGGCCGGAGCACCCTATGTTAGAAAAAGTTGTTATTGCTAACCGTGGAGAAATTGCCCTACGTATTTTACGAGCCTGTAAAGAATTAGGCATTAAGACCGTAGCGGTACACTCCACAGCAGACAAAGACTTAATGCACGTGCGTTTAGCTGATGAAGCAGTATGTATCGGCCCAAACTCGTCTACCGAAAGCTATTTAAACATTCCACGTATTTTATCTGCTGCAGAAGTCACAGATGCCACGGGTATCCACCCAGGCTATGGTTTCTTAGCAGAAAATGCAGACTTTGCAGAAATGGTAGAAAGTAGTGGTTTTACCTTTATTGGACCAACTGCAGCCACCATTCGCATAATGGGTGATAAAGTTGCCGCTATCAAAGCCATGCAGCAATCAGGCGTGCCCACAGTACCAGGCTCTGACGGCCCCCTAGACGATGACGCAGAGCGTACCATGCGCATTGCCAAGCAAATTGGCTACCCTGTGATTATTAAAGCATCGGCGGGCGGTGGCGGCCGCGGCATGCGTGTTGTGCACAGTGAAGCAGCCCTTATCAATTCCATTTTCGTAACCAAAGCAGAAGCCAAAGGCGCTTTTGGTAACGACGTCGTGTATATGGAAAAGTTCCTAGAGAACCCACGCCATGTAGAAGTACAAATTCTGGCCGATGGCCAAGGTGGCGTAATCCACCTGTATGATCGTGATTGTTCTATGCAGCGTCGCCATCAAAAAGTGGTTGAAGAAGCTCCTGCGCCACACATGGACGCAACAGCCCGAGCCCAAGTACTTAAGAGCTGTACTGATGCCTGTCTTGAAATTGGTTACCGTGGTGCGGGCACGTTTGAATTCTTGTATGAAGACGGTGGTTTCTACTTCATAGAAATGAACACCCGTGTTCAGGTGGAGCATCCTGTGACAGAAATGATCACTGGTGTAGACATCATCAAAGAACAGTTGCGCATTGCTAGCGGTTTTCCACTGTCAGTGAAGCAAGAAGATGTGGTTATTGAAGGTCATGCCTTCGAATGTCGCATCAACGCAGAAGATGCTAAGACCTTTATGCCAAGCCCGGGTAAAGTGACTCAGTTTCACGCCCCAGGTGGTTTAGGTGTGCGGGTAGATTCACACATCTACAGTGGTTACACCGTGCCGCCCTTCTACGATTCAATGATTGCTAAAGTTATCACCCATGCACCTACACGAAAAGAAGCGTTAAAACGCATGGAAGTGGCTTTGGATGAAATGATTATCGATGGCATTAAAACCAATATCCCTCTACAAAAAGAAATTGTGCGAGATGCTCTTTTTGCTGAAGGAGGCGTCAATATCCACTACCTAGAGAAGAAGTTAGGCCTCTAAGCCTTGCTTCTGTGTCTATCCCAAGCCAAGATCTAACTAAGGTCGCTGATGTGACCATTGCAAGCGTCATAAGCACCCATAGGTCAAGGCAAAAGAGGGCGAAAGCGAGGAGTTTACATTAAGTAAATGACAAGCTTGAGCCCTTTTTTAACGCCAAAATATTAAGTGCAATAGCTTAGAGATATCAAAAAATGCCTTGGGTTCAAATTACCTTATCTTCTACTCCTGAAAACTCTGAATTTTTAGAGGACATGCTACTGCTATGCGGTGCCGGCGCTGTTAGCATGCTGGATGGAGCGGACCAACCCGTATTTGAGCCAATTAAAGGCACTACACCTTTGTGGCAAGATACTCGCGTGATGGGTTTATTTGAAGCCGACACAGACGGTGATGTACTGCTAGATTACTTAGGCAACGGTTGGCAAGAAGCTTTTCCAAATACTACATTTCCAAGCCACAAACTGGAGATTCTAGAAGACAAAGATTGGGAAAGAGAATGGATGGATCGTTTTGAACCCATTCAATTTGGCCAACGCCTTTGGGTTTGCCCAAGCTGGAAACCTGTACCAGACCCGACGGCCGCCAACCTTATGCTGGATCCAGGCCTAGCCTTTGGCACTGGCAGCCACCCCACCACAGCATTATGCCTGCAGTGGATTGCCCAGCAAGACTGGCAAGACAAAACCGTTATTGATTACGGTTGTGGCTCCGGCATTTTAGCTATTAGCGCAATACTTATGGGAGCGGAACACGTGGTTGGCGTAGACAACGATACCCAAGCGTTAACGGCCACCATAGACAACGCCCAGCGCAACGGTATTGGAGCTGAAAAAATTCCCGTTTTTTTGCCTGAAAAAGCCCCTAACAAGGCCGTAGATGTGGTACTTGCCAACATTCTAGCTGGCCCACTAATCGAGATGGCCGCTCGTCTGGCTGAACTCACCAAGCCAGCCGGTTTAATTGCTTTGTCTGGTATTCTTGAACACCAGGCTAATGCCGTTATAGAAGCTTACGAGCCATGGTTTGATATGCACACTGTCGTCACTAAAGACGAGTGGGTACGTATTGACGGACAAAAGCGCTAATACACCATGGATTTTAGTACTGCGCAGCTTGTTGCTATTAGTGCCATTTTTGTTTGGTCTGGTTTCGTGCGTGCAGGCCTTGGTTTTGGTGGTGCAGCCCTAGGCTTACCGCTCATGTTATTGGTAGCAGACCAACCCTTGTTCTTTTTACCTATTGTTGCCACCCACCTTCTCATTTTTTCTGGCATCACCACCGGTTTACGCTTCAAACACGTAGATGGTAAGTTCCTGAGGGAATCCTTAACTTGGATGATCATCCCCAAACTCATAGGTGTCATTGGTTTATTGAGTTTGCCGACCGAATGGATGGTGATCTTTATCTATGCCATCACCGGTTTTTACGCCGTTACTTGGATTATTAAATGGGAGATTAACAGTCAATCCCCATGGGTAGACCGTTTACTTTATATCTTAGGTGGCTATTTTAGCGGCACTTCACTCATTGGCGCACCCCTTATTGTTGCCGTAGCCGTGCGAAAAATGGCCATCTCCGCCTATCGCGATACCCTATTTGTATTGTGGTTCATCCTCGTCGTGATCAAGCTTTTGGCCTTTGCCATCGCGGGGGTGGATCTACAATGGCAGTGGTCACTCGCCTTACTTATACCTACCGCCTGCGGTCACATGTTAGGCCTTAAGTTCCATCGGCAAATGCTTAAGCGTGATCCCCAAGTAGTACGCCAATGGCTTGGTATATGTTTGTTAGGCATCATTAGTATTGCTCTGTGGCAATATCTTGCATTACCAGCACACCAACACTAGATATTTACTATTACTGTGATTTTGGTAATATTTTTAACTGTTATTACGCTTATTAATTGAACATTTTTTGTACAACTCGTACAATAGCTAGATTGAGTTTAAAGACTCATTTCTGGCAAATTTTAGGCATTTTTTTAACTTGTAATGAATTACTCTAGCGTTATTCACGGCTTTGCCATTGGTCCCCATCAGCTTGAAAACGGCTTGATTTTGGCACCCATGGCAGGCATTACTGACCGCCCATTTCGGCATTTATGCCGTCAACTGGGTGCGGGGTTAGTGGTTGCCGAAATGCTCACTTCCGACACCTCCTTGTGGCATACACAAAAGTCTCAACGACGCCTACCCCATGCTGATGACAGCACCCCTATTAGCGTGCAAATTGCCGGTAATGATCCGGCTCAAATGGCTCACGCTGCCCAAGCTAATGTGATGCTAGGGGCTCAAATTATAGATATTAATATGGGCTGCCCTGCGAAAAAGGTACTCAAAAAAGCCGCAGGTTCAGCCTTGCTCCGGGAACCAGAATTAGTTAAAGACATACTAAAGGCTGTGGTTTCCGCCGTAGACGTACCCGTAACATTAAAGATTCGTACGGGTTGGAGCACTGACCAACGTAATGGTTTGGATATTGCCAATATTGCCCAAGACGCAGGCATCCAAGCCCTTGCTGTGCATGGCCGAACCCGTGCTTGTGGATTTAAAGGGGACGTAGAATACGACACTATAGCAGCCATTAAACAGGCCCTAGATATCCCTGTGATCGCTAACGGTGACATCAACACCGTAGAAGATGCTGCCAATGTCCTCTCTCATACTGGTGCCGATGGCCTTATGATAGGTAGAGGAGCACAAGGCAACCCTTGGTTATTCCAACAAGTGCACTATTACCTTAAGCATGGTATACCGCTGAAAAAACCCAGCAACAACCTAGTTTGGCATGTATTACAGCAACACCTGTATGGTTTGTATGGCCTGTATGGGGAAGTCATGGGTCCACGTATTGCCCGCAAACATGTGGGCTGGTACCTGAAACAAGAACCTGCCCAGCGCAAAGCATTTAATCAATTACAAAACCAACTGCAGCAACTGGACTTTTTAAACCACTACTTTGCCAGCGCCGAAGAGCAGGCGGCTTAATACTATGAGCTATAACATCAAAAACACCATGAACAGCATGCACCAAGCCACCGACATCAACCAAACTGTTGCCCAAGATCACCAAGCTGACCAGCGGCAAGTACCTCAGTCTTTACGTCAAAGTGTTGAACAATCTTTAACTCAGTATTTTAACGAACTCGACGGTCAGCAAACTAGCGCACTGTATAATTTATTCATGCAACAGGTAGAAGCACCACTGTTTGAGTGCGTCATGCAGCACACACAGGATAACCAGTCTAAGGCGGCCGCGATACTTGGCCTTAACCGAGGCACGTTGCGCAAAAAATTAAAGCAGTACGATTTACTTTAGACAGCCCTAAACTCCACAGTTAAAAGGATAGAATTATGTCACACGCCATTCGCCGCGCCCTAATCAGCGTTTCAGACAAACAGGGCATTGTAGAATTCGCCCAACAGCTGAGCCAATCTGGGGTGGAAATCCTCTCCACTGGAGGCACCTTTAAACTATTAAATGATGCGGGCATCGCTGCTGTTGAAGTGTCTGATTACACCGGTTTTCCAGAAATGATGGACGGCCGAGTGAAAACATTACACCCAAAAATCCACGGTGGCATCTTAGGGCGCCGCGGCCAAGACGATGCGGTGATGGCGCAACATGGCATCGAAGAGATTGACCTAGTGGTAGTGAATCTATATCCCTTTAAGACTACTATCGAACGTGATGACTGCACCTTAGACATGGCCATCGAAAACATCGACATTGGTGGCCCTACCATGGTGCGCTCGGCCGCGAAGAACAACAAACACGTCGCAATCGTGGTTAACTCTGGTGACTACACCGGCATCCTTGAAGAACTCACAGCCACAGGTGGTCTAAGCCAAACCACACGCACAGATCTCGCCTGTAAAGCCTTCGAACACACAGCTATGTATGACGGCGCTATAGCTAATTATTTAGGTGCTCAGCTAGATCCGAGCTCCAAATTCCCACGTACATTTAACACTCAGTTGAAAAAAGTTCAGGACATGCGTTATGGTGAAAACCCACATCAAAGTGCCGCCTTCTATATTGAACATGAACCAAAAGAAGCCAGTGTAGCGACGGCTCACCAGGTACAAGGTAAAGCGCTTTCTTTTAACAACATCGCCGATACAGATGCCGCCATAGAATGTGTAAAAGCCTTCCAAGACCCTGCTTGTGTCATCGTTAAACATGCCAACCCCTGTGGTGTGGCCATGGGTAAAAACATCACCGAAGCCTATGAAAAAGCCTACAGCACCGATTCCACATCTGCCTTTGGGGGCATTATAGCCTTTAACCGTGAGCTGGATGCAGGCACAGCTCAACGCATTATCGACCAGCAATTTGTAGAAGTGGTTATTGCCCCAAGCGTCAGCGTTTCTGCAGAAGCAACCTTAGCCCGCAAACCCAATGTTCGGGTACTAAGCTGTGGCGACTTACCTCATTTACGGGTGGCAGAGCTAGACTACAAGCGCGTCACTGGTGGCTTATTAGTGCAAGACCGTGACTTAGGCCAAATACTTGAAGCCGACCTAAAAATCGTTAGTGAGCGTATGCCCACTGAAGCAGAAATGCACGACCTACAATTTGCTTGGAAAGTAGCAAAATATGTAAAATCTAATGCCATTGTGTATTGCAAAGACGGCATGACTATTGGTGTTGGTGCAGGGCAAATGAGCCGAATTTACAGTGCTAAAATTGCTGGTGTCAAAGCAAGTGATGAAGGCTTAGAAGTAAAAGGTTCAGTAATGGCATCCGATGCCTTTTTCCCCTTCCGAGATGGCATCGATGCTGCTGCAGAAGCGGGCATTAGCGCCATTATTCAACCCGGTGGTTCTATGCGGGATGATGAAATCATTGCCGCAGCCAATGAACACAACATAAGCATGATATTTACCGGTATGCGCCACTTCCGTCATTAACATCACCGATAGACTCAGCATAATTCGCCGTTGCGAGGAGCGCAGCCGTGCAGGGCATTGGTAATGACAAAATAAAGTAGCAACTTACGCAACAGGAAAGAACATGAATGTATTAATTATCGGTGGTGGTGGTCGCGAGCATGCACTCGCATGGCAAGCCTCTAAAAACCGTGGTGTGCACAAAATATTCGTAGCACCAGGCAATGCTGGCACCGCTTTAGAAAACAAAACCGAAAATGTGGACATTAATGTGATGGACATTGAAGGTCTATTGGATTTTGCCAAGAGCAATAATGTAGACCTAACAATTGTAGGGCCAGAAGCGCCACTAGTTGCAGGTGTAGTGGATCTATTCCGCGATGCAGACATGGACATTTTTGGGCCAACCCAAGGCGCCGCGCAGCTTGAAGGGTCTAAAGCCTTTGCTAAAGACTTCCTCAAGCGTCATGACATTCCTACAGCGGCATACGAAACCTTTACAGAGATTGCGCCCGCTGTTGAATACATCGAGACTCAAGGTGCTCCCATTGTTGTTAAAGCAGACGGTTTAGCTGCAGGCAAAGGCGTCATTTTAGCCGACACGATAGAGCAAGCCTGCGCAGCGGTTAAAGACATGCTTGCAGGCAACGCTTTTGGTGACGCAGGCAACCGCGTAGTCATTGAAGAATTTTTAGTAGGCGAAGAAGCTAGCTTTATTGTAATGGCCGATGGAAAAAACGTACTGCCCCTGGCTTCTAGCCAAGACCACAAAGCACGGGACGATGGAGATCAAGGCCCTAACACTGGCGGCATGGGCGCCTACTCACCTGCTCCCGTGGTAGACGCAGCGCTACACCAGCGCATTATGGATGAAGTTATTATGCCAACCGTTAACGGCATGGCTGCCGATGGTTATGTGTATACGGGTTTCCTGTACGCAGGCATCATGGTCGCCACCGACGGCACACCTAAGGTGTTGGAATTTAACTGCCGTTTTGGTGACCCAGAAACTCAACCCATTATGATGCGTCTTAAGAACAGCATTGTGGAACTTTGTATTGCAGGCACCATGGGTGTACTCGATCAAACCATGGCCTACTGGGATAACCGCCCTGCCGTAGGCGTGGTTCTGGCCGCCCAAGGTTACCCAGACAATTACCCTAAAGGTCATGTCATTAGCTTGCCAGAGGAAGTGAGCAATGCCAGTAAAATATTTCATGCTGGCACTGCTCTCAATGAAGATGGCATGGTGATGACTAACGGTGGTCGGGTACTGTGTGCTGTGGCCCTTGGTGATACAGTGGGCGAAGCCCAACATAAAGCCTATGAACTTGCCGATAAGGTTAGCTGGGAAGGCAAATTTTGCCGTCGTGATATTGCCTATAGAGCCATCGCTCGTGAGCAACTTCATTAATTAGCCAACACCGAGTGACTACTATGAGCACCATTTTTGACAAAATTATCAGTCGAGAAATCCCAGCTGATATCGTTTATGAAGATGAACAAGTTTTGGCTTTTAAGGACATCTCACCTAAAGCCCCAGTGCATTATTTGATTATTCCTAAACAGCCCATCGCCACACTTAATGATGCCAACCCAGAGCATCAAGCACTGCTAGGCCATATGATGCTTACAGCGGCTAAGCTAGCTAAACAAGCAGGTGTCGCAGAAGATGGATACCGTGTGCAGATGAACTGCAACCCGGACGGTGGCCAAGTGGTATACCACATACATTTGCATATGATGGGTGGCAAGGCGCTTAGTGCCTAGGTAAGTTAGCGATTGGTAGGATTGCACAGACAGCGGCAGGCCCAAAATCACTAATTGCCAACAACCAGTTCAGTTAAAGCCTGCACTAACAACTCACACTCCCTTGCACTGCCTACACTAATACGCAGATAATTGGTGGTACGTGGGCTGCTGGTAAGATGACGCACAATAATGCCTTGCTGCCTTAATGCAGCTGCAATATCTACTGCATCCATGGTGCTATGGGTCACAAACAAGAAATTAGCATAGGAATTTGTCATGCTAAAACCCAATGCCTGCAACTGGCCTGCTAGCTTTTCGCGTTGCGCGATATTGGCTTGGCAGGTGTGTTGAAAGTAACTTTCATCTTCTATTGCCGCGATGGCCCCCGCTTGAGATTCACGGCTCAAAGGGTATGAATTAAAACTATTTTTAACTCTTTCTAGTGCTTCTATTAGGTGACTTTGGCCAAACGCAAAACCCACTCTCAAACCTGCCAACGAACGTGATTTTGATAAGGTTTGAACCACCAATAGATTATCAAATTCTGGCACTAACTGCGTAGCTGACTGGCCACCAAAATCGATATAAGCCTCGTCTATCACCACTACTCTATTGGGATTGGCCGTCAGTAATTGACGGATGGCCACTAGACCGAGTAGCTCGCCAGTTGGCGCATTGGGA
Organism: Candidatus Njordibacter sp. Uisw_039; assembly: GCF_047730075.1. Taxonomy (NCBI): domain Bacteria; kingdom Pseudomonadati; phylum Pseudomonadota; class Gammaproteobacteria; order Pseudomonadales; family Candidatus Njordibacteraceae; genus Candidatus Njordibacter; species Candidatus Njordibacter sp. Uisw_039. The sequence continues at coordinate 2,251,132 of NZ_CP159831.1, forward strand.
TTGGGTAAAATCACACCACCATTAGGCTGTTGGTATTCAGACACGTTAATGGTGAGGTCATCTGCTAGGGGCACTTCGCCCTTCTCTATACCATATAAGCCGCAATACACTGGGTAGAAGCTGTAGCTAATATCGGGGAATAACAAAGGTTCGCCGTGTTGCAATAATGCCTGAAAAGCATGGGCTAACACTTCATCAGAACCATTACCTACAAACACTTGATCAACCATTAAACCGTTATAGCTGGCCAAACACTGACGTAATGCAGTGGCATTAGGATCTGGGTACAAACGTAATGATTCGCTCAGTTCATCCTGCATTGCTGCGAACACTTTGAGCGAAGGTGGAAACGGGTTTTCATTGGTATTAAGCTTCACTAAGTTGCTTAGCTTAGGCTGCTCTCCAGGTACATAAGGTGATAAATCATGTACTTTGGGTGACCAAAAACGGCTTAGGTTTGTTTGCGATGGGGTCAAGTTAGGCATCCAACTCTCTGATTTCATAATCGTGGGTAATTTCAACACCGCTCCTCTCCAACATAATGGAAGCAGAACAATACTCATCAGCTGATAACGTGATAGCACGTGCGATATGTTTTTCTTTTAAATTACGACCAGTCACCACAAAGTGAACATGAATTTTAGTGAACACAGAAGGTACAGTGTCAGCACGTTCTGCGCTCAGTTGTGCCACACAATCCGTTACGTCTTGGCGAGTTTTTTTAAGAATAGTCATCACGTCAAACGCCGTACAACCACCCAACCCCATTAATATTAATTCCATAGGCCGAGCACCAAGATTTTCACCACCCGAATTAGGTGGGCCATCTACAGTCACTGTATGGCCTGAGCCTGATTCGGTTTTAAAACTAACGCCGCCGACCCAACTAATTTTTGCTTCCATAATATTCTATTGCCTAATGTATGTGTTGATCTATTGTTGTTACCGCTGCGGACGCCAAACTGAGGTAAAACCAAATAAAGAAATGCCAATATAGCCACGCAGATCTACGGTGCCATCGACATGACCTACGGCACAGCATTAGTATTAGTTTGGCCACCGTGTAAGAAGTTTTTCATAGCAAATGACCTCTCATTTTCATTAATTATGATTAACCGAACAATTCAGCTAATTTCGCACCAGGATCGCTGGCACGCATGAAGGATTCTCCCACCAAAAAGGCATTCACATTTTGGTTTTGCATCAGCACTACATCAGCAGGGGTATGGATCCCACTTTCGGTAATCACTATTCGATCTTCTGGCATCAAGGCTAATAAATCAAAGGTTGTCTGCAGAGTCAGGTCAAAGGTATGTAAATTTCGATTATTAATGCCTACCAAGGGTGTACTTAACTTTAAGGCACGGACCAACTCTTCTGCATCATGAGATTCTACCAATACATCCATTCCTAAGCCCTCAGCCAATTGAGCCAAATCTTGCATTTGCTGATCTTCCAAACAAGCCACAATCAGTAAAATGCAATCTGCACCAATTGCTCTGGCTTCATACACCTGATAAGGGTCTACAATAAAATCTTTACGAATAACAGGCAGGTTACAAGCTGCACGCGCTTGCCGCAAATAGTCTTCGTGGCCTTGGAAGAAGTCGGCATCCGTTAATACCGACATACAAGCTGCACCACCGGCTTGGTAGCTGGCGGCAATTTGTGCCGGATTAAAATCTTCACGAATGACACCTTTACTTGGAGAAGCTTTTTTTGCTTCGGCAATCACCGCAGGTAAACCTTGATCTAACTTGGTTTGCATGGCTTTGGCAAAACCACGTGGAGCCATGGGTCCGCTGCGGTTGGCTTTGATTTTGAGCTTTAGATCATCGATGGTGGTATGTTGCTGGCGCTCGGCTATTTCTTCAAGCTTGCGCGCTACGATGCGCTTGAGTACCGTTGGGGTATTCATTATGGATTTAGCCCTTGTGTGAATTGAATCAGGTCATCCAACTTTTGTTGGGCTGCGCCGCTGCTGATAGCAATTCTAGCCTGCTCTATGCCTGTTGCCAGATCTACTACTAGATCTGCACTATAAATAGCCGCACCAGCATTGAGTAACAACATATCCAATGGTGCACCGGCTTCGCCAGCAAAGGCTTGTTTAATCAACCTTAGGCTACCTATCGCATCGTCCACCACTAAAGCTTCTAAGCTTGTATGGGATAGGTTGTAGTCAGCAGGGTCGATGGAGTATTCGGTAATTTCACCGTTATTCAGTTCTACCACATGAGTAGGCGCGGCAATGCTAATTTCGTCTAAGCCATCTTCAGAATGAACCACCATAACGTGTTTACTGCCTAATCGCTGCAACACTTCAGCCATAGGTCGTTGCCATTGCCGACTAAATACACCTAACACCTGATGAGGTGCGCCGGCGGGATTGGTTAGTGGGCCTAGAATATTAAATAAGGTTCGAATAGCCATTTCACGACGAGGGCCGATGGCATGTTTCATAGCGCTGTGATGGGCTGGAGCGAACATAAAGCCCACACCTAATTCTGCGATACACCGCTCTACCTGAATGGGTTTGAGCATAATATCTACGCCAGCCGCTTCAAGAAGGTCAGAACTGCCACTTTTAGAAGAAATTGATCGGTTACCGTGTTTTGCTACTTGAGCACCAGCCGCTGATGCAATAAAAGCACAGCCTGTAGATACGTTGAATATGCCCGAGCTGTCACCACCAGTGCCGCAGGTATCGATGACATGCCCACCTTTTACTTCTACGCCAGAGGCTAATGCACGCATGGCAATCACCGCACCGGTAATCTCGTCTACGGTTTCACCTTTCATACGTAAACCAACCAAGAACCCACCCACTTGGGCCTGAGTTGCTTCGCCCGTCATAATAAGGTTCATCACGGCCTGCATTTGGGCTTGGCTTAAGTCTTGTTGTTCGGTAACGGCGGCAATAGCCTGCTGCATATTCATAGTGAACCCTTATTCAACTACGCAAATTTAATCATTCACTACTCTAGCAAATAACGCCGCCAAAAATCAGGCTTTATAACCAGCATTTAGCAAATAATTGGGTCTTTTTTAGGTTAACGATTAACGTTTGAGGAAATTAGCCAAAAGTTCATGGCCTTGATGGGTTAACACAGATTCTGGATGGAACTGAACACCTTCAACATCGAGGGTTTTATGGCGAATACCCATAATGACCTCTTTATCACCAGCAGCATTTAAACTCCATGCCGTGACCTCTAAACATTCGGGTAAGGAATGGGCTTCTACCACTAGAGAATGGTAGCGTGTTACTTCTACAGGCTGCGCTAATCCAGCAAATACACCCGCTTGTTCGTGGGACACCATAGAGGTTTTTCCGTGCATCACTTTTTCTGCTCGAACTACCTTGCCACCAAATACCTGACCAATACTCTGGTGGCCTAAACACACGCCTAGAAGTGGTATTTTTCCAGCAAAATGAGCTATCGCAGCCATAGAGATTCCAGCTTCGTCAGGCGTGCATGGCCCTGGGGAGATCACTATATGGCTTGGCGCTAATTGCTCAATTTCTGCAAGGCTAATTTCATCGTTACGATAAACCACAACCTCAGCCCCCAGTTCGCGAAAATAACGCACTAGGTTGTAGGTGAACGAGTCGTAATTATCGAGCATTAACAGCACAGAAAAGTCCCACTGGGAGATATATCACAAACCATTTAACGGTTTGAACTGGCAAGCATTATACTCGCTGGTAGCCAGCACGCCTAGCCATGCTTTGCTCTAAGCCAAACGAAACCCTCTTAGGCCTATTATCATTAAGCCAGTCGACAACAACAAATATACCACCATAGTTAACACCGATTGCTGAAAACTATAGCCTAGATCAACCAAGTACCCTAGCCACACCGGACCTAAGGCCGAGGCAAATACAACAACGGTCCAAAACAAGCTCTTAATAGACCCTAAGTAACGTACACCATAACATTCTGGCCAAAGCGCAGCTTGTGCTGTTTGAGATAAACCCGAACCTATACCTAGCAGCACCATATACGGCCAAATTACCCAATAACTATCCACTAAGTTAATCATTAACAGAGCTGCTGCTATAGGCAACAGAGTAAACGGCATGAGGGCAAGAGCGCTGAAGCGATCAATCAGTTGCCCCGCAATAACAGCCATAACCGTGACTATGAATGAATAAAGTAAGTAATTGCCAGTCATAAAGGTATGGGACCAGCCTTTTTCATCAGCCAGATTAAGGTGATGAAAAAATAACGCGGTACTCACCACAGAAGTTGCCGATACCCCAGGTAAAATTAAGTAAAAACGATAATCTTTGAGTACATCTCGGCGCCGCCAAGACTTTACACTAGTAGGGTTTTCAACAACTTGAGTAGGAAAGGCTTGTTGTGACAGTGAAACCTCCTCACTCTGTTTAAGCTTTTGCTCATAGTCTTGGTGGCGTCCATGGTGCCCTCGCAATAACCACAAACTTGTCGGCAGTATTAGCACCAATACAATCAGAGCCACACCCGCATAACTCCAACGCCAGCCCACCGCAGCAATAGCCATGACCGCTATCAATGGCAATACCGCCTCACCAGCGGCAAAACCCATAGCTGCCATCGCTGTGGCTTTACCACGTTGCTGGTCAAAATAACGACCCATGGAGGTATAGGCCACATGACTCATTAGTCCTTGACCCGATTGACGTAATAAAAATACCCCAACAACTAACCAAGCAAGGCTATGCACCTGAGTAATAAACCAACAGGCAAAAGCCAAACACAAGACCACAAAAAACGTGTAGCGCTGCAATGTTACCTGATCAATCAATTTGCCCGTAATAGGCAACAGCAACGCGCTCAGCAAGGTGCCGGCCATGTAAATACCACCCCATTGGGTGTGGCTCATGGCAAAATCTTGCTGAATGGCGTGGCCAAATATGCCAATAAAATAGGTCTGACCAAAAGAAGACGCAAAAGCCGTTATCAAACCGAACAGTACAAAGCGCGTATGGTTTTTTAACAATAATCCATATGCGCCTAGTATCATGCCTTAAAACCTCTAGCGAGCGAGTTTAATTAATATTATTCCCCTGCTGCAATGAGGCTCGCATTGCCTCCCGCAGCAGTTGTATCGATACACAAATGGCGTTCCATGGTATACCGCTGTGGGTCTGCGGTCTCACTAATTAATGGCACTAATGGACCAGACTTATCAGCTAAGGCCTGCCTTAATTGTTTTTGGTAGGAGACCTCATCATTTGCAGTTAGGGTATCACCATTTGCAGCTACGGCATGATAGCCCGACAACGAGGTGATGTCTGTAGCTGCAAGCTGCCCTTTAACCACCACTAAGGGCAAATCACTGTTGGGCAAATTAAGGTCATTGGCTACCAACACAACACCGTTGCCTTGAGCTAATGCTGTCTGAGCTTGCAGCAAGGCAGCGTGTCGGTCTGGCCCTAAGCACAAAACAACGCCACGGGCGATGGTACTGAGCTGATTTAACTCTCCCGTTGGGCCGGGCAACAGCACCACATCGCGACACAAATCCTGTAATCGGCTAGCTTGTGAACCAAAAACTTGAGCCATTTGTGACACACGATCGCTGCTTTGCTGCCATTCAATGAGCGCCTTGATGGATAGGGAGTCTATGGCTTGCTGCACCTTTCCTAGGCTAACAACAGTCCCTGTTGTACAGGCTGCCTGCACCACCAGCGGTCGACGCAAGCGCTGTACATACTGTGGGCCACCAGCCTTAGGCCCAGTACCCGATAGGCCTTCGCCACCAAACGGTTGGCTACCCACTACTGCACCAATTTGATTACGATTAACGTAGGTATTACCCGCGTGTATACCTTTTACCAGCTGTTCAACACGGGCATCCACTCGGGTATGTATGCCAAAGGTTAAGCCATAACCTTGTGCATTAATGGTATCAATTAGCTTATCTAAGTTTCCTGCGGCAAAGGTGGCTACATGCAATACGGGGCCAAAAATTTCTTCGCCAAGGTCTTCAATACCATTAACCTTGATTACCGCAGGGCCCACAAACAAACCTGTTTCTGGTGTCACGAGTTGCTTGAGCACATTACCTTTGGCAGCATGATCAGCAATGTGGTTTTCGATCTTAGTTTTAGCGGTTACATCAATCACCGGGCCAAGATCAGTATTTAGATGCCACGGATTGCCTAGGATAAGTTCATCCATTGCACCATAGAGCATATGCAAAACCTTATCGGCAATATCTTCTTGTAAGTACAACATACGCAGGGCTGAACAACGCTGGCCAGCACTTTGGAAAGCCGAAGCCAATACGTCGCGCACTACTTGTTCAGGTAACGCCGTAGAATCCACAATCATGGCGTTGAGGCCACCAGTTTCAGCAATCATAACGGCATCTGCGGCCAAGTGTGTCGCCATCACACGGTTGATGTGTTGTGCCGTGGCTGTAGAACCGGTAAAACATACACCACTCACCCGTGCATCACTGGTAATAGGCACACCTACGTCTTGTGGACCACCTGGTACAAACTGAACTGTTGCTACAGGAATGCCAGCTTCGTGCATCAGCTGCACCGCTCTATGAGCGACTAAATTAGTTTGGCCCGCAGGCTTGGCTAGTACGGCATTACCCGCTGCCAGTGCGGCAAATATTTGGCCACTAAAAATAGCCAAGGGGAAATTCCACGGTGAGATACAACTGACTACACCACGGCCCTGACTTTGAGGCACTGCGGCCATTTCTTGTGCGTAAAAACGCGCAAAATCAACTGCTTCACGTAACTCACCTACAGCATCTAGCCAAGTTTTTCCAGCTTCCCTAGCTAATATAGCAAACAGTTCCGTTGCATTAGCTTCGTACAAGTCTGCTGCTTTTTCAAAACAAGCCACACGCTGTGCAATGGGCATTGCAAGCCACTGAACCTGACCTATAGGTGCCGACTCTATTGCAGCTTCAACCTGCTCTTTAGAGGTCATATAAACTTGACCCACCCGCTCGTCATCGGTGGCAGGGTTGATAACCCATAGTGGAGCCTTTGCTTTAGGCTGGTGATTAGCCAAAATCGGCATAGCCTGCCAATATTCTTGTGCCAAATACACTCGCTCAGATTCCATAGATTCAACCGTAGGTGAGTCAGTAATATCCCAGCCCTTAGCGTTTTTTCTAGAGTTGCCATGATCTTGGCCAAACAAATCTTTTGGCTGCACAATGGCATGGCTGCTGCAACTTAAGCCCTGATCTAAGCGCTCTAAAACGACATTCACAGGGTCTTGAGCAATAGCTTCTGGGGCAATTTCTGGGCTCACTAGCTGGTGAACAAAGGAGGAGTTAGCACCATTTTCTAACAAACGCCTAACGAGGTAGGCCAATAAGTCTTGGTGTGCACCTACTGGTGCATAAACACGACAACGTATACCACCTTGAGCCATCACACTGGCATGTAAAGATTCACCCATGCCATGTAAGCGCTGGAATTCATAGGCATGGTCAGAACCTGCCAGATGCAAAATAGCTGCTACAGAGTGGGCATTGTGGGTGGCAAATTGAGCATAAATGCGATCATTCATAGCTAAGATTTGTTTAGCACAGGCTAAATAAGACAAATCCGTATTGGCTTTACGGGTAAACACAGGAAACCCCGTTAACCCTAACACTTGGGCACGTTTTATTTCCGCATCCCAGTAGGCACCCTTAACCAAGCGCACCATAATTTTCCGATCTAAGCCCGTGGCTAATGCATAGAGCCAATCCAACACCCACGGTGCACGTTTACTAAAGGCCTGTACCACAATACCAAAGCCGTTCCAGCCAGCTAACTCTGGTGCAGCTAATACAGCAGCAATCACATCAAGGGAAATGTCTAACCGATCAGCTTCCTCAGCATCTACATTAAAACCCATGTTGGCTTCTTTGGCTTGCAACGCTAAGGCCAATACCTGCGGCACCAACTCTGTTAATACACGATTGCGCTGACCCCATTCATAACGTGGGTGCAAGGCCGATAACTTTACCGAGATACCAGAGTTATTACGTATATCATTATCGTTGCAATAGGGAGATAGGTCTGCAATGGCTTTGCTATAGGCATCAAAATAGCGAGCTGCATCCTCTGCTGTGCAGGCCGCCTCACCAAGCATGTCATAGGAGTAAGTATAGCCTTGAGCAGTCAACTTTTTGGCGCGTCGCGTTGCCTCTTCCATAGTACGGCCTAGCACGAACTGAGAACCAAGTTCTTTCATTGCTTGGGCCACAGCATTACGCACAACGGGTTCGCCCACACGTTTCACAAGGCCACGCATGGTGGAGCCTACTTTGTCTGCATCTACCGGGGCCAACAATTTGCCTGTCACTAACAAGGCCCATGTTGAGGAATTAATTAACGATGAATTAGAGTGCCCAAGGTGGCTAGACCAGTCCCCTGCTTGCACCTTATCTTCAATCAAGGCATCAATGGTGGCTTTGTCTGGCACTCGCAACAAGGCTTCCGCCATACACATGAGCGCCACACCTTCCTTTGTGCTTAAGCCATATTCCCCAAGGAACTTTTCCATCATGGTTGGGCTAGAGTGATTACGTACATGACGTACCAGATTTGCAGCCTGTGTAGACATTTTTTCACGTGAATCTGCTGCTAAATTGAAACCCTTCAATAAGGCTTCAATGCACACTTTTTCATCGGCTAGATAGGCCGCACGCATACCTAGGCGAATATTATGCAGTTGCTCTTTATTAGACAATGAAGAAATAATGTTAGTCATGCTGTGGCCTAGAGTTGATTAATTCAATACACCATTTTATGCCTATATAAAAAGCATAACTTGCTATATTTTAATCATATAACAAAAATAATAACTATAATTTAATTATTTTATAGTAAATTAAATATTATATGACTTAAAAAATAGGTATATTAACTAGTTAATAATAATTTTTTAGCCAAAAAAACACAAGGGAACACATGAATAAGCTAGACCGCCACGACCAAGCTATTATTGCCGCACTGCAAAAAGATGGTCGCATGACTATTACTGCCCTGGCTGAACACGTAGGGCTATCCAACACTCCCTGTCAAATTCGCCTTAAACGTTTGCAAGATCAAGGCTATATCACGGGTTACATAGCTTTAGTTAATAAAACCAAACTAGGGTTAGATCACGTGGCGTTTGTTCAAGCCACTTTAGCGTCCACCAGCAGTAAAGCGCTGGCAGCTTTTAATGCTGCCGTGGCAACCATTGTAGAAATAGAACAATGCCACATGACCGCGGCTAGCTTTGATTATTTGTTAAAAGTGAGGACCAAAGACATGGCCAGTTATCGTGCTGTTTTGGGTGAAAAAATATCCAGCCTGCCCCATGTAGTGCAAACAAGTACCTTCGTAGTGATGGAAAGCGTAAAAGACGTTTAGTTTTTCATCCAGCCAAGGCCTTCAAGGGTGGTGGTTTTGGGCCGATACTCACAACCCACATAACCTTCGTATGCAGAAGCATCTATTACTGCAAATACGGGGTCGTAATTTAACTCCCCTGTATTAGGCTCATGACGTTCGGGCACACCCGCTATTTGTACATGGAATATGTACGGCAACAATTGCTCAAACTGATGCAAAGCGTTGCCTTCATGTTTTTGGCAATGAAAAAAATCAAACTGGAGGCCTAGATTATCGGCATTAATAGCCTTGAGTAAACGCAAAGATTGGGCTTGTTTAGATAACATATACCCCGGCATATCCATAGGGTTAATAGCTTCCATAGTAAGGCGAACATCAACTTTATGAGCCTTCACTGCAGCCCAGCGCAAGTTATCTATATAAACATCTTCCGCTTCTTCAAGGCTAATGCCAGCTGGAATCAACCCAGCCATTACATGCACCAAGGGTTTACCCATCGCCGTGGCATAGTCCAACGCTTGTTTAATGGATTGTTGAAACTCTTGCTGCCGATTGGCATCGCATGCCATACCGCGATCACCAGCATTCCAATCACCTGCAGCAGTGTTAATTAACACCTGTGGCATTCCACTTTTATCTATTGCACCGGCTACTTCAAAAACACTAAAATCATATGGAAAAAGGCACTCAACTGCCCAAAAATTATGCTCCGCAGCAGCTTGATATCGCTGCAAAAATGGCAATTCATTAAATAGCATAGAAATGTTGGCACAGAGCTTAGGCATAAGGAATAATAGGGATAGGCTTAGGTTTAATTTTAGTTCACATATCCAGGCAGCTTATCATGAACACACCTCCATCTGTAGGCTTCATTGGCCTTGGCTTAATGGGCCAAGCTATGGCTACCAACTTAATCAATGCCGGTTATTCCCTTTGTGTTCATAGCCGCACCGCAGGCAAAGCAAAGCCATTAATAACCCTAGGTGCAACCTACGCAAACAGCCCTGCGGGTCTAGCAAAAAAGGTAAAGAGCGGGGTCATCATTATTTGTGTCACTGATTCCACCTCCTTAGAAGAAGTAGTGGCAGGTGCCGATGGGCTACTGAGCTGTATTGAGCCCGATTGTTTAATTATTGATATGGGTACGAGCCGTTTTGACCTAACTCAGGAGCTAGCTCAGCAAACCCTAGTGAAGAGCGCATACTACATAGACGCCCCAGTATCTGGTGGCCAAGTAGGTGCGCAGCAAGGCACATTATCTATCATGGCTGGAGCCAACCCAGTGCAGCTAGAACGGGCACAACCTTTATTTGACGCCATGGGTCAGAAAGTCACTCACGTAGGGGGTATTGGTTGTGGCCAGTTAGCTAAAACGGCCAATCAAATGATTGTCGGAGCCACTCTAAATATCGTTGCAGAAGCCTTATTTTTAGCCCAAAAAAATGGCGCTGATCCAGCAAAAGTAAGACAAGCATTAAGAGGCGGATTTGCTGATAGCAAAATTTTACAAGTTCACGGCCAGCGCATGGTGGAAGAGAACTATAGGCCAGGAGCACGGGCCACAACCCAGCTTAAAGACTTACAACAGGCCCAAGATCTAGCTCAGCAAAACCATCTGCAACTTCCCCTTAACCAAACCTGTCTAAGTCAATGGCAAGCTATGGTAGATGCTGGCCTTGGAGATTTAGACCAAGCTGGGATTTTAGCTTGGGTAGAGCAGAATAATTAGCTTAGGGCGTTTTTAAGTGAATAAAAGTGGGCTATGAACCCAGCAAAAAATTCTGCATCAGCTCTTTACCACCTTCTGTAGCAAAGGATTCTGGGTGAAATTGAATGCCTTGGATAGGATATTCTTTATGTTTCACACCCATAATTTCATAACTGTCTGAACCAAATTCGCCCACCACTGCGGTGAGTTGAAGGCAGTCTGGCATAGATTCTGCTTCTGCCATTAAAGAGTGATAACGCATCACTTCTAGCTGGTCTGGAATGTCTTCAAAGATACCACTGCCATCGTGGCTAATAGGGCTAATTTTACCGTGCATGGGCAAATGCGCCTTCACTACCTTGCCACCAAAGCAATGGACAATACCTTGCATACCTAGGCACACACCAAGTAATGGAATTTTTGGCCCCAATTCTGTGATGACTTGTGAACAAACACCAAAATAGCGTTCATCATCTGGAGAGCCTGGGCCTGGTGAAATGATGATTCTATCCGTCTCAGCTGTTTTGATGTCTGCCACTGTCACTTGGTCATTACGAGCAACGATGACTTCAAACTCACCGATCTTCCCATTAAGTTTGGCTGTTGAAAGTACTTCGCCTATGTATTGGTAGAGGTTATAGGTGAATGAATCGTAGTTATCTATCAGATAGACCGTAAACTTATTCATGGGTTGGCTCATGTTTTGACTCATGATTTAACCCCCATAAACTGCTCTAACACCTTAAGAGTACCAGCGAATTTACGCTGTATTTCTTGGTATTCATCTTCTGAGTTTGAATCATAAACGTTACCACCGCAGGTTTGCACGTATGCTTTAGATCCATTAGCAAATACCGTGCGAATAGGAATGGCAAAGGTGCAGTCGCCATTAAAACCAAAATGGCCTACGGCACCACCATAAGGACCGCGACCATCTAATTCTAAGTCATCAATGATCTTCATGGCTTCAATTTTAGGTGCGCCAGTTAAGGTGCCTGCTGGGAAGTTACTGGCTAAGGCAGAAAACATGTCTTCATTTTCTGCCATTATGCCTACAATTTCACTGGAGATATGTTGCACATGGCTAAAACGTTTAATGTCCATCAAACTACGGACTTTAACGGTGCCAAAGCGAGCCACTCGGCCAATATCATTACGATGCAAATCAACAATCATATTGTGTTCAGCAATTTCTTTGGGGTCGTTTAATAAGGCTCGTGCCAATGCGGTGTCTTCTTCTGGGGTAGCGCCACGTTTGGTGGTGCCTGCCAGGGGGTAGGTTTCCATTTCACCTTGACGCAGGCGGAACAACAATTCTGGGCTTGCACCAATAACTTTTTGCTCACCAAATTTTATGTAATACATTTGTGGGGAAGGGTTAATCACACGTAGCTGTTCGTATAAATTAATACTTTCACCCAACATATCAAAGCGGTATTTAAAGCCTACTTCACATTGGAATATTTTACCTTCTACTATGTCACCTTTAACTTTTTTAACAGCGGCGGCATGCTGTTCGCGGCTCATGTCTTCACCTTGAGGCACGACCTCCAGGCCGCCTATAGTAGGCGTTGGTGCATCAATAAGCGCTTCAATTAAAGCGATACGATTGTCTTCGTAATGGAAGTAAATTAACTCTCCTGTCATCTTGTCGTAAATCAGGCCATCTTTGTACAAACCAAACTTAAACGCATCGAAAGAATCACTGGCAGTAAGGCTTAGACTTGGCTCAAAGTAGTTCATGGCGTCGTAGCCAATATAACCTGTTAAACCACCAGCGTATCGCCGGCTAATGATATTTTGCGGCACGATATCACGCAAAAGGTAATAGGGATTGTCACTTGCATAAGATTGAACGTGGCCATCACGATCACTGATGTGAAGCTGCTTACCATTGGCCCAAAAGATCTGTTCTGGGTCAAAGCCAATCAGCGAATAACGCGAAATATGGCTATCTTCTCCTAAAGATTCGAGCATGTAGCAGGTATCAAAACGTTGTTCAATTTTTTTAAACAATTCAAAAAAATCACAGCTCGAGGTTACTGTTGCATAACTTGGCTTGCGCGCCATTTTTATTTTATTTGGACGGATCAATTTTATAGCTTCCAGCTTGAAGGGCTCTAGAACCTCGGGTTACAGTGGCTATACCCACCCCGAGCTGTTGTGCTACTTGACGTTGGGATACACCTTGAGATAGCAACTCAAAAATTTGTAATCGATTGATCAGTTCTTGTTGTTCATATGGCGTAAGTAACCCCTCAAGTGCCGCTGACATTTGTTCTTCGGTTGTTTGAGTCATGAGGTATTCAACGACGGGAGTAAGGGGTTTATTCTTGATCATAACGAGCAGGTGGTAGACAAATCAGACTGTATCAATGTACTAGTACACTAGCATAGGATTGAGGCGTTGCCAAGGCGTATTTGAACTTAATGCTAATTTAAAGGCTGTCGATAACCCAGTCTGGCTCACACTCGGCCACATCGCGGCCGTGATTATAGCCTCCCCTCACACCTAAACATGGCATGCCACAAGCCTTAGCAGCATTAATGTCATTGCTGGAATCTCCTACCATTAAGCACTCCTCAAGACTGACACCGATCTGCTGGGCCGCCATTAACAAGGGCATTGGGTGGGGCTTCTTCTCAGTAAAACTATCACCCGAATACACTAAGTCAAAATAATGCAATATGCCAAACTGAGATAACAAAGGTTCGGTAAATCGATTGGGTTTATTGGTAACCACGCCTTGGCTAATACCTTTTTGATGCAATTCACTCAACAAAGCTTCAACACCGCCATAAAGATGACTCTGCCGATTACCTAGTTGGTGATAGGCATCCATGTAGAGTTGTAGGGCGTGATCGAATCGAGGATCTACCGATGAGGGCTGGAATTGATTGGCAAGAATTCTTTGAACCAATACAGCCGCACCATTACCTACCCATTGCTCAACGTGGGTCAAACTGGGTGCGTTAATGTTAAGCACATCGGCCATGGACAAACTGGCTGAGTAGAGGTCCGGCAAGCTATTTAATAGCGTGCCATCCAAATCAAACAGCACTAGCTTTGGCTCAAAACCTATCTTATCAAACAATGGCATCATGTTATTAAATCAGCTGGCGGCTAGTTCTTTACGCATCAAATCAATGGTCGCTTCATAGTCATCTGTATTAAAAATAGCTGATCCTGCAACGAAGGTGTCTGCACCAGCACGGGCAATTTCACCAATATTGGCTACTCCAACACCCCCGTCTACCTCAAGGCGTATGTCTAGTCCCGAAGCATCAATATGTTGACGTACTAAGCGTAACTTATCTAACGTAGAAGGAATGAACTTTTGTCCACCAAAACCAGGGTTTACCGACATCAGTAAGATCATATCCAACCGATCCATTACATGATCTAAGTAATGCAACGATGTTGCAGGATTAAACACCAAACCAGCTTTGGCCCCACCGTCTTTAATTATCTGCAAGGAACGGTCTATGTGCTCGCTGGCTTCAGGGTGAAAGGTAATATAACTGGCTCCAGCTGCCAAAAACTCTTCAATCATGCGATCCACCGGCTGCACCATTAAGTGCACGTCAATAGGTGCGGTAATACCATGGTCTCTTAATGCTTTGCACACCATTGGCCCAATAGTAAGGTTAGGCACATAGTGGTTATCCATTACATCAAAGTGCACAATATCGGCACCAGCCGCTAACACATTATCAACCTCGTCGCCCAAACGAGCAAAATTCGCTGCTAAAATGGATGGTGCTATTTTAAAATCAGCCATGGGATTATTTTCCAGTATATGGTGTCAAAAAAACTATTTACGAGATTTCTTAATTGCATCGTAAGCAGCCTGAATTTCTTGAGTTTTTTGTTTCGCCATCTGCATCATTTCATCGGGCAACCCACGGGCAACTAGCTTATCGGGGTGATGCTGACTCATGAGCTTTCTGTAAGCCATTTTAAGGCTTTTTGCATCGCAGTCATGATTTAGACCCAATACACCATAAGCTTGTTTTATGCCCAAATTTCCAGAGCCTTCAAACTGACCTTGGCCACCACCTTGATGAAATGACTGTTCCGCTTTCATGCGCTCAGCAACGGCTTCAAATTCTCGCTGACTAATGCCCAATAACTGGCATACTTGAGCCAAAATACGACCTTCTGCTGGGCTAAATTCACCATCAACTAAAGCCGCTTGTAATTGAATTTCAATAAACATCTGTTTAACTGAGGCATTATTAACCAAAGCTCGTCGCAGGGGTTCTAACACTTGGGCAAGTTCAAAAGCGGTTTCTTTACCCTGACTAAAGCAATCAATGGCACGCTTGCGCATGGCATCCGTAAGCTGCATTCGCGTCATTACAGCTTCTGCATATTTAATTTCTTCGGCTGTGACTTGACCATCGGCTTTAGCAATCTTGCCCATAACGCAAAAGGTGGCATCGAAGAATGCTGTTTGGGCTTTAGCCTGAGTCCAACTTTCAGCCCCTGCAACGCTGCGAATTAATTTGTCGAGGTAGTAGCCGATAGCAGCGCCGAACAACATACCAGAAGGGCCACCAGTTAAGCCGATTAGAGCACCCAGTACCAATCCTGTTCTATGGCGTGCCATATTGGCGCCAAAACTGTAAGTATTCACATATTCACCTGTGTTTAAAAACTCGCCCTATAATAAATCGCCAAAGCCTCAAGCGCCACATTGAACCAAAATAAATTACCTAAATTGATACTTTTAGGCTATTTCGGCCTAATAGAAGCACCTATCTTTGATAATTTGGTTTAAACTTGCTCTTTAACTATTTAGACGCACCAAATTTTTGGTCCACAACCACTGGGTTTCTTTTGTCAATTCGTATACCAACACCAAGCCTTCGTCTGATTCTCGTTTTCCTAGTGACCTGCAGCCTCAGTTCGCTTGCAGCTGCAGACCATGAACCCATTAGCCTAGATTGGCAATCACCAAGCTCCACATCCGATGATGTTTGTTCTGGCTACTATTTGCCTTATCAACCGAGCACCCTAGACCACAATCTTAACCAAGACGAACAACCTCTATATAGTCACTCTGACGCAAGTGAATATGACCAAGGCATCACTCATTTTAAAGGCAACGTAGAATTTCGCCAGGGCACGAGGCAGATCACAGGTGACTCGGCTCGTTTTGATACCAATGGTGGTTATGTTGATATTATAGGCCACGTAACAATGCGCCGCCCTAACATGATTATACAAAGTCAGACAGCCAGTTTTAATAACAACAAGGCCGAAGCTCAACTTAACCAAGCCCAACTTGCCGTGCCTGATAGCGAGCTTCGGGCCACTGCCCAATCTATTGACTACCGCAACGATGACACAGTCACCATGAATGAGGGTAGCTTTACCTTTTGTGCACCAGGCGATAACACATGGGCAATACACAGCAACAGAATAGACATCGATCCCAACTCTGGTATGGGAGAAGCTCAGCATGCCATCCTTAAACTTGGTGTGGTGCCTGTGTTTTATCTACCATGGATGAGTTTTCCAATCGACGATAAGCGCCGCTCTGGATTTTTATTTCCTACTCTAGAGAGCTCAAGTTCCAACGGACTGGATATTACAACGCCATATTACCTAAATTTAGCTCCCAACTATGATGCTATGATTACACCTCGCTTTACTGAGCTTAGCGGCACAAGTTTAACCACAAAATTTAGGCACTTGGGCGAAAACAGTAAGCAAGACTTGAGTATTGACTGGGCGATAGATGACCTCAATGCAGACCGAAAGAGATGGTTAATGGAGTATAACCATGAAGCCAAAATTAGTTCTCAGCTGTCCAGTTCAATACACATTAAACGCGTGAGTGACTTTGAGCTATTCGGTGATTATGATCTAAAACAGACCAGTGCTGAGAAGGCATCTATTATCAGCAAGGCTAAAATTAACTACCAGGGCCAAACATCTTTGCTAAATCAGGCCAGTTTAGCAGCTATTACTCGTCAAAATATCGGTACAGGGGTTCCTGCCTATAATCAACTGCCCCATGCAACTCTTTCTGGGGGAGGCTTGATGAACCAAGGGCAGCAGGACATCAATGCTAGCTACAGTGTCGACCTCAGCCGATTTACTAGAGACACCGAAGGCTTAACAGGCAGCAATAAAATCACTGGCATCCGCACACACCTGCTGCCAAGTATGGGCACCAGCTGGGTAAATGATTATAGCTTCATTAAACCGAAAATCAGCCTACCTGTTACGGCTTACCAGCTGAACGACACGCCATCGAACATCGCCCCAAACAATACTCGCGTGATTCCTCAATTAGAAATTGATAGCGGCTTATTGTTTGAGCGTCCACTCTCTGGTGGCTACCTGCAAACACTAGAGCCCAGATTATATTACGCCTACGCGCCATATAAACAACAAGATGACGTGGCTATTTTCGATACCAGTGCAATTAGTAGTCCTTTATATGGGCCTAACCGATTTAGTGGTCTCGACCGCATAGGTGACACTAACCGCGTGACCATAGGCCTAGACAGCCAATTTTTAAATGCCCAAGGTTGGCAAAAAGCCAAGTTATCCATTAGCCAAATGCATTACCTTAGTGATCGTAAAGTTCAGCTAAGCAGTACTAGTGCCCCTAGCACTGAGAATTCATCACCAATTTACGGTTCTATGGATTATAGTTTTAACCCCAATTGGACCTCAAATTTAAGTGTGACTTGGAGCCCTAACTTTGCGGATATTCAGTCCACTAGCGCCAATATGAAATACCAAGGTGGTAACAACAAAGTTTTTGATTTCAAATATACTGAAACGTCGAGAAGTACACAACAAGGTGAAGTGTCTTTGATGTGGCCTCTAGCACCCCATTGGACCCTAGTCGCTAAGCGAAAAGAAGACATTCGTAACCAACAGTTGCAGGATGAAATTGTGGGTGTAAGATACGCTAACTGCTGTTGGCAGGCCAGTTTGGTTAACCGTTATTGGTTAGTGAGCCAAGCCAAGGGCATTGAGCACGGCATATTTTTTGAGCTTTCTCTTAAGGGCCTGGGTAAGAGTAACAAACAATTGACCTCAGGCGAAAAAGTGTCCATGGCAGATATCATGAAAGGAATTGACGGCTACAATGAATACACTCAGTAAATGGGGCATCAACCTAGGTTTAACCTTAGGTTTAGCATGTTCTTACTCAGTTTTTGCTGCGCAAAAGCTTGACAGCATTGTCGCTATAGTTAATGACGGCATCGTCTTACAAAGCGATCTAACAATTCGTCTTTTAATAGTGCAACGTCAGTTCTCCAATGACAATACCAAATTACCAGATCTAAACGTTCTTACTAACCAGGTATTAAACCAGCTCATCATTGAGAACTTACAGTTACAGTTAGCAACAAAAAAAGGCGTACACATTGCCGACCCAACCGTAGACATAGCCATCGAGCGCATTGCTAAAAACAACAAGATATCCGCCGATAAGCTTGAGCAAGCTATTGCTGATAATGGTGAGACCATGGTGCAGTTTCGGACCAGAATTCGCCAAGAATTAACCATTAAAGAAATTCAAGTCACTTCTGTCAACCAACGTATTCGCATTAGCGAACACGAGGTAGATCGATACTTAGCCTCAAACCAAGGCCAGCAGCTCGCCGATACTGAGTATGAAATTGGCCATATCTTAATCAGCTTAAGTGCGCAGCCAGATGCCCAAGAACTTGAGGCAGCGCAACAAACGTTAAACGCCATCAACAGCGCTATAGAAAAAGGTGACGAGTTTGGCAGCATTGCTGCAACCCACTCTGATGCCTTAAATGCTTTAAAAGGTGGCAGTTTGGGCTGGCGTAAAGGCAGCCAGCTGCCCGAACTATTTGCTGAACCTATTAAGGCCATGGTGGTTGGTGAAGTAAGCTCACCTATCCGCAATAGCAGCGGTTTTCACGTCATCACTTTAATCGATAAGCGTGGCGTGAGCATTCAAACAGTGGCTCAAACCAAAGTTAATCACCTATTGATTTTGCCTAATGAAATTCGTTCGCCTGACCAAGCTGAAGTGCTTATTAACGAACTTCACCAACGCTTGATTAATGGCGCCGACTTTTATGACCTTGCCCGCGCCTTTAGTGACGACGCGAACTCAGCACCCAGCGGTGGTGATTTAGGCTGGCTCAATGCAAACCAACTTCCAGCTGTGTTGCAAACAGCGCTGAATGTGCTTGCCGTAGAAGAGTTAAGCCAACCAATACAAAGTAAAAATGGCTGGCACCTGCTACAAGTCGTAGAGCGTCAAACCAAAGACGTTGGCCAAGCCAACCTGCGTTTCCAAGCTAAGCAGGCTATTAGAAAAACTAAGTTCCCTAACGAGCTAGAAAATTGGTTGAGCGCAATTCGTAACCAAGCCTACATAGAGATCCGTTAACCATGCAGCGACTACTTGTTACTGCAGGAGAACCTGCAGGCATTGGCCCTGAACTATGCTTAACCCTGGCAGGGCAACCAAGCACTATAGTGCAGGATGCCGAAATTGTGATTGTGGCAGATATGGGCCTACTGCAAGATCGTGCAGCGCAACTAGGTTTAGCTATCGATTTTTGCCATGTAAACCTAGAACAAGCCATTACACCCACGGCAGCCAACCAGCTTAAAGTGTTGCACGTACCCTTAAAGGTTAAAAGCCGCGCTGGGCATTTAGATTCCAATAATAGCGCCTATGTGTTAAACACCCTTGACTTAGCTTGTGACGCTTGTCTTGAAGGACAAGCTCATGCCATGGTGACAGCGCCTGTGCATAAAGGCATTATTAATAGAGCAGGCACTGCCTTTAGCGGCCACACAGAATATTTACAAGCCCGCTGTAATGTTGATCAGGTGGTGATGATGTTGGTTTGTGATGCCATGCGCGTCACCCTAGCCACCACCCATTTGCCCTTGCAAGATGTGTCTGCAGCAATTACACCAGAATCACTAAGCCAAATTCTGCACATTATTGATGCCGAGTTAACCACCAAATTTGGCATTACCCAACCGTGTATCTATGTGTGTGGTCTTAACCCCCACGCAGGAGAAGATGGCCACTTAGGTAGAGAGGAATTAGAGGTCATTATTCCTACCTTAGAAAAATTACGTGGCAAGGGATTAAACCTTGTTGGTCCCTTGCCTGCCGACACCTTATTTAACCCTAAAAATTTAACAAAAGCAGATGTAATCCTTGCTATGTATCACGACCAGGGGTTACCCGTGCTAAAATATGCGGGCTTTGGTGACGCTGTTAATATAACCTTGGGATTGCCCATTATCCGCACCTCAGTAGACCATGGCACCGCACTAGATTTAGCTGGCACCGGCCAAGCCGCAAGCAGCAGTCTGTTAAAAGCTGCCGAAAGTGCATTACAACTTTCTCTGCACATATAGGCCGCCCACATACGAGATTTTTATGGCCAGTCAGTCCCCAAAAAAACACCAAGCGCGTAAGCGATTTGGTCAAAACTTTTTGCACGACCAGGGCATTATCCGCCATATTGTGGCCTGCATTCGGCCAAAATCCGAACAAAGTATCGTAGAAATTGGCCCAGGCTTAGGCGCTATTACAGAACACTTGCTAGTGGCAGCAGGCCATCTGGACGTGGTAGAATTAGACCGCGACCTACTGCCCCACCTACGAATTTCATTTGCCAGCTATGGCGACAACCTGCGTATTCACGAAGCGGATGCCCTGCAATTCGATTTTTCCAAGCTCAGTGAAGACAACCTAAACCCAAACAAACAGCTACTGCGTATCGTAGGCAATTTGCCATACAACATTTCCACTCCATTGATTTTTCATCTGCTAAGCTACACCGACCTTATTTCTGACATGCACTTCATGCTACAAAAAGAAGTAGTGTTACGTTTGGCCGCAGGAGCGGGCACCAATAACTATGGTCGCCTAAGCATCATGGCACAATATTTTTGCCGTGTGGATAATCTGTTCGAGGTACCACCAGAGGCATTTGATCCACGACCTAAAGTGGATTCTGCCATCGTACGTATGGCGCCTTATATAGAATTACCCCACACTGCACACGACTTTAAGCACTTTGAGCAGCTGGTTAAAAGCGGTTTCGCTCAACGTCGTAAAACCTTGCGCAACAACCTTAAAGGCATTGCTGATGACGAACAGTTGCAAAGTTTGGGAATTGACCCTAGCATTCGTCCAGAACGTTTAACCGTAGGCGAATTTGTCGCCATTAGTAACTTATTGACCCAAACACCGAGTTAGAGCCATAACATGAGCACCTTAAGCAACAATTACGACCTTAACGTAGGCGTCAAAACAGAGTTCCTTGCAGAACAGTCTGATCCTAGCCGCAATCGCTACGTATTTGCCTACAAGATAACCATCACTAACAGTGGTATTCAGAGCGCCCAGCTTATGAGCCGTAAGTGGATTATTACCGATGGCGACGGTAAAATCCAAGAAGTCTCTGGCCAAGGCATTGTGGGACAACAACCCATCATCGAACCGGGTCAGCAGCATCAATACACCAGCGGCACAGTGTTAGAAACCAAAGTTGGTAGTATGAGCGGTTCTTACAGCATGATTGCAGCAGATGGCCATGAATTTTCTGCACTTATACCGTCTTTTACCCTGTCTTACCCCAACGCTCTGCATTAACACTCTATAACTATGGCCAGTTACGCAGTAGGCGATGTTCAGGGCTGCTTAGACGCCCTTAAAGCTTTATTAGACAAAGTGGGTTTTACTGCTGGGGATACCCTATGGGTTGCAGGTGACCTAGTGAATCGCGGGGCCAACTCACTTGAGACCCTACGTTTCATTAAATCTTTGGGTAACCAAAGTAAAGTAGTGCTGGGCAATCATGACCTCCACCTGCTGGCCCTTCACGCTAAGGATGCTCAATTAAAACCCAATGATACCCTAGAACCCATATTTAAAGCCCATGACCGTGAGCCCTTGTTAACTTGGCTGCAACAACAACCGCTGCTGCACTATGATGCCCCGTTCGACACCGTAATGACCCATGCAGGCATTCCCCCATGCTGGAACTTACAGCAAGCGCAGCAACATGCCCAAGAATTACATGAGCTATTGCAGAGCGATACTGCCCCATCATTTTTTGCCCGTATGTATGGTAATCAGCCTGACCTTTGGCACGATCAACTTAAAGGCATGGACCGCTGGCGCTGCATTACTAACTATTTCACTCGCATGCGTTTTATCACCCCTAACAGCCAGTTAGATTTTACCCAAAGTGGTAACACAGATCTCAATGTTAATGATGGAACTGCTCCATTGCTACCTTGGTTCAATGTACCCAGTGCTGTGACTGCACGGCAGGTGTTTGGCCACTGGGCAGCGTTAAGAGGTGAAACTGGAAAAGACCATGTTATTAACCTCGATATGGGTTGTGTTTGGGGTGGCCACCTTAAACTAATACGTCTAGAAGACGGCCAATGTTTTAACGTAAGTTGCCAGAAAGCATAACCTTATCGACACTACTCTTATTATTAGTATTTTCTAATATATAATTGCACAAACAACGTACAAGCACTACACTGCTGCTCTGCTTATATAGGAATTAAATATGTCTGAAGTTACTTCCATTGCCCCAGTTGACGTTATGGACAAAGTTAACCAAGGAGCCTACCTAGTAGATATCCGTGATGTGAATAGCTACCAAAGTCATCATATTAAAAACAGCGAACGTATTGATAACGACACACTGCCCAACTTTTTACGCGAAGCTGACATGGATAAACCCATCATCGTTTGTTGTTACCACGGCATCAGTTCTATTCAAGCCGCAGGCTTTTTATCCCAACAAGGGTTTGACGAAGTGTATAGCTTAGAAGGAGGTTTCGCTGCCTATTCTTTGCAGCATCCAGAGCACTGCAGCTCACTATGAGACATACCGTCCATGGCCACTAGTAAGACCTATTTAGTAGGTGGCGCTGTGCGCGACTACCTACTAGGCCTAACTGTACACGAGCGTGACTACGTGGTGGTAGGCAGTACACCTGAAGCCTTGGTTGCTTTAGGGTATACCCAAGTGGGTAAAGACTTTCCAGTATTCTTACATCCCACAAGTAAAGAAGAGTACGCCCTAGCACGCACCGAACGTAAATCTGGCCAAGGATATAAAGGTTTTCAAGTGCACGCCACACCAGATGTTACCCTAGAAGATGACTTGTTGCGTCGCGACCTCACTATCAATGCTATAGCTCAAGCGTCAGACGGCCAGTTCATCGATCCCTATGGTGGCCAACGAGATATACAAGCAAAGCTCATACGCCATGTTTCAGAAGCTTTTAGTGAAGACCCCTTAAGGGTATTAAGAGCCGCTCGATTTGCAGCTCACCTTAACCACTTAGGTTTTAGCATCGCCACAGAGACTAAAGCGTTATTGGTTACCATCACCCACTCAGGTGAGCTAGCCACCTTGGCTAAAGAACGCATTTGGCATGAAACCCACAAAGCCCTGCACAGCCAGAGCCCATGGGTATATTTTGAAGTATTGGAAGCTTGCGGTGCATTACAAGAACTAATGCCTAGCGTAGCTGAATTGCTCAGCCGGAGGCCTCAAGCGTTAAACACGCTCAAGCTGTTAAGCGAATCCAACACCAGCACCGAAGTGCGTCTCACCGGTTTATTATATCAACTCAATAAACCTCAAATCGAAGACCTTGCAGCACAAATAAAGATACCCAACGCACCTAAAGCTTTAGCCCTAGCCACCAGCAACCACCAACGGCAATTACGCGCTTATACGGAGTTAGACGCAGCACAAAAACACCTGCTTCTTAGCAACCTTGGCCTCATCCGCCACACCGAATTATTAGATGACCTCCTTAGCCTATGCCAAGCCATTACCCAAAGCCAAGAACCTCTTTTTGGGTGGCAATCACCAAAGCAACACATCTTAGATGACTTAGAAAGTATACAAAGCGTAAAACCTGCTGAATTAATGGCCCAAGGTTATAACGGCAAGGCCCTAGGTGAGGCGCTTAAAAAAGCCCAAATAGCATCTATCTGAATCATAAGCAAACCTTCAAAAAGAGCACGTGTATGTTTTCTAACTTCCCAGCTCAATGGTCAGAAGTGGTGCTGAGTAGGCAGTACAATTTGATCAGACTCAAAGGATTCGTTGAGGTCCTTAATAGTCTGGGCCCTCGTTGGGTGCACTAGATTCGGTGCTAGATCTGCTAACGGTTGCAGCACATAGGCGCAGGTTAAAATATCTGGCCGAGGTACTTTAGCATATTCATCCACTAAATCACCAAATAGCAATAAATCCATATCTAGGCCATGGTTAGTGGGTTTGTAGCTTGAATCTGCCAGCCTTTGGCGCCCATGTTTGGTTTCAGTAGCGCGTATCCACGCCATCAACTGTGGATGATTCATGGGGCATTCAAAAGCCACCACCATATTGAGAAAATCTGGCCCATCCATACCCACTGCTGGGGCTAGGTAGACCGGTGACAGCGCTACTTTCCCAAAGGCTGACCTTAGCTCGGCTATACCTGCTTGGAGACTAGCTTGGGGCTCTATGTTGGCTCCAAGACCTAAGTAAACGTGTGTCATCACGCTGGCTTTTGGCCACGCTCAATTATTACGCCCACATCGCAGGCATTAGCAATGGCGTCTGGTTTGCCTAGCTTTATGCGCACAAAAGGCACGGCGAATTCAGCCAAAATTAACCCCGCAATTTCTTCTGCCATAGTTTCCACCAGTAAAAATTCGCTTTGCTCTATAAACTGCGTCAGCCTGTCTGATACATCTTTGTAGCTCACGGTACGATCGATGTCTTCAGTGGCTGCAGAAGGGCTAATATCCACCGCCATTTCTACATCTAATACCACCTTTTGGCGAATTTCACGCTCCCAGTCAAAAATCCCAATGACGGTGTCTACGGCTAGGCCATGTACATATACTGTGTCCATTGTAAGCTCTCTTTGTTTAGATCGTTGTTTGGGTCTTAATACGGTTGTTATTGAGCTACCGCTGGCAGTTCATTTAATGGCCAACGGGGCTTTACTTTAAGTGTCAGGTCATCGTGTTGGCCTGCCGCCAAACGTTGAGCACCGGCGTAAGCAATCATGGCGCCGTTATCAGTGCAGTATTCAGGCCGTGGGTAATAGACTTTAGCGCGTAATTTAGCCGTCTCTGCCGCTAGTTTTTCACGCAAGCTTAAGTTAGCACTTACTCCACCTGCCATTACTAAGCTAGATAGCTTCGTCTGCTGGAGCGCGCGTCGGCACTTAATGGCTAAGGTATCAACTACGGCCTGTTGAAAAGCCATGGCAATATCTGCTTTATCTTGCTCATTCAATTGCCCCTGCTGCTTTTGAATATCTTGAATAGCATAAAGTACAGCAGTTTTTAAACCGCTAAAGCTCATGTCTAATCCAGGCCTATCTACCATTGGCCGAGGGAACTTAAAACGTCTGGCGTCCCCTTGCAAGGCCAACTTAGCCACCAAAGGGCCACCTGGATAATCTAGATCCATCATCTTAGCGACTTTATCGAAGGCTTCCCCAGCGGCGTCGTCTAGGGATTCGCCTAGCAATTCGTATTCACCTAAAGACCTTACATGCACCAGCTGTGTATGGCCACCCGAAACCAACAAAGCCACAAACGGTGGTTTAGGAGCATTTTCTTCTAACATGGGAGCCAAAAGGTGACCTTCCATGTGATGCACGCCAATAGTAGGCAGATCCCACGCCATACCTAAAGCACGCCCTGTGGCAGCTCCCACCATTAAAGCACCAATTAGACCAGGCCCTGCAGTGTAAGCAACGCCATCTACATCACCGTAGGCTAAGCCAGCCTTATCGAACACTTCTCGCATTAACGGCACTAGCTTACGAATATGATCACGGGAGGCTAGCTCCGGCACAACGCCGCCGTATTCGGCATGCACAGCAACTTGGCTGTAAAGGGCCTCTGACAATATGCCCTTTTGGGTGTCATAAATAGCGACCCCAGTTTCGTCACAAGATGTTTCTATGCCTAATACGCGCATCAATAAGCCAATTATTTCTATTATCTATATATGTAGGGCGCAAATTTTACCTTTCATCAAGCCTAATGACCACACGTACAAGTGCGATTTTCTCCATCTGTGAAAAACACCTTTAACTTGATGAAAAATTGGCTTTACACTGGCCAACACATAAGAGTAAAATATGCGGCCTTAATCAATTAGAAACACTTCCTCTGGCCAGCATTTATGCCCACAAGGAAATGAATAGAAAAACATTCGGATTGCTGCCTAATGCAGCGTCCACAATTAGGTAAAGATATGCCAGCTGTAAAACTGAAAGACAACGAACCATTTGATATTGCCCTACGTCGCTTCAAACGTGCTTGTGAAAAAGCAGGTACTTTAGCAGACGTTCGCAAGCGCGAATTCTACGAAAAGCCAACCAGCGTTCGTAAGCGTCAAGCTGCTGCCGCTGTTAAGCGCCACGCTAAGAAGCTAGTACGCGAAAATCGTCGTCACGTACGTTTATACTAGGCTGTATTCCTAATATAAAACCTTGCACGACCTGCTTTACAGCCTGACAACCAAAGGCTAGTATGTAAAGCTATGCATAGGGGCGGTTTTTCAGTTACCCGCCCCTTTGTCGTTTCTGACGTTTACGCATTTAACGTAACCTAAGTAAAGCCATAATTACTGAAACCAACACAGCGAGAATTCACCATGTCGGACTTAAAGCTTCAACTTAAAGATGCTCAAAAACAAGCCATGCGTGACAAAAACAAACCTCGCCTAACCTGCATCCGCACCATGATGTCAGAATTCAAACGCATCGAAGTTGACGAGCGCATTGAATTAGACCAAGCCCGCGGCCTCGCAGTGCTTGATAAGATGCTTAAGCAACGTCGTGACTCTATCAGTCAATACGAAGCTGCTAACCGCCAAGACTTAGCTGATATTGAACACTCAGAAATAAGCGTGATTCAAGAATTCTTACCTACCCCATTAACAGAAGACGAAATAAGTGCCCTTATCACCCAAGCCATTACCGATTCTGGCGCCAGCAGCATGCAAGATATGGGCAAAGTTATGGGCATTCTCAAACCACAGTTGCAAGGCCGCGCTGATATTGGCAAAGTAAGTGGTAAGATCAAAGCACAACTCGCTTAAGCTTTTATTAAAAGGCAAACCACTTGGCGTCACGCATACCGCAATCATTTATAGATGACCTTCTAGACCGCACCGACATCGTCGATCTGGTGGACGGTCACGTAAAGCTTAAAAAAACAGGCCGCAACTATTCCGCATGCTGCCCTTTCCATAAAGAAAAGACCCCTTCTTTTAGCGTTGCTCCCGATAAGCAGTTTTACTATTGTTTTGGTTGTGGCGCTGGTGGCAACGCCATTGGCTTTTTAATGCAATTAGAAAATCTTAATTTCCCTGAAGCTGTAGAAGAACTCGCAGGCAAAGCTGGCCTCACCGTGCCTAAAGACGACAACGTCACCAGTAAAGCTGCATCTGCAGCCAGCCAAGCTAAAACCCAAGCTCGCAATCAGGCTTACGACTTACTGAACCGTGCCAGCCAATATTATCAAAGCCAGTTACGCCGTCATCCAGATCGGCAAAAAGCCGTCACTTACCTTAAAGGCCGCGGCCTAAACGGCCAAATAGCACAACGATTTGGGGTAGGTTATGCACCCATCGGCTGGCAAAACCTGATGCAAGAACTGGCACCCAAACCAGAACTAGAACAACCACTTATTGATTCTGGCATGGTAGTGGAGAAAGAGGAAAATAAACGCCGCTACGACCGCTTTCGGGATCGCATCATGTTCCCTATCAAAGACTATAAAGGTCGCATTATTGCATTTGGCGGACGAGTATTGGGTGACGAAAAACCCAAGTACCTGAACTCTCCAGAAACTGTGGTTTTTCATAAACAAAAAGAACTTTATGGCCTCTACGAAGCTCGCCAACACGAACGCAGTCTTAAGCGTATTATGGTGGTTGAAGGCTACATGGATGTGGTGGCGTTAGCACAGCACAACATCAATTATGCCGTAGCTACCCTTGGCACCAGCACCAGCAGTTTTCATTTAGAACGCATCTTCAAATTAGTCAGTGAAGTGGTGTTTTGTTTTGATGGTGACGCAGCGGGTCTAAAAGCAGCAGATCGCGCAATGCACACCTGCCTACCTTTTATGGAAGATGGACGACAAGCACGCTTTTTATTATTGCCCGATGGTGAAGACCCGGATTCTTTAGTACGCCAAGAAGGTAATGATAAACTTACGGCACGCATCACAGACGCTACGCCACTGAGTGATTTTTTGTTTCAGCGCTTAGGCAAAGACCTAGACCCACATAATCTAGAGCACAGAGCAAAACTTGCTACCGACGCCAGCCCATTAATAGCCATCATCCCCAAGGGCATCATGCGCAGCATGATGCAGGCTCGATTAAGTAAGATTACCGGCTTAGACAAAGACACCTTAGCAGAATTAAGCGCACTTAAAGCACCAACCCCTTTACCAGCCGCTCAAACTCTGGCTATATCCCACACCAAAACACCAACTTCAGTAGCTAGCGAAACCACACAGGCTACGGCACACAATAGCACCCATGAGTATGCCGATTACCACATGGCGGATGCCAACCCAGAGTTAATTGAAGACACCCATCACCGGCACAATGAAACTCATTATACCGCTTCGTCTGAAGACCATTCTCTATCGGCAAAGCAGCACTTTAGTGCCACTTTGCCCAAGGTACAAAATCCTGCTCATGCCGCAATCCGGATTATCTTGCGACACCCAGAAACCGTAGAACATATCAACGAGATACCCAGCCATTTGGCCGAATTAAAGATGCAGGATGCCGGCGTACTCACTCAATTGCTTAGCACCGTACAGACCATGCGCAAGGCATTGAAACGCTGGCCAAATCCAGCAGAATTACATATTGAATGCTCCACGTGGGATGCATGGCCTATGTTACGACAACTGGCCGCCATGGAATCCCTGCTGCCCCAAGGCAACTACCCACAACAACTAGAAGAAGCCATTAGCCGCCTATTGGGTCACCATTTTGAAGAGCGCTTCAACCAGCTAATGCACCTCGCATCACAACCCAATGCCGATGCCAACACAAAGAAACAGCTAAAAGAGCTTTTAAAGGAAAAAGAAGAGTTGCAAAATCGGCTAAAAAGTAGACAATAGGCTCACTAACGGATCTTATACCGGTCCACGGCTATCGGGCGGCATGCTAGGCATCGCAAAAACAGACCCATTTTAGCTATCGTCTCGTGCAGGCTTCAAAAAGCACAAATTATCAGCTATTCCCTTATACTTTGTGGAAGAACCCTTGTTTTTCGACTATAATGGAGAGCTGACATCTTCAATATCCGTTCACTTACTATAGGGTTGCCATGGCCGCCAACGAACAGCAACAATCTCGCTTAAAAGAACTGATCACCAAAGGTCGTGAACAGGGCTTTTTAACTTATGCAGAAGTTAACGATCACCTGCCACAAAATATTGCCGATCCAGATCAAGTCGAAGACATTATTGGCATGATTAACGACATGGGTATCACCGTATCTGAGCAAGCGCCAGATGCCGAAACCTTACTCATGACCGACGGTGACTCTACCGATGAGGCTGCCGCTGAAGAAGCTGCTGCCGCATTAGCCGCCGTAGAAAATGAGGCTGGTCGCACCACTGACCCAGTGCGCATGTATATGCGCGAAATGGGAACTGTGGAACTACTCACCCGTGAAGGTGAAATCGTCATTGCTAAACGCATTGAAGAAGGCCTGCGGGACGTCATGTCTGCTTTAGCTCATTATCCAGATAGCGTCATCACAATTATTGATGTCTACAAACGCATCTTTACCGATGAAGGCCGCTTAAGCGATCTTTTTAGTGGCTACATTGACCCAGATGGTGAACCTAACCCATCTCCAATCAATCCAACCACTGTTGTGAAGAGCGATAATGACGATGAGGAAGAAGAGACGGATAATGGTCCAGATCCAATTGAAACGGCGGAGCGCTTTGCCGAGCTAGAAGAGCAGCTTGTAATAACCCTCGTTGCTGTTGAAAAATATGGCCGCGAAAGCCCGCAAGTAAAAGAAGCATACGCTCACCTTGGTTTTCTGTTTTCACCACTAAAGTTGGTGCCTAAACATTTTGAGTCTGTGGCTAAATACCCTCGCGGCGCACTCGCCCGCATTCGTGCACAAGAAAAAATTATTACTATCATATGTAATCGTAAAGCAAAAATGCCGCGTGATGTTTTCCTAGCCGAGTTCCCTGGCAATGAAACTAACGTTGGCTGGGCAGATGAACTAATTGCCAGTGGCGCCTCCTATGCTCCGGCTATCCGCCGCAATGCAGTAGATCTTCGTCGTGCGCAACGTAAGCTTGCTATGGTTGTTGATGAGTCAGGCCTTAGCCTTACCGAAATTAAAGACATCAACCGCCGCATGACCATGGGCGAAGTCCGCGCACGTCGTGCCAAAAAAGAAATGGTAGAAGCTAACCTACGCTTAGTGATTTCTATTGCCAAGAAGTACACTAACCGTGGCCTTCAGTTCTTGGATCTCATTCAAGAAGGTAACATTGGCTTGATGAAAGCCGTAGACAAGTTTGAATACCGCCGTGGTTATAAGTTCTCTACTTACGCTACATGGTGGATTCGTCAGGCTATCACCCGCTCCATTGCAGACCAAGCCCGTACCATACGTATTCCAGTGCATATGATTGAGACTATTAACAAACTCAACCGTATCTCTCGTCAAATGCTTCAGGAAATGGGACGCGAGCCTACGCCAGAAGAGCTAGGTGAGCGCATGGAAATGCCAGAAGACAAGATTCGTAAAGTACTTAAAATTGCTAAAGAGCCCATCTCTATGGAAACTCCCATCGGTGACGATGAGGATTCCAGCTTAGGTGACTTTATCGAAGACAGCTCCATGGACTCTCCTATTGAATCCGCCACTGGCGAAGGCCTACGAGAAGCCACACGAGATGTATTAGCAGGCCTTACCGCCCGCGAATCTAAAGTGTTGCGTATGCGTTTTGGTATCGAAATGAATACCGACCATACCTTAGAAGAAGTAGGCAAGCAGTTTGATGTGACCCGTGAACGTATCCGTCAAATTGAAGCCAAAGCACTGCGTAAGTTGCGCCATCCAATGCGCTCTGACCACCTACGTAGCTTCATCGAAGACTAATCTTCGCTGTAAAGCTGGCTCACCCTGCTAGACATCAACCGTCTTGCGGGTGAGCCAACTCTCGATATCCCTCCCTTCCCATACAAGCCACTGGCTAATGGCGCACCTAATTCAATTATAAAGCTGTATTCTTCTAGTGAAGTTCGCTATATTGCCGTACGTTCTGTATTCGGCTTGGTTGTTATGTCATTTACTGTATCTAAATCAAGTAACACCATAGGCATCATTTGCGCCATCACTGCTGGTGTATGCTTTTCCACGACAGACGTCACTATTAAGTTTCTTAGCGATGCCTATGCGTTGCATCAAATTATTTTACTGCGCTCTATCATCGGTATGCTAGTCATTTTAATGTTACTGATGGCAAGTTCTAGTGGCCTAAAGACTTTAAAAACAAAACGCCTGGCGAAGCATTTAGTCCGTGGTGGCAGCGTTGTGTTAGCTAATATGTTGTTTTTTCTTGGTTTGGTGGCCATGCCACTAGCAGACGCTGTAGCTTTGTTCTTTATTAGCCCCAGTATAATCACCCTATTCTCCATCATATTTCTAAAAGAATACGTGGGCCCACACCGTTGGTTTGCCATAGGCCTAGGGTTCGCTGGGGTATTGATCATGGTACAACCGGGCAGCAGTCAATTTATGTTTGCTTCCTTATTACCTATTGGCGCAGCAGTTTGTTATGCCATTTTACACACCCTTACTCGTACCATGCGCGATACCGAATCAGCCGCCACTATGACCTTCTACATTCAAGTCACGTTTGTCGCTGTTAGCGCCGCCATGTGGGTGGTTGTGGGGGATGGCGAATTCAACAATCCAAGCAACCCATCTCTAAATTTCCTATTACGGCCCTGGAGTCCTTTGGAGCATGGGGATTTTAAGCTGTTTATGTTATTAGGATTTGCAAGCACCATAGGCGGCTACCTTATTAGCCAAGCATACCGTCATGCAGAAGCCGCGTTAGCTGCTCCATTTGAGTACATTTCACTACCGTTAGCCATGTTTTGGGGGGTAGTAATATTTGACGAATGGCCCGACATTATCACTCTAATAGGCAGCAGCCTTATCTTAATTTCTGGCCTTTATACCTTATACCGAGAAACACGCCACCCACACAAGCCACAAATGGCACGAGCCCATCAGCGCTAACTAAACATAATCAATTAAATTAACAACCCATTCACTTACGACTTGAGTTTATTGCGTGAACTGGCCCAAGGATCAAGGTGCTTAACACCACTGCCCTTAACTGTGGCTTCTGTACTTGCGTTAGGCTGAGGCTTCCAGGCCGACTTCGGTGCAGGTTTTAACCAAGGCTTATCATTAGATTGCGAGCTAGGCTTAGTACTATCACAATCTTTATCAGCACTGCTGCGCCCTGCCAACTTATCATACTCGTTTGCCTTGCTTTCTCTTTTCTCACGCACACGCTCTGCATCTTCTAAGGTCAGTTCACATGGCGCGCCTGCGACCTGGCCTTCAGGTATAATTCTGTCGCGAGGTGGCAGCTCAAATTGATCACTAGACACCTTTGGCAAGTTCTTAAACTTATATAAATAAAAGGCTTCAACTTTCTCCCGAGCCCATTTTGTTTTCTTTAAGAATTTAACGCTAGAATCAACACTAGGGTTTGTTTTAAAGCTATGAATATACAAATAAGCGTGCAGAATCTCAAAACCATAGTGATCAACAATTTCTATGAGCATGGATTTTAAGTTCAAACCATGCAGAGGATTGTTTTGGTAATTAATTTCTTCGGACATGCTTAGTTGCACCTAATATAATTCATTAGGTAAATTATACCTTATTGCAGACACCGATGGAGAAACGCCCACCCCAAATTCTTGGCACACACACTAACACGCAAACAGGAGCTCCACCCATGGGCAAAGCAACACATTGGACGAAATAACTAGTCACCAGTGCACGGTAACTGTGCACAAGAAGGACATCGCTATTTAGCTCGTCCCAACAACAATATGGACACCAACGGTACTAATGCACAAGACAAGACAAGACAAGACAAATCAAACTAAAACTTGTCAGATTTCCTCTATCATGGGACAAAAACAAAAAGAGACTATTAAATCAGTGATTTAGACACGTTGAATCTTGCCCTAAACCACTAGCACGGGTATCATGCGCGTTCCCATACGGGCCTGTGGCGCAGCGGTTAGCGCAGAGGACTCATAATCCTTTGGTCGTCAGTTCAAATCTGACCAGGCCCACCATATTAATGGTAATTAAATCAATTGATTACCTACATAGAAGCAGCTTTTGATATACATCACTGGCTGCTTTTTTGTATCTAGACTACACACAGACTACAAAACTTATTAACACCACTTTAACTGACACTTCCTCAAGAACTATCACAAGCGAAGCCTGCTTTAAATTCCTCAGTAGTAGGTTATTAAGGTCTATTTTGAAGCCACCCTACCCCAAAATAGCCACGGGGGGAGGGAATAGAAGTCCATCAGCATAGGGGTATCTGCCCAGATACATTAGAGGTGGAATGAAGCTCAATATTCCCGTTAGCAGAAAAAAACTATTGGTATCAATTTCACTTTCTCTCGCCAATGACAGCTTCCAACAGATCAGCATCTAACGGAAGGTTTAGGTACCCAACAATATTTCTAACTAACTCTCTATCCTCTGGACTGCCTTCAACACAATCCATAAGACTGTAAAAATATTCATGCCCGTTAGTCTCTGGGCCCCATAAATAATCCAACAGTACTCCATATGATGCGTCCCTATCTTCGTAATAGGATTCATACTCTGTGTCTGAAAGGTGGTTTTTGGCTTGATCCTTTATCGTCAAACCACGGTTAGACCTATCGTAATGCAAAGGGGTTGCCCATTCCCATTGAGGTATAAAGTAATGTTTATATAGTGCCAACTTACTTGGAGTGCATTGGGTTGTTATCGCTTCAATCTGCTGGCCAATCTGACCTTGAAGCAACTTCCTTAAGCCACTAGGGTTCCAGTACAGCCAGTTATATAAGAATTGATCAGCACGCGTCATCCCTTTTACAAGCTGAAAATCAAACGCCCCATTATCTATTATTTCTTCAATACCATTACTCGTTCGCTTAATAGTTACGAAAATTGGCTGCTTCCAGTGCCATGCACACGCATTAGAGTTACAAAACCTTGGCCCCCGAATACCAAGACCTGCGACAATAGGTACTTGACCACTCTCGTCGTATAGCATGCTCACATATTTAAGATTCTGCACCCCTGGGTAAACTGCATCCCATACCCCTTGGTCACCCTTTTCATCAAGATAAGGCACAACCACTCTTGCAACAGTGAAGTCAATATCCTTAAAGTACTGTGAATCATCATACAGATCCCACCCTACGATCCAACCAAATATCCCATCCGAGTTATTCAATTCATATAAAGAAGTTTTATCGCTCACTCTTCGTGTATATAAGACTGTTCCATCACCATCCTTAATTATCAGGTCTCGCTGATCAAATAATTCCACATTAAATTGAGCACCTGCTACCTCTAGAGATGATAGAGTCAGCCACTTCGGCTTTGGACAGATGATGTTATCGACCTGCCCATCTCTCTTAATAGCCTGTGCAGAATACCCAATATGCCTCCCGTCTTTGAACACATCTGCCCAGCCTTCTGCCTTGGTGGATTCTTTAAGATCAAAGCTCTCAAAATTACCATCATTAATACTAGTGATTTTTCTAGCATTAATATCAGGGTTAGCTCGGACTGAGACAGGGTTGCAATAGGATAAAGATTGACCCACCTTAATGGATTCTAGCTCTTTAATGGTTCCATCTGGCAGCTCAAACCCACTTCTAAGCATCACGCTGCTAGGACTATAAGCTCTAACAATATCGTCATTGCTAAGAGCCACCACAAGGCCAGAATTAGCTAAAGATAATGCTATGATACATACCCTTGAAAGAGCGGCTGATGCATTACCAAGTGCCCTGCAAAATCCATCCATATTGTTTTTCATTACGTTGTCTATCCTTGTTCTAACTTTTAACGAACAGTTGGGAAATCAACTTTTAACTTAGTCGCAACACCACCCACCACATCAGACCACACCCTAGCCATAGCTTCTTGTGCCCAGTCCGCATGCTGATGATTAACAGCTAGAGCATCGTAAACTGGCAATGAACTGATGCCTAAATTTGCGCCTTCCACCATAACTTTTTGGTGAGATTTCCTTAGCCTAACATTATGTAGAAATAGGTGATGATCATAATCATCCTCCTCAGACTCAGGTAGTTGGCCTATCTGATCTTTATAGGTGAGTAGGTTTGCTTCTGAACTAATAAGAAGTGTCCGTATAAGGCCTCCGAGCCTCATCATAGAGACACTAGAGCTACTGCTGAGATTTATATCATCATTCATAGTGTTCCTTTCCCCTAGCTACTCTTATTATGATCCTTATAACTAGACCTCAAGAAGCAACAGGTTATTATTAACCTTAGTACTCTGTGACTATTTATTATGCTAATGATCCTTAGCAACTAGACAACCATGATTGATGCTTCAGTCAGCATCTCAGGCGGGGTTAGTTAATGCAATAGACAGGCACCAGAATTCACTTCATCTTCAGGGTTCAGTACCTATCACCATCGTGATAATAGGTTCTAAACCATAGACAAATCATCACACTAGCCAGTCCAATAACTACCTTTATTCTAATGTACTAAGAGGCCCTCAGATGGGCTTAATTCCAAGGGGATAGTAGGGTGTTAAACTATTCTTATATAGCAATGAAGCACACCTAGGGGCGTCATTTTAGGTATACATCCGCCTAGTTCTTATTGCTTACCAACTACCCTACTAGCCCTGACTGATGTATAAATGGGTAGCTATCTCAGAATAATTCCTAGAAGTGTTACGATACTATGGAATCAATGTCATATTTATTATTGGAAGCTGTTGAGGGTGTAGTCATGAATGTTAAAAAAATAATTATTGGATTAACACTATCATTACTATTGGGCAGTGGAATAACAGTTGCTGCTGACTTTGATAAAGGTCTGAAGGCAGCACAATCTGGTGACTTTAAAACTGCTCTAGCCGAATGGATGCCGTTGGCTGAACAAGGCAATGCTAATGCGCAACGTAATTTAGGGCTTATGTACGATAATGGTGACGGTGTCCGAGAGAACGATAAGACAGCCGTAAAGTGGTATACCCTAGCTGCGGAGCAAGGACTTGACCAAGCTCAATCTAATTTGGGGCTTATGTATGAGAACGGACTAGGTGTCCAAGAGAACCATGAGACAGCAGTAAAATGGTATACCCTAGCTGCGGAGCAAGGACTTGACCAAGCTCAATCTAATTTGGGATTTATGTACTATAACGGTAAAGGTGTCACACAAGACTATAAGACATCTGCAAAATGGTACGCCTTAGCCGCTAAACAAGGGAATGTTCGTGGGCAATTTATGTTGGGGGTTATGTACCACTATGGTCAAGGTGTCACACTGGACAAAACGGCAGCTGTTAAGTGGTATACCTTAGCCGCTGAACAAGGAGATTCTAAAGCTAAGGAAAACCTTAGCATTTTACTCTTAGTCATTGGGAAAGAAATCTTTTCTTCAGAACCAGATGGGCACGATTGCTCTGGCGCAATTGACTATTTTGAAAAGGCACAAGAGGTTGGAAATGAAGAGGCACCTGAATATATAGAATTTTGTAAAACCTATCAAAGGGCCTCTAAAGGCGAAGGTATGGCACAATATGAAATCGCCATGCATTTTGACCTAGGGTATTTAGTCAGCAAAAATCCTAAAACAGCACTCTCATGGGGGATGAAAGCAAGAAGTAATGGTGTCGAATCAGCAGATAAGTTGATAGGAGAAATACTTATTAATGATTTGGTATATGGGAGCGATGTCCAAAAGCTCAGAGACTTAAGTCAGTTGTTAAATGATGAATGTTATAGAGACCTTGAATGCGCATTCGACAAGGTCTGGAAACATTTGGACATCTCTCAAGATGGAAATCTTTCCCTTGCCGAACTGTCAAAATTTCAACGCGATTTAGTTCAGTTTGCTTATATCGAAGAACTGGGATCGGATGTAGAAATTGCAGATGCTGCAGCTATCAACCTTACTTCGATTCTTTTACTACCGATCACTTCATCATCAATATTACATAGTTTTGATTACAATAATGACGGCACATTGCAGAAAGAGGAGGTTGTTGGACAAACTGAATTTGCTAAGCTAGTCGGCGTAGATGCTCAGTCTTTAATAAATGGAGTAGAATTTCAAGCTTTAGGCAACAAACTCAGTTCATCGATGAAAAATTTGCGCATACCCTTCGGGCTCTTTTAATACTGATTACCAACAAATATTACTGTTGATCTTGGTCGTTACATCAAACAATTCAAAGACACAGTTTTATCTAATGAAGAAGTTGAAAGGATATGTGGTTTACTTGCAAATGTAAAAACTGAAGTTAATATTTCTAAAAGGGAACACATTAGATCATTACAAGATCGTCATTCATCTGTCACAGTCTGTCCAAGATGTGGAGCTAACTTAGCTGAAAGAACAGTTAAACAAGGGCCAAGAACTGGCAATAAGTTCTTAGGTTGTAGTAGTTATCCTAAATGTCGTTTCACATTAAATTAAAGTATGAGTAGTTTTTCATTTGTTTTTTTCTTGCTCCACAAGTCTATCAAATTCTACTTTGTCCTTTACTTCCCTTAACATTCTTTTCTTATATGAAGATCCAAATACACCAAGAAGAAACATATGGATATACGCAATAGGAAATAAGAAAACAATATAAAGAATGACTAAGATTGAATTGTGTCTTTCAAAGATTTGTACCAACCCACGAAATGACCAATAAATAGTCAATAAGATTAATAGTAAACCAATACCTGAAACTGAAGAATCATCCATATTATTCCTGTCCCATCATTCCTAAAGATTATGAAGTAGGATAGTCCACTTTAAGCTTTGTTCCAATACCACCAGCCACATCAGCCCACACCCTACCCCAAAAAAGCCACGGGGAAGGGGAAATTAGTCCATCAGCATAGGGGTATCTGCCCAGATACATTAGAGGTGGAATCCACTATTAATTCATCACTTTATAAGCAGCGGTATAAACCCATTGTATAAAGTCAAATTCCTTCCCCTCTCCCTGCCCCAAGTATACTGAGGTTGCGCCCTCTGCATTCAATTCAAATGTTTCATCATTCCTTTTTTTCGGCCACCCACCATACGTTACCAAAGGGATCTTTGAACCCTGCCATTTTATCACCATGGCTTCGAAGCATTGGTGACATCAAAGATTCCGAGCCGCTTGCTAGGGCCAGATTGTATATACTTTCAACAGACTCAACATAAAGATGCATCTGTGATTGATTGGGAGGATAATTTTTAACAGCCTGGTTCAGCATGATTATGCTGTCTTCAATTTTCAAGCGAGCGTGTTGAATTGTACCATTCGGATTACGGCTGTCTTTAATAACCTTGGCACCAAAAACAGTAACCATGTAATCGACAAAGCTTTCAGCATCTAAAAGAGTAAAGTACGGTGTCAACTTAGTTTTGTTGTCTATGCTCTCAGCCATAATTGTTCTTTTATTCCCACTCAATAACACTACACCAGTAACCCATTGATAATACAAAGGTTTATTTTTAGTATGTAAGTCTTAAGCGTAATACTTTTCATAATAGTTTTCTCTGTCTGATTTCATCATTCCGGCAGTTTTTTCGACAAACCTGTTTCTATCATCTCTTGTTTTAAAAACCCAAATGCAAACTGTATCTTTGCTGTGATAAATAGCTTTAAGCTCGTCGTCGATATCACAAATATTTTGAGGTATATCTACTTGAATACAATACATTTTTATTCATTCCCACTCAATTGTAATGTTGATTCTATCTTGCTTTATATCAAGCACTCATGCCATTTTAATAGTACACATGCAAGTAATCTGTAACTCAATTCTGTTAAACTTCTATCGAGAGGTCTATCTTAACTAACTCTTCTTCACCAGCACTATTCCTCCACTTAGCTCCAAGCGTACCAAATTTCCCTTTCCCTGCAAACGACTCTCTAAACTCACGCTCCAAGGTCATCTCAATAAGCTGCCTATCCCCTTCTCTTATGATAAACTCATCATGTACTGGGATGACGGGCACTTTAAACTCATTGGCTACGTCAATAATCCTCTCCATCAACGTGCCATCTATAGCCTGAAGTGCCACGCCTAGACCACATCCAATCGCTGCAATATACATTGGGTGATGACGCTTGAAGGACTCAACATATTGTATGGCTGACTTCTTAGGAGACTCTAGGAAAACACACTACCCCTTTCTTCTTTTTTTCCCTTTATAAATCTCAACCTTTAGCTTTCCTGTTATGTCGTCATACCACCAGTGGGTAGTCATCAGCGCACGCATGTCACTATCTTCACTAGAGGCATTGAATAAGGCATTAATGAGCTTTTTATGGACACCGCGTGGCAGGTCTTTATAGTCAGGCATTGCATAAGCTTCATGTAGACCACGAGTAAATAACCCAAGCATCTCATGGTCTACCCCGTGAACGAGTCTCAGGATTAACATTGGATGGAGTTGGTTTATATCTAATGATCCAACCATAGATCCTGCAATGGTTAAGCCTAGCCGCTCAGTCTTAGGTTTATTCTGAATATCTGCATAGATTCATCCGCCAGAGTCAAAGTCACCTTTTTCCTTAAAGCCCCCTCTTTCCTTGGCCAAATATGAACATCTGACGTATGTCTGTTAGCAGCATCAGACATTTTCCTATATCAATGACGACTTCATATTAGTAGTATCTATAGTATTATCGGCACAGACAAAAGGACTATTTTCAATGAAGCATCTGTTTAAGCTCGACAATCAAAAATCAGCTGAGGTAATCAGTGAAAATTTAGAGGGATGGACCGTTGTTCAGGGTGCTCCTACCATGAAAACTTGGATACTCCATACATCCAATGATGGCAGTATGATTTCTGGTATATGGACAGCAACCCCGGGAACGTACCATGCTATTTATGCCGAATATGAATTCGTTCATCTCATAGAAGGGCGTATCACCATCACACCCGATGGTGGAAAACCCATGGACGTAGGGCCAGGGGATGCCTTTGTGGTCGACGTAGGGTTTAAAGGCACCTGGGAAATCAAAGAGTCTGTGGTTAAGCATTTCGACATTAAGCTATGAGGTTTGTTGCGGCACGTGACTGACATTTCTATTCATTAGTGCATGATTGCGACAAATCAATGCTGTAGATCAACCTTAACGCATGCCTACGCTAGATGTGAGCAGTGTGCTGTCTATTACCCTAACCATCTGCTGTGTGCACGTGTATGCTTAAGGAGTTGTGCTAGATACCACCAGCAGGAGATGTATACTGTTTTATAAGCACTAACAGGAGAACAGAAAAATGGAATGGTTAATCGGAGTTTGGGATGCGTTTGGTCAATATATCTTATACGTTTTGCTAATGCTTTATCTGATGTATATGGCTAATGTTATAAGTGGCTACTTTGAGAGCGCAGCAGAATACAGAAATGAAATGTTGCAGAATCAGCAGGTACAAATTGACATTCAAAGACATATGCTAAAGGCACTAAATCGAATAGATGTCACTACTAAAAATCAGTAAGTGATCTAGAGGTAAGCATGTAGATACACTAGATACCTCTAGCACCCGATGTATATTGGTTGATAAGGATAATTGTTAACGCGAGGACATGTTCATGCGTTTTATGGTTAAGAAGTGCCCCAATTTTAGATATATCAAACCCAAGGCCTGATGCAGCAGTGGCAGCAGCTCTGCGTCAATCATGAGCAGAAAAGTTGAAGCCCACCTCCTCCATAATGTGTTCAAACACTCTAGACATTGAAGCTGCTAACACACCTTTACGCGGAGATGAGAACACAAATGCATGCTCAATTAATTCTCTTTATATGCTATCTGGGATGCTAGGGCTATACTCATCAGATCGAACTTTATCATGATCAT
The DNA here is from genome assembly GCF_047730075.1 of Candidatus Njordibacter sp. Uisw_039. Lineage (NCBI taxonomy): Bacteria > Pseudomonadati > Pseudomonadota > Gammaproteobacteria > Pseudomonadales > Candidatus Njordibacteraceae > Candidatus Njordibacter > Candidatus Njordibacter sp. Uisw_039. The sequence continues at coordinate 2,292,413 of NZ_CP159831.1, forward strand.
AGGTCTTAATTTTCCACTCTCTGACGCGCGGATTTTTATTGATCTGGTTATATAACTTTACTAAGCCCTCAAAACGTTGAATAACTTCTACAGAGACATCATCAATAACTCCCGAAGCAATCCATCCTAAAAGGCTCCAAACTGCAAGATCAGCAATAGTCATGTTGTCTCCAACAAACCAGTCCGAGTTGTTGGCAGTTAAAAGATCTTGCAAATAACCAAAGTATGTTGGCAGTTCATTAGAGGTCAGATCTTTTCTCATCGCCCTCTTTTTCATTGGATCACTTTCTTTCATTGAGGGACTTAAAAGCGCATTAATATTTTCAACAGCAACAACGATTTGATCTACCTTGCCTGCCTCAAAAATATCATCAGGGTACATACCACCAAGCTTTCCACATATTCTTGCAATTGCCATTGTTTGCCCAATGCTTTCACCATTTATATGAAGAACAGGCAATTCACGGAAGGGAATTATCGTGCCATCTTCCATTTTTCCATTCTCTTTAGCATGATCCCAATCATCATTATTAATTCTGACATCTTCAAACTTTATATTGGCAATAAATAAAGGCAGTCTTGATATTTCAGCACGCCAAAACGGTAAATCGAAATATATAATTTTTAAGTTCACTAGTTAATCTCCAAATTATCGTAACAGCTCTAATTATAGTTAGTAAAAATCCTCAAAAAATCTCTCTTGGAGCATTCCAGCAGTCTCATCCAAAAATCGATCCCTATCTTCCCTTGTTTTTAAGACCCAAATACACACTGTATCTTTGCTATGATAAATAGCCTTTAACTCATCGTCAATCTCACATACTTCTTGTGGTATTTCAGTGACGAAGTATCAGGATGGGTCACGGGAATCTTTGATTAGCCCTAGGATGCTAGAAAATGGACAGGTGATACGCACTGAAACTGGTGCTACGCTAATGTAGATAAGGCACAGCAAATGGCCAGCCATTGCTTGGATACTGGATGTACAGATTGTTAAAATGCTTATTAGTCGGCTAAAACTGGAGTTCAAACTGGATGAGGTGGGTGATTGTTGGCCAGATTTATACGTTAGATAATTACCTCTTTTAAAGATTTAGGATGATCCGTGACGCCTTCGTACCCGTCTTCGGTGATAATAAAACTGTCACCCACTTGCGCACGAAAAGTATCAACTGCGACTGACCCGTCAATAGCCAAAACCATTCCGGGTTGCAGAATGGTTGTATCACCTGTAACCAGCTGTGGTTTTTCCAAAAAACTGAAACCCGTTGCGCGCCCACAACGAAATGGATAGTCATATCCAGCGCCTTGAATAACTTTCGCATAGGCTGCATGTACACTTTCTGCTGTTACACCGGGACGTAAGGCATTCAATGCAGCTTGCTGACTAGCGACTGCAACTTCATAGACTGCGGCTTGAGATTTATCTGCTATTTCGCCTATCCAAAAAGTTCGGTCAAACCCCAGCTTAAAACGATGAAAATTAGTCATGCCACAGAAACACAAAAACACTGGCTCACCATGTTTCATAACACGGTTTGTAGCACGATGATGAGTTTTTGTTATCTCTTTTCCTGACGCCATAATCTGTAAAAAATGGATACTAGGCGACATTGTAGTATCGTCATAATGAGCGGCTAACAGCTCCGCCGCTTTGCGTGTGCCTGCTTCAGATGTAGCTATTGCAACCTCATACTCTGGAACACCATCCGCTATTACTGCTCTCCCTGCCGCCATCATTACATTCGCTACTTGACCGGCATGGCGCGCTAACTGCAGTTCTTCCGCAGTTTTAATCATCCGCATATCAGCCAAAATCGGGGTTGCATTAACCAAATCACCAGCGTCTATAAAGCGATCTAAATAAGTTCGGACCAGTGATGGCATATGGTTTGGTTCGATAGCAATGTTATTAGCGCTTTTTAGAACAACAGAAAATTCTTCACGCCATTCACTTCCCGCACCGTCATTCCAAGGGGCAATTCTGTCAACCTGAGCAGCAGCCTCAGCCATAACCAAATCAATTGTCGGGGTAATTAGTAAGGTCCCACCGTCTTTCGGCACAACTAGAATAGTTGGACGACCGAATTCCATGTGTAAATAATCATAATACCCAGTGAGATAATAAACATTGTCGTCATCAGTGATCAGCGCTACGTCAATATTAGCTGCTGCAAGTTTTGTTTGAAATTGATTCATTCTTTCAGTGAACATAGCTTGCGTACGCTCCATGCGCTGTTCAAACTCAACTAAGGGGGTCTGGCGTTGTTGTTCTTGCGTTAATGTATTTTGAGTCATTCCATTTACCTTCTTCTTACCTAGGTCTGCTAGAAAACGTGTTACGTGCCAAAAAACAATAGTTGATATAGTTCTGGGTCCGTAGCACCTTCGGTGCCTCATGCTAATATTCAGCTTTATTCATTAAACCCTAAAGCATGTCGCCATTGTGTCTGTTGCGCTGCAACTAAGCATGCGAGTCAGGAAACTGGCGCTTCCCCTATGAAATCAAAAAACATCACCAGCGCCTTTTGTTGTCAGAGGTGGGCTCACAGTTTACTAATGAATTCTTCAACCTATTTCACTACAATCAACCCATTTGATGTGATTATTAGATTTAATATGGCCCAAGCGAGTCGTCCGTCCTTTAACATATCGATAAGCAGACATATCAGCACAATTTCTAGGGCATCTATGTATACTCGTCAGTTAAGAATTATAACTAATATGAGAACATGTGGATGCGTATGCACAAGTTAATGGCGATAGTAACCTTTTCAATGCTATTAGGTAATGGAGTTGCAGTTGCCGCAGATTACGATACGGGATTTAAGGCTTTTCAAAAGGGCGTATTCAGCATTGCTTTAGCAGAATGGGTGCCTTTGGCTGAGCAAGGAGACGTAGACGCTCAAAATAGCCTTGCAGCTCTTTACAAATTTGGATTGGGCGTGCCGCAGAATGCTGAGACAGCTGTAAAGTGGTACAGCTTATCAGCTAAGCAGGGAGATGCAGCTGGCCAATATGGCATGGGAACTATGTACGCTAATGGTGAAGGTGTGCCAGAGGACGATGAAACAGCCGTAAAGTGGTTCGCCTTGGCAGCGCAACAGGGAGATGTTAGGGCTCAATATAACCTGGGGATTATGTACGATAGTGGCCAGGGTGTTACAGAGAACGATGAGACCGCAGTAAAATGGTACACCTTAGCAGCTGGTCAGGGCCTCGCTGACGCACAAACTAATCTAGGGATAATGTACCAAAATGGATCTGGTGTTCCAATAGACATTGATCGCGCCTATATGTGGTACAACATTGCAGCCTATGGTGGTAATGATCTTGGTGCTCAAAATAAGCAGACGCTTGCTAGTGAAATGAATGCTTCTCAAAAAACTAAGTTACAAGAAATGTCTAACACCTGCTTGGCCAGTGGCTACAAGGATTGTTAACGTCTAACCTGTTTAAATAGGCCTTTATAATGGACATTAGGGAAATCCAAAAAAAGCTCTCTATCTTTAGCAAAGAAAGGGAGTGGGACCAATTCCACACTCCTAAAAACCTTGCTGCAGCCCTTAGTGTAGAGGCCTCTGAGTTATTGGAGGTGTTTCAGTGGCTAACAGATAAACAATCCCGCGAATTAGATACGGTCCAAATGGCTGACGCAGAACAAGAGGTTGCTGATATTGCAATGTATCTGCTAAGAATTTGCGATGTAATGAACATAGATATTGAGGCTGCAATCGAGAAAAAACTTGAAATCAATGCAGACAAGTACCCGGTAGAAGCGGCTAAAGGAAACGCTACCAAGTACAATAAAAGGATTAATTAATAGCAGTGATACCCCAGTCTTGCAACAACAAAAAAGCGGGAGTCCATTACCATAATACGGTTGTTTTTTTGGTCCTACACCATAGTATAAGTTATCTACTAAATAACTCTGATAACGATGCTCTTGAAGGTATATACCCAGATGATGAGTTAATGGTTTAGTCGTCTGGCAGAGTCTTATCACCATCACCGAGTTGCAATTGCAGCAGCACAGAGTCCATCCAACGGTCAAATTTGTAACCAATGGATTTAATTATACCAACCTGCTGAAATCCCATTTTTTTATGAAAATCGATAGACATTATATTTTCTGAATCCCCAACCACAGCAATCATCTGGCGGAAATTCATTTCCGTACAAGTCACAATCAAGTCTTCAAGAAGGCGTTTGCCAAGTCCCATCCGCTGAACTGCATCAGCAACGTATATTGAGTTCTCAACCGTGTAACGGTATCCGGGGCGAGGACGATAGGCAGAAGCGTAAGAATAACCCAGAACTTCATCACCACACACGGCGACCCGGTATGGATAACCAGCGTGAGTAACAGCGTCGCGCCGAAGGATAATCTCCTCTAGGGATGGTGGTTCTTCTTCCCAACTTGAGACACCATGCAGGACCTGGAACGCATATATCTCTCGAATAGTTAGCATGTCCTCATCACGTGCGTCGCGGATAATGATATCTTTATGTTGCTTGTTCATTCTGCCACCTTTAGATGTGGAAAACTAAATAATGCTGAATCAATAGATGTCAGCGTGTCGATCAGGCGGCAGAACTAGCACACAAGGTGTGCCAACTCTGGGCCATATTCAATGGGTTAATTGGTAATAGCCTGCAGTATGACTTAATAAAGCTCCCAGCAGGCTTGCAGGGAACGATGACATGACAGCATAAGTTGTGCTAGCTTTAAAGTGGTAATATTATGCGTCATTATGTAGTTTTTTGGGGAGCCCTGAGCGCCATGAATGTTTATCGACAAAGAATAATGGAGATCCTGAGTAAGGGCGACCCCGATGATACGGTAAGTAGAGTCTGCGACATATTTCTTTCCATTCTAATAATCCTTAATCTGGTGGCCGTGTGCCTTGAATCTGTCGACTCTATTAACCTCCAATATCACAGCGCACTGATGGTGTTCGAGTGGTTCTCTGTTACTGTCTTTCTCGTGGAATATCTACTGCGCATCTGGTCAATTGCCGCAGACGACTCAGCTCGAGGTGCCACCGAATGGGGGCGTCGTGGCTCATATGTCTTTAGTTTTACTGGCCTGATTGATCTAGCTGCTATTTTGCCAAGCATTTTGCCCTTAATTATGGGTGGTGTAGATTTGCGCTGGCTGCGTGTACTGCGACTGCTAAGGTTGCTAAAGATGTCTCATTATTCATCAGCACTAGAGGACCTGGGCTCCGCAATTTATGAGGAACGTCGCTCTTTTGCTGCCACTTTGTACTTGCTGGCCATTGCCTTATTTTTATCCAGTTCAATGATGTACCTCGCTGAGAGTGACGTCCAACCAGAGCATTTTCAATCCATTCCCCAGACCATGTGGTGGTCATTAATTACACTCACCACGGTCGGCTATGGAGACGTTTATCCTATCACTGCCATAGGCAAGTTTATTGGCGCCTTAACTGCATTAATGGGGGTCTGCACTGTGGCACTGCTAACCGGTATTGTTGCCTCAGCCTTTTCCAATCAAATGGCTCGCAGAGAAGCTATTTTTGAGGCGGAAATTAATGCTGCGATGAGTGATGGCATCATTACCACCGATGAAAAACTGCATATTGAAGCCCTCAGGGCACGCTTTAATATCCCCGAAGAACATGCCAAAACCATTTTAGGATTATTGTCTGAGAAAAAAGACCCTGACACACCTTTATGATCTGTTGCTGCTCAATAATTGTCGATTTGGTCAGCTTTTGCCTTTTTATGTTATATTAAACTTAAAAAGGTGTGCATGTGAATTCACAATTTGATAATGGGCTGCGAGCATTTCAGTTAGGCGATCATGCGGTTGCACTAATGGAACTGGCTCCTTTGGCTGAGCAAGGTGATGCTAGAGCACAGTACAACCTGGGGATTATGTATACACGTGGTGTAGGCGTTCCAAAGAGCGATCAGACAGCACTTAAGTGGTACATCAAAGCTGCCGAACAAGGTGATGCTTTGGCCCAATATGATCTGGGGTTTATGTACAAGCGCGGTGCAGGTGTTCCACAGAGCGATCAGATAGCAGTTAAGTGGTACACCAAAGCTGCCGAGCAGGGGCATGCCAGTGCACAATATAATCTAGGGTTTATGTGTACGCGTGGTGTAGGCGTTCCAAAGAGCGATCAAGCAGCGCTTAAGTGGTACACCAAGGCTGCTGAGCAGGGGCACGATAGAGCTCAAGCTAACCTGGTAGAAATGTACAAGCGTGGCGATGGCGTGCCACAGAACGATCAGGACGCTGCTCTCTGGTATGCCAAGGCTGCTGAGCAGGGGCATGCCAGCGCTCAATATAATCTGGGAATTGTGTACCGAAATGGTAAAGGCGTCCCACAAAACGATCAGATAGCAGTTAAGTGGTACACCAAAGCTGCTGATCAGGATCATGCTAGTGCGCAATATAATCTGGGGTTTATGTACAAGCGTGGTGACGGTGTTACGCAAAACGATAACACAGCAGTTAAATGGTTCATTTTAGCTGCCGAGCAGGGCCATGTTAGGGCTCAATATAATCTGGGCATTATGTACTCTAGTGGCGAAGGTGTTCCAAAGAATGATAAGGAAGCTATTCTGTGGTACACCTTAGCTGCTGATCAGGGATACACATTGGCCCAATATAATTTAGGAATTATGCACAAGCGTGGCGATGGTGTTCCACAGAACAGTAAGATAGCACTTAAGTGGTATACCCTAGCTGCTGAGCATGGCCATGCAAGTGCTCAATATAATCTAGGCGTTATATACCAAAACGGAAAAGGCGTCCCACAAAACGATCAGACAGCGCTTAAGTGGCACACTAAAGCTGCTGAACAGGGACACGCCAGCGCTCAATCTAACCTAGGGGTTATGTATAAGAATGGTATGGGCGTTCTTGTAGACTATGTGCGTGCGTATATGTGGTGGAGTTTATCCGCACATAACGGCAGCATGTTAGGTGCTGAAAATAAAGAGGCCATCGCTAAAGAAATGACTCTCGATCAAATAGCCAAGGCACAAGAAATGTCCAGCAGGTACTTGTAGAATGCACATACAGGCTGCTTAGGACATGCATGCACTTTGATAAGTTAAACTAAAAGATCGATCTATATATTCGATTTCTGTACAAGGTTGCCCCCTCGCCAAACGTATAAAGCCAGCAGTGGCTCACCTGATGTGCGCATTGAGTGTTTGATGTTACTGGCATGATGAATTAGTGGGCAAGGGGCAATATGTTGCCAGCCTTTTTCCTCGTGATACCACTCAGCGGTTCCACTGATTGGAAAGTATAATTCCTCCGCCACGTGCCAATGCTCAGGGTAGGTAACATTATCACCAAACAGAACTAGTCCACTTGATAGCACATCACTATGCCAATATGCATCGGGGCCTAGAAACTTTAACCACCCATATTGCTGTAAAAACTCTTCACCAAAATCTTCTGTGGAGTACGTCTGATTGAAATGTAAATTAGATTTACTATCGATCATACGTTCGATTAAAGGCTGGTTTTCTTCAGGGGCCTGTTTTGCCATTTGTGACAAATAAGATAATACTGGTAGACTTTTTGGCGCTAGCATTCGGTCAGGTTTTTTCAAATCCAACGCCGGTATTAAGCTGCACCAATCTGGCGGACACCTTTGCTTTAGCTGAGCCAACCATAGGTCTGCCAGAGCCGACAAGCCAAGTGTAATTTTAGAATTATTTGTAGTATCGAATTTCATACAACACATTGTACCCAGATAGTATCTTGTTGCCGGTGCCCTAATTTGTGTGATTAAGCCTCACAGTTCCAACAACACTCTCCATAGAGATAATATCCGGATTCGCCATACGCTTATCTCTTGCTGCATCAGCTTTATCCATAGCCTCTTGGCTCTCATAGAGCGATACTGCTATCAATTTATTGCCGTCACTTTGAATCCCAATAAGCTGTTCTGCCGATGGAAAATCACTTATTGCATTAGCCGCATAAGATAGTGCTGAAGCATCCGCTACTTCTTGAGAAATTAAGGTTACTGTGGTGATTCTAACTATCGACATAATGCTCTCCTGAATAACTGTTCGATCAGTTTTTAAACTAGTCGCCACAATATACCCCAACTTGATTTATATCTAGTACAGAGACTGAACTAGACTTTAAATGTGTGGATGGGTACTGTTAACTCAGGCCTGAATAGCATGGGGCTGATTGGGCAGATTAATACTGGCCGTTGACGAACTGATCCAGTAACTTATAAGGAACATAATAATGAAAAGTATGAAAAGTATGAATTTCCAACTAGGTGCAGTGGGTATTGCGCTGGCTCTGAGTGGTGGCGCAGCAGCAGAAACTGGTGTTGGGTACTCCATAAATGTAGAAGGTGAACAAAAAACCATGGCTGATGGCACCATTGTTAGAGAGACCACAGCCGATGACATATGGCTTCTAGACGATCAACCAGAAGGCTTTGCATCAAAGATGGTTGCCCGTTGTTCGGCTATATACGTAATGGGGGCCGATTATTCCAATAAGGGTTCAACATTTCGTTGCACTGCAAGAGATGGCGATGGTGATGGTTATATCACTGGTGGACGTATACCAGAGGCTGATTGGACTGGATGTGCCATCAGCACTGTTGCTTCATGGGGCAAATATGCTGGTGCTAAAATAAATGGCACCTGTCAAGTAGGCGGTCCCTTTGCTGGAGCAGATACGGGATCCTATACGTGGGCCGGGGAGTGGACTCTGCCTCAATAGCTAGCTTATACACTAGTAACAAACATCACACTGCGATAGGTCCAAAAAGGGCCTATCATCCATCAGTATCTCAATGGCCGCCGTGGTTGTTAAGAACAATTGTCACAGGATTGGCCAAAGATCACTAGCGAGGAAGATATTATGGAAATGTTTAGGGCACTTAAAAAAGCCGCAGCAGAAAAAGACATTGAGGCATTAATGTCGCTGTATCACGAAGATTTTGAGTTTATTCGCCATCAATCTGGCACCACCCTAAAAAAACCTGAATACAGGGAGCTAAACTCACGCATGTTGTCTGATGCCAGCTTTACAGAAGTTATGCACCGCTGCATCTACGAAAATAAAGATATCTTGGTCGAACACTCTGTGATGCGGTTTCAGGATGGATCACGGGAGTCTTTGATTAGCGTTAAGATGATAGAAAACGGACAGGTTGTGCGGCAGGAAACTGGCGCGTCACTAATGAAGTAACAGCCTTACATATAGTGTGAACTAAGATAATCAACCTTCAACCCACAGGTCAGCTGAAACTGCAAAGGGTACACACAAATTAATCCCTCGCATTCAATTGTTGAGCTAAGCTTTATAATCAGGCTGCAATCGATCTAGCTTACGAATCAATCCTTGCCAATCATATTGCATATAGTCGGGGTAGCTTTGGTATTGGTCGTATACATGTTGGCACACGGCTTCATCAGGATAATACAGCTTGCTATGGCTTTGCATTGCGTCAACTTGTGCTCGGCAAGACTTTTCTAGGTAGTACATTGCGCTAAACGCTTCTGCAACTGTCTTACCTACAGCCAGTAACCCATGATTGCGCAATATCATTGCCTCACTCTCACCAAGATCAGCAACCAGCCGGCTGCGTTCGTCTAAGTCTACTGCAATGCCTTCATAATCGTGCATACCAATCGCGTTGTAAAATCGCAGTGCATGCTGGCTGATTGGCAATAGTCCACATTCCATAGCAGAAACAGCCATGCCTGCTTGGGTGTGAGTGTGGATAACGCAGCCTACTTCTGGACGTGCCTGATGAATGGCGCTATGAATGACAAACCCTGCTTTATTGACGACTGCGTGAGTGGCATTAATAGCACGACCAGACGAATCTACTTCAATCAATGAAGACGCAGTAATCTCATCAAAAAATAGGTCCCGTGAATTGAGTAAAAATTGCTCTTCTTCCTCCATGCGTGCCGAAATATGAGTGGAACTTAAATCGTCCCAACCGAATAATGCCACCAGCCTGTATGCCGCAGCCAAATCTTTGCGCTGTTGTTGGTTAAAGGTTTCCATTATTGTTACCTGATATGTTATCGCTTGACATATTACACTCTGGGTATGACACCATACCCATGGGCTTATCTCCCTTCATCGTATACCGGTGCATTAAACGCCGGTGACCATGGTAGTCACTAATAGCATAATGCATGGTATTACGGTTATCCCATATTGCCAGGGAGCCAGGTTGCCAGCTAAAGCGGCAAGTGAAATATGGGCGAATAGCAAAATTACAAAGATACTCAATTAAAGGCTGGCTCTCCTCTGCTGTCATATTAGCAAAGCGATGGGTATACGCATCGTTGATAAAAAGGCTTTTACGACCAGTAACAGGATGCACTCTAACCACAGGGTGATTGACTTCGACTCTAACGACATCGCCTACATTTTCAAAGGACTTACTATAGTCACCTTTTATGACGGCCAGTTTTTCTCGATATCCTTGTGCCAGATGTTCGGCATAAAGTGGTTCCAACATTGATTGCATACCCGCAGACAGATTTTCAAACACCATCTCCATATTGCACCAAATAGTATCACCGCCAAATGGTGGCAATTCTCGTGCGTAAAGTGAGACACCCATCGGAGGCGAAGTTCGGTAAGTGCTATCAGAATGCCAACTGCCACCAAAGTTATAGCCGGTGTCATCGGCCTCTTTCAGCAGCTCCATTAGCTCTGGATAGTCTTCACTTTCTTTCACAAACATATCTTCCATGGGCTCACCAAAACGTCGAGAAAAGGCAATATGTTGCTCTGGTGTTAAATCTTGGTCTCTGAAAAAAATGACCTTGTAGTCCATCAAAGCCTGATGGAGATCATCAAAAACAACCGCACTAATAGGTTTCCCTAAGTCAACGCCATCAATCTCAGCACCTAGAGCGCCAGAAACTGGTTTTATACCAAAGTGAGAACTATTAATCATGAGGCTATCGAGGTCCATTTATGCTTAAAACTAGATAATATTTTAGTCATTTATTAGTTTACAATTTTAGTTTATCCGACTATTATTTTATTTTATCAGTCAAAATGTCATGAATGTTGTCAGTAACAAAAGTGAGCTGGTGTTTGGTTTTTTCTTAACGGCGGACTTCTCCTTACCTGCCTATACGTCGATAGCCGAAACTTTCCGCATCGCCAACGACATTGCCGGCTGCACTCTGTTTCGTTGGTATACGATAGGCAGGACAACCGATGTATTGCGTTCTGCTAGCAATCTACTGGTAAAACCAGACATGGATATCAACACCACAACGTCGTTTCATCAAGTGGCAATCATTAGTTCTTTAAACAGCCATCAATATCATGACAAGGCAACATTTCAGTGGTTAAGACGGTTAAACAATGAAGGTTGTGCGTTAGGTGGTATCACGTCCGGCTGCTGGATATTGGCCAAGGCTAATCTGTTGCGAGGTTACCGCTTCACGCTGCACTGGCAGGACTCCCAGGCTTTTAAAGAAACTTACCCCGAATTATCAGTGAGCGATACCCTGTATGAAATTGATCGCAATCGCTTTAGCTGTGCCAGCGGATTGGCGGCGTTGGATATGGTTTTACAAATGATCGTGACTCGGTATGGATATGAATTAGCACAAAAAATTAATGATCGCCTGATCAATGAACGATTTCGCTTAGGCAACGAACATCAACTTTTGTATCGACATATACCTAATCCAACAGTTAAGCATGCAGTCGAGTTAATGGATAAAAATATTGAGATGCCGCTGTCCTTAGAAAACGTGGCAAACCAATGTTCGGTGTCTACACGGCAGTTATTGCGCTTATTTAAAACCCATGTGGGTACTTCTCCACAGCAACAATATTTAGCACTGCGATTAGATAAAGCGGTTTCATTGTTACAACAAACCAACTTAACCATGACTGAAATTGCCATTGCGACAGGATTTGCTAATTTAAGCTATTTCTCCGTCGCTTTTAGTAAAAGGGCATTAATATCTCCGTCTCAGTACCGGAAGACATATCAAAAATAAATTTTTAGTGAGCACGTTTTAATCATAAACATTAGCCCATGAAACACATGGGTAGTTTTCAGAAACAACCCATTATTTTGTGGTAACAGAGACATATAAAACAATTTTTAGAGCCGTAGGTGTATACTTTTGTTAAAGATCATTGTTAATAAGAAGATGTGTGCATGGGTATAGATAAGGTTTTAATAAACGTGCCCCTATCCTTTTCATTGCCATTGGGTGATGAGGTGGTTGCTACTGATTATGCTAAGAGATGGAATGACAAATGAAAATGCTAAAACAAATATCAACATTTGTAACGGCTTTAGCAACAATCGCTATATTAATAATGGTCTTTGCTGATGAACTAAAACACGACTATGACAAACTATCCTTGAACCGCCAGATGGAAACAAAAGAAATTGAGCCAAAAATAGTTATAAGTGACGTGGTAGCTGCTACTGATTTTGATAAGGGCCTCAAGGCCATACAATCTGGCGAATTCAAAACTGCTCTAGCACAGTGGGCTCCGTTGGCTGAAGAGGGGCATGCATGGGCTCAATATAATCTAGGGCGCATCTATAGTGAAGGGCACAGTGTCCCAAAGAACAATAAGACAGCCTTAAAGTGGTACACCTTAGCTGCTGACCAGGGTCATGCGAAGGCACAATCTAACTTGGGGGTTTTGTACGATTTGGGACTTGGCATCCTTGAGAACAATGAGACCGCGGTTAAGTTGTATACCTTAGCCGCTGAGCAGGGTAATGCTATTGCGCAATCTAACCTAGGGACTATGTACGATCATGGCAACGGTGTTTCTACGAACTATGAGCGTGCGTATATGTGGTACAACTTAGCCGCCTATAATGGCGACCCAAAAGGTGCTGAAAATAATAAGAGCATCGCCAAGGAAATGACTCCCGTTCAAATAGCCAAGGCACAGGAAATGTCCAGCCGTTGCTTGTTGAGTGAGTATACAGATTGTTGAGGGCGCCACCTTAACTATGAGTCGACATCAACACACTTCCTGATATGTGTATGGCCCCTGGATGCTAACGAATTTCTTCAATACTGAACTTCTTACTCCTTACCAAGGGCACGATAAGGGCATAACCTTGCATCTGCAGTTGCACCAGGTCTGTTGGAGCTGAGGGCACCAAAGTAACAAAGTCGTAAAGATCGTCGGGCTGGTAGCTATAATCGCGCGCAGCTAAGCTACAAGCACGGAATTCCACCCCAAGTGCATGATAGTATTTCATACGCTCTACAGATTCTCGGTATTTTTCGTAATTGTGTTTCGCTAAGGTGACAATTTCGGTGCCATGAATCATGACCACCACATCCATCATTTCTGGGGCCATGTTGTAAGGTTCATCATACAGCGGGCTGATCGTCGAGCGCACCCAGTAGAGTGCCGAGGCAATATGCTGAGGGTCTTCAAAAAAGAAATCGAATACAACTTTTGGTTCTTCGTATTCTGGGGTGATGACCTGGGCCGCGTAGCTATGACTTGGGCCAAACATAAGGCTTATAATTAAGGCCCAAGATTTGCATAAGTTAGGCATTCTTATTATCCCCTTTTCTCTCAATACTAGGTTCCATCGTACTCTCATTTTTACTAAGTTAACAATTTATAGATGGGGGCAGAAAAATTGCTCCTCCATGCTACCCATAGCGATTACCTCTTTAGTTCTAAGGGCATAAATTTAGCACTGTAGGTTAGTATCTACCTTAGTTATTATTAAGGTTCAAAATCAGAACAATTCCTACGATTAAAATGGTACTGTAAAAGAGGGGCTTATTGTAACGTCTAATTGAATAGAGGTGGTTATCATGAATTTCTTTTTCCGGTTGGTTTGTTTACTCACTGTATCCATAATGGCAACACACGCGCTGTCTCAAGACCTATCAGGCTGGTCTGATAAGACCGTGTGTCGCCAGTTATTAAATAATCCAGATAATACTGATTACCTTGAAGAAGGAGCAAGCCGCAGTTTAGACTGTGGTTCAGGCACAAAAACTTCTACAAAAATAGATGATAAGTCAAGTGCATTTGATGGTGACTACCCTTTTGTATTGAATCGTTTCAATCCTTCTGAAAGCCTCATCGTTTTAGGTAGTGGCATCTTGGTCATAAACAATGGAGCAATAAGTGTATCGCTAAAAAATAGATTTCTAGATACAAGCCCAACTAAATATTACGATACATTAAAAGGTCGAATAGATAAAAATGGCAATATATCTCTCTCATTTAGTGTGAATGCCCTGAATGGTGCGGGCAGTCCGCACAAAGTGCGTTTCTCAGGAAACCTTAATAACCTTGAAATCAAGGGAAAATTTGATGATTATTTCCAACTGTTTATTACTCTTAGTGATGATACAAGTTCAATGAGCAGTGATGGTTTAACCATGACCGCAAGTAGATATTCTGGTTATGGGTCCCACAGCAATAGCTATGGGCATAAGAAGAAGAACTTCCAATTAGTTACCAATTCAACCAAAGCTAGGAGGGGGGAGAAGTATCAACGATTTGAAGTTGGCGATGGCGACTGTTTTGGTGATGATACGTGGAATGATTGTGAGACTGATAGAGAGAGGGTTGAATTCACAAGCAGTCTCGCTACTACTAATCAGCAACCAACGGGAAACCAATGCTTTGCATTTAGTATCATGCTTGATGATAGCTTTCAGAGCGCATCACCAACAAACACAACTCTTGGACAAATACAGCAAGCAGGAGGGCCAAAAGGCACTGTGCACGGCCTTAAGTCTGTCCCACCAATTATTCAATTCGATGTAATCAATGACTATTATAATTTAAATTGGCACATTCTTAGTGGCTCTGCAACCAATGTTATTGACTCAGGGGTTTATTTGAAACTGATACCAATAGATGATATGAAGGGTAAGTGGACTGATATTTCACTCTGCCTTGATTTTGCTGATAAGAATGTCTCTGCTTGGGTAAATGGCAATAAAATAGTGGATATTGACAAGTCACCAATTAATGTCAAATTCATACCCACTGCAATTTTCTTTAAACACGGCGTCTACAGAAGCTTCATCTCTAAATACAAAGCCAGCCACGGCACAGATGTCATGCCAACTCAAATAGTATATTACGATGAAGTAAGGAGAGGTTCTTCCATTAATGAGGTGGACTTTAATATTAACCCAAGTCTAGAGATTGTTGATTAACTTGTTTGGCTTTTTTATCCTTTGAATTAACGCAAATTAAAACCCACTTAATTGTCGGTTCAATGACCATCACTTTTGTCTGCGGTAAGTAAGTTAAAGTTTAATAAAGAAATAGTACGCAACTGAAATATTAGGATAAAATAAAAAATTATGATACCAGTCCAAGTACTAGAAATTCCTCTTATTGAGGCAACCAATGAGTCCTTAAAGGGATATGGCTATTTAGTTGACTCATATGAGCATAGTGACATTGAAATAGTTACTTGGCCTAAACAAGGTTGGCGTGAAATTGAGCAAGGTACAGGAAATGAGGGTGGCGTTACGGAAGGATCTTTTGATACGTGGTGGGATGGATCAATACTTTATGGTCAAAACAATGCCGTACAGCATAATAGTGAATATGAAGAAGAAGGTGGTAAGTATATTTTAGGCTATTCGTCACACCCAGATACCCTTGCCGAAAACACCAAATATACATCTCCCACTGAAATGTATGTTTGGCATGTCAACTATCACCCAGACGGAGGCCAATTATTTTTTCCTACAAAACCTGGGGAATTTATATCTCATCTTGCCTTACCTGGCGATGATATTGCACCTGAAGACTTTAAGGCCTTTTATTTTGATGGGACAAAAGGATTGTATATTCATCCTAATATTTGGCACGACGGTGTGTTTCCAGTTCAAGAAAAAAGTTCATTTATGGGGCGCCAAGGAAAGGTACATGCACGCATTAGTGTTGATTTAAAAAAAGAATTTAATACATATATACATTTTAAAACTAGTATTTAATAGCTATTTACTAGGCATTTTTATCATCTATAATATTTTACTATTCTAAAAATTATTCAGTTTTTTGACATTCATATTCATTCAGGTAGTATTCTGCACTAACAATTTATTTAGATATAAAAGTGTAGGCAATGGAAGTGCTATATAACAGAGTAGCTCGTGGTGTGGGAGTGTCAGTTGCACTAAACTCACCAGTATCAGCTAATAGTTTCTTCAAAGTCAGAAAGATCCTACTTTTACCTAATAACAATGTTTGTGTACTTGGCGTGCTCATTCACTTACGCAATTTCGTGCACCAATTAACTAAGCATTTACACAATCATTTGCTCACAACTATTACCACAGAACATGTCATCAATGAATAATACACACCCAATTCTTAGAGCCGTAGGTGTATACTTTTTTCTAAAAGCCATTGTAAGTAATAGGGTTGTTGCATGCGTATAGATAAAGTTTTAATAGCTGTGGCTTTATCCTTTTCAATACTATTTGCTAGTGGAGTGGTTGTCGCTGATTATTCTAAGGGATGGAATGCATACAAATCAGGCGATTTCAAAACTGCTCTAGCAGAGTGGAGTCCTTTAGCTGAGCAAGGGAGCTCTATTGCTCAAAATAATCTTGGGGCTATGTACAATAATGGTCAAGGCACCAAAGAGGACAATAAGAAAGCCTTGAAGTGGTTCACCTTAGCTGCTGAGCAAGGCCATGCTATGGCTCAATATAATCTGGGAAGCATGTACAACGATGGTGAGGGTACCCTAGAAAACCATAAGACAGCTGTTAAGTGGTACACCTTATCAGCTGAACAGGGGTTCACTAGAGCTCAATCTGTTCTGGGGGTGATGTACGATAATGGTGACGGTGTCCCAGAGAATGATGAGACAGCCGTGAAGTGGTACACCTTAGCTGCGGAGCAAGAGTACGCTACAGCTCAATATAATCTGGGATTTATGTACATGCTTGGCGAAGGCGTTCCACAAAACGATAAAAAGGCTGCAAAGTGGTACACCTTAGCTGCGGCACAAGGATATGCCATGGCCCAACATAATTTAGGGGTTATGTACAAGAATGGAATGGGTGTTCTCACAGACTATGCACGCGCCTATATGTGGCTCGACTTAGGGGTCCGTAACGGCAACACTAATGGCAGCCAAAATAAAGAATCAATCGCTAAGGAAATGACTCCTGCTCAGATAGCCAAAGCACTGGAAATGTCTAGCCGTTGTTTGAAAAGTGGGTACACAGATTGTTAAAGGCACTCTCTGGCTAGGGCAAAGTTATCTGGAGTAGTAGATGAATAAACGAGAACTCGTCATTGAAGTCACCCGCGGTAGGTTTGTTGAAAGTCGCCATCAAGTTATTGCGGTAGTTTGCGACACCAAAGGCAAGCGCCACAGCCAATGGGGTAATGTAGATCAGCAAGTGTTCCCGCGCTCCACAGCCAAACCGCTGCAAGCCCTGCCACTCATGCTTAGTGGTGCTGCACAGGACCTTAACTTGACCCAGCGACAGTTGGCTATGTCATGCTCAAGCCACAATGGTGAAACCCAGCATAGCGATGTAATCACTGCTTGGCTTGACCAATTGGGCATGGGCTCTGAACAGTTGGAGTGTGGCAGCCATTGGCCTTTATATCAGCCTGCTACCGTGGCCTTGGCTCAGTCTGGCAAGCAGGCTTGCGCAGTGCACAACAACTGTTCGGGCAAGCACTGTGGCTTTTTGAGTTTTGCTCATCATCAAGGTATTGATCCAAAGGGCTATATTGACCACCAACACCCTGTTCAGCTAGCAGTGAACGATGCTATGGGCCGTATGATGGACCTTAAGATTGCCAACCATCCTATGGGCATTGACGGCTGCTCCATCCCTACCTATGCCCTGCCCTTGCCCAATTTAGCCATGGCCTTTGCCCGCTTTGGCAGTGGTGAGGAGCTACCTGACGGTTGGCAAAAAGCTTGCCACAGCCTATACCACGCCATGGTAAATGAACCCTTTTATGTAGCTGGAAGCAAACGTCACTGCACCAAGGTAATGCAAGCCTACGGTGGCCAAGTTGCCTGTAAAACCGGTGCTGAGGGTGTGTATGGCGCTGCTATACCTAGCCTTGGTCTAGGCATTGCGTTAAAAGCCCTCGACGGCACTACCCGCGCGGCAGAAGTTGCACTTAATGTGCTGCTCGATTACCTGCAAATCAAGCCAACAGAACCACAATTTGAGCAACACTTAGAGCTACATAACTGCAACAAAATTCATGTATCTGACGTGCAACTAACATCATAGTTGTCTGTTAAAACAGAGTAGGCTGGCCCTCATCATCTTTACTGTCGACACTAGAACTTGGATCAAGTAGTACATATCAGTGGAGCACGTCTAATAAACACGCTAAAACTTTAATGGGAACCCATTGCGGCCAGGGAATTCAGGGGCCAGCTCTCGGGCGTTGGGCATCTTTAGCCACAGGCGTAACAGTTTGCGCCGCTGGTCTGCATGTTCATGATCTTCAAAACTATTACGAGAGTGCAGCACGAGGTAGTTATTGGCAAATTGCATGTCTCCTGGCTCAAGCATCATGTCCACCCGCATGTCTTCTCTAAGCATAGTTTCATCAAATATATCTAACGCTTGGCGCTCAACTTGGCTCAATGGGTGGTCCATCATTTCGTGGCCCAGCTCAATATATTGGCGTAAATAACGGCAGCTAAGTTTACCTTTGTGGTAGCTAAATAAAGGCGATAAAGTTGGTCGCTGCTTGCCTAGGTGAGCATAATAGTAAGTTTTGTAGAACAGGCCTAAGTATTCGGGGTACTGGCTTAGTATTCGGTTGTAAATGGCTGCTGAGCTCACCAAACTACTAAGGCCTCCTTGCTTGGCTTTACGCAGGGACAGCAGCCCAAACACATCAGAAGGATCTGTATGGTAAGGGAGGAAGAGGTTGGTCTCATAGACACGCGTTTGTTTGTCATTAGGGTCCCCCACATTTTCCACGGCACCGAGTATATCGCCTCTTGGATTCTGTGCCACTGGAATACCTAGGTGAAGGCCGATGCCAAAATAGATCGCGTAATGCTGTTCTGGGGTAAACTGTTCTAAAGGCAGGCCACGCAACAAAAAGAAGCCTCGCCCATTTTCTAGGTCATCTGCAAGCTGCACTAACTTGACTGCTAAGTGCTGCAGTGGGAAGTCCTGCTTGTTGAAGTGAGGAAATGCTTTGCCATGATTATTTAGCAGTTCTAGACCAGCTTTGATGTCAGCCAGGTCCTGCGCCGTTAGGTGATGGATATAGCTGTCATCGCTGATATAGTCTTTGGCTGTCCACGCAGATGGCCCAGTGATGGGATGTTTGAGAATTGTACTCACGTGCTGCCGGCCTCTTGCCACTTGTATCGTCCCATTCAGCAATAGTCAATTACCGATACAACGATACATGTATATTACAAAATGTATCAGCTTATAACGGCACAGTGAACCGCAACAGCTTATTAATACAAGCTTTGATTACCACCCCAAGTTAATCCTCTTTCTGCACCTTAAAGAAGCGCATTTTGGTGATCAGCTCTTTGGTTTGGTCATTGAGAGAATAACTGGCAGCGGATGATTCTTCCACCAACGAGGTGTTGAGCTGGTTGACGTTTTCCAATTGAGCCACAGCGTTATTAACTTGATTGATGACAGATGATTGTTCATTAGTGGCGGTGGCTATTTCCGTCACAATGTTGTTTACCTTTTCGATGGATTCAGCAATGGAGTTAAGTGCACTACCCGTTTGGTCTACCAATTGGCTACCTTCTTTCACTTTGGACGAGCTGTCTTCAATGAGGACTTTAATTTCATTGGCTGATTCTGCAGCTTTTTGTGCCAAGGAACGCACTTCACCTGCGACTACCGCAAAGCCACGGCCATGTTCACCAGCTCTGGCAGCTTCTACAGCAGCATTAAGGGCTAGCAAATTGGTTTGGAAGGCAATGCCATCAATGAGGTTGATAATGGAGGCTATCTTTTGGCTGGCCTCATCAATTTGGCTCATGGCCTCAACGGCCTTTTGCACTACAGCCACACCGCCAGTGGCTTCTTGTTTACCTGAAGCGACCAGCGTTCCCGCTAAGTTGGCATGGTCAGCATTAAGTTGAATGGTGGCAGCCATTTGCTCCATAGAGGACGATGTTTCTTCTAGGGAGGCACTTTGTTGATTAGTACGTTCACTTAGCTGCTCTGAACCGCGGCTAATTTCTCCAGCATTAGAGGCGATGCTTTCGCTGGCCACAAGTACTGAACCCACGGCCTGATCCATCTTGTCTAAAGAACTATTGAGGGCGCCTTTAAGTCGCGCGAGGCTTCCTTGGTAGTCCCCATCAATACGCTGTGTAAGGTCGCCTTGAGCCATGGCCTCGGTCACCTCAACAGTTTCTCTTAGGGCTGTAGCAATGGTTGAAATAGAGCTATTAACCCCCGACTTCAGCTTTTCAAGATCACCCTTTAGGGGGGTACTAACGCGTAAGTCAAAGTCGCCTTCAGAGGCTGCTTGCATTACTTGATTAATCTCCCCCATGGCTTGTTCCATAACATCAAGGGTGTTTTCCATCACACTGCGGAACTCCCCAGCCATTTCTACACCGTCTAAGCGATAACCAAAGTTGCCATTAGCAATAGCTTTCATAACCTGTTCCAGGCCATCCATGGTACGTTGCACACTGCTGGCGGAGTCGTTCACCCCTTGCTTTAAGCTGAGTAAGTCGCCTTTAAAATCTTCTTCAATACGGCTATTAAAACGGCCTTCAGCTACATCAGCTACCACGCGAGTAGATTCGCCAAGGGCGGTTTGCATAGAGTCCATGAGTCGGTTTACCGCATGGGCCGCTTGGCCCACCTCGTCTTGATCACAGGGGATCCAATCCACACGCATATTAAAGTCGCTGGTTCGTTCAATGCGGGCCACTCGACCGGCAAGGAAGCAGATCGGCAGCGCAAAGGCGCGGGAAATATAGTAAGCTGCTAATAGGAGCAAGATGGCAGCAGCACCACCGATCCAATACATTTGGAAATATAAATCCATGAGTGTGCTTGCAGCATCAATTAAGTCTCTTTCGACCATCAAAGCCCACTGGACACCATATATGTCTATCAGAGTATAGGCTGACAAAGTCCAAATATCTTTGTCCCTTAAGCCAAGAGTTTTCCCCCAAGTCGAACCTGCGTAACTTTCAATTCCAGAATAGCTTTCGTGGAATTCCCCTGTGTAAGTTTCACCACCTAAGGCTGCGAGCACCATGGCAGTTTTGATGGTGCCTGTTTCTGGATTTGCGAAGGAGGCTGCCACACTGCGCTGTTCTGGGTCTCTAAAAGAGTCAGATCGCATGAGGTGGTCTGGTCCTACCAAATAAGATTCTCCCGTTGTACCCATACCGTAACGTTTGGTCATAATGGCGTTAATGCCATGGATAGGCAGTTGCAGAACACCCACCATAGTAACTTGGTCTTGGTCGTTGAGCATAGGTTGAGCAATAAAACTCACAGGCCCCTCAACATTAGGGGTGTCATTATTAGGGTTATAGAGAGAAAAATCAGCAAAGGCAAGCTGCTGGGTTTCTAGAGTTTGGCTAAAGGCTTGGCCTAAACCTGTGTCTGCCAAGGGGCCAGTGACTACATTGGCAAGCTTTTGTGTCTGTTGCTTGAGGCTATAGATCATCTGTCCTTGGGGATTGATGAGATAGAAGTCATTATAGCCATACTGGTCAATCTGATTCGTTAAGGTTTTATTAGCATGACTTAAATTTCCTCCTACCGTTAATGCTTGTCGTCGCAACATCATGGCGGTCGCAGTCAAGGATTCTAAGTTCTGCTGTACCGTGGTGAAGTACTCACTGATTTGATCTGTTTTAATCTCCCGCGCAGATTCTAGCTGCACGTATGTTTGCAACCTTGCGTTGTCGAAGGCGCTATTGATGGACCACCAGCATATACCCCAAAAAGGAATACCCGCCAATAACAAAAAGGCAGTCATAAGCTTGTAACGAATGGAAAGATTCTTAAACCAAGTGACCATTAACTGCTCCCAGAGACTGATTATTGTGTTTCAAACATGCCTGCTATTAAACTCAATTGCTGATGCCATTTCAACTACTGTTTCTGTGATAGCAGTGGCAATGGTTATTGTATACTATATTTTATATGTGAGTTAACCACCATCATTTTTGGAGCATCATGAAACTATATCAAGCATTAAAAAAGGCAAATGAGGAAGCTGACCACGAAAAGGTAATGAGTTTTTATCATGAAAATTTTGAGTTTATACGGCACCAAACTGGCACCACTGTAAACAAAGCTGAATTCTCAAAATTCGTGGCTGAAGGCAATAGTAAATCTACCTCCAAGATGGCCATGGCTCGCTGTATCTATGAAAATGACGACATTATGGTCTGACCATTCTGTTATGCGGTTTCCTGATGGTTCAAGGGAGTCCATCATCCGTGTACGCATGATCGAAGATGGCAAAATAATACGCATGGAAACGGGCGCTACGCAGATGAGCGCCTAACCATTGATCTAACGAGGGTTTGAGTTCACTTTAACTTCCGCATATATCTGCATTAAAATAGTAAATAACTCTTAAAGAAATCGGTCCTAATGAAAGACCTGTAAGCTATGCATTCATGAGACTGTGGATGACAAAAATTATCCAACTGGGAGACTTTCCACTTGCGGAATCAAGGCCTTATATGAATGCAGCTAATATAGCACTTACGCCCATGAGCGCGCGCAAGACCTTGGCGTATCGGCAAACCCATGTAAATCAGCCATCACGGAGCTTCTATTTACTTAAAAGTGATAAGCACTCACATTGGGCTATTCCCTACCCTCGCTACATTGCTTGATTTAGCACAGCCTGAAACAATACATTACAGCCTGCAGTAAGGTGCTCTTGCTTAGCATCCTCAAGCTCATTATGGCTAATTCCATCCTTGCAGGGAACAAACACCATCGCCGTAGGCGCAACACGAGAGATATAACACGCATCATGGCCAGCACCACTAACGATGTCACAGTGGCTATAACCTAAGTCAACAGCAGCTTGGCGTACCGACGCCACACACGATGGGTTAAATGGAACCGGTGGAGAATACCAGATTTGTTCAAACGCCATAGTTAACCCTTGGCTTTCAACAATGGCATCGCAGCCTGCCCTTAACTCCTCATTCATCGCCGACAAAGTAGCATCATCAGGATGGCGAATATCTATGGTAAAAAACACTTCCCCTGGAATAACATTACGTGAATTGGGAAAAGACTGAATCAAGCCCACTGTAGAACAAGCCAAAGGCGCATACTTCAGACCTATTTCGTTCACTAGGGTGATTACTTTTGCAGCACCCACTAGTGCGTCTTTGCGGGTTTTCATTGGCGTTGGTCCAGCATGAGACTCTTGGCCAGTTAACGTAAGTTCATACCAACGTTGGCCTTGAGCATCCGTCACTACGCCAATGGTGAGGTCTTCATGCTCCAGTATTGGCCCTTGTTCTATGTGTGCTTCAAAAAAGGCTTTGATTGGACGTTCACCCATGGGCTCTTTACCATCATAGCCAATACGCTTAAGCTCCTCGCCCATGGTTAACCCATCTAGATCAGCGCGACTTAGGCCATATTCTAAGTCAAATACACCGGCAAATACGCCGGAAGCAACCATGGCTGGAGCAAAGCGCGAACCTTCCTCGTTAGTCCAGACACTCGCTTCAACAGGGGCTTTGGTGGTAATTTTTTGATCATTAAGGCTACGGATAACTTCCAACCCTGCCAATACACCATACACACCATCAAATTTTCCACCCGTAGGCTGAGTGTCTAAGTGGCTGCCCATAACCACGGGCGCCATGTTGGGATCACTGCCTTCACGACGAGCAAATATGTTGCCCATTTGGTCAACTTTGATGCTGCAGCCCTCATCTTGGCACCAGCTGACAAATAAATCTCGGGACTGTTTGTCTAAATCGGTCAACGCTAGACGGCAACAGCCACCTTTTTCAGTTGCGCCAATTTTGGCCATTTCCATGAGACTATCCCATAACCTTTGTCCATTTATTTTCATATTAGACATTATATCGTTCCTATAATTATTGGTTGCTAAATCCACCACTATTATCAACTACACCATGGTGTTATTAGGATGCTGGGTCCAGTTTTGATAATCAGCACTCACCATCTCCCTCGTCCGAGTATCTACCTCTCCCGTATCAAGCTCACGCAAGGTGATACAGTTTTCAACAGGACAAACAACAACACAAAGGTTACAACCTACGCAGTCTTCATCCTTTACCTGGAAACCACGTTCTCCATTAATTTCAGTACTAATGGCCTGATGGGAAGTGTCCTCACAAGCGATATGACAGCGACCACATTTTATACAAGAATCTTGATCTATTTGAGCTTTTACCACATAGTTCAAATCTAGCTGATTCCAAGTGGTTACACTAGGTGTAGCGGCTCCAATCAATTGATCTACTGAGGTCATTCCTTGTTCGGTTAAATAGCGACTTAAGCCATCAATCATGTCCTCAACGATGCGGAAGCCATAGGTCATTACCGCTGTGCATACTTGAACATTGGTAGCACCCAAGGCCATAAATTCAGCTGCATCACGCCAGTCAGTAATACCACCAATACCAGAAATAGGAATGCCTTTACATTCTGCATCGCGTGCTATTTCACTTAGCATATGCAAGGCAATAGGTTTTACCGCTGGGCCACAATAACCACCATGGGAGCCTTGCTGGCCCACCGATGGAGACATTTTCATCTGATCTAGATCAACACCCATAACCGAGTTGATGGTGTTGATAAGCGACACTGCATCAGCGCCACCGTTCACCGCACCCCGTGCAGCAGTGCGAATATCAGTAATGTTAGGAGTGAGCTTTACTATAGTTGGTAGATCAGAATATTGTTTGCACCAGGCAGCTACCATTTCCACATATTCAGGCACTTGGCCAACAGCTGCACCCATGCCCCGTTCAGACATGCCATGAGGGCAGCCAAAATTCAGTTCAATACCGTCAGCACCAGTGTCTTCCACTCGCCTCAAAATATCTATCCAAGCTTGCTCTTCACAAGGCACCATAAGAGAGACCACAACCCCACGATCAGGCCAGTCTTTCTTTACTTGAATGATTTCGGATAAGTTTATTTCTAGGTCTCGGTCGGTAATCAGCTCAATGTTATTTAGGCCCATAAGGGTACGATCCTTACCGTGCCATGCACCATAGCGAGGGCCACTCACGTTCACTAACGGGAGGCCTGCTTCGCCTAGGGTTTTCCACATAACCCCACCCCAACCTGCTTCGAAAGCACGGTTTACGTTATAAGCCTTATCTGTTGGCGGCGCTGATGCCAGCCAAAAAGGATTGGGTGTTTGAATACCGATAAAATTAGATGTTAAGTCAATCATGGCTGGCTCCTTTATGCTTGGCTTTGGGTTAATGTATTATGAATTGACAGGGCAGCGAGCTTGCCATCTTGCACAGCACTTACGGCTAAATCATCACTCCCCGCAACACAATCTCCACCTGCCCATACCCCTGGTAGTGAGGTGCGTAGTTCGTCATCTACTTCATACTTACCATAACTTTTGACAAACTCAATGGTTGCCATATTGATAGGAGTTAAACTCTGTCCAATGGCTTTAAATAACATATCAGTTGGCATAATGTATGTTTCACCACCTTCGATGTTTGCCTTCTTAAACTCAACGCCAGTGATTGTTCCCTGCTCAGTGTGCAAGCTAACAGGTTGAGCCCAGTGAGCTATATGCACCCCTTCATTGAGAGCAAATTCTTGCTCTTCAAGGCTAGCATTCATATGTTCTTTGCCACGCCGGTATGCCATGGTGACATTGGCTGCGCCAAGGCGTTTAATTTGTATGGCGATGTCGATGGCAGTCATGCCACCCCCGATGACCACTATATTTTGGCCTACAGATAGTTTGCCTAAATCTTCAGCTTGCCGCAGTTGATGAATATAATCCACCGCATTAATGACCCCAGAGGCTTGCTCACCATCTAGCTGCATGGCTTTGCTAGTGCCTAAGCCCACTCCCATAAACACGGCATCATAATTAGTTTGTAGTTCTGCGAAGCTAACGTCTTCTCCCACTTTGACACCATGCTTTATGATAATGCCACCAATGGAAAGGATGTCTTCGACTTCTTTTTGCGCATAATCCCCAGCCATTTTATAGGCTGCAAGACCATATTCATTGAGGCCTCCAGATTTTTCTTGGGCTTCATAAACAACCACATCATGCCCCAAAGTGGCTAAGCGGTGTGCACAAGATAATCCTGCTGGACCAGCGCCAACAATCGCCACTCTATGGCCAGTTTCAGGCTCTCGGGTAAAGAACTTGGCACCCAATTCACTCGCCCGATCAGTAGCAAACCTTTGTAATAGGCCAATTTGAATCGGTCGGTCGTCTTCGGTATTCCTAACACACGCATCTTCACACAATGTTTCCACAGGACAGGCTCTGGCACATGTGCCACCCATAATATTCTCAGATAAAATTACTCCTGCTGCACCTACCTCATTTTTTTGACCAATCATGCGAATGAAGCTAGGCACATCAATGCCTGTTGGGCATGCAGTCTGACAAGGTGCTCCGTAACAGTAATAACACCTGTCCGCTTCAACTACAGCACTACGGGCATCAAGGGGGGTATGTATATCAGCGAAATTAGCCTGATAATCTGCTTCGCTTAGGCGTCGGCCTGCAGGCACAGATTGGCCAGAGCTGTTGGAACTAAATACAGTCACAATAGTGATCCTCAATTTTATTATTTTTAACACTTAGGCAAAAAATCAGCCAAAGTGTTGCCAACGGGCAGCCCAATGGAAGCCCTGATAGTAATCCGTTGTACAATTTTTCTTTAACTATTACGGTCAACAGAAAATGGGGGGTCTAGGTCGCGCATTTTGCCTATCGCATCAAAATAAGGCGCGAACGGTGGCCGTTTAATGTAATTACCTGCCCCGCGTTCAACATTGAGCTTGCCGTTGCAATACACAAGCTTACCCTGACTAATAGTGTGAGAAGGTATGCCAGTAACTTCCATACCTTCAAAAATGTTATAATCCACATTTTGATGGTGAGTTTTGGCTGAAATTGTTTTTTTGCCTTTAGGATCCCACACAACTATGTCGGCGTCAGAACCCTCAGCAATAGCACCCTTACGTGGGTACATGTTGAAAATTTGCGCTGCATTGGTGGAAGTTACTTTGACAAATTCATTCATGGTTAAACGCCCAGTATTAACCCCAGCGTTCCACAACACCTCCATACGGTTTTCCACCCCACCTGTGCCGTTAGGGATTTTAGTGAAATCATCTTTACCCGCCGCTTTTTGATCTGCACAGAAGCAGCAATGATCTGTGGCAGTGGTTTGCAAGTTACCCGACTGCAGTCCTTTCCATAGGGCATCTTGGGCTTTCTTAGGCCTAAAAGGAGGGCTCATGACATGGGCAGCAGCCACATCAAAATCTTTATTTTTGTATACCGAATCATCGATCAAAAGGTGGCCAGCTAATACTTCACCAAACACTCGTTGACCTTCATTTCGTGCTCGAGTGACCGAATCTAGGGCCTCTTCTGTGGATACATGCACTAGATAAACAGGGGTCTTTAAGGCTTGGGCAATACGGATTGCTCTATTAGCCGCCTCTCCCTCTACTTCTGGAGGCCGCGATTGTGGATGACCTTCTGGGCCAGTGATGCCCATAGCCAACAGCTTTTTCTGCAACTGGTACACAAGCTCTCCGTTTTCAGCATGTACAGTAGGCAAGGCTCCCAATTCCCAAGCTTTGCTAAAGCTGTTCACTAAAATCTCATCATCAGCCATGATGGCGCCTTTGTAGGCCATGAAATGCTTAAAGCTATTAACACCATGCTCTTTTACTAAGGTCTCCATGTCTTGCGCAACACTTTCGTCCCACCAAGTTACAGCCACATGAAAAGCATAATCAGACACCGACTTTTCGGCCCATTCGCGCCATTGGTGAAACGCTGACATGAGCGAAGTCCCTGGGGCTGGGATAACAAAATCGATAATGCAGGTTGTGCCACCGGCAAGTCCAGCAGCAGTGCCTGAGTAAAAATCTTCACTAGCCACAGTCCCCATAAACGGCAGTTGCATGTGGGTGTGTGGGTCAATGCCACCTGGCATCACATATTGGCCCACTGCATCGATAACCTCGGTACCACTTGGAACGTTTAGATCTGCACCCACTTTGGCTATCTTGCCATCAACACAGTACACATCAGCAGCAAAGCTTTGGTCAGCAGTGACAACTGTGCCACCTTTTATAAGTAAAGACATAGTGAAGCTCCTTAATCTTTAACGTTAGTGTTGGCCATTAAATGGACTCTTTACTAAGTTAGATTTTTTATTGTTTAAGCGATGCCCACTAAAAAACAGTTGTGGCAGCGACTTTTGATTCATTTTTAACATTATTTTACCAAATGATCAAACATTAATTGACCCTTTGGTAAACTTTAATTAACAATTCAATATCTGGAGGCCATTATAGTAATCTCTATAATAGCCCCCACAGGTTTTCAAATTAAACTAACCGCTTAAAAAGCTGCATCCCAAACTTTGTGAGTCCAAGCACCTTTTGGTGCAGAAGAGATCACAGGGTCAGAACCACCGTTCATTAAGGTCTCTACAGTGCGCTGATAGTCAGCTACAGATAACTTACCACCATTAGCGGTGAGTTTATTAACCTCGGCCATCATGCGACGCTGGTGCTCTTCTGTTTGCGCGCCTGTCTCATCGTTTTCTAACACGATATCAGCAGCGGCATCAGGATTAGCTCTAGCCCACTCCCAGCCTTTCATCGAGGCGCGAACAAAACGAGCCATTTTATCGACGAAGGCAGCGTCAGCTAAGTTCTCCTCAAGCACATACAAACCATCTTCTAAGGTAGCTACACCTTGGGTTTCATACTTGAAGTTTATTAGTTCATCCGCATCCAACCCGGCATCAATGATTTGCCAATACTCGTTATAGGTCATAGTCGACACACATTCCGCTTGTTTTTGCAAAATGGGATCGACGTTAAACCCTTGCCTTAATACGCTAACTCCGCCGTCACTGCCGTCGGTAGCCAACCCTAACTTACCCATCCAGCTTAAGAATGGGTACTCGTTACCATAAAACCAAACACCTAATGTTTTATCTTTTAGGTCAGCTGGCGAGCTGATACCACTGTCTTTGCGACAGGTGAGCATCATGCCTGAGCTTTTAAACGGCTGAGCAATATTCACCACTGCTAAACCCTTCTCCCGAGCGGCTAGAGCTGAAGGCATCCAGTCGATCACTACATCTGCACCACCACCAGCAATCACCTGCTGAGGCGCCACATCTGGGCCACCTGGCTTAATAGTTACATTAAGGTCTTCTGCACCATAAAAGCCTTTATCTTGGGCTACAAAGTAGCCAGCGAACTGAGCTTGGGTAACCCACTTAAGCTGCAGTGTCACATCATCTGCAGCATGCAGTAAGCTGCTTGACGCAGCGAGGGTTAGTCCAGCTATTAAACTGCTTATTTTATACTTATTTTTCATTACTCAACCTCCAACGGTTTATAAACTTTACTCCAAAAGAGCATATTTAGTCATTGACCTACTTGATAAAAACTACTTTTTAATTAGTGGTGGGCCTTCCTAAAAGAGGCGTGCCAAAAGGTGATCCGTCTTTCTAACAAGGCAAGAACGCCATAAAATGTTGACCCGGCCAGGGCAGCAACAGCTATGGTTGCCCATACCATTTCAATATTCATGCGCCCCACTTCGATAGATATACGGAAGCCCATACCAACAATAGGGGTGCCGAAAAACTCAGCCACAATGGCGCCAATTAAGGCTAGGGTTGAGTTTATTTTTAATGCGTTAAAAACAAATGGAAGCGCATTAGGTAACCGCAGCTTAAAGAAGCTTTGCCAATAAGTAGCGCCATAAGATCGCAGTAAATCTTTTTCCATGGCATCTGACTGACCCAGCCCCGCGATAGTGTTCACCAGCATGGGGAAAAAGGTCATGATGACCACAACCGCCACTTTAGATTGCCAATCAAAGCCAAACCACATCACCATGATGGGTGCGATACCCACTATGGGAATAGCACTAACCAGGTTCCCCACAGGAAGTAAACCACGTCGTAAAAACGGTATTTTATCGGCCACAACAGCAACGCTAAAGCCAACAAAATTACCCAATAAAAAGCCGGGAATAACTGCTTTAATTATTGTTTGATTAAAGTCTGCAGCCAATGTGGGTATTGATGAAGCAATAGCTTCTCCTACTAGACTAGGAGCAGGCAACAGCACATGAGGAATAGCAAAGCCTATTGTTGCAAGCTCCCATAAACTTATGAGCCATGCGCCTAATAGCGCCGGAATCATCAAGTTAATCAGGCCTTGCACCTTGCTATCAAAGAGCCTGATAGCCGTTAAAAATTTCATGCTAGCCCATACACAAAGGCCTATTGCAATGACCAATAGCCAGAAGCCTAACTGTGTTTGCCCGGCCAGATCAGTGTGCTTAACAATACTTGTGACTTGCCATAGGGCTAACAGCGTTAATGCTGTGACCAATAAGGCCCGGGGTAATAATTGATTCACAACGACAACCCCTGCCAAGGCGCACAATGTTACTGTGACCGACAAGGTTATCCAATCTGCTTGCTGCCAAGCATTCACATTTGCCACTTCAGCGGAAGTAGTTGCCCACGGTAACAATAATGCCAACACTATGAGCACCAGTGCTAAGACGCTGGCGGAACCAAAACGATGCAAAATCGAACTAGAGTTCATTACTAATCTCCTGCCCGCCGGCTAGTCGGTAGCATACTCTGCGTTCAATCAAGCCGAGTATAGAGACCAGACTGGCAGACATTACTGCAGCTGCAATCAGTGACGCCCATATGAGATTAGTTTGTCCATAATAAGAACCAGACAGTAAACGCGCTCCTAAACCAGCCTGTCCACCCGTTGGTAATTCGGCCACTATAGCCCCCACTAAACTTAAGGCAATGGCAACTTTAAGGCTGGCGAACAAGAATGGCACTGCAGATGGCAGCCGTAAGCGCCAAAACACCTGCCATTTACTGGCACTGTAAGTGTTGAGTAAATCCACTAGCATAGGTTGTGGTGAACGCAGGCCTTTTACCATACCCACAGCTACAGGAAAGAAGCATAAATACATTGATATCAACGCCTTGGGTAGCAACCCACTAATGCCCATAGCCCCAAAAACCACAATAACCATGGGCGCTAGGGCCAGTATGGGTATGGTTTGAGAGGTAATAATCCAGGGCATTAGACTTTTATCCAAGGTTTCAACGTAGACAATGCCAACAGCTAAACTAATGCCCAAACCAGCACCTAATGCAAACCCCAGCAGGGTAGACGACAAGGTAATACCAGCGTGGTATATCAAGCTTCGTTTCGAGGTAACATTTTTGTCAATGATGGTGGTTTTTAATTCCAATAGAATTTGGTGAGGCGACGGCAACACAGCACGCTTCATGTTCCAGCTATCCGTGGCTAGTTGGCTGAAACTCCAGTCTATGCCCTTCTTTTCATAACGGTCGATAATCTGTGGGCTATTAAGGTTTATAGCGCCTACATACCAAATCATGATAATGGCTAAGATCACCGTGAGCACTGGCATAGTGGAGGTGGGCTTACGCCGTATGCTAGTCGTCATAACTATGCCCTGCCGCTAATCCAGCGCGCACCCGCTGGGCAATGGCTAAAAATTCAGGAGACTCTCGAATGTCCAAGGTTCTATCAGGAGGTAAATTACAATCTATGATGTCGATGATACGCCCAGGTCTGGGAGACATCACTACAATACGACTGGATAGAAATACAGCTTCAGGTATAGAGTGGGTCACAAATACTACGGTCTTTTTAGTTTGTTGCCATAAGCGCAGTAACTGGTCGTTTAGATGGTCTCGGGTAATCTCATCGAGAGCCCCAAAGGGCTCATCCATAAACAACAACTGAGGCTCCACACTAAGCGCACGTGCAATAGAAACTCGCTGCTGCATGCCTCCAGAAAGCTGCCAAGGGTACTTGGCCTCAAAGCCAGACAAATTAACCAGCTGCAAGTATTCCTGCGCCAATTGCTGCCGCTGATCCTTGCCATAGCCCATAATTTCTAAAGGCAGTAATACGTTGTCTTCTACAGTACGCCAAGGTAAAAGTGCTGGGGCTTGAAAAACATAACCATAAGCTCTTTGTTTACGCGCCTCAGTAGGCGACATACCATTTACCAGCACTGATCCACTGGTGGGTGTTTCCAAATCAGCTAACACCCTCATCAAGGTTGTTTTGCCACATCCAGATGGTCCAATAAAGGAGACAAACTCGCCAGCGTTGATGCTTAGATCCACATTAGACAAAGCTTTAACAACACCGTCTTTTGTGGGGAAGTCCAAATAAACGTCTTTAACCTCGACAACAGTATTTGTCGCTGTGCTTGCGCTGGTTAAATTCAATGTAAAAGCTCCTTGTTATTATTAGACTTGAGCCAGATAACTAATTAATTTAAATCAGTCAGTGGAGTGTAGGTTTCGGGGCGGCGGTCACGAAAGAACTGCCAACCATCGCGTACTTCTCTAACCATAGCCATATCGATATCATGGATCAACAGCTCATCTTCTGTTGCGCTTGCTTGAGCTTCTATTTGTCCACGCGGATTTACGAAATAGCTGGAACCATAAAACTCACCAATATTCCATGGTGCTTCAGTTCCTACACGGTTAATAGCAGCAATGTAAACACCATTAGCAGCGGCCGATGCAGGCTGCTCAAGTTCCCATAGGTATTTGGACATCCCCGCAACTGTAGCGGAAGGGTTATAGATAATTTCTGCCCCTTTGAGGGCTAATGCTCGCCAACCCTCTGGAAAATGTCGGTCATAACAAATATAAACACCTACTTTGCCATAGGCTGTTTCAAACACTGGCCAGTTGGAAGCGCCAGGTTTAAAGAAGAATTTTTCCCAAAATCCACCAACATGAGGAATATGGGTTTTCCGATACTTACCAAGGTAAGTACCATCGGCATCGATTACTGCAGCGGTGTTGTAGTAAACCCCAGGCATGGCTTCTTCATAAATTGGTACGATAATAACCATCTGATACTTTTTAGCATATTCACACATCAAATTCGTAGTGTGCCCATTAGGAATAGGTTCAGCGGCGCTATACCAGCGTTTATCCTGGCTGGGGCAAAAATAGGGCTGGGTAAACACTTCTTGAAAACAGAGTATTTGGACTCCCGCCTCACCTGCTTTGTCGATTAGAGGTCTATGGGCCTCCAACATTAGGTCACGAATTTTTTCAGGTGACATGCTGGTGTCACCCTTAAGACCCATTTGAATTAAACCTGATTTTATTATTGTCATGTACTTAACCCTTTAAAATTAGGATAGTTGAATAGTGATAAGCATCAACTAAGCTCGTATTACTTATAAATTATTACAAGCTAATTACTTTATTATTTTACAGTTGTTGGAGATGCTAAAATACTTTTTAACAAAACTAGACCAATTGGTCAACTTATTTTTGGCTAATAGGCATAACATTTGACAAGCTCCCAGCGAACTATGATGATCCTCAAGCTAGGCCGTTTGCCAAGCGCAGACCGGCCTGCAATGTAACTATTGCGCTGTCAAAAACTGGAATACCAACATCATGACTCAGTTCTTCTGACACCCTCGCTCCACGCATATTAGTACACATAATAAGAATGATATCAGGCTTTTTTTGGGCTACGTCTCGAACCATTTGTGCAATTACATCCTCCTCAATAGTAGCAAATTCGCTGCTGATAGTACCCCCATAATGCTGCTCTGCCAGACAGGTAAAACCCATGGATCTATAATTTTTAATGATACGTTTCTGAACATCAGACGTGTACGGAGTCACCAGCCCAAACGTTTTAGCGTTGTGTGCACTAAAAAGACGATTCATTTCAAGGGTACAACTCCCTGAGGGGATGCCAGTGGCACTTTCAAGTAAACCGCAAAACTTTGCATCATGCTCCGCGCCAAGCCAGCTGGCAGATGTACCACCCCAGACAAGACTGTCGACACCCGCATCGCACAGTAGCTTTGCTGCAGCGATTTGTTTCTCCATACTGAACTGAGCATACGAATCCTGATTAAGGGTCACGTCAATGACCCTCAGCCGGGAGAAATGCACAGTCGATTCAATATTGGAGAACATGCTCGCCGACAAGGGTTCGAGCACAGTATTTGACGACGGAATCAAAATACCAATGCGTTTTAAAACGTCGTGACGATATTTAGGGCTTGAATATATCAAATTATGGACCGACGTGACGCTATGCCCCCGTCAACAGTAAAGATAGACCCTGAGGTATAACCAGATCGAAAAGACGACAGGAAAACAATCAGATCTGACACTTCGTGCTTGTGAGCTGGGCGGCCAAGTGGGTAGTTTGCTTCCAGCTCAGTAAATTTACTAGCATCACCTAAGTCGTTTGCTGCCCGTTTTTTTAGCATATTGTAAATGCGATCAGTATTTACTGGACCAGGATTGACACCAACAACGCGAATGTTGTCGTCTAAGCTGTGCCCACCAAGAGCACGGGTAAAAGCCATTAGACTCGCATTACCCGTCGTCCCAGCAATGTATTTGGGATCATATACCTCGCCACCATTGCCGATGTTGTTGATAATCACACCGTGGCCAACCTCCTGCATCTTCTTGTAAAACAACCTGCACAAGTTAATGTACCCCATGACTTTCAGATCCCAGCCTTTGCGCCAAGCTGCCTCATCCACATCCCAAAGAGTCCCACTTGGAATAGCGCCCGCATTATTCACAAGAATGTCGATGTGACCTACACTTTCCGATAGCGTTTCACAAGCGCCACTGAGAGTTAGATCGGCAAGATGGCAGGTTACGTTAACGCCATGGGCATCCTGAATTCGGGTTTGGAGCTCTTCAAGCTTATCAGCACTCCGGGCAGTAATATGTAAATTCACACCTTCAAATGCAAAGACATCCGCCAGATGCTCTCCTATTCCCATTGAAGCACCAGTGATTAGCGCTGTTTTTCCTGTAAGTTTCAAATCCATAATAAAGCCTTTCAGTAGTCCGATTTAATGGAAGTCCAATACTGTGCGCCCTTCAGCTTTGCCTGCTTGCAGGTCAGCAAGGGCAATATTGACATCATCAAGCGATCTAGTGCTGATCACACCTTTAATTTTTCCATTTGCCGCCAGTTGCAAGAGCTCGCTCATTTCCTGCCGGTTTGATGCAGAACTGCCAATAACTTGTAGGCCACGCTCAATGAGTTCGTGGGCATAAAAAGCAAGCTGATCTGCCGGAACAGCTGTCAAAACTATCTTCGCTCGCGGTTTACAAACGGCGAGCATTAAAGGCCAAGTGGCCCCAACTGGCGCAAAGTTCACACAACCATCGGCACCTCCAAGAGCCTTAATCGATGCAATTGAATTGCTATTGGCGACAACCGTTTCATCAGCACCCAGTTTTTGAGCCGTATCTAATTTACCCTTGTCGACATCGACTGCAATGACGTTCATTCCCGATTGTTTTGCAATTTGAATTGCATATTGGCCCAACCCACCAAGGCCAAATATCGCCACCGTATCACCAGCTTTTAGGCCAGTTTTCTTTAACGAGGCGTAGGCTGCAGAACCGGCACACATTAAGGGTGCGGCCTCAATAGCAGGTACATTGTCAGGAATAGCAGTGGCCCAATCTTGGCGAAGGCATACATATTCGGCAAAGCACCCACTGACCGAGTAGCCTGTGGCATCAAAATCGGAGCAATAATTCTCTCCACCGGTGTGACATTCCCTACAATGACCACAGGCACTATATACATAGCCAATGCCGACACGATCTCCAATGTTAAACCGACCGTTGGGCGCTCCTACTTCCACCACTCGACCAACACCCTCATGACCCATAATCAAAGGTAGTGGATTGGGCGAAGCGTGATCCCCCCGGAAGATGTGCACGTCTGTAAAACAGACTCCACTGGCTTCAATCTTGACCAATATTTCGCCTGCTTTGGGGCTTGGACGTGCAACAGCTTTTACTTCAAGTGGGGCACCGTATTCGGTCAACAGCGCCGCTCTCATGGTTTTATTAGTAGACATCACGCTTTCCTTTTTTTATGATTGGTATACCAAAAATGCACATTAGGTATATTACACTAGCATATTATCTAAAATGCTGCTTACTACTTTAAAATTTCACTTATAACAGCCTGTTTATACCCGTTATATTCTATTTGGTATACACTATGAGCTAATTGGCACATTAAATGAAATCTCTCTAAACAGTGTAAACCGTGTGGCCGCTACTCTGTTAACCAGAAGGAAAGGCAATGTCGAACATCGTAAAAGAATTTCTGATACCGGGGACAAACAAAGGTCTGTTCTACGGCGGCCAATTCCAGGCCTCGACCTCAGGATCCGAAATAACTGTTCTTGATCCTGCGAGGGGGACACCGTTTACGACAGTTCCCAATGGCAGTGCTGAAGATATTCGAGCTGCCGTGTCTGCAGCACGTACTGCATTTCCAGCCTGGGCGGGGTTAGATGCCTTGGACCGAGGCAGATACCTTCGAGCGTTTGCAGAAGTCATTAGGCAAAACATTCCATTACTAGCCGTGCTGGAATCCAGAATCACCGGTCGTGCTGTACGTGAAATGAATGCGCAAATGTCGCGCATACCAGAATGGCTGGAGTATTACGCAGGCATTGCTCCCGGGCTGGAGGGAGAGGCAAACTACATCAAGGGGGATTATGTAACCTTGACCCAATACGAACCCTTGGGGCCAACGGCTCTTCTCACACCGTGGAATCACCCTGTTCTTATTTTGGTAAAAAAACTCTCTGCTGCACTGGCAGCGGGCAATACCTGCGTAATTAAACCCTCAGAACTGGCCCCAGTGTCCCCGTTAGTCATCGCCGCTCTTGCGACTCAAGCTGGATTACCAGATGGCGTGGTCAATGTGATCACTGGCGACGCCACAACGGGTGAGGCACTTTGTGTAGCAGATGATATCCACTTTATTGATCTCACCGGGGGCACTTCAACTGGCCGCAAGGTTGCAAGCGTTGCAGGTGAGAGGTTAATTAGAACAACGATGGAACTGGGAGGCAAAACCCCCGTTGTTGTGTGTGAAGATGCAGATATTGACGCGGCAGTTGCAGGCGTCTTATTTTCTGCGTTCGTTGCGTCTGGTCAGACCTGTGTTGCTGGATCTCGCATTATTGTGCACGAGTCTATCTACGACGAATTTGCACAAAGACTGGCTCAAAGGGCGGATCAAATACGACTTGGTGACCCGATGGACGAAAACACACAAATGGGTCCAGTTATCTGTCAAAAATCCCTTGACCGATGCAAACAGTTTATCGAAACAGCGAAAGCCGAAGGTGCACGGCAGATTGCTGGACTAGACCTTCTGGACCTTGATAGTGAGTTGGCTAATGGTTTTTATATACGCCCCACTGTATTTGCCGATGTTAAAATAAACCACACTCTGTTTCTCGAAGAAGTCTTTGGGCCGGTTATCTCACTCACTCGTGTCAGCAACGATGACGAAGCAATTACCTGCGCTAATGCGGGTGATTTTGGCCTTGGTGTTTC
The DNA here is from genome assembly GCF_047730075.1 of Candidatus Njordibacter sp. Uisw_039. Taxonomy (NCBI): domain Bacteria; kingdom Pseudomonadati; phylum Pseudomonadota; class Gammaproteobacteria; order Pseudomonadales; family Candidatus Njordibacteraceae; genus Candidatus Njordibacter; species Candidatus Njordibacter sp. Uisw_039. The sequence goes on from NZ_CP159831.1 coordinate 2,330,104, forward strand.
GATTTGGTCCCGAGATATCGGGCGGGCACATAGATTGTCAAAAAAAATTAGAGGTGGCGTTATCTGGCTGAATGATCATCATCGCAACGACCCCAGATCCGTCTGGGGTGGAGTTAAGGATAGTGGGTTCGGTAAAGAAAACGGTTGGGATGCTTTGCGGGCCTATATGACAAAAAAATCTATCGTAATCAGGACTCAAGATGGCTACGATGACTGGTTTAAGGATGGGCAAAGGTATGGGTGACGCTACACAATGAGCAGCACTGAGAAACGTAAGGCAAAAATCATTGCAACCGCGGTTGAAGCACGGATTATAAAGCGTGAATTGAAACCGGGAGATCGCCTCCCTGAAAGGTTACTTGCCGAAGAATTTGGCGTTTCACGAACACCTGTGCGTGAAGCAATCAGACAGCTTGTTGAAACCGGCCTGGTCACTGACAATGGAAGGCGCGGGGCGCTCGTTGCTCATTTGAGCATTTCTGAATTACTTGACGCGTTCCTTGTCGTTGCAGAACTTGAAGGACTCGCTGCCAGACAAGCAGCAAAGCGGATGCGGCATGAACAAATTGTTAAAGCATTTGATGCAAATGCACATTGTCAAAAAGCTTCAGTAGTAAAAGATACAGAAACATTCAATGCCATGAATATGGTTTTTCATAACTTGGTTATTGAGGGTTCGCACAATGCAATGTTGCAGAGTCAACTGAACACAGCCCGCACAATCACCTTCCCGTACCGGCACTACGTGTCCAGTTTACCAGGATATATGGCACAATCGGTTAAGGAGCATGATGCCGTACTCAAGGCAATATCAAACTCAGAAAGTGACACCGCCTACCAACTAATGAGAGATCACGTAAGACTGCAGGGAGAACAAATTGAAGACGTTATTCACCACCTAGAAAGGCAGAATAGTCGCACCGCTGGGTAATGAAAAAATCTTATTAGTGAAGAAAACATTCCTGCAGCTGTTCCTAAAAGTTGACCGATTGGTCAGTTTATGCTTTAGTGAAGATGCAATAAAAATAAAATTTAAATGTGAGGGTTGTATTATGAAGTTAATGTATATGATGGCGAAAGCACGCATGCTTATAGCTGCAGTTGCTTTTGGTTTGATATTAACACCGGCCATGGCCGTTGCTGGCACTATTAAAGTAGCTGGCATTTTCACCCTGCCGGTTGAGCAACAGTGGATTAGTCGCATCCATATTGCACTAAGCGCTGCTGAAAAACGTGGTGAGATTGAGTATGTATATTCTGAAAACGTCTCCAATACAGACTACGAACGCGTTATGCGAGAGTATTCTGAGCAAGGGGTAGACCTTATTGTAGGTGAAGTTTTTGGTCTTGAGCGCGCGGCACGTAAAGTAGCTGCTGACTATCCCAAAACAGCTTATTTAATGGGTTCTTCTTTTGCACCACAAGCGCCAAACTTCTCTATATTCGATAACTTCATCCATGAACCTGCCTATTTATCAGGCATGGCTGCAGGTGCCGTTAGTGAGTCAAATATAATTGGCATGGTGGGTGGTTACGCCATTCCTGAAGTTAACCGGTTAATGCATGCCTTTATGGCAGGTGCCCGTGAAGTAAATTCTGACGTCACTTTCCTAGTCAACTTTCTTGATAGCTGGTACGACCCCCCAAAGGCTAAAGAAAGTGCTTTTGCGATGATAGATGCCGGTGCTGACGTTATGTATGCCGAACGCTTTGGTGTGGCTGATGCGGCCGTTGAGCGTGGTAAAAAAGCCATAGGCAACGTTATTGACACTGCCAGCGACTATCCTGGCACCATATTGGCTTCAGCCATTTGGCATATGGAAGCCACAGTTGATACAGCAATCAGTGCTGTGGCAGATGGCTCGTACGTTGCTGACGACTATGGCCAATACAGCTATATGGCGCATAACGGCGGCTCGCTTACCATTGACGAAACCTTGGTACCTGCCGATGTAGTTGCTGCTATCAAGGCTAAAGAAGCAGCCATCCGTGATGGCAGCTTTGTTGTTACCATCAATGACGAGACTCCTGTATCAGATAATTGATACTGATCTGTTTTGTGTATCAAAATCCTGTTGGGTGACTCAGTTCACCTAACGGGATTTTTTATCCCCTCTTCCTTCTAGTGGATGTCCCATATGATCAATGACACGGTGCTTTCTCTAAATAAATTGAGCAAGCGATTTGGCACAGTAGTGGCAAATGAGTCGGTAACCATCGACTTAAAACGTGGAGAAATTCTGTCGTTGTTAGGTGAAAATGGTGCTGGGAAAACCACATTAATGAATATGCTTTTTGGCCACTACATGCCTGATTCTGGCAGTATTCAAGTGGCCGACGCCGAGGGTAACCTAGCGCCTTTGAGCTTAGGCCACCCTCAAGCAGCGCTGAATGCGGGCATTGGCATGGTTCATCAGCACTTTACCCTTGCCGAGAATTTATCCGCTATAGACAACATTTTACTAGGCTCTGAAAATTTATTTGCGTGGCGTCGCTCAATGGATACCGCCCGCGACAAAGTTAAAGACATCATGCAGCGCACAGGGTTAAATGCCCCCCTTGATACCATTGTAGGCAAGCTCTCAGTGGGTGAGCGCCAGCGGGTAGAAATTCTAAAAGCGCTTTATCGTGATGCACGTATATTGGTATTAGATGAACCCACCGCTGTGTTAACCCCCCAAGAAGCGGACACACTATTTGCCAATATAGATGTGATGGCTAAAGATGGTTTGTCAGTGATATTTATATCTCATAAATTACGTGAAGTTCTGGCTTTTTCCCATCGCATAGCGGTGTTGAGGCACGGAAAGAAGGTAGGTGAAATTGCAACCAAAGATGCTGATGAGAAAATAATATCTCGTTTGATGGTGGGTGCTGATACACCGACATCCCCACGAGAGACTCTTTCTGTTGGCGCACCAGTGCTTGAGTTAATTGACCTCTCTGTGACGGGTATTAGTGCCCGCAGCAGCCTAGAACAGATTAATTTAACCGTGTATGCAAGTGAAATTGTTGGTCTTGCAGGCATCTCGGGTAATGGCCAGTCTACTCTTGCACAGGTAATATCTGGTTTAACGAGTCCAACTTCAGGCCGGCTTGAAATTGATAACCAACCAGTGCAAAAATATACCCCCGCTAGTTTGCTAAAAGCTGGGGTAGGCAGAATACCTGAAGATCGTCATCATGATGGCATTATAGGTGCTATGAGCGTAGCTGAAAACTTAGCTATCGAGAGTCTCGACAGCAGCGATATTCAAAAAAATGGTTTTTTGCGTCATCAAAAGCTCAAACTTAATGCCCAACACCTAAGTCAGAAATACGATATACGGGGACCAGGCATTGAGGCTGAGACACGACTGTTATCAGGTGGAAATATCCAAAAACTCATACTAGCTAGAGTTTTTGAAGCATCTCCAAGATTGATTTTGGCTAATCAACCCACCCGTGGTCTGGATGTGGGCGCTGCTAGTGAAGTGGGCAAGCGACTGTTACAAGCACGTCAACGAGGTGCTGCTGTTTTGCTGATTTCAGAAGATCTGGACGAGCTATTGGCTTTGGCAGACCGCATTATCATCATGCACAATGGTGAGCTACATGTGGCGCCTGGCCGTGACCGCGCTCAAATAGGATTAATTATGGCAGGAGAAGTTTCATGATTCGTATCGAACCTCGTGAAGCACCCTCACGTCGCTTAACCGTTGGTATCCCAATAGCGTCAGCGATGCTTGCCTTGTTACTTGCTGCAATACCCCTAAGTTGGGCAGGAGCCAACATTGGTGAAGCTTATCAAGAAATGGCTAAAGGTATCTTTGGCTCAGTGTTCGCATTTACAGAAATGCTTACCCGCGCAACCCCACTTATATTTACGGGTTTAGCCGCTACTTTAGCGTTTCGTGCCAAGCTGTGGAACATTGGTGCCGAGGGCCAGTTATATCTGGGTGCCATGGCTGCTGTAGCTGTAGGCACAGGTTGGATCACCGGGCCCCCACTATTATTAATTCCAATGATTTTGATTGCCGGAGCAATGGCTGGTGCACTTGGTATGGCTGGCCCTGCTTATCTAAAAACACGCTTTGGTGCAGATGAGGTGGTAACAACGCTATTACTTAATTTTATCATCTTGATATTTATCCAAATGATGCTGGAAGGTCCACTTAAAGACCCTATGGGTATGGGATGGCCACAATCAAGCCCGGTAGTAGATAATGCCATTTTGCCCCAAATACTGCCGCGTATGCGCCTGCATTATGGCTTAGTGATTGCTCTTACGGCTGCCGTAATAGCCCATATCATGCTGTCCAAAAGTGTTTGGGGGCTAAAGCTTAGAGCCGTTGGCGAAAATGCGGCAGCGGCTTTGCACGCAGGTATTGGTGTGAAACGTACCTTAATGAGTGCAGCCCTTATTTCAGGTGCACTAGCGGGGTTAGCGGGTGTTAGTGAAGTAGCAGGCTTACGTGGCTACCTAACCACTGATTTATCACCTGGATATGGGTATACCGGTATTGTGGTGGCAATGCTTGCTGGATTGTCACCTCTAGGAGTGGTGCTTGCTGCGCTATTTATCGCTTCCGTATTTGTGGGAGCAGACACTATGAGCCGTGCCATGGGCGTGTCTAGCTACTTAGCAGATCTGGTTGTGTCTATGGCGTTAATCTGTGTATTGATCGGCGGCTTTATTGCCCGCTTCACTATCAAAATAACCCCTGCAAATAAAAAAGTATCCACCACAGACACTGGAGCAGCATAATGGAAATATTAGACATTTTGCTCAGTGAAAATTTCTGGGCTGCTGCGTTGCGTATTGCTACGCCATTAATTTTTGGTGTTTTAGGCGCCCTCATTTGTGAAAAGTCAGGTGTTTTAAACTTAGGTATTGAAGGCATTTTTGCTGCTGGTGCTATGGCTGGATGGATGGCCGTGTGGTTGGGTGCAGACCTTTGGGGTGGGTTATTCTTTGCGGCTTTGACAGGGGCTTTTTTTGGCCTTATACACGCCATTTTGACCGTGCCATTAGGGCTATCGCAACACGTTTCCGGATTAGGCATTACTATGTTTGCCACTTCTGTGAGTTACTTTACCTATCGCACCGCATTGCCACAAGTGAGCACACCACCACGTATCGAGCCATTCCAACCACTTGATATTCCGATACTGTCAGATATCCCTTTTCTTGGAACGGTGTTATTTAAACAAACAGCGATGACTTGGTTGGCACTTTTTCTGGTAGTTTTAGTGTGGTGGGTATATAACCGTACACCTTTGGGCCAAGCCCTCCGGGCTGTAGGGGACAACCCTGACGCAGTTGATGCTCAAGGCTTATCAGTATACGGTCTGCGCATGGGCGCTATTGTTGCTGGTTCTGCATGTATGGCTTTAGGCGGGGCCTTCCTCACCATGTCAGCTTTTGACGCCTTTTTCTTTGGTATGGTTAATGGACGTGGCTGGATCTGTATAGCCCTTGTTATCTTTGCCAGTTGGCGGCCAGGAAAAGCCCTACTGGGGGCTTTATTATTTGGGGCTTTTGACGCTTTTCAAGTACGCTTACAAACTGAGGTGGGTGCCTTTGTACCCTCTCAAGTGTTCTTAATGGCGCCCTACATACTATCAATTATTGCCCTGGTGATAGTAGCTCGTCGGGCAGAATATCCCCGCGCTCTGCTCACCCCATGGTTCAAAGGACAACGCTGATGAATTTTGATCTTCTAATTAAAAATGCTTGTTTGCAAGATGGCCGCCGTAATATTGACGTGGCTTGTTCCAACGGCACTATACTTGCGGTTAGGCCCAACATTGAAGAATCGGCCAGCGTGACCATTGATGCCCAGGGCCAACTGTTAAGCCCACCGTTTGTTGACCCTCACTTTCATATGGACTCCACTTTGTCCCTAGGACAACCTCGTATGAATATTTCTGGCACATTGCTTGAAGGTATTGCATTGTGGGGAGAGCTGAAGCCAAAACAAAGTGTAGATGATATTATCAAACGTGCCATACACTATTGTGACCTCGCAGTAGCAATGGGCATCGGTGCCATTCGCAGCCACGTTGACGTGTGTGATGACGAATTGAAAAGTGTCACAGCCATGCTTGAAGTGCGTCGTCTAGTGGCACCTTATTTGGACCTGCAGTTAGTCGCTTTTCCACAAGATGGTTTATTACGTGACCCAAACGCCCATGCAAACCTGATTCGGGCATTGGATATGGGTGTGGACGTGATCGGTGGTATCCCACATTTCGAACGCACCACGCAAGATGGCACATCATCCATCAAGATTCTATGTGAGCTGGCCGCCAACCGTGGACTGCGGGTAGATATGCATTGTGATGAGTCAGACGACCCCCACAGCCGCCATGTAGAAACCTTGGCTAGTGAAACTCTACGTCTGGGGTTGCAAGGGCGAGTTGCAGGATCTCACCTTACTTCCATGCATTCCATGGACAACTATTATGTTTCCAAACTGCTGCCGCTGCTAGCAGAAGCCGAATTACACGCTATCCCCAATCCACTTATCAACATCATGTTACAAGGTCGCCACGACAGCTATCCGAAACGCCGTGGTCAAACTCGAGTGCCTGAACTTAAAGCGGCGGGTGTTAATGTTGGTTTTGGTTCTGACTGTATGATGGATCCGTGGTACTCCATGGGCCGGGCAGACATGCTCGATGTAGCAAGCATGGGATTACATGTAGGGCAGCTATCAAGCCGGGCAGACATGGCGTGGTGTTTTGATGCAGTTAGTTATAATTCTGCGGCCATTATGGGTTTACAAGGTTATGGTATTGTTGAAGGTGGGCAGGCTAATATGGTTCTGTTGCAAGCCACAGACCCAATTGAAGCCATTCGATTAAAAGCCACACGCTTGATGGTCTTTCGTCAAGCTAAGTTGATCGCTCAAACACCAGCCAGCCATACCAAACTTGAATTACCAGGCCGGCCTAGTTTGATAGACCCAGCAAAACCATTGCTCTAGCACCATTTAGCAGCACGATAGTGCAGTATCAAAGAAATCTCTATTATGTCGATTACAGACGAGGTTTGAGGTCAAATCCACGTACGAGAACTTCAATGGCGAAACGAGTTGCTGGAGGGTATATTTCGCTATCATAGTCATTGGGTTTAATCACAGCCGCAATTTGTGATTCAAAGTCGGCATAGGTTTGTGTCAAAGCCCAAATCATAAAAAAAACATGCGCTGGTTCTATGGGGGCCATAAGCCCTTCATTTTGCCACTTCAAAAAAACTTGGCCTTTTTCCTTAACCCAAGCATGCAACTCGGTCTGAAAAAATTCCCCAATCACTGGTGCCCCAGCCATAATTTCCATAGCAATTAGGCGCGACGCCTCAGGGTACTGTTGAGACATTTGCATTTTTTTTGAGATATATTTGGTGATCACATCTATTGGCTGATCGCTACTTTGCAAATTACCAAGAGTACCCAACCAGCGCCTTAAAACCCGCACTATAACAACGTGATAGAGTTCTTTCTTTGTTTTGAAGTAATAAAGCATGTTGGTTTTTGACATGCCCGCTTCTTTTGCAATCTCATCAATGCGAGCACCTGAAAAACCTTTACGTGAAAAAACTTTAACTGCAGCTTCGAGCACTTTTTGTTGGTTTTTTTCACCAATAGATCCCGCTTTAAAGCGACTCGATGTTTCAGACGGAAGTGCATATGAGTGAATATTCATGTAAACAAAAATAGCCTAAATGTTATTATTATATTATAGATCAAGATACATGCTTGTTGTTGCACTGACAAGGCTATAAGGCCTAAAAAGGCAACGGTTTCCACCTAACTTTCTAACGGCGCAAAGCCTACTCAATTTAACAGGCTTAAGGTCAGTTTATGTTAGCTATTGAGCGCTAAATGCACCCATATACTGACACCATACTTAATAGCAGTTATGGACCTCCATTTGAGGTGGCCGCAGAAGGTGTGCCGCTTACTAAAAAGTATATCAGCTGATTATAGAGTGTTTAGGGCCGTAAATTGCTGAAAGTTGGAAGTAACAGCCAAGTGATAGTTTGTGTTGTTGCATATTACTGAGGTATAGCAATCACGCCGTGGTAAATTTTTGCCACATTGCTGATAATAGTATATCTCGAGGCGCCTAAATTCAGACCTTCGTTGCTTGAAATTAGTGCGTCACCTTGCCTCAAACGTTGCGACTGTTGATCCTCTATCCCGCTGTCCAACCTCACGTCACCCTCTATAACGTAGACAATATTGACTAGTACTTGGGGTGTATGGTCTCGCAAAAGTGGCAGTTGGAACAGCTCATCTAAGTTCATGTTTACAGTTTCTAACTGCAACACCCTATCGTTAACATAAACCTGTGGGTGGTGAATCAGGTTAGTGGCCAGAGCAGTAGTTGTGGTTAGCTTACATTTAAGTTGAGTGTCTCCAGAAAAATCAAACACCGTGCCGCTTTGGTCGATCAGTGTATTGTTATCTGAGGCATGTATCTCAAATACACATGCACCCCGCAATGTGCGGTGATGCCTAATGTAGCCGGGGTAAAGCGTGAAGTCAGACTCAGGGACTTCAATACTGGCCGTGGAAAACCGGACCATATAGTCTTTATCAGTAGCTGTTTCTGGAAACCGATAAATTTCACACACCTTGCCTGCGCCACCTCCCCAAGACTTAAGTGATGCTGGGTTGTGTTTTACGATACGAACATTCACCTTATTAGCCTCATTCCAGTCAAGGGTTATAAGTAAGTTTAAATGCAGGGTTTAGGCGTAGGCTGGTCTGCCTTACCTGCAATAACCCGGTCTAGGGTGCCTTGGCGTTGTTGTGCATTAACCACATCGGGCATTTCTGCAGCTAACTCCTTAATGCGCAAACGCTCAGCGTTAGGGAATAAACGCCCAGCGTCCTGCAGACCTTGATACCTTGGCCATGCTGCATATTTTTTTTGCATTTGGTGGGTTTGGTAAATACTCATGTGGTCTGGGGTGATGTCACGCTCAATGACTAATGCTCCAGCAGCACTGGCTTCGGCTAGCAAGGTGGTGCCTACCGTAGTTCGTGCGATCACCGCATTAGTGCCAAGATCTGTGGCACTGTCTTCACGGTTGGGCGACCCCAAAATCCATGTATCTGCTGCTGCAATATCGGCGGCTTCACCAATACCATCAGGGCAAACTTTACAACGAAAAGGCATGTCCCACATGCTCTCGTCGTCACCCCAAAAATCTAGATAATGAGCGTCTACAACCTTTTCTTCGGTAGTAATACGGGTTGGACCAGGGCAACCATGGCCACGATATCGCAGACCAGTAACCTGTTCTGGTTCCACTCCCATCCGTCGATAAAAGGCGTCAGTAGAGTCTGGTGGCAAATAACCACCACACACAGGGGTGAGCCAGAATTTAACCAGCTCATTAACCCGGTCATCTTCTTCTGCATAGTTGCGTAAACCAGCCAGATCACAGGGTTTACCAATAAAGGCAAAGGGTTGGTTTCGCTCTAGTACCTTCTCAATGGCTATCAAGGGTGCCGTGGGACCATAGCGTGAGCCAGAACCTTGTAGTACTTGTTCAGGCGTAGTACTGATATGCATTTCACCAAAGCTGGGCTCAGTACTGTGAGGTTTGGCATGCAAGATAAAATCAACTTGCTTAGAGGTCAGTAAATAGCAGGCAAGAGCAGTCAGTACCCCCGCTGTGGCGCCGATATGACGTTGGTGGGCGTCTCCAGCCCAGGTTCGCGCCATACGTTGCCATGGGCCCCATACATTATCTACTTTAGCATCAGTGGCAATGAGCTTGGTTGGTAGGCCTACAGGATGCACACCTGGGCAAATTCGGTGAACTAAGTCAGCAGTGGCGTGGTCTATGTCCTCACTTACAATAGGCACTAAATAGCCAGACGTGCCCTTTTGAACCTTTATTAAATGGTCCCCAGCTGCGGCCTGACAAAGGCCACAACCGGTGCACAACCCGTTTTCAACAATTTGGTCTACGCGTTGTTTTGGAGTGAGAGTCATAGGTAATCCTTGTGCACTTTAACTGTACTTTTGCCTGTATGTAGTAAAAAAATTAGTCTTTAAACCCACATTCGCGATATTTTACTCCCTAACTCAACTAATAAGACAGGGTTTTCGTAACCAAAGTAAATGCTCACTTACAAGCATTAACTATCCCAACATTAAGTCAGTAATATAGGGAAATTCTTGCGTATTTCTAAATCTATTTCTGGGTCTAAATAGCTAGGTTGGTGCTGCAGCAACTGCTGTGCCTTTACCTTTGCGCGATCCCAGTGATCCAAAGACCCTGACTCTTGCCAGACGATAGGCTCTTCACGACTTGCAAGTTTTGGGTAATAATAATCCCGCTCCATAGACATCATGGTTTCTGTCGCATCTATAAAATGGCCAGACCCAGCAACAGCTGCTTTAATAGATTCGAAACCTAAATCTTCATCTGTCACTTCAATACCACGAATGGTTCGGTGTACATGGGATAACATTTCATCGTCCATCACAAACGCTTCAAACGATGCACCTAACAAACTGGCCATCATGCCCGAAGATTCATACACCATGTTACCACCAGCAAGCCCACAAGCTAAGGCTGAGAGGGCTTTTTCCATACCCATTTGCGCATCGGGTGCTTTGGCGTCTGTCATACTAGAACCACAACCAGACGGCAGGCCTAAGCTGTTTGAAAGCTGCGCTGATGCCGCATTAAGAAGCGCCATTTCACCACCACCTCCACGAAAAGCCCCGGTGCGAAGGTCAATGACTAGAGGCCAGTTAGAGAATATCATCGGGTAGCCGGGTTCAAACACATTCACCATAATAAGTGCAGCTAAGGTTTCAGCTAAGGTTAAAGCCAAGGTGCCTGCCAATGGCGCGGGTGAAGTGGCACCAGTCATACCTGCAACGATGTTGCTCATAGGCACGCCATACTTCATACACTCCAAAGCTACCATCACCGCATCTTCGCCATACTTCAGTGGCGAAATAACAGGACTTATATGGGCTTTACAAAATGGCCTTTGTGCAAATTTACCCTTCCCACCCATGGCCATGTCAAACATTTTAACAATAGGCGCCACGTGTTCTGGCAGCGTAAAGCTTGTAGCCACAGGCTTGGTCGTACCTTTTAATAACGCATAAGCCGTATTGATGTCTAACTCGTATAAGTCTGGCACGTCAGTGGCCACACAACAGCGAGTAAACCACGCAACATTAGGTAACTGATCTACTAAGCGAGTAAAGTCATGCAGGTCGGTTAAGGTAGACGGCCTGTACTGACCACTGTGCAGATCAAGGGTTTGCACCGCAGCACCACCGGTGCCAAAGTACACTTTATCACCACCTACCTCAATGTCGTGCTTTGGGTCGCGACCATAAAAGGTGAATTGTTTGCAGGCACCAGCAATGATCTTCTCAACCATGGCGGGGGGATAGCATAACCTGCCCCCATCATTTAACTTTGCACCATAGTCTAAAGCCTTTTCAAGCAGCACAGGGGGCACATCAGCCATACCAATTTCATCTAAAATACGCAAAGACTCAGCATAAATACGTCGCACTTGAGCTGGCGTTAAGGGTTGATACTGTCCGCCAGATTGCCCTGGTGCACATGGGTTGGTAACTGGAGGTCTAGCCCGTTGAGCATGTTTTGCAGCTCGTGCAGAAGGTCGTCTAGCCACCGGTCACCTCCAGCTCTTTATTGCGTGGTTTAAGATTCTCTGGATCATATAAACAGCGTTCAATCACCTGCGCATCTCGATATGTGCCAATAATACGTACCGTAAATAACTGATCTGCCTGCGCGAATTCAGCTTCTACATAGGCATAGGCGAGGTTTTTGTCAACTCTGTGGCCATAACCACCAGAGGTGACTACACCTACCTGCTTACCCTGGTAAAATACAGGATCGCCTCCGTGGGCAGGTGCGGTCTCACATGCCACTTCCAAAGTAACTAATTTTTTAGAACAGCCTTTGGTAAGGGCTTTAATCAGCGCCTGTTTGCCAACAAAGTCAGATTTATTGAGCTGAACAAAACGGTATAAGCCAGCCTCCATCGGATTAAATTCATCAATGATATCTGCCTTCCAGTGTAAATAACCTTTTTCCAAACGCATGGATTCCGAAGCATAGAGGCCAAACCTACTTAAATTAAAGGCTTCTCCAGCACTTTTTAGTAGCTGCCAAACCAAATACAGCTGCTCATTAGGCACATGTAATTCGTAGGCTAGCTCACCTGAAAAACTAACACTCATGGCCTGCACTTGGGCATGACCAATACCCATAGAACGCACCTGCATCCAACCAAAGGTTTGTGCACTCCAATCACAACGAGGCGATAATGATTGCAGTAAGTCGCGGGATTTAGGGCCCGCCAAAACCAAAATAGTGTGGCTGTTGGCCATCTCTTTGAGACTCACAGTGGCTGGCATACTGGTAGATAAATAGTCCCTATCATGCCATTCTGCAGCTGCTGCAGACCCATACCAGAAGTGGTTGTCACCTAACTTAGCAAGGGTTGCCTCGCACAACATATGGCCATTATGATTGAGTAGATAGCACAAGCGTACCTGACCCACATTTTCCGGTATGCCACCACACGCCAAATGATCTAGCCACTCTTCTACACCTTCACCCTTAAGTTCATAGCGGTTAAAGCCAGACACTTCCATTACGCCCACGTCTTTCTGAAGGGCGGCGATTTCTTGCGCTACTATGGGATGAGATTCATTAAAGCAATACGTTGCTGTTTCTTCAAAATCTGCCGTTGGTTTGAACATCAACACTCGTTCCCAACCATTTACTGTGCCCCACACTGCTCCTACTTGATCTAACACACTGTAGAGTGGTGTTGTACGAGCTAACCGCGCTGCTGGGCGTTGCTCATGGGGCATGTGATAGTGAAACTCATTTTGGTAGTCTTCTATGGCTTTAAGACACGTGTGTTCAGTATTCGCGTATTCAGTAAATCGGCGTGGGTCTGTGTACCAAGAATCCCACTCTGACTGACCTGACACAATAATCTCTGCCAAAATCTTGCCATGGCCACCACTTTCACCGATACCAGCACGCAGGCCAATGGCACAATAAGCATTTTCAATGCCAGGAATAGGCCCGATTAGTGGGGCGCCATCAATCGTATAGGTAATAGGGCCATTAATAATGGTGTGAATACCTACATTTTTTAAGGCTGGTAAACATTCAAAAATACCCTCCATATTGTCTAAACACCGATCTAAATCATCTACACAAAGGGCCTTAGTAAAGTCTGGGCTGATACCATCCATACCAAAGGTTTTACAGCCTTGTTCATAGACCCCAACCAATAACCCCTTTTTTTCTTGTCGGCAATAAAAATCATCCCGTGGGTCACGGATAATCGGCACCCTAAAATCCAAAGCCTCAAGTTCTACCATGGGCTCCGTAAGAAAATACATGTGTTCCATGGAGGTTACTGGATGCTGAACGCCCAACATGTTGCCTACTTCATTTACACGGTAGCCAGTGGCATTGACCACTTTTTCGCAGGTAATGTCGCCTTTGAGGGTATGCACAATGAACTCGCCATTAGCTTTACGGGTAATGTTTTCTACAGGATTAAAACGATACACCTTAGCCCCCGCTTCTCTGGCTTTACGCACCATGGCAAAGGTAATACCGGCTGGGTCGATGTCACCATCTAACGGGTCCCACCAAGCACCTAGCAACCCATCTGGGTTTAATAGCGGATGGCGCCTAGCGACTTCGGCTGGGTCAATAAATTCCATGTCGGCACCCATGCCATTAGCCATACCCACCATGTGCTGGTAGGTATCAACTTGAGCGGCTGTGTTCGCAAGGCGCATGCCACCAGTAATATGGTAGGAAAACGGAAAGTCCACATCATCTGCTAACTGTTTATACAGTTGAATACTGTGGCGCTTAAGGGCAATAGCAGTTTGATTAGCACCAAATTGGGTCACTTGTGCTGCCGCATGCCAAGTGGAGCCAGAGGTAAGCTCATCCCGTTCAACTAACACAATATCGGTCCAGCCGTGATCTATAGCCAAATGATAAAATACTGATGCACCGGCAATACCGCCACCAATCACCACCACGCGCGCGTGAGAATCTACCCGTTCGCTCATACTTCAACCCCAAAAAAATAGCCTGACTACATCAGTACTTTGCTTGAATATAACCCCAATTTACTCACACAAAAAGCATCAGACAAGTAAAAACTATTGCATTATGGTTCAAAAATATTCAACAATAGGCTAATGAAACATTCCCTCCCCCCTCTGGATTCGTTAAAAGCTTTTGAAGCTGCCGCAAGGCGCTTAAGCATTACCTTAGCAGCCGATGAACTGTGCCTCACTAAAGGTGCAGTAAGCTACCAAATTAAACGCTTAGAGCAACACCTTGGGCACCCATTATTTAAACGAACAACGCGCCAGATTTTACTTACCGATGCTGGCCAAATGTTTTACCAAACCACCCAAAAAGTATTTGAAGACTTGTCCAACCAAATACGCCTGCTAAACCAACAACATCAACAAAATTTGGTCATTGCGGTGACTAGCTATGTTGCGTTGCGCTGGCTTTCCCCAAAATTGGCCAGTTTTTGTGCGCAGCACCCCAGCATTAATGTGATCATTCAGCACGCCATTAATCAGCCCCATTTTAGCAACCAAGGAGTGGATATTAGTATTCGTTGGCAAGAGTGTGGGGGCAGCTTAAACAATGACACTGGCATCCATTTACCTATGCCAATGTTTGCTGTAGCCAGCCCAAGCTTAATCCAACGATACCAATTGTTGGCGGGGGGTTTGGATGCGCCAGCAAATCTTGGCCAAGCACCCTGGCTCAGCATCCCTTTGTTATGTGAAGAGAGAGATTTAGACTTATGGCAACTCTGGTGCCAAGGACAGCCCTTAGCCAACCCCCACCACATGATCGAAGATGCCAATGTGCGGGTACAAGCCGCCATTGATGGCCAAGGTATTATGCTGGCAGATGCCTTAATGCAAACAGAGATTAACAATCACAGCCTAATCTCCGTGAGCACTCACCAATTGCAAGGATATGGTTATGTTATTACCCCCCACTCAAGTCATCCACAAGTGCAGTTGTTAATGCGGTGGTTACAAACTTTCGCAGACTCATTTTAACTAGTGTTATCAGTCAGAAAACTAGCTATAGTGAGCGATCGTTTTCCCATCATAGTTTGTCATATGCCTAGCAAATCAGAAAATCTCACCGGCATGTTTTACATGACCCTATCCATGGCATCATTCTGTCTAGCCGACTTAGCCTTAAAATGGGCTTGTGAACTACTACCCACAGGGCAGGTGATGTTCATTCTGGGATTGGGTTGCTGCGCCCTGTTTTGGTCTATCGTTAGCCGTAAACAAGAAAAAGTTCTAACCCGCGTATTTTTTATACCCGCAGTGCTATTGCGAACTGTGGGTGAAGCCGTTGCTGTAATCTTCATTTTTCTAGCATTAATAAACTCCGCCTTCACTTCTGTAGCGGCCATTTTACAAACCCTGCCTTTATTGATGACTTTAATATCATTTCTATTTTTGGGCGAAAAAGTGGGCATGCGCCACCTTTTGGCAGTGGTTGTTGGGTTTGCTGGGGTATTGCTTATCATTCAACCTGGCGCAGACAGCTTTGATGTATTTTCTCTCTACGCAGTGCTGGCAGTGATCGGACTGTCTATGCGCGATGTAGGTTCACACTTATCACCCAGTTCAATTTCTGCTTCAATGTTAGCCCTCTATGGGGCTATGACATTTGTGGTTATCGGTTTGGTAATGATGTGGTTTGGGGGGGCTAAAATGCCTTCATTGGAGGCAGCAGGTTATTTACTGGCGATGATTTTATTAGCCTCATCTGGCAGTTATTACACAACTAAAGCAATGCGTTTGGGCGAAATATCTGTCATTAGCCCATTACGCTATACGCGTCTATTATTCGGCATGATGGTGGGTGTGTTTATACTGCATGAAGAAGTAGATCAATACATGCTGCTGGGTTCAGCCATTATCGTTATGGCTGGACTTTATGTTTTGTTTAGAGAACAACGTTATAGGGTAGTGCATTAATCAGCAACATTGAGACTTCTTCGATAATGATAATTAATTTCAATAATATAAAGGCACTCACCAGCCTAGAATTAATTAATGGCGATGAGCCACATCAGTATGCTCCTGTCTAACCTTCACAAAGGCGCCCTGCTAATACTGCTTTCAGAGCTTGCATTAGTTCTCACAGGTGTAATGATTCATGAACTCACAAGACAGGTACCTACAGAGATTTTGGTATTGGCGCGTAATGCTATGGGTTTAATGTTCTTTGTACCGTGGCTTTTGCATAACGGTCAGCGCTCAATAGCAACCCAGCACCTACCCTTGCACTTAACTCGCTCCCTTATTGGTATCGTGGCCATGTATTGCCTGTTTTACTCTTGGGGACATTTGCCGTTAGCCCAAGCAGCCGTACTTAAACAAACAGCTCCCTTTTTTATCCCCATCGTGGGCTTTATCTGGCTTAAAGAACGCATTACTAGCTGGACCATAATGGCCATCCTAGTCGGTTTTATTGGTGTTTGGATCATCCTTAATCCCGAAAAACAAACTGAAATACCTTGGGTGGCTTTACTGGCTATTTTGGGTGCTTTATTAGGGGCCACTGCTAAAGTAGTAGTGCGCAAATTAACCATGACCGAAAGCAGTATCGTGATTGTGTTTTACTTATCCCTATTCAACACCTTATTTTCCTTAGTACCCGCTTTATTGGTATGGAATACACCCAGCCTGTGGTTGTTGGCTGGCATGGCGTTAATGGCAGGATTTGCGACCCTGGCGCAATTACTCTTGAGCAAGGGTTATCGGTACGCAGCTGCGGGACAATTAGGTCCCTTTACCTATGGTTCTGTGATTTTTGCCAGTTTATTGGGCTGGCTCCTGTGGGATGAATTGGTCACTTCAGAGGCCATGTTGGGTATGGCTCTAGTAGTGGGTTCTGGGGTGTTAGTGATGCTAGGTTCAGTTAAGGCAAGAGCCTCAAACAGTGAGCGAGTATAACTACTCCCTCACACCAAGCATTAGCTTTGCTTCCTGCGCGCTAGCTAGACTGCGACCCTGAATTTGGGCATAGCTTGCAACTTGAGCAACTAAAGTGTGATTATTGGCAGCAAGTTCACCAGATGGCAGCCACAAATTGTTTTCAAACCCAACCCTTGCATGACCGCCAATATCGATCGCATTAGTTATGCAGGCATGCTCGTTCTGACCAAAAGCACAGGCAAACCATGGAGATTGGCTTTTGGGCTTCATGAATTCATCTAAGTCTGAGGGCTGGGCCTGTAAATTTTCTCGATACCGGCCCAACACGTATAGTACACAGGCTTTTTTTCCAGGCAACACGCCAGCTTTTTGTAATTCATTGAGGCGCTTTAAGTCTGCAGCATCATAAAGAATAACCTGCAGCTGAACTTGGGCCTCGTTAGCCCAGCTAAAAAAATGCTTGGCCCCAACTTCGCTTGCAACAGTGGGCACCAACTCACGTAACGCCACACTAGCCATCTTGGGGCGCAGTTTTGTCACTAGGTCCATTTGCTGCTGGGTACTATATTGGCCTACCGCTTCCGTAGTAATTTGCACTAACATGTCTGGCACTTGATTTGACATTTCAGCTAACAATTCTTCATAAATGAAGGCATCCAAGCTGTGCTTACCTTGCTTATCTCGAATATGGGCGTGCAATATACAGGCCCCTGCTTGCTGACATGCTAAAGCTGCAATAACTGTTTGCTCTATAGTCATGGGCAAACCATGATGATCTTTCTCATTACGTCTGGCACCGTTGGGTGCCACCATAATCATCAACGGCAGATGCTTGCTCAATTAACTAATACCTTATTGATTGACTGCGATAGCTTGGCAACTAATTCATCTATTTGGGCTTCGCTAATAATAAACGGTGGTGCAAGCAAAATATGATCTCCCTGCATACCATCGATAGTGCCCGCCATAGGGTAGCAAATTAACCCAGCCTCAAAGGCAGCCTTTTTGACTTTGCCTGCGGTGCCTAGGTTAGATGAAAGAGGGGCTTTAGTATGGCGATCTGCAACTAACTCAATACCTTGAAACAACCCAAGGCCACGAATATCTCCCACATTAGAGTGTCCACCCAAGACATCACTGAGGGCACTGTGGAGATACTCTCCACGCAGCACTACCTGCTTTAATAGATCTTCATCAAGAATTTTACGAGTCACAGCCAGGGCAGCCGCACAGGCAACAGGATGAGCCATGTAGGTATAGCCATGTTGGAAAAAACCACTACCTTGCGCTACAGCTTGGTATATTTTATTACTTACAAGCATTGCTCCAATAGGCTGATACCCAGCACCTAAACCTTTTGCCATGCACAACAGGTCCGGAACTACCATATCTTGCTCGCAGGCAAAGAGCTTTCCTATGCGGCCCATGCCACACATCACTTCGTCTAAGATCAATAACACGCCATATTGATCACATATTTCTCGTATACGGGAAAAATAACCAGCAACAGCAGGGACTGCACCCATTGTAGCACCCACTACAGGCTCGGCCACAAAGGCCATCACGTTATCAGCTCCAAGTGTTAAAATTTCTTGCTCTAGCTCATTAGCAACACGCAGACCATAGTCTAGTTCTGTTTCACCACGCTGCTGATCTCTATAGGCATAACAGGGAGAAATATGACTTACCTCCACTAACAAGGGTAGAAATGGTTGGCGCCGCCATTGGTTACCACCCGCAGCCAATGCGCCTAAGGTATTACCATGGTAACTCTGTCGTCTGGCGATCACTCGGCTTCGCTGTGGTTGGCCTAGCTCAATAAAATACTGCCGAGCAAGCTTTAAAGCAGACTCAACCGCTTCCGATCCACCTGAGACTAAATACACTCGATCTAAGCCCGCAGGTGCATGTTGTATCAAAACCCGTGCCAGTTGTTCGGCTGGTTCAGAGGTGAAAAAACCAGTATGGGCAAAAGCAATCTGATCTAGCTGAGCTTTCATGGCATTGGTGACATCCCGATCACCATGGCCCAAACAGGATACCGCAGCTCCACCAGAACCATCCAAATATTGTTTGCCTCGATGGTCAGTGATGTAGCAACCCTGGCCACTCACTGCCACAGGTTTTTCGCCATGGCAGTGTCGGTGGAATACGTGACTTGATAGACTCTTAGACATGCATTTCACCTCCACTTAAGTTTAAGCGTCGACGACGCTGATTTAACCACACCAAAGCAATGAGCATAAACGCAGGTACAAATGCCCATTCTCGTTGTGGGCGATCCAAGGACTGCACATCAATGGCCGTCACGGCATCATAATAGTCTATGCCTACAGCTTCCGCTGGGCTCAAGTAGCTTAGATTCTGTACAAACCAGCCATCTTGCTCTTCGTAGGCCAGACTCATGCCTAAATTTTCTGCAGAGAATGGTCCAACGACGTTGACTGGAAACACGAATAACTTGAATCGATCGCCGTAATTGGTGTGCCGGGTCACGTGCAAGCGCACCTGCTGCCCCTGGGTCAGAACCAACTGCCCCTGCGTAAAGGTGTCAAATTCAACAGCTTCATACTCAGGCCAAATGCGATTCATGGCTGCATTAGGTAAAAACAAAATCCATGTCGCTAAAAGTAATACAAGGCTTTCATACCAGCGGTTACGGATCAGTAACCACCCTTGCGTTGCAGAGCTAAAACTCAAAATAGCGACTAAGGCTACCAAGAACACACTGATACCATGCCACCAGCTGGTTATCCCTATGAGCAGCAACTGTGGATTAAAGATAAACACAAAGGGCAATATTGCCGTGCGGATATCGTAGGTAAATGCCTGTATCCCAGTTTTGATGGGGTCAGCTCGAGAAATTGCTGAGGCCGCATAGGCGGCTAAACACACCGGCGGTGTGTCATCCGCTAATAGGCCAAAATAAAATACGAACAAATGTACGGCAATAATGGGCAAGGTCAAGCCCGCAGCACTACCAAGCTCTACCAACACTCCAGCCATTAAGGACGCTACCACCAGATAGTTGGCAGTGGTGGGTAAGCCAATGCCCAAAATCAAGCACAGCAGAGCCGTGAGGCCCAGCAGCAGATATATATTATTGCCAGCAATAGCCTCCACCAAACCCACCATCGCATTATTGAGGCCTGTAGATGACACAGCACCAACAATAATACCTGCCGTAGCCACGGCCACACCGATGGTAATCATATTGCGTGTACCCGATACCATGCCCTGTATGACATCAGTGGCGCCAGATTTAAAGCGTGTCCAAATGGAATCTTCAGCTTTGTTAGGCCGCCAAAAGTGTTGTACAAGGATAATGCCCATAAGAAATAAAATGGAATAGAACACCGCACTTCCTGGAGTCCAGCGCTTTATCATGAGCAGGTAAACCAGCACTATTATCGGTAATAAATAATGCAGTCCACTAATAAAGGTTTTCCATAGATGCGGAATATCTGCTCTAGGCATGCCTTTGAGGTCTAGTTTCAAGGCTTCCAAGTGAGAAATATAGAGTAAGGCCATGTAGCTAATCAGTGCAGGCACAATTGCAGCCTTAACCACTTCCATGTAACTGATGCCAATGTACTCTGCCATTATGAACGCCGCGGCACCCATGATAGGCGGCATTAATTGGCCATTAGTAGAGGCAGCCACTTCGATAGCGCCAGCTTTAACAGCTGGCATACCCATTTTACGCATTACTGGAATAGTAAAAGTACCAGTAGTCACCACATTGGCAATGGACGACCCAGAAATTGTGCCCGTCATACCTGAGGCTAGAATTGCAGCTTTAGCAGGCCCACCACGATAGCGTCCCACCATAGCAAAAGCCAAATCTAAAAAGTACTTTCCTGCGCCAGCTCTTTCTAATAATGCGCCAAAAAGTACAAACAAAAACACGAAACTGACTGACACATCTAGCGGAATGCCAAAGATAGCCTCTCCACCCAACCAGTGGTACCCCACAAGCCGTTCAAGGGAAACACCTTTATGCGAGATCAGTTCAGGCATGGACTGACCAAATATGGAATAGATTAAAAACACCGAACTCACTATCACCAATGGTAAACCCAAGGCTCTGCGAGTAGCTTCTAGCAACAAGGCCACACCAACCACACCGATGATCATTTCAAGGGGCCAGTCGATACCCAGCCAGCTCACACTGAGCAACATACCATGACGTTCAACAATATTGGCATAAGCCAAGGGTACGTATAAGGTGACCGCCACGGCCAGTAATGCCAACAGCAAGTCCCACTTAGCAACATAATTACGCCTACTGTGGCTTTTCCTTGCGCCATATAGCAAAAAACACAAGGACATGGCGAACGCAAGATGAATAGCCCGCTTCGGCACATCAATTAAGATGCCCCAACCTAAACTGAAGGGTAAAGGTGACGCTATCCACAATTGAAATAGGCACCAAGACAAAGCTATTACAGAGACGAGTATAGCCCATGACCCTTGTAGAGGTTTGGATTTGAACTCGATCTCTTCAGCCAATAACTGAGGATCAGAAGTCATGAGGAGGACTCAAATTTGGTAATTGAAATCCTAGGCTGAAGGCCCATAAGCCCACAGCCCAAGCATGGGTGGTTACATCCAACCCTGTTCTTTATAATACCGCACTGCACCTTCGTGCAACGGCGCACTCAAACCATCACTAATCATCTGATCATGGGTGAGGTTAGCAAATGCAGGATGAAGTTTGCGGAAATCCTCTATGTTCTCAAACACCGCTCGCACTAATTCATACACTACATCGGCAGACACCTTAGCAGAACTAACAAAAGTCGCTTTTACACCAAAGGTAGTGACATCTTGGCTACTGGTTTTGTAGGTACCCGCTGGGATGGTAGCAAACGCATAAAAAGGGTTACTATTAACCAACCCTTTTTCTACATCACTATTCAAGTTAATAATACGCGCATCACAGCCATCAGTTGCAATGGAAACACCAGCGTTAGGCACACCCACAGTATAACCATAGGCATCAATTTTGCCATCACACAAAGCTTTGGACTGTTCAGAAGAAGTCAATTCAGTGGCAATTTTAAAATCACTGCTACTGATGCCATGAGCCGTCATTAAGACTTCCATAGTACCCCTTTGACCGGAGCCTGGGTTACCAATATTTACTCGTTTTCCAGCTAAATCTCCCCAGCTATTAATGCCAGAGTCTTTACCAACAATAATATGGAAAGGCTCAGGATGAACTGAGAACACTGCCCTTAAGTCACTTTGCTTTTTACCTTCCCATTTACTGCTACCATTAGAGGCATGATACTGCCAATCAGATTGGGCAACACCGAAATCTAATTCACCTTCACCAATTTGGCCAATGTTGTAGTTGGAACCACCCGTGGATGGGGCAGCACAGCGAATACCATGCTTGCGACCACTCTTACGGCCTTCTGCGGCTTCTTTGTGCACCATACGGCAAATAGAGTTACCTACCACAAAGTAAACTCCTGTGGGGCCACCAGTACCAATAGAAATAAAGGTATTAGCTGCCTGGGTTAGCGGAGACGTTAAGCTGATAACCGAAAGAGCCGCACCAACCACAGCACCAATGGTAATTTTTTTTATTGATTTCATGACGTATTCCTTGTACAGATGATTCACTCGCACCCATCTGCTCATGCTTATGAGTGTTGCGAAACCCCATTATGCAACCTTTTTTGCATTTAGCAACAAAAAAGGAATTATATTTGCTTTTGTGTTGGCCTTGATTGAGCGATAATCCCAACAGCGTTTTAACTAGGAGTATTTTAAGGCATGAATCAATCATCCATACTGCCAGCAGCAGATCTTCTGGAACTTAGGAAAGTGATCGCTGCCATTGCCGCCAAACAGAGTGCAATTAAACTTGGGCAACGCTCCTATGCTGTCTTGCTAGATCTAGCAAACAGTCCAGATACTGCAGCCCATAGTTCCATTAATCAACTGGCTTCCAATTTTGGAGTGAGTGCATCCACCCTAACTCGGCTCGCCACGCGGTTAGGGTATAGTGGCTTTAATGCCCTTCAAAACATCTTCCGTCAACATTTGGCAGAGCCACACTTCTACAGTGAACGAGCCCATCAATCTCAGGATCAAGAGTCCGATTCATTGGTGCAAGTTGCCCAAGAGGAAATCGCTAACATTCAACAAATGATGTCACAGGTATCTACAGAACAATGGCAGCAAGCCTTAGAATTGTTGCAAAACGCGCGCCATGTACGCACTTTTGCGCAGCGTCAGTTTTACTCAACTGCAACATTTTTCTCCTATTGCTTAGGACTTTTACGAGATGGTGTTGGAGTCTTAGGAGACTCAGGCCACGGTGTACCCCATGGTCTGGCACAATTGAACCAGCAAGATCTATTAATTGTATTTGGCAGCCACCCATACAGCCGTATTGCTGTGGATTGTTGCCGCCAAGCCAGGGCTATGGAAATCCCCACCATGGTCTTTACGGACACCCATGGAGCGCCATTGAGTAGTGATGCTAGCTGCCTATTTACCATACCTACAAGTGGTAGCTTTTTTAGCAACAGCACCGCGGCCTGGGTGGTACTCATTGAAGCTATACTCACTGCCTATGCACGCCGTTTGGGTCCAGATGCCATTAAAACCTTAGAACAACGAGAGCAAGTGTTTGAGCAGATGCAGGTTGCTTACTCATGACACGTAAAACTCCCTTGAGCATCAAGCAAATTCATCACTTAGTAGTTGAGAAAAAAACACACCCTCTCGCCCTAATTACTGACGCCTACAGTAAATTGCACCAACATCAACCCCAACTGCAAGCTTTTAGATCCATTGGAAAGCCACCGCCTTCAGTCCCTCAGGGGTTATTGGCAGGCGTCAGCGTATCCGTTAAAGACCTTTATGCTGTGACCGGCTTTGACACTTATGCAGGCTCACCTTTGGCATTACACGAATTTAATCACTCAGGCACCTTGGTTAAACGCCTAACTGATGCCGGTGCGCATGTTTGTGGTAAAACCCATACCGTAGAATTTGCCTTTGGTGGACTCGGTACCAACCCTCATTGGCCTGTGCCAGTTAACCCATTCGATACTAAACAACATCGGGTACCTGGCGGCTCTAGCTCAGGCGCCCCTGTGTCATTGTGGATGGGTGCCTGCCAACTGGCTTTAGGTTCAGACACCTCAGGCTCAGTGCGTGTTCCAGCGGCATTTTGTGGTACATTTGGCCTTAAAACAAGCGTTGGAAGGTGGGAGAAAGACGGTATTGTACCGCTGTCACCCAGCGTTGATACGGCTGGCCTTCTGGCCTTAAGTGCTGCCGATGCACTCTGGGGTTTTGCGGTGCTCGACCCAGCCACCAGTAATAATCCAAAGGCATTTATTGAGCAAAACACACTTACAAAAAAATCCATTCGAGGCGCTCGCATTGGTGTCATCACGGCACTATTTGAGGACTGTGAGGGTGGCATCGATAAACGGGTATTATCCGCCTTAGAGCAACTCGAAGCTGTTGGAGCAATTTTAGTAGAATTGGATTGGCCTTACCTAGAAGAAACTTACCAGCTGTTCCTGCAAGGTGGTTTCTCGGCGCTAGAGTTCCCAGCATTCATCAAAACTGAAGATCGCAAACCATGGTTTGATCAATTGGCGCCAAGCACAAAAATGCGTTTTGCCCACCTTACAGACGCGGACATGGCGGACGCACCAGCCCAAATCGCAGCCAAAAATGCGCTCATAAAAACGTTTAATCAAGCCGCAGAAGTGGTGCTAAAACGTGTCGATTTTGCTGTGTGCCCTACTTGCCCTATAAGTGCACCAACCTTGGCCTATGTTGAAACCAATATGGAACATTATAAAGAGCGAAACTTCAAAGCCCTACGCAATACTCAAGTGGCCAATTTACAACACCTCTGTGCAGCGACATTGCCGTGCGGATTGGATGATTATGATATGCCGTTGGGCTTACAAATTATAATGGGCCACGGCCAAGATCAACAGCTCATGCAGTGGAGCTGCACGGTGGAATCTATTATTGGTGATGCACAGCATCACTACAATTAAGCCATGTCGATGATCAAAACAGCCGGTCTTCAAGCCTATACTCTGCTCGCCGTTCAAGGGGCTGTGTGGGGTTCATCTTTTCAGGCTATAAAGTATGCCTTAGAGGGATTTGGGCCTATCAGCATTGCTGCTGGGCGCATACTTATTGCTGCTTTAGTGCTATTAGCCTACGCCTTAATGCAAGGGGACCGATTACCTCGATCTGCTTCTATATGGATGAGCTTTTTGCTGATTGGTTTCTTCAACTGTGCCCTGCCATTTTTCCTAATTCCTTGGGGGGAGCAATCATTAGACTCTGGTAGAGCGGCAATTTTTATGGCCACAGGCCCCTTAATTGCAATCCTTCTAGCCCACTTTACCAGTGCCAACGAACACATAACCCGTTATAAGGCAGTAGGTTTTATACTTGGGTTTATTGGCGTGTTGTATGTCATTGGGTTTGACACTTTTAGCACAGGGGTGGGAGACTTATTACCTCAGTTAGCAATTATTGTTGCCGCAGCATCCTACGTTATTTCAGGCGCCATGGTTAAACGGGTTAAAGGCATGAGTAGTGCCATGTTGTCTGCAGGCGTTCTTTTGGGAGGCTGCCTTATTACCCTGCCCGCAAGCCTGCTGTTAGAAAACCCCCTAGCCAGCAGAGAGAGCATACCTGATTCAGCAATCATTGCTCTGGTGTATTTGGGTTTAATACCCACAGGCGCTGCTTTTTTTGTGCGCTTTTACTTGATCAGAATGTACGGCTACACCTTCGTTGCCCAAGTGGGGTATCTAGTGCCCTTATTCAGTGTTTTGTTTGGTGTTGTATTGCTGGGTGAAACTCTGACCGAAGCCATGGTGTTTGGATTACTGCTCATTCTGGGTGGTATTGTACTGAGCCGCAGAGGCAATAAAGCTACTGAATCATAGACTTTAGCTTACAAACAATAAGTCATTACTGGCTCGCCTAGCACTTCCATGCGTGGCTCAATACCAAGTCCCGGAGTCTCTGGCGCAGTCACCCAACCATCATGTCGCTTAAAAGCACCCTTGTCGGTGGCGTCCGCTGTGGTAATAGTTACCATGTCTCGGGTATCAAGTATGCAGCGTAATAGGTGCGCAGGTATGGTTTGTCCTAAGTGGGCAATAGCTGCAAAAGCAATATCAGAACCCACGGTGTCTTGCACACTGAGACTATAGCCTGCGCTTATGCACATATCACGTTGGCGGCGACAAGGCGTTAAACCGCCATTTTTCGATATTTTGAGGCCTACACCTTCGGCCCCATCTTCACTAATGAGTTGAGCCACAGAGGCATCGTTGTTGGCTAGTTCATCCCACACCATTGGAATATCCGTACGCCGCCGCAAGGACATATGTTCCCGCCAAGTGGCGCAAGGTGCTTCAAGCACAATATCTGCATGGCGAGGTAACAGACGTAAGAACCGCAACGCAGTTTCTACGGTTAGACCACCATTGGCATCCACTAAGAAATATTCCCCCGCTTGGCGGTCAGCCAAACATGCCATTACCCTCTCCGCATCTAATTGCGGGTCTTCACCAATTTTAATAGAATGACCACGGTAACCTTGCAGCCGATGGGCTTGCACTCGTTTGCGCATGGCTTCTGGAGTGCCTGCATAGACAGACGATATTACGCCCATGGGCTGGAGAGTACGCCCGCCTAATAAGTCACATACAGGCATACCTACCGCTTTGCCAAACAAATCCCAGCAGGCAACATCTATAGCAGTTTTAGCGTGTCCGTGCCCAACCAACGCCCCATCCATAACATCATAAACTCGGTCTACTCGGCGTGGATCAAGGCCTAATATAGCCGGCGTTATTTCTGCGATGCCTGCCCTTACACCTAGTGCGTGGGCAGCAACATAAGTGGCGCCAAAGGGTGTGCTTTCACCAAAGCCAGTGAGGCCTGTGTCGCTGGTAAGCCGCACTATAGTAGCATCAAAATTAGCATATTCTCTGCCACCTGAGAGACGATAGATGCCCCCTGAATAAGGTAGATCCACTTGGTAAACATCAACTTGGCTTATTTTCACGGGCTTACCTTTTATTATTATGCAGTACTTAAGCAGCCCAACTTACGACTCAGGAATGAGCACTAACTTACCTGTAAACCCTTTATTCAAGAAGTCTGTTTGGGCTTTGTGAATTTGTTTAAGTGGGTAGCTTTGAGCCACCACTGGGCGAATTTCTTCTGCTTCGATATAGCTCACCAAGTTGCTAAATACAATGTGATCTTGAAACGTACAGCCAAAGAAAGTGAGGTCTTTTAAATATAACGTACGAACATCCAATTCAACCATAGGTCCAGCGATGGCTCCAGAGGTGGCATAGCGGCCACCCCGACGCAATACGTCGAGCAGTTGAGGCCAGTCTGGACCAGCCACCAAATCTACAACTAAATCTACTTCATCAGCGCCAATAGCAGCAACAAGGTCAACACCCCTAGGGACTAGCTGATCAGCTCCTAACGCTTTTACGTCATCATGTTTGGTCACGCCAGCAACGGCAATCACATATGCACCACGACGCTTTGCTAACTGCACTGCAGCAGAACCCACACCACCAGAAGCACCTGTGATTAATACCCGTTCTCCAGACTTTAAACTGGCCCTATGGAGCATGTTTTCAGCAGTAGAATATGCGCAAGGAATAGATGCCAATTCAACATCACTCCAAGGTGTATTTACCGCATATGCTTCATCGCTCAGGGCACAGGTATATTGCGCAAAACCACCATCATATTCAGACCCAAAGGTTACACAATCAAAGCGTTTTTTGGTCTGCGGATCTTGCTGCATAGTACGTACAAGAACGCGTTCACCTATACGCTCTGCATTAACACCTGATCCTACAGAAACCACTTCGCCACACACGTCTGCCCCTTGGATACGCGGAAACTGTAATGCGCTACCCGACCATGTGGCAGTGGTAGCATCAAGTTCATCATAACCTTGATCGGCACCGCTGTTGGTATCGCCAGTGACTTGTTTTGAGTACCAACCAATACGAGTATTAATGTCAGTATTATTTACCCCGGCTGCCAACACTTTCAGTAGCACCTCACCGTCTTTAGGTTGGGGGGTAGGAATATCATGACGATACACCAGCTGATCTAAGCCGCCATGGCCAATCAGGTGCACACCAGACATTGTGGTTGGTAGTTGGTTATTAGTAGGGTTCATAAGGTTTTGCTGTAACGATGGCAAGTGCCATGAATCTAGCAGTTTGATGCACGCCACACAAGCGACTTTTGAGCTGACAGTGATGAACGCTATTATGGTCAAGTATTGACCTGTTCTTTTATTTAGAATAGTTTAATACATTATTAATTGCCTTTAAATTAATCGCCTATAAAAAGGGCAGCACACCATGATCACACTCCTTACTCAGCCCCTTACCTATGGACTGAAAAACAATTCTCCTCAGCTTTTTCAGTGGCTACTACAAGTATTTTTTGTGGGGCTCATGTTGGGCACTACTCGTATAGTCATTACGCCACTAGCCGAGCAAGAATTTGGCTTAGCTAAAGATTCACTTTTACTACTCAGTACCTTTGTTATTGCCTTTGGTGTGGTTAAAGGTTGCATGAATTTTGTAGCTGGGTATTGGGCTGAGAAAATTGGTCGCAAACCTGTTCATCTTGCAGGTTGGCTTATTGCCTTGCCTATTCCGGTATTATTTTATTTTGCCCAATCGTGGGCCTGGGTAGTATTTGCCACTGTGCTTTTGGGTATCAACCAAGGCCTCACTTGGTCTATGAGTCAAACGGCCAAACTGGATATTACCGCAGCCGATGAACGCGGCCTCACCATCGGTTTGAATGAATTTGCAGGCTATACTGGTGTTGCTCTAGGTGGGTTAGCGAGCGCTTACATCAGCCAGTGGTTAGGACTCAAAACGGGTTTGTTAGTATTTGGCTTTCTAATCATTAGCCTTGCCTTTATCCTCACATGGTTAAACATTGTCGAAACCCGCCCATGGGCTTTGTATCAAACACAACACGAGGCGCCAACAACTGCCACGCAAACCGTGTCAACATGGTCTGTATTTAAGCGGATGAGTTGGAGCGATTCGCGGCTACTAGCGATTACCCAAGCAGGCTGCGTTGAAAAATTTGTTGAC
Organism: Candidatus Njordibacter sp. Uisw_039; assembly: GCF_047730075.1. Lineage (NCBI taxonomy): Bacteria > Pseudomonadati > Pseudomonadota > Gammaproteobacteria > Pseudomonadales > Candidatus Njordibacteraceae > Candidatus Njordibacter > Candidatus Njordibacter sp. Uisw_039. The sequence continues at coordinate 2,359,317 of NZ_CP159831.1, forward strand.
GCATTGGTGTGGATTGTATATCCCATCTACTTGTATCAAAAGACTCAAGATTTGCCATTAACGGGGTGGATTATTTCGATATATGGATTAGTTTGGGGCGCTAGCCAATTACTCACTGGGCATTGGTCTGACAAGTATGGCCGCCAACGACTTAACGTTACGGGAATGACGCTAACTACAATTGGCGTACTCGTAATGCCCCTCAACGAAACGGTCTTGTGGTGGAGCTTCAGCTCCGCCCTTACGGGTTTAGGCATGGCTTTACTCTACCCTAATTTAGCCGCTGCCATTGCAGACTTTTCACAACCCCAATGGCGCGCTACTGCCATTGGTATTTATCGATTTTGGCGCGACTTGGGTTATGCAATTGGCGCTTTATTATTAGGCCTAGCAGCTTATTTAACTCAAGACCTAACGGTAGCCTTCTGGGTTGTAGGAGGTTGCATGGCTATGTCTACCGCTTGGTTGGCAGCCAAAGGCTAAAACACAATTATCAATATTCCTGTCTATGTATCATCGGTAGAACTTAGAGACTGCGATGTCGACCATGATCACGACTCTCATGATGACCATAACAATGAGTCTTGCTATACAGTGTATTGGGGTATTTCGCCTACTTCTATAACACGCTTTAAAAAGGTTATGATGCCTCTTAAGTGAACCTATAACAGAAAAACATGCAACATCAGAAAAACATCCAACGAGAGCTTGCTAGCCTGCGCCAACATCTAGTTTCGCTACTACAACTAGCCAGTAATCTAGATTCTGCTGGACTGAGCACCGTACATACAGTGATAGAACGATTGGGTTCCCGCAGTGATGTTGGCCGGCAAGCTCACCGAGCCAACCCTTTGTCTGATTTGTTACCTCAAATAAAGCGAGCCAATGGAATTTTACCTGAACCCTGCCAAAATATGGTTAACAGCATAATAGACCTAGCTGATAATCTGCCTTGGTACCAAAGGCCTGTGGCTAATAATCCAAGCTTCATGGAGAGCCATGTAAACGCTCAAATAATAGGCCCAGAAGGCATAGAAGTGCGGCACGATTTAATTGTAGGCGTGACTTTAATGCGCCCCGATATAGACTACCCCGACCACCAGCACGAACCAGAAGAAATATACGTTGTCTTGAGTGATGGCAGATGGCGCCAAGCCAGTGGCGATTGGCATACACCAGGCCTAGGTGGCTTAGTGCATAACCCTAGTGATGTAATGCACGGCATGAAATCCCTTAGTACGCCTTTGGTTGCACTTTGGTGTTTACCGCTAGATAAACCCTTTACGCCTTTTAGCGCAGCTATTAGCTCTTCTGCTAGATAGTCTTTGCCAACTTTTTAGCAGCACTTATAAAGTAGTCAACATCAGTTTCGTTAGTGGCAAAGCTGGTCACTAGGCGAACTATATTTTCACCCCACCTATCGCTGTAAAAATAAAAGCCTTGCTCAAGTAAACCGTCAATCATTGCCTTGGGCAGCTTACAAAAAAACATATTTGAAGCCGTCTTCCCTTGCATCTCTACACCCTCAATAGTGCGAAAACCTTGATCCAACCGCAGCGCCATTGCGTTGGCATGGCGGGCGTTATTAAGCCACAAATCCTGCTTAAAGTAGGCGTCTAGCTGCGCAGACATCAAGTACATTTTAGACATTAAATGACCAGATCGCTTGCGCCTCCATGCCATTTCTTGTGCTAATTCCTGGTCAAACAGTACAATTGCTTCCACTGCTAAAGTGCCGTTCTTGGTCGCCCCAAAAGATAACACGTCAACACCAGCTTGCCATGTCATGGCTGCAGGAGAACAATCCAAAGCGACCAATGCATTGGTAAAACGAGCGCCATCCATATGAAACTTTAAGCCATTGTCTCTGCAGATCCGCCCGATGTTAGACAACTCTTCTAGGCTATAAACGCTGCCTGTTTCCGTAGTTTGGCTCACACTCACCACAGAGGTTTGTACCGAATGCACATCAGCGATATTTGGTGTTGCCTTGAGTGCCAATGTTTTAGGGCAAAGCTTACTATGGTCTCCATCTATGAAAACCAACTTAGCACCGTGAGTGAAAAATTCTGGGGCACCACATTCATCAACATTGATATGGCTATGGGGGTGACAAAGTACGGCACCCCATGGCGGTGTCAACACACTCAGAGCCAAGGCGTTGGCGGCCGTGCCCGTAGCTACTAAAAACACGCTAACAGGACACTCAAAAATTTCTGCAAGGGCCTTCTCCACCTGCTCGCTATAGTGATCTTTACCATAGGGTTTTTGGATAGCTATGCCAGCGTCCATAATTGCCTGTAACACCGCTGGTGCTGCACCTACTGTGTTATCACTAGAAAATACTTTATTAATCATTACTTGGTCCTTACTGGGGGCCATTGCTACTCTCCATTAATTTGACCCCTGTGCCACTAGTTGCCATAAGGCACTAACCAAGGGTTTTTTAAGGTTCTTTTTAAGGGCAACCAAACCTACATCATAGGCTTCAAGTTGCGGTTTCACGTCTAATATTTGAATTCGCTCAATGGTAGGGCTGTTATCCAGAACGATCTTTGGCACTACGCCAATACCTAAGCCGAGGCTTACCATAATGACAATAGCTTCATTACCTGCCACTTGAGCGTAGATTTTTGGGGTTACATCCATAGCCCTAAACCAGGCGTCCGTGCGCTGACGAGACAAACCACCTTCTGCCAAGATCATGGGCACTTGAGACCATTCTTTAGGACTGGTTGGAGTGATTAAAGGTTGTTCTAGGTTACTTTGATCTTTGGGTGCGATAAAGACTAAGGGGGATATGGTAATCGGTTTAAAAGCCAACTCTCTGGGTAAGTTTTTTGGCCTGGCAACGATGGCTAGGTCCTCTTCACTAGAAATAACATGAGCAATGCCTTGGTCTGGATCACCAGTGTGGAGTTTGATTTCTATGTTCGGGTGATCTTGGCGAAAACGCTGAAACAGGTCAAACAACAAACTATACACTGCCGTAACAGAGCAATATAAACTTACTTCACCTTGGAGTTGTCCATGGGCATCTTGTACTTGGTTACGAATAGCATCCCATTCTCCTACTGCTGAGCGGGCATAGCTCACAAAGGTTTGGCCTTCTGGAGTGAGTTGCACGCTGCGGTTGTCTCGGTTGAACAATGGCGCCCCTAGCCCTTCTTCTAATTGCCTTATATTGCGAGATAACGCTGACAAACTAATGTGGCACGCTGCACTGGCTTTACCAAAGTGTAAGTTCTCTGTCAGGGCCAAGAAGTGCTTGAGGTGTTTTATGTCCATAAACTAGACTCTAGCATAGTTTCAAAACAATATTGCTATATATGGCTCACTATGTAGCATATATATCAATTTACGAAAACATCAACAAAGCGTATTATGATGCCAGCTTCACCAGACTCAAATTATTGATCTTACAACCACAGGGTTTCCCCATGTCTAATAACTACTTTAATACCTTGCCTTTGCGCGAGCAGCTTGAACAACTAGCCAAGTGCCGTTTTATGCACATGAATGAATTCACTGACGGGGTAAATGCCCTAAAAGGCAAAAAAATGGTCATCATTGGTTGTGGTGCCCAAGGCCTTAACCAAGGCTTAAACCTACGTGACAGCGGCTTAGACGTATCTTACACCCTGCGCCAATCAGCTATCGATGAGAAGCGTCAGTCTTTTAAGAACGCTTCTGAGAACGGCTTTACCGTAGGCACCTACGAAGAACTCATCCCCACTGCAGATATAGTACTTAACCTTACTCCAGACAAGCAGCACACCCCTGTGGTTACTGCAGTTATGCCGCTAATGAAGCAAGGCGCATGTTTGTCTTACTCACATGGTTTTAACATTGTTGAAGAAGGCATGCAGGTCCGTGACGATCTAACCGTCATCATGGTTGCACCTAAGTGCCCAGGTTCTGAAGTGCGTGCTGAATACGTGCGGGGTTTTGGCGTACCCACCTTGATCGCTGTGCACGAAAACAACGATCCACAAGGCCATGGTTTAGCTCTAGCTAAAGCCTACGCCGTAGGTACTGGCGGTCATAAGGCTGGCGTATTGATGTCGTCTTTTATTGCTGAAGTAAAGTCTGACCTTATGGGTGAACAAACCATCCTTTGTGGCATGCTACAAACAGGATCTTTATTGTGCTTTGACAAGATGATCGACAAGGGTGTGGATGCAGGCTATGCCTCTAAGCTAATCCAATACGGTTGGGAAACCATTACTGAAGCGCTGAAGTACGGCGGCGTAACTAACATGCTAGACCGTCTTTCTAACCCGGCTAAGATCAAGGCTTTTGACCTTTCTGAAGAATTGAAAGTAATCATGCGCCCTTTGTACAACAAGCACCAAGACGATATTATCAACGGCACTTTCTCTCGCACCATGATGGCAGACTGGGCCAACGATGATATTAATCTACTGGGCTGGCGTGCAGAAACAGGCGAAACTGCTTTTGAAAAGACCGTAGCTGGTGACGTGGAAATCTCTGAGCAAGAATACTTCGACCACGGCATTTTAATGGTAGCCATGGTTAAAGCTGGTGTAGAGCTAGCCTTTGAAACTATGACTGCCGCAGGTATCATTGCAGATTCTGCTTACTACGAGTCGTTGCATGAAACACCGCTGATCGCTAATACCATTGCCCGTAAGAAGTTGTACGAAATGAACGCCACTATCTCTGATACTGCAGAATATGGCTGTTACTTGTACAACCACGCCTGCTTGCCTTTATTGAATGATTTCATGAAAGACATCGACACAGACGTGATTGGCCGTGGCCTTAGTAGCGATGACAATGGCGTAGATAACGCCCGTTTAATCGAAGTAAACGAAGCCCTGCGTAGCCACCCTGTAGAAGCCATTGGCGCAACTTTGCGCGGCCACATGGCAGACATGAAGAAGATCATCTAAGCGAGATTCTTTATGATCCAGCTGCATAATTTGGCCGTAGAGTTTGATGAAGGTTTTCAACTTAAACACATTAATTGGCAAATTGAGCAGCACCAGCATTGGCTGATTACTGGCGCAAATGGCGCGGGTAAATCTGCCCTCGCCGCCGTGTTAGCTGGCTATGGAGAAATCCTAGCTGGCAACACTAGTGGCCTTCCTTGCAATATTGGTTGGGTGTCCTTTGAGGCCCAAGCTGAGCTAATTCAAGCCGAACTGAAAAAAGATGATGCCGACATCCTCGACGTCATAAGCCTCGGTACCCCTGTGCGCGAAATTATCTTTACCGCGGAAATAGATACAACTGTTGCACAGGGTTTAATTCACAAGTTCGAGTTAAATTATATACTCGATCGCGCCTTCCGAAAGTTATCAACAGGAGAATCTCGAAAAGTCATACTCATTAGGGCCTTGTCTTGTCATGCAGACCTGTTGATTTTAGACGAGCCCTTTGATGGCCTCGATAGCACCGCTCATACGCTGCTGCAACACCACCTTGCCGAAGTAGTACAACACACCCCAGTGGTTATGGTACTCAATCGTTTTGACGAAATTCCAGAGTTTATTAGTCACATTGCTTATATGGAGCAAGGCGAACTACGTCATCAAGTGAAGCGAGAAGACACTCAGGCTTATGCTGAGCTATACCAACTGTTACACCTTAAGACCACAGACTTGCAAGTTCCCGTTGCGGATACAGATAATGTAATCCCAGCGTTAGATCCACAACAACCCCTTGTGAAACTTAGCAACATTTGTATCAAGCACACCGACATGGTGTTGCTTAATGATCTCAATTGGAGCATAGAACCGAATCAAAATTGGCAACTCAGCGGCCCTAACGGCAGTGGTAAAACGGCGCTTTTGTCACTCATCACCGGTGACCACCCCCAGTGCTATACCAACGATATTTTTGTTTTTGGTTACCAAAGGGGCAATGGCGAAAGCATATGGCAGATTAAACAGTACATAGGTTACGTCTCCACTGCTTTGCAGTGGGAATACCGCGTGGGTACCAGCTTACGCAATGTCATCATTTCTGGTTTTTACGATTCCATCGGCTTGTATAGTAGAAGTAGCGACCGGCAAAAACAAATTGCCGATCAATGGTTAGCTTTATTAGGCATGCCAAACCGAGGCGACCAGCCTTTTAATAAGCTGTCTTATGGTGACCAGCGCCTGCTACTGATCGCTAGAGCTATGGTTAAGCACCCACCACTGTTAATTCTAGATGAACCTTGTTTGGGTCTAGACGATATCAATCGTCAGCTGGTTTTAGCCTTGATCGAAAAAATCTGCGCAGCTAGGGAAACTTCTGTCATTTACGTCAATCATCACGCACAAGATCGCATTGCCGGTATCGATAACTATTTAGCTTTAGAAAAATCTTCTGACAATTGTTAATTGTCTCGCATGGCAACCTATCATCGGGTAAAGTTCAGCTCTAAGTAATTCATATTCAAGGATTAGTAATGAAGAGCTGGTTTTTGCTATTTTTAGCCGTAATATTTGAAGTAGTCGGCACCTCAGCGATTAAGCAGTCTGCGGGGTTTACCAAGTTCTTGCCTTCTTTAGCAGTTGCTGTATGTTTTGTGGTGTCGTTTTATCTATTAACGTTCTCCCTCAAAGTACTGCCTATTGGCGTAGTCTATGCCGTGTGGTCAGGCATGGGGATCGTACTTATTTCGGTCATTGGCCATTGGTTCTTTAACGAGCGCCTCGATACGCCTGCCATCATCGGCGTCACCTGTATTCTTTCGGGCGTCATCATTATGCAAGTATTTTCTAAGGCCGTGGCTCACTAGATAAATCAGCAATAGGACTTCCTTATGCCAAAAGTGGGTATGCCAGAAATTAGACGTCCGCAGCTTATCAGAGCCACCATGGAAGTCATCAATCAAGTAGGCTTTCTCAATGCTTCGGTCGCCAAAATTGGCCAGCAAGCTGGTATTTCCCCAAGCATCATTAATCACTATTTTGATGGCAAAAGTGGCCTAGTAGAAGCCACTATGCGCAGCATTTTGAAAGACCTTTCAACGGGCATAAACTTACGTTTAGCTAAAGTACCCAAAGACGATATGATGGGACGCATAGAAGCCATAGTGGGGGAGAATTTTAGCCCCCACCAGAAAGACGAAGCGGTAGTGAAGACTTGGCTAGCCTTCTGGGCTCAAGCCATGCACGACCCTGCGTTAAATCGCTTACAGCGGGTTAATGAAAAACGCTTACTGTCGTACCTCAGATTTGAATTAAAGTGCCGTATGCCCCATCAACAAGCACAGATGGTAGCGACAAGTATAGCTGCGCTCATTGACGGAATTTGGCTGCGAAGTGCTCTTAATCCACAGGGCATAGATTCAAACCTAGCCCGTCAAGTGATTACAGATTATTTGTCTTTGTACCTAAAGACAGAGTCTTAGCGATTCACGTCATAACATAGGTCATTAAGCACTTTTCTGCCGCTTCTAACGCACCTTCAACTAAGCCACCAAATACCTCTGCTGCTTCAGCAGGCAAGAACATAGACCGGCCATGCCATGCATGTTCCAATGCCACTGGTACACTTAACTGCGAATACTCTTGCTAACGACTCAAATTATACAAGGCCCAGAATTCATCAACCCGTGCACCGTCATAATGATCTGTGTATTCTTTTGGCAACAGTTGCAGGTCTCCATGGGTAGCCGGATGACAAATGATTTCAGTAGGCTGAGTAAGTTTAGCTAACTGCCGTTGCCATTGATTACGCAACATAAACTGTTTACGCCTTGGGTATCTAAAGGGAAGGTAGGTCAAACCGGCCCGTTGCACAGCACGCTTTGCTCTAAGGGAAAACCAACACAGTAAAAACTGAGGCTTACCCAATAAACTCCAATCGAGTACCAGCCTAGTGTGGCCTAGACCTAAGTTTTTGGCTTGTGGTGCGATACGGTCAATAATGCCGGGTAACAAGTGCACATGGTGATGGGAATCAAAATAGCTTAGCACCACCCCCTGCTGCTGTAACGCCTTCACTTGCAGCGTGAACTCTTCCTCAATGTCCTTGAGTAATGGCGCTGAAAGAGTGCGACAACCAAACCAACTCTGTTTAATTAAACGTAACAAAGGTGCAGTTTGTGCCAGGCCATCCATATGATGATGGCCAGTTTTTTGACCTAAAAGCACACCGTTAGTTAAGTTAAAGTGCAGGCCTAGCTGAATGCCAGTTACAGCTTTTAATTCATCAAGCAAATATTCTTTATGTAAGCTATTCGCCATAATAGACACACGTTTAATAACACCTAGCTGTGCCAGCTTAAGCATACCTTCGTTAACGGCTGGAGAAATACCCCAGTCATCGGAGGTAATTTGCAGTAATTCATTTTGGCTTTTACTCAGAGGTGATCGTGGCTGGTATTCACCACGATTTTTTTTGTATTTGAGGTGTATTAAGGATTTAGTGGAACGAATAAGCTCACCACCAAGACGCAGGGTAGATTGGTCATGGTCGTGTATTAGGGTCACTGGAATAGACGCCACCTTGTCACCTTGCCCTTGAGCCAATAAAAACATTTCTATATCGTAAGAGAAACCGTGACAGGTAAGGTGACAAAAAAGCTTGGTAGCAAACTCTCGTGTCATAAGTTTTATGCCACACTGGGTGTCCGATTGTTGAATACCAAATAACAGTCTAACTACTTGATTATAGAATAGGCCAAAAACATGCCGTTTAAATAACGATGGCAAGAGCTTTGTGGGTAAATGGACGCGACTTTTTGCCAAACGACGGTTGCCCACCACCAAACTAGACCCTTCCCTCACAACCTCTTCAGCTTGGGATAAGAAGGCCAAATCAAACGGAAGATCTGCATCGATAAAGGCAATTAAGTTGTACTGAGATTTTAAAAAAGCAGATTGTAGCGCAGCACCCTTGCCTGATGGAGCTAAGTGTTGATGTAATACAACACGTGAGTCCTCAGAAAACTTCGCCTCTAACATGGCATGAGTTTTATGAACCTCGGTTAACTCACCATTAACACACACAACCACTTCAAACAGACCGTGCCAGTGCAGCTGTAAATAATCCAGCAACCTCTCTACCTTGTTTAGAATAAACCCACCACTGGCTTTGGCGGGAATGATAATGGATAGGTCTCGATTAACCATAGCTTGGCAGGTATCTCTTAGAATAAGCGCAGCTAAATATTGTAATACAACCACCTCCCCCTGTCGTGACTTTTCAAGAGGGTAACAGCAACTTGAAAAAATTATTCTTTTATTGGGTCAAGGGTGCGTACTGGTGTGCCAGTGCGTTGCTGATCTTGCCATTGATCTGCGATCCACACGTTGACATTGGATGGTGTTAACGGTGCTTTACCTAAAATTAAGTCAGCAGCTTTCTCCGCCACCATAATAGTAGGCGCGTTTAAGTTGCAGTTTGTTATCACTGGAAAGATGGAGGAATCCACTACCCTTAGACCTTCGACGCCACGTACTTTACACTCGCTGTCCAGCACTGCCATAACATCATCATCTGCACCCATTTTGCAGGTGCATGATGGATGGTAGGCACTTTCAACATTTTCTTTCACCCAAGCATCGATCTCATCATCAGTTTGCACTTTTACGCCTGGCTGAATTTCTTCACCTTTAAACGGATCTAGCGCTGGTTGATTAAGCAGTTCGCGGGTAAGGCGAATACAGTCACGCCAATCCTGCTGGTCTTGTGCTGTGCCAATGTAGTTAAACGATATTTCTGGTGCGTCACTTGCTTTGTTAGTCACAATACGGATATGACCACGGCTGCTTGGCTTATTAGGACCAACATGAACCTGATAACCATGGCCATCAAAGGCTGCATTACCGTCATAACGCATGGCTGCTGGTAAAAAGTGGTATTGAATGTTTGGCCACTTAAGACCTGCACGGGAGCGAATAAAACCACAGGATTCAAAATGGTTGGTTGCCCCCAATCCAGTTTTAGTGAGAAGCCAGCGAGCGCCAATTAAACCCATATTAAAATAATCAAGCTTGCTATTGAGGCTTATAGGTTGATTACAGCGGTACTGGAAGTAGACCTCCAAGTGATCTTGTAGGTTCTCACCAACACCTGGCAAATCGTGCAGCAAGGGTACCTGAGCATCTGCCAATACTTGGGCAGGGCCCACGCCAGACAATTGTAATAATTGTGGTGAGCCTATGGAACCCGCACTCAATATCACCTCTTTGCTGGCGTGTACTTGTTGCAGTTGTGCGCCTTGCAGGTATTCTATGCCCGTGGCGTGTTTACCATCAAACAACACCTTTTGAGCCGTCACCCTTTTCATTAAAGTGAGGTTGGGTCGCTTAAGGGCTCTGCGTAAGTGGGCATTACTGGTACTTGCACGTACACCATTTTTCACGGTCATGTGCATAGCACCAAAACCTTCTTGTTGCTCACCATTAAAGTCTTTAGTGTATGGGTACCCAGCTTCTTGGCCAGCATCGATAAACGCTTGATATAGTGGGTTGAGACGCATGTTATTGCCGCCACAAGTACCTACTGGGCCGCTACCTCCACGGTAATCGTCTTCACCACCTTGCCAAGTTTCCGCCTGCTTAAAATATGGCAAGCAATCAGCATAGTTCCAGCCCGTTGCACCCTGTTCTTGCCACTGCTCATAATCCATGGCATGACCACGCGCATACACCATACCGTTGATGGAGGATGAGCCCCCCAAAACCTTGCCACGGGGGCAATGCATTTCACGGCCATCTAGCCCAGGTTCTGCTTGGCTGTGGAATTGCCAAGCGTACTTTTCTGTATTCATGGGGTACGACAAGGCCGTGGGCATTTGAATAAAGATGCTTTTATCTGAGCCACCCGTTTCTAACAAGAGCACTTGGTGCTGGCCATTATGGCTCAGTCTGTTGGCCAATACGCAGCCGGCGGAACCTGCGCCAACAATAATATAATCGTATTTCTTAGTCATCTTTAAGCATTCCTTAATAGGGGGATTCTAAATCGTCTAAACGAACAAAAACGCTTTTCACTTGAGTGTAATGGTGCAGTGTTTCTGGACCATTTTCCCTGCCAACACCCGATTGTTTGTAACCACCTACGGGCATTTCTGCAGGTGAATCACCCCAGCTGTTGATCCAACATATACCGGCTTGCATCTGATTAATAACTCGGTGAGCTCTACTAATGTCTTGGCTAAACACACCTGCGGCCAAACCATAATCTGAATCATTGGCGCGAGCGATAACTTCGTCTTCATCGGTGAACTTTAAAATGGACATCACTGGGCCAAATATTTCTTCTTTTACATGTACCATGTCATCTGTACAATCGGTAAATACAGTAGGTTCAACAAAGTACCCATCCTTAGTAGCTGCAGACTGGTGACGATGGCCACCACAGGCCAAACGAGCACTGGTTAGTTTGGCTCCTTTAATGTAGCCCAACACTTTTTCAAGGTGTTCCGCGCTAATCAACGCACCCATTTGAGTGTCTAAATCTAGCGGATCACCTAGCTTAATAGTATTAGCGCGTTGAACCACTTTGGCGATAAACTCATCATATACACCGGCTTGCACAAACACTCGCGTGCCATTGGTGCACACTTCACCTTGGGTATAGAAATTAGCCAACATAGCACCCGCTACAGCATTGTCTAACTTGGCATCATCAAACACCAACATGGGTGACTTGCCGCCTAACTCCATGGTCACCTGTTTAAGGTTGGATGCGGAGTCCACCATGATTTTTTTGCCAGTACCAGACTCTCCAGTGAAGGACACTTTAACAATGTCCTTATGGGCAGTGAGCATTTGGCCTACACGGTAATCACCTTGAACAACGTTAAACACGCCATCAGGTAAACCTGCTTCAGTAAAGATTTCCGCTAATTTCATGACGCTCAAAGGGGTTTCTTCCGAAGGTTTAAATATCATGGCGTTACCTGCAGCTAGGCAAGGCCCTGACTTCCAACACGCAATTTGGATGGGGTAGTTCCATGCCCCAATACCCGCGCACACACCTAGAGGCTCACGGCGTGACATGAAAAAAGCATCTTTACCTAAGTCTTGCTGCGTGCCTTGCATACCACTAATGAGGCCCGCGTAATATTCAATCACATCGGCTCCCGATGCAATATCTACACAATTAGCTTCTTGCAACGGTTTACCGGTATCTAATACCTCTAGCTCTGCAAGCGCATCATTACGTTCACGTAATATTTGCGCAGCCTTTTGCAAGATACGTGCGCGCTCAACGGGCATCATGGCAGACCAAATAGCAAAACCGGCTTGCGAAGACACCACTGCGGCATCCACATCTGCCTGGCTAGCTCGGTCTATGGTAGCTAATGACTGACCCGTGGCAGGGTTGATGCTAGTAAAGGTTTCATTGGAAGTTGCACTCTTATGAGCACCGTTGATATAGAGGTGTGTGTGTTGCATAGGATTAAGCCAAAGAGGTTAATTTCATTTTTATTGAATGATTGTTCGATAAAGATTTTACCTGAATGCATTACAATGTCAATAACAGGGAACTGGACGAAAAGCTGTGCAGACAAGTAAACTGCTACTTACTGACCTAGACATAACCATTCGAGAATAAACATGCTCAATTTTTTAATAAAAAGTATTAAATGGACTACCATTAGCGTGATTATTTTAGCCGTTGCTTTGGCTTTATTAATTTGGAGCATCACCTTTCACCCTGCCGCATTACAAAAAGAAGTGGTAGTTAACCAAGTCGGTGCACCGGTTTTGGAATCTGGCCAGCAGGTAAAGATTCTTAGTTGGAACTTGCAGTACATGTCTGGTAAGAATTATGAATTTTGGTACGACCGTTTGGATGGCGATGGGCCTGATATTCGTGCCAGCAAAGCTGATATTGATCAAACGTTTAATCAGGTTTCGCAGCTAATTATTAAACAAAACCCAGACGTTATTTTGCTACAAGAACTACATGATAATGCCAAGCGTACAGATTATGAAGACCAACTCCAGCGTCTACTAACCATGCTTCCTGTTGAATACAAAAACTACAGCGAAGCTTTTTACTGGCGAGCGAACTTTGTGCCTGTACCACAGATCATGGGCTCAGTTGGCATGAAACTAGCAGTTATTTCTAAGTATAAGTTGGCTGATGCATTGCGCCACCAACTAGCCATCATAAAAACTGACCCAATAACTGACCAATTTAACTTTCGCCGAGCAATCCAAGAAGTGAGCCTACCGATATCTGGCGGTAATGAGCTGACTTTAATGAACACTCACTTTGATGCTTTTGCTCAAGGTTCCAACACCATGCAGCAACAAGTATCTTATTTACAGCAGTTGTTGAGCGGCAAAAATGCAAATGGCGAGTCCTGGATTATTGGTGGCGACTTTAACTTACTGCCACCAGGTCAATATAAAAACATGGATGCCACCGCACGCAATTACTACCAACCCGATAGTGAATTTTCCCGCATCTATGCTCAGTTTAATGTTATCCCAAGTATCGAACAAACTAATGGTGCCGATGCCAACAGTTGGTTTACTCACTTTCCTAATCGTAAAGAGGTATCTGGCCCAGACCGCACCATTGATTACTTTGTGTATAGCGATCACATTCAGGTAAGTGACGCTCAAGTGCTACAACAAAACACGTGGCATATTTCAGACCACTTGCCCATGATTGCCACCATCAAGTTGCCATAGCCCGATTGCAGCCACTAATGACTGCAGGTGGGTATCGGAATGAGGACTTTGTCTGCATAAGCTGCTATATTGCGCGCCATGGAACAGTCAGAATTATTCGAAGCCCCAAGCCCTTGTATAGGCGTATGCGAAAATAGCCCCAAGGGTTATTGCAAAGGTTGTATGCGTTCACGAGACGAGCGTTTTGAGTGGAATAACATGAACACTGGCCAACAGCTTCAGGTGATGAAGTTGTGCGCTCGACGTTACCAGCGCATGTTGGAGCGCAGACGAATCAAGGCTAAAGGTGACACTAATCTAGAACTAAATTTTGCCGAACCCCAATCACCTCAAACTGATTTGATATAACGTATTTACAGCACAGGTGTCATGTGTTGTACCATGAGCTGTAAACTCTGACGACCACGAAACTCATTGATATCTAAGCGATACACTAAATCTGCCTGTTCACAAGTGTTGGGCCACACTGCCAAATCTATGTTGAAATAAATACCATCCACTAGCTCGCCCGTTTGGAAATGCGCCAATACTAGCTTTAAATGCTTTTCTCCTACGATCCGTTGTTGCACCACCATAAAGCGGCCATGAAAAGTGGGTTCTTCAAAGCCCTGCCCCCAGGGCCCTGCCCGTTGTAATGCAAAGGCTTGGTGAAGCTGCAATTCGTGGGCACTTAATTCACCATCAGAACGCCACTCTTGGGCTAATAAACTGTCGGGAAGGTGCTCCTCAGCATAGGTATTTAATGCCTCTTCAAAGGCGCTAAAGTCATCAGCCTTAATGCTCAAGCCTGCTGCCATGGCATGGCCACCAAACTTAATAATTAGGCCTGGGTTCTGAGCGTCCACCACTGCCAGGGCATCACGTAAATGAAAACCAGCAATACTCCGACAAGAACCCTTGAGGGTATCCGCATCACCTTTAGCAAAAACCAACGCCGGCCGGTGCCACTTTTCTTTAATTCGAGACGCTACAATACCTACTACACCCTGATGCCAATCAGGATGATACAAGCACACACACTTAGGCATCACTTTATCTTGACTGACTTCTAAGTGCGTTAAAATATTACCGGCCTGCTGCTGCATATCCGCTTCTATATTACGCCTTTGGGCGTTGAGGTCATCCAATTCTTGGGCCAACTGGGCGGCAATCTGCTCACTGTCGCTCAACAAACACTCAATACCCAAACTCATGTCATCTAGCCTGCCTGCAGCATTAAGCCTAGGACCAACACTAAACCCTAGATCCGAGGCTTGTAGATTATGGTGCTGGCGTTTGGCTATGGTTAATAAGGCTAATAAACCCGGCCTAGCTTTGCCTGCACGAATACGTGCCACACCTTGGGCTACCAAAATGCGATTGTTATGCTCCATAGGCACTAAGTCTGCTACGGTGCCTAAGGCAACCAAATCTAAGTATTGTGCCATGTTAGGCGGCGCTATCTGTTGCTGGTCAAACCAACCTTGAATTTGTAATTGCCTTCGCAAGGCTGACATGACATAGAAAATCACCCCCACTCCAGCAGTAGACTTAAAAGGAAATTCACACCCAGGTTGGTTCGGGTTAACAATGGCATCGGCTTCGGGCAAGGTTTCGGCCGCTAAGTGATGGTCTGTCACCAATACTTTTATACCAAGCTCATGGGCTCGCTTAATACCAGCATGGCTAGCAATACCATTGTCTACAGTGACAATTAAATCAGGCTCACTAGCTTGCGCATAATCCACCAAAGCAGTGCTTAGGCCATACCCAAAATCAAACCGATTAGGCACGAGATAGCTTACATTTTTGGCTCCCATGGCGCCTAAAGCCAACATAGCAAGGCTGGTACTGGTTGCACCGTCACAATCAAAATCACCAACTATAACAATATGTTGCTGGGTTTCGAGTGCGTGTGCCAATAAGGCTACAGCTAAGTTTATACCTTTAAGCTGATGGTAGGGCAGGAGTTGTTTGAGTTGGTAATCTACTTGCGCGGGGTCACTAATACCACGGTGAGCAAGCACTCTGGCAACCAGGGGATCAAAAGCGGTGTCTAGGGCTACATTAGAACTGCCTACGCGCAAGCGGACTGACATATGCGCGGCGCTCTTAGAGCTGGTTCATCATGTAAGTTTGCACGGTAGCAAGGTCGTTATCCAACACTTCACAACGTTCTGGCCGCTCTAACAAATCTGTTAGGTGCATCGGTAATTTAGGTGCAGCTTGACCAGCCTTAATCACTGCATCAGGAAATTTCACTGGATGGGCAGTGGCCAAAGTCACCATGGGCACTTCCGGGTGTTGATTACATACCCGTCCCGCTTCCAGACCTATGGCACTGTGAGGATCAAGTAAGTAGTTGTGATGTTGAGCGGTTTGGCTAATCACATCACAGGTTTTTTCATCGTCCACTCGATGACTACTAAACAGTTCCCGTGCTTTTTCCCACCGTTGTGGTTCTAAGCTATTAGAGGTACCGTTATTAAGGCCTGTTACTAGCTCACTTAACGTTGTTCCATTACGATCGTATAAGTCGAACAGCAAGCGTTCAAAGTTGCTGGATACCATGATATCCATACTTGGGGACAAGGTATGTACTAAGCCCTGTTTCTGGTATTGGTTGGCACTAATACAACGGTGCAAGATGTCATTTTCGTTAGTGGCAACGATGAGCTGCTGAATAGGCAAGCCCATCTTTTTAGCTAAATAACCCGCGTAAATGTCACCAAAGTTGCCAGTAGGCACGCTAAAGGATACGGCGCGATGAGGACCACCTAAAGCAACAGCTGCATAAAAGTAGTACACAATCTGAGCCATGATACGGGCCCAGTTGATGGAGTTTACTGCACCTAACTGACCACCCTTCAAGAAAGATTGGTCAGAAAAGCTTTGTTTAACCATTTGCTGACAATCATCAAAATTACCACGCACAGCAATGTTGTGAATATTATCACCTATCAAGGTGGTCATCTGACGGCGCTGCACTTCTGATACACGTTCATGGGGGTGTAAAATGAACATCTGTACACGTTTACTGTGCTTACACCCTTCGATGGCAGCAGAACCCGTATCACCAGAAGTAGCACCCATAATCACTAAATTTTTTTCACGCTTAATCAGGGCATTGTCCATTAAACGGCCTAATAACTGCAGGGCAAAATCTTTAAACGCTAAGGTAGGGCCATGAAATAATTCCAGTACCCATTCGTTATGGTCTAACTGAATTAACGGCGCCACAGCCTTGTGGCTAAAACCGGCATAAGTTTTATCTACCATGCTTTTAAGTTCGCTACTGCTAATATCTTCTTCAACAAATGGCAACAAAATCTTGTGAGCCAAGTCAGCGTAGTTAAGCTTAGACCAAGAAGCAATTTCTTGATGGCTAAATTGCGGTAATTTTTCTGGCACATAAAGGCCACCGTCGCTGGCCAGGCCAGTAAGTAATACATCTTCAAAACTAAGGCTTGGGGCCTGACCGCGAGTACTGATATAACGCATGTTTGTTCCTAGCCGTCTAAGTTTTCTACACGAATTCGAGTCACTTCACCATGAACATCTGTCAATGCTTCTATGGCCGCAATTGCATTATTCATATGGCCTTCTTGCACCGGGCGAGTCAGTATGATGACAGGCACCTGCAAGGACTCATGGGTTTGTTGACGAATAGCTTCGATGCTAATACCTGCATCGCCAAGGATCTGAGTAATTTGAGCTAAAACACCAGGTTTCTCTGAGACCATCATACGCATGTAAAACGCAGTGACTACCTTATCCATCGGCAAAATAGGGCTATCAGACATGGCGTCTTGTTGAAACGCCAAAGACGGCATACGCACGTTCTGATTCACGGCCATATCTCGCACAACATCCACTAAGTCTGCCACTATGGCAGAAGCGGTTGGCTCTGCACCTGCACCCGCACCGTAATACATGGTGGGGCCAACGGCATTGCCTTCAACTAACACAGCGTTCATTACGCCATGTACGTTAGCAATCAGACACTTTTCTGGAATCATGGTTGGATGTACACGCAGTTCTACACCAGCTTCAGTGCGGCGAGTTAGACCTAAGTGTTTAATGCGGTAACCTAAAGATTCTGCATTGGCCACGTCTTCGGCAGACACTTTGCTAATCCCTTCGGTGTAACACTGGTCAAACTGCAATGGAATACCAAAAGCGACTGAGGACAAAATGGTTAGCTTGTGAGCGGCATCGATGCCTTCTACGTCAAAGGTAGGGTCTGCTTCTGCGTAACCTAGCTCTTGGGCTTCTTTAAGTACATCAGCAAAGGCACGGCCTTTATCGCGCATTTCCGTAAGGATGAAGTTACCTGTGCCATTAATGATGCCAGCCAACCAGTTTATGCTGTTGGCCGCCAAACCTTCACGCAAAGCCTTAACGATAGGAATACCACCAGCAATAGCCGCTTCATACGCCACTACAACGTTGTGTTTACGAGCGGCTTCAAAAATTTCGTTACCGTGCACAGCAATCAAGGCTTTGTTGGCCGTAACCACGTGTTTACCATTACCAATGGCAGTAAGCACAAGCTCTTTGGCCGGTTCATGGCCACCAATAAGCTCCACCAACACATCAACGTTAGGATTGTTGGCTACGGCAAAGATGTCATCTGTAATGGCTGTGTCGCCAGTATCGCAATTGACATTAGGGCGACGTTGGGCAATGTGTTCAACCACAATAGCGCGGCCCGTGCGGCGGGTAATCTCGTCGCAGTTACGCTGTAATACGTTAAACGTGCCGCCACCGACGGTGCCAAATCCACAAATACCAACTCTTACCGGTTTCAAGGTAAACCCCATTGCGCCAAATGCGCGTATCTAATTAATGTATAAAAACAAGCGAGATATTGTAGCTTAACAGGCCTTGTCTGTCAGCTTATAAGCGGCTAGACCTAGCCATTCTTTAAAGGCGTTATTGAGGTTACGTAAATGCTCTGCAAAGCCCCAATCAAAACGCAACAAATTGCCTTTTTGTGCGCGATAATCCACCGGGTAGGGCTGCATTGGCCAGCCTGCTTTGCAAAACACTGCGAGGGATCTTGGCATGTGAAAAGCACTCGTCACCAACAACCAATGCTGACCAGGTTTTGGTTGCATCATGGCCTTAGTTAGCACCGCATTTTCCACTGTATTACGTGACTGTGACTCTAGTGTTAAGCGACTTTTTGACAGCCCCATAGACTGTACAAACTGCTTTGCAACTTCTGCTCCTGTGGTACCCTGTTGAACCATGCTGCCAGAGCCACCAGTAAATACTACTGGTGCCTGGGGATATGCATTGGCCAGCATTACCATAGCCGTCAAACGTTCTGCGCCATCACCCAGCGCAACCTGTTGCCAAGCATGACTTAAGCCAACAGCTTCACCTCCCCCAAGCACTACTATGCCATCAACTTGTGTGGGCAGCGAAGCAGGAAGGTGTTGTTGCTCTAGGGGGTAAAACAACCATTCGCCAAGCGGAAACAAGGCAATGGTCAGACATACTAAAGCTAAGTTAAGCAATAGCCTTCGGGCAGCGTTAAGCCAACCCATATACAGGCACAAAACTCCTAAGCCCAACCAAATAAGCAGCACACTATCTACCGCCACCAACAGCCAAGCTAATTTGGCGACATAGAAAAACGTAGAGTCCATAGCCTGATTCCTAGTTAAAGAATACCTAAGCGTTTGGCTAATTCATTGGCTGGCAAATAGCCAGGCAAAAGCTCACCAGAATCGAACACGATGGCCGGAGTGCCATTAATGCCAATTTGTTGCCCCAAAGTATAGTGAGCCAACACTGGGTTTTCGCAGGGCTTTGGAGAGGCCTGTGGCGCTTGTTTATTGTGCGAACGCAACTTAGCCTCAGTTAAAAATTCATTGGCATTTTTGGCACACCAGGAGTCCACCAACGCCTGATAACTAGACGAACCTATGCCAGCGCGTGGAAACGCTAAATATTTCACTTCAATACCAAGGGCATTGATAGCAGGCATTTCCGCATGTAATTTTTGACAATAAAAACAATCTATATCGGTAAATATTGTGATGGTTGCTTTTCTCTCGCCCTGAGCAGGAAATACCCACGCCTGCTGTGCAGCTGGACTTCCCATAGCCACAAGCCTATCCTTTAAAGAACTTTGCTCTGTTATGTTCACTAAGTTTTCGCCAAAGGAGTTTTGGTACATAGTTCCAGCAAAGAAAAACTCTCCATCGGCACTCATATAGATACGATCACCATTGTTTAGTAAAATATTGTAAATGCCAAACATAGGCGTTACTTCGATGCTGGAGGCTTTCAAATCTGGATTAATTCTAGCCAAACTTGACTTTATTTCTGTGTATTCTCCTGCCCACACATGGGCCGCCAACAAAGCGAATATAAAGGTAAATGCGGTAGCGAATTTGGTAATCATTAAATGCATAATATAGCTCAACCCCTAGGGTGATGTTGTGAATGTAGGTTTTGTAATCGCTGGGTAGCCACGTGAGTATATATCTGTGTGGTGGATAAATCACTATGGCCTAAGAGCATTTGAATCACACGTAAGTCAGCACCGTGATTCAACAGATGGGTTGCAAAAGCGTGCCTCAGCACATGGGGTGAGAGTGGTTTTTGGATACCAGCCGTTAAACCGTGTTGCTTAATGCGGTGCCAAAAGGTTTGCCGAGTCATGTGCTGGCCTCTATTACTCGGAAACAACACACCACTAGCAGCTACTTTTAATAGCTGTGGTCGCGCTTGTTTGATGTATTTTTGAAGCCAGTTTTGAGCCACTTCGCCTATGGGAACTAGGCGCTCTTTAGATCCCTTGCCGAATACTTTGACAACGCCAGCAGATAAATTCAACTGGCTCATATCAAGGTTAACAAGCTCACTCACCCTCAAACCACAGGCATACAGTAATTCTAACATTGCTCGGTCACGTAAACCTATGCCTGTGCCCACATTGGGCGCTGCCAATAAAGCTTCAACGTCTGATTCTGTGAGTGATTTGGGTAACGGGCGACCCTGCTTAGGCGCATCAATTAAAGAGGCAGGATTGGCTGCTAAATAATTCTCACGAACCATGTATTTATAAAAGCCTTTAATGCTCGACAAATACCGTGCCAATGAACTAGCTTTAACTCCAGCTTGTGATCGATCAGCCAGAAAACTCATTAAGTCACCAGACTCTGCAAAGGCAATAGACAAACCGCGTTGAGCCAAATACTTATCTAGCTGACGCAGATCTCTAGCGTAACTTACAATGGTATTGTCACTCAGTCCTTTTTCTAACCAAAGCGAATCGGTGTATTTTTCGATGAACCTGATGTCGTTACTCATTGATAAACAAGAACCCTAGATCTATGTGCGGCAGCACTCAATAGGTAACAGTATAATATGTTAAACGAAAAACTTGTATCTACAAGTCGTGATTCATAATTGAGCATGGGCTAAGTTATTAAAATAATACCACTGTATTTATTAACACTCATTTATGGTTTTTCTTGCAAAAAAAACCTGCACCTCACTAAAAAGCAAGATGCAGGTTTTTATATTAGCTTAAGCTTAACGCTTGGCCAGTTTTTCCTTGATACGTGCTGCCTTACCAGACAAGTCGCGCAAGTAGTACAACTTAGCTTGGCGCACGTCACCACGGCGCTTAACAGACACACTGTCAACCTGGTGGCTAAAGGTTTGGAAAGTACGCTCAACACCCACACCGTGAGAGATTTTACGTACTGTGAAGGCAGAGTTTAGGCCACGGTTACGTTTACCGATTACCACACCTTCGTATGCCTGAAGACGCTCACGGGTACCTTCTGTTACCTTAACTTGGACCACAACAGTATCGCCGGGGCCAAATTCTGGCATTTCTTTGTTCATTTGTTCAGCTTCAATTTGCTGAATAATCAAGTTTTTGCTGCTCATGGCACGCTCCTGTTCTTCACCTTTCGGATTGATCCGTTAAGCGAATAAATTCTGCTAAAGACTGCTCTTGTTCCTGCGTCAGTGTCATCTGTTCTAGTAAATCCGGTCGCCGCTGCCAGGTTCTACCTAACTGCTGCTGCATACGCCAACGGGCAATAGCGGCATGATCCCCACTTAACAGCACCTTAGGCACTGGCATACCTGCAACCATTTCTGGGCGGGTATAATGAGGGCAATCCAACAAGCCCTGAGCAAACGAATCTTCTTGTGCCGATTCTGCATGCCCTAATACACCAGGTAACAAACGTGAAACTGCATCTATAAAGGTCATGGCTGCAAGCTCACCGCCACTTAATACAAAGTCTCCAAGAGACCACTCTTCATCTATGTCGGTACCAATTAAGCGTTCATCGATTCCTTCGTAACGCCCTGCTACCAATACCAAGCTCTCCTGCTTGGCCAGTTCTACTACACCTGCTTGGTCTAACCTACGCCCTTGGGGAGATAAATAAATCACCTTAGGCTGGCCTAGTTCAGTTTTTGCTTGGCTGATGGCATCTCGTAAAGGCTGTACCTTCATCAACATACCAGGCCCGCCACCGTATGGCCGGTCATCCACTGTGCGGTGCTTGTCCTGGGTAAAGTCGCGTGGATTATATCCCGTAACTTGCAGCAAACCTTGCTGCGTTGCTCTTCCTACCACACCAAAATCTGTTAATGATTTGAGCATTTCTGGGAACAGCGTTACTACGCCTACTTTCACCTAAAACTCCGGATCCCAATCGACCCGAATAACACCTCCGAGGAGGTCAATCTTTGTAATCACTTGATCTGGCAAATAAGGTATTAAACGCTCGTTACGATCAATACTTTCTTCATTGCCTTTTACAACTAGCACATCATTAGAGCCCGTTGCGATCAGGTGGTCGACCTTGCCGAGTTTTACCCCTGCATCAGTCTCAACATTCAGCCCAGTCAGTTGTTGCCAATAATAATCACCATCCTCTAGGTTTGGTAATATGGCTCGATCTACCGAAATATCCAATCCGCAATATTCGCGGGCTTGGTCACGGCCTTCACAACCTTCTAGTAATGCAATTAATCCCTTGCCGTGGGTCTTCCCCTGTGTAATTTTCAATTCTTGCCAAACGCCGTCAATACAGGTTTGCCAAGGTTGATAATCAAAGATGTTTTTCATTGGTTCAGTGCTAGAAAACACTTTTACCCAGCCCTTCACACCGTATACGGTAGTGATGCGACCCAGCTTTACGCGTTGGTCTTGAGCCATGTTCAACGATCCTTACAACAATAGGTTAAAAACAAATGCTTCGTTAGCTATTATACAGCTACTTTGCGGGCTGCTTTTATCAGTCCTGCAACACGTTCACTTGGCTGAGCACCTTGCTCCATCCAAAAGTCAACGCGCTGCATGTCAATCCGAGTTACTTCTTCTTGGCCACGAGCAACTGGGTTATGAAAACCCACACGCTCAATAAAGCGACCGTCACGCGGATTGCGCTGATCAGCTACAGTTAAATGATAGAAGGGGCGCTTTTTAGAGCCCCCACGAGCTAAACGAATGGTTACCATGCGTTAGATCCCTTTACGTCGTGTAAGTTTTGAAATCACTTACTATTCATCAATGCAACGCGCCATTGTAGGCGACATCACGGAAATGGGCATTACCCCGCCTAAATTAATAGCATGTAACACATGCCTAATTCAGGGCGGATATTGTACGGTATTTATAGAGCCAAGACAATTAAATCGAACTGGAAGTTTTACCTAAGTTTGATGCCTGATGATGCGAAGTTACTACATGTCCTGTTTTTTCCGTGGGACCGTGGTTTCAATTTTCTCATCCAGTAAACGCTCTTCAAGCTCTTCTGCCGATATGTAGTCTAAATCCCAATGGTTACATATATCGTTTCTAAATCGCGTGCGACTTTTCTTGGTTGATTTAGTTTTGTAACGATCAAAGTAGTTGAGGAGTCTCTGGCTAATTTTCATCGTAATAATGTCCGTAACTTAGTTCATTGGCAGCCACCCATGCATGGGCGCAAGCAACCCTAC
Source organism: Candidatus Njordibacter sp. Uisw_039 (assembly GCF_047730075.1). Lineage (NCBI taxonomy): Bacteria > Pseudomonadati > Pseudomonadota > Gammaproteobacteria > Pseudomonadales > Candidatus Njordibacteraceae > Candidatus Njordibacter > Candidatus Njordibacter sp. Uisw_039. The sequence continues at coordinate 2,382,911 of NZ_CP159831.1, forward strand.
CTAAAGTTACCAAAACCAATCTCTAGAGGCAATAAAGTTGCTGAGGCCGCCTTTTTCAATCAGCACAATCCAGCGATCGTAAAGACACTGTCAATGCACTGTAAATGCACTGTAAATGCACTTTCGGCCATGTATTTTAACGTTATGATGGCCCCTAAGCCAATACAGTTAGTTATATCAACGTAGACCACGTGGCTTTAACGATAAATTAATGTCGATCCAAACTCTGGCCACTAAAGGCACCTTCAGAGCTGCTTACTCGTGATCTGTACATGCCAGTTGAATTACCATGGCACTAGGATGAAATGCCTGCAGTAGTAGGTGTTGCCCTTAGTGTTGGGAATGCTTATTAAATCGTTTAGATGGCAAAATAACCATGCAACAACACAACATTGATTATCTACCAACTAGTTTAACGCCACTTTCTCAAACTCCTTCTGACCTACAGGTGGGTTGTCTTCTCATTGAGGAGCTGCAACAAGCTGCTAGCCTAGTAGACTTTAAAGAAATGCTCAACCGATCTGCCAAGCTTGCCACATTCGTCAAAACCTCGGTTAACCAGCTACTCTTGCTAGATGAGCTCACAGCCATGACCCAACAAGACACGCTAAGTAGCTTTTTAGCTATTGAGTCAGTGGCTGCAGTTCAGCATGAAGACGCCAGCAAGGTACTAATTGATTGTTTATCACATGCAGACATAAGTGTCCGCCGCCAGGCCACCTGGAAACTATCTGATAGGCGCCCGGCAGCAGCAGCCCTGACCCTGCTTTTGCAACAACTTTGCCTAGGTGGCATAGATACCATGCATGCCCATCAAACCTTGAGCCACTGGGCTAAATTTGAGCCTGAACTAATTACCCAAATGCTAAGCAAGGCTTTACTAACTCATGACGATGACATAGCGCGAGCTCGACTAACGGACCTGTTGGGCACCTTACATGCCGACAAAGTTAACGGAATGCTTACTCGTCTAGCCACTGATACCAACGAGTCTGTGCCAGCACGCGTGGCGGCCATTAGTGCTATGGGAAGCCGTGCGGACTCATTTAGCACCTTACTTCAGCAGTTAAAACAGCAGGACAACGACATTGGTGCGCATGCAGCTCTGGCCATTCATGACCAGAGAATGCTAAAACTCGCGCCACTCCCTCACCGAGGCGGTGGTTTGCGTATATGCCAACTGGTGCTTGCCAAGGTGGATAGAACCCTTAGCTCAGGTGGCTGTGGAGAAACCGGTGGAGTTGCCAGCTTACTAGTGTCTCTAGGGGACGCACTTGTGCGCCAACCAGGTATTGATCAAGTCCTGACTATTGGGCTTGGCAGTGTTGAAGAGGCCATTAGCAGCCTGAGCGCAAAAGATAACACCTCACAACCCTACCGTATAATTGCTGCTGGGGATGACATGCGGCCCATGAACAGCACAAATGCATGGGAACACTTACCTGTTCTTAAACGCAGCATCCAACGGTGCCTAGGTAATTTTGGGGCAGTTGACCTAATCCATCTTCGCATGCTGGATGCAGCCACTTTTGCAGCGGCAGATGTTGCCAACACGCTGAGCATCCCTATTTGCTTTAGCTTTGCTCCAGACCCTCAAAATACGGTGCAGGCGCTGCATGCTCGAGGGCAGTTTAATCGCCGCGCCTTTGTTGATGCTGATGCACAAACTAACCTCTGGTTCAGGGCTCGCATGCTAGAGCAGATGGGACGTAACGTGGGCCATGTGGCGCTCTTTCCTCAACCCAAGTGTAAGCTCTTACTGCAAGACATCCGCAAAGACCTGCGCCATCATAAACAACAATCGGTGACCATAGCGGAAGGTATCGACATACAACTCATTCGGCAGGCGGCGTTAGAGTCTGATGAAGCAAATTATAATGATTCTAAAGGCGTGATTAGCGACCTAGCTAACAAAATATGTGCAAGCCGCCGTCATTTACCAATATTGCTCAGTGTTGGGCGCTTTCACCCCATCAAAGGTATGGCTCGTATTGCCGAGGCTTGGGCGGCTGACCCACTGCTTTATAATAGCTGCAACCTAGTTTTGGTTGGGGGTAATTTGAACCACCCATCAGCCGTAGAAAAGAAGGTCATGGAAGCCATTGATAGTGCGGTACCCATCAAAGATCATCGCCGTGATGGACTCATTCTCGTGGGTGGCCGCCCACGGGCTGATATTGCTAAGCTTATGGTCGCCACTATGCAAGGGTGTTCAGACTACTGGGCGCAGGGTGGCATTTATGTAGATGGTGCCTTGAAGGAAGAGTTTGGCTTAGCCTTAATCGAAGCCCTTGCCACAGGTTTGGTTGTTGTTGCCCCCAGCACTGGCGGCCCCTCAACCTATGTAGACCACGGTGACACTGGCATTCTTGTGGATCCAGAACACGACCTTGGGCAAGCCATTCATCAAGGCTTTGCGCTAGTGGGACGCCCAGGCAGAAGCCTTAAAGCACGCAACATGATTGAAGAGCACTACGCCATTGACACTATGGCCGAAAAACTTACCTCATTGTATTTAACGGTGCGAGATAATCAATGACTTTGCTGGTCATTAGTCCTGATTTCATTTCCCACTACAGCCCTTTGGCTGTAGTTGCCCGTGCCGCTAAGCTAGCAGGCAAACGCGTTATCTTTGCCACGGGAACGAGTATGGCACCCCGTGTGAAAGCAGAGGGGTTTGAATGGACCTTGCTACAATTAAGCCAAGGAGCCAATAGTGGCATTGTCAGTCAAAATCCCGCCATCAAGCGCTTTTTGAGCGCCACTCGAGAAGGTGCTTTAGCAACAATTCGCTGCCAGGCACTAGATAGAGAAAAAGATTTACTCTGGGAGCCAGTGCAGGTGGCAAGGCAAATTGCGCTGCTGTGTGAACAAATAAACCCTGATGATATTTTGGTTGACCATGTTTCTTTTGGTTCAACTTTGGGCGTATATGCAACAGGTAGAACATTCACCACCCTTGTACCTGGCCATCCCAGTCAACTGCCCGTAGGTAATGAACGTTATGGCATTCCTGCGGCTTGGCCGGGGTGCATGCAGCCTGATCCGGACCTGCTAACGCAACAAGAACACATTACAGACCGTGTGACCACAACGTTTACCGACCGCTGGAATGCGGCACTATCTGTGATTGCACCCACTATGAAACCCGTTAAGGATGCCTTTCGTGTCCACGGTGAGCGGGTACTCTATAATAGCCTAAAGCCGTATCACGCTATTGGCCGCCTGGAACACTTGCCCGCACATCACCATTTTATTGGACCACTAATACGTGACGAAGCACTTGCAGAGCCATACCGCCACTGGCTTGATCAGGTGGATGAAAGGCCACTAGTTTATGTTGCCCTAGGCACTTTCTTGTCACATCGGGCAGACGTATTGAGCAAAATATCAGAAGCACTTCAACAGGCTGGCGTACGGGTGGCTATGGCCATTGGTGCAAACCCTGTGTCAGTATTTGAACCTTTACCCCAGGGCTGGTTGATTGAACCAAGCTTGCCGCAGGTCGGTCTATTGCGTGGGTGCGATCTAATCATACATCATGGCGGTAACAATAGTGTTCAGGAGGCATTAGGCTTGGGTGTACACCAAATCATACTGCCGTTTTCAACAGATCAGTTTGCCAATGCCGCCGATTTAGAGCGCACCGGTCAAGCCACTGTAATCTCACCCAACCATATTTGTCCAAGCGCATTAGCTGAGGTGATAGCAACCATCGTAGCGTTGTCCAAGCCCAAAAAAGTCATGCCACTAAACCCCACTCTGTTAGCCAGCGCTTTGAACAGGCCCAAGCACACTATTTAATAGTGCTAATTAGTAGATTGGTTAATAGATTTAGTTAACAGTGTGGCTTAATTTTCTTTACGAGCAATAAAGCTATCGCGTATTAAACGTAATCGCACACCCCACCTCAAGATAGGCTGGGGAGGTAATCGGTTAGGCTTTGGCCGTGCTTGAATCATGGCGATCGCATCGGTCATATGACCGCTAGCTCGGTAGGCCATTTGTTCGCCAAATAAGGTGGCCAAGCCAATGCCACCACCGTTGTAACAACCAGCCACTAACAATTTTGACTCTAATTGGTCAAACACTTGGCCATTATTGCCACTAATGCAGGTGACACCGGCCCAACAGCTATCAAAGAGGTCAGTGCCTAATTCTGGAAAACGGCGCTTGAGGCCACGCAGGTGAATGCGCTTACGTTGGTTAAGCTGACTGGCCGACATGTTCATGGCTGGCCAGACTTCAGCAGTATTACGCACCATAATGCGCCGATCCTGAGTTAAGCGGACGGTAGCACCCATAGCTTGCGCAGACAGCAAGCCCCATGCACTAGGGCTGCCTATAGACGCATATTCAGAATCATTTAGTGGCCGCGTCATACTAGCTGTTAAGGTGAGTGGAAACGCGCGCTTACGCTTCAACCCAGCACTGGCCATAAAACCATTAACAGCCATCAATAATTTGGGGGTTTTAACTTGTCCCATTGGTGTTGAAACTAAAAAATCTGCGCCTTGTTTGCGCCATGTTAAAACTGGGCTGTTTTCATAGAGGGTCACATTGTCTGGCAACAGAGATATGTATGCACGAGCTAGCTTGGCGGGCTGCAACATAATACCGCCAGCTGTCCACAAGGCTTGGGTATAATAACCAGTACCTAGCCGCTGCTTCAACTCAGCACCTGAGATCAGACGATGCTCCAGTTCCAGCTCTTGCAGCAACTCACTAAAGCGCTGCAACTTAGGTTCATGTGCGGGCACTGCCGTGGCATGAAATTTTCCACTCGCATCCCAATCACAATCTATTTGATATTCATTGACTAGCCGACTAACACAATCTACACCTGCTTTATTTAGGGCATACTTTTCACGGTATTGTTGTAGACCCGTATCAGACATATGACCATCGTTAAGGGTTGAATCAACCAGATAGCCAGAGTTACGCGCACTCGCACCTTCTCCAGCTCGCTGAGCGTCAATAATGATGATTTTAGCATTAGGATTAAGCTGGGCAAATTTTCTAGCTGCCGACAAACCTGTATAACCAGCGCCAACAATAACAAAATCCGCTATGTGTTCGTCTTGTAAGCTGGCATTGGCCTGGCGTGAGGGTAGCGCCTGTGTCCAACCACAGGCCTGATCATTTACGGGTAATGGTGAGAACACCTTACTGTTCATTCGTTGCCAGACTCAAGCTGCCGCATGTACTCTGCAGGGTCGATGGCGATACCTAATGAACGTTTTTCGATGTAGAAACCGTTTTTAGATTCCCGGGCACGGAAACAAACATACGCACCCACCTCAAACTCAAGGGCTTTGTTTGCAGAAAAGTAGGCATACTCTTGTTCAGCAATCACTAAGGTGTGGATGTAGTATTCTGGCATTCCCAACCATTCAACATGGGGTCCATCGGTGGCAACCGATTGAAGATGTCCTCGACCTTGCAGGGCCTTAGCTTTGACGTAGGGCTTGCGAGCCATATATTTTCCTAAACGAGACGATTAAACTAACGCTATTGTATCTAGCTTAAACCTTGGCGTCAGCCAAAATACCGCGAATAAATCATCTAATCATGCCAATACCCACAAACTCACAGCTCTTTGAAGTAACACCAATAGGTATAATTCACTCATGCTTTAAGGAAAAATTTGCCGCCCCTCGCCAACCTGGCCTCGTGCCTGCTGCTTTAGCCCAAGTACAACTCCACTCACCTTATAACCAAGCCGATACAGTTGCTGGACTAGAGGAGTTCTCTCATATTTGGCTGACCTTTGTATTTCATCAAACAGCGCAACAAGGCTGGAAGCCCAAAGTACGGCCACCAAGATTAGGTGGCAATAAAAAGCTTGGTATATTTGCCACCCGGTCTACTTTTAGGCCCAATCCTCTGGGGTTATCATTAGTAAAACTTGAGTCCATTGATACTAGAAACGGCGTTATCCTCCACGTGTCTGGAGCAGATTTAATCGATCAGACCCCAATCCTAGACATTAAGCCTTACCTACCTTGGGTAGAATCTATAGCAGATGCCAAAAGCGGCTTCGCCAGTGATGACCAAGTTCTCCAACTACCCATTTATTATAGCGAACAAGCCCAGCAGGCTTTAACCAGCAGACCAGAACTCTCAGAACTCATTGAGCAAGTTTTACTACACGACCCTAGGCCAGCATATCAGCAGGACCCTGAACGTATTTATGGCTGTAACATTGCCGATATCAACCTACGCTGGAAAGTGCGTTTTGATCAAATAGAAGTGATTGAAATCAACCAATAACATTACTTAGCTATGCTAATATGTTACTAATTAGAGACAACATTTAACACTTATGACTCCTGAACAACTCATAGCCTTAGACCAACAGTACGTATGGCACCCTTATGCCTCCATGGATAACCCTCCGCCCTCTTACCCTGTTGTTGGCGCCAGCGGTGTGCGATTGACCTTAGCCAATGGCCAAGAGTTAATCGATGGCATGGCTTCTTGGTGGTGTGCGGTGCATGGCTACAATCATCCTCATCTCAACGAGGCTATGAAACTGCAAATCTCTGATATGTCTCATGTGATGTTTGGTGGTATTACGCACGAACCTGCAGTAACCCTCGCTAACCGATTAGTGGATCTCACACCTGCAGGCTTAGATAAGGTATTTTTTTCAGATTCAGGTTCTGTGGCCGTGGAAGTGGCCATAAAAATGGCCCTACAATACTGGCACTCCAAGACACAAGCCAACAAAAACCGCATGCTCACTATACGCAATGGTTATCATGGCGATACCTTTGGTGCTATGGCAGTGTGTGATCCAATTAACGGCATGCACACACTATTTGCCAGCGTATTACCGCAACATCATTTTGTTGACGCCCCACCGATGGGCTTTGATCGCCCATTAATAGATGGCGACTTAGCAGAACTTGAAGACAAAATGTGCAAGTACCAAAACGAAATTGCTGCTTTAATCTTGGAGCCTATCGTGCAAGGTGCGGGTGGTATGCGTTTTTATAGCCCTGAATGGCTAAAAGGTGCAGCAGACCTCTGCAAACAATATAACATTCTCTTAATCGCCGACGAAATTGCCACAGGGTTTGGTCGCAGTGGTGCGTTGTTCGCCTGCGACCATGCCCAAGTTAAGCCCGATATCATGTGTCTAGGCAAAGCCATTACTGGCGGCACCATGAGCTTTGCTGCAACCTTAACCACGGCCGAAATTGCCACCAGTATTTCACGTGGTGAAGCCAGTTGCTTTATGCATGGACCAACGTTTATGGCCAACCCTTTGGCCTGTGCCGTGGCCAACGCTAGTTTAGACTTGCTGGAACGCAGCGATTGGAAAAGTCAGGTCAATGGTTTAAATAAAGGCCTTAACATCCTATTACAACCAGCCAAAGCCCTACCCTATGTTGAGGATGTGCGAGTATTAGGTGCCATTGGCGTAATAGAAGTCACACAAGCCGTAGATCTGGGCATCATTCAAAAGATGTTCGTAGAAGAAGGCATATGGGTGCGGCCATTTGGCAAACTGGTTTACGTAATGCCCCCCTACGTAATGAGCCCACAAGACTTAGCTCTGCTGTGTAGCGGGATGTTAAGCGTGCTGGAGCGCTATTTTAGGCAGCACCATGCCACAAGCTAAAATAGACCCTAACTTTACTGTGTTATTTGCTTGTAACCTTCAAGTAAGAGTGGCAGATTTAAATTATGGCAACCATCTGGGTAATGACCGTATTCTGAGCTATTTTCACGAAGTTAGAGTGCTATGGCTTAGTCACCATAACCTCAGCGAGCACGATGTTGGTGGCTGCGGTCTCATTATGACAGGCACTAATATTGAGTACCTTAAGCAAGCACACTTACATCAATTCCTTACGTTAACACTAGGTGCACGAGAGGTGGGCAAAGCGCGATTCACCTTAGTATATAAACTCACAGACGACCAGACCGACCAAGTTATTGCCCTTGGCGAAACCAACATGGCCTGCTTTAACTACCAGCGTCAAAAACCCACGCGGGCGCCCGTATCTTTGATTGCTGCGCTGCGTTTGCAATGACCTATATGCTCTACTAGTTACCCATATAAACCATCTCAAGACACATTAAATCTCATGGTTTCATAATGTCTGAAATATCAGACAGTAGCAATATATGGAACCAAACTACCACTGTGTAACAAAAGAGCTACTTTGATGATTGTTGAAGCCGATTAAGGCACAGGTTAGCATCACATTTGTCAAAATAGAAAACTAGGAGCATTACCTAGTTCTGTACTTTAGCCTCATCATGCAACAACCCTAGCTACATATTTTCAGGATGCACTGACCCTCTTGAAAAGCGTTAGTCGAAGTAGGCGTAGCAGTAGGTAATAGGCTCAAGGCCACTGTCTTTGGCAGCGCACTGCTGACATGTCTGGGTGGAGGATACCCGGGAAAATTTATTACAGGTAACACACTTGGCTTTATCTACTACTTGCCATTGCAACCCCGGAAATTCTTGCCAATGCTTGCCTAAACTGAGAATTTCATGACCTTTGAGCAAGTCCCCTGCATGGTAACGACCGACGATAATTTTAATACGCTGATCCACCGCTTTCTTGCGTCGCTGTTGTTCAACCTGATGTTGGTCAGGCGCCATGTGCCTCGCCAAAATACTCATGGTATCAGCCATACCTTGTTGCTGTTGCGTGAAGTGCTTAAGGGCATGTTCAAGCTGGGCGTGACGCCCTAGGGGTATGCTATAGGCCAGTAAGTCTGGATCCCAATGCCCGCCAGCCAAGTGCAAGGATTCCATTAAATCGATGTTGTGATCGCCATACAAACGCAAGTCATTTGCCGTAGTAATTAATTCATAGCCAATAGGTAAGTGGTTTAGCAAAGAGGCGCTAACGCCCATATCGACTTGAGTTTTTTCATCATTAAACCAGTCACTCATCGTCTTACCTATACAGGTTATGCCGTAACTTAGGTTATTCCACGTCATCATAGCCATCATAGCTATGTACGAGGTCTTCAAAACGGGTGTATTTACCAATGAAGGCTAAGCGCGAGGTGCCAATAGGGCCATTACGTTGCTTACCAATGATGATTTCGGCCTTGCCTTTATCTTCACTGTCTTCATTGTAGACTTCATCACGGTAGATGAACATAATGAGGTCAGCATCTTGCTCGATGGCACCAGATTCACGTAAGTCTGAGTTTACTGGCCGTTTGTTGGGGCGATTTTCCAAACTACGATTAAGCTGTGACAGCGCTATCACCGGGCACTTAAGTTCCTTCGCTAGGGCTTTCAAAGAACGTGAAATTTCTGAAATTTCCGCGGTGCGACCTTCGGTGTGGCCTTTAATCTGCATCAGCTGAAGATAGTCAATCATGATCATGCCAATACTGCCGTGTTCACGGGCAATTCGCCTTGCCCTAGTGCGTATTTCGGTTGGGCTTAAGCCCGCACTGTCATCAATATAGAGCGGCTTATCTTTTAGTAAGTTTACCGCACCTGTAAGTTTAGGCCAATCATCTTGTTCCAGTTTACCCGTACGCATGCGGGTGGCGTCGATACGGCCAAGGGATGACAGCATGCGCATCATCAGCTGTTCAGCTGGCATTTCCATACTGAATACGAGTATGGGTGCATCGCCAATTACTGCGGCATTTTCGACAATATTCATGGCAAAGGTAGTTTTGCCCATTGACGGTCGGCCTGCCACGATAATCAAATCAGAGTTTTGCATGCCTGAAGTTTTGTTATCTAGGTCTGTAAAGCCCGTACTTAAACCAGTAATTGCACTGTCTGACCGGAACAACTGATCAATGCGTTCTACTGCACCTTTAAGGATAGGGTTAACATATTGTGGTCCGCCTTCTTTTGGGCGTGCCTCAGCGATTTCAAACACTTTACGTTCTGCTTCGTCCAATACATCATCAGAAGAACGGCCTTCTGTATGAAAAGCAGAATCGGCTATGTCATTGGCCACACCAATGAGCTGACGTAATATAGCCCTTTCACGGACAATATTGGCATAAGCGGTAATGTTTGACGCACTCGGAGTATTTTTCGCCAACTCACCTAGGTAACTTAGACCACCAGCATTGGATAATTCATCTATACGGCTCAACTCTTCTGATAAAGTAATAACGTCTATAGGTCGAGAATCGCCTACCAGTTTAGTCATTACACGGAAGATGAGCCGATGATCTTGACGGTAAAAATCAACTTCTGCCACGGCCTCAGACACCCGGTCCCATGCCATTTCATCCAACATCAAACCGCCTAGCACAGACTGCTCAGCCTCTAGCGACTGAGGAGGCACCTTAAGTGCATCAAGTTGAGGGTCGGACTTAAGTAAATGTGAAGCTGGTAGCATGAAAATGTCGATTTAATAAGATGAATACTGGCCCATGATAACCTTTACCACAGGCACAAAAAAGCCCCTTTACTGGGGCTTTTTGAGATTGCTTTGTTACGGTGCTTAGCCTGCGTCATTACGAAGGCCAAAGGCCTGTGGCAATGCATTAACTGAAGTCTTGAATTGCTACGCTACGCTCGCAATAATGAGTGCGGAACTTTACTCAGCAATAAGCGCTACAGTCACCTCTACAGTGATATCACTGTGAAGTTGGATAGCAACGGCAGTTTCGCCCAATGCACGCAACGTACCTTCAGGTAGACGCACTTCAGTCTTGTCAACGGCATGACCAGCTTCCAGTAGGGCAGCAGCGATTTCGTTAGTTCCGATAGAACCAAACAGCTTACCTTCTTCGCCAGCGTTAACAGCAATAGTGATAGTCAATTTGCCCATCGCATCTGCACGAGCTTGAGCAGCAGATAGCTTTTCAGCAGCAGCAGCTTCTAGTTCTGAGCGGCGTGCTTCAAAAGCTTCAACGTTAGCTTTGTTGGCAGGTACAGCTTTGCCATTTGGGATTAGAAAGTTACGGCCATATCCAGCTTTAACTGAAACAGTGTCACCCAGCGCGCCTAACTTACCAATTTTTTCAAGAAGAATTACATTCATGTTTAATTCCTTAGTTTGCTCAACATGTATACACGAAGAGTCTAATTCTATTTTTTTACCCTAACTGGCAAACGTTGCCGTAACTTGAACACGCTGTCCAAGGTGGCTAATAATGCTAATAGAGTAAAGACCACTGCGCTTGAGAGTAGCAACCCCAAATAGGTTGCAATCAGCCAAGCTCGGCCTAATTTTAATTGCTCAATCAGTCCATGCACTAACGCCAGGCCTGCAAATAGCAATGGTATTGATAACACAAACAACCATTGCGTCATGTCGGTAATACTGCTTAAGCCGAATACGGCTAAAGCTAGAGTTCCCGTAAGCCATATCGGCAAACGCAACTGATGAAATTCGGTTTGAAAACCACCTGGGTTATACAACGCCGCCTGCCACCAACGCGCCAACACGACACAGGCTAACAATATAGCCATATGTACGGCACCTAACACACCCTCCATGAGGGTTTGTAGTAGCTTTTTATCAATATTTTCTGGCAAATTTTGTTGCGCTTCTAGCTGAATTCCAGCTTCGGCAAAAACCGCCATTACATCTTGCAAGTAGCTAGCTAAAATAGGCATAGATACAATTGCAGCCAATAGGCTAGCAACCAACACATAAGCCCAGCTGGCACTGTAGCGTAAAACGCTAGCCAAACCTGCCACACCTATTAAAGTTAAAGCAGGTGTTGGATCTCCATTACTCCACCAAGCTATAGCAGGTAATAGGCTCCACATAAAAACATTAGCTCCAGCTTGATAACCTTTTCTCAAGATCACCAAGGCCACAAGTGCTGCACTTATCCAAAACAACACAGGAATGATAGCAAACAACACTGCAACCATAGTTACTTGTTTGTTGCCACGCATGGCGTATTGAGCTAGTCCGCGCATATGTTAATACAGCTTACTGATGAGCGTCAGTGTATGGCAACAATGCAACGTAACGAGCGCGCTTGATAGCGGTAGAAAGCTGACGCTGATAGCGTGCTTTAGTACCGGTAATACGGCTAGGTACAATCTTGCCAGTTTCAGATACGTAGCCTTTTAAAACTTCAATATCTTTATAGTCGATTTGAGTTACGCCTTCGGCGGTGAAACGACAGTACTTACGACGACGGAAAAAACGTGCCATGGTCAATATCTCCAGTTAATTATTCAGCTGCGGCTTCAGCGGCTTTGACGGCTTTGGCTTTGGCGGCTTTGGCGGCTTTGGCGGCTTTGGCTTTGGCGGCTTTGGCGGCTTTGGCTTTGGCTTCTGCTTCTGCTTCTGCTTCAGAGGCTTCTGCTTGAGGAACTTCTACTTGAGGAGCTTCTGCTTGAGGAACTTCTGCTTGAGGAGCTTCTGCTTGAGGAACTTCTGCTTGAGGAGCTTCTGCTTGAGGAGCTTCTGCTTGAGGAACTTCTGCTTGAGGAGCTTCTGCTTGAGGAACTTCTGCTTCAGAGGCTTCGGCACGAGGGGCGCGTTCTTGACGACGACGGTCTTCACGGCTTTCAGCAGCTTTAACAGGGGAATCCCCAGTTTCAGCAGCTTTCATTCGTACAACCATGTTGCGAATTACCGCATCATTGTAACGGAAGTTGCTGTCTAGCTCGACCAATGCGGCGTTTGAACATTCAACGTTCATTAGTACATAGTGAGCTTTGTGAATCTTGCTAATTGGGTAAGCCAAGTGACGGCGGCCCCAATCTTCTAAACGATGAATCGCACCACCATCAGCTTCAATAGTCGTGGTGTAGCGCTCAATCATAGAGGGTACTTGTTCACTTTGGTCTGGATGGACCAAAAAGATAATTTCATAATGACGCATTGCTGCTCCTTATGGGTTAAATAGCCTTAAGCGTCTAATAATTCGTTATTGAACTACAGCCTTAAAGCAAGGAGAAAAATCACACCTAAAAATGTGATGGCGCATTATACGTAAACTAATGGAAAGGTACAAGTTATCACGCTTTTAGTAACTTGCTTAAGTGCCCGAATATTGCCAAGACTAAAGCACCTACGCACCTACCTAATTAAAGTCAAAACTTTACGCATTATGACAGCTTTTTTTGAGACTAGAGCGATAACGACTGATATATTACATGGGGCCTGAGTTGGGCTAATCGGTGTGTCACAAATAGCAGAATAGCTACCGCCATGGGTATGAGAAAAGCTTGATGTAAGTACAGCAATGCTAAGAGCATATATTAAGTGCCTGTGAAACGAACCAATACCAATTTGAGAAAAAACTATGTGGAACATTTATTTATCTGGCGAAATACATACGGACTGGCGCGAGCAAATCATTAGCCGTTGTGCAGAACTAAACCTGCCTGTAAATTTTTCATCCGCCTGCACCAACCACGAAGTCAGTGATGCAGCAGGTGACCACTTAGCAGATACGGCTACCAGCTTTTGGCGTGACAACCAATCGGCCAAGGTGAATGCCATTCGCACTAGGAACCTCATTGCCCAAGCAGACATCGCCATCATTAGGTTTGGCGACAAATATAAGCAATGGAATGCCGCTTTTGATGCTGGGTATTGCGCTGCCATGGGTACGCCATACATTACCTTACATAGCGAAGACATCGTTCACCCTTTAAAGGAAGTGGATGCAGCAGCTATGGCTTGGACTACGGATGTTAATCAAGTCATCACCACTCTCCAGCACGTGTGTAGTTAATAAACATAACAAGGACGTTTTACTATGGGCCAGCACACCAGCCACCTAGGCACTAAACCCATCCTAGGGCTATTCTTTGGCATGGCTGCTCCTATCGCTGTGGGTATGATGGTGAATGGCCTTTACAATGTCGTTGATGCGATTTTTGTTACCCGCGCCATTGGTGTGAATGCCATGGGTGGCATTTCCATTGTATTTCCAATTCAAATGTTTATCTTTGCTTTGGCCACTTTGGTGGGCAGCGGTATGGCTTCAATTGTAGCTCGCCAACTAGGCGCAAAACAGGAAACTGCTGCCAATACCACAATAGATATCGCCTTCCGTTTAGCCTTAACTATGGCCATAGCCATTACCCTAGGCATCTATTTAAATATAGATACCTTACTCGAATTTCTGGGAGTGTCAGAAGCATTGTGGCCATACGCCTATGGTTATCTCGTGCCCTTGGTATTGCTGAGCTTCCCAATCGTATTTGTTAGTAGTATTCCTGGTGATTTACTCAGAGCGGAAGGCAAGGCCATGTTAATGATGGCTAGCATGGTGTCATCTGCGCTGCTGAACATTGTGTTAGATGCCGTGTTTATCTTCGTCTTGGATATGGGCGTGGAGGGCGTAGCTTATGCCACCATCCTGTCTCAGATATTTGCTGCAGCGTTAATGCTTTACTTCATTTTAGGTGGCAGAACCCACTTAAAATTACGCCCGTTTGCTTATCAGATGAACTGGGGGATTCTTAAGGACGTCACTTTACTAGGCATACCCATTCTAATATCCCATGCTGGGGTATCTGTATTTATAGGTTTAACCAACTACACAGTAATCCAGTTTACTGAAGTTGACAGTGACCTGTATGTAAGTTCATACGGGCTCATTGGCCGCTTAATGATCTTTTTTATATTACCAGCCATTGCCATGACTATTTCCTTTCAAACTATTGCTGGCTACAACTATGGCGCTAAACAATATGACCGAGTTTTAGCCATGATCAAACTTGGCGTTATTTCAAGCCTATGTTACGGCTTAGGTGTGAGCGCTTTGATGTTACTTGCACCTCAACAGATTATTGGTATCTTCACCCAAAACACGGCACTGTTGGCCACCACAACCGGCATCGCCTTTTGGTCTTTCTTATTATTTCCACTGTCCAATGCCCACAGTGTCATTAGCTCTTTATTTCAGGCCTTGGGGAAGGCTAGACATGCCATTTTCTTATCGTCCCTAAGAATTTATTTTATACTCATACCTGCGCTACTCATATTACCCACAATTTATGGTATCAATGGTATTTGGTATTCATTCCCTATTGCAGATGTGATTGCTTTTGTTGTGGTGATTTATTTTGCTTTTCGCGAGCGTGGCAACCTGCATCGTCTCATCTTGACATCTAAACAAACTGACCTAACCTAGGAAGCTGGAGATTGAAATGATTTTAATATTATGGGTTTTAGGCATTGTTATTGTTGCTTTGCTGATTCGTCTATTACTGAATAGCGCACCTAGCAATGGCAAGCCATTTCTATTGCGCACAGCAGTGGTGATCATTGCAATAGTAGCTATCGGGTTGGCATTAAGTGGCTTGTGGCCTGTGGCCATAAGCCTTCTAGGCGGCCTAGCGGTCTATGGCAGGCCTGTTCTTCAGGCTTTTGGCCTATGGCAGACGATCAAACGTTTTAGCCAAACCAGCACTAAGAGCAACGCTCCCAGTGCATCTGTTATGGATAAACAACAGGCAAGACAAGTTTTAGATGTTGAAGCAGATGCCAGCCATGAAGAAATAATATCTGCCCACAAACGTTTGATGGCCAAAAATCACCCTGATAAAGGGGGCAGCACCTATTTAGCTAGCCAAATCAACCAAGCTAAAGACGTATTACTTCAGGACTAAACTCATCTCCAGCAGGAAAATGAGTTAGTGAATAATCTAACTGCGCTGACGTACTGCTTCAAATAAACACACACCCGCAGCCACAGATACATTAAGGCTACTCACTTCACCCGCCATAGGAATTTTAACCAACTGGTCACACCCTTCACGGGTAAGGCGACGCATACCTTCGCCTTCCGCTCCCATCACTAAAGCCATGTTGCCTGTAAGGTCGGTTTGGTGAATATGCTGGATGGCTTCGCCGGCGGTACCTGTAATCCAAACACCAGCATCCTGCAAACTTTTGAGGCAGCGGGCTAAATTAGTCACCTGCACAAAAGGTATGCTCTCTGCTGCACCACAAGCCACTTTGCTTACGGTGCTATTAAGTGACGCTGACTTATCTTTGGGCGCGATGACTGCATGTACGCCAGCAGCATCTGCGGTACGCAAACAAGCACCTAAGTTATGGGGATCCGTTACACCATCTAAGATCAACAAAAATGCTGGCTCCTTAAGCTCTTCTAACAACTGCGTTAGGAAATGCTCATCTTTAGCTGGGTTTGGAGTACACCCAGCAACCACACCCTGGTGTCGACCCTTAACTTTATTGTCTAAATCACGGCGGGGCATTATTTGACATTCAATGCCCTGCTCGTCTGCCAGCGCCTTAACTTGATTTAAGCGTTGGTCTTCACGACCTTCTTGAAGCCAAATTTCTTGCAC
The DNA here is from genome assembly GCF_047730075.1 of Candidatus Njordibacter sp. Uisw_039. NCBI lineage: Bacteria > Pseudomonadati > Pseudomonadota > Gammaproteobacteria > Pseudomonadales > Candidatus Njordibacteraceae > Candidatus Njordibacter > Candidatus Njordibacter sp. Uisw_039. Next base: position 2,399,165 of record NZ_CP159831.1, read on the forward strand.
CCGCTCGGGGTTGCGTTGCAATTTAGTTTGCACAGCGTGAATGCCAAAGACATATTCAATGTTAGCCATAATTAACGACTCTCAAATACCTTATTTACGGCGCAGTCTTTTTACGGCGAGGTTTTCTTGCACCGCCAGAAGGCTTACCCTTTTGATCAAACAAAGGGGCATCTGCTGAAGTTTCAGCACTGGACTTCTTCGACTTAGGTTTAGGCTTTGACTTAGCTTTAGGCACAGGCCTTGATTTCGGTTTTGGACCCGTTTTAGACTTAATTTTTGGTGGCGCATCAGCTAACTCAAAATCAATTTTCTTTTCGTCTAGGTCTACTCGAACCACTTGTACTTCAATACTGTCACCTAAGCGGAAACTTTTGCCACTGCGCTCTCCTTGGAGACGATGCTTAGCTGCATCAAAGTGATAATAATCACCTGGTAACGCACTAATATGCACAAGGCCTTCAACATAAACATCAGCCAACTCAACAAACAAACCAAAACTAGTTACAGCATTAATGGTGCCATGGAAGTAATCACCGATATGACCTTGCATGTATTCGCACTTAAGCCAGCCTTCTACATCCCAAACAGCAGCATCTGCTCGACGCTCAGCCATTGAGCAATGTTCGCCCAAAATCACTACGTCCGCAGTGGTATATGGATACCATGGCGACTGTGGTTGCTTTTCAGTGGCTTTAATTCGCTTCACATACCGGCTCAACCGCTTGCTTTGAATCACACTGCGTATGGCACGATGAACGAGCAAGTCAGGGTAGCGACGAATGGGCGACGTAAAGTGCGCGTATGCGTCATAGCCTAAACCAAAATGGCCTTCGTTTTCTGGCGTATAAACGGCCTGACTTAATGAACGTAACATCACAGTTTGCACTAAGTGTGCGTCAGGACGGCCCTTGATAGAGCTCAACAGCGCCTGATAATGCTTTGGTTTTGGCTCTTCCCCACCTGGCAATGAAAGACCCATTTCACCTAAAAATCCACGCAAGTTTTCTAGCTTGCTAGGCTTAGGGCCTTTGTGCACACGGAACAAACCATCTAGTTTATGCTTCGCTAAAAACTTAGCCGTACTCACGTTAGCCGCTAACATACACTCTTCAATCAACTTATGGGCATCGTTGCGGTGTACCGGCACTATGTCAGTTATTTTACGGTCTTCGCCAAAGATGATACGTGTTTCTTGGGTTTCAAAATCAATCGCGCCACGGGCGTCACGGGCAGAACGCAAAGCAGAATACAGCTTATGCAATTGGTCTACAGGCTTTACTACATGGTTATATTCTTGACGTAAAGCCAGACATTGCTCATCATCTGAATCCAGCATCGCACCCACTTTGGTGTAAGTTAAGCGGGCGTGAGAGTGGATTAAACCTTCGTAAAACTCGTAGCCACTCAACTTACCCTTACTGCTGATAGTCATCTCGCACACCATGACCAACCGATCGACATGGGGATTAAGAGAGCATAAACCGTTGGAAATAGCTTCTGGCAACATAGGGATTACACGCTCAGGAAAATACACTGAGGTTGCTCGCCTGTGAGCTTCTGTATCTAAAGCAGTGCCCGTGCGGACGTAATGGCTTACATCAGCAATAGCAACATATACACGCCAGCCACCTAAGGTTCTTTTACGGCAATAAACTGCGTCGTCAAAGTCGCGAGCGTCTTCTCCATCAATGGTAACAAAAGGCATTTCACGAAGATCAATACGATCATGCTTATCAGCTTCAGTGACTTCTGGGGCAAGCTTAGCAGCTTCATGACTGGCCTCTAACGGCCATTCATGGGGTATTTCGTGGGTTCGAATAGCAACATCAATCTCCATGCCTGGAGCCATGTGTTCACCCAAAATCTCAGCAACTTCACCTACAGCTTGATTGCGTTTGTTAGGCTGGTGAGTAATGCGCACGGTAACATATTGGCCATGCTGAGCTTGAAGTACGCTATCGCTTGAAATTAGAATGTCTTGGCTAATACGCTGATTATCTGGGCGCACAAAACAAATGCCATTTTCCTTCGTTAACCGCCCCACAACTTGCCGAGTATTGTGCTCAGTCACTTCAACAATAGCGCCTTCGCTACGGCCTTTGCGGTCTACACCAGTAATACGAGCCAGGGCCTTGTCGCCATCTAACACAGCTCGCATTTGACGGTGGCTGAGAAATAAATCATCACCACCTGCATCGGGCTTTAAGAAACCAAAGCCATCTCGATGGCCTATGATACGGCCATGGATAAGGTCCATCTTATGGATAGCGCCATAGGCACCTTTGCGGTCACTTATCAGCTGGCCATCGCGTTCCATGGCACGTAAACGGCGACGCAGTGCTTCTACATCTTCTGCCTCAAACAAGGCCAGTTCAAAACTAACCTGTTTAAGCGTTGCTGGGCCGCTTCGGTCACGCAAGTGATCCATAATAAATTCACGGCTGGGAATTGGATTGTCGTACTTTTGCGCCTCACGCTGAGCATGTGGATCGTCGATTTGTGTCATTTTTTCCTAGGAGCCAAAAGGATGGCGTTTAACAATTGTTTCAATTCGATCTGGGCCTGTGGAAATGATGTCCACTGGCGCCTCAATCAAGACTTCAATACGGGCAATGTAGGCCAACGCAGCAGCGGGTAGTTGTGCTTCTGTCTGGGTACCTACGGTAGACTCAGTCCAACCCGGCATGGTTTCGTAAATAGGGGTCACGGCTGCAAAACCTTCAGCATCGCTTGGGCAAGATACCTCATTACCCATGGCGTCATGGTAAGCAACACACATTTTAATTTCGTCCATACCATCCAATACATCCAGCTTAGTCAGGCAGATACCTGACACACTGTTAATCTGAATGGCATGTTTAAGTGCAACAGCATCAAACCAACCACAACGACGTGGGCGGCCTGTAGTAGCACCTAATTCATGGCCACGATTCGCAAGGCCTAAACCCACATCACAGAATAATTCTGTTGGGAATGGGCCGCTGCCAACACGTGTAGTGTACGCCTTGGTGATGCCTAAAATGTAATCTAGGTACATTGGGCCAAAGCCAGAACCTGTAGCCGTGCCACCAGCAGTGGTATTTGAAGAGGTTACATAAGGGTATGTACCATGGTCAATGTCGAGCAATGTACCTTGGGCACCTTCAAACAGAATATCTTCACTTGCACGGCGCAAATCGTGAATTTCTGCAGTCACGTCGGTAAACATGGCTTTAATCTGCTCGGCTTGAGCCAATGCAGTTTCTAAGACTTGGGTATAATCTAATGGTTTAACACGGTAGAAGTTTTGCAAGACAAAGTTATGATAAGTCATCACCTCTTTAAGCTTTACTGCAAACCGTTGTGGATCTAGCAAATCTCCTAAACGCAAACCACGACGAGCCACCTTGTCTTCATAGGCAGGTCCAATCCCACGCCCTGTGGTGCCAATTTTCTCATCACCACGAGCCAATTCACGCGCTTGATCTAGGGCAACGTGGTAAGGCAATATTAATGGGCAAGCAGTGCTAATACGCAAACGATCACGCACAGGAATACCACGCTCTTCTAGCTCTGCCATTTCTTTTAGTAACGCATCCATAGCAACCACAACACCGTTACCTATAAAGCAGGTAACCGTGTCACGCAAAATACCTGAAGGAATTAAATGCAAAACAGTTTTTTCGCCTTCGATCACTAAAGTATGACCCGCGTTATGGCCCCCTTGAAAACGCACCACTGCCGTGGCCTGATCGGTGAGCAAGTCAACGATCTTACCTTTGCCTTCATCACCCCATTGGGTGCCTAAAACGACGACATTCTTACCCATAATATTTTGCTCTAGTTTATTGCTGCTGCACGTGAGATCACGCCAAAATTAAAATTCATAGTTTATAATAGAAGCCTATTTAAACTTAGGATGTTGGGACTATTTTCCAAACATCATTTTGCCAAACTAATTGGCGGGAACACCGCTCTGGTGCAGGACTATCAAATAGTTGTGCAACCAAACGTTCGCCTTGCAGACGCAATTGAGATTGCATTATCCATAGACTTTTACGCTGTGCACTACTCAAACCTACTTCTGCTGGCATTGCAATGGTGTCAGCCTGCACCAAAGGCACCTCAGACAGTTCCGACAACACCTTTAAGTCGGCACTAAATCCAGTTGCAGGCCGTGCCCGGCCAAACACCTTGCCAATATCATCATAACGACCACCCTTAGCAATGGCTTGGCCAAAAGCTGGTGTGAGGGCGGCAAAAACCACTCCAGTATGGTACTCATAACCACGTAGTTCGGCTAAATCAAAGTACAAGGTCACCTGAGGGAAGCGCGTGCTAACTGCCTCTGACAACTCACGTAAGTAGACAATGGCTGTAGAGACTTCTGCAGACACATTAGCAAATATTTGTTCGGCCTGATGTAAAACCGAAGTCTCACCGTATAACCGGGGCAGCTGTGACAGTATAGTTTTCGCCTCATCCGTCAAATCCATAGCTGACACCAGGACATCTATATCGGCTACTGCTTTACTTTGCAGCAGATTAAACAATTCTCTTTCATCATCATCAGCTAAGCCGATAGCATCAATCAAGCCACGGTAGATACCCACGTGGCCCAAGTCTAAGGTAATGGGATGTTTGATGCCTATCCTGGCGAGTGTTTCTAACATCAAACTAATGACCTCAAGGTCACTATCAATGCCAGCGTGACCATATAGTTCTGCGCCCACTTGTAACGGGCTGCGAGAGGCTAAGGGGTTGGCAGCGCTTGTGTGCAATACAGTATTGGAGTAACACAGGCGGTTGATACCATCACAGTCAATACTGTGGGCATCAATACGGGCAACTTGAGGCGTAATGTCTGCGCGAATACCCATGGTACGGCCAGTTTTTTGATCAATCACCTTAAAGGTGGCTAAATCTAAGTCATCACCAGTACCAATCAACAATGAATCAATGTATTCAATGAGTGGCGGCATAACTAGGTCGTAACCCCATGCTTGGTATAGGTCGACCACGGTGCGGCGCAGGTCTTCTATACGGGCAGCTTCCGGGGGCAATACTTCTTTTACGCCATCTGGCAATAACCAGCGATTTGCACGACTCATGTGAGTTCCTGTTTCCCAAACAATTGCATTAAATCAACGCACTAAAAGCAGTAAGGTAAGCCCTAAAAGCATACTTCCCAAACCTAACAGTCGCATATTGCGGTCACTTATCTGTGCTAGCTGAACCACTAATTGACGCCACCTTTGTGGGTATAAAAAAGGCAAAATACCTTCTATTATCAGCATCAAGCAAAAAGCCACCAGTAGGTGTTGGGTCAATTCATTCATGGTTCTTTACTAATGCTTCAAACACAAAAAAACCGAGCATCATACGGCCCATCTCGGACCCTACTTCTCGGTTACACAATTGTACTTCTTTTAGCCACAAATGACCACCTTTCAGGCTTAAAAAGCAGCCACTAAAAAGGACCTCGAAAGGCCCTTTTAATGTCTTGCTAAAAGCAAGCCGAAGGCTTACTTCAGAGTAGACTGGTTCATGTACTTAAAGAACTCACTATCAGGCTCGATCAACATCACGTCACCACCAGCACCAAAGGTTTTACGGTAAGCATCTAAACTACGGTAAAAACTATAGAACTCTGGATCTTTGTTGAAGGCTGCAGCGTAGGTTGCTGCTGCAATGGCATCACCATCACCACGAATAAGCTCTGACTCACGGTAGGCATTCGCTTCGATGACCGTTTCTTGGCGATCTGCATCGGCACGAATACCTTCGGCCAGTTCCTTACCCTTAGAACGCAGTTCACGGGCTTCACGCTCACGCTCTGTGCGCATGCGACCGTAAACAGATTCACTTACTTCCTGGGGTAAATCGATACGCTTCACGCGCACGTCAACCACCTCGATGCCCATATCTGTCTTAACTACTTCGTTAAGCTCTTCACGTAGTTCAGCCATTAGCTCATCACGCTCACCGGAAACTACTTCCGTTAAGGTGCGTTCGCCAAACTGGTTACGCAAACCGGTATCTACACGAGACGCTAACAACTTAGCAGCGGTAAATTCATCACCAGAAGTTGCAGTATAGAAGTCAGCCACGTTGTGAATACGCCACTTGACGAAAGAATCAACAATCAAAGCTTTCTTTTCTAGCGTTAAGTAACGTTGTGGACGAGCATCCAAAGTAAGCACGCGAGCATCAAATATACGCACAGTGTTCACGAATGGAACTTTCACATGTAGGCCAGGCTGGATATCAAACTGCACCACCTCACCAAACTGAAGCATAATTGCGCGTTCTGTTTCCTTTACTACAAACAGTGTAGAAGAGGCGACAAGAAGTGCCACAAATAAGCCAATTAAGGTCACTAAAGTACGAGTAGCCATGTTAACGAGACTCCCTTGAAGATGAACCGCCTTGAGTTAGCTGTTGAATTACACGGTTAGTAATTTCATCCACCATACTGGAAGACATTTTACCACCAGCACCCGTTGCTGCACGCAAAGATTGGTTCTGCATGATTTGGTCTAGGGGTAACACCATCATGTTATTGCCACCCTTAACGTCTACCATGACCTTAGAAGCATTGGAAAGTACATCTTCCATGGCAACAATATAAAGGCGCTCACGTGTTACTTCTGGAGCCTTCCGGTATTCCGTTAGTAATTTAGTAAAACGAGTTGCTTCACCTTCTGCGCGGGCAACCACCTGCTCACGGTAGGCTTGGGCCTCTTCGCTCACACGCTGTGCACGACCACGAGATTCTGGCACGATACCGTTGGCATAGGCTTGGGCCTCGTTTTTAACTCGCTGCTCATCTTCACGAGCCTTTATCACGTCATCAAACGCATCCTGCACTTGCGAAGGTGCTGCCGTATTTTCTATGTTTACTTTAATGACTTCTAAGCCAGTCTGGTAGTCATTCAATAAGGCCTGCAATCGGCTTTCAATATCTAAAGCCAGAAGGGCACGGCCTTCGGTCAGCACAGAGTGCATTTCCGAACCGCCTACCACATGACGCAAGGCACTTTGCGTAGCTTGTAATAAGCTATTTTCTGGATCTCTAACTTCTAACAAGAAATCTTTAGGACTAGACACAACGTATTGAACCGATAAACCCACTTCAACGATGTTTTCATCTTCTGTAAGCATTAAGGCACGATGTTCAACGTTACGAACAGCCGTGACATTAACTTTAGTGACAAGATCAACCAACGGTGGATTCCAATGCAAGCCAGGCTGCACAGTTTCACTGAACTTGCCAAGGCGCAAAATCACTGCACGCTCTTGTTGGTCTACGGTATAGAAACCCATACCTGCCCATAAAACTATAATAATTACGGCACCAAAACCAATAATTTTACCTGTAGAAGTTGGGGTATTACCACCACCTGAACCAGAGGTCTCTTTATTACCAGAACCACCAAATAAGCCATTGAATTTCTCAATAAGCTTACCTAACGCTTCATCTAGATCAGGTGGCCCCTGATCTTGTCCATTTGGACGACGATTGCCGCCCCATGGATCTTGGTCTTTACCGTTATTACCCGGTTCATTCCAGGCCATAATCTTCTCCTGATTATTGCAGTTATTAAATGGTTATGAGTCCCATGGGTTGGCTGGTTTGCCTACAAAAGGCGTTGCATCCATTCCTATACGACTCAATGTTTGTAAAAAATCTCGCTTTTGTAAGCGCACGTTCAACACCATGTGGCCTTGATCGTTAATACCTTCTTTTTCTACGGCGTCTAAGGCATAAAGCTGAGCTCTCAAATTACCATACTGAGGTTCCAGCACAAGTTGTTGAGCAAAAATTTCACCACCTAAGCGCTCACTAATGGCTTGCACCAGAAGGTCTACACCCTCACCCGTTAGAGCACTTAACCAAACCCTTCTTGGCACACCATAACCATCACGGTCAATACGTGGGGGGCAATCTTCTAACATATCAATCTTGTTGTACACCAATAAATGGGGTAAATCATCGGCGCCAATTTCTTCCAGCACCGATTCAACTTCTTCTATGTTATCGTCACGTTTTTCATCATTTGCATCAATCAAGTGAAGTAATAACGTTGCTTCCGCCGTTTCTTGTAGCGTAGCACGAAAGGCATCTACAAGCTTATGGGGTAAGTGACGAATAAAACCTACCGTGTCTACCAATATAGTGGGGCCAACATCTTTAATTTCAAGGCGTCTAAAGGTTGGATCCAAGGTGGCAAATAATTGGTCTGCAGCATACACATCGGCAATGGTAATTCGATTAAACAAACTGGACTTACCAGCGTTAGTGTAGCCCACCAAAGAAATGGTAGGCACCTCTGCACGGCGACGAGCACGACGCCCTTGCTCACGTTGCTTACGCACCTTACCTAAGCGCTTTAATATGGTATTGATACGCACACGCAGTAAACGACGGTCAGTTTCTAACTGGGTTTCACCTGGACCACGCAGACCAATACCACCTTTTTGACGCTCCAAGTGGGTCCAGCCTCGAACCAAGCGAGTAGACATATGCTCTAGCTGAGCCAACTCAACTTGCAACTTACCCTCATGGGTACGGGCACGCTGGGCGAAAATATCAAGAATCAAACCTGTGCGGTCTAACACTCGGCACTGCAGTTCAAGCTCTAAATTTCTTTCTTGACCAGGGCTTAAGGCATGGTTAAAGATGACAATTTCAGCTTCGTGTTGTTCCACGGCCAGCTTAATCTCTTCTACTTTACCAGAACCAGCATAGGTTTTTGGATGAGGAGTTGCGCGTGAGCCACCTATTGTTTCTAGGGGATCTGCACCAGCTGAATAAACCAGCTCTTTTAATTCATTGGCATCTTCACGCTCACCCTCTTGGCCCATTTCAAGATGGACAAGGATCGCACGTTCGCCTGATTGGTGACGTTCAAAAAACAAAACAATAACCTAAATCAAAGCGAGCACCCTTAGGTGCTCGTCGGGGTTTCAAAAAAGCCAACAAAATTAATCTAGTTCGTCTTCAGCTGGCATTTTAACTGGGCGAGACGGCACTACAGTTGAAATGGCATGTTTATATACCATTTGGGAAACGGTATTTTTCAGCAGGATTACAAATTGATCGAAAGACTCAATCTGGCCCTGTAATTTAATACCGTTTACCAAAAAAATAGAAACCGGCACTCGCTCCTTGCGTAATACGTTCAAGTAAGGGTCTTGTAGGGTTTGCCCTTTTGACATGGTAGCTCCTTGTAACATTAATATAACTTTAGGGTAAAGTTCGAGAATTATGATGCGTAAATGTACCAACAGATGCAAGTCGTTTTACGCAGCCTTTACGCTAAAACCCTATTCTATCGAATATTTGCAAAACTTTGAATGCTAATTTTGTATCTAAACTATCAAACATCTGTAATTCTGGCCAACTGCGCAGCCAAGTCAACTGTCTTTTAGCTAATTGCCGAGTTGCCACAATGCCCTTGTATTGCATCATTGCGTAGTCGTATTCGCCAGCCAAGTGTTGCCACATCTGACGATACCCTACACAACGCATGGAGGGCAGATCTAAATGCAGGTCTCCACGGGCCATTAAAGACTTCACTTCGTGCTTAAAACCTTGCTGCAACATTATTTCATAACGCTGCTCTATGCGCTGGTGTAACAAGGCTCGATCTGGCGGCCATACGCCAACTGAAGTCACTTGATATGGCAAGGACTGCTGCTTTTGCCTAGACCAATGGGCCGTTAAGGTTTCTCCACTAAGCAAAAACACTTCCATGGCCCGCGTAATCCGCTGGGGATCAGTAGCATTAATACGCGCCCCAGCCACTGGATCAATTTCACACAAACGGACATGCATTGCCCCTAGGCCGTGGTCTTGTATTTCTTGCTCTAACTGCCCGCGTATAACCGGCTCTGATATAGGCAATTGCGCTAAACCATCCACTAACGCCTTATAGTACATCATGGTGCCCCCCACCAGCAGGGGCACCTTACCACGAGCGGTAATTTGTGCCATAAGGGCTAACGCATCAGTGCGAAACCGAGCTGCCGAATAAGCCTCAAGGGGATCACAAATATCAATCAGATGATGAGGTGCTGCGGCTAGGGTGGAGGAATCTGGTTTTGCACTGCCGATATCCATGCCTTGATATATTTGCGCCGAATCTACAGAAATAATTTCACAGGCTCGTTGCTGCACCAGCTCTACAGCTAAATCTGTTTTACCTGCAGCAGTTGGGCCCATAAGAAAAATGGCCGGTGATAACTGACTAGGACACACCTGTCATTGCCCCCGCATAAACAGTTTATCTAGTTCAGACAAACTCAGCTGCGTCCATGTAGGGCGACCATGGTTGCATTGCCCACTGCGCTCGGTAATTTCCATGTCCCGTAACAGTGCGTTCATTTCTACATGATTTAGCCTTCTATTAGCCCTCACCGCACCGTGGCAAGCCATAGTGCCTAGCAGTTCGTTATGAGCTGCCCTAATGCGGTCACTGCTGCCATAGGTGACTACATCAGCTAGGACATCTCGCACTAATTGTTCAACGTTGGCGTGTTGCAACAAGCTAGGCACTTGCCTCACCACTAAATTTTCCGTGCCAGACCTGTCGATAACAAAACCTAGCTCAGTAAATAATTCTTGCTGCGTCTCAACCTGATCCGCTTCACGGGAACTCACAGCCATGGATATAGGCACTAACAGAGGCTGAGCTTTAATGCCTTGCTCTGCCCATGATGTTTTCATTTTTTCGTAAACAATGCGTTCATGGGCTGCATGCATATCCACCAGTACCATGCCTTTGGCATTTTCAGAAACGATATAGATACCGTGGAGTTGCGCCACGGCATAACCCAAGGGTGGCACCTGCCCGGCCTCAGTTGCAGAACCCATTGATGGATCTGCATCGCCATGCAAACTGGCATATACTTTAGCCTGCTCCTGCATTTGATGCGGTGAGTGCTGGTTTAACGATCCGCTCTGCCAAGGCATTTGCTGCATAGTTGATGATGTTGGATTACCGGCAATTTGGCCCAAATCCACTTGCGTTTGGCCAGCAAATACACCCATTTCAAGCCCTTGAGGCTGCATCTGAGACTGGCCCTGCATGACGCCCAACTGTTCAATGCCACCACCTGTAGGTATTTCTGGCCGCACTTGAGCCAAGGCTTTGTGCAGGCTACGAAAGATAAAGTCATGCACTATGCGGCCATCACGAAAACGCACTTCGTTTTTAGTGGGGTGAACGTTCACATCGACATTTGCAGGCTCTAGTTCTAAATACAATACAAACGCCGGATGACGCCCATGATAAAGCACATCACGATAAGCCTGACGCACGGCATGCCCTACTAGCTTATCTCGCACTACTCGACCATTAACAAAAAAATACTGAAGGTCCATCTGGCTGCGAGAGAAGGTCGGCAGGCCAACCCATCCCCATAGCCTCAACCCTGGCGCTTCCATTTCGATATGCAAGGCTTGCTGCATAAAAGCAGGGCCACAAACACTCGCTACACGTTTTTCTTGGGCAGCTTGAGTATCTGCTGGGCGCAAGTTGTGAATCACTTTTTGATTATGTTTAAGGCTAAAAGCTACATCAAACCGGCTTAAGGCCAAGCGTTTTATCACTTCTTCTACGTGGCCAAATTCTGTTTTTTCTGTACGTAAAAACTTACGCCGAGCGGGAGTATTAAAAAACAAATCCCTCACTTCAACACTGGTACCAACAGGATGAGCAGCAGGCTGTAATTGAGCTTCCATGTCTCGGCCTTGCGTCATTACTTGCCAAGCACTCTCTTGGCCCTCAGTATTTGATGTAAGCGTTAAGCGCGATACGGAACTCACACTCGCCAGAGCTTCGCCACGAAAACCTAGGCTCTGCACTGATTCCAAATCATCTAAGCTGGCGATTTTACTGGTCGCGTGGCGGCTTAAGGCTAGCGCTAAGTCTTGTTCACCAATTCCGGTGCCATTATCACGCACGCGCATAAGTTTTACGCCACCCTGCTCAACGTCTACATCAATTTTACTAGCTTTTGCGTCTAGGCAGTTTTCCAGCAACTCCTTTATCACCGAAGCAGGGCGCTCTACCACTTCACCAGCGGCAATTTGGTTAGCCAAACGTGGGCTGAGTTGATGGATTTTTGCAGTCATTAGGACGCTCGTAATCTATAGTGGGGCAAGCCATTTAGCCTGCCGGGATAATAAGTATTTTACCAACCAGTAATACAGATTTACTGGTCATTTTATTGGCGTCTTGCAGGCGCTTGACACTGCTACCAAATCTTTGAGCAATAGCAGAAAGCGTATCTCCAGACACTACCTTATATGAACGTAGCTTGCGCTTTGCTTCTACTACAGAGGCAATATAAGTATTAGCTATCGGGTGGCTATAAAAGTAGCTCCTTAAACCTTTAAAAATAGCCTTGGCCATTTGTTTTTGATACTTTTTGGTACGCAATTTTGCAGCCTCACCGGGATTTGATATAAACCCGGTTTCGACCAATATAGAAGGCACATCCGGTGACTTAAGCACCACAAAACCAGCCTTTTCAACGTGTCTTTTATGTAGCTTAGCAATCTTGCCTATATTGCCAAGGACCTGCTGAGCGACACCTTTACCAATAGCTTGACTGACAACCATATGCATACCAACCAAGGTCTCAACTACATCAGGATCTTTAGCATAGTCATCCAAATCTATTTCACCGATGTAACTACTAGCTGGGTCAGTATCATTTTCGTTTTTTACCAAAAACTTTCCCAATTCACTATCAGAGCCTTTCCTAGACAGTACCCAAACAGATGCTCCTTTAGCTTTACTGTTTTTAAAGGCGTCTGCGTGTATAGAAATGAATAAATCGGCCTTGGCCTGACGGGCTTTTTTAGTACGCCCCCTTAAACTTATGTAATAGTCACCGCTGCGAGTGAGCAAAGATTCGAACCCTGGCTCCTTTTTAATCAGCGCTTGTAAGTGTTTGGCAATAGCTAAAACCACATGCTTTTCTTGTAGTTTTTTACCACTAAATTTGGGGCCCAGCGCACCAGGATCTTCACCACCGTGGCCTGCATCAATGGCAATCACAATATCCCTTTGGCTATCCAATAAAGCCAAGCCACTTAAGGACGTATTTTGTGGCAGTGATGGCTTTATCACTGCACCTTTTGTAGGCGTTGGGGGTGGTAGTTTATAATTGGACAGATCTACCACCAACCGATGGCCATAACTTAGGTTAGGCACCAAGGTAAAAGTTTTATGGCTAGTTTTGTAGGCTAAATCCAGCACTAGGCGTAATTTATTATCGCTGCGCTGGCTAGAGCGAATGCTGCGTATTGGACTGTTAGTAAAGTCTAATTTGGCAACAGAGGTAGACAGTATGCTCCGGTCAATATCGATCACTAGACGGTCTGGATTGGTTAAAATAATTTCTTCAAAAGTCACCGCGGCGCTAATATCAAACACTAATCGTGTGTTATCTGGTCCTGGCCAAATGCGTATGTTTTCTATTTTCGCAGCCCAGGACCCCATAGAAAAGAAGGCCCATGCAAGCAGCAAAAACACTCTCATTGTTGAACCTGGCCTAGGCCATCCAAAATAGCATCACCCATACTGGTTTTTGCCACAAAAGTGAGTTTTCGCCCGCGGTCCAGAGGATGAATAGTTAATACAACATCAGCTTGGGGTAAATAACCCAGCCCTTTATCTGGCCACTCTATCAAATTAATAGCATACCCATCAAAGTAGTCCCGAATACCTAAATATTCTAATTCTTCTGGGTGACCCAAGCGATAAAGATCAAAGTGATGTAATTTTTGTTGCTCAAACTGATATGGTTCCACTAGAGTATAGGTAGGGCTTTTTGTCGCACCTTGATGACCAAAGTGACGCATAACGCCTCGAGTAAATGTGGTTTTCCCCATACCCAAGTCACCCTGCAAAAACACTGTAGCACCTTGTGCGCCAGCACTTAATGCGTGCCCAAACTGCCTGCCTAGAGCCACCATAGCATCTTCGCCGTGGGCTTGTAGTTGGTGCTCTAGGGACATGGACTCGACTACCCTACTCAATGGATGATTTATTAGAGTGCAATATAGCCTAAAAGTGCAATAAAAACCGCCTATCTAGTAGGTATTTCATTGGTTTTGTTTCATTTTTAGAGATTCATGTTATTCGTCTAGGTTAGAATAAGCGCCATGCCAACGCAAAATCCACCTTCACTAACGGTACCCGTGCCACTAACTATGCAACAACTTGCAGACTTAGCCATACGTATAAAACAGCTCGCAAGCCAATTTGGCTTTGCTGACTGCGGAATTACTGACACTGATAATGAAACCGCAGGCGAACAGTTAGAGCAGTGGTTAGATCTTGGCTACCATGCCGATATGGACTACATGGAAAAACACGGCAGCAAACGCTATCGCGCTGAAGAACTGGTACCAGGTACGCAACGCATAATATGCTTGCGTATGGATTACTTAGACCCTAAATTAACTACCCTAAGCACCCTAGAAGATGCTGAGCAGGCTTACATTGCCCGTTATGCCCTTGGTAGAGATTATCACAAATTAGTTCGTAAACGTCTGGCTCAACTTAGTAAAGCCATTGAGAAATTAATCGGCCCATTTGGTCATCGGGTATTTGTTGACAGTGCGCCGGTGCTGGAAAAACCCCTTGCCCAAAAAGCAGGTCTGGGCTGGCAAGGCAAACACACCTTAATCATTAACCGTAAACAAGGGTCGTGGTTCGTGCTTGGTGAAATCTTTGTCGATCTCCCACTGCCCATAGATGAACCTTATCAAAAAGACCACTGTAGCCGCTGCGAATCTTGCATAACCGTATGCCCAACTGCGGCTTTTCCACAACCCTATGTACTGGATGCTAACCGTTGCATCGCTTATTTAACCATCGAGCACAAAGGCAGTATTCCATTAGATATACGGCCACTAATGGGAAATCGGGTATTTGGTTGTGATGACTGCCAGCTTGCTTGCCCATGGAATCGCGCACCTGGCGCCACCCAGGAAGATGATTTCAAACCTCGCCACGGCTTAGACCAAGCAAAATTAGCAGAGCTATTCATGTGGACCAAAGATGATTTTCTTAAACGAACGGAAGGATCACCTATTAGGCGTGCTGGTTTTGAAGGTTGGCAGCGAAATTTAGCGATTGGTTTAGGTAATGGCCCTGCTACAAAATTCACGCTACAAGCACTGCAAGACCAACGCTCCACTGCCACTCCTATGGTGATGGAGCATATTGACTGGGCTGTAGATCAATTGATACAACGACAAACGCAACTCATCCCCATAACACCTGTGCCTTTAGCCCAACATTTTGGTCATAAGTTAAAGCATCTTTGCTAGGCTAAAAACATAGTTAGTGCATTTGAAAGATGGGCCAAGACCCTATTTATTCATGTTAGACTTATACGAATAGGTTGAGGACCTTGAACTGTAGACATCGAAATGTGCAAACTGCTAGCAGACTTTTTAGCTGACCTTATACTCTCCACGAAAGGTAAATTCTCCTGTGACTATCCCCGCAAGCCTAAATGGCTTTTATGCCAGCCCAGTATCTGTCAATACGGAAACAAAGTGGATTATTGCTGTGGTTGGTCGGGATATTTTGCTGGCTGACGGTTCCAGAATGGCTAAAAACCCTCTTATTGACAGTGACGCGACCGACTCCTTAGGTTTTTTCTGCCAACGAAAAATAACTCTTGGCCAGTGGCTCAGCCGTGATTGTGAGGTTTGGGATCTCATGCCAGAAGTGACGGCGACTGAGGGGTTTAGTTTGGTTGGACTACGTGACTTACTAACGGTCGCAGGCGAGGAGATTTTTTCGTTAGCCTGTCGAGCCGTTCAATTGCTAGACTGGCAAGATAAGCACCGCTTTTGTGGCAGTTGTGGTGAACCTAATCAAGCCACTGCTAAAGAACATGCTATGACCTGCCATAAGTGTAACATCAACAATTACCCACGGATTTCCCCTTGCGTGATTGTGCTGGTAACCCGCGGGGATCACTGCCTTTTGGCGCGTAATGCTAGTTGGCCCACTAACCGATTTGGCGCTTTGGCTGGGTATCTTGAGGCCGGAGAGAGTGCAGAGCAGGCATTGCATCGAGAGGTCTTTGAAGAAGTGGGCGTCGAAATCGATAATATCCGTTATGTTGGCAGCCAGTCGTGGCCTTATCCTGGGCAGTTGATGCTTGGTTTTATTGCCAATGCCGTGACCGACGAAATTAAAGTGGATGGCATCGAGATCGCTGAGGCGAACTGGTTTCGCTACGACCAGTTACCTGGGAATACGGCGCCACCAGGAATTATGGCTGGCCGCCTGATCCAATACTATGTGGAACAGGCTACCTTGGCCTTTAGGTAACCGCTGTATTGACCTTTAGTAAAGTTGCTAACCTACACCTTCACGATTTCATCTTTAAAAAATGCGCTCGGTAATAGGCCATCTCCGCAATTGAATCACGCACATCATCTAGCGCCAGATGGCTGCCATCTTTTTTAAGACCATCAAGCAGCTCTGGACGCCAGCGACGAGCCAACTCTTTTAAGGTGCTCACATCCACGTTGCGGTAGTGAAAATAGGCCTCAAGTTGAGGCATGTATT
The DNA here is from genome assembly GCF_047730075.1 of Candidatus Njordibacter sp. Uisw_039. Classification (NCBI taxonomy): domain Bacteria; kingdom Pseudomonadati; phylum Pseudomonadota; class Gammaproteobacteria; order Pseudomonadales; family Candidatus Njordibacteraceae; genus Candidatus Njordibacter; species Candidatus Njordibacter sp. Uisw_039. The sequence goes on from NZ_CP159831.1 coordinate 2,415,757, forward strand.
TCACCAAGAAACGTCTATCTTGACCAATAGTATTGCCGCACATAGGAGAGTGACCACCATCAACCAAGGCTTTAAGAAAAGCGATGGTTTGTTGCTCAGCTTCTGCACAGCTTACCTTGCTGTCACGCACCCGTTGGGTTAGGCCAGATTGGCCATGTTGTTTAATACACCAATCGTTCATAGTCTCCAGCACCGTATCGTTCTGATGAATGACAAGGGATGGCCCTTCAGCCAGTACATTTAAATGGGCGTCGGTGACAATGGTGGCAATTTCAATAATAACGTCTTGCTCTGGGTCGAGACCGGTCATTTCAAGGTCTAACCAAATTAGATTTTGTGCGTGTTTCACAAGAAAAGTTCTCTAGCTGAGATTGATAGACTGAATTATGCCTCACTTCGCGGTAGAATAAAGCCTTTACTGACAATCCAGTACATTAATGCTCAATGGCCAAACGTAAACTAACCCGCCGCCAACAGTGGCAAATTGATAAAGTTCAAGACGAACGTCGCGCACGCGCCAATAAACAAGATGGGGTGATAGAAAACGCTATCGAACATGGTGACCTGTCTGCCGAACAGCAGGGTTTAATTATCGCCCACTATGGCTCTTTAATAGATGTTGAAGCCTTGCATGGCCAATACCAAGGCCAAGTGTTTCGCTGTAAAATTCGCTCTAATTTAGGCTTCCTCGTCACTGGTGATCAAGTGTCCTGGCGCCAAGCAGCGGATCAAAGTGGTGTAATTGTGGCCCGCGATGATCGCAATAGTATTCTCAGCCGTCCAAATAAATACGGTGATCTTAAACCTGTGGCGGCAAACATTGATCAAATCATTGTGACCTTTGCTCCCAAACCTTATGCCCATGCTAATTTGATAGACCGCTACTTGGTGGCCGCCGAGGCCAGTGAAATTGAGCCTATACTTTTACTCAACAAAACCGACCTATTAGACGAAGAGGCCCAAGACCACCTTGAACCCATGTTAGCTCGCTACAAAGCCCTAGGTTACCGTATTATTCGCGCCTCTACTCAAACCTTAACGGGCCTTGAAGCACTTTATACTGAGCTAAACAATAAAGTTAGCGTGTTTGTGGGTCAGTCTGGTGTTGGGAAATCTAGCTTAGTGAATGTACTGCTTCCTGGAGTAGACATTAAAACCAGCGCCTTGTCTGAGCAAACCAACAAAGGTGTTCACACCACCACCACAGCTAAACTATTTCACGTCCCTAATGGTGGGCAATTAATCGATTCCCCAGGCATACGTGAATTCGGTCTTTGGCATATGGACACAGCAACCCTACTGGAGGGTTTTGTGGAATTTAGGCCCTATTTAGGCTACTGTAAATTTAGCGATTGTAGCCATGAGCATGAACCTGCCTGTGCTTTATTAAAGGCTTTAGAAGATGGTCATATTGACCCCATTCGTATGTCGAGCTTTCAACACATTAAAGCGTCTTTAGACGACTTCACCACACATAACTAAGGATTCTTCATGGGCGATCGTTTATTTGTATTCATGCAATACTTGTTACCACAACAGTTAATCTCTCGCCTTGTAGGCATACTGGCCCACAGTTCTATGCCGGTAATTAAAGACCCCTTTATTCGCACATTTATAAAGCGTTTCAAAGTCAACATGGATGAAGCTGAACGTCAGCACCCAAGTCAATATGGCAGTTTTAATGACTTTTTTACCCGCAGTCTTAAGGCTGAGGCACGCACCTTAGATAAGAATCCAAAGCACTTAGCTTGCCCCGTAGATGGCGCTATTAGCCAACTAGGCAAAATAAACGGACAAAACCTATTTCAAGCCAAAGGCCACGAGTTTAACCTCACCACTTTATTAGGTGGCAATAGTGGACTCGCTACTCCTTTTATAGATGGTGATTTTGCTACTATTTATTTGGCACCTAAAGACTACCATCGCATTCATATGCCTTGCGACGGCACCCTTACCCACATGGTGCATGTACCGGGTCAATTATTTTCGGTGAACCAAACAACCGCCGCCCAAGTGCCGGGTTTATTTGCCCGTAACGAAAGGGTAGTGGCCATTTTTGACACTGAGTTTGGGTCTATGGCTATGGTGCTAGTAGGCGCCATGATTGTAGCCAGTGTGGAAACGGTTTGGGCAGGCTTAGTGTGCCCTAAAGGTAAGGTGGTAAGCCAATTTAACTATACCAACCAAGAACCTATCGTATTGAAGAAAGGTGAAGAAATGGGCCACTTTAAATTGGGCTCTACCCTAGTCATGTGTTTACCAAAAGGCGCAAGCCAATGGCCCACAGAACTTAGTGCTGGCACCACAACACGTTTAGGCCAAATGTTCGCCGAACTTAATTAACACCCAGATAAACTAAGCAAGGTGGTGGCTAAAAGCCATTACCTTAGTTATGTCTTTTTCGCCAGAGGCAAGCATTAATAAACGCTCTATCCCTAAAGCTACGCCAGAACATTCTGGTAGCCCAGCTTGTAGCGCCTGAATGAGCCTAATATCAACAGCCATGGGTATTTTACCCATGAAAGCTCTTGTGGCATGGTCTAATGCAAAGCGCCGCTCTTGTTCTTGAGCATCCGTCAGCTCTTGGTATCCATTGGCTAATTCAATGCCGTTAATATACACCTCAAAACGACGCGCCACGTTATTACCCAGGTCATCCATGCCAGTCTGTGCTAAGGCTGATTGGCTGGCTGGGTAATCAAAAACAAAACACGCTTTGGGTAGTTGTGGCTCAATACAGTGACTCATTAATAAGTCTAACCAAGTATCTCGCGGGGTAGATGCTTCCATTTGAATATCTATCAGATCCAAGGCCTTGGATCTGATAGCGTCATCACTGGCCGTTAAAGGGTCGATATAAAGAACTTCTTCAAAAGCCTGACGGTAGCTCCAAAAGTGCCACTCAAGCACTTCACCTATTAGTACGGTATCGATAAGACATGCCACTTCTTGCATCAATTGCTGTAGATCAAAATCGAGGCGATACCACTCTAATAAGGTAAATTCCGGGTTGTGTCGGCAACCCACCTCACCATTACGAAACGCTTTAGCAATTTGATAGATACTGCCACTACCTGCTGCTAATAAACGCTTCATGGCATATTCTGGTGAAGACATGAGGTGCATAGGCTGACATTGGAAAGCGCCATCCTGGGTAAAGGCTACTGGAATAGTATCGATATGAGGGTCGGATACCCCATAATGGGACATTATAGGGGTATCGACTTCAAGCAAATCACGGGCAGAAAAAAATGCCCGTATTTGGCTGATTACTCTGGCACGTTGCTTAAGCTGGTTAATGTCAGCACTCGGTTGCCATGGCATAGTGGATAATCCTAAGCCTATGCGCGGCTTACGTAATCGCCTGTGCGGGTGTCAATCTTTAGCATCTCACCTTGCTCAATAAACAAGGGTACACGCACAGTAGCACCCGTTGCTAAAGTCGCAGGTTTACTGCCTCCTTGAGCTGTGTCACCTTTAAGGCCTGGATCAGTTTCCGTCACTTCTAACTCTACAAAGTTAGGTGCAGCAACAGCTAATGGCGCATCATTCCATAAGGTGACCACGTAAATCTCTTGTTCCTTAAGCCACTTAATGCAGTCACCTACGGCATGGACATCCGCACCATATTGCTCGAAAGTACCGTCTGCCATCATAAAATGCCAAAACTCACCATCGGTATATAGGTATTCCATGTTGCGGTCCATCACGTCCGCCATTTCAATGGATTCACCCGACTTAAAGGTACGGTCCCATACCCGGCCGGACTTCAAGTTCTTCATACGTACGCGGGTAAATGCTTGACCTTTACCGGGTTTAACAAACTCCACATCAACCATGGCACATGGATCGCCTTCTAACATAACTTTAAGGCCAGATTTAAATTCGTTGCTGCTATAATTAGCCATTTTTCGCTCTAATGAAATAAATATCGGGAAATTTGTCGCTTATGATACCGCAAAGCGCTAAGCAAGTTGAACCTTTAAGCTTGATTAACTACACAAGCTTACCAGAAGATTGGCGCACTCAGCTGCGTGAGGCCTACCGTACGCCTCAACAATTGCTCACAGCTTTAGGGTTTAACTTGGCTCAACAGACGGCTCTGTCAGCCCATGACCAAGGCTTTACTACCCTTGTGCCCAGAGCATTTGCACAAAAAATGCGCCCACGAGATCCAACGGATCCATTGTTGTTGCAAGTATTACCTCGGGTTCAAGAAGCAATAAAAGACCCAAACTTTAATGATGACCCATTACAAGAATTCCGCTTCAACCCCGTACCCGGCGTTGTACACAAATACCAAGGGCGGGCCTTGTTGATTGCAGCCGGCCACTGCGCTATTAACTGCCGTTACTGCTTCCGCCGTCACTATCCCTATAGCGACCAAAAGCGTGCTCGTAATGAGTGGCAACAAAGCCTTAAATATATTGAACAACACCCAGATATAGAAGAAATCATCCTTAGTGGTGGCGATCCACTCGCCTTAACAGATCCCAAGTTATTTGAGCTAATCACCGCTATCGAAACCATTACACACGTTAAACGCTTGCGCATTCACAGTCGCTTGCCCATCGTATTGCCACAACGAATCACCCTAGAACTGTGCCAAAAGCTTGAACACTCCAGATTGAACTGTGTGATGGTGGTGCACGCTAATCATGCCAATGAATTAGCAGCAGATGTAGCCCAAGCTTGCGAGCGATTGCGCCAACACAAGGTACAATTACTCAACCAAAGCGTGTTATTAGCCCAAGTGAACGACAACCTAGCCAGCCAAAAGCGCCTCAGTGAGCGTCTGTTTGAACTAGGCATTATGCCTTATTACCTGCACTTACCAGACCAAGTGGCAGGCACTACTCACTTTTTTGTTAGCCTAGAGCGTGGACAATCCATAGTGGCACAAATGCAGTCCTGTATGTCGGGCTATTTGGTGCCCAAACTAGTACGTGAAGAGCCTGGAAGGTTGAGTAAAAGCTTATACTCTCCCTGTTAAGCCAAGTGCAACAAAGTATCCAAATCAAAGTTGTTAATTTGATGAGGTGCCTGCTGCCTAACCAGTGGTTTACCATGGAAAGCTACGCCTAAACCAGCTTTATTAAGCATCGGCAAATCGTTAGCGCCGTCGCCCACAGCAAGACACTGGCTTAGAGATAAGCCAAGGGTTTTTCGTAACTGCTCCAGCAACTCTACTTTTTTGGCAGCATCCAATATCACCCCTGTCACTTGCCCAGTGAGTTTGCCATCTACTTCTTCTAAAGAATTAGAGAAGGCTTGTTGCATACCCAACCTATGGGCCAAGTCATCTGCAAAGTAGCTAAAACCCCCAGATAATATAGCGCAGTATACGCCTTGCTTCTGCAGGCCTTTCATAAGTTGTTCTGCACCCGGCATTAATTCAAGGGCTTGGTTAATAGCTGAAAGTTGGGCAGTATCAAACCCTTTTAACAAAGCCAGTCGCTGACGAAAGCTCTGTTCAAAATCTAACTCTCCAGCCATGGAGCTGGCAGTAATAAGCGCCACTTGTGGACCAATACCCATTGCATAAGCCAGCTCGTCCATCACTTCAGCCTGAATCAAGGTAGAGTCCATATCAAACACAGCTAATTTTATTTTTTGTATGGGCTGTTGAGAAGACTGGAGCACATAATCCAGTTTTTGTTGTTTAGACAATTTTTGAAGGATGACTTCAAGGTCTAAAACACATTCAGGCGAACTGTTCCATTGCCATTGGTGCACTGCGAAGTTAGCATTAGCACTGTGCAGGTTGTTATAGGTTTTCACTTGCAGAGCCTGAAATGCCTGATTGACAGCGACAACGTTTAGCTCATTGTTCATATCAAATAAGGTTAGGCGATGAAACATAGGTACAACTCCTTGGGTGGGCTTAGCATTTTACCATTAGTGGGTTAGAATGGGGTTGATTTTACCTCTTCCACACAGCAATGATTAACACCTAATGTCCAATAAAATCCTTTCTTTTAGACACTTAATGCAATCTCGCCTCACCTTGGTGCAGAAGACGGTGTTTTTGTTAATAGCCACATTTGTGCTTGTTGGCGTGGCTTTGGGGCTGATGACTTACCAACACCTTAGCCAAGTTGCGGATCAACAAAATGCCTTTTTAGGCCAGAAAATGGGCCAGCAGCTGGCTAACTTAAGCGCACCTCTACTAGTAAAACAAGACTATATTAGCCTTAACGTTACTTTAGCGGAACTCAGACAACAAGGTGCTATTGAGGGTGCAGCCGTCTATGATGGAGACGGCCAAATGCTCGCCAAAACTGGTTTTCTTAATGATGCCAACTATATAGTCTTGCCTATCCAGCTAGATGAGCAAATTATTGGCAGCCTGCACTTACGCCACTCCAATTTAGATTTACATCCAAGCCTTATCCAGTTGGTGTTATTGCTATGGCCTACCGTGGGCCTTGCCTTATTAGCCTGCATCGTTATTGGCTGGTGGTTCGGTGCCAAATTAGTGCAGCCGTTGCGCGACTTACACGAAGCCCAAGAACAACTATTAGAATACGGCAAAGCACCGCCACTAGATGACACTCGCCTTGATGAGTGGGGCATCATTAATTTGGGTTTCAATTCTATTAACGAAGAACGTTTGCTGCATACTCAAACGGAACATCAATATGAATTAGAAATGCCTGCTGGAAAGGGCTTAGTCGTCGCGGCTCACCATGACCAACAAGACCACCAGCCAGAATTGGAAGCCCCTAACCAACAAGAAGCGTTTAATCACGAGCTTCACGATTTGGCCCGTGAATTATCCTCAGAACCCCAATTAGGCGATCTTGGCGATCCTTTATTTGCACCTAAACTGACAGAACCTAGGGGCCCCACGAAAAATAATTTACCCATATTCACCATGGATGATCTACGTAATGGTGATAATTCCAAACCATTACGACCCACGCGTACCCCTGCAGCCATCGCAGAATTGGTGTCACACCAAACACATACTCTTGATCATGAGCCCAATATAAACCCCATTGCGTTCACCCCAACCCCGTTGCACGACGACCCATTGGTGAGCTTGTTGTATATCAACGTAAATACCAGAGATCAAGGACCAATGGAAGCCGCTGAAAAACACTTGTTGCTCAAGTCTTACCAGCGGTTGGTAGATCAAGTGTGCGCCATCTATGGCGGTACTATTGAAACGGAAGAAAACCACGATGTGCTTGTCACCTTTGACAAACCCCATGAGCACATGACCCACTGCGTGAATGCCCTATGTGCCGCACAGTTTTTCTTTGGTTTGTACAAGGCCTTTAACACCCAACGGTCGGCTAGCGACAAACCTAGTTTAAGCATTCAAATTGTGGTGCACACAGGTAATTTAGAGGAGTTAAGTAAGCTCACAGAAGAAGCTGCAGAATTGTCCCGCCGTGAACGGCAAGACCATATGGTAATAAGTCGCCACGTAGCCTACCACCCAGAGTTACAACAACGGGTGTTACAAGCCGACAACTGCACGCCACTCGCCAGTGGCGCCGTATGTTTGGCCCGTTTAAGCAGTGAATACCAAGACTTGTTAGACCTGCAAATCCGTCACTTTAGTCCAACGCTTTAAACACCTGACTAAGAGGCAGTATCTATAGACTCAGCATCCACTTCAGTTGATGCCTCACTCTCCACAGCCAAGTAATCAACCTTTTGGAAGCCTCTAGGTAGTTTATTGCCTCTACGCCCACGTTCTCCACGATAGTGAACTAGATCAGAGGCCTTCAAACGTAGATAGCGCTTACCTGAATGCACTAATAACTCGCAGCTCTCAGAGACCAATGAGCAAGCCACCATGAATTCTTCACGGTTTGCCACGCGGGTGGACGATATACTAATAATCTTATTACCCTTACCTCGCGCTAGCTGTGGTAAATCCTGTAACGGGAAGACTAACATACGCCCTTCATTACTCACTGCCACCAACCAAGTGTCTTCCACCTTGGTGATATGCTGCGGCGCAATAACCTTGGCACCTTTGGGCACAGACATGGCAGCCTTACCAGCCTTGTTTTTGCTTAACAAGTCTTCAAAGGTGGAAATGAAGCCATAACCTGCATCCGTGCTCATGAGTAACAATTGATCAACTTGAGCACTCACTGCAGCTGAAAATTGCACACCACTAGGCGCATTAAATCGACCACTTAAAGGCTCACCCTGGCCACGAGCGGATGGCAATGTGTGGGCCTCTAGGGAATAACTACGGCCACCTTCATCAAGGAAGGCAACACTTTGATTGCTTCGAGCTTGCACCATGAGCAAGAAGTCATCACCCGATTTATAACTCATGTTAGAAGGGTCTATATCGTGGCCTTTGGCACCACGAACCCAGCCTTGTTTAGACAGAACTACAGTAACAGGCTCGGTGGTGAGTAAATCACGCTCTGAAAGGGCTTTAGCTTCTTGACGCACAACGATAGGGGAACGACGATCGTCCCCAAAGGCTTCGGCATCAGTAATTAATTCACGCTTTATGAGGGTTTTTAAACGTGTTTTAGAACCCAACAACAACTCTAACTTGTCACGCTCTGCCACTAGTTCCTCTTGCTCTGCTTCAATGCGGTGCTGTTCTAGCTTGGCTAAATGGCGCAGTTTTAAATCTAAAATGGCATCAGCCTGGCGATCAGATAACACAAACCGCTGCATTAGTACTGCTTTAGGTTTTTCTTCTTCACGGATGATAGCAATAATTTCGTCAATATTAAGATAGGCAATTAACAAACCTTCTAATAGATGCAAACGCTCCAGCACCTTATCTAAGCGATGCTGCAAACGGCGTGTCACTGTCTCCATACGAAAAGACAACCACTCTTTCAAAATAGTACTCAAACCTTTAACTTGTGGCTTACCATCCACACCAATGAGATTCAAATTAACTCGATAAGATCGTTCTAAATCTGTAGTAGCGAACAAGTGATTCAATAGCTGTTGCGTATCCACCCGATTTGAGCGTGGCACAATCACCAAACGGGTTGGCTTTTCATGGTCAGACTCATCGCGTAAATCAGCCACCATAGGCAACTTTTTAGCCTGCATTTGAGCAGCAATCTGTTCCAATATGCGCGCCCCAGAAACCTGGTACGGCAAAGCGGTGATGACAATATCGCCGTCTTCATGATCCACTACGGCGCGCATGCGAATGCTGCCACGTCCAGTTTTGTACATTTCTAACAGGTCACTTCGTGGGCTAATTATTTCTGCCGTAGTGGGCATATCAGGCCCTTGTACAAATTCGAACAATTCTTCTGTACTTGCGCCAGGGTGCTCCAATAGATGGATACAGGCCGACACCACTTCTCGTAAGTTATGAGGAGGGATGTCTGTCGCCATACCCACAGCGATGCCAGTGGCGCCATTCAACAGTACGTTAGGCACACGAGCAGGCAATACTAAAGGTTCTTGCAGGGTGCCATCAAAGTTGTTACCCCAGTCTACGGTGCCTTGACCTAGCTCACCTAATAAGACATCGGCATAACCTGTGAGTTTAGCTTCCGTATAGCGCATGGCAGCAAAGGATTTTGGATCATCTGCAGATCCCCAATTGCCTTGGCCATCAACCAGAGTATAACGATAGGAGAAGGTCTGGGCCATGTGCACCATGGCTTCGTAACAAGCGCTATCACCGTGTGGGTGAAACTTGCCCAGCACATCACCAATAGTACGGGCAGATTTTTTATACTTAGCAGACGTTTTTAGGCCCAACTCAGACATTGCATAAACAATACGTCTTTGTACAGGTTTTAGACCATCGCCAATATGAGGCAATGCACGGTCTAAAATGACATACATGGAGTAATCTAAATACGCTTTTTCTGTATATTCTTTGAGGGGTAGACGCTCAACGCCTTCATCAATAGGGATGACACCAGACATATGAAGAAAAATCCTTATTGAGTGGGTTTTTGCGCCAACCGCACTCATGGGTAAACCAAAAATTTAAGCCTGAGTATACCGCAAATAATGCTTGCGTGAAGATCCCATAACTATTTATTGAATGAATGCGACCTATAGTATAAATCGCTGACATATGGCAAGGATTTTGGTTACTCTTTAATCAACAATGAGCTATAATATCATCACTGAAAACCACCCCCATGACGGTTTGTGTAGGCACTTACACTTTTACTCATAAACCATCAGACCAGCAAGGCAGGGCCGCCAGAGCCTACCTTACAATAATTTGTTGAGTCATTGATTTTCATAAGAAAACTTTAACTTTTAATCTCTAAGGAGAACAATTATGTCTCAACACCCTACGCTTACGGAAATGGGCATCACTAGCTTTGAATCCATCAGCAAATATACCCTTCGCCAAGAAGGCGATTTTGATATCCTCAAAATCTACTACAAGCGCGAAAAAGGCTCTTTTTTACCTCGTAGCAAAAAGTTCCGCTTTGGTCGTGCTACACGCACTGTAATGGTCGATTCTGGTCGCCAACAATGGCAAGAAGTGAGCGAAATCTCACCATTCTTACTGCGCGCCCTTACAGAATTGAACAAGCTAGCCCACGAAGAAAATAAAGTTGCAGATAGCAAAGAGTCTATAGCACAGGACCTAGTGCACCTAGAGCGCATTATGTCTGAAAAGCTAGTTGAGATCCGAGCTAAAATCGACCAACTATAAGCTTTTTTTTGGTGATAAAAAACCGCTCTAGGTCACCCTGGTTGCGGTTTTTTTGTGTCTCAAGCAAAATATGCCAATCAACATTGCTAACTTTGTCCGTTATATTACAAAGGAATATCATCACCCGCATCAGCGACAGCTTCTATAATTTCGTCCACAGCATCACCTATTACCGGCACAACGGAAGCCACGGCACCCACAATCCGCATAGGTACAGTCACCACATTGGTTAGAAAACAGCCAACAATACCACCAAACCAAACCTATAAAATGTCACTGTTGCTCCTCTACTATGGCCAAACGAGTGCCCGTTAAACTTTGCTTAATGGTTTTTAAGTGACCATGAAAATCTTCGCCGCGGCGCAATATCACCCCAGTAGCCAGAACATCTATTAAGGTCAGCTGAATCATGCGGGATTGCATGGGCATATACACATCAGTATCTTCAGGTGCTTCTACACTTAATACCAGACTCGCTTCTTGAGCCAAAGGTGAGCCAACGGCAGTAATAGCAATAACTACCGCACCCGCAGCACGACCAATGCGAGCCACCTCTACCATTTCTTTAGTGCGCCCTGTAAATGACAGCAGCACCAGCACATCGCCACGCTTACAGGCCGCGGCCATCATACGCATCATCAATGAATCATTATGAGCTACAACGGGAATATTGAAACGAAAAAACTTATGCAGAGCGTCTTGAGCGACGGCACCTGAGGCACCCATGCCATAAAAACAAATCTGCTGAGCTTGGCTTAAATAATCTACCGCCCGCTCAATGGCTTTACTATCAACCTGCTGCCTCGCAGCATCTAAACTAGCCATGGTGCTGGTGAATATTTTATCGGTGTATTGGGTTGCAGTATCATTTTGATTGACACTCTGGCTCACGTAGGGCGTACCACGCGCCATACTTTGAGCTAGCTCTAACTTAAAGTCTGGATACCCCTTGAGACCAAAGCTGCGACACATACGGTTAACCGTAGGCTCACTCACTTGAGCTAACTCTGCCAAAGCTGCAATACTCATACGGGTTGCCGATTGGGGATCAGCAACAATCACTTGCACAACTTTGCGCTCAGATCGATTGAGCTGTTCCTGCTGAGTAGATAGGCGCTGTAGCAAATTATTGTTAATGGTCATAGTTTATTTTATCTAGCTTATTTATTTATGTACGTAATATTACCAACATTTAAGATATTTTTGTGACTTTTGTTTGAATTTAGGAGTATTATTACAAGTCTAATTTATACATAAGGTCACATTAATAATGTCGGACAGTAACTCATCAGACGAGCTTACAACAGCTAAAGGCATATTAAGCCATAGTTTTGTGCTGTTTGGCGCATTAGGTGATCTATCACTCCGCAAACTCATGCCCGCCCTATACCAACTCGACCATGCTCAACTATTGAGCAAAGAGTTAAACATCATGGCCGTGGCACGTAGCGCAATAAGTATCACCGAACTGAAGCAGCGTATTGAGCATACACTAAACCAATACATTGGCGCAGATGAATTGAACGCCAACTCACTGTCACGTTTCTTACAACGCCTAAGCTATTGCAAAGTGGACCTCACCCATGCACAGGATTATATTGCACTAGAGCAAAAACTAGCCTTGTGGCATCCACAAATTACCTACTACCTAGCCACACCGCCAAGCCTATATAAAGATATCTGCCAACACTTACACGGTGCCAATGCCATTAACGAGCACTGCCGTATTGTGGTCGAAAAACCTATTGGCCATGATCTCTCTTCATCAAAGGTCATCAACGACAAGATGGCTTTATATTTTGACGAAAGCCAAATTTTTCGTATCGACCACTACCTTGGTAAAGAAACCGTACAAAATCTTATCGCATTGCGCTTTGCCAACCCTCTATTTGAGAGCCAATGGAACCACCAGCATATCGACTATGTGGAAATTAGTGTGGCTGAAGAGGTTGGTATTGAGGGCCGATGGGGATACTTTGATAAAGCCGGGCAAATGCGCGACATGGTACAAAACCACTTGTTGCAGCTATTGTGCATGGTAGCCATGGACCCACCATCACAGCTCACCGCCAACAGCATACGTGACGAAAAGGTAAAGGTATTACGATCATTACAGCCAATTGACCAAGACAAAATAGGCACTCACCTAGTATTGGGGCAATATACCGATGGTCAGTTTAAACAACAGCCAGCGCCTGGCTATCTGAACGAAGCTGACGCAAACACCAGCAGCGACACAGAAACATTTATTGCCCTACGTACCGAAATTGCCAACTGGCGCTGGACTGGCACACCTTTCTATTTGCGCACGGGAAAACGCATGGCTAACAAAGTGACAGAGATTATCATTCACTATAAGTCCAACAGCCATTACATTTTTGACCCAGACCAGGCCGAGATTGCGCAAAACAAACTAATCATTCGCCTGCAGCCCTATGAAAGCATTTCATTACAAGTGCTTACCAAAGAACAAGGTATCGACAAAAACATGCAGCTTCGACGCGACCCGTTGCACTTAGACTTTGCTCAAACCCAATCTCAAGCTCGCATTCCAGACGCCTATGAGCGCCTATTATTGGAAGCCCTTAAAGGCAACCAAAGCTTATTTGTGCGTCGTGATGAAGTAGAACTTGCGTGGCAGTGGTGCGACCAGATTCGCCAAGCTTGGCACCGTGCAGAGCTTCCACTTGAAGATTACTCAGCGGGAAGCAACGGGCCACAACAAGCCAGCAATATGATAGAAACACATGGACATCGATGGTATGAACACTGCAATGAAGCCAAATAAGCCTGAAACCTTACTAAACCAAAACCAGTGGTTAGAAAGTGTAAGCGCTCAGAAGCTTGCAGCGTCATTAGCGGCCACCGTGGCCAATCAATTACGCGCTGCGTTGACAGTCAGGTCGAGAGCCAGCTTAGTCGTTTCTGGAGGCCGCACACCACAAGCTATGTTGCAGCAACTAAGCCAGCAGCAGCTTGATTGGCACCGGGTAGACATCACTCTTGCTGACGAGCGTTGGGTGGATGAACAAGATAGCGCCAGTAACGCTGCCTTAGTAAGGGTTTGGCTACTTCAAAATAACGCTGTAGAGGCAGCCTTTTACCCCATTTACACTGGCGAAAAAAGTGCGTCAGAAGGACGGCAACACTGCCAACAACGGCTCAAAGATATGCACTGGCCCATTGATGTGCTGATTCTTGGCATGGGTACCGATGGCCATACAGCTTCTCTGTTTCCTTTATGCCCATCATTGCACCAAGCACTTTCAACAAGTGATATTTGTATCGCCACGCATGCGCCAGCAGATCCTACCGACCGCATGACCCTGTCTGCTAATACACTCGGACTTGCAAGACATAAACACTTACATATTGAAGGTGCCGAAAAGCGCCGAGTGTTAGAACAGGCAATTCACTTAAAAAATTCCTTGCAGATGCCTATTTACATCTTCCTCCAACAGCCCCTCAGTATACATTGGTGCCCTTAAATGTCCGCTTCAAACTCTGCCCAGATTCACAAAAACACTCAACGCTTAGATCAAATTTGCGCCACTGTACCCGTGATTCCAGTACTCACTCTAGATAGTCCTGAACAAGCCATTGGTATTGGCAAGGCATTGGTGACTGGAGGCTTAACAGTATTGGAAATTACCCTACGTAGTAACTATGGTTTAAGTGCTATCAAACAGCTCAAAAAAGCTTTACCAGAAGCCATCATTGGTGCCGGCACTGTGCTAACACCAGAACAATATGACGCATGTGTTGAAGCGGGGGCTGATTTTATTGTTAGTCCAGGTTTTACGGCAGAGCTTTTACATCACGGTAGCCGAAGTGCAGTGCCATTGTTGCCAGGCATCGCCAGTGTAAGCGAAGCAATGCAAGCCATGGCGTTAGGTTACCGAAGGTTTAAACTATTTCCCGCAGCTGTAGTGGGCGGAGTAGATTTTCTAAAGGCCATTGGAGGCCCCATTAGCGACCTTAAGTTTTGCCCAACTGGAGGCATCAAGCCTACCAATGCAGCAGACTATTTAGCGCTGAATAACGTGATGTGTGTAGGTGGTACATGGTTAACGCCTACTGACGCAGTACAGCAGGGAAATTGGCAAGCCATAGAAGAGTTAGCCAAGCAAACTTGCACCCTCACCTCGTCTTAAAACCTAAGTATATAACGAAAAAAGCCCTTTAAACTTAAAGGGCAAAAGCACTACTGCCTATAATAAATACTCTAAATGCGAGAGCCCTTAAAGTAGTCAATTAACGCATTAGTAGAGTCATCATGTTGATGCCCTGCGTCACCTTCAATTTCCTGCAATATGCCCTTAGCTAGGATCTTGCCTAGTTCAACACCCCATTGATCAAAAGAGCAGAGATCCCAAATCACTCCCTGGGCAAATATTTTGTGCTCATAGAGCGCAATGAGCGCACCCAAATTTCTTGGATCTATCTGCTTAAGCAATAAGGTATTACTAGGCCGGTTACCTTGGTGCACTTTATGGGGCAACAGTTTTTCAAGCTCTTGTGAGTCTAATCCCTGAGTTTCTAATTGGCTCCTTACTTCTTCAGCACTGATACCATTCATCAGCGCCTCAGTCTGGGCAAAGAAGTTAGCCATAAGATTTTCATGGTGGCCTTTAACGGGAGTAGAACTAGCCAGCGAGCCTATAAAATCCGCTGGCACTATGACGTTACCTTGGTGCAATAATTGATAGAATGCATGCTGCCCATCAATACCTAACTGGCCCCACACGACAGACGCTGTAGGATAAGCCACTTGATTACCTTGACGATCGACATGCTTACCATTACTCTCCATATCTGCCTGCTGGATATACGCAGTGAAGCTTTCTAAAGGTTGGTCATAGGGCAATATCACGTGGCTTTGCGCCCCATGTAACAGCCCATTCCAAATGCTCACTAACGCCATAATAGTAGGCATGTTTGCTGGCGCTGGCGCATCTCTAAAGTGGCGATCCATGTCATGGGCGCCCGTTAATAACTGCTCAAACTTATCAAAGCCTAGGTATAAGGCAATGGGCAAGCCAATGGCAGACCAGATGGAGTATCGACCCCCTACCCAATCCCACATAGAGAACATAAATTCCTTATCAATACCAAATGCCTGCACCGCTTCCGTGTTGGATGACACAGCCACAAAGTGCTGTTGTACTGCACGCTCGTCAAATGCCGACGCCATCAGCCAATTACGCGCAGTTTGGGCATTGGTCATCGTTTCGCTAGTGGTAAAGGTTTTAGACGCCACTACAAACAAAACTTGCTCAGCATTTAAAGGGCGTAAAATTTCAGCAATCTCCACCCCATCTATATTGGAGATAAAGTGCACGCGGATGGTGGAATCTGCATATGAGCGTAGTGCTTGGGTAACCATTTTTGGCCCCAAGTTAGACCCACCAATACCGATGTTCACCACATCAGTAATACGCTTTCCAGAATATCCAAGCCACTCACCACTGCGCACTTTTTCCACAAACTCACACATATGCGCTAGTTCGTTATTGATCATCTCCATCACGTTGGTTTGGTCTACGTAAACGGGTGAATTACTGCGGTTACGCAAAGCCGTGTGCAATACCGCACGGTCTTCAGTTATGTTGATTTTTGCGCCTCGGTACATGCTCTCTATGGAGGAGCTCAGACCCATATCTTGCGCCAAACCAAATAACGCCTGCATTATTTCAGGTGTCAGGCAGTTTTTAGAGTAATCTAATAATAAGTTAGGCAACTCAATAGAATAGGTGTTAAAGCGATTACCTTCATTAGCAAATAGTTCACGTAAGTGAGTGCTGCGGTACTGCACTGCCAATTGCTGCAATTTCTGCCAGTGTTTGGATTTTTCAAGCTGTAACATCTTTCCTCCGTGACTCATGTTTTAGGGCAATCGATGCACCTTGCAGGCCAGGTTGCTCTGCAGTACAAAGGTAAATGGGAATCTGGTGCAGATAAGGAGATGTCCGGCCCTTGTTGGTAAAGCTGTGACCAAATTCGCTGGCCAATAAGAAATCATACATCCGAGGTAAAATTCCACCAGTCAAATAAACCCCACCCACTGCACCAAACATCAAGGCCCCATTGGCCACAGCGTTGCCCAGCATGTCACAGAAAAGACATAGGGTTTGGTGGGCCAAGTCGTCCGGCGTGGACAGCTGAGCTTGCTGCAAAACATCAG
This sequence comes from Candidatus Njordibacter sp. Uisw_039, assembly GCF_047730075.1. Lineage (NCBI taxonomy): Bacteria > Pseudomonadati > Pseudomonadota > Gammaproteobacteria > Pseudomonadales > Candidatus Njordibacteraceae > Candidatus Njordibacter > Candidatus Njordibacter sp. Uisw_039. Next base: position 2,432,580 of record NZ_CP159831.1, read on the forward strand.
TGGGGTTTGTTAAGCGCGGATGGGTGGCGTTGACATGTGCAACTGCTGCATATAAGTCCATCATGCCCGAACCTGATAACAGGCGTTCCGTCGAAACATGCCCATAGTTATCCCACATGTAAGTCAGTATTTCTGCGTGCAACCTATTGGTTGGCGCGAACCCTACATGGCCACCTTCACCCATGACCGGCAACCAACCCTTATCATAGGCAATCAATCCTGCCACACCTAAACCAGTACCTGGGCCCATTACTAATCGGTTGCCCCACATTTCTGCCTGGCCTTGCTTCACAACTAGCAGTTCGTCGTCAGTAATTTCTGACATCGCCCAAGCTTGGGCCGTAAAATCATTGATCCACAGGGCCTCAACCTTGAGGACGGCATTCACTTGAGCTTTATTAACACACCAATGATTGTTGGCCAGGGAAAATTCTGGCAAATGTACGGTGGCCGCTATGGCAATACAAGCCTTGATAATTAAACCCGCGGCACCTGTGCTTGCAAGGTAGGCGGATACAGCCGCTTCTAAACTTGGGTAATCAGCACAGGCTAACACCTTAATGTGCACCAAAGCCGGTGAGCTACCCTGCGTTAAAGCAAAACGAGCATTGGTAGCCCCAACATCAGCGACTAAGTCATATTTAGTCATAAGTATAAATTTCCCTTTAATCACAGCACACAATCACAAACAAGTGCTGGCACCCATTTCGGCGCTACTGACCTGCTTACGCATATTGGAAAATAGCTCTCGACCCATGCCGTGTGTCACGGCTTGCGCCTGTTGAGAAACTGGTCGAGCTTGTAGGATATTATCTTCAACTAGCAGCTCTAAACGCCCATTATGGCAGTCTAGCCTTAACAAATCCCCATTTTCGATTTTGCTTATTAAGCCACCGACTTTAGCCTCAGGATGAAGGTGTATGGCCGCCGGAACCTTACCCGAAGCACCAGACATTCGACCATCAGTGACCAAAGCCACATTAAAACCTCGGTCTTGCAAGACACCCAAATAAGGCGTCAATTTATGTAATTCGGGCATGCCGCAGGCTTGTGGGCCTTGAAAACGTAACACTGCAATGAGATCTCGCTCTAACTCTCCTCGCTTAAACGCCTGCTCAAATTCTAATTGTGAATCAAATACCACAGCCTCCGCTTCTACCAGCCAGTGTTCGGATTTTACCGCCGATACCTTGGCCACACTCCGACCTAAATTTCCTTGCAAGGTCACCAAGCCACCAGTTTTGGAAAAGGGGGCTGATACACAGGCTAACACGTCAAGATCGGCACTTTGTTCTGGTGCTGGCTGCCATATTAACTTGCCTGATAGTAATTTTGGCTCCTGACAATATTGACCTAAGCCATGACCCATAATTGTTTCTACATCTTCATGCAGCAGGCCTCCGTGCAACAGAGTTTGAATTAAATAAGGCACTCCACCAGCTCCATGAAAAACATTAATATCAGCTTGGCCATTGGGGTAGATCCGCGTCAAACTCGGCACCACGCTAGACAATTCAGCAAAATCATCCCAATTAACAATAATCCCCGCAGCCTTAGCAATAGCAATCAAATGTAACGTGTGATTGGTGGAACCGCCAGTAGATAATAAAGCCACTATGGCATTAACTATGGTTTTTTCAGATACGATTTGGGCAAGATTTTGTTGTTGCGAAGGGTGGGTTAATTTAACCACTTGCTGGGCTGCATAACGTGTCAAGTCGTCACGCAACTCGCCATCAGGTGGCACAAACGAGGCGCCTGGCAGATGCAAGCCCATGACTTCCATCAATAATTGATTGCTATTAGCAGTGCCGTAAAAAGTACAGGTGCCTGCACTATGGTAAGACTCAGACTCACAAGCCAATAATTCATCACGACCGACCTTACCTTCTGCGTAAAGCTGACGAATGCGCGCTTTTTCGGTATTAGGCAAGCCCGAAGACATGGGGCCTGCGGGTACAAATACAATGGGAAGGTGGCCAAAACTCAATGCGCCGATTAACAACCCAGGGACAATCTTGTCACACACTCCCAAACACAGCACTGCATCAAACATGTTATGAGACAAAGCTACTGCAGTCGACATGGCAATGACATCTCGACTAAACAAGCTCAACTCCATACCTGGCTGGCCTTGGGTAACACCATCACACATAGCCGGCACACCACCAGCAAATTGCGCCACACTACCCATTTCTCTCACCGCCTGTTTAATAATGTGAGGGTAGCGCTCGAAGGGCTGATGAGCTGAAAGCATATCGTTATAGGCCGACACAATAGCAACGTTGGCCTCATCCATCATGGTTAAACGATCTTTATCTTGCTGGGGGCAAGCAGCGAACCCATGGGCCAAGTTGCCACATGAAAGGTTAGAGCGGCTAACTTTGCTAGCTTTAGCTCCATCAATACGCTGTAAATAATCACTACGGGAGGCGCGACTACGCTCAACAATTGCCTGGGTTACCTGCGCTACTTTACTGTGCATTACGCTGTCCATGATAACTCTCTTCTTACTTAACTTTATTACGTAATATTAACAAATATTTCTTTAATCTGGAACACATATAAACCAATTTAATTGATTTAATGTAATAATGTTAGTAATATTACCACAAAATACGTTAGAGATAGAAAAATGAGCATCCGCATCGCCATCAACGGATTTGGTCGCATTGGCCGCAATATCGTCCGCGCTATCTATGAAAATAGCCCTACCAACTATCAACAAGCTTTTGAAATCGTTGCTATAAATGACCTGGGCAATCCTCAAACCAATGCCCACTTATTGCAATTTGATAGCGTACACGGCCGTTTTAATGGCCAAGTTGAATACGATGATCAACACCTATACATCAACCAAGACAAAATCCACCTGTATCAAGTTAGAGATCCAAGCCAACTGCCATGGCACACTCTTAACATAGACCTTGTGCTTGAATGCACCGGCTTATTTACTCACCGACAAGACGCCCAGGCCCATATTGACGCTGGCGCACATAAGGTATTAATTTCCGCCCCAGGCCAAGATTTAGATGCCACTATTGTCTATGGGGTTAACCACCAGACTCTCACAGGGAAAGAACGCATCATATCTAATGCGTCTTGCACCACCAATTGCCTTGCACCCTTAGCTAAGATACTGGACCAGACCGTAGGTATAAAACAAGGACAAATGACTACCATCCACGCCTATACCAACGACCAACTACTCACAGACGGCCTGCACAGCGATTTGTACCGCGCTCGCTCTGCCACCACATCAATGATTCCCACACAAACCGGTGCTGCAGCAGCAGTAGGTTTGGTGCTCCCCCAGCTTAACGGCCGCCTAGATGGCATGGCCATTCGTGTACCCACTATCAACGTTTCATTGGTAGACCTTACTTTTGTGGCTGGTAAAGAAACCAGCGCCCATGACGTCAACCAGTATGTAAAAAATGCCATTAAAAATGACCCTGAGCTGGACTATATTATGGACTACGTAAACCAACCATTAGTGTCTGTAGATTTTAACCATAGCGCCAAATCCTCAAGCTTTGACTCTAACCACACCCGAGCCCAAGGCAATTTAGTTAAAGTAATGGCTTGGTATGACAATGAATGGGGGTTTAGCAACAGAATGCTGGACACCAGCCTAGCGCTAATGCACCATTAACCCTCAGGTGCAGCCCCGCGCTACTAGCGCACCACCTCATCATCAAGGACAATATCTTAATATCATGCAATTACGACGTACTAAAATTGTTGCTACTTTAGGCCCGGCCACAAGTAGCCCAGCAGTTCTCAAAAGTATTATTGCAGCCGGTACCGACGTAGTCAGGCTAAATTTTTCCCATGGCAGCCCAGCCGATCATAAACAACGAGCAGAAACGGTACTTCAAGCCGCCAAGGAGGTAGGCCGCCACGTAGCCTTGCTGGCAGATTTGCAAGGCCCTAAAGTTCGCGTTGCTCGATTTACCAACAACAAAGTGCAACTGCACGAAGGCCAAGAATTTGTATTAGATCCTTCCATGGATCTGGAAACAGGTACTGAACAAGCCGTAGGTTTGGACTTTCCTGCATTAGGCAAAGACCTCAACAAAGATGACATTCTTTTGCTGGATGACGGTCGCATCGTGCTTAAGGTTGTTCGTGTAAGCGAAGGGAAAGTCCACACCCAGGTTGAAATTGGTGGCCCACTATCTAATAACAAAGGTATCAATTTACAGGGCGGCGGCTTATCAGCACCCGCATTAACAGATAAAGACCGTGCCGACCTAATTACTGCTGCAGAAATTGGCGTAGACTATATTGCCATTTCATTTGTGCGCAATGCAGACGATATGCACGAAGCCCGCGCGTTACTTGAAAAAGCTAACAGCAATGCCAGTTTAATTGCCAAAATAGAACGCGCCGAAGCCATTAACCCTGTAGTCCTTGAAGGTATTATTGAAGCCTCTGAAGGTGTGATGGTGGCCCGAGGCGATCTAGCCGTAGAAATAGGAGATGCTCTATTAGTGGGAGTGCAAAAAGACATCATTAAACACACACGCCGCCTCAACCGTATTGTCATTACCGCAACACAAATGATGGAGTCTATGATCACTAGTCCCATGCCCACTCGTGCAGAAGTATCTGACGTTGCCAATGCAGTGATGGATGGCACGGACGCAGTAATGCTGTCTGCCGAAACCGCCGTAGGTGATTTCCCAGCCCAAACTGTAGAAGCCATGGCGAGGGTTTGCTTGGGCGCTGAGCAACACCACAAAGCTTACAAGTCATCTCACCGGCTTGATATTACCGTACACAGCATTGATGAAAGTGTTGCGTTAAGCGCCATGTATGCAGCCAACCACCTAGAAGGGGTTAAAGCCATTATTTGCATGACTCAAACAGGCAAGACCCCACTACTCATGTCACGCATACGCTCAGTCATACCCATCTTTGCCTTTACCCCACAAGCGGAAACCCAGCGCCGTGTATGCCTATACCGAGGAGTAATTACTCACCCTTTCGATTCTGAAGTATTGGATAACGCCAAGGTCAACCATATTGCTGTGGAGCAACTTAAAGAATTAGGTGTGGTGCAAGATGGCGACATCGTACTTATTACCAAAGGTGATTACGTCAAGGCCCATGGCGGCACTAATACGTTAAAAGTAGTGCGCGTGGGCAATCACATTCAGTAAATGGCCTTTCTCTGTTTTTATTGATTCAAACGAAAAGCCACAAACAGCGGTCTGCCCTCACGCACAATACGCAGCGAAATAGAACGTTGAGTAGGCAAGGCTGCTGCCAACTCAACAAACTGCTTTACGCTGGCAATACGTTGATTGGCCATGCTAGTAATGACATCTCCAGCCTTTAAACCCAACTCCTGAGCTACGCCAGCATCCACTTCTATAATTTCTATGCCATTACGGATACGCCATTCCTGCGCCTTTTCTGGCGCCAAGACTGCCACGCGCAATCCAATTCGTTCAACATACTGGCCTTGCTGAGCAGGGTTTAGGATACCCGCTACGTTTTTAGGCAGGTGTCCAATCACCACATCAACCTCTATACTTTTACCGTCTCTTACTAACTGGATAACTATGAGCTTTTCCGGTGCTATGGCACCTATAAAATGTGCCACTTGGGCAGACATGACAATGTCATGGCCATCGACCTGGGTGATTACATCTCCTGCTTGCAGGCCAGCCGCTAAGGCTGGGCTCTTGTCTAAAACTTGAGCAATTAACGCCCCTGCCGCTTTATCCAAACCAAAAGATTCTGCCAGGTCTTGGCTAACTTCTTGAATTTGCACACCCAGCCAACCTCGCGCCACCTCACCTGTTTCTCTTAACTGAGCAACTACAGAGATAGCTGTGTTACTAGGAATGGCAAAGCTAAGTCCCATAAAACCACCTGAGCGAGTATAAATTTGAGAATTAATACCTACTACTTCGCCGTCCAAGTTAAACAAAGGACCACCTGAATTACCTGGATTTATAGCTACGTCTGTTTGGATAAAAGGCACATAGGTTTCCGAACGCAGGCTACGGCCCTTGGCACTGACAATGCCGGCAGTGACCGAATAATCAAACCCAAATGGAGAACCAATAGCTAGCACCCACTCACCGACCTTAAGCTGGTCAGAGTCGGCCATTGTAAGGTAGGGTAAACCTTCAGCTTCAATTTTTAATAAAGCTAAGTCAGAACGTGGGTCGGTGCCAACCAACTCTGCTTCCATTTCACGGCGATCACTCAAAGCGACAATGATTTTATCAGCGTCCTTTACCACGTGATGGTTGGTTAATATGTATCCGTCCTCACTAATCAAAAAACCCGAACCAGAGGACCGTGCCTTAGGTGCCTGCCCTTGTTGTGGTGATTTTTGTTGTGGAAACTGGCGTTCAAAGAAGTGTTTGAATATCTCCGGCAACTGCTCTTGGCCTGGCAGTGCAAATTGACTCCCTGCAGGTTTTTGGCTGGCGACCCTAGAAGTACTAATGTTCACAACAGCCGGAGATGCCTCCTCAACTAAGCGTGTGAAATCCGGCAACTGTCCAGCCTGCGCAAGACTTGACCAAAGCAAGGAGAGCAGTAATACAGGAAGAAGTTTATAGTTCAAAGATACTAGCTTGGTCATGACGCAGTTCCTCTACAATCAAAATTGATAACTATGGAGCATACGATAGTTTTGTATAATCAGAGTCAATTTCGACCATCCTTTACAAAGTTTTGCAGTTAACAAAGCTATTTAACGAAGTTTGTCACTGACAAAATTATTCTGACGTAAAGTAAAGTTCTTGTACCTGATCTAACCGCTGCTGGCGCAAAATCATTGGCTGCCACTGGTTGGAACTTAAAACGGCATCACTTTGGCTATACCAACGCAACAATAACAAACCAAGACCTAAACCCAATAATGCAGCAACAACTGCAGCTGGCTCAGAAAGAGCCCCCCATTGAGCCAACGAAGCAAATGCCAGCATAATCATTAGCGGCATGGCAAAGGTTAACAAGCTGGCTTTGATAAAGGCTTTTTGAGGGATACCGAGGACCACTTCATCACCCACATTTAGGGCCATGTCTTGGGGTAGAGGTAATTCGATACGCGAACGTTTGCAGTCCGTGGCTTGATTCATAAGTCGCTGGCCACAGCCACTTTTCATGCTACAAGAATTACAGGTACTAAGACGTATGGTATCTAGCCAAACCGTGGTCTGATCAATGGCGTGGACATGAGCAACTTGCTCAATCATAGAATCTTGTGCATTAGACATGATGCAGCCCTGCGATCTTACGAGGTGTTTATTGAGGCGTTAAGGATACCACAGAGCTCGCCACTTGCTCGCCTTCCGCTAAACTTAATTGGCCTACTAGGGTCACAAACATTTGCTCGCCGTTATGAACCATAGACTGGCCCAAGACCAAATTGGAACCTGCAAAAGCGTGGCCCTCAGCAATAGTGCGCCCATTCAGCCCTTCAACATAAAGGGTAAAAGTAGCATCGCCATTGCTATAAGTCAGCACTTCTCTTGCGGCTTGGTCTGAAACATCTAGACTACGCTGCGTTAATACAAACCCTACTGGCAGCGTTGCTGCTAACCAGTGTGCTTCTGCCGCATTAGCTGCTTCCAAAGGTGCAGGTAAGCGAATGATTTTATTGGTGTTTTCAGCTGTAGAATAAGATGAGCCTGTGCTAGACAAGGCAATACTATTATTGCTATACCTTGGCTCTAACAAAACTACACCTTGCTGTGCAGGAATTACTTGTGGCTGAACTGCCACACCAATACGCTGAGCACCCAATACCATAACCATGGTGACACTTGCCGCTACCGCTAACCCAGCAACAGGTTGCCAGAATCGATCAAACTTGCTGATTTTTGATGCCGTGAGCGAGTTCGAGTAAGATGACGATTGAGTATAAGTTGCCTCTGCATCAATTGCATTCCGCACACGGTGCGCCAAATCAATTTCTAATGAGGCCTGAGTTGCTTCACGCTTTAGGGCCGCGCTAGCAAGCTGATAGCGTGCCCATTGCAACCTCACTTGCTCATCGTCTTGACTGGCTTTAAGCACACGCTGAAGCTCTAGTGGCTGGGCAGCATCATCCATCACTGCAGATAATGATTCGCGTATTGACTGAGCATTGATTTTAGTGGGTGTCAAAAGATCGTTTCCTAAATTTAACTTACTGAATTTGGACGTCAAAAAGGACGTTTGGTTCAATTTAATTTTTCAAAGCCTTGAAATAGATCGCTAATCACGATCCATAAGCTTTGCCACTTCTTTGTCTATGGCATCTCGAGCACGAAATATACGTGAACGCACGGTGCCAACAGGACAATCCATCACTTCGGCAATTTGCTCATAGCTCATGCCTTCAAACTCCCTCAGGGTTAATGCTGTCTTTAGGTCATCTGGCAATTTTTCTAGGGTGGCAAACACTTTGTCTTGTAATTGATCACGAGCCATGAGGTTTTCGGGGGTATCAACGTCAGCCATAATGTCTGCACTGCCGTAGTCACCGTATTCGTTGGCTTCTACATCCACATCAGGTGGTCTGCGATTACGTGCCACTAAATAGTTTTTTGCAGTGTTAATTGCAATCCGGTAAAGCCATGTATAAAACTGGCTATCACCGCGGAAATTAGCCAACGCACGGTAGGCTTTAATAAATGCCTCTTGGCTTACATCCATGGCCTCATGGTGATCTTTCACGTAACGGCCCACTAAACTAATAATTTTGTGCTGATATTTAAGCACTAGCAAATCAAAGGCACGCTTATCGCCAGCTTGTACTCGTTCGACAAGCTGTTGATCTGATGGGGCGGTCGACGGCAAAGCCTTTACATTAGGCACTTAGATTTCCTTATCTAGACTGCTGTAAGTATACAATTAACAAAATACTTCCAATTGAACAATAGAATAACAGTACAACAGATTAACCCAGCTGGCGCGAAATTCAAGTCACATCTGGCGAGTTAAGACTTATATCGTACTCTATAAGCGTTTAACCCTGCCTCTGTCCACGCTATAATGGGTTACCCTGACAAATTTGTTAAACTACCCTATGCAACAAGACTTCCAATACGATGTACTTATCATTGGTTCAGGTGCGGCCGGGCTCAGTTTGGGTTTACAGTTAGCTACTACCAAAAAAGTAGCCGTGATCAGTAAAGATGAATTAAATGCTGGCTCCTCAGCTTGGGCGCAAGGTGGCATTGCGGCGGTACTAGATCAACAAGACCGCATCGACAATCATATCCAAGACACCCTTATTGCAGGTGCCAACCTTGGTAATCCAGAAGCTATACAGTTCACCGTAAAGCAAGCCAAAGCCAGCGTAGACTGGCTTATTGAACAGCGCGTGCCTTTCACCCAAGACCGGCATGATGCCTCGGGTTACCACCTAACCCAGGAAGGCGGTCATAGCCATCGCCGCATTATTCATGCCGCAGACTGGACAGGACTCGCTGTGACTAATACCCTGCTTGAACGCGCCACAGAAGCCCCAAACTTGCATTTATTATGCCATCAAGTGGCCGTAGACCTTATCACACATGCCAAGCTAGGCATGCCTGGCAACCGTTGTTTAGGTGCCTATGTGCTGAATCAAAAAACTGGTCACGTGAATACCTTTAAGGCTCAGTGTGTCATTTTAGCAACAGGTGGCGCCAGTAAGGTTTACCTCTACACCAGCAACCCAGACGGCTCATCTGGCGATGGCATTGCCATGGCTTGGCGAGCAGGTTGTCGAGTAGCCAACATGGAATTTAACCAATTTCACCCCACTTGCCTCTATCACACACAAGCAAAATCATTTCTAATATCCGAAGCTATACGCGGTGAAGGTGGCAAGCTAATACTGGCTAATGGCGAGCCTTTTATGCAGCGTTTCGATGAACGTTTAGAACTCGCTCCGAGAGATATCGTTGCCCGTGCCATAGACCATGAAATGAAACGTCTTGGTGATGACTGCGTTTATCTAGACATTAGCCACCGTGGCCGAGAGTTTATACAATCCCACTTCCCCACCATTTATCAGCGCTGCATGGACCTTGGTATCGACATTGCCACCGACCCCATCCCAGTTGTTCCTGCAGCCCACTATACCTGCGGTGGCATTATCACCAACCAAGATGGCATGACTGACATCGAAGGCCTTTACGCCGTAGGTGAAACAGCGTTCACAGGGTTACATGGCGCCAACCGCTTGGCGAGCAATTCATTACTCGAATGTTTTGTATATGGCCACGCTGCAGCTCGACACATTGAAACTAATTGGACAGAAGCCGCACTAAGCAGTGTTATTCCACCGTGGGATGAAAGCCAAGTGAAAGATTCCGATGAAGATGTCATCATTTCCCATAATTGGGACGAGTTACGTCGTTTTATGTGGGATTACGTGGGAATTGTACGGACGGACAAACGCTTGACTCGAGCCCAGCACCGCGTGGAAATGTTGTTGAGTGAAATTAATGAGTTTTATAGCAATTACCGCATCAGTGGCGATCTCATTGAGCTGCGTAATTTAGCCTTAGTGGCATCCATCATTATCCACAGCGCCCAGCAACGCAAAGAAAGCCGTGGCTTACACTACACCTTAGATTACCCCCACACCTTGCCTGTGGCCCGCAACACCATTTTGACGCCGTCTAATTTTGATTGGCATTAGGGTTTTGGTTATGCCAACGGCCGAATACTCTTAGTTTACGAAGCACATCTGCTGGACCACTATCAGCCATTAAGGGCCACCAAAATTTACGCCCATCTGCAGCTATTATATGCAGGGTAATAAAGTAAGGGTTAAAGGCAGACTTAGTCATAATACGTCCACTCACCTGATCACCATTTTTTAAATAGCAACAAACCTCATCTGGCGTCCAGCTCATTGCTACCACACTAGTGTTAGATTTGAGCCAGGCGTAACGCCACACCCAACGGCCAATCACTACTGCTGCCAACGCTGGATACACTAGTGCAAGCCAAGACCAGTTAAACATACCCATGCCACACAGACTCAACACCACCCATACCATCGCGGAGACTCGAGCAAGATGTACCGAAGCCTTAAGCTGGAATTTGGCTCGACTTAGCATAGTCTTTCACTTGCTTAACCATAGCGGCTAGTTCTTTATCGCTACTAGTGGCGTGACCCATAAACCAGGTAAACAAGTCGGGGTCTTGCTGGCTTAATAGACGCACATAAATTTGCTGCTGGTCAGCGCTAATTAATGGCAACGCATGCACGGCAAATGGCCCTAGCAAAATATCTAACTCCCACATGCCACGGCGGCTATGCCAAACTTGTCGCTTTAATTCTGTTTCGTTCAACATTGAATTCCTCTGTCGTAACACATACCATAGACACTAAGCTTTCATTTTAGCGCAAACTGTCAACGCATGCCTGTTAGGCATCAAATTTTAGATCACTTAAAACCATGAAACAGACCTATTTTTGTCCATTAAATCATTTTGGCAGTGTTAGCTTAACCGGCCAAGATGCAAAAACATTTTTACAAGGCCAAGTTACCTGTGACGTAAGTAACGTCAGCACATCACAAGGCCAAGCTGGCGCTTACTGCACCCCAAAAGGCAACGTTATTGCCAACTTCGACTTAGTAGCACATACGGATACTCTGCTGCTGCACATGCCCTTAAGCATGGTGGATACTGTGCAAAAGGCCATGGCTAAGTACATTGTATTTTCTAACGCAGACCTCCACGATGCCAGTACTGACTGGTGCCGTTTCGCTGTGTGGGGTGACGATGCCATAGCCTGTATTAATGACATTTTTGGCTCGGTGCCAGAGAGCCACCTTACCACTGTTCAAAACCAAGACCGTTTGGCTTGGAGCAACAACGCAGACAGCAGCGAATTCATTGTCTATTGTCACCCCAATACTAAAGCACAGGTCACAGCCACTTTAGAGCAGTGGGCTAGTTTAACAGAAGTGCATGCTTGGGAAGCTCGGCAAATCAATCAAGGGCTGGTTTACGTCACTCCAGACATCAGCGACAGCTACGTACCACAAATGCTTAATTTACAGGCCACAGGTGCCATCAACTTTAACAAGGGCTGTTACACTGGCCAAGAAATTGTGGCGCGAATGCAGTACTTAGGCAAACTTAAGCGCCATTTATTTATCGGCCAAGTAACCACAAATCACGCTTTAGAAGTGGGCCAACAAATTAATGCTAGTAAACGAAAAAATGTAGGCCGCATCACTAGTTTTTCTACTACTGGCGAAAATACTTACACTTTTACCGCAGTCATTAATATTTCGGAGGCGCAGGACAATCAGCTGCACTTGCATGAACAAGAGGGCACTGCCATTTCCCTGTTGCCACTGCCCTATGAAATTGATCCACAAGTATTCGAGCGCATTAGGCTCTAAATAGAGTTGGAATTATGGTTGATGTGAGTTTTTACGCCGCACCAGAATACGAGTGGCTATAGCGATTGGCATAGCATTGAAAAAGATCAAGGTGCTCAAAATCACTCGCATCAAGTCGCTGCCGTCCCGGTAGTGGGTCTTGTTGCCAGCCAGATAGGCTTGGTAGCAGTGGTCTGATCCATCAAGAGGCAAGAAGGTATAATTAATCACCCACTCCAATAAACGCCAGTAATTTTGCCTCGCAGGGTTAGCATGACGGGCATTGTAACCCACTCGTGCGGAAATGGTTGAGTCCGCATAACCACCAGCCAAGGCGTTACCTAACTGGTCAATTGCAATGAGCACGGTATAGAGCCAGCCGCGATAAACTGATGTGTCTGCCATGATTAAATCCTGTATTTACACAACTATAAGCATAGCAGATATCATAATAATTGAATTTGACTAGGCTCGGTTAGAACTGGTGTGCGTTGCCAATCGATTGCTTTGAGCCCCTGCTCTACCAAATACATATTGGCCTTAGAAAAATGACCACAACCAAAGAACCCTCGATAGGCCGATAAAGGTGAGGGGTGAACGGCTTCAAGAACACAGTGTTTTTTAGCATCAATGAGGCCCGCCTTTTTCTGTGCAGGTTTACCCCACAGCATAAACACCACCCCTGTCCGTTGCTCATTGAGCGCTCTAATCACATGTTCCGTAAGGCTTTCCCAACCCCTACCTTGGTGGGCACCCGCTCGGCTCGACTCTACGGTCAGTACTGTATTTAACAGCAATACCCCTTGTTGCGCCCATTGGGTTAAATCGCCATGGGTAGCTAGTTGAATAGCTAAATCTGCCTTTAGCTCTTTAAGTATATTACGTAATGACGGCGGCGTATTAATACCTTTATTAACGGAGAAACTTAAACCATGTGCTTGGGGCTGCCCTTGCTCAAATCCGTGGTATGGATCTTGACCCAAAATAACCACTTTAACCTGCTTAAAAGGGGTTGATTTAAAGGCGTTAAACCAATCTTTTTGAGGCGGTAAAAGGTCAATTTTCTGATCTAGCTGACCTTGGAGGAAGGTGGCTAACACTTCCACTTGCGGCTGTTTTAAACAGGGCTGCAACACCTTGAGCCAGCCCTCATCGAGCTGTTCTAGGTGTGCATTTTTCCAAATGGACTGAACCATTGTTTGATAAAGGGGCTATTTAGCTTCAGGACGCATGTGCGGGAACAACAACACGTCACGAATAGAAGGAGCATCAGTAAATAGCATCACTAAGCGGTCAATGCCAATACCTTCGCCCGCTGTGGGTGGCATACCATACTCTAGGGCCACTATATAGTCTGCATCATAATGCATAGCTTCATCATCACCCGCATCTTTGTCAGCCACTTGAGCCAAGAAACGTTCGGCTTGGTCTTCAGCATCGTTAAGCTCTGAGAAACCGTTGGCAATCTCACGACCACCTACAAAGAACTCAAAACGATCTGTCACAAATGGGTCAAGATCGTTACGACGCGCTAAAGGAGAAACTTCAGCGGGATATTGAGTAATAAAGGTGGGCTGATCTAAGCGATCTTCTACAGTCTTTTCGAAGATTTCGATTTGCACCTTACCCAAACCAAAATATGGCTTAAGTGGAATCCCCAGGCCTTCAGCAATAACCCGCGCACCCGCTTCATCAGCCAACTCTGCTGCCTTAATGTCTGGGTTATAATGTAAAATAGAATCAAACACAGAGATGCGCGTAAACGGCTGGGCGAAATCATACTCGCTACCTTGGTATGTTACTTTACTGTTGCCCAGAACAGACTCGGCAATGTGTCGCAACATGCCTTCTGTTAAGTCCATTAGGTCACAGTAATCAGCATAGGACCAGTAGAACTCCAACATAGTGAATTCTGGATTATGGCGAGTGGACAGACCTTCGTTACGGAAATTACGGTTAATTTCAAACACCCGCTCAAAGCCACCCACAACTAAACGCTTAAGGTAAAGCTCTGGGGCAATACGCAAATACATATCACGGTCTAGTGCATTGTGATGGGTGATGAATGGGCGGGCAGATGCGCCGCCAGGAATCACCTGCATCATCGGTGTTTCTACTTCCATGAACTCGCGGGTGATTAAATACTGGCGAATAGCTTCTACAATGCGCGTACGAATAATAAAAGTATTACGGGACTCTTCATTAACGATAAGGTCTACGTAACGCTGGCGATAGCGCATTTCTTGGTCTGCAAGACCGTGGTGTTTATCTGGCAACGGACGCAACGCTTTGGTTAATAGCTGTGGGTCAGACATGTCCACAAACAAGTCACCTTTGCCAGATTTTTGTAAAATACCCACCACACCTACAATATCACCTAGATCCCACGTCTTAATGTCAGCCAACTGTTCTAGTGCCAAACCTTTGCGGTTTACATAAAGTTGGATACGACCAGACACATCCTGAATTTCCATAAACGCACCGCGGTTACGAATTATACGGCCGGCAACCTTAACAGGCAGGGCTAAAGCTTCTAACTCAGGTTTATCTTTTTCGCCGTGAGTATCTTGGAGATCTTGGGCGTAGCTGTCTCGGCGAAAATCGTTTGGAAACGCATTTCCTTCTTCTCGACGCTTGGCTAATTTGGCACGACGCTCAGCAATCAGTTTGTTGTCATCTTGCATTAAACTTTCGTTAGTATCATTCATAGGTCTAGGTTCTACAATTGTGTAATGTTCTTTACTAGGTTGTTAACTGTGTATTGGCTTTTATGACAAACCTGCGCTTACAAACCAGCTTTCAGGCTGGCAACAATGAACTGGTCTAAGTCACCATCCAACACTTTATCACAACCACCGGTTTGTACGTTGGTGCGGAGGTCTTTAATGCGCTGATCATCCAGCACATAGGAACGGATCTGGCTACCCCAGCCAATGTCAGATTTAGTGTCTTCTAAAGCTTGGGAGGCTTCTTGACGCTTAAGCATTTCTTGCTCGTACAATTTAGCACGTAACTGTTTCATAGCCGAATCACGGTTTTGGTGTTGCGAGCGCTGATTCTGACACTGCACCACAATACCCGAAGGAGCGTGGGTTAAACGGACGGCAGAATCAGTCTTGTTAACATGCTGACCACCGGCGCCACTGGCACGGTAGGTATCTACCCGCAAGTCTGCTGGATTAATTTCGATGTCGATGTTGTCGTCAATTTCTGGAGATACAAATACCGAAGCAAACGAAGTATGGCGTCGGCTGCTAGAATCAAACGGAGACTTACGCACTAACCGGTGTACGCCAGTTTCTGTGCGTAACCAGCCAAAGGCATAGTCACCTTCAAAACGGATGGTGGCACTTTTGATGCCTGCAACATCACCGTCACTTACTTCCATAAGCTCTACTTTAAACCCTTTTTGCTCGCCCCAACGCAGGTACATACGCAAAATAATACTGGCCCAATCCTGAGCTTCAGTGCCGCCAGAGCCTGATTGAATATCTAAGAAGGCAGCATTCGGATCCATTTCACCAGAGAACATGCGCCTAAACTCCAGCTTCTCTAAACTAGTCGTTAACGCATCTAGTTCAGGCTGAACCTCGTTTAGGGTGTCTTCGTCGTTTTCTTCAACAGCCAGATCAAGTAATTCTCGAGCATCTACTAAGCCGCTGTCCATGGTGTCGATGGTATTCACCACCCCTTCAAGCAATGAGCGTTCTTTACCTAAAGCCTGGGCTCGTTCGGCATCATTCCATACATCTGGTTGCTCAAGCTCACGTTCTACTTCAACTAAACGTTCTTGTTTACCAACATAGTCAAAGATACCCCCTAAGCACATGTGTGCGCTCAGCAAGGTCTTTCATGGCTTGGATGTAGGGATTGATTTCAAACATTATGTTGTACCGGAAAGCGGTCGCGCAAGTTAGTGCAGAATTATGGCCGCATTATACCCGATAGTGGCGATTTAGGGCACCGTTTCCCTATGCCTTTATAAGTCACTTCACAGAGGCATTTTTAGCCAATGTATTGGATCAACATTAAAGTCATTTGTTTTTTTCCAAAGATCACCTAATATTACACAACTTTCTATTATGCAGGTGTGTTTATGTCTACCCGTCACAATTCTCTAGGCCAAGAAATTGGCTCTTCGTTGCCCACTTGGAACACCTGTCCAAAGCCAGCCAACAAAACTATGGTGGGTGCCTATTGCCGATTAGAGGCTCTTGATGCAACACGCCATGGTGAAGACTTATGGCAGGCCTATAGTGCTGACACAGAAGACCGCATTTGGACTTATTTACCTTATGGCCCCTTCACCACCCAAACCGAACTTAAACAGTGGTTAACCGACCATAGTGCAATCCAGGACCCTCTGTTTTACGCCATCATCAGCACTTCTAGCGGCAAAGCTGTGGGCATAGCAACCTATTTACGCATTCAGCCAGCAGCGGGTGTTATTGAGGTGGGCCACATTAATTACTCCCCCGCCCTGCAGGCAACCACAGCGGCCACAGAAGCCATGTACTTAATGATGAAAAACGCCTTTGATTTGGGCTACCGTCGTTATGAATGGAAGTGTGATAATTTAAACTTACATTCCAAGAAAGCCGCCCGACGCCTAGGCTTTAGCTTTGACGGCCTATTTAAGCAAGCTGCGGTCTACAAAGGCCGTAATAGAGACACCGCGTGGTTTTCTATACTTGATACACAGTGGCCTGCCATACAGGCAGAATATGAGCGCTGGCTGGCCGCCGACAACTTCACTGTTGATGGAATACAGCTAAGCAAATTAAGCACATAACGTGCGCACATTCTGTATTCCATCCCCATTTAACTCATGTACAATAGCGCTATGAAAATTCCAAAACGAATACTTCCACTGGTCGAAAACGGTTTAGTAGACGAAGTGATCCGCGCCTTAATGAGTGGCAAAGAAGCCGATGTCTTTGTAGTGCGCTGTGGATCTGAAATCCGTTGTGCAAAAATTTACAAAGCACCTGAAAAACGAGCGTTTAAGCAGGCAGTCACCTACCAGGAAGGGCGAAAAGTTCGCAACAGCCGCAGAAGCCGCGCCATGGGCAAAGGCTCAAAATTTGGCCGCGAGCAACAGGAAGAAGTGTGGCAATCTGCCGAGGTATCTGCACTGTACAAGCTGGCCGACATTGGTGTTCGTGTACCCAAACCATATGGTTGTTTTGATGGTGTGTTATTGATGGAGCTAATTACCTATGGCGATGGCGACGTAGCCCCTCGCCTAAACGATGTGTCCATGACTGAAGAACAAGCACTAGCAGACCATGAAACCCTTATGCACGACATTATGCGCATGCTGTGCGCAGGTTTAGTTCATGGAGACCTTTCGCCGTTTAACGTGCTGGTAGACGATCATGGCCCGGTTATTATAGACCTGCCACAAGCTGTGGATGCAGCCGCAAATAATAATGCACAAAGCATGCACCAGCGCGATGTAGAAAACATTACTAACTACTATGCCCAATATGCACCCCAACTAAGCAACACCCGTTATGCCCCAGAAATGTGGGCTTTATTTGAAGCGGGCGAGCTACAACCCAACACCCAACTGACTGGGCACTTTGAAGAAGATACTGAATCAGCTGACGTCGATACCGTTCTGGAAGAAATCAAACAGGCGTTTATTGAAGAACAAAACAGGTTGGAACGTATTAGGGAAGCCGAGTCGGCGGGTTAGAAAACTCCACCGCAATTTTTAGAAAATTAAAATTTACCAACAGCCAATTCGTGGCTATCTATAAATGTGAGTTTGTTTGATGGGCATATAGTAGGGCGGTGCAGCACAATTGATTGTGGTTAATTAAACTTACGAAACTCAATTTTTGGGCAGCGGTCCATCACCACAGTAATACCTGCAGCCCTTGCTTTAGCTGCTGCGTCGGCATGGTAAATACCTAACTGCATCCACATCACCTTAGCACCTTTAGCAACGACCTCATCAGCCAAGGCAGGCATAGCCTCGCAGGCACGGAAACAATCCACCATATCCACGTCAAAGGGGATAGACGCAAGGCTTGAGTAGCAGGTTAAACCTAATATTTTTTGATGTAGCGGGTTTACTGGGATCACTTGATAACCTTGGTGCTGCAAATACAAGGCAACTTGATGACTTGCGCGATGGGGTTTGGGGGACAAACCCACCACAGCAACGGTTTTTACCTGATCCCGTATATGTTTGATGTCGCTATTAGTCAAACCATCTATAGCCATGGGTTATAAGCCTATATAAACGCAGCCAGAAGTACAGGTTTCTTTCAACTCTAAGCGTGAAAGCTGAGGCAATAGAGGTTTAAGCTGCTGCCAAATCCACTGCACCATAACTTCACTGGTAGGGTTTTCTAGGCCTTTGATGTCGTTCAAATAGTGATGGTCTAACTGTTCGTACAGTGGCTTAAATATTTGTTTAATATCGCCAAAATCCATGATCCAGCCTGTTGTTTCACCCACGGGGCCAGAAACAACAATACGCAACTGAAAGGTGTGGCCATGCAGACGCCCACACTTATGTCCTGCTGGTACGTTAGGCAAAACGTGAGCTGAATCAAAACTAAAGTCTTTGTATATTTCCATTAACGGATGCCTGTAATTTTGTGAGTTTGCAAACTCAAACGCCATTGCGGATGCTGCAAACAATAATCGATGGTTTGTTGCACGTAGTTATCGTCGTCGTTAGAGGTTGCAATATACGACTTATCTAACGGTTGTAGGTAGTGATTTTCAAAATCAAAATCAATGAACTGTTCAGGCATCGCCAAACGCTGCGGGTATACCAGTTTAAGCTCATGACCTTTGGTTTGCACTATTTTGGAACTGCCTTTAGGACTTACACAAATCCAATCTATACTAGCAGGTACTGGCAAAGTGCCATTGGTTTCTATGGCGATTTCAAACCCTTGATCATGTAATACATGCACCAAAATTTCGTTTACCTGCAACATGGGTTCACCACCTGTGAGTACCACAAGTGGATGGCCTGGCATACCTTCTGGCCAGCAGCTAGCAATTAATTGAGCCAGCTCTTGCGCCGAATAGCGGCCACCTAACATGCCATCTACACCGACAAAATCTGTGTCGCAAAAGTCACAAATGCTAGCACCACGGCGAGCTTCGCTACCCGTCCACAAGTTACAGCCAGCAAAACGGCAAAACACAGCAGGTCGCCCTGCTTGCCGGCCTTCCCCTTGCAGGGTGTAAAAGATTTCTTTAACGGAATACAACATCACAGCGTCTCGTAGCGCACGGGGTCTGTAAGGCCCACTTTAGCAAACGCTTCTAAACGTTCTACACAAGAGCCACATTTACCACAGGCTTTTTCTTGGCCTAGGTAACAGGTCCACGTTTGGCCATAATCTAAGCCCATGTTTAAGCCTACTTCAAGAATAGTTAGTTTAGTTTGGTGCAAGAAGGGGCTAATAATTTGTACATCATCATAGTTGGCAATAGAAGAGACAATGTTCATAGCGTCCACAAATTCAGGTCGGCAGTCTGGGTAAATATCATGGTCACCGGAATGGGCACCATAAAACACTTCCGTAGACCCCAACGACACGGCGTAACCGATGGCTAAGGACAATAAGATCATATTGCGGTTAGGCACCACAGTAGACTTCATGTTGTCTTCTTCGTATTCGCCCGTGGGAATATCAATTTCTGTGGAGGTAAGGGAAGATCCCTGCAACAACTGATTAATAGCGGTAATGTCCACCAGCTTATGAGAGACCCCTAAATCTGCGCAAACTTTTACAGCCACATCTAACTCTTTACTATGGCGTTGCCCATAGTTAAACGACACTGCGTAAACCTTGTAACCTTGTTGCAGAGCGAGGTGTAATACGGTGTAGGAATCCATTCCACCAGAATAGATAACGACCGCTTTTGGTTTGGCTTTTGGTTCCATAGTACGGCTAATCTGCAATACAAATAATTAAGCCGCGCAGTATACCTTATGCATGGTGTTTACGCACTTTTAGCTAATCCAGATTGAGTGAGGGCGTGCAAAATTCCTTGCACCCACTGGGGTCGATTTAAAGTATATAAATGCACTTGATCAAGCCCTTGGTCAGCCAATCGGTCAATTTGTTTTAAGGCAATTTCTAAGGCCAATTGAAATTGATCATTGGAGTCACTTAGTCGCTCAAATTGTGCCACTATCTTCGTTGGCACCGTAGCGCCGCAACGAGCTGAAAAGCGTTGAATAGCCTGAATATCGTGAATAGGCATAATGCCAACCACTATAGGCACATCAATAGCGTACCCACGAATACTATCGGCAAACCCAAGTAAGGCATCTGTATCATAGCAATACTGCGTCATAATCTGGCTAGCTCCAGCCCCTACCTTAGCCGCCAAATGCCCTATATCTGCACTAGCGCTGCTGGCTTCAGGGTGAGTCTCTGGATAGGCTGCTACAGAGATGGTCCCATCAAACCAGTGCCGCAGCCCTGACACTAAATCGGCGCCGTAGGAATAGCCTTGTGGATGAGGAATGAACGCCCCATTAAGGCTGTCGCCACGCAGGGCAACTAGGTGATCTACTCCAGCTCCAGCAAATGCTTGAGCTGCTTGATTCACTTCGGCTGCACTCGCACCCACTGCGGTAATGTGGGCAGCAGCAACATGACCACGTTTTTGTAACCGCCGAACGGCGCTAAAACTCTCAGCCTGGCTCGAACCACCCGCACCATATGTCATTGAACTGAATTCAGGTTGCCAAGACTCGAGCCCTGCAAGACAGGTATCCAAGGCCAAACTACTAACACTGGATTTAGGTGGGAAAAACTCAAAGGAATAGCGACCAATCAAAGTAGGCTCCAGCGTTGACATAAGAAATAGAGGAGACTCTATTATGTCAGTTTGGGGCCAGACGTTGGATGAAAGCTTTACGTTAAAGATGAATGGAATTCAAGTTATTGCACTGTTAATAACCGCTTACAAATACAGATACATAGACAATACTAATAGCAACAGTAGCTCAATGACTTCAATGCTTGCACCCGCCGTATCGCCAGTCCAACCATTAATACGCTGCATCATCAGACGGCGCATAAGACTATAACCAAGGCCAACAGTTAGCAATATGGTTAATGATAACCAGAGGTTCTGATACAACATGAATACACCTAATGACGAGAACCAAAACCAAATCCACCTTGCCTGCGCTTGGTTTTTAAGCTCTGTGCCCAAACCTAGGCCTCTAACATAAGGCGTGTGTGCAACTAATAACATGACCTGAAACCTTGCCAACACAGGCACTAATACCAGCACCAACCACCACAAATGTGCTAATGTTTGAAGATGTGCAATCACCTCACTTAATGCCAACCACTTAAGTAATAACACCAATACTAAAACCACCACAGCGCTGGGGCCACAGGTTGGGTCTTTCATCAAATCTAAGGTACGTTGTTTATCACCAAAACCGCCAAGCCAAGCATCGGCGCTATCGGCCAAGCCATCTAAATGTAATCCACCAGTAACCCATACCCAAAGTACCAGCACCAAACCCGCCTGCATTTGTGGGCTTACGACCACTGCAAAACAATTTAGCATCACTGGTAACAAAACCAAACAGCCACCGATGACCACGCCTACGATTGGATAATAGAGCAACGCTTTACCTGCCACTTGTGATGATGGTGTGGTATTAGCAATGAAAAATACGCGATACACGGGGATACGGGTTAAGAACTGAAAAGCGAGTATTAACGCATGATAGTGTTGCTTAATGATCATACAAAGTCCTGCTTGGCGGTAAAGTCTACGCTGAGTTGATAGTCGGGCTGGCCGCGAGCATCATCAAAACACGCCACATGTAAGTGAGCTACGCCGCCATAGGGAAGATTTAAATTAAACAACCCTTTAGGACCCATGTGTAAAACAGAACCTAAGATAGCTCTAATAACCCCGCCATGAGTGACAAGCAGCATGTGTTCACATTTTTGCGTAATAGCGCATGCAACGTGCTCATGAAGTGCCTCCATAGACCTTGATTGTAATTGCGAAACTGATTCGCCATTAGGTGGCGAGCTTTCCATCGGGTTGTTCCAAAATGCACTTACAGCTTCAGGCTGTTTGTGCCATATTTCAGCACGGGATTTTCCGTCCCAGTCTCCAAAGGATATTTCTTGAAAGCGCTCATCTAGTTGCTCCTTAGGCGCAATTAATTCTGCAAATTGTGCGCATCGTTGTAACTGAGAACTTACTAGGTAATCTATCGGTAAAGAAAAACCAGCATAAGCCTGCTGCATTTGGGCTAATCCGTGAGCAGTTAAAGCTACATCCGTGTGGCCACGATAAATACCGTCTGCCTCAGTTTTACCGTGGCGCAACAAGCTAATTCTCATGGCAGATCAGCAGCCGTTAGGCCGACTTTTCAGAAACAGCAGCTTCTGCAAAGGTGGCCATTTCGTTATGGGTGACACAAGCACTCTTAAGTATAGACAAAGCAACACCAGCGCCACTACCTTCACCTAGCCGCATACCTAAATCAAGAATAGTGTCTGCACCCAATGAGGCCATCATAGTTTGGTGACCTGGTTCCGCAGATGCGTGTGCAAAGAACATCCAATCAGCTATTTGTGGTTGAATTTTGGCGGCTAAGATAGCAGCCGACGTGGTAATAAACCCATCCACCAAAATGGCCATACCCACTTGTGCTGCACGAAGGTAAGCCGCCGTTAAAGCTGCAATTTCTAAACCACCAACATGGCGCAGCGCTTCCAGTGGACTGGTCATGGCAGCAGCATGTTTTGCCAATGCCAACTCTATCACCTGGCTTTTATGGGAAACACCTTGCGCATCTAAACCAGTGCCAGGGCCTACCAAACTGGCGACACTTTGGCTTGTGGCCCATGCAGTCAATGCGGTGGCTGCTGAGGTATTGGCTATACCCATGTCACCACCGATAAAGAGTGTGGCCTTATTGGCCACTGCACGATCTACTGCGGCCTTACCTGCAGCCATGGCTTGGGAAAGCTGCGCTAGCGTCATCGCCGCTTGTTGAGCAAAATTAGAAGTGCCTGGCATAACGGTATTATCTACAATATTTTCCATCACTGACAAATCCACTATAGTGCCTAAATTTACCACCTCAAACTTGGCGTTATTTTGTCGTGCTAGGGCACATATAGCGGCTCTACCACGGGAGAAATTCTTTACCATCTCTCCAGTCACCACTTGAGGAAAAGCAGATACGCCTTCTGCAGCAACACCATGATCAGCCGCAAAAACTACTACTTGAGCATTATCTACACTAGGTTTATCTACACCCTGCATAGCGCACAAACGCACCGCCATGGTTTCTAAACTACCTAAAGATCCTGGCGGTTTGGTCAGTTGTCCTTGGCGCTCTATGCCGTGCTCTTTGGCGTTATTGTCAAGTGCTGCTAACGGCTGATTAATCCATTCAAGAGTCATAATAATTATTACTTCTGGTTAATGTGTAGGTTTATTTTTTAAATTTAATGGTAATCCAGCTACAGCCAAAGTCACCTCATCACATATCTGCGCTAGGCGCTGATTCATCAGCCCCGAATAGTCCTGAAATTGACGGCTTAACTCACCCATAGGCACAATGCCCGAACCCACTTCGTTGCTTACTAAGATCAGGTGGTGACGCGTGTTGCTCACCTGCATTATTAACTGATCCAATGTGGCATCAAGGTCCCTAGAAGGCCCGCATAGATGGTTACTAAGCCATAGTGTTAGGCAATCTACCAGCACGCAACAAGGAGTTTGATCTAACTCAAACAGGGTCTTACTGAGCGCTAAGGGCTCTTCAACTAAGCGCCAATGACTTGGCCTGCGTTGTTTATGCATAGACACTCTGTGGATCATGCTGCCTTGTTCATCACTATGATTCACTTCCGCCGTAGCCACGTAGACCACCTCTAAGCCACTATCCATCGCCGCTTGCTCAGCTAGGCCACTTTTGCCTGATCGAGCACCACCTAAAAACAGCTGTCGTAATGCTACGGGAGACGTCATGGCAGGTATCCGTGAAGTTTATGTCATTGATATGTGCCACAGTTTATAGTGATCCTTTGCCCTTTAATACTTAAAAGCGACTCTCTTAAATCAATCTTAGAATATACGCCTTGTCGACTAGTGCACCTATGGGTACACTGCGGCATATATTGAGGATAGTAACCATGAAAAAACCTGTTAGTAATGAAAAACACCAACAACGTATGAGCAAAGTTAAGCAGCAAATCGACAAGAAAATTGCTCAAGCCGATAAAGAACAAGGCGTATCTGTATTACTCACCGGTAACGGCAAGGGCAAAAGCAGTTCCGCCTTTGGCATGCTGGCACGTAGCTTAGGATATGGCCATAATTGCGCAGTGGTGCAGTTTATAAAGGGCGATTGGGAATGCGGCGAAGAGTTGTTCTTTAGTCAACTAACCAACGTATCATACCATGCTATGGGTGCTGGATTTACGTGGGAAACTCAAAACCAAGATGCAGATAAAGCCGCTGCAGAGAAGGCGTGGACACTAGCCGCATCCTTACTAGCAGACCCTAACATCCATTTTTTAATTTTAGATGAGCTCACCTATATGTTTAACCACGGCTGGCTAGACCTAGAAAAGGTGACACAAGCGATACTTGAACGCCCAGTAAGTATGAACCTTGTCGTCACTGGCCGAGGTGCGCCAGATGGGCTTATGGCAGTATGTGACACTGTGAGCGAAGTAAAAGATGTTAAACATGCCTTTAGAAATGGCATTAAAGCCCAACGCGGCATAGAATTTTAGACTAAACTTTAAACAGCCCATAGGGTATTGGAACTTTTCCATTAACATTCAACTCGAGCCGTTCTTTGGCATCCATACTACCGTGGCATAATGTACTTCTGTACATAAAAAAATGGCCTGAGTTACCCCAGGCCATAAAATCGCCACTAATGCTGTGGAAAGCCACACCACTTTACCTACAGCTATTCAACCTGCCAAGTAAATGGCTTAGAATTCAGAATAGTTCCTAGGTTATTTTAGAATACCTAGGTTGATATCTGCATTTACACCTATACTTATCCTTAAAGCTATTTTGAGATTTATACCATGGCGATTGCACTATTTTTTGGTTCTACCACAGGCAATACGGAAGACATTGCCGACCAAATTCGTGACATCTTGGGTTCTGATAAAGTTGACATCTACAACGTAGCTGATGATTCTGTAAGTCTAATGATAGGGTACGAGACCGTCATTTGCGGCATCCCCACCTGGGACTACGGTGAACTCCAAGCTGATTGGGAAGATATCTGGGAAGAGATAGACGCATTAGACCTAACAGGCATACAAATGGCTTTCTTTGGATGTGGCGACCAAGTTGGTTACCCCGAATGGTACCAAGACGCTATGGGGCTATTACATGACAAATGCCTTGGCCTTGGTGCCACTGCAATTGGTTACTGGCCAACCACTGGTTACGAGTACGAAGTGTCCAAAGCGGCCACTGCTGATAGCAGCCACTTTATAGGCTTGGCTGTAGATGAAGACGGTCAACACGAACTCACAGACCAGCGTGTTAATGCGTGGTGCCAGCAACTATTGGAAGAAATAAATGAGGGCTAGTTATGGATTCTAATGGGCCCTTATCAGGCTATCGGGTCATTGAACTAGGGCAGTTACTTGCTGGCCCTTTTGCAGGCTGCATGCTGGGTTATTTTGGCGCTGAAGTCATTAAAATTGAGTCTCCAAATGGAGGTGACCCCATTCGCAATTGGCGTCAAATGAAAGATGGCACCTCGTTATGGTGGTATTCATTAGCTAGAAATAAGAAATCAGTCACTATAGACCTGAAAACCAAAGCCGGCATTGCCTTAGTGAAACAACTGATTAATTCTGCCGATATTGTGATAGAAAACTTTCGCCCAGGGGTGGTAGAAAATTGGGGTATTGGACCCGATGAATTCAAACAATCAAACTCAAAACTCGTTTATGCTCGTATCTCTGGTTATGGCCAAACAGGCCCCTATGCCAGCAAACCAGGTTTTGCCTCTGTGTGTGAAGGCATTAGTGGTTTTCGTTACGTAAACGGTCACCCAGAACAAGCACCCGTAAGGCCAAATCTAAGCATTGGTGACACCATTTCTGGCATTCATGCCGCACTAGGGATCTGTTTAGCGCTGCTTGAACAAAAAAACAGCGGTACAGGCCAAGTAGTGGATGTGGCTTTGTACGAATCTATGTTTAATTTAATGGAGGCGGTGGTTCCCGAATACGATAGTGCCAATGTTATTCGACAACCTTCTGGCAGCACAGTCACTGGTATTGTCCCCACCAACACTTACCGCTGTTTAGACGGCAAGTACGTGGTAATTGGGGGTAATGGTGATTCAATTTTTCAGCGGTTAATGACCGCTGCAGGGTGCCCAGAAATGGCACAGGACCCCGGTCTGTCTTCCAATGCAGGACGGGTAAAACATGAGGCTAAAATAGACCAAGCCCTGTCTGTTTGGTGTGCAGAAAATGATTCCACCAGCATCCTTCAAATCCTAGATATAAATAGAGTGCCAGGTGGGCCAATTTATAACGTAGAAGACATGGTAAATGACGAGCACTTTAATGCCCGAGGTTTATTCGAAAGTGTCGAGATAAACGGAGAAGCACTAAAGATCCCAGCCATTTTGCCAAAACTCGACAAAACCCCTGGTTCCACACGCTGGCCTGGGCCAGAATTGGGCAGCCACAACCACCAAGTTTTGAGTGAGTTGTTGGGATTATCCGCTGCAGATTTAACGCAACTTGCCCAGGATGGCGTTATAAAAAAACCAAATTAACGCTATTAGCTGAAGACCTAACGCCCATATCCACGCTGTGGCGTATGCCGTTTGTGGGTAGACACCCACAGCATCTGCAGGCCATAGGTTAATCACTATACCTAGGCCCCACTGACAGCCAAAAGCGACTATAAATACACACAAATTTAAGCTGGTATTAATACGCCCTACTAAACTTTTAGGCACCGATTGAGATAAATAAGCGTACATAAGCACCCCTGAAGTACCAAAAAACCCACTCAACCCCCACCATAAATGATGCCATTCACTCCATTCATGGATAATCACCCACTGGCTGACCATATACACCAGCATGCCTGAAACACTGACCACATAGCCGCTAATACCCAAGCGGTGTAAACTTGCTGCAAGCCAACCCAGTACAACAAAACCGGCCGTCATAGCAACAGCCATGGTGAGAATTATTTGCGCTGCCTCAGTATTAGATAACGCCAAATAATCTCGCAACCAATAACCGGACCACAAACCAACAAAAGCGCCAAAAACGCCTTGAGTGGCTACAGATAGAGGGGCCATCTGGTAGAAGCTGGGGCTTTTAATCACCTGCCATAGCTCTACTAGCTGCTGCTTTAAATTCTGTCCCTTTGAGCTGATTTCGTACTTTGGCACTAGGCTATAAACTAACACACTAGCTAAAATAGAAGCCACAGCCATACCTTGGAATAGCAGCCTCCAATCACCCCAAGTTAAAAACCACTGCACAGGGGTTGATGCTGAGATCACACCTAAGCCACCAGCCATCAACTGCAGACCGTTCACTAAGGGTAATTTTTCTGAGGGCAAAAGGTTGGCGTAGGCAGTAAATGCCGCCATTAAGCAAGCCGATACACCAATACCAATAAGCCCGCGTCCTATTAACAATTCCACGGCAGAATCTGCAGAGGCAAATACTAGCGAGCCCAATGCCGCAACTAACAATAAAGCTGCGCTAACCTTGCGACTCTCATAACGGTCTAGCAATAACCCTAAGGGCAACTGGCATAATGCGAAGGTTAATAAATAGGCGCTACTCACCAGGCCCATTTGGTTAGCGTTTAAACCAAATTCTTGCACCAAATCGGGTGCGATAGCCACGTTAACAACACGATATAGAAACGATAAAAAATAACCAAAAGCAAAAGGCACAAACAATTTGAACAACATAGACTTACCTCTAGTAGAGACGTTCACACACTGCGTACATTAAGATGTCTAATAAAAACAAAAAAAGCCCCTAGGATCAGAGGCTTGTAATGTAACACTTAATTGAAATTCATCAAGCTTCTATTAAAACGGAATATCATCATCAAAACCATCATCAAACCCACCTGCTTGCTGCTGTTGCTGGGCTTGTGGTTGCTGCTGCGCTGGAGGTTGCTGCTGGTAAGGCTGCTGCTGCTGTTGTGGACGACCCTGTGGCGCTTGCTGGTTGTGATTTTGCTGCTGACCTTGGCCACCTTGATTAGGCGCAAAACCACCCGCGTTAGCGCCATCTTGCGCACCACCTTGGCGGCTATCTAACATTTGCATTTCAGAGGCCACTATTTCAGTGCTGTAGCGCTTTACGCCATCCTGCTCCCACTGACGTGTGCGCAAAGAGCCTTCAACATAAATCTTTGAACCTTTACGTACGTATTCGCTAGCAATTTCTGC
The DNA here is from genome assembly GCF_047730075.1 of Candidatus Njordibacter sp. Uisw_039. Lineage (NCBI taxonomy): Bacteria > Pseudomonadati > Pseudomonadota > Gammaproteobacteria > Pseudomonadales > Candidatus Njordibacteraceae > Candidatus Njordibacter > Candidatus Njordibacter sp. Uisw_039. Next base: position 2,461,392 of record NZ_CP159831.1, read on the forward strand.
CAAACGGTTAAAAAATACCACTCGGTGCCATTCTGTGCGCTCTTGGGGTTGGCCTGTTTGCTTGTCTTTCCAAGATTCTGATGTCGCTATGCTCAGGTTTGTTACCGCACCGCCGCTAGGCATGTATTTTGTTTCTGGGTCACCGCCCACGTTACCTACTAATATAACTTTATTGACGCCTCGTGCCATGATTTTCTCCTGATGTATGAGTAATGAGTTGCTGTATGTGTTAGCACACTAAAAGTGTCCAATTATCGTAAATTGGGTGAAAATTATAGGCCTTATGTTGCCATTATTCAAAGCCTAAACCTCTTATTTTACTGCGCTCTGTCGAGACCGTCTTTAAATGCTGTTATAGGGCTGAGGTTATGCCTATAATGGCTGGTTTGCCCCTTAGCGGATTGATCCATGGATACTATAATAGTACGCGGCGCGCGCACCCACAATTTAAAGAACATAGACATAGATATTCCGCGCGACAAGCTCGTTGTCATTACAGGTCTTTCTGGTTCTGGCAAATCTTCTTTGGCCTTCGACACCCTCTATGCAGAAGGCCAAAGGCGTTATGTAGAATCGTTATCGACTTACGCAAGACAGTTCCTGTCGATAATGGAAAAGCCCGACATTGATCATATTGAAGGCCTTTCTCCGGCTATTTCCATTGAGCAAAAATCTACTTCACACAACCCACGCTCTACCGTTGGTACCATTACTGAGATCTACGATTACCTGCGGTTACTATTTGCCCGCGCTGGAGAACCCCGCTGCCCAGATCATGATCTTCCACTCGCTGCGCAAACTGTGAGCCAAATGGTGGATCAGGTATTAGCCCAAGAAGCCGATCAGCGCTTAATGCTCCTTGCTCCAGTGGTACAAAACCGTAAAGGTGAGCACTTACATACCCTAGACGAGCTACGTAGCCAAGGTTATATACGTGCTCGTATTGATGGAACTCTATGTGACTTAGACGACACTCCTGATTTAGAAAAGAACAAAAAACACACTATAGAAGTTGTCATCGATCGCTTTAAGGTCAAGCAAGGTTTGCAGTTACGTTTGGCTGAGTCTTTTGAAACCGCACTAAACTTGACAGATGGCATCGCCAAAGTCGCTTCAATGGACGACCCGGCAGCCCAAGAGATGATTTTTTCATCACGTTTTGCGTGTCCCACCTGTGGCCACTCTATTGCAGAATTAGAACCACGCTTATTTAGCTTCAACAGTCCTTCCGGTGCTTGCCAAACCTGTGATGGTCTTGGCATTCGTCAATTCTTTGATGCAGGAAAAGTGGTACAGCAACCAGCCAACAGTTTGTCTGAAGGCGCTATTCGAGGCTGGGATCGACGCTCTATATATTACTACGGCCTGCTCAGCGCCATGGCTAAACACTATAGCTTTAGCATGGATACGGCATGGAATGGGTTGTCAGATGATGTACAAAAACTCATTCTTTACGGCACAGGAAAAGTGTCCGTTGAATTTAACTACATTAATGATCGCGGCGACAAAATAAGCCGTAACCACCCCTTTGAAGGCATTATTAACAACATGCAAAGGCGTTACCGCGAGACCGAGTCCAACATGGTGCGCGAAGATCTTGGCAAATACCTCAACATGCAACCCTGCCCTAGTTGCGATGGTAGCCGGCTGCGGGTAGAAGCTCGTCACGTATTTATTGACGGGTTAAATCTGCCACAAATCACCAGTAAAGCCGTAGGAGCCAGTGCAGACTATTTTGCCAACCTCAAATTAGCAGGCAAGCAAGGTCAGATTGCAGACAAGATCTTAAAAGAAATCCGCCTGCGCTTAGACTTTCTGGTAAACGTAGGATTAGACTACCTTACCCTTGACCGCAATGCTGACACTCTTTCTGGTGGAGAAGCGCAACGTATTCGCCTTGCAAGTCAAATTGGCGCTGGCTTGGTGGGGGTTATGTATATCCTTGATGAACCGTCCATTGGATTGCACCAACGAGATAATGAACGCCTGCTAAAAACCCTTATCCACCTGCGAGACCTTGGTAACACGGTAATTGTGGTAGAGCACGATGAAGAAGCTGTGCGCCTTGCTGACCATGTGATCGACATAGGCCCTGGCGCGGGTGTCCACGGCGGTCGCATTGTTGCCCAAGGCACACCAGAAGAAGTCATGGCTAACCCAAACTCACTTACGGGGCAGTATCTCAGTGGCGTTAAGTGCATCCCTGTACCCAGCAAACGCAACCCTGCTAAAAAGGATAAATGGCTCAAGCTATTAGGCGCCAGAGGCAACAACCTACAAGACGTCAATCTGGCCATTCCAACGGGCCTGATGACTTGCATTACCGGCGTCTCGGGCTCAGGCAAGTCGACCCTCATCAACGCTACACTGTATCCATTAGCAGCCACTCTACTTAACAAGGCCACCACTCTAGTCGCAGCCGCCCATGATAAAGTGGAAGGCTTAGACCTAATGGACAAGGTAGTGGACATAGACCAAAGCCCCATTGGTCGCACCCCTCGCTCCAACCCGGCAACCTATACCGGCATATTCACCCCCATTCGTGAGTTATTTGCTGGCACTCAAGAGTCTCGCTCCCGCGGCTACAAACCCGGCCGCTTTAGCTTTAATGTCAAAGGCGGACGCTGTGAAGCTTGTCAGGGTGATGGCGTGATCAAGGTAGAAATGCACTTCTTGCCAGATGTTTATGTACCTTGTGATGTATGTAAGGGCAAGCGCTACAATCGGGAAACCTTAGAAATCCAGTACAAAGGCAAAAATATTACCGAAGTATTAGGCATGACTGTGGAAACAGCGGTTGAGTTTTTTGCGGCGGTACCGATGATTCACCGCCGTTTAAAAACCTTAATGGACGTAGGCTTGAGTTACATTAGTTTAGGCCAAAATGCTACCACCCTTTCTGGTGGTGAGGCCCAGCGGGTTAAGCTATCCCGTGAGCTATCAAAGCGTGATACTGGCCAAACCTTATACATTTTGGACGAACCCACCACAGGTCTTCATTTCGCCGATATACAACAGTTATTAGTTGTACTACACCGCCTGCGTGATCATGGCAATACCGTGGTAGTGATTGAACATAACCTAGACGTAATTAAAACGGCAGATTGGCTTGTGGATTTGGGCCCCGAAGGCGGCAACAAAGGGGGGCAGATCATTGCTACCGGCACTCCAGAGGAAGTTGCGGCTAACCCTGCATCACATACGGGGCGATTTTTGGCACCTTTGTTGCTTCGTTAGGGCCAACCTTATGGGGATCAGTTGCTTGATCTCCATAAGCATCTCTGGCTTATTCTTTGCTAACCAACGCACTTACCCTAATACCTAGATATAACTTCGGCCAAAAAAAACCCAGCGCAAGGCTGGGGTTTTTAATACTGTAGAAAGTTACTCGTCGCTAGTTACAGGACGATCAACTAATTCTACATAGGCCATAGGGGCATTATCACCAGGGCGAAAGCCACATTTCATAATGCGGATATAGCCACCAGGACGAGCCTCATAACGAGGGCCCAGTTCATTAAACAGCTTGCCAACTGCTTCTTTGCTACGAGTGCGAGCAAAGGCCAAACGGCGGTTAGCAACGCTATCTTCCTTAGCAAGGGTGATCAGTGGCTCAGCCACACGACGCAATTCCTTCGCTTTAGGTAGGGTGGTTTTAATCAATTCGTGCTCGAACAAAGATACAGACATGTTCTTGAACATGGCCTTACGATGAGAGCTGGTACGATTTAGATGACGACCACTTTTACGATGACGCATTTGTTAGTTCCTTATCAAACTAAGTTTGAATTTTTAGCCGGTTAAGACGTTATGCTTGGTTGCCTTTCAACATGGCCGGTGGCCAGTTTTCTAAACGCATTCCAAGTGACAAGCCACGAGAGGCTAGTACGTCTTTAATTTCGGTCAGTGACTTCTTACCGAGGTTCGGAGTTTTAAGCAACTCAACTTCGGTGCGCTGAATCAGATCACCAATAAAGTTTAAGTTTTCTGCTTTTAGGCAGTTGGCCGAACGTACAGTCAGCTCAAGATCGTCTACTGGACGTAGAAGAATCGGATCAATTTCCGGCTCATCAATCTTAGCTTCTGGTTCGTTGTCGTTTTCCAAAGCCACAAACACTGCCATCTGACGTTGCAGAATAGTAGCAGCGCTACGGATTGCTTCTTCAGGATCTATAGTACCGTTGGTCTCTAGATCTATCACTAGCTTGTCCAAGTTAGTACGCTGCTCTACACGCGCACTTTCAACCGCGTATGCAACACGCAATACAGGGCTGAAAGAAGCGTCTAGTTGTAGCTTACCAATGGCGTGAGTTTCATCTTCACCAAAGTCGCGAGTGTCGGCTGGCTCATAGCCAGCGCCGGCACGCACAGTAAGCTGCATTACTAGCTTGGTTGCAGTATTTAGATGGGCAATCACATGGTCTGGGTTAGCCACCTCAATGTCGTGGCTCAGTGCGATGTCGGCAGCAGTTACAGTACCAGGACCCTGTTTAGTCAGGGTTAGGACTGCTTCATCGCCAGTGTGCATAGTTAGTGCAACGCCCTTAAGGTTAAGCAAGATTTCGATAACGTCTTCTTGCACTCCCTCAATGGAGCTGTACTCATGCTCAACACCGTCGATTTCTACGTCAACGATTGCCGCGCCTGCCATTGAAGACAGTAAAATACGACGCAAAGCGTTACCTAAAGTGTGGCCAAAGCCACGCTCTAACGGCTCAAGAGTAATCTTAGAGCGGGTATCACTTACACGTTGCACTTCGATGTTACGCGGTGTCAAAATATCGCTGGTTGAAGTCATGGACTCACCTTTCACTGGGGCAATTAAAAAAGAGTTTACTTAGAGTAAAGTTCTACAATCAATTGCTCATTAATTTCGGCAGGCAGCTCGCTACGCTCGGGTGTACTTTTAAAAGTACCTTCCAATTTAGTAGTATCTACATCACACCACTCTACTGCGGCACGCTGGGCGGCCAACTCTAGAGCACTTTTGATGCGCAACTGCACTTTTGCCTTTTCACGGATGGAGATAACGTCACCTTCAGCCACTTTATAGCTTGGGATGTTTACTGTCTGGCCGTTAACCAAAATGCTCTTATGAGAAACAATTTGACGTGCTTCGGCACGGGTAGAGCCGAAGCCCATACGGTAAACAACGTTATCTAAACGCGTCTCTAGCAAGCCCAACAAGTTAATACCTGTTGCGCCTTTAAGACGATCCGCTTCTTTGTAGTAATTACGGAATTGACGCTCAAGAACACCATACATACGACGAACTTTTTGCTTTTCACGTAACTGTGTGCCGAACTCAGACAGGCGGCTACGGCGTGCGCCGTGTACACCTGGAATGGTATCAGCTTTACATTTTGAATCTAATGCTCGCACACCGCTCTTAAGGAACAAATCTGTTCCTTCACGTCGAGACAGCTTGCAAACGGGTCCAATATATCTTGCCATTTGATCCTACCCCTTTATACGCGACGCTTTTTAGGCGGGCGACAACCATTATGTGGAATTGGAGTCACATCTGTAATGTTGGCAACCTTAAGGCCGCAACCGTTTAAAGCACGAACCGCAGACTCACGTCCTGGTCCTGGGCCTTTAACAAATACATCAATGTTCTTCAATCCAAATTCCATTGCTGCTTTACCAGCACGCTCTGCAGCCACCTGGGCGGCAAAAGGCGTGCTCTTTCGAGAGCCACGGAAACCAGAACCACCAGCTGTTGCCCAGCTCAGTGTATTGCCCTGGCGATCGGTTAAAGTAACGATCGTATTGTTAAAAGAGGCGTGGATGTGCGCTAGGCCATCTGCTACCTGCTTTTTAACTTTTTTACGTGTACGAGTACCTGGCTTAGCCATGTTGATATCCTGTACTTAGCTTATTTGCGAATTGGCTTAGTCGGGCCTTTACGGGTCCGAGCGTTAGTCTTGGTACGTTGACCACGTAGCGGTAAGCTACGACGATGACGTACACCACGATAACAACCTAAGTCCATCAATCGCTTAATATTCATTGAGATTTCGCGGCGTAAATCGCCTTCGACGTTCATTGTAGCAATGGCGTTACGAATCTCATCTAATTTCTCTTCGCTCAAATCACGAACCTTGGTGCTTTCCTCAATACTGAGGTCGGCGCAGATCTGCTGAGCAGTAGGTCGGCCAATACCAAAGACATAAGTCAACGAGATAACCGTGTGCTTATTGTCTGGAACATTGACGCCAGCTATACGAGCCATTCAATTTACTCCGTTCGAGGCACTCAAAAAGTGCTTCGTTTTTTATTCTCTTCGTCACAGAAGGCGGCGAATTATACACCCCCCCACCTTACTACGTCAATCAAGCTTAGCCTTGGCGTTGCTTATGACGTGGTTCAACTTTGCAGATCACTCGAACTACACCGCTGCGACGTACGATTTTACAGTTTCGGCACATTTTCTTTACAGATGCACGTACTTTCATTTCGAACTCCTAAATTCCTGGGGCTAATATTGGGCTTAACCTAAAAGACCGCCATTACCCTTTAAATTCGATTTCTTCATCAGGGAACTGTACTGGTTAGACATTAAGTGAGATTGCACTTGGGACATGAAATCCATGACCACAACTACAACGATCAACAATGATGTACCACCAAAGTAAAAAGGCACATTCCATGCAATTACTAAGAACTGCGGCATTAGCGAAACCGCGGTAATGTAAAGTGCACCAAATAACGTTAACCGACCCAATACAGTGTCGATATAGCGCGCCGATTGTTCACCTGGGCGAATGCCTGGGATAAAAGCCCCAGACTTCTTCAAGTTATCCGCCACGTCTTTCGGGTTAAAGACCAATGCGGTATAAAAGAAGCAAAAGAACACAATACTTACTGCAAACAGAAGTATATAAAGGGGCTGACCCGGCGCTAGCGCCATGGAAATATCCTGCACCCATTGCATGCTATCTGCTTGACCAAACCACTGACCGATTGAAGCCGGTAGTATTAAAATGGCCGATGCAAAAATTGGCGGTATGACCCCCGCCATATTCACCTTCAAGGGCAAGTGGCTGGACTGAGCGGCGAATACCTTATTACCTTGCTGACGCTTGGCATAATTAACGGTAATACGACGCTGACCACGCTCCATGAACACCACAAATGCGATGGTCGCGAGCGCCAGTACGGCGATTGCCAGCAGGGCGATAATGTTTAAGTCACCCTGACGGGCTGCCTCAAACGATTGTCCTACCGCTCCAGGAAGACCTGAAACGATACCTGCAAAGATGAGTATTGAGATGCCGTTACCAATGCCCTTTTCTGTCACTTGCTCACCAAGCCACATTAAGAATACTGCACCCGACACCAAGGTTATGACTGCAACGAAATAAAAGCTGAGGTCTGCATTAAAAGCAATTCCTTGCCCAGCAAGACCGACCGCCATAGCTAAAGACTGTACCGTGGCTAATATCACAGTACCGTAGCGGGTGTATTGACTTATTTTCCGTCGACCAGCTTCACCTTCCTTCTTCAGCTGCTCTAACTGTGGGCTTACCACAGTCATAAGCTGCATGATTATCGAAGCCGATATGTAAGGCATAATGCCCAAGGCTAAGATACTCATGCGCTCCAATGCACCACCCGAGAACATGTTAAACATGGCGAGGATAGTGCCTTGATTCTGCTCAAACATAGCGGCAAGGCGGTCCGGATTAATTCCAGGAACTGGAATGTGTGCCCCGATACGATACACCAAAATGGCGATCAGAACGAAGCGCAAGCGAGACCATAGCTCACTTAACCCACCTTGATTGCCCGCTGGCGACTTACCTTGCTTTGCCATACTATGCCTCGATCTTACCGCCAGCTGCTTCAATAGCAGCTGCTGCGCCCTTAGTTACGCGCAAACCTTTGACAGTAACTGCCCGGGTTAACTCGCCACTAAGAATGATTTTGGCATCTTTCATGCGATCGTTGATCACGTCAGCAGCTTGTAGTGCCGCTAAGTCAATCACGTCGACATTCATACTTGCCAATTCGCTTAACCGCACTTCAGCTACAAATGCAGCTTTGCGCGAGGTAAAACCAAACTTAGGTAGACGCCTTTGTAGAGGCATCTGGCCGCCTTCAAATCCTGGCTTAACACTGCCACCAGAACGAGACTTTTGACCTTTGTGACCACGGCCACACGTCTTGCCCAAACCTGAACCGATGCCACGACCTACGCGCTTTGGCGCGTGGGTAGAACCTTCAGCTGGGGATAGAGTATTTAAACGCATATCAATTTCCCTTATTCGCCTTCAACGCGAACCATGTAGTTGACCTTATTGATCATGCCGCGTACAGATGGAGTGTCTTCCACTTCTACTGTATGCCACATGCGCTTGAGGCCGAGACCTTTGACGCAATCACGGTGACGTGGCAATTTGCCATGCACGCTGCGTACAAGGGTGACCTTGATCATAGACTTTTTTGTTGCCATGACTAATTACCCCAAAATTTCTTCGACAGTTTTACCACGCTTAGCTGCAATCTCTTCGGGAGAGTTCATGGCTTTTAGGCCATTGAATGTTGCACGCACTACGTTTACCGGATTGGTAGAACCGTAGCACTTAGCTAATACGTTATGGACACCAGCCATCTCAAATACAGCACGCATTGCGCCACCAGCAATTACGCCAGTACCATCAGATGCTGGCTGCATGTATACCTTAGAGGCACCATGGCGAGCTTTGATTGCGTATTGAAGGGTAGTACCGTCCAATTCCACTGTAATCATGTTGCGACGTGCAGCTTCCATAGCTTTTTGGATTGCAGCAGGCACTTCGCGAGCCTTACCACGTCCAAAACCTACACGGCCTGCGCCATCACCTACCACTGTTAAAGCGGTAAAGCTAAAGATACGACCACCTTTAACCACTTTAGATACACGGTTAACCTGTACCAAACTTTCTTGCAGGTCGCCGTCTTTCTGTTCAATGTTAGCCATTGTCATATTTCCTTAGAACTGCAAGCCAGCTTCACGCGCGGCATCAGCCAACGCCTTCACTCGGCCGTGGTATTTAAATCCAGAACGGTCAAACGCAACCGTCTCGACACCTGCTTCTTTAGCGCGAGTTGCGATCAACGTGCCTACTTGTGCAGCCGCATCAGCGTTGCTAGTAGCGCCTGAACGCAAGCTAGAATCTAATGTAGAAGCCTGAGCCAATACCTTAGAACCATCGCCAGAAATAACTTGTGCGTAGATGTGCTGCGGCGTGCGGTTAACACACAAACGAGTCACACCTAGGTCACGCATCTTATAACGTGCGCGTGCGGCGCGACGTAATCGTGCAATTTTCTTTTCCATCGTTATCCTACCTTACTTCTTCTTAGCTTCTTTACGACGCACATACTCGTCTGCATAGCGGACACCCTTACCTTTATAAGGCTCTGGTGGACGGAAGGCGCGAATCTCGGCGGCCGCTTGGCCAACACGTTGCTTGTCGACACCGGAAACTACGACTGTAGTTTGGTTAGGGCACTCAGCAGTGATGCCTTCAGGTAACTGGTAATCTACCGGATGGGAAAAACCCAACGTTAGATTAAGTACAGAACCTTTAGCGGCAGCACGGTAACCAACACCTTGTAATAACAAAGTCTTCGCGAAACCGTTAACTACGCCGTTGACCATGTTGTTTACTAGGGCACGGGTAGTGCCTGACATGGCGATGGCGAGCTTGCTATTGTTGCGAGCACCGAAGGTGATTTCATTGTCAGCTTGGTTAACTTCTACATCTTGGTGAATAACCAAGTCCAAAGAACCTTTACTGCCTTTAACGGTCAAATCGCGACCATTAATTGTAACGGTGACCCCTGTAGGCAAAGCTACAGGGCTTTTTGCTACTCGTGACATGACAACTCCTTAGAATACAGTACAAATGACTTCACCACCGATACCAGCAGCACGAGCTGCACGGTCGGACATGACGCCATGAGAAGTTGTAACGATTGCAACACCTAATCCACCTTCAACGGTAGGGATAGAAGAAGCGCCTTTGTACACGCGTAGAGAAGGCTTAGAGATGCGCACAATCTTTTCGATTACAGGCTTGCCTTCATAATATTTCAAAGTAATGGTCAGTTCAGGCTTAGTACCTTCAGCAACAGAGATGTCGCCAACGTAGCCTTCGCTTTGTAGGACCTGCGCTACTGATACCTTCAACTTTGAAGAAGGCATAGTGACTGATACTTTACCAGCCATATGCGCATTACGGATGCGAGTGATCATATCCGCTAATGTGTCTTGCATACTCATGTGAGTGAGCTCCAAATTATAACTTAAGTGCAGCGTGCCCTTGGGCTCGCTCAACAAAAGCGTGACCAGACCTGAAGCCGGTATTGACTTCGGTTTCCAATCACCCGATTTTTAAAAACTGGCGGCGAAGCACAAAGACTTCACAGCCAACTTTTTACCAGGATGCCTTTTTAAGGCCTGGTACATCACCACGCATTGCAGCTTCACGAAGCTTGATACGTGATAGGCCGAACTTGCGGTAAACCGCATGTGGACGACCTGTGATTTGACAACGACGCATTTGACGCACTGGACTTGCGTTGCGTGGCAACTTTTGCAAAGCCATTTGCGCATCCCAACGGTCTTCTTCGCTGGTATTAACATCGTTTAAAATTACTTTGATTGCATCGCGCTTAGCGGCAAACTTAGCAACAGTTTTTGCACGCTTGTCTTCACGCGCCTTCATGGAAGATTTAGCCATGTGATCGCCCTACTTTTTGAACGGGAAGTTAAGGGCTGTTAATAGCGCCAAACCTTCTTCGTTGTTACGTGCTGTGGTGGTGATAGTGATATCCATACCGCGTAGCTTATCCACTTTATCGTATTCGATTTCAGGGAAAATGATCTGCTCGCGCACACCCATGCTGTAGTTACCACGACCATCGAATGACTTAGGATTTAAGCCACGGAAGTCGCGGATACGAGGTATAGAAATATCTACCAAACGGTCGAAAAATTCCCACATTTGCTGGCCGCGTAAAGTTACTTTACAACCAACTGGCCAACCTTCACGCACTTTAAAGCCTGCAATAGACTTACGCGCTAGGGTAACAACAACTTTCTGACCGGCGATAGCTTGTAAATCAGCTACTGCGTTTTCAATCATCTTCTTGTCGCCAATGCCTTCACCTACACCCATGTTTAGAGTGATTTTGGTGATCTTTGGAACTTCGTTAACGTTAGCTAGCTGTAGCTCTTTGTGGAGCTTAGCAGCTACTTCGTTTTTGTATAATGCTTTTAGTCTTGACATAGTCCGAATCCCCTTATGCGCCGATCACTTCGCCGCTGGACTTGTAGATACGTACCTTACTGCCGTCTTCAAGAATCTTGAAGCCAACACGGTCGCCCTTGCCAGTCGCGGAATTGAAAATAGCAACATTAGAAGCAGCAATTGGTGCTTCCATATCAATGATGCCGCCAGGTTGGTTCGTCGTTGGGTTTGGCTTCTGGTTTTTCTTAACCATATTGATGCCAGACACAATAAAGCGACCATCAAGAACTTTTGCGATGGTGCCGCGCTTGCCCTTGTCTCTGCCTGCAATAACGATTATTTCGTCATCGCGCTTAATTTTAAGCATGTCTTTATCCTTTCCTACAACCTTCTCATACTAGAAAGAGCGCTGCTGCGCTCTTTATCTACCCTACTGTACAAGCGGGGTAGTTAAGCCTCCTAAAGGAGTTTTAAAGTACTTCAGGTGCCAGGGAAATAATTTTCATAAATTTCTCGGTACGCAACTCACGAGTTACTGGGCCGAAGATACGTGTGCCGATAGGGGCATCTGCTGCGTTTAACAACACAGCTGAGTTAACGTCAAAGCGGATGATTGAACCATCCGGACGACGCACACCTTTACGGGTCCGTACTACAACAGCTTTAAGCACCTGGCCTTTCTTCACCTTACCGCGAGGAATTGCTTCCTTAACGGTAATTTTGATGACATCGCCGATGCCTGCGTAACGACGGTGAGAACCGCCGAGTACCTTAATGCACTGTACTCGCTTGGCGCCGCTATTATCAGCAACGTCTAGCATTGATTCTGTTTGAATCATTGTTTACTCCAAACTATTAGGGGCCAATTTCACGCTCCTTAACCAGAATATCTTCTGATTTAGGCGCCCAAAATTGGAGTTCCCTAGAAGCGAGGCGGGTATTCTACACCTTTGCGACGCTTTCTTCAATTTTTACCAAAGACCAAGACTTAGTCTTTGAAATCGGGCGTGTTTCACCAATAGTTACCAGATCACCGGTGTTACACTCATTATTCTCATCATGTGCATGAAGCTTAGTAGAGCGCTTCACATACTTGTGGTAAATAGGGTGCTTAACACGACGTTCAATCAGCACAGTAATGGATTTCTCCATCTTGTCGCTGATGACCCGGCCAGTGGCGAGACGAGACTGTTCAGTAGCCGTCATATCAATTACCTGCCTTTTCGTTAAGAATAGTCTTTACGCGGGCGATATCGCGGCGCGCCTGTCCCAATAAATGAGACTGACCTAGCTGACCTGATGATTTTTGCATGCGTAGGTTAAACTGTTCCTTTAATAGGTCCAGTAAAGACACTTGCAATTCGTCAACAGATTTTTCACGCATTTCAACAGCATTCATTACATCACCGTCCGTTTAACAAAAGTAGTGGCGAGTGGCAATTTAGCGGCTGCAAGCGTGAACGCTTCGTTCGCTAGTTGCTCTGAAACACCTTCCATTTCAAACAAGACTTTGCCTGGCTGAATTTGGGCAACCCAATATTCAACGTTACCCTTACCCTTACCTTGACGAACTTCAAGAGGCTTTTGAGTAATCGGCTTGTCTGGGAAAACCCGAATCCAAATCTTACCGCCACGTTTGATGTGACGCGTCATAGTACGACGTGCCGCTTCAATTTGACGGGCGGTAATACGGCCACGGCCAGTAGCCTTAAGACCAAATTCACCAAAGCTTACTTTACTTCCGCGAAGCGCAAGACCGCGGTTACGGCCTTTGTGCATTTTGCGGAATTTTGTGCGTTTAGGTTGCAACATTACAGTATCCCCTATTTAGCTTTTTTCTGAGCGTTGCTCTTAGCAGCGCGGACTTCGTCCAAACCACCCAGAATTTCGCCTTTAAAAATCCACACTTTAACGCCGATGATGCCATACGTGGTATGAGCCTCATAGGGTGCGTAGTCGATGTCTGCACGGAATGTGTGCAATGGAACGCGACCTTCGCGGTACCATTCAGAGCGCGCTATTTCAGCGCCGCCAAGACGACCGCCTAGCTGAATCTTGATGCCTTCGGCACCTAGACGCATGGCGTTCTGCACAGCACGCTTCATAGCACGACGGAACATTACCCGACGCTCCAATTGGCCAGCTACACTTTGTGCAACGAGTTTCGCATCCAATTCTGGCTTACGAATTTCTTCGATGTTGATGTGCACAGGCACACCCATCATTTTAGAACATTCATTACGTAGCTTTTCTACGTCTTCGCCTTTCTTACCGATAACGATACCAGGGCGAGCCGTGTGAATTGTAATACGTGCATTTTGAGCAGGACGCTCAATTTCGATGCGACTTACTGAAGCACGCTCAAGACGTTGCTCCAAGAAGGCACGAACTTTTAAGTCCTGCAACAGGTTAGTCGCGTAAGCAGAGCGGTTCGCATACCAAGTTGAGGTATGGTCCTTCACAATACCAAGGCGAATACCCGTAGGATGTATTTTCTGTCCCATGGTAGCTCCTATTTCTCAGCGACTTTCAAGGTGATATGACATGAACGCTTTAAAATTCGGTCAGCACGGCCTTTGGCACGTGGACTGATGCGTTTCATGGTCATACCTTCGTCAACGAATGCGGTAGAAACCGTTAATTCATCAACGTCTAGACCGTTGTTATGTTCTGCATTAGCGATAGCTGAATCTAATACCTTCTTTACTAACTCAGCCGCCTTTTTGGGGCTGTAAGCAAGAATAGTAAGTGCTTCATCTACGCGCTTTCCGCGAATTTGATCGACAACCAAACGCGCTTTTTGAGCAGATATTCTGGCACCCATATGTTTTGCGGTGACTTCCATCATATTCTCCATTAACGCTTGGCTTTCTTATCTGCTGCATGGCCCTTATAGGTCCGTGTAGCAGAAAATTCGCCGAGTTTATGCCCTACCATGTCTTCAGTTACGAAGACAGGTACGTGTTGGCGTCCGTTATGGACTGCAATGGTCAACCCTACAAAGTTAGGGAAGATCGTCGAGCGACGAGACCAGGTTTTAATTGGTCGACGTTCGTTCGTTTCAACTGCAGTCTCAACCTTTTTCAACAAATGAAGGTCGATGAATGGACCTTTCTTTAGTGAACGTGGCACAGCCGTATCCTCTTTAAGTTATTTAGCGTTACGACGACGAACAATAAGTTTGTCGGTGCGCTTGTTGCTACGAGTTTTGTAACCCTTAGTTGGAGTACCCCATGGTGACACCGGGTGACGACCACCAGAAGTACGACCTTCACCACCACCATGTGGGTGATCAACTGGGTTCATTGCCACACCGCGAACGGTAGGACGAACACCACGCCAGCGGGAGGCACCAGCCTTACCCAATGACCGAAGGCTATGCTCGGAGTTGCTTACTTCGCCAAGAGTGGCTTTACACTCAATACGAATTTTACGCATTTCGCCGGAACGTAGACGTAATGTGGCGTAATCACCTTCACGCGCTACCAGTTGCACAGAGGCACCAGCAGAACGGGCGATTTGCGCACCCTTACCTACTTTCATTTCAACGCAGTGCACTACGCTACCCATAGGGATATTGCGTAGAGGCATGGTGTTACCACTCTTAATTGGTGCATCAGCACCAGAGATGATTTGATCACCAGCCTTCATGCCTTTAGAGGCAATGATGTAACGACGTTCGCCGTCTGCATAAAGCACAAGTGCAATATTGGCAGTACGGTTTGGATCGTATTCAATACGCTCTACAGTGGCTGGAATGCCATCCTTATTGCGCTTGAAATCGACCATACGATAATGCTGCTTATGACCACCACCAATATGACGGGTAGTGATACGGCCGTTATTATTACGACCGCCAGACTTTGACTTCTTCTCTAACAAAGGAGCGTATGGCTTACCCTTGTGTAGATCAACGTGTACGACTTTAATGACGTGACGACGACCCGGAGAAGTAGGTTTACACTTAACTACTGACATGTGCTTCTCCTTACGCCTCAGCGATGAAATCGATGTCATGACCTTCCGCTAAGCGTACATACGCCTTACGGATATTGTCCTTGTGACCAATGCCATAACGGGTGCGTTTAGCCTTACCCTTAGCATTAAGTACACGGACAGAAGCCACTTTAACTTCGAACAACTGCTCAACAGCCTTTTTAATTTCTGGCTTGGTAGCATCCGCGGCAACGCGGAAAACAACCTGACCACCGTCGTCTGCGACGATTGTGGCTTTTTCAGAAATATGTGGGCCTAGCAGCACTTGATAAATACGTTCTTGGTTCATCCTAGCAACTCCTCGATCTTCTTCAGAGCAGCAACGGTAACAATAACCTTCTCGCTTCCTACCAAGCTAACAGGGTTAATGCCAGCGGCATCAACAACGTCAATTTTAGGAATATTACGAGCGGCCAAGTATAGGCCCGTTTCTACGACTTCAGTCACAATTAGTGCGTCGGTAGCGTCAAACTCAGCAAGCTTAACAAGCATTGCCTTCGTTTTAGCTTCAGCTAGTTCAAAAGTTTCAACAACGATCAAACGCTCTTGACGTACTAGCTCGGCTAGGATGCATTGCATCGCCGCACGGTACATCTTGCGATTAACTTTTTGTGAGTGATCTTGAGGACGAGCTGCAAATGCACGACCACCACCAACCCAAATTGGGCTACGAATGGTACCAGCACGAGCACGACCTGTGCCCTTCTGATTCCAGGGCTTACGACCACCACCGCTCACTTCTGAACGGGTCTTTTGCTTGCGAGTGCCTTGACGGCCACCAGCTAGATATGCGGTAACTACTTGATGAACAAGCGCTTCATTAAAGTCACGACCAAAGGCTACTTCGGACACTTCAATTGAACCACCTGCGACAAGATTTAAATTCATGATATTCTCCTAAGCCTTACCGACGGATTTTGACGGTAGGTCTAACGATCACATCACCACCTGGTGCACCGGGAACAGCGCCCTTGATCAACAACAGATTATTTTCTGCGTCAACACGAACGATTTCTAGTGATTGGGTAGTAACTTGTTCAGAGCCCATATGACCCGCCATTTTCTTGCCTTTCCAGACACGACCGGGGGTTTGACACTGACCAATAGAACCGATAGAACGGTGGGAGACTGAGTTGCCGTGGGTAGCATCCTGCATGGTGAAGTTCCACCGCTTAATACCGCCCTGAAAGCCTTTACCCTTTGATTGGCCTGTTACGTCTACTTTCTGTCCAACTTCAAAACGCTCGACAGATAGCTTATCGCCAACAGAGACTTCTTCGCCATCAACATTGCGCAGTTCCCATAAACCACGACCAGCAGCAGTATTTGCCTTAGCAAAATGGCCTGCAGCAGCCTTAGTAACGCGTGAAGCGCGACGTTCGCCAACAGTAATCTGAATAGCTGCATAGCCATCAGCATCTGCTGTCTTCACTTGCGTTACGCGGTTAGGATCAACCTCGATAACGGTGACTGGCACGGAATCACCTGCTTCGGTGAATACACGGGTCATGCCCGCCTTCCGTCCGACTAATCCAATAGTCATTGTATTACCTCAAATTGCCAGTTGTGCACGGGGCTGCTTACCCACTACGGCTGACGATACACGTCAATTGCACGAAAAATAATAATAGTGCAGATTTATAGCGCTGCCACGCTGCCTTTCGGCACTACAATTCGATTAGCTCAAGCTGATCTGAACATCTACGCCCGCAGCAAGATCTAGCTTCATCAATGCATCTACAGTTTTTTCTGTAGGGTCAACGATGTCTAGAACACGCTTATGGGTACGAATTTCGTACTGATCACGCGCGTCTTTGTTGACGTGCGGTGAAGTCAGAACTGTAAAACGTTCTTTACGAGTAGGTAGTGGAATAGGACCACGAACCTGCGCGCCAGTGCGTTTAGCAGTATCTACGATTTCCAACGTAGAAGAATCAATCAGACGATGATCAAAAGCCTTCAACCGAATACGGATTTTTTGGTTTTGCATTATCGACTACAACCTTCTTTAAACGGGTTTAAATCTAGCCCATTCTCGCACCAAAAAGCACAAAGCCTTCAGGCCCAAATAAAATGGGTACGGGATTGTACGGGATTAGCCAAACGAAAGCAACGCCATATCGCCACGAAAACACAATAGTAGTGGCCTTAATCACCATATCGATAACCACAACGATAACCAAAGCCATCAACCATCAACCACCTTAAAACAGAGCGACCTCACTTAACGTTAACTGGCTTAATTGGGGAGTGAAGCTCGACTGAGGGGCTTCAAAGTCTGCGCTAAAGACCTAGGGAACAGGTTTTTGGCGATAGATGAGCGCGAGAGCGGTGCTGTTGCGAATAATGCAGAAGTTTAATCCCAGTGCAGCACTACCTTGCCACTAGTGCCTGCCGCCATCGCCGCAAAGCCCTGCTCAAAGTCTTGAATGCTAAACCGATGGGTGAGTATGGGTTCTATATTAAGACCCGATTGCAGCATAGCTGCAGCTTTGTACCAGGTTTCGTACATTTCACGGCCATAAATGCCCTTAATGGTAAGGCCTTTAAAGATGATCTGCCCCCAATCGATGGCCACCTTGCCACTTAAAATGCCCAGCATGGCGATTTTACCGCCATGGTTCATGTGTTTAAGCATCTGCTCAAACGCCGTTTCTACGCCGGACATTTCTAAACCCACGTCAAAGCCTTCTTGTATGTTGAGCTCGGTCATTATCTCGGCCATGTCTTCATGGGCCACATTAACGCTGCGGGTGGCGCCCATAGCCTCAGCCAACTGCAAGCGGTGAGGATTAATATCGGTCACTACCACTTGGCGGGCGCCCACATGACGAGCAATTGCTGCCGCCATTAAGCCAATGGGGCCTGCACCGGTAATAAGCACATCTTCACCGACTAGATCAAAGCTAAGGGCCGTATGCACGGCATTGCCTAAGGGATCGAAGATAGCTGCGTGCTGGTCATTAATGTTATCAGGCACTACAAACACATTGTCAACTGGCAAGCTGAGGTACTGAGCAAAGGCACCTGCTCGGTTAACCCCAACCCCCACCGTATGAATGCACAGGTGGCGCCTGCCAGCTCGGCAATTTCTACAATGACCACAGGTAATGTGGCCTTCTCCTGACACGCGCTGGCCGATATGATGGGCCTTAACTTGACTACCCATGGCCACAATATGGCCCACAAACTCATGGCCCACGGCCATGCCCACTGGAATGGTCGCCTGCGCCCACTCATCCCAATTGTAGATGTGCATGTCAGTGCCACAAATAGCGGTGTGGCTTATTTTAACCATCACATCGTGATCACCCATAGTTGGTAAAGGGATATCCATGAGCCACAGGCCCGGGCGGTCGTATTGCTTTACCAATGCGGGCATCGTCTCAGTATTGGTGCCTGTATATGTGTTGGTTTCTGTAAACGTGTTAGTGCTCATTCGATCACCTCTAGTTCACGGCCTACTTGAGTAAATGCTTGGATAGCTTCATCAATTTGCTGAAGGCTTAAAGCCGCCGACATTTGGACACGAATGCGCGCCTGATCTTGGGGCACCACAGGAAAACAGAAACTCACAACATAAATACCCAAGGCTTGCATGCGTTTGGCGAATTCAGCAGCCAGCACAGCGTCACTTAAAAGCACAGGAATAATGGCATGATCAGCCCCCAGTAGTTTGAACCCTAAGCCTTGCATGCGCTCACGAAAGTGGCTGGCATTGAGCCACAATTGTTGCCGTAATAGAGGCTGCTGATGCACCAAATCCAGAGCCTTTAGGGTGGCTGCACAAATGGCAGGAGCCAAGGCGTTAGAAAAGAGATAGGGCCGCGAACGCTGCCTTAGCCAAGCAACAACCGCTTTGCTAGCCACCACGTAACCACCTGAAGCCCCGCCCAAAGCTTTACCAAAAGTACCAGTCATCATATCCACACGGCCCATCACATTGCAGTGTTCATGGCTGCCTCGCCCTTGTTCGCCAACAAAACCCACAGCATGGGAATCGTCCACCATAACCATA
The DNA here is from genome assembly GCF_047730075.1 of Candidatus Njordibacter sp. Uisw_039. Classification (NCBI taxonomy): domain Bacteria; kingdom Pseudomonadati; phylum Pseudomonadota; class Gammaproteobacteria; order Pseudomonadales; family Candidatus Njordibacteraceae; genus Candidatus Njordibacter; species Candidatus Njordibacter sp. Uisw_039. Next base: position 2,480,649 of record NZ_CP159831.1, read on the forward strand.
GCATCATATTGCTCAGCAAGGTCACACACAGCAGACAAGTTGGCGAGACTGCCGTCCATGGAAAATACCCCATCAGTTACCACCAAACGTGTGCGAGCGTCTTTGGCTGCCTGTAATTGCTGCTCTAAGGCTTGCATGTCATTATTGGCATAGCGCAAGCGTTGCGCCTTACATAACCGCACGCCATCGATAATGCTGGCATGGTTAAGGCTGTCACTAATAATGGCATCTTGAGCATCCAAAAGGGTTTCAAATAAACCCGTGTTGGCATCAAAGCAAGAGGAGTAAAGAATGGCGTCTTCAAAACCCAAAAAGTCAGCAAGGCGTTGCTCCAACTGCTGGTGCAGGGTTTGCGTACCGCAGATAAAACGCACCGAAGCCATGCCAAAGCCATGACTATCTAAAGCCTGTTTGGTGGCCTCGATTAAGCTTGGGTGGTTGGCCAATCCCAAGTAATTATTAGCACACAAATTAATGGCACTCTCACCCTGAGCATCAGTAATTTTTGCGTCTTGTGGCGAAGTGAGAGCCCGCTCATGCTTAAACAAACCTTGTTTATGGAGGCTGTCTAGCTGTTGCTGCAAACGAGTATTTAAGTTTAATGGGTGGCTGGACATGAAGCGCTCCTCAGTGGTGATTTTTCAGCTTGGCTATATGGGCATTAATAACTTTAGGCTTTAGTAACTGTGGGGTTTAATAACTGTGGGCTTTGTCGCTGCTCATTTGTCGATAGGCAATAATGCAATGGAACACTGCCTCGGTCTGGCCTGGGTTAAAATAACTGTGCGCTTGATCAGCACAAAAACGCAGGCAGTCTAGAGGCTCAAGGGTATAATGGTCGCCGTCTACTTCGACAACTATTTGCCCCTCAATGAGGCAGACTAACTCTACTACTCCCTCGGCATGGGCCTCAGATTGATAGTGATTACCCGCTTCTATGCGCGCTATCTGCACATCAAAGGTGCACTGTTCTTGCATGTTAGTCATGGCATGAGCTAAAAACTGACCATCAGGACTGCTCATATCGGCTTGTTGCGTAAAACGGCTCACCTGAGGCGGCATGTCTTGACCCAGCAAGCTAGAAAAAGGCACACCTAAACCATTGGCAATTTTCCAAATCACCGACAAGGTGGGGTTACCTTCACCGCGCTCAATCTTGCCTAATGTGAGTTTATTCACACCGACCTTCACCGCCAAGGCATCAAGGGATTGACCCTGCTGCTGGCGCACCTTACGCAAACGCAAACCCATGCGCTGGCCGGCTAACTTAAAGCCTACATCTGGATTAGTCTTTAACACATTAATTGCCCTTTGGATCATTAACTACATCACTATATAGTATAGTATATATATCTTAATGCATATTATAATATATTATTTTATTGATTTGGGTTATCTTAAATGCCTAAAAAGTAGGCACTAATGACCAAAATCCAAAGAACTGGGACCGAGAAAGGTTTTCAGGAACAGTTAAGAGACAACTGAGAGGCGGATAAGAAGCCGCTAAAAGGAACTGATCGATTTTTGGCGCTTAGGCAGACGCCAGTGATTAGCTGTTGATGACTTGATCATGGCTATGGGTCAAGACAGTAAAAATATTCAGCGGCCTAATTATGGATCAATAGCAGAATAGTCTAGCTAAAAACTATTCCACCTCACCAACATCTGTGATAAAAAACGTAGTTAGTCAGCAGTCCAACCACCATCAACTAAATGTCCAATGCCCGTAACCATGGCTGATGCCTCACTGGCTAAATAAACCACTGCGCCCATGAGGTCTTCCACCTCGCCCACACGGCCTAACTTAATTTTATCTTCAATCCACGCCAGCTTTTCAGGGTCAGAAAAGGTCGGAGCGGTGAGCGCGGTACGAACAAAGGTGGGGCATAATGTATTTACCCGAATACCATGGGGGCCAAATTCAATGGCCATGGCCTTAGTGAAGCCTTCCACTGCATGTTTGGTAGCGCAGTAAACGGCTCGTTCTATACCTCCTACCACAGCCATTTGAGAGGACACATTGATTAACGATCCTGGTTTTCCAGCAGCAATAAGCCCTTTTGCTACGGCCTGAGTCAGAAAATAAGCCCCTTTTAGGTTAAGGTTTATGACTGCGTCAAAGTCAGCTGTCTGAGTGTCTACAGCAGGACCATGAATGGCAAGCCCTGCACTATTAATCAACACATCAAAGGGCCCATGTTGCTCAACCTGGCTTATGGTTTGCTCCACATTGGCAATGTCCATAATCAAGTAATCCGCTGCATGACCCTCAGCCATAAGCGCAGCTACCAAAGATTTTAATTGATCCTCACGCCGAGCCGCCACCGTAACTTTAGCCCCAGCCTGTGCTACCGCAGCAGCTAAGGCCAAGCCTATACCAGATGAAGCCCCAGTAATGAGCGCATGTTTACCCTTTAGGTCAAAGGAAGGGGTGTGGGGGAGCTGGATCATGTTTAGTAGCCTGAAAGTGCGAATAAGCCAATTATTTTAACACGGCTATTGAGGGTATCCTAACCAAAGTTAATTACCTCTCCAAAACGATGATAGCGCCTACTAACTGTTTAACGCAGTTCAACAGGCACAAAAAAGGCTTCCCAAGCCGAAGTCTGGGAAGCCTTTTTAACTGCTTAATGTCTAACGATTAAGCTAGGATTTTAGCTACAACTCCAGCGCCAACTGTACGTCCACCTTCGCGAATGGCGAAGCGTAAACCTTCATCCATAGCGATTGGGTTGATCAGCTCAACAACCATCTGAATGTTGTCACCAGGCATAACCATTTCTACGCCTGCTGGCAATTCACATGCACCTGTGATGTCCGTTGTACGGAAGTAGAACTGTGGACGATATCCCTTAAAGAAAGGAGTGTGACGTCCACCTTCATCTTTGCCTAGCACATATACTTCAGCTTCGAACTTAGTGTGAGGAGTAATTGAACCAGGCTTAGCCAATACTTGACCACGCTCTACTTCTTCACGCTTAGTACCACGTAGTAGTACACCAACGTTTTCACCTGCACGACCTTCGTCTAGCAACTTACGGAACATCTCAACACCAGTACAAGTAGACTTGGTAGTGTCTTTGATACCGATCATTTCTATGTCGTCACCAACGTTAACAATGCCACGTTCAATACGGCCTGTTACTACGGTACCACGGCCTTGGATTGAGAATACGTCTTCGATAGGCATCAAGAAATCACCATCGATCGCACGCTCTGGCTGTGGGATGTAGCTGTCTAGCGCGTCAACCAACTTACGTACTGCAGTAGTTCCCATTTCGTTAGTGTCTTCACCGTTCAACGCCATCAAGGCAGATCCTGGGATGATTGGCGTGTCGTCGCCTGGGAATTCGTACTCGTCTAGCAACTCACGAAGCTCCATTTCAACAAGCTCTAGCATCTCTGCGTATTCTTCTGAGTCTGCGCCGCCGCAATCTTCAGCCAACAAGTCTGACTTGTTTAGGAATACCACGATGTAAGGTACACCTACCTGACGTGACAAAAGGATGTGCTCACGGGTCTGAGGCATTGGGCCATCAGTTGCGCCACATACCAAAATAGCACCGTCCATTTGTGCAGCACCAGTGATCATGTTCTTCACATAATCGGCGTGTCCTGGACAGTCAACGTGGGCGTAATGACGATTCTCAGAATCATACTCAACGTGTGAAGTGGCAATGGTGATACCACGCTCGCGCTCTTCAGGTGCGTTGTCGATTTGAGAGAAGTCTTTTAGTTCTCCACCAAAAGCTTCTGCACAAACACGAGTCAATGCAGCTGTTAATGTAGTTTTACCGTGGTCAACGTGACCAATGGTGCCGACGTTTACGTGCGGCTTATTTCTTTCAAACTTTTCCTTAGCCATGAGTAGAATCCTCTAAAAAGTTAGGCTTGATTAGTTACCGCTTCAGCAATATTCTGAGGCGCTTCTGAATAGCATTCAAATTCCATAGAGTAGCTGGCGCGACCCTGAGTTGCGGAACGCAAATCAGTAGCATAACCAAACATTTCACCCAATGGCACTTGTGCATTGATGATTTTACCAGCAGAGCTGTCATCCATACCCTGAACTATCCCACGGCGACGATTCAGGTCTCCCATCACGTCTCCCATGTTCTCTTCTGGGGTTACCACTTCAACCTTCATCATCGGCTCTAGCAAACACGGGTCTGCTAATTGAGCAAACTTCTTCAAACATTGAGAAGCTGCGATTTTAAAGGCCATTTCGTTGGAGTCCACGTCGTGAAAGGAACCATCATACAAACGGGCTTTGAGACCCAACAAAGGATAGCCAGCAATAACGCCGTTTTTCATCTGCTCTTCAATTCCTTTTTGTATGGCTGGAAAGTATTCACGTGGAATAGTACCACCCACGATTTCGTTAATAAATTCTAAACCTTCTTCATCAGAAGGGCTGAACTCAATAACCACGTGACCATACTGACCGCGACCACCAGACTGACGCACAAACTTGTGGTTGGCATCAACGGTAGCACGAATCTTTTCACGGTAGGCCACACGTGGCTTACCAATGTTGGCTTCAACACTAAATTCTCGGCGCATACGATCAACGATGATATCGAGGTGTAATTCACCCATACCGGCGATGATGGTTTGGCCTGTTTCTTCATCGGTTCTAACGCGAAAAGACGGATCTTCCTGAGCTAGCTTGCCGAGTGCAACACCCATTTTCTCTTGATCGGCTACAGAGCGTGGCTCTACAGCTACCGAGATAACAGGTTCGGGAAATTCCATGCGCTCAAGGACAATTTTATTGTCCACTGAACATAGGGTGTCACCCGTGGTAACGTCTTTAAGACCGATGGCAGCAGCAATGTCACCCGCACAGACTTCTTTAATCTCTTCACGGTCGTTGGCGTGCATTTGTACCATACGACCCACACGCTCACGTTTTTCTTTAACAGAGTTAAACACATGATCGCCAGATTTCAATACGCCTGAGTACACTCGCATAAAGGTTAAGGTACCCACAAACGGATCCGTAGCAATCTTAAATGCTAGGGCAGCAAACGGCGCACTGTCACTGGCTGCGCGAGTTGCCAATGTGCCTTTACCGTCGTCTAACGTGCCTTCAATAGCTTTTACTTCGATTGGCGAAGGCATGTACTCAATCACTGAATCCAATACCGCTTGCACACCCTTGTTCTTAAATGCAGAACCTGCGTGTACCAATACAATCTCGTTGGCTAGTGTACGCTTACGCAAACCAACTTTGACTTCTTCAACAGAAAGACCACCTTCTTCAAGGTACTTTTCCATCAGGTCATCATCAGCCTCGGCCGCAGTTTCAACTAGTTGTTCGTGGAATTCGTTGGCCTGGTCTTGCATGTCAGCAGGAATATCTTCCAGCTCATAGGTCATACCTTGGTCTTCTTCGTTCCACATGATGGCTTTCATAAGCACAAGGTCGATAACGCCCTTAAATTCATCTTCTGCGCCAATGGCTAAGTGAATCGGCACAGCATTGGCACCAAGACGTTCCTTAAGTTGCTCAACCACCATAAGGAAGTCGGCACCTGCACGGTCCATTTTGTTGACAAATACCATGCGCGGTACGCCGTACTTGTTGGCTTGACGCCATACGGTTTCTGTCTGCGGTTGTACCCCAGAAGTCCCGCATAATACCACCACCGCACCATCCAATACACGCAAGGAACGCTCAACTTCAATAGTGAAGTCCACGTGCCCTGGAGTATCGATGATATTAATTCGATGGTCTTCAAACTGTTGGCTCATGCCTTTCCAAAAACAGGTAGTCGCCGCCGAAGTGATGGTGATACCGCGCTCTTGTTCCTGCTCCATCCAATCCATTGTGGCTGCACCATCGTGCACCTCACCGATTTTATGGGACCGGCCGGTGTAAAACAACACGCGCTCTGTAGTAGTGGTTTTACCCGCATCTACGTGAGCCACGATACCGATATTACGGTAGCGATCTATTGGAGTTTTCCGAGCCATTACAGTTCTCTCTATTCTCTCAGGTCTGCTTAGAAGCGGAAGTGAGAGAAGGCCTTGTTAGCTTCAGCCATACGGTGAACGTCTTCACGCTTCTTAACCGCAGCACCTTTGCCTTCAGCAGCATCTAGAATCTCACCAGCAAGACGTAAAGCCATAGACTTTTCGCCACGCTTGCGTGAGTAGTCTACCAACCAGCGCATAGCTAGGGCAGAACGACGTGCAGGACGTACTTCAACTGGAACTTGGTAAGTCGCACCACCAACACGGCGAGATTTAACTTCGACCATAGGTTGGATAGCTTCTAAAGCCGCTTCAAATACTTCTAGTGGATCACCGCCTTTACGCTCAACGATTTTTTCTAGAGCACCGTAAACGATACGCTCTGCGACAGATTTCTTACCAGAGATCATGACATGGTTCATGAACTTGGCTAGGGTGACGTTGCCAAACTTAGGATCTGGCAGGATGTCACGTTTGGCGACAACTCTTCTTCTTGGCATGATGGGCCTCAAATATACTTCAGGTTATGTTCAGGAATTAACACTCATAATTAAGTGCTTACCTGGCCTTACTCTTATCGGTTCTCGATAAGTCTCATGTCCAGCTGCTAAAAAGCAATCTGGCTAACAGCAACCACTTACGTTTTTGCTGCCCGTCCTAGATGATGGCGGTTGTTAGAAACAACACTATCAACTAAGGAAAGTTTCATTAAGACTTAGGACGCTTAGTACCGTACTTAGAACGACTCTGTTTACGATCGCTCACGCCGGATGTATCCAAAGAACCACGCACTGTATGGTAACGAACACCTGGCAAGTCTTTTACACGACCGCCACGGATCAATACAACGCTATGCTCTTGTAGGTTATGACCTTCACCGCCAATATAGGAAGTAACTTCAAAACCGTTTGTCAAACGCACACGACATACTTTACGTAGAGCAGAGTTAGGCTTCTTAGGGGTGGTTGTATAAACCCTAGTGCAAACGCCACGACGTTGAGGACAGGCCTGCAGTGCAGGTACATCACTCTTAACGACTTTACGCTTACGAGGCTTACGAACCAACTGGTTAACTGTTGCCATTATGCAAACTCCACATTCTTCATCGGCACAACACTAACAACCTATTTGCTAGTACCGCCGAAATACCCAAAAATACACAGGACTATATTTGCCTGCCAATTTCGGGCGGTGAATTATATTCGCTTTGGTAGAGGAGCGTCAAGCAACGCAAGGTGTATTTTTAGCCTGCCTAACCAAATAAAACGACTAATTTAATCCCATCTATCTCAAGCAACAGCACAAAATCCATCAAAAAGCATAAAACAACGTTAATTAACTCAACATAGCCTAGCTTTTCGCTGCTTTTCATTCGATATAAGTACGCCATTCCTGTACAATACCGCGACTTTTTAAGACTGTAACTAATTTGGAGCCCTCATGGCTGACTTAGACCTATACCGTAATATCGGTATTTTTGCTCACGTAGATGCGGGCAAAACTACTACCACAGAACGTATTCTTAAGCTTACGGGTAAAATCCATAAGACAGGTGAAGTTCATGATGGCGAATCTACTACAGACTTCATGACACAGGAAGCTGAGCGCGGAATAACTATCCAGTCTGCAGCAACCACGTGTTTCTGGAAAGACCATCGCATGAACATCATCGATACTCCTGGACACGTAGACTTTACTGTAGAAGTATACCGTTCACTTAAAGTACTGGACGGTGGTGTAGGTGTATTCTGTGGTTCTGGCGGCGTAGAGCCTCAGTCAGAAACTAACTGGCGTTACGCTAACGAATCAGAAGTAGCACGTATCATCTTAGTTAACAAGATGGACCGTATGGGTGCAGACTTTCTTCGCGTAGTTAGCCAAATAGAAACCGTACTCGCTGCTAACCCACTAGTAATGACGCTGCCCATTGGTACTGAAGAAAACTTTGTAGGCATGGTAGACGTATTGGCTAAGCAAGCATTTGTATGGGATGACACTGGCCTGCCAGAAAACTACGAAATCCAAGATGTTCCAGAAGACATGGTTGATCTGGTTGACGAATACCATGAGAAACTGATCGAAACTGCCTTAGAACAAGACGATGACCTAATGGAAGCATACCTAGAAGGCGAAATACCTTCTATGGACGAGATCAAACGCTGTATTCGTAAGGGAACTATCGCCCTAGATTTCTTCCCAACATACTGCGGCTCTGCCTTTAAGAACAAAGGCGTACAATTAATTCTAGACGCAGTCATCGACTACCTACCTAGCCCAACAGAAGTTAAGCCACAGCCTTTAACAAATAAAGAAACTGGTGAAGCTAATGGTGAAGTTGCTCTTGTTGCTATCGATGAGCCACTACGCGCCCTAGCATTTAAGATTATGGATGACCGTTACGGCGCATTAACCTTCGTACGTATTTACTCTGGCACCTTGAAGAAGGGTGACACCATCCTTAACTCCTACACTGGCAAGAGCGAACGTGTTGGCCGCATGGTAGAAATGCACGCCGACGAGCGTACCGAATTGAGTTCAGCTCAAGCGGGTGACATTATTGCTATTGTAGGTATGAAGAACGTACAGACTGGTCACACCATATGTGACCCTAAGCACGAATGCACCCTTGAGCCAATGATCTTCCCAGAGCCAGTAATCTCTATCTCTGTAACGCCTAAGGATAAGGCCTCTACTGAGAAAATGGGTATTGCCATTGGCAAAATGGTTGCAGAAGATCCTTCTTTCATTGTTGAAACAGACGAAGATTCAGGCGAAACCATCCTTAAGGGTATGGGTGAACTTCACCTAGATATTAAAGTGGATATTCTCAATCGCACCTATGGTGTCGACCTTATTGTTGGCCAACCGCAGGTTGCTTATCGTGAAACCATCACTACTAAGCTAGAAGACAGCTACACACACAAAAAGCAATCTGGTGGCTCTGGTCAGTATGGTAAGATCGACTACATTGTTACGCCAGGTGAAACTGGTTCTGGGTTCATCTTTAAGTCATCCGTTGTGGGTGGTAACGTGCCTAAGGAATTCTTCCCCGCTATCGAGAAAGGCTTTCGTACAATGATGGTAGAAGGCCCACTGGCTGGTTTCCCTCTTTTAGATGTAGAAATCGAATTGATCGATGGAGGTTTCCACGCAGTTGACTCCTCAGCCATCGCCTTCGAAATCGCTGCTAAAGGTGCTTACCGTCAATCCATGCCTAAGGCTGGCCCGCAGTTGCTAGAGCCTATCATGAAGGTAGACGTGTATACTCCAGACGACCACGTGGGTGATGTGATCGGTGACTTAAACCGTCGTCGTGGCATGATTAACGACCAAGAAGCTGGCGTAACTGGTGTGCGCATCAAGGCTAACGTACCTCTTTCAGAAATGTTTGGTTACATTGGCCACTTGCGCACTATGACGTCTGGCCGTGGTCAGTTCTCAATGGAATTTGAACACTACACGCACTGCCCTAACAGTGTTGCTGAAAAAGTAATCGCAGAAGAAAAAGAAAGGAAAGCAGCTAAGTAAGCAGCTTGCCAAGACAAAACCCCACCCTAGCTTACCTAGTGTGGGGTTTTTTATTGCTTACTCTTCATTGATAGGTCGCTTGGCTTATGCAAAAGCACATGTGCTGTTTATTTGGTTCACAGAAAGACTTGATGTGACCGATGTATTTAACGCCAATGCCACTGCAGTATGCGCTATACCCATGGTATGAAAATGCTCTGGAAAGGACCATAATTCAACCTCTCATTGGCCAAAGAATTGAACTATGAACAGTCCTGACAACAGTCCTCCTCTTTTTACAGAAGCAATCAAAGTGTGGGTTTATATAGGTTTGCTCTCCTTTGGTGGCCCTGCAGCGCAAGTGGCTTTGATGCATAGGGTGTTAGTAGAAGAGAGAAAATGGCTTACTGAAAAGCAGTACTTGGACGCCCTAAGTTTTTGTATGCTGCTGCCAGGACCTGAGGCAATGCAGCTTGCAACTTACGCAGGCTGGCGCATGCATGGTGTTATAGGCGGTTTAGCTGCGGGGTTACTGTTTGTGGTCCCAGGCGCCTTAGTCATTTTAGCCTTAGCAATAGCATACGTGTCTTTTGGACAAGTCACTGTGGTGGCCTCCTTATTTGTAGGTATTAAAGCGGCCATTGTGGTGGTGGTGATCGACGCCCTGCTACGAATTTCTCATAAAGCTCTTAAAACTTTAGAACATTGGTTAATTGCACTACTTTCCTTTATCAGCATTTTCTTTTTTGCTTTGCCATTCCCACTGATTGTATTTGCAGTTGCCTGTTACGGGTACTTTGGGCACGCCAGATTTCCTGGTACTGTGAAGGCAGCAGAAACGCATAACTTGCCAGCCATCTCAGCTACTCTTAAAACTGCAATTTTGTGGTTGATCATATGGCTACTACCACTACTTATTCTAACGCTGTTGGTCGGTTCGGAAAATGTCATCCTCGAGCTTGGCTGGTTCTTTTCTAAACTCGCTGTAGTGACCTTTGGCGGCGCTTATGCAGTACTCGCCTATATGGCACAGGATGTGGTTGTGGCTCATGAATGGCTAACCTCTGGGCAGATGATGGATGGCTTAGGCCTTGCAGAAACCACCCCTGGGCCGTTGATTTTGGTGACCGAGTTCGTTGGTTATTTAGCCGCATATCAGAGTCACAATAGTTGGCTACTGGGCCTTGCTGGCGCCTTAATAGCTCTATGGTGTACCTTTGTGCCATGTTTAATGTGGATATTTACTGGTGCTCCATACATAGAATGGATTAACAACCAACCTAAATTGAAAGGTGCGCTTACGGCCATTATGGCTGCGGTAGTGGGTGTCATATTGAATCTTTCCATATGGTTTGCACTACATGTATTTTTTCAGCAAGTTACCCCGTTAAAGTATGGCGTCCTCACACTTTGGCTGCCACAGTTATCATCGTTAGATGTCAGTGCTGTGATACTGGCTTTACTAAGTGGATGGTTGTTACTAAAGAAGCGATGGAAGATTCCTAAGGTGCTTGCCACAGCGGCTCTAGGCGCCTTTTTCCTTGCAGATATGGGGCTCTAAATTTATCCAACTAGCTGATAAAAAGTAGAATTTTATCTGCAGGCACAAAAAAGCCCGAACAAGTCGGGCTTTTGGTGGCTTCACTGGTTTCAAATAACTCTGTGAAGTTTAGCGACAGGCAACCTAGCTAGCCGTCATCTCAGCACGCAGTGCTTCAGTCAGTGCAGCTTGCACTTCTTCTGCACTTACAGTTGAAACGCCTTCAGCAGCACGCTGCTCTTGGCGTTTGCGCTTGCGCTCTGAGTGATATGCCAAACCAGTACCAGCTGGGATCAAGCGACCTACAACCACGTTTTCCTTGAGGCCACGTAGGTGGTCCTTCTTGCCAGTTACTGCACCTTCGGTCAATACACGGGTAGTCTCTTGGAAAGACGCCGCAGAAATGAAGGATTCAGTTGCCAAAGAAGACTTGGTAATGCCCAACAATACGCGCTGAATGTGGGACACAATCTTGTCTTCTGCAACCATTTTCTCGTTTGCTTCTAAGTAGCGAGTGTATTCAACCTGATCACCTTTGATCAAGTTAGTGTCGCCAGAAGCAACCACATCAACCTTACGTAACATCTGACGTACGATAACTTCAATGTGTTTGTCGTTGATCACTACACCTTGCAGACGGTATACGTCTTGCACTTCGGTGGTGATGTAGCGAGCGAGCTCTTCAACACCCAAAATACGCAAGATGTCATGTGGGTTGAATGGTCCGTCGGCAATAACTTCGCCCTTCACTACCGTTTCACCTTCAAACACGTTAAGTACACGCCACTTAGGAATCAGCTCTTCGTAGTTGTCACTGCCATCTGTAGGCGTGATCACTAGACGATTCTTACCCTTAGTTTCTTTACCGTAGCTTACGATACCAGACACTTCTGCCAAGATGGCAGCTTCTTTTGGCTTACGTGCTTCAAATAAGTCAGCAACACGAGGTAGACCACCAGTGATATCCTTAGTGGTTGCACTTTCTTGTGGGATACGAGCAACTACGTCACCAATTTCTACCTGACCACCGTCGATAATGGACAGTAATGCGCCACCAGGAAGAAGGTATTGGGCTGGAGCTCCAGATTCTGGATTAATAATATCGTTGCCTTTAGCATCAACCAACTTGATCATTGGGCGTAAGTCTTTACCTGCCGCTGGGCGTTCGCCTACAGTTAAAACTTGGATAGAACTAAGACCCGTCAAATCATCGGTCCGAAGACTAATGGTAAGGCCTTCATCTAACCCCACAAACTGCACTTTTCCCGCCATTTCTGAAACAATTGGGTGAGTATGCGGATCCCAAGTTGCTGCAAGTTCACCAGCTTCTACACGGGCGCCATCAGTCACTTGAATCAATGAGCCGTATGGTAGCTTATAACGTTCGCGCTCACGACCGTGTTCATCAGTTACGCCCACTTCTACAGAACGAGAGGTGGTTACCATGTTGCCGTCAGAACGGGTTACAGCCTTCAAGTTATGTAAACGGATTTCACCACCGTTCTTCACTTGAATCTTATCTTCAGCTGCAGCTCGAGACGCAGCACCACCAATGTGGAAGGTACGCATGGTTAGCTGTGTGCCTGGCTCACCGATAGACTGCGCGGCAACTACGCCCACAGCTTCACCGATGTTAACCAAGTGGCCACGACCTAAGTCGCGTCCGTAGCAGCTAGCACAAATACCGTAACGCGTGTCGCAAGTAATTGGAGAGCGAGTTTTCACTTCGTCTACGGAAGATAGGCTTTCGTCATTTTCTAAACGCTCAACCCAAGCCTCGTCAATTAAGGTGTTTTTAGCAATCAACAGGACACCCGTGGTTGGGTTAATCACATCTTCTGCAATCATACGACCCAAAATACGGTCACCTAATGGTACCCGTACATCACCACCATCAATGACAGGTAGCATAGTCAAACCAGCTTCGGTACCACAATCCACTTCGGTAACAACCAAGTCTTGTGCCACGTCCACTAGTCGACGGGTTAGGTAACCCGAGTTAGCTGTTTTCAATGCCGTATCGGCTAAACCCTTACGAGCACCGTGAGTAGAGATGAAATATTCCTGTACTGAAAGGCCTTCACGAAAGTTAGCTGTGATTGGTGTTTCGATAATGGAACCATCTGGCTTAGCCATCAAACCACGCATGCCACCTAACTGACGCATCTGCGCGGCACTGCCACGAGCACCGGAGTCGGCCATCATATAAACAGAGTTAAACGACTCTTGTTCAACTTCTTCGCCTGCGGCGTTAATGACGGTATCGATCTTCAGGCTGTCCATCATGGCGCTGGCAACGAGTTCGTTAGCACGGGACCAAATATCGATGACCTTATTGTACTTTTCTCCTTGGGTTACCAAACCGTCGCGGAACTGTGCTTCAATCTCGCGCACTTCATCTTCAGCACCGTTGATAATAATTTCTTTCTTTTCTGGGATAACAAAGTCGTTAACACCTACAGAAGCACCAGAACGGGTAGCGTAAGCAAAGCCGGTGTACATCAATTGGTCAGCAAAGATAACCGTTTCTTTGAGTCCAACATTACGGTAACAAGCATTAATTAAGGTAGAGATACCTTTCTTCTTCATGGTCTGGTTGATCAAACTGTAGGGCAGACCCTTAGGCATGATTTCGGACAAAATTGCACGACCAACAGTGGTATCAGTCACCGTATGGGTAGCTTCCATTGAACCGTCTTCAGCTTTGGTATATTCGGCTACGCGAACCTTAATTTTGGCTTGCAAGTCGACATGCTTGGCGCCATAGGCACGCTGCACTTCAGCCACGTTAGCAAACACCATACCTTCGCCTTTAGCGTTGATACGGTCACGAGTCATAAAGTAGATGCCCAATACAACGTCCTGGGAAGGTACAATAATTGGGTCGCCGTTTGCTGGTGACAAGATGTTGTTGGTAGACATCATCAAGGCACGACATTCAAGCTGAGCTTCAATAGTTAGCGGCACGTGCACAGCCATTTGGTCACCGTCGAAGTCGGCGTTGTATGCCGCACAAACGAGGGGGTGAAGCTGAATGGCTTTACCTTCGATCAATACTGGTTCAAAAGCTTGGATACCCAAACGGTGAAGAGTGGGTGCACGGTTAAGCATCACTGGATGTTCGCGGATTACTTCAGCAAGAATATCCCAAACTTCAGCAGTTTCACGCTCTACCATCTTTTTAGCAGCTTTAATGGTGGTAGCAAGACCACGCAGTTCTAGCTTAGAGAAGATGAAGGGCTTGAACAATTCCAAGGCCATTTTCTTAGGCAAACCACACTGGTGCAAACGCAAGTATGGACCCACCACGATAACGGAACGGCCAGAATAGTCTACGCGCTTACCCAATAGGTTTTGACGGAAACGACCTTGCTTACCTTTGATCATATCTGCCAAAGACTTCAACGGACGCTTGTTAGAACCAGTGATGGCACGGCCACGACGGCCGTTATCCAACAAGGCATCTACAGACTCTTGCAACATACGTTTTTCGTTACGTACGATGATGTCCGGTGCGCTCAAATCCAACAAACGCTTCAAACGGTTATTACGGTTGATCACACGACGGTATAAGTCGTTCAAATCTGAGGTTGCAAAACGCCCACCATCTAGCGGAACCAACGGACGTAAGTCCGGTGGCAAGATAGGTAACACAGTTAACACCATCCATTCTGGCTTGTTACCAGAAGCCAAGAAGGCTTCCATCAACTTTAAGCGCTTAGATAGTTTCTTGATTTTAGTTTCAGAGTTAGTCGCTGGAATGTCTTCACGCAACTGGGCCGCTTCCTGGGCCATATCCAATTCTTTCAACAATGCTTGAATTGCTTCGGCACCCATGCGCGCATCGAAGTCGTCGCCAAATTCTTCCATGGCTTCAAAGTACTGCTCATCGTTCATCATCTGACCACGCTCAAGGGTGGTCATGCCTGGATCGATAACAATATAGCTTTCGAAGTAAAGCACACGCTCAATGTCACGCAAAGTGATGTCTAGCAATAAACCAATACGTGAAGGCAATGATTTAAGGAACCAGATGTGTGCAACTGGGCTAGCCAGTTCAATGTGGCCCATACGCTCACGGCGTACTTTAGCCAATGCAACTTCTACACCACACTTTTCACAGATCACCCCACGATGCTTCAAACGCTTGTACTTACCACACAAACATTCATAGTCTTTTACTGGGCCAAAAATTTTGGCACAGAACAACCCTTCACGCTCTGGCTTGAAGGTACGGTAGTTAATGGTTTCTGGCTTTTTTACTTCACCAAAGGACCATGATCGGATCATTTCTGGCGACGCCAAACCAATACGGATAGAGTCAAATTCGTCGGAATGACCTTGGGCTTTCAATAATTTTAATAAGTCTTTCATTGCCTTCTCCTACCTTAATGTCTTAGTCAGATTCCAACTCAATATCGATGCCCAGAGATCGAATCTCCTTAACCAATACGTTGAAGGATTCAGGCATACCTGGTTCCATGCTATGGTCACCATCTACAATGTTCTTATACATCTTAGTACGGCCATTCACGTCATCAGACTTAACTGTTAGCATTTCTTGCAAGGTGTAAGCGGCGCCGTATGCTTCTAGGGCCCAAACTTCCATCTCACCAAATCGCTGACCACCAAACTGAGCTTTACCACCTAGTGGCTGCTGAGTTACAAGGCTGTATGAACCGGTAGAGCGGGCGTGCATCTTGTCGTCAACCAAGTGGTTCAACTTCAACATGTACATGTAACCTACGGTAACAGGACGATCAAACTTATCACCTGTACGACCATCGTATAACCAAGTTTGACCAGAACGATCTAAACCACCAAGCTCTAACAAACGCTTAATTTCGTTTTCTTCGGCGCCGTCAAATACAGGTGTTGCTAAAGGCACACCAGCTTTAAGGTTTTTAGCCAATTCAAGGATCTCGTCATCGCTGAAGCTATTAAGATCTTCAGATCGATAGCAATTGCCGTCGTTATAGATTTGGTCTAAGAAAGCACGAATTCCTTTGACAGACTTGGCGCGTTCTTGCATCATCATTTCTTCAATGCGTTCACCTAAGCCTTTGGCAGCCATACCCATATGGGTTTCTAGGATCTGACCAACGTTCATACGCGAAGGCACACCTAACGGGTTTAAAACGATGTCTACAGTCTTGCCAAATTCATCAAAAGGCATATCTTCAACCGGCATGATTACAGAGATAACACCCTTGTTACCATGACGGCCAGCCATCTTATCGCCCGGCTGGATGCGACGCTTAACAGCAACGTAAACCTTAACTATTTTCAACACACCAGGTGCTAGGTCGTCACCAGTTTGTAGCTTCTTCTTCTTGTCTTCAAATTTAGCATCTAGATCAAGGCGGGTTTCTTCTAAAGACTGCTGCGCTAGTTCTAGCTGCTGCTGAAGAGCGTCATCCGCCATGCGCAACATGAACCAATCGGCACGGTCAACTTCCGTTAAGTTGTCAGCCGTAATAACGTCACCCTTATTGAAGCCAGCGCCACCGTTTACTGCGTTGCCAATTAGGGCCGCCGATAAACGTTCGTATGTGGCCGACTCTACAATACGGAATCGGTCATTGATGTCTTTACGCTCTTGATCCAACTGCATTTGTTCAATGGCAACCGCACGTTGATCTTTATCAACGCCGTCACGAGTAAACACTTGCACGTTGATGACCGTACCTTTGGTTCCAGTTTTAACACGTAAGGAAGTGTCTTTAACGTCTGAGGCTTTTTCACCAAAGATAGCACGTAAAAGCTTTTCTTCTGGGGTAAGCTGAGTTTCACCTTTAGGCGTTACCTTGCCAACTAGAATGTCACCAGGGCCCACTTCGGCACCAATGTGCACAATGCCAGCTTCGTCTAACTTCGCTAGTGCGCTTTCGCCCACGTTAGGAATATCAGAGGTGATTTCTTCACTGCCTAGTTTGGTGTCACGAGCCACACAGGTCAATTCCTGAATATGGATAGTAGTGAAACGGTCTTCTTTAACCACGTTCTCAGAGATCAAGATCGAGTCTTCGAAGTTGTAACCATTCCAAGGCATAAAGGCAATACGCATGTTCTGACCCAAGGCTAACTCGCCAAGATCAACAGATGGTCCATCGGCCAATACGTCACCACGGGCAACAGTATCGCCTAGGTTAACGATAGAACGTTGGTTAATACAGGTATTCTGGTTAGAGCGGGTGTACTTAGTCAGGTTATATATATCAACACCTGCATCACCCACTTCTGTTTCGGCATCATGAGCCTTAACTACAACACGTGTAGCATCAACCGATTCAATCACACCGCCGCGAGCAGCTACAACACATACACCAGAGTTTTGGGCTACGTGACGCTCCATACCCGTACCTACTAAAGGTTTTTGCGCCTGTAGTGTTGGTACCGCTTGACGTTGCATGTTCGAGCCCATTAAGGCACGGTTAGCATCATCGTGCTCTAAGAACGGAATCAATGAAGCCGCTACAGACACCACCTGACGTGGAGACACGTCCATGTAATCTACGTTGTCTGGCGACATCAAGGTGAATTCGTTTTCGTGACGTACAGTGACTAAGTCTTCAGAAAGATTGTTCTTGGCATCAAGCTTGGCGTTAGCCTGGGCGATGATGTGTTGGCTTTCTTCAATTGCAGACAAGTACTCGATATCGGCGGTTACTTTACCAGCCACTACTTTACGGTACGGCGTTTCTAAGAAACCGTAATCGTTAGTGCGGGCATAGGTAGCCAAAGAGTTGATCAAACCAATGTTTGGACCTTCTGGCGTTTCGATAGGACAAACACGACCGTAGTGAGTCGGATGTACGTCACGCACTTCAAAGCCTGCACGTTCACGGGTCAAACCACCTGGGCCTAAGGCAGAAACACGGCGTTTATGTGTCACTTCCGATAACGGGTTGTTTTGATCCATAAACTGGGATAATTGGCTGGAACCAAAGAATTCTTTGATAGCCGCAGATACTGGCTTAGCGTTGATTAAATCTTGTGGCATAAGACCATCAGACTCAGCCATGCTTAGACGTTCTTTAACAGCACGCTCTACACGGACTAGACCAACGCGGAATTGGTTTTCTGCCATCTCGCCTACAGAACGAACACGACGGTTACCCAAATGGTCAATATCATCCACTATGCCCTTACCATTACGAATGGAGATGAGGGTTTGCATTACAGCAACGATGTCTTGGTCGCCCAACACACCTTCACCGGTAGTTTCAGAGCGACCTAAACGACGGTTGAACTTCATTCGGCCAACGGCGGATAAATCGTAACGCTCGCTGGTGAAGAACAAGTTGTTAAACAAGTTTTCTGCAGATTCTTTGGTTGGTGGCTCACCGGGACGCATCATGCGGTAAATTTCTACCAATGCTTCTAGCTGCGTGCGGGTTGGATCAGCGGTCAGCGTATCCGACATGAACGGGCCACAATCTAAATCGTTGCTGTAAATCAATGGCAACGCGGTGACGCCTGCTGCACGAAGGGCAACTAGCAATTCTTGCGTCACTTCGGTGTTACAATCACAGATTAACTCACCAGTAGCAGGGTTAATCTGATCGCGGGCCATTTTCTTGCCTACTAGGTAGGCTTCTGGAATTTGCAGCTGCTTTAAGCCAATCTTTTCCATTTGCTTGATGTGGCGCGCAGTAACACGACGACCTTCTTCAACCAATACAGACCCTTTTTGATCGACAATGTCGAAGGTTGCTGTTTCGCCACGTAAACGGCTAGGCACCAAAGTCATGGTGAAGCCTTCTTCAGTAATCGTCACATCGACATTATCAAAGAACGTTTCGATGATTTGTTCGCTGGTGTAGCCCAAAGAACGTAACAAGATAGATGCAGGTAGCTTACGACGACGGTCGATACGTACAAATAGAGTATCTTTAGGGTCGAACTCAAAGTCCAACCAAGAACCACGGTAAGGAATAACACGGGCGTTATATAGCAACTTACCAGAACTGTGGGTCTTGCCCTTGTCGTGGTCGAAGAATACACCAGGTGAACGGTGTAACTGAGAAACGATAACACGCTCTGTGCCGTTAACAACAAAGGTACCATTGTCCGTCATCAAAGGCATTTCGCCCATGTAGACTTCTTGTTCCTTGATGTCCTTGATAGCCTTAGCCTTGGAGTCGCGATCATAGATCACTAAGCGCACTTTAACACGTAATGGTGCAGCATAAGTGACACCGCGTAACTGACATTCTTTAACGTCAAAAACAGGTTCGCCAAGCTTGTAGGTAACATATTCTAAAGACGCATTGCCAGAAAAAGAGACAATGGGAAAAACAGATTCAAAAGCAGCATGAAGACCTAGATCTTTACGTTGGTCAACACCGTGACCAGAATGTAAAAACTTGCGGTAGGAGTCGATCTGGATGGCCAACAGATAAGGCACATCCATCACCGGAGGCAGCTTGCCGAAATCCTTGCGGATACGTTTTTTCTCAGTGTATGAGTAAGGCATCAAAAATCCCCGATTTGGGTCTGTATTCAGACCGTTAAATTGGTCGGACAAATGTCCAAATATACTGGTTCCACCCTAGGTGACGGGGGCATACTCCCCGCAAAACAGTGCTGACAAAGGGTTTAAACCACTTTGATCCAGCCTTTTTTGGTTATAAAACACGGCGTAAAAAGCCAGCGCTATAGAACCGAAAAAGGCCGGTGGCAAATATGCCACCAGCCGTGTGCAGTCAAACCCATTGTTCCGTAAGGAATATAGGCCCAAGCAAGCACATCTAAAAAGATGGCTTACTTAATTTCTACAGTAGCACCAGATGCTTCAAGTTCAGCTTTAAGGGCTTCAGCGTCTTCTTTAGAAAGACCTTCCTTAACTGCTGCTGGAGCACTTTCAACTAGGCCTTTAGCTTCTTTCAAGCCAAGACCAGTTGCGCCACGTACAGCCTTAATAGCTGCAACTTTCTTTTCGCCGCCAGAAACTAGAATTACGTCGAATTCAGTTTGCTCTACGGCTGCTGAACCAGCGTCACCACTGGCAGCTGGGCCAGCTGATGCAGTTGCAGCAGTAACACCGAACTTCTCTTCCATAGCGGAGATAAGTTCAACCACGTCCATTACAGACATGTCGGCTACGGCATTGATGATATCGTCTTTAGTGATAGACATAACAATTCCTACTCTTTAATAAGACCCACATGGGTCATTTGTTCATGCGTAAAGTCGGTTTAAACCCAGCCTAAGTAGGCCAGTAGATTTAAGCGGCTTCCTGTTCTTTTTGATCGCGAACTGCTGCTAGGGTACGTGCCAGCTTGCTGGTTGCACCTTGCATTACGCTCATCAACTTAGCAATTGCTTCGTCGTATGTTGGCAAAGATGCCAATACGTCGATTTGATCGGCACCCATAAGGTTGCCTTCAAACGCCAGTGCTTTCACTTCAAATTTGCCGTTGCCTTTTGCAAAGTCTTTGAACAAGCGGGCGCCAGCGCCTGGGTGTTCGTTAGAAAATGCAATAATGCTTGGACCTTTGAAGGAGTCCTGCAAACACGCGTAATCCGTGCCTTCTACGGCAATCTTAGCAAGAGTGTTACGCACAACCCGTAGGGTTACGCCATTCTCGCGAGCTTGCTTACGAAGAGCAGTCATGTCACCTACAGTAACGCCGCGTGAATCGGCTACAACTGCAGATAGAGCACTGGTGGCTGCTTCGTTGACTTCTGCGATAATCGCTTTCTTGTCGTCGAGACCTATAGCCACGCTATTTCTCCTGAAAAAATTATCCAACTCCTTATCTTTACTTGGCTTGCGCTAGGTAAGCATAAGAACCTAATAACGGTGTTGGATTCAAAATTCTGAATCGGGTTCACCGTCTGCGTAGGCAATCATTAAGGTTTATCACCAAGAGGATCAAAACCACCTACGGTCTTTGACAGCCTTGTACAAGTACAAGACCCCAAAGTTTGGTTTGTTAAGGGCACAAGCTAACATCACCGCGACCCTTAACATGGCTCCCACACGGAGAGCCAAATGCGTTAGAACTTAACAGCACCGTGATCAACCGAAAGGCCTGGGCCCATGGTGGTTGAGAGGGTGACTTTCTGCACGTAAACGCCTTTAGCAGAAGCTGGCTTCATCTTCTTAAGGTCACCCAAAAGGGAGATTAGGTTTTCTTTCACTGCATCTGCAGAGAAACCTACCTTACCTAGAGAACAATGAATAATGCCGGCCTTGTCTGTACGGTAGCGTACTTGGCCCGACTTAGCGTTTTTAACGGCGGTTGCTACATCCGGTGTTACCGTGCCAACCTTAGGGTTAGGCATCAAGCCACGAGGGCCAAGAACCTGGCCTAGCTGACCCACAACGCGCATAGCATCTGGAGTAGCAATTACTACGTCAAAATCCATCTTACCGGCTTTAATTTCTGCAGCTAGATCTTCCATACCTACAATGTCAGCACCAGCAGCTGTTGCTTTTTCAACGTTCTCACCTTGGGTGAAAACAGCAACACGAACGTCTTTACCAGTACCATTAGGCAGCACAGTAGAACCACGAACAACCTGGTCAGATTTACGTGGGTCAACGCCCAAGTTAATAGCCACATCAATCGCTTCAGCGAACTTAACGGTAGATAATTCGGTCAATAGATCAACGGCTGTGTTGATCTCATATACTTTGCCTAGTTCAATCTTTTCAGCGATCGCTTTAGCACGTTTAGTCATGTTAGCCATTAGTTAACACCTTCTACATTTAAACCCATAGAACGAGCACTGCCCGCGATAGTACGTACAGCTGCATCCATGTCAGCAGCAGTTAAGTCTTCCATCTTAACGGTAGCAATCTCTTCCAACTGCGCTCGAGTTACAGTGCCCACTTTTTCAGTGTTAGGACGACCAGAACCACTCTTTAGCCCTGCGGCCTTCTTTAGCAATACTGCGGCTGGAGGAGTCTTAGTGATGAAGGTAAAGCTACGATCTGCGTATACTGTAATAACTACAGGTACAGGCATACCTGCTTCCATGCTCTGAGTTTGAGCATTAAAGGCTTTACAGAATTCCATGATATTTACACCATGTTGGCCCAATGCAGGACCTACTGGTGGACTTGGGTTGGCCTTGCCGGCAGCAACCTGTAGCTTAATGTAGGCTTGTACTTTCTTAGCCATGATGGTGATCTCCTAATGGGTAGTAACGCCTTCTTTATCCTTCAAGTTACCACCTTGGCGACACTTGAAGAGCAAACAACAGCTCCCCTATTCAATAAACATTCCGCTATTGCTGAATGCGCAAAAACTCTGGGAGCCGTTACCGGCTCCAGGGTCTAATGATGGCAGCCTAGGCTGCCAACGATCAGGCCTTTTCGACCTGAATAAATTCTAATTCGACCGGTGTTGAACGGCCAAAGATGAGTACGGCTACTTGTAGTCGACTCTTCTCGTAATTCACTTCTTCTACCACCCCGTTAAAGTCTGCAAACGGCCCATCAACAACACGAACCATTTCGCCTGGCTCGAAGATAGTCTTAGGCCTAGGCGCTTCTGCACCAGACTCAACACGTTCCAAGATGGCATTAGCTTCACTCTCGGTAATAGGGGCCGGCCTGTCTGCTGTACCGCCAATAAAACCCATTACGCGAGGGGTTTCTTTAACCATGTGCCAAGTATCGTCGTTCAATTCCATATTCACTAGCACGTAGCCAGGGTAGAATTTACGCTCACTGCGACGCTTTTTGCCGGCGCGCATTTCGATCACTTCCTCTGTTGGCACCAAAACATCGCCAAACACATCCTGCATTTCAAAACGCTCTATGCGCTCATGCAAGGCGCGCATAACTTGCTTCTCGTAACCTGAGTATGCGTGAACAACGTACCAACGCTTTGCCATGATAATTCCCTAACTAAACTTTTTAAGCTGACTAGCCAATTAAAGACGAAACAGCCCAACTCAAAAATGAGTCCAGACCCCACAAAACCAAAGCCATTATCAACACCACAACCACTACAATGAGTGTAGTTTGTGTGGTTTCCTGCCGATTAGGCCAAACCACTTTACGGATTTCTTTGCGAGCTTCTTTAAAACTAACCGCGTAACCCCTGCCTTTAGCTGTTTGTAATACTACAAACAAAGCTACACCCGCCAAAGCCACTAAAGCCAACGTACGGTACAACAAGGATTGATCAGAATATACAGAGTTACCTACAACACCAGCAATCACTAAAGCCAGAACAAATAGCCACTTAATGGTGTCAAAACGTGAGTTCTGTGTAGTTGGTGTAGCGCTCATTTTGGAGCCTCAAGTTAACTGTACTTTACACTTTTGGCTATACAACCAAGAGTATTCAAAATATGGCAGGCCAGGAGGGATTCGAACCCCCAACATTCGGTTTTGGAGACCGACGTTCTGCCGTTGGAACTACTGGCCTAGAACATCTTTCCGCATGACAATTTAAAACATGCCAAAAGTATGGGACGCGTATATTATACGTGTCCCATGTTTTTTGCAAGCAGTTAGAGCTAACTGCCTGCACATCATCAGCTTAAATTACGCTAGGATTTTAGCTACAACTCCAGCGCCAACTGTACGTCCACCTTCGCGAATGGCGAAGCGTAAACCTTCATCCATAGCGATTGGATTGATCAGCTCAACAACCATCTGAATGTTGTCACCAGGCATAACCATTTCTACGCCTGCTGGCAATTCACATGCACCTGTGATGTCCGTTGTACGGAAGTAGAACTGTGGACGATATCCCTTAAAGAAAGGAGTGTGACGTCCACCTTCATCTTTGCCTAGCACATATACTTCAGCTTCAAACTTAGTGTGAGGAGTAATTGAACCAGGCTTAGCCAATACTTGACCACGCTCTACTTCTTCACGCTTAGTACCACGTAGTAGTACACCAACGTTTTCACCTGCACGACCTTCGTCTAGCAACTTACGGAACATCTCAACACCAGTACAAGTAGACTTGGTAGTGTCTTTGATACCGATCATTTCTATGTCGTCACCAACGTTAACAATGCCACGTTCAATACGGCCTGTTACTACGGTACCACGGCCTTGGATTGAGAATACGTCTTCGATAGGCATCAAGAAATCACCATCGATCGCACGCTCTGGTTGTGGGATGTAGCTGTCTAGCGCGTCAACCAACTTACGTACTGCAGTAGTTCCCATTTCGTTAGTGTCTTCACCGTTCAACGCCATCAAGGCAGATCCTGGGATGATTGGCGTGTCGTCGCCTGGGAATTCGTACTCGTCTAGCAACTCACGAAGCTCCATTTCAACAAGCTCTAGCATCTCTGCGTATTCTTCTGAGTCTGCGCCGCCGCAATCTTCAGCCAACAAGTCTGACTTGTTTAGGAATACCACGATGTAAGGTACACCTACCTGACGTGACAAAAGGATGTGCTCACGGGTCTGAGGCATTGGGCCATCAGTTGCGCCACATACCAAAATAGCACCGTCCATTTGTGCAGCACCAGTGATCATGTTCTTCACATAATCGGCGTGTCCTGGACAGTCAACGTGGGCGTAATGACGATTCTCAGAATCATACTCAACGTGTGAAGTGGCGATGGTGATACCACGCTCGCGCTCTTCAGGTGCGTTGTCGATTTGAGAGAAGTCTTTTAGTTCTCCACCAAAAGCTTCTGCACAAACACGAGTCAATGCAGCTGTTAATGTAGTTTTACCGTGGTCAACGTGACCAATGGTGCCGACGTTTACGTGCGGCTTATTTCTTTCAAACTTTTCCTTAGCCATGATAGCCTCCGACAATGGGCGGCCAATGGGCCGCGCTAAGTTAAAAAATGCAAAATTTACCCACTTATTGAGTAAACTGCAGATAACAAGAAGGGTAGATATATTGCTATATCTACCCTTTAAAGTTTACCGTGCTCCACCGCCACTTATGACAATGGAGCTCTAGGGCGGAATTGAACCGCCGGCCTCACCCTTACCAAGGGTGCGCTCTACCCCTGAGCTACTAGAGCTTATAACGCACAAAACTGGCTCTATATAGCCTTAAAACAATTCACTAAACTCAGCGAACCTTGCTCAATGTGGAGCGGGTAGCGGGAATCGAACCCGCATATACAGCTTGGAAGGCTGTCGTGATAGCCATTATACCATACCCGCAAAGAATGGTGGTGGGAGGTGGATTCGAACCACCGAAGCTTACGCGTCAGATTTACAGTCTGATCCCTTTGGCCGCTCGGGAATCCCACCCAATAATTCTTCATCAGGAACTGGTGCCGGCACGAGGAGTCGAACCCCGGACCTACTGATTACAAGTCAGTTGCTCTACCGTCTGAGCTATACCGGCTAAATTGCCTGTGCCCCTGAACTCAGGAGGGGCGTATAATACTGAACCAATTAGTAGGATGCAAGCATCAATGATGATTTTATTAAAGTTTTTCAGTGTTTGTGTAACCCAGCTACTTGCGCCAAGCCATCCAACACCAACTGTTCTACATAAGTAAGACCAAGGTCATTGGCAATGACTAATCCATCACCTCCACACAGTAGTATTTCGTAGCCCCGTTCTTGAGCTTCTCTCACCAAACCAAAAGCGCCATAATGAGCCATTTGGGAACACCCAGCTAATACGGCTTGGGCTGTACTAGTGCCCGGCTGAACGTCCTCAAGGGTTTGATAAGTGAAATTAATTTGTGCAGTATCACGGGCAAGTGCTTGCGACATCAACCTTGCACCAGGAATGATATAGCTTCCTTCATGGAGGCCTCCTGCACTCACATAGTCAAAGGTGATGGCGCTGCCACAATCAACCACGCAAACAGCATTTTGGGTATATTGCCTTGCTGCCACCATGGCCAGCCATCTATCTACACCTAACTGCTGAGGTTGTTGATAGCCATTGGATAGATCTTGCCAATAGTCTTGGGTAGTAATTTGATGACACGGAGTATTTTTTTGATGCGCCCAGTTTTCAAGACAGAGGCCCTTTTCATCACTGGCAACACTTGCCCAATACACTACACTAGCAGACTCCGGCAAGTCTGCCTGCAATTGACCTAGACTTAGAACACTCACCAACATAGCACCAGAACACTGCACTACACCTTGCTCTTGCAACCTCCACTTAAGGCGGGCATTACCCATATCTACTAATAATTCAGCCACCTTACACCTCCATGGGTCTCAAACTAATCTCGCCACCGCTGTAGGCTTTCACCACCCCATCATGTTCCATTATTAACGCACCAGCCAGATTAACACCACGGCAAATGCCCTCGACACTTTTACCTGGAAGCAAGAGCTGAACCTTTTGATCTTGGTAATAGTGCTGCCGTTGCCACTCATCACGCAAAGCAGAAAAACCATATTGCACAAACCGATGCAAGTGCTGGCTTAAACGCAAGAGTATGTGCGCCACGATATCATTACGGCTTAGCCGATAACCTAACTGCGTAAGGCTCGCCCACGGCTGATCAATGGCATCATCATGAGTTAAATGTACATTTAGGCCGATACCAATCACCACATGGCAAGGGCCCGTTGTATCGCCTCTCATTTCTAGCAAAATACCCGCAAGCTTTTTGCCATCAACTAACAGGTCGTTGGGCCATTTAACCTGTACTTGTTGTACGCCCAAATCGGCCAGTGCTTGTGTCAGCGCCAAACCCACTGCCAAGCTCAGCCCTTCTAGCGCAGCTGCTCCTCCAGAAAATTGCCAACCTAACGATAATGCGATATTTTGGCCAAACGGTGATTGCCATTGACGACCTAAGCGTCCTCGGCCTGAGGTTTGCACTTCGGCTAACACCACCTCGCCATGAATAGATTGCTGTTGCTGGCGCTGCATTAAGGTTTGATTGGTTGATGGGAGAGACATGTGCAATTGCACATTAAAAGTAGGATCTAGCAGCGGTAGCTGGCGCTGTATGGCTTCCACATCTAACAAATCAAGGCCACCGGCAATACGGTAACCGCGGCCACGAACACGATGCAATTTTACCCCTAAGGCTTCCACACCTTTGAGCTGTTTCCATACGGCAGCTCGGCTCATATTAAGGTGCTGCCCTAAAGCGGTACCAGAGTGAAACTGGCCATCAGCCAGCAAGTGCAGCAATTGATTAAGGCAGGTCAGTGACATGGGGATTGTCTCCTCACCGCGCTCCTCGCAATAACACAGAATAAGAAACTGCTCACAATGACCCTAAGCATTACTTCTTTTTGGCCTTTTTCTTGGCTTTATTAACGTGCTTCACTAAGCGTTGTTTCTTAGTAATTTGGCGCTGAGATAACTGGTTCTTTTTGCCGTCGAACGGGTTATCACTAGTACGGAATTCAAAACGCACAGGGGTACCACGAATTTTGAGCACCTTGATGAACTTGTTTTCCAAGTAGCGCTTATAGGTTGTAGGTAATGCGTTTGTTTGATTACCATGCACAATAAATAAAGGTGGGTTAGAGCCACCAAGATGGGCGTAGCGCAACTTAATTCGGCGACCATGCACTAATGGCGGCTGGTGATCCAGTAACGCATCTTCAAGCAAAGTGGTTAACTTATTGGTACTCCATTTAGTGAAGGCACAGCCATGGGCCTCTTCAACAGATTGGTATAAATCGCCTACACCAGAACCATGTAACGCCGATATAAAGTGAATGCGTGCGAACTTGGCAAATTCTAAACGCGTCTGTAACTCATGCTTTACATGAGCCTTATCATCAACCGTCATGCCGTCCCACTTGTTGACCGCAATCACTAAGGCACGGCCTGCATCAATAACAAAGCCTAACAAGTGCATATCTTGCTCTGTTAAACCTTCGTGAGCATCAACAACTAAAACCACTACATGAGCATCCTTAATAGCCTGTAGGGTTTTAACGATAGAAAACTTTTCCACTGTTTCTTTAACACTACGACGACGGCGCACACCGGCCGTATCAATTAAGGTATAAGGTTTGTCATTACGACGATAAGGGATATAAATGCTGTCACGGGTAGTACCGGCTTCGTCGTAGACTACAACACGATCTTCGCCCAACATGCGATTAACCAAGGTAGACTTGCCTACGTTTGGTCGACCAACTACGCCGATACGAATACCGCCTTCAGATTCTGATGGAAAACCTTCGTCTTCTGGGAAAGGCGCCAATACATCTTCAATGAGTTGGCTAACACCACGGCCATGGGACGCTGCGATAGGACGAGGCAACCCTTCAAGGCCTAAGCCATAAAAATCACCCATAGCTACGTCGGCATCAATACCATCAGTTTTATTCACTACCAAATAGGCAGGCTTGTCACAACGGCGCAAGTGATCAGCAATCAACTCATCAGAAGGGTTCAGTCCAGCCTTACCATCCACCAAAAATAATACCGCATCAGCTTCATCAATGGCGAGCAAAGATTGTTCCGCCATCACCTGGTCGATGCCTGCCTCATCACCACTGATGCCTCCAGTATCAATAACGATATAGTCTCGCTCTCCAGTCTTACCTTCACCGTATTTTCGGTCACGGGTGAGGCCTGGAAAATCTGCTACTAAAGCATCACGAGAACGGGTTAAGCGATTGAAAAGTGTGGATTTACCCACATTAGGACGCCCAACAAGGGCAATTACGGGATTCATAAATAAACCAATTATTTCAAGCCAAGACGCGTAAGACGCCCATCTAGACTTAGTAAGAAAATATTATCTTGGTAGCTCTTGCTACCAATACGCGCACCTTTGATAGCCAATTTTTGACGCCCTATAAATTCGCCATCGCTTAACTGAAGTACATGGGCATAACCTTCCGTATCAACCACCAATGCTTGGTTAGCTAATCCCATGGGGGATGTCAATAAGCGGTGCTTCAGGGCATCGTTCTGCCATAGTACATGGCCACGCTCTCTATCATAAGCAAGCACCGTATCTTGAGCATCTACTACCAAAATAGCGTCCCCTACTAAGGCTGTGCCACTAATACTAGAAACAGGCTGCTGCCACCTAACGGTACCCGTTAAGGCATCAATTGCGGCAATATTGCCCTGATAGCTACTGACGTAAAGTAGATCATCCACCAACGTTAATGCGCCATCTATATCGACTAAACGCTCAATTTCTGAACGACCTATTGCGGCACCAATGCTCTTTTGCCAAACCACACTACCTACTTGATTATCCAAAGCTACCAATTTACCGCTGGCAAAGCCTGCATAGGTGTAGCTTTCGTTGACTAGCGGTGTACTAGTCCCTCGCAAGGTTAGACTGGGTAGGTTTGCCGCATAAGACCATTGGAACTTACCCTCTTTAACAGCATATGCACTTACCTTTCCATCGACGGTTTGCACCACAACAATTTTACTATTCGCTTGCGGTGCAGCTAAAGCCTCACTAGAGGTATTCACCTGCCACAATATAGACCCATCGGCACTACTCACAGCAACTAATTTCCCACTTTGAGTGACCACAAACAATTGCTGATTTATGTGGCCAACACCTGCAGTAACTTTCTCTGCGAGATCTATCTTCCAGTTAACCTCTCCTGTATCTACATTAAAAGACCCCAACTGTTGCCCAGAGGCTGCGAATATAGCGCTTCCTGATAGCAAAGGCTGCATAACTGAACTGCTCTTAACATCACCTTTACCTACAGCCACGGACCAGTGCTGCACTAACTGTACTTGCTGGTTAATCGCGTTTAATGGTGCAGGATCCGGCAGGTTACCACCAGATGACGAACACCCACTAACGGCTATCAAGGTTAGACAAATAATCAATAGCTTTAACGGCCTAGCGATCATGTTTACAATTCCTATCCTGGTCATTATCTGGAGGCCTCTTAGGCACTAAGAGTGCTACTGGGCAAGATTATCTAGCTTCAAACCTAACAGCGGATTGTTTGCACCACTAGCAGCAACCAGCAAAGAAGCCTCTGTATAAGCTGCTCGAGCAGCATCTAAATCACCTTTCGCAATCAGCAAATCGCCGCGAGCTTCTAGCCTCCCTAACTGCCATGCGTCATCACCATCCACCAATAAAGCTAACGCCTCATCGTACTGATCTTGCGCGCCTAGCACCTTAGCCAAACGAATGGTGGCTAAGGCATGAACTTCAGCATCACCTTGCTGCTTTAATACCCACTGTAATTCAGCTGCAGCAGCAGTCAAATTGCCTTCTTGAACCTCAACACGCGCTACCATAAGCGCTGCAAATTGAGCATAGGTACTAGAACCAAATTCCGTTTTAAGCAATCCGCTGTTATGGCGGACTTGAGCCACTTCCTCTTCAGTCAACTGGCCTACGGGGGCACTATTCATTAGCTGCTGAAAGTATACGCTGGCTGTTTCTGCTTGATTAACTTGATGGTCCTGATAGCCATTCCAACTTAGTACGCCACCAATGGTAACGGCAACAGTCAGTATTAATGACTTGCCATTTTCCTGCCACCAACGTTTTAGTGCTTCTACCTGCTCTTCTTCTGTCTTCATTTCGGCCACGACCAAAAACTCCTTAATGCTGCTTATAGTAATTATTAAATAAGTTCAGCCACATGCGCTGATACTTGATCTAGAGAGATGCTTTGCTGTTCACCCTGACCTTGTAATGGCCTCAACTGGATTTGACCCTGGGCTAACTCATCTTCGCCCATAATAAGCACCAGTTTAGCGCCACAACGATCAGCCTTTTTCATTTGATTCTTGAGACTGCCGCCACCGCAATGCCACAGTAAGCGTAAACCAGCAATGTCAGAGCGTAATTGTTCTGCTAATTGCATGGTGCGCAAACTTGCAGCATCACCCATATGGGCTAGGTATACATCAGCTTGCTGTCCTAAGCCAGCAGGCTCCTGCTGCATTTCTTGTAACAACAAAATCATCCGTTCTACGCCCATGGCCCAGCCTACGGCAGGTGTGGATTTACCACCAAGTTGCTCTATCATACCGTCATAACGACCACCACCACATACTGTACCCTGAGCACCCAACTTATCGGTCACCCATTCAAAAACAGTCTTGCAGTAGTAATCTAAACCCCTCACCAAGCGAGGGTTAATCTCATAACTAATGTCCGCAGCATCTAAAAGTTCACGTAAACGCTGAAAATGAACGCGAGATTCATCATCCAAATAGCCATAAAAATCAGGTGCACCGTCCAACAAAGCCTGGGTGTTTGAATCCTTACTATCCAACACCCGTAATGGATTAGTAGATACTCGACGCTGACTATCAGTATCAAGTAAGTGCATATTAACTTGCAAAAACGTCACTAAATCAGTTCGATAAGCAGCCCGGGCCGCAGAACTTCCTAAGGTATTCAACTGCAATGTCACGGCGTCTTGCAAGCCCAGCTGCCGCCACAAACGCGCTGTCATTATAATCAGTTCAGCATCTACATCTGGGCCATCTAAACCATACACTTCTGCACCAAATTGATGGAACTGTCGCTGACGCCCTTTTTGTGGGCGTTCGTAGCGAAACATGGGACCGTGATACCACAAACGCTGCACTTGGTTATAGGTTAGCCCATGCTCTTGAGCGGCTCGCACACAGGAAGCTGTGCCTTCTGGCCTCAGGGTCATATTATCGCCATTGCGATCAGCGAAGGTATACATCTCCTTCTCTACAACATCTGTCGCTTCGCCTATTGAACGACAAAATAAATCCGTTTTTTCAGCGATGGGCATACGAATTTCTTGATAACCATACTGATCAAAAACCAACTTCATTTGTGCTTCAAAAAATTGCCACAAAGGCGTTTGAGCCGGCAATATATCGTTCATACCACGAATGGCTTTTATAGACGCCAAAATGTGTTCCTTATTTAATGGAGGTGTCGCTAACTAATGCAGATCTATTTGTTCAGAGTAAGGCGCGCAATGTCCTTTCGAGTATGTGGCTTTAAATCAATGGCTTGGCCGTCAAACGTCATTGTAGCTACCCCAGAGGAACGCCCCAACAACACTTCTATTGGCGCTGTTACCACTTGGTCAATGGTGTCGCCTGCAGAGTACAAGTCCGACAGTATCATCTTACCTTTGCCATCTTTAATCTCTACCCAACAATCTTTATCAAATACCATTATCAGTTGAGCTTCATCAGGTGCAAGCACAAGAACATCAGCAGCCACTAGGGGTACTGGTTCTTTAACGCTTTCTGTCACCGCATCAACGTCAGGTTTAGCAGCAACCACTTCCACCACTTCCACCTCTTCAGACTGTATATTTGGCTCGGCTGCAGACGCAGGCTCTTCTGCAGGCACCGTTGCTCCCACGTCACTTTGAGTTGTAGTCAGTAGCACTAAATCAATACTGTCGTCGCCATCATCAGTTTCACTCGCAGGAGCGTCCACGACCACGCTGGTTGATTGGGAAAACATTAAACCGCCATTTTGGATTTGCCACCAAACAATTGATGCGGCTAGCAAACCAATAGCAAAAATGATTGAAGTCAACTTAACCCAAGTATCACTGGGCTTGCTTTGCGAACCGCCCTTAGGGATACCTGGCATAGGTTTAGTGCCGTGGTTTGGCGCGCCATACACCGCATCAAACTCTGCCACCAATGCTTGACCATCCAAGCCTACATGGCGGGCAAAGGAACGAATGTAGCCTCGAGCAAATAAAGAGCTTGGAATCAATTCAAAGTTATCTTCTTCAATAGCATTAATGACTTTTGATGTTAAATGTAAATCTCGGGCTGCTTCTTTTTGCGACAACCCCAACTCTTCACGGGCCTGGCGCAATAAGTGACCAGGAAAGCCTGGTAACTGACCGTCTAATTCCTGTTGATCCTGCATATCTAATGGTTCCACATCAATCACAATCAATACCCTTTATTATTATTCGACGTTGAATTACTTATCATAGTTAGACTAACCGACAGTCTTTCATAGGCCTATCATAACGCCCATTTTTGGACACTGCTAGTATCTGTAAGTTCCTTTACAAAATTTGCTTAGCTTCAATACGCGCAGCATGTGCTGCACTTCGGCGCGTACGATCTTTAACCTGCCCCACTAACTGGCCACAAGCGGCGTCAATGTCATCGCCACGAGTAGATCTAATGGTAGTAATAATTCCTGATTTCGCCATAATACGTTGAAATAATTCAATTTGTGGCCTTGGGCTACGACGATAATCTGACCCTGGAAACGGATTAAAAGGAATGAGGTTCAGCTTACAGGGCACCCGCTTAAGCACTTGAGCTAATTCACGGGCATGCTTAGGTTGGTCATTGATACCATCAATCATGGTGTATTCCATGGTAATCACCCGTTTATCATTTAGATTTTCTAAATAACGATTACACGCATCTAACAAGGCATCGATGTTGTACTTTTGATTCACCGGCACTAGCTGGTTGCGTAGCAAGTCGTTAGGGGCGTGTAAAGAAACAGCTAAAGATACATCAGTTATCTGGCTCAAACGGTCGATGGCCGGCACCACACCCGCGGTACTTAAGGTCACACGACGCTTAGAAAGGTTATATGCATTATCATCCATCATAAGCGCAATGGCTGGAGTGACATTATCAAAATTCAGCAGAGGTTCGCCCATACCCATAAATACTACATTAGTCACCCGGCGTGGGCCGTTTGGATCCACAGGGCCAAACGACTTAATAGCAATGCGCAGTTGGCCAACAATTTCAGCCGCAGTTAAATTGCGGTTAAAACCTTGTTTGCCAGTAGAACAAAAACTACAGTCCAGAGCACAACCCACTTGAGATGAAACGCATAAGGTCGCCCGATCACCATCGGGAATAAGTACCATCTCAACTTTGTTGCCACCTGACACTCCGATCACCCACTTTCGGGTACCATCTTTAGAATCGCCACGGTACAGCACTTCAGGTTCTACGATTTCAGCACTTAGGGTGAGTTTTTCACGCAATTTTTTACTGACATTGGTCATGCTTTCAAAGTCATCTGCACCAAACTGATGAATCCACTTCATCACCTGAATTGCCCGAAACTTCGGCTCATCCATAGTTTTGAAAAAGGTTTCCATTTGCGTTTGGGAAAAACCTAAAATATTAATTTTTGTGCTGACTTCAGACATTTTAAGACCTGTAAGTAATACATAGTTTTGCGCAGCCATTTATTTGGTCTAAACGCAATGCGGCGTTCACTAGGAACGCCGCACGTTGCATGCTGTTATTGCCGCTAAAAATTAGCCAAAGCAATAACAGCCTACTTTAACCAACAGCTATTAGCCACCGAAGAAGTAGGCAATTTCACGAGCGGCTGACGTCGTAGAGTCAGATCCATGTACCGCGTTTGCATCTATAGATTCTGCAAAGTCACCACGAATTGTACCTTCAGCAGCTTCTTGTGGGTTAGTTGCGCCCATTAGATCACGGTTCTTATTTACTGCGCCTTCACCTTCAAGAACCTGCACAACAACAGGACCAGAAGTCATGAAAGAAACCAAGTGGCCAAAAAAAGGACGTTCGCTATGCTCAGCGTAGAAGCCTTGAGCTTCGGCTTCGGACAACTGCTTCATTTCCATACTAACAACTTTAAGGCCGTTAGTTTCAAAACGAGAAACGATTTTGCCGATTACATTTTTTGCTACAGCATCAGGCTTGATGATGGACAGAGTGCGTTCTACCGCCATGGTATTCTCCAAACAGTGGGACCCATTAAATGGGTTAATATTAAAAAAATAAAGACGTACTAAGACGTACGTGAATTTTGACCGCGTAATTGTACGCTGTTTTATACGCCTTTAATAGCCCACTGGGTACTAATCCAACTCAGCGATCCAGGCAAGCTGAATGGCTTCTAAAATCTTTTCTCCACAACGCTTAGGGTCGTCATTAAAGTCTGGCAAGGCCATAACCCAACCCATCAAATCTGTAAACCGCACTAGCCGTGGGTCCACATCTGGATGGGTTTCATATAACTCAATAGCGATATCTAGCGTATCCGTCCAAACCATACTCATAAGAACCTCCCAAGGCCGTTAATAGTGTTAATGCGCTTCGGAGACAATATTAATAGTGTACTTGGGAATTTCCACTACTAAATTGTCTTCCGCGATAACTGCCTGACAGCTGAGTCTAGAATCTGGCTCCAAGCCCCAAGCCTTATCCAACATATCATCTTCTAATTCGTCAGACTCGATCATTGAGTCAAACCCTTCTCGTACTACAACGTGACACGTTGTGCAGGCACATGATTTTTCACAGGCGTGCTCGATGTCGATACCGTTCTTTTTGGCAGCATCTAAAATAGTCTGCCCAGCAGGCGCCTCAAACACTTGCCCCTCTGGGCAAAGTTCGGCATGGGGCAAAATAATAATTTGTGGCATTTAAGTTAGCTCCTAAGCTTGCGGCTATTATGACCAGCTGTGTTACAACTGATCCACAGACTTACCCGCGAGGGCTCGTTTAATACTATCATCCATACGCATGGCTGCGTAGGCATCACTGGCCTTAGCCATGACTTCAATTTGTTTCGCGATAGCATGATGATCTTGGCCATTGCGAGCCAACACCAATTGCTCCATTTGCTTGACGATAGCCTGCTGCTCTTGTGACGTAAGTAGACGCTCCCCATCTTCTGCAAGCGCCATAGTCACCGCTTCTACAAGACGATCTGCCTCAACTTGCTGCTCACGCAAACTACGGGCGCTGCGATCATCTTCCACATTAGTCCAACTGGCTTTAATCATGTCTGCAATCTGCACGTCAGATAAGCCATAAGAAGGCTTTACTTGCACTGATGCAGCCACACCCGAAGTTAACTCACGGGCACTCACCTCCAGCAAGCCGTCGGCATCCACCTGAAATGTGACTCGAATTTTAGCCGCACCAGCCGTCATTGCTGGAATACCTCGCAACTCAAAGCGAGACAAAGATCGGCAATCCTGCACCAACTCACGCTCACCTTGCAAGACGTGAATAGACATGGCCGTTTGACCATCTTGATATGTGGTAAATTCTTGGGCGCGGGCCACAGGAATCGGCGTGTTACGGTCAATTACTCGTTCCACTAAACCGCCCATGGTCTCTAAACCTAACGATAACGGCAGCACATCAAGCAACAATAACTCTTCGCCACTTTGATTACCTGCCAACACATCAGCCTGACGTGCCGC
Source organism: Candidatus Njordibacter sp. Uisw_039 (assembly GCF_047730075.1). Classification (NCBI taxonomy): domain Bacteria; kingdom Pseudomonadati; phylum Pseudomonadota; class Gammaproteobacteria; order Pseudomonadales; family Candidatus Njordibacteraceae; genus Candidatus Njordibacter; species Candidatus Njordibacter sp. Uisw_039. Next base: position 2,516,705 of record NZ_CP159831.1, read on the forward strand.
ACCCAAAGCCACTACCCGATCTGGATCTATGTCGGTTAGCAGCTGTTGCTGAAATAATTCCGCCACCCGTTCTTGCACTCGCAAACTTCGGGTTGAACCACCCACCATGACGATTCGAGCTACATCATCTGGCGTCACTTTAGCATCACGTAAAGTGCGCTTTGTCGCTCTAATTGCCTTACCAATAATAGGATCTAGCAACAGGTTCATTTGTTCACGAGTGAGCTCCAGATCGGCATAGGCTTCTGTGCCTGGCCAACCCTCAAAGGATAGTTGAGTACTCTGCAAATCACTTAACAATTCTTTGCCTGCGCGAGCCAGGCGCAGCAAAAACCGCTGCTGAGCCAAATCCAGCTTGGCGGGTATTTGACGCTCTTGATGCATCCATTCCGCTAGCGCGTGATCAAAATCATCACCGCCTAAAGCTGAATCGCCACCAGTTGCAAGCACCTCAAAAACACCCTGCTCCATACGCAATATGGAGATATCAAAAGTACCTCCACCCAGATCAAACACAGCGATAGTGCCGTGCTCTTGCTGATCCTGCTCCAAACCATAGGCCACTGCCGCAGCTGTGGGTTCATTAAGTAGGCGCAATACCTGGATGCCTGCCAACTGAGCCGCGTCTTTGGTTGCTTGGCGTTGCGCATCATCAAAATAAGCTGGCACCGTAATCACAGCACCAACCAATTCCCCACCTAAGCTACTCTCTCCACGCTGCACCAGGGCACGTAAAATATCAGCAGACACCTGCACAGGACTCTTTAAACCAGATACGGTGTTAATAAGGGGCATGCCCTGATCACAAGCTTCAAATAGGTAAGGCATGTTTTCGCCAAGACGCTTTACATCTTCAATACCGCGGCCCATTAGGCGCTTAACAGACATTACCGTGTTAGCTGCATCATCCACTAAATGAGCTTGGGCCTTGACGCCAACTTGAGGCAACTCGTCAGCCAAGTAACGCACCACAGAAGGTAATAAGTGTTCACCACGACTATTAGGCAGGGTTTCTGCTTGCCCACTACGAACACTGGCCACTAACGAGTGCGTGGTGCCAAGGTCTATACCGACAGCGAGTTTTCGTTGATGAGGTTTGGCGCTTTGACCGGGCTCTGCGATTTGCAACAAGGCCATGTGTGTATTCCTTAATCGAGCAATGCGCCCTCGAGGGCGTCTAGTTGCTGCTGTAACTTAACGATAAACTGAAGCTTACGTACGGTTTTTTCCGCGATTTCAAAGTCTGACGAACCATACGCCTGGGCAAATTCATTTTCTAATTGGCTGGCCTGGAGTTGGAGCCGAGATGCCATAACATCAATTTCTGCTTCCGGGTCTTGAGCCCGAGGCATGTCTTCTAAGGATTCTCGCAGCTCAATTTGCTGCAACAAAAAATCCATAGGCATTTGTGTGTTATTAGGTGCTAATGGGTCCATATCCTGCAACTGAAGCAGATAAATGCCGCGCTTTAACGGTTCGAGCAAGGTAGCGTAGGCTTGATTTAAATAGGCCGTAATTTGCACCGCTCTTCTTTGCTCACTATCAGGCTGAGATACAAAGCGATCTGGATGGTGTTGTTGCTGCAGTCGGCGGTGAGATTGACGCAACACCGCAAGATCTACAGCAAAGTCACAAGGCAAACCATAACAAGAGAAATAATCTTGACTAATATCCATAGCTCTAAAGCACCAAAGACTGCCTAAACGTTAAAGCTTTCACCACAACCACACTCGCTTTTGGCGTTGGGGTTATTGAATTGAAAACCTTCATTAAGACCTTCTTTGGCGTAATCCAGTTCTGTACCATCTAAATACAACAAACTTTTTGGATCAATCACCACTTTCACGCCTTTGCTGTCAAAGATTGCATCATCTGCAGATACCTTATCAACAAATTCTAAAATGTAAGCCATTCCTGAGCAGCCCGTAGTGCGGACACCCAGACGCACGCCTTCACCTTCGCCACGATTAGCTAAGTAGCTAGTAACGTGGTCGGCGGCTGCCTGTGTAATGGTAATGGCCATGATGCCTTCCTCTTATGGATACTTAAATAACGCCTAAGCGTTATTGCTTGCTCTTATAGTTGTGAATTGCGGCTTTGATCGCATCTTCGGCAAGTACAGAACAATGAATTTTTACTGGTGGCAATGCCAACTCTTCAGAGATGTTGGAATTACGAATTTCGCCAGCCTGATCTAAGGTCATACCTTTCATCCACTCGGTAACTAACGAGCTTGAGGCTATGGCAGAGCCACAGCCATAGGTTTTAAATTTGGCGTCTTCAATCACACCTTCGTCATTTACCTTAATCTGCAGACGCATCACGTCTCCACAAGCTGGCGCTCCCACCATACCAGTACCTACGTGCGCATCTGCTTCGTCCATCTTGCCCACGTTACGGGGGTTTTCGTAATGATCGAGAACCTGTTCGCTATATGCCATGTGATTATCCTCTCAAGCTATTTTATGTGCAGGCAGTGGGTAAACCACTGCGCCTTAATTAGTGTGCAGCCCACTGCACAGAGTCCAAATCGATACCGTCTTTGTACATGTCCCACAAAGGCGATAACGAGCGCAATTTAGTCACTGCGTTAAGTGACAACTCAATCGCCTGATCAATATCCGCTTCCGTAGTGAACCGTCCAATGCTAAAACGAATTGAACTATGGGCCAGTTCATCATTCATGCCTAAGGCACGTAATACATAAGAAGGCTCCAAGCTAGCAGACGTACACGCCGAGCCAGAAGAAACCGCCAATTCACGTAGAGACATGAGCAACGACTCACCTTCTACATAGTTAAAACTTATGTTTGCATTGCCAGCCACTCGCTGCGTTGCATGGCCGTTCATGTAGACTTCTTCCATGTCTTTAACACCATCCCACAAACGCTGACCTAAGCGTTTAATACGGGCATTATCAGCAACCATTTCTTCTTGCGCAATCGCAAACGCAGCGCCCATGCCTACAATCTGGTGGGTTGCTAAGGTGCCAGAACGCATGCCACGCTCATGACCACCACCATGAATTTGAGCCTCTAAACGCACACGTGGCTTACGGCTTACATACAAGGCTCCAATGCCTTTAGGGCCATAAGTCTTATGGGCACAGAAGGACATCAAGTCAACTTTTGATACTGCTAGATCAATGGCTATTTTACCAGTACTTTGAGCAGCATCAACGTGAAACAATACTTTATTGGCACGGGTTACCTCACCAATGGCCGTGATGTCTGTAATCACTCCAATTTCATTATTTACATGCATCAAAGACACTAAGATAGTGTCTTCACGCAGGGCTTCAGCAACTTGTTCAGCACTAATCAAGCCCTCCGATGTAGGGTCTAAATAAGTCACTTCAAAACCTTCACGTTCAAGCTGGCGACAAGTGTCTAAGACTGCCTTATGCTCAATTTTTGAGGTGATAATGTGCTTACCTTTTTTGTGATAAAAATGCGCCACACCCTTAATGGCTAAGTTATCTGATTCTGTGGCACCCGATGTCCAAACAATCTCCCTTGGATCAGCATTGATTAGATCAGCAACCTGACGACGAGCGTTTTCTACCGCCTCTTCTGCCTGCCAACCATACACGTGGGACCGTGACGCTGGGTTGCCAAAGTTACCCTCTTGCGTCAAACAATCACACATCAATTTAGCAACCCTTGGGTCTACGGGTGTGGTTGCTGAATAGTCCAAAAAAATAGGCAATTTCATGTATGTTCTCCACTGTTAGAAACAGCTATTAGTCAATCTTTAAAACAGGCAAGCAAGTTATCACTCACTTACAAAATTCAGTAATTCGGCAGTGTTAGTTTTCCCCATCTGACGCTGGGTATGCTCTTGCACCTCCCCCTCACTCACCAAGTCTGCCAAACTGATGTCACTTAAAAATGAGTGAATTTGATTACTAAGGTCAGTCCATAAATGGTGCGTTAAACACATGTTTCCCGCCTGGCAATTTTCTGTACCCCTGCAGCCAGTGGCGTCAACCGCTTCATTTACTGCATCAATCACCTGTGCCACAAAGATAACTTCTGCACCTCGGCTCAGACAATAACCACCACCAGGACCTCGCACACTCTCCACTAAACCTTGCCGGCGCAACTTAGAAAAAAGCTGCTCTAGGTAGGATAATGAGATCACTTGACGTTCTGAAATATCTGCCAAACTTATGGGCTTATCTGACGCGTGGATAGCAAGATCTAACATCGCAGTCACCGCGTAACGGCCTTTAGTTGTGAGCTTCATTAGAGAACCTGTGTTTTCAACATAGGGCCATTTTACTAAAACCTGACTAAATTAGTCAAGTATTAAAGCACATCCATTGACAGCTGATTTTATGACTGATGATCGCCCCTAGGGTCTATAGCTGCCTCAAAATCCGCCACATTCAATTCTGGTAGATTTTCGTCTATATAACTAGCATCCAGCTCTTTCATTTTAGCCGCCATACAATGCAATTTCCTGTCCACTGCGTGCATATGATCCAGTATAGCTGATAAGGATTTAGCCACCGGATCTGGCAGGTCTGAACTCATACCATAGGCGTCAAACTTATCAGCCAGATCTCGGCGTAATTTTTGCTCAGCTTCACTAGGGCGCTCAATAATGCGTCCAGGAATACCCACCACTGTGGCGTTTGCTGGCACGGCCTTAGTTACCACAGCGTTGGAACCGACACGGGCATTTTTACCAACTTCAAATGGACCTAGTATTTTTGCTCCTGCACCAACCACTACGCCATCATGCAGTGTGGGATGTCGCTTACCTTTATCCCATGTCGTGCCACCTAAGGTCACACCGTGATATAAGGTCACATCATCGCCGATGATGGCTGTTTCACCAATCACTACACCCATGCCGTGATCAATAAAAAAGCGGTTGCCTATTTGTGCTCCAGGGTGAATTTCAATTCCAGTAAACCAGCGGGTCACAGTGGATAAATAGCGCGCCAACCACTTAAGCCCAACATTCCAAAAACTATGGGCAATACGGTGCAATAGCAAAGCGTGTAAACCAGGATAGCAGGTAAGAACCTCTACAAAGTTTCGTGCCGCTGGGTCGCGGTGGAAAACGGAGGCGATATCTTCTTTCAGATGTCTGAACATGACCTTAATCCTAAATTAATGAAGCGAGGCCAGTGACTAGCCTAAGCTGTAGCGTTGCTATATTACTGGGTGCACAGGGATTATATGGTGGCTAACGGAGTTTTTTCAACGTACGTTGTGTGGCAGTTAAGATACCGCGCATAATATTATGCTCAATTCGATCCATCCGAGCACGCACATACAAACGCCTTAACCGCGCCATCAGCTGGCGTGGGCTTTGTGGATCCAAAAACTCCACTTCTACTAAAGTTTCTTGCATGTGCTCAAACAGCTTTTCCATTTGATCATTGGTCGCCAGCTCCTCATCCCATTCAGTCCCCCAAACAGGCGCTGGCGCATCGCCTTTTTGCGCAGCTAACAAAGCCATACGTAACTCATAGGTGATCACCTGCACTGCGGCAGCCAAGTTGAGTGAGCTAAAGTCTTCATGAGAAGGGATATGTACGTGGAAATTACACAAATGTAACTCCTCGTTTGTAAGGCCACGATCTTCACGGCCAAATACAAAAGCAACTTGATGTTTTGGCAGTTCGGCTAAGGCCTGCGCAGCTGTTTGGCGAGGATCCAGCAAAGGCCACGGAATATTGCGACTGCGCGCACTAGTACCTACCACTAAACCACACCCCTCTATGGCTTGTGCTAAGCTGCCAACCACTTGCGCATTTGCCAACACATCTTTAGCACCCGCTGAACGCGCATCGGCTTTACCACTGGGAAACTCTTGCGGGTCAACCAATACCAAATTGTGAATGCCCATGTTTTTCATGGCTCGGGCAACGCCACCAATATTGCCAGGATGTGAAGTATTTACCAAGACAATACGCGCATTGGCCATTAAATTTTGCATGGGAGCCACTAACCTAAAAAATGAATAAATTTTGAAGTTGCGATAATAGCTATATTCCACCATTTTGTCGTGGCTGGAGCGCAATTCTCCAGCCGTAATAGGTTTTTTTTACCACTTTTTTGCTATACTCCGCGCCATCGACGTATTTGCGTCCCGTTCTTTATAAACTTTAAGGTAATTCCCCCATGCTTCCGCTAATTAACATTGGCCTGCGTGCCGCGCGTATCGCTAGCGAACAACTCGTCAGATCAATGGAACGACTAGATCTTATTCACGAAGAAGGCCAGGAGCTCGATGTCCATTTGCGCAAGCAATGTGAAGGTGCAGAACGCACCATTGCCTATGAAATTCACAAGGCCCACCCAGAACAAGGTGTTACTGGCTCTATAGCTGGTGAGATGAATGCGCCAGCAGAAGCACCAAGCAAAGCATGGCGTATAAGTGCTATTGACGGCCTTGACCAATATGCCCATAGCCTACCCATGTTCACCTTGACCATGGCCTGCTACGAAGAGGGAAAATTAGCCCATTCTATTATTATCTGTCCTTCCAGCGGTGAAGAATTCTGCGCCAGCAAAGGCCGCGGCGCTCAGCTTAATGGCCGCCGTATTCGGGCCAGTAAGCGTGCCACACTGAAAGGAGCGCAAATATTCGGTGGTGGTAACCAAAATCGTGAAGACCTAACGGATTTCGATCGTGGCCAAGCCATTTCTCGCAACTTGTTTAGCCAAGGCGCTACCAACTACGCTCAACTGAGCAACAACATGGCATTGGCTTACACTGCCGCTGGCCGCTTAGATGCCTTATGGCATAGCAGTTTAGATGACACTGCAGACGCTGGTTTATTGTTGATATTGGAAGCTGGGGGTTTAGCTGCTGATTTTACTGGCGGTGCTGCCTTGAATAAGGGAGAGCTGGTCTGTGCTAACCCTAAGCTGCTTAAACTCATGCTTAAAACAGTACATAGCGCTTGATTGTAAACCGATAAGCATGTGATCGTGTCGTCACTGAACTCGAAGAGACATGGATTCTTCGCTGCGCTGCCATAGACTTTATTGTCTTTGCTAGCGCAGCGAAGCGATCAACTAAGGCCGCTCTAAGTCCTCATCAAAACCCTCACCCTCTTCGAAGCCTTCACCCTCTTCAAAGCCTTCGCCTTCTATGACTTCTTCTTTAGGCGGAACAATTAGATCTTCTTGGCTAATACCAAGCAACAACAACATGTTGGCCGCTACGTAAATAGACGAGTAGGTTCCCACCAATACGCCAATGATTAATGCAAACGCAAAGCCATGAATCAACTCACCACCAAACAATAATAGCGACATTAACACCAATAGCGTGGTGATGGATGTCACCAAAGTACGGCCCAGTGTCTGTGTGAGGGACTCGTTAATAATTTCAATGGTCGTACCCTTGCGCATTTTACGGAAGTTCTCTCGAATCCGGTCAGACACAACAATAGTATCGTTCAAGGAATAGCCAATGACCGCCAAAATAGCAGCCAATACTGTTAGATCAAAATCCAGTTTAAATAACGAGAAGATCCCCAATACAATAAGCACGTCGTGGACTAAAGCAACCACTGCACCCACAGAGAATTTAACTTGAAAGCGCAGGGCCACGTAGATCATCACAATAGCCAAAGCAAGCAGCATACCTAAGCCACCTTGTTCTGTGAGTTCCTCACCTACTTGAGCGCCAACATACTCAGAACGACGAAGCTCAACCGACGAAGTTGAAGCAGATTGCAAGGCAGTGAGTACTTGCTCACCAACTTTGTCGTTAAATGTTTGCCCAAGACGAACCAGAACATCTTTTTCGGAACCAAAGTTCTGCACCACGGCATCATCAAATCCAGCACCCTGCAACTGATTACGCACATCAACCAAACTAGGTGCTTGCTCATAGCCTACTTCAATTAACGTACCACCAGTAAAATCCAAACCAAACTGTAGCTGGTTAACTGCTAGGGAGACTAATGCACCTAAAACAAGGGCAATGGACATAGCTCCTGCTATTTTACGCAGGGACATAAAGTTAATAATTTTCATGTCGCTCATTTAACTGCTCCCATAAACAAAGGCCATATTTTAATGTCAGTGATTTTTTTGCCACCGTAAACACCATTCACCATGGCACGACTCACCATAATGGCTGTAAACATGGAGGTAACAATACCAATAGATAAGGTTACTGCGAAGCCTTTAACGGGGCCAGTACCGACCGCATATAAGATAACCGCCACCAACAAAGTAGTAATGTTGGCATCGAAAATAGTGCTGAAGGCTCTTTCGTAACCTGCATGGATAGCCGATTGTGGCGCCATACCCGCTTTTAATTCTTCTTTAATACGCGAGAAGATGAGCACGTTAGCATCTACCGCCATACCCACCGTAAGCACAACACCCGCAATACCTGGTAAAGACAGGGTAAAGCCAAGCAAAGACATCACTGCGGCTACTAACAGTAAGTTGAAGGCCAAGGCCACATTGGCAATGACACCAAAGACACTATAAAAAGCCAACATAAACACAACCACAAGAGCTAAACCAATTTGTACAGAGGTCAAACCAAGATCAATATTCTCCTGGCCTAAACTGGGTCCCACGGTACGCTCTTCAACAAAATACATCGGGGCCGCTAAAGAGCCAGCACGCAACAACAAAGCTAATTCGGAAGCTTCACCCGCGCCATCAAGCCCAGTAATACGGAAGCTGTTACCTAAGGCGGTTTGTATAGTGGCCAAAGAAATGATGCTTTTCTCTACATAGGATTGGCGTTGATCAACCAACTGGCCGTCCACTTCCACTACTTTTATACGCGACTTATGCTCTACAAACACCACAGCCATCCGCCGCTTAACGGCATTTCGCGTAATACGATTCATCAGCTTACCACCCTGACTGTCAAGATCGATATTCACTTGAGGCGAGCCAGTTTCATCAAAATTAGATTGGGCATTAGAGACGCTAGTACCACTAATAATGAGGCCTTTTTCTAAGGTTGCTTTACGATTAGGGTCAGACCTAAAGGTAAACTCTTCTGTGGCAACACTAGCGGTGCCCGGCTTGGCTTCAAGTCGGAACTCTAGGTTTGCTGTGGCGCCTAACACGCGCTTGGCTGCAGCTGTATCTTGCACACCTGGTAGCTGCACAACAATACGGTTACGACCTTGGCGCTGCACCAAAGGCTCAGCCACACCCAGTTCATTAACACGATTGCGCAAAGTGGTTAGGTTTTGATTCACAGCGTAATTCTCAATTTCACGAACAGTGGATTCATTAAGGCTAACAAGAAGGTAATAAGCACTGTCTGCGTCTTCAGTACTCATCAAAAATTCATTATAACTAGATTTAAGCTGAGATCGTGCTTGATCTCGAACTTCTGCGTCCATAAATTTAATACGCAAGCTGCCGTCCACTTCGCGAGAAACAGCACGGTAACGTAGTTTTTCAGCACGCAATGAGGTTTTAATTTCACTCACGTATACGTCTAAGCGCTGTGCAACTGCCTGCACCATATCAACTTCAAGCAAAAAGTGTACGCCACCACGCAGGTCCAAACCGAGCTTCATGGGACCAGCGCCTAGGTTGGTTAACCAATCAGGGGTGGTGGGGGCAAGGTTAAGTGCAGTAACGTACTTATCACCTAAAGCATCACTCAAAACTGCTTTAGCATGTAATTGAGACTCGGAATCAGCCACACGCACTAGTACGTTTTTAGCCGTTAACTCAACGCTGATAATATTTAAGTCAGCCTTATCCAAGGCATCAGCTGCTTCATTAAGCACCTGCTCATCAATTAACGTGGCGCTTCTCGCTCCAGAGATTTGTATAGCCAGATCATCTGGGTATAAGTTTGGCAGAGCGTAAAGCCCACCGAGGGCCAAGCCAACAATAATAAGTAGGCTTTTCCATAAGGGATAATGATTTAACACAGGCTTTCCTTGAAAAACGAGTCATAAAAAAAGCCTCATTGCCAGCCACAAACGGCCAAAACAACCAAGGCTTTAACACCACAAAATTAAATAGACTTAATAGTGCCTTTTGGCAACACAGAAGCCACGGCAGCTTTTTGGAAATGAGAATCCACACCATCAGCTAGGGTGATGGTAACAAAATCATCACTCACTTTAGCCACTTTACCAATCATACCGCCGTTGGTTACCACCTCATCACCTTTGGACAAACCGCCCATTAGGTTCTTGTGCTCTTTAGTTCGCTTTGATTGTGGACGCCAAATCATAAAATAAAATACGGCGGCAAAAATCACCATCATAATCACAAGAGAACCTGTATCCCCACCGGCTGCTGCTTCGCCTTCGGCCATGGCTGATTCAATAAAGAAACTCATATTATCTCCAACATTATTAACTAAAAAATAAATTATTTATTTAAAGCAGGCGTAGCTAAACCGCGCTTGCTGTAAAAATCATCGACAAAGTCGTCCAATGTACCCGCTTCCAGTGCTGTACGCAATCCTGCCATGAGCCGCTGATAGTAATGCAGGTTGTGAATGGTATTAAGCTGCGCCCCTAACATTTCACGACACTTATCCAAATGATACAAATAAGCCCGAGAAAAATGACTACAGGTATAACAATCACACTCTTTATCAAGTGGGCCAGGATCAGTCTTATGCACAGCGTTACGAATTTTCACCACCCCATTAGTAATAAACAGGTGTCCATTACGTGCATTACGCGTGGGCATCACGCAGTCAAACATATCAACACCGCGACGCACTCCTTCAACCAAATCTTCTGGCTTACCTACACCCATCAAATAGCGCGGTTTATCTGCAGGCAGTTTAGGCGCCGTATGGGTAAGTACCCGTAACATGTCGTCTTTAGGTTCACCTACAGACAACCCACCAATGGCAAAGCCATCAAAACCTATATCAGCCAATCCCTCGAGGGATTCATCACGCAGATGCTCATACATGCCACCTTGCACTATACCAAACAAGGCCGAAGGGCTTTCTCCGTGGGCGTCTTTACTGCGCTTTGCCCAACGCATAGAGCGGCGCATTGACGTTGCCACCTCGTCTTCAGTAGCTGGGTACGGTGTGCATTCATCAAAAATCATCACCACGTCCGAACCTAATTCTTGCTGCACCTGCATAGATGATTCTGGCGTCATAAAAACGGTATCACCGTTAACGGGTGACTGAAACTTCACACCTTCTTCGTTAATTTTGGCACCCAAGCTAAATACTTGAAAGCCGCCAGAATCCGTAAGAATTGGTTTTTGCCACTGAGTAAAGTTATGCAAGTCACCATGCAGCTTCACCACTTCAGTTCCTGGGCGTAACATTAGATGGAAGGTATTACCTAATATAATTTCCGCACCGGTGGCCTCAATATCTCTAGGCAACATACCCTTTACTGTGCCATAGGTGCCCACAGGCATAAAACACGGAGTTTCTACCGAACCACGGGGAAAACTTAATCGACCACGACGCGCCTCACCACTTTGGGCCAGACGTTCAAACTTCATAAAACAACTGCGACTCATGTCCTCTCCAAAGCAGAAGATTTTGGTGTCACTAACATGGCATCACCATAACTAAAAAAACGATAACCGTGCTCAATAGCTTGGGCGTAAGCATTCATAACACAATCTCGGCCTGCAAAAGCGCTGACCAACATCAACAAGGTCGATTCAGATAAATGAAAATTGGTCAGCAAGGTATCGACACTTTTAAAACCATACCCTGGGTAAATAAATATATGTGTTTCACCCTTAAACGGTGTGATTTCGCCATTAGCACTGGCACTTTCTAGAGCCCTAACGCAAGTGGTACCCACAGCAATGACTCTGCCACCTTTGGCTCTGGTATGTTTCACAGCGTTACAAACTACCGCACCCACTTCCACGATCTCACCATGCATATGATGGTCCTCAAGACGCTCAACCTTCACGGGCTGAAACGTACCCGCACCTACGTGTAATGTAACGTAAGCCAAATTCACACCTTTAGCCGCTATAGCATCCAACAGGGGCTGATCAAAATGTAACCCTGCCGTAGGCGCGGCCACGGCACCATGATATTTGCCAAATACAGTTTGATAGCGATCACGGTCTGCCGTGTCGTCAGGACGGTCGATATAAGGGGGCAATGGCATATGGCCTAAGCGCTGTAATACATCTAACGCAGCTTCACCCTCATCTAGAACGAGTTCAAATAAGGCATCGTGACGCGCAACCATGGTGGCCCACACTTCACCTTCTAACAATAATCGAGCACCTACCTTAGGAGATTTACTCGCACGTACATGGGCTACAAAGTTACGCTGGCCCAGAAGTCGCTCAACCAACACTTCGATCTTGCCACCAGACTCTTTCGCACCGAACAAGCGTGCAGGGATAACCTTAGTATTATTCAATACTAACAAATCATCCGCCTGAATAAATTCAAGCAAATCAGTAAAGCCACCGTGGGATACTGCGCCAGATTCACCATGCAACTGCATCAACCGACTCGCCGTGCGTTCCGGAGCTGGGTAGCGAGCAATAAGCTCATTAGGGAGATGAAAACTAAAATCAGAAACTTGCATGAGGTCTTGATGGGGGCTGTTGGTGAAAATCCCAAGGCCTAGGTCATTCGGCCTGCCATAATAACAAAATAGGCAGCTGCAGCACAGGCGTATTTGGCGTTTCTTTGAGGCATTAGAATTTGAACCTCACATTTGGACTATGAAATGCTCATATTTTATAGTCATCCTCTTTAGTGATCCAACCCATGGTTAATTGATCAAAAACAAGATAAATAGTTATCGAAGCGTTGACGCTAAAAGATAACTCTGTATAATCCGCCCCTCAATGTGCCAGTGTGGTGAAATTGGTATACACGACGGATTCAAAATCCGTTGCTTAACGGCGTGACGGTTCGAGTCCGTCCACTGGTACCACGCATATTGTATTAAAGATCAACAACTTATATGGTGTTGATCTTTTTTTGTCTTGAGTTTCTTGTAAGAAATCCATGTCACAGTCATGTCACACTTGTTAGATTAAACTGACACCACAGAGACTGTGCTGGCGCTAGGCGCGTCAGGGCAGTCAGGGGTGTCGCACTGAAAACACTACATTCCTTCACACACACCCGTACCTTCCGTACAACACACAAACAGCATCTCTTTATATATTAATATCCAATTTACCCCTGACACCCTTGAGTTCACTGCCCGCTGTAGAGATGTTAATTATTCGACGACTGCAGTCGCTTCGATTTCAACCAGAGCTTGGTCCTCAATAAGATCTGCAACTTGCACCATAGTCATGGCAGGAAAGTGACGACCAATAACCTTTCTAAAAACATCTCCTAGGGCCTTTTGATGCTTCAGGTACACTTGTTTATCCACTACGTACCAGGTTAAGCGAACCAAATGTTCTGGCTTGGCATTGGCTTGAGCGAGCACTTCAACAATGTTCATTAACGTTTGCTCGCATTGAGCCACAAAGTCTTGAGTTTCGAATATCTGATTTTCATTCCAGCCAATTTGCCCACCAACAAAAATTTGCTGACCTTGAGACATAACACCGTTAGCGTAGCCTTTGGCTGGTTTCCAGTGAGGAGGATTAAGTAATTTCATGTTATTTCCTTATGAATAAGTATCAGTTAGTTTGTTGAAGTTTGAGTGCTCACTCCAAGGCGTTGGGCGCCCATTTTTTTGCTCAACAAGCACCAAGGTTGTTTCGTTGGTGAGGCGAAGTTGTTCATCACAACTCGCGGAAATATTCAATTGTAAGCTGGTGTTACCACACGTACGCACCTCCATCTGAAAAATCAAACGATCTCCTAAGTGACTAGGTGCGTGGAACTTGGTTTCGGTTGCTACTGTGGGCACACTCAGGCCAAGCTGCAAGTGCATTTCGTTAAAAGGCACCTCTACTTCTTGTTCAAACCATGTTTCAACACAGGCATTAATCATTTCAAAATAACGTGGGTAGAATACCATTCCAGCAGGGTCACAATGCTGGAATAATACGCGGTGGTGGAATTTGAAAGGTGTCATCATTATATCCCTAAATAACGGTCACGAAGATCCGCGTTAAGTTCCTCCGGTGCCCCTTGCCATACAGTGGAGCCCCTTTCAAGAAGCACGCATAAATCGGTTATGGGCAACAACTCTGCAAGCGATTTATCAATTAACAAAATTGATTGACCAGCATCTTTTAAGCTAGCCACAATGTGCCAGATTTCTTGCCTTATAACAGGAGCTAAGCCCTCCGTGGCCTCGTCTAGAATGAGTAGTTTAGGGTTGGTTAATAGCGCCCGACCGATGGCTAACATTTGTTGTTCACCACCGGATAAGGTGTTGGCGTACTGGTCTAGACGTTCCTTCAATCGCGGTAACAAACCACACACTTTTTCTAGGGTCCACTCTCCTTGTGTCGCTGCCACTAAGAGATTTTCACCCACTGTTAAATTAGCAAAACATCGACGCCCCTCCGGCACTAAACCAATACCTAGGCGGGCAATTTTATAACTAGCCATTTGACCACAATCATGGCCGTTAAAATGAACCTCCCCAGAGGTGCAACCCAAGAGTCCACATACCACATTCACAGTGGTGGTTTTTCCCATACCGTTACGCCCCATTAGAGCAACAACTTGGCCTGGAAGAATGGTTAAGTTGACGTCAAATAAAGCCTGAGCAACACCGTAATGCGCAGTAAGCTTTAATACTTGGAGTAGCGGCTGAGTCATGGGGCCACTCCCAAGTAAGCGGTTTGCACTTGCTCATTATTGCGTATGCTATCCACGCTTCCAGTGGCAATGATACGACCGTAGTCCAGCACTGTAATACGGTCGGCAAGAGCAAATACTGCAGCCATATCATGTTCTATTAGTAAAATAGGGGCTTGTAGACGCATTTCCTTTAATCTTTCTATAAGATTTTTGACCCCAGCAGGATCCATGCCAGCCATAGGTTCATCCAGTAAAAATGCCTTCGGTTCTAATGCCAACGCCATAGCAATTTCCAATTGCCGCCTTTCTCCATGTGATAGAGCTGATGCTGGTAGGTGGTGGCGTTCTGATAGTCCCACTTGCTCTAGATAGTTGTGGGCTTGCGCTAATAACCTCTGATCGTCTCTGACAGCAGCAAAAAAACTAAAACTAGAGCCACTGCGGGCCTGCACAACTAAGAGCAAGTTATCGACACAGCTATACTCCATGATCAAAGAAGATACTTGAAAAGTTTGGGCTAAGCCCGACTTGGCTCTGTTAGCGGGGGATAATTGATTGATGGCTTGACCCAAAAAACGAATCTGACCCTGATCAGGTTGAATGTAACCCGTTATTTGTTTAATAAGTGTGGATTTTCCGGCACCATTGGGACCAATCAAGGCATGAATTTCGCCAAAATTAAGCGTCAGGCTAAGGTCTTGTGTAGCTTGAATAGCGCCAAAGCTTTTGCTTAAATTGGTGATTTCTATTACAGGGTTAGGCATTTTTTTGTTCTCTGCTTAATAAGCCGATTAGGCCACCTCTAGCGAACAGCACCACACCAAGTAATAGCAGGCCTAAGAAAAACTGCCAATACTCTGTCCACCCCCCAAGGAGGGCCTCGCAAAGGATAAATAAACCAGCCCCTGCCAAAGGTCCGTAAAGCCGCCCCAAGCCGCCCAAAATAACAAAAATCATAATTTCACCCGAGGTGTGCCAAGAAAACATGGTAGGACTCACAAAACGGTTGAGGTCGGCAAACAGGGACCCCGCTAATGCGGTAATAGTGGCGGAGATGACGAACGCAGTCAGTTTGATGCCCAAGGGGTTGATGCCAATAGAGGTAACCCGAGTTTCATTTTGCCGCAAGGCTTGCAATGCATTGCCAAAACGTGAATTCTGTAATCGAGACACCCCCCACAAAGTGATTAATAGCAGCGTGCAGCAGATCATAAAGAACTGTATTGGCTGGAGCGTATTGAGGCCCGGAAAACCATTACGTACATAGATGGGTAATCCATCTTCGCCGCCATAAGTGGGCCAAGAAATGGAGAAATAGTAGATCATCTGAGCAAACGCCAAAGTGATCATAATAAAATAAACACCGCTGGTGCGTAAGCTGAGCAAGCCAATAAAAACTGCAACTATAGCTGCAATTAACATCGCTAGCGGCCAAATAATGAGCATGTGGGTGGTGCCCATAAAACCACTAATTATAGGTTCGGAGTTGAACGCATGGCTTGCGAGAATTCCGGTGACGTAGCCACCTATACCAAAGAAAGCGGCATGACCAAAAGAAACCATACCTCCTAGGCCTAAGGCAAGATTCAAGCCAACACCAGCTAAGGCCAAGATAGCGATTCGAGTTGCCAGCGATACATAATAGGGTTCGTCTAGCCAATGGGCCAACCAAGGCAGCCCTACTAAAAGAGCTATCATGATTCGGTTTAGATATTTCTCTGACATATAATTATCCATGAGCAGGGAACAAACCTTGGGGTTTGAATATTAAGATTATGATCATTAACAGATAGATGGCAATAGAGGCCAGTGCCGCCCCCAAGGTATTAGCAAAGACTGGATCTAGTATCAATTGCAACAGCTGGGGTAAGTAACCACGGCCCAAAGTATCAACCATGCCTACAATAATGGCCCCAACTAAGGCTCCTCTAATAGATCCAATCCCCCCAATAACTACCACTACAAAGGCGAGGATCAGCACAGGTTCACCCATGCCGATATCCACTGATTGAATGCTTCCTACTAAGGCTCCAGCAAAGCCAGCCAGCGCGGCTCCTAGGGCAAATACTAACGTGAAAATTAAGCTAATATTTATACCCAAGGCTGCCGTCATTTGACGATCTGCAGCACCGGCACGAATTCGCATACCGATACGGGTTTTGTTGATCAGTAGGTAAATTCCTACGGCCGTCAGTAACCCTAATACAATAATAAAAAGTCTATATCTAGAATATTGCAGTACGCCAAACAGATTGATTGCACCATAAAATATTTCAGGTACATCAAGGTATAAAGGATATGATCCGAACAGCCATCGCATGGCTTCGGAACTAATTAAAATAAGAGCAAAAGTGGCGAGGACCTGATCAAGGTGTTCCCGCTGATACAAGCGTCTCATGACGCCAATCTCAATAAGCGCACCAGCTGCTGCTGCAACTACCACGCTGGCCACAAGGCCAAGCGTAAAAGAGCCAGTCCAACTGGCAACAGCAGCACAAGCAAAGGCGCCTATCATATACAAAGAACCATGGGCCAAGTTAATCAGGCCCATAACACCAAAAATAAGGGTTAACCCTGCCGCCATTAAGAATAGCATGATGCCTAACTGTAAACCGTTGAGGCATTGCTCTAAGAACAGAATGGCACCCATACTAGTGTCTCCATAATAAAGCGGCACTGATGTGCCGCTTGCGGTTCAGTAAAAATTACAGCGCGCAGTCTGCTGCGTACGCATCTTGGTGGTCCTTCAGAGCTACGCCAATGATTTTGTTGGTTAGCACATCACCTTGCATCACCACCTCACGCACATATATGTCCTGAATAGGGTGTTGATTGTTACCAAAGCGGAAGTTGCCGCGCACTGAATCAAACTGAGCCGACCTGATAGCTGCTCTAAAAGCATCCTTATCGTTAATGTCGGAAGACTGCATGGCAGACAAGATCAGATTAGCAGTATCGTAGCCTTGGCTTGCGTACAAGGAAGGAAGTCGACCATAGGCGCTTTCAAAGTCAGCAACAAAAGTTTTATTCGCGGCGTTGTCTATATCTTTATTCCACTGTGAGGAGTTTCTGACACCTAAGGCAGACTTGCCCACGGCCTGAAGAATACCTTGATCAAAGGAGAACGCTGGACCCATCAATGGTATGGTCATACCTGCTTGAGAGTATTGCTTCATAAAGGAGATACCCATACCTCCTGGAAGGAAAAAGAAAACGCTATCGGCACCGGATGCTCTAATTTGAGCAATTTCGGCTGCATAATCGGTTTGACCCAGCTTAGTATAAAGCTCCCCTGCTAGCTGCCCTTGATAGAATCGCTTGTAGCCCGTTAATGCATCCTTACCGGCAGGATAATTAGGTGCCAAAATAAAACTATTTTGGTGCTCTTCACCGTTAGCATAGCTACCCATGGCTTCATGTAAATTATCATTTTGCCAAGCCACGTTAAAATAGTTTTTGTTGCAACCTTTGCCCGCTAAAGCAGATGGTCCTGCGTTAGGTGACAAATATAGTATGCCCTGGTTAACGCTACTTGGCACCACGGCCATGGCTAAGTTTGACCAAATGATGCCGGTAAGAATATCAACCTTATCTTTTTGGATCATTTTATCGGCAATTTGAACAGCCAGTGAAGGCTTGCGACCATCATCTTCGATGATAACCTCTAGGTCACTGTTATTTGCCTTATTGACAGCTAACATAAAGCCGTCTCGCACATCTACACCTAGGCCGGATCCTCCACCAGACAACGTGGTGATCATTCCGACTTTAACTGGACTAGCTTCAACTTGTGGCGCTAAGCACAAGGCCGCACTTAACATACTGGTAATCAATTGCTTTTTCATAGCAGAACTCCCTATTTTGGTTTTATTTTTAGACCTGCGGCGACCCTAGTAACTATAAGTTACTATAAGTTACTACAAGACTTTTAATTTGAAACGTTGGATTTTTCCTGTTTCAGTTTTGGGTAGCGCATCAATAAAATGCACTAACCGGGGATACTTATAAGGTGCAATGGTGTTTTTGACATAGTCTTGCAGCTTCAGTATTAGCTCATCGGAAGCTTGGTAAGTTTCATTTAGTACAATATAGGCATTCACAAGTTGGCCACGGTGCTCATCTGGGGTACCAATAACCGCACATTCAGACACGGCTTCATGGCCTAGTAAGCAGTCCTCCACTTCTGGCCCAGCGATGTTATAGCCAGAAGATAGGATCATGTCATCGGTACGTGCTGCAAAGTGAAAGTAGCCATCTTTGTCTTGAAAAAATGAGTCACCTGTAAGGTTCCAGCCATCAACCACATAGTTAGCTTGGCGCTCATCATTCAAATATCGGCAACCCGTTGGACCGCGCACAGCAAGCTTCCCTACCTCGCCTCGAGGCATTTCTTGCATGTGTTCATCTACTATTTTTGCCTGGTAACCACTGATAGGCTTGCCGGTACAGGCAGGATGAGCGTCGCCAACACGGTTGGACATAAAAATATGTAACATTTCTGTGGCGCCAATGCCATCGAGCATTGGTTTCCCAGTTTTGGCTTGCCAATCCTCAAACACAGAAGCAGGTAATGTTTCACCTGCAGACACAGCAATCCTCAGACTAGACAAATCTGCTCCTTCGTCCATAGCGTTTAACATCACACGATAGGCTGTCGGGGAAGTGAAACAGATAGTTGCCTTGTAGGTTTCAATAATATTGATCATCTCCTTTGGCGACGCAGTTTCCAGCAAAATAGCAGTGGCACCAAAACGTAATGGAAAAATTGCCAAACCACCTAGACCAAAGGTAAATGCTAAAGGAGGTGATCCTACAAATACGTCATCTGGTGCCACTTGCAGTATTTCACGAGCGTAGCCATCCGCAATAATAAGTAAGTCGCGATGAAAGTGCATAGTAGCTTTTGGTTTACCTGTCGTCCCTGAGGTAAAGCCTAATAAAGCCACATCGTCTGCACTAGTGGCAACAGCCTGAAAGCGTACAGGTTTATTGAGCGCCGCTCGGTCTAATTCAGCATCAAAATTCGCTGTACCATCAAAACCAACGACTTGCTGTAATATATCGCTGGTTTGGGCACAAATGTCCATTTCATCCATTAAGCGAGTGTCACATAAAGCCAGTTTAATATTTGCCAGATCAACAATTTGACTGAGCTCACCTGCTCTAAGCAACGGCATAGTATTCACCACCACTGCCCCTGCTTTTGTTGCGGCTAGCCAACAAGCCACAAGTGCAGGATTATTCGCGGCCCGTATCAATATGCGATTACCTGATTGAATGCCGTAATCATCCACCAAAGCATGAGCTAAACGATTGGTCCAATCAGAGAGTTCTTTATAGGTACGCATACGACCATTACCGATTAACGCAACATGATCACCAAATCCTCGTTCAACCATGTTGTCGGTAAGCTCCACAGCAACATTGAGTTGTTGAGGATAGGCATATTGGTTAGCATTGAGCTCAGGCCATTGGTGCTTAGGCGGTAAATTGTCACTAGAAAAAGTATCCACATGGCCAGAAGTTAATAATGTCATGAACGTGCTCCTGCTTGTAATTGCTTGGCAATAATTATCTTTTGTACATCTGTGGCGCCTTCATAAATGCGCAAAGCTCGAATTTCCCGATATAAGCACTCTACCGTAGCGCCAGTTCTTACCCCTTCTGCACCATGAATTTGTACTGCTTGATCAATCACCTTTTGGGCCATTTCTGTTGCATAAAGTTTGGCCATAGCCGCTTCTTTAGACACCCTAAGTACACCTTGATCTTTGGTCCATGCTGCGCGATAAACCAGCAATGCCGCCGCATCAATTTGTGTGGCCATATCCGCCAAGTGCCCTTGCACCATTTGTAGGTCGTTTAATGGGGCACCAAACAAGCGTCTGTTTTGGCTGCGTTCTAAGGATTCATGTAATGCTCGCCGGGCCATGCCCACAGCCGCAGCACCAACGCTTGAGCGGAAAATATCGAGCACAGACATAGCCACTTTAAAACCATCTCCAGCTTGGCCAAGTAACTGACTCGCATTAACCGTTACATTGTTAAACGACAGCCTAGCTAGCGGGTGAGGAGCAATGGTATGTAATCGCTCTGCTACTTTGAGACCAGGACTATCAGTTGCCACTAAAAATGCGGACAGGCCTTTGGCACCTGCTGCTTCTCCAGTGCGTGCAAAGACGCAATATACATGGGCAATGCCACCGTTAGAAATCCAGGTCTTTTCACCGTTAAGTATGTAGTGATCACCATCGAATGTGGCACTTAACTCGATATTAGCGACATCGGAACCAGATTGTGGTTCGGTTAGAGCAAATCCTGCTAGGACCTCACCCGCCCGGGTTTTATACAGCCATTGCTGCTGGTCTTTGGTACCAAAGAGGCTAATTGCGCCTGTACCGAGGCCTTGCATGGCAAAGGCAAAATCAGCTAAGGCGTCATGCCGCGCCAAGGTTTCACGGATTAGGCACAAACTACGCACATCTAGCGCCTGTACCGAGGATATCTCAGGATCAATGGCGCTGTGTGTAAGCCAGCCTCCATCGCCTAACATTTGCACCAACTTGATGCAGGCCTGATCAATATCGCTATGATCAACTGGCAAGTGGGTCTCGCACCAAAGCTCTAGCTGTAAGGCCAGTTGGCGGTGATGAGCGTCAAAAAATGGCCAGTTTAGAAAACTAGTGTCGCGTTGCATGATCAATCACCCTCGAAGCAAGGTTTCTGCTTGTTGATAAACGCCTTATAGGCACGGCTGAAATCTTTCGTTTGCATGCACAGTGCTTGTGCTTGTGCTTCGGCTTCGATGGCTTGCTCGGGCGCCATATTCCATTCGTGATTAAGTTGGGTTTTTGTCATCATATGGGCGAAACTGGGTCCCTCAGCGATTTTCTTCGCCATTTTACAGGCTACTCCCTTTAGCTCTTCAGCTGCCACAATTCTGCTGTAAAACCCCCAACGTTCGCCTTCTTCTGCGCTCATCATTCTTCCTGTAAAGAGCAAATCGGCGGCTCGAGATTGACCAATAATACGCGGTAAAATGGCGCAAGCTCCCATGTCACATCCACCCAACCCCACCCGTGTAAAGAGAAAGGCTGTTTTCGCTTCAGGTGTTGCTATACGCATGTCGCTGGCCATTGCAAGGATAGCTCCAGCACCAACGGCAACACCATCAACAGCTGCAATAATGGGTTTTCCACAAGCAAGCATGGATTTAACTAAGCCACCCGTCATACGGGTGAATCGCAGCAAACCTTTGGTATCCATGTCTAACAAAGGGCCAATAATGTCGTGTACATCACCACCGGAGCAAAAGTTGCCCCCATTAGACAATATGACAATGGTTTTGATGGCGTCTTGCTGCGTCACTATGAGAAACAGCGTTGTAAGTTCGGCATAGCTGTCGAATGTGAGTGGATTCATACGCTCTGGCCGATTAAGGCGTATATAGCCGATGCCCTGGTCACAATGCCAGTGGAAATGGTGGGCTGTAAAGTTGTCTAACTCGCTCATGGTTGTGTCACTCCAAACTTAGTAAGTTTTTCTAGTAGTGAAATTAGCGTGGCTGAATGCTCAGTGCTTAAGGGGGTCATAATGTCATCGATCCATTGTGCGTGGAGTTGAGCCAAGTGTTCAAATTCTTTTTTTCCATTTGGAGTAAGGCAAACCTTTTGAGCGCGGCGATCTAGAGAATCTTGTGCGCGCTCAATCATCCCATCCTCAACCAGACGATTAACAATGCCAGTAGTGTTACCGTTGGACACCTTCAAAAATCTAGACAGTTGAGACATTCGTAGGCCGTCAGGGTGATGATCCAGTGCTGCCATGACATCAAACCTTGGCAAGGTGGTACCACACTCTCGCCTTAGCCGTTCTCGTAACATGGCCTCAACATTACTACTGGTTTTGAGTAGTTTCAGCCATACTCGAAGATGTTGGCGTGTATTATCTGCATAGTAATTAACCACCTATAGTGCACCTCCGTCCAACCTCAAAGCGTGGCCATTGCAGGCCGCGGTCTGACACATAAATACCACTGCAGCAGCCACTTCCTCTGTTTGAGTAAACCGGCCAATGGGGTTGTCTTTAAGAAGCTGCTGCTCCGCCTGTTGGCGATCAACAGAAGTAGCCTGCATGATCTGCTCGATACTACGCTGAAGCATAGGGGTGTCGGTAAATCCCGGACACACTGCGTTAGTAGTGATGTTTTTTGGCCCCAGCTCAATTGCCAAAGACTTGACCAAACCAATGACCCCGTGTTTGGCGGCGCTATAGGCAGAGGCATATTTGTAACCCCTCAGCCCTGCAGTGGAAGACACTGCAATTAGGCGGCCAACCCCTTGTGCTAATAGGTCGGGTAGAACCGCTTGAAAGGTATTGAAACACCCGTTAAGGTTAACGCCCATAGCATCTTGCCAGTCTTGTTGAGACAGCTTGATGAATGGACGAGCTTCGGCACTGCCCGCATTGGCTATAGCAATAGAAAACGGTCCGAACTTGTCACGTGCTTTACTCAATGCGGCATCTAAGGATGCTCTGTCAGTCACATCACATATCACAAACTGCGCGTTACGTAAGCTGGCCGCTAATTGTTTCAGCGGGGCCTCATTACGGCCACACAAAGTAAGCCAGCATCCTTGTGCATCCAGTTGTTGGGCGATAGCAAGGCCTACGCCTGAACCTGCGCCCGTCACTAGGGCGTGCTGATCCATTAAATTCATATTATTCCTTGCCTTTATCTGAAGTAGGTATTGAGCTAGCTTGTAATGCTTTTTGAGCTTCAATCTGGGCTAAGCGATGGAACTGGTCCTTACCTGGCCCATAAGGTAATGGCCATTGTTGTTCTTCATCACCCAGTTGTGCAGCTGCATGATGAGTCCAATTAGGGTTTGCAAGATGAGGACGAGCCAAACAAACCAAATCGGCACGGCCAGCCATAAGAATTGAATTGGCATGATCAGCTTCGAATATATTACCCACAGCCATGGTTGGTATGTCCGCCTCATGACGAATTTGATCAGCAAATGGCGTTTGGTACATACGCCCATAAACTGGTTTAGCTTGTTTGCTGGTTTGACCACTGGAAACATCGATTATGTCGGCTCCAGCTTCTTTAAACGCCTTAGCAACAGCCACTGCTTGTGAAGGATCCATGCCCATGCCTTCCACCCAATCATGAGCAGAAATACGCACTGACATAGGCATATCTTTGGGCAACACGTCTCTAATTGCAGTAAACACACGCAAAGGAAACCGGAGACGATTCTCCAAACTACCACCGTATTGATCTTCTCGTTCATTGGTTAGAGTAGTGATGAATGAAGACAATAAGTAACCATGAGCGCAGTGTAATTCAACCATATCAAAACCCGCTTCAAGGGCCATTTTGGCTGCTAAAACAAAGTCATTTAGTACTTGGCACATCATGACTTCAGTCATGGCCGATGGCGTTTGATTGCCTGCCGACCAAGCCACTGCGGAGGCTGCTTTTAGCGGCCAATTATTATTGAACTTATCACTAACGAGAGGAGCGTCCATTTTTTCCCAACCACGCTGGGTAGAGCCTTTAGGGCCGGCATGGCCAAGCTGTACACAAATTTTTGCTGCACTTTCTTGGTGTACAAAGTCGGTCACCCTGCGCCACGCAACACCATGCTCGGGCGCATAAAGGCCAGGACAGCCTATAGTGATACGAGCATCAGCGCTGGTGCATGTCATTTCCACATAGACCAGCCCTGCACCACCTTTGGCTAGGCTGCCATAATGCACCAAGTGCCAGTCTGTAGGACAACCCTCTTCGGCTTTGTATTGTGCCATTGGAGACACCACAATCCGATTGATAAGCTTAAGCCCACGCAACTTAAAGGGTGTAAAAATCGGACTGCGCTCAGTGACAAGGTTGTTACCTTGATGTTGAAACCATTGTTCTGCATCGGCTAACCACTTCGGATCACGAAGGCGCAGGTTTTCGTGGCTAATACGCTGTGATCGAGTGAGTAGCGCGTAACTAAACTGTACTGGGTCTAAATCTAGGTAACGTTCTATCTGCTCAAACCACTCCATAGAATTACGTGCCGCAGACTGTAAACGTAGCACCTCTAGGCGGCGATCATTTTCATACTTAGTGAAGGCATTGCGTAAGTCGGCTTCTTGCTCTATATAGTCTGCCAAGGCAATGGCACTGTCGAAGGCTAGTCGGCTTCCAGAACCAATAGAAAAATGAGCTGTTGCCGCTGCATCTCCCATGAGTACTAAATTTTTGTGCGACCAGCGATTGCACATAACACGAGGAAAGTTGATCCATGCCGATCCACGAATATGCTTGGCATTGGTCATTAGGCTATGTCCGCCTAGATGTTCTTTGAAAATATCCTCACAAATTGCAATTGATTCTTGTTGCGTCAGGTTCGCAAAACCAAATTTTTCAAAGGTGGTTTTACTACATTCCACAATAAAAGTGGCAGTGTCATCACTAAATTGGTACGCATGTGCCCAGACCCATCCGTGTTTTGTTTTTTCAAAAATGAAAGCAAATGCATCATCAAATTTTTGATGAGTACCCAGCCAGATAAAATGGCATAGGCGCTCATCAATTTGTGGCTCAAATACTGTAGCAAATTGAGTTCTCGCCTTGGACCTTAAGCCGTCTGATGCAACCACAAGATCATAGCTATCCATGTAGTCTTCATACTTTCCCGCTTCAGCTTCAAAGCGTAATTCAACACCTAGTTCCTGCGCCCTGTGCTGCAGTATTTGTAACAACTTCATGCGGCCAATACCACAAAAACCATGCCCGCCGGAAACCGAGCGCACGCCATCTTTAACAACTGCCACATCATCCCAGTAGGCAAACTCACCACGAATCGCTTGAGCACTAATGGGGTCGTTACGATCTACATTGGAGAGAGCCTCATCTGATAACACAACACCCCAACCAAAGGTATCGTCTGGCCGATTTCTTTCAATCACCAAAATCTGATGACTGGGATTGCGCAATTTCATACTGATGGCAAAATAAAGACCTGCTGGGCCGCCTCCGATACATGCTATTTTCATGAGTGTGTGCCTTAAAATCAGATCTTCATATATTTACTTTAAGCTTAAATTATATTATTTTAGGCTTAAAGTAAACGGCTAACTCACAAATTATTTGAACACGACGAGCGTGGTCAAAAGTGATTATGGTTAATATACTGGAATAAATTTCATTACTAAGACACCATATACCAGAGCAATAAACTAAACTGAATATCGGCCCCTATATAGGTTCCCTTATGCAGAGAAGGGGGTCTTCCCCGATTCTACTTTACGGATCCGAGATCTACGTTTAAAAGTTTGGAACCTTGTTTTAAGGGAGAATGGGGTGTAATTTCGTCTGCGCAGTAGTCTGTGTCTGCATCTTAAGGGCGCTAACGCGCCCCTCGTCGCTTCCGCGCCTATGAGTCTGCAGACAGTCCAAGGCATAGGGGACCATAAAGCACCGATGGTGTTTGCACTGAAAGCTTCACGGCAAGCCGCTCAACGTTAAGCGCAGCTATTAACAGCAGATAACTGTGCTATTCTGTCAGCCCCTAATAACTTAACCAGGTCAGCATCGCTCATGGAGCGCAAGTTGGCGGTGGTGTAGCCTGAGCTATTGACCGATTTGGTAACCTGGGTAAGCCCATGCAACCTCATCTGGCTTTGTACAGCGATCAAAAACTCACTAGCGGTCAATGAAGAGAGCTTTGCTTGCTCATGGTCCCAGTGACAGCGCCGTAGCGTATACGCAGCGTCTTTATCGAGTTGAAGCCGCTGATTAGCGGACCATTCCTTCATTTTCGGATGGTTCATCAACTTATGTGCCGATTACCGCGCACCCCTGACATTAGGACCAACCACACGTCGGTAAGCCTCAGCCGCGTTTGTGGGATCTTTAATCATCTCGGCAGCAAAGCGGGTTTGTAGCTGTGTAAGTTTTATTGCTGACATACGGATCACCTCAAAGTGCTGCTATTACTGGAGGACGCGAGTCCGGGCACTGGTAGCACATATTCTTGGAAAATCCGGTAACCTATTAATATACATTAAGAATATCTATCTTCTAATTATCATGAGAACCGCTACCATGCACCATGAATATTCTTACATTGTCCTCCCTAAATACACTTATTATTACTCGCTTAGAGTCCCGTTGGACATACGTGGACAATATAAGACCAAGCGTATTGCAGTAAGCCTTCGCACTCACTCTAAACGCGCAGCCTTAAGAGGCTCACAACAGGTCAGCATTCAGTTGGAAAACCACTGGAGTGCAATCCGAGTACAGCAAACTGATAGAATGCCCATAATTTGCTAATCACAGGCATATTGCTATGATGTCCCTAGTCAATATGCTAATCATTAGCTTGGCTAAAATAATAATAACGAACTGTTAAGGGGAAATTTATGATGGATGGTATAGTAAGTAGTATTAGAAAATTAACTGAAGCGGGCATCGCACTTGTTGCTTTAGCGATCGTTTTAGAGGTAATTTTTGGTGCTAATGTGGCATTCGTAGGTGTTGGTGTTGTTGATAATGTTATCAGCATTATTAGCACATTAGGCGGTGAAGGGTTGATAGGTTTAGCCTCAATCGCAATTATTTACTCTCTATTCAACAGATAATACAGAACCATTGGTTCTATAAAAGCCCACATATATGTGGGCTTTTATTATTCTATGGTCAGCAAATCATCCCCACTAGTGTGGAGGTTCTGTGAACCCTAGCATTCGACACCTTCTACGGGACGACTGATCGACAGGATGACCTAAAATTCAGCATCAAGTCTGATGGCCTTTATCCACATGTTAGCGGACTATCCTTCAAACTGAGGAACTTTTGCAATCAATATCAAATCTTTTGCCAGACGATTAGTCGATTATTGGCGGGCATTGGATTATCTTCCCGAAGTACCAGTCCAGCTTCAGTAGCCAAGCCATTAATATCATGAAACTCTCTAATACCCTGATGGGCAAATTGCTGCTGTAGCCTATAATTAAATGCAATATTAGTCTTCGCATCCAACACGCCTAAATATTTCATTGGTCCATAGAGACAAAACACACCACCAGATACAAGCCGTTCACCGATGCCAGAAATCATAGCAGCCACAGCTTCCCAAGGCATTATATGGGCGGTATTGGCAGAGTAAATAGCATCGTAGTGAGCTGTTGGCCAGTGGTCATTCAGCACATCTAATAGGATAGGAGGGAGTAGATTGGGTGCCGGATAGTCGTTCATCCACCACTTAATACCGGCGTGATTTTGTTCTCGGTCACTCATTTGCCAACTGAGGTGTGGCAGCTTTCTAGCAAACCAAACCCCATGCTGGCCTGTTCCACTGCCGATCTCGAGAACACTTTTCTTATCAGCAAAAACTCGCTCCAAAATCCCACAGATGATCTCTTGATTATTAGCGCAAGCTTGTGAAAAGGGCTTAGCCATAGGTTTTATAGTCTCTGAAACATAGGCATTATTATAGTTAGCAACTGTGGCTTCATTTCCAAATAGTAATGAACAACTTTTAACTTAGTAGGCAAATTCTTATGGCAACCTGGGTCCTTTTAGGTAAAATTTTAACCATTAACTTGGCAAGTATTTGCTGAATAGACAACCAAACTGGGTTAAGTTTTTGTTTACTCCAGATAGCCGCAACAGGTGCCAAGCAAGGGCCTGATTACTAGAAATCACAGGTTTGCCTAGGTGTTGCTCCGCCTTAAGGATGACGTTTGCAACCCTTAAACTGGTACAAGAAACAAATACGCCATCACAATCACTATGCGACCCTAGGGCGATGATAGCATCAAGTATGCTGGTCGAATCTACCCTGCCTACTTCAAAGTCATCTTCTATATCAAAATAACCCGTGTGAGAGATAACGATGCCGCTGGCACAAAGGTTGTCGCTCAAAGCTTGAGTAACTTGAGGGGTGTAGGGAGTGAGCAATGCAATTTTGTGCAGATGTAAAACCGCACACGCAGCCTTGCATGCACTCAGGGGGTTGCTGACTTTGGCGTTAGGGTGCTCAGCCAAAATCAGTTGTGCCACCTGTTCTTCGCCAATAATAGTAGCGCCCGATGTACACCCATAACCAATGGCATTAAATTCAAAGGCTTTAGGTAATAGGCTGGCAGCGATGGGTAGATCTGCTTGCATCTGCGCCAGTGTTTGAGGAGTGACCTGCATGGCATTGGCAATACGGGAGTGATAGCAGGCAACGCCATCGATGGCTAACATTTGCCGAAACTCATCTTCTATGGTCTGATCAGTTTGTAATACAATCAGGCCAATCTTTGCAGTTTGGCCTAAGCCTGCACTTGTTGAGTAAGGCAGTTGTTGCGCATTATCCACTTTGCAAACTCCCACCTTACCTTAGGTTTTATTACATTAAATTAGACCGAATACGTCTAGTCTTTCTTGATTAGGGCATTGCGAATAAGCAGTACAAAATACCTAACATAACCCCCAGCACAGTAGCTAAAACATTCGCTATTAACCTACTATAGAGACATCTTCTGCTTGAATGCCTTTGTCACTCTCGGTCACACTGAAGCGCACACGCTGACCTTCTAATAAAGAACGATGGCCTTTACCACGGATAGAACGGAAGTGAACAAATACATCATCACCTTGGTCACGCGTTACAAAACCAAACCCCTTGGTAACGTTAAACCATTTTACAGTGCCAGATTCGCGGTTTGGATCGTCATCCATTTCGTCCCAGTGCCCATCATCTTCTACGCCCGTAGAAATGAACTTAACACCCGTGGCAAGGGTAGCAACCCAGAACATGGCAAACGCCACAGCAGCCACTAACTCATATTGACTATCAACGATACTTGAGCCGTGAATGACTTCGTCTAAAATAAATGGTAATGCCAAAGCGGCGATTAAACTAATAATGAAGCTATAAATAAATAATGTGCGTCTCATAATGACTCGATATCTCAGATTTTATTGTTTTAGTATTAAAGTATTGCACCGCTACCTTTGTCCATTTGCATATCCTAGGCGGCATAAAGTCGGTACAATCACGCAAGATTATAGAAAAACCAGCGTCCAATCAAACACTTGATATATAAAACACTATTTTTTTGCAACTTCTTGAGAATATCATGAATAATGCCGCCGATATCGTCGAATTACAGCAACAAATTGCCTTTCAAGAACAAACAATAGACACTCTCAACGAAGTTGTGAGCAAACAGCAAAAGGATCTCACTAGGATGGACCGAGCACTGGGGTTATTGGCGCAGCAGATGACGAGCTTGCAACAAACTGCAGATGCTGGCCAAGGTGGTCCCAAGGCAAATCAGCCACCCCCACATTACTAGTTTAGTTCGACCCGAAACTTCTATTAACGTAAATATCAAAACGATTAGATTTACCTTCAAGCCGATAAGTGGGCTTGCGCTGAGCAAGGTCTGGTGCAATTCTTGGTCGCTTTACCACCACCCTATGGCTGGCTAAGGCTAGGGCTGGTGCCAACAGATCATCAGCGTCTTCATCAAACCCTACCAACTGCCGAAACAGCGCCATTTCTTTTTTTACTTGGGCGGATTTTCCTGAATGAGGGAACATAGGGTCTAAATAAATAACTTGAGGTGCTGCGCCCTGCCAAGCGGCCATCACAGACAAAGCATCACCTTCTTTTAGGCACATTGCTGCCACAATGCCGCCAACGTCAATGTCCAATGCACCCCTGGACAAACCATCTGCCAACAAAGCCCTCACTACCGGCTGACGCTCTGCCATAGACACCTGACAACCTAGGCTGGCTAATACAAAGGCATCGCCACCTAACCCCGCAGTTAAATCAAGCATACTCGGGCGCACTGAGCCTTGCACACCCACGGCCTTGGCAACCTGCTGCCCTTTGCCGCCACCGAAGACCCTTCGGTGGCGTGCTTTGCCTGCTGAAAAATCAACCCGCACGGCACCACTGCGCCCGTCCACTGGTTCTAAACCCAAGCCTTCAGGGGTAAAACGTAATAAAAAATCATACCCTTTGTTGGTTTTCTTGATAACAGGTATACCAAGTTCTAGGGCTAATGCTGACTCTAAAAACTGGAAACCCGCCGCTACAACAGCTAACTTAGTGTCGGTAGTATCAGCCAACATAAGCCCACTCCCAAGACCATACGATAGACGACAAAGGGCCACATGCCCATACGACTAATCACTTGCATAAACAACACGATACACAACCAAGCACTTGCAAAGGACACTACTAACCCAATTAGCATAGGCGCCCATACAACCGCAACTGCACTGGTCACCAATTCAAGGGTCATTAGACTAGATGCTGCTAAGATGATTGGAATAGACATTAAAAAGGAAAAACGTGCGGCGGCTTCACGCGTGTAACCGAGCATGAGCGCAGCAGTCATGGTGATGCCGGAGCGGGAGGTGCCGGGTAACAAGGCTAAGGCTTGGGCCAAACCTATGCATAAGGTGTGACGCCAACTCATGGCTGCTATTTGATGCTGTCTGCGGCTGCGCCAGTCTGCCCAACCAAGCAGTAAACCAAAAGCAAGAGTCGTCACAGCCACCACCCACAGCGCCCGCGCGTTCACTTCTATCCAGTCCTTAAGTACCAAACCAAAAAACACCGCTGGTAAGGTTGCTACGATCAGCATTAACGCCAAGGTTGCCTGCTGATTCAAGCGTTTTTGTTGCTGCCATTGACACAAGCCTTCAACCATACGAATTAAGTCTTTTCGCAGATAAATAACTACTGCCAATAAGCTACCCAAATGCACCGCTACGTCGAAGGTTAAGCCTTGATCAGGCCAACCTAACAATAAACTTGGAAACAATAAGTGGGCCGAGCTGGAGATGGGTAAGAATTCGGTAATGCCCTGAATTAAAGCAATGATACTAGCTTGGATCCAATCCATGGGTAATCCTCAGTAGGGAAAGCAGACTATTGGTAGCGCGGCAATTTCTGCCATGTAACCTCATCACGCAAGTATACAGGTAACGCATCTTCAGGAGCACATTGGCGCCCTAGAGCAAAGTCAGCCCCTGCTAAGCGCGCCATTTCTAATGCTCTTGGCTGTAGATCTGAACATACCGATTGAGCAGATGCAATAATTGCTTGGGGTATATTAGCCACCGCCATGCCACTACCACAGGCAGCATAAAGCGAATTAACCACCTCTACTTGCGTTGGTGAGCACACTCTTTCTGCAACTTGAGGTAGGGCAATTTCGGGGTGATCTTCGTCAATGATGTATTCACCCCAGTACACCTCTCCCATACGCGCATCTAAACTACAGGCATAGGCTAGGTTGGCAATATTAGACTGCTGATGCAGGCGCAACGCAAGGGCTGCGAGGGTTGATATGGGGAGCACTTTGCAATCGATACCAAAAGCCAAACCTTGAGCCACACCTGCGGCGATGCGAATACCTGTAAACGAACCCGGCCCACGACCATAGGCGATCGCGTCGAGGTTAGACATTTTTACATCAGCTGCTAGCAACAAGTCTTTCACCATGGGCAACAACCGCTTTGTATGTTGCCGCTCCGTGGGTTCTTCTTTGCCCATTAAAAGGCCAGCGTCATTCCATAAAGCGACACTGCAGGCATTGCCAGAAGTATCCAGTGCCAATATGTGAGTCATCTTCGATGTTACTTGTCGAGTGCTGAAAAAACAGCTGCTTTAATGTCGCTCACACTTCCTACACCTGCAATATAATGATATGCCGGTGCAGCAGGGCCGTCAGAGGCAATTAAACTCTTGTAGAAATCAATTAATGGTGCTGTTTGCTGATGGTATATGCTTAAGCGCTGGCGCACTGTATCTTCTTGATCATCAGCACGTTGAACCAAATCTTCACCAGTCACATCGTCTTTACCTGTTTGCTTTGGGGCATTAAAAACAAGGTGATAAGTGCGGCCAGAACCAGGGTGCACTCGGCGGCCACTCATACGCTTAATAATTTCTTCGTCAGCAACGTCAATTTCAACCACTCCATCAATTGAGATACCAGCGTCTTTTAACGCTTGAGCTTGCGGAATTGTGCGTGGAAAGCCATCAAACAAAAAGCCCTTTGTACAATCGTTGTGAGTAATACGTTCCTTAACTAAATTGACAACTAACTCATCGGAGACTAAGCCACCTTGGTCCATTACTTTTTTAGCAATTTGGCCTAACTCGGTGCCCAGCTTAACTGCTGCTCGTAGCATATCACCTGTAGAAATCTGAGGAATACCGTACTTTTCAGTAAGGTACTGTGCTTGCGTACCTTTACCTGCGCCAGGCGCCCCCAAAAGGATTAACTTCATGATTTAACTCCAAAGAATTTAAGATACTATGGCCATTATTTAATAGTAGAGTCAATCCATGTTCGACTATATTAAGATGCCTTAGCAAAGGGACGAAAAAGGGAGGCCTTTTTATCACCATCCGTTTGTTAAGAAACCCATTATTCAAATACACATTTTACTCGGCCGAGTAGTGTAACTAAAACTATACTTTAGTGCCACGGGCGTTAAGTAAAACTGGCTTATAGCGGATATAAGCGCACTATCAACACACTATAAGCCTTGGGCCTTAGCCGCATCCCAGCCTGCATCCATACGTTCTAAGCTGACATTTTCTAGCTGTTCTCCAGCCTCTAACAACTGTGATTCTAAGAAGCGAAAACGTCGCTCAAATTTGGCGTTAGCAGCTCGCATCACTTGTTCTGGGTCTTGTTTTAAATGCCTAGCCATATTGACACAGGCAAACATTAAATCACCTAGCTCTTCTAGAGTGTGGTCCTTGTCGCCACTAGCAAAAGCCTTCTGAACCTCTTCCAGCTCTTCTGCCATATTGGCCAGCACGGGCGTTAAATCAGGCCAATCAAAACCCACATTGGCCGCGCGCTTTTGCAACTTTGCACTGCGCTGCATAGCGGGCAAGGCATTAGGCACATCATCTAACACAGAGTGCTGCTGCTTAGCATCACGCTCGGCCTGCTTAATACTTTCCCAACGCTCTAACACCTGATCAGCATCCAGACCTGTTGCCCCTTGCTTCAGTCCATTGGCTTGGGGGCCAAACACATGGGGGTGGCGACGAATTAGTTTATCAGACATAGTTTGAGCTACATCGGCAAATTCAAAACTACCTTCTTCACGGGCTAGCTGGCAATAGAACACTACTTGAAATAACAAGTCCCCAAGCTCGTCCCGCAACTGCATCCGATCATCGGACTCTATGGCGTCCGCAACCTCATAGGCTTCTTCTAAGGTATGGGGCAAAATACTACGGAAATCTTGTTTCAGATCCCACGGACAACCGCCATCTGGGTTACGTAATTGAGCCATAATATCCAACAACTGTTGCATAGCATCGTCAGTATTAGTTGTATGTTTAGCCATTTTTTTGTCGCCTCACATCCAACACGTTAGGTAGTTGGCTTATTTTATCTAAGATGCGGCCGAGTAGGTCCAAACGAGGTATGTCGATGGTCATTGAAATCGTCGCCGAATGGGTTTTTTTGTCGACGTTAGTGCTGATATTACCCAAGTTAACGTTTTCATTGCCCAACACCATAACAACTTCACTCAATAAGCCAGATCGATCTACCGCTTCAATAAAGATGTCTACAGGGTAGGTGTGCTCACTACTGCCAGACCAGCTCACTTCGATAATACGTTGACGGTCACGTTCAGCCATATTCATAATATTAAGGCAGTCTTGACGATGCACAGAAACACCACGAGTGAGGGTAATGAAGCCAGTTATTGGGTCACCTGGCACTGGCTTGCAACAATTAGCCATGGTGGTTAGGAGATTACCTACACCGGCTATTTGAACATCATTAGCAGCGACTGAAGTAGACTTAGTCTTGCCATTTAAGAGACTAAGGTCTAGCTGCTTCTTAGACTTAAGATTCGGCTCTACTTGTTGTTGGGCAGCATTAATAACCTGAGCTAAACGAACATCGCCGGCACCTAAAGCCGCATACATGTCTTCTACATGTTTAAAGTTGATAGCAGCAGCGATTTGATTATAGTCCAGACCTGTAATAGCCATGCGACGCATTTCACGCTCCACCAACTGGCGTCCCGCAGTAGCATTTTTATCTTTGTCTAGCTGTTTAAAATAGTGGCTAATTTTAGCCCGCGTACGACCAGCGTTTACATAGCCTAAGTTTGGATTCATCCAATCTCTACTCGGCGCACCGCCTTTAGACGTCATGATAGAGACCTGATCGCCAGTTTGTAAACCATAGGTGAGGGGCACTATACGGCCATGGATTTTTGCCCCACGACAGGTATTACCTACTTCTGTGTGCACGCGGTAAGCAAAATCAATAGGTGTAGCCCCATTAGGCAGATCCACTACGTGGCCTTCAGGAGTAAACACGTAAATACGATCTTGCTCCGCATCACTCTTAACTTGGTTGACAAACTCAACTCCATCGCCCACTTCGTCATGCCACTCCAATACCTGACGTAGCCATGCTAGTTTATCGTCGTATGAGCTTCCATTGCTATTAACATCGGTGCCTTTGTACAACCAATGGGCACACACACCAAGCTCTGCTTCATCGTGCATAGCAAAGGTACGAATCTGAATTTCTACAACTTTGCCTTCTGGACCAATCACCGCCGTATGCAAGGAGCGGTAGCCGTTTTCTTTAGGGGTAGCAATATAGTCGTCAAATTCCTGAGGGATATTACGCCACAAACCATGGACGATACCCAAGGCGGTATAACAGTCGGTAAG
Organism: Candidatus Njordibacter sp. Uisw_039; assembly: GCF_047730075.1. Classification (NCBI taxonomy): domain Bacteria; kingdom Pseudomonadati; phylum Pseudomonadota; class Gammaproteobacteria; order Pseudomonadales; family Candidatus Njordibacteraceae; genus Candidatus Njordibacter; species Candidatus Njordibacter sp. Uisw_039. The sequence continues at coordinate 2,552,107 of NZ_CP159831.1, forward strand.
TTCAGGCACCAGTATACGTACTGCACGCACATCGTAAACTTGAGAAAACTCAATGTTCTTGCGTTGCATTTTGCGCCAGATACTATAAATATGCTTAGCTCGGCCCATGATATCTGGCTCAACGCCCGCGCCCATGAGTTGTTCTGTTAGATCAGCTAGCACGCGTTCAATGTAGTCTTGCCTATCCATGCGCCGCTCGTCTAAAAACGAGGCAATTTCTTTATAGGCATTAGGCTGAAGGTAACGAAATGATAGGTCTTCAAGTTCCCACTTAACAGCGCCAATACCTAGGCGGTGAGCCAAAGGCGCGTATACATCAAAAACTTCTCGGGATACTAGGTAGCGTTTTTTTCGATCCACATTTTTTACTGCTCGAATGGCGCAGGTACGCTCAGCCAGTTTAATCAATGCAACACGCACATCATCTACTAGGGACACCAGCATCTTACGAACGTTGGTTAGCTGGCCATCTGATTGGCCTAAAATGCTATCTCGTGTGGGACTTTGTAAGTTGCTGATAGCAGCCATCTGCAACACACCATCAATCAACCTGGCTACCACTGGACCAAAGATCTCCTTAACATCGTTAAGGGGCAATTTATTTTCACGCACAGCTCGATATAACACTGCAGCTACCAAGGTTTCTTCGTTCACCTGCAGGGTGGTTAAAATTTCGGCCATTTCAAGTCCAGTGCGAAAGCAGTCAACTTCTTCTGTGGCCCAAATATCTTCACTTTTGCTGGCGTGGTCACGAACTTCTTGGGCCAATTCACAGGCCTTTTGTAGGCGGCTGGTATCTGCCAGCTCTACTTGATTTTGCAAGCCCGCCATCCAGGCTTGGATATCAACGTTACCGTCAGCATGGGTTGGGTGTATTGCGCGTACCTGTACCATGGTTAAATTCCGTCTAAATAGCGCGCTAAGGCGCGCTCGTTATTGTAGTTCATCTGTTATTACTTGAGCATTATTTTCGAACAAGTAAAGCCATAACTTCTAAGTGAGGGGTATGGGGAAACATGTCTATACAGCCCACTTTAGCAACGTTTAGCCCAAGGGCCTGAAATTCTTTTAAATCTCTCGCCATAGATGCAGGGTTGCATGACACATAAACCACACGTTCCAAGGGCTGACCTTTGAGTAACTGGGCAATGCCTTTAGCCCCCGCACGAGGAGGGTCTAATAAGGCTTTATTAAAGGACTTTTTCTGCCACAGCTTGCGGGCGCTAGCATCAAACAAGTCTGCATGTTCGAAGTCGACCAAAACCAAACCATTGCGCTGAGCGTTCTTACGGCCTTGTTTTACCATGGAATAGTCACCTTCTAAGGCCAATACAGCAACACCTTGATCAGCCATGCTTGCAATCGGCAGGGCAAAGTTACCCACACCACTGAACAAATCTAACACTTGGTCCCCAGCTTTTGGCTCCAGCCATTCTAGAGCCTGAGCAACCATGCCTTGGTTAACCTTGGCGTTTACCTGAACAAAATCTTGTACTGCAAAATCTAACTCAATGGGCTTGTCTATTCCAGCCACTACTAAACTGTAGCTTAGCCCCTCTATATTGCCACTTAACCATAGGTCATCATGGTCCGTTTGCTGGCACACCATACTAATTGCGTGCTGCGCACCAAAATTAGCCAACAGCTGCTGATCTTCGGCTGTCAGCGTGGCCGATACCTTTAAACTAATACAGGCTCTTGCATCAGCTTGTAATAGCTCCACATGGGTAACCCATTGTGTATGTTCCAAAGCCACTAATATTTCACGTAGAGGCACTAATAGTTTAGACAGAGCTGGCTCCAATACGGGACACTGGCTGATTGGCACAATGTGTTTATGGCCACTTTGACGAAAACCCAGCAATAAGGTTTTGCTGTCAGCAAAATAACGTGTAGCCAGCTGCGCCCGGCGGCGGTAGCCAAGGCTTTGACCAGTAATAGGTTGCGCCCATTGTTTAGGTTCGATATCCGCTAGACGACGTAATTGCTCAGCAATAGCGGCCTGCTTAAAACTTATTTGAGCCACTGGCTCTAAGTGCTGCAATTGACAACCACCACACGTGTCGTACACAGGACAAAAAGGTGAAACTCGTTGATCACTGGCCTGCTTAAGCTCCAACAAACGGGCTTCAGCGTGGGTTTTATGGTCGCTAAGCACTTCTGCCTTCACCAATTCACCTTGCAATCCACCCTCAACAAAAATAGTTTTTCCTTGCCAGCGACCAACACCACGACCATCGTGACTTAGGTCTTCAAGCTCTATGTGTAAGTGCTTACCTACAGGCAAAGTGACCACTTCAACGTCTTCTTGGGCTTGAGCACGCTTTTGCTTAGCCGAGGCCGAAGGGTTTTTAAGTTTAAGTTTGCGCTGTAAGGGCGATAAACGGGCCATGATTAAGCAAATACTCCAGTGGATAAGTAGCGATCGCCACGATCACAAATAATACAAACAATAACAGCATTTTCTACCTGCTTAGACAGCCGCAATGCGCCAGCTACGGAACCACCAGAAGACACCCCAGCAAAGATGCCTTCCTCTGTCGCTAAGGCTTTCATAGTTGCTTCCGCTTCAGCCTGGTCCATGTCAATAATGGCATCCACTTTTGCGGCGTCAAAAATACTTGGCAAGTAGGCTTCAGGCCAGCGACGAATGCCGGGGATTTGCGAATCTGGCTTAGGCTGCAGGCCATGAATCTGTATCTCTGGGTTTTGTTCCTTTAAATAAGCCGATAACCCCATGATAGTGCCTGTGGTGCCCATGGAGCTAACCAAATGGGTAATTTTACCTTGGGTTTGCTGCCACATCTCAGGACCAGTTGTGCGGTAATGGGCCAATGGGTTATCACTATTGGCGAACTGGTCAAGCACCTTGCCTTCACCACGGGCCTGCATGGCTAGGGCTAAATCCCGAGCACTTTCCATACCTTGAGCTGCAGTCACTTCAATCAGTTCAGCGCCATAAGCAGCCATAGACGCCTTACGTTCTAAGCTCATGTTATCAGGCATAATTAACTTCAGTTGATAGCCTTTTATAGCTGCCACCATGGCTAGGGCAATACCCGTGTTGCCGCTGGTGGCTTCAATAAGCACATCACCAGGTTGGATATCACCACGTTTTTCTGCTTCTGTAATCATGCTCAGGGCTGGACGATCTTTCACCGAGCCTGCTGGATTGTTGCCCTCAAGCTTGGCCAGAATGACATTACTAGTATTACCCGGCAAACGCTGTAAGCGAACTAAGGGCGTATTGCCTACATAGTCTTCTATGGTGGGAAACTTGTGCATACTGACCTCTAGTTAACAGCCTAGCTTAGCACTACAAAAGCTAAGGCTTGGTCCAATTCGTCGGCAATACTGATATGGGTTTTTTGGCTACCCAAATCAGCTTGACGTTGTGCAGCTGCCCCACTAAAGATAAGCAGAGGCGCACCCATTTCATCGTGTTCTATGTGCATTTGCTGCCAAGAAATACCACGGCCAATACCCGTTCCTAAGGCTTTGGCGGCGGCCTCTTTAGCAGCAAAGCGTTTGGCCAAAAAAGCAGCTGGCTGGCTGGCTACATCAAACTGAGCCATTTCCAACTCTGTGAGTATACGCTGGGCAAACTTGCGCCCTGAGCGTTCTAGGGCCGCTTCAATACGAGCGGTTGCTACGATATCCGTGCCAATTGCCTTAACCATGTGCTGTCTCGTTGTGCCTTGTTAGACGCGGCTAGGGCGTTGGGGTTCACGGGCAGCTAACATCAGTGCTTTCATGTTTTTTACCGCCTGAGGCAGGCCAACAAATAGCGCATCCGCAATTAAAGAGTGGCCAATATTAAGTTCGTTAAATTCAGGGATTGCAGCGATGGCTTCTACGTTTTGTAAGGTCAGTCCGTGACCACCATTAACAATAAGCCCAATACTGGCGGCATAGGTTGCGCATTCCGCTATACGCACCAGCTCGGCGTGTTGTTGGGCATAATTGGTGGCGTCGGCATAAGCACCCGTGTGTATCTCTATAAGCTCTGCACCTGTGCGTTTTGCTGCATCTATCTGTTGCTTGTCGGCATCTATAAACAAAGAAATCTGAATGCCTACAGCTTGCATACGCTGGCATGCAGACTTGATTTTTGCTTCTTGAGAGGCCACGTCTAAGCCACCCTCTGTGGTGAGCTCTTGACGCTTTTCTGGTACCAAACACACATAAGTTGGGGCAATCTCTACGGCTAAATCAACCATAGCATCGGTTACTGCTATCTCAAAGTTCATGCGTGTTTGTAACACTTGGGACATAACGCGCACGTCACGCTCTTGAATGTGGCGTGCATCTTCCCGCAAATGCACAGTAATACCATCTGCACCAGCTTGTTCTGCATCTAAAGCGGCTTTTACTGGGTCTGGATAGCGTGTACCCCGAGCTTGGCGTAGGGTCGCGATATGATCTACATTTACGCCTAATAAAATTCGATTTGGATCAACCATTTTTTGTCTTCTCTTAATTGTCGCTAGTCTTACTTCGGCAAACTAATATTAGTTACTTTTTAACGATAGTGTGGAATAGATTACGGCTTTGTAATGGTTTGCCGCCCAAGAGCTGGTCTAAGTTAGCTCGAGCCATGTACTTAGCGACTTTAAGGCACTCGCTATCAGTGTATTGGCCTGCCGCTAATTGCAGCAATATCTTACCGTTAATCGAAGGGGCACTAATGCCCTCACGATGGTGGATTTGGCTTAAACAAACCCCTTGCAGTGGATGTAACTGATAACCTGCTTCCACCACTACTGGCTCGCCCGTTACATAGTCTTTATCTAACACCATATGATACCCCAGTTCGTCCATTAGATGGACCTCAAAGGGGCGCAAACATTGTTCTAATACGGAATTTCCCGTCAACTGATTGAGCAAGGCTTGGTAGTAGGCAAATAAATTGGGGTGAGGGTCATCTGACGCCAGTAACTTGAGCAACAGCTCATTAACATAGAGGCCACCGTAAAGGCTGTTACCAACTATGTCTAATGGCGGACCGGCCCCATCAAACTGAAGGCTTGTACGTAATTCACCACGCCCTGTAAAGCTCACCATAAGCGGCGTAAAGGGCTGAACTAAAGCGCGTTTAGCCGGCTGTTTACCCTTTGATTTTCGCGCCCCATGAACAATCACCGACACTCGGCCTTGGTGGAGCGTAAACAAATCAGCAATGACGCTACTTTCCCGCCATGGGCGGCTGTGTAATACGTAGGCGGGCTGCTGTTCAGTCATACTAGTTTAATCGAGGCCGTCGTAACCTAAGCTTTGTAAAGCTCGCTCATCATCAGACCAGCCACTTTTCACCTTTACCCACAGTTTGAGCATTACCTTACACTCAAACATACGCTCCATATCCACCCGCGCATCACGTCCGATCTGTTTAATTCGGTCGCCTTTGTCACCGATAAGGATACGTTTTTGGCCTTTCCGCTCTACTAAAATTAAAGCTCCTATATGCAGCACCGGCCCATCTTGGGCAAATTCTTCTATCTCTACGGTCATTTGATAAGGCAGTTCATCACCTAACTGCCGCATGATTTTTTCACGAATCAACTCCGCAGTGATAAAACGCGCACTGCGGTCGGTTACTTGGTCTTCAGGAAAAAAGTGGCGCCCATTAGGTAGTTGGTCAAGCACACATTGCTCTAACTGCTCGACTGAAGCACCTGTATGGGCCGCGATAGGCACCAATACCGCGTTAGGCAAACGCTGCTGCACTTCTTGTAAATACGGTAATAAGGACTGTTTATCATCGAGTATGTCAATTTTATTAATGGCTAAAATCACCGGGCAATTGGCAGCTTTAACTTTTTCGTAGACGTGCTCGTCAGCCTCGTTCCAGCGTGTACGATCTACCATAAAAATCACTAAATCTACGTGCTTTAAGGCACTAGAAGCAGCTTTATTCATGTAGCGGTTAATAGCTTTGTCGGCTTGATCTATATGCAAACCCGGCGTATCCACATAAACAACCTGCACGTCACCTTCGGTTTTAATACCCAGAATTTGATGGCGTGTGGTTTGCGGCTTACGAGAAGTAATGCTAATTTTTTGGCCCAATATACGATTAAGTAAAGTGGATTTGCCTACATTAGGTCGGCCCACAATAGCTACATATCCACACTTTGTGTTGCTGTCATTTTGGGCTGCTAGCCAGGTATCTAAATCTGTCATGGTATATTTTCTGCTATAAAGACTCTTGGCCAAGTTGCTGTAATGCTAACGTGGCCGATTTCTGCTCTGCGATACGGCGGCTGGAGGCTTCCGCTTTGGTTGGTTTATCAAGTAAGCTGCTGTGGCATTCTATGATAAACATTTGCTCATGATCTTGCCCCTTAACATCAATCAGCTGGTACACGGGCAAATCAGATTTCTTTGCTTGTAGATACTCTTGCAAGCGCGTTTTAGGATCTTTTTGGGTATCAGTGAGACTCAAATTTTCTAGCCTAGAGGCAAACCAATCCAAAATTCGCACCTGGCAAACATCCATCCCCGCATCTTTATAAATAGCTCCAATGATGGCTTCGGTAGCATCAGCCAAAATCGATTCACGTCGCTGCCCACCACTTTTTAGCTCCCCAACACCTAGTTTTAAGCAAGGACCAATGTGCATTTCTTTAGCCACTTCAGCAAGCGTCACACCTTTTACTAAGCCTGCACGCAAACGACTTAATTGACCTTCGCGGGCTTTGGGGAACTTATCAAACAAAGCATTAGCAATAACAAAGTTAACAATTGAATCACCTAAAAACTCTAAGCGTTCGTTATTGTGGTGGCCACAAGATCGGTGAATTAGCGCCAACTCCAACAGTGTCAAATCGGCAAAGGAATGGCCAATTGCCGCACACAATGTATTAATTTTTTGCTGATAGGCCGTTGCGGCAGGCGCTCTCATATTAATCTATGCTACCGGCAGTACTAAAATTGGGCAAACTAAAAAAGTTTTCCCAGTGTAACCACACGGCAATGGCTTTACCGGTAATGTTTTCTTGTGGCACAAAGCCCCAATAGCGACTGTCATTACTGCCATCTCTGTTGTCACCCATCGTGAAGTACTTTCCCTGTGGAATGGTGATTACGCCGTTTTTACCTGGGTTTTTATTACGCCATATAAGGTGTTCAACATCACCTATTTGCTCTTTATAGATTTCCGTCGTTGGCGACTGATCAGCGATATAAGTCTGAGCCATCTGTTCGCCGTTGATATAAATGACTTTATTGCGTAGCTCTAAGGTATCACCAGGCACAGCAACCACCCGCTTAATAAACTTAATCGCCGTATCCTTTGGGTACTTAAAAACCATCACATCACCCACTTTTGGCTCATTGTAGTTAAATACCTTAGTGCCTAGTACTGGCAACCGTATGCCGTATTCGAATTTATTGACGACAATAAAATCTCCCACCGTAAGAGTAGGCAACATAGAACCTGAAGGGATCTGGTAAGGCTCCATAAAAAAAGAACGTAGGATCAATACAAAGGCCAACACAGGAAAAAACGAACGGCTGTATTCTGCAAACATCGGTTCGCGCATCACTTTGTTTTGGTCGGCTTCAGGCAACGTACCACCAGCACTAGCCGTTGCCAGAACCAAGGCTTTAACACGGGCAGGTTTCCACAACCACACATCTAACGCATAACCAATACCAAACACCCCTACCAGCACAGTGAGCAGCAATTCAAAATCAAAATCCATCATGGTCTATGTATCCTTTATCTCTAATAACTGTGTACTTAACTAACAGTTTAGTTATCTAGCTTAAGTACGGCTAAGAATGCATCTTGTGGGATTTCAACACTGCCCACTTGCTTCATGCGCTTCTTACCTTCTTTTTGTTTCGACAAAAGTTTCTTCTTGCGACTAATGTCGCCACCGTAACACTTGGCCGTTACGTTTTTACGCAAGGCTTTAACCGTGGTACGAGACACAATATTGCCACCAATGGCAGCCTGAATCGCAACATCAAACATCTGTCTAGGAATCAGTTCTTTCATTTTCTCACATAAAGCTCTGCCACGGGACTGGGCGTTATCGCGATGCATAATCACCGCTAAAGCATCCACCCGCTCACCATTAATAAGAATATCCAAACGCACTAGTTTGGCCTCTTCAAAACGCACAAAGTTGTATTCTAAAGACGCATAACCACGGCTCACAGACTTAAGACGGTCAAAGAAATCTAAGACCACCTCACTCATCGGCATGTCATAGGTCAACGCAACCTGAGTGGCGGTGAATTGCATATTCTTCTGCACGCCACGTTTCAACACACACAAAGTAATGACGTTACCTAAGTGCTCTTGTGGCACTAAAATATTAGCTTCCACAATAGGTTCACGCATTTCTGCCACACCACCCATATCAGGCAGTTTTGATGGGTTATCCACATAGACCACTTTACCGTTATTGAGCTCTAGTTCGTAGATTACAGTGGGCGCCGTAGTTAACAAATCAAGATTATATTCACGTTCTAAACGCTCTTGAATAATCTCCATGTGCAACATGCCCAAGAAACCACAACGGAAACCAAAACCTAAGGCATCAGAGCTTTCTGGCTCATAAAACAAGGAGGCATCGTTCAGGCTTAGCTTAGCCAAGGCTTCACGGAAATCTTCATAGTCATCAGAGCTAGTAGGGAACAAACCAGCATATACCTGGGGCTGAACTTTCTTAAACCCAGGTAGGCTTTCAACGTCAGCAGTTTTAAGGTGAGTTAAGGTATCGCCAACTGGTGCGCCATGAATGTCTTTAATACCAGCAACCACATAACCCACTTCACCAGCTCTTAAGATGCCAGTTTGCGTGCGCTTAGGGGTAAAAATACCAAGATCTTCTACGCCATACTGTATTCCCGTAGACTTCACTATGATTTTATCTTTCTTGCGTAACACGCCATTCTTAATACGCACTAATGACACAATGCCAAGGTAGTTATCGAACCAAGAATCAATAATTAGCGCTTGTAGTGGCTTATCTTCGTCACCAATGGGTGGTGGAATTAATTCAATCAATTGTTCCAGCACGGCTTCCATGCCTAAGCCACTTTTAGCCGAGGCTTCAACTGCGTCACTGGCATCGATGCCAATGACTTCTTCAATTTCTTGCTTTACCTTGTCTGGATCGGCTTGAGGCAGGTCCATTTTATTTAACACGGGTACCACTTCTAAGCCCAGTTCTAGTGCCGTATAACAGTTGGCAACAGATTGCGCTTCTACGCCTTGTGCTGCATCCACCACTAAAAGTGCACCCTCACAGGCTTCTAAAGAGCGAGATACTTCGTAGGAAAAGTCTACGTGTCCAGGAGTGTCAATAAGGTTAAGTTGATAGATTTTGCCATCTTTACTGGGGAAATCCAAAGTCACACTTTGAGCTTTAATGGTGATGCCACGTTCGCGTTCAATATCCATGGAATCCAGCACTTGCTGCTCCATTTCACGATCTGACAAGCCGCCACACATTTGGATAAAGCGATCTGCAATAGTGGACTTGCCATGATCGATATGAGCGATAATGGAAAAGTTGCGGATCAGGGAGTTGATGGCCATGCGATGACTTCCGAGTTACCCCCACTAAGAAACCAAGAGCAGGGGTGCATAAAAGAGCGGAATTATATCCTAGTTGAAGCCAAAAAACCGCAGCAAGGCCACCTGCTACGGTTTTGTTAAAGCCATTTATGGTTATTTTTACTGGCTAATGTGAGTGATCACCTTTTTTGTCACGTTTTTACATATGCTCTGCTCGTTTGTCAGCCATCTCATCACGCATGACTTGATATTGTTCTACCTGCTCTGGCGTTAGCACATCCACAATTTGCGCTTCAACATTGGCGCGCTCAATTAAACGCTGCACCATGTTCTGGCCGTGCAAAGTGCCAATCGCTGTAGCCTTAGCAATGTAGGCATCGGTGCCAGACTCTAACTGCCTTAACTCTAAAAGCTGCGCCACCATAGCTCGTTGATCACCTAACGCGCCTTGATGCTGACTTTTCATGATGTGCTTGATAGCACCTTCTTGCGCTTCTGTCAGGTCGAGTGACTTAGCGATCCTGCGAACCATTTTGTGGCCCTGTTTGCCGTCCTTGTACGCGTGACTTTTTTGATCAGTGTGCTGAGTGTCGCCGTGATGGCAGCCTTTACCATCTGCCATTGCCATTGATATACCCACCAAACCTACCAGCACTATAGTTGGTACGATCATTAAGCTGCGCTTGATATATGTTTTAATGGTCTTGCCCCTAGCTAAGTAGTCTCCCTAATGGGAAGGCTCTATTATAGGGGTCCAACTGCAAGGGTGGGTGCAGACACTGCAAAAGAGTGCAAAGATAACGTTGGTTTTGTGACAAGATCACAGGCACCATCTAAATTTAGTCCACTTGGGCTAAATTGCCTTTTTCTTGCAACCAGGACTTACGATCGCCTGAACGTTTTTTCGCTAACAGCATATCCATCACTTCCATGGTGCCGTCACCTGCTTCTAGGCTAAGTTGCACTAGCCTCCGACTATCTGGCTTCATGGTGGTTTCTCTTAACTGAGAAGGGTTCATTTCACCCAATCCCTTAAACCGCTGAACATTAACCTTGCCGCGCTTTTTCTCAGCGGTAATATGATCCAACACACTTTGTTTTTCGTTTTCATCAAGGGCATAAAATACTTCTTTGCCAATATCGATACGATACAAAGGTGGCATAGCCACATACACATGGCCTGCAGCGACTAGTGGTTTAAAATGGCGCACAAACAAAGCACATAGTAGCGTGGCTATATGTAAGCCATCTGAATCAGCATCGGCCAAGATACAAATTTTACCGTATCGTAACCCATCTAAATTGTCAGCACCTGGGTCTACACCCATAGCAACAGCGATATGGTGCACTTCCTGAGAGGCCAATATTTGCCCAGAATCAACTTCCCAAGTGTTGAGAATCTTACCCCGCAAAGGCAAAATGGCTTGAAATTCTCGCTCCCGTGCTTGCTTGGCAGAACCACCAGCAGAGTCACCTTCCACCAAAAATAGCTCACCACGGCTAACATCGGTACCACTGCAGTCAGCCAATTTTCCAGGTAAAGCCGGACCTTGGGTGATTTTTTTACGGATAACTTTTTTGCCAGCCCGTAAGCGTTTTTGAGCATGGTTAATCACCAGTTCAGCTAACAATTCGCCTTCGTCCGTGTGCTTATTGAGCCATAAACTAAAAGCATCCTTCACTTCACCAGAGACGTAAGCCACAATTTGGCGTGAAGAAAGTCGCTCTTTTGTTTGGCCAGAAAACTGTGGATCTTGCATTTTTACCGACAATACAAAGCAGCAACGGTCCCATATATCTTCTGGGCCAAGCTTCACACCACGAGGGAGTAGGGCCCTAATTTCACAAAATTCCCTCAGTGCCTCCAGCAAGCCGCTACGCAAACCGTTCACATGAGTGCCACCCTGCGAGGTTGGGATCAGGTTGACATAACCTTCTTGGGTTAGGTCTCCACCTTCTGGCAACCACTGCACTGCCCAGTCCACACCTTCAATTTCACTTTTACGGCTACCTACAAAAGGCGTTTCTGGTAGGCAGTTATAACCCTCATTAGCAGCTTGCAGGTAATCGTCTAAACCCTCCTGGTAATACCATTCATGTTTTTCTTTAGTAGCACTGGTTAAATCTAAAAAGGTTACTTTTAAGCCACTGCATAACACGGCCTTAGCTCGCAACACATGCTTAAGCCGCACCACAGAAAATTTAGCAGAGTCAAAATACTGTGGATCAGGCAGAAAAGTAACACTGGTACCCGTGTTACGCTGGCCCACGGCATCCACTACCTCTAGCTCGCTGACTTTATTGCCACTGGCAAAAGCAATGCGGTGCACTTCACCATTACGTCGAATTTTCACCTCTAGGGCCAAGGTCAAAGCGTTTACAACAGAAATGCCCACACCGTGTAAACCGCCAGAGAACTGGTAGTTTTTGTTAGAAAACTTACCCCCTGCATGCAAGCGTGTAAGAATGAGCTCCACACCGCTCACCCCTTCTTCAGCATGCATATCTACCGGCATACCACGACCATTGTCAATAACTGTAAGTGAGTGGTCACTATGCAGAATCACATCGATTTGGTCAGCATATCCAGCTAGCGCCTCGTCCACTGAGTTATCAATAACTTCTTGGGCAAGATGGTTCGGACGGGTGGTATCCGTATACATACCCGGACGTTTTTTAACTGGGTCTAAACCACTTAATACTTCAATGGAATCCGCTGTGTAGTTGTCTTGTGCCATGAATTGCTTCACCGATAGTGTCATATTAGAGTTAGCGACAATCTAACATCTCATCGCTAAGGTGTAATAGTAGCAGTAATTGTTTAACTAGCGAGACGTTTTGCGCGTGTATATAAAAATTTGTGTTTTAGACCTTGGGCAACCGCTGTATTGTAGTTTGCATTTGGCCATCAGCTGCGAGGGTAAGCAATCTTAAACCCGGACCAAGTTCCGCTTGCACCTTAAACTCTTGTTGCTGACAAGTAAATTGCACCGCACTAGAAGGCGTAGCAAGAAAACGCACACTACCTATTATCTGGTCAAATTTTTGATGTATATGGCCACACACCACGGCCTTCACTTGGGAGTGCGATGCAATTAAAGCGTTGAACTGCTTGGCGTTACCCAACATTATATCGTCTTGATATAGGGAATTGACCGGCATCGTATTGTGGTGCATAAACACACACACTGGCAGCTGCGAATCACCCTCCAAAACCTGCCTAAGCTCTTCCATCTGAATAGAAGACACGCTACCTCCGCCAATGCCATCTGGCTGATCCGTAGTATTAAGCACCAGCAACCGCCAATGGTCATAGTCTAACACCCGCAGTTGTTGCACTGGCTGACCGGAAACGTGTTGCATAGTGTCACTGTTGTCATGGTTGCCAGCCAACCAAATACACGGGTAAGCTAGGCTACTGAGCTTTTGTTGCAGCCGCCGGTAAGCCGCCTCACTACCAAAATGGCTAAGGTCTCCAGTAAGCATTAACAGATCGACTTGGGCATGATCCTGCAGCCAAGACAAACACTGGTCTAAATGAGCATCAGCATCGACACCCTCGTAGTGAGTTAAGGCATCAGCTTGCAGATGGCAATCGGTAATTTGTGCGATGCGCAAACTCATAGGCTGCCCCACTGGGTTTTAAGTCTTGGGTAATGTAATTGTAACCATTGTGCAGCAATAATGGTGGCCGCGTTAGTCAGCCTACCTTGCTCCAACATCTGCCATAATGTCTGGCGCTCGATCACTTGCACTTTAATGTCTTCACCTTCTGTAGGTAAACCGTGCACCCCTCCTAACTGGCTGGCATCGACAGGGGCACAATAAATATCTAAGCTTTCATTACTACCTCCTGGAGTGACAAGGTATGTGCACACTAACTCCAAGTCACTTTGGGCAATGATGGCGCCAGACTCTTCCTTGCATTCTCGCACAGCCACTTGTTCGGAGGTTTCTTGAGTATCAATCATGCCAGCCACCATTTCGAGCTGCCAAGGGCCATTATCATGGGTCATACCCCCCACCCGGAACTGTTCAATCAACACTACCTGATCTGTCTTGGCATCGTACATAAGCACGGCCACCGCCGGCAACCGCACAACTAATTCCCGTTGCAGTTCTTGGCTCCAACCACCCTTGAACAAACGATGCTGCAGCTTTAGTTTTTGCACTTGATAGAAACCTTGGTATACGGTTTCTTGATGAGCTATTCGTACATCTGGACGTTTAAATGTGGGTTTATACATGGCTTAGATAAAGTCCTGTTATTTATGTTTCGGCCAAAGTCATATTGCCGCTCACAGTTTTGGCTAATAGCAGGGCGTTTTCAACGCAATCACCTAAAGCCACACCATCACGCCAATTACTACGCATATACAAGCCAGGGAATTGAGCTAACACCTCATCGACTAACGCCACCTTTTGCAAATGACCCAAGTCATATTGTGGAATAGCCTTTGGCCATAAACTTTCTTCATGCCATAAAGGTTGCCCCTCAATACCAAGGTAAGGCGATAACTCGTGCAAAACCAGTTCTACCCTCCGCTGGGGTGTTAAAGTCATAGCCTGTTGCCCACGGCCACCGCCAATAAATACCGTGATGAGGTGTTGGTTATCTGGACAGCGCTCAGAAAAAATACTTGAAGGAAATAATACGCCTAAGGTCTGCTTGTTCTCTTTAGTGGGTAACAAACACCCAAAACCATCAAGAGCATGCTTAATTTGACGCTTTTCAAAGGCCATGGTGATACTTGCCACAGCAGGGTAATCAATATCTCGTAAAAACTCTTTAGCTCTAGCGAGCAAGGCTTCATCGGCAGTGGCTAAATCATCTATTAGCCGTGCCACTTGAGCCGCTGGCACAGCCAGAACAACCTGCGATGCCTGCCAAATTTGATCACCAGATCTTGCCTGGTACCCAAACTCGGTGCTATAGGTCAGGCTATCCACTTGGGCATTTAGCTTTACCGCTGGCCCAAGTTGCTGAGCCAGCACCTTGGGCAGTTGGTGTAAACCACCAGCAAAGCTCATCATAGCCCCGTCTAAAGGAGTAATCCCCTGTTCCTGTTGAAGTTTTTCCTGGCGCGACTTAGCTTTCATTTTAGCAACGCCGCCGACAATCATAGAGCCATATTCAACTTCTAGGGCGTAAACTTTAGGCACCGCAGCTCGTACAGATAGCTTCTCAGGATCACCTGCAAAGACACCCGAAACAAACGGGTCAATCATCCAATCCAGCACTTCATGACCCAGCCGGCGCCTGACGTATTCAGCAATACTCTCTTCCCGCGTGGCCTTGCCAATAAAAGGTTCAAACAGCACCCTTATTTTTCCAGCAATACTCAACACCCGGGTAGTAAGGGCGCCAAAGATGCCCATAGGTAAGGCTAGCATACGGCCTCTTTTGCCAATAAACCGCTTGTGAGCAGTTTTCTTTGCCAGCACTATATGAGGCTTTAGTCCGGCCTGCTCTATAAGTTGGGCCATCGCTGGTCGATTGTTGATAAAGGAGTTGGGGCCACGCTCCCACTGACAGCCATATTTTTGCACCGTTTGTAAGTTACCACCTACTTGATTTCCTGCCTCCAGCACAGTGACAGAAAAGCCTTGTTGCTGCAAAAACCAGGCACTTGCTAAACCAGAAATACCCGCACCAATAATGAGCACATGATCAGCTTGTTCTAACTGCTCAGGAGCTTCTGGAAAAGGCCCGGCACTTTGGCTAGTGGGCAATGCTGTATCAGTGTTATGCATAGTTTGAGTCATCTTATGGCAATATTGTAAGGTTAGCAGCTTTGGCCTAAATAGGCTTTGATATGACTGTCCTTTTGTTGCAAAAAATCTTTACTCGGTCCTTGCCAATGCACTCTTCCATCAGCAATAAAGACTACAGTTTCAGCTAGTTCTAAGGCATCTTTGGGCTCGTGAGTGACCAGTAGCACGGTGAGTTGATGTTGCTGACTTAGGCCTTTAACCAACGCCGCCATCTCCTGCCTTAGTGCCGGATCTAATGCACTAAAAGGCTCGTCTAACAATAATAACGGCTTGCGCCGGACCAAAGCGCGGCCTAATGCCACCCTTTGCCGCTGACCGCCCGAAAGCTGCTTAGGCAAGCGGGAACCCAGACCTTTTAAACCCACTTGATCCAGAGCGATTTCTACTTGATCTATTTCATCCGCCGTCAGCCTAAGGCTTGGGCGTATGCCTAAAGCTAGGTTATTAAACACCGACATATGGGCAAATAAATTATGTTCTTGGAACAAGCTTGTCACCGGCCTTTGCGCCGGGTCAAGTTGATCCACACGCTGGTCACCAAGCAAAATTTGTGCAGCATCAGTTTGAGGTTGAATAAATCCAGCCAGCAAGTTGAGTAAAGTAGATTTACCAGACCCACTGGCGCCCATAATTGCCACCACTTGGCCTAAAGGAATCTGCAAATCATAACAAAATTGCTGCTCACCTAAACGACAACTTACCTGTTTAAAGTTAATCACTGGAGCCTCCTAAAAGACGCTCTAAAATCACAAAAATCGCCAGACATAATCCCAACAAAACCAAGGCAGTGACACCCGCCGCATCACTTTGGTAGCTCCCCAAACGTTGATACATCAGCAACGGCAGGGTTTGGATATCTGGGCTACCAAACAAAGCTACCACTCCTAAATCACCTGCAGACATAGCCGCCACTAAAGCCAAAGCTAAGCCAATTGGCTTGCGTAATATAGGCCACTCAACATGTCTCAATCGATACCAACCTTGTACCCCTATGCTGCTGCATAGGCGATCGTAATCTCTACCAATTTTAAGGTAGGCTACGGATAATACGCGTAACATATAAGGCAGCCCCATTAAGGCGTTCACCAGCACAACAATATAAAGGTTAATAGCAAACACGTTTACATGGGGGCTTAATCCTATGAATAAACCCGTCGCTAATACCAGAGGTGGCACTACCAAAATGACAGAACCCATCCATTCCACAGCCAGAGCAGCAGCGGCATAGCGCTCACGCCAATGACGCTGAGCTAGTAACAAACCTGAAGCCATTAGCAGGCTCAATAAGGCAGAACTCAAAGCCACCCACAAACTATTACTGAAAGCATTCCATAATCGAAGGTCAAGCAAAACGTCTGCCCAAGCCGTGTTAATACCTGCAATCACTACAGCCAACAAAGGCAATAATACCAACAAAGTAGCCAACAGTAGCACCAACGCATCACTCACAACACCTAACAATGGCTTGAGGTCTGGGCGCATATTTTTGGCCGATGTTTCGAGACTGGTGAATATATCGATGGGCCTTCCTAGGCGCAAACCAGCCCACAAAATAAGCCCACAAAACACTATCTGTAACAGGCTCAAATATACAGCTTTAGCAATATCAAAATCGAACCGTATAGCTTGAAAAATAGCCACTTCAATAGTGGTGGCTTTTGGCCCGCCGCCTAAGGTCATAACAATAGCAAAACTCGTGAAGCACAAGGCAAACACCAATGCAGCTAATTGTGGCAATACACCTTTTAGGTGAGGCCACTCAATATGGCGCCACAGGTCCATTGATGTCATCCCTAGCTGGCTTGATAAACGCCAAGTTTCGGCGTTTATTGCATCTAATCGCTGCAATAGAATACGTGTTGCCAATGGTAGGTTAAAAAACACGTGGGCCAACAAGATCCCCGTTAAGCCGTAAACGTAGCTGTGGGGTTGACCACCTAACCATAGCCAGAGTTGATTAAAATAGCCATATTTACCATGTAACAAAATAATGCCAAACACTGCAATAACACTAGGCACTACTAACGCCACGCTAAAACACCGCAACAATAACCAGCGACCCACAAAAGATTGCCTACGAGCTAACGCGCGGGCCACTAGTACAGCTGCAGACAAGCTAATGAAAGTAGATAAACACGCCTGCCACCAAGAAAACCAAACTACACGCCAAGTATAGGTGTCAGTCACATAGGCCAACCATTGCGCCTGGCCTAGATAAGAAGTGAAAGCACTCATGGCGAGCAGCAACGGTAGCAACACCAGACAAAAGCTAATGCTACTAAACCAGAACCAGCGCCTCAATGACAATACTTTGGTCACTCGCCTAATACCTGTTCCAGAGTCGCTTCTATAGCCAATAAGTGGCGTTTAAGTGCACCTTTTTGCTTATCAACCAAGGCTGCGCCTGCCGCTCCCATGGTATCTCTTAACGACTGGTCAGTTAATAGCTGGGTAATATCTTCTAACAAACACGCATTAGTTGTCACTCGTAAGCCTTGAACTTGTTCTAATTGGTCACACACTTGAGTGAAGTTAAAACAATTAGGACCCATAAGCACAGGCTTACCTAGAGCAGCTGCCTCTAATGGGTTATGTCCCCCCGTGTCAGCAAGGCTTCCACCAACAAAAACCACATCTGCTCGGCGGTAAAAATGCATCAGCAAACCCATGGCATCAACTAATAGTATGCTTCGGGGGTGCGCCTTATGCACATCAACATCAACCACACCTTGATAATTAATTTGACTATACCTTAACCAAGGTAGACCTGATTGCTGACATAAGTCAGCCACTTCGTCGAATCGTTGTGGGTGCCTAGGCACTAGCACCAAGGTCCCTCTAATCTGTGGTGGAAGCTGCGCCCATGCTTGCAATAAACTAGCCTCTTCACCACTGCGAGTGCTACCACATACCCAACACAGACCTGCAGGCACTGCCGCCGATGTGATATCTATTTGACTATCGGGGATCACTAAATCATATTTTAAGCTGCCCAGAACTGACACCTTAGAAGCCTGCGCCCCTAGGTCTAAAAAACGTTGACCCCCTGCTTGATCTTGCACTAACAATTGAGTCAGCTTTTGCAGCATGGGAGCCACTAACCAAGACAAGCGACCATATGCCTTTGCAGAACGTGCAGACAAACGTCCATTCACCAAAATAGTAGGTATTTTTTTTCTGGCACAAGTGGTAATTAAGTTAGGCCATAGTTCCGTCTCAACTAACAACACCGCGCGAGGCTTAACTCGCTGCAACATGAGCCAGTTGGCCGCACCAAGATCCACTGCTAGGTAGGCCCAGCTTACACGGTCGTTGTCGGCAAACAACTGCTGGCAACGTGATTGCCCAGTAACACTAGTAGTAGTCACTAGCACAGGGAGTTTTAGGTCACTAACAATGGCTTCTATTAGGGGGGTAATTGCATTGAGTTCGCCCACGCTTGCTGCGTGAACCAAGACAGGTTGATGCTGCTTTTTGGGCAACCAGCCATAACGTTGCCAAAAACCACGACGAAATTCAGCGCGGCGCCAAACAAACAGCAGATGAAATACAATACCAATTGGTAAAGCTAAATAGCATAAACAGGTATAAACGAAGAGTGCCACGGGTACAAAACAACCTTTTGTTTGTTAAACTAATGTTAACTCTTATTTTTAGACGCCCACAACAATGAAGATCGTCAACCTGATATCCGGTAAAGACTTAGGCGGACCTAAGCAGACTTTTTTGCATTACAGTGACAATTTACGCCAATTAGGCCATCAAGTCACTTCTGTCATCCGCCCAAAGGCACAATTAGAACCTCTGCTAAAGCAACGTAAGCTAGATTACTTACTACTCGATTACCCACGCACTCGATTACCACTGTTAAAAACCGTCGCTATCAACCGACTCAAGCAGCTATTTTCACAACAAAATGCAGATCTTGTGATTGTCCACAAACCGATTGATGCCACACTGGCACGGGCTGCATTGCCTCAAAACTGTCAACTTATTCTGATTTTACACAGCTACACTGCTACCGGCATTAATGCCGCTGACGTACTCATTTGTGTCTCTCCTGTGCTCGCTGAGTTTGCCCGTGGGCAGGGCTTTACTGGCACTTTAGAGGTGATCCCAAATTTAGTTGAACTGAACCCTATCGAACCCACAAGCCGCCCACCCAAGCCAATCCCAGTGATTGCGACTATGGGCATCCTCCGGCGCACTAAAGGCCAAGACATTCTATTGCAGGCTGCAGCTATCCTGCGTCGTCGCAACATTGAATTTAAATTAGTCATTGCTGGTAAAGGTCGTTGGCATAAAAAAATAAACAAGTGGATTCATCAATTCGATTTGAACGCTATCACTCAACGCTTAGATTGGATTAGTAACCAAGACCGGGATAATTTTATTGATGCTGTGGACATTTTTTGCCTGCCGTCGCGGGGTGAAACCTTTGGCATGGTGGTGATTGAAACCATGGCTCGCAAACGTCTTGTGGTTGCCACTCGTTGCGGAGGCCCACAAGGCATTATTGAACACTTAAAAAATGGCTTATTGTGTGACATTAACGCCGAAAGTCTAGCCGACACACTGGCCCAAGCTATCGCACTAAAAGCTGACAGTTATCAGGCTATGTGTGAAACTGCCTATGTCACGGTTAGGGACCAATACAGCCCTGCGATCGTGCGCCAACAAATAGCAGCTATGTTGCAACAACACGTTACACCCAACCTGCCTCACACGCTAAAAGAGCACTAGTAGCCAAACCAGTGCGCATTGTATTAAGGCTAAGAGAACCGCCGCAGAAGCTACATCCTTGGCCACAGCAGACCAATGGTGACGTTCATCTCCATGACGATCTATAGCCGCTTCGACTGCCGTATTGATTAATTCAGTGATGAGCACAACAAACAAACTCATCACCAATATGGCACTTTCTAAATGGGTTTCTGGCCACCACAAAGCCAAGGGCAACATCACTAAAAAGGCCAAACTCTCTTGCTGAAAGGCTGTTTCATTACGCCATGTGAATGTCAGACCGTGCCAAGAGTAGCCACACGCTTTAGCTAAGCGCTTTACACCGTTGAGTTTATCATTCGACACTTAGACACCCTTAACTGATTGAAATTGTAATTGATGGAGATGGGCGTACAGTCCGTGTTGGGCAATAAGCTGCTGATGACTGCCTTGCTCCACCAATTGCCCTTCATCCATCACTAGAATTATATCTGCCTGCTCAATAGTTGAGAGGCGGTGGGCAATAACCAAAGTAGTCCGACCTACCATTACCTCGTCTAATGCCGCTTGTATGTGACGTTCAGATTCTGTGTCTAGCGCCGAAGTGGCTTCGTCGAGCACCAACAAGGGCGCATCCTTCAATAGGGCTCTGGCAATAGCTATACGTTGCCGCTGCCCGCCAGACAACAGCACACCAGATTCACCTACCAGGGTGTCTAAACCCAAATTCATACGATCTGTAAACTCTATCACTCGGGCAGCCTTCGCGGCCGCCATAATGCGCTCATCGCTAGCATCGTGCATGGCACCGTAGGCAATATTCTGCGCAATGGTGCCATTAAATAACACCACTTGCTGATTAACCAGTGCAACTTGGCGACGTAAATCGATTCGGGAAAGGTCTTGAATATCGTCTTCATCAAGCAAAATTCGCCCACCTTGGGGCTCATAAAAACGTAGCAGCAAATTCACTAAGGTAGACTTGCCACTACCAGACCGTCCCACCAAGGCGACCACCTGCCCTGGTTTAATAATAACATTGACCTTCTTCAACAAGGGCTGCTCGTCATAGCCGAAGTCTACATTTTCAAAGGTTACTCGACCGTTAGCTCGAGCTATTGGTTTAGTGCCCTGATCTGTTTCTGGCGTTTCATCTAGCAGGGCAAAAATGCTCTGAGATGCGGCAATACCTTGCTGCAAAATACTATTGATTTCTGTCATCGAACGTAATGGTTTAGTGAGCATGCCTGAGGCGGTGATGAATGCGATAAATTGCCCCGCACTCATAGTGTTAATTATACTTGGATGTAGCGCCAAATAAATTAAACTAGCCATCGCTAGCGCCACGATCATTTGTACCAAGGGCGTAGAAATAGACTCCACCAAAGCCAGCTTCATAGCCTGCTGCCGATTGTTATTACTCGCAGCCGAAAAGCCTTGTCGCTCCTGTTCTTGCGCACCAAACACACGCACCACTTCATAACCTTTAATAGCCTCACTGGCACTGGCTGTAACTTGCCCCATACTGTCCTGCAAATTAGCACTTATATTTCTAAAGCGCTTGGAGGCTTTATTCACCACCCAGCCAATAAATGGGCCCACGGTCAAAAATACCAGCGATAGCTGCCAGTTTAAATACACAATATAGGCTAGCAAACCAACAATGGTAAGCCCTTCACGGACAAATATCTTTAGTGCATCAGTTGCTGCGCCAGTGACTTGTTCTACGTTAAAGGTAAGCTTTGACAATAGGGTTGCCGATGAATTACGGTGGTAAAATCTCGCAGGTAGCACCAATAGCCGATCAAATATGTCTAAGCGTAGCTGGTGGATCACCCGTCTGGCCACGTAGGTAATACCGTAATTGCCCAAAAAGAAGCCTATGCCACGCACCAAAAATATCACGAGTACTGCAGCAGGTATGATAATGCGAGCAGCGCCGTCGCTATTCTCAACACTATCAACCATATATTCCATTAGGCTGGCAAAAGCTGGCTGGGTTATTGCAAACAGAACAAAACCAACAAGACTAACGCAGAAGATTAACCCGTGCTGTAATACATAGCCCAATAAGCGTTTGTAGGCACTCCAAGCACCTAAAGTTGGTTGAGCGCTGTTAGTCGTGACGGGACCTACCGGCTTACTCATTTATTGTCCTTGTATTAGATAGAACGCTAGTTTCTCTAGCTGGCATCGCTAGCTCAGTGTAAACTAACACTCTGTTATCAATTAAATTAGCGCTTATCGGCGCCAATTTATCCCTTAATTCAAGTCGAATTCTATATGCTATCCGACAAACCATCGTTAACCAAATTTTACGCTGTTAAATACTGGCCCATTTGGTTTGGTTTAGGCTGCATTCGCTGCATCATTGCTCTGCCTTGGGCATGGCGCATAGCAATGGGTCGAGCGCTTGGTTGGCTATTGTATCAGTTATCTGGCCGCAGAAGATTCATTGCCGAAACCAATATTGGCCTCTGCTTTAGCCATTTAACGGCTGCAGAACAACGGCATATGGTACGCCAAACTTTTGCTGACAATGGTATCGGCATTATTGAGACCTCGATGGCGTGGTGGAGTTCCCGTAAAACGCTGAGTCATCGAGTGTCTATCGAAGGCGGGAAGTTAATTGAACAAGCACAAGCACAAGGTCGCGGTGTGCTATTGGTAGGTGCCCATTACACCAGTCTTGATTTAGGTGGAATTTTATTGGCACCTAGTTACCCATACTATGCTACTTACCAACGCCATAGTAATGCTTTAATAGATAGCATCATTCGCCGCGGGCGGTTAAACCATTTACCAGGCATGGTAGAGCGAGAAGACATTCGCCAAGTCATGCGATTACTCAAACAAGGGGAGATAGTATGGTTGGCGCCGGATCAAGATGTTGGCCCAGATCGCTCGGTATTTGCGCCTTTTTTTGGTGTAGAGGCCGCCACCACTCCTATTGTTAGTCGCTTAGCTGCGGCTACAGGGGCTAAGGTGTTGCAGTTTAGTCATCACCGCACCCATCAAGATCAACGTTATCTACTCACAGTATCAGACAGCCTAGCCAACATCCCTAGTGGCGACCTTGTCGCAGATGCTGCAGATCTAAATGCCGCTATTGAGGCGAAGGTGCGGCTGAAACCCAGCCAATACTTGTGGTTACACCGCCGCTTTAAAACGCGCCCAGACAATAGCCCTAAGATTTATTAAAGGCACAAATTATAACCCCTTAGGGCTATTAAGAGCACATCATAGTCGCCCATATAGCCTTTACTTTTTGACGCTGTTCACGCAAATCATCAGTAGACACTTCACCAGCTTGATTCTGCAAAGTAAGGCGATGTTCAACAGCTCTCATAGTCTGGTAGGCCTCACGTAAATCATGGGCTTGAGACACTGTCAGAATTCCCTGTATTTCAAAACCTTCCAAAATACGAATGTTGTCAGTGTAGGTAAGTAATTTTTGACATCTATGGGCGTGAGCAAGCACACCATACTGGACCATGAATTCAATATCGACGATACCGCCCTCATCATGCTTAAGGTGAAATTGCGTAGTCAACCCATCTGCATCGGGTTTACTGGCCAGCTGTTGACGCATTTTTTCTCGCATATCAATAACTTCTTGTTTTAAATCGGCTTGCTGTCTAACTTGGCATAACACTTGTTTACGGACTTCTATAAAGTCCGTAGACAGTTTGTTGCTGCCAGCAATTGGCCGAGCCCGTACTAGGGCCTGGTGCTCCCATGTCCAAGCCTCGTATAATTGGTATTGGGTAAAAGCGGCCAAAGTGGAGACCAATAAACCTTTAGCACCGTCTGGCCTCAGTCGCATATCCACTTCAAACAGCTGTCCTGCAGCAGTGACGGTATTTAAATAGTTGATGATACGTTGGCCGAGGCGAGTAAAAAACACACTGTTGGCTACAGGTTTGCGCCCGTCAGTTTCAGTTTGAGAAGGCATATCATAAATAAACACCAAATCTAAATCCGAACCATAGCTGAGTTCCCAGCCGCCTACTTTGCCGTAGCCCACGACAATAAAGTCGTCACTAATCCCTTGTTCATTTTGTGGGTTGCCGTGACGATCACTGAGCTCTCGCCATGCTAAATGTTTTACCTGTTCAACCACTGCTTCGGCTACATACGTCAGTTGATCACTGACCTTCATTAGCGGCAAACGGCCAGTCACTTCTTGAGCTGCAACGCGCAATAAATGGGCATGTTTAAAGTGCCTAAGGGCTTCCATTAATTGTTCGGTATCATCTTCTGGTAGGCGTAAGAGGTTTTGCTCTAGCTCTTGCTTTAGTTCGATCGCATCCGGCACATTGAACAAGCTATTGACGTCCAACAACTCGTCAAGCAACGAGGGCTGACGAGCAAGAAAATCTGCAAACCATGAGCTGGCAGCACAAAGCTCAACCAACAACCTTAAGGCTGCTGGGTTTTCTAGCAGTAAAACCAAATACACAGACCGCCTTAAAACAGCTTCAATAAGCACCAGCACACGGGATAAAGTGAGTGCTGGGTCGACTTGTTGCGCCGCTATTTGTAAAATTTGAGGCATTAATTGAGCTAAGCGCTCTTGCGCTACTGGCTGCATCGTTTGCGCTGGGCGACTTTGGTGCAACGCCCAAAGATGTTGCAGAATATGGCTGGCATCGGCAAACCCAGCTTGGGTTAATATATCCTGCCATTCAGGTAGTAATGTAAGCTGGTCAGTTTGCCGAGCACTGTGGGATATTTCGGCCCACAATTGACTTAATTGATGATCTAGTCCTTGGTGCTCGTTATTGTCCTTTAAAGCCACCACCAGTTCAAACTGTTGATGAATGAAATCTCTAGCGGTATTAATCTGCGTTTGCAAACTGTGCCAAGAAGAAAACTCTAGAGCAAAAGCCAGCCTTGCTTGTTCGGCCTCTTGGCTGGGTAAGTCTTGCGTTTGGTTATCATGTACCGCCTGCAAGGCATGCTCGACATCACGCAAAAACCAATAGTATTTACGCAACCTTTCTACATCAGCTAGTGCTAAACCTGCCGTCTCTGGCAACAGGTTTAACACCACCATTAAACTGCTCGTTCGTAAACGAATATCCCGGCCACCTCGAATTAATTGGAATGCTTGGGCAATAAATTCCACTTCACGGATACCACCAGTGCCCAATTTAACGTTTTGCTGTAAACCGCGGCGGCGAACTTCACTAGCAATCATTTGCTTGAGGCTGCGCAAGGATTCAATAGCACTAAAATCTAAGTACCTTCGGTATATGAATGGACGTAATAGCTCCAACAGCTGCCTACCTTGGGCCTGATTTCCAGCTACAATCCGGGCTTTAATAAACGCATATCTTTCCCATTCACGCCCTTGCTGTTGATAATAGATTTCCATGGCATCAAAACTCAAAGACAAGGCTCCACTCTTACCATAAGGCCTTAGACGCATATCTACCCGAAACACAAAACCATCGGCAGTCACCACATCAATGGCCTGAATTAAGCGCTGCCCTAGACGAATGAAAAACTGTTGATTATCCAAGCTGCGCCGGCCACCTTGGGTTTCACCACCAGCAGGAAAACTAAATATGAGGTCTATGTCAGACGATAAATTGAGCTCCCTACCACCGAGTTTACCCATGCCTAACACCACTAATTCCTGCGGCTTTCCGTCATGGCTAGTGGGTTGGCCCCATTGCTTAACACAGTCGTTATGCAACCACTTCAAGGCCTCGTCCACACAAACGTCTGCTAGGTTAGATAGCTCTTCTACTAATTGCTGACTCGTACCCAAACAACAGCGATTACGCCAAATCAAGCGCACTTGATGGGCTTTTCTAAACTGTCTCAAGCACTGGTGGAGATCCGTTTCGCTAGCGACCTTAACCATAGTTTCAGCTAACAGAACCTGCAATTGATCTTTCAAAAAAGCTGCCGTGAGGAAGTCGTGGTCTAGTAAATGTGGGTTAAGCAAAAAAAGCTGTACTGAAAATGGGCTTGCAGCAATGACATTAATAAGTTGTAGTTGTGTGTCAGCGCGTTGCCATTGGGCATCGTTAGCTTGCTCCATAAGCGCTGCAAAGCGCTGCAGGACTTCGTCTTGCAGCGCGTCTGGTAGGGCGTCAATTACGTGTTGATTTTCGGGCGCCACAACAATCGCCATAAACATTCCTCCCAAAAATAATCTTCACGGGGCCAAAAACAAGTAAGTAATCGTAGCCTAGGGTGGTTAAAGTGTCATTAGGGTTACACAGAAAACCTAGACCCTAACGGAAAAATTCACTTATAATCAAGTTATACATTATTTTTGTGCCATTAATTCGCCTGTAACTAAAGTACGCCATGACAGAATTACACAATCAAATGACCGACGTGACCGCCCCTAAAGATGCAGATGTGTCACAGTTACAAGCAGACCTTAAGGATGCGAATGATATTGCATTTATGGCTTTGCGTGCTAATGGTGAGCTTGGTGTAGTCATTAATTTTCTTGAAAACAGCTTTTCGTGCAAAGATCATGTTGCGGTAGGTCAGCTGATATTCAAAGCTATGCGTGCGTTTGGTCTATCGTCTGCATTACAGCTTAGGGTTGAATCTGGCACGATCAATATTTGTGACCAAGAATTTAATGGCCAAGAACAAGAGTTTCAGTTCCTCAGTCGATTAAAGGACAAAGGTCGCTTATTTGACTTTGGCGAACACACTATTATTAACTATGAGCACATCAGCTTACTTGTTCGCAATATGCCCCTGGATCAACCGGATCGACACGGCCGCGTCAAAGATAACGCAGCAGTATTGCTCAATGGTGCAGAAGCCCGCATAAAAGCCATTGAATCAGATGCTAAGGCCGGTCGTTTTAAATCTGAATTTTTGGCTAATATGTCACACGAATTACGCACACCAATGCACGCTATCTTAAGCTTTTCCAACATGGGCCATTCGCGCTTGCACAAAGTCGAACTGGAAAAGCTTGGCCATTATTTTGACCGAATTCGGGGGGGTGGTAATCGTTTACTACGGTTGTTAAATGACTTGTTGAACTTGTCTAAATTGGAATCTGGCAAGATGGAATTCCTCATGCAGCAGGGCAACCTAGTAGATATTATTAAACGCGCAACTGAAGAGGTAGAAACGCTCATTACCGATCGTGAATTAACAGTTGTTATCGAAGCCACAGACCTCAACACTATCACTTATTTTGATAAAGAAAAAATTCTTCAAGTGCTTATTAATTTACTTTCTAACGCTATAAAATTTACCCCAATTGGTAAGCAAATTACTATTTTCTTTGACCCGCATATTAGTGCTCAACCCAATGTACAGCATGCCGAAACGGATTTGTTGACTGTCGTGGTTGATGACCAAGGCTTAGGAATTCCTCAAGAAGAGGAAACCACCATATTTGACAAGTTTATTCAGAGTAGTAAAACCAATACTGGAGCTGGTGGTACTGGCTTAGGTTTATCCATCGTAAAGGAAATTATTAACGCTCATAATGGTTACATCGCAGCTACTGGCAACCCTGATGGCGGCGCCCGTTTTCGCTTTAGTTTACCCATCATTACCCATCTAGATGAGGAAATTAAAGCTGAGCAAGTACCTGAGGTAGACTTTTTCTAAATAAGTCCTCTTTGTGTGATTGACAGAAGGGCCGCAGCGCGGCTTAATAGTACCTGTCTCAACCCATAACTATAGGTAATTAAAGTGATCGAAACCAATCAGCAATATGTGAACTGGTTCCGTCACTCTGCACCTTACATCAATGCTCACCGTGGTCGTACTTTTGTCATTTATTTACCTGGCGAAGCCTTGGCCCATGATAACTTTGCCCATACCATTCACGACATTAACCTCCTCAATAGCTTAGGTGTCAAGCTGGTTTTAGTGCATGGCAGCCGCCCACAAATCCAAAAGGCTTGTGGCGAGGCAGCTATGGAGAGCCAGTTCCATAACGGCTTACGCATTACCGATTTAGATCAGCTGGCTTTAGTGCAGGCCACAGTTGGCCGCCAAGCAATGCAACTAGAGGCGCGTTTTTCTATGGGTTTGGCAAATTCACCCATGCAGGGCTCTCGCATTCGCACTAGCCGTGGTAATTTTATCACTGCTCGCCCCATTGGCGTAAAAAATGGGGTTGATTTTGCCTACACTGGTGAAGTTAGAAGGGTCGATTCAGAAGCCATTGGTAAACAGCTTAATGATGGCAACCTTGTGCTCATATCCTGTTTAGGTTACTCCCCTACAGGTGAAACCTTTAACCTAGCTGCAGCCCAAGTTGCAGGCCGTGTGGCTGCCAGTTTACAAGCTGACAAACTTATTGTTTTTGGCGCCGACAAGGGCATCAGTAACTCTCGCGGCGAGCAGGTTGTTGAGTTACTCACCCGGGCTGGCCACCGTTTAGTCCACCAACATCAAAGCAGTGGTGATAGTTGGACTGATTTATCCATGCATATTGACGTGTTGTCCAAAGCGTGTGATGCAGGGGTGGCACGGGGCCACTTATTAAGCTACCAAGAAGACGGTGCCTTGCTCAGTGAGCTCTTTAGCCGTGACGGGTCAGGCACCATGGTCATCAAAGAAAGCTACGAACAAGTTCGTAATGCCTGTATTGATGATGTGGGTGGCATTTTGCAACTGATTCGCCCACTAGAAGACGATGGGGTCTTAGTACGCCGCTCCCGTGAATTACTAGAGTCCGAAATTCATTATTTTAGCGTGATCGAGCGAGATGGTGCTACTATTGGCTGTGCCGCCCTATACCCTTTCGATGATGCACGCCAAGGAGAGCTCGCCTGCATGGCTATCGACTCCAACTATCGTGGCGGTGACCGAGGCCAAGTGTTATTACGCCACATAGAAAAGCAGTCTAGCCACATGGGGCTACAAACCCTTTTTGTACTTACCACCGCTTCCTCACACTGGTTTATAGAAAATGGTTTTGTTGCAGCCGACTTAGCCGAACTACCTACCAGCAGGCAGTCGTTATACAACTTTCAACGCAGTTCAAAAGTCTTTAGCAAAGAATTGCTCTAACCACTTTAACAACATTTATTATTAGGCACCTATCCCATGCCCATTTATCGTTCTAAAACCTCTACCTCTGGCCGCAACATGGCAGGTGCAGGTGCTTTATGGCGTGCTACCGGTATGACCGACTCTGATTTTCAAAAGCCCATTATGGCTGTGTGTAACTCATTGATCCAATTTATTCCAGGTCACGTACACCTTAAAAACATGGGTCAATTGGTCGCACGAGAGATTGATAAAGCCGGTGGCGTTGCAAAAGAGTTCAATACTATTGCTGTGGACGATGGTATCGCCATGGGCCATGACGGCATGCTTTATTCCTTACCATAACGGGACATCATTGCCGACTCCGTTGAGTACATGGTAAACGCCCATTGTGCTGATGCCATGGTGTGTATTTCTAACTGTGACAAAATCACTCCAGGAATGTTCATGGCCGCTATGCGCCTCAACATTCCGTGCGTTTTTTTCTGGCGGACCCATGGAAGCAGGTAAAACTAAGCTAGAAGACCGCAAAGAGCTGTTCTTAGAAGCAGGCCGGACCGCAGTGAAACTATGTAAGCGTTATTATGAAAATGATGATGAGAGTGCTCTGCCGCGCAACATTGCTAGTTTCAAGGCCTTTGAAAACGCTATGACTTTAGACATTGCTATGGGTGGTTCAACTAATACCATATTACACTTATTGGCTGCAGCCCAAGAGGGTGAGATTGATTTTGATATGGCCAACATTGATGAACTATCTCGTAAAATTCCACGGTTATGTAAGGTTGCACCCAGTACGCCAAAGTACCACATGGCGACGTCCATCGCGCTGGTGGGGTTTTCGCTATTCTGGACGAACTCAATCGTGCCGATTTACTTCACGCAGAATTACCCACAGTACATAGCCCAACCATGGCAGACGCGTTGGCCAAATGGGACATTACAGTGACCGATGACGCTGCTGTTAAAAAACTCTCCCAAGCAGGTGTTGATGAGAGCTTCTGGTTGTTTGAAGGCCCGGCTTATATTTGTGAAAGCCAAGACCAAGCTGTAGCGGATATATTGGGCAATAAAGTGAAAGAAGGTGACCAGACTCGGATCGATATTCCTAATCGCAGCATTGATGTGTTGCTGAGCGATAGTGAACTTGAACAGCGCCGCCAAAGGATGAATGCTAAGGGTAAGCAAGGCTGGGTGCCCACGGCTGATCACCCACAAAAGGTTAGCTCTGCTCTTAAGTTTTATGCTAAGACAGTCACCAGCGCAGATAAAGGCGCAGTCCGAGACATTAGTCTGCTGGATTAAACCCCAACCACGTCATTATAAAAAATGTAATGGCGTGGTTAACTCCGCTCTAACACTAGGTAGCTGAAATCAAACGGATTAGGCTCTTTTGCTGCAATGTCTTCACGAGCGATCTCATGCCACGATTGAGCATCTAAAGCAGGAAAATAAGCATCCCCCTCAAAGTGGTGATGCACCCGCGTTAGGTAAACACGATCTGCTAAATCTAATGATTCTGCATAAATTTGTGCACCACCGATAATCATCACTTCTTCGGCGCCATTAATCAGGTTGATACTCTCACCTAATATAATCGCTTCATCAAGGCTCGATACCAATTTAATACCCTCAGCAGGGTAGTCCTTTTGGCGACTAATAACGATATTGTCTCGCCCAGGCAAGGGTTTACCAATAGATTCAAACGTCTTACGCCCCATGATGACGGGCTTGCCTAAGGTCATGGCTTTAAAATACTGCAGGTCACCGGGTAAATACCAAGGTAATTGATTGTTGCGTCCTATGACATTATTTTCAGAAGCGGCAACAATTAAGGCGATACTCATACGGCAACAGCCCCTTTAATGTGCGGGTGGGCCTGATAATCAAGCAATTCAAAGTCATCAAACTTAAATCCTAAAATATCAGTTACCTTGGGGTTAATGTGCATTTGCGGCAATACCATGGTGTCACGGGACAACTGTAAATCAACTTGTTCCAAATGATTAGAGTAGAGGTGTGCGTCACCTAGTGTATGGACAAAATCCCCAACCTCTAAGTCACAAACTTGAGCGACCATCATCGTCAATAAAGCGTAGCTAGCAATATTAAACGGCACGCCTAAGAAGATATCTGCACTGCGCTGATACAACTGACAGGACAACTTGCCATTGGCTACGTAAAACTGAAACATCATGTGGCATGGAGGCAAAGCCATACGCTCTACATCACCAACATTCCACGCACTCACAATTAAGCGCCGCGAGTCTGGATTGCTTTTTATCTGACTGATGAGCTGGCCAATTTGATCTATATGGCCACCATCTGGCTTTGGCCATGAGCGCCACTGAGATCCATACACAGGGCCCAAATCACCATTTTCATCGGCCCATTCATCCCAGATACGAACCCCATTGTCTGTTAAATATTGGATGTTTGTAGAGCCTTGCAAGAACCATAACAACTCATGAATGATAGACTTGAGGTGTAACTTTTTAGTGGTCAGAACAGGGAAGCCTTGGCGCAAATCAAAGCGCATCTGGTAGCCAAACACACTCAGAGTGCCAGTACCAGTCCGGTCTTCCTTCAAAGCACCGGTATCGCGCACATGACGCATGAGTTGGAGATACTGTTGCATATAAAGAGACCATACAAAAAATAAAAGAGGATGTATTTTAACCTTTAATCGAGGTCTTGCGTACTAATAAATACACCCCTAGAGCAATCATTGGCAAAGACAATAACTGCCCTTGAGTCATCCAATCGAAGGCCACATAGTTTAAATGGGCATCTGGCTGACGAGCAAACTCAACCACAAATCTCTGTAAGCCATAACCTACCAAAAATAGACCTGAAACACGAAAGGCTGCTCTAGGCTTTGCTGAATAGATCCACACCAAGGCGAACAGCAGCACCCCTTCCAGCACCATTTGGTAGAGCTGAGAAGGATGTCTTGCTAATGCGTCTACGTGGGGGAATACCATACCCCATGGCAAGTCCGTAGGACGGCCCCAAAGCTCACCACCAATAAAGTTACCTAAGCGCCCTGCACCTAGACCAATAGGCCCAATTGGAGTCACAAAATCTAATACCTGATGAAATTCAAACTGATGTTTGCGAGCAAACCATATCACCCCAGCAATAAGCCCTAGTAAACCTCCATGAAAAGACATACCACCTTCCCACACTCTTAACAATATACTGGGCTGTGCTACAAAAGCTTCAAATTGATAGAAAAAAATGTAGCCTATCCGCCCACCCAGTACCACTCCAATGGCACCAAGGAATATCAAGTCGCTCACCTGCTCTTTAGTGAATCCGGCTGCCTCTGCACGGCGATTACCCAGCCATAAAGCAGATCCAAAGGCAAATAAATACATCAGCCCATACCAGTGAATAGCCAAGGGGCCTAACTGTATAGCAACCGGGTCAATATTAGGAAAAGTAAGCATAGTTATCCTTAAAACCAAACACTTGTTAACATTCGCAAACCCATTAAGAGTAACATCCATGCAAACATACGACTGAGCATTTGTGGTGATAGACGATGTGCAATTTTAGAACCGTAGGCAGCTGCAACAACACTGGTGGAGACGATACCAAGCAATGCAGGCAAATAGATGTAGCCAACACTGTATGACGGCAACATAGGATTACCCCAGCCTAAGGTGGCATTAGACACAGCACCAGCAATGGCAATAGCAAAACCGCAAGCGCTGGCTGTGGCCACAGCCTTCTGAATGACTAACCTACGATTAGATAACCATGTCACTAAAAAGTTGCCACCACCAATGCCAAACAGGGCTGAAACCCAACCAATCATAGCCCCAGCAACCCCTAAGCCAATGATTCCTGGCAAGCGCAATTTACCAGCGTCAAGTTGCAAGAACATCATTCTTAAGCTCAAGAAAATGGCAAAAGCACCAAAAGTAGCTTGTAGATAAGTGGCAGGGATAGCAAGGGCTGTATTGACACCAATAATGGATCCGCCAAACATTCCCACGGCAATTGGCTTAACTAAATGCCACTCAATGGCACGTTTTTTTTGGTGGGTGCGAATAGCACCTAAAGAAGTAAATATAATGTTGGCTAGGGAGGTTGCAATAGCCATGTAGAATACTATTTCGGGGTTAATCCCCTGCAGATTAAATGCCAACACCAAAGCTGGCACCACAATAATACCGCCGCCAATGCCGAATAGCCCCGCTAATATTCCAGCGATTGCGCCAAGGGCCATATAAGCAACAAAAATCATGCGTTCACATCTAGGTAAGAAAGAGGCTATTATCTACGCTCCACTCCTTAAGCGCAAAGTTTAGGATAACTAA
The DNA here is from genome assembly GCF_047730075.1 of Candidatus Njordibacter sp. Uisw_039. Lineage (NCBI taxonomy): Bacteria > Pseudomonadati > Pseudomonadota > Gammaproteobacteria > Pseudomonadales > Candidatus Njordibacteraceae > Candidatus Njordibacter > Candidatus Njordibacter sp. Uisw_039. Next base: position 2,585,467 of record NZ_CP159831.1, read on the forward strand.
TCAGCCATGTGCCTCATTGTTTTAGCCCACAAGCTCAATAGCGATTACCCACTCATTATGGCAGCTAACCGTGATGAATTTCGTCATCGCCCCACTCAAAACATGCATTGGTGGCCTAACATTGACATATTAGCAGGCAAAGATCTTGCAGCTGGCGGCACCTGGCTGGCTCTGCACAAGAATGGCCGTTGGGCTGCAGTAACAAACTTCCGTCAAACTACTAACACTAAGGTTACTACCAATAAGGTTACTGCCAATAATTTAACAGCTTTCAAAAGCCGAGGTCAGTTAGCTGTCAACTTTCTCAGTCAAAATAAACCCGCGATGGATTTTGTAGAGGAACTCCAAATGGGCCAATTCGCAGGCTTCAATTTATTGCTTTGGGACAACCACGAACTCGTTTTTTGCTCTAATGAAAAACAAAGCCAGCCACAAATACTGGCTGCCGGATTATACGGTCTAAGTAATGGCCGCCTGAATAGCGATTGGCCAAAAGTTAACCATGTGAAAGATGTTTTGCAGCAGTCTTTACATCAACCCCCACAACACCAACAGTTACAACAGATGATGCAACATACAGTAATAGCTGCAGACCAAAGACTCCCCAAAACAGGTATTGCCATGGCCTGGGAAAGACGTCTATCTGCTTGCTTTATAGATGCACCTGAATATGCTTATGGCACCCGTACCTGCATTAGCTTGTATCGTGACAGCTTCGGCAACATGGATGTCCACGAAACTTGTTTTGATCATTCAACACCATTACACCAGCACTTCAACTGGACCAATAAATCATCATGCATACCAGTTTAATTTTCATTAACGGCCTCGCTCTTGGCGCGGGGCTAATCGTTGCTATTGGTGCACAGAATGCTTACTTATTGAGCCGCGCTTTGCGCAATCAGCATCAATATGCTGTGGCCCTTTTTTGCAGTATTACTGATGCCAGCCTCATATGCTTGGGCATATTTGGTATGGGTTATTTAGTCCACGCACTGCCTGATTTATTATTATGGATCAGTTGGGGTGGGGTGGTATTTTTGTTTATTTATGGTGCTTTATCGTTTAAGTCTGCAGCGACAAATCACTATATGGAAGAGGACTATAGTCGAAGTGAATACTCACTTATTAAAGTGCTCACCGTTGCAGCAAGCGTTAGTTTACTGAACCCCCACGTCTACTTGGATACTATGATTCTACTTGGCGGTATTAGTAGTCAGTACCTAGGTAGCGAGAAGTTATGGTTTGGATTTGGCGCGGTGACCGCTTCTTTTATATGGTTTTTTGGCTTGGCTTGTGGGGCTCGCTGGCTTATGCCTGTGTTTAAAAAGCCTATGGCTTGGCGGATACTAGACAGCCTTATTGGCATTATTATGTGGAGTATTGCAGCGGGGTTAATTACCCACATATCGGCTATGTAAGCGTGTTAGACCAGCAGCTTTAAGGTTGTCTCTAATCACTTGCTGGACACCATCAGCACCCGGTTGCTGCAGTGCTTGTTGGAGCATCTCTTGGGCTTGGCTCAAACTAAAGTTACGGATGACCGACTTGACTTTTGGAAGGCTAGCCGCGTTCATCGATAAACTGTCGTAACCCATACCCATAAGCAATAACGCCCCAGCTGGGTCACCTGCTAATTCACCACATAGACTCACGGGAATATCAGCTTCTTTGGCTGCATCAACCACATTTTGTAGCGCCATTAATACGGCTGGGTGCATGGTGTGATACAAGTCTGCCACCCGAGGGTTATCTCGGTCTACCGCCAGTATATACTGAGTTAAATCATTACTTCCGACAGACAAAAAGTCCACTCGCGCAGCAATGTGGTTAGCTTGATATACAGCAGCTGGCACTTCCACCATCACACCAATGGGTGGCCGCACAAGCTTATAACCTTCTTCACACAACTCTGAAAAAGCTTGATCGATCCAACGGATAGACTCATCAATTTCGCTCACATGGGTAATCATAGGCAACATGATGCGGAGGTTATCTAAGCCTTCACTGGCCTTGAGCATGGCACGAATTTGCACCAAAAATATTTCTGGGTGATCTAAAGTAATACGAATGCCGCGCCAACCTAAAAACGGATTATCTTCTTCAATGGTGAAGTAAGGTAGGTTTTTATCACCACCAATATCCAAGGTGCGCATAGTCACAGGGAGAGGGGCAAAACCTTGCAGCTGGGTGCGATAACAATCAGTTTGTTCTTCTTCTGATGGAAAGTGTTCCTTAATCATAAAGGGCACTTCGGTACGATATAGACCTACCCCCTCGGCACCCTGATCTAACGAACGGCTGACATCGAGAGGTAAACTCGTATTGACTAACAAAGGTACTGTGTGACCGTCACGTGTTTGCGCCGGCACATTACGCAGAATTTCTAACTCTTTGGTAAATGAGGCTTCTTCGGCGATGGCTTGTTCATATTGACGGCGCAGGTCCTGACTAGGATTGAGGAAGATACGCCCCATGTAGCCATCAATAACCACCTCTTGGCCTTCCATACGTCGATAAGGAAAATCCACCGCACCCATGACCGTAGGAATGCCCATGGAACGAGCCAATATAGCGGCATGGGAGTTATTCGAACCCAAGGTAGAGATGATGGCTTTAAGTTTATGGGCTGGTACTTCCGCCAACATAGCCGCAGTTACTTCCTCAGCCACCAATACGGTAGCATCGTCAAACTCACGCACTTCGGTATTGGTTTGCTGTAGCTCTGCTAATATACGCCGACCAAGGTCGCGAATATCGGAAGCTCTTTCCCGTAAATATGGATCGTCCATAGCCTCGAAGGCACGGATGTGTTGTTGCACGACTCGACGCAAGGAGCCTTGTGCCCATTGTCCTTGGCGTATATGTTGAATCACTTCCCCAGCCAGAGCATTGTCATCTAGCATGCGCATATACACCTCGAACAATTCTTGTTCTTGGTTTTTTAGGTTGCGTGCCAAGGTTCGACTAATGATTTTTATCTTACGTCGAACAGCTTCCAAAGCCGTTTGAAAGGCCTCGACTTCCTGTTCTGGATTGCGGCACTTGCGGTCTGGTACTTTGCCTAAGTTTGCCGGCGGGGCGATGACTGCTACATGGCCAATAGCCACACCACCAGAGCCACTGACCCCTTCGTAATGTAAGTCTAGGCTTTCGCCATCAGCCAAAGCATCCTGTCGTAAGCCTCCACCAGTGGCTTCAGCGTGTGCAATAAAGCCTGCAAGCTGGGCCGACAAGGTAATGAGTACGGCCTCTTCTTCGGTACCAAACTGGCGTTCGTCGCGCTGCTGCACCACTAAGATACCCAACACCTTACGGTGGTGAATAATAGGCACACCTAGAAAGGAGCTAAAGGCTTCTTCACCAGTCTCTTGCACGTAATAAAAATTAGGGTGTTCGGCAGCCCGCTTAAGGTTAATGGTTTCTGCCTTAAGACCCACCAAACCCACCAAACCTTTGCCTGAAGACAAACAAGCCTGACCAATGGATGCTTGGTTGAGCCCCTCACTCGCCATGAGGACGTAATTGTCAGTTTGCGGGAAGTATAGGTAAATAGAGCACACGTCAGTACGCATGGCTCTCCTAACCTGGTGTACCACCAACTTCAAGGCCGATTGCAAATCCTCTGCAGCGCTCACCGCTTGGATTATTTTACGCAGACTGTGCAGCATGCAGTTTAGTTCCTAGCTATAATTTATTGACTCTGTGCATGGCTTGGAATAACTAAACCATGGTGATAAACCAGACGTGAATGGCGTAGACAAAGCTCTTTCATGGCTCGACGATAAACCTCACGCTTAAACGACACCACTTGATCTACTGGGTACCAATAACTAACCCACTCCCAGGCATCAAATTCTGGGCTGTTGGTAGTTGCCGTTTGAACCACCGAATCTGGTGCTAACATACGTAGCAAAAACCATTTTTGTTTTTGACCAATGCATAAAGGTTTCTGGCCCTGGCGAATCATCCGCTTAGGCAACCGATACCTTAGCCAACCACGAGTGCAAGCAAGCACCTCTACGTGTTCTGGCGACAGACCAATTTCTTCTTTGAGTTCCCTAAATAAGGCTTCTTCTGGCGTTTCGTGGGCATCGATGCCCCCTTGGGGGAATTGCCAAGCATCCCAACCCAAACGCTTTGCCCACAGCACTTGGCCCTGGGAATTTGCCAGAATAATACCTACATTGGGGCGAAAACCATCTTTATCGATCACGGCTTTGCACCATAGAAAATATATATGACCCCATTGTTCCACAAAATGGTAGGCAACAACAACCACAGATGAAAATGAGCTAAAATAATGTTTTATCACCATTTAATATAGGAATTCCAATGCAAGGAAGACTCGCTCTGTTTGATTTAGACAACACATTATTAGCTGGAGACAGCGACCATGGATGGGGACAGTTCATGGTGGCGCAGGGTCTTGTTGATGGAGCAAACTATGGCGCAAAAAATGATGCTTTTTACCAAGACTATCTCGCAGGAGATTTAGACATGGTCGCCTATGCAGAGTTTGCGCTTACACCTTTGGCACAATACAGCGCCACTGAACTTAAAACCATTCACCAAAAGTTCATGCAAACCACTGTCATTCCAATGATTGCACCTAAAACCCAAGCCTTGTTGAAAAAGCACCGGGATGCTGGAGATGTTTTGGTAATCGTAACGGCCACCAGCGACTTTATAACAGCGCCCATTGCTGAATACCTTGCTATACCTCACCTCATTGCTACACCTACAGAGTGCGTAGATGGACGTTATACAGGAAAACTGAGTGGTGCACCCTGCTTTAAGGCGGGTAAAATTGATAAGCTTAATGCTTGGATGGCACTCAACGGTTACAACATTGAAGGCGCCTGTTTCTATAGTGACTCCCACAATGATTTACCATTATTAGCGCTGGTGGACGAGCCCATCGTGGTGGACCCAGATCCAAAGCTCGAAGCCCATGCCTTGGCGAATGGTTGGCAAGTGATGAGTTTGCGATGAACGCCTCACTCCTACCTATTGCATTATTGAGTAGGGTTTAAAAACCTTCCTAGACTTCATACCAAGTGCGCAGAATAACGGACTTTAGATAATCAGTCTCTGGGATGGCAGGGTGAACAGGGTGATCGCCACCTTGGCCACCTTGCTCTAACACTTGTCCCATACGGCCATTTTTACGACACGCTTCCTGCAATAGCTGAGTAAGGCGCGCGCGCTCTAAATGCATGGAACATGAAGCAGACACTAATATACCTTCTGGTTTTAACAGACGTATCGCTAGCTGATTAACACGTTGATATGCTAGCTCACCCGCTTTAATGTCTTTTCGACGAGCGATAAAGGCTGGCGGATCAATGATAACCATGTCAAAACATTCGCCATCCTCATGTAACTGCTTCATGGCGGTAAAAGCATCACTTTTTAAGCTATGTACCTTATTGCCAACACCATTCAATTCGGCTTGTTGATGCACTAAATCTAACGCTTGAGCAGAGGCATCCACACAGATCACTTCCTTAGCACCTGCTGCCGCAGCCTGCACACCCCAACCACCAATGTAGCTAAAAATGTCCAAAACCCGCTTACCATTGGCCAGCTTTTGCACTCTCCGGCGATTTAACCGGTGGTCATAAAACCACCCCGTTTTTTGGCCATCCCACACTGGCGCCATGAAATTCACACCATTTTCTTTCAGAGGCACAAGTTTTGGTACATCACCCTGGGCCACACGCACGTATTCATCCAGGCCTTCAATTGCACGCATTTTGCCATCATTTTTAAGCAAAATATTGAGTGCTGGTACAACTTCATTAATGGCCTCCAGTAATTCTTCAAGCAATAACTCAATACCCGCATTGGAAACCTGTACCACAATAACCTTATCAAAACGGTCAATCACCAGCCCTGGCAAACCATCACTGTCGCCATAGACCCAGCGGTAGCAGCGATCTTCAAACAACTGCTCTCTGCTAGTTAAAGCAGTCTTCAACCTGCTAACCAAACGCTCAAGGTTGAGCGGCTCGCCTGCTTTACGACTCACCAAACGGCCACAAATAAGCTGTTTGGGGTTAATGATAGCAGTGCCTATGGCTTTACCATTAGCATCTAGCACATTCACTTGTTCGCCTGCAGCAAAGCTTTGCAAGGGCGATTTTTTTACATCAACTTCATTGCTGTAAATCCACAAGTGGCCCTGACGTAAGCGACGATCAGACTTTGGTTTTAAAATTAGATCTGGCATTTATTCTTCACACAATTCACTATAAGCATCAGCATCTAACAACTGCTCTAATTCTTCTGGATTAGTTAATCGTATTCGTAACAACCATGCTTCACCATAGGGATCTGAGTTAACCAACTCTGGATCATCGTCTAACTGCTCATTTACAGCAATCACTTCGCCAGAAACTGGCGCAAATAGATCCGACGCAGCTTTAACAGACTCGATTACACCAAATTCATCTTCAGACACAAGCGCCACGCCAACGTCAGGTAGCTCAACAAATACCACATCACCTAGTTGCTCTTGGGCAAAGTCTGTCACTCCAATGGTGACAGTACCGTCACCTTCGTTGCGGATCCATTCATGGCTTGAGACGTAGCTTAAGCCTTGAGGTAAGTTGCTCATAATTGTGTCCTTATAAGGTATTTTTGACGGATTTTGGCGCTTGTGACAATGGAGGTAAGTGTGCACCCACACCCATGGCCTGTTGCGCTAAGTGTTGTTTAATAGGGCTCAGTTTTTGCACCCAATTCATGCCAGTATTGCGTAGCAAACTCAACATTGGATGTTGGTTACCAAACAATCGAGAAAAGCTTTCCATCAAGGTCATCATGCGTAGATTATCACCGCGCCTTTGGGCCTGATAATTCTCTAAAACTCCGAGACTGGAAATATCATAGCCTTTTTGTTGGGCTTGCTTTAACGTCTCTACTAAAGCAGCAACATCAAGAAGCCCCAAATTAACCCCTTGGCCCGCTAACGGGTGTATGGTGTGAGCTGCATCGCCCACTAATACCAATCCAGATTGCACATAACGCTTGGCATGGCGCTGTCTGAGAGGTATGACGTGGCGTTGATCACTTGCGATCACAGCACCTAATTGGCCCTCAAAAGCCTGACTCAGAGCGAGGCAGAATTCACTTTCTGTCAATTGTTGCATCGCCTCTGCTTGCGCCTTTGGGCGCGACCATACGATAGAACAATAATGGTTATCTGGGCCTTCTTCGGCAGCAGTCGACAAAGGTAAAAAGGCCAATATGCCGTCCTCTGTAAACCGTTGCCATGCAGTATTTTGGTGTGGTTTGGACACTTTTACTCGAGTCACCAAGGCGTGATGGGGGTAATCCCACTCGCGGGTAGGTAAACCAGCTAACTGCCTAATCTTAGAGCTGGCTCCATCAGCACCCACCACCAAAGCGGCGCTAATTTGCTCACCACTCACCAAAGTTAAGCGCCGTGGCGCTATCTCTTGTGAAGTCATGTCGACAATCTGGCTATGCTCAAACAATTGGTATTGCTTCTGACCTAGGACCTGGTGCAAGGCTGAAGTAATGGTGCGATTTTCAACAATGTGCCCCAAATAAGGCAGGTGCTGTTCGGCAGCAGTAAAATTAAGCTGACCCGTGCCACAGGCATCCCACACATGCATGGCACTGTATGCCTGTAAACGTGCCATATTTTCTATAACAGGCCAGGCTTCAAGGTTTTTTAATAGGTTTTCGGAGGCTAAACTCAAAGCTGAAACACGAGCATCTACTTGCTCTGGCGGCCAATCTTGCGACGGACTCAATTCACCCGATTCAATTAATGCCACCTTAAAACCAGCATCTATAAGGCCACAAGCAAGGCTTGCACCAACCATTCCAGCGCCAACAATAGCAACATCAAACTGGCTCATGAATCTGTCTCGCAACTGCTATCTAACCTAGCAGCTATCACCGGAGGCATCGCTAAAACCTTTGCCAGAGGCACATCTAAACCCATGGCTGCACGAGTAAATATAGTTTTTACGAATGGTACTTGCTGCATAGTTAATAGCCCTAGTTGCCGTAAAGCGGAGTAATGGTACTTATTGCTAGAAAAAAGTTTCATTACTTTGTCACTGGCACCAATGACACGATCTTGGTCCCACCGGCTGGTTTCGACAAACTGGTTTAAACTGGTTAAGTCACCAATAGGTGTGCCTTTCTTACAGGCTTTAAGCACTGATTCGGCCAGGGCAAAGCTGCCCCGTAACGCTAGGTTAAAACCTTGGCCAGCAATGGGATGTAAAGTATGGGCTGCATTACCTACAACAGCTAAGCCTTGCCGAGCCTGTTCTTGAGCAACACTCAAGGTGAGTGGGTACACCTGACGATCACCAATGGCACGAAATTCACCCATGGGATAACCCACATGTTGCTGAATTTCTTTTAGCACCTCGTCATCACTCAATTGTTGCAATTCACTCTGGCGGGAAATGGGTTGCGTCCATACTACGGCTGCACGATGTTTACCCTTGAAACTAAGTAATGGTAATAGTGCCAAGGGCCCAGATGGAGTAAATCGCTCACAAGCGAGGCCATGATGGTGTTGCTCTAGTTCCAAATTAGCCACTAGTGCCACTTGGTCATAACTTTGGATTTGATCAAACATACCCAGCTGTTGGCGTAAATCTGATCGGCCACCATCTGCCATCACAACTAGCTGCGCTGTGAGAGTGCCACCTTGTCCAAGGCGCTGATATTCTAATTGGCTATTTTGGCGTGCGTTATCTATAGCAGTGACCTGAGTCTGGTCAATTAGGTGTACAAAATCACAACAGCGTTGGGTTATTTGCTCTAAGAATACCCGTCCCATAGTCTGGTTTTGTAACACGTACCCCAAGGCTTCTCGTTGCATATCAGAGGCCTGCATCTCACTCTTCCAAGGCTGGCCTTGGTCGCTTACTTCAATATTGCTAATGGCTTGCGCGTGGGGGTATAAGTGTTGCCATAATTGGATGCTATGTAATAAGTTACGGCTACCAAGGGCAAGGGCCGTTGTGCGTCCATCTAAAGCACCTGCCGCCGTAGGTGTTGTAGCTTCAATGGGTGCAGCATCTAGCAAGGCAATGGATAGCCCGTAAGTCTTCGCCGTGCCGGCAAGCGCCAAACACAAGCTTGCACCTACTAATCCGCCACCGACAATAACAATATCGTAATTATTGGCAACCTGGGCGCCAGTGGGAAATTGATCTGAATTTGCCACTATCATCCAGCCATCAAGGTTTCAATATCTGCCACAGTTACTGGCAAATAGGCAGTCAGGTTACGGTAACCATCTTCTGTCACTAAGATATTATCCTCAATGCGCACGCCAATACCACGCCATTGAGAGGGAATATTAGCATCATCTGGATCAATATAAATACCGGGTTCTACAGTGGTCACCATGCCTGCAATAAGGGGTCGAGACTCACCACCTATTTTGTAAATACCAACATCATGTACATCCATGCCAAGCCAATGGCCTATATTGTGCATATAGAATTTACGAAAAGTTTGGTCTTCAATGTTTTTATCCAGTGCGCCTGTCAACAAACCAATATCAATTAGACCCTGGGTTATTACCTTGACTGCAGCATCTTGCATATCAGTAAATACGGCACCAGGCTTAATACATGCCAAGGCTGCTTGACGGGCCGCTAACACCAACTCATAAATAGTTTTTTGTGATTCACTAAAACGGCCATTAACTGGGAATGTACGGGTAATGTCTGACGCATAGTGATCTAACTCGCAGCCTGCATCAATCAATACTAAATCACCATCCTGCAATACTTGATCATTATTGGTGTAATGCAATATACAAGCATTTTCACCACCAGCCACTATAGAACCATAAGCCACACGCTGACTACCTTGTATGGAAAACTGGTGATGTAACTCGGCCGCCAATTGATATTCGTTCATGCCCACTTTACAAACACTCATGGCCCGTTTATGGGCGGCCACACTAATATCGCAGGCCATTGCCATTTGTTCTACTTCAGCAGAAGATTTGAACAGACGCATGGCATCTACCAAAGGATCAAGATCCACGAGCTGGCTTGGGCATGTTTTTCCCTGCCGAGTTAAGCCACGTAGCTTAGATAGGCTCCGCTTTACTAGGTCACCCGTATCTTCACGGCTAAACCCATAAACCACCTGACTTGCACCATCTAACAATTCAATTAGCTTTTCTGCGACGCTTTCGCTGGCATAGGCTTGATTCATCATCAAAGCCCGTGGTGCAGCGTCCACACCTAAACGACGACCATGCCAAATTTCTTGTAACTTGTCCTTGCTGCGACAAAAAATGCTGCTGCATGGGCCATCTACCCCATTGGTCAGCACTAGCGTGGTTTGCTGCTCTACCATGCCAGACAAATAATAAAAGCTACTGTCTTGCCGGTAGTCCTGTTCCACATCACCGTTACGTATATGCACCGGCGCGCACTGAATAACCACAACTGCTCCTTGTGGTAGGCTTTGCAACAAGGCTTGGCGTCGATTTGTATATTCTATGGTAGCTAGTTTAGTCATGGCATCTGCCCTTAATGTAATTTCTGTGGCACTCAATGTAATTGCTGTGGCATTTAATGCAATTGCTGTGGCACCTTTTGTTGCGCACTATCGGCCGGCAAATTAAATTCTGCAAACATCATCATGGCAGCCAAACGTACATATTCAACCAGTTCTATGTAACTTGTTTCAGCGCTGTCTCCTTCTTGCTCTTCATCATCTGTATCAAAGGACACTTGGGCAATGTTGGCTAGATCTTCCATGGAGTCTGTAATTTCACTCGAGAGTTTTTGTTTGCTTCGATCAAAACCCAAGCCAAACCCACTTAAAAATCCACTACACCACGCACCTAAAGATTCCGTTCTACCTGCCAGTTCTGCATCATCTTCTGGAAGCAGTAGCTGAAACCCAAAATCAGCCGCCATCAATTGCTCTAACACCACATCGTAAAGCACAACCAATTCGGCTTTATCATCGTCATCTTCTACCTCTTGCACATCTAAATGAGCCACAACTATGGCTAACCAAGCCTCAGCATCAGCTCGTACACCCGCCGCCAATTGCCCTGCCAACAGGCCGTGTAATTCCGAAGGGGTACCGAAGGCACCTAACTCAACGAACATGTCGGCAAAGTCGTCAAATACGTAGTTTAGTCGCGGGGTGGCATCAGTCATTGGTTTGGCTCTAGCTGCAAATTATGGAGTCATTATACCTGAGCTGTACGCATTCTCTAGAGCTTTTGCAGAGCGTTACTAGACAGTGGCGCAATTTACTATAAAATCTATGGGTAGATTATCTTTTAAGTGGCCCAATAATGTCGACCATCAACGCTTTGATACATCACATTGACCAGCTGTTAACCCAACACCGCGCTTTACAGCACGGCCATGCTAAACTTCAAAGCCGCGTGGCAGAATTGGAACAGCAGCTATCACAGCAGCAACAGGTTGCCGATACCCTAACAAAAGACACTCATCCAGAGCCTGAACAGACTAATAATCAAGCCCTAGAAGATGACTTAAATCATTTGGTCGGCTTATTTGACCAAGCAACGGAAGCGCAACATGACTGACTTACAAGCAGTAGAAGTTTCCATTTTAGAACAAAGCTATACTCTCACTTGCCCCTCAGGAAAAGAAGCTAACTTGCTCCAAGCTGCAGACAAGTTAGACCAAACACTACGAGGCATTAAAGCTAGTGGGCGAGTGATGGGTTTAGAACGAATGGCAGTAATGGCTGCCCTCAACATGAGCGCTGAACTGATAGAGGCCCAGGGGCAACTCGCCACCTTAGAAATGGCTCTTGAGCAACTCGACAAAAGAGTGAGCGACGGCCTAGATTAACCTTATGTTTCAAATTTTGGGTTCCATTCTTAAAAAACTCAGCCTATAATGGTGACAGACTCCCTGTGGTGCTCGATATTCGATAACGTCCTTGAGCCGATTCATATACCCAGGGTGCTTCTCGCTTATGCTCTGTGCACGTCCGCTTGTCGGAACGCCTTCCGCCTAAACAGGAGCACCCACCTTGAGCCTCCGGGTTCAGGGCAGCCATCGGAACCGACACCTTGGGGAGTCTTTAACTTCCTCTCTAATGGAGTTGCCACCTAACTCTAAACACGTAAAAGTCTGTAAAATCCTTAAGCTATACCTATATGCACCCTGTAATTATGGCACAATTGTATCTGTATAGTTATTAGGCCTGTCCACCCTGAGGTTTCACACTCATGACTACGCGCATCTTATTAATCGAAGACGACCAAGAACTCAGTGAATTATTGAGCGAATTTTTGGCCCTAGAAAACTTTGAAGTAGACCAAGCCTTTGATGGAGAACAAGGCCTCAACATGGCCTTAAATGGTCATTATGATGCTTTAGTGCTTGATATAATGATGCCTAAAATGAACGGCCTAGACCTACTCAAAAAATTTCGCACCAATCATAAAACACCTGTACTCATGTTGACCGCTCGTAATGATGAAGTAGATCGCATTGTAGGGTTTGAGATGGGGGCCGACGATTATTTACCAAAACCGTGCAACCCAAGAGAAATTGTTGCCCGTATTCGCGCCATACTGAGGCGTGTAGAAATGGATAAAGCAGGCATGCAAGCCAGTGGTAGCCGTCAAGTTATGGTGCGAGAAGACGTAGAGCTAAACCACAATACACGTATTGTATCCAAACTGGGTGAGGCCTTAGACCTTACCAGCACGGAATTTAATCTTTTAGCCAGCTTATTAGAAAACGCTGGCCAAGTACTGAGCAAAGAAGAACTCACAGAAACCGCTTTAGGCCGCAAGTTGGCTTTGTATGATCGCAGTGTCGACATGCACATGAGCAACCTACGACGTAAACTGGGTCCATTTTCAAGTGATGAACCACGCATAAAAACCATACGCGGTGTTGGATACCAGTATGTCATCAATGATTAAATGGCCTTTAAGACCATTAATATTCCGAAGCTTATATTGGAAGATATTTTTCTTTTTTTGGCTAACTCTTATAGCAGCCATTTTTTCTGTCGCCACCTTGTCGGAAATTATTGTTGAAAAGCGAGCCCAAGACCAATATCAGCGGGTAGTGAGATTAGGCATCAAAGCGGCCGACATATACGAAACCAAAGGCACTGCAGAGCTAACGGTCTGGCTGCGTTATATCGACCAAGAATTTGATGTAAAAGGCTTTATGTTAGATTCTAAACGGCGTCCCATTAGCCTAGCAAACCTACCCAAAAACTGGCTTGAATTTACCTTACCACTCACCCAAAATAGATTATCAGAACGCCAATTGAGGGGCTTTCAACCGTATAGCATATCCAGCAGTAGCAGTCGCATCTACACATTTGTCGCCCATCGCGACAATCGTGGACCTTATCCAGCCTGGTTAAAACACTTACCAATACTACAAGTCATTACGGCATTAGTGATAGTAGCCCTGCTGACCGCTTTTGTGACATGGCGAATCACAGATCCATTACGTAAACTCAAGCAAGCAACTGACTCATTCGCCCGTGGCAATCTTGATACCCGGCTACCCATTCTTATAGGCTTCAAGAGAGATGAAATTGGTGAAGTGGGTCTAGCTTTTAACCACATGGCAGAACGTATTAGTTTGCTAGTGAGCAATCAGCAACGCCTGTTTCGAGACATCTCCCATGAGTTAAGAACCCCCTTAGCTAGACAGCAAATTGCCCTAGAGCTACTTGCACGAAAACTACCCGACACAGAACACCAATCTCTGCAACGCATTGAGCGGGAAATAGAACGCATGAACGATCTGATTGATCAGGTGCTAACCTTGTTACGCATAGAACAAAATGGTCAATCCCCGACTATCGAAACCTATGACTTAAGCGACTTGCTATACAAACTCACTCAAGACGCTCAATTTGAGGCGCAATCAAAACATCAGGTACACCTACAACAGCCTGACAAAACCCTATTAACTGGCCAGCCAGAATTGGTGTCCCGTGCGGTAGAAAACATATTGCGTAATGCCATGCGTTACACGGTAGACGATAGCCAAATATTTTTACAAGTGGAAACCCATAAAGACACCGTCGTAATTGGCATTGAAGATGAAGGAGAAGGTGTGCCAGAGGAGTCCCTTAAGCACTTATTTGAGCCCTTCTACCGCGTAGAAGCCAGCCGTAACCAGCAAAGTGGTGGCTACGGTGTCGGCATGGCCATCGCTGAACAGGCGGTACGGGCTCAAGGCGGCAGCATAGAAGCTAGTAATCGTTCTTCAGGTGGCCTTAGGGTTGAAATTACCTTGCCAAAAATATCAACTTAACATCAATTTAGACCACACCTGTTTGGCAAGTTGAGTTATACCCATGTTGCCCTTGTAGACTGGTTAACGTGACTCAGGTGCCAAAAATAGCTGATACGCTGGGTTGTCAGTTTCTTCGTTAAAAGCATAACCCAGTTCGTCTAAATAGCCCTCAAACGTCACTTTGTCCTCTAACGGCACTTGCATCCCTACCAGCACTCGGCCATGGGCAGACCCATGATTACGATAATGGAACATTGAAATATTCCACGGCTGGCCTAGTTTATTCAAAAACTTAAGTAAGGCGCCTGGTCGTTCTGGAAAGGTAAAGCGATAAACCACTTCGTTATCTACTGCAGCGTGGCCACCGACCATATAACGTATATGGATTTTAGCCATTTCGTTGTCGCTCAAATCTACTGCGGAGATGTCCTGACTAGAGAGTTCTGCAATCAATCGCTCACGTCCACCCTCCTCAGATTTAAGCGTGACGCCAACAAACACTTGTGCTTGTCCCTCATTCGCATAACGGTAGTTAAATTCAGTGATATTACGCTCACCCAAGGCAGTGCAAAAGCGCTTAAAACTACCCGGTTGTTCTGGTATCTGCGCCGCAATAATGGCCTCGCGACCTTCTCCAATTTCAGCCCGTTCGGCGACATGGCGTAAGCGGTCAAAGTTAAGGTTAGCACCAGTGGCCACAGCCACAAGAGTTTGACCTCGAGCTTGCTCACGTTCTATGTATTTTTTTAACCCTGCTACGGCACAAGCACCTGAAGGCTCTGCGATTGCACGCGTATCATCATAAATATCTTTAATCGCGGCACACAGCTCATCCGTCGTTACGGTAATTACTTCATCAACGTACTGTTGAGCAAGTTCGAAGGTTAGCTCACCTATTTGAGCAACAGCAACTCCCTCAGCAAAAGTGCCTACTTCTGGCAAGATCACCCGCTCACCTGCATCTAAAGCAGCTTTCAGGCAACAGGAGTCTTCGGGTTCCACACCTATAATTTTAATATCTGGGCGCAAGTACTTAATGTAGACAGACATGCCTGCAATTAACCCACCACCACCCACGGGCACGAATATGGCATCAATATTATCTTCAACCTGACGCAACAACTCAACCGCTACAGTTCCTTGGCCAGCAATCGTGTGCTCATCATCGAAAGGGTGGATATACACTAGCCCGTGGTCTGCCACTAAAGTTAGCGAATAGGTATAAGCTTGAGCGAATGAATCCCCATGTAAGATCACCTTTGCCCCGAGCGCTTTTACAGAGTTTACTTTAATGTCTGGTGTCGTATTAGGCATTACTATAGTAGCGTCAATACCTAAGTGCTTAGCAGACATAGCCACACCTTGAGCATGATTACCAGCAGACGCTGCCACTACACCACAGGCCCGCTGCACATCACTTAGTTGTGATATGCAGTTATAGGCACCACGTATTTTAAAAGAATGGATTGGCTGTAAATCCTCTCGTTTAATCAAGATATTATTTTCCAATCGTTTAGACAGGCTGAGAGCTAAGTCAACGGGAGTTTCGACAGCCACATCGTAGACATTGGCTGATAGAATTTTCTTGATATAACGATGAGGCATAATAGTTCTTCTAGTGGGGTGATTTCTTTGCAGAGCTTAAGTATTTAACTAGCCAATCATATTAATGGCTGAAGCCACTAGCGTCTACATTGTAGAGTGGTAATTCCTGTATAATCACCTTATTAGTGTCCAACTTGATCATTGTCATGACCCAAGACCAGTTAAAGCAGGCTGTAGCCCAAGCTGCGATAGACCATATCGTTCCACACCTTAACCGTGAATCCATCATCGGTGTTGGCACAGGGTCTACAGCTAACTGCTTTATTGATGCTCTAGCCAACATAAAACACACCTTTGATGCTGCAGTAGCGAGTTCCGAAGCCACAGCACAACGCCTAAAAAACCACGGCATTAACGTATTAGAACTTAATGCTGTGCCACATATGACTTTTTATGTAGATGGCGCCGACGAAAGTGATGTGCATCTCAACCTAATTAAAGGTGGTGGTGGCGCCTTAACTCGGGAAAAAATTGTTGCAGCAGTGGCCGAAACATTCGTTTGTATTGCCGATGAATCAAAACTGGTCGACGTGTTAGGCGACTTTCCGCTGCCAGTAGAAGTCATCCCTATGGCCCGCAGTTATGTTGCACGCAAGTTAGTGGGTCTTGGTGGCGAACCCGTATGGCGCCAAGGCTTTGTGACCGACAATGGCAACTTAATTCTAGACGTTTATGGTATGGATATTGTTGATCCTAAGGGCCTTGAACAACAAATTAACCAGCTTACTGGCGTTGTAACAAACGGCCTGTTTGCCCAGCGCCCAGCAGACATTCTATTCCTGGGCACTGGAGAAGGTGTTAAAACCCTCAGACACTAAAACAACACGCGGCAACTTATAGTGCCACTCACTTGTTTGAGTTTCACTAAGGCTAGCTCTGAACAGCTGGCATCTACGTCGATTACCACGTAGCCCACTTTTTCATTAGTATTCAAATACTGTCCTGAAATATTAATGCTGTTTTCAGAAAATACATTATTTATCTGAGACAACACCCCAGGCACATTTTCGTGAATATGTAACAAACGGTGCGCATTTTCATGGCTAGGTAACGACACTTGTGGAAAATTTACGGCCGAAAGGCTAGTACCATTGTCACAGTAACGAATGAGTTTGTCTGCCACTTCTACACCAATATTAACTTGGGCTTCAACAGTTGAACCGCCAATATGTGGCGTTAATATGACGTTATCTAGGCCCCTTAGTGGAGAAACAAACTCATCTTTATTAGAGCGGGGTTCTACGGGAAATACATCAATGGCTGCCCCTAGTAATTTACCACTGTTCAGGCAACTGGCCAACTCCTCAATATCTACCACAGTGCCACGGGAGGCATTAATTAGAATCGCCCCATCTTTCATTTGAGCAAGCTGAGTTGGGCCTATTAAGCAATGAGTCGATGGCGTTTCTGGTACATGCAAGGTAACGATGTCAGCTCGCATAAGCAGTTCAGCTAGATTGCCACAGGCTGAAGCATTACCTAAACTCAACTTCGTGATTTGATCGTAATAAATCACTTCCATGCCCATGGCTTCTGCCATAATACCCAGTTGTGAGCCAATAGATCCATATCCCACCACACCTAGCTTTTTACCCCGCACCTCAAAAGATTGGTGAGCTGATTTGAACCATTGACCACGATGAGCCTTAGCATTTTTTTCTGGGATGCCTCTCAATAACAACACCGCCTCAGCGATGACCAGTTCGGCTACGCTGCGGGTATTACTATAAGGCGCATTAAATACGGGAATACCCATCTCTAGGGCAGCTTGGAGATCCACTTGATTAGTGCCTATGCAAAAACAGCCTATGGCCATCAGCTTGGTGGCTTGCGCTAATACCTCTCGAGTCATCTGAGTACGTGAACGAATGCCTACAAAGTGGGCGTCCTTTAACACTTTCACCAACTCACTTTTTGGCAAAGCGGTGGTGTAGAAATGAATGTTATCAAAGCCTTCAGCCTGTAAAGCTTGAACGGCTGATTGATGTACACCTTCTAACAAAACTACTTTAATACTTTGTTTTTTAAGGGAAATTTGCTGCGATTGGGTCAAGAGGAAGCCTTTTTAATACAATTTAACACGATTCTAAAGGCGACTATTATAGTACCAAAAGCGACACATTAGTAGCCTCACAGACATAAAAAAACCCCTAACCATTGCTGCTCAGAGGTTTTGTTAGTTCAATAGGGTCAGAGCAGATTAATTTTTTAAGCTGCTCTCAATTTACTCAGACCTTCATGCAACTATTAGGCTTCCATGTCTTTCATAGAAAGCTTAATACGGCCACGTGCGTCAACATCTAGGACCTTAACCTTAACTATTTGACCTTCTTCTAGGTAGTCAGTTACTTTCTCAACACGCTCGCTGGAGATTTGAGAAATGTGCAACAAACCATCTTTACCAGGCAAAATGCTAATGAATGCTCCGAAGTCTACAATGCGCTCTACTTTGCCTTCGTAGGTGGCACCAACTTCAGCTTCTGCAGTGATTTCTAGAATCTTAGCTTCAGCCAATTCAGCAGCAGCTTTGTCATCAGCGTATACGCGCACAGTACCATCGTCTTCAATGTCGATTGATGCGCCAGTTTCTTCACACAAACCACGAATGGTCGCGCCACCTTTACCAATCACGTCACGGATCTTATCTTGATCGATCTTGATAGTTTTCATAGTGGGTGCGTTGTCGTTCAACTCAGCGCGAGGTGTAGCGATAACCTTGTTCATTTCGTCCAAGATATGGATACGTGCATCGTGTGCTTGCTCTAGAGCAATTTCCATAATCTCTTCGGTGACGCCTTGGATTTTGATGTCCATTTGCAGAGCAGTGATGCCTGCAGCAGAACCAGCTACTTTAAAATCCATGTCGCCCAAGTGATCTTCATCACCCAATATGTCCGTCAATACGGCAAAACCAGCATCTTCTTTGATCAAACCCATGGCGATACCAGCAACAGGGGCTTTAATCGGCACACCAGCGTCCATAAGCGCTAGGGAAGCACCGCATACAGAAGCCATGGAGCTAGAACCGTTAGATTCAGTAATTTCTGAAACCACACGGATGGTGTACGGGAAGTCTTCTTGGCTTGGCAACATGGCTTGGATGCCACGACGAGCCAAACGACCATGTCCAATCTCACGACGGCCAGGGCCCATGAAACGGCCTGTTTCGCCTACGGAATAGCTTGGGAAGTTGTAGTGCAACATAAACGGATCTTTACGTGAGCCTTCTAGGGCGTCAATGATCTGCTGGTCACGGCTAGTACCAAGAGTAGCTACAACAATAGACTGAGTTTCACCACGAGTGAACAATGAAGAACCGTGAGCCTTAGCCAATGTACCAATTTCTACATTGATACCACGTACAGTCTTGTTATCACGGCCGTCAATACGTGGCTCGCCTGCAACTGCGCGTGAACGTACAGTGTGCTTTTCTAGCTTGCTCACCATGCTTAATACGTCAGACTTAGAAGGTGCAGCTTCGTCATCGCTACATAGGGCAGCAACAGCTTGCGCCTTAACTTCACCTAAACGCGTGTAACGGTCCATTTTATCGCTTAGTTGGTAAGCTTCGCCAACAGCATCGCCAACGGCAGCAGTGACAGCAGACTTAAGCGCTGCATCTTCTTCAGCAGCAACCCAATCCCAAGTAGGCTTGGCAGCTTCTGATGCAAATTCGCCTATCGCCTTAACCACAGCTTGCATTTCATCATGGGCAAAAAGAACAGCGCCCAGCATCACGTCTTCGCTTAATTCTTTGGCTTCTGATTCAACCATCAACACGGCGTCAGCAGTACCAGCAACCACCATGTCTAGATCAGATGTGGCTTGGGCTTCAAAGCTTGGGTTAAGTTGGTAGCCAGCGTCGTCAGAGTATGAGACACGTGCAGCACCAATTGGGCCCGCAAAAGGAATGCCAGAGATGGCTAAAGCAGCAGATGTGCCGATCAAAGCAGCAATATCTGTGTCGTTTTGCTTATCAGCAGACATAACAGTACAAATAACCTGTACTTCGTTCATGAAACCCTTAGGGAACAATGGACGAATTGGACGGTCGATCAAGCGGCTAGTTAGCGTCTCTTTTTCAGATGGACGCGCTTCACGCTTAAAGAAACCACCAGGGATCTTACCTACAGCGTAAGTCTTTTCTTGGTAGTGTACAGAAAGTGGGAAGAAACCTTGATCAGGCTTAGCTTTTTTAGAACCAACAACAGCAACCAATACTTGGATAGCGTCATCGATAGTGACAAGTACAGCACCAGAAGCTTGACGTGCAATACGGCCAGTTTCTAACGTTACGGTTTGTTCACCGTATTGAAATGTTTTGGTAATGACAGACATATGTATCTCCATAAAATAAAGAATCTGCAATCAAATGAGCGATCTAATCCACCAGTACACTTATTGACTCGGTTTAGGCTTAAACCTACCTACGACACCAAGCCAATAAGAGTACGGGCCGACCCTCTCCTATTGCTTACAGTCAAAACAATAAAGGCTAAGTAACCAAAAGATTACCTAGCCTCTATTTGCCACACCTAAAAATGCACAGTGCGGCATTTAAATCAGATCTTAAGCCTGCTACATTCACCGAATACAGCAGGTTTAAAACTGATTTTAGCGGCGTAGACCTAAACGACCGATCAACGTAGTATAACGCGCAGCGTCTTTACGATTAAGGTAGTCCAACAGCTTACGACGCTGGTTAACCATACGGATCAAACCACGACGAGAGTGGTGATCATGGTTATGCTCTTTGAAGTGACCTTGCAGTGCCAAGATGTTCGAAGTTAACAATGCAACTTGAACTTCTGGTGACCCTGTGTCGCCTTCGGCAGTTTGGTAATCTGCTACAACAGCAGCTTTTTCAACGGCAGTTAGAGCCATGGTAATTCTCCAATCATTAATATGCCCACTAGTCTCATAAATGAGGGGCTAGGGCTACGTTAGTGTTCACACCGTGCATATTTACAGCGGAACTTCAATAAAGGCCTAAGTGCTCATTAAGCGTTTAGCTTTTAAGCGACCTTCTTGTTGCACTTCGGCTAAACCAATAAAGGCATTCGCATCGGTAACATGTGAGCTATACACTCGCACCACATCAAGTTCAGCGAAGTCAGTGGCATGGTCTATAACCTTACCTTGCTGCAACGACTCAATTTCATGGGCGGCCAATTGTACAGCATTTAATGATAAAACGGCAGTATCTGCCGGCATTAATAGCGTATCTAGGATTGTAAAGGCAGGAGTAATGTCGGGCCACTTGCCTTCTTCTACCAACTGGTCCTTAGTTGCCTCGTCAATGATGGCTTGCAAATCTTCTAAAGTGACCATTTGCTCGGCCACAAAAGGCCCTGCCTGCAAGCGCTTGAGCTGCGCTACATGAGCACCACAGCCTAGTGCCAATCCCAAATCTTCCACAATACTACGAATATATGTGCCTTTGGTACAACTGATGTCCATCTGCACTTGGGCATTTTTAAAATTCAACAGTTCTAATTTGTGAATGGTCACTTGCCGTGGTTTAACTTCCACTGTTTTACCCGCCCGAGCTAACTTATATAAGGGCTGCCCTTGATGCTTAAGAGCTGAAAACATGGAAGGCACTTGGCTAATAAGGCCACGAAATTGTGGCAACTGGGCTTCTACATCGGCCAAAGTGATATGGTCACAAGGTTTGGTTTCCAAAATCTTACCTTCGGCATCACTTGAATCAGTGCGCACACCAAGCTGACCAATAGTTTGGTAACGTTTGTCAGAGTCCAGGAGAAACTGGCTGAACTTAGTAGCCTCACCTAGGCAAATAGGCAGCAAGCCCGTTGCTAGAGGATCTAACGAGCCGGTGTGGCCCGCTTTACGGGCCCCAAACATCCGCTTAACACGCTGTAAGGCATGATTTGAACTCATACCTGTGGGTTTATCTAAAATAAGAATGCCGCTTACTTCACGGCCTTTCGGTTGACGAGCCACTAGTGCTTATTCAGCATTAGTGTCTTGCTCTGGGTCCGAAGCCCTAGCTTGGTCAATTAGGTTACTAAGGTAATTACCACGTGACAAACTGTCGTCAAAATGAAACCTCAGAGTCGGTACAATACGTAGTTTCATACGCTGGCCTAGTTGGCTACGTAAAAACCCTGAGGCATTGTTAAGAGCCTTAACGGATTCTGTAATCTCTTGCGTGTCTTCGCCACCATTTAAAATGGTGACAAATACCTTAGCGTGAGACAGATCACGGGATACTTCTACAGCACTCACTGTCGCCATACCCACGCGAGGATCTTTCACCTCACGCTGGATTAGGGCTGCTAGCTCACGCTGAATTTGGTCTGCCACACGCTGGGTACGGCTATATTCTTGTGCCATGATCCGCCCTTACAAGCTACGCTCAACTTCGACAGTGTCGAATACTTCAATTTGGTCACCAACACGAACGTCGTTGTAGCTCTTCACACCGATACCACACTCAATACCATTGCGAACTTCCGCAACAGCATCTTTGTGACGACGTAAGGATTCCAACTCACCTTCGTAAATAACCACGTTATCTCGTAATACACGGATAGGCTTGCTACGATGCACCGCGCCTTCAGTAACCATACAGCCAGCAATCTGGCCCAACTTAGGCGAACGGAAGACTTCACGTACTTCTGCAATACCAACAATGGTTTCGCGTAATTCAGGCGCTAACATACCGGAAAGAGCAGCCTTAACATCGTTAATGATGTCGTAGATTACGCTGTAGTAACGTAGATCAATACCTTCTTTCTCGATAAGAGCCTTGGCTGGCGTATCAGCACGAACGTTAAAACCAAAGATCACAGCGTTTGATGCCACAGCAAGGTTAACATCAGACTCAGCGATACCACCTACTCCGCTGGATACAACCTGCACCTTAACTTCTTCCGTACCAATATCCATTAGGGAGCTAGTTAAAGCTTCCAAAGAACCACGTACGTCGGTCTTAAGTACAACGTTTAATACAGAGGCTTGGTTCTTACCCATATTCTCAAACATAGCATCCAATTTAGATGCTTGTTGACGAGCAAGCTTCACATCGCGGTACTTACCTTGACGGAACAAGGCTACTTCACGGGCTTTCTTTTCGTCTGCAACCACGGCGAAATCTTCACCGGAATCAGGGGTGCCACCTAAACCGAGAATTTCTACGGGAATAGAAGGGCCAGCACTGTCAATAGGCTTTCCATTTTCGTCTAACATAGCTCGAACACGACCAAACTGTTGGCCGGCTAGAACGATATCACCTTTCTTCAAGGTGCCGTTTTGAATCAATATAGTAGCTACAGAACCACGGCCTTTATCAAGGCGCGCTTCAACCACAACACCTTTGGCTGGCGCCTCTGGCACTGCTGTAAGCTCTAACACCTCTGCTTCTAGCAATACGGCGTCTAGCAATGCTTCGATGCCTTCGCCAGTCTTAGCTGATACTGGGATAAACTGAGTTACACCACCCCAGTCTTCCGGCACAACTTCACGACTAGACAACTCTGTCTTCACTCGATCTGGATCTGCGCCTTCTTTGTCCATTTTATTTATCGCAACAATCAAAGGTACGCCAGCAGCTTTAGCATGCTGAACCGCTTCTTCAGTTTGTGGCATCACACCATCATCTGCAGCAACTACCAAGATAACAATGTCAGTTGCCTTAGCGCCACGGGCACGCATCGCTGTAAACGCAGCGTGTCCAGGAGTATCTAAGAAAGTAACCATGCCTTTGTCAGTTTCTACGTGGTAAGCACCAATGTGCTGTGTAATGCCGCCAGATTCACCCGACGCAACTTTAGTGGAACGAATACTATCCAATAGGGATGTTTTACCGTGGTCAACGTGGCCCATTACCGTCACAACTGGGGCACGAGCAATTTCTTTGCCTTCGTAATTAATGCTTTCGACAACTTCTGTTTCGATTGCATCATCCATCACCAATCTCGCTGTATGACCCATTTCTTCAACAACAATAGTCGCTGTATCTTGGTCAATGACTTGGTTGATGGTTGCCATTGCACCCATATTAAACATGACTTTAATGACTTCGGCAGCCTTCACGTTCATCCGCTGAGCTAAATCAGCCACAGTGATGGATTCAGGCAAGTTCACTTCATAAACTACCTTTTCTGTAGGCACTTCAAAAGCATGTTCACCGTTACCAGAGCGCTTAGGCGCAGCCAGTTTGCCTTTGTTTCGTGCGCCTTTACCACGGCTGCGGTCATCGCGTCCGCTAGACATACGGCCCTTACCTTTGCCCTTACCTGCGGGTGCACCACCACGGGGCTTATCAGGGGAAGTGAACGTCTTTTGGTGAGCGGGCTTCTTTTTAGCATCTTCAGCCGCTTTTTGACGAGCCACCTCAGCATTTGCAGCCACTTTAGCTGCTGCGTCCACTTCTGCTTTGACCTTAACTTGATCATCTGCTTCGTTTTGAACAACCGTATTTGTGGCTACACTTGCTGCCGTTTCAGCTACAGACTTAACATCAGCTTCCACCTTTACTTGGGCCACTTCGCCAGCTTTATCGGCTACCAACTCAGCTGTTTCCGCCTCAATTACAACCGACTGATCGCCTTCTTCAGCTTTAACGTAGGTGCGCTTTTTACGTACTTCAACGTTAACGGTGCGTTTGCCTGCTGTACCAGAAACTTTTAACGTACTTGTTGTCTTGCGACGCAAAGTAATTTTCTTAGGGCCATCAGCGTTATCACCTTCTCCACCGTGGGACTTTTGCAAGTGCGATAAAAGCGACTTACGCTCTTCGTCTGATACTGCGTCTGTAGCCGCACGCCGGGTAAGGCCTGCTTCTTCCATTTGGTTCAGCAATCGCTCAACCGGAACACCTACCGTTTCGGCTAAGGTGTTGACAGTTTGGTCTGTCATAATCATATTCTCCTGTCGGTCGGGCAATGGTTTAAACAAACCAAGGGGCGCGGGCCGTCATAATTAATTCTGCTGCTTTTTCATCACTCAAGCCTTCGATGTCCGAGATCTCATCAACAGCTTGCTCGGCCAAATGTTCCATGGTTATAATGCCACGGCTTGCCAATACAAATGCAAGGTGGGTATCCATACCTTCCATGTCTAGTAGGTCTTGAGCAGGCTCAGATTTATCTAACTGTTCTTCCGCTGCAAGCGCTTGGTTAAGCAGTTTGTCTTTTGCACGAGTACGGAGTTCTTCAACAATGTCTGCATCTAAGCCTTCAATTGCCAACATTTCATCTAACGGCACATAGGCGATTTCTTCAAGGCTAGCAAAGCCTTCTTCTACCAACATTTCAGCAAAATCCTCATCAATGTCTAAAGCGTCAACAAAAGTCTGTACCACACCACCCACTTCGTCTTGTTGCTTAGTGGCGGCATCTTCTTCAGACATTACGTTAATAGTCCACCCGGTCAACTCGGAGGCTAGACGGACGTTTTGGCCATTACGGCCAATAGCCATTGCCAAATTCTCATCACTAACAGCAACATCCATCGCGTGGCGGTCTTCATCAACAACGATAGAACTGACTTCTGCAGGAGCCATAGCATTGATAACCAACTGCGCGGGATTATCATCCCAAAGCACAATATCAACGCGCTCGTTGTTCAATTCACCAGTAACAGCTTGCACACGCGAACCTCGCATACCAACACAAGCGCCAATAGGATCGATACGACCATCGTTAGTCTTCACTGCAATTTTAGCACGGGATCCTGGATCACGGGCGGCTGCACGAATTTCAATAACTTGTTCAAAAATCTCTGGCACTTCAATCTTAAAAAGCTCTACCAACATTTGCGGGTCTGTGCGGCTTAAGAAAAGTTGTGGGCCTCGGCTTTCAGTACGTACCTCAGCCAACAAGGCCCGAACACGATCACCCATGCGGAATGTTTCCCGACCAATCAATTGATCTCGCGCCATCAGCGCTTCTGCATTATTACCTAAATCCACAATCACATTGTCACGTGTCACTTTCTTAACACTGCCACTAATGATTTCGCCAATGCGGCCACGGTACAACTCCACTACCTTAGCACGCTCAGCTTCACGGACCTTTTGCACAATCACTTGCTTAGCAGTTTGTGCTGCAATACGGCCAAACACTTCAGTCGGCAATTCTTCTTGCACGACATCACCTAGCTCAACGCCAGGATTAGCCTCTTGAGCATCTTCAAGAATCAACTCAGCCTCTGGATTGGTGTACACCTCATCAGTAACCACAGTCCAACAGCGTGTGGTTGTAGCTGCGCCTGTTTTGCGGTCGATAGCGACTCTAATATCACTTTCTTCATGGATACGTTTACGTGTTGCAGTAGCTAAGGCTAATTCTATCGCTTCAAAAATAACGTCTTTTGACACGTCCTTTTCATTTGAAACAGCTTCTGCCACTAACAGAATTTCTTTATTCATTTCAAGCTCTCACTTAATTTGGGCTTATAAAACCGCGCTTAAAAGCGCGGTACAATATTGGCTTTTTCAATGCTGTCAAAAGGCAGCAAATATTCTTCATCATCAATCTGCAATAACACATCATCACCTTCAATGCCGCTTAGCACACCGGTAAAACGACGCCGACCATCAAAGGCCAAACGCAATTTCAAACTTAATTTTTCACCAATGCTAGCTTGATATTGCTGCAAGCTAAACAAGGGGCGATCCAAACCAGGTGATGACACTTCGAGTGTGTACTCTCCGGTAATAGGATCTTCTACATCCATCACTGCAGCAACTTGCCGACTCACGTCTGCGCACTGCTCCACCCCAATACCTTTGGCATGGTCTATATATACTCGCAAAGTGGTATGACGACCCTGAGATATATATTCGATACCCCAAAGATCACAACCACAAGCTGCCACTGCTGGCGCTACTAATGCTTCGATTTGTGCTGCTGCACCTGCCATTTCAATATCCTAAAACGCAAAAAAGCCCCATAAGAGGGGCTTTTTTTTGACTATATGTATTCAGTCTCATAACCACGCTAACTGCGAAATTAAGAACCCCTGAATTACTTCTTTATGACTTTCGCCAAAGGTAAATGCAAAAAAACAACTACCTGAAAAATGGTAGCGGGGGCAGGATTTGAACCTACGACCTTCGGGTTATGAGCCCGACGAGCTACCATACTGCTCCACCCCGCATCAAAGAGCGCACATAATATCGATTTACTCCTTACACGTCAAACACTTATTGCAACTAATTAACAAAAGGCTGCATTTAATCTTGAGCCTACCAACTACCTACGTTGGGCATTGAAATCCAAGGTTCCGTGGGCGCCAGAGCACTCCCAAATTGCAATAATTCGATCGACACATTATCTGGTGACTTTACAAACGCCATATGCCCATCACGGGGAGGCCTGTTAATCACAACCCCTGCGTCAATCAAATTTTGACAAAGCTGGTAAATGTCATCAACTTCGTAAGCCAAATGCCCCCAACTTCTACCTGTGTTTAATTCTTCATCACCATCCCAATTATGCGTAAGCTCTAATAACGGCGCTTTAGCACCCTCAGCACTCTCCTCATCAAGAGCAGCGGCCAAAAACACTAAAGTAAACCGCCCAGACTCATAGTCCGTTCGTTTCACCTCAACGAGGCCCAGCAGATTACACCAAAACTCTAATGAAGCCTTTAAATTTCTTACTCTGATCATGGTATGTAGATAACGCATTTTAAACCCTTTAATGATGGAACTTTAGTCAAGTAAAATATACACATAAAAGAAAGCAGTTACACCCCTGGCACCAACATAAACGAGCCATACTCTGCATCACTATTATTTATCCTATGCGGCTTGATCGCTTTATATTCTGGGCTTTCTATCGCTTGCGTAGCTTTTGCTAAGCTTGGAAATTCTACTATGACATGGCGGTCGAACTGACGACCTTCATGATGGCTGGTGCTGCCTGTTAGCACTATAAACGTTCCTTCAAACTGTGCAAATACGTCTGCAACCTTTGCGCTGTAGTTGGTCTTAAAATCGTCCTCATTAGTCATTTTGACGAAAGCAATTAAGTACCCTTTGGACATGCTAATTTCTCCTATTTAACTATGATGACAGCATTGCTTGAACTAAGTTAGCGCCAATGCATTTTAAGACTAGGCCTCACAATATCCCCCAGCATCACGAAAGTCTAGTACGGTTGCTGTACTAGGAGAAGAGCATGCATAGCGTAGGAGGATTCATGTGATCTCAGAATTGAGTAAGATAGTGCCCCCCACATTGATCCAGCAATCTAGTGTCACATAATAGCGCTTCAGTAAAAGAATTATGGCTAGTTGTGATTAAGGGCAGATGACTTATGATTAGTCTTATCCAATGCCAGCAACAGCTAATGCTGATGGCGGTACAGTAAAGCGGACTAGATTTAAATCAAATAGGGGAATATTGTTAGACCTAGACTTAAAAGGCATCAATGCTAATTAAGCTAAGCAAAGCAGATCGTCTGGGTGACAAACACTAATCTTGAACAAGTTAGCCATTTGCCTATGGCACAGAGGGTAAGGTTATCCACAGGACACACTCACCCTTTTAACTCTTCGATCAGCGCTGAATAGCCCTCTCGGTAAGTAGGAAAAATGAACTTATAACCAGAATCTAACAATTTTTTGTTGCTACAACGCCTTGCTGATCGTGCATTGGTGCGCTCCTTGACTAAACTGACATTCAAACGTGCAGTCAACCAACTACATAACTCATGCTGGGTCACTGGTTCACAGTCAGTCGCCACATAGATTTCTGATAAAGGCACCTGCTGCTCGTTCAACCTGATTAGGTGTGCAATAACACCAGCGCAATCTTCGCTATGAATTCGATTACTCCATTGTTCAGGTTCGGCTGGACACCCGACTCCTTCTAACACCTGATCTAACATTCGAGTGCGCCCAGGACCATATATACCAGAAAACCTCACCACTGCTTTGGCACAGGGCAAGCCTAGTATGTGCCGCTCTGCCTGAAGTAATGCTCTGCCAGAAAAGGTAGCCGAGTTTGCTGGAGAATCTTCATTCACCCAAGAACCTAAGGTCTGGCCATAGACGCTAGTACTAGAAACCCAGATCACTAATTTTGGTTTGTGACCTGCATTGTTAATAGCTACGGATAGGGCTGCAGATGAATCAACGTAAGCCTTCTGGTAACCTTCATCAGTGAAACTATCGGGTGTTAGCGTGGCAACCACCATATCAAAGCCCTCTCGGAAAACGCTATCTAAACATGCGGCATCGGTCAGATCACCTGTTAGGGGAGTAATGCCATGAGGAAGATTGACTGGCTGGCGTTTTAAACCAAAGAACTGGTGCTGATCAGTCAGTTTGAGCGCCACTCGCTGAGCAATATCACCACTGCCTGCTAGTAATATTTTCATTATTAACGGTGTTTGTATTGCGTTGGGCAATGGCTTCTAATCACATCTGGACTACGGAGTTTTAAATGCTTGGTTGAGCGCCCACTCACCCTTTCACGCCATCGCCTAAAACTTCTGGGTTTTAAACGACTGCGCATAAATTTGATAACCTCCGTCTCATTAATACCGAATTGTTTTTCTATAGCCTCAAAAGGAGTCCGGTCTTCCCAAGCCATTTCAATAATTCTTGATTCTTCATCCATAAGCAGTGACATAAAAACGATCCTAGAAATTATAATTAAAATGAAACCGATAGCAGTATTTAATAAAAAAACCAATCTCGTTATAGTTTATTTCTGACAGGTAGGTTTCAGAGTCACAAGGCATTTAACGAGGGCAGCTCTTTAAACTATTATTTGCTAAACAAGGTAATCAAAAGTCGCGAAAACGAAGGTAACCAATCCTTCATTATAGTATTAAGTTTTTCTAACTAGTTGGGTAGTATCGACAGCTTTAAGTGAACTTAGTGACATAGTCGAATATGTTCTAAAATTTTACTTATTTTCAGAGTATTATTTGGTTGATATTTGACAGTAAAATGAGTAGTTTATTTTTTAGCGTGTGGGTCTATGTAAGCTAAGTAAAGCTTCGTTATTCGTCCGGTCGTCTAGAAAGAGAACGGATAACAAGATCACTAAAAACATCTCCGATATCCTCAGGAGATTGAAGACCATCAGGTTTTAGCCATAGGCATGAGTAGAAATACATCCCCAAAAGGCCTTTCACAGCAATTTTATCGACTGCTCTAAACACATTTTGCTGAACACCTTCCTCTATAGTTTTAGACCAGATTTGTTGGTATTCTGTATGCATACACATAACGTCATGGTGTCGTGTGCCTGTTAGAGACTGGACTTCGCGAAAACAGACTACTATTTCTGCTAAACTACTGCTGATTACGGCCATCAAGTGTCGACTCAGCGCGTTCAAGCGCTGAATAGGATCTGGATACTCTCTCGCTATCCTATGGCCAGACTGAACCAGGCCTGAAATGTACTGTGAAGCAATTTCGTGAAGAAGGTCTTCTTTGCTTTCTATGTGATGGTAGAGTGTCCCACGACCAAAGCCTGAAGCCGCCCCAATTTCCGCGACGCCAACTCCATTGTAGCCTTTTTTTGCGAACAACGAAGCGGCCACCTTAGTTATCTTCTTTGCCTGTTCTGTTTGTTTCAGTTTTCTATCATCCGCTAATTAATACCTAGTTGGTAAGTCGATTTCGCCCATATCCTCTCAACGTGATACTGATCACCACGCGTACGTCAATTTTACTACATTTCTAAACAGATAGCAGTGCCTTGACCACCTCCAACGCACAAAGATGCTAGTTCGCGTTTTGCTCCGATTCGTTTCATTTCGTGAATTAGGGCTACAACCATCCTAGCACCTGAACCTGACAATAGGTGTCAGAGCGCAATTGCGCCACCAGATAAATTTACTCTTTTCAGATTTATACCCTAATCAACTCAGCATCGCATCAGCACACACCTGATTAACCATTAAAGCTGGAACTTGAACCAGTAGTCCTGCTTTCAATGCCGTTGGCGTGCTGAATTTTTTCCGGCACCGCCACTGAGCACCTGCCCAATTATGACTTTGTCAAAAACTGATGGGTCAATGTCATTAATTAGGTCAGAGATCACGGC
Source organism: Candidatus Njordibacter sp. Uisw_039 (assembly GCF_047730075.1). Classification (NCBI taxonomy): domain Bacteria; kingdom Pseudomonadati; phylum Pseudomonadota; class Gammaproteobacteria; order Pseudomonadales; family Candidatus Njordibacteraceae; genus Candidatus Njordibacter; species Candidatus Njordibacter sp. Uisw_039. Next base: position 2,616,406 of record NZ_CP159831.1, read on the forward strand.
GCTGCCAAGTTCTACTACTGAAAGGCTGCCAAGAGTTCCATTCAACTGACCAATAGGAGTTAGTTTTGCACTACCAATATAAACGTCAGTCATGGATGACCTCCTGCTGTATTCATACTTATCACGCCTTAATAGGGTTCGTATCAAACTAAGAATTCTCAGTTGCTAAAGTCTTGAACTATTTCGCAGTCATCTCCCAAAATAGCAAGTTATTAGACTAGTTTCAACATTCCGAACGAATGTTAAAAAGTACAAGTATAAAAAAATGACTTTTTTAATACTTGTATTGTACCGAGTGGTCTGTACAATAAAGATTAACCTTTATGTAAATCAGGTGGGGACCGTGTTCTGCCGTTTTTTAAAACAGTTTTAAAATAAAGGAAACTATTTATATGTCTAACACAGAAAAAAAAGATGGTTGGGTAGGAGTTTTAAACGGCCAACCAAAAATTGGGCAATTCAGTGAACGTTCTCGTACTACTAAGATGGGCGATATACATTCGTTTACTGAGATGACTGGCGATAAAAATCCAGTTCACTATGATGAGGAACTTGCGAAAAAAACTCCGTTTGGCAAGCTTATAGTGCAGGGTGGCGTAACAACTGGTCTTCTTAATGCCTGTGTTGCGGAAGACTTGCCCGGCCCTGGCACAGTGTTTTTATCAACCGAACTAAAATTTCTAAAAGCTGTAGGGGTTGGAGAAGAGTTGACTGCTCGAGTTGAAATTGAGTCTGTAAGAGACGACAAACCCATTTGCAAGCTGAAAACTACCATTACCGACAGTGCTGGTGATCTTTGTGTTGATGGTACCGCAACAACTTACACCATGGCGCTCAAAGGTCTGTAGAATGAGGAAGACTTTTTCAAATTACTTTAATAGAAATACAATTAAGCAGGAGTAATAATATGTCAGAAGAGATTGAACTTGAAGGTGAATGGGTAATGGGTTGGCCTGATCGTAAACGGGCCCGTGTAATGCCAAGTAAAGATGCGGAAGGACGGACTATCTTTGCACGCTCTCCAGTACTCGATCTAGAGGGATTGCTGACACCAACTGACGCCTATTATGTGATCGCTCAACTTAACATGCCTGATCCAGTACATCCAGATGACTTCTCATTTTCAATCGGTGGAATGGTTGACAATCCAATCGAGTACACTCTTGAGGAAATTCGAAAGTTTCCGGGGCGCACTGTGCGTGCAGTGACCGAATGTGCGGGGAATGATGGTGAATTTTGGGACTACATCGATGAGGGGAAAAAAAATGTGCGGAAGCCCTCTTTGCGTGATGCCCAAGCTGAAGAAGGTGGTTGGCGCCAGTCCGGAGATGGTGAAGAGGCTCTGGACATTGAGAATATCCTTGAGTCTATTCCAACTACGGGTCTGGTCAGTGGTGGTGAGTGGACTGGAGTACCCTTTAAGACTGTACTTGAACTTGCTGGCATACAAGAAGGTGCGGTGTCTATCGCCCTTCATGGCTGGGATGAAGGCAGACCTGACCCAGTGACCCAATACCTTTCAGTCGGACGCACTGACTTCGATGTGGTTGATCCTGGCATCATCAATTACTCAAAGGCGATGCCGATAGAAAAAGCTCTCCATGAAGATACAATCCTAGCATGGGCTCACAATGGTGAGTACTTGACACATGTGCACGGTGCACCATTGCGATTAGTTGTGCCGGGTTGGGCTGGAAATTGGTGGGTAAAATGGATAGATAGGATAGAGATACTTGACCACACACCAGATTTTTATTATCAAACCCACTATTTTGTGAGCGGCAAGTCGCCGGAAGATCCCAATAAGAAGCCTATGAAAGTTCTTGGAGTCAAAGCGTTAATTACTTCACCTCGAGACGAAGATGGTCCAATCAAGTGTGGCTCACACGCTATAACTGGTCGAACCTGGAGTGGTGAGGGTGCCGTGGTTCGTGTCGAAATCAGTACTAACGGAGGTGAAAGCTGGAACGATGCAACCATCGAGGAATCTAACGACCGTTGGCTATGGCGGCGCTTCCATTACGTTTGGGATGTCACCGAACCAGGTCAGTATAAAGTTATGGCACGCGGAATTGACGAAAAAGATCGAGTCCAGCCGACTTGGGAATGGAACTTCCAGCGTAAGCACTTTGACGGAATTGTGCCAGAAATAATCAGTGTTGAGAAAGGGTGATTTTTCTATGAAGATTGTGGTGTGTGTTAAACAGATTCAGAATCCTGAGATCCCACCCGTTCAGTTTCGCATTGACGAAGAAGCGAAAGTGTTGATTCCAGTATCTGGTTTGTCACCTATTCTTAGTCCATATGATGAACAAGCAGTTGAAGCTGCTCTGAGGATACGTGATAAGGCGGGAAAAGACTCAGACATAGAAATTACTATTGTGACTATTGCATCAAAGGGTGCTCGAGCTGTAATTAAAGCGGCGCTCGCTTTGGGTGCTGACAATGCCGTTTTGCTCAGCGAACCAACGTTTGATGGGAGTGGCGGGTATGTCACCGCTCGTAACCTAGCTGAGACGATCCGCGCCATTGGTGATGTGGACTTGATCCTGACCGGGCGTCAAGCTGCCGACTGGGATGCTGGTGTTGTAGGCCTTGGAATAGCCGAAATTCTGGATATTCCGGCCATCACTTTTGCGTGTGACGTGCAGACCACTGATGGTGTCGTCACAGTTCAACGTGTGCTTCAGGATGGCATTGAGACTGTTGAAGCGGATTTGCCAGCGTTGGTAACTATCTCCAACGAGTTGGGTAAAGTCCGCTACGCATCAATGCGCGAGACTATGCGTGCTGCGAAGAAACCGATTAAGGAATGGATGCCAGAAGATATTGGTCTTGATGAGGCACAGGTAGGTTCTAGCGCTATGCGTTACAAGCTAGAGCGTCTCTATATCCCAGTAAACGATACAGAGTGTGAATTCATTGTTGGAAATACACCGGCCGAGATAGCTGCCACTCTTGCTCAGCACTTGCGCGAAGCAAAGTTGATATAGGATCAAAAGATGACTGACAATAATAATGGTGTTCTCGTAGTTGTAGAGATGGTGGAAAGTCAACCAATCGATCTAGGTTTAGAGATGTTAGCGTTGGCAAGGCGACTCACTGACAGTATGGGTGGGACCGTCACCGCGGTAGCTTTCGGTACTGGCTTGGAAACCACTGGCGAGATACTGACTGCATACGGTGCGGATCAAGTTTTAATTAATGATAACGCAATATTTGCCAACTTCCATGCTGAAGCCTGGTTGCCGGATCTGTCCAAAATAGTTGCTGAGGTGGCGCCCGCTATTGTCCTTATTGGACATTCGTTATCTGGCACTGACCTAGCACCCCGTCTTGCCTTCCGCCTGGATGTTGATGTAGCTACCGGTTGTGAGTCGATTGACATCATCAACGGACGACCACACATGACTCGAAGCTGCTTTGGTGGCCTTGCACGCGAAGTGGTCACTTTTACCAAGACACCTGCGGTAGCTACTATCCGTTCCAAAACCCAACAGGCTCTGACACCTATGATGGAGCGTGCCGGGGAGGTTAAACATGTGACTTCAATTCTTGATGTGAATTCCATACGCAGTCGTGTTGTCAATCGCGAAAGGGAGAAAGCTGTTGGAGTAAAGTTGGAGAGTGCAAAAATTGTGATCGGTGGTGGGCTAGGTTTAGGCGGCCCAGAAGGATTTAATACACTCAATGAAATCGCAGAATTGGTCGACGGAGCTGTTGGTGCCAGTCGCGCCGCCTGTGATTTGGACTGGTGCCCACGCTCTTATCAGATTGGATTGACCGGACGCACAGTGGCACCTGAACTATACCTTGCGGTCGGAATCTCTGGTGCTAGTCACCACATGGCCGGCTGTGGTAACTCTAAGACCATTGTTTCGATCAATTCTGATCCAGATGCAGCAATTTTTAAATCATCTCGTTTTGGTATAGTCGGAAACTCTCAGGAAATTATGCCTGCGCTGGTCGAAGAGATCAGGAAGCTGAAGGCTTAACGGAAAAGAGCTGAGAGTCGACGAAACAAGATATTTTTATCAGTATAGCTCTTTTACGGTTTTGATGGCGATGTACATCCTAACAAGCCAGTGTGGATTTTCTCGGTGTATCCACTATTGGCGTTTCTAGAGACGGCATGCTTAAGAATTTGCTTCGTCGATGTGCCTCTTTTTCCTTCCCAGAGTTAAACCCTACTGTCAACATTATGTTTGCAGTTTTTAAATTGAAGAATGGGGTTTGATGAAATCGCTGTCGTGGTTTAGCTCGCTAAAAAATTATTCATCCCGTGGTGAACAATAGCGAATCTACTGTGTGATCTCAGTGTTAAAAAGCCACGGAATTCACCTAGTTACTTATTAAAATACAAATCAGGTTAAAGATACTGTTGATTTAAGTAGGCAGCTAACCGATAAATTATATCAACTTGTTGGAGATATATTAGTTGTCAAACGTATTATCAAACCGTTGGTTTGTTCTTGTAGTTACTGGTGTGGCACTTGTTCTTTCGTTGACTACATGGTTTTCAGCAACAGCTGTAATACCAGAGTTGACTAAGCTAATGTCGCTAAGCCTGTCCCAAGCAACCTGGTTTACCAATAGTGTACAGGCAGGTTTTGTCGTTAGTGCCCTTATTGTGAGCCTATTGTCCCTGTTAGATATTTATAAAAGTTCAACCATTATGGCTATATCTGCTTGTGTTGCTGGTATCGCAAATGCACTTTTAATTTTGGAACCTGGAGTAGTCTTATCGCTTCTTTCTAGATTTATAACGGGGATGGCTTTAGCAGGTATATACCCCACAGTAATCAAATTCATTGCTACCTGGTTTAAAAAAGGACGTGGTTTTGCAATGGGAATAATGTTGAGTGCCCTGACGCTCGGATCCGCTTTGCCTCACCTTATACGTGCTGTCGGAGTCCAATTTGACTGGAAATTGGTAATTCTCATGAGCTCACTGGCATGTCTTATAGCCGCAGTGCTTTTTGCATTTGTTTTGCGCGACGGACCTCACCAATTTTCCAAGACTAAGGCAGATGTAAATCAACTGGGGCGTATCATTAGAGACCGTCCAGTAATGCTAGCCAATATCGGCTATTTTGGTCATATGTGGGAGCTCTATGCGATGTGGGGTTGGTTTTTTGCATACGCCATCGCAGCAAAGAGCACAGGACTTGGTCTGGAAAATGCCGCGTTACTGACATTTTTAGTTATTGCAGCAGGCGCACCAGGTTGCGTTTTGGGTGGTTGGTTAGCAGATCGTATAGGTCGTTGTTACGCAACTACTTTCCTCATGGTTATTTCAGGCACAAGCGCGCTCCTCATTGGGCTCTGTTTTAACGGTCCCCCTTGGCTATTTATCACAATTGCATTGATCTGGGGGTTAGCAGCAGTTGCGGATAGCGCCCAATTTTCAGCCGCGGTCACTGAGCTTTCCGACCAATCGATGGTTGGGTCTGCTTTGGCATTTCAAATGGGTGTTGGGTTTGCGATAACGATATTTGTTATCTGGTTGTTACCAGTCGTAGCAGAGTACCTAGGTAGTTGGCGCTGGGTTTTCCTGATACTTGTACCTGGCCCCTTTCTTGGTGCCTTATCAATGCTGTTGCTGCGCCGCGAAGATCGATCGCTGTTACTTGCTGATGGCCGGCGCTAAGAACGTTTAAATTTATTTAACAAGCACTTTCATGAGAAAGCATAGAATAACTATGACAAGTTTTACATTAACGGTTCCTGGGTTAAACCCGGGTCTACTGACACACACTCGTTGCTCAATCCGGCGAATGATGAGAAGACCTGCGACATTGCATTGGCAAATACAGAGGGCCGGAATGACCCGACCCTCATGCTATTAAGTTAGCACTGACTTATTCACAGCAACTCTTTTAGATGCTGCCTTGAGCACAGAAACAGGTTTTTGCTATCACGATGTCAGCACGAGAGCTACGTTCATTGTATAAAGCAGTGACCTCGGCAAGTTCCTCAGGTGCATCGCCTCGGGCTTCAAGACAGAGTTTAAGACCCAATAAGCCCCACATATTGTCTTTCCAAAGTTTGATGTCAGCACGGTAGACGGCTTCTGCTTCTTCGATTTCGCCTTGTTCGTGAAGGAGTGCACCAAGGATGTGGCGCACAGGTTGCATCTGTCCCCAAGGCTCGTTATAGGCGAGGTTGAGTGAGAGATTGACACCGCGACGTAGATGGTCAAAGGCAGCAGTAAAGTCAGACGCTTCACCTTGAGCCTTGGCTAGGAACTGTTTTCGGTATTCGATTTCACCAGCCAAAACAGCACCATTAACCAATAAAATACACGGGCCTTCGCTTGGGTCTTGATACATCAAATTGTTGTGCAGCACCCGGCCAGCAAGCGCTGGGTTTTGAATTGCTTCATCGAAGAGAACCTGTTCTGCTTCTGCCTCTGAGACCATGCCCTTGGAGGCATAGGCTACACCACGAGCGTAGTGTTCTGTTGCAATAGTAGAAGCGAATACCTCCTTATCAGAGTGCATCGGTTCAGCAATTATTTTATCCCACATACCGAATCGAATCATGACATGCAAAGGCATGGCGACATAAGATTCAAGGAAGATTGCGCCCATTGGTATGATTCCAGCAAGCATGAATTGTACACCTGAATTCTCATCACCTGCAGGATTTGCCGCTGCTGCCTTTCGAGCGTATTTCATCGCGGTTTCATATTGTCCTTCAAACATAGCACACCAGATCACGAAGTGGTGGTTGTGCATTCTGTAAAATTTGTAAAACTGTGATTCGTTACCAGTGAGTTCAACGTATTTATCATCGGCTTTTACAGCATCGATGTTACAGTCCATAGCCTCTTTCCATTGTCCAACCCAAGCATCGATATGAGAGGGCATGTGAACGAGGTGTCCCATACTAGGCATGGCGGTGCGCAGCAAATCAGCTGCAGGTAAAGCTCGTTCTGGAAATGGAGACAGTTCCAAACAGTGACAATATAAGTGGGACAATGCAATGTGTTCCTTTGCGCCGTCGATGGTCTCAAAGGCATCTTCCATAACTTGAACGCAAAGTAGTGTGTTGTTATCCAACGGAGTGATTTCACCAGTCTCAGTGTTCTTGTTCCACAGTTGCCATGCATTGAGATTCATGAGAGCCTCTACATAAATTGCAGCGACGTCCAAGTTGCCTTTATACTTTGCGTAAAGAGGAGCCATAGCTTCTGCAAACGCAGCATTGAGTTCTGCACTGTTACCCATGTTGAGCACTGAAGGGTCCGCTGCATCACGTGCTTCTTCAGAGTGGCGCTCGGCTAATGCATCGATAAGATCTTGTTCCAATTCTGTACAACCCGCTTTGAGAGAAATAGCCTGTTGAATTGGGTCGTAGCCCGAACCCAAACCAGGCGTCCAGTTGTAGTTTGAGGAGACACAGTATGCGATACCCCACCATGCCATTGCGCAGGTCGGCCGAGTTCGGTAACTTTCATGTAGCACGCAATTGCTTGTTCGTGGTTATAATTAAGCATATGCCCAAAAGCTTCAACAAACATTTTCCGTGCATCTTCATTTTTGCAAGTAATCGTTGTAGCGAATGAATAGTTTGAAGCGTTTCCAAAATTATAATTTACTGGTGCAAGAGACATTTGGAATTTTCCTATTATTTTTTTAATGAATCTTCACTATATCAGGCTAAAAAGGATTGTCAATATGCACTAAACATTTTTTAGTCAATTGATTATTAATATGCTAGTCTCAATTTGGGATCGAGAAAATAAAAAAATTATTAACATATGATCACAATCAATCAACCTATATACAACGGATTGGTAGTTTTAAAAATGAAAAAAGTAAGACACAACTTGGCAGGATTGATTTTTGCCGCACTGGGTATCATATTTTTATATCTAGATATGGCACCAACTATGGATCATGAACCAACTGCTCACAGTGTTACACTACTGGGTATTGGAGAAATGACTTGGATGTGGTTTACAATGGCATTAATACATTTCTTTTTAAATGACTGCCAGTGTAAACATTGTAAAGGCACAGAATAGAACAACCCGGCAACACTTTTTCCAGGAAACTGTCTCTGCATCCAGATTTAGCCGGGTCCGACCCGAGTGGATCAAGTCAGGTGAATGTCTCTGCGTTGCGGCACAGTTTTCTGCAATGGCCTGAAGTTATCAAGTCTCGATATCAGCCAGGCCACTGCGAAGGTAGGTTGCCCTGCCAGTAGGTTTGCTGTGAAAGGTTTTTAATGATTTATCTATTTCTGATAATAGCTTAACCACGGTGACTACTGCTTTAGTCCTAAGACCGTGAACGTAGCGGTGGTGTCTCTTCCCAGTAGATTGAATATAAGCCGCCTTCATAAAGTCCACTAAGGTTGGCTGATTAGGACAACCTTAATAAGTATATACCCACTGCATCACCTAGCAGTCATCTTCTGGGTCATCTTCTTCGCTAGTTGTTGTGAGATCGTCGTGTTGGGTTAGCCATTCAATTGCGAGAAGGTGTGCTGTATCGGAAGCTTGTTGTATTAAAGTTATTGCTTTAGACAGGTTTTTTTCAATGCCGCTACCTTCAGCATAGAGCAAACCTAGCTGATATTGGGCTTCGCTATTACCAGATTCAGAAGCCGTTTGAAAGTAACTTGCGGCACTAGAAAAATCACCATTGTTTTGTGCCGCAAAACCTCGCTCTAAGTCGCTTGTGGCATGCACTTGGGCGGAAAGCGATAATAGAGTTAACCCTGTACATGCGCTAAGTATTAGAGAACGTATAATTAGTTTTATTAATTGCATAAATATGCCTTGATTTGCTCCTTATATTAACCATATACAATTGTTGGATCTACACTCGGTTAAACAATATCCTTCTGTCTAACTGTATCATCCAGCGCCCGGTATTCAGGCCGACATACTTAATGGCATCCATCCTGCCCAGTTCAAGCTAATAAATACAAAAGATAAAAAGGGCCCTATGGCCCTTTTTTTAATCACTGTAACTTAACTTATTAAGGCTTAACAGTACTAAACCCAAGTATCTCCCAGGTCTGCATACCACCACGGAACCACTTAATCTTCTCTGCTGGATAACCATATTTCAACAGTGTTGCCATAGATGCCGGCGATTGACCACACCACATACCATTACAGAATAAGGCCAAAGTTTTGGCATCAGAATAATCGAATACCTCACTAACGGTGCCAGACACGAGAGCTTCATCAACGGTAAAGTCATCGGCATCTCCGACCAATTTAACGCCAAACTGGTCGATCATCACCTCCATAATGATTTCAGTAGTCGCTCCTTTAGAAGTGGATAACTTGGTGAATGGCACGTTGACAGCACCAGGGATAGTGCCACGCTCAACCCAATCAGGAGTCCGTGAATCGACCACCAAAATATTTTCACCACTTTGCATACGTACTATATGGTCGATAATTTCTAGCTCACCAAGTGTTTCCACACCGGGAGCAAAGGTCATGGGCTGAATGCAAAAAACGGGGCATGGCCGTGAGGTTTTTGCAAACGCGTCTATAATCGTATTACTGTTGTCTTGATTACGTATGATTTGAACAGTCTGCCCGTTATGACTTACGTCTACAGACATCAACTTGCTTGTAATGCCAACAGGCCCACCTGCTGCAACGGCACAAAAGCTGGTAACTCCTAACAGCAAACCAGCACTAAGTAATGAGAACGCTTTTGTTATTCTTTTCATTTTAGACCTCCAATTAATATTTATTCGCACACTTTATATCCTACTGATAAAAGACAATTTATCAAGCCCACCACAATACTTTTTAGTCTAATAGTACTAATTGGTATAAAGAATGACACTAATGTGTAACCATTGCAGCATAAAAGGGGTTATTGGTAAACCTCAGCTCATATAGAGAAAACACCAAAGTAGCTGCAATACTGCCATTATCTGCAACAATAAAAGAAGCTAAAGTCCATCGGAATCTTTGGTATAACTTGGTCTCAAGAACAGACAACATATACCCCGTAATATAAGGTACCTTGAGCCTTGAACCCCTGTATTTAATCCACTTACATCCTAATACCGACCTAAGACCTAACGCTACTATATGTTCAAATCGACCTTTAGTAAACCTAGGCACCTACAACAGTCCACCTAACAACAAGCGACTCCTATTCAATCTTTTGTAACCATTTATGCAATACAGGAAGCTGGTAACCTGCACCATAGTTCTGACCTACACTTGAGCGACTCCAGCCACCAATTTGGTCAACAATATCCGAGGGGCACTCAGCTGCTCTCAATCTGTCGCGCATACTATGTCTGAATGAATGTATTACGCACCCATCCTCAACATATTGTTTCATCCATTTATTTAAAGCGCCACCAGCTGTATTTTAGTATGAAAAAAAGGCGCGTTAACTTCAAGCGATGTGGTTTTCGTTGGCCTGCCATACCCCCGATTATACTTTTGCCTCTACAAGTGCTGGACAGTAATTATATGATAGGCATAAAAAAAGCCCCATATATTGGGGCTTTGTGGACATCTATGATTGATAATAGATGTCAATTTGGTACCGGCGGCCGGAGTTGAACCGGCACGAGCAAAGCTCACCACCCCCTCAAGGTGGCGTGTCTACCAATTCCACCACGTCGGCATTACTTTTTACTCTGTTACAGGAACGTCGCTGTCTGTAGGCACTAAAACTTCTTCAAATTCAGGAAGCGTTTGTTGCTCTACTTGCTCAACGACGGGAATACCTACATCAGAAATGCTGCCAGCTTTCTGCTTGGCATAGATTGCCAAAGCAAAGCTGGTTACAAATAAACTAGCTGCTATAACAGCGGTAGTACGGCTCAAGAAATTACCAGATCCACTACTGCCAAATACAGTTTGTGAAGCACCACCGCCACCAAAAGAAGCGCCCGCATCGGCACCCTTACCTTGCTGAATCATGATAAAGCCAATTAAGGCTATGGCTAACAACACATGTACAATTAGAATTGCAACTTCCATTAAATTTCTCGCTTTACACTTATTGCGCTTATATAAGCACTAATCTATTTCGCCGCCTGGCCAATGGCCAAGAATGAATCAGCTGTTAAGGATGCGCCACCTACAAGGCCGCCATCAATGTCTGCTTGAGCAAATAACTCTTCAGCACTGGTGGCAGTTACACTGCCACCATATAAAATTTTCAAGCCGCTGGCTTGTTCTAGAGCCACACTCGCTATATGGGCGCGGATAGCTCGATGCACTTCCTGAGCTTCCCCTGGACTTGCTGTCAACCCAGTGCCTATGGCCCAAACTGGCTCATAAGCGATGACCGCATTAGCAAAGCTAGCACCGCCAGCGGCGTCAATAACAGCCTGAATCTGACCAGTGACAACACTTAATGTGAGGCCTTGCTTGCGCTGTTCTAACGTTTCACCCACACATAAAATAGGCGTTAACTGCGCCGCTTGAATGGCAACATACTTAGCTGCCACTTGCGCATCATCTTCTGCATAAAGAGCGCGTCGCTCTGAATGGCCAACCAGCACATAGCTAACACCAAACTCTTTAACCATGGTTAAAGACACTTCGCCAGTATAAGCTCCTTTATCAGCTGCACAAATATTTTGTGCACCGATATGAATACTTGTACCAGTTAACTCTGCCTGGGCTTGCGCTAAGTATGGAAAAGGTGGAAACACCACCAGTTCAGCATTTTTAATCGTTACCGCACCGTGTTTCAGGCCACTTAATAATTCAGTTACAGCATTTTTGCTGGCATTCATTTTCCAGTTGCCTGCAACTATCATGTGTGCCATTACTATAACCTTCCGTTAAAACAAACCAAGGGTATTCAATTTAAGCGCGCCATAATACTCAAGTTAGGGCACCTAAACAAGAGATTTGCTGTTATTACCATGCAATTAGCCTAAGAAATCACCTGGCTTACATCGTGGGCTAACTCTTGAGCATATTGGTTCACAAGATCAACATCTTCGCCTTCTACCATTACCCTTACCACTGGTTCTGTACCTGAGGGTCTGAGCAAAACCCGTCCTCGAACGCCCAAGCGCTTTTCCATGGCATTGACAACGTCATCTATGGCTGGATATTCTGCCAAATTTACCTTACTACCAAGACGTAAGTTAATGAGTTTTTGTGGCATTTTTTGCATTTGATTCTTCAGTTCATGCAACGTCTTCCGGCTAGATTGCATCGCTTGCAGGACCTGCAGAGCAGCGATGATGCCATCTCCAGTGGTGGTCAGATTTCTACAGATAAGATGGCCTGACGATTCACCACCTAAAAGCCAACCTTTTTCTTTTAGCTGTTGCATCACATAACGATCACCCACTTGGGCACGGATAAAATCTATACCTAGGTCTTTTAGTCCGAGTTCCATTCCTAAGTTACTCATTTGAGTGCCTACTACGCCACCCTCAAGTTGGCCGTTACGTTTCAGGTGAGCAGCGATAATAAACATTAATTCGTCGCCATCAACTTCGTCACCCATGTGATCAATCATAATGACACGGTCACCGTCACCGTCTAAAGCTATACCTAAATCTGCTTCTTGCAGGCGAACCACTTTTCGCAACATAGCAATGGACGTAGAGCCACAGTCCTGATTGATATTCAATCCGTCAGGGTCAATTCCAATACTAGTAACGTCGGCACCAAGTTCGTGCAGCACACTAGGCGCAATATGGTAAGTAGCACCATGGGCACAATCTAGCACAATTTTCATACCCTTCAAGCTGGTATGAGGGCCAACAGTGCCCTTACAAAACTCAATATACCGGCCTGCAGCGTCAGATATGCGCTTGGCGCGGCCTAGATTTTCCGGAGACACACACACCATGGTTTCTTGTAACTTATCTTCAATTGCCGCTTCAACTGAGTCTGATAGCTTAGTACCCTGGGCAGAGAAAAATTTAATGCCATTATCTTTATAGCCATTGTGTGAAGCGCTGATCACTATGCCAGCTTCAGCATGAAAAGTACGCGTTAAATAGGCCACGGCAGGTGTCGGCATAGGACCTAACAAGCGCACGTTCACACCTGCTGCAGACAAGCCTGCCTGCAATGCAGATTCAAACATATATCCAGAAATACGTGTGTCTTTACCAATTAGAATTTTGCTACGGCCGTGCTCTGAAAACACTTTGCCCACAGCCCATCCCAATTTAAGCATAAAGTCGGGGGTTATCGGGTATTCACCACAGCAACCACGAATACCGTCTGTTCCAAAATACTTCATACCTAACTCCTTTATGTAACCTTCCTTAGTTTGATTTAATCACTCATCATAGCTGCATGAGCCATACGGAGCGCATCTACGGTAGGGGCCACATCATGGGCCCGCACAATACGCGCGCCTCGCTCATAAGCCATCACAGAAACTGCTAGGCCACCGTGTAGTCTTTCATCAACTGGCCGATCCAATACACTGCCAATCATACTTTTACGAGACATACCCACTAACACAGGCATACCTTTGTTGGTTAATAGGTTGAGATGTTTAAGTAACTGTAGATTATGAACTAAGGATTTGCCAAAGCCAAATCCAGGATCTATGAGTATACGCTCTACTGGTATACCCACACGGTTACATTGTTTAACGCGCTCATCTAAGTAAAGGCCAACATCCCCCACCACAGAATCATATACGGGGTTATCTTGCATGGTTTTAGGATCACCCTGCATGTGCATTAGGCATACGGGTAACTGTGTATCGGCGGCAGCCTGCAAGGCACCTTCTCGCCCAAGAGCACGCACGTCATTGATGAGCCCCACACCAGCTTTAGCAGCGGCAGTAATCACCTCAGCGGTACTGGTATCGATAGACACAACGACATCTAAAGAAGCTCGGATAGCTTCAATAACAGGAATAACACGATCTAATTCTTGCTGAACTGATACAGAATCAGCTCCTGGGCGAGTGGATTCGCCACCAATATCGAGGAAACTAGCACCTTCTGCCACCATTGCACGCGCACGCACCATGGCCGCATCTAGACACAAGGACTGGTCAGTAAACAGGCTGCCGCCATCAGAAAAGGAATCGGGAGTGACATTCATCACTCCCATAACATGTGGCTCAGCTAAGTCGAGCCATTGGTCACCAAACAACATCTTAGGTTGGAGCTTCGTCGGCACCTGGCACGTCACTGTTGTCTGCATCTAGGTCAGATTCAGCAACCGTAGCCTGGTCTTCAGCTGAGGTAGCACTAGCGTTACCATCAGTATCTGAGCCACTGCTGTTACGATCTTGATCGTCCCAGCCTTCTGGTGCAGAAACTTCTTCACGGGCTAACAATTGATCTAACTGACTCGAATCGATGGTTTCGTACTTCATCAAAGCATTAGCCATGGCATCTAAAATATCTCGATTATCATGTAAAATGACGCTTGCACGTTCATAGCAACTTTCAATAATTTCTTTTATTTCGCCATCAATAGCCGCGGTAGTTTCATCAGAGAAACCTTTAGCTCCCTGACCTTGCGCACCACTAAACGGATCAGAATCTTCTGATTCATAAAGCAATGGGCCTAACTTTTCCGACAAGCCCCACTTAGTCACCATGTTGCGCGCCAATTGTGTGGCACGTTGGATGTCGTTGGATGCACCCGTAGTTACACCATCCTTGCCTAAGGTCATTTCTTCGGCAATACGACCACCGTATAGGCTACATATTTGGCTCAAGATACCTTGACGAGACAAGCTATAACGATCTTCTTCTGGCAGGAACATTGTCACGCCTAAGGCACGGCCACGTGGAATAATGGTCACTTTATAAACTGGATCGTGATCTGGCACCAAACGACCAACAATAGCATGGCCGGCTTCATGATAGGCTGTATTAAGCTTTTCTTTAGGTTGCATGACCATGGATTTGCGTTCAGCACCCATCATGATCTTATCCTTGGCCTTCTCTAGTTCATCCATACCTACGGTGCGTTTATTTAACCGTGCAGTAAACAAAGCAGCCTCGTTCACTAGGTTGGCTAAATCTGCACCAGAGAAGCCTGGAGTACCACGAGCAATAAGCTTTGGTTTAACATCGTCACCTAAGGGTACTTTTTTGAGGTGAACATTAAGAATTTGCTCACGTCCACGAATATCTGGTAACGGCACATAGACCTGACGATCAAAACGACCAGGGCGCAACAATGCCTTGTCTAATACGTCTGGGCGGTTGGTAGCAGCAATAACAATAATACCCTCATTACCTTCAAAACCGTCCATTTCTACTAATAGTTGGTTAAGGGTTTGTTCGCGCTCGTCGTTACCGCCACCCATGCCAGCACCACGATGGCGACCTACAGCATCAATTTCATCGATAAAGATAATACATGGAGCTTGTTTTTTAGCTTGTTCAAACATATCACGTACACGGGATGCACCCACACCCACAAACATTTCAACAAAATCAGAACCAGAGATACTAAAGAACGGCACCTTAGCTTCACCAGCGATGGCTTTAGCTAACAACGTTTTACCAGTACCCGGGGCACCAGACATCAGCACACCACGTGGAATGTGCCCACCTAAACGCTGGAATTTTCCAGGGTCACGTAAAAACTCCACCAGTTCTTGTACTTCTTCTTTGGCTTCTTCAACACCCGCAACGTCGGCAAAGGTGGTTTTAATTTGATCTTCACTCATTAACCGAGCTTTACTCTTACCGAAGGACATTGGGCCGCCCTTGCCACCAGCACCACCTTGCATTTGGCGCATAAAGAACATAAACACCACAATGATAATTAAAATAGGTGCACTAGCTACCAACAGCTGTACCCAGATGCTTTGTTGTTCTGGTTGCTTGCCTACAATCTCAACTTCGTGGTCCAGTAGGTCATCTACTAACTTAGGGTCCGACAAGGCCGGCCGAACAACTTCAAAGCTGGTGCCATCACCAAACTTGCCAGTTATCATAAGGCCATCAACTTCAACATTGGTGACTTGATCACGCTGTACTGACTGCACAAATTCTGAATAGCTCACGCGATTGGGAGCAGATTCTTGGCTAAAATTATTAAACACCGTCAGCAGCACCGCTGCAATGATGAGCCATAAAACCAAATTCTTTGTCATGTTGTTCAAGTGCTAGACTCCTAATCCTCGTGTCGAGGGCGGCTTGAGGCAGTAAGAAAGGTAAACTGGGTTTACTGACCCTTAAAGCCGGTTGCCAATTGATAAACTTCTCGCGAACGTCCACGAGAAGCATCGGGTTTACGTGACCGTACGCTGGTAAAGCTGCTACGGGTGTCTTTTAATAAATCATCAAAACCTTCACCATGAAACACCTTAGCCACAAATGTGCCCCCAGGTTTTAATACACTACGGGCCATGTCTAAAGCCAACTCAACCAAATACATAGATGTTGGCTGATCAATAGCTGGGTTACCACTCATATTGGGGGCCATATCAGAAATTACAAGGTCTGCTTTTTCACCACCTAGAGCCGCTACGATCTGATCGTAGATCGCTTGTTCAGTAAAGTCACCTTGCACAAAGGTGACATCGGCAATGGAATCCATTGGCAGTATGTCTGAAGCCACCACTGTGCCTTCTTCACCTACCAGCTGCATAGCAACTTGAGTCCAGCCACCTGGGGCTGCACCTAAATCAACCACTGTCATTCCTGGGCGCATCAGCCGGTCTTTTTTACTTATTTCAAGCAATTTATAGCTGGCACGAGAACGGTAGCCATCTTTTTGTGCCTGCTTTACATAGGGGTCGTCAAAGTGCTCTTTTAGCCAGTTGCTGCTGGTTTTTGATCTAGCCAAGGGTATCTCTATTGATAGGTCGAAACGTAAGTGGGGTAAATCTAGCGGCTGACAAGCGCAAACACCAGACATGCGGTATAATGTGGACCAGTTTAACACAGCCACGGGACCTATGGCGCCCAACAATTTATCTTTGGACAACAATGAATTTAGCTCAATCACAGAAAAAACAACTTCGCTCCATTGGCCATGGCTTGCATCCGCTCGTCACTGTGGCTACCAACGGTCTTTCAGAAAACGTAATGACAGAAATCGGCCGCGCGCTGTTCGATCATGAATTAATCAAGGTGAAGTTTTCTGTGGGCGATCGTGATGTGAAAAACACCCTCATTGCAGACATGTGTAAACAAACTGGTGCCACGCTAGTGCAAGCTATCGGCAACGTTGCCCTAGTGTATTTAAGCAACCCTGACGCAGACCCTAAAAAGTCTAACTTAGAACGCTAATATTTAGACCTATAACACCGACCTCTCCTTCGTTAAGCGTGGGAGCTGTAGGTGGCTATTCACTAATTTATACGATGTGCTTAACCTCAGCAATCTCATAATCAATCATACCGCCAGGTGTAGTTACGCGCACTTCGTCACCTTCACTTTTGGCGATCAAAGCCCGCGCTATGGGTGAACCGATAGAAATCTTTCCAGCTTTAATGTCAGCTTCATCTTGACCCACAATACAGTAGGTCTTTTCTTCGTCAGTATCCAAGTTAATGATAGTGACCGTAGCGCCAAAGATCACCTTGCCCGTGTGTGGGATTTGGCTAACATCAATCACTTGTACTAAAGATAATTTAGCTTCAACCTCTTGAATACGGCCTTCGCAAAAACTTTGTTGCTCTCGGGCAGCGTGATATTCAGCATTTTCTTTTAAATCGCCATGCTCGCGAGCTGTGGCAATGTCTTTGATGATTCGCGGCCGAGTGATACTTTTTAATTCCAATAACTCCGCACGCAGTAATTGCTCACCACGCACCGTCA
The DNA here is from genome assembly GCF_047730075.1 of Candidatus Njordibacter sp. Uisw_039. Classification (NCBI taxonomy): domain Bacteria; kingdom Pseudomonadati; phylum Pseudomonadota; class Gammaproteobacteria; order Pseudomonadales; family Candidatus Njordibacteraceae; genus Candidatus Njordibacter; species Candidatus Njordibacter sp. Uisw_039. The sequence continues at coordinate 2,634,139 of NZ_CP159831.1, forward strand.
TAGGGACTTTAGTAATCGCCATAATTAATACTTCCTTACGCTGTAAGCGTAGCGTGCATATCTTGCAAGCGACGCACTTCTTGTTCTTCCCCAAACGCCAAACCTTCCATCACTGCAAGACCACCAGTTAGAGTCGTGGCGTAAGTTACTTTATGCTGCAATGCAGAGCGACGAATGAGCGATGAATCGTTAATAGCTTGGCGTCCTTCTGTGGTGTTTACCACAAAGGTAATTTCGTCATTCTTAATCTTATCAACAATGTTAGGGCGTCCTTCCATCACCTTGTTTACTAGTTCACACTCAAAACCAGCTTCAGTCAATGTTTTTTGAGTACCACTGGTAGCGACCAAAGTGAAACCAAGCTGAATTAACCCTGCTGCCAACTGGAGAGAGGCGGGTTTATCAACTTCCCGGACCGAAACAAAGGCTTTTCCAGCCACAGGCATGGATTGTCCTGTACCTATATGAGCCTTGGAAAACGCTTCAGCAAAGCTATTGCCAATACCCATTACCTCGCCCGTTGACTTCATCTCTGGGCTAAGAATTGGATCAACACCTGGGAACTTGTCAAACGGGAACACAGCTTCCTTAACGTTAAAGTACCCTGGGATGATCTCTTTAGTGAATCCGATTTCAGCAAGGCTTTTACCCGCCATAACCTGAGCACCGATGTCTGCCAAAGAAACCCCAATACACTTAGATACAAAAGGTACAGTGCGTGATGCACGGGGATTCACTTCAATGACGTATATTTCACCATCTTGCCATGCCAGTTGAGTGTTCATTAAACCAATGACCCCAAGCTCTAACGCCATACGCTTCACTTGCTCACGCATGGCCTCTTGCACATCTTGTGGCAAGTCGTATGGCGGCAACGAACAGGCTGAGTCACCAGAGTGAATACCCGCTTGCTCAATATGTTGCATAATGGCACCAATCACCACTTGCTCACCGTCGCACACAGCATCAATATCTACTTCTACAGCATTGCTCAAAAAGCGATCCAGCAGCACTGGAGAGTCATGGGACACCTGAACTGCTTCATTCATGTAGCGCTTCAGCTCAGTTTCTTTGTGTACGATCTCCATGGCACGGCCACCTAATACATAGGATGGGCGCACTACCAAAGGATATCCAATTTTTTCTGCTGCGCGAACAGCCTCTTCTTGAGTACGCACGGTGGCGTTTTCTGGCTGCAGCAAACCTAAACGCTGAATCATTTGCTGGAAACGCTCACGGTCTTCGGCACGGTCGATGGCCTCTGGGCTAGTACCCAAAATAGGCACCCCAGCATTCTCTAGATCAACTGCTAGCTTAAGTGGAGTTTGACCACCGTATTGCACGATAACGCCTTTAGGCTGTTCAATCTGCACAATTTCCAACACGTCTTCTAGGGTAACAGACTCAAAGTATAGACGGTCTGAAATGTCGTAATCTGTAGATACAGTCTCTGGGTTACAGTTCACCATGATGGTTTCATAACCCTGCTTACGCATGGTCAAAGCGGCATGTACACAACAATAATCAAACTCAATGCCTTGACCAATGCGGTTAGGTCCACCACCTAAAATCATGATTTTATCACGACTACTAGGGCGTGACTCGCACTCTTCTTCATAGGTAGAGTACATGTATGCAGTGTCGGTTGAGAACTCCGCAGCACAGGTGTCAACTCGTTTATAGACGGGGCGAATACCCAACTTTTGACGGTGTTGACGGAAGCCTTTTTCAGTAAGGCCTAACAACTTAGCTAGCCGAATATCTGAGAAACCCTTACGCTTAAGGCTATAAACACGATCGTAATTAAGGTCTGCAAGGCCTAATTTGGCAAGTTTTTCTTCTTCCTGAATCAAATCATCTAGCTGCACCAAGAACCACGGATCGATACCAGAATATTCATAGATCTCTTGCACATCCATACCCATACGTAAGGCATCACCAACGTATTGAATACGATCTGCTCGGGGGGTTTTTAGTTCAGCAACAATTCTACTATGGGCATCTTCTTGGGTGATGTCTAAAATAGGATCCAAACCATGGATGCCTGTTTCTAGACCACGCAAGGCCTTCTGCAACGACTCTTGGAAGGTACGGCCGATGGCCATAACCTCGCCCACAGATTTCATTTGCGTGGTTAAGCGATCATCTGCTTGAGGAAATTTTTCAAAGGTGAAACGAGGAATTTTGGTGACAACATAATCAATGGCAGGCTCAAACGAGGCCGGTGTAGCACCACCTGTAATGTCGTTTTGTAGCTCGTCTAAGGTATAACCAACAGCCAACTTGGCCGCCACCCTGGCAATAGGGAAACCGGTGGCTTTAGAAGCCAGAGCTGATGATCGTGATACCCGTGGATTCATCTCAATAACCACCATACGGCCATCTTCTGGGTTGACACCAAACTGTACGTTAGAACCACCTGTTTCCACACCAATTTCACGCAATACTGCCAATGAAGCATTACGCATAATTTGGTATTCTTTGTCAGTGAGTGTTTGGGCTGGGGCTACAGTGATAGAATCACCGGTGTGCACACCCATGGCGTCAAAGTTTTCAATGGAACAAATAATGATGCAGTTGTCATTGGTGTCACGCACCACTTCCATTTCATATTCTTTCCAACCAATCAAAGACTCATCGATAAGTAACTCACTGGTAGGTGATAGGTCTAATCCACGGGTACAGATTTCTTCAAATTCTTCCCGGTTATATGCAATACCACCACCTGAACCACCCATGGTAAAGGATGGCCGGATGATGGCAGGAAAACCAATTCGCGTTTGCACGTCAAACGCTTGTTCCATAGTGTGGGCAATTTCAGCACGAGGGCACTCAAGGCCGATATTTTTCATGGCCTTGTCAAAACGATTGCGATCTTCTGCTTTATCAATGGTGTCTGCATCAGCACCAATCATTTCCACATTGTACTTTTCTAACACCCCCAAGCGGTTAAGGTCTAACGCACAGTTAAGGGCTGTTTGACCACCCATAGTTGGCAAAATCGCACTTGGGCGTTCTTTTTCAATAATTTTTTCTACCGTTTCCCAACGAATAGGCTCAATGTAGGTGGCATCTGCCATGCTGGGGTCGGTCATGATGGTGGCTGGATTAGAGTTCACCAAAATAACTCGGTAGCCTTCTTCGCGAAGGGCTTTACAGGCTTGAGCACCAGAGTAATCAAATTCACAAGCTTGACCAATGATGATAGGACCAGCACCAAGGATCAATATACTTTCGAGGTCGGAACGTTTAGGCATGTCAGTTATCCAATAATCTGTTGCTGTGTCATTTAGCTTTGCGAGCGGTCATGATGTCAATGAAGCGATCAAACAATGGCGCTACATCGTGTGGGCCTGGACTCGCTTCTGGGTGGCCTTGAAAACTAAAAGCCTGTTTATCAGTGCGCTCAATACCTTGCAAAGATCCATCAAACAAGGACTTATGGGTAGCCCGCAAGTTGCTTGGCATGGCATCTTCTGACACGGCAAAACCGTGGTTCTGACTAGTGATCATAACCACCTTAGAATCAAGATCTTGCACTGGGTGGTTGGCACCGTGGTGACCAAACTTCATTTTCTCTGTCTTGGCACCAGAAGCCAAGGCCAATAACTGGTGCCCTAGGCAAATACCAAACACTGGAGTATCTGTTTGTAGAATTTCTTTGATGGCGGCAATGGCATAATCACATGGCTCTGGATCACCAGGGCCGTTAGACAAAAACACACCATCTGGATTCATGGCTAATACATCTTTAGCCGGTGTTTGTGCAGGTACAACAGTTAACTTACAACCACGCTCAACCAACATCCGCAAAATATTCCGCTTGACACCATAGTCGTATGCTACAACATTAAATTGACCATCAGCCTTTTCGCGGTTTCCTTCTACCAAGTCCCAAGTAGAGCCGGTCCAGTTGTAAGCCTCTTTAACCGTGACTTCCTTGGCGAGGTCCATGCCTTTTAGACCAGCAAAACCCTTCGCCGCTGCCAAGGCTGCAGCTTCGTCGATGTCGTTACCTGCCATGATGCAACCACTCTGCGCACCTTTTTCGCGCAAAATACGCGTAAGGCGACGGGTGTCGATATCAGCAATGGCCACAACATTGTTGGCTATTAAATATTCATCTAGGGGTTGGGTGCTACGCCAGTTACTCGCCGTTAGAGGTAGGTCTCTAATAACTAACCCAGCAGACCAGATAAACTCAGACTCTTCGTCTTCTGAGTTAGTTCCAGTGTTACCTATATGTGGATATGTCAGGGTGACGATTTGGTGGGCGTAAGAAGGATCTGTGAGGATTTCTTGATAGCCAGTCATTGAGGTATTAAACACAACCTCGCCAGTACTTTGGCCGCTAGCGCCAATAGCAACCCCTTTAAATATGCTGCCGTCTTCTAAAGCCAGAATGGCGGGAGTAGTCAATGGGGGCCTCCTCAGGTGTGGTGCATCATGCGCGCAAATATTTTTTATAGGTACAAGAAAGTGCGGCCTCTAGTCGCAAAAAAGCGAGGTGTGTAAACACGCCCCGCTTTTATATAAATGCTATGACCGGCAACTACATTTTCGTGCCTGTAAACTGGCGAAATTATACAGAACAATGCGGCCTTTTGTCTAGCAGATTCTCTACTCCAAAGCGCTTAAGCTAGTCTTTCAAACCTAACACATCTTGCATATCGTACAAACCATAAGACTGGTCCTGCAACCAAGTACAGGCGCGCACTGCGCCTTTTGCAAAGGTCATGCGGCTACTGGCTTTATGGGTAATTTCGATACGCTCCCCTTCACTGGCAAATAGAACCGTATGGTCGCCAACAACATCGCCAGCACGAATGGTTTCAAAACCAATTTCATTGGCCGTACGCGGGCCAGTTATACCTTCACGCCCATAAACTGCACATTCGTCTAAGTTACGGCCCATTGCATCGGCTACAACTTCACCTAAACGTAACGCTGTGCCAGACGGCGCATCGACTTTATGCCGGTGGTGGGTTTCAATAATTTCCACGTCGTAGCCGTCTTGAAGAACACTAGCTGCGCGATAGAGAATATCGAGCAGCAGATTAATGCCCACACTCATGTTAGGTGCGAATACTATGGGTATATGTTGACCTTGATCAGATAGTGTTTTTTTATGCTCACCACTTAGCCCTGTTGTGCCTATCACTATAGCTTTGTTGAGCCGTACACATTCAGCAAGGCTGGCTATAGATATTTCTGGATTGGTGAAGTCGATGAGAACGTCAAAGTCATCAGCAGCAGAGGCTAAAGAGTCTTTAAGGGTAATGCCTAATTTTCCAACACCCGCTAACTCGCCAGCATCAGCACCCACTAAACTGCTATTAGGTGAAACGATTGCAGCGCCCAAGGTTACCCCTGGAGCTTGCTGAACAGCTTCAACAAGCACTTTACCCATGCGCCCTGCGGCACCCATTACTGCAATTCGTGTCATGCTCCACCTCTATGGATTGCCACGCTTTACTCGCAATGACAGGTTGTTCTAGCTATCTTCGAAGAAGCTCTTAACACCTTCAAACCAAGACGATTTTTTAGGTGAATGTTTGCCTTTAGTTGCTTCCATAGTGTCATGGAATTTACGCAACAAATCTTTTTGCTCTTTGTTTAGATGTACTGGTGTTTCTACCGCCACACGACACATAAGGTCACCTTGACCACCACCGCGTACCTGCGTTACACCTTTACCGCGTAAGCGGAACATTTTTCCACTTTGTGCGCCTTCAGGGATTTTTAACTTAACACGGCCGTCTAAGGTTGGCACTTCAATTTCGCCACCCAATGCTGCATCAGTAAAGCTGATAGGCACTTCACAGAATAGATTCTTACCATCACGAGTGAAGATTTTATGCTCACGCACAGAAACTTGCACGTACAAGTCACCACTTGGGCCTCCGTTCCCGCCCGCTTCGCCTTCACCTGTTAACCGAATACGATCACCAGTATCTACGCCCGATGGAATCTTCACAGATAAAGTTTTGTATTCTTGTACTCGGCCTTCACCGTGGCAAGAGTTACAAGGATCGCTGATCACCTTACCGTTACCATGACAAGTTGGGCAGGTTTGCTGCACCGAGAAGAAGCCTTGTTGCATGCGCACCTGGCCTTGACCGTGACAGGTGCCACAGCTCTTGCTGCTGGTACCGGGCCTAGCGCCAGAACCATCGCATGGTTTACACTCTACTTGAGTAGGTATGCGAATTTCTTTAGTTGTACCACGTACCGCCTGCTCGAGGTTCAAATCCATGGTGTAACGCAAATCAGAACCACGCTGAACGCTAGAACGACCGCCACCACCAGCACCTCCAAAAATGTCGCCAAACATGTCGCCGAACACATCACCGAAACCGGCGCCACCAGCGCCACCACGAGCATTTGGATCTACACCAGCATGACCATATTGGTCATAAGCGGCTTTTTTTTGCTCGTCAGATAAGATTTCGTAAGCTTCGTTAACTTCCTTAAAACTTTCTTCTGCAGCCTTATCACCCGGATTACGATCTGGGTGATACTTCATCGCCATACGGCGAAAAGCCTTTTTGATTTCTTTTTTATCGGTGCCTTTGGCCACACCGAGAACTTCGTAAAAATCGCGTTTAGACATAGTTATTCCACTGGGCTTCTATTGTATTTTTACTACAAGAAGCAGATACAAGAACGCAGGACCTAAGCCCCGCGTTATGACATTACACCCCATTTAAGTGGCGCTAGCAGGCGGTTTAGGCTTACTTTTTGTCTTCGTCTTTGTCTTCATCTTTAACTTCTTCAAACTCTGCATCAACTGCATCGTCTGGGCCAGCTTCACCGGCACCTTCAGCACCACCTTGGGCAGCAGCATCTTCTGCATACATCTTTTGAGCAATTGCACCAGAGGCTTCTGTCAGAGTAGCAGTGGCAGTTTCGATAGCCTCCTTGTCGTCACCTTTTAGGGCTTCTTCAAGGGCATCAATGGCAACTTGTACTGCGGCTTTTTCTTCGTCTGTAGCCTTGTCGCCAACTTCTTCAATCATCTTCTTAGATGAGTGAACCATGCCATCGGCAGTGTTGCGAGCTTGTACCATTTCTTCGAATTTCTGGTCTTCAGCAGCGTTAGCTTCCGCATCTTGTACCATTTGTTCGATTTCTTCATCACTCAAACCTGAAGAAGCTTTAATAATGATGGATTGTTCTTTACCAGTACCTTTGTCTTTAGCAGACACATTCAAAATACCGTTGGCATCAATATCGAAGCTGACTTCGATTTGTGGCATACCACGTGGAGCCGGTGGAATGTCACTAAGGTCAAAACGACCCAAAGACTTATTCTGCATAGCCTGCTTACGCTCGCCTTGGCACACGTGGATGGTCACAGCAGCTTGGTTATCGTCTGCAGTAGAGAACACCTGTGACTTCTTGGTTGGGATGGTAGTGTTCCTATCAATCACCGAAGTCATTACACTACCCATAGTTTCAATACCAAGGGTCAAAGGTGTTACGTCTAGCAACAATACGTCTGTTACGTCACCAGCCAATACGCCACCCTGAATCGCTGCACCAATGGCCACAGCTTCGTCTGGGTTAACGTCTTTACGGGGCTCTTTGCCAAAGAAACTTGTAACTTCAGCCTGAACCAAAGGCATACGGCTCTGGCCACCAACTATAATTACTTCATTGATTTCGCTGGCGTCTAAGTCAGCATCTTTGAGTGCTTGAGCACACGGCTTCAAAGTACCAGATACCAGATCTTCAACCAAAGACTCCAACTTAGCGCGAGAAATTTTCACATTTAAGTGCTTAGGGCCAGAGGCATCTGCAGTAATGTAGGGCAGATTAACGTCAGTTTGGCTAGAGCTAGACAATTCAACCTTAGCTTTTTCTGCAGCTTCTTTAAGACGCTGCAAGGCTAACGGATCGTTATGTAGATCGATACCAGATTCTTTCTTGAACTCAGCAGCTAAGAATTCTATCAATCGTAGATCGAAGTCTTCACCACCTAGGAATGTGTCACCATTAGTAGCTAACACTTCAAACTGAGTTTCGCCATCTACGTCAGCAATTTCGATAATGGAGATATCAAAGGTACCACCACCCAGGTCATATACGGCAATAGTAGAATCGCCACGGCTCTTATCAAGACCGTAAGCCAATGCAGCGGCTGTAGGTTCGTTGATGATGCGCTTAACATCAAGGCCCGCAATGCGGCCAGCATCTTTAGTGGCCTGGCGCTGCGAGTCATTAAAGTAAGCAGGCACGGTAATTACTGCTTCAGTCACAGTTTCGCCTAAGTAGTCCTCAGCAGTTTTCTTCATTTTTTTCAAAATTTCAGCAGAAATCTGTGGTGGTGCTTTGCTTTCGCCATCTACGTTAACCCAAGCATCACCGTTGTCAGCTGCTTCAATTTTGTAAGGCACCATCTTGATGTCTTTTTGCACTACGTCGTCTTTGAACTTACGACCAATCAAGCGCTTAATAGCAAACAACGTATTAACTGGGTTAGTCACCGCTTGACGCTTGGCAGACTGACCCACCAAGATTTCGCCATCTCCAGCGAAAGCGATAATGGAAGGAGTGGTGCGATCACCCTCGGCGTTCTCAATTACTTTAGCGCTGCCGCCATCTAAAACAGACACACATGAGTTGGTTGTGCCTAAGTCGATACCAATGATCTTTCCCATCATAAACTCCAATTCTTAATTCACCCTTCATCAGGGTTTTGATTCAATTCTGCTCAGCCACGTTAGCGGTCTTAGGTTCAGTTTAACCTTAGGCTTAGCGCTGCTTGCTTGTGCTCTTATGTAAGGCCGTTTGCCCAAACTTCAAGTAAAAAACCTTAATTTTTCTATTTAGAAACCACTACCATGGCTGGACGCACTAGACGTCCATTTAAGGTGTAGCCTTTTTGAAACACCTCCATTACGGTGTTGGGTTCAAGATCCGGATTAGGCACGGCAGTCATGGCTTCATGCAAGTCTGGATTAAAAGGTTCGCCGTGCGGATCTAGCTGATCTACATTAAATTTCTTCAGACCGTCTAGGAGCATTTTTTGACTCATTTCAACGCCCTCAAGCAAGCTTTTCAAGCTAGCTCCCTCAGCCTTACTGGCCTCAATAGCCCGCGCTAGGTTATCCAGCAAAGAAACCACTTCCGTCATCAGTTTTTCTTGACCAAACTTATGAGCCTTAGCAACATCCTGCTCACTGCGGCGACGAATGTTTTGCACTTCCGCTTGCGCCCTCAATACATCGGCTTGCTGCTCATCTACCCGAGCAGTGGCTAATTCTAGCTCAGCCTGCACTGATTCAACGGTCACTTCCTGCAGCACTTCCTCAGTAGGCGTTTCAGCACTTTCTTCGGCTACATTGGTTTCCAGTTCAACTTCAGCTTCAGAAGGCTGCTCTTGCTCACTCATTGACTTCTCCATTACATAACTTTCGTAACCTTTACAATAAGGCTACTTGACTGCCCATCTATATGGGGACACCCCCGCGTGATTCAAGCAACTTAGGACTGGTTTTATTGGCTTTTAGACAAAAAATATTAAAGCTTACAGAAAAATACTGGACATAATACCAGTACTGGTTATACTTACAGTATAATAATTCACCGGAGCAGCACCATGTTGCAACAGCTAATTGTTCACCACTACACTTTAGTCGACTTTTTACACCTAGACTTTAGCCACAAAATGACCGCCATTAGTGGCGAAACTGGTGCTGGTAAATCAATACTTCTGGGCGCCCTAGGTTTAACCTTAGGTGATAGAGCTGAATCTGGATGTGTACGACAAGGCGCTGAACGAGCAGACATCCACGCGGTGTTCGACCTCAGCCAACTGCCTCAAGTAAAGGACTATTTAGCGGCCAAGCACCTGGCGTCAGCTGAAGATCCAGACACGTGTATACTGCGACGCATCGTCAATCAAGACGGCCGCTCCAGAGGTTATATTAATGGCAAACCAGTCAATATAACTGCCCTTAAAGAACTAGGTCGCCAACTCATTAACATACACGGTCAGCACGAGCACCAACACCTGCTCGCCCGAGACAGTCACCAAACACTCTTAGACGCCTTTGGCAATTATCCAAAACATCAAGAAGCCGTGTCCAGCATTAGCCATGAATGGCTAGAGTTTGATCGCCAAATCAAAGCCCTTACCGGCGGCCAACAACTCTCCGAAGCCGAGCAACAGCTATTGCAGTATCAAGTGGATGAACTTGTGCAGTTAAATCTATTAGAAGACGAAGTGTTAGCTCTAGAACAAGAGCACAAGCAACGAGCCAATGCTGACCAACTACTTCAAGCGGTGCGCTGTGCGTTGCCCAATAACCCACTAGATGAAGATCCTATGGCGTGCCTGCAACGCTGGCAACAACAGCTACAAAACTTTAGCCAACATAGCCCACACCTCACGGCCGCAGTAGACATGCTCGCCAGTGCAGCCATACAAATAGAAGAGAGCCAAATTGAATTGCAAAATTTCTTGCAGGGATTCGATGAAGATCCAGCGCGCCTGCAAACCCTAGAGCATCGCTTAGATCAGATTTATAGCACGGCAAGAAAACACAAAATCCAAGCTGCAGATCTACCCGAACATCTGACTCTATTACAACAACAGCTGCAACAGAATCAAGATCAAGAAGGGCAACTGGAAGCTATCCACGAACAACAAATAGCACTCGCCAACGCTTACGATGAGGCTGCCACTAGTCTGACTAAAGTAAGGCAAACAGCAGCTAAAAAACTTGAAAAAGCTGTCGGTGAGCAGCTCACTTTATTAGGCATGCCTAACTGCCGATTAGAGCTAAGCATGCAAACCAAGTCAGACATCCGTTTACAACCCCAAGGACGTGATGATATCGAAATTCTAATTAGCACCAATCCTGGCCAAATCGCCAAACCTTTGGCTAAAATCGCCTCCGGCGGTGAACTGTCCCGCATTAGCTTAGCCATTCAGGTGGTGATCGCTACCACCAGCATCACCCCTAGCCTAATCTTTGATGAAGTGGATGTGGGCATTGGTGGAGCCACTGCAGAGATTGTGGGCCGACTACTGTCTCAATTAGGCCAACATTGCCAATTATTATGCATCACCCATCTACCCCAAGTGGCGAGCCAAGCGCAGCACCATTTACAAGTAAGCAAGTCTAGCCACGGACAAGCAACACAAACTCAGGTTGCCGCACTGGATGATGATCAGAGAATACAAGAAATTGCGCGTATGTTAGGCGGTGTCAAGCTCACTCAACAAACGCTAGCTCACGCCAAGGAAATGCTAGGTACTGGTGCCTTACTTCACTAACTAGAAGGGTTAAGTGCAATTTAACAAAAAGTTAGTCCTTACTTACACCGTACAAATAGACAGTGCGACTAGTAAGGTCATAACCCAATTCAGCAGCAATTTCTTCTAGACGTTGGTTTAGAACAGGGTCGCTGAACTCTTTAATCTTACCTGATTTTATACAGACAATATGGTCGTGGCTGCCTTCAGTGGCCAATTCAAACACTGAGTTACCACCCTCAAAATGGTGGCGCACTACTAGGCCAGCAGCCTCAAACTGTGTTAAAACACGATAAACGGTGGCTAAGCCAACATCCTCACCTTGCTCCATGAGCAGCTTATAGATATCTTCTGCACTCCAATGGTCACCTTCCGTGGCTTGTTCTAGCATTTGGTAGATTTTGACACGCGGCAAGGTGACTTTTAACCCTGCTTTTCGTAATTCTTGGCTTTCTGATGCCATAGTATTGGTTACACTCTTTAGACTGTTGGGTGATTCAGGTATGATTCCGTGTCACAGACTCAACACACAGATTTGGTTAATGAAACGCTATCTTATCACGTCTCTTTTTATCGCGCTTATCGGCGGTTGTTCAAATATCGACAGCTTAGGCTTTCCTGGCGTCCATAAAATTGATATCCAACAGGGCAACCTCATCACCGATGAGATGGTAGACCTACTCCGACCAGGTTTAAGCCAGAAGCAAGTGCAGTATGTTATGGGCACGCCTTTAGTGATCGATACATTCAACCCAAGCCATTGGGATTATGTTTACCAGTACCGCCATGGTGATGGCCGCATGGAAGAACGTAAACTTAGGGTGATTTTTAAGCAAGGCAGAGTGATCCGTATCGAACAATAGTTCACGGCCATACTAGTGGCCTTGGTTAGCCTTTTAGCTGCGCTTTGGCCGCTGCTTTAGCAGCTCGGTTAGCCCTAGCCACCTTAGGATCAATCGTTAATGGACGGTATATCTCTACTCGCTGGCCCTGCATCATCTTTTCTGCCTGTGGATTTTTCACTGCTTTTCCAAAAATCCCCATAGGGGTTCCAGCAAGCTGCAAACCCTCAAACTGATCAACGATGCCCGACATCACTGCCGCATCATAAACAGTTGTTCCTTGGGGCACCTGTAAAGCCACAATTTTTTGTTGATCTGGTAGCGCAAAAGCCACCTCCACGTCGATCATGCTTACAGTTTCAGTCACGTTATTCTCACTTATATATGTTATCTGCACGTTTACAAAAGGCGTCCACCATACTGCGTGCGATAGGCGTAAACAGCCCACTCAGCGCCTTACCTTTAAGCCCTGTCACACCGAACTCTAAGACCATTTCTACTTTACATGCATCACCCCTTAACGGCGTAAATACCCAGCTACCCCTGAGATAATCAAAGGGGCCATCTTGCAACTCTAAGGTTATTTTTTCATCTGCTAACAGCGTATTGCGTGTCACAAAGTGGTAACTTAGCCCCGCTTTACTTAGGTATAACCGTGCGCTCATCGCAGTTACGGATGACTCTATCAAATCGACTTTAGAGCAACCATCCAAAAACTCTGGGTAACGCTCAACGTCATTCACAAGCGCATACATACTGGCAGCAGAATGCATTACCAAAGCAGAGCGATTTATCGAAGCCACAGCATTTCCTCTTGGAAACAGACTATATTAAAGTTAAAACAGCCGCCAATAAAGCAATATCATCAATTATTGCATAAATGTCACTGCAGCCGATTCTGGCTTAAGGTAGAATGCGCTCATGGCAAAGAAATCAAAAACTCAAAAGACCTCCACTGGCACAATTGCCCTCAATAAACGGGCAAAATTCGAATACCATTTAGACCAGCGCATTGAAGCAGGTTTGGTATTAACTGGATGGGAAATCAAAAGTATTCGTGATGGTCGAGCAAACCTAGTAGATTCATACGTAGTCATTAAAGATCAAGAAGCCTTCCTTGTAGGAGCGCATATTTCCCCTTTAATGACCGCTTGCACCCATGTGGTTGCAGAACCACGCCGTGAACGTAAGCTGTTGTTAAATAAGAAAGAAATATCACGTTTATTTGCCTCATCCTCACAAACGGGACAAACTATTGTTGCTACAGCCCTGTACTGGAAAGGCCATCGTGTTAAATGCGAAATTGCCCTTGCTAAAGGCAAGCAGCTGCATGACAAACGTGCCACCGAAAAAGAACGCGATTGGAGCAAGCAAAAACACCGGATCTTAATGAAAGCCTAGTTCGACTCTCGTAAGGGCGTAGTCGCTTTTAACATGGCCACGATAAGCGCATCACGTTGCTCCGAAAGCTCCTCTGGGGTTTGCTTAGCTGCTTCTGATGCCAGACCATCCACAAGCATTTCCACTGTTGATGGGTTTAAATCAATCTGGCCTAGATCATCCCACCAACGATGGAAGCTATCACTGTAACGGTCACAAAATTCGGCCATACCGCCTTTGCCTGCCCCCAAATTAAATAACATATGTGGGCCCATGGCAGCCCAGCGCAAGCCAGGTCCCGCCCAAACAGCCTTATCTACGTCTTCAACAGATGCCACACCTGACTTTACTAAATGTATGGCTTCTTTCCATAACGCCGCTTGCAGCCGGTTAGCCACATGAGCGGGCACTTCACGTCGCACCCTAATAGTGACCTTGCCAACAAGCTTATAAAAGGCTTCTGCGTGTTCCAGCACTCCATCTGCAGTCTTGTCATTGGCAACAAGCTCCACCAAGGGAATTAAATGTGGTGGATTAAAAGGGTGGCCTAATATAAAACGGGATGGATCTAACCAGCCAGCTTGCATTTCTGACACCATAAGGCCCGAAGCAGACGAGGCCACAATTGCATCAGGCAACAGATGCTCCTCTATTTCAGCGTAGAGCTGGTGTTTAATATGCAGCTTTTCTGGGGCGCATTCCTGGACAAACTGGCAGTCTTTTACCGCTTCTTTTGCACTGGTGTGAAAGCTAATTTCACCCGGTGTGCCATGCATTCCCAGTTGTTGCAACATAGGTGCGGCAGCAGCAAGATACGACCGTACCTTCTGTTCAGCGTCTGCCATGGGGTCATAGACTTTGACCCGTAAACCAGCACAAGCAAACAGCGCAGACCAACTGGCTCCTATGACACCGGCACCTAAGACGGCAACGCTAGTGAAATGATTATTCATCACAGGTCCTATTTATTTTATCGCAGCTTTGTATGCGTTAAGTAGCATGCCATGAAAATGATGCACCGCATGCTCGCTCATTCCGTGTTCACCATCTGGGTTAGCCATGATTCGACCAGACTGAAACGCAGGTGTATTCATACCCCGCTGCACACTTTCGACTAGGTTAATATCTTCTACCTGCAGCACATCGTTAATAAATTTAAGCGCTTCTTTTTCGGCGTCCGTAACATCTGCAGTTTCGAAATAAAATTCAAATTCCTGGTAAGTTTCTTCTGCGCCTAACGGGTTGAACCTCCACACCATAAAGTTGCCTCGACCGGGGTAACGCATCAAGGCAATGTTGGGCCACAGAAACCAAACGGCATGGTCGGTTACCGCCGCATCATCAATACTATAAGCTGCATTGCCAGTGCGCATCGCTTTAGCCATATGACTAGAATAGATGCCGTGAGTTTTTACTTTGTAGGTTTGCATGTCCACCAAACTCACAAAGTCTTTATGGGCTGTAGTGCAGTGATAACACTCCAAAAAATTATCAGTGACAGCTTTCCAGTTAGCTTTGATACGGTATGATAACCGCGTGGCATAGGTAAGCTTACTGAGGTCAGGTGCATAGGCCATAATGTCTGTCGCCAACTCACCTGTTTGACTTGCTAATGAGGCAGCACCAGTATCTAAGTTAACAAACACTAAGTGACAAAAAATTTCTACTTGAACCTGATCCAAACAAACCGCTTGGGTGTCAAAATTATGCACCAACTTGGATCTTGGAGCCGCCAGCAGCTGACCTTTAAGGTCATAATTCCATGCATGGTAGGGACAAACAATTTTCTTGATATTACCTTGGCCCTTGACTAACAGGTGACCTCGGTGTTTGCACACATTGTAAAATGCCTGCAACCCTCCTTCGATATTACGCACCACAATAATAGGTTGGCCAGCGACCTCCTGAGCCACATAGTCACCAGCGTTCCGTAACGCTTCTTCATGACAAACAAACTGCCAAGATTTGGCAAATACATGTTCTTTCTCTATGATTTGGTACTTAGGTTCTATATAGCATTGGGAGCCAATGGACCAAGATTCACAAGGATCTTTAGCATAACCAAATGCAACTGCATCAAATTCTAACTGAGTTAAATGTGCAGCCACATAGGCCTCCATAAACCACTAATAGTGGTATAAATTTAAAACAAACTTGGGTTCAAAGGTGATGCTGCGGTTAAACCACCATCAACAGTGAACATCTGTCCCGTAACAAAGCGCGACTCTTCACTTGCTAACCAAAGGGCCATATTAGCTATGTCAGAAGGCACACCAAAACGACCCACAGGGTGCCGAGCCAATGCATCTTTTTTTGCAGCAGTCTCATCCTCTGCAACCGCAAAGGCGCTGCCTGCCATCGCCGTCATAATCCAACCTGGGCATATAGCGTTGCACCTCACCATAGGGCCGTGATCGACTGCAACTGAACGAGTTAAACCATGTACAAAGGCCTTGGACGCATTGTATAGCGCTAGGCCAGGATCAGCATTAAGGCCAGATACAGAACCCATATTAATGATAGAACCACCCATAGCCATAATGGGTAAGAGGCTGCGGATGGTATTGAATACCCCACGCGCATTGGCTCCCATGAGCACTTCCCAATCATCGTCAGTGGTATCAACAACGGTCTTTTCGATCTGTACTCCAGCGTTATTCACCAGAATATTCAAGGCGCCATAGTCACTTACAAGCTGCTCTTTAAGTTCTGCTACCTGTTTAGCACAACTCACATCAGTCTGCATCCAATAAACGTTAGCCGCCATATCAGAAGGTCTGCCGCCACGCCCACAAGTAATAACCTTGGCGCCTTCCCGCACAAATCGCTCAACAATAGCGGCACCAATACCTTGGCGCCCACCCGTAACAAGAGCCACTTTGCCAGATAATTGCATACAGACTCCTATAGCAGCATTTGCTGTACCTTGGGCAATCAAACCACCGTCCAGCACCCACATCTCACTAATAAATCAGGTTACCCACTATACTTAATCTTTTCCTGTGTTGTCCTGCCTCATTTTTCGACCATAATTTGATCTTCTTCGTCAGCCCCTAGACTTTCACTGTACAGAATAGCCCACATTAACAAACCATTACTGTTATAATCTTCAACGACTTAAGGGGATGACTGGATTCGACGTTGGTTACAAACCCTGCGGTGCATGTCGAGAATGTAAGGTTTCTCGTAAATCCCACCTTGCAAAAGTTATAGTCGCAAACGACGAAAACTACGCACTAGCGGCCTAAATCCCGCTTACACTGATCACTGGATGCCTGTAAACGGTTGTGAAGTGGCTCGCAGAACAGGATCGTGTGGACTCCTCGCTCGTGGAGAAAACCCTAAAACCAATCGAGATCGCCTTATGCGCCCTGACACTTGGGCCGCGGTAGGTTAAAACAATAAAGTGATCTAAACATGTAGAGCCAATGGCAGAGGACTGGCGGACGGGGGTTCGACTCCCCCCATCTCCACCACAAACAAGCCCTAAGTATTTGATACTTAGGGCTTTTTCATTTCTATAAATATTCAAGTGTACGGAATGGTGTACAGTTCGTATTTATAAATACATCTCACCAACGCTAAAGTTCTATCCGTTGGCTGAGATATTTACCTCGCTGTTTATCAGTACTGAGTTATTTCTCAAGACACATTCTTAATGCCAACCTTGGTATGCCATGCTGATGACTCCAACAAATTTACAAGCCAGATCCTGATCGAGACACAGCGGTCACCCTAGCATTAAAGCTCATGCCGCTAGTCTTCCTGAGACCTAAAAACATCCGCTTTATGAAGTGGGCGTACATTGATTTTGATGCAGCCTTAATGACCATACCTAAGGAAGCCATGAAGATGGGCAAGGAGCTTAAAGCCCCTCTTGCAACCAAGCCTTAGTCATTCTAAACGAAGCACACAAGGACACTGGTGAGCTTGAGTACGTATTTATGTCAACCATCGGTATAGGGAAGAACAAGCCTATAGGTGAAAGTGCAACCACCAACGCCATTAGACGAATGATTGACCCTAGAACAGGCAAACCTTTTGGGACTGGCTTTATGACGAGCCACGGCTTTAGACATACCGCCAGCACCATGTTAAATGAGCTTGAATACCCTGCTGACGCTATAGAATTTCAGATGGCTCACGTAACTCAGAATATTGTTAGAAGTACTTACAACAAGGCACAGCTAATGCCTGCAAGGACTATGATGATGAGGGAGTGGGCTATATTTATAGACGGCCTGATCAACAACGATTAATAGCTATAATACTTGACTGAAACACAGCCTCTAGAGCTATTTACAACTTACTCCTACGTAGTGGCCGAATGCCCCTGAAATGCGCATCACCACAAACTGTAATGCTTCAAGTATAAATTCAGGGCTGAAAGTCGGCCTTGTAAGTTTTTCCATTGGCTCACCTAATGGATCATAGATAATTATAACATCTCTTGTTAGGTGGCCAAACCCACTTTACCACTACAGTCAGGAGGTTTATACATGGGTCAGTTTTCAATGCAAATATTGAGTGCTAATGGGTCAGTTCTGGATTCAATCTAACAAATAAGGCCTTTGTGAAAAATTTGTGTAAATGCCTCATCCTAGAAAAACCAAACCTAACGATGATGACTCTAGACGCTGTTGTAGTAAATAAAGCATTTGAAGGCCGTTTTAAACAGTGCTTTTTTTTAAATTCATTAGCACTATTCTTTAGCTTTAATTGGCGGTTTTTTTTAGGCTAAAACTGCGCTTACTTTACTAAGTAAGTGCGATTTATTTTCGCTTTATTAACGTTGAGACAAGTGTAATCTTAGACTTTCAAGTCACTCAGCCAAGGGGGGTTAGCACCTTGTCGAGAGACGTTAACGGCGGCAACCTGAGTGGCATAAGCTAATGATTCCAAAAGTTCGGTGCGACTAATATTTGCCAATGCAGTTTTAGACATAAGGTTTAAGCTAACAAGTTTAGCCAGTAAACCCGCGCTAAAGGTATCACCTGCACCAACCGTATCTACCACACACACCTTAGGCACATCTTGGTGTACCACTTCACCAGCAGTTAAATAAGCTGTTGCTCCTTCAGCGCCCTTAGTAACAATAACTATCGCCTTATTTTTACCACGCAATAAATGCACCTGTTGTTGCTCGGGGATTGCGCCTCCAACTAACCAATCTAGGTCTTCGTTAGAAACCTTAATAATATCCGCCACATCAATAATATGCTGTAAGCGTTGCCGGTAAGTTTGATCATTACTTATAAAGTTGGTACGTATATTAGGGTCTAAAACAATCACCATGTCATTAGCATACTTCTGCGCTATGGAGCAGTATGCGTCAGCAGCAGGCTCATTAATTAAGCTAATACCACCAAAATACAAGGCATTACAGGATTTAATGCCACGCTGTACATCAAACAAGTTGGGCACATGAGTGACCTGAAAAGAACGACCCGCACTATTTTCATCATAAAAGGTATAACTTGCATGGCCAGCATCAAGGCTGACAAAAGCCAGTGTGGTAGGCAAGTTAGAACGCACTAGATAGGACGTATCCACCTTACTCACCACTAATGCATCATGCAATTGTTGGCCAAATAGATCATTGGAAACTCCTGACACTATACCAACTTCGATACCTAAGCGCCCCAAGCCAATGGCAGTATTAAATATTGCGCCACCCACTAAAGGTGCGTAACTTGTTTGTCCAGAGTCGGATAGCACTTGCACCATATCAATGAGGGCTTCACCACAACAAATAATCAAAATTAATCCTATTCTTAAACGTGCCCAAATGGGGCATAATATATCGAAAAATCCGAACAAAAATTATAACGTGTTAATCAAAGCTCAAATTATCCTGCACCTTTCATTTACTCAAACAAAATCTAATGTAATTTTTAGTGGGCCTTTTCAGCACCCCACATCCGCGAAACCAATCGCATCAGTATTTTTACACCGCGTCGATTACTGCTGACTTAGAGCCTAGCAAGAGCACTGTTGATCAAAGTAATAAGTTGTGGCCAATATGGAGCCGGTTGCTCATCTGTCGGCAACATACCAAAATGCCCCGCGGTGGGCATCTCTTCTAAAGTTAAGTTTTCGTTACTAGAATGAGCAACATAGCTTTGAGCCTGAGATATAGGCACGTCTTCGTCTAAACCTCCGTGGACCAAACATATTGAAGCTTGCCCATGGGCTAGCTGTGTTGGATCTGATGCAGCATAACGCAGGGGCCAATCCACTTTAGTGCCACCCATAAGGCGCTCAACTTGATGGGGCTGACTAAGGTTATGAGCACCATCAAAATCCAACACTGCAGCGATACTAATCGTATGTTTGGGTCGCAAAAAATGGTCTCTATAAAGCTCAGAGTGAGGTTTAATTTGATCACGGCTATTAGCCCATGCTGCAAGGTGACCACCCGCAGAGTGGCCTATTAGGAGAACTTTATTAAGATCTAAGTTGGCAACTTCTTCAATATAATACAAAAAGTCTAAACCTGCCGCGACATCTTCAAATACCGCTGGCCAAGGCGCAGTGACATTATCTCCTTGGACATTCATACGGCGATACTCAAGGTTCCATACCGCCAAGTTATGGTTTTGGAAATGTTCCACAATAGCTTTTGTTGGATAGTCATCTAGGTCTGTTGTGTGTTGCCAATAGCCACCATGGATAACCACCATAACGGGTAACTTCTGGTCCGTAGGAGATCTATACAAGTGCCCAAATTGATCATTATTAGGGCCATATGAGAATTTCTTTTTCACAATAGGATCAATAATCACACTCGTCATGCTAAGGCCTCATCAAGCAATGACTTCTGCCCTAGTTTAAAAGGTATTACACTAGTGGCCCTAGCTGTTATAGCGGCTTCGATTGTGCCAATTTGAGCTTGTAATATCATTCTATATAACCTTGTTCAACCAAAACACTAACTACCAAAAATCGAATTGCATCTGCGCTGTTGAGTTAATTCCAGCAGCGCAGAGACTGAGGCCTTCAAAAATTGATGATCAATTAACTTTTATTCCACTTTAAATTCACATCGGCAGAGCAACTTTCCTGGACAATTAGTTTCACGTTTGGCATGTCGTTTTGTTCTACTTTGATGGTGGAATTATTGTTGTTGTAGTTCAGATTTTTCCACCGTGATATCAATCTTGCGCGCAGGATCACTTCATCACATGGAATCATTACAGAAAGGTCGAAATACTTTTTGAGGTGCGACCAAGGGCCGTCTTTCAAGAGTAAATAATTACCTTCAATCAACAGCACGGTCATTTTTTTGTCAATCAATCTGGCACATGCAAGGGAGATGTCACGGTTACGGTCAAATACAGGAACGGCAATACTTTCGGTCTGATTTTTGTCTGTAAGTCGCTTTAAGGCTGCGTCCAATCCACCCACATCAAACGTCTCAGGAACACCTTTTCTTTGAGTCATCCCAAGCTGCTCCAAGATCGCGTTGTCATAATGAAAACCATCCATCGGAACAACCTGTACTTTTATTTCTTTGTTCTGTGCTAGCAAGACTTCCAACGCATCGGTCGCCGTAGACTTACCACACCCTGGGGCCCCAACGATAGCAATAACGAGCCTGCCATCACTAGTCGTCCGCTCTAATATCATAGCCGCGAGTTCTGCAAGAAAAACCTCTGACAGCTCACCTTTTTTTATGACTGGAAACTGGTGATCAGAGTGGATCATACTTGTCCCTCTTCATATTGCACTGGCACCCTGTTGTCACAATAAGACGCTAATGCAGTCTCTACACCTAGGTCCCAAATCATTAACAACCATCTAGAAAAAGCACTTTTAAACCGGGGTTGGTCTGCTAAGCTGCCATAGGTATTACGCATTTCTAGCCAAGCTTGTGGCTCCGTTTTTGCTTTCTTTGCCGTTTTCATTAAGGTGTCCCAAAAAGGATCATTGGCTTCAATAATGCTGCCATCCTCTCTTGTTCCCTCGCACATGCGTGCCCATGCTGCCTCTACAAAAGCTAACCCTTCAACTGATACACCTGCGGCCAAGCCGTCATGAACTGTAGGTAATATAAATCCTGGGTGGCGCGACGATCCATCAAAGGCTACCCGGCGCACGGTATCAATAATTTCTGGATTAGAAAACCGCCGTTCTATCAGGTTTACATACTGTTGAGGATTCATTCCTGGAACCTGAGCAACATGGTGTACAATCTCCTCAGATTGAACTTTTAGAAAAAATGCATGAATTTGTGTATGCTCCATAGCCTCTGAAATCGTTTCTATATTCAAAATCTCTGCAATGTTAACTATGATCTGGTGACCTGCGTTGAGGATACGAATCTTCTGTGTTTCAAAACCATGCACGTTATCAGTAAAGGTAGCACCCACTTTCTCCCATTTGGGTGACCTGCACAAAAAGCATCTTCAAGTACCCATTGACGAAAATTTTCATGGGTCACCGGCACTTGATCGTCAACTCCAATTTGCTTAGCTAACTCCAACTCTCTAGCTCCAGTTGCTGGCACAATGCAGTCGACCATTGAGTTTGGAAAAGTACATTGCTCCTCAATCCATTGAGCCAATTTCACATCTGACATTCTGGCAAGTGAAATAATAGTTTGCCGTAGGATGTCACCATTACCTTGAAGGTTGTCGCAACTTTGTAAGGTAAAAGGTCCAATGTTGCGTTCACAGCGTATTTTTAGCGCTGCGATAATTGAGCCAAAGGCAGTGCGCGGTGTACTGGGGTTAGCCGCATCATACTCAATGTCTGGATGTGCACTATTCAAAGCCTTAGTCACAGGATCAATGTAATAGCCTCCCTCTGTCACAGTAAGGGCGACAATTCGTATTACAGGATCTGCCATTTGCGCAATCAAAGGGCCATTGCCATCCTCGATGGCCACGTAGTCAATCATTGATCCGACCACTTCGGCAGATTTTCCCAACGGGTCCAGTTCAATTAAAGTACTCAAACAATCTTGAGATAATAATTTTTCTCGTTGCTCAGTGTCAAAGGGACGAACCCCTGCACCAATGATGGCCCAGTCATGATTAAGACCCATTTCAAGCAAGCGGTGAAGATACCAAGATTGATGCGCACGATGAAAATTACCCAGTCCAATATGCACAATGCCAGGTGTCAGTGCCCGGCGGTCATAGGTGGGTTTAGAAATGATATCTGGTAGGCTGTTCAGACTTTGATTTGATAATATCATTAGCTTGTCCATTGACCTCCATCAACATTATAGGTTTGTGCCACAATGTATTCAGCTTCATCACTTGCTAAAAAAATAGCCATACCCGTTAAATCTTGGGCCTGCCCCATTCTTCCATAAGGCACCGCTTCTCCCACCTCTTGCTTTTTCTGGCCCAGAACTTTGCCTTCGTGTTTAGCAAAGAACGCATCAACCCCATCCCAATGTTCGCCGTCAACAACTCCAGGAGAGATAGCATTGACGTTAATGCCGTGTTGAATTAAGTTGAGCCCAGCTGATTGCGTGAGGCTGATCACAGCTGCCTTGGTTGCGCAATAAACAGCCACAAGCGGTTCACCACGGCGCCCTGCTTGACTGGCCATATTGATAATGCTGCCCTTAATACCTTGATCAATCATGTGTCGTGCCACAGCTTGCAGGGTAAACAGAGTGCCTGAAAAATTAATGTCGAACGCACGCTGATAATCTACACGATCTATATCAACGATGGGGCCAGCTGTAAAAATGGCTGCATTGTTGATTAAAATATCTATTTGTCCAAATGCATCCACAACTTGGCTAATAGCACGATCAATACTCTTTTGTTGGGTCACATCCATCTCCACAGCAATAGCTGCAGGGCCTAAGTCACTGACTGATCTGCGCGCGCGTTCAATATCAATGTCTGCAATTGCTACCCGAGCACCTTCTTTTATGTAGGCCTCAGCAAAGGCGAGTCCAATGCCTCGAGCTGCGCCCGTGATGAGGGCACACTTACCAACAAGTCGCTTCATGCAAGCCTCAATCCATCGTCTGAAAACAGATGAAGATGTGCATGATTTGGAGTAAGAAACACTTTTTCTCCATAATGCAGGCTAACCTCACCACTTGCTCTGACCGTAATCGGTTCTGGAAAAGCGTCACATTTCACATGAAAAAAGGTATCAGAGCCTAGGTGCTCTGATACACCAATAATGCCAGACCATACCCCTTCTTGGTCTGAAATCGAAAGGTGTTCGGGCCGGATGCCAATGGTCTTCGCACCCAATTTGACGGCTTCAGGTCCTTTAAGTAAGTTCATAGAAGGCGAGCCAATGAAACCCGCTACAAAAACGTTTTTAGGCTTACTGTATAACTCAAGTGGGCTACCTACCTGCTCGATATTACCCGCTTTTAACACCACAATTCGGTCAGCCATAGTCATGGCCTCAACCTGATCGTGAGTTACATAAACCATGGTTGTGGCCAGTCGTTTGTGCAATTCACCAATTTCAAGTCGCATTTCAACCCGCAAGGCAGCGTCCAAGTTTGAAAGTGGTTCGTCAAACAAGAAGGCTTTGGGTTCGCGCACGATGGCTCGACCAATCGCCACACGCTGTCGTTGTCCCCCTGATAAAAGCCCTGGTCGGCGCTCAAGATAATCAGTTAGGTTAAGCACTTCTGCTGCTGCCATCACCTTGCTATTAATCTTGTCTCGGCCAAGCTTAGCCATTTTAAGTGGGAAAGCGATGTTGTTGCGCACAGTCATATGCGGGTAAAGAGCATATGACTGAAAAACCATAGCCAATTTACGCTTGGCCGGTGCCAATTGTGTAGAGTCTTTACCATCGATATGAATTTGGCCTCCTGTTAAATCTTCAAGGCCTGCAATAAGGCGTAAGAGTGTCGATTTTCCACAGCCTGACGGTCCCACAAATACGGTGAATTCTCCATCTTCTATGGTCAAGTCCAAGGGTGGTATAACTTCCACACCGTCAAAGCTCTTATTAACTTGATCAAGTACAATGCGTCCCATGAGTAAGGTCCTTATTATTTTACGGCGCCGAAAGTTAGGCCACGTACGAGTTGTTTTTGACTAAACCAGCCTAGGATCAGAATTGGAGCGATAGCCATGGTTGAGGCAGCGCTTAGTTTGGCGTAGAACAACCCCTCAGGGCTTGAGTAACTGGCGATAAAAGCTGTGAGAGGTGCAGCCTTTGCAGCAGTCAGATTGAGTGTCCAAAAAGCCTCATTCCAAGCTAAAATGACATTGAGTAGGATCGTCGACGCTATGCCAGGAACTGCCATGGGCATCAGCACGTAGAAAATTTCTGATTTAAGTGTCGCCCCATCCATACGAGCCGCCTCAAGTATTTCTCCAGGAATTTCCTTAAAATAGGTGTACAGCATCCACACAATAATGGGCAGATTAATCAACATCAAAACCACAATCAAACCCAAGCGAGTATCAAGTACGCCCAGTTCAATAAAAATCAGGTAAAGAGGGTAAAGGACTCCCACCGCTGGCAACATCTTAGTGGAAAGCATCCAAAGCAAAATATCTTTAGTTCGCTTAGATGGCACAAATGCCATCGACCAAGCAGCAGGCACAGCAATTAGCACACCCAAAAGTGTTGAGCCACCGGCGATGAAAACTGAGTTCCATAAAAAACGCATATAGTTTGAGCGTTCTTGTACCACCTGATAATTTTCTAGGGTCCAATCAAAGTTAAGAAAAAGAGGTGGGCTGGCAATGGCCTGCGCCTCAGTTTTGAAACTCGTTAAAATAGTCCATAAAATGGGAAAAAAAATCATTAGACCGATAGACCATGCAGCAACGGTGGTCAGCATCTTCAGCTGCATTGAATTAGAACGTGCCATTTGAGCCTTCCTTAAGCATCTAGGTTTTTGCCAACGATGCGCATTAAAAACAGCGCTACAATATTGGCTAAAATGATAGCGTAAACGCCACCAGCCGAACCAAGGCCAATATTTTGTGAATCAGTAATGCGCTGGAAAATTAAATAAGTCAGTGTTCTGGTATCGAAAGCGCCTGACGTAGTGACAAAAATCTCAGCGAAAGTTGAGAGGATGAAGATGGTTTGAATTAAAATAACCACTGTAATGGCGCGCCCTAAGTGAGGTAATACGATAAACCAAAAACGCTTTAAAAGTGGTGCGCCATCCATTTCTGCAGCTTCCATCTGTTCACTGTCTAAAGATTGTCTAGCCGTTAATAAAATTAAAGTTGCAAACGGTAGCCACTGCCAAGAAACAATCATAATAATGGAGGGTAATGCGGCGTCAGTGAGCCATATTACCGGTTCAGCGCCAAAAGCCTTAAAAAGGTGGGCAAATAGACCGTTGACTGGGTCCATGAACATATTTTTCCAAAGTAATGCAGACACTGTAGGCATGACAAAAAATGGCGCAATCACCAAAATACGCACAATGCCTTGTCCCCACATGGGTTGATCCAAAAGCATGGCTAAAAGGACGCCAAGCACAACCGTAATCACTAATACACTGATAACGATGATAAGCGTCGTCTGAACAGCAGGCCAAAAACTACTTGATGTCAAAAACCGCACGTAGTTGTCAAAGCCAGCAAAGCCAAGATCACCACCACGCATGGGTAAGAATTTTCTAAAAGAGAACCAAAAGGTCATGGTTAACGGCACCAACATCCAGCCTAAAAGTAGGATCACAGCTGGCGCCATCATTACTCGCGCGGCGGATCGGGATGCATTGGTGGACATATGTATTTCCTCCGGTGACAGGACAGTGCCAAATCACACGAAATTAAGAGTCTACTAAGGTGGGTTGTGTTAGGTAATAGTACCAGAGGGCCGTAACTTATGCCCTCTGGTTTAAAGCGAACAGCTTAGCGGTAGCCAGCTGCTTCCATAGCTTCGTTAGTGATGGCTTGCGCCTTCGCTAGTGCTTCTGCCACAGTTTGCTGACCAGCATAGGCTGCAGAGAATTCTTGGCTAACTTCTGTTGCGATACCAGCAAACTCTGGAATAGCCGCGAACTGGATACCCACGTATGGGCTAGGATCGACGGTTGAGTTTGTTGGATCAGCCGACAGGATTGAATCCAATGTCATCTGCGCAAAAGGAACTGCCATGTAGTTTGGATTCTTGTAAAGTGAGGTACGTGCTCCTGGAGGAACGTTAGCCCAACCTTCTTTAGCTGCTACTAGCTCAATGTAAGATTTGTTAGTTGCCCACTCAAGAAACTCTTTCGCAGCAGCTTCTTGCTGAGTGCCAGCAGGAATTGCTAGAGCCCATGCCCAAAGCCAGTTAGACCGCACACCTAAACCATTATCTGGTGCTAGAGCGAAATCAACCTTGTCTGCAACAGTAGAGTCTTTAGGATTTGTTACGAAAGACGCTGCCACAGTGGCGTCAATCCACATGCCACATTTACCCTGTTGAAAGAGCGAAAGGTTTTCGTTAAAGCCATTGGTTGAGTAGCCTGGAGGGCCTGCATCATTCATCATGTTAACGTAAAAGTTAAGCGTGTCTGACCATTCGCGTGAATCGAACTGTGCATTCCAATCTTCATCAAACCAACGGGCACCAAACGAGTTGGACATTGCAGTAATAAATGCACCACCTTCACCCCAACCTGCTTTACCACGAATACACACACCATAAACTTCGTTATCACGGTCTGTCATTGCACGCGCAGCTTTAGCTATAAATGACCAGCTAGGCGCAGCTGGCATTTCCATGCCTGCAGCTTCCATTAGGTCTGTGCGGTACATAACCATTGAACTTTCACCATAGAATGGTGCAGCATAAAGGGTACCTTCATGAGACAAACCACCTGCCATTGCTGGCAAAAGATCACCCACATCATATTCAGCTGAAAGGTCATCTAGCGGAACTAACCAACCGTTTGCTCCCCAAATTGGGGTTTCATACATACCGATGGTCATCACGTCAAAGGATCCACCTTTAGTGGTAATGTCCGTAGTAACACGCTGCCTTAAAACGTTTTCTTCAAGTGTGACCCACTCCACAGTGTGTCCAGTTTTAGCAGTGAAGTCATCTGTTAAACCTTGCATACGGATCATGTCACCGTTGTTTACTGTAGCCACAGTGATTACATCTGCCTGCACTCCCAGCGCACTAACCGCTGACAGAGCTGTCGCAGCAAGTATGGTATTTTTTAATTTCATCATATCCTCCGGAGGATTTAGATTTATAAATTTTTGATAGATATTTTTATAATTTACTTCGTCGGCGACCAAGCCGATGTCTCATCATATACTCAAGCTTTTACACTTGTCAATTATTAATGTTAGTTGCTTTAATAAATAAATAAGACTATTCTCGCCAGTAAGGTTTAGCTTATTCAGCTCATTTAAATTGACTTAAATTGTTTTATATTGACTTAAAGAACGTTTAAAATGGCCGACCAATAAAACTAAATTTACGATCGAATGCCTTAGGCACTTGGTTTCGAGCCATTCACATCGCTAAAAGGAACTTCACTGATGCGCCTAGACGAGAACCAAAAAAGGGTCTTTAATGAATTTAGGCTTAACAAAAGAGCATCGAAAGCTGATGTCTCTCTAAAAGTAAATTTGACTCACCCAGCGGTCACACAAATTGTGCGCAAGCTCTGCCAGTTGGGCTACCTTAAGGAAGATGACGAAAAGCGCAAAGGCCTACGCGGCCAGCCGGCCACTATTTATAGCATTTCAGACAAAAACATATTTGTTGGGATTCATGTTGGGCGCAGTCGCTTTGAGTTTGTAGCCGTTGAACTCACTGGGAATATTTTGAAAAGCGTCACTATACCAGTTGGATTCCTTCAGCAAGAGAAGCTAAAATCCTTGAGTCAAAAGGAATTGGATGACTTCCTTGCATCAAAAGAATTAAATGGAAGGCATATCGTTGGTGTGGGTATATCAACCCCCTATTTTTGGGAAGGTTGGCAATCGATTCTGCCACCAAACAACGTCATTGATCAGTCTTGGAGCTCAAATTTGGTCACTAGCCTATTCAAATTATCCGGTGTAGATAGCTTAATCGTTGAAAACGACGGCTCATCTGCTGCTCTTGGGGAGTTAACTTTTGGCACAGGCGCAATTCATAAAGATTTTCTGTACGTCAACATTGGTACTTTGATTGGTGGAGGGTTGGTTATTGACGGCACCCTTCGCACAGGTCCGCACGGAAACTCCGCAGCGGTAGCGCCTTTTCCAGTCTCACAATCTCACCTATCAACTGCGCAAAAATCAGGTCACTCATTTGAACCATTGCTCAGCCGGGCATCATTATATTCACTCATAGAACATGCTGATCGCAAGGGGTTAAAGTTAGACCTTACTACACTGGATGAGATCACATGCAAAGAGACCATCCTCTGCCTTGATGAATGGGTTGAGGACTGTTCAAGCGCTTTAGCACAGTTCTTAATTGGGGTTTGGTCACTCATCGATATTGAGGCCATTGTTCTGGATGGTGGATTGCCTAAATCTGTTTTGCATAGGATCATTAATAGGACTTTACATCATGTGCAAGACTTTCACACTGAAGGCATCATCACGTGTGATGTGAAACTTGGGGAACTTGGTTCATTGGCTCAATCAATTGGAGCAGCATGCTTGCCTATGCTTAGCATTCTGGGACGCCCCCCCACTAAACACAGTGAACATTAATAGCATCAGGGCATAACTCGCCCTAATCCCATTTTGTAGCATATATACAGCCCAATAGAGCGTATTCGTGAATTTTTAAGGGCCAAGTACAATGAAAAAATTGACGATATTTAAATGCATTTCAACATACAGACGATAGCCCCTAATTATAGGGGCTAAAATCATACCATTTATATTAACCACGCTAGTAACCCTGCTAGCCTTTGCTGCTAATTCATTACTTAACCGTGGCGCCTTACAGTATGAATTAATTGGGCCCAGAGAATTTACTATATTGAGAGTAGCTTTTGGGGCCTTGACACTTTTCCTATTGCTGGCCTTGCTTAACTAACACTTGCCAAAACCCATACCATTTAAGGGTATGGTTGGGCACTTTATTCACTTAATGGACATAAGGTAAAACGACCCAATGAGCACAACCTCTATAGAACAAGACATAATTCAGGTCTGTGAACTTGTAAAGAGCAAGACACGTAAGGGGCATCGAACTATTGTAGGAGTGGCTGGACCACCGGCCTCCGGCAAATCAACACTTGCAGAGTTGGTGGTTGAACACCTCAATAATGATGCCAATGCAACCGTACCAATGGCTTCAATGTTGCCGATGGACGGTTATCACTTAGATAACCCACTGTTGATTGCAAGAGGCCTGCTGGACCGCAAAGGCGCGCCAGAAACATTCAATGCGCACGGGTTTTGCGAAATGGTAAAAAGCCTTTCAACCACCAACGTGGAAACCTTTCACCCCAACTTTAACAGGCATATGGACTTGGCTATAGCCAACTCAATTGCCATCCACCCAGACACTCAAGTGATTGTGGTCGAGGGTAACTACCTATTACTGAAAACCGAGCCATGGGCTTCTTTACGCGAAGTGTTTGACGCTACCGTATTGGTTTGCCCACCTATTGAAGCCCTTCGCGACCGCTTGCAACAGCGATGGATCAAATATGGGCTAGACCCAGAAGCGGCTAAGTTACGAGCAACACAAAATGATTTAGTGAATGTGCAACTGGTCATTAGCGATAGTTACGATGGCGATTTGATGTTGTCGCAGGACTACACCTAATTTGGTGTGGGGACGCAAAAAAACCATTTAAAGTGCATTGAAGTATGATGTGTACCAATAATTGGATAAATAGTATTGGTTAATAATTACCTGATGATTAGAATCGAGGATGATGATATTCACCAAAGAATTGGTAATGAAAAAGCAACCATGTTGAACTCGATACTAGCTGAAATTGCCGCTTCTTATGACTAACTCCTTAATTGTGATGTATGACCTTCCTATGACTGTTACATGCGCTCTATAACTTTACTATTACCACTATTATATAAATGCTTATTAGTCGGCTACAGGGCCAATTAACCAAACTTTTGGAAAGGACCATCATAGGTATGTTCAATTATATTGAGCTGTTTTACAATCCAACACGACGCCATGGAAATAACGGTGACTTGTCACCCATGGAGTTTGAAAATAACTATTTTAGGAACCAAGCGGGTGTCTAGAAAAATGGGTGCGTATCAGTGCCCTCTATGGCACCCTAGACCAACCTTAATGCATCTGCTGGTGTTGGTTTAGTGCAAGTCCTTAGCTGTCTCAGGAGCCTAGGGTAACAGTGCCTATAGAGCATGAGTATGGCCATAGTGCTGCACAAGGCTGACATTTAGGTTGACCTTAGGCGCGTCATCAATGAAACACCAAAAGTAGCCATATTACCCTGTTTTAAGAGAACTGCTATTAAGGCAAACCGCGGGCTACGCGTTTAAAAAACAACTTAACCAAGCCATTACTGCGACCAATGAAGCGGGTCACGACAAAGATGATTTTAACCTTATTGTGGGATATTTTAATCTGTGAACTTTGTTGAAAATCTGGCTGCTTATTGATGTTCTTTAAGGTTAATAAGGCCATACCAATGGCCCACAGACAAAAGTTACGGTAGCCCTGCTCCGCCTTTGGGATCATTAACGTGTAGCTTAAGGCGTCCTGCAGGTGCCCATGGGCAATAGCCACCAGCTCCCTCACCCCCCGGTGAAAATCAGGATTAGTGCGTTGCTTAGATAAAACCTGCAATTCAATGTTGTACTTGCTAAAAACATCTTGCGGTAACCAGCAAATCTCACGATCTTGGTCTTGCCAAATATCCTTGAGAATATTGGTCATTTGCAAACCTTGGCCAAAGGACACGGCCAAGGGCATAAGCTGGGCTTGACTGTGCCTTAGTTTGCTTGAGTAATCACAGTAGAGCAGCGTCAGCATTTCACCGACAATACCAGCCACATGATAACAATAGTCGTTGAGTGCTGGTATATTAGGTAACCCCGAGCGGGGTTGGTGGGCTTGATAGTGCATCATGCCTTGCACCATAGTGGTTACACATTGCTGGATAATGCTTTGCTGGGTCGGGCTAAAGCTGCGAAATAAGTTCAGGATACGCTGACTGTTGGCAATCAAATCGAGCTCAGCTGGCGCAGTATCGCGGTGCAGCTGGCGCTGTAATTCGGCCGCCCAAGCAGCCGTCGACTCTTGGCTCTCTAACAAGCCTGTTAGTTGGTGACTAAACTGTCCTTTCAGAGCTAAGGAAACCTGCGGATCATCTTCAATGGTATCGGCCATACGACACCATAAATAGGCATTGCCCACCACCTGCACAAGATCCTTTGACAACTGCGGAATAGTTAACGCGAAGGTCCGTGATACCCCCTGCAGAATATAGTCTTGATACTCACTGTCCGTATAGTCACTGGTATCTGTCAGCCGAAATCGTTTCATAAACTAAGTTTAACCGATAATGGCCAACAAGCGAGTCTTGGTCTGCACATTGGCATATGACGCACTGGATACACTTGTAGATGTCATGCAATCAAGCCAGAGTGACTCGGCTAGAATTGCTGCTGCTACCACGATACTTAATCAAGGTTATGGCAGGCCAACAAAAACTGTATCGCTTGAGGTTAATACACCGTTTGTGCCTACGGAAATTCGATTAGTAGCTTTCAAAGGGCCAGCTTAAGATTAGCCGAACCACACCGGTCGATAGTGCAGTTAGGCGCGCGCTTTGAGGAAAATTTTTTTTGCCCAACAATATTGGGTTGGGGAGTGTATTCGGCTATCATTGTTATAAGCTTTAACCGATCCTGACGTCTAGCACATTGGAGCGTTTGGGGAGGAATTTTTATTTTTAGACCTAGGGATTAAATATATGTCAAATCATAGAGCGCTACAGATGTTCGGTCGTTCAGGCAACCCGGCGTTGAGGGCAGATACGTTCAGCAAAAATGCCCAGTCATCATCACAGACAGGTGGCATTCAATCAACGTCGTCACAGACCATGACTCTGCAGGGGACGGTGAACAAGACCGGTATCTTACTGGCATTGGTGGTGTTGTCAGCGTCTTGGACCTGGAACCTGTTCTTTGAAAGTGGTAACGCAGCAGCGGTGATGCCGCTCGCGATTGGTGGTGCGATCATGGGCTTTGTATTTGCTCTGGTGACTATATTCAAAAAGCAGTGGTCTGGTATCACAGCGCCGCTATATGCTTTATCTCAGGGCCTATTTTTGGGTGCTATCTCGGGCATCTTTGAGATGCAATATCCAGGTATTGTGATCCAGGCGGTAGGTTTGACGTTGGGTACTCTTGCATCATTGTTGTTCCTGTACAAAACGGGCATCGTTAAGCCCACAGAAAATTTTCGCTTGATGGTGACTTCAGCCACCATGGGGATTGGCATGCTTTATTTGGTTAGCATGGTGATGAATATGTTCGGTTCTGGCGGCATAGGATTTATTCACTCAAACGGTTTATTTGGTATTGGCTTTAGTCTGTTTGTCGTCGCCATTGCCGCACTTAATCTAGTGTTGGATTTCGATTTCATTGAACAGGGTTCAGAGATGGGCGCACCCAAATATATGGAATGGTTCGGTGCTTTTTCTCTGATGGTGACGCTGATATGGCTCTATCTTGAAATGCTCAGGCTACTGGCTAAACTGAGAAGTCGCTAATGGATGCCAATACATTAGTCTTTGGCTCCATGGCAGTTTTGTCATTAGCTGTTTTTTTCTATCTCGGTCAGTTTAAAGCCTCTAAGAAGCAGACAGAGCGAGATGATCGTATTGACTGGTCAGCGCGGAATTTTTCAATATGGAAAATTTTATTGTATTCCCTCGCACTGGTCGGCGGCATTGTGTTGGTCCAGCAGTTTATTTAGCTTTGGAAGGAGCCACCACCTCTATGTTCATGGCCTTAGAACTAAAGAAGCCATTGCCATGGCTAATTCAAAACGTCCACAATTGGCTGCAGCCGATAACTTGCCACTATCCTATGGAATAAATATGAAGGTCATTTGCACGCCACACTTATGGATACCAATGCCTGATGGCAAACGCTTGGGTGCACGGGTCTGGTTACCTGAGGGTTGTGGATCAGTCCCAGCAATTCTTGAATATATACCCTATCGCAAAGATGATTACAGTGCATTAAGAGATTCAGCCACCGTTGCCTATTTTGCTACTCAAGGATACGCCTGCATTCGTGTTGATATGCGTGGTTCTGGCAGTTCTGATGGTGTTCTTTACGATGAGTATACAGATCAAGAAATTGACGATGGTGTGGCTGTGATTGAATGGCTAGTGGAACAAAGTTGGTGCAATGGCAAGATAGGCACTATTGGAATTTCTTGGGGTGGCATCATTGGTTTGCTATTAGCACAGCGCGCGCCAGAAGCGCTAAAAACGGTGATTGTACTGGGAGCAACTGAATCTCGGTACTATGATGATGCAGGGTATTACATGGGTTGCATGGTCGGCCAAACCATCGGTTGGGCAGCCATGATGTTTGGATACAATACCCGTCCACCCGACCCTGAACTGGCGGGCAAGGGTTGGCGAGACCTATGGTTTGAACGCCTAGAAAATGCACCTCACTATCTAGAACATTGGTTAAGCCACCAGCACGAAGATGACTACTGGCTCACCAATACGGTCAGAACTAATTACGATGCGATAAAAATTCCAGTTTATGCCGTCAGTGGCCATGCAGACTGTTGGCCCAACACAGTGTCACGATTACTCGAAAATTTGTCGGTTCCAGTTCGTGGTTTACAGGGTGCGTGGTCGCACCGCTATCCCCATCTTGGGATACCCGGGCCAACACTCAACTTTCTTCCTGATGCTTCTCGTTGGTTTGATCAATGGTTGAAAAACATTGATACGGGCATCATGGATGAGGCAACCTATCAGGTGTATTTACAGGAGAGTGTTCGTCCTCAGACCTATTACGATAAGAGACCTGGTCGTTGGGTGGGCGAGGATTATTGGCCGTCGCAGCAAATCGAGAATAAGCAATATCATTTGTCAGACAATGGGCTCTCAACTACACCCTCCGAGGCATGTCGTTTTGAAGTGCAGTCGCCACAGACGGTCGGTTTTTCCTCAGGGGAATATATGCCTTGGTTCTCCTTCGGTCCAGCCGATGAACTGCCAGCAGACCAACAATCGGAAGATGCTGGCTCATTGGCATTTGATACACAAATTCTCGATTCAAATATTGAAATACTTGGCAATGCTATTGCAAAATTAACCATTACAAGCGATCAACCTCAGGCACTAATTGCGCTAAGGCTTTGCGACGTTTGGCCTGATGGTTCGAGCACCCTCATTACCCGCGGTATCTTAAATCTGAGCCAAAGAAACGGTAAATCGGTGCCTGAGTCATTAATCCCGGGGCAGGAATATTTAGTCGAGGTATCGCTTAATCACGTTGGTTATATTGTGCCAGTGGGTCACCAACTGCGATTAGCAATATCGACTAGCTACTGGCCAATGGCCTGGCCATCGCCGACTAAAACTAAACTTGGCATCAGGTCAAAATCGAGCTTGGTCAATATACCCACTAGAAAATCTAGCGCCAAAAATGCACAACTCACGGAGTTTGGTGAGACAAAAATGGGCGAACCACTTGCCACTACAACTTTGCGCGAAGTGAGACAAACAAGAAGTCAAATCAGAGATAAATCTAAAGCCGTCACCACATTAGAAATTTTTGCAGACAATGGCAAAAGCCGATTTGATCAATCTCAAATGGAAATGGGGTCAACATTCTTGCAACGTTTTTCGATAACTGACGACAACCCATTGAGTGCTAGGGCTGAATACGAATCGAACTGGGAGCACGGCCGTGGCAACTGGCAAATCACCACTAAGACAACAACAGTGCTAACCTGTGACCAAGAATATTTTTATCTGCAAGCACAATCTAAAGCCTGTGAAGGTGGCAGAGAAGTTTTCAAAAAAAAATGGAACAAAAAATATCTACGCGATCATTTCTAACCCAAAGTCGTTCACGTTTGGCGTGTGCCACCGAGTAACGCGCTGTTGGTTAGCTCACTTAGACAGATTGGATTTTTGGCAAACGCTTGGGTACACGTAAATAAATATGACTAATGATAATCAAATATATAGCGCTATAAATAATACTTCCGACTCCCCTATCCCCAGCACTCATGAGTCTCAAGCGTTGTTATTGAGACTCATAATTAGCCTCGATACGCAGATAAAAAATGTCAAAGCAGTAGACGGTAAATATTGTCATAAATAGTTTGGTCATTCGGGCATTAGCAAACTCCTCAACGCCTATGTGAGTTAAGTTAAGTTAATAACAACTAAGAGGTAATTTGATCAATGGGAATACTAAAGCTGAATTACAAGGCTTTGCGTGCTCTATTGGCAGTGCTTGTTATTAGCGTGTCTGCTAGCGGGTGCACCATTAAACTTGCTTATAATTTTCTAGATTGGGGCTTGTACTGGGAGCTAAAAGATTATGTTAAATTTAATCGAGACCAACGCTTGCTGGTTAAAGACGAGATTTCCCAACTACTTGATTGGCATCGTAGTGATGAATTGCCCCAATACGCCGACCAGCTAGAAAAACTCTCTATAGGGCTAGAGAGCGGCATGACAGTTGAACAATTGGAAGAGTCCTATAATAGCCTCAGAGACAGCTGGCAACGAATCGTTATTAAAACCCTACCTGCTGCTGCAGACATTATATCAAATCTGAATGATCAACAAATTAACGACTTCTTTGAGATGTTAATTGAAAAAGAAGAAGAGGATGCCAAGGATATTGAAAGTGGCACTAGCGCACGAACTTTAGAAAAGCGTGAATCCTATGTTAGTAAAAAAATAGTTGACGTCATTGGCAAGTTAAATGAGGAGCAAAACGACTTAATCGCACAATGGGCGGGGAGCATGGTACCGACCAAAGAGTTTTCATTAGTTCAGGCTATTCAATGGCGCACTAGAATGCAAGCAGCAATAGCTGAGCGCCACGATGAACAGCTACTGGAAAAAAATCTAATGGTATTGTTCGCCAACCCCGACCAACTTAGGTCAGCTAGCTATCGT
The DNA here is from genome assembly GCF_047730075.1 of Candidatus Njordibacter sp. Uisw_039. Taxonomy (NCBI): domain Bacteria; kingdom Pseudomonadati; phylum Pseudomonadota; class Gammaproteobacteria; order Pseudomonadales; family Candidatus Njordibacteraceae; genus Candidatus Njordibacter; species Candidatus Njordibacter sp. Uisw_039. The sequence continues at coordinate 2,670,659 of NZ_CP159831.1, forward strand.
CGCGTTATTGAGAAAAACAAACGCCTAATAATGCAGTTATTATTTGATTTAAACCAAACATTAACAAACCAGCAGCGCAGTAAGCTAGTTAAAAAACTAAATGGCTTTATCGTAGACTTCCGTGATTTAAGTGATTAACTACAGCGCCATAGCTCTGTAATAAAATGTGTATATTAATTCGATTATATTGATAAATTTCCTTGAGCAAGGCAACAGCTAAACTGGTTTTAATGTTCGCCGATGAAATACTCCAACAGAGGTTTAAAATGCTAAACCAAGCTACAAACTATACCGACCTAGAACGCTCCTTCGTATGGCAACTGCCCGAGAAGTACAATATAGGCGTGGATGTGTGTGACAAGTGGGCCGAGCAGGATCCAGAGCGTTTGGCTCTTATTCACCTAGGCCAAGACAGGGAGACACAAGAGTATAGTTTCGCCGACCTTCGGCGCTTGTCGAACCAGACTGCAAATTTACTGCAAGCAAGGGGCTTAGGCAAAGGAGATTGTATCGGTGTACTGCTGCCTCAAGCTCCTGAAACCGGCTATGGTCATGTGGCCACTTACAAGCTGGGAGCCATTGCGGTGCCGCTCTCTTGCCTCTTCGAAGAGGAAGCCCTAGTATACCGGATTGGCAACAGCGGCGCCCGTGCAATCATCACCAATCGTGAAGGCGCAGCCAAACTGGCCCGAATTCGTCAGCAGCTGCCCGAACTGCGTCACATCTTCAACATTGAAGGACCTTACCAAGACTGTGTGGATTTTCACGCCGAACGGCAACAACAGAGTGACCAGTTCTGCCCCGTGGAAACCCTTCTAGACGACCCAGCGCTGATTATCTATACATCTGGCACCACTGGCCAGCCTAAAGGCGCCCTGCACGGTCATCGCATCTTGCTAGGACACCTACCAGGAGTGGAGATGTCGCATGATTTCCTGCCCCAAGCGGGAGATCGCTTCTGGACCCCAGCGGACTGGGCTTGGATCGGAGGACTCTACGACGTACTAATGCCTGCGTGGCACCACGGCATCACGGTAGTCTCACACCGATTCATTAAATTTGAGCCAGAGGCCGCCTTCAAACTAATTGCCGATTACCACATTCGCAACGTCTTTCTACCCCCCACCGCCCTTAAGATGATGCGCACAGTAAACCATCCCGAACAACGCTGGAACACCCGATTACGCTCCATCGCCAGCGGTGGCGAATCTTTAGGCAGTGCATTGCTGCAGTGGGGTGAGCAATGCTTTGGCGTGCGCATCAACGAATTTTATGGCCAAACTGAGTGCAATATGATCGTCTCAAACTGCACCTCGATCATGCCCCAAGAACCTGGAATCATGGGCCGCCCAGTTCCAGGGCATCAGGTCGCCATTGTCGACGGGAAGGGCAAGCGCTTGCCCATAGGCACATTAGGCAATATTGCGGTTAAATGGCCAGACCCGGTGATGTTTATTGGTTATTGGAATGATCCCGAGGCCACCGGCAAGAAGTTCATTGGCGACTGGTTGCTAACAGGCGATACGGGCATCCAGCAGCCGCAGGGCTCTATCCTCTTCGTGGGTCGCGACGACGATCTAATTACCAGCAGCGGCTACCGCATCGGTCCCGGTGAAATTGAGAATTGCCTGATCAAACATCCAGCGGTGAAGATGGTCGGCGTGGTTGGCGTACCCAACGAAAAACGCACCGAAATAGTCAAGGCCTTTGTGGTACTCAATGATGGCTATCAAGGCACAGGATTATTGGCTAGAGAACTGCAAAACCATGTAAAGTCGCGCTTGGCCGCCCATGAATACCCGCGACAAGTGGCATTTATCGAGGAGTTACCTATGACCACGACAGGCAAAGTAATTCGCCGTAAACTACGTGAGTTAGATTCTTAAACATTACCTTAAACCTCACATAAAATCAGAGGATTAATATGAATATTCAAGGCAAAGCCTTCGATGAAGTTGAACTAAATGAACGCTTCGGCGCCAGCCTCACGGTAACAGAAACACATATTGTGATGGGCGCTGGATTGTTCGGTGACTTTAACCCATTGCATGTGAATGAGCAGTTCAGCAAGAACACTCGATTCGGAACTCGCATCCTTCACGGCCCCCTAACAGCAGCCTTAATGACAGCCCCTTTGGGGAATTATTTCGCTGGCACAGTAGTAGCCTACCTTGAACACAACTGCCGTTTTATCGCACCAGTGCGAGCCATGGATACCCTTACCACGACTTGGACCATAGAAGAAAAAATTGACAAGCCTAAGCATAAAGGTGGTATCGCCATCATTTCTGCCAGTTGTATCAATCAAAACGGCGAACTAGTCGCAGAAGCAAAAGGCAAAATCCTCTTGCTTAACCGAGTAGCCACTACCATATGATTTGTAGTGGCCAAGTGAAACTGGCCACGGTATAAGAGAAAAGACTGTAGATCGAAACAACTTTTTTGATGCAGCTGAGCGTGAGATATGGCTTAAGTTGTCATACCCTATCGAGCTATACTTAGGATGGCACCAGGTGCTGGCGCTATAAAAAAGTCAGGCGCCAAGTTGCGTTCCTTAAGGACTTGGCCGAGCATTGTGCGCGGTTCAATGATCGGCTCATCAGTCAACACAAAAGTACCCCAGTGCATGCCAAATGAACGCGTTGTTTGCAAATCCAAGGCAATTTGGACAGCTTCTGCTGGATTAACATGTTGGTTTTTCATAAACCATCTAGGCTTATAGGCTCCAATGGGAATAAAGGCAACGTCTGGAGTCCCCAACCGCTTTTGGGTGACAACAAAGTCATTGGAGTAGCCCGTATCACCCGCATGGTAAACTGAGAGACTTGGGCTCTTCAGAAACCAACCTCCCCACAAACTGGTGTTGCGTCCAGTTATACCCCTACCTGACCAGTGTTGCACAGGTGTAAAGGTAAACTCAGTATGATTAATTTGAATGTTTTGCCACCACCTGAATTCAGAAACATTACTCAAGCCGTGTGAATCTAATAATGTTTTGTCTCCTTGTGGCACCAAAAAAACCAAGTTGGGGTTATTTTTTTGCAACACTTTGAGGCTAGGCAAGTCAAGGTGATCGTAATGATTATGACTAATTACTACGACATCAATACTGGGCAACTGCTCTAGTGACATTGCAGGTGGAATTAGCCGTTTAGGGCCAGCCCAACCTACAGGTGATGCCCGCTCCGAAAAAATTGGGTCCGTCAGTACAGTTACATCACCAGTGTTAAGTAGGTATGTTGCATGACCGATCCAAATTGCGTAGTGAGTTGATTTAGCGTCAAGACTCTGCCACTCATTAGAAACTTTTATGTCAATGGGTTCTGGCGATGGGTCTCTCGTCATTCGCCATTCAATGACATCACCAAGTGTTTTTGGGATGACACTTGAGTCTGAATTATTAAAGGTTTCAGCGGCAGTGCAAGACTGTAGCGTGAATACAACAAGCACCCCAGCTAATAGCGCTAGGGAATAACGCCTTCCATATGATAAAAAGTTAACAAGGTACATACGTTATCTAGCCTATAAAAACTCTATAAAGATTTTTTAACCCCCTTAGTTACTGGCTCAGGAAGTACGATGAGCTAACAGCAATGCAAGAGAAAACTTTGGTTAATCATGTAGGTCTTCCAAATGATCTGGAGACAGATGGTTTGTGGTATGTAGGGCGCCACTAAAGTCATCGGCTACTGCAAATGCACCTGGGAAGCCAATACATCTGATGCCCGCAGCTAATGCAGCACTCATGCTGGTTGCTGTATCTTCTATGGCAACGCACTCTTGTGCATGGAGGTTTAGGTCAGCCAATGCTTTTTGGTAGATATCAGGGCTTGGTTTAGACTTAGAAACCATTAAATCGTTGCCAATAAAATTAAAATCACTACTCTTCACTTGATCACCAAGTGCAACAAACACTGCAGCAACATTGGCTTGGGATGTACTTGTTACGAATGCCAGCAGTAAATTGTTTTCTAATGCATGGCTAATCACTCTGGATACTCCAGGGCGAAGCAATAATGCTTCTTTAGTCATCAACATATCAAAAATTTCAGTTTTCCGCTGATGCAGTTGTTGCGCATCTACATCCATACCGCATTGGGATGCAAAGTCTTGAATTCTCTCACGGCCCCCTGACTTTATCAGCAGCTGTTGGTATTCTTCGACACCCCAGTTCCAGTCTAACCCAGCTTCAGAGAAGGCCTGGTTAAATGCGCGCCGTTGAAGTTCTGATGTTTCAACAAGGGTGCCGATAGATCCAAAGAAAATTGCTCTAGTGGTCATTATATAGGTCTCCTGAAAATATTGTTAATGTTGTACATACTGTGTTTGGTAATAGCTAATTGATGGCATTTCCGCAGATGTGGATTTAACATTTGAATAGCCTAAGTCACCACCAAAATATGCTATTCCAATCGAAGATTATGACTTTTTTCGGCATAGCTAGCATTAGATGAGATGGAAAAAAGCAGTCATTGCTAAGTGCATCAGTACAATAATTTTTACAATTTAAAACCCTTCTTATTTGGTCTGATTTAATACTCCATGATTCAATTTTCAGGCGCATGGTGTAGCAAAAATTTGGTAACTATGAGGGGACGAGTTGCAGTCAGACTGTACTTGATGACTTGCCTTATTTTTAACCAGTATGTTAACAATCTACATTTACATATCCTACAACTGGTCTGTAAAAATAAGTCAAATTTTGTAAAACTAATGTAATCCTAAAGCCAAACCTTTAAAAAAGGATTAAGTTGAGCTCAGCTAGAGTTTTATTCTGCAAGATCTCGGAGACCTTGTTTGGATCTCAGAAGTTTTAAACGATTCCTGTTGGTCATTTCTTAGTTATAATCACGATCAGAGACGAATAAGTCATTAGTAGATTGGTGTAGCAAGATAATTGCCACAAGGTGCTGTGACGGCCTACCCAATAAGGGTGTTTCATATGCTCGATGTGCCGCTCGTTATAAAATCTCCTAGGGCAACGACTACAGCAAGAATACTAATAGAACATATCAAACGAAAGTTGGATTATTACTATGATTAAATTGCCGTGTAATTTTAATATGCAAAAAGCACTATTTATAATGATGTTAAGTCTTACAGCGACCACTTCTGCTGCTGAAGAAGACCTTAGGTTTCCGTTTACTCCCAATAGCGCGCAGTATTGGCAGTATGTTAGTGACAGAACAATGGGGGGCGTGTCCAATGGACAGGTTACTCTAGAGCAAGATGGAGAGATATCGTTTGCAAAACTCACTGGCAATGTGAGCACAAGGAATAATGGTGGTTTTATTCAATTACGTTCAGGAATCTCATTTGCAAATTCTGAAAAAGGCGGCAAAGAACTCCAGGGTGTCCGCTTGAATGTGCGCGGGAATGGTGAAACTTATCATATTTTTATTCGAACTAATGATACCCGATCTTATTCTGATTATTATTCAGCCTCATTTCAGGCAAACCCTAACTGGGAAGTCGTTGACTTACCTTTTAATACATTCGAACGTAAACGCGTACGGAATTCTACCTTGTACGCTAAAAACATAAGAACCTTTGCGATTGTTGCTTATGGCCGTGATTTCACATCTGACATTTCTGTCGCAACAATAGATTTTTACTACTAGCGGCGACCCAAGATACTAAAAATAAACCACGTTGATAGGCAATTATATTTTAAAGGAACGTCACTTTGACGTTTTCAAACGGCAGTATACAACTTCTCTTCGTTGGGCTGTTGGGGCGCCAACACAATAATAACCCCAGCGAAAATAATGAGTAAAATTCCAATAGAACTCATGCCATTCGGTACAATTCCCCAGAATAGCCAGCTGAAAAGCCCAACCGAAATTAGATAAGCATATTCGAAAACTGCGGCATAGCTCGTTAGAGTTAATTGGTATGCGCGGGTCATTAAAGATAAAGCACATGAAGATAATGCAGCGATTATCAACATCCAAAGCCAAAACATGCCGTCAACACTTTGCCAACCCATAAAAAGGAACGGAGCCTGTTCGACTAAATCAGTTGCAACAGGGAAAAGAGTTAGCAATGTGGTAATTAAAAATCCACATAACCCTATACTCACTATAAAGCTCATAAGAATGGCTAAAGGGCTCTCGTCACGCAGATAACGGTAGGTAATTATTGAGCCTAGTGCATAGCATGCCCCGGCCATCATTGGCATTATTTGATAAAAGGTGAAGCCATCGGCACCTGGCTGTAAAACCAATAAGACACCACAGCTTCCAATAATTACCGCAGCTATCCTTCGCCAGCCAATACGCTCTTTGAAAAAAATTGTTGAAAAAATTAAAACGAAAATTGGTGAAGTGAAGAGGCCTGCACCTGCTTCTGCGATTGGCATCATTGGCATGACACCAAAAAAAAGAAGCATTGATGTCACCATAAAAAATGTTCTTATAAGAATTGGTTTCCAGTACTTGGGTATGACGGAAAGTCCAAATACTCGTCCAAGTCCGAAGACCATAAACATTGCAATCAGTGAACGACTAAAGTGGAATTGCCCCACGCTCACCTGATCAGAAACAAGCAAAGTTAGATTATCAGAAAAACCAAAAATAGAGATTCCAGAAACAAGAAGTATCGCTCCGCGGGTCGCGGGGGTAAATTTTTCTAACAACACAAACCGCCTTTTCTAAAAATACTGAAAACAAGATTAAGATTTAATGGCCCTCACTAAATCATACTTCGATTAGTGACATAAATTTAAAATGGACATTACCCCACATTCAAAACTACCACAAATGTGGCAAAACTTAGACCTAGAATACTTATATTCTTTAAACCTTATCAAAGACAGAGCGCCGTAGAAGTTGCTCCGAAAGCTGGACAAGGATAGCACTAATGTTGGGGTTTGATTTATAATAAGATCCAATACCTAGTGTATTTGTTAAAACGAGAGAATGAATGAAGAAGCCAGACAACGTAACAGACTTCGCTGCTACACTGCCGTATCCAACTAATATCGGTGCACCAGCGTTTACTATTCCAGATGTACTACAGCACAAAAAAGAGCGTGGCGTTACTGCTACACATTATTTTGAAACAAAGTTTGACGAACTAAAGGAAGAGTACTTTAAACTTGTAAAGCTTGCAGAAGACACACAGCAAGTGTACAACGCTTCTTATCGCTTTCTTCCTATAGTGGGCAAAGTCTATAGTTTATACATTAATAACGATAAGTTATTTCTTAGTATTATTGAACCTTCTAGATGGCCAAAAATGACATTTAAAGGAAGTTTCAGGTTTACTTCCGATAACACATGGGAAAAAATAGACGTCTCATCTGATGTGGAAAAAACCTGAACTAAACTTGTAACTCTATAACTGATAACGGATCCATCACAGCTAAGTTACAAATAAACTTTTTGGCGTTAAAAATACTATAGCCACATCCATAGCTATGGTGATCCAATAACCAGTTAACTATATTCATTGTCGATTCATTACCATTAATTATGAATACATCTAAAATTCAGTACGAGCTAAATGCAGTCAATCTATTCAGATCCAGTAATACAGCAATCTTATCAACCCTGTCAAAAAGCACGGATGATTACCCATTTGGAAGCTTTGTAACCTTCGTCTCAAATAGTAATCGAGAGCTATTTATATATGCCAGTGACATTGCAGAGCATACAAAAAACATTCTCAATGACTCAAGAGCGTGTGTAACTATATCCTCAGTTAATAACGATGGAGACAAACAGGCTAGCGCCCGGCTCAGCTTAATGGGTGATCTAACCCGAGTTGCTAAGGACGAGGTGAAAAATTACCAAAGCCGGTTCTTTAAATTTTTACCTGAAAGTGAACGTTATTCTCACATCCATGGTTTTCACTTGTATAGATTGACGATTTTGAAGGCTAGATGGATCGGTGGCTTTGGTGCAATTGGTTGGTTAGATACAACACACTGGACCGCTGCAGTTCCCGACTGGCAAAGCGGAGAAGAATCGATGATTGAGCATATGAACGAAGATCATTCTAATGTCGTCTGCTCTGCGCTCAATGGGATGTTTGATATTATTGACCCTAAGGCACAGATGTTAGCCTTGTGCACCGATGGCTATTATATTTTATCTGCTGAAGGCCAGTTTTTTATACCTTTTCACCAGCCTTGCTATAGCGAAACAGACGTTCGCGCAGCCTTAATAAAGCAAGCAAAAGCCTATCGTACCTTTGAACTGGTCTAGGTTGAACGTTTCCAAGGGCTTAGGCTCAACGGCATCAGCAGCAGCATAATTTTTATAGGTTTTTAATAACAAAAGGATTACCCATGTTAAGCAATTTGCCATTACTTTTTAGCGGCCTATCAGTAGGGGTTATTTTGTTTCAGACTACCATCATTGCGCCCACAGTGTTTGGAGGCTTAGGGCCTGATCGTGCGGGTCCATTTTTACGTAAGGTATTCCCTAAGTTTTTCATTTTTCTCGCTACAGTGGGCATGCTCAATGCCATAATGGCTGTCATATCTAATATGAATGGCCAAGCATTCATCGGCGTTGCCACATTTGCCCTGGCTTCGCTTGCATACCTGTTAATTCCTATGACCAATAGGAGCCGTGATGAAAATAATGAAAGGGCGTTTAAACGTCTGCATAACGCCAGTGTGGCCATGACTGTAATCATGCTCTTGATTAACTTGGCAAGTGCAGTGGTGTAATGAAATAGCCCAGAATATTAAACAACAGCCCTAGAAGTTACGCAGAACCCTATACAGGATTAGTATTTTCTAATTCAATTTGGGCTTCAAAGTTGTCGAACTTATCTCACTTTCACCCATTAAGATGAAGCCTAGATGTAAAATGATGGATTAAGTTTGTGGGCTAGTCTGCACTGGACTGATCAACTAGGGGCCAAATTTTCAGGCAGTTCATATTCATTTTTTTTTGGTTAACTAAAAAACGCACCAGAATAAAATAAATGTCTAGGTCGAAGCGATTATCGGCGTCATCAGGATAATCGATCGCGTCATTAACTGAAGTGGGAGTGCGGCTATTTGGGTCAAGCAGTTGATAACCTAAGTCATAGATATCTTCAAAAATTGACAGCTTAGCAATGTAACGCCAACGATCCACAATATGGAAAGCCACTTGATCTGGACTTTGGGGGTCACGCTCTTCCAAAAGAATAGGGCCCACATGGGGCCATAATTTTATCTGATAATTTTTTAGGGCAGCACCCATGCGCTCGTTATAACTAGCTGCAGATTCTGCCCCATGGCAGGCACCAAAACACTTTTTAAGTTGGGACCGAAAACAGGCCTGTCGAGTGGTTCTATCCCCCTCTAACCCCAACAGCTTATGACACAGGAAAAACTGATCTGCCAGTTTTTCCATTTGTTTGGAGGCCTGGCGCGGCGAGCGAAATAAACCATACTGTTCTTCCACCTCAGTGTCTGCAGTTTCAACAGTTTCAATACTAAGCCGCAGATAACCATTATTATCCTCAGTGCTGCGATACTGGAATAATTTTTTCACCCTGCGCAACCGCCGGTTGTAGAGTGGGGTCAACGCTTTGATCTGATTACTCTCACGAATTTGAGCACCAAAATCGCTAGGTGTTCGTTCAAAATCAACATGAGCAATTTTGGTGCTCATCTGCAGGTCTTTTGGGTTCTTGTGGTCTGAGCTAAAGTGACTCATAACCCGATTACGTATATGCACACTTTTACCCACATAGAGTAGCCCACCTTTTTCATCATAAAAATAATACACTCCCGCACTAGCTGGTAATTTTTCTACCTCTTTAGGGTCGAGTAAGGTGGGTAGCGTGGGGCGTTTCAGCAATACTTTGCAGGTGGCAGCAATTTCATCATCCGCAAATAAGCCAGAGGACTTTTGAAAGAATTGATAGATCATCTCAGCATCATCAAGCGCTCTGTGCCGGTTCTCAATAGACAGATCAAAGCGCTCAATAATTTGCGACAGGCCGTGGCGCTTAAATTGCGGATAGAGGTTGCGACTAAACTTTACCGAGCAAAGAGGTTTGGCGTTATAACTAATCCCAGCCCGTTCAAATTCATTTTTTAAGAAACTATAGTCAAACCTTGCATTGTGGGCGACCAAGGTACGGCCTTTGAGTTTACTTAATAGTTCTTTAGCAATATCACAAAATTCTGGTGCACCATGAACCATACCTGGGCTGATGCCCGTAAGTTTTTGTATAAAGGCTGGCAGCGGAACTTTTGGATCAATAAATGTTTGCCATTTCTCAATGACTTCACCCTTTTCAATCACTAACAAACCAATCTCAATAATTCGGTGATAAATAGCTTTACCACCAGTGGTCTCACAGTCGAGCAACACCATGCTTTCTGGGAAGCCAGAAGAAAGAATTACAGGTGTGGGTTGGTCTAGAAAATTTAACTGCATAGGGTGCTCACTAAAGTCTGCCTAGCATTCGGCCTAATAAGATTATTTTGAACCGAAGTTGGGCGTGATAAGAACCTAGGTATATATAAAGTTAGGGGCAACAAAAAAGTCTAACTTAAAACAGCTTTCGAGCAAGTTTTATTGGTCGTATTTTTACATAAATCTAAAAAATTTAACTCGACTATACGATTTATTTACAAACTAAATATCCGAACAATGGGAATTAACTAATCGAGTAGCCAAGGAATACACACCCTATAAGCTGGACTCACTTATATTTCGTTCAGGCTGAGTTCAATTAGGGTTTTATAAGCCTGTTGGGCGCTTTATTGAGTTTTATTATGGTATCTAGTTGATTGGGTAAGTATATTTGTAATATGGGAGGTTCAGATAGTTTCTAGTTATGGGGGGAAGTGGTGCGAAGCAATCAAATGTTACGGGGAATAACCCACGATGAGACTCAGGAATACTTAAATAACGGCGTTGTAATGCTCCCACGTGTTTTCTCTATGGGTTGGATTGAGTATTTGCGAGAAGCTACTGATGTGGCAATGGCAAACCCAGGACCCCACGGCGAGGAATATGCTAAGGGTGGGGGACGCTTTTTTGGTGACTTGGATGTCGCTAAGCGGCAAAATCCATTCAGAGATTTCATTCACCAATCACCAGCTGCCCAAATCATCGGCACTATTATGGCCTCCAATAACGTCAACTTTTTTTATGACCAATTACTGGTCAAAGAACCACGTACGGGAGAGAAAACTCCATGGCACCAGGATCAACCATATTGGGCCGTAAAAGGATTTCAGGTAGCATCAATTTGGTTGCCCCTTGACGCTGTCGGCAAAGATACAGCTCTTCAGTATATAAAGGCTAGCCATCGTTGGGATTCATATAATCCTCACCACTTTTCTGACAATACCCCCTACGAAGGGACAGGCTTACCCGAACTTCCAGATATTGATGCCGAGCCTGAAAAATACGAAATACTAGCGTGGGATATGGAGCCCGGTGATTGCTTGGTGTTCCAGGCTATGACAGTTCACGGCTCGCCCGGCAACAAATCATCAGCGAACCGTCGCCGCGCTTACTCAACCCGTTGGACTGGTGATGACGCTCGTTATAAGCGTCTAACTGGAGAAGTTGCCATCCCAACTAGTGATCCTGGGCTTGATGATGGGGCAAAAATGGACTGCAATGATTTTCCTCTGATATGGAAAAAACCTGAACTAAACTCGTAACCTCACCTTGCAGCTCACCACTACCCTTCATACCGCAGCGATCGCTAGGTTAACGAATACGACCATATTTTAATGGTTCATAGGCTAGTTTTTTTTCATTAACGTGATTTGACTTACCTGCACTGATGACGACGATCCGAGATTTATCCATATCTATAGCAATTGTTTGGCCGTTAGCTCCATTCATCATCAAGACATTACGCCCACTGAGGCCTGCAGCATCAGTCCAAAACTGACCCCCATACTTTGTAGAAACTCTTCCGAAACTAGCTTCACCCCACCTGCGATCTTTCTTGTTCCAAGTATCAACACGGCGGTTAGCTGATACTCGTCGATCATAAATACTTTTTAGGTACACCCCCTCACAAGTATTATTCTGCCAATCGTCCAACATTGCCTTTGCGATACGTAGATAATCGTAACGTGTGGCACTTACCCCATAGCGGCCAACACCCTGCTTTATGCGGTCTTCTGTAGATGGAAATCTTTGTCGATCCTCAAGTGGGTTCATGTCTAAATAAATTGGGTGTTTTATTCTCACTTTATTCTGATAAAAGTTAGTAATGAAACTGTCAAAGTCTAGACCTACACGATGCATCATGTAGTTAAACAAAACGTCAGCTGTTAAGTTGCTGTAAGAAAATTTAGGTGCGCTAATTGGCTTTGTATTAGCTAGTTCTAGTGGGTTTTTTGCAAATGCGCTGAGGCCCCCTGCCGCCGCACCACCATGGATATTGCGTCCTGTTTTAATAAAATTTCCTTCATTGCGCTTTATGACATTCGTATCTCCAGCAGTCATATTTAATAGTTTGATCAAAGGTTGGCCATAATAAAGTGTGTTTTCCATTAAGGGCCAATCTGCTATTGGTGCATCTATAGAAGCAATGTAGCCTTCACAAATGGCGTGACCAATGATATAGGACGTTATACTTTTACCCATTGAGTGAGATGAAAAGTAAGAACTATTATCCAATACCATTGAAAAGCGACCATCTGGGGGCATTGCATCATAAATCACTAAGCCATCCTCATAATACAGATAACTAAACGCCGTTTTAGTCGCCATTTCACGGTCAATAACTTTATGTTGTTCAATTTTTTTAATGAATTCGACAGGGTTGTTAGATGGATCTACTTTGTATCCTCGATCCGCATGTAAACGAATTGTATCGTTCTGCTTGTAATAATAAGAAATTGTTACATCGTTTGGTTGCCATTTAATTTTATCGGGTATTTCAGTATCACCAGGACTTCCAAAGATGGTGATCTCATTAGGTTTGGATTTGGTGGGTTTGGCTTTAGACGTTTTGATTGGTGCTTTGCAGCCAAGACCTCGACTAGTAGCCTCCTCTACATATGCTGTACCAACATCACTTTTGACTAAGCGGCAAACAGTCTTATCAGACCAACCTGATAGGTCTTGAGACAATGCATTTGTTGCCATTAAGAATGCGATGAGTAAACAAACCAACCGCAAACAGAAATTCATGATAACTACCTCTAGCAACTTAAGCTTTATAATAGATACTAATGCCGTAAGATCGATTTAGATATAGGATGAATTCTTATTTTAAGCCTTGCAACATTTTCTAAGCAGAGCCAATCAGCATTGGTAACGTTATAGTGCTGGATGAACAAACACAGTGCACAGATGCGCTGTCAGGTGCTTAATCGATATAGTAGTAAAAGCAGTCTTACATCAGCATATGTTAAGAAGCATATGGGCAATGATCTCACTCATTTCTCAGTAATCTCTAGATAACAACAACCTTCTTCGCCAGGCTGCCAAGTTTTTATTTTTAACGCAAAACCAGCAGCGTCCATAGTGCCAACATCCATAGCTGATGCGCACTTTAGTAATGTCTTCAATTCTTCGTCTGATACTCCGGAGCTTTGCCATGCCTCTTTGAGTGGGCATTTTTTCATCTTTAGTTCCAGACCTGATCCATCACATCGAATCTCCTCTGGAGCAAACATTTTTCCACCATCTGGGACATACGCAAAACTATCGCATAGTCCTCTAAAGTCTCTAGGCGCAAAATGTTTTAACGTATTGCCAAACTCCTGACCTCGCTTGATTAGAGCTGTCCGCATCACGTCGATTGCTTCTTCTTTGCCGTGACGTTTTTGGATTTCACGAAAGATAGCCAGATAAATAAGTGCACGCTCTTTGTTTGCCTCATATAACGCGCCTTGTGAATCGTAGTCGCCCATTATAAGTTCCTTACTGATCCAAGTTTATTTAAATTCAAGCTGTTAACTTAACAAGACATGATGGGCTATACAAATGCCTGCATGGTTTTTATCAGTCAACCTTAAACAGCATATGGTCATATAAAGCATAGTTGCAACACCCACCAAACACCACATGAAGTAATAAAAATAAGCGTTTTCAATTACTTGGAGAGTTCAATTAAGGTTTGTTTTCTAAATGGAACCACCTTCAACCATATAATTATTAGCTGAACACATAGCGGCGTCATCTGAAGCTAAAAACACAACCATTCTAGCAACGTAAACAGGCTCAATTAGATCTGGTAAACATTGCCTTTGCCGCTGTTTTTCTAGAGTTTCAGGAGTGGCCCATAATTGTTTTTGCCGATCAGTCATAATCCACCCTGGAACCACAGTATTAACACGGATGCGATGTTCACCTAGATCTCGCGCCATGGTTCTAGTAAGCCCATGCACGGCAGCTTTAGAGGTTGCGTATGCAGGAAAGCCACCCCCTGTTTCATGCCAACTGTTAGACCCCATGTTAATGATGGAACCACCGCCAGCTGCGATCATACCTGGCGCCACAGATTGGATAGCAAAAAAATGATGCCGCAGGTTAGTCTGTATACGATCATCCCAATAGGCTGGGGTCACGTCTTGCCAACTATGGCGGTCATCGTTAGCTGCATTATTAACCAACACGGTGGCGGGACCAAGCCGTGATGCTAGCTTAGCCAGAGCATCCTGCAGGCATTTGATATCTTTGAGATCACAGATCTCATAGGTGATGGCATCTGACGTGTCTGACAATGTCTGGCTATTGGCCTCATCTAAATCAACAAATCCTACACTTGCACCTTGAGCTGCAAAGCTGCGCACTAGTTCGGCTCCAATACCTGAGGCACCACCAGTGATGAAGACTGTTTTGCCCTTAAGGCTTGGGTATGTCGCAAACGTTGATTGAGTCACTATGAATTACCTCTGTTGGCTAGTCCTTATGTGTTTTTTGGTGGTCAGGGTACTATTGGTGCCTATCAAGATGGAGGATGAATGTTAAAAAAGGTCTATAAAGCCCGCGTAGCAGCCAATCGAAGTGGTTGCTGATAACGGGTACATCCTAATGTTTCAATTACACAGGGTCCCATTAGTAGACAGCTATTTTTATTAAGCTTTTAAACTACGATATTTATTATACCCAATTTTAAATAATGGCAGGAATAACAACACTATTGCCACTACAATAATAGGCCCCGAGTATGTCCGATCAAAGAAGATAGAAAAAGAACCATCACTAATAATTAGAGACTGGCGTAGGGCAGGTTCGGCTAGTGGTCCGAGTACGATCGCTAGTACTGCAGGGGCTAATGGATAATCAAGCTTACGCATCAAGTAGCCAACAATGCCAAAAGCTAACATTAACCAAACATCATGCATATCTTGCGTTGGTGCGTAACCTCCAATCAGGCATAACACAAAAATTACAGGAGCTAATATAGTAAACGGTGTTTTTAATATTTTTATAAAAACAGGAATAAACGCTATATTAATTAAAAGTGCAAAAACATTGGCAGCGTATAATGAAGCAATAAGCCCCCAAACAAAATCTCCATGATCGACAAATAATCTGGGGCCAGGTTCTAGCCCCCAGATAACCATACCGCCTAAAAGGATCGCTGTTGTTGGTGACCCAGGTATGCCAAGTGTGAGCATCGGTAGCATTGAACCTGTACTCGCTGCGTTATTTGCCGCCTCAGGTGCGCAAACACCTTCTAAAGCACCATCACCAAACTTCTCAGGCTCTTTTGACATCTGTTTAGCGATGCCATAGGCCATTAATGATCCTGGGGTGGCGCCTGCTGCAGGCAGAATACCAACAAAATAACCCAACAAGGATCCAGTGATGGTTGCTTTCCAGGTTTTAGCTAATAGTTTAATATTGTTAAGTGTTCTTTTGACGGTCACAGTAGCGTCGGACAGCATACTTTTACCACCCCCCAGACAATGTTCCTCTACCGTCCAGAGCATTTCTCCGATGCCATAAATGCCTATCGCGAGGACAAGAAAATTAACGCCATGCATAAAGCCAACGATATCCCATAAAACTAGGCGAGGTTCTCCTGAGATAATATCAAATCCAACCGCACTCAATACGAGCCCGATACAAATTGAAAATAAAGTTTTAAATATATCATCATTGCCCAAACCAACAAACGTTGCAAAGGCTAACATCATGAGAGCAAACTCTTCAGGAGCACCAAATACCAATGCTACATGTGCAAGTGGTGGGGCAAAAAAAGTAAATAAAATGACTGCTATAGTGCCGCCAATAAAAGATGCAAACGCAGCACCTGTTAAAGCTAAGTCTGCCAATCCCTTTTTTGCTAATGGACGTCCATCAAAGGTAGTTGCAACTGCGGTTGATGCCCCAGGTATGCCAAGCATAATCGACGAGATAGCACCGCCATACATCGCACCATAATAAATAGCTGCTAGGAATATGATCGCACCAGTAGGCGGGACCAAAAAGGTAAGGGGCAACAATATTGCCACACCGTTAACAGAGCCTAAACCAGGCATTGCGCCAATAAATAAACCCAGCGCACATCCACCAATAATCAGCAATAGATTTTGCAGTTCGAAAACGACAGTAAAACCGTCTGCTAACAGCCCTAAAATTTCTAACATTTTATTATCTCAATACGTCGATACTTAACTATTCTAAGAGCTAAAGGAACATCTTATATAAAGGTATGAATAACGGCTCTGTTATACCTTTTGGTAGAATTATTTTGAGTGTTATCTCGAAAAAATAAAAAATTATTATAGGGGTTACGATCGCAAATGTTATGGAAAAAAACCATGGATGCTTACCTAAAACCCGTAAGTAAAATAGCAGGAAAAGTGGTAGCGCACCATAAATACCAATAAACGAGAATAATGCGACCGTGATAATGAGTGAAGCAGCAACGGCACCAACCTCTGTGAGTACGTGAGATTGGATATAAATTTTCTTTGAGCTAGCAATTCGCCCTTTCTTACGATACCAGTTATAGATAATGCCAAAACAAGAAATCAACATAATACCTGATAACCAAAAGGGCCATGCACCTCCACCAGGTCCTTCGTCCTCTACCCAGCCTATGGGTAACTCGGCACTTTTATACATAAGGTAGATGGAGAAGATCCCCATCATTATAGCCATCAACAATTCAGCTGTACGCACTGTCACGATGAAGAATCTCCTCTATCTACCTAAACGTTAAAAATATTTACTTAATTGCTCCCATATTTTTAAGCATAACTTCATGGACATCACGCTCTTTCAGCCAATAGCTCATTAAAGCATCGCCCTGCAACAGATCACCCTGTAAACTTTTCTTGGTGCGGTAGTCCTGCCATTTCTGGGAGTTGAATACCTTTTGGAACAGGTCCTGGTAATAATCCGATGCTTCTTGACTCATACCTGGTGCACCAACAACGGTACGCTGCATGTAATAGACGTAATCCTTGCCTAGTTCTTTAAAAGTAGGAGCATCCGGGAACAGTGGCAAACGCTTATCAGTAAATGACGCCAGTGCTTTGGTTGTGCCAGCTTCATAAAATCCTAGCTGCTCAGAGGGGTTATTAACTGTAGAGTCCGCATTCTTACCAGCAAGCTCCTTAGCTACCTTACCGCCGCCTTTATAAGGGACATACTTCATTTGTAGACCATATGCCTTGTTCAGGAAGTCAGTCAGTAGATTATCTTCTGAGTTTTTACCCGTTCCAGCCATAATCCACTTTTTACCTTTTTCTTTTGCTGCTTTAGCGAAATCGGCCATATTGTTGATATCTGTACGATCAGAATGAACCCACAACAGGAAGGTATCTTCGGCCATGCGTGCGATCGGTGTAAAAGTAGCAATGTCTACACCCAGCTTAGGCTGGCGTAATGGAGTGGTGTAAAAGCTGTTAAGGGTAAACATAATGGTATGGTCATCACCCGTCCTACCTTTTAAGTGAACCAGTGCTTCAGCACCCGAACCACCAGGTTTATTAATAGGAGTAAAGGGCACTGGTGCCATATTATCTGCTGCAATTATGCTCTGCAGTAAACGCACAGCCTTGTCAGCACCACCACCCTTACCTGCCATAACCACAAATTCTACTGGTTTAACTGGTGTCCAGGCAGCAATCGCTGTCGACGTAAAGGTAGTAGATGACAGGGCACCCACCATTGCTAATAACGTAAGTTTTTTAATCATTTTGTAATTCTCCAGGCTTTATTTTTTTTATTTCTGGGAGCAACTTATTCCCGTGCACCGAGTATATCTAGCTAAGAGGAAAATACAATTATGCTAATATTAGAAGTAAGTGAGTGAATTAAAAGAGATTTTGTAAAAAATTTACCAATTGATGTAAATTTTAACCATTTTTAGTCATTTAGTTAATTAATACAATTGGTTAGGTTTTTTAAATATTTAAGTAAATGCGCTCTTAAAGCTTAGGCGTTACAGTTTTCTACTTTATTTTGTGTCACCAAATGTGTATTAAGTGTCGCTATTTGAACAGTGCATTAGCATGTACGCTAGGTCATCGAAACGTCCCCGTGAGAAACTTATTTCCTATGCTGATTATAATTTTCTCAGACCACACATTAATCCACTATACTACTAACTACCAACCCTCTAAAGTTCAAACACAGTCCTCAAAATAAAGAATAGCGTAGTAACGTCAAAATTCTTGTGGATATAAAGGCACATTAAAGATTGATTGCGCTAATCGTTATAACAATATCGACTAGAGACTTACTTCTGGCGAGTAAATATTTTCTAACACCCCAATACCATCAATTATGACCTCGATTTTTGAATTTACTTTCATTGGCATAGCCCCTAGCGAGGTGCCACAGGCAATCACATCACCTGGTTCAAGCGTCATGTCTGCTGACAGGAGACTGACAAGTTGGGCAGGTGAAAAAATCATATCTTTTATCGGGTAATTTTGTCGTTCTCGGCCATTAACTAGTGTTCTGACAGTTAGGGCGTCTGCGTTACTGAGAGTAGAAATACAGGGCCCTATGGCCCCAAAGGTGTCAAAACTTTTAGCCCTGCTCCATTGTGCAAAGGCCTCTTTTTCATGTATGAGTTGCATCGCAGTGACATCATTGACACAAGTATAGCCAAAAATATAATCCTCTGCCTGTGAAACGTCGATCTCTTTGCACTTTTTGCCAATGACAATGCCTAATTCACCTTCATAAAAAATTCGACCTTGATAGGATGCTGGGGGAATGATTGCTGCCCCGATACCAACAACACAACTACTTGGTTTAATGAAGTAATAAGGCGCTTGGGGAATTTCATTGCCCTGTTTTTCAGCCAGTGCATAAAAGTTATTCCATAACGCAATTATTTTTGTTGGAGTACAAGGGGCTAGTAGGGTAACTTCATCAAGTGCGAAGACCCTACCTAAGGCTTCATTTTCAGTAAACATATCGCCTTGATAGTGGGTAATATGTGTGTCATCCATTTTACCAAAATGAATATTGCCATTATGCTCAAACCTTACCCATTTATTCATTATCTTATTTCCACACTATCAAATAAGTGTCTTACAATTAGATTCTTTCTAGGATCAGGGCTTGCCCTGGATATATCTCATTCTGGCTTTGAATAGTAAACATTAGTTTTAATAACAACCGGCAATGCGACCACGCAGCTGCACTATAGGCAAAACGGTGTCGATTGTGGGTGTTTTAACGTCAGTGATACGACCTAACTCCTGGACTGCAGTCACTAGCGCATCAATTTCCATTGGGCGCCCCAAAGTGAAATCTTGCAACATTGATGTTGTGTGTGCGCCAACAGCGGCAGCCCCAGCAATCCGCTTGTCGACGTCAATGGCGAAGCGTACGCCCAGTTTTTCTCCAATTGCTTGTGCTTCAAGCATCATGTTTCTTGCCACAGCACGGGTTCCAGGATCCGTTGCCACAATATCTAGTGTGGCATTTGTGAGTGCGCTTAAAGGGTTAAAGCATAAGTTGCCCCATAGCTTCACCCATATCTCGTCCCGAATATTTCTTACTGGGGCTTTAAGACCTGCATTAATCATTGCCTGCGACAATGCACGGACACGCTCCGTTTTTTCACCAGACGATTCACCTAGGGTGAACCGGTTGCCATCAATGTGCCGAACTACACCTGGTTCCAATATTTCACAGGCAGGATAAACGACGCAACCAATGGCTCGTTCTGGACCAATGCCATCCCATTGCTTACCGCCCGGGTCTACACTTTCAATTTTTCGGTTTTCCCATTCTCCAGGAAGCTTATAAAAATACCACCAGGGGACTCCATTTACTGCAGTTACGACCGCCGTCTTCTCTCCCAATAATGGTTGCATGGCATCGACTACATTAGGAACTGAATGCGCCTTAAGCGAGACAATAACAAAATCTTGTTCGCCTAGATCAGCTGGATTATCAGTAGCAACAGGATGAGTGATAATGCGCTCACCGTTCATATCGAGTGCAAGTCCATTGGCTTTTATTGCAGCGAGATGTGGGCCGCGAGCAATAACAGAGACCTCCTCACCTGACTGAGTCAATAATGCTGCGATATACCCGCCAATAGCACCTGCACCATAAATTGCAATTTTCATATGATTATTTTGGTTCCGCTAATCCTAGTTTTTCGGCAAGCCCAATACGTTGCAGTTTCCCTGTCGCACCCTTTGGGATTTCATCAAGAATAAGAATTTTGCGAGGAACCTTAAAATCAGCCAGATGTTGGGCGGTAAACGTTCGAATATCCTTTTCATCTGCGGTCATGCCTTCCTTCAAAACCACAGCAGCAGCAACCTCTTCTCCTAGCTTTGGGTGTGGCATCGCAAATGTGACACATTGCTGGACAGCTGGATGATCCATTAAAATTTCATCTACCTCACGGGGTGAAATCTTCTCACCACCACGATTAATGATCTCCTTCAATCGGCCTGTTATAGAGACATAACCTTCTGGATCAAGCACACCTTGGTCACCTGTGCGAAACCAACCATTAGTAAAGTTTTCTTTATTAGCTTTAGGGTTATTTTCATAACCTTTAGTTATATTGCTGCCACGAATAACGATTTCGCCAATTTCTCCATTGGGGAGTATTTCACCTTCCAAATTCATAATGCCAACTTCTGGGCCGGCCGCAATACCAACTGTTCCTGCTTTTCTAACTGCAGGAGGCAGCGGGTTGCTGGCCATTTGATGAGCAGCTTCTGTCATACCGTAGGCTTCGATAACTGGTGCGTTGAATGTTTTTTCCAATTCAGTCATTACTTGGGGTGGCAATGATGATGATGATGAACGAATAAAACGTAACGGCACGGCATTGATAATATCTGTATTTCGAGATGCGCGAGTTAATATCGCCTGATGCATTGTTGGAACC
This sequence comes from Candidatus Njordibacter sp. Uisw_039, assembly GCF_047730075.1. Classification (NCBI taxonomy): domain Bacteria; kingdom Pseudomonadati; phylum Pseudomonadota; class Gammaproteobacteria; order Pseudomonadales; family Candidatus Njordibacteraceae; genus Candidatus Njordibacter; species Candidatus Njordibacter sp. Uisw_039. The sequence continues at coordinate 2,691,929 of NZ_CP159831.1, forward strand.
GCTGAATACCAGGTTGGTTTTGCGTCATCCATCCAACCAAAGTATTTCAACGCGTTAAATCCAGGCGTGCAGTAAATGCTGGCGCCCGCTCTTAAAGACGATAAAACAGTCGCTATTAGTCCATGGATATGAAAAAGCGGCATGATATTCAGGCAACGATCTTCAGGGACTAGTAACAGGGTATTCATGATATTTTCCGCAGAATTGGTCACATTTCTGTGATTTAGTGGCACTATCTTTGGTCGCGAGGTCGTCCCAGAAGTATGCAATATGAGCGCAACATCGTCTTCGTTGACTTCATCATTTGCTGTTGGCGCTCTGGGTGTTGCAGAATCAAATATTAGGTCAAAGTCACCAGCAGCCCGACTACTATCTGTGACTAAAGTGATTAACGGAATGCCTAGCTTTTGGGCAGCAGCGACTGCTGGTGAAGCGCTGTCAGCCTCAACAACGAGTGCTTTGGCTTTTAAGTCGACCAAATAAAACTCAAACTCCTCCTGGCGATAAGCAGGATTTAGGGGAGCTGTGGTCGATGCACCCGAGATGGTGACAAATGCTGTTGCCATTTCAGGTCCATTTGGCAATACGATGGCAACTCGATCACTTTTTGCAATCCCTGCTTGGGTAAGTGCTTGTCGGGTACGTTTTGACAGCGCCCGTATTGAGGAATAGTTTAAAGGAGGTCGACCTGGGGCCTGAATGGCGATGGCGTCATCATGACCGACATTTAGTAACTGGCAAGTAGTATTAACAGACACAATAATTATTTCCAGAGGGAGTTAGAGTCAATCCGATCACGTTGGTAATGCTTTTTAATAAGCAGTTACCATGCATTCGGCCAAATTATAAGCGGTAAAGTTTACCTTATAAGATTCTTTGTTAACAAGTGTGTCACAGCACACACTATATTCTGCTCTAGCATGCCCTACAGATCTTAATTGTCCGCTAAATAATAATCATTGCCACTAGAATTCTGGCGAACTGCAGCTTTTTAGGATATACCACTGTTTGGCCTACTAAGATGAAATCTTAATTTAAGTCGATGGGTAGCATTTTTGGTACACAGCTCGGTGCACGCAGCGCAATATAACTAATACTCAAAGGCTTGCAAAGCAGACGCCAAAAGCCCCTATAATTAACACCACATTAGCGCAGCCGCAAAGTGCTATCATACGAAAACCAGAGCGCCAAAGCCCAGGCACACCTATAAGAATAGCAGGCACGATGGCAAAGATTGCCAAGCCTAAACCCAACTGGATGAGCATGTCCCCTGAGTTGATGCGGCTATCAAGTGACAATGAGTTGCCTTGCAACAACACGTTCAACTGCTCACTGACCGGCATCACGGTCCAGCCCAAGCCTAAGGCCAAAAAACTACCCAGCAGCACTATCACAGCACCAGCAATGGTGAGCCAATAAATAGTCACCCCATAGATAATGCCACTTTTCCGAAGTGAGTCTTGACTCATGATATCACCCTGCCTATGTAGTCCAAGTCCTGGAGACCTCGATAAATCAATTTAAGAGACGTTAGGCATAGTAAAAAAATCATCAGACGCCTGACCACCACCACTTTAACTTGGGCCAGTATGTGGGCACCAATAATACCCCCGATAACTTGCCCTAGCATCCAAGGTGCCACCAGAATCGGCACCATAGCACCATACAGCATATACGGCCATATGGCCGCTGCATTGCCTAAAGCGAGTAACACACCACTGGATGCAACAGCGGCTTTGAGTGGTACCGCCATCACCAAGTTTAGCACTGGCACCATGGCCCAGCCGCCACCTAAACCAAAAAAGCCACCAATGAAACCAACCCCAACAAACAAAATAATGGCCAGACCCAAACGCTTGACACTGTACTTGACCTGAGTCTGTACAGACTCTTCATAATAACTCATATCAAGTGACAACAAGCGCGCTAGACCACTTAACCGTGACGCCTTTGGGTAATCATTTCGGCCTCCCCCAGTGATGAATAATACCGCCACACCGAGCAATAATATCCCTAACAACATACGCACAAAAGCATCACTGCTAGGCCCCATGGTTGAGGCAAATTGGAACGCCATAAGCGCACCCAACAAACCACCAATGACCGTAGGAAGGGCGCAAATATAAACTAGACGTATATCAACGAGGCCTTTTTTAAGCAGTGGCGCTCCAGAGATCAACCCACTGAACATAGCCACAACGAGGCCCGTAGCTCTGACCACCAACGAGTCAAAAGAAGTAAATCCTAAAACAATGGGGGTAAATATGACGCCACCACCAATGCCGGCTATGACTGCGATGATGGCGATTGCCACCGATAAAATGAAAGAAGCTATTGTTACACTTAGAATGGAACCGAGGGAGAAAAACTCACTGGCCTCTATTGGCTCTACGAGAGCAATAGCAAAGTAGCAAGCTATTGAAAGTACTATTAATAGTGTGAGTTCAGGTACTTTAAGAAACAAACTCATTTGGTCTCATCCATAAGAATTTTTATTACAAAAAAATTATAACTTAACCAAATTTATACATCCAATAGAAGTCTCCTAAGGGTGCATGTGAGACTACTATGAATCACCCACCTCTGCAGTGCACTTAAAACAAAGCAACCACTTGCAAGTTAACTACGCACTTCCACTAATTTGTAGCCAAGTTACACCGGGCGAAAACGCGGTAATGATATAATGGAGCTCCTTCTCCCTGCTCTTGCATCAGGTTTTGCACCAACGTATGCCAAGAACCTAGCGGGTGTTTTTGCCTGCGTCTGCAGACCCTTGGTTCCTTTCTGCACGCTCCTGCTGTCGCTTCGGTTCACCGTAGCGAAACTCTAAGATCGTTAACACCAGACCTATTAACATCATGAACATTACAAACATGGCGATATTGAGCAAGTTATCAGAAATCATGACTTCTCCCCCCGGGCCAAGAGGCTCGACAACTTGAAGTAAATACCAAAAGCAAGAATGGAAGGCACCCATATAGCAGTGAATAGTCCTTCCATCTGTTTACCCTCAAACCAGAGCAACCCAGAAACTGCAAAGGACACCGCAACAGCCAGCAAGATGAATAAATCTGATAGTTTGAACATACTAATTTCCTTACCTAATAGTTAACGTTTGTCCGGATAAGGGCCCGGATTCTTCCCTTTAAACTCGATGGAATCCAACAGCAGCTAGCAACAACCCAGCGATCGTGACCGCGGCAGGAATGCGAACCCCAACGAGACCAAATACATCGATCATGGATGGTACTAGTCCGGTTAGCCCGATCGGCACCCACAGAAAAAATGGAGCGGCAATGACTACCCCTGCCCAGCCAACCACACGCAGTGCGCTCCAAGTATTTCCTTCGTCGCTAGCTAATGATGTTTTTTTGTCGTCGTTCACGGTCACTGTTGTAATTTTCATTTTGCTCTAAAAAAATATTCTGGATAACTTTTGAATCCAAAGATTACCTCTTAGGCTTATAGATAGCCAAGCAAATAATCAAAAGGATCATTTAAATTCCATTAAATCAAAGGGCACTGGTTCAGGGTAGGTGACGATGAGTAAAGTCTTGTAAAGTATTGCGTTGCAGATGCAATACCTGCCGTATACCGTCAAAACTATGCATTCAAAAAAACGGAATATTAGACCTGTTTTAGACAGTGGCCGTTATGGGCGATCTTGGCCTCAGGTTACGCTAACGTTACCCTCAATATAACTAACCAATAGAAACACAGGTTCATCTGACTCGCAATAACAATAGATCTTAACAAAAGTGGCTGCTATTGTTGTTTGCTGTTACTAACATAACCCAGATTCTACAAAGGCAAACCCACCATGAAACTTATTCATGTTACTGACACCCACCTTGTCGCTGCTGGTGAAAAGCTGCACGGTCTTGATCCGTTTGAGCGGCTAAGGCTATGCTTTGAAGATATTGCCACTCACCACGGCGATGCTGATCTATGTGTGTTAACAGGGGACTTAAGCGATGCGGGACAAACTGATGTCTATGTATTATTGAAAGAGCTGTTGGCCGGCCTACCCATGCGCACCTCCCTACTGCTGGGCAATCACGACCATAGGCAACGCTTCTGTGACGTTTTTAGCAACAGACCACGGGACCCTAATGGATTTGTTCAGTGGTCTGAACTAACCTCTGAAGGAGTGCTGCTGTTCCTCGACACCAATGCCCCAAACACAGACGAGGGGGTCTATTGCCAACAGCGGCATCAATGGCTTCGCGAGCAGTTGGCACAGCACCATGACTGCCCTGTATATTTATTTATGCACCATCCACCATTCGATATTGGTATCCCTGACATGGATGCACTACGCCTGCGCAATTGTGATGCATTCGCGCAGACACTGGCTGGCCATAATGATATCCGCCACCTATTCTTTGGTCATGTGCACCGCCCCATAAGTGGACAGTGGCGCGGCATTAGTTTTTCTGCCCTACACGGCACCAACCATCAGGTTCCACTTCTGCTGAATAAGGATCCAGACAATGGTGTATTCGCCCTGTGCCAAGAGGAACCCTCATATGGCGTAGTGCTTATCACTAACGACATGACCACTGTGCATCTGCAGCCTTTCCTAAGTCGCCCACCCATATACTACGAACACTGCGAGTGACCTTATGGAATTGATGGTTATAGCCTTAGTGCTTGGTTCTGCGGCGTTACACCCATTTCGCGATTTACTAATCAAAGGTCAAAGTTTTCCAGAATCTGCTTATCTGGGGGTAACGGGTTCGTGGGTGATATTTGCTGCGGTCCAAGCAGTTCTATTTGACCAGACTCTTGCCCTGCCCGCCGAGGTTTGGCCTTTGGTGGCAGGTTCAGCCTTGGGCCTATTTATCTATTATCTTTGTGTCATGCTAACCCTGAAAGCTGGCGACCTGTCAGTCTACTACCCCATTATTCGTTCTTCCCCATTAGCCATTGTGGCCATCGGCTATCTATTCCTGGAACGATACTATTCGCCAGTAACGCTGATGGGTATCAGCCTAACATTAGTGGGCGCAATAATGATCCAGTACAGAAGAGGTGCCGGTTTACTGCAACACCCAAAGTTAATCCTTACGGCCACAGGGGCCATGATCGGTTCTGCCATTTATGGTCTAGCAGATTCAGCAGCAATGGAATCCATTGCGCCGGCACCGTTCTTATTTTGGGTTTATACAGCGTTGACACTAGTTTTTACGATATTTTTTACCCTCACCCGCCCCAGCAAACGGTCGCTAAGCCTCCAGTTATTCGGCTGCTGGCGCAGCACGCCACTGCAAGTAATTGCCTCAGGGGCACTCTCCTACGCTTCATATGTGCTCATCTTGTTCGCCTTTCAGGCCGGTGGAGAAGTGGCGGCAGTCAGTGCCACCCGTCAAGCGTCTATCCCCCTCTCAGTTTTGCTCGGTGCATTGGTTCTAAAAGAAGATCGTTTGCTGGCAAGGCTAGCCTGGTCAATCTTGTTGGCTGGTGGTGTGGTGCTGGTTATGGTTGAAGGATAAGTACTTTTTCCAACGGCCATTACACAAAATAATGTGTATATTTCTATCGTGCTTTAGTTAATCCAGTTTTCAGAAACTTTTGCGATGAGCTATGGGGTTGTTACCGAATTGGCGCCGGAACGCCCTACTCAGAGCTTCGCTCGAACCATAGCCATAGCGGGTAGCAATTGCCTGGATACGGTCACCCCGCTCTATATCCTGACAGGCCAAAAGCATGCGCCAGTGACGAAGGTAAGATTGCGCAGTTTGTCCTACCCGCTGGTTGAATAATTCTGTAAAACGGCTGATTGATAATCCAGCAATTGCCGCAAGGCCTTCATTGTTCCAACGTTTCCCTGGCGCTTCGTGTATGGATACTATCGCTCGGCTTAGTCTGCTATCAGCCAGCCCATTAAGCAGTCCTGGGGCAGTAGCCCCTAGTTCTATCTGCTGTCGGAGGATGCTAATCATTAACACTTCACCCAGGCGATTAAGCACACCACCAACCCCACATCGCTGTGCTTCAGCTTCGGTCTTGAGCAGACGCACCAGCATGGATAAGTCTGGGTTATACAGTATATTGATCTCTATCAAATTTGGCAGAGTGGCAAACAGAGGGTTGTCACGGCCACCCCAGTCTGTGCGAGCGCTAAACATTATGCATTCATCCACTGGGGGCAGTTTAGGTAAGAAACTAAGAGGAGCAAGTAATATTTTAGTAGGCTCCCCAGATATTCTGTCCTGCAGGATGATGAGGTTAACCTGGGCATCCTGCTGAGGGGTTACTTTTAAGGAAAAGCGGTTGATGAGGGAAGAAAGGCGGTCAAATTCGGACATATCGGCGTTTTAATCAATTAAATCGTATTTAATCGATCATAATATCAGTTATAGTAAATGACAAATATACTTGAGAGAAAAAACAATATGCTATTACCACGTCAGAAAACCCCAAACCTTGAATTAGAAACCCTTGACCACGGTAAATTTAATCTATCCACTGACATTGCTCAACGTGGCGTTGTCATCTGTTTTTACCGAGGTCTACATTGCCCGATTTGTGCAAAGCAGCTAATCGATTTGCAGCGTCATGTAGAGGAATTTGCAAAAAGAGGCGTTAGTTGTATTGCAGTTAGCTCGGATGGAGAAGAGCGCACCCGGCAAATGGCGGATAAAGTTAGTGGGGATAGCCTGCGATTTGGCTACGGCATGAGCCTCGCTAAGGCTAAAGAATGGGGCCTTTATATCTCTACCTCTAGAGGAAAAACCTCTATTGGGATTGAAGAACCAGCGTTATTTGCAGAACCAGGACTATTTCTAGTAAGCCCAGACCAATCACTTTACTATGGATCAGTACAGACGATGCCTTTTGCTCGTCCACATTTTTCTGAATTAGTAGGTGCACTAGATTTTGCCATCGCCAATGATTACCCTGCACGAGGTGAATACTCTGGTAAAGTTTAGAGGCATACAATGCAATGGTAGAGGCGTTTACCTAAGAAGATGGTAGCCTAATCGATGGCCTCGGTTAGGCCTTACTAATCCTCCTTTTTGTCATGGGCCAACATCGAGTCTTTAAACGCTTGTAAGATACTACGACAGCTAATTTGGCCAACAAACCGGCCATCTTCAACCACGGGCATACGACGACGCTTATGTTTTATTAAAATGCGCGCCGCTTCAAATAATGTTATGTCCGCAGGCAGCACATCTACTTCGCTGCACATTAAATCACCAATGCAGGCGTCACCTTCTTGGTAGTAGGCTATTTGTTCTAGCTTATCCAACAGATCTATTTCTGAAATAATCCCCACAACTCGACCTTGGTCATCCAGCACAGTTCCACCTGTCACTTTGCGAACTAACATTTCATGAATAGCATCCATGATATGCGTGGCAGGAGTTAAGGTAAGTGGATTGACCGACATGAAGTCTTTAATATTGATTGAGTTTAGCATGTAAGAAAACTCCTTTATTGAGTTGCTCCCAAAGGATATATCAATGGCAGTGGATTCAGTATTACGCCACTTCTTAGTGTTAGTCAATTTCATTGATTTAATGTCTTTTTTATAAAATATCGTAAACCTTTGTTTTATATGATTAAATTATAATAATTACAGGAACATAACGAATGAGTTGCAAAATAGTATTTTTCTCTTCTATACTAATTGACATCTTGTGGTGCTAGCGACGGTTGTTATTGAGCTAGTTGAACAGCGATTATTTTGCCCATATATTTTTAGTTTTTTTGTCTCTAGTTTTGGTGAAAGGCAGTAAATATGACCTATGGAGAGGAATTAGTTAGCCACATTTGGCCCTTGGCATTGTTCTTGGTAATGCTGGCCGGCCTGATTGTGTTGATGCTGACGCTGCCAACCTTCCTGGGAGGCAGAAGAGTGTCGCGGGCGGTTAACGAACCCTATGAGTGCGGTATCGTACCTGCTGGTTCTACCCATATTCGTATGCCCATTCCCTTCTACCTGTTTGCTATTTTCTTCGTTATCTTTGACTTAGAGGTGGTGTTTCTTTTTGCTTGGGCCGTGGCCGTTAAGGAAACTGGCTGGTTAGGTTTTAGTGAAGCACTAATCTTTATACTGATTTTGTTTGCAGCCCTCATTTACCTGTGGCGCCTTGGCGCACTGGACTGGCGTACCAGTAGACAAAAACTTGATTTACGCAACTTGGACGCACGCTAATTGCTGGATTTTTAACTTAAACTACCGGCACCCAATGTGTATTAGAAATAATAACCGGCTCTAGATGAGTCACGGGATTGTTATGCCGCAGTTAAAATCTGGCGCCTACGGCGCTAACCTTATTGCATCGCAAGATCAGAGCTTTGCCCAGTCGGTGGAAGACAGCTTAGTATTGGGCAAGGTTAAAGACTTGGTTGCATGGGGCCAGAGCAATTCACTTTGGCCGTTTAATTTTGGTCTTTCATGTTGTTATGTAGAAATGGCCACCGCTTTTACTTCGCGCCATGATATCGGCCGTTTTGGTGCAGAAGTCATCCGTGCCACCCCCCGCCAAGCTGATGTAATGGTAATCTCGGGCACTGTGTTCCGCAAAATGGCACCCGTCATTCAACGACTCTATGAGCAACTTCTAGAACCTAAATGGATTATTTCCATGGGTTCCTGTGCCAACTCAGGGGGTTTATATGATATTTACAGTGTGGTGCAGGGCGTTGATAAGTTCCTCCCAGTAGATGTTTATGTGCCTGGCTGTCCACCTCGGCCAGAAGCTCTGCTGCAAGGCTTAATGTTGTTGCAAGATGCAATTCGACACGAAAATCGACCTTTGAGTTGGGTGTTAGGGCCAGATGGTGTAGAAAAGCCTTCCATGCCCTCGCAACGTGACCTGCATACACCAGAGCGTATCCGCATGACACATTTACCCAATCCAGATCGGGTTTAATTACTATGACTGTGCCTTTGCTTCAGCCCAACAACTGCGCCATGGGTGATCCTGACCTTGTGCTGTTGTTGCAACAACAATTCCCTCATCCTTTAATTGAGCAAAGCACTGCTGATGGTATCCCCAGTATATGGGTGGATGCCGGGCATGTAAGTGCCCTGTTGCATTACTGCAAGCACCAGTTGCAGCCTGGCTACGCCATGTTATATGACCTCACCGCTATTGATGAACGTGTGCGCAGTCACCGAGAAGGCCAGCCCACCAGTGACTTTACTGTGGTATATCAACTGTTAAGCCTAACAGGCAACTTTTTTTTGCGCATTAAGGTGGCGTTAATGGATGCGCAACTGCGTCTCGATAGTCAATGTGATTTGTGGCCTAACGCCAATTGGTATGAGCGAGAGTGCCACGATATGTTTGGCATTGACTTTGTTGGCCACCCTAATTTATACCCACTCATTATTCCACCTACCTGGAAGGGCCATCCGCTGCGTAAGGAACATCCAGCCCGTGCCACAGAAATGGAGCCCTTTAGCATTGACGAGCAAATGCAAGACGAAGAGCAAGAAGCCTTACGTTTTGTGCCGGAACAATGGGGCATGAAGCGCGAAGGTAAAAACACTGATTATATGTTCCTCAACATGGGGCCTAATCACCCCAGTGTGCATGGTGTGTTCCGCATAGCGGTGCAGCTCAATGGTGAAGAGGTGGTCGATGCCGTGGCCGACATAGGTTACCACCATCGTGGTGCAGAAAAGATGGGTGAGCGCCAAGCTTGGCACACTTACATGCCCTACACCGACCGCATTGATTACTTAGGTGGGGTAATGAATAACTTGCCCTATGTTATGGGGGTAGAGAAGCTCGCCGGTATTCAGGTATCACAACGGGTGGAAACTATTCGTGTGATGCTATGTGAATGTTTCCGTATTCAAAGCCACTTCTTGTTTTTTGGTACCTTTGCCCAAGATATTGGTCAAATGTCACCTATTTTTTATATTTTTGCCGACCGAGAAATGCTCTTTGGCATCATCGAAGCCATAACTGGTGGACGCATGCACCCAAGCTGGTTCCGTATTGGTGGCGTTGCACAAGACCTCCCCCAAGGTTGGGATGTGATGATGCGAGAATTTTTAGAGCGCATGCCCAAACGGTTAGATGAATACCAAAAAATGGTACTGGATAATCGCATCATCAAACAACGCACCGTGGGTGTGGGCCGGTATACCAGTGAGGAAGCAATTGATTGGGGCATAACGGGCGGCGGCTTACGGGCCACAGGTTACGATTGGGATATGCGTAAGCGTATGCCCTATAGCGGTTACGAGAATTTTGAGTTCGACATTCCATTGGGTAGCAATGGTGACTGTTATGATCGAGCCATGGTGCGGTTACAGGAAATTCGCCAAAGCCTGCGCATCATCCAACAGTGCGTAGACAATATGCCAGAAGGCCCCTATAAGGCTGATCACCCACTTACTACTCCACCACCAAAAGAGCGCACTATGCAGGATATTGAGACTTTGATTCATCATTTTGTGCATTCCAGTTGGGGCCCTGCCATACCAGCTGGAGAAGTGTGTTTGCCCATTGAGGCCGCCAAAGGTTTGAATAGTTATTACTTAGTTAGTGACGGCAGTACTACTTCCTACCGCACACGTATTCGTACACCATCCTTTCCCCACCTACAAATGATTCCAACCATGAGCCGCGGCATGATGGTGGCTGACATGATCGCCATCGTTGCCAGCATTGATTTTGTTATGGCTGACGTGGACCGTTAAGGAGCAATTATGACACCTATAATCGTCACCGATGCTGCCACCAATTGTGCCGATTGGCGGCTTCAAATTGAGCCCCTTAACGAGCATGAGGAAGCGGCTATTGCTGCAGAAATACATCATTATCCGCAACCTCAAGCAGCCACTATTGAGGCCTTGAAAATTGTCCAACAACAACAAGGTTGGGTATCTGATGGTAAGTTAAAGGCCATTGCCCAACGTCTGCAAATGAGCCCTGATGAGGTAGATTCGGTGGCGACGTTTTACAATAAAATTTATCGCCAACCTGTAGGCAGAACAGTGATTTCCCTCTGTGATAGCGTCAGTTGCTGGATTATGGGCTATCAAGGTTTGGCCCAAGCACTAACTAAAGAATTCAACACTGCCTTGGGTGAAACTACACCTGATGGTGCTTTAACGCTCCTACCCACGCCATGCCTAGGGGCCTGTGATCAGGCACCTGTGGCAATGGTGGGCGATCAACTGGTGCATCAACTTACCCCTGCATCGCTCATTCAACTAGCGCGGGAGCAGTCCTCGTGAGTGATAATCAAACTATGAATCAGCGTATTAACCAACCTTTAAGCCAACATATTAAAGCCGATGGTAGCGTTACCAGCCTCGCCGAATATCAATCGAATTATGGTTATCAAGGGCTGGCCAAAGCCTTATCTATGAGTCCAGGTGAGGTGGTAGATTGGGTTAAAAATGCTAACCTTCGCGGCCGTGGAGGAGCAGGGTTTTCGGCTGGATTAAAATGGAGTTTTGTACCACCATTAGAAAAATTGCCAGGCCAGCGCTATGTCATTTGTAATGCCGATGAAATGGAACCGGGCACCTTTAAAGACCGCTGGTTAATGGAGCATGATCCTCATCAATTGATTGAAGGCTTGGCCATTGCAGCTTATGCGGTGCAGGCAGACACAGCGTTTATTTTTCTGCGTGCCGATTACGACTTATGTGCTGAGCGCCTGCAGCATGCTATTGATGAGGCGCAGGCGGCTGGTTTGCTGGGTGAACAGCTCAATGAGGCAGGTTTTAGTTTAACTATGCTGTTGCATACCAGCGCTGGTCGTTATATTTGTGGTGAAGAAACTGCCCTTATTAACTCCCTTGAAGGCAAGCGTGCCCACCCACGTTTTAAACCCCCTTTCCCCCAAGTTAGTGGCTTATTTGGTCGCCCTACAGTAGTCAATAACACCGAAACCTTATGCAATTTGCCACATATTTTGTATCACGGCATTGATTGGTTTGCCAACTTAGGTCTTGGTGATGACAATGGCACCAAAATTTATGGGGTTAGTGGTCGGGTCAATAACCCAGGCTGTTGGGAATTACCTATTGGCACCAAAGTAGCAGATATCATTGCCCTCGCTGGTGGCATGCAGGACGGCGTTAAATTGCGGGGGTTTTTACCTGGTGGTGGCTCCACAGATTTCCTCACCCACGAACACTTAGACTTGGCCATGGACTATGGCACCATTCAACACGCTGGTAGTCGCATGGGTACCGGCACTATGGTCTTGCTCGATGATCAAACCTGTGTGGTGGGCATGGTGCTTAATTTGATTCAATTCTTTGCTCAAGAATCCTGTGGCTGGTGCACCCCTTGTCGCAATGGCTTGCCTTTTATTAGACAAATTCTGACTGACCTAGAGGCAGGTAGGGGCCAGCATGAAGACCTTGAACATCTATTGCAACTGTGTGGCTACATCGGCATTGGCAACACCTTCTGTGCCTTAGCCCCCGGTGCAGCGGAGCCGTTGCAAAGTGCCCTTAAGTATTTCCGCGAAGATTTCGTGGCCCATATCGAGCAGGGGTGTTGCCCCCATGGTAATTCACCTACGGCTGATACCGGGTTAGATAAAGAGGCTATGCTATGAATGCCACAACCGATCATCTTGTCACCATTTACGTTGACAACTCTGCCTATAAAGTTAAGGCGGGGGTTAACTTACTAGAAGCCTGCCTTGGCTTAGCCAAAGATTTGCCGTATTTTTGTTGGCACCCAGCCTTAGGTTCAGTAGGCTCGTGCCGCCAATGTGCAGTACAGCTGTATCAGGATGATGATGATCAGCGGGGCCGCATGGTTATGGCCTGTATGACGCCGGTTGCCGAAGGCATGCGCGTGAGTCTCTCAGCACCTATGGCCAGCGAATTCCGCCAGCAATGTATTGAAGTGACCATGGCCGACCACCCCCATGACTGCCCGGTATGTGAGGAGGGCGGGGAGTGCCATTTGCAGGACATGACCCTGCAATCAGGACATACCCAAAGGCGCTATAAAGGGACTAAGAAGACCTACCATAACCAAGATTTGGGCCCCTGTATTGGCCATGAGATGAATCGCTGTATTAGCTGCTATCGGTGTGTGAGATTTTACCAAGATTACGCTGGTGGTGACGATTTGGTAGTGCTTGGCAGCAGCGAAAATGTGTATTTTGGGCGCCATGAAGACGGTTGTTTAAGCAGTCACTTTAGTGGCAATTTGGCTGAAGTCTGCCCTACAGGCGTGTTTTATGACAAAGTTCTGAGTGATAGTTACACCCGTAAATGGGATTTACAATCGGCCCCCAGCATTTGTAGTCACTGCAGCTTAGGCTGTAACTTGTCCGTAGGTGCACGCGAAGGGCGGGTGAAGCGGGTAACTAATCGCTACCATAGCCAAGTGAATGGATATTTTATCTGTGATAAAGGCCGCTATGGTTTTGCCCATAGCAATAGCGAGCACGCTTTGCAAAAAGCCCAAGTACAGCCGCTGGATGAAAGTAAAAAAGTGACTTGTGATAGTGCCGATGGACTAGACTATGTAGCCCAAATCATCAATGAATTGGGTGCCGAAAACGTCTTTGGTTTGGGCTCTCCACGGGCTTCGGTGGAAGAAAACTTTGGCTTGCAAAGTTTGGTCGGCAAGGCTAATTTCTATGCCGGACACAATGCAGTGCAAGATGCTATTCAAAGTCAAGTGCTGCACCAATTAACCCAGCCAGGTATTTATAGTCCAAGCCTAAAACAAATCGAACAAGCTGATGCCATTGTAATTATAGGTGAAGACCTATTACATACTGCACCACGTATGGCCATGAGTGTGCGCCAAGCTAGTCGCAATTTAGGCTTTGCCAAAGCTGCTGCCATTGGGATTCCCAAGTGGCAAGACGAACCAGTACGCATTCATGCGCAAAACCAACTGAGCCCCATTATCAGCGTCACCAGTGCCACCACAGATTTGGATGACATTAGCAGCCTATGTTTGCAGCTGAGCCCAAGTGACATGTGTGACTATGCTTGGGCCTTGACTAGTGGCATTGATGGCCACCTCGACAGTTCTGGATTATCTGCCGAACTGCAGAGTCAAGTGCAACAAAGTCTAGCCTTGCTGGCTGGCGCCAAACGTCCGCTGGTGATCAGTGGCTCCAGCAGCCAGAGTCCTGAATTAATAGATAGTGCAGCTCAATTGGCTTTGGCTTTGGGCCGTCATAGTGGCTCTGAGGCTTGGCTAAGTTATTGCTTAGAGGCCGCCAACAGTATGGGTTTGGGGCTGCTTAATAAAGACCCCAAGCACGTGGGCGACTTAACACTTCGATTGCAGCAACAAACCACAGCTAGTGCCCTTATTGTGTTACAAACTGATCTGTTTGCCCTGTCTACTGAGGCAGAGGCGGTGTGTAAAGATTTGCGGCATTTGATTGTACTGGATCACTTGCCTAGTGCTACCAGTGAAAAAGCTGATGTAGTTATCGCCTGCGCCAGTGCGCTTGAAACTGAAGGCACTTATGTAAATAACGAGGGCCGTGCCCAGCGTTTCTTTGCCGTTCATGACAAACAAGGACGGCCAGATGCATGGCGCAGCTTAGCCAACTTAGCACGTATGGTAAGCCAAACCGGAACCTGCAGTGCGGCCGTCACACAACTGGCCAGTTGTACAAAGTTCGATCACCTATGCGACTTAGTGAGCCAGCAAGGGGGCATGTTTACCAATTGGAGTGAAGTGGCACCAAATGCTGATTTCCGAGTTGCTGGGATGAAGATTCCACGCCAAAGCCATCGACATTCGGGTCGAACTAGCCTGCATGCCCATGAGAGCGTTAGCGAAGCCAAACAACCAGAAGACTTAGATTCCGCTTTAGGCTATACCATGGAAGGCACCCCCATTAATAAACCCAGCGCATTAATGCCACAGGTTTGGAGCCCAGGCTGGAATTCTAACGAAGCTATCAACAAGTTCCAACAAGAGATCAACGGCCCCCTCAAGGGCGGCGAAGCTGGTCTAAGGCTGTTGGATGGTGCCCAGGCTTTGCCTTTAGTATCAGTTGCACTTATTCCTAGTATTACCATTGGTGTAGGGCAGATACTGGCTCACGGCCAAAGCCATCTGTTTGGAAGTGATCAAGCAAGTCATTTAAGCACGGCTCTAAGGCAGCGTAGTGGCGCCCTCAGTGCCCACATACACCCAGTTACCGCTGCACAAATGGGCTTAACAAATGTGATAGAGGTTTGTGTTGAATTGGCGCAAGCACAATGGCACTTACCTTTAACTTTAGATGCTTCTATGGCTATGGATATACTGCTGCTACCCAGCCACTACCAAGCGCCAATTAGCGTAGGTCATTTACCTGCAGCAGTAAACCTTAGCGCCGTGACACAGGAGGCAACCTGATATGAACCCTCTTGTGAATAGCTTACTCAATGTGGTGCTAATCCTTGTGTGTGTGGTGTTTGGAGCGGCCTTGCTCACCTGGCTTGAGCGGCGTTTACTCGGTATTTGGCAAGACCGATATGGCCCCAACCGTGTCGGTCCCTTTGGCACCCTGCAGATTGTTGCTGACATGATCAAGTTGTTGATGAAGCAAGATTGGGTGCCCCCTTTTGCCGATCGACTCATCTTTATTGTCGCTCCAGCCTTTGCGATGTTTGTGGTGGTGGCAGCATTTGCGGTAATTCCCATGGCGCCAGGCGTTGGGGTGGTAGATTTAAACATTGGTTTATTATTTTTCCTTGCCATGACCTCTTTGGGGGTTTATGCGGTAATGTTTGGTGCTTATGCTTCAGATAACAAGTACGCCATGTTGGGTGGCTTGCGGGCTGCAGCGCAGATGGTTAGCTACGAAGTATTTATGGGCCTATCCCTTATGGGTGTGGTGATGCTTGCTGGTACCTTTAACTTACGTGAACTAGTGTTAGCGCAGGCTGACGGCTGGTTTATTGGGCCGCAAATCGTCGGCTTCTTTATCTTTTTTATGGCAGGAATCGCCGAAAGCCATCGCACTCCCTTTGATTTGCCAGAAGCCGAGCACGAACTGACTGCAGGATTTCATACGGAATATTCTGGCATGAAGTTCGCGATGTTTTTTATTGGTGAATACGTCAGTGTACTCATGAGTGCAGCGATGATTACGGTGTTGTTTTTTGGTGGCTGGTTGGGCCCTGCTTGGCTGCCTCCATTAGCGTGGTTCTTGCTTAAAACCATTGCTTTGGTGCTACTGATGATTTTGATTAGAGGCTCGTTACCACGGCCTAGGTATGATCAATTGATGGCCTTTGGCTGGAAATTCATGTTGCCTTTATCACTAGTCAACTTACTTATTACCGGCGCGTTAATACTTATATAGGAGGCAGGATCATATGCAACAGAAGACAGGTCTTGTGCATCTTGGATATATCGTCTGGGATTATTTTTACAGCAATATAATAACCTTAGTGAAGGTGGCTTCCCACACCTTCACCAAAGCCGATACAGTTGAGTATCCAGAGCAAATGCCCTATTTGGCACCGCGTTTTCGCGGCCGTATTGTGCTTACCAGAGACCCCACTGGTGAAGAGCGCTGTGTGGCCTGTAACTTATGTGCAAGTGCTTGTCCTACAGATTGTATTTCGTTACAAAAAACCGAAGATGACACCGGCCGTTGGTCAGCTGAATACTTCCGTATTAATTTCTCTCGCTGTGTATTTTGCGGTTTATGTGAAGAAGCTTGTCCAACCTATGCTATTCAGCTTACGCAGGACTTTGAGCTGGCAGAGTATGAACGCCAAAATCTAGTTTACGAAAAAGAACATTTACTTATTGATGGCCCTGGCAAACACCCTGATTATAATTTTTATGAAATGTGTGGCAAGGCCGTATCAGGCCGTGCTAAAGGCGCCGGCAACCAAGAAGCGCAACCGGTAAATTTAAAGAGCTTGTTGCCATAAATCTAACTTAACTTACCAACGAGGAGCAGGGACATGATCTGGGCCTACCTCTACAATATTGTATTTTATGCGAGTTGTGGGGTCACTGTGGTGGCCACCATACTCATGATAAGTCGTCACAATGCCGTGCATGCGTTGCTGTATTTGATTATTTCGTCCTTGTCTTTGGCGATTATTTTTTATCTCTTGGGCGCACCATTTGCTGCTGCTTTAGAAGTCATCGTTTATGCAGGTGCTGTGATGATCCTATTTGTATTCGTTGTAATGATGCTTAACCAAGGACAACGATCGGCAGCCCAAGAAGCTTCTTGGCTGCCAGTTAGTGGCTGGATCATGCCTTCGGTGCTGGCGGCTATATTGCTCACTTTGTTACTGCTTGGCATGTATAGCGAACAACCTTTGCAACCCTATGGAGTCCACGGTGTGACGGTAAAAGAAGTGGGCATTGCCCTATTTGGCCCTTACGTGTTGGTGGTGGAATTGGCTTCATTCTTACTCTTGTCCGGACTTATCGGGGCCTTCCATATTGCCCGTAAAATGCCTTCCCACATGAATCAGAGTACCTTGGAGGAGGCCGAAAATGGATAGTCAATACATAGATCATGCCATAGTGTTAGCTGGTATTTTGTTTTGCATAGGCTTGGTGGGGGTTATGGTGAGGCGTAACCTGTTATTTATGATGATATCTATTGAGGTCATGCTCAATGCCTCTGCGCTGGCCTTTATTGCTGCAGGCTCTGCTTGGGGCCAGGCCGAAGGGCAGATTATGTTTCTCGCAGTAATTACCTTAGGTGCGGCAGAAGTTGCCGTGGGATTGGGCCTTACTTTGCTGCTGTTTCGTCACCATAACAGCGTCAACGTAGATCAATTGAACCAGTTACGAGGCTAGGAGAAGATGATGCAACAACTGTGGCTTATCCCCTGTTTACCATTAGTGGGCTTTTTGCTGTTAGTGTTGGGTCATGGCCGTTGCAGTCGCTCACTAGCACGGTTAGTTGGTGTCGGTTCAGTGGCCATGGCAGCTTTGGTCACGTTGTGGGTGGCGCTGGATTTTTATAGCCCAGGTGCAGCTCAAACTTATCAAGTGCAACTGTGGCCTTGGCTCAGTGCAGGCGGGCTTGAAGTGAGTTTTGGGCTCTACTTAGACGGCTTATCCTTAAGCATGCTGTTCGTTATTACCGGGGTAGGTAGCTTGATTCATTGGTATGCCTCCGGCTACATGTGGCAAGATCCAGATTATCAACGCTTTTTTGCCTATATGAATTTATTTGTGGCAGCCATGATAATGCTGGTACTGGCGGACAACCTAGTACTATTATTTTTGGGTTGGGAAGGGGTAGGCTTGTGTAGTTTCTTGCTAATTGGCTTCTGGTACCAAGATCCAGCTAACGGTTATGCCGCTCGCAAAGCTTTTGTGGTAACCCGCGTCGGTGACACAGCCTTTGCCATCGGATTATTCTTGTTATACCGTGAATTAGGTACTTTGGATCTGCCCTCCATCATGGCGCTGGCGCCTGAGCAATTTGTCATGGGAGCCAATCGACCAACCCTCATTGCCGCCCTTTTATTAGCTGGTGCTTTAGGTAAGTCGGCGCAGTTGCCGCTGCACACCTGGTTGCCAGATGCTATGGCCGGCCCTACGCCAGTGAGCGCCTTGATTCACGCAGCTACTATGGTAACGGCTGGGGTTTATCTTATTGCTCGCACTCATGCTGTATTTTTGCAAGCCCCAGATGTGTTGTTGGCGGTAGCGTTCATAGGCCTTTTTACCTTATTGGTATCTGGCTTCACCGCCCTCAATCAAACGGACATCAAACGTGTACTTGCTTACTCGACGATGAGTCAAATTGGTTACATGTTCTTTGCCTTAGGGGTAGGTGCTTGGAGCGAGAGTATTTTTCACTTGATGACTCATGCTCTCTTTAAAGCCCTGTTATTTATGACTGCAGGTTCAATTATATTAGCCTTGCACCATGAGCAGGATATCCGTTCTATGGGTGGTTTGCGGCGTCAATTGCCGGTACCTTTCTGGTGTTTTGTCATTGGCAGCGCTTGTTTGGTGGCCTTGCCACCGACGTCAGGCTTCTTCAGCAAGGAAGCTATACTCAATGCCAGTTGGCAATTGCCCGTTTACGGCCCTTGGTTCTGGGCAGGTGGCGTTTTAGGCGCATTTATCACCGCCATTTATAGTTTCCGCTTATTATTTCTGGTGTTTTTTGGCCCTCCAAAAGCGCAGCCACACGAGCCAAAAGGTTGGCAGTTCCATCCCCCATTAATAATTTTGGCCGCCTTGTCACTGGTGGCAGGTTGGTTTGTGTTGCCCACAGGTGCAGTACTGCCAGCTTCGCCCACTGGCCATCCACCCATGTGGACCTTGGTGGTAGCTATTGGATTGCCTTTGCTGGGCATTGGTATTGCCTATCAAGTCTATGTGCGCAATAAGTGGCAGGCCTTAAGATTTGCCCAGTGGCAAAGATTGCGGCAATTCCTGTTTCAAGGCTGGGGTTTTGACGGCCTATACAGACGGCTACTTCTTACCCCTTTTACAGCCTTAGCCCAGTTCAACCGTAACGATGTTATTGATGGGCTACCCAAATTATTGATACATCTAAGCGTCTTTTTACACAGGTTGTTTAGCCAATTACAAAATGGTCAATTACGCTTTTATATTGCCACCTTAGCCACTGCCGCCATCATTGTCTTGGCATTGGCATTGGCAATCGAAGTGCTGCAGGTGAATAAGGCTATGGGAGAATAGACACTATGCAACTACTCGGCATTATCATCAGCCTATTAGGCGGTGGCGTATTAGCCTTAATGGTGGGGCGCCAATCGCCAGTCGCCAGTCGTTGGCTTAGTTTGGCGAGCTTGGTAGTGGCTAGCGTTTTCTACACTAGCCTTTGGCTCGATAGTACAAATCCATTATCTACCTCAATCTGGCTGCTACATATGGATTGGCCATGGATTGAGCGCTTTGGTATTCATTTGTTGTTGGCCACTGATGGTTTGAGCTTAGTTCTCATAGGTTTAACATTAGTGTTGGGCTACGTGGCATTATTGTCGGCATGGCATGAAATTAACCATCGTTGTGGCCTGTTTTATCTTAACTTTCTGTTCACTTTAGCCGGTGTGGTAGGCGTGTTTAGTGCCTTGGATTTATTCCTTTTCTTTGTGTTTTGGGAAGTCATGCTGGTGCCTATGTTCCTCATCATTGCCATTTGGGGTCACGAAGGCCGACGTTATGCTGCCACCAAGTTCTTCATCTATACGCAGGCCAGCAGTTTACTGATGTTGGCCGCCATGGTGGGCTTGGTATTATTAAACCAGCAGCAAACCGGCGTCTTAAGTTTTTCTTGGTTCACTTTAAACCAAACCGATACCAGTGGCACCATAGGTATGTGGTTGATGCTAGGTTTCTATGTGGCTTTCTTAGTCAAATTGCCAGGTTTGCCAGTGCATAATTGGCTACCCGACGCTCATACCCAAGCACCGACTCCAGGTAGCATATTGTTAGCTGGTATTTTATTAAAAACTGGTGCTTATGGATTGTTACGCTTTGTGTGGCCTTTATTTCCAGATGCCGCCTCCGCTTTTGCACCTATTGCCATGGGTTTAGGGGTGTTGAGTGTGCTCTATGCTGCTAAATTAGCCTTTGCCCAAAATGACCTTAAGCGTCTAATCGCCTACACCTCAATTAGCCACATGGGTTTTGTTAGTTTAGGAATATTTGCTTGGAATCACCTTAGCTTGCAAGGCACTGTGATGCAAATGGTCGGTCATGGTTTAAGCTCTGCCGGATTATTTGCTATTGCTGGTCTGTTGCAGCAGCGCTTACATACTCGTGCCTTGGATGAAATGGGTGGTTTGTGGAGCCAAATGCCTAAGTTAGCTGCTTTGAGCATGTTGTTTGCGGTAGCAGCCTTAGGCTTACCAGGTTTAGCAAACTTTGTAGGTGAATTCATGATCTTGTTAGGGGTGTTCCAGGTAGAGCCTTGGGCGGCTTCACTGGCGGCCTTGGGCATGATTTTGGCACCAGTCTATGCCTTAATCATCATGCAAAAAGGTTTTTTTGGTGCCGCAGTGGATGGCAAAACTGACGCGTTGGATCTTAACGCACGCGAAATGTTGATGTTAGGGTTGTTAGTAGCAGGCCTCGTATTGCTGGGGTTTTGGCCTAATCTTATATTTACCGTAACTGCTGCACCAGTAGATTATCTGATGCAATTAGGCAAAGGAGGTTAGTATATGAACTGGCTCGAATTAACATCACTCATGCCGTTGTTATTAGTGGCTTCAATTAGTGTCATATTATTACTACTCATAGCCTTCGTACGTGACCACAAGCTTATCTGTTGGGTTACCTGTATTGGATTTTCTATGGCTGCATATTTGGCCTTTACGGATATGGGCAATACGGCGCAACAAGTGACCCCCTTGTTGATCATAGATGATTTCAGTCGCTTACTGGGAGGAGTTGTGTTGTTGGTAAGCTTAGCCTGTGCTTGGATGTCCTACGCCTATCTAGAAACAGCTGATGAAATCTCTGAAGAGTATTATATATTGCTCTCCCTGGCGGCCTTGGGTGCCTGTGTGCTGGTAGCGAGTAACCATTTTGCCAGTATGTTTATTGGCCTAGAACTCATGAGTGTATCCTTGTTTGCCATGGTGGGTTATATGGCCCATAGTAAACAGCAGACCAACACGACCCTTGAGGCTGGGGTTAAGTACATGGTGCTTTCGGGAGTGTCGTCAAGCTTCTTATTGTTTGGGGTGGCTCTGATTTATGCTTATGCAGGCAATCTATCTATAGACCTTCAAGTCGTTGCAGGGGGGCCACAATTACAATCGGGGTACTTCGTTGTTGGCTCGGCCCTGCTGTTAGTGGGAGTTGCCTTTAAGATGTCGTGGATACCGTTCCATATGTGGACGCCAGATGTTTACCAAGGGGCGCCTGCGCCTGTTACCGGCTTCTTGGCGGGAGCGGTTAAAGTGGCCGTGTTTGCCTTTGCTATGCGCTGGTTAATGATGGCGCAAGGTGACTATTTAGATTTACTGCTTTTGGGTTTAACCGTGATGGCGGTATTGTCTATGGTTATGGGCAATTTGTTAGCTTTGCGGCAAAATAATTTAAAACGCCTACTGGGCTACTCAAGTATTGCTCATATGGGATACGTTATTGTGACTCTTGCAGCCAGTGCAACCCATGGGGCCACTACCTTATCAACTGCTCTTGAGGGAGCAGGCATCTACTTGCTCACATACGCCAGCATGACCATGTTAGCGTTTGCGGTTATAAGCCAACTAGCAGCCCAAGACCGACGTTTTGAGAGTGGTACTTTGGTGCATTATGAAGGCCTCCTGTTTCAGCAACCTCTGTTAGCAAGCTGTTTAATCCTGGCCATGTTGGCCCTAGCAGGAATGCCCTTAACAGCAGGCTTTATCGGTAAATATTATTTAGTACTAGTAGCAGTCGACAGTCAACTTTGGCTATTGTTGGGTTTGCTGGTGCTAGGCAGTAGTCTAGGCTTATATTACTATTTGCGGGTGATATTGGTGCTGTGTAAAACCCCTGTTAGCGATCGTCAGCTGGTTCTTGGCACTAGTGAAAAACTGCTATTGTTGCTGTTGGCAGCGACTACCCTTTGGTTGGGCCTATATCCAACACCCGTGATCGAATGGGTTCAACTCGCCATTGCGTAGGGCCTTACCATCCCTACTTAAGGAAGAACCTCTTTCTACAGCTTCGACTACAGTTAATCAAAACCCTACATCTCAGCCCATGTGCTTGTGACATGGGGCTTTTTATTTCTGACATGCAAGAGGTTCACTTACTCATTAAGTCGTAGCCTCTAATAATTTTTATACCAATTTTCTAAAAAAATAACCATTTAATTAATACCCTTCGGTACTTGATGACCTTATAGATGGACTCTATTATGGGCGAAAAAATGTTTATTTAATTAACATAAATTTATCTATTGTTGCATTTTAAAACATATCCTTTTCATTATATTTTATTGTTCATATATTATGTTTACCTGTATACATTATTATCCTAGAGCGACACTATTAGGGTGAAATTTATTGTAAAAACGACAAATTAGGATTAATATGGTTTAAATGATCTACAAATATACTTTTATTTAAACCCTAGTTTAATCACCGAATATGTATGTCGCTAAATATAATTTCCAATAAAAATTGGCAGCTAGGGGCCTTATTAATCCCTGGTTATAACTTGGCTGAAATGAGCCATATTGTCGAGCCTTTAAAAGTTGCCAACCACCACCTTGGGCATGAACTTTATCGCTGGAAATTGTTTTCATTAAACGGTGGCCCCGTACTATCTTCATGCGGCATACAGATTGATACGTTACCCTTGACCTCTTACCTAGCTTTAGATCAACTTGACGCAATAGTTATTTGTGCAACCCAAGACATCCATCAGCTCCCTCTTCAAGGCTTTACTGCACCTTTGACGCGCTTAGCCGAAAATGGCACTTTGTTAGGCGGTGTGGGCACTGGGCCTTACTACCTCTACCGTGCAGGCTTACTAGACGATTGCCGATGGACCATCGATCACCGCCATTTAGGTGATTTACGCCAACAAGGTGCTACACCAAACCGTGCAATCTTTAATGTGAACAATAACCGCTTCACTTGCCAAGGTGGCAGTACAAGCTTGGATATGATGTTACATATTATCCATCTCCACCATGGTAAATCGTTGGCGATAGCCGTAGCAGAAGAGATGAATTGTGGTATTTTACGGACCCCAAAAGAGCATCGTTTAGATAATAAGATCAGCCCTTACGGTTGGCCTAATTCTTTACAGCAAGTGGCATCATTAATGGAAAATAATATTGATGAACCATTAAGTCTTTCTGAAATAAGTGGATATGCTGGTTTGGGGAAGCGTCAAATTCAACGTTTATTTAAAGTATATATTGGCATTTCTCCAAGTATTTATTATTTAGAAAAACGCCTTAATCATGCCCATAAATTATTATTTGAATCTGAGTTTACAGTTGAAAAGATTGCCATACATAGTGGCTTCTCTTCTTTGCCTAGTTTTTATAAATGTTATAAAAAACGTTTTGGACTGCCACCGTTAAAAGCGCGTCATCAAAAAGCATTAATGTGGTCCGCTTAATTAATTAAATTACCCTTTTCCTTCGCCGTAACATAAAATGAAAACCACAAAAAAGCCCAGCAATTGCTGGGCTTTTTAATGCTGAAGACTTGGGGCGCTAGCCCCAAGATATCGCCATTAGAACTTTGCGTAAGCTTCGCGCAACTGAACCATAGGATGGTTTTCAGACATCTGGAACTTTACCAACAACTCACGCGCAATCATGTCGCGGTCTTGCTGATTGTTTGGAAGATCAATCGAATCAGGGATGGTTACCCAAGCGTTGATATTACGATCGAAAACAGCAGCTTTGTCTTCTTCGTAGCCCATATGAACGTCTTCCAACCAGTTAAGGTCGGACCAGTTCATTTTGGCCATGTATTCCGTAAGGTACGGAGTACAATGATCCATGTCAGGTACCAAGTTAACGTCGTAGCGGTAACCGATGGTCTGACCAATCATCTTCTCACGTTCTGTATCCAGACCGTCTGTAGTTAAATAATGATCTACTTCTTTTGACATTGTAATGTCCTCCTAGAAACGCGTCATGTCTGGACGGCCAACTGTATGCTGGCTACCTGCTAATGGTACTTGAGCCATGGCAGACGCTTCCATGGTTAGGGCCGCAATGTCTTCTGGCTCTAGAGAATGGATGTTTGTCTTACCACAGGCACGTGCCAACAACTGACATTCGATGGTTAAAGTGTGCAAGAAGTTATATACACGCTCAGAAGCTTCGTCTGGATTTAGACGAGCACGAAGCTTAGGATCTTGAGTCGCAACACCTACTGGACAACGGCCAGTGTGACAGTGATAACAAGAACCAGCTTCTACACCCATTTCGTTAGGGAAATCAGCTTCTTCAATGTCACGGTTACAGTTCAATGCCATCAGCGAAGAGTGACCAATCGCAACTGCATCGGCACCAAGTGCCAAAGCTTTAGCCACGTCACCACCGTTACGGATACCACCAGCGTATACAAGGCTGATTTCACCAGTCTTACCTACGTCATCAAGGGCATTACGCGCCTGACGGATAGCAGCAATACCAGGAACACCAGTTTCCTCAGTAGCCACGTGTGGGCCAGCACCAGTGCCGCCTTCCATGCCATCGATGAAGATAGAGTCTGGCTCACACTTAGCCGCCATACGCACATCATCATATACACGAGCCGCACCCAACTTAAGCTGAATAGGGATCTGCCAGTCAGTGGCTTCACGGATTTCTTTGATCTTCAAAGAAAGGTCATCTGGACCCAACCAGTCTGGATGACGAGCAGGTGAACGCTGGTCGATACCAGCTGGTAGTGAACGCATCTCAGCAACCTGATCGGTTACTTTCTGGCCCATCAAGTGACCACCTAATCCAACTTTACAGCCTTGGCCGATAAAGAATTCACAAGCATCAGCTAGACGCAAGTGGTGTGGGTTAAAGCCGTAACGAGATTGAATACACTGATAAAACCACTTTTCAGAGTAGCGACGCTCATCAGGGATCATGCCGCCTTCGCCAGAACAGGTCGCAGTGCCTGCCATGGTTGCGCCACGGGCCAATGCTGTCTTAGCTTCGTAAGACAATGCGCCAAAACTCATACCAGTGATGTACACAGGGATGTCGAGTACCAAAGGACGCTTAGCTCTAGGGCCGATCACGGTTTTGGTTAAGCACTTTTCACGGTAACCTTCAATTACGAAGCGTGTCAAAGTACCAGGCATGAAGGTCAAGTCGTCCCAGCTTGGGATTTTCTTGAACAATGAAAAACCACGCATACGGTAACGACCAGGTCGGACTTTATGTGGATGTCATTCATGACTTCCGGCGGGAACATGAAGCTCTTCCCGATAATTTCTTTTTGATTAACAACTGCCATAATAAGTATCCTCGCTGCTCTTAAAGAACTAGCTTCTTCTCTGATGGTTCGAGGTTGTCGTAGTTCCACAACTGCTTACCAGCAACGATCTTTTGAATGTTATCGATGCCGTTAGGCGCTTCCATACCATATAGATCTAGCTTAGACTTTAACCACTTACGGTCAAGGTCGTTCAAGTCAGCGGGCACGGCGTCTACACCTAAGCCTTCAATTTTGCCACCTACGTAGATAGTACCGTCGTACATAGAGTCGCCAAGGTTGATGCCAGCGTCGCCAAGAATGATCATCCGACCACGTTGCATCATAAAACCTGTGAATGCGCCAGTCTTACCACCAACGATGATAGTGCCACCTTTTTGGTCAATACCGGTACGCGAACCTACGTCACCTCTACAAACTAAGTCACCACCACGAATGGCTGCGCCGAAGGTAGAACCCGCATTTTTCTGGACCATAATAGTTCCAGCCATCATGTTTTCGCCACATGACCAGCCAACACGACCAGAGATGTTCACGTTAGGTCCGTCGATCAAACCACAACCAAAGTAGCCCAAGCTACCTGTGACATTAAGCTGTAAACGGCTTAGAATACCGACACACAAACCATGCATAGAGCCTGGGTTGCTTAGATTAATAGTGCCGCAACCTTCTGCCATCAATTCTCGAATACGAATGTTAATTGCAGTTGCATCCATACCTTCACAATCCAAAGTACCTACTTTGTTTGTGTCGACTACTGGAGCCCATGCATAAGTAAAATTCGCCGATTCGCCAGCATCAAAAAAACGTTGCTGAGTTCTGTTTGTGAGCTTTTCCGTGTGCAAACCCATGTCATGGGATTGACCGGACGTGCTTACAGTTGCCATACGCGCACCTCGCCTTCATAGGGGTCAAATGTATCAATATCGTGGTCGAAGATTTTACGGATTGAAACTTCTTCAGAAGCCAATGCGATGAAGTCATCACTCTCATAGATAACCATAGGCTTAGCAGCCATAACGTCTTTAGCCATACCTAGCGAGTCAGAAGTCGCTACAAGGTAGGTAAATACGCCGTCTAAGTCTTCTACTGAACGACGCATTGCTTTTTCTAAGTCGTCGCCTTCACTAATACGGTTAGCGATATAAACAGCAATAAGCTCTGAGTCACAGTTGGAGTTAAAACGATTACCAAGACGTTCTAGGGCACGGCGGTTAGTCCAGTAGTTCGTTAACTGGCCGTTGTGTACTACAGATACGTCTGCAAACGGATATGCCCAGTAAGGGTGAGCTGAACGAATATCTACGTCAGACTCAGTCGCCATACGGGTGTGACCGATTGCGTGTGAACCTTGGAAAGAGTTGATGCCATACTGAGCCGAAACAACAGCTGCATCGCCCAAGTCTTTGATCAATTCAAGACCGTTACCACAAGACATTACTTCAACGCCTTCGATGTCTTCAATATAATCGATTAAGTTTTTAAGGTCGCCATCAAAAGACACTTCATAACGCAACGCGTAAGAAGTTGAATTTTCTTTTTTAGCTACGCTAGCACCTAATTCTGCCATACGCGCATCGACTAAGTCGTTGCGTGATTGAAGCTGTGATGTAACGTCAAAACCTTTCTTAGTATCAGCTTGCTCTGCAAGGTTGATACGCATTATGTAGTTACTAATGGGGGAGCCATATAGCGCATAACCGGTAGAATCTGGTCCGCGATGCTTCAGAGCTTGAAGCATATCAGTCATTTCTTGTCCGATGTTTGCACCGCCCGCCTTCTTATGGATAAGGCCTGCAATACCACACATGGTCGCGTCTCCTAATATTTACTTTTAGAGTAGTTATAAAATTGGCTGGCAGGCTATTAACCTTGCCAGCCGGGGTTTTCTGAAAGCTTGCCGTTTATGGCAAGCAATCAAGATACGTTTCTGTATCCCAGTTAGTCACAGTTTGATTAAAGCGTTCCCACTCATCATTCTTATGACCACTGTAAACAGTGTACATTTCACCAGGCATAGAGGACTTGATCACTTCATCATTTGCAAGCTCATTCATGGCTTCGCCTAAAGACATTGGTAATTTCGTAACTTGCTTACCAGCCTCCATAGCCGCGTAGATGTTACGTTCTTCCGGATCGCCTGGGTCAAGATCGTTGTCCATACCATCGTCAAAGGCTTTAAGTAGTGCCGCACCCATTAAGTACGGGTTAACCATTGAGTCTACTGAGCGGTACTCAAAGCGTCCTGGTGCAGATACACGCAAAGCACACGTGCGGTTCTGGTAACCCCAGTCAGCAAAGATCGGTGCCCAGAAGCCAGTGTCCCATAAGCGACGGAACGAGTTCACAGTAGAAGAACCAATTGAAGTTAATGCTGGCAAGTGAGCAATTACGCCACCGATACATTGTAGGCCGATAGGACCTGGCTTAGATTCATGGATATCAAGTACTGGCATAAAGGTGTTATGACCACCTTCGCGGTAGGTAAATGGACCAGGCATACCTGGAAGCGAATCAGTACCCGCGATTTCTGGATGACATACGTCTTCGCCGCCAGACCATAGAGACATGTTATGGTGACAGCCTGAAGCTGACACACCCATAAATGGCTTACTCATGAAACAAGCAATCAAACCAAATTCACGTGCAACTTGTGCACAGATTTGACGGTAAGTGGTTAAACGGTCTGCGTTTTGCAGTACATCATCATACTGGGTGTTCAATTCTAACTGGCCAGGGGCGTCTTCGTGGTCGCCTTGAATGATATCTAAGCCCATTTTCTCAGAGTATTCAATGACGCGCATAAATACAGGGCGCAATTCTTCAAACTGATCAATGTGGTAGCAAGTTGGCTTAGTCACGCCGCCATCTGGCATGCCGTCTTCGCCCTTCTTCAACCACATCATTTCTGGTTCGGTGCCACAGCGCATTTCTAGGCCGTGCTTACCTTTAAATTCTGCGTGAATACGACGTAAGTTGCCACGACAATCTGAAGTCAAAAATTGACCTGGATTAACACGCTCTTCGCGGTTACGGAATAGCGTACAGAACACGCGTGCAACACGCTTGTCCCAAGGTAGCTGCACAAATGTATCTGGATCAGCGATACCCACAAGCTCAGAAGCTTCAGGACCGTAACCAATGTACTCACCATGACGGTCAATAGCTAAGTTAGCTGTTGAACCATATACAAGCTGAAAGCCTTTGGCCGCTGTACGTTCCCAGTGACGTGCCGGGATACCTTTACCCACAATACGGCCAGTTACAGAGATAAACTGGTAATAAACATAGGTAATACCTAATTCGTCGATTTTAGCGCGCACTTGCTTAACCAGGTCATCACGGCCTGGAGCGTCAACGTATTGCTGTAAATCTGTCATCGATGCCTCCTCATATTATTGTTGTTTGGGCTTAAGGACCTATAATTTCTAACCAATAAAACGATATTGGTATAGAAAAGGTACATATAAAGCGCCGTAAATATATACCATTTATGAAATTGGTGAGGCAAGTCTTTTTTTGTTAATTATTTCTACAAACGATATGAATTTTAACTAAATTGATGTTTTATAAACATATTTTTATTTGACCCTTAAATCATTATTTTAGGGTAATTTGCTCCAAAACTAATTTTTCAGTTGTTATAAACCATTAGCTATACCAATTATCATTATAAACGTGCTAATCTTAATACCAATAATAACCAAAAGCAGTAGCAGACCATGTTCCCCAGCAAGGCACCTTTAAACTACCGAACCCTAGATCGACGCCAGTCTAAGCCTAATGGCGCTCGGGCATTAGCTACGGCCATCTCTGAGGCCATACGCAAACAGGTTTATAGGGCTAACGAGCGCCTGCCTGCTGAACGAGACTTGGCTGCCCATTACGATGTCTCCCGAGGCACCTTACGAAGCGCCCTTACATTGTTAGAACAAGATGGCTTGGTAGAGCGTAAAGTGGGTAGTGGTACTTTTGTGCGACCACAGGCGCCAGACGAGACTGCTAGCCAATTTGCCGACACTACAAGTCCGATGCAACTTATGCAGGTTCGCAACATGCTAGAACCAGCTATTATAGATCTTGCAGTGCACCATGCTGCGGGCCGTGATCTTGAACAACTGGGCCAAGCCCTTGAAAGGGTAGAGGCAGCTAGAACCGCCGAACAGTTCTCTATTGCCGACGAAGCCTTTCACCAAGCCATAGCGCAAGCATGTGACAATCCGCTGATGATGTGGATTTACGAGCAAGTGAATGAAGTTCGTCGCCATGAATTATGGCGCGCTAGCCGGGGCAAAGTATTAAGCGCTGAGAACATGGCCCAGTACAATACCCATCACCGAACCATATTCGAGGCCATCAGCCATCGTGATGCACAAACAGCCAAAGCCACCATGACCGAACACTTAGACAAGGCACAAAAGGATTTAGTGCGCTAATCTCCAGTTTTATCAGCCATTTGTTAAAAAAATTAACAAAATATTACATTCTATACATACTGCAGACAAAGGTTGTTCATATCATATTGTTATCGTGAGTTTTGTACACTCGCTGTGATCAGTGACTATATTAATACCATTTGAGCCCCCTGGCCTATGAAACCGCTTAGCTATTACAGTGCCAACCCCATGCCATCACCTGTATTGGGTGATGACGGCACACAACGCTACAGAGTGCCTGCACAGCATTTAATTTCTTTGCAATTGGCTGCGGGTTCCACCTTAACGTTGAACGACCCCGAAGGTGAGCAAGAAGTCCAGCTTATGGCCTTTGACAGTAATGGTAATCCGGCCCTTGAAAGTTTGGGTGTAACAGCTAATAGTGATATTGCACCTTTACGTGACTGGATGAGCGCTAACAACCACGCCAACTGCCAAGGTATTTCTATCTTTGGGGTTAAGTCAAAAGCCCTAAGCAAGCAAAGCTACTCCATTACCAATGATGTCTTATGTTTGATCGCTGCCCCAGGTGAGGACATGAGCCAAGAGCAACTGATACCACCTACGGACATTATTGTTGGCGTTAGTGGCACCGGGGTAATTGTTAATGATGAATTGCCAGCGCCGTTAGGGGTTGTAGATCGTGAAATTCGAATTAACAACAGCACTGCCCAAGGCTACTTAGTTAAAGCGGGTGAATACATTCAAATTATTGACGTTGCCGGCCGCCAATGCTCGGACTTTATTGCCTTAGATGCAGCGCGCTTAGCACACGGCGTAGAAAAACTTATTTGCCCATTAACTACACGCACCTTAATGGCCTCTGCTTTCCCAGGCCCTGGCCTATATGACAAGTTTTATACCGATGATCAAGTTAATGTGCTTAATGTTATCCAAGACACAGTAGCCCGTCACGATACCTTTAACCTAGCCTGTAGTGCTAAGTATTATGATGACATCGGCTACCCTGGTCACACTAACTGCACAGAAAACCTCAATGCAGTGTTAGGCCCAATGGGTGTTGCACCGCGTAAAGGCTGGCCAGCAGTTAACTTTTTCTTTAACACAGGCTACGACGATTACGATCAACATAGCTCGTGCCAACCGTGGACTCGCCCGGGTGACTATATATTAATGCAGGCTCAGGTAGACCTTGTTTGTGGTTCTACGGCTTGCCCAGACGACACCAGCCCAGCAAACGGCTGGAACCCAACAGACATTCACGTGCGGATTTACGCCGCTGATAACAACTTTGAGAAAGGCAATGCCTTCCGTAAAAACGCCGTAGCAGATTCCACTATGACTAAGAAAACAGCATTTCACGACCGCTTCGCCACCATGACTCAACACTTTGTTGATTATAATGGCTACTGGTTAGCAAACCACTTCAGTAACTATGGCGCTATCGCTGAATACTGGGCGTGTCGTGAAAAAGTGGTATTG
This sequence comes from Candidatus Njordibacter sp. Uisw_039, assembly GCF_047730075.1. Classification (NCBI taxonomy): domain Bacteria; kingdom Pseudomonadati; phylum Pseudomonadota; class Gammaproteobacteria; order Pseudomonadales; family Candidatus Njordibacteraceae; genus Candidatus Njordibacter; species Candidatus Njordibacter sp. Uisw_039. The sequence goes on from NZ_CP159831.1 coordinate 2,723,648, forward strand.
ATGGACTTAAGCCCATTACGTAAGTGTGAAGTTTTAGGCCCAGACGCCGAAAACTTATTGAATTACGCTGTTACCCGTAATATTCGTAAGCTTGCCATAGGACAAGTGATCTACACCGCCATGTGTTATCACAATGGCTGCATGGTAGACGACGGTACGGTATTCCGCCTTGGAACTGATAATTTCCGTTGGGTGGGTGGTTGCGACGGTGCCATTGAATGGCTGCGTAAAGTAGCGATCGAAAAGAATTTTAGTGTAGTGATTAAAGATTCCAACGACCAACTGCACAACTTACCAGTACAGGGCCCACTAAGTGGCGAAACCTTGAAGAAGGTGATCTTCACCCCTGATTCTCAAACCACTATTGAAGATCTGCGTCCATTCCGCATTACCCATGGTCGTATTGGTGGGCCACAAGGTGCACCTGTGACTGTGTCACGCACTGGCTACACTGGAGAGCGTGGCTACGAAGTGTGGTGCCACCCTAAAGATGGATATGAAGTATGGGACGCAGTATGGGAAGCTGGCCAAGAATTTGGCATCACACCATTAGGGTTGGAAGCTTTGGACAACCTAAGAATCGAATCTGCATTAATTTTTGCTGATTACGAATTTAACGATCAGACCGATCCGTTTGAAGCTGGCATCGGTTTCACAGTGCCGCTTAAAACTAAAGAAGAAGATTTTATTGGCCGTGACGCCTTGATTGAACGTAAAGCTAATCCACAGCGTCAACTGGTCGGTTTAGTATTAGAAGGTGAAGAGATTGCAGGCCATGGTGAATGTGTCCGTGTAGGACGTCAGCAAGTGGGCACTATTACCAGCGCTGTGCGCTCACCCATATTAAATCAGAACATTGCATTATGTAGTATGTCCATCGGTCACATAGAGCCTGGCACTCAGGTAGAGGTAGGTAAGCTTGATGGCCACATTAAACGTATTCCTGCAACCGTAGTGGGCATTTCTCACTACGATCCAACTAAATCTCGCGTGAGGGCTTAATTTGGAGTTGATGTTGCAAGCCTTTTCAATTCAACTGCATAGCTGAATCGAAAAATAAACAGGCTTTTGCCTGTCTTTAAAAGAAAAGGGTGTTTTTACCCGTAGTTAAAAGCTGTTATTTGACAGCTTATGTACTTACTAATAATTTGTAAATACATGAATATCAATTAATAAAAACAATACCGAGGAAAAAATAATGAAATTTAGAAATACTTTTATAGCAGGCGCTTCTGCCATTCTATTATCTGCAACTGGCGTAGCCAAAGCGGCCGATAGTACTCAACCTATTGTTATCCCGCTCCATAACTGGTCTAGCCAACTTGTTATGGCTCATGTAATTGGTGGCATTTTTGAAAGCATGGGCAGCAACGTTGAATATGTACCAGCAGATTCACAGGCGGTTTACGAGTCTATTCGTAATGGTGACGTTACTATTTCACACGAAGTTTGGCAGTCTAGTATGGGAGGCTCATTTTACAATGCAATGGCTAAGGGCGGCTTGATCGATGCTGGCACTCACTCAGCGGCTACGCTTGAAGAAATGGGCGTTCCAACTTGGGTTATTGATGAAAACCTATGCCCTGGCCTTCCTAATTGGGAAGCTCTCAAAAACTGTAAAGATGTGTTTGCTACAGCTGATTCAGGCGGAAAAGGTCGTTGGTTAGAAGGCCCACAAAGCTGGCATGGTACTTTGATGCCAGATCGCGTTGCCGCTTTAGGTCTTGGTGACGATTGGACTGTTAAGTTTGCTGGTACTGGTGCAGCTTTGTGGGCAGAACTTGCTTCTGCCAAAAAAGAAGGTCGTGGTACCATTATCTTTAACTGGACACCAAACTTTACTGACGCAGAAGGCTTTACGTTCATTGAGTTCCCAGAGTACACTGATGGTTGTCGTATAGTTGATGGCGGTGATGGAAGTTGTGGATCACCGAAAGGCTGGTTGAAGAAAGCCGCAAGCTATAAGTTCCCAAAGAGTCACCCTGCTGCGTATTCTGCGTATAGCAAAATATCTTTCAATACTACACATATCGGTCAAATGGCCGCTCTAGTTGACCTTGAAAATTTAGGTGCTGAAGAAGCTGGTGCAAAATGGCTTGCTGAAAACGAAGCTGTTTGGAAGCGTTGGACTAAGTAATACTTAAACCAATGCAACCTGAAGTAACACAACCCTCTGCTTGGTACCCAAGCAGAGGGTTATTTTTTGACATAATGGCCTTTACTAACTAACCTAAGATGTCAGCCTTAACCACTAAAATTTAAAAAATGAATTCGCCTATGTCTATGCAAAATGCAATATCTCCTTCGGACGAACCCGTTATTCGTTGCGACTCAGTTTACAAAATTTTCGGCAACAATGCAGAAAGCATGTTAAAGAAAGCTAATGGTGTAGTTGATGCTGCAAAATTTCAGGCAGCAGGATGCATCGTTGGAGTAAATAATGCTTCTTTCGACATACATGCAGGTGAACTGCTGATTATCATGGGCTTATCTGGCTCTGGAAAATCAACCCTATTAAGGTGTATCTCCAGATTGACCGACGCCACTGCTGGCAAAATATTCATTGAAGGGGAAGATATCCTAACGATGAATAACAAGCAGTTAATTGAATTACGTCGCAATAAAATGGGTATGGTGTTTCAAAACTTCGCTTTATTGCCACACAAGACAGTATTAGAAAATATTGCTTTCCCATTACAAGTAAAGGGCGTTAGCACTCAAGAGAGTGTTAAAAAAGCCAAAGAAATGGTGGATTTAGTTAGCCTTACTGGGCGCGAAGACTATTTCCCGCGGCAACTATCAGGTGGACAACAGCAGCGCGTTGGCATTGCCCGTTCGCTGGTGATTGAACCTGATATCTGGTTCCTTGACGAACCTTTTTCTGCACTTGACCCACTCATTCGTAAGGAAATGCAGGATGAGTTTCTGCGTTTACAATCAGTACTACACAAAACTATCTTATTCGTCACCCATGATTTCGACGAAGCCTTGCGCCTAGCTGACCGCATCGCCATCATGAAAGATGGCATCATAGAACAACTTGATACCCCCGCGAACATTGTGCTTAACCCAGCGACTGAATACGTGCGTAAATTTACTGAAGAAGTACCACGCGAAAAAGTACTAAAGATCGAATCTGTTATGGACGCATTTGATTCAAGTGAGTCAATGAGTGACCTTACAGTGCAAAATAGTGCCATCATTGAAACCGTAGCTGAAGTCATTCTAAGCTCTAGCAAACCTTTAACAGTTGTCGATGACGCAGGTAAGGCCGTCGGGACTATAACCGCTGCTAAAATTGTTCATGTTCTGTTTGGAAGCCATTCAACCCAGAGGAGTGAAAACGCCTCATGATCGAACTATTTAGACAAAGAAAATACCTGCAATTTATCTTATTGCTGGTCATTTTTATTATTCTATATCAGTCTATTGGGCCTTCTGAAACTAATGTTCTGTGGCGTTTTCCTCCATTAATAAAAGCGTTCCCCATTTTTATCAATGATTCAATTAGTTACTTGATGTTCGAATGGTGGCCAATTGAAGTGTATGACCCAGATATCCAGGAGTATGAACAGAAGCCGCTAGTGAGCCAATTCACGCGTATGATATCGGGCTTCATTCTGTTCATGATCGAGTTCATCCGAGAAATAATGTTGGGTGGCGTGAAAACAATCGTTACCTTTTCTGGTTGGGACTGGGCAACGGCTAACCCATGGGCAAAATGGCCGGGATTACCCTGGACTGTTGTAGCTGGTGGTGCCACAATCCTAGGTTATGCACTAAACGGTCGTGGCCTTGCTTTATTGGTGGGACTTTCGACTTCTTACATTGCATTGTTCGGACAATGGGAACCGTCAATGCAAACCCTGTCATTCGTATTAGTAGCTGCACCGGTTTCTGTTTTTATCGGCCTCTGGTTTGGTGTGTGGGCATTCAGAAGCAAACGCATAGAAGCAATACTCAATCCGTTGCTAAATATGGCCCAGATCGTGCCACATTTTTCGTATTTGATTCCTGTCATGGTGTTTTTTGGCATTGGTGATCATGCTGGTGCAATCGCAACGGTTATTTTTGCAACACCGCCTATGGTTCGTCTAACTTTATTAGGCCTTAAAAAGCTGCCGCCAGAAGTCGCTGAGTCTGGAGTGATGAGTGGCTGCAACAACTGGCAACTATTAACCAAAGTACTGATTCCAACCGCTCGTCGCGACATTTTAATTGGTGTTAACCAAGTCATTATGCAGTGCTTGGCTATGGTTGTATTGGCCTCATTAATCGGTGCAAAAGGGCTGGGTATCCACTTACTGATCGCTCTTAATCAACTCAAAATTGGCATTGCGATTGAGATGGGTATCTGCATTGTCTTAATTGCTATTGTTCTCGACCGTATGTCACTAGCATGGGCCAATAAGCAAACCGATTACTTTTCCAATCCTACATTTACTGAAAAATATAAGTACCTGCTAATGTTCGGTGTTGTTTTCATCCTAGGTATTATTTTTGCTTATATTGGCACCTTCATTTTTCCTGAAGGGATCAATTACCTTTACCTGATTCCACACAATAAAGGCATTTCTACTGCAGTGTTTTGGCAGTCTGGTGTTGATTGGATTTGGGATACGTTCTTCTTCTCCCTAAAAGCCTTCAACGAGTGGCTAACCGTTGAGGTATTGATGCCCGTAAAAGCGGCTTATTTAGGTATGCCAGTAGTTGCCACCTTTACTCTGGCAATGGGTGTTGGATTTATTGTAGGCGGCATTCGCTCTGCTCTGATTGTGGGTGGATTCCTTATGTTCATCGCACTGACCGAATGGTGGGACCGCGCGCTGATTACCGCATACCTAATGACTGTTTCCGTGCTCATTGCAGGCTTTAGCGGAATTTTTGTTGGCACACTGTGTGCTCAAAATCCGAAATCTACGCGTTTTATTCTGACCTATTGTGATACGTTTCAGACCTTCCCATCGTTTATTTATTTAATCCCAGTAATGATGCTATTTGGTGTGACAGACACCTCTGTACTTATCGCTATTATTATCTATGCCACGATACCGGCACTTCGCTACACTGTAGAAGGCCTACTCAGTGTTCCAGAGTCATTGCAGGATGCCGGAACAATGTCTGGCGTTGGCCGTCTGCAACGCTGGCTGTCTATTGAATTACCTATGTCATTTCCACATATGGCACTGGGTATCAATCAGACTGTAGTATTTGCACTTTCTATGGTTATTATCGGAGCGATGATCGGTACAGATGATCTTGGACAGTTGATCCTGGGTTCTCTGTCCGATAGAAATGGTGTTGGTAACGGATTAATTCTTGGAATATGTGTTGCTTGTATTGGCCTCGCTATCGATCAGATTTTACGAACTTGGGCCAACCAGAGAAAACAGGCTCTGGGGTTAAACTAAAAAAGTAATAGGCCGGGTTATGACCCGGCCTATTAGGTATCTGATAGTAGTAATCCAGATACAAAACTCAATTTAATTTTTTAATGATGTATTAAAGCAGATGTTCTAATGTGCGGTTCTATCTCGCAAAGAAGACTCTGTGAACGAGGGTTCTTGGGAGCATTTTAAAGTGCCACAATCCATCAGCAGGGTGATTAGATTTAGTGTAGTACTCCCAAGCCTAGCTCAAAAAAGGAACCACCCACTGGAGCTTTTTTTATGTCTATATCTACTGCTATACTAGATTGGAATAATAACAAGAGTAGCCCTTATGAAGACTCATCACATCCTCATAGTAGAAGATGAAGCTATTACTCGAACTAAGCTTGCAGGCTACTTTGAGTCAGAGGGTTATCGTGTCACTGCTGTGAGCTGTGCAAGAGAAATGCGAATTGTCATCAACCAAGAAGACATCAGCATGCTTCTGTTAGATATTAACTTACCAGATGAAAGTGGTTTATTGCTGGCCCGCGAAGTAAGAGCCACAAGCAATATGGGCATCGTATTGGTGACGGGTAAAACTGACGACATAGACCGTATTGTTGGACTAGAAATAGGCGCCGACGATTATGTCACTAAACCGTTTAACCCACGAGAACTTTTAGCACGAGTGACTAACCTGTTGCGGCGCATTCATAGTCATAGTAAAGAACCCGTACAACACAAATCCATCTACCCTTTTGATGGTTTAGTGTTAGACGCCTCTCGTCGCCATTTACTGGGCCGAGATCAACAAGAGATTAAATTGACTAGAGCTGAATTTGAACTCTTGTATGTATTTATGACCCACCCAGGTCAAGTACTTAACCGTGATCGTTTATTATCCCAAGTCACCCATCGCAGCTGGGATCCAAACGATCGCACCATAGATGTGTTAATCATGCGTTTAAGGCGAAAGTTGGAACGGGACTATAAACAACCTATGCTGTTAACCACTGTCCATGGAGAAGGTTATTTGTTCAGCGGTCTAGACGAACAGTAGCCTTAACACTAGGCTATATGTGCAGCGCTCCAATTGTTAAGGGCTTTTTGTGAAACTTTTACCAGCTCAGGCAAGTCTTCTAAAATCAAATCTATACTCGTAGGTTGGCCATGCTTAGTTTGGCTTTCCAACTGGTTAACTAATTGGTACAAGGTCTCAAGCCCCAAACTTCCCGCAGCATTTTTAAAATTGTGTGCTAAATCACTTAATTTCACCCAGTCCTCATGTTGCCGTGCAAGTTTTATAGCTGCCATATTGTTACTACAAGCTTGAGCAAAAAGGTTAACCATCTCTAACAGACAGACTTTACCTAACACACTGAGGTCATCGTTAAGCAATTTCTCGTTAACCAACTGTGCTTCTGCTTCATTAGGCATAGATATTAACTTCTTCTGTGCTTGGCTAACCCCTAGTAGCAACTCATTTAACCGTTCTGGATCTATGGGTTTGCCAACAAAACCATCTAGCCCTGAACTTAGATAAGAATCAACTTCCTCAGGGAAGATATGCGCTGACATGGCAATAATCGGGATCTTTAACCCCAAGCGTTTGTGTACTTGGTGCATTCGCAAGGTGGTTTCAACACCGTCCATGCCTGGCATACTAATATCCATCAGGATAAGGTCGAAATGTGTTTCCGCCAGAGCTAGAGCCTCAAATCCGTCCTTGGCCAACGTCACTTTGTGCCCCTCATGACTCAAGTAGCCTTCTACAACTATCCGACCAATCTCATTATCTTCTACTAACAGTACATCCATGCTAGGCACAGCCGTATTAGTTTCAGCAAAACTGGGCGTTAACGGTAAGTATTCTGAATCTGGCCAATAAGGTAATTCAAACCATACTTTTGAGCCTTGTTTCACATCATTTTCAACGCGGCTACTAATACCCATAGTGCCTTCCATGGCTTCCACTAAGGTTTTACAAATAGATAAGCCTAAACCGGTGCCACCAAAACGTCTCGAGGTTGACGCATCGTATTGGGTAAACGGCTGAAAGAGCGTCTGATGCATGTTTTCAGGAATACCTAAACCCGTATCTGTCACTTCAAAACGTAAGCGTTCACTTAAACCATCGTCTTCAACCAAACTAATGTAAAGCTCGATATACCCCACGGTGGTGAATTTAATGGCATTGCCCAGTAAGTTGAATAACACTTGTTGGACCTTACCCTGATCGCCTACAAGGGTGTGCTGTTTAAGCTGCTGCGGAATATGAACGTCTAGCTGCAGCCCTTTTTCTGCCGCTGCACCAGACATTAGGGCCACCATGTTAGCCTCTACCTTTTCTAGCTGATAGGGTAGATGCTCCATCTGCATGTGCCCTTGCTCTACCTTGGCGTAGTCTAAAATGCCATTCAAAATACCCAGCAAGGCTTCTGCAGCTGCCTGGCTCAATCCTATATATTCCGTTTGCTGGCTGTCTAATTGCGTTTTTTGCAACAGCTTTAAGGTACCTAGCACGCCGCTCAAAGGCGTCCGTACCTCATGACTCATAGTGGCCAAAAATTCAGTTTTAGCTAGGTTCGCTCGCTCCGCTTCCGTACGAGCAAGTTCATGCTTCTCAGCTGTCGCCAACAGCTCCTGGTTGAGCTGCTGGAGTTGCCCTGTGCGCATCTGGATCTCTTGCTCCAGTTCAGACTGATAGTTCCTTAAACGCAGTTCTACAGCTTCTTGTTGCTGCTCTAGTTGCTGGCGAGCGCGCGCATTTTCTTTAAACACCTGTACAGTTTTGGCCAAACGACCTAGCTCATCATGGCCACTAATTTGCAATTGATAATCCAGGTCACCTTGGGCTACCGCTAAAAAGGCTTGATTTAACTGGGTTAATCGACGGAAAAGATTACGTTTTACATAAAACCACAATACGCTTATCGCCACTACGGCCAAAATTAAACACGCGATCAATAATATGTTGCGCCCATTAGCTACCGCAGTGCGCGCCTCTTCTGTAGCCTTTTGCACTTTTGCACTTGCAGCCCTACTGGCACTATCTGCCTGCTCATTAAATGCTTTGGTCAATTTAACACTAGCATTATTCAGCACTACTAATTGGCTGTGCACATTAATGTTACTTCGTTGCAAGGCAAACAGATTATCCGCAGTACTTGAGGCAATATTAGCTTTAACTACCGACAACAAATCTAACCCTTGTTGCCGGCGGCCTGGGTCATTCACCTCGGCAACTCGGCGCTGAAGCACGGCCATATTAAGTTGAATGTCCTGCTCAATTTTATATAACGCTGTCAAAGTGGTTTGCACGGGCACTCGGGTCAGTAAATCCATTAAGTGTGCAGATCGTTGGCGCAATTCGTACATCCGGTCCATATGATCTAAATCAACCTCAATGAGGCGATCAAAAGCAACATATAAGGCATCTTGCCCAGCATCAGTATTGGAATTAGAATTGGCATCTGCCAAGTCATACAAGCTAGACGCTACTGCAGTGGTCATGGTGTTGGCGTTAGCCACCAAAGAGGTGCTAATATTATGGATCTTGCTCATGGCAAGCAACGTTTTACTTTGCAGTACACCTGCTTTTTGTAGATAGTCTAGTCGTCGTTCAACCAGACTAATTTGCCGCACTAAGTTATTGCTGATGTTAACGCTCATACTCTGCAATACTAGGCTTTCGAAAGGGTAGTCACTGGTCTCCCCATGCCAAATGGATGAATCTCTTAGTTGCTGTAATTGATATTCGATAGTGGCGGTAATCTTCTTACGTTCAGGCTCATTAGTCACACCTAATAGTGCAGGGGCGGCAGTGGCTAAGCTAGCGTTAATCTCTGTTAAGCTGTGGGCCGCAATAATGCTAGGGATAGCCTCATCGATGACTGAGTTTTGTTTACTGGCGACGCGTTCATAGCCTTGCCAACCGATTACGGCAGCAACTAATAACAAACTAATGGTTAAGATCATGGCCAACAGTAATTTACTGCCGACGCCAAGGTTGACAGCCATAGGCACTCAGAAGGTAGACTAACGTAGGCGTAAAATACCACAATACACTGTAGTACCACAGCCGCTTTTAATCCTTAAATGTGCCACCTAAGGTAGTTAACACCATGATTTTTCGTTTAACACATAGTTTGAGTTTGATTTTATGCCTTGGGGTTAGTTCCTCTACCTATGCTGCGACGGAAAATGTATGGGATATTGTGGCCTGGGATCCACCGTTTGATTATCAGGGCCAGATGCGACCATTGCTATACCAACCCATAGAAGACGCTAGTAAGCCATGGCACCTATGTGTTACTTACCCTCATCTTAAAGACCCTTACTGGCTTAGTGTTAACTATGGCATGGTAGAAGAAGTGAAGAGATTAGGGGTAAACATGACGGTTCTTGAAGCCGGTGGCTACCCTCAGCTGACCACCCAGATAGAACAGCTTAAGCATTGCACCGACACAGCCAGTGATGTCATTATTGTGGGCACTGTTTCCTTTAACGGACTGTCGCCTAGCATCCGCAAAATTGCGCAAACCACTCCAGTTGTTGCTGCTGTCAACGACATTGAGAACGTTGGCATAAGTGCTAAGGCCGCGGTGTCTTGGTACACTATGGGACAAAAAGTGGGGCAATACCTTGCCCAACGCCACCCTGTTAAGGGTGCTAATAACGCTAAAGTGGCGTGGTTTCCAGGCCCTAAAGAATCGGGATGGGTAAAATTTATTGATGACGGTTTCCATGATGGTATTGCTGGCTCAGGTGTGCAGATAGTCGCAGTGAAATGGGGTGATACTGGCAAGGAAATTCAGCGTAATTTGCTCCAAGAGGTATTGGAAGAAAGTATTGATTTTGATTACATTGTTGGCACAGCGCTAACAGCAGACGCGGCTGTAAGTGAACTACTCAGTCGTAATTTACGTGGTAAAATTGGCATTGTATCTACCTATTTCACCCATAATGTATTTCGTGGTATTAAGCGTGGCCATATTTTAGCAGCACCGACAGATTCACCTGTATTGCAAGGCCGTTTAGCTGTGGATCAGGCAGTACGAATTCTTGAAGGAAAGCTCACAGAACCACACCTTAGCCCACGCATATTAATGATTGATCAGCATAACGTAGGCCAGTTCAACACTGAAAATTCCCTTGCCCCTGCGTCCTTTTGGCCCACTTTTGAAGTTATTTCAGATTCACCATGATCTATAAATTAAAGACTAATTATCACCCATGACCACAACAGAAATTCCTCAAACTCAACTAGTCTACGATGTATTCATTATTGGTGGTGGCGTTAACGGTTGTGGCATCGCACGTGATGCTGCAGGTCGCGGTGTAAGCGTAGCTTTAGCTGAGAAGAATGACCTCGCCCAGGGCACCTCCTCGGCTTCTACAAAGTTATTCCACGGCGGTTTGCGTTATTTAGAATTTTACGAATTCGGCCTAGTGCGCCAAGCGTTAAAAGAGCGTGAAGTGTTACTACATAATATGCCCCACATCAGCTGGCCTATGCGTTTTGTACTACCCCATGTAAAAGGTATTCGGCCCGTCTGGTTAGTGCGCTTAGGATTGTTTATTTACGATCACTTGGGTGGCCGCAAATTGCTACCAGCCACAAGTACCCTTAATTTACGCAACCACTATGCCGGAAAACCGCTTAAGCCAAGCCCCTTACCAAGGCCTTTGAGTATTCCGACTGCTGGATAGACGATGCTCGCTTAGTTGCTCTTAATGCTCAGGATGCAGCCACATTAGGCGCCAAAATTATGACTCGCACAGAGTTTGTGGCCGCTCACAGCAAAAACGGAATTTGGCAAGTTACCGTTAAAAACACAACTAACCAACAACTGCAAACTCTGCAAGCTAAAACGCTAGTCAACGCTGCTGGGCCTTGGATTAACCAAGTCATTGAGGATCACTTGGGCACCAAGTCCGAACATAAAATTCGCTTAGTTAGGGGTAGTCACATTGTCGTCAAGCAACTGTTTAAACATAACCACGCTTATTTCTTCCAATCCAGTGATCAGCGTATCGCCTTTGCTATTCCCTACGAAGAAGACTACACCCTCATTGGCACCACAGACCAAGACCATCCGCACACTCCAGAATCTGCAGCGTGCTGCCCTGAAGAAAGCCAATACCTTATGGCTTTAGCAAACGAGTTCTTCAAGCAACCAATCACTGCTGAAGATATTGTCTGGAGTTATTCAGGTGTGCGACCTTTATTCGATGATGGCGCCAGCAAGGCCCAACGAACGAGTGATCTAGGTATAGATTTTGGCCATAACCTAAGCCAGACTGAGGTGACTTGGCTGATACAGCATGAATTTGCCATAAGCGCCGAAGATATTCTTTGGCGGCGTACCAAGCTTGGACTAAAATTTAGCCAGCAACAATACCATACACTAGAGCAATGGCTTGTTCAGCAGCAAGGGTCTGAGTAGACCCTGCACAGACCCAACATATTAGGGTTGAAGAAACGCTAATTTAAAGCGCATATTCTCAATACGCGGCTGCAGCCTTGTGCCAAAGTGAGCTACTGTTGTTTCCCATTGATCCGTTGGCACGGCCACAAATATGCCTTGTTTCTGTATGGCCAAGTTGTCCAGCTGATCTAGCTGCACAGGTTTAGCTTTGTCGTGACTATAAAAGCGCGCAGAAAACTCTAAGTCAGAACCAAGGTAGTAAAGCCTGGACCAATTGGAGTGACCGCCGTTTTGAGGTTGTTGTGCCACGTATTCAGCAATGCGTTTTTCAGTTTTCATCAAATCGTTATTATTCGCAATTACCACACTAAACACTAATGCAGCTGCAGGCATAAACCACATCACCAAGGTAAAGCCAAGTTGACGCCATCTCTCGCCATTATAAAGTTTAACCATAGCCCAACCCATAAGTAAGGCAAAGGCTGGCATAGAAGGCAGGGCATAGGTCCAGATAACATTGCCTGCAGGGGTGAAAAATACCGGTGTTACCAGAGCCCATAACAACACATAGATAACCACTGGCTGTTTAACGGCCTGCCATAGGGTTTGGCGCCAGCTTGTCTTAAACAGGTGGCCTAACAATAATAATAGGGCCAAAGGCCCCCAGGGTGCAGAGCCACCCAACCAATGCAACCAGATCATACCTTTTGGTTCTTTGTGGGCATGACCATATAGATCGCCCATCCAACCTGGGTCCACAAAGCGCATAAAGTGCTCGCCCACAATAAAGTAATTAATAAACCCCGGGGTTTTTAATTCAGCTAATATGTACCATGGCAGCGTGATAACTAAGGTTAATAAAGTGCCCCGAATCCAAGGCATAGACCGCAAATAAAACATGAGTTTACCTTGCAGTAACACCCATACAGCTATAGGTGCGCCACTAATCACTAATGCCAACGGGCCTTTGGCCAACAAGCCAATACCTAAACCAATAAAAAACCCATACCGCCAATACCACACATTTTCCTTAGGTGCTAAATAAAACCCCACCATGGCCCATGTGGTACCCAAAGATAAGTATGGATCTGTCATCACTGTACCAGCCGCTACAAAGGTAAGCACCATCCCGCCATACACCACTAAACTAGCTGCGGCTACCTGGGTATTAACAACACCCACAGCAAGACGCCAAAGCATCCAAGCAGTGGCTAGAAACGCCAACAATGCAGGTAAACGACCAGCAAATTCGTTGATGCCAAATAATTTGAACGAGATAGCTTGGGCCCAGAAAGACAAGGGAGGTTTGCCCCAAAAAGGTACCCCTGGCTCAAACCATGGAGTAATCCAATCATTGGTTGTCATCATTAAACGGGCAATTTCGGCGTACCTAGGCTCTGTAGTATCAGCAAATGGCACCACCACCATGGCTATAACACGCACCAATAACAAGACGCCTAATAACCAAATAAGATTAGTCCGTTGTAACATTAACTGGGGTTCCTTCTGCTGCTGTACGGGTGTGATTGTTAGCTCTTTGAGCTGACTTTTGCACCACATCTTGAATAATAAATAGTGGCCGCTGCTTGGCCTCGAAATACGTTTTGCCAACGTATTCCCCCAACACACCTATAGAGAGCAACTGCACACCCCCTAAAAAAGTAATCATGGCGATAATTGTTGGAAACCCAGCTGAGTCATTGCCAAAAACGAGCGCTTCAACGACTATCCAAGCTCCATAGAAGCCACCTAATGCGGCTGTAACTAGCCCCAACAGCACCATAGCCCTGAGTGGCACGACAGAAAAAGACGTAATACCTTCAAAGGCCAAGCCAAATAAGTTGAAATAGTTCCACTTGGTTTCGCCTGCAGCACGATCTGCCACATCATACTCCATTACATGAGTGGGATAACCTACCCAAGCAAATAAGCCTTTCATGTATCGATTTCGTTCTGGTAATCGGTTAAGGGAATCTAGTGATCTGCGGCTCATAAGCCGAAAATCTCCCGTATCCTCTGGGATATTCATAGAGCCTGTAATACGGTTCATGATGCGATAGTAAATGAAAGAGCCCAATTTTTTGACCCACGACTCACCCTCTCGATCACGCCGTTTCATGGCCACGATATCAGCCCCAGCACGCCACTGTTCTAGCATTTCGGGAATTAACTCTGGAGGATTTTGTAAATCTGCATCGAGCACGATAATGGCTTCACCCAGAGCTTGCTCTAAACCAGCAGACAAAGCAGCTTCTTTACCAAAGTTGCGGGATAAAATAACAGCCTTTACGCATTCGTCATCTTGCGTTTGTTGGATCAGGTAATTGGCACTAGCATCCTTACTACCATCGTCCACCATCACCATTTCGTAATCTAAGTTAATGTCATGCATAACTTTTCTTACTCGCTCAAATAACAGTGGCAACACTTCCATTTCGTTATACACAGGAATTACCAGAGAAATCATCGGTGTCACGCCGGTTGAAGTTGCTCTAGCTGCTTGACTAGGTGTCTGATTTTGCACGAAACACTACCTTTTTATATAACAGAAAATTAACTACCATGACTACGGCTGTGGTCACCACTTGGGCCATCAATGGCTCTGGAAATAACCCACCGTAAAGGCTATAGAACAGCGCTAAATTCAACAACCAACTAACTGCCACAGTTGGAATATAAGCCAACAGCGCTTGTTTATGTTGGCGCTTAGTTTTGAAGGTGAAAAAATACTGTAAAACATAGTTCACAATAGCACCTACAAAAGCACCAATGCTCGAAGCCAACACTGCCTCTATGTGCAGATTAATTAAACCCCATAACGTGGCCCAATGGACCGCCGTAGCAATGCCACCGCTTACCAAAAAACGTAGCACTAGCTTAACAAGTTTTAACAGGGATGAGACGTTTGCCATCTATAAGGGCCAAATGTGAGCGATAATGGGGCTAAGAGTGCAAAATTATAAAATAATTCCCTTCCCAGAACAATTAATCAGTACACCAAACATAGACCGTGATCATCGGCTTGGTATATAGTGCGGCGACATGAATTTATCAATAGGTTCTGACCCATGAGTAGGACTCAAAATTTACTATTAATCACCTGCTTAGCGCTGGTTGCCATAATAAGTACGTATACCTATTTAGCCAAACAAAATAGCTCTAATATATGGTATAGCCCAGGCCAGGTAAGCCAAGGTCAGATTTTATATTTAGACCATTGTGCAGGGTGCCATGGAACCCAGGCTCAAGGTGCAGAAAATTGGACGCAACTTGATAGTAATGGTAACCGCCCAGCACCACCTTTAAATGGCAGTGGCCATGCTTGGCATCATTCTTTAGCTGATCTAACCCAAACAGTTACTCAAGGTCGCGGCACCATGCCAGCCTGGAAAGACACACTTACCGAAGAAGAAATTATGGCTATTTTGGCCTCAGTTCAAAGCCGCTGGCCAACCACAATCTACACAGCTTGGTCGAAGGCAAATCCATGACTCAGCTAGCCACACCCCATACAACAACACCTAACCACCTGTATCGCAACAGCGCCATCATGGTCATATTATGTGGCCTATTGTGGAGCACGGCTGGTGTTGGCGTACGCTATATCAGTGAAGCATCAGGCTGGCATATCGTATTTTTTCGTTCCATTAGCTTAGTTCTCACCATATTTATGGTGATGGCTTGGCGCAATAAAGGCGACCTTGTCACACCTTTAAAGCGCACTAATAAACTTAGCGTGTTGGCGGGCCTTTTTATGGGTGCTTCATTTTTTGGCAACATTTTTGCTTTGCTTCACACCAGCGTGGCGAATGTGACCTTCGTATTGAGCTCATCACCTTTTATAGCTGCCTTGCTTGGCTGGCTTATCCTCGGTGAGCGTGTCAAAAAACGTACCTGGGTCGCCATTGCTCTCACTAGTGTTGGGGTCAGCGTCATGGTGGGCCATGCCCTGAGTGGAGACGGCATCATTGGCATGGCTTTTGCTCTAATGATGGCCGTTTGTTACGCTGCCTTTAGCGTGATCATGCGCCGTGGCAAAGGTAGCGATATGTTACCTGCTGTCGTGATTGCTAGCTTTTTTTCTATGTTAGTGGCGGCCCTTGCCATTGATGATTTTGCCATAAGTTGGGCAGACCTTGGTATATGTCTAGCCCTAGGGTGTTTTCAAATGGGGTTGGCCTTGGTGTTGTTTATCTCTGGGTCAAAACACGTACCTGCAGCGGAACTGACTTTACTAACTATGCTCGAAGTCATCTTGAGCCCTATTTGGGTGTGGTTTTTATTTAATGAGCACCCAGGTAATTGGACGTTAGTCGGTGGTAGCATCATCATGCTCGGCGTTATGGTACAAGCCATCGGCGCCCGCCGTCGTCACCCCCAACCACAAATATTTTAACTAGTTGCGGGGGCTAGGCTTAAACAAACGCAAGCGGTTAGCGTTAATTACCACAGTAAGCGATGACAAGGACATAGCCAAGGCTGCTAGCATGGGACTGAGTAACATGCCCGTGAGTGGAAATAGCACACCTGCAGCAATAGGAATGCCCAAGGTGTTATAAGTAAAGGCGCCCCACAAGTTTTGTTTAATATTACGTAAAGTAGCGTGACTCAATTCAATGGCATCTGCCACACCATGCAATGAACTGTTGAGTAAACATAGATCTGCACTCTCAATCGCCACATCAGTGCCCTGACCCATAGCAACACCCACATTAGCTTGGCTTAAGGCCGGTGCATCATTAATGCCATCGCCCACCATGGCCACCACATAGCCTTGGTCCTGTAGTTGTTTGATGTTATTTAGTTTGTCCTCAGGCATGAGTTCTGCAGCATAGTCGTCCACAGCCACCAAACTAGCCACCCTTTGTGCTGTTGCTTGGTTGTCTCCCGTTAACATCATTACCTTTATGCCCTGGGCTTTAAGCCGTTTTACAGCTTTCACACTGTCTTGCTTCAAAGCATCTTCAAGGGCGAATGCCGATATCAATTCACCTTTATGAGCCAGTAATACTAAACTTCTAGCAGCGTGCTTCTGTACCCTTAACCAACCTTTTGCAATGCTTAAATCAACCTTATGAGCCTGCATTAGCTTCACACTACCCATGATAAAGTCACCACTGATCACACCCATGCCCTGTAAAGAAGTAAAGTGTTTGGCAGTTGGCGCTGCAAAGGATGAGTCTGGGTCTTTAAGCGATTGCTGCTGCTGACAATATGCCACAATCGCCAAGGCAATAGGGTGCTCAGATGCTTGTTCTATAGTTTCGGCAATAGCTAAACTTTGCACCTCATCCGCACCATTAAAGATGGCATAATCTTCAACGCTGGGATGACCCTGGGTTATGGTACCGGTTTTGTCCAGCACCACCCAATCGATATTACTGGCTTGTTGCAGCGCTTCGGCATTACGCACCAACACCCCCATTTGTGCGGCTTTACCCACACCAATCATTACTGAAATGGGTGTAGCCAAACCCAAGGCGCATGGGCAGGCAATAATAAGCACCGATACGGCGCTGACAAAACTATAAGTAAGGACAGGTTGAGGGCCAAAAAAGTACCATAATAACGCTGTTATCATGGCGATAACGATCACCACAGGCACAAAAATCGTAGCCACTTTATCTGCTAACTGGCTAATAGGCGGTTTACTATTTTGCGCTTGCCTAACCATCTCAACAATGCGAGCTAAGGCGGTGTCTCGGCCCACACGCGTGACTTCATATATCACACTGCCTTGGCCATTAATGCTACCAGCCACCAATTCGTCACCTAGTCGTTTGATTGCTGGCATAGGCTCACCGGTAAGCATAGCTTCATCAAAGTAGCTCTCACCTTGGGTGACCCTGCCATCCACCGGCACCCGTTCCCCTGGTTTAATACGTAACAAGTCTCCCACTTTAACTTGGATAATATTAACCTGCACCTCAGCATCCCTCACTGCGCCGCCTGATCCCACCAAACAGGCATGGCTGGGCCGGAGGCCAAGCAAGTTTTTAAGGCTAGATTGGGTTTTAATGCGTGCACGCATCTCTAACACTTGGCCTAGGTTAACTAAGCCAATAATCATTACAGCGGCTTCAAAATAAACCCCCCGAGCAGCCTCTGGGAACATGTTTGGCCGATAAACCACCAAGATAGAATACAGCCAAGCGGCACTGGTCCCTATAGCGATCAAAGTATCCATGTTGGCATGGCCTGTCTTCAGTGCCTTAAAGCCACTCTTATAAAAATGCTCACCCGTCATTAACATTATTGCCAGGGTAAGCCAGCCAACAGCACGGAGTACAAACGGATCAGCGATCTCCATACCAAATAACATCAAACCAACACCTAAACCAACACCTAAAGCAGCATGCCAAGACCGGCTCTTCAAAAGTTGACCTAATTCATTGGTTTGTTGTTCCTCAGCTAGGGCAGGGTCTTCTATCAGCCTCGCGCCATAACCTGCATCTTGCACAGCTTTGATAAGCTGCTGAACGTCTCCACCACTAACTTCTGCAGTTCGGCTAGCAAGGTTCACCTGCGCAACCACTACACCGGGGGCTTGGTTAAGCGCCTTTTCAATATGCCCCACGCAGCCAGCACAAGTCACTCCAGACAGGGATAATTGTGTGATCTTGTCTTGTACGGCATTAGTCATGGCTGTTAACCTCCATTATTGGCGTGTCCCAATCTTCAATAAGGTGACAAATATGATGCCCATCAGGGACGCCGTCGGGCATAGTTTGCCATTGTTCCAAAGCTAGCTGCATGCGTGCCATTTGTTCTTCTAGAAAGCGTATTTTTGCCGCTACCAGTGGTACCCGTTGACGTAGCATATCTCTCACCATAGGGCAGGGGGAGTCGCCTTTAGTCGTATGTTGCAAGATACCCTGTATATCTTTTAAGCTAAAACCCAAAGACCGAGACTGGCTAATAAAGACCAGTCTTTGCACTGCATCTTGGTCAAATAGCTGGTAGCCGTTATGGGCATCCCGTTGCGCTTTTAACAGCCCCAAACGGCTGTAATAACGCACGGTTTCGGCGCTCACCTGCGCTGTTTTGGCGAGCTGACTTACAGTTTTCATACACTGTCTCCTACAGTTACCCGTGAGCATATAGCTTAGAACTACACTATAAAACCTAAGTGTTACACATAGGTCAAGGGTTGTTCAATGAATACAAGTATTCTGAAATCGCCTGTATATCCTCTGCCGTCATTTTACCTGTGGTATTTTCAAGCACATGGCTCATACTGCCACCCAGAAAATCACCTTCTGGCGTCATCCCAATTTCCAACGCGAAAGCAATATCTTCTTCACTCCAATTGCCAAAAGCTAATTTATTAACATCTAGTAACGGTGGTACATTTTCCCCCTCTGGGCCTTGCTCGTTACCCACCATTCCAGTGCTGCTTTTTAGCCCTCCAATAAGATTTCTAGGGGTGTGACACTGAGTACAATGACCAGGCCCGTTAGCGAGGTAACTCCCTCTATTCCAATTAGCATCTTGATTAGGATCTGGCGCCCATGGTTCGGTAGTATTGATACTCTTCCATAAGCCTAACAGTCCACGTTGGTTAAAGGGGAAGCTTACCGCGTGAGACAATGAGGACTCAGAGACAGGGTCTTGTGCATCTAAATACGCTTTAAGATCAATTAAATCCTGCTTTGACATATTGATATATGATGTATATGGAAATGCTGGATAATAATGCTCCCCCTCAGGGCTAACACCCTCACGCATGGCTTTGATAAACTCATTATCAGTCCAGCCACCAATACCATATTGGAAATCTGGACTAATATTAGGGCCATAAAAGGTCCCGAATGGAGTGACCAACTCTACTCCACCTGCAAGGGACTGGTCCTTGGTATGGCAGGAGGCACAGCCACCTAGATCAAACACATATTCACCACGGGATATGGCCTTATCTTCCATCGTTGTTAGTACTGTTGAGGTAGACAATGCTGAAAAAGATAATGTCCACAATAGGGTGAGGTAATAGATGCTTTTCATAGTCTTCACTTTTTCTTTCGATAGTCTTTATGGCAGGCTTTGCAATTGCCAGCAAGTTTGACAAACTGTTTAGTCAGTGGGCGCAACTCTGACCCATTTTTAGCCATTTTAACCAGCTCTTTAGCTTCAGTTTTCGTGCGGTCGCTGATGCTCACAAAATCGTCCCACTGCTGCCAAATAGCAGGCAAGGATTCACTGCTCCCTTCATTAGATCCTTCGGGAAACAGACCGAGCAACGTGTCACTATGGCCAACAATGACCTCGCCATTTTGTATAAATAACACGGGATCAAACTCTTGCTTACCTTTCACCACCGACGCCATCGCTTTCATCGCATCAGCCATGTCTGACATGGCATCCATACGTTGTTTAACCACGCCAGTTGCACCACTATGGGCGCTTGCGTTTGGACTGCTCAGCAGGCCTACGAACATCATCATAACGATAATTTTATTTGCTGGATTACTCATCATCATTTTCTCTTAGTTTCACTTTTGGTTTAGCGCCTTTAGCCACTAACTAATCCAATAAATTTACATTTTATGAGTCACTGTCTTAATGCCATTTTGTTGCTGAACTTCACGAATAAACTTCATCAAAAACACCATATCACCAAATGCGATGTGCTTTTGTGGAGGCATATCGCCAAAATTCCAATGGTGCTGCCGCACGCCATTGCGTACAGCGTGAATAAAGGATTCGTTGGCATGATGGCCAGGATTATAGATGTCGTGTATTAATGGTGGACCACCAATGCCACCTGCAGCATCAACACCATGGCATGAGGCACAGTTAGTGTTAAACACAAGCTGGCCTTTACTGGCTAAAGAAGATAAGTCACCAACCTCAACATTTACATGGCTTTTCTTATGATCAGCATAGAGAGGACTAACAAGGAATATTCCTGATAATATGAAAATCACTGCGTTAAATTTTCTGTTCATTATTTCACCTAATAGTTGGCTATTAAAATTGATTTACATAGACTTGGGCTTGGCTATCGGCGATCAATAACACGCCACTGGGCATAGGTATCATCAGGCCAGTAGTCTTGAAATGCTGCGATCACCGATCTCTGTTCGTCCACAGTTAACAGGTTTTGAAAAGCAGGCATACTGCCACCGAGTGGTTTACCACCGGCATTAATGGTACTCAACAACACTTTAAGGGAGTGGTGCCAAGCATGAGCACTGCCATTAATTGGGGGGGCCGGGTAAAAGCCATTTTTATCTAGGTTTTGCCAGTTGGCAGCGCCTTCACCGTTAAAACCATGGCATGCTGCACAATTATCGCTAAAAAGAACCTTACCTTGTGCTAACTGTTCTGTGGTGTACCATCTTGTTGAAATATCACTAGCTGTATTATCTACATCGCCGCAGGCTGAAAGTAAGACAATAATGGCCATAAAGAATGTCCATCTGGCAGGAACAATAGTAGGTTTTAACATCGCTAAACCATCCAAATTAATACTGAAAATCAGTTTTGCTAAAGAATTAGAGGATAAGTGCGTGACCGCACTATACTCAACTCTAAGTCTGGGTTTTAGAGCGCCCACCTAATAGTGCGACGCCTATAGCAACGACAGAGAAAAAGTTAAGTGAATTGGGGAGGTTTGGTAGATAACGCTTGTATATGCACCTTACTACTAAATCGATATTTGTAATTAGGTGAAGGTAGGGCGGCAAGACTAATAGAAGAATAATCAGTGATTAAGCACGTCACATTTAAGTGACAGTGGAAATGGCTAAACAATCCTGTACCACTGTCCATATCAATACAGGTTTCTGCCATAGCCATATCACATGGCTGCATACTCATAACGTCATGGCCACCATCAGATCTTGGCGTATCTCCAATAGCAAAGCTTTTTCCTGTTGATAAAAGCAACAAACAAAATGCGAGTGATGTTATGAGAATTCGAGCCATATATAGAATCGGGCACAATCGACTTGAGAAGGCCTACAGTACAACAAAAACAGCCCAATACCACTAGATTTATTTGTAAATAGAAGTAAATGACCCCTGACAAAGTCATGATTATTTGCTCAAGCGTCATTGTTGCTCTAAGATCACAGCACCTTCTGAGTCAAAGAGCACCCAAGCATGAAGCAGCTTTTAATTACCGGCGCCAATCGTGGTATTGGTCTAGAATTCACCCAACAATATTTGGCTAATGGCTGGCATGTCTATGCCACCTACCGTCAGCAACCGGGCACAGCACTTGCCGCATTGGCTTGTGATCAGCTTACAATGCTGTCATTAGATGTGACCGAGGACGCGAGTATTTTGGCCCTGAGAGAACAGTTAAGTGGTATAGATTTAGATTTAATCATCAACAACGCAGGCCTATTTGGGCCAAGGGACCAAACTCTGGGTACGGTCTCTCGGCAACAGTGGTTAGACGTACTTAATGTAAACAGCGTAGCTCCTCTTATGCTGGCACAGGCACTATACAATAATCTCGCCACCAAACAGGGTACTTTTGCGGTTATCAGTTCAAGGATGGGCAGTATTGACGATAATGACGGGGGTTCTCTTTACCTCTACCGCTCGTCTAAAACGGCGGTGAATCAGGTGGTAAAAAGCTTGTCTATCGATCTTAAGGACCGAGGCATCAACGTTATTGCCCTGCACCCCGGCTGGGTTCGTACTGACATGGGTGGCCCTAATGGCTTAATCGATACTCAAACCAGTGCCCATGGCATGCGCCAAGTATTAGAACATATTGGCCCAGCCGACAGTGGCCGTTTTATTAACTATGATGGAACCTCTATTGCTTGGTAAGCAAATCGAGGCTGTTGTTTACCATCAACCAATACGGTTTCTGTAAACATAACCAACGGCCTTACCCATAGACCTTTATCACCATAAAGAGCGCGGTATAACACCAGCTCTTCTTCAGTTTCTGAATGGCGAACCGTATCAATCACCTGATACTCAGCACCTTTATAATGTCGGTATAGTCCAGCTTTTATCATCTGTATCACCTGCACTTGACTCTATTCGTTAACAAGCAGATACAATACCTTCATCTAGTTTCTTTGCAACGCTTTATTACGACGACCAAAGTAGTAATTAACGGCTGCGGCCGCACGGGCGCCTGATTTTAAGTACCGCTTGGCAGTAGCTATAATTTAAGTGTCAAGTTTATTAAATAAAAATCCCTAAACAAAAGGAGCAAGGTAAATGAACTCTGGAATTAAAGTACCCCAAATCACCTTTAAATACCGTGTGCGTGATGCCAGTATCGGTGGAGATAACCCATTCCGTTGGCAAGACGTTACTAGCGATGAGATTTTCAGTAATAAAAAAGTAGTAGTGTTTTCTCTACCAGGTGCGTTTACGCCCACCTGCAGTACTTTTCAGGTACCTGGATTTGAAGCGGCTTACACAGAGCTAAAACAGCTTGGTGTGGACGAAGTATATGTATTGTCTGTCAATGACACCTTTGTGATGCGTAAGTGGATGCTCGACCAAGACATCAAAAATATTAAGTTTATCCCCGATGGCAATGGTGACTTTACCCGTCAGATGGGCATGCTTGTAGATAAACACAACCTAGGTTTTGGCCAGCGTTCGTGGCGCTACGCCATGGTGGTTAATAACGGTGTGGTTGAACATTGGTTAGAAGAACCTGGACGTAAAGATAACAATGGGCCTGACCCGTTTTCTGTAAGTTCTGCTGAATCCGTGCTCGCCGCCTTGAAAGGCCAAGGATAAAAGATAGAAACCTTACTATGAACGCAGCAATATCATGGCACTTATAGCGCAATCGATGTATACTACTGCGCGTAATATCACTTGCATCAGCGTTATCTCGGCCACACTTCAAAATAAAGTGGCACGGTAAGGCACCAGCAGGTGCCGGGCATTGGCGTACCTTAATTAAGATTAAGTTGAGTCCGATGTATACCGAACAAAGGGCACGAGGCCCTTGTACGAGCCAACATCAAAATAAAATGGCTAAACCTCTCCACTTGTCGTTGAAAAACTTGGCAATAGCTTGCTATTGCATGCATTTTTTCCTTAACAAGGAAGGTTTAATCTCATTTTGGCTTTGCTGCTGCCCCATACAAAGGCCTCGCTAGTCACTCCTATTTTATCTCGGCTTTTTTGTTACACCTAGGAGAGTGACTTTGTTTACGAGCGGACTTTGTGGATATTTGTATCCATCGAGCCATCAGATCACTTATTTTAGGATAACACGATGACCACTTTTGCAGACTTGGCACTTTCTACGCCAGTGCTTAATGCGATTACCCGCATTGGCTACGAACAACCATCTCCCATTCAAGCCGCTGCTATTCCACACCTTTTGGAAGGCAGGGACATTTTAGGTACCGCACAAACAGGCACAGGCAAAACTGCTGCTTTTGCGCTACCTGCACTATCTAACATTGACTTAAAACTTGAAGCACCGCAGGTCCTAGTTCTTGCACCAACCCGTGAGCTTGCCATTCAGGTTGCTGAAGCTTTTCAAAACTACGCCAGCGATATGCGCGGATTCCATGTACTGCCTATCTACGGAGGCAGTAGCATGAGCGGTCAATTGCGCCAACTGCAACGTGGCGTACACGTAGTTGTTGGTACGCCTGGCCGAGTTATGGACCACCTGCGTCGCGGCACCTTAAAGCTAGACAAACTAAAGACCGTTGTTTTAGACGAAGCCGACGAAATGCTTCGCATGGGCTTTATCGACGATGTAACTTGGATTTTGGATCATACCCCTAAAGAACGCCAAGTGGCGCTATTCTCTGCCACAATGCCTGCTGTTATTCGTAAGGTTGCCAATACCTACCTTAACAATCCAGAAGAAATTAAGATTGAAGCCAAGACTGCTACTGTAGATAGCGTTACTCAGCGTTATTGGAAAGCCGTTGGTACCAGTAAGCTAGATGCAATGACGCGTATCTTAGAAGCGGAAGACTTTGATGGCGTGATCGTTTTTGTACGCACTAAAACTCTAACCGTGGAACTCGCTGAGAAACTAGAAGCACGCGGCCATCGCGCCTCTCCCATCAACGGTGATATGTCCCAACAGCTGCGAGAGCGAACTATTGAGCATCTAAAGAGCAGCAAAATTGACATCGTTGTCGCTACTGATGTTGCCGCCCGTGGCATTGACGTGTCGCGCGTTAGCCACGTAATTAACTACGACATCCCGTACGACACCGAAGCCTACGTGCACCGTATTGGCCGCACCGGCCGTGCTGGCCGAGCTGGCAACGCAATCTTGTTCGTAGCACCTCGTGAACGCAACATGTTGCGCTCTATCGAAAAAGCCACACGCCAAGCTATCACTCCAATGGACTTGCCTAGCCGTAAGCAAGTCAAAGAGCGTCGCATAGACCAGTTTAAGGCCAGCATCGACAAAGCGCTTGAACAGCCTGATTTGAGCATCTACAGCGACCTAGTAGAGGCCTTTGTTAAAGAGCGTGAAGTTGCACCAGAACAAGTCGCTGCTGCCCTAGCCTTTATGGCCCAGCAAGACCGTCCTCTAACAATGCCAGAAAATAACAAAACTGAACGTCGTGATTCACGTGATACGACACCTGGCTTTAATGATGAAGAGCGCCCACGTCGCAAAGAGCGCAAGCAAGAAGAATTTAGTGGCGAATCTATTGCCATGGAACGCTTCCGCCTAGAGGTAGGCCACAATCATCAAGTTAAACCAGGTGATATTGTTGGCGCTATCGCTAACGAAGCAGATCTAAGCAGCGCCTACATTGGGCGTATCAGTTTGTTTGATGACCACTCTACAGTAGACCTTCCTGCAGGAATGCCTGCAGAAATGCTACAGCTACTTAAGAAAGTGCGTGTACGTAGCCAGCCTTTAAATATTCAATCACAAGGTGCTGCTGACGATTTCACCCCTGGCGCCAAGACGCCTCGGCCTAAGCGCAGCAACGATCGCCCAAACCAGCGCAGAGATCCCCGCAGCGAAAATGGCCCAAACCGCCGCCCAGCACGCCGTTCATAAAATTGCCTAGCTAACATAAAGGGCGCATCGAAGAGGCGCCCTTTATTATTGCTTACAGTAGTTTTTCATAGCAACAAAATAAATACTGGCCTGATAAATTTGTCATTTTTTGTGGTTCTAGTTCGTTAAAGCCTAACTTCTCTCACACCCTTCCCAACCCTGGATATTGTTATTGGCGGTTGAGAGGGCAGCCAAACTTCTATCCTTAAAATAGTTGGTTATCCTCAGATCTAGTAAGTCTTTCAGTAAGTTCATCTGTTATTATTTAAAATCAGTAGATTAACAGTGTTTGGGACTGGATCATCATTGGTCTAAGTATGGTTCAATCAACTCAACATCCATTGAGTAAGCCGATTGCACCTCCACACCATTGGCAATGCCCGATTCATTGAGCTCACTTTGTACACGACTTACATTAAGTGTACCGGTAATCCAGACAGGTAAGTATATGCTCTCTAGCTTAGACCCTGTTTCTAGTTTGCCATAAATGATCTGATTAGCTGGTGGCGGTGGCGTATGAGTACATGCACCGAAATAGGGTACTAGGAGGAATTCCTTAAGTAGTGTGCTATTAAACTCAAGCGGTAACACAAAACCAGGTATTTTGACCTGCTGACCATCAAAAGCATCGACCACAGGAGCTGCATCGAACATGGCTTGTACCGTTTGCTCAAGGATCATTAACTCACTGTCTGAGAGAGCGTAGTATTGTTCATCGGTCATATCTTCGAAAACTTGATTGGGGTTCCAATCTTGAGGAATCAAACTTTCCCAATCAATTTCATTGGCATCAGCGGCAAAGGCACCACTCCAGCTAAAACATGAAAGCAGTATGACGAGCAGCAAGGGTTTATAGGCAACATTGATACTTTTCATCTTCTTTTTCTGTGTTATGAGCGGATGGACATGCCGTCTGCTAATGAGTTTCTATAAGCACGATAAGCAGGCACTAGGCCAACGATAAAACTGGCTGCAAGTAACATGCAAACCATACCAAGTTCTCTAATATTAGGTGCAGTGATGGGAATAAACAAACCGTAGTTTTTTTCTATAATGGGTTGGGCTAACCAGATGCCTGAATATAGCAATATCAGCCCTAATAAAATACCAGAAATAGTCAATAATACTGTTTCTGTTATGAGTAGGCCCATAATATGCCAGTGACTAGCTCCTACCGATCGTAGAATAGCCACTTCGCGCCTACGCTCATTAAGCCCTGCTAGCGAGACAGCAAGCATGCCCGTAAGTGAAGCCAGCACCACAAATAACGAGATAATCAGTAACGCTTTTTCTGCTACTGACATTAAACTCCAGAGCTCATGCAGTGCAATTCCAGGGAAAATAGCGAGTAATGGCTCAGATGAATATTCGTTAATATAACGCTGCATTTTAAATGAGACGACTTTACTGTCCAAACCGACAAGAAAAGCGGTAATCGATTCGGGTTGCAGATTGGCTTCTGTTAGGGCTTTGCTCGCCTTGCGCTTTTTCACAGCTCCTTGCCAGTTAACATGCATCGCTTCTATACCAGCCAAGCTTACATGAATAGTTCTATCGACAGGAGTTCCCGTATGCTCCAAAACACCACTAATGACAAATGGCTTATCCTTATGCTGCGCAAAACTTGTGCTGCCAGTACCGTGAGAAATAATCACCTGGTCACCGATAGCATAGTTCAGTGCATTGGCCACTTCAGATCCGATGACCGCATCAAATACCGCCTCGAACTGAGTGCCAGAAGAAAACTTAAGCCTTCTCTTTTCACCATATTGGTAGACTGAAAAATAATCCCTGCTGGTGCCCATCACACGAAAGCCTCGATGTGAATCACCTAGGGATATGGGGATGGTCCATTTGACACCTTTTTGTTGCGCTATGTCCTGATAACTTTCCCAGGTGATGTTATTGGTGGCGCTACCAATCCGGAACACAGAGTAGAGTAATAGCTGAATAGACCCACTACGAGCTCCAACAATTAAATCTGTACCCGAAATTGTGTTTGCAAAGCTACTTTTTGCGTTGACCCGAACCTTCTCAACACCTAGCAAAAGAACAACACTCACTGCGATCGAAACAATCGTCAAAATGGCAGTGGAGCGCCGATTTTTCAGACTCTTGCTGGCTAATGATCTGAGGTTCATAGATCTGTCTCTTGTTGCGGATTGATGGCTGATATGTCTACGACTCGATTAAATAGATGTTGATGTGTGGGATCGTGGCTAACATAGAGTAGGGTTGAGCCACTGAGCTTTATTTCATCAAATAGAAGATCCATAAATGCTTCACGCGCGTCATAGTCAAGAGATGAAGTAGGCTCGTCTGCTATAATTAATTGAGGTTGGCCAATCAACGCCCGAGCAGCTGCCACACGCTGTTGTTGCCCCACACTGAGTTCACTGGTAGTAAGGTGGAAGCTACAACGACCCTTAGAATACAAACGGCTCAACAAGTAGACAGCCTCTTCTACAACACTGCCCGAGCGCTCAATCGCATTGGCACGTCTTAGTTTTGAGAAACGGCACGGTAAAGTGACATTTTCGAGTATTGATAAATAAGGAATCAAATTAAATTGCTGGAAGATAAACCCAATGTGGTCTGCTCTAAGCCTGTCGCGCTGTAATTCTTTAAGCTGGCAAAAATCCTGCCCTACAATTTCAACCTGCCCTCGCTGGGGTGTGACAATACCACCGATAATATTAAGAAGTGTGGACTTTCCAGAGCCAGAAGCCCCCCGAATAAAAACATGCTCGTGTTCTTCCACGCAGAGGTTGCCAGACTTAATAGTCAGATTTGCTTTGGCATGCCAAGCAAAATCCACTTCTTTTAGCCCTATTATGGTTGACTTAGAGACAGCCTCTATCATTATTTGGCTAATCGAATGAGAGTATTACTGGCGTCTAACTCTTGTTTGATTTGTCCACCAGAATAAATAACCTGAACATCAAGGTCACTAATGTCTGGGAAAAACTCAAACAAATTAACATCGATAGCGGTTAAATAATCAACATGTTTACATGTTAATTGATACTCAGCAATGAATTCTGCATGTTCACTTGCAGGAGCTTCTTCATGACCTTCTTCATGACCTTCTTCATGACCTTCTTCATGACCTTCTTCATGACCTTCTTCATGACCTTCTTCATGACCTTCTTCTCCATGCTTGGTCACCCAGTTCGCGGATGATTCAACTGTTTGGCAGGATGCGTCTCCTACTAATTGAAAAACAGCATCAAAATTGGACAGATTATTTTTGGCCAATTGAATTAATAACAGCTGCTGATCATCATCAGTGGCATATTCAAAGCCAACAATATTCACTGCTGGTGATTCAAATCTCATCTCAATAGTGTTGGTGTCTATTGCAATGTCGAGACTAGCACTACCGTGTTCATGTGCGTCTAGTTCGCTAGCTATAGCATGGTAAAATGGTAATGTGAGCATTAGGCTGGCAACTGTTACAGGTATTGATTTGAATGATTTCATAAGTACTCTTTAAGATATGTTATAACATAACATTTATTTTAGCACACATATAAAAGAGTAAGCAAATCAAAACATCTTTTTATTTTTTACAGTAGTTTTTCATAGCAACGAAATAAATACTGGCCGGCTAGGTTGCTCATTCTTTGCGGTTCTAGCTCCTTGAATCCTAGCTTCTCTAATACCCTTGAAGATGCAGGATTATCGATATGGTGCGCCGCTACCAAACGCTTCATAGCGTATTCCTTTTCAGCTAATTCGAGTATTACTCGGCCTGCTGACTCACAGAAACCCCTATTCCAATAGGGCACACCTACCCAATAACCTAAATTGCCACTACTATTTAGACCCCTAGACATCTGGTCAATGCTTATGGCTCCGACACATTGCATTGTGTCCGAACAAACTATAGCTCTAATAATTGCAGTACCAGATCGATGTTGTGCTGCATGGGATGCTATCCAATCTTGGGCGCAACCTTGAGGGTATGGATAAGGAATGTTGCCCGCCATTTTTGCTACCCTGGCATCACTCACCAAGGTTTGTACCTGCGCACTATCTGCTGCTACAAATGGCCTTATGGTAAGCTTAGGAATTTGCTTCATGAGTCGTATCGCATTATTTTAAAGAATAGTAAGTGTTATTTTTACTTTACCCAAATGGGCAAAGCAACATAAAATCATCCTCCAAATAATTATTTTAGTTGAAACGCTTATGGCCACTATTCGTGTTGATTTAGACACCATTCAAACCACCACAGCAAAAGCGCTAGAGGCTCACGGTGCAAAACCATGGGTCGCCAATTCTGTGGCACATGCCGTGCGTGTAGCTGAGGCTTATGATAACAAGATTTGTGGGCTCTTTTACCTACAGAGCTATTGCAATCAACTAGAGGTAGGCCGAGTTAAAGGTGACGTTGAGCCAGAAGTGCATCAACCTAAGCCTGCCAGCGTTGTGGTAGATGCAAAGTTAGGTTTTGCTCAGGCGGCTTTTTCCCGCGGCCTAGGCACTGCGCTTTTAGCAGCCAAAACTAATGGTGTGGCCACGTTGGCGATTTGTCACTCCCACACCTGCACCTCCATGGGTTACTTCACAGAACAGATTGCTCGTGCAGGTTACATTGCTATTGGCATGACCAATGCGAAATCCTGTGTATCCCCTCCAGGCGGAACTAAGGCCGTACTGGGCACTAACCCGATCGCCATGTCCGTTCCAGACGGCAAAGGTGGCCTAGCCATGCAGTTCGATCAATCCACCAGCGCTATTGCTCTTGGCAAAATCAACATGGCTGCAACTGCTGGCGAACAAATCCCATTTGGCTGGGGGGTAGATAGCGAAGGCCAAGCCACACAGGACCCTAATGCTGTACTGCATGGGGGGTCACTTGTGTCTGCAGGCGGTTATAAAGGGTATGGGTTTGGCCTTATGGCAGAAATCCTTGCTGCAGCCTTTACTGGTGGCAGCACCAGCACTCAGCTAGACCCACTCAAGGCTACTGAAGGTAAACCTCACGACTTAGGGCAGTGCTATATCATTATTGATCCCACTAACGTCGCTGGCGACCTATTTTGGGACAAACTTAGCACCATCTCAGAAGCCGTAACCAGTCAACCTGGTGCACGGCTTCCTGGGTCCAAAAAAGTACTGCCTAATGCTGTAGAGTTGGATACAGAGGTGTGGAATAGTGCGGTACGTCTCGCCGGGGCCTGATGCTAGCCAATTAACTATTTTTCAACAGCACTATTTCGGGTTACAATTTGGTGATGTATTTAACTTTGTGACCTAAACTGAGAATCCTCCATGTCCTCTATTAGAATGCTGGTAGTCGAAGATGACGCCATCAACCGCGAAATCATCTATGAATTTCTCACCTTTGGCGAAGTGAATATTGACCTTGCTGCTGATGGTTTGGAAGCCATCAGTTGTGTGGAAAATAATCAATATGACATTATTATTATGGATTTAATGATGCCTAAATTAGATGGACTTTCCGCCTCTCGAGCCATTCGTGCTTTAGGCGTGAACAATAGCGCAGATGTGCCAATTATTGCTGCCACCGCAAGGGACCCCATTACCGAATTAGCCCACTGGCAAGCCGCTGGCATCACAGATTATGTGCACAAGCCATTTTCTGAAGATGAATTGTGGGCAGTCATCAACACCTACGTTTAAGCTAGAATACAGTGGGGGCTATTTGCGTCAGCAAAGCTCCAGTTGATGGATGAATAAAACTTAACTTCCAGGCATGTAACTGCAAGCGTCCTGCTTGTTCTAGGGCTTCAGAGTGGGCATAAAACTCACAGCCACTTATAGGATGCCCTAGTTCCGCCATATGTACGCGCAGTTGGTGAGAGCGTCCCGTTACTGGTTTCAACAACACCTTAGTTTGTAATGTTGCAGGCTTCCTCTTAAGCACCTCAAAATGTGTTACCGAAGGTTTACCTAAGTCATGGTCTACTATTTGTTTAGGCCGGTTAGGCCAGTCACAGCGTAAAGGCAAATTAATTTCGCCTTCATCATCTTGTAACACACCATACACCCATGCCAGATACTCTTTTTGGGTTTGCCGTTCCTGAAACTGGCGACTTAAGGCCGATAGGTTCGCCTTACCACGGGCCAACACCATCACCCCAGAGGTATCCATATCTAATCGATGAACGATACGTACATCGGGGTATTGTTGCTGCATCCGAGTAATTAAGCAGTCTTTATTAAGTGGATTTTTACCCGGTACAGACAATAGGCCGCTGGGTTTATCAGCCACTACAATATCGTCGTCTGCATAAAGGATAGTGACCTTTTGTTCACAAAAGGGCACAATGAAATCAGTCATTATTGGGTGTGACTCTATGCCCAGAAGCTTCTAAGGTGACCGCTTTTGACCTGATGTAGTGTAGGCCAAGACCTATTCCAACAAACAATACATAGCTCCAAAACCACCACCGACTGTGTCCATTCAGCTGCACTAAGCTAGAGATTAAGCCCCCAGAAAAACCTAAAGTTAAATACAATATCCACTGTTTCCATGTGGGTGCAGCACTTCTTGGCAAAATATAAAAAGTGCCACAAGCAGGGCAACCATAAGCTCTCTCAGGGTCCTTATAATCCTCACACAGCTGATTACGTGAAGTGATTTTAAAATCACAATGTGGGCATTTATTGGCCATTATCTGCCCTCGCAGTAATACTAAAGCCTTGCCGTTGCGGCAAACCATCAGTTATTTCATAATAATCAGCCTTTGCATCGACATAAATATGTTCCACCAATTGCAATCCACTCGGTTGATCCAAGGTACCGGCAAAGATCGAAATGCTAGGTAATTCAGCCTTGTCCCAAAATAGATTGCCGCCACATTCCTGGCAGAATCCACGTCGAATTCCAGCCGACGAAGAAAACCACTTGAGCCCGTGTTCTTCTAGCAATGCAAAGTCTTCGCGCTTAGCAGATGTTGCCGCCACATGGTGACCACTAGACTTTCGGCATTGTCCACAGTGGCAAGCTACCACGGGGCGTAAGGGGCCCAGTACTTGATATTTAACTGCGCCACATGGGCAGCTTCCTGTGGAATTATTTATCATTGTTATACACCTCTGGAAACCAATTTAGCGGCATTTTGTCACCGTCACTTTGTACTAGTCCGTCGAACGGTGGCGAAGTTGGGCCACCTCGATTTATGTAACGCACATCATCACCCATAAAGCGGGTGGAAAAAGCACGCCGGCGACTAGTTAATGAGTTGCCCGGTGCCCCGTGTACCGTTTTAAAGTTAAACAACACACAATCTCCTAACTCTAACTCTGGTACCATAATATTTTGTCTTGCATCAATCACTGGCATATCCATGTAATCCACATCGCTGTTGTACCAAGGCTCATTGGTAGACCAACGCGTAGGACGCACTAGTTTTGGCCAAAGGTGAGAGCCCAATACCACCTGCAGTGTGTTGGTTTTAGTCACCGGATCAAGAGGAACCCAGTAACTAGCCGTTTGTTCACCCGAAACACAATAATACGGCATGTCTTGATGCCAAGGTGTGGCTTTTGCGGTGCCAGGCTCCTTGATTAAAATATGCTCATGGAACACTTGAATCCGCTTTGATCGGGTGGCTTCAGCCGCTATTTCTGCTGCGGGGGAGTCAACAATCCAACGCTTAAACTCTTCAATACGCTGCCAATTACAGTAATCTTCAAAAAAACGCCCTGCATCGCCCTTAGCAACATTTTCGCGCCCGTGCTCACTTGGTTCAGCCAACACTTTATCAAAACCTGTTCTTAGGCAATCAATCCAATCCTTAAACACACCTTTAATAACAATAGCGCCGTTACGCTCGTAATCGTTGATTTGTGATTCACTCAAATACATTAAAAAATCTCTTATTAGTTAGTTAGATCGCAGCTTACAAGAGCTTCAATTAACGCCTTGAGTTGGGGTTGAAGTTGCTTACATTTGTTGTTATCTACTTCATAACCAACGGTATCTTGCATATAAGTAGCTTGTGACAATTCCAACTGAAAGGCATGTACATGATCACTGGGCTGACCATGGCGGCGGGTGATATAACCACCCTTAAAACGTCCATTACTCACCTGGGTGTAGGAGGTTTCAGACATAGATTGCTCCGCCGCTTGTAATAGCTTTGGAGAACACGCTGCACCGCCATTGGTGCCCATATTAAAATCCGGTAAGGTGCCTTCAAAAAACATAGGCACTTGTGCTGGAATTGAATGCGCATCGAATAGAATGGCGTAACCAAACTTTTGTTTAATCCGCACTAATTCTGCAGCCAGCTGTTGATGATACGGCCTCCAGATGTGTTCTATACAGGCTTGTTGATGCATTTTATCTGCCACTGTTCCTGGTTTGAACATAGACTTTTCGTTGAACAAAATGTGAGGGAATAAGCCAGTCGTTTTGCCCGCATAGAGTGGTTTATTATCTTCTGGTCGATTGAGGTCAATGACATAACGAGAATAATTGGCCTTAACCACACTCACCCCCATGGCCTCTAAAAAATCATACAGTTGTGGAATGTGCCAATCGGTATCGGGTAAGGCCAAGGCTTCTGGCATTAAGGTGTCGGCCACTTCAGACGTGAGCAGCAATCCAGAGTGGGGCATGCTAACCAATAATGGAGAGTCTCCTTTAATAAAGTCATAAGACACGGAAAAAGTCATAGTGTTAAACCTGTGATGTGTATCGCCAAGCTGGTCCAAAAGGTTAACCCTACCAAGCTAGCTAAGGTTTGCAAGGTAATAATGTCTGCCATGAGTTTTGCGTTGCCGCCCATCTGCTGGATAAAGGGGTAAGCCGACACTGCCGTTGGCAAAGCACCAAAAATCACCAGGCCTACGGTCACTAAAGGGGCGAGATTAAACCACAATGCACCACCTAATAAGAGCGCCGGAAACACCAAGAGTTTCGTGCTAAGGGAAGCAATCAAAGGCAGCCAATTACCCTTTAAGGCACGAATCTTTAGACTAGCACCAATACTAAGCAGCAACAATGGTAGGGCGGCACGGCTCATAAGGGCCATGGACTGATCTAATATAGCAGGTATAGAAATGGCTAAAATATTAAGTAAAAGACCAATAGCAACTGAAATGAGCATTGGATTACGCAACAGCTCTTTGAGAATTAAAGCAGTCAACGATTGGTGTTGTTTTTTACTCACTAACAAACTGACAGAAAGTACCGACAAAACATTAGTGGGAGGCACCAGCACCGCAATCATTAAGGCGCCCAACTCTTGACCAGGCAGGCCAAACATATCAAACAACACTGCAAGACCAATAAACCCATTGTGACGCACACCACCTTGAACAATAGATGAGGTGGATGGCCCATCTTGACCGAGCAATCGAGCCACCACCACACAATAAATCAAAATTAATATGAGCGCCCCAATAAATATGGTGCACAAGGGCAAGAGCAATGCTGCATCAATAGTGGCGTTAGCTAAGGTGTGTACAATCAATACTGGGAATAACACCCAGTAAGATAGCTTTGAAATACCTTGCCAAAAACTGGCTTCTGTAAGGAGCTTTTTAGAGAGGCCATAGCCTAATAACATCACCAGCAGAATGGAACTGATAATAGGAAGAATCGTGTTCATTAAATAAGCCAGTACAGCGAGTGTATAACCCCATCATACCAGCAAGCACATGACTAACTAACAGTTTTTGCCGCATTAAGGTACAGCTTACAGTTTTTACAACTAAACCTAAGTAGTTACCAATATCTACACTCGACATGGTTAAACAAAATTGATTAACCTAACTGTTTTAGACGTTCATCATGTTGGTTCAATAACTCACCTACTCCCCAGTTATTGTCTTTTTGCACACGCATAATACCAATGAGATTTTTATCACGAATACGCTCTAGCTCGCGAATAGAATGATGCCCAGATTGCGCATCTGACTGCTCTGCAATGGTAGCAATGAGTTCGTCTGTAAGCTCCGGCACATCCATAAGTTTAGTCCACGGCCACTCTAAACAAGGTCCAAATTGAGCAATAAAATGCGCCATGCCTGCTTCACCACCAGCAATACGATAAGTTTCAAACAAACCCATTTGCGCCCAACGCAACCCAAAGCCATAACGGATGGCATCGTCTATTTCTGTGGTAGTGGCAATGCCATCTTTGATCATCCACAACCCTTCGCGCCATACAGCCTCTAAAAAGCGATCGGCAATATGGGCGTCAATTTCTTTACGTACATGCAACGGCTTCATGCCTACGCTGGTTAACAGCGCTTTAGCCTGCTCAATAATGTCTGCACCATTAGCTGGGCTAGGCACCAGTTCTACTAAAGGTAACAAGTACACCGGATTAAACGGGTGGGCCACCATGATTTGTTGTGGCCTTAGGGCATTCTCTTGTAATTGCGAAGGCTTAAAGCCTGAAGTAGATGAGCCGATAATAGCCGATTCAGTGCAGATAGCCTGCACTTGAGCAAACACCGCATGTTTGATCTCTAAACGTTCTGGCACGCTCTCTTGAATCCAATCGGCATTA
This sequence comes from Candidatus Njordibacter sp. Uisw_039, assembly GCF_047730075.1. Lineage (NCBI taxonomy): Bacteria > Pseudomonadati > Pseudomonadota > Gammaproteobacteria > Pseudomonadales > Candidatus Njordibacteraceae > Candidatus Njordibacter > Candidatus Njordibacter sp. Uisw_039. Next base: position 2,759,931 of record NZ_CP159831.1, read on the forward strand.
GCCACAGCTTCTTCCAAACTGCCACAAAAGGTAAGTTTACCTTCCCGGGGCATCGCTACGTCGGCTAACTGAGGCAAAGCAGCACGGGCATTGTCTAGCACGGCATCCAATTTACGTTGGGCATCGGCTGCAGGATCATAAACATTGACGTCCCAACCGTGTAACAAAAACCTTGCTACCCAGCCACCACCTATGACACCACCACCTATACAAGCAGCTGTTTTATAGTCCTTATGTACCATATCGATCATGCTAAAGGAGCCCGTTTTTCTACTTTGATCAACTCACGCACCTGGGCTGGAGTCATCAATTTAGAACCCATATTAGTGGCAATGGTTACTGCCCGTTCAACTAACTGCGCGTTAGTCGCCAACACACCTTTTTCTAACCAAATATTATCTTCTAAACCAACACGAATATTACCCCCAGCCAACACCGCAGCTGCCACGTAATTCATCTGATTACGACCAATAGAAAAGGCCGACATAATCCATTCTTTAGGGACGTTATTAACCATGGCCATGAAGGTATTGAGATCGTCTGGCGCACCCCAAGGAACACCCATGCACAGTTGCACCATGACTGGCTCAGCCATTAAACCTTCCTCAACCAGTTTTTTAGCCAACCATAAGTGGCCCGTATCAAAAGCTTCAATTTCAATACGTGCACCCATCGCTGTCATCTTTTCTGCCATAGCCCGCAACATGCCAGGGGTGTTAGTCATGACGTAATCGGCTTCAGCAAAGTTCATGGTGCCACAGTCTAAGGTGCATATTTCTGGTTGACACTGGCGTACATGTTCTACACGCTCACTGGCCCCTGCCATATCTGTACTGGCTTCTTGCAAAGGCAATGGGTTCTCAGCATCACCAAACACCATGTCCCCGCCCATACCCGCGGTGAGGTTAAGCACTACGTCCACTTCAGAGGCGCGAATGCGTTCAGTCAGCTCTTTGTACAAATCCAAGCGGCGGCTTGGCGCACCTGTTTCGGGATCACGTACATGGCAATGTACCACTGCAGCACCGGCCTTAGCTGCATCAATGGCACTATTGGCGATTTGCTCTGGGCTGCGGGGCACATGGTGAGAGCGGTCTTGGGAACCGCCACTCCCTGTTACTGCACAGGTAATAAAAACATTTTGACTAGCTTGTAATGGCACGGTTAAGCTCCTCTATTAATTAACATCAATTGCATGGCGCAATGATGGCATTGCCCATACAGATTTAATTGATATTTTAGGAGCAATTATTATTTAATACCGAACAATCTATTGTCTTGTTGTTTTTTGCTAGTACAGATTTTGGGCTAGGGCGGGCTTACTTATGGGTGTAAAAAAATCAATCTGACCTTCGTTAATGGCTCCACCAAGGCCTTTAAGATTTTGAAGTCCCTATTTGAGCTGCACGAGAGTTCGAGCTAATGTTTTGAGGAGACTAAAGCAGCTTTTCCCTTGACCTGAGCCAAAAACATGTCAGAATACTGTATATATATACAGTATTTGTGATTTTACCATGGTTCTCTTACAACTCGAAAAAGAGCGCTTGGTCTGGCGAGCTCGGCAAGTGGCAGGGCCAGATCATCGCCGTCAAAGCAGCTTTTACCCTACCTTAGATGCACATCTACAAGGAGGCTGGCCCCACAGTGGGTTAGTGGAATTAGCCTGTGGCCCTGCAGGTATTGGTGAATTACGTTTGCTGTTACCTTTATTGGCCCAAGCTCAATCACGCTTACAAGTGTGGATCAATCCACCGGCAGAGTTAAATGGCCAAGCTTTAGCACAACATGGTATTGATCTAAGCCAAACTTTATTAATACGCTGCCAAAATCCCCAACAAGCCCTTTGGAGTGCCGAACAGAGCCTTAATAGTGGTTGTTGTAGCCACCTTATTTTGTGGGCACTTAGGTTAACGGCTCCCCAAGCTAAACGTTTACAAGTGTCTGCCAAAGACAACCAAGCCCTCATGTTTTGGTTACACTCTCAGGCCGAACCTAGCACCAGCGCTTTACCGGTTAGTGCACGTTTATCACTCGCCCCTGTAGCCACAGGGTTGCGCCTACAAATCTATAAATACCAAGGCCTGTGGCCACAACACCCATGCCAAGTAGATATGCATGAGCTTTGGCCATCTTTAGCAACACCTGGCCATTCATCCCCTCATCATGTCCCTGTACTGATGAACAACATTGTGGCACTGCCATCTAAACTGTGGTGATGTATGCAGTGGCTTTATTTATACTTTCCTAGCCTTCAACTAGATAGCCTTTTACATCAACAAGCTTATAACCAAGCCTGCGTTTTAGTTCATAAAAACGAGGTAGTGCAAACCAACCCAGAAGCACGCCAACTAGGCATAAAAATAGGCACAGGGTTAGCCCAAGCTGCACTTTTATGCGCTCAACTTAAAGTCATTGCCTACGAATCCAAACAAGAGCAGCGACTTCTAGCTCAACTTGCCCAGCGCTTGTATCAAACCAGCGCCACCTTATACCTTGATCCACCCCAAGGTTTGTTGTTACAAACCAGCGATATGCTAAGGTTATATAAGGGCCTTGCCCCTTACTGGCAACAGCTGCAGCAACCTCTTATGGAGCGCGGCTTACATTATCATTACGCCAGCGCTCACAGCCCCTTAGCTGCGCAGGTGCTGGCCCGCGCAGGCAACGATCGTTTATTAACAAACCAAGACGAAGCCACAAGATTGCTCAGCCAATTACCCATCCATCGCGCAGGTCTAGACCATAAACTATCCCTACAATTAGAGCGTCTTGGTCTTAATACCCTGGGTCAAGCTCAAGCATTACCTCGATCAGCACTAGGCCAACGGTTAGGCCAAACCCTAGTCACTTTTTTACAACAACTAGAGACCAGCAGCGCACCTAGCTGGCCTGCATACCAGCCCCCTGAACGCTTTCGTCAACGTTTAGAATTACTTTATGAAATTGAACACAGTACAGCGTTACGTTTTCCATTAAAACGTTTGTTAAGTGACCTAGAGGCATTTTTGGCTCCCCGACAACTACGGGTTGCAGGACTTAGTTTGGGCCTAGAGTACCAAGAACATGCCTCTGAACGATTACACATAGGCTGTAGCGATGGCGAGTACCGTGCAGAATCTTGGTTAGCTTTATCCATGCTGAGGCTGGAGCAGTTAAAACTACAGGCACCCATTATTGCCGTTAGCCTTAAAACCAAAGGGCAAATGCCATGGGCACCCTTGTCAGCACAGTTATTTGAGCCCCCAGGAGGAAAACTCACTGCAGGACAACTCATTAGTCGCTTACAAAGTAAGCTTGGAGACCATGCCGTACAACAAGTGTATTTGCAGGATGATCATCGCCCCGAACGAAGTTTCTACCAAGGGCTGCCCCAAAGTCATTACCAATCACAGCAAGCCACAAGAGCCCTACGCCCAAGTTTATTATTCACCCTACCCCAAGCCTTAAACCATAAGCCTGATCACCGTTGGTGTATCTTGTCTGGCCCTGAACGCATTCAAAGTGGTTGGTGGGATAACGTGAGTATTTGCCGTGACTACTTTATTGCTCGCAACCCCATAGGACAGGTGTGCTGGTTATTTCGCACGCCTAGGGAAGAGTGGTTTTTACATGGGTATTTCTCATGAGTACCGAGCCTGTCATCGATTATGCTGAGCTACATTGTTTAAGTAATTTTAGCTTTTTACGGGCTGCTTCCCACCCACAAGAATTACTCCAACAAGCAGATGCTTTAGGCTATAAAGCCCTTGCCCTCACGGACGAATGTTCAGTAGCAGGAGTAGTGCGAGCTTATCAGCATAAAAAGGATAATGATTTAAATATTAAACTCATTATTGGTAGTGAGTTTTTACTTAAACCCCATCAATCTGAGGCCCAAGAAAGCTTAGTAGTGTTGGCAAAAAATCGCCAAGGGTATGCTCAGTTATGCCAGCTCATTAGCCTTGCAAGGCGGCGTTGTGAAAAAGGTAAATACCAAGTTTATGGAGATGACTTCAATAACTTAAGTGAGTGCTTACTTATCTGGAACCCCGACCTCAACAGTACTAATGAGTTAGGAGAAAAATTAAGTAGCCAACATAAAGAACGCCTATGGATAGGCTGCCACCGACGTTTAAGCGCCTTAGATCAGAGCCTACACGCCCATTGTCAAACCATAGCTAAGGCTTACGATTTGCCCATAGTCGCCCTTGGTCAAGTAGTTATGCACAGCCCCGATCGACAAATGTTACACGACACACTCACCGCCATTCGTGTTGGTATGCCTGTACATGCCTGTGGCTATGCCTTACAAGCCAACCGCGAACATAGCCTGCGGCCGTTAGATAAAATTACCAAACTGTATCCGCTCCAATGGATACAAGCCAGTGTAACCATTGCCCAACAATGTAATTTTTGTTTATCAGAACTCAGTTATGAATACCCTGCCGAGCTGGTACCTAGTGGTTATGATGCCAACAGCTATTTGCACCATCTTGTAGAGCAAGGTAAAGGCATCCGTTTTCCCGCTGGGGTACCCCATGACATTGCCCTGATCATAGATAAAGAGCTTAGCCTTATTGCCTCAGAAGGTTATGCACACTTCTTTTTAACGGTGTACGACCTAGTTCAATTCGCTAAAAGCCAGCAAATCTTATATCAAGGCCGTGGCTCTTCCGCCAATTCTGTAGTGTGTTATTGCTTAGAAATCACTGCTGTAGACCCTCGCCAAATACAGGTGCTATTCGAGCGTTTTATTTCTAAAGAACGGGCCGAGCCGCCAGACATTGATGTGGATTTTGAGCATCAAAGGCGTGAAGAGATCATTCAGTATATCTATCAAAAATATGGCCGCCACCGTGCAGCTTTAGCCGCCACTGTAATTACCTATCGTTTTAAAAGCGCTGTACGTGAGGTAGGCAAAGCCCTGGGTATTAACCTGCCCCAACTTGAACTGTTTATCAAGAATGTAGACCACCGAGATCGCAGCACAGGGTGGGATAAGCAATTACAAAGCCTAGGTTTAGACAGCCAAAGCCATGTGGGCCAATGCTTCTTACAGCTGGTGCAAACCCTGCAAGGGTTCCCCCGCCATCTATCACAACATGTTGGGGGTTTTATCATTAGTGCAGGGCCCTTAAGTGAACTGGTGCCTATAGAGAATGCTGCCATGGTTGATCGCACAGTGATTCAGTGGGACAAGAACGATTTAGAAAGCCTCGCTTTACTCAAGGTAGACGTTTTGGCCTTAGGCATGCTCAGCGCTATACGGCGTGCATTACACATGGTGCAACACCACCACGGACGTAAACTTAGCTTGGCCGATATCACCCGCATGGATGATGATGCCAAGGTGTATGCCATGCTCCAACAGGGCGATAGTGTAGGGGTATTTCAAGTAGAATCCCGTGCCCAAATGAGCATGTTGCCACGCCTACAACCAGCTTGTTTTTATGATCTTGTAATTCAAATTGCCATTGTTCGCCCAGGACCGATTCAAGGGGACATGGTGCATCCATTTTTGCGCCGCCGAGCCGGTAAAGAAACCGTGGATTATCCATCAAAGGAAGTGCAAGAGGTGTTAGAACGCACCTTGGGTGTGCCTATTTTTCAAGAACAAGTCATTAAGCTGGCCATGGTGGCAGCTGGCTTTAGTGGTGGAGAAGCCGATAGTTTGCGCCGCGCTATGGCCAACTGGAAGCGTCATGGCGAAATGGATAAATTTCACCATAAGCTGGTAGACGGTATGTTGGCAAGGGGTTATGAGGCAGAGTTTGCAGAGCGTTTGTACCGACAAATATTAGGTTTTGGTGAATATGGTTTCCCCGAATCACATTCTGCCAGTTTTGCCGTTTTGACTTACGCCTCAGCTTGGCTTAAATACCACTATCCTGCAGCCTTTTATTGCGCCATTCTCAACAGCCAGCCCATGGGTTTTTATAGTGCATCTCAGTTAGTGCAAGACGCCCGCCGCCACGGTGTAGAGGTGTTGCCCGTGTGTATTAATCACAGTGTTTGGGACCACAGCTTAGAAGCCACTGAGACTGCAGAATTAGCATTACGTTTAGGCTTAAGACAAGTGAAGGGGGTGCGCCAAGATCATATACAACGGTTATTAAAACACAGGCCCAAACAAGGATTTAAAGACCTTCCCCAAGTGCAGTCATTACACCTTGCTAAAGGCCAACTGGAGTCCCTCGCCAGTGCTAATGCGCTCACCTGTTTTAGTGGCCACCGTTACCAAGCCCGCTGGCAATTGCTGGATAATCATCAAGATCTACCATTACTACGGGAGGTTCGAGAAACCAACCCAGATCAATTACCTGGACCTGCCGCCTTAGATGCATTAACAGAAGACTATGCCAGCCTACACCTAAGTTTAGAACAACATCCCATTGCCTTATTACGCCATGCAGGTCTGCTACAGGGTTGCCTAAGCACCAGCCAGATGACCGATAAACCTCACCAAAGCCTCGTCACTGCAGCGGGATTAGTTACTGGCCGACAAAGACCCGGCACAGCCTCTGGTGTGACTTTTATTACCCTAGAGGATGAAACTGGCAATACCAATCTAGTGGTCTGGCAAGGCACCGCACGCGCCCAAAGACAGGCTTATTTGAATGCCAAAATATTGAAAGTAAAAGGCATTTTAGAGCGCGATCCAGACAGCCAAGTAACCCACATAATTGCAGGTAAACTCATCGATTGCAGTCACTTACTAGAACAACTAAAAGTCAGCTCTCGGGATTTTCATTAATCTTAGCAAGTGCATATCACAGGCTCTATATAATTTCTTATATTAGCCCCCACATAGCTCCTACTAACTCATCTAACTGAAGTCTTTAGCGCCAGAAAACATTTCTCCAAACATAGCACTGTTGAGGTCAGTGAACTTAAATGGTAAGCCATTATCAGTGTCATAGACGTCAAGAGTTCGCTGCTGTTGGTTTTGGAACTGGATCTGCTCCATCATTGAGCGCTGGCCCTTAGCCCCTTCAATTTTTGCTTTCTTAGCCTCTCCTTGAGGGTCGTTATCATCTGAAAAATTATATCTTTCAGATAATTCTCCAGTAATAACCACTTGACCACTCATTTGCTTTAACTCTGCTTCAGTGGCTTTTTCTACCAATGCGGCCACCGCCCTACCCACATAAACCGCACTTTCTCCACCCGGGAATGATACGACTTCTGTCTGGCATCCACCCACTGGATGGAGGGTGATTGCGTTAACCTTATGATCCTTCAATTCCAGAGCCATATCCGCAGTTAGGCGGTCCATCGCTGAGTGGGCTGCACCGTAAGCAACATCAAAAGCATAGTGGAATGCACCAGTGCTGGAGGTTTGAATGATCAGCCCCTGTTGTTGCTCAATCATGAGCGGGGCTACAAATTTACTCATTACGTAGCTGCTGCGCACACCAACATCAAAGGCCTCATCATAGACAGACAACGGGCGCTCCCAAAACGATTTGCCAAAGTGCGGGGCAATAGCGATTAAGCCACTATAGGCACTGTTGACTAAAAGCTTAATGCTCTTTTGTTCAGCGGCCACCCGTGCAACAAAGGCCTGCACTGCAGAATCATCCTTTTGATCTAATGGACAGGCATGAATAACACCACCACTAGAATTAGAAGCTGCCACTTCTGCAGCTAAACTTTCAAGCGCCTTTTTATTGCGCGCTGTGGCGTAAACTATATAACCTTCTTCTTTTGCCAACGTAAGGGCAATACCTCGCCCTAACCCCCTTGACGCGCCAGTGACAATCGCTACTTTGTGCATAAGATATTGCTCCTATGAAAATTAATCAGTCTAATTTGTATCGATCCTAGTTAAACATATTTATTTCAACTAAGTCACTCCTGATTTTGTACTAGCTATAAAAACTCATAATTAATAAACTATTGCTGTGCAGCAAAGTCATCGACCTAATAATTGAGAGAGTTAACATGAAAATATATCGAGAAATGAAGAAAGCCCGAGACACAAGAAATTTTGACACATTGTCTGAATTTTTTCATGACGATTGTGTGTTTGTCCGTCATCAAACGGGCACATCAATATTATGGTCAGATTTTAAACACGATTTTAGAGCTATGATGGAAAGCGGTAAATTTGATCGCTTGATGGATCGGTGTATCTACGAAAACGACGATATTCTAGTAGAGCATTCAATAATGCGATTTCCTGACGGCACCCGTGAGTCGATTATCATAGTACAAATGATTGAAAATGGTAAAATTGTGCGTATGGAAACAGGTGCTTCGAAGATGGAATAAGAGTAGTTAACTATACTAGAAGCAGCGCGGATAGAGGCCAGATGCATCCTAGCAAAGCCGCAAAACGGTCCTAAAAATAGGATCACTTCAAATCATTGCGTAAGATTTATTTACTAAACTCTAAGAATTTCCTTCAAGAAACCTTAAAAGAGCTTTCCAAGATTTTTCATCAGCATCCGCATTATAATCTCTTGATCCCTCTATAGTGAATGAATGGCGCGCCCCACCATAAACCTCTGCGGAGTGTGATATTTCGGCCTTTTGCATTTGATCAAGAATTGAAGCTAAAGCATCCATTCCAGAAACTGGGTCGGCTGAACCATGAAGTAACAAAACGGGTGCTGTCGTTTTACTGTAATCTTGACCCTCTGGTGTATCTAAACCGCCATGAAAGCTAACAAATCCATCTAAATCTAAGCCCAAACGGGCGCCTTCCAAAACTGCGGCTCCACCAAAACAATACCCTATAAGAAACTCGGCTACATCAGTATCTGAACTTGTAGACGCAGCTTTTACCGCTTCTAAAATTCTTGACTGAAATTCATTTCGGTCCTTGTAAAGAGCACCACTCTCTCGCATATAATCCTCGAAACCCTCCAGCTTCGCACCTACGCCAAACATATCAAGAGCTACTGCTTCATAACCCAATTCTGCCAGCATGTCGGCTCGCTTGATCTCGTATTCGTTTAACCCATTCCAATCATGAATAATAAAGACTTTACCCAAAGACTTTCCTACAGGCCTAGAAATATATCCTTTGAAATCTTTTTCACCAACCGAATACTTTAAGTCGCTTGAGTGTCCTGCGGCAAATACTGTTGATGTTGAGATTAGAATTACTGCTAGGCTGTATACAAAATATTTAACCATAACAACTGCTCCTGAAACTGACTTGTTATCTTGACCAATAAAAAGGCCTAACCATTACTACATTTATCAGGGTCCCAAAACTCATCCTCTATCTTGCCCATCGAGAAAATTAAACCAACAATATCAGTAAACGAGAATTGTTCAATGTCACCGACGGCAATAACATATTGCCCAGTATTTGTTTTATTAAATACTTTAATGTAATAGGTTCCTGCTTTAAAAACCTCATTGGATAAAAATTTTTCACCAACTTCTGGTCCATTCCAGTACCACTGCTTACCATACTCTTCATACCAAGGTACCCAGTCAAAGTTTTCACCATCAGCAAGATAGATTTTATCCAATTCAGAATCTAGAACTTCAAATGAAAACTTACTTTCAAGGGCACATTCGCCAATCTTAGCAGCCAAAATGCCAGCATAAAAATCAAAGTCTATTGCAGATTGTATTCGATAGTAGTGTGGATCACCGGTAAGGGTTGAATAGATGGCTTTTGATATTTCTGGCTCTTCTATTTCGTACGGTGCATCAGCAGGGTATGTTGAGCTTTCATTTAACACAGGCTTGTGAGCATAAGCCTGTGTTAAAAATGCTAGGAGAAACGCTGCAGAAAGTATTTTCTTCATTATGTTTAAAAGTTAAATTTGCTATAACTTCACACTACGCTCAAGTGATAGTAATGACACTTAAAGCGCTAATGGTTTACTTATTTTTACAATCGCAGCAGTCGCATCAATCATGCACAAGTCAATTTAATGGATTCCAACCAGTGCTCTAGAGCTTAGTACCCACAGTAAGCACAGGGAAGCTGGTGAAGCCAAACCTACCTTCAGCTTCTGCTTGCTCTAACTGAGACCGCCATTGCTGTACCTTTTCCTCTTCTACACCCTGACTAATAGCAAAATTAGCGAGTACCATTTCTGCGTAGGTTGCTGGTGAATTTTCATGACGTTGTGTCATAACAAAAGCCAATGATTCCGTACGGATGTTGCCAATGCCATGTTTAGCCATCCTGCCCGACAGCTCCATTGGCAGCATTTGATGGTAACAATGCGCCTTAAAAGTTTCATGGATTAAGTCGTTAAGCTTCTCATCAGCCCCATGAAATTTGAAGTTATCCCACAGTACAGAAACATTAACAAAATGAGCTTTAGGCTTTAATAGTCGCGCCACTTCGGCTAATGTAGCACCGACATCTTCGATATAGTCCAGGGTCTGGATTGAGGCAATGGCATCACAAGACACACTGGGCAAATCAACCTTATCGGCCATGCCACATAAGAATGTGGCATTGCTCAATAAATCACAACGGACCCTTGCCGACTCTAACTGGGTTTCGCTTGGATCAAGTCCAAAGGCTTTTCCACCAGAGCCCACAGCAAGGCCAATATCCTCAACTAAATGACCAGCTCCACAACCAACATCTAACACGGTGTCACCAGTTTGCAGGCTAAGGGCATTCATCACGGCAAGACGCCGCGCCACGCCGGCACTACTGCCAGCCATTTTTTGCTGCAGTAAACTCGCATTACCTTCAAATTTCATATGTATTATCCTTTATCAGCCACGCAGATAATCAGAGCAGTTTCAGATGACTTAAGTTAACCAGACTAAGTGCAACATAACTAGTCACGTTGCTGGACTAGTTAAAGGCATAACGTCTTAACAGTTTTAAAATCTGTGGCCACCAATTCCTCATATTTTTACAACCCATGTGGTGACTGCCCAAGGTAGAAGGCCTCACCAGCCAACCACTTTGACTTATACGCTTAGACTTTAGACTTTATCCATAACAACGCAGCTAAAGCCACCATAATAAGTGATGTACTATAGTTTTGCCCACTGGCTATTATAGTGCCAGAGGATATTAGAGATACATTCAGAATTGCAAAAGCAGCCCAAAAAGCAGCAGTTAGGCGACCAAACTTAGCCATATACTCTGGCGCCCATGAGGTCACCATCCACTGCATACTACCTACACCAACAGCAGCTATGGCCGTAAACTGCATTTGCTCTTTGAGTGTCTCAGTTAGTTCAACACCAAATAGATCACTAGCTACCATTGCTGGGGTTAACACCATCATTAATACCCAAAGGCCAATATAACCCGCACTGATTCGTATTATTAAAGACAAACTCATTGCTACTCTCCTGATTAAACGGATAGCTCGGCCCTAAGACGGCCAGCTTTATTTGACTATTTTAGGACGAACAATAAAACGGGCATATGTCATCCTTAGGCCCCCACTTTCAAATAAATAATGCAGAAACAAGGTTAGATGAATGGAAATAGAAATCTAAAACTCAGGTGTTACTGGCCTAATTCTGGTTAGTGACGCCGATAATAAACTGTACTTTGTTTATGCATTGAATATCTATCCTTTAAATAGGCCTAGATAGTCTGTTTTCTGTAATAGGATAGTTTGCTAGATTGAGTTGGCTGGGGGTGAATTTACTATTTAGTGCGCTTAACAGGTATGCGCAAACTCTTAAGAGAACGCTTAATCGTTTTTAAGTGGGTCATGGTTTCTTCACCTAACTTCATAGTGACTCCCACGGCCAGCACATCTATCACCACCATTTGGGTGATACGAGAAGACATTAGCGTGTTTAGCTCTTTGTCTTCATCCAAGTCAATATACAAAGGAATCTGTACTTGTTGAGCTAAGGGCGTATCACTTGGACACAAGGCAATGACTGTTGCACCTGCATCCATAGCAAGTTGTGTAGAGTGAAGCAGATCTTTAGTGCGGCCCGTTTGAGAGATCGCGATCACCACATCTCCAGGCTGTAAGGTAACCGCAGCCATGGTTTGTAGGTGCGGGTCTGAATAGGCTGCAGCCGATATATTGAGGCGGAAAAACTTATGTTGTGCATCGCTACAGATGGGTGCAGAAGCCCCAAAACCATAACAGTCAACGCGCTTAGACTGGGCTAAGGCCACAATGGCTTTTTCTAAGTTAGCGGCATCTAAATCAGATTTAACCCGCATTAGATTACCCATCGTGGAATCAAAAATCTTTTCTTTAAATTGCTCCACTGAGTCGCGGCTATCTAAATGAAATTGTTGGTACGACGTATTAGTGCCCACAAACTGGGCTAAATTAAGCTTAAAATCTTGAAATCCATCAAAGTCTAGCGCCCGACAAAAACGCACTACAGTGGGCTCACTTACCGAAGCCGCCGCGGCTAAATCAACAATACGCATTTGCACAATTTTTGCTCGATGTTCCAGCACATAGTCTGCCACCTTGCGCTCTGATTTGCGCAACTGCGAGTGGGACTGAGCGATTGTTTTGAATAAATCGTGGTTAGGAGTGGGCATGAAATGGGCCGAAGCAATAAGGTATTATTAACATTCTACCCCATCCACTTCGGCTCAATCCACCGCCAATGCTCAAAATTGTAGAGAGACGTCCTTATGGCTAGCCATACAAGCAGAAACAGTGGTGGCTAAATCCACACTCATACGTTCCTGCAGGCGCAAACCAATGCTATCTTTAATGGCCATATCATAACTCACTAAAGCAGGAGCCATGTCCGTTACAGCACGCTGGCGCCATAGAATTTCTGCCGTTAACATCTCCATGGCTTGGCTATGGTAGCCTTTAGCCTTCTCTGGATCATATTTACTGCCTTTTAAGGCCCGACGAGCTTTAGACAGTTTAGACTTAATGCTACTTACACCAGCGAACTCGCCCATATTTCTTTCTTGCAGTTTGATGGCTGCCATGGCTCCATTGGCATCTAATTGATCAATACTTGAAGCAAGATCAGCCACATCAGCTTTTGTCTGGGCTAATGTGGATGCTTGGGTTATCCATAAGCGTAATTCTTGAATACCTTCATAGGCTTCATCGACGTTACGGCGGTAGTCATTACGTGACTTCTTCTCTGCCTTATTCAGTTTTTCAAAAATAGGTCTTTGTATTGCCCATGTTGCAGGAATACTAGCCTCTAAATGCTGATTTAATTGCTGAAGATCAACTATACGTTGCTCTAAGTCAGACTTACGAGTGGCATTGAGTTCAATGTCATCGAGGCGACGCAGCTGTAACCGTGCATCTTCACTCAAACGTTTATTGCGGCGCACAGTAAGCTGAATATCTCGCACCTGAAAATGCAAGGCCTCATAACTTTGCTCAAAGTCTGTTAGTTCAGCCTTGGATTGATAGATGCCTTCTACTTTGACAAAAGTTTGACGCGCTTTGCCTAGGCTGTCTTGTAAAATTTTCGTTGCAGCAGAAGACAAATAGCTTGCATCCACCGCAGCCATGGTATCAATACTGGCTATCAAACTGACCTCTTGGTTTGCGTATAAGGAGAGCACCTGCTCCTCTAAACACGGCTGAATACGCGGATTCATAGGTGGTGGTGCAGATTCAGAAGTGAGGTAAGTACGATTAGGCAGGTAGTTGACTAAACTTGGGAAGAACCCGGTAATCACTAAGGCCAATAGCTGCAGCCCAATAAATGGCACCACACCTTTGTAGATGGAAATGGTCTTTACTAGTTGGTCCGCCACGCCCCTCAAGTAGAAGAGCGCAAAACCAAAGGGCGGAGTAAGGAACGAGGTTTGAATATTCAAGCCAATCATCACACCCAACCACACTGCCGTAATGTTGGCACTAGGGTCTGCCAGTAATATGGGCGCCACAATAGGCACCACCACGACAGCAATTTCGATAAAGTCTAAGAAGAAGCCTAAGATAAAGATCACCACCATGACCACGAAGAACTGCATCCAAAAACCACCAGGAAGGCTGGTGAGCATATCCTTCACCAGCTCTTCACCACCAAAGGCACGAAATGCCGAGGTGAGCATAGCTGCGCCAATAAGAATGATAAATACCATAGAAGTAGTTTTAGCCGTTTCCCCCATCACTTCATGTAGGGTGGTGCCTGTTTTAAAGACCCTCCAGCCACTCCAGGCGATTGCCATAAGCAGTGTAGCTGAAGCAACGAAACCCAGGGTCACACCTAGGCGATCTTTATCAGTATTTATGCTCTTAATATTAAGATCAAAATTGGCAACGATAAACCCTAGGGCAATAACAGAAAAAATAGCTATAAAAGCTGGCCAGTAGCGCCTTTCGTCACGATGGTGTAAACGATAGCCTGCCATCAACATAGCCCCCACCGCTCCGACGGCTCCAGCCTGATTAACCGTTGCTACGCCCATTAAGATGGATCCTAGAACCACAAAAATCAAACTCAAAGGTGGCAATAATGCCATTAATACCTTGACTAGAAACTGGCGATCATAAGCGCCAGAGTATCCTATTGGCGGTGCCATTTTAGGACGAATGATGGCGGTGAAGAGGATATACAATATATACAAGGCCACTAATAGAAGGCCGGGGATAAAGGCCCCCATAAACATATCACCCGCACTGGCAGAGGAAATGTCCAGCGCTGAGGGCATAGAGAATTCACCAGTAATTTCACGGTATGCAGCCTTGCGCATGGCGCTCGCTTGATCGGCTGCACTACTGAGCTGGTCAGCTAAAATAATAAGCACGATTGACGGTGGGATAATCTGACCTAAGGTGCCAGAGGCACAGATAGTGCCCGTAGCCAGTGAGTGTGAATACTTATTACGCAGCATGGCAGGCAAAGAAATCATGCCCATGGCAATCACAGTTGCGCCGACAATGCCTGTTGTGGCGGCCAGAAGTGCTCCCACGAGGACCACAGAAATACCCAAACCGCCAGGTACTGGCCCAAACAACTGGGCCATAGTCACCAACAAATCTTCTGCAACTTTAGACCGTTGCAGCATAATGCCCATAAAAATAAATAATGGGATCGCGATCAGAGTATCCCGCTCAACGTTCCAATAAAGGCTTCTAAAATTTGTCACACCTGCACTAAGCCATTGTACTGGGCCACCTTCGTGGAAGTAGGCATTTGGGTTATCGGCAAAAATCCAGCCTGCTAAGGCAGCTAGACCAATGGCAATAATAGAAGAGCCCGGCAAAGAGAATGCCACAGGAAAACCAGAAATAAGCGCCGTAATCATTAACAGGACTAAAATCCCTAAAAACAAAAGTTCCATAACCGAGTGTCCTAGGGCTTAGCCGTTGTTGTCGCTGTTTCGCCACGTAGCACACCAAAGTGCTTGAGCAAGTAACTTGAAAATTGAATAACCATAGAAAAAGCAAATATGGCCAAAAAGCCCACCATAATGTATTTCACATACATGCCGTAGCCGCTTTGGGACACTTCTACGCTAAGTAATGGGCTATTAATACTGCTAGTTCTATCCCACATTCCTAGTGTAAGAATGGTAAAACACAGTGGTAACCCAAGTAAACTCACACCAAAGATGTTGACCCAAGATTGGGTGCGGGCCTTAAAATGAGTATAGGCTACATCGACCCGAATATGCCCTTCAACGAGCAAGGTATTAGCCGACGCAAATAAGAACAGTGCGGCGTACCAAAAGCGCACAAGGTCACCCATAAAGGCTTGTTCATAAGAGAATATAAAACGGGTAATTACAATCAGAAATTCAGCCACAACCACTAACAAAGGCAGCCATATAAAACCTAAGCCTTTGCTGCGTATGGCAATAAAACAGGCCAATAACGTCAAAGGTAAATGCACATAAGCACCCCGAAACTTTGGTTTGCCTAATTCACTGGTGAGGTCCCTGCCGACTATAGGTTCTAGCATCAACTCAATACGCAAGAAAGACACTAACATGTCCGCCATGCCCACCAATAAAACCATCCAAAAGGCAGCTTTTATACTGGTGGCCGCCCAATCTGAAACTCTCATTGAAAGGTTTTGATAGCTTTCAGTACGTAATCTAAATACGTGCACCATCGCCAATATAGGCGCCGCCACATAGCTCAATACCTGAAGCCATCCAAGACCTGCAGCAGGGCCAGTAGGTAATTCACCCCCTAGGGTGTTCAATGCTCCTGGCCAAAGTGCCCAGAAGTTTAAAAAATTATTAAGCACAAAGATAACCGTGGCATACACCACGGTAAAAGCGAGACTGCGAAGCAGTAAATCTTGCTTAAGTAAAACGCTCGAAGAACTCAATGAGCTCAAAGGGCTAGACGAGTGTTGCATGGTTAAAACCACTAGCGTATCGATAAATAGAACTGAAAACGGAAAAACCCGTCCATAACTGCGTCATGGACGGGTATACCTAGGGTACAACCACTAACCACCTAGCGCACGGTTACGCTGTGTTAGATAGGCTTGATCAGAAATCTCTGCCCATGCTCCGATATCAGCTCGTGCAGTAACAAAGCTCTGATGAATACGATTAGCCAAATCACTATGCTCCTGAACTTCGGCAAACACTTCTTCAGAAGCCTCAGCAAAGCCATCGTAAATATCGTCATTGAACTGGCGAAGCTTCACGCCTTGATCATTCACTAAACGTTTGAGCGCCGCACCATTTTTGGCGTTGTACTCTGACATCATCACGTCATTTTCCATAGAGGAGGCCGCTTCAATCATCATTTGATCAGATTTACTCAAGCCATCCCACCAGGTCTTGTTCATGCCACAAGACAGCATAGCACCTGGCTCATGCATGCCTGGGTAGTAGTAGAACTTAGCTGCTTCGTAGAACTTCATTATTTCGTCGTTCCAAGGTCCAACCCATTCTGTTGCATCAATAGAGCCAGAAATAAGGTTTTCATAAATCTGACCGCCTGGTAGTGAAACAGGAGAGCCGCCTAGCTTAGCTAATACGTCGCCACCAAGACCTGGCATCCGCATCTTCAAACCCTTGAAGTCGTCTACACTGTTCATTTCCTTACGGAACCAGCCACCCATTTGGACACCAGTGTTGCCACACATTAGGCCTTTAAGGCCATAATCTGCACCCAACTCGTCCCATAGTTCTTGACCACCACCAAAGCGAATCCAAGCATTCATCTCGGTATAGGTTAAGCCAAAAGGAACTGAGGTAAAGTAAGCAAAGCCTGGATGCTTGCCTTTCCAATAGTATTCAGCAGCGTGGTACATCTGAGCGTTGCCAGAAGCCACCTCATCAAATGAGTCGAACGCCTTAACACGCTCATTTGCAGCGTAGTAAGTCACTTGGATACGACCGTCACTCATGTCATTTAAACGCTGAGCAAAACGCTGAGCACCCGTACCTAAACCTGGGAAATCTCGACCCCAAGTTGCCACCATAGCTATTTCTACTCGTTCTTTAGCGATAGCTGGCGCAGCAATGGTAGAAGCTGCTGCTGCGCCACCTAAACCAACCAAACCTTTCTTTAAAATTTCACGTCTTTGCATTTCCATGATCTCCAGTGTTGTTTTTATTAAGCTAGACAACAGAAAAGTAACTCACTCACAACGGTGATATTTACCTCATCTGTGGTTACAATAGGTAATAATTTAATGACTTATTTAACCAAAAATATGTCTTAACTGAAATTAACATACGCCCTTAGTCTAAAGCTAGCAACTAGACTAAAGTATTGTGGTCAGATCAGTTGAGCTGTTATCTAAAAATTTCATTTGGATCATATATAAATGCGTACTCACAGCGCCCACACGGACAAGATAATGGATGTTTCTCGCCTTTTAAATGAACTCAACAGCTCACAACGCGAGGCCGTTGCTGCGCCTGAAGAAAACTTGCTCATATTAGCTGGCGCCGGCAGTGGTAAAACCCGCGTACTGGTGCACCGTATTGCATGGTTAATCGAAGCGGAAAATATTTCTCCTTGGTCCATTATGGCGGTGACGTTTACCAACAAAGCAGCACGGGAAATGCGCGCCCGCATTGAAAGCCTGATGGGGTTGGACACACAACAATTATGGGTGGGCACGTTCCATGGTTTGGCCCATCGACTACTGCGCCGACATTGGCAAGAAGCAGGTTTACAACAACAATTTCAAATTCTAGACAGCGATGACCAGCTCAGCATCCTTAAACGTTTGTGCAAGGAAATGCAGTTGGATGAAAGCCGCTGGCCAGTGCGTCAGTTCCAGCATTTCATTAACGGGTGTAAAGATGAGGGCAAGCGACCACAGCACATAGAAACCCATGGCGACTTTCAACTCGACACTCAAGTGAAGGTGTACGCCGCCTACCACCAAGCTTGCGAGCGTGCTGGGTTAGTCGATTTTGGTGAACTACTGCTGCGCAGTCATGAGCTATGGCTAAACAATAGCGCTTTATTGGCCCATTACCAGGGCCGATTTAAACACTTGTTAGTGGACGAGTTTCAAGACACCAACACCATCCAATATGCTTGGTTACGTGTACTTTCTGGCTCTGCCGCTAAAGTAATGGCCGTAGGTGACGACGACCAATCTATCTACGGATGGCGTGGTGCGAAAATAGAAAACATTCAGTATTTTGAGCGTGATTTTGGCAATGCCATTACCGTGCGCTTAGAACAAAATTACCGCTCCACTGGCACCATACTTAAAGCTGCAAATGGTTTAATTTCTAACAATAGCGGCCGCCTTGGCAAGAACTTGTGGACCGATGGCAGTGACGGCGAACAGATTGCTTTATATGCAGCATTTAATGAAATGGACGAAGCACGCTTTATCGTTGATCAAATTGACCAATGGCAAAAAGAGGGTGGACTACGTGCCGAATGCGCCATTTTATACCGCTCAAACGCCCAGTCTCGGGTGTTAGAAGAAGCGTTAATTCGTGCGCAAATGCCTTATCGCATTTATGGTGGCCAGCGTTTTTATGATCGCCTAGAAATTCGTAACGCCCTAGCTTATTTGCGCCTCATCAAGAATCGCAACGATGATGCAGCTATGGAGCGAGTATTTAACGTGCCTACTCGGGGAGTGGGTGCAGCCACAGTAGCTAAAATCCGCCAGAACGCGCGCGCTGAAGGCTGCTCCATGTGGGATAGTACCAACCAAATCATCACCAACAATGTACTTCCTACACGGGCCCATAACGCTACTGATAGCTTCGTTAACCTCATCAACCGTCTGGATGAAGAAACCAGTGAAGCCTTATTACACGACATGGTGGACCATGTGATCCAGCAATCTGGGCTCATTCAACACCACCTTAAAGAGAAAGGTGAAAAGGCTCAAACACGTATCGATAACCTTAAGGAACTAGTAAGTGCCGCTAAAGGTTTTGCCAGCACTTGGAACCCCGCACAACAGTCTGATGACCCCGACGCCGAATTAGACCCAGTAGCCACCACCCCATTAGCCGCCATGCTTGACCAAGCCGCACTTGATGCGGGTGAACAACAAGCTGATGAATCTGAAGACAGCGTGCAGCTGATGACTTTGCACTCTGCCAAGGGCCTTGAGTTCCCTATGGTGTTTTTAGGGGGTGTAGAAGAAGGTTTGTTCCCTCACAAGATGTCTCTGGAAGAGGGAGACCGTTTAGAAGAAGAGCGCCGTCTTTGTTATGTGGGAATCACCCGTGCTATGCAGCGCTTGTTTATCACCTACGCCGAAAGTCGCCGCTTACACGGCCAAGACACCTTTAACCGCCCTTCTCGTTTTATTGGTGAAATTCCAGAAGGTTTAATGAACGAGGTACGGCTCAAATCCAGCATCAGCCGCCCCGTTACAGCAAGACCTACCCCAACAAGGCAATACGACCGTTGGGGCCGCCACCAAGTTTTAGAAACTCCCGTTGTTGCCTTAGGGCAGAACGTACGCCACCCTTTATTTGGCATGGGTGTTGTAGTTAATGCCGAGGGTTCTGGCCCACAAGCACGAGTGCAGGTGAACTTTGAAAACGAAGGCAGTAAATGGCTAGTGTTAGCCTATGCTAAGTTAGAAAACCTTTAGGTATAAATCATGAACACCACCTCTTCAGCCGTCAGCCCCGAATTTGACACTACGTTTGCCAGCCTGCCAGAACGTTTTTACAGCTACACCCAACCCGTTGCCGTAGCTCACGCAACGCCTATCATTGATAACCCAACCCTTGGCAAAGAACTAGGCATTGACCCCCAATGGCTGGCATCCGATGAAGCTTTGCAGGTATTGGCAGGTAATCAAACCGCCATGGGTTCAGCACCAATGGCCCAGGCCTATGCAGGTCACCAATTTGGATCGTTTAATCCTCAATTAGGTGACGGCAGAGCACACTTGTTGGGGGAAATAGTTGCTCCAAATGGCGAGCGTTTTGACTTACAGCTCAAAGGATCTGGGCCTACACCGTACTCCCGCCGTGGTGATGGTCGCTCACCTCTAGGGCCCGTAATCAGGGAATACCTCATCAGCGAAGCCATGGCCAGTTTAGGTGTGCCCACTACCCGCAGTCTTGCAGCGATCGCTACAGGTGAAAGTGTTATGCGCCAAGGTCCGGCACCTGGAGCCGTGTTAACTCGCATCGCTCCAAGTCACATTCGTGTCGGTACCTTTGAATATTTTGCTATGCAAGGGGATGAAGAAGCCGTTAAGACCCTTGCAGATTATTGCCTTAAACGCCATTTTTCACATCTAATTAAGCACCAACAGCCTTACTTAGCATTGCTCAATGCAGTCATAGAACGCCAAGCTAAACTCATTGCTCAATGGCAAGGTTTTGGTTTTATTCACGGCGTAATGAACACCGACAACATGCTTATTTGTGGTGCCACGGTTGACTACGGGCCCTGCGCTTTTATGGATCAGTTCGACCCAGAAAAAGTATTTAGTTCTATTGATCGACAAGGCCGCTACCGTTATAACCAGCAACCTGGTATCGGCCAGTGGAACTTAGCTCGCCTTGCCCAAGCCTTGCTACCGCTATTGCACAAAGATGATGAGCAAGCATTGGCGGATGCCCAACAATCGTTGGACAATTACGTCAAGCATTATGGTGCAGCTTATCAACTAGTAATGAGTAACAAGCTTGGTATTAGCAAGCCACAAGGTGGCGATCAAGCATTGACGGAACAACTCTTGGCCATCATGGCCGAGCATCAGCTAGATTTCACTTTGTGTTTTAGATATTTGCTTGATCAAGTAGCAACAGGTGCCAAACACCAACCCCTTGGGGATGCTTTTATTGCCCCCAACGAGCTCGTTGTGTGGCAGCAACAATGGCAGCAACGCTTAGCTACAGACCCACAAGGCCAAACGCAACGGTATCAACAAATGAAACGTGCTAATCCAGCCTTTATTGCCCGCAATCACCAAGTTGAGCTGGCAATAAGAGCCGCCGAAGACAAGGGCGATTACCAACCCTTTTACGCGCTGCTCAAAGTTGTTCAGTCCCCCAGTGATTACCAACAAACACTGAGAAATTTTGCCCTTGCTCCCATGCCACAAGAAGTGGTGCAACATACTTTCTGTGGCACTTAACAATACATAAAACGGTTACATGCATAGCCACTGCTCCGCTCTAAACCTCCAACATAAAGGTCACAGGCCCGTCATTGGTTAGGCTTACCTGCATATCAGCGCCAAATTGCCCTGTAGCCACGGTGATTTTTTTCCGTGCTTGGGCGACAAAATAATCATACATTTGTTCGCCAAGGGCTGGGGGAGCGGCGCTAGAGAAACCAGGCCTTAACCCTTTTTTGGTATCTGCCACCAGCGTAAACTGGCTTACAATGAGAATACTGCCATTCACTTGCTGCACGTTGTTGTTCATTTTCCCATCTGCATCAGCAAAAAAACGGTAGTGCAGCACTTTATGCAATAACTGGTCTGCTTTAGTTTGGTCGTCACCCTTATCAACACCCAATAACAGCATGATGCCGTAACCAATTTGGCCTATACATTGATCACCTACCTCTACTTTGGCTTGGGTGACTCGCTGCATCAAGGCTTTCATGAGTTGTGATCTACTCCATGGTTTCGGCTGTAGCCGTTTATGCTAGGGCTAGACCAACCTGCTAAAGTCTCTGGCCTTGGTTGATATATTTCCACTTTTAACGGGTAACACCTGGAGGTATCACTTGAATGCTCACTACTACAATCACCACCTGGGCACGCTGAGAGCGCACCAAGTAAATCAATTTCTGCAAACATTGCCAAATGATCCCCAGGCCTTACAGGGCTAGCTTTCATAAAATACTGGTGGGTGTCATGGCTAAATCCTGTACACATAAACACGTTCAATACGTCATGCACCAAGGCTTCTGTTGTATCAAGAGGTAGTTTGGCATAGTCCAACATGGCTCGCGTAAGGTTGGAATGGCAACATTGATGGTATTCGTCCTGACCTAGGGCCTCATTAGTATAGGGATCACACCGGGTGCCAATGACATCATGTACGCTACCACCGAACTGGTCCCAACCGTACCAATCTAACGTGTCGTCAACAACTGTTGCCATCGGCCTTAAGTAAGGAATATTGCTCCACAATCTGTCGCCAGTGCTCACATGGGTGCCGTGCAAGGCCCGAGTTTTGCCACTAAAAAACCGTTCTTTAAGGTTATCTTTGTGCCATAGGTTTAAATCACCTACTTGGGGGCCTTCTACACTCACGATACGAAACACATGGCCCTTTGGAACCACAAAACTGCGAGCGTCTCTGGCTGGAATAATGACACTATCTACAAGTTGCATTCCCTGCTGTAGGTTAGTGTAAAAAGCCTTATCGTACATAGGCAGGGTATCGTTGGGATAACACACCACTGGCGCTACGTCTAACCGTTGTTGGGCATCTGCTGGTGGTGAGTATTGATGTGTGTTTTTCATGGCTTGACTTGTCCTTGATATACCTACGCGTACTTAACCGAAAACTCGCAAGTCGCTTTGAGAAGGTTATCAGCTAATGGCTGTAGGTATAGAATTTGCTGACTATACACTCTTAGTATTGTCCTGTTTTATACAGAGGTGGCTAGGATGGTAGATGAAATGCGCCAAGCAGACTTGCAACACCTTAGGCTTTAACAAGCATTGTTATACAAAGCAATTTTGGAAATCCATCGCAACTTGATCTAATATGTTTTTACTATGTGTAATCTGCTAATTTAAGTAGGCTTATACTATGGTGCATAATGGCAATAGTACATCAACCTAAGTGGAGCATACATGAGTATAGAACTACGGGCAGCATTCGTCGCAGCGTCAGCGGTGTTACTGATCATTAATGTGCGTGAGGCTACAGCAGTTAAATCTAGACAACTTCTGCCCCCGCCACCTATGTATTGGGTCCAGAATGGGTAATTTTTTACACGAAACCAGCATTATCTTTGCATTACTTTTCAGCATTTACACCCACCCTGACAGTTGAATACTTATAATTATGATTACGGACGGGAGGAAGTTCTGCAAGGAAAAAAGGCGTCAGCATAGACCTGAAACACTGCTTAATGATTTTGCCAAATATCATAGATTTAGCAGTCAATTGAGTCTGTTACTACAATTATATAGAGATAAAACAAATGAATTTAAAGAAATATATTGTTCATCCCACGCGCTATCTTGCAAGTATTTTTGTACTTCTTTTGTTTTGCCTCCCAGTTACCGCTAGTGAAAAAGAAGATGTACAGGCCACGATCAACGGTCAATTCCAAGCGTTTCTAGAAGACGATATGAGTCGGGCGTTTACCTACGCTAGCCCCTCAATACGCTCTATGTTTGGAAGTCCACAGAATTTTGGCGAGATGGTCCGGCGCGGTTATCCAATGGTATGGAGACCCGCAGGTGTGACATTTCTTGAACACAAAGAAACCCCTCAAGGGCGCACACAAGACGTTCAAATCTTTGACGCTGCTGGGACCGCCCACTATTTGAGATATTTTGTAACGCAAACACCAAGCGGATGGAAAATCTCAGGTGTGCAATTGCTGGATGTTGCTGATATCAGTGTCTGACACGACATCACCGCGCGCTGGCTGCATAGCTCATTAACCCCAAACGTAACACCATTTGAGTTTAATGAGGGTCTAAATAATTGGTCAAGCGGGAATGCTAGTGAAGTATACAGAGACCTGCCACATCACCTGCCTATTTTCGAATGTCTTAACACTAATCCGCTGGCCTCTCGTCATCGACTAATCGGCCAGTCAGCCGCGTCTACCGAATCAAGAGCAGCGTCATATTGGTCTCCACCCCAATGTTTGATAAAGCTACCTTTGGGATCGTATATTTGACCTTGTTTGATCAAGTCAAAGCGCCGGTGACCGCGTGGGTCAGCACCCACACCTGCTAAGTACTGCCAATTGCCCCAGTTAGATGCCACATCGTAGTCAATCAACTGCTGTTCCATGTAAGCAGCACCGTAACGCCAATTGAGACCCAGTTCATGCACAAAGCAACTGGCCACTAGCTGGCGTCCACGATTACTCATATAGCCGCTACTATTGAGCTGTTTCATGCAGGCATTCACAATCGGGTAAGGGGTATTTCCATGGCACCACTTTTGGAATCTTTCAGGGTAAAAACTGGTGGCAGGTTTGCTGGTTTTAATGCCACTGAAGTCAAATAATCGCTTACCATGCCGATGGGCATAAAACTGATAATATTCCCGCCACAAGAGCTCAAAATAAATCCAGTAGGTTGAATCATTTGCTCCTACGCTGCGTTCATAATTACGCAGTGAATGCACGAGTTGCCGCACTGATAAACTGCCATTGGCTAGCCATGGCGAAAATTTGGTTGAATAATCCATACCATCAAGGCCATTGCGAGTGTCTTTGTAGCTGCTGGCTAGCTTAGACTTGAAGTAACGTTCTAAGTGGGCAAGGCCATGTTGCTCTCCTCCTTCGAACAAGGGTACATGCGCAGGCGGGGGTGTTTGCTGTGGCCATGACATGGCAGATACTGGGCTGGGTGGTAACTGGGTTAATGCAGCTAATGGGGCTTTGATGTTGAGGGGCTCAACCAGCTTGCGAAACTTGGTAAAGCTATCAGGCAGTTCACTAAGCTGAAACGGCAATTCCGTTTGATCAAATAGGGTGTGGCTTGGTGTGCGCTTAAACACTATAAAGGGATAAGGTTTAAGCAGACGCTGCCAAGTTTGCTGCTCATGATAGCCCGCATGTTCACTGCAATAAATCCGACTAATATTATGCTGAGTGATGAGCTGGGGAATAATATCCAGTACGGGGTCACTAGTAACAATAAGTTGCTGGCCCAACTGCTCAAGGCTGTGGTGCAAATCTAACAGCGATTGCTGCAAAAACTCCTGCCTATGGGGCGATAAATTACTCGGTGCACGCAAGCTTGAAGGAGGCTGTTTGGGCTCAAGACAGTAGATACAGATCAGTTGATCAACCTCCGCAGCTGCCAGTGCTAAGGCTGGATTATCATGCAAGCGTAAATCATTTTTAAACAGAAAGAGGCCAACCTGATGGGGCATTAATACTCACCTTTTAATAAACTTTGTGTCACTAACTATTACTGAGCTTAAATCCACACTAATAATGGCTAATACAATAAGCCAATATACAAGGCCTAAGCGTACTTAACTGCAAACTCACGCGTGGCCTTGATGAGGTTATCTACAATACCTGGCTCTTGTTGTGCGTGGCCAGCATCCCGCACGATATGCAATTGGCATTCTTCCCAAAGCTCGTGAACTTCAAAAGCCTGCTCTGCAGGGCAAATCACATCATAACGACCATGCACAATAATACCTGGTAAGTGGCTGATTTTATGCATATTTTCTAGCAATTGATTAGATGATAAAAAGCACTGATTTACAAAATAGTGGCACTCAATTCGAGCTAATGCTAAAGCAAAATGAGCATCAGCAAAGTCTTCTACCATATGAGGATTAGGGTGAAGCGTAGCAATGCTGCCTTCCCACGTGGCCCATGCTTTTGCTGCGGCAAAACGTTTCAATTCATCAGCACCGCATAACAACTGATAATAGTGGTTAACCATTTGTCCTGTGGCTTCAGCATCTGTGTTTAGCAGAGGTTTTTGAAATACTTTCCAATAATCTGCAAACATACGGCTAGCTCCACCAGTTTCATACAGCCAGTCAACGTCTTTGGGTCGGCCTAAAAAAATACCTCGTAATATAAGCCCTGATACCTGATCTGGATGCGCCTGCGCATAGGCCAAAGCCAATGTAGTGCCCCAAGATCCGCCAAATAATAGCCATTTAGAAATTCCTAGCTCACGGCGCAACGCCTCAAAATCACTAATCAAATGCTGTGTGGTATTAGCCTCCAAACTGGCATGGGGCAAGGAGCGTCCAGCACCCCGCTGATCCATTAAAATAATATGGTAATCATTTGGATCAAAAAATCGCCGCGAAGAAGGCCCACACCCACCACCCGGCCCACCATGCATAACCACTACCGGGATACCCTGAGGGTTGCCACACAGTGCTACATAAAGGCTGTGGCCGTGAGTTACTGACAGAAAGAATTCTCGATAGGGTTTGAGTTCTGGATACAGTTGTTGCATGGTGTCAACTCAATGAAAAATATGGTTAGCAATAATGACCCAATTTACACCTTATTGGTGGCAAGATCAGCCCCAATATCGTAACACTGAAGCGCCACCAGCCAAAGCTGATTGTGTTGTTGTAGGTGCGGGCTTTACTGGTTTAAGTGCAGCCCTAACCCTAGCCCAAGCAGGTCGTCAGGTAGTTGTACTCGACAGCGAAGCCATAGGGTTTGGTGCAAGTACCCGCAATGGTGGCATGTTGGGGTCTGGCCATAAAGTGTCTGTGGCTGATGCAAAGAAACACTATGGCCCAGACATTGCCGCTCAATTACATTGTGAAGCTAATGCCTCCCTAGCTTTTACCAAAAGCCTTATTCTTGATCATAACATCGATTGTAGTTTGCAAGCATGTGGTCGTTTACGAACAGCATGGACACCACAAGATTTCACGGCCATGGCCAGCGCCAATACTGGCTTACAAAACATAGAAGCGTTTGCTGCACGGATGGTGCCGCCAGATGAAATGGCTCAGCACATTGATACAGAATTGTATTTTGGTGGCTTATTGTATGAAAGCCATGCTTCGGTGCAACCTAGAAAATTACACGACGGCTTATTGCAACTGGCATTACAAGCCGGGGTACAGGTATTTGGTGAGCAACCTGTGCGTGCAGTTAAAGCTAAATCAGACGGCTTTTGCATTAGCACCAAGGGCGATAATATACATAGCCAACAGGTGCTTATGGCAACTAATGGCTACACACAATCTAGCGTTTCTATGTTTCTTGCCAAACGTATCCTGCCAGTTCCTAGCTTCATTATTGTCACCCAAGAGCTAGGGAAAGAAGTGGTGAAGGCATTACTGCCCGGTGGCCACTGCATGGTCGAAACCCGCCAGCGCTTCTGTTACTATCGACCTACTCCATGCGGCAAACGCATAATGCTCGGCTCCCGTGCGGCCTTGCACGCCATCACTCCACAACAGGCATTACCCACTCTGACGACTAAATTAACAGAAATATTCCCCAGTCTAAAGAACACAGAAATTAGCCATTGTTGGACAGGGTTTACCGGCTTCAGCTTTAGTAAATTACCTAATATAGGCTGCCATAATGGTATTTATCACGCCATGGGTTACTGTGGTAATGGTGTTGCCATGGCGCCTTACTTAGGCCACAAAGCTGCTCTTAAAATGCTCTACCCAGATCAGCAACACTCAGTGTTTGAACAAACACCCTTACAAAGCCGTATTTATCATCAAGGTAACCCGTGGTACATGCCCGCTGTTAGTACTTGGTATCGAACTAGAGATTGGTGGGACAATAAGCAACGTGCTAAGGCTCTTAGTAAACTTAGGCAGAAAAACGAATAGCTTAAATTTGCATTGGCCATGTGCTTATAGGTTTTATAGACAGAATGAACCAATAGATCAGAACATATTTTTGAATTTTATCAAGGGATTATAAATGAGTAGAATATTAACTAGCCATGTAGGTTCACTACCAAGAACTCAAGAAGTTGTTGACCATATTTTTTCAAAAGAAAATCAGCAGCAATATGATGAGAGCAAATTTGACAACTGCATGACAAGCAATGTTCTGGACACTGTGGGGAAGCAAAAACTTGCAGGTATAGACATCGTTAGCGATGGAGAGACATCAAAAATCTCATATGCAACCTATGTGAAAGATAGGTATACAGGCTTTTCAGGTGATAGCCCTCGTAACCCTCCTGAAGATTTGAAGCTTTTTCCAGGCTTTCTTAAACGGCTATCAGATGATGGTGGAACGCCGCAATATGCTAGGCCAATGTGCACTGGTGAGGTTAAGTCAAAAGGTCAGGGAGAATTGCAAAAAGACATCTCTAATTTAAAAGCAGCCATGGCCACAAATGGCATCGAAAGAGGCTTTATGAACGCTGCATCACCTGGCGTTATTTCTTTATTCTTACAAAATGACTATTACCCAACGAGGGGAGCTTATCTAGCAGCTCTTGCAGATGCTATGCAGGATGAGTACGAAACCATTGTCGCATCAGGATTAGATTTGCAGCTAGACTGCCCTGACTTGGCTCTTTCTAGGCATATGTTATTTAATCATTTGTCAGACTCAGAGTTTATAAAGATTGCAGAATCACATGTAGAAGCACTCAATCACGCGCTAAAGAATGTACCGGAAGAAAAAGTAAGAATCCATATTTGTTGGGGAAATTATGAAGGCCCTCACTGTTGTGATATTGATATGAACAAGGTGTTTGGAACTTTAATGAAAGCCAAAGCTAGATATACTTTGTTTGAAACGTCGAACCCACGTCATGCTCATGAATGGACAGTTTTTCGGGATCGTAAGAACGAAATACCGGACAACAAAATACTTGTTCCTGGTGTGGTGGATACAACTACAAATTTTATTGAACACCCTGAATTAGTTGCAGAGCGCATTCAAAAGTTTGTCGACATTGTTGGCACGGAAAGAGTGATTGCAGGCTCTGATTGTGGATTTGGTACCTTTGCTGGTTTTGGTGCAGTAGATCCAGACATTGCTTTTGCCAAATTAAAGTCACTGTCTGAGGGCGCTGCACTTGTAAGTAATCGAATCCGAGGCATCTAGTTTTAATATTTTCCCATAACCTGACTATTCTAGTAAATTCGACTAAGTTAAATAAAGAAAAATTGTGTCGTTCCCCACCCTACTAGTTGCTCCTAATAGTCAGGAAATAAGTGTAAGAATGCTCCATATTTCGCGGCCTCAACAGTAGATCTACACATTAACTAAAACCATGACGATATTGAATACGCCTAGGCCGCACCTAAACCATTAGTCACCTTGTAAACGTATTATTCTTCGCCATATAAGCCTACAATAGAAGGCAATGAGTGGTTCTGCTTGGCGAACGGGCAGTTAAATGGGAAGCGTGGACGAGATTACGGCAAACCGGTCTTGAGCCAACACTGCCCCCGCAACGGTGAATCGTTAGGCGATTTAGTCCGATACCAGCCCCTCAAAATATAATCAGAAACCTAGCCATGTACAGTTATGTGCCTTGGGTTTCACATAGGTCGTGCGGTGGGCGCGGTGGATACTTCTATGATCAAATCAAACTTCCCTTTTACCGCCGTTGTTGGCCAAACCCAAGTTAAGCTCGCCTTAACCTTGCTAGCTATTAATCCTGCGATTGGTGGTGTGCTTGTTAGTGGCCCCCGCGGAAGCGCCAAATCTACCTTGGCCCGCAGTTTGGCAGACCTCAATATTGCTAATCTAAGCCAATTGGTTACTCTACCCCTAGGTGCCAGCGAAGAAATGGTTACCGGCACTATAGACTTACAAAAAGTGCTCGGTGAACAAGAGGTTAAGTTTGCGCCTGGACTGCTAAGCAAAGCCCACAATGGCTTACTTTACGTTGATGAAGTGAACCTTTTACCCGACGCCTTAGTAGACTTACTACTAGACGCTGCCGCCAGCGGCGTGAACCACATAGAACGTGACGGCATTAGCCACCAGCATGAAGCCGAATTCACCTTGATGGGCACCATGAACCCAGATGAAGGTGAATTACGCCCACAGTTGCTAGATCGTTTTGGTTTTGGTGTGGCCCTTGATAACACTTACAGCGCCCATGAACGGGTGGAAATTGTGCGTCGTCGTCAAGACTTTGATGCTAATCCCGTAGCATTCTTGGCAGACTATGCCGACCAACAACAGGCTTTGCGCATAAATATTCAACAAGCCCAACTGCAGCTGACTTTAATCACAGCAAGTGACGAGATGCGCTGGCAAATAGCGGAACGCTGTGTGACAGCGCAGGTAGATGGGGTACGAGGGGATTTGGTTTGGCTGCGTGCTGCTCAAGCCCATGCCGCGCTTCAAAAAAGCGATACGGTGACCCTAGCAGATATTGATGCCGTTGAAGAATTGGTGTTGATGCATCGCCGTAACGATACTAACGCACCCAATTCACCTGACCATCAGTCACCCCAGAGCCCACCACCTTTCGAGCGCCCAAACGACAGCAAACCACAAACCACAAACCACAAGCTGGAACACGACTGGGGACAAATGGCCCCCACTAAACAAACCACCGGCCAGTTACGCGATATTACTAATGATAAGAGCAGCACCAAAACCACACCCAATTTAATCACCAGTGCTAGTAAAGGGTTACAGGGTCAAGGCAGAGGCAGAGCTACTAAGCAGTGGTCTAAACGTATTAATTGGTTTTCCAGCTTGATCGCTGGGCGCAATCAAACCGCTGGAATCAACCTACGCTACCGTCGCCAGCGAGGCGCTGATCCGGTCATGCACCTGGTACTGCTTGATACATCTGCATCAACCTTAAATGGTGATAGCCAGAGTCAGGCTAAAGGCTTGGTCGCTGGTATTGCTCAACACGCCTATTTGGCCCGCCAACAACTGGTGTTATTAGGTTTTGGTAATGACCAAGTATCCGAGCTATACAGCCAAGGCCGTGCACCGAAAGCCATGGTCCCACTACTTAACAATATCGGTGCAGGCGGTGGTACACCATTAAAACAAGCGCTTCAGCACGCCAGTGCCTTTGCAACTCGGTTGCTTAGACGTAACCCAGCTACACATATTATTAATACCATTATTACCGACGGCCGTGTGCAACAGGACTTATCTGGCCTGCACTTATTGGGACAATCTATTCTAGTAGACTCCGAACAAGGCCAAGTGAAGCGTGGCCGTGGTCAACAAATCGCACAAACCTTAAAAGCACAGTATTTAACCTTATCCCAAGCGAGATTTGTTTAATGAGTAAAACCCATGAAGAACGTATGACTGCTAAAAAAGCTGTCATTGATGCTCGAATTGCCAAAGCCACAGAGGAACGTGGTGTTACCATTTTGTTACGTGGCAACGGCAAGGGTAAAAGTAGTTCTGCCTTTGGCACCATGATGCGCAGCTTAGGCCATGGTAAAAAAGCGGCTGTAGTTCAGTTTGTAAAAGGTCGAGTTGAAACTGGCGAATATAAATTTTTTAGAAACTACCCAGACCTAGATTGGCACGTTATGGGGCACGGCTTTACTTGGGAAACCCAAGATAAGGCCAACGATATTGCCGCTGCAGAGCAGGCATGGGTAATCACCCAAGGCTTATTACAAGATCCTAGCATCGATATGCTTGTACTCGATGAAATGGCCTATGTGTTTAAGTACAACTACTTGCCGCTGGACCCAGTATTAGCGGCCTTGGCTAACCGGCCGCATCACCAAACGGTGATTATTACTGGCCGTGTAATGCCCGAAGCGTTAGTTGAATATGCCGACACTATTAGCACTGTAAAAGATGATGGCCATGCCTTCCGTATTGGTGTTAAGGCCCAAGCTGGTATTGAATTTTAATGACACAAATAACCCCAACAGAAGCCGTAGCACACTGCCCCGCGTTATTTTTAGCGGCACCAGCGTCCGGCCAAGGAAAAACCACCATTACCGCTGCCCTAGCTCGCTATCACCGTGATCTTGGTCGTAAAGTGAGGGTGTTTAAAATGGGCCCAGATTACCTAGACCCACAAATTCTAGAACAAGCGTCAGGCCAACCTGTAACTCAGTTAGATTTATGGATGGCAGGAGCAGAGTATTGCCGCCATCAGTTTTATTTAGCAGCTCAACAAGCCGACCTAATTTTGGTAGAGGGTGCTATGGGTTTGTTTGATGGAGAACCTTCCAGTGCAGATCTAGCAGCCACCTTTAACATTCCAGTGGCTTTAGTTATGGACGTTAAAGGCATGGCGCAAACGGCGGCAGCGGTAGCTTTAGGGTTAGCCAACTTTCGAGAGGATGTTGAATTTTGTGGGCTCATTGCCAACAATTGTGGCACAGAACGCCACGCTCAACTGATTCGTGATGCCCTTGATGGGCGCATGCCCTTACTGGCTAACCTAGCACGAGACCCAGAGGTATCCTTACCAGAGCGCCACTTAGGCTTAGTACAAGCCCATGAAGTGCGTGACGAGTTAGAACAAAGGTTCAACTTAGGTAAAGCATGGTTGGGTGAGCAAGCTATTTGTGACTTGCCAGCGCCAGTGGCTTTTGCCAGCCAAGACATTGCACCACCCAAAAAGCTTTTGGCGGGCACCAAGATTGGCATTGCCCGTGACGCCGCGTTTAGCTTTATTTATAGTGCCAACACACGTTTATTAGAAGCCATGGGGGCTGAATTAAGTTATTTCTCGCCTCTTAACGATAAGCACTTACCAGAAGCAGACGCCCTTTGGTTTGCAGGTGGGTATCCCGAGCTCCACGCCAAACAACTGGCAGAAAATAGCAGCATGTTAAAGGACGTTCGTGAGTTTAATGCCAATAAAAAACCTATTCTGGCCGAGTGTGGTGGATTTTTGTATTGCCTAGAAAACTTAACCGACCTCAATGATGTCACCTACACCATGACGGGCATTTTAGCAGGCCAAGGCGCAATGCGCGGTAAGCGTGGTTGCCAAGGCATGCAAGCTGCCATGTTGCCAGAAGGCGAAGTGCGTGCCCATGCTCACCACCGCTCTCGCAGCCAAAACACACCTGAGCCTATCGCCCATGGCAAGCGCCAGCGTCATCTGGCACCTGGAGAATCGATTTACCGTCAACAAGGTTTAACCGCAAGTTATTTACATTTATTCTTCCCGTCTAATCCGCAAGCTGTGGCTCAGTTGTTTACCAAACCGCTTATACCAAAGCAGCAATAAGGTTAATTTGAGTGATGTGGCCCGAATCTAGCGAACAACAGCAGCCCCTACGCACCGGTTTAACTACCGGTACTTGTGCTACGGCCTGTTGTTTAGCTGTGGGGCATTTATTGCTAGGGAATGTCCGAAAAACCAGTGTTAGCGTTACCTTGCCTAACAAAAAGTCTAAATCCAAAGATGCCAGCAAACATGTAGATTTGCAGCTCATAGCTTTGGCACAACGTGGATCAACTACGGCGTATGCTGAGACAGTTAAAGATGCGGGTGATGACCCAGATGCCACCCATGGTGCTACCATTTGGGTATCTGTAAGCCTTGTTGCGCAACAGGATATTACATTTATCGCCGGCGCTGGCGTTGGCACCGTCACCCGTTCCGGTTTACTTTTAGAGATAGGCCAAGCCGCCATTAACCCTGTGCCCCGGCAAATGATGAGTGAACACCTCAGGCACGTTGCCAAGTTGTACCAATACACTGGTGGTTTTGAAGTCACCATTGGAGTAGCTAACGGCGCAGAGATTGCTAAGAAAACCATGAATGGCCGTTTGGGTATTGTCGGTGGATTATCGATTCTAGGCACCAGTGGCATTGTACGCCCCTACTCGTGTAGTGCGTGGATAGCGTCCATTCATCAAGGGTTAGATGTTGCAGTAGCCAACGATTATGCTCATATTGCAGCCTCCACAGGCAACACCAGTGAAGCCTTTATTGGCAAATATTACGCTTTAAGTGACATGCAACTCATCGAAATGGGGGACTTTGCAGGTGCGGTTCTGAAACACCTTAAAAAGTCCCCTGTTAAACGTTTAAGCATTTGTGGTGGTTTTGGAAAAATCAGTAAACTGGCTGATGGCCATTTAGACTTACACAGTGGCAAATCTTCGATTAATTTACCGAATTTAGCGGATATTGCCTACAAATTAGGCGCAGATAGCCACTTAGTGATGTCTATTAAAGCATGCAACACCAGCCTAGAGGCTTTGGGTCTGTGCCAACAACAGGGCATTGATTTAGCCAATGCTGTGTGCCAAAACGCTCTAACATTTGCCCAAAAAACGGTGCCAAACACGGTGCAGCTAGAGATATTCGCCGTCAATAGACAAGGTCAGTTATTAGGCAGTGCTGTGGGGTGCGTTGCATGAAACTACTAATCTTAGGTGGCACTGCAGACGCTCGCCAATTAACTACAACCATGCACCAAATCCAGCCATGTTTGGAATTAGTCTACAGCGTAGCTGGTCTTGTGCGTCAACCGCAGGTGCCCGCTACGGTGGTGAGTGGTGGATTCAGCCAGTTTGGTGGATTAGGCGCTTACTGTAAAAATCAACACATTAACGGCATCGTCAATGCTACCCATCCGTTCAGCATCACCATGGGCAACCACGCTGAGCAGGCGTGTAACGAGGTAGGTATAGAGTATTGGCGTTTTTTGCGGCCCCAGTGGCAGCAAAAGGCAGGGGATGATTGGCGCTTGTTTGGCACCAGAACAGAACTACTGCGTGCCCTTTCTAGCTATCAGCGGACGTTACTAACCCTAGGTCAAATTGGCCCTGAAGACCTGGCGCTATTAAATTCAAACCAGCACGTTTGGTTGCGCACCGCAGTGCAACCTGCCCATGTTTTGCCAGCTAACGTAAGCTGGATTAAAGCCATAGGCCCGTTTAATGAAGCCTCTGAACTGGCTTTATTAAAACGACACCAGATTCAAGTAATCGCCAGTAAAAATAGTGGTGGCAGCTCTACTGAAGCAAAGCTAACTGCCGCACGCACACTTAACGTGCCCGTATTTATGTTACAGCGACCAGCCGTCACTGGGCCTGCAGAAGAACAATTTGATGTACTTATAGATCGTCTACAGGCATGGGCTCAAAAACCTATCAGGCCTGCAAATAAAGGAAACCACAATGAGTATTAAAAAACCTGCAATTTTATTTATTGGCCACAGCCACGATCATAAGCACTAGGCCTTGATGATATGAGCTTTGAATACCAGCCCAACCCCCACGCAATAGAGCAGGATAGCTTTCGCCAAATTCGCCAGTTAACGGATTTATCAGGCCTAAGTGATGACGCCCAACAAGTTGTCATGCGTGTGGTTCACAGTGTGGGCGACCCCTTAGTTGCGCAGCACATGCGCATAAGCACCAATGCGTGTGCAGCGGGCCGTAAAGCTTTGCATAATCACCAAGCCATCCTATGTGATGTGGAAATGGTGAAGCAGGGCATTACTAAGCGTATGATTCAAAACCCACCTTTGTGCTACCTCAATCATGAAGACACGACAGCCATTGCTCAACTGCGTGGGGAAACTCGTTCCATGGCTGCGTTAGACCTATGGGGTGACCAGCTTGCAGCTAGCGTTGTGGTCATTGGCAATGCACCTACGGCTTTATTCCGTTTATTAGAAATGATCAAAGCAGGTGTACCTAAGCCTGCGTTGATTGTAGGTATTCCAGTAGGTTTTGTGGGTGCTGCTGAATCCAAACAAGCGCTTTGGGATATTCATGAAGAGTTGGGAATCGAGTGTATTACACTGCTTGGACGTCAAGGGGGCAGTGCCGCTGCGTCTTCCGTGGTTAATGCTCTGTTACGCTGCAACATAGGCGAGCGCTACTAATGCCAAAAATCACTGTCGTTGGTTTAGGCATCGGCCAGCCGCCGTTGCTAAATTCCACAGCCCTTAAGGCTTTGCATTCGTGCGACTGTATTATGGGTTCACCTAGACAACTGGAGAGCATAGAACATATCCACGCTTTGCCAAACCAGAGCAATTTAAACCAAGTACGCCTGCCTTTGCCAAAGCTCAAGCAGATTGCCGATGACATTAAGGGTTTTGATCACGTCACAGTTCTCGCTTCAGGTGATCCACTTCTGTTTGGCATCGGTAAATATTTGCAGTCTCAGTTTAATGATCAGGTCACCTGTATCAGCGGTGTGTCTAGTTTACAGGGCGCTTGTGAATTAACTGGTCTGTCATTACAAGACGCCCAACTGGTGAGCCTGCATGGGCGCCCGTTAACTAATCTTAATCGCTACTTACAGCCTAATCGCAACCTGTTGATTCTTACTGATCAAAACAGTCATCCTCAAGCTATTGCTCAAGCTTTGGTGGCTGCCAATTTGGCATTATCAACAATACATGTATGTGAACGTTTAGGTTACGACGATCAAAACCAGCAGCAATTTATAGCAAAAGAATTAGCCACATCAAGCGCCAGCTTTGACGAACTCCACGTTACCGTAGTCCATACCCAAGGCGTGGGTAATGTGATGCCTAACTTCCCAGGCATTGCAGATGCCCACTTTGTTACTGATGGCGAGTCTGGCAAAGGACTACTCACCAAACGAGAAGTTCGGCTCAATATCCTCACGTTACTACAGCCCGCTCCCGAAGAAGCTGCTTGGGATATAGGTGCCGGTTGTGGCGGTGTAGCTATTGAATGGGCACTATGGAACGCCACAGGCCAGGTGTATGGTATTGAGCATCACGACCAACGTATCGCTTGCCTAAATGCTAACAGGGAAGCCTTTGGAGTAAGTACTAACTTACACATTATCCAAGGTAGAGCGCCCGATTGCCTTGCAGAACTACCTAATCCAGACAAGGTCTTTATTGGCGGCAGTGGCGGTGAACTCAGCGCCATATTACAACTTGCTTGGCAGCGACTTAAGCCCGGTGGACGCCTTGTAGCCAGCGCTGTAACAGAACCAAGCAAAGCCACATTGTGGGGATTTACTCAACACATTGACCAAGGGCCAGCAGATTATTTACAAGTGGCCATAAGCCGCCACGACATCATTGCTGGGCAAGATCTCTTGCGCCCTGCATTACCCGTTACCTTAATGTGCTGGCATAAAGCTCTAGAGGAATCGAAATAATGCATAACTTTCACGCCCAAGCTGGTGTATTTTATGGCGTAGGTGTTGGCCCAGGGGATCCTTTATTAATCACCTTAAAGGCCCACCACCTTATTCAATCTGCCGATGTAATTTGTTATTTAGCTAATCAAGTTGGCACTTCACAAGCCTGTGATATTGCGCACATTAGCATTGCTAGCCGCAACGAGCCTGCAACAGAAATAGCCATTCCTATGCCCATGAGCACAGATCGAACGGCTGCTAATGCTGCGTACGATTTGGGTGCCAAGAAAATTACCGAACAAATAAAAACGGGTAAGTCTGTAGTTTTTTTGTGTGAAGGTGACCCACTATTCTTTGGCTCTTTTAGTTACCTGCTTGAGCGCTTAAGTGATGCCCATGAGTGCTTTGTAGTGCCTGGGGTTTCCTCCGTAAACGGAGCAGCATCTGCCCTACAACAACCCCTTACTCTATTACAAGAATCCTTTGTGGTCATGAGCGGGCGCCACACCGATGCTCAATTAGAGCAGGCGCTTATTAGCCACGACAGTGTGGTGATTATGAAGGCTGGCCGAGCTAGACCCCGCATCCTTGCTATACTTGATAAAGCTGGACGCACGGCAGATGCCAATTACCTTGCCTATATTGGCCGTGAAAACGAAGAAATTTTAACCGATGTGGCACAATTAGCTAACCAAGCAGGCCCATACTTTTCGTTGTTTGTAGTGCTTAGGCAGGAGCGTAATTCGTGATCCGCATTTTTGCCTTAACAGATGCTGGAGCACGCCTAGGTGAACGTTTAAAAGTGCTGCTATTAGCTAAGGATTCAAATGCCTCAGTTTCATTTGAGCTTAAACCTCAGCCTTTTGCGGAGACCATCCAAGGGGCTTTTACACACGGCGAACGGCTTATTTTAATCTGTGCCACAGGTATTGCAGTACGTACTTTGACGCCAGTATTGTTAGATAAATACCGCGATCCTGCCGTGTTGGTGCTCGACGAACAAGGCCAGTTTGTCATTCCATTGTTATCTGGCCATGAAGGTGGCGCTAACGAATGGGGCCGCCAAGTAAGCGATCTGCTCAATGCACAGTTAGTCATGACGACTGCTCAGCCATACCTGCAGCCAGTTTATACCGTGGGTATGGGTTGTGAGCGCGGTTGCAGCCAAGAGCACTTGTTGGATTTTTTAAACCAATGCTTGTCCCAACAAGGCCTCACTATTAACGACATTGTCAGCATAAATAGCATTGACATTAAAGCCGATGAACAGGGCCTTATCGACTTGGCTCAAAGCCTTGGCAAAAGTTTTCAAACTTATTCCGCTCAGATTTTGGCCGCAGTAAATGACCAACTCATTAACCCTTCACAGTACGTATACGACACTGTAGGTGTGTATGGGGTGGCGGAATCTGCTGCGCTCTGGTCGGCTCAACAAGCCACCGGCAATGAAGCAGAGCTGCTACAAGCCAAACTAAAAACACCTAAAGCGACTTGTGCCATAGCCCGAGCTTTCCCGCCCGGCACTGGTTCAATTGGCGAACAAGATTAATCCTAAAACCTATTTAATAAGCACGAGATTAACATGAGCAAATTATTTATCGTCAGCACTGGCCCCGGTGATTCACAGTTAGTGGCACCTCGCGCTCATGCTGCTATTGCTGTCAGTACAGACCTAGTTGCATATGGCCTTTACCTAGACATTTTAGGTGATGTATGTGATGGCAAACAACATCATGACTTACCCCTAGGCGAAGAAATTGGTCGGGCACGTTTAGCGTTAAATTTGGCTGCCAGCGGCAAGACGACCTCACTCATCTCTAGTGGTGATATTGGCATTTATGCCATGGCGACCTTGGTATTTGAACTACTCGATATGCAGTTAGAGGGTAAAGAGAGTCACCCAGAATGGTTAGATGTAGAATTGGAAGTTATTCCGGGTATTTCTGCCATGCAAGCTGGTGCGAGCCGAGTAGGCGCTATGTTAGGCCATGACTTTTGCACTATTTCTTTGTCAGATTTACTCACACCTTGGGAAACCATTCTTAAGCGTATTGAGAAAGCTGGCGAAGGGGATTTTGTCGTGTCTTTCTACAACCCAGTATCTAAAAAGCGTGACTGGCAGCTCAACAAGGCCCGTGACATTTTATTGCAGCACCGCCCAGCTGCCACACCCGTATTAATTGGCCGGCAGCTCACGCGCCCAGACGAAAGCATCCATATTATTCGTTTGGGTGAATTAGATGCCAAAGACGTGGATATGTTCACCCTTGTCTCCGTTGGTAACAGCGAATCACGCCATATTGTTAATGGCACCAAAGAGTGGGTTTACACTCCACGTGGTTATAAAAAGAAACTTTAAGCAAAATCTATAAAAGCTTTAATTACAACTTTTGGCACAACACAGGACAAAATCATGACGGTATATTTTATTGGTTCAGGCCCAGGTGATCCAGAGCTAATGACCATCAAAGGTCAGCGCCTATTAGATGCGGCACCCGTGGTGCTTTTTGCAGGATCATTGATCCCAGATGAAAATATGGAGACGGCTCGTTCACGCGGCGCCCTAGTAATAGACACTGCCGCCTTAGCACTGGATGCTCAGGTAGAGCTAATGGCCAATGCACACGCCAAAGGCCAGCATGTGGCCCGCGTACACTCTGGGGACCCTTCTTTGTATGGTGCAACTGGCGAGCAAATGCGCCGCCTAGAAACATTGGATATTGATTACGAAATCATCCCAGGTGTAACCGCCTATTCTGCCTCGGCCGCATGGCTGGGCAAAGAGCTTACTTTGTCTGGCATTTCACAAACTGTCATTCTGACCCGCTACGAAGGCAAAACCCCCTTTCCAGAGCGTGAGCGTTTGCCAGCACTGGCCGCCACAGGTGCTACCTTAGCTATACACTTGGGCGTCACTCGTATTCACAAAATTGTGGAAGACCTACTACCTTTTTATGGAGAAGACTGCC
This sequence comes from Candidatus Njordibacter sp. Uisw_039, assembly GCF_047730075.1. Lineage (NCBI taxonomy): Bacteria > Pseudomonadati > Pseudomonadota > Gammaproteobacteria > Pseudomonadales > Candidatus Njordibacteraceae > Candidatus Njordibacter > Candidatus Njordibacter sp. Uisw_039. The sequence continues at coordinate 2,799,848 of NZ_CP159831.1, forward strand.
CAGTAGCCGTGTGTTACCGCACCAGCTGGCCAGACCAAGACAAGGTGACAGGCACCCTAGGTAATATAGTAGCTAAAGTGCGCGCGAAGAAATTTACCCGCACCGCATTGATCCTAGTCGGCCATGTGTTAGACGCTGAAAACTTTGATGATTCATACCTATATGATGAAAACAAAGCCCATATTTACCGCAAGAAAGATCATAATAAAAAGGTAGGTTAATTAAAGAGCCTTCAAAAAACAGATCAACGGCCTCTTCGTGAAGTAAAAAACCTATGAAGGGGGTTTTTCGTTATTATATTTAACCCTATTGTTTCGTATGCAACGTTATGTCTAACCAGCCCTCCACAACAATGATACGTATTGGCATGGTTGAATTCATTTTCCTCATGGCATCATTGATGTCTGTGGTGGCTTTGTCCATCGACGCGGTGTTGCCTGCATTGGGTTTTATGGCGCAGGAATTTAGCGTCGGCGGAAGTGAAATTCAATTGGTCATCACCAGCCTGTTTGCTGGCTTTGCCATAGGCCAACTCATATATGGCCCTGTCTCTGATCGTGTAGGACGATTACCTGGAATTTACGTGGGTTTTGCCTTCTTTATACTGGGCTGTATATTGGCGATGTCTGCACAATCTTTAGAGATGGTGCTTATAGGCCGTTTTTTACAGGGTATAGGCGCATCTGGGCCACGCATTATGGTGTCGGCCATAGCGAGAGATTGTTTTAGCGGCCGGGCCATGGCGCGTATCATGTCTCTGTCTGGCGCAATATTTATGATAGTGCCCATTTGTGCACCTATGCTAGGGCAAGTATTGCTTTGGTTTGGGCCCTGGCAAACCATTTTTGCCATGTACATTATCTTGGCGGTGTTGTTGTGCATCTGGACTTGGCTGCGGCTTGACGAAACACTAACCCACGAAAAACGCCGCTCCATTCACCCTAAAGTGCTGTGGGAGGCATTTGTCCTTGTACTAAGCAACCGTATTGCGGCGGGGTATACTTTAGTCAGTGGTTTGGTATTTGGTGGTTTTTTGGGATATTTAAGCTCCAGCCAGTGGCTATTCCAGAAAATTTACGACGTGGGAGATGCCTTCCCTCTATATTTTGGCGCCTTGGTATTTCCTAACTTAATTTCTTCCTACCTCAACGCTAAACTGGTCATACGTTGGGGCATGTTTAGGCTGGTACAACTAACTAACGTATTGGTTTTCATGGGTTCTTTAGGTCTGTACCTGTATGCCCAGTTTTACGCTGGTGTACCACCACTAATGCACACAATGGCTTTTTTGTTTGTGATTTTTTCTGGCATTGGTTTTCAGTTTGGCAATCTCAACGCGTTGGCCATGGAACCTTTGGGTCAGGTAGCTGGGATGGGCGCTTCTGTAGTTGGTGCTGGATCAATGTTCATTTCCATTCCTATTGGGGGTTTGATTGGCATGTCGCTAGATACAAATATTTTCCCAGTGGCCTTGGGCATGGCTGTTTGCTCACTGCTTTCTATGTTGGTGATGCACTGGGTACGGTTTGGTTTTGGTAAGCCCAAAGCTGGCGGTGGTGTGTCTAGCTAGGCTCGAAAGCTCATTAGGACTCCTTAAATAAACCATTAACTGTATGATCCATAATACGTCCATTACGCTTCTCAGTATTGGTGACTATGCCTTTCAAGGTCATACCAAGACGTTGCGCCACGGCTCTACTAGGCAAATTATATTCGACTGAAGTGAGTTGAACTTTCTCCATATATAATTCATTAAATACTATGCTAATCAGATGCTTGCATACTTTCGTTATAATGCCATGGCCCTGTACTTACGCTCCTAACCAGCAGCCTATGTGTACTTGGATCATGAGAACTGCTCAAGCAGCTCTACCCACTTGAAAAAAGCGTCGCGTTATGGATAGTTTATGCCCAGAGAAGGCTGATTTTAGTGGCTTTTTGTGACAAAATGACGGCAATTTCCTACACCCTTTTAGCACCCAATTAAGCACAAGGTTATCCCATGCAACTGAAAAAAATCCCCGCTACTGTTGTCACCGGTTTTCTAGGCAGTGGCAAGACCACTTTATTGTCTAATGTATTGCGTCAGGTGTCTGGCGGTAAAGATCCTAAACGTATTGCCGTGATCGTTAACGAATTTGGCGAACTAGACATTGATGCTGATTTATTACGTAATTGCCCGTTAGATTGTGATGACGATGGCGAAACACCATCCAGCACTCAACAGGGCATTTACGAACTAGCCAACGGCTGCATTTGCTGCACCGTAGAAGAAGAGTTCTTGCCGGTAATGTTAGAATTAGTTAAGCGTCGTGATGACATTGACCACATTCTTATTGAAACCAGTGGCTTAGCGTTACCAAAGCCACTGGTACAAGCCTTTAACTGGCCAGAAATTAAGAAATACTTCACTGTTGATGCGGTCATCACCGTGATTGATGGCCCAGCTGTTGCTGCCGGCCGCTTTGCCCACGATACAGAACAGGTGCAAGCCCAACGTTTAGCCGATGAAAGCCTTAACCATGATCCTGATTTGGCCGAGTTACTTGATGACCAATTGAGTGCCGCAGACCTAGTCATCGTGTCCAAGAGCGATATTCTGTCTGACCAAGAGCGCAGCCAAGTAGAGCAGGTGATTGCCACTAAAGTACCCACCTCTGTGAAGACAGCTTACATTGGCCAAAAGGAAGACGGTACCAGTGATGCGTCTATCGAATTAGTAATGGGCTTAGAAGCTGCTGCAGAAGACCGTATTGAAGCTGTACACACTCACCACGATCATCACCATGACCATGGTGGCCATCACGAACATGCCCATGACCACTTTGACTCCTGCGTCATTCATTTAGGTGAAGTTGACGGTGAGCAATTACAGGTAGCGTTAGCGGAATTACTTTCTAACCAGCAAATATACCGCGCTAAAGGTTTTGCAGCCTTGCCTAACAAACCTATGCGTCAAGTGATTCAGGCCGTTGGTCAGCGCTTAGAAAGCCATTTTGACCGTTTGTGGACTACCGACGAAGCGCGCCGTACCTCCTTAGTGATGATCGGCAAACATTTACATGTTGACGAACTCACTAGCGCTCTAAAAGTCGCTGAGGTTTAACCACTCACCATGCATTTGCTCGCAGCCCAACCTGGTGGCTTTGTTGAAGAAGAGGGCATCATCGACCTAGGTCAAGATCCTGCTAAAGTAGTGATCTTGGCTGCCGCCGATACTAGCCTTGCTATGCTGGCCACTGCAGCTGAACAACTCGGTGAAGAGCTACCATCCATCCGTTTGGCAAATTGGAGTCACCTGCTAAAACCTGCTGCTTTTGACCTTTATGAGCACAAGGTGTTGGAGCAAGCAGAATTAGTTATGGTGTCATTGCTAGGTGGCGCGAGCTATTGGAATTATGGTTTTCAACGTCTTCAAGCGTGGCAGCAGGCCAAACCTAACCGTCACCTTATATTGGTGCCTGGGGACGATGCCCCGGACCCTGAGCTAACACTAGCTAGTTCCTGTGAGCCTGCTTCGTGCCAACTTGTATGGCAGTACTTACGCCAAGGTGGTGTGAGTAACGGCATTAACTTGCTGCGCTATTTACTACAAGAGCTAAACCAAAATATACCAATAAACAAAAATCCAACATCAGCTTTACAGGCCAGCCAGCCCCAATGGCAACCACCAGCTGAGCTGCCCCAAGCGTTGATTTATCAGCCAGGCGTAGCCCAAGCTAGCTTAATGGGTTGGCAAAAGCAGACTATTACACAGGGTGTGCAACACGCACCCGTGGTAGCACTATTGTTTTATCGCAGCCATTTACAAAGTGGTAATACCCGCATGTTTGATGGCTTAATGGCCAGCTTGGTTGAGCAGGGTATGAACCCTATCGCCCTTGCTATTACCTCACTTAAAGACCCCCAAGCCTTGGCCTTGGTAAACCACACTTTAAAACAGTCAAACACTAAGCTGGTATTAAGCAGCTTGGGATTTGCCAGCAACAAGGTAGACGCGCCAAGTCTTAGCTCCGCGCCAACACAATTCAACTTGCCTATTGAAGGCGACATCCCAGTTTTACAACTGGTGCTGTCCTCCACCACCAATGAGGCGTGGCGTGAGCATAAACAAGGTTTAAGATCCCGCGATATTGCCATGCAAGTGGTATTGCCAGAGATGGATGGCCATGTACTCACTCGTGCTATCAGCTTTAAGTCCATGGGTTACTACAGTAAACTATGCCAAATAAACCTTGTGGGGTACGAACTAGAGCCAGAAAGAGCACAGTTTGTAGCTCGCCTTGCTAAGGGTTATTGTAGCCTTGGTCATAAGGCTAATAACGACAAACGTATTGCCCTCATACTTGCAAACTATCCCACCAAAGATGGCCGTATTGGTAATGGCGTAGGCTTAGATACGCCACAATCAGCCATTAACGTATTACAAGCTATGCAAGATGCAGGTTACGCCATTGATACGGTACCGGAAAATGGTAATGCTTTAATTGAAACCCTATTGGAATCTGTCACTAACAACCCCAATACCTTGCATCATCTGCCTTGTTGGCAAAGTTTAGACGCCGCTGCATACTTAGAACATTTCTCTCAGCTACCCGAGGCCTGCCAACAAGCCGTATGGCAACGTTGGGGTAGCCCAGAGCAAGATCCTAAATACCGCCAAGGACGCATTATGTTAGCGGGCTTACGCTTAGGTGAAACCTTTGTGGGCATTCAGCCAGCACGGGGTTATAACCTAGATTTAACGGCCAACTACCACGACCCAGACCTAGTACCACCCCACAGTTATTTGGCCTTCTATTTTTGGTTGAGGCATGTTTACCAAGTAGACGCTGTAATCCATCTTGGTAAACACGGCAACCTCGAATGGCTGCCCGGCAAAGGTGTGGCGTTAAGTGATGAATGCTGGCCCGATGTGGCCCTCGGCCCCATGCCTCATTTTTACCCATTTATAGTTAATGATCCAGGCGAAGGTGCCCAAGCTAAACGTCGCGCGCAGGGGGTGATCATTGATCACTTAATGCCCCCCATGGCCCGCGCTGAAACCTATGGCGAACTTGCAGATTTAGAAACCCTAGTGGACGAACTTTATCAAGCCGCAGGTTTAGATATGGGGCGTGAATTATGGCTAAGGGAACAAATTGTTGCCACCCTGGCTAGCAGTAATGTTAAACAAGAACTGGGGTTAACGGCCAACACCACCGAAAACGAAATGCTTGCCGAGCTTGATACCTATTTGTGCGACATTAAAGAAGCTCAAATTCGTAACGGTTTGCACGTTTTGGGTCAGTTGCCTGAAGATGACGAGCTCAGCGAAACCATTGTAGCGCTGCTGCGTTTACCCCGCGGCGAAGCCAACGAAGAGTGTGGCATTTTACACAACCTTGCCCTTGATCTAGGCCTCAAGGATTACAACCCTTTAGCCACCGAGGTTAGCCCTTGGCTTGGTGCTAAACCTCAGTTGTTAGCTCAGCAAGGTGACGGCGTATGGCGTTCCAGCATGGACACAAGAGAGCGCCTTGAATTATTAGCACTAAGCTTAGTTAATGAGTACTTACTTTCTCCAAAGAACAATGAAATAAGAATTTTAACGACAACCCTCCCACGTATAAGCCAACAATTAGCCTACGCTAAAAACACAATTTTAGTCGCTTTAGAAGACAGCGCTGTGCGCGAAACCCAAGCCCTTATTCAAGGCTTAGCAGGCCAAGCCGTAGAGCCTGGCCCTAGTGGCGCACCTACACGGGGCCGTTTAGATACCTTACCTACAGGGCGTAATTTCTTTTCTTTAGACAACCGTAGTGTACCGTCTGCAGCAGCATGGGCTTTAGGCCAACGCTCAGCCCAAGCCCTTATTGAACGGCACTTACAAGAGCACGGCGACTACCCTACCCAACTTGGTTTATCTGTTTGGGGCACCGCCACCATGCGCACCGGCGGCGATGACATTGCCCAAGCGTTTGCCTTAATGGGTATCAAGCCTATTTGGGCTCCTGGCTCGCAGCGGGTAACCGATTTTGAAATCATTCCTGCCATGCAATTAGGCCGTCCCCGTGTGGACGTTACCCTGCGCGTATCTGGGTTTTTTCGTGATGCTTTCCCTAATGTCATGAAGTTGTATGATGCTGCTGTGCAGGCCCTAGCCACCTTTGATGAGCCAGGTTCCAGCGCCAATAACGGCAATACTATACGCCAAAATGTTGAACAGCGACAAGCAGAACTAGAGGCTCAAGGCGTCAGCGCTGCCGACGCTAAACGTCAAGCCAGCTATCGTGTTTATGGTAGTAAACCTGGTGCCTATGGTGCGGGATTACAGGGCCTTATAGATGAACGTTGTTGGGCTGAACGCGTGGACCTTGCCGACGCGTACCTCAACTGGGGTGGCTACGCCTATGGCAATCAAACAGGTGATGGTGTGGCAGCCCATGAGGATTTTAAACACCGCTTGAGTCAGTTAGAGGTGGTGGTGCAAAACCAAGACAACCGCGAACACGACCTATTGGATTCCGATGACTACTACCAGTTTCAAGGCGGCATGACTAACGCAGTCACCAGCCTTAGTGGCCAAGCCCCTGCGGTGTACCATAGTGATCACAGTAACCCTAGCGTACCCAAAATTCGTACTCTTAAAGAGGAGCTAAATCGTGTACTGCGCTCTCGTGTGCTCAACCCTAAATGGATTAGCGCCATGCAACGCCACGGATACAAGGGTGCTTTTGAAATGGCGGCGAGTGTTGACTATCTATTTGCTTACGATGCCACCACGGATTTAATTGCTGATTACCAATATCAACAGGTCAGTGATGCTCTAATTTTTGAAGCCAATAACCAACAATTTATGCGCGACAATAACCCTGCCGCCTTAGAAGAGATGACCGAACGACTGTTAGAAGCTTGCCAGCGTGGAATGTGGCAACAACCAGGCGCACATCAACAGGCCTTACAAGATTTGCTGTTAGACTTAGACCAGCAAAAGGAATCCGCGTCATGACTAAGCCAACATTGATGGCACAGGACCCCCGTACCCTTATGGAGCAGAGCCCCCGCACCCTCATGGTGCAAGGCACGACGTCCGACGCCGGCAAAAGTATTTTAGTAACGGCTCTGTGCCGCATATTGGCCCGTAAAGGCATTAAAGTGGCCCCTTTTAAGAGCCAAAACATGGCCCTTAACAGCGCTGTAACCGCCGATGGAGGGGAGATAGGCCGTGCTCAAGCCGTACAGGCCGAAGCTTGTTTTTTGCAGCCCGATGTACGTATGAACCCTATTCTTCTCAAACCTAATAGCGATTTGGGTTCACAAGTGATCATACGTGGCAAAGCCATTGGCAACATGAAGGCAGTAGAATACCACCAGCACAAGCCTAAGTTATTACAAGACGTGGTAACTGCCCATCAAGAGCTATTAGAAGAATTTGATCTAGTAATGGTAGAAGGTGCCGGCAGCCCTGCAGAAATTAATTTAAGGGAACATGACCTTGCCAATATGGGTTTTGCAGAAGCCGTAGACTGCCCCGTGATAATCGTTGCAGACATAGACCGTGGAGGTGTGTTTGCCCACCTATATGGCACCTATGAATTACTCAGCCCTAGCGAACAAGCCCGCACTCGTGGCTTTATTATTAACCGTTTCCGTGGTGATAAAACACTGTTGCAAGGTGGATTAGACTGGCTAGAAGAAAAAACCGGCAAACCCGTACTTGCTGTTTTACCTTATATCCACAATTTGCACATAGAAGCCGAAGACTCATTAGCCGTTGATCAGTTTTCTAAAAGCGATGACGGTCAGCACTTTAAAGTTGTTGTGCCTATTTATCCTAGGGCCAGCAATCATACAGATTTTGATGCCTTAAGAATGCACCCTCAAGTAGATTGTCAGCTACTAAGAGACGTACAAACCTTCAAGGGGGCAGACCTTATTATTCTGCCAGGCAGCAAGAATACTCGTGGTGATTTAGCGTGGCTTAAAGAATCTGGCTGGGATGCCGTTATTAAACGTCATTTGCGTTTAGGTGGTAAAGTCATTGGTATTTGTGGTGGTTATCAAATGTTAGGCCAAGCCGTACACGACCCAGATGGCACAGAATCGAGCGCCGGCACCAGTGAAGGTTTAGGCCACTTGGCTATTGAAACCCTGTTACAAGGCGAAAAACAATTACGCAATGTGCAAGGTCATTGGTTGAGTGAGGTCGGTGATATTCCAGTCACAGGTTATGAAATCCATGTGGGGCAAACTACTGGTAGTGATTTATTGCAGCCATTAATGCAGCTCAACACTGGTCCAGATGGCGCTCGCAATAGCGAAGACACTGTTATGGGTAGCTATGTACATGGGTTATTTGATGAACCAAAGCTGCTGGAGCAATTATTACAATGGGCTGGTTTAGAGCAAACACAAGCATTTGATTATCCTGCCTTAAGGGCAGCACAGATTGAACGTTTGGCTGATGAAGTGGAAGTGGAGCTGCCGATAGAGAAAATTTTCAACATCATGCAGGGCCCCTTGTAACATGAGTTTGATTATCGCTATTGTGCTTGCCCTTGGCCTAGACTATTGGTTAGGTGAACCTAAGCGGCTGCATCCTCTGGTAGGCTTTGGGAGTTTGGCTGATGGGCTGGAGAAGTGGTTCAATTCTGTAGAGGGATTGCCAGTGAAGCAACGTGACACGCTATTAAAATGCAAAGGCACGCTCGCATTAATCCTTGCCATCGGGCCTCTTAGTTTTGCCGCTTATAGCCTAGAGCACACGTTAGCTAGTAACGAGGCATTATCACCACTTTTTGCTGCCGTGGTGTTGTATTTGGCGATTGGCTGGCGCAGTTTAATTCAGCACGCCAAAGCTATATCTGCGCCCCTATATGAAGGTGATTTAATCACAGCCCGGGTTGCAGTGAGTCATATCGTAAGCCGCGACACTCAAGACTTGAATGAGCAGGAAATCGCCAAAGCAGCCACAGAGTCGGTGCTTGAGAACGGTGCTGATGCGTTATTTGCAGCCCTGTTTTGGTTTATTGTCGCCGGTGTCCCAGGTGTGGTTATTTATCGTCTCAGCAACACCTTAGATGCCATGTGGGGTTATAAAAACCCACGTTTTCTGCACTTTGGTTGGGCTGCTGCACGTTTCGATGATTTACTTAATTTTATTCCCGCCCGCCTCACCGCCCTGGCTTACACCCTGTGTGGCAGCATTAACGGACAAACCCAAAACGCATGGCGAAGCTGGCGCCAACAGGCTGGCACTTGGAAAAGTCCTAACGCTGGGCCAGTAATGGCAGCTGGTGCGGGGGCAATAGGCGTGGAGCTGGGTGGCAGTGCCCTATATCATGGCCAAAACCAACATCGCCCTCCCCTCGGTTCAGGCAGTGCACCCATGGCTGCAAGCATTGATGATGCCTGCAATCTAGTGCACTACAGCCTAGCACTTTGGCTAGCCGTTATATGTTTGCTCGCTGTTATGGGTGCTGTTTAATGAACCTTCTATTTCATGGTGGTGATTTACACTCGGCATCCGCCATTTATGGCCGTGATCCTGCGGATTGGCTGGACCTATCCACAGGTATTAACCAACACAGTTACCCTGTGCCTGCTATCGAGAAGGATGCTTGGCACCAGCTACCTTACTTAAATCCTGTGTTAATCAAAGCTGCCCGATCTTATTATGGAGATCACCCATGCTTAGCAAGCAGTGGCAGCCAAAATATTATTCAATTGCTGCCCTCTATATTGCATCAATTAGGCAATCAAAAACCTGCATGGTTGCCCAATGTAGGTTATCAAGAACACCGTCAAGCTTGGTCACAACGAGGTGAGATTCATACCTACAGCGGATTAGACAGTCAGTTAGCTGCCCAACAAATAGATGCGGCACTGCATAATGATGAACTAGGGCACTTAGTAATCATCCACCCCAATAACCCAACAGGCGAAACGTTTAAACGGCAACAACTACGATCGTGGGCACAAGAGTTACAGGCTGTTGATGGCTTTTTGGTGGTAGATGAGGCCTTTATTGACACCACACCTTCTGCAAGTTTGCTCACAGAAGAGCTAGCCGATAACATCATTATATTACGTTCAGTGGGCAAGTTCTTTGGCCTAGCTGGTATTCGCTTAGGGTTTACCTTTGCCACTGAAAGCGTGTTAAATGGTCTGGCCAAGGAAATTGGCCCTTGGTCCGTTAACGGCCCAGCGCAAACTGTAGCTATTGCGGCTTTAAGTGATACTTCGTGGCAGGCTAATATGCGCTCTCAACTTGTGAAGGAAAGGGGGAAACAGTTGAGTGTTTGGAAAAAGTCAATGATTCAACTAGGCGCTGATCTAGCCGCTTCGCATGAATTGTTTCGCAGCTTTAGTATGGCATCAGATTTAGCCCACAGACTGCATCATAGCGCTGCCAAAAACGGTATTTTATTACGCTCAGTTGATATCAACTCAAGCACGAGTTTGTTACGCTTTGGCAATATTAATTTAAGCCACAGCAGCGCACTTGAACACTGTAAAACATGGATACAACAGGAATCCTAATGACTTTTTTCCCTCTGTTTCACAACACCCAGCAATTGAAAGCGCTGCTTATTGGTGGTGGAACTATTGCCAAACGCCGGGCTAAATCGTTAATTGAAGCGGGCGTTGTTTGTGATTTGATGGCCACAGCAGTATCAGAAGATTTAACCCGTTTAGTAGAAAGTACTGGGGGCTTGGTAACCATTGATGCCTATTCGTCAGATGAAGTGATGCTAGGTTACAGCCTCATTTTAGCTCTAACGGATGATCGTGCTATTAACCAACAGATCGCTACTGACGCTAAGGGCATGGGCTTATTAGTTAACGTGGCAGACTTTCCCGACGACGGTAATGTCATTTTTGGCGCCATCATTGATCGCGCGCCGTTAACCATTGCCATCAACAACGGTGGGGCTTCGCCAGTTTTATCTAGTATTTTGCGTCAGCAATTGGAACAATTTGTGCCCAAAGCCTACGGGCAACTAGCCAGCTTGGTTGGGGCTTACCGCTCACAATTAAAAGACGCCTTACCAAGCACCGCCGAGCGCTCTATTTTTTGGCATCGGGTGTTACAGGGACCGGTGGCGGAAGCTGTATTTTCTGGTAAACACAGCGAAGCTGAAAGCTTATTGAAAAATCACTTAAAAGAAGTTGATAGTGGCCTTGATAAGGTGATGAGTAACGGCGAGGTGTTTCTCATTGGCGCAGGCCCTGGTGATCCAGACCTCCTCACCCTTAGGGCTTTTAGACTGTTGCAAAAGGCCAATGTAGTACTCTACGACGCCTTGGTCTCTGACGGAGTCATGGCATTAGTCCCAGAATCTGTAGAAAGGGTCTATGTGGGTAAGCGCCGCGCCAACCATACTGTGCCTCAGACAGGCATCAATCAATTATTGGTGGATTATGCCAAACAAGGCAAACGGGTTGCTCGTCTTAAAGGTGGAGATCCGTTTATATTTGGCCGAGGCGGTGAAGAAATTGAAACCTTAGCCGAACAGCATGTGCCCTTTCAAGTGGTGCCCGGCATTACTGCAGCCAGCGGATGTTCTGCCTATTCTGGCATCCCCCTTACCCACAGGGACTATGCCCAGTCCGTGCGGTTTGTGACAGGGCAATTACGCGATGGCAGCGTAGATTTGCCTTGGCCCGAGTTAGTAGTAGAAGGACAAACCTTAGTTTTTTATATGGGTTTAAAAGGCTTACCCGTCATTTGTGAGAAACTCATTAACAACGGCATGGACAAAAACATGCCCGTAGCATTGATCGAAAAAGGCACCACCCAAGACCAACGGGTGTTGGTGTCTGACCTTGCGAGCCTACCAGCAATGATCAAGACAGAGCAGGTGATGTCTCCTTCCCTCTTTGTGGTTGGGCGCGTTGTGAGTTTACATGATAAACTGGCTTGGTTCACATCCTCCAGAGATGTCTGATCCATAGCTTTGGCTAGTTGAGATAGGTATATGAGTAAAGAAACGGAAAAAGAAATTGCTGCGCTACTGGCTCAATGTGAATCAGCATTAGTGGAGCACTCTAACCGAACAGGTGCCTCGGTATTTGCTGAAGCCCTCAACGAACCTGCCCCCAAGGCCACTGCAATAACCAAAGCTTTATCGGAAAAAGCTTTGGCCAAGATGGCAAAGTCCCTTGAATCCTCATCCTTTGATAGCAGTGAACATATAGCTAAACTTGATGCCAAGTTATCCGCCAAAGCCGATGCATTAGAGGATCTAAAACGTCAACGAGTGGTATTAGAACAAGAGCTAGAACAAGCTCGACAGGTAGATTTGGTCAACAAGCGAAAATCTTTGTACCGAGAAAGCCCTGGGGCCGATCCAATAACGCCAAAAGAAAAGGTAGTTCCTGGCAGAGTGGCCCTCAATAGTCGCCGTCGCAGATAATTCGCCCCTAGCAGGATGCTAAGATGCCCATCACACACCAATTATTGGCGATTTTTGTTGCCCTCATCTGGGGCACTAATTTTGTATTCATTGAACTAGGACTAAACGACTTACCACCGTTTTTATTTGCTAGCCTACGCTTTACCTTTGCTGCCTTGCCTCTGGTTTTTATTTTGCCTCGCCCTGTGGTGCCGTGGCGTTATTTAATGGCTTACGGTTTTTTTATTGGTTTTGGCCAATTTGGCTTATTGTTCTGGGTCATGGGCAGCCATATGTCTCCTGGGCTAGCCTCTTTAGTCATTCAGGTACAAGCAGTGTTCACCATTGTGCTTGCCATGATGTTATTTAAAGAAACCATTCGTTTGCCCCAAATTCTTGCGCTCATCATCTCTTTTGCAGGGATCTTACTGATCGCCATTCAAGGCAACACTGATGCTACCCCTATCGGGTTAGCCGTGATATTAGTCGCAGCCCTAAGTTGGGCCGCAGGTAACTTAGTTGTTAAGCGTTCTGGCAAGGTCCATATCATTGCCTTTTTAGCATGGTCCTCCATATTTGCCGTGCCTCCGCTGGCCCTCATGTCATTTTACTACGAAGGACCTGCGCTCATAGTCCATAGCGTAGCTTCCGCACAGTGGCATGCTTGGGCCATTGTGTTGTGGCAAACTATCGGTAACACTCTCGTCGGTTATGGCTTGTGGAACTTATTATTGCAGCGCCATGCGGCTGCGTTAGTGGCTCCTTGGGCGTTACTGGTACCCGTGTTTGGCATGGCCGCCTCCAGCGTTTTTCTTGACGAAAGTATGCCATGGTGGAAGTGGGTTGCTGCAACCTTAATTATTGCCGGCCTAGTACTGAACTTGCGCTCAACTCAATCACCATCAACACCAGCAAACGTAAATTAGGCCAATTATGAATTTTCTTCCCCGTCGCGTGCAGTATTTACTGGTATTGACCTTGGCACTATGGTGTTTACAAGGACTATTCCGTTTGCTGTTTTGGGGTTTGCTTTCCGAGCTACCAGTGGCCGTTGAAGGCTATTTACTAAAAGCTTTTTGGGTGGGTTTGCGTTTTGATTTAAGGGTCTCCTTATTAGCAGCCCTAATCACTTTGCCATGGCTATTTTTGCCCCGTTTTAGTGCCGTTAACTATCCCCTGTTGCGGCGGTTTTTAGGTTATTGGTTTGGCATTATTTTAATCACCATACTAACGATGTATGTCTTAGACGCTGGTCATTACTTGTACCTTAACAAGCGTATAGATGCATCTATCGTGCGCTTTAGCAGCGACATCGCCATATCTACCTCCATGGTTTGGCAATCTTACCCCGTGATTCAAATCTGCTTTGCCATGGCTGTGACTTGGGCTTTAGGTTATTGGTTGCACTATCAATTTCTATTACCTTTGCTCAGCCAAGAAAAGAACCGTAGGCGTTGGTACATTAACTGTATACACGTTATCGTTATTGGTGCGTTATTCTTATTAATACTTTTAGGCCGCTGGTCTTTGGTACCCTTGCGCTGGAATCACGCCTTTTTTAACGGCAATACCCAAGTCGCAGCCCTTGGCCTGAATCCATTTGTATGGATTTATGATACGGCCCGTTTTACTACAGACTCTGCCACCAAAGAAGATTTAACACCTCACTTTGGCACCCTTTCATATTTACTAGGAGCAGATTTTCCAAGTGGTGGTGTTGCTGCATTAGACCGCTGGAAAACACCTACAGCACCGGTAGTGGGCGCACAACAAACAACGCCCAATTTAGTTATCGTATTTATGGAAAGTCTTGGAGCAAGCCATATTGGCGCTTATGGCAATAAATTAAACCCCACCCCTAATATCGACACACTCATTAAACAATCTCGGTGGTATCCACACTTTAACGTACCCGCAAGGTCTACAGCCAAAAGTGTGTTTACCTCCATTACTGGCATTCCTGACGTCTCGGCGATAAAGACTGCCACTCGCAATCCCTACATCACCCATCAGCGTTCGGTCATTAATTCCTTTTCGCAACACAATAAGCACTACATGTTAGGTGGTAGCGCAGGCTGGGCTAACATGAGCGCCCTCATCAACAACAGCATTCAGGGCGTTAACTTGTACGAAGAAAAATATTGGACCTCCCCTATTGTGGATGTATGGGGTATCTCTGACCATTCATTATTAAACGAAGCTGGCACAATTCTAAGCCAAGCTAAAACGCCATTTTTAGGTTACATTCAAACCGCTGCTAACCATTCACCTCATACCATTGCCGATGATCAGAGCGGCTTTACGGTGCAGCCAAGCAGTGACGAAGAGCTTAAAAACAATGGTTTCACCAGCCTAGGGCAATACAATGCGGTACGCTTGCTGGACCATAATATTGGCAAAATGTTCGAACAGTTTAAGCGTGATGACTTATACGACAATACTATTTTTGTGCTTTTTTCGGATCACCAAGCCTCCTCTGCTAAAGTCCAACACCTACCTGAGTACATTTTTCAATTTGGTATCGCAGAGTTACCGGTGCCCTTAATTATACATGCACCAGCTATGATTGCCCCAGAAATTGATAACACCTTTGGTAGCTTGCCAGATCTTTTACCGACCATTGCCGGGTTATTTCCCCAACCTTATCTCAACACCACCTTAGGACGAGATTTAGCGTGGGCCAAAGGCAAAGATTTACCTGCTTATGCTTTTGTGCAAGACAGCCGTACTAGTGTTGCAGTTAACGGTAAGCAAATTGCCAGTGTTAATCACATTACTGGAAAGGTAGTGAGCGCTGATATAGACGAGGATGGCGTAGCCCACATCACCGCCAAAGCTAACCCTATGGCAGCTGCAGCCACAGCCTATTACCTAGCTGCACAATATTTGCTCAAGGCCAACGTAGCAAAATCTCAGAACTAAGTCAGCTGAGACGCATTAGCCACCAGCAAAAAATGAGTAGCAACTAATAAAAATAATTATACACAATAAAGCTACCAAGGCCCGATGTGCCCACACCAATACTCAATTGAAGGTAACCTACCAAGCGTTCTATACGCTTGCTAGGAATGCTGAAGGGAAGGCTAATAGCTGCTGATAAAAGTGCCATACCGGCGATAGAGCCGATGCCAAACAGCAGCATATAACCCAGGCCTAGCCAAAAGTTATGCGCCGCATTCAATGTTAATACCACTAACGCCGCAGAACCTGCCATGCCATGCATAATACCTACCATTAAGGTACGTATTGGAAATGGATTGCTATGTTTGTGTTGGTGAGCACTTACATCAGTGCTAACCTCACCAACATGGTGCTGATGGGCATGGATGTGGCGCTTACCATGGTGTTGATGCACATGAAAGTGGACGCCTTTAGAGCCCATACGAAAAAGCACATCTAGGCCCAAATACAACAACATAAGCCCTACTGCACACTCTAATATGGCTGCCATGTAATCAGGAACTAAGGTGTCTAACAGCAAGGCTGCGGTGCCGAAGACAAACAGAGTAATGGTATGCCCCAAACCCCACACAGCCCCATGACGCAAAGCTGCAGACTTGCCCTGCTTCTGAGTTACAATAGATGCCACAGCAGCCACATGATCAGCCTCTAAGGCATGACGCAAGCCGATCATAAAGCCGACTAAAAGAACACTTATTTCCACCTAACATCCTTTATTTAACGATCAACTTATTGCTTATTATTTCAACAACTGCAGACGATATATACTCTTGTTTACGTGTTGGTGATTCTGGGCGATCTCTATTTTTCCACCCAACTTGCGCAACATCACCTGGGTTTGTTGGCCGTAAAGGCAACGCCTAAAACTTTTATAGGACTGTTCGCCATCAGCTTTTATTTCCATTAAGGCAAATTCGTAAAGCTCAGGTAGACTAAATTCTAAACCTGCCAGCGTCATTCTTATGGGGGTCTCTACCTCGGCAAGCCTTAATCTTAGTGCTGCTGGATCCAACAAATACACAGCAAACACAAACTCAAGCACATAGTCGTAGACCTGCTGCGTAGGTAGCAAAGCATTAACCTTTGATAAACCGTTTAGCAGCGTAGCCTGTTAGGCCACCCAAAGTAATCCAGAACAGGCCATTAGCAATGGCCGTTGCATAGACAAACTGAGTTTGTAAGCCTTCTAAGGTTATAACAGCCTGCGCATCTGGGTGTAGAAAGCCATGTAGTTCTGGCTGTGGTGCACCCACGATCCAAGGCACAGCAATAAATACCATTGCCGCCACTTTAGCAATGCCTGGTAAAAACACCAGGCTGAAAATGGCTAAGCCCGTGGTCACAACAGCCAGAACCCACCATGATTGGCGGCCCTCAAGGGGGGCGGCTTCCATGCTTGGAATCTCCGGAGACAGGCCTAATGCTGGAACAACAAAGAACGTCAGGTAACCAGCTAAACCCCAAACAACACCCCTAAACCAAGAAATATTTAATTGCGCTTTGTCGCGCGCCATGAACATGCAAGCCAATAAAATTATAGTAAAACCAAAAGCTGATAAGAAATTAGATAGCACTGTAAAGCCGACACGCTCAAAACCATCCCCTGGGCTCCACGCTTGGTCGTTATGGGAGTGCGAATGGCCATCATTGGGGGCTGTAGAAACTTCAGGGCCCACAAATTCAAATACTTCAGCCGCATAAATAATAGGTGACACGTGCAAGGCTTGAACGGCACTCAAAACTAAACCTGCGACTAAGGCAACGCCTAGCGCCGTTATTACCATAGAACGAAACATAAAATTAACCTAAGAAAGGACGTTACCCCTTAGTGGCAAGGAAATGCAAAAGAGTGGCGGGCATCGTGTGCTGCGTTATGCACCACATCCATTGGTGCAAAACCAACACCCATCAATACAACCATGCCTAGAATTGCAGCAGCGGCCATTTGTAAGCTGGAGCTTGCTAGTGCCGGATTTGATGCGGCTATATCAGCCTTAGAGGTAGCTATAGAAGTTATCATGTGTTTCTCCACGTGCTCACCCGCACGATAAAAATTAGTGTTAGCGGGTATTAACCCATAATTCGTAGGTCGGTCTCCGGGCTCACAAGCGAGGCTTGTTTACCGTTGCGGGGGCAGCACAGCTCATATTTAGACTGTTTCCCGTTAAGGCTAAATTCGTGTAGCCACCTACGGGGCCTACTTTAAGCCAAAACGGTTAATTTTTGAAGCGTTAATGCGAGAGGTTTTATTCAACACGCGACCCATAGCGCAGAATTACACTCGAAAGTTAATATCGACTAATACTATCGACGGTCGATTTTTTCTAAAACTTAACACCAACTACTCGAAAATCCGTCTCTACCGATGGTATGATGTCGAACTTAATTGCACACCTATTGATAGCGAGAGAATCATGACTGCGTTTGGCACCCAATTTGTCCCTGAAATGGCCTTAGCCACCTTTGACGGCCAACAATGGAGCACTCCTAGTTTAGTGCCAAGCGATAGCATCTCATTACACCCTGCCGCTCACGTGCTGCATTATGCCAGCACTTGTTTTGAAGGGTTAAAGGCGTTTCGTCACCCCGATGGTAGCCATCATATTTTTCGCATGGACCAAAACATCGAACGCATGGCTCAGAGCAGCCGTTTGTTATCTCTGCCTGCAGTAGATACAAATATGCTTAAAACCATGATCCTTGATTTGGTGAGCCGTTACGCTGATGAAATCCCTGCACCTCCAGGTACCCTATATTTGCGCCCAACTCACATGGGTACTGAGGCTGCCATTGGCAAAGCAGCAGCACCTTCTAGTCAGTCTTTGCTTTACGTGTTGGCATCACCAGTAGGGGATTACTTTGCTGGTGGTGATGCTACATTAAGGGTACTGATAGACGAAGAGGGCATGCGTTGTGCGCCACACATGGGTATGGTCAAAAGTGGTGGCAACTACGCTAGCGCCCTACATTTTTTGAATAAAGCGCGTGCAGAACATCAAGCAGACCAAGTTTTATTCTCTCCACACGGCGATGTACAAGAGACGGCAGCCGCAAACTTCATCTTGATTGATGGCAACGAACTTATCACTAAAGCGTTAGATTCTACTTTCTTGCACGGTGTCACTCGGGCATCCGTATTGGTCTTAGCAGATGAGATGGGTTTAACTGTGAGCGAACGTGACCTGTCAGTAGCCGAGCTAATCGAACGCAGCGCTAACCCCAATGCAGAAGCCGCTCTTTCTGGAACAGCAGCCATTCTAACGCCCGTTGGTACCTTAATCCACCACGGCAAGGACTATACCATAGGCACTGGCAAGCCAGGTGCAACCACGGTTAAGCTACGTAAAGCACTGAATGACATTCAGTTTGGTGTAGCTGAAGATCGCTTTGGTTGGTTAACCCAAGTTTCATAAGTCTTCATGGGTTTTGTCCTTATTGTTAACCCAAAACTGTGCCAGTGCTGTTAGGATTTATTTCACGATTGCGTGAAAACACGCCCAAATTAATGGGCCGGCCTGAGTACTTAAGCTTAAACACCACAGGTTCTTGGTCATGATCCTGCCCCTGTTCACATGCAACAATTAATTGCGCCATCATCTCGCTGACGATAGGGGCATTTTTAAATTGATTGCCGCTGGTGCCAATGGCCATGTAATAACCTGGTACGCAGGATTTATCATAAATTGGAGCCCAGTCAGGGGTTACGTCATACAACTCAACCACCCCTTTAGCTTGGTTGGGAATGGGCAAAGTTTGGATGCGCTGAGCTAGACGTAGGGCCTGCACGCGCCATTGATCGGTAAAATCTTTATTGTAGTCATCAGGATCAACCCACTGCTGAGCATCACAGTCAGGATCTTCACTACCAATAAGTATATGGTTGCCTGTTTCTGGCCGACAATAGGCATGAATATCGCTGTCAGAGCACACGCAGCCTTGTTGTTCAAAATTAAAGCCCGCAGGTGAAGGCACATGCGCCACTTCGTGGCGTAAGGCGCGAGTGGTGATCTTCATATCTCGTTCAGCATCAACCATGGCATTTATTTTTGCCGAATGAGGCCCTGCTGCATTCACTACAACAGGCGCATCAATTTGATCTCCATTGACCAAAGTAACACCAACAATTCGGCCATCCTGCTGCCGTATAGCCGCCACTTTAGTGTTAAATTGAAAGCTTGAGCCTTGGGCTTCTGCCGCCCGTTGCAGGTTATGTGTAGCTAATTGTGGGTCACTGACGTAGCCACCATCGGGAAAAAAAACACCCCCACCAATTTTTTTGCCATTGGCTTCACCAAAGCCTTCGTCATCAGGGCGCTTAGCTGGAGTATAAGACTCTAAGTTAAAGATAGGCATACGGGCGATGTACTGGGCTTGATCCAGTTCTTGATAAGGGGCCCCGATGGTGTCTAAAATGGCCATAGTAGGGCGTAAATATTGATTGTTTTCGGTTTTTGCTACTAAGCAACCTACGGCATGGTACTTAATGTGGCCACGTTCATCCTCCGTCTGCAAAAACTCACTCCAATTACTCCAGTAACGGTGGCTTTCGTGAGCTATGGCACTAGTCTCAATGGTGGAGTAATAGGGCCTGATAATGGCGCAGGAGCCGCTAGTGCTGCCATAGCCTGCAGCCGGCAAGGCATCGATATTGAGTGTTTTTTTACCTTTCCGAGCTAGCCCCAAAGCGATAGCTGCACCAATAACACCAGAGCCAATAATAATGGCGTCATACTGTTTATTCATAGGTTTATTCATAAGTAATCCTCTTTAAACTCCAGGAGCCGCTCAATGTTTTAGGTTACAGCAGGCTTAATTCTGGCCAACATTGCGCCACCTTAGCGATAGCGCTAAAGTTAGACGCCATCAGCTGTCCGTCTCGCCACAAAGCCACACCATCAAGTTTTACGGTGGGGTCTTCCACCATGCCGCAGATTTCACCTGGTGGGTAATTACCACAGGTGTGAAAATGCAAATAGCGAGGACTTGTAAACATGGTATTAGCCCAACGATCTAAATCAACTTGGGGGTCTGACGGGTGCACTGTGGCTGGATGAAGCCCTAAATGCCAAGAGTCTACTCGCCAAGGTTCAATATTGAACTGGTTAGCTACTTGCCGATAGTGATCTTGCGCAGCAAGTATGTCTGCAGCATCGCCTTCGAATGAACTAATCAGCCCCTTGTCTATAACTGCAATAATACCCTGCGGCAAAGACAAACAAGTGGGCGAGTATGCTTTGGAACCGGTCGGAGCTAATCCATGGCGAAACGCAACCCGACCACTAAAGGTATGGGCAGATATGGGTTTACTAACTGCAGCTGGAAAGCGAACCACGGCGACATCTGTGGAGCTTTCACCTATAGATTTATGTGGCTTACCCTGCAACTGAGTACCAAAGGGACAAGTGATTTCAATCTTTTCTGCCCCATCAAAAGTCTTATTCACTACTGTTTTTAGCGCCACCATTGCCGCGTGAGGCACGGTGCCCAAGCCACTTTGTAACTGCTCCGCGGTGCGGGTGTAAGTCATCAATTTTCCTGGGCCTTGATGGTTAACCTCAAACCGATCTTGATCACCAATACGCGCCAAGAATATAATCCAATCCCAGCGCTGTTCTTTTAATATCTGTTCTAATTTTTGGTGTGGACTATTGGTTGGTTCGTCGACCTCTAACACTTCTACCACTGCACCAAGCTGATCAACCGCGAAGGCTCGCAGCGCCTTAGGCAGTTTGCTATCGTACCAACCATACTTTGGATTTTCCTGCACCAGCAACACCCGTTGTCCACGCTGCAGGTTAATTGCGCCTTGCAAAAGGTTGGTTAGACCTAGGTCTAAATTCGTTTTCATCGCCGCTCCGCCTGCACCGTCAAGAAAGTAAAAGTATCGGTTATAACTTCAGTGAAGCCATGGCTTAATTCTGCATCGACGCTTATGCTATCGCCTGGATTCAAGACAAAATCCCGCTGGCCGTATTGATAAATGGCCTGCCCTTGCAAGGCGTACACAAACACAACTCCATGGCTAACATACTGGGGAGGATGGGAGTCCTGCCGCACCAGAGTGACAGATCTCGCTTCAAATTGTAGTTCACTACGGGTATGCAGAGCTAAACTGACATACCGGTGACTATGGTCACCCACCAAGCGGGTAGATACTAAGCCTTCACCACTTTTAACATGGGTATAGTCAGAATGTTCCGTTGCGATTTCTCGAAACAAACTTACCAATGGCACATTTAGAGCCTGACTGAGCGCGTTCAAGGTGGCCATTGAAGCAGACGCGTGACCTCGTTCAAGGCGGCTAATCATAGCTGCAGATACACCCGACTTTTGTGACAGAGCCCGCGCGGTAAGATTATGAGACTTTCGAATATCCCGTAAGGCTGATCCTAGTGCGGCATCAAGGTTGTTGGAAGATTGTAATACACTCATGTCTTAATTCCGGTATGAAAAGGCTTTGTTAAAACGCCTATACAGGTAGTCACCACAAGTCATAGCAGCGAGATCACCCTTATAGTTGGCGCCAATAATGGACCTTGGATCTATCACCGTCTCTGGGTTGGGGTCATATGCCAATACTATGGACAATCGTTCATAGCCCGAACTGTTGATCACACGATGTGGGGTTGATTTGTAAGCGCCAGCGGTCCAATGACTGAGCAGATCACCCACATTAACCACCAGACTGCCTTCAATGGGCGTAGCCTCCAACCACTGGCCATTAACATCCTGCACCTGCAGACCACCAACTTGGTCTTGGCAGAGTAATGTTAAGGTTCCAAAGTCAGTATGCGGTCCCACCCCAAACTGGTTAGGATTGGTTTCTTCCTGATGGGGGTAATACACTAGCGAGGCGCGACTTAAGGGTTTTCCGGTAGTCTGTAAAAAAAAGTCTTCCTTAAGTCCAAGGCCTAGAGCAAAGCCACGCATAAGGTGATATGCAACCTGATGGGCCTGTTTTAAATAGGCATTACCTAAGGTTTCAAGCTGCGGTACAAAGTCAGGCCACATGTTACTACCTCGTAAGAAGTGGTCCTCTTGATGGCAAGCATCCTCAATGCCCCAGATATAACTTTCCTTAAAATCAGACAGTGCTTTATCATCCATTTTAGCCTGCCCAGAACCCAACCAGCCTCGGTGATTTTGAGACACACGCACAGATTGCTTTTGCTCCACCGGCGCGCGAAAAAACGTCAATCCAGATTGGTAAAGCTGTTTAATAAGGTGCGGATCTAAACCATGACCAGTAACATATAAAAACCCCAACTCTTGACTGGCTTGGTGTAGGCTCTTTGCCACCTCAATATCGGCTTCTCCAGTCATCAAAGAAGAGATATCAATCTGAGGTATTTGGTCGGCACTGACCCGCTTTACCTCACTCATAGTTAATCACTGCTCCCGCTATAGTAACCAACAATATCACCGTCTGTTGTGACTCCCAGGCCATTCAAACAACGGTTCACATAACTAAAATAACCTATAATTTGATTAGCCTCTAGAATTTCACCATCATCAAGTCCAGCATCTTGTAGGGCTTGCACGTCCGCTTGCACCATAGTTCCTGGTGTGAGTGTTAACTTTTGGGTGTAGCGCATTAACGCCAATTCAGCACCTTCAAATACTTGTTCTGGATCCTGCTGGCGAAGCGCTTTCTCCACGGCTAGAGCGCGCTTGGGACTGCCCATCAAATGACTGGCGTTAGCCCAGTGGTTAGCGTAAGAGTATGGGCATTGATTGAGCATAGACACATAAGAGCCAATGACCTCTTGCAACCACATGGGCAGTGTATTGGCGTCATCGTGCAAGGCAGCTCGATATAATTTTACATGGCCAAGCATGGTATTTGGCCGCAAGGAGTGGACCCTCATCACGTTGTCCACTGTACCGTGAGGAGTGCGTGCCAAACTCAGAGCGTCCATCAACTCTGGGCTGGCAACGTCATCATTGATCATTTGTATCCAAGCACTCATTAATTAAACCTCCCCTATCTTTCATCACTTTGCATGCGCGACTCTAACCAACGAAACACCCCAGACACCATTAAAATTAGCACTAGGTATTCCAGTACTAAAATGGTGTAAATTTCAAGTGGACGATATTCAGTTACCACTAATTCATTGGCCTTGCGGGTAAGTTCCTGCATACCAATAACTGATACCAAAGATGACATTTTCAGCATATACACAAACTGATTGCCAAGTGCCGGTAAAATCCGTTTGATGGCCTGTGGCAAAATTACAAAACGCATTCTGTCTACGTAGTTTAGCGATAAAGTGTGAGCAGCTTCATACTGACCTCGGCTGACTGACTGAATTCCAGCACGAAAGATCTCTGCCTGAAATGCACTATCAGACAGGGCTAAAGCAAGGACTCCAGCGCCAAATACACCAATGCTAATGCCCATTAACTGGGGCAAACCGTAGTACACCCACAAGATTAACACCAGAATAGGAACCGCTCGAACCACCTCAACATAAACTCGATTAAAACGGCGCCAACCCTTTGATGCAGACATCCCAGGTAATGCCACCGCCAGCCCAACAACCATAGAAATAGCAATAGCGGTAAATGACATGAGCACAGTCTGTTCTAATCCGCTCAGTAGAAACTTAAGGTTTGCAAGTCCCGATTTTTTAGTTGGGTCAACAACGTACCAGCCCCACTGATCACTACAAGACGATAGCAACGGAAGGCTTATAAGTAGCAATATTAGTCTCTTCATTTCAGGCCTTCTAATGATGTAATATTTTGGCTAAAAACTGCTGGCAACGGAGGCTCTCTGGGGCACTAAAGAACTTTTCAGGGGGCGACTGTTCCACAATTCTTCCACCCTCCATAAACACCATAGTATCAGCCACCCGCTTGGCAAACCCCATCTCATGAGTGACGCATATCATGGTAATGCCACTGTCGGCCAAACCCACCATCACCTCCAGCACCTCGTTAATCATTTCGGGATCCAGAGCCGAAGTGGGCTCATCAAACAAGATGATATCAGGCTCCATACATAAACTTCGTGCAATAGCTACCCGTTGCTGTTGGCCACCAGACAGTTGACGGGGTAACTTGTCCGCTTGTTCTGGAATCTGGACGCGCTCTAGGCAAGCACGGGCCCTTGCCTCGGCGTCGATACGGCTGAGTTTGCTCACCCGCATCGGGCCAAGCGTAAGATTTTGCATCACTGTGAGGTGAGGGAATAAATTAAACTGCTGGAATACCATGCCAATGCGCGCATCACGGCTGCCATTGGCCTCCACTGGCGCTACGAACACATCTCCAGCGTGAATATCTTCCAAGCCATTGATACAGCGAATTAAGGTGGACTTGCCAGAACCAGAGGGCCCACAGATGACCATCTTTTCGCCTTCATGGACTTGCAAAGACACCGAATCCAAAGCTTTAAATTCACCGAACACTTTGTCGACACCTTGCATGTTAATGACAACACGAGGGTGAGCTGAAGCCATATTGTTTACTCCTTTTGAATAACTAAAATGATGTTAGCACCAGATTTATTTCTGTGCAATAAGTTAATTCTCTTGCAATTTCTTATCACTCCTGCAATTATCTTTAAGCAAGATAAATAAAATTATAATGGGAGAAGTGTCATGATGAATATGAAAAAGTGGGCTCTAGCAGCGGCTCTGGTCGTTGCAGCCACACCAGCTATGGCTGGATCAGCACTACAAGAAATTCTGAGTGAAGGTGTATTAAAAGTCGGTACTACAGGAGACTGGAACCCAATGACCATGAAGGATCCAGAAACCAATTCCTACAAAGGGTATGACATTGACGTGATGACTGAGCTTGCAAAAGATCTCGGCGTTGACGTAGAATTTGTTGCTACCGATTGGAAAACCCTAGTGAGCGGTGTCACCTCCGGAAAATACCATATGACCGGCTCAGCTTCTATTTCGGCAAAACGCGCCAAAGCAGCTGGCTATTCCATTAGCTACTTTTCTTTGGGAACAGTACCACTCACTTTAACCAAAAATGCCGACCGCTTTCGCGACTGGGCAGACCTAGATAAAGCAGATGTTACTGTTGCTGCCACCTTGGGCACCACTCAAGAAAGCCAAGTGAAGCAATTCTTCCCTAATGCGAAGCACCAGATCGTTGAGGCTCCTGCCCGCGACTTCCAAGAAGTACTGTCTATGAGAGCTGATGCCCACATCACGTCTAACGTGGAAGCTGAAAAGTTGGTGGAAAAATACCCACAGCTTATGATCGTCCCCGTGGCTAAGCCCAAGGCTCCTACACCAATTGCTATGCTGCTACCGCAAGCAGATCAGGTGTGGATTAACTACGTTAATAACTGGATTCTCCTTAAGCAAGAGCGTGGTTTTTTTGACAAAATTGGTGCTAAGTGGAAACTTGCTCTATAACAAAAGTTTCCCAGGAGGCGCTGGGGGTCACCCCAGCCTTCCTGTGCCACACCTCTGCGTGTACAGTGTGCCAGTTAGCTTGTATTGCGCTAAGCTAAGATTGTTAATGCGCTTTAAAAAATTGACATGGGATGAGCTGCCTCCACCAGGGGGTTATGGCTCAAAAGCCTACGGGGCTTTAGTTCCAGCTGGCAACCTGCCTGCCCTGCAAGTGGGGGAGCAAATTATTGCCGACTCAGAGGCAATTGCCGAATACCTTGAAGAAAGGGTGCCACTACCGCCAGCCATGCCTACAGATATTATGGAACGGGCACAAGTGCGTGCATTAGGGCGCTTTCACGACACACGGCTAGAACCCTGTGTGCGCGCATTATTTTCAGATATTGGTCAACCACACCCTCACGCTAAAGCTCTAGAGCAACTGCAACAACGTCTGCAACAGTTGCCCCGGGCATTAGCATTACGTCCCAACATCCAGTTCTGCCTCGCTGACTGTGGCCTAATCGTAAGTCTTGAATGGATCACTATGATGTATAGAAGCTGGGGCTTACCCCACCGTTTCATAGGTCTAACCGCTGACTATCAGCAAGACATGGAACAACTTCCCTGGGTAGCGGCAGAACTAGATACGTACAGGCCTTTATTGACACAATGGATACAAACCAAAAGCCCTTAGCCCTGAGCCAACTCACTTGGCCAGAGGTTGAAACCTATATTGCTACCGGCAAACCGCTGTTATTGCCCCTTGGCTCATTCGAACAACATGGCCCAATGGGCCTTATGGGCACTGATTACCTATGTGCCGAGACCGTCGCAATGGCTGCTGCAGGAATAGCTGGGTGGTTAGTAGCGCCCCCATTGGTTTATACACCAGCACCCTTCAATATGGCCTTTGCTGGAACCGTTTCAGTGTCGGTACCGACATTTACCCTACTGTTAGAAGAAGTATGTAGCTCTTTTATTAGCCACGGTTTTAATCAAATTTACTTACTCAATGGCCATGGTGCCAACCTTGAACCCGCACGCCAAGTCATAAAGAACCTCGCCCCCCACGCTATCAAGTTACGCAGTTGGTGGGACTTTGATGAGGTACAAGATCTGCGTCAAAAAGCTTTTGGCACATGGGAAGGGATGCATGCAACACCTGCAGAAATCTCCATTACCCAAGTCAACCAACGTAGATTAGACCCAGATTTAGCGAGAGAACCTCCTATGCCCCTAAGTGAGGCTTACATTAAAGCCCACAGTGGTGATCGCCACGGAGACCCCGTTAGTCACCAGCGCACCTTCCCCGATGGTCGCGTAGGCTCTCATTCGGCCTTAGCGAGCCCACACATCGGCACTCAGCTAATAGCAATTGCAGCACAAGCCATTGTAGATGAGCTCAGTGACTTAATGAACGCTAACCCTGCATACGTCGAGACTGGGGATCAAACAAGGGTTCGCTAAAAAGCCTCGCTGAACGCATTTCACCTAAGATTTCGATCTCAAATGCTGCGCCTTCAGTAATCATATCCGTAGGTACAAAACCCAGTGCTACAGATTGCTTACAAAAATGAGCATAGCCTCCAGAAGTCACAAAACCCACTACGTTACCGTCTTTCCATATAGGTTCGTCGGCCACCACATCCGCATCTATTGCATCTACCATAAAGCTCACTAACTTCCTCTTTGGAGGCTGTGCCAGTTCGGCAAGAGCAGCAGCCTTGCCAATGTAATCAGCATCTTTGTGGTAATCCATAAAGCGATCCATACCTGTTTCCATAGGGGTGTAGTCAGGTTTGTATTCCCGCATCCAAGACCCAAAAGACTTTTCTAAGCGCAGACTCATCATAGCGCGCATACCAAAGGGTTTAAGATCAAATGCCACACCCACATTGGCTAAGGTATGGTACAAGCTTACTTGTTGTTCTGCAGGTACATAGATTTCGTAGCCCAAATCTCCTGTATAACTTACCCGCTGGACTATGGCATCACACTGGCCCACCTCCATTTTGCGTACCGACAAAAATGGCATAGCGCTGTGGGAAACATCAAATCGAGTGCAAAGGGCTAATAAATCACGTGCCTTTGGCCCTGCAATTTGAAAGCCAATACGGCTCATAGAAATATTCTTAAGCACTACGTCTGGCACAGGTAAATATTGCTCAAACCAGCGCATGTGCAGGTCTTGGGCACCAAAGGACGCAGTGAGTTGGTACTCATGTTCAGTAATATAAGAAATCGTGAAGTCGCCCATGAGCTTACCTGATGGGCTTAGCATAGGGCTTAAAGTGATACGCCCAAGTTGAGGTAGTTTGCCTGCCATAACACCATCTAACCAAGCCCGAGCACCTTTACCGGTGACTAGGTATTTACCAAAATTATGCACCTCGTTAATGCCCACAGAGGTGCGCACAGCGTGGCATTCCTTACCAATGGCACTAAAGGCGTTAGACCGTCTAAAACTGGGAGTTTCTAACAATGGCTCTCCTTCAGGTGCAAAATAATTCACATGCTCCATGCCATAGCCTTGCCCAAATACCGCTCGTTGTTGCTGCCAGATGCTATAGACCGGTGTCGTATTTAGTGGGCGGCCAGCAGGTAGTTCTTCGTTAGGATAAGAAATACTAAACCGTTTCTGATAGTTTTCACGCACCTTATTACGGGTATAGGCCTTGGTGCAATAATTGCCATAGCGCGCTACATCCATAGCAAACACATCTCGTGATGTCTCGCCATGTACCATCCACTCGGCCAAGCTCAAGCCCACACCTCCGCCCTGACTAAAGCCCGCCATCACAGCACAGCAGGACCAATAGTTTTGTAATCCAGGCACAGGGCCAACCAGTGGATTACCATCTGGTGCAAAGGTAAACGGCCCGTTGACGATGGACTTAATGCCCGCCGTTTCTAAACAGGGGAAGCGTTTAAAGGCAAACTCAAGAGAGTCACCAATGCGATCGAGTTTGTTATCTAAAAGCTCATGGCCAAAGTCCCAACGGGTGCCATCTAAGGCCCATGGGTCACAGTCTTGCTCATAAATACCAATCACTAGGCCTTTACCTTCTTGGCGCAAATAACTTTCCCCTGATGGGTCCATTATGTGGGGGAGCTCTTCATCACGGGTAAATACTTGAGGCAGGTCATCAGTGATCAGATACTGATGTTCCATGGGGTGGAGAGGCAAGAACACCCCTACCATTTCACCCAACTCACGAGCCCATAGACCACCCGCATTAACCACATGCTCAGCATGGATCATGCCGTTTTTAGTGGTCACATCCCAGCTCCCATCAGGGCGTTGTGTAAGGTCGGATACTGGATTTCTTAAATAGATTTCTGCGCCTTGTATTTGTGCCGCTTTAGCATAGGCATGGGTGGTACCAGAAGGATCTAGGTGGCCATCAAGTGGATCATATAAGCCACCTAAAATACCTTCTGTATTGACGATGGGGCTTAGTTTTTTGATCTCTTCTGGGGTAATGATTTGTGTATCTAACCCCATGTGCCGGTGCATGGCCCTTGCCGCTTTAATAAAATCCATACGTTCTGGGCTATCAGCCAGGGTAATGCCACCCACATGATGCAAACCACAGGTTAAACCACTAATGGCCTCAAGCTCTTTGTAGAGTTTAATTGTATACCCTTGTAATGCTGCCATATTGGGGTCAGCATTAAGTGTATGAAAACCACCAGCAGCATGCCACGTAGAACCAGAGGTTAGCTCTGAACGTTCTATAAGGCACACGTCTGCCCATCCCAACTTGGTTAGGTGATAAAGCACTGAGCAACCAACTACGCCACCACCAATAACTGCTACTTGAACATGGGCCTTCATATTTTTTTCCTTTTATTTTGATCCTGGTGCCGCTCCACCTTCATGGGTACGCCGCTCTACAAAGTCCGTCAGTTCATCGTCTATGGCAACCTCTAACTTGGGTTCCTCATAATCTTGGAGCATCTGTTTCCAAATTTTGTTAGCACGTTGCGTCGCATCCATTGCACCCATATCACGCCAATTTTCAAAATTGGACCAGTTTGATAAAAACGGTGAATAAAACGCGTCTTCATAACGAGACATGGTATGGGGTGAGGCAAAAAAGTGGCTGCCAGGCCCCACTTCTGCAATAGCATCTACTGCTAACGAGTCTGCACTGGTATCCATAGGCTGCAAAAAAGCTTGCTGCATTTGAATCATTTCAGCATCTAGAATAACCTTTTCATAAGAGGTGCATAACCCACCTTCAATCCAACCCAAGCCATGGAGAACATAATTAACTTGGCCCAACATACACGCCCATAAAGACATTTGGGACTCATAAGTGGCTTGTGCATCAGGTGCATTAGAAGCGTTGGCATTGGAAGCACGCAGGGGAATGCCATACTTACGCGCCAATTGGCCGGACACAATGGTGGCTTGGCTGTATTCAGGTGTGCCAAAAGCAGGCGAACCAGATTTCATATCCACATTGGAGGTAAAACTGCCATACATGGCCGGTGCGCCAGGGTTAACACACTGGTGAAAGGCAAGGCCTGCTAGGCATTCTGCGTTTTGCTGCACCAAGGCGCCCGCCATGGTGATTGGCGCCATGGCGCCCGCCAGCGTAAATGGGGTATAGATGACAGGCTGATTGTTTTCGGCCATAACAATGGCGCCTTCCAATAACGCCCCATCATAAATGAGTGGAGAGTTTGAATTCACTACCGTATGAATGGAAGGCTGCGTAAGTAGAGTAGCGTGGTCAATGCCACGACCAATGCGTGCGATATCAATCACATCCTGCATTCGTTGTCGGCCTAAGGCATAACCGCCTACAGGTTTAGTGGTCAACCGCGCCATGGCTGCAGCTGCCACGATGTGGCGAGTGTTCACATTAACGTCACAGGGTTCAACCGGAAACCCTGCCTGTAATTGAACACTGTTCAGGCTTTCGCCTAAACGCAATAAATTGCAGAAATCATCATAATTACCCGTAATTCGACCTCTGTCTAAATCGGAGACGTTGGGTGTGCTGGCCACCATGGCATAGGCAATTGAATTGCCTCCCATGAGGATATGCCGATCTGGACGGCGGCCATGTAAGACAAACTCGCTTGGGGTGGTGGCAATGGTTTGCATGACCCAATCCGGATCAAACCTAACTCGCTGTCCGTCGCCGTCCACCATAGCACCCGAGCGACGTAAAATATCCACTGCTTGGGGCGACTGAAAATCCATACCTGTGTCGCATAGAAGTTTTAATGATGCCTGATGAATATCCTCTAACTGACTGTCATTTATCAGCTGCATGGGTGCATATGGGTTGCGCATTTGCCGTGAGGGCGCTTGACGAGCACCGCCACTAGGGCGTGTTGATTTGTTGCGATTAGCGCGAGAACGTCTCATTTACACACCCATAGGCTTGCCATAAAAAGCCATCATAGGGTATTGTCTAACTTATGAATAATTAATATTTTTATCACTACCTATGAAATTATTTTATACATGCTACGTTTACAACTAAGCCACTATCGGGTTGTGCAGGCTGTGCGTATTCATGGCACCGTATCAGCTGCAGCCCAAGCTTTGGGGTTAACTCAACCCGCATTAAGCCACCAGATAGCCGAGGCAGAGCGGCGCTTAAGCACTAAATTATTTGCCCGCGTAGGTAGACGTTTAAGGTTAACTTCTGCTGGGGATCTGCTCGCCACCAGCGCTGACACTATCCTCATGGAGGCAGGTTTAGCTGAATCTACCCTCATGGGTAAAGCCGGTGCTGCGCCAGGAGAAGTCATTCGCATTGGCACTTTTGCCTACAACAGCTATCGCTGGTTGCCATTATTTTTAAAACAACTGCAGCACCAATGGCCTAATTTGTATTTTGAATTCATCACTGATACCAGCAAGGTGCCTATGCGGAGCCTATTAGATGGCGATGTGGATATCGCTATTAGTGCAGGTAGCCTTGCTTCTAGCCGTGCCCACGTATACCCACTTTTTGATGACGAATTACTGGCTATATGTGCACTTGACTACCCCACACCGCACTGTGGTTATATGCTTGCAGCAGACTTTTTAGATGACCCATTCATTACTTATTCAACCATTTATGAAACTGGGTTTGAGGAAGAGCTGTTGTGGCGTCCAGCGGGCCGAAGGCCACTTAATTATTTACGAGCAGGAAATACCGAAGCGGTAATCGAGATGGTTAAAGCTGGCTTTGGCCGTTCTATTTTGAGCCGCTGGGCAGTGCAGCCCTCCTTAGACAACCGTGAGCTATTAGCTCTGCCTGTCACTGATCAAGGCATACCCGTACATTGGAGCGCACTGGTGCGGAAAAGCCATCAGCATGCCGAGTTGCTTAGTGCTGTGTCTGAACAGTTACAAAGCTGGTGCCAGATCAGTTTTGACGGTTCAGGCAATAACTAGGCTATTACTAGAAGGGCAGGCTTTATTTATTTAATTGCTTTTCAATGCTAACAGACAAAGCCACCTTACCTTCAGCACTGTAGCCCTGACTGCGGCTTTCAATATGAGGTAGCTCATAAAGGTAGTTAACCATCATTCCTTCAGCTTGTTTCAGCCCATTCTCAGAAGTGTCAGCCATCCAATTCAACCGCTCAATCTGAGCACCATTGCTAAGATGGAAATGTGCTACAGGGTCACGAGCAAAGTTTTGATTGCGCTTTTGTTTTTGTTCACCAAGGTAGTGGGCGGCCAATTTCTGAAGGTGTTCCGGCGACCTCAATGTTAGTCCCTCATCCAATAAGGCGGATTCCTGCACAGCATCGATGCCGTCTAACCAGTGGCAGAACCCTGGAATGGGAGAAAGGGTTGCAAACTGTGCAAGCTGAGGGAACTCTTGCTGCAGTTGCTTAACCACACGCTTAATTAGAAAATTACCAAAACTGATCCCCGAGAGGCCCTCTTGGGCGTTGGAAATAGAATAAAATATGGCCGTGTCGGCCTGGCCAATATCTTCCAGTGGCGCAGCCTCGTCAAGCAATTCTTGAACATTGTTGGCCATACCTTTAACCAGAGCAACTTCAACAAATATCAACGGTTCTTTTGGCATATTAGGGTGGAAGAAGGCAAAGCAACGGCGATCTGAATCGAGTCGGTTTTTCAGGTCATTCCAACTCTGTATTGCATGCACTGCCTCATAAGCAATCAATTTCTCTAGCAATTCAGCACTGGAGCGCCAGTTGATCTCCTCCATTTGCAGTAATCCAATATCAAACCAAGCACTCAAAAGTCGTTTCAAATCTGCTTCTAAGGGCGCAAGCTTGGGGTGCTCTTTGCGTAACCGCAGCAATTCAGCACGCATGTCCACAAGAAACTTAATGCCTTGAGGAAGCTCATTAAACTGCGTCAGCAGTTTCATTCTTGGTGGTTCTAGGGCACTGCGAAGCTCCACTTCTAGATGAACACGCTGGCCTGAATCTGCCGCTAACCAAGACTCTATGACCTGAGTTAACTGCACTTCATCAACAGAGTAGTTATCAGCCATCAGGGTCAAAAAGCGAACCCGCCCTGTGTCATTAAGGTCTAAGAAACGTCTACCTAGTTCAGCCGCTCGTGTCCTTGCAGCCACCTCCCCACCATTATCTTTAAGGCAGGCATCCATCCAAGTTAACAATACCTTTTCATCGGCGTTATTCAACTGAGGGTCAAGAGATAGCTTTTCCAATAAATCATGCTGCTGAGGCACATCACGCCAAAACGGCACCCACCGCCGGATTGTCTTTTGGAATAATTGGTTGGCCATCTGCTGCATGTTAATCCCTCTCCAAAGGTGAGCCGACTTAAATCTTCCGGGCCATTGGCACAATGAGTGTTTTTGCTTTTGCGCAGTCACTCTACCACCATTGAGTGCTTTTCATCACAGCTTGACTTGTGGGTCGAGAATAAGCCGTAATATTGTTTTGTTTTAAACTCAATAGCGGATAAGGCCACCCACCAAAGACAGTTTAAATACCTAAAGCAGCAATCACTTGTTGTAAATTTTTAAGTTCTAAACTTGGTGATTTAGACAGCGGTTCTGGGGGTTGTGAAAAACGGTTAATCCAGGCCACATGAAACCCAAAATTAACTGCGCCCGCAACATCCCAAGCATTACTAGAATGAAACAACACTTGGTCTTTAGTCACGCCAAAACCATCTAGAACTAACTGATACACCCGAGGGTCGGGTTTGTATATGGCTAAGTCATCAACAGAAATCACCTGATCGATTAAGTCCGTTAATCCAGCATGTTCTACCGCGCCCCATAACATATCTGGCGAGCCATTAGATAGAATCGCCGTAGCAATGCCAGCCCCACGGAGCTGCTTGAGGGTAGCAATGACCTCGGCATAGCTCGATAGCTGGTTATAGGCTAGTAACAACCGTTGCTCCAGAGTAGCATCAGTCATTGAATGGGCTTGCAACGCATAATGTAGTGCTTCAGCGGTGACTTGCGCAAAGTCCACATAGCGCCCCATGAGGCTGCGCAACCAGGTATATTCAAGTTGTTTTTGACGCCACAACATGGAGATAGATTGCGCCTGGGATCCCAATGAGTGAGCATGTTGTTCTACGGCTGAGTGCACATCAAACAAGGTTCCGTAGGCATCAAACACACATAAAGTGACCTCTTTGAACTCAGATTTCATAGCAGCATTTCCTTAACAGAAGCGTAAAGCAGATAGTAATTAACAGCTTACTCTAATCTGTACCAATTAGCTGATACAAGATACAGGCTGTTGAGTAGTTGCTCACTTGAAACGCTAGATTGAAAAAATGCATTTGTCTTCACCATACAAAGCGACTATTGTTAGCCTTCTTCTATGTAAACACCAGCACGGCCATGGCCATACCTACTGGCCCACTTACCTGCCACAAACCGCGTAACACCGCTATAGGACATCCCCTCTCATGAGTGAAAATAATTACGAAAAAGGTCGGCTCAATTTACCTTTCGTTGGCTTTTGCACCTTTGCAAAAAGCCCCATTGCCGAAGACTGGGACAACATTAAAGCAGATGTAGCCTTCATGGGGGCACCTTACGATTGTGGCACCCAATGGCGCTCTGGCGCGCGCATGGGGCCTCGTTCTATACGAGAAGCCTCAACACTATTTTCATTTGGCCACGGCGGTGCATACTCCTACGAAGACGACACTATGTATTTACAAGGTGTGAACATCGTCGACATGGGTGACGCTGATATGATTCACACCAACACCGAACAGAGCCACGCCAATATTGAGTACGCAGTCCGAAAGGCTTTGGCTGCTGGGGTTTTACCCGTGGTAGCTGGTGGCGATCACTCTATTAATGCCCCCTGCATCCAAGCCTTTGATGATCAAGGTCCTATCCATATTATTCAAATTGACGCCCACCTAGATTTTGTAGATGAACGCCACGGTGTGCGATTCGGCCACGGTAACCCTATTCGTCGGGCCTCTGAAAAAGGCTATGTCACGGGTATGACTCAATTAGGCATACGCAACGTTTCTTCATCCAATCGTGCCGACCATAAACAAGCAGAAAGCGTAGGCTCTACCATTTTGTCTGTGCGAGATGTGCGAAGGCTTGGGCCAGAGGGTGTACTAGCCCTGATTCCCGATGGTGTGAATTACTATATTACTATTGATATAGACGGCTTCGATCCGTCCATCGCGCCAGGTACTGGCACGCCAAGCCATGGTGGTTTTACCTATTATGAGGTGATGGAAGTATTGCAAGGCGTGGCTAACAAAGGTGATGTAGTAGGTATAGACCTTTGTGAAGTAGCACCAGATTATGATTTATCCAGCACCACCAGCATTTTAGCTGCCCAGGTTTTACTCAATTTAATAGGCTATGTATTCCACGGCCGTGCAGCACGTGAAAACCAGAATTAGTCATCCTTGAGTAGCCATAGCATCTGCGTTGGCTGCCATATATCCACCGACTACATCCATAGACTCAGCTTGTATAACAACGACTAGCTGAGCTGTTGGGGTTTCAGGATCATCATCGTGATATACAAATGTGCACACGCAATTGTGTCTGGGGTACCCAGTTGTTTGGGTTAAATGGTTGTTTATATTAGTCGATAATACTCATACTTGAGATCTAATTCGGTTTCAGTACTATTCAGTTACTTTAATAAATTCAGATTATGTGGCTATTACGTTTCATAAATTCTATCTCCAAATGAACAGCCTGTTTGAATAGTGAAGAGCCCGCATATAAGCACCCAAAATGTCCTCCATCCACCTCGTGAAATTCTTTTGGAGCACGAATCGCATCAAATACAGATTTCTGCACCTCTGGATTACAATGTATCATCTCGTCATTAGACCCTACCAACATCATAGTTGGGACCTTAATAAAAGGAGCAGTTATTTGTGGTGCAAAAGGAACTGGTGTTTTCACAGTGACCCTGCTAATCAAATTTTGCCAGTTACTACCAAAACGACCTCCATGCGTTATGAACCATAAAAATGCCTGGATGGGCTGCAAGAGAGAAGGCGTATTTAATTGATCAGCTGAAACAACAGGAAGTGGCCCGATCACTTCTTTTTCGAAATTACTCAGATCATCAGCTTCGAAAATAGTCTTCAATTTGTTGAAATCAGCCTCTAATGTCGTAGATTGGAGGTGTGTTATGCCTGTTGCAGGAATGTGTGAAACGATGCCTGTAAGTCCCTCAATGAATGCACCAACGACAAGCACCAACATAGCGGCATAGCTATCACCCCAAAGAAAAATCTGACCATTATGATGCTCTGTCAAATTTTGGGTATAAAGAAATGCATCGCGAAAACCCTTTGCTTGAATCCAAGGGTTAATAACTTGTCGTTCTACGCCATCACTATCTCCAAGACCTGCATGATCATAAACAATGACGTTTAACCCAGCTCCTTGAAACTCGACAGCGTAGTCTTCTAACGCCATTGAAATCGTTGCCGATGTGCCATGAGCCATAATTACACAAGGCGCTGATGCACCCTTGTGCGCAGCATACAATCGACCACGCAATATATTCGGGCCAGAGGTAAATTGTATGTTGGCATATTCTGAAAACATATTTATTCTCAATCTTGAGCTATTGGCTTGGCATGGATCCTAACAACTAAAGGTTATTACTTCTAGACAATAGTATGCTCTGACACAAAAGAGCCTACCAACATGCACGTCCATTATGGATTTTTGGGGGGAGTGGGTTTTATTTTCGATCTGTAGCTCACCATTATCCGTTGGCATAAATCGCTTTGTATGCGATTCTATAGCTATAAAGGTTGCTAGTGTTGCAGCAAATTTTCATGCTTAGCTAAGCTTCAAAAGGGGCAATGCCACTTAAGCCACAGCACCTTAGACTTATTACAACATTAGACATGCCTATGGTTGGCGGCTACACTAAGTTGGTAAATAGGGGAATGCCATGACCAGATACGCTTTCTTTAAAGATGACCGTAAGGCTACCTATTTGAATTCAAAAGGTGCAGATCTTCCTCTTATTTCACCTATACGAGCAGATGTATTAGATTGTGCACGCTCATATAGGCTTGGACGATTACGCGACCAAATGCAATCGGCTGATGTTGACGCCTTGCTTCTGTATGACCCAATTAATATTCGCTATGCATTCGACAGCTCTAACATGCAAGTGTGGACCGCACATAATGCAATACGCTATGCGCTGATTTTAAACGGTGGCCCAGCGATTCTATTCGAGTTTAAGGGGTGTGCACATTTAGCAAATGGCCTGCCCGGGGTAGATGAAGTGCGTACGGCAATTTCGTACATCTATATGTCCCACGGGGACAAGGCTGAAATATTTCTAAGGGATTGGGCCGTTGAGATCACTGATTTGTTGCATCAATATGGCACTCAAAAACCACGCCTTGCAGCAGACACATTGGAACTTAATGCAGTTCATCAACTAACTAAACTTGGGGTAAGCGTTGTTAACGGAACTGAGATTACCGAACTGTCTAGAGCGATTAAGTCTCCAGACGAAATTGAATTGATGCGCTGGACCATTCGGGTATGTGAGGCTGGATTGGCTCGGGTCTATGAGCACTCAGTTCCTGGTGTTACTGAGCGCGAACTCTGGGCTCACCTTCATTTTGAAAATGCACGCTCTGGAGGTGATTGGCTAGAAACTAAGCTCCTAACATCCGGACCTAACACTAACCCTTGGTATAGCGAATGTTCAGATAGAGAAGTTAAGAGGGGAGAAATGATCAGCCTAGATACTGATATGATTGGTCCATATGGGTATTGCGCTGACTTATCCCGCAGTTGGGTTTGTGGATACGAACCGATGAATGATACACAAAAACGATTATATTTAACCGCTTTGACACAAATTGAACATAACGTGGCTCTGATTAAACCAGGCGTAAGCTTTTTGGAGTTTAATGAAAAAAGTTGGCGCATCCCAGCTAAGCATGTTGAGTATCGTTATTCTTTAGCTGCTCATGGAGTGGGCATGGCTGATGAATGGCCAGTTGTGCCACTGCATATTGACTGGAGTGAGCGCGTCACTTCGGGAACTTTTGAACCCGGCATGGTGCTGTGTGTAGAAAGTTTGATAGCTGAAAAAGGCACAGAGTCAATTAAATTAGAAACACAGGTTCTTGTCACTGCAGCAGGTGCTGAACGTCTTGATAGCTTCCCTTGGGAGAGTATTTAACTGTTAAACCCGCTATCAAATAGTGAAATAATTACCTCCAAACTAATAGGAAAGTATTTTTTGACTATTTTAAATCTTTACAACAAACATGGTAAGTTCGTTCGAACCTTACAGGCCGCATAGGAAATAAACGTGCCGTTTCTCGGGCACACCATTTCCTTTTATAAGCTATTTTTTATAAATACTGTTTTATATGTTCTATAAAACAAAACGGTCAAATAAACCGTCATTTATATTTAATTTTCCTCTTGGTACCCAATCCATTTCCCACTAGAACTAGGTCTTTTTAATAGATCGTTTAGGGTTCTTACGTGGTTGCTCACTTTGGCCTCTATTAGCCAATCTAATCGCCTGTAAGAACAAGTCAACTTTTGTAAAATTAATGTAATTCCAAAGCTAAGCCGTTAAAAAAGGGCTAAATTATTTAGCCTAGATTCTTAAAATATGAAGATCTAGATTTGCTTTAAAAGTAGTGCTATGTCTGTTTACTTAATAAAAAGCAGGCGGGCACTAATAAAAACAGTATTAAATTAGAGGTTAAAAATGACTTATAACTTAACGGCCGCCGATCCGGTTGGCATGTCTTTTTGGTTAATTTCCATGGCGCTTGTTGCGGCTACAGCTTTTTTCTTCATAGAGCGCGATCGTGTTGCAGGAAAGTGGAAGACATCTTTGACAGTATCAGGCTTGGTTACGTTGATTGCTGCAGTTCACTACTTCTACATGCGTGATGTATGGGTAGCTACGGGAACATCTCCAACAGAATTACGATATATTGACTGGCTTCTGACCGTGCCATTGTTAATGGTTGAATTCTACTTGGTTCTTTCTGCAGTAACTAAAGTGCCGGTTCGTGTATTCTGGAGATTGCTACTCGGTTCTATTGTTATGTTGGGCTTCGGCTTTGCTGGCGAGGCAGACATGATGAATGTCACTTTAGCCTTTATCCTCGGACTGGCCGGTTGGGCATTCATCGTTTGGGAGATCTTCAAAGGTGAAGCTAGCCAGATTAATGCTGGGCTTTCAAATGCCAACGTTCAGAAGGCTTACAAGTGGATGCTTATCTGTGTAACTATCGGTTGGTCTATCTACCCAATTGGTTACTTCTTTGGTTACATGGCCGGCGGTGCTGATGCAGCAACACTCAACATAGTTTATAACCTAGCCGACTTTATAAACAAGATCGCATTTGGTGTGATTATCTGGGCTGCTGCAGTAGCAGATTCAGAATCTAAAGCATAATTTGATCTGATTGAAGTTTAGAAGAGCCAGCTGTGCTGGCTGGCTCTTCATTTTTAGCATACTAAAAATAATCAGCACTTTATAAGGGTACGATTAATGTCCCCAACAAAAATTACCAATAGTTTGAATTTGCTAACAGAGCTAAACGCTCTGTACAAGCGTGAAATGCCGCACCCACAAAGTAGCTTGACTGCAGCAGCCAAGTATCACTTTAAGAACCCAGGCAAATTTTTTAGAGCTCACCTGGCACTAACCAGTGGCCTATCCCTAGGCCTAAACACATTAGATAATTTACATTGGGCAGCTGCTTGCGAGCTACTGCACAACGCGTCCCTTATTCATGATGACATCAGTGATGCCAGTACCCATAGACGTGGCCAAGAAAGTATCCATCAACATTTTGGGCCCGATATGGCGCTCTGCCTAGGTGACTGGATGATTGCTAAGGCCTTCGAGCTTGGTGCCAAGAACAGACAATATAGTAGCCTTCAAGTGGCCTTATTAGCTCAGTCGATGCAAAAAACCTGCAGCGGCCAAATATCTGATATCACCCAACGCCAGTGCGCTAAGTTAAGCGAGTGGCAGCATATTGCAAAAGGCAAGACAGCACCACTATTGATTGCTCCCATCAAAGGGGCGGCTATTGCCGCTGGCCTAGGCACAGATATTATTGGTCTGGAGCATCTTATAGGCCTCTGCGCCCTAGCCTACCAGGGCCGCAATGATATTGACGATATAATTCCATCAAGCCATCGTTCGAGCGATCTTGACGGCCGCAAACCTAATCTAGTGATTGGTCTGTTTGCCAAGCAAGGAACACATCGGGAAGAGTTTGTCCGCTGGTATCAATCAGAAGATACCGAACAACTGGCCCATTGGCAGCGCTGCATCGCCTCCAGTGATGTAATTCTTGAGGCCAATCAGTTGGTAGATTACTGGCTATTGCAAGCCGAACAGTCAGTGAGCTTATTGCCTATTCAATTACATGCTGTAACCCAGGGCCTAGTGGCTGCTGTAAAACAGAAAACAGAAATAAAACGCCAAGGGCAAATCGCTTGACATCAAAAACGTTTGGAGCCGGTAAAACGGTAGTGGTTATTGGGGCAGGCTTCGCTGGTATAGCAACAGCATTAAGACTCAAAGCAATAGGCTACGACGTTACATTAATGGAACGCTTGGGCAGCCTTGGTGGGCGAGCACAGGTATTTGAACGCGGTGGCTACCGTCATGATGCAGGCCCTACGGTTATTACTGCCCCATTCCTGTTCGATGAGCTTTTCGAACTTTTCGATGAGAAACTCACTGACCATTTGGATTTTGTACCATTAGATCCCTTTTATCGGTTTCACTTTGCTGATGGTAGCCAATTTGATTACCGAGCCAGCATTGAAGACACGTTAACCGAGATTCGGCGGTTTAATCCGGATGATGCAAATGGTTATTTAAGGCTGCTGGAGAAGTCTAGAAAAGTCTATAATGTGGGCTTTAGGCAATTAGTGCACAGGCCTTTTACCCGCATCTGGGACATGATCAAGCAAGTGCCAGCCCTGCTGATGCTTAAATGCTATAAAACTGTTTCACAAATGGTTAACAGCCATCTTAAGCACCCACTTATTCGCCAAGCATTTTCAATCCACCCCCTGTTGGTAGGAGGTAATCCCTTTAAGACAACTGCTATCTACACATTGATACACTATCTTGAACGTCGTTGGGGTGTATTTTTCTGTATGGGTGGAACTGGCAAGCTAGTGGAAGAACTGACTTCACTTATGGAACGCCATGGCATAACTATCCAACTCAATGCTGATATTGATGAGATTATGCTTGAAAATAATCGTGCGACAGGTGTTCGTCTCAATAATAACCAAGTAACAAATGCTGATATTGTTGTGTTTGGTGGTGACCCCGAAACCTGCTATCAACATCTTTTACCTAAGAAAAAGCTACGCCTGCCAAGTATAAAGAAACATTATAGTATGGGCCTCTATGTGCTTTATTTTGGCACCAAAAAGCTGTACCCCAATGTTGCTCATCACAGCATTTGGATGGGACCAAGATTTAAACAACTGTTGGCAGAAATTTTTGATGCCAAGCACATGAGTGAAGATTTTTCCCTCTATGTGCATCGCCCTACAGCTACTGATAAAAGCTTTGCACCCCAAGGTTGTGAATCCTTTTATGTGCTCTGTCCAGTGCCAAACCTGCAGGGTAATGTAAACTGGGCAACCGAAGGTGAGGCGCTTCGTGACCGCATTGTCACTGCTTTAGAGGAGACCATACTGCCAGACCTATCTTCTGTGATCGAAGAGGTGTTTTGGATGACTCCAGAAGACTTTGCTAAAGACTACCGTTCCATGCATGGCGCTGGTTTTTCTATCGAACCACGGCTTACTCAGTCGGCTTGGTTTCGATTTCATAATCGTGATAAGGCAGTGGCGAACCTCTACTTTGTTGGCGCTGGCACACACCCTGGTGCTGGATTACCGGGAGTTGTTAGCTCTGCTAAGGTGGTTGAAGAGCTCCTTACAGGTGTTGAGGTTGGTTCGGGTGGCTAAATTATGACAACTCCTAAACCAAGCCATTTGCGTTCTAATAATTCACAGCCACAGCAGATACTCGCCCGCCATGGCAAATCATTTTACTGGGCCAGCAAATTCCTTGGTGCTGACCTAGCCGAGCGTGCTGCACGACTTTACTTATTCTGTCGCTATGTTGATGATTTAGCAGATGGTGACCTTCCTGACCGGCATGAATCACTTGAAGATATTCGCGCACGTCTGGCTGGTGAAAATGTAGCTGCTGGACCCGAAATTGAAGCGTTTATTGAATTAGCTAACACACATAATATCCCACTCAGTGCAGCTGCTGAACTACTCGGTGGCATGCTTACGGACCAAAACCCCACAGCCGTAATTGATGAAGCCGAATTGCTTCGCTATTGCCAT
Organism: Candidatus Njordibacter sp. Uisw_039; assembly: GCF_047730075.1. Taxonomy (NCBI): domain Bacteria; kingdom Pseudomonadati; phylum Pseudomonadota; class Gammaproteobacteria; order Pseudomonadales; family Candidatus Njordibacteraceae; genus Candidatus Njordibacter; species Candidatus Njordibacter sp. Uisw_039. The sequence goes on from NZ_CP159831.1 coordinate 2,842,391, forward strand.
GCTGTTGCAGGTACCGTTGGACTGATGATGTGCCGCGTGCTGAACTGCAACGAACCCCGCGCCGACAGCTTCGCTATTGACTTGGGGATTGCAATGCAGCTCACCAACATCTCCCGCGATGTGTTAGAAGACGCACAGATGAATCGTCGTTATCTACCTGCTAGTTGGGCTAATTTTACCCCAGAACAGATTGCAGAGGCAGGTGTTAATTGCCAACAGCCAGTGGCACAAGCGATCGACCGTTTATTGGATCTGTCAGAGCAGTATTATGCCAGTGCACAGCTTGGCATACGCCTGCTACCCTTTAGGTCAAGGCTAGCCATCGCCATAGCACTGCGCGTTTATCGCCAAATTGGTTGGGTACTTAAACGCCGTAAAGTGGCTTGGTGGAAGGGCCGTGTAATGGTAACAGGTGTTGAAAAAGTGCTACTTAGCCTCCGCAGCACGGCGGATTTAAGACCAAAAAAGGTCCCCCCCCATCAAACTAAGCTACACCAACATCTACAGGGATTGGCCGGTGTCCATCCCAGCTAAAATTATAGAGCTAGATATCGCTATTATTGGTGGCGGCAGTTCAGGTATGGCATTGGCGACCAGACTAAATGGTTTATCGGCCACAGTGTTTGAACCAAAAACTGCGGCTGAGCGAGATTGTTGCTGGGCCTTTTGGGCACATCCACCGCAGTTAAAAGAGTTTAGCCAATCCATCCAAGGTAGCTGGGATCGATGGCGTATCATTGATCATAATGACGAAATTATTCACCACAGCAATCAATATCGCTACACCTGCCTGAGTGCAAAAAAACACCTAGAGCACTGCGAAACCAATTTAAAAAAATCCACAAGTCTAGTTAGATCACCAGTTGAGAATCTAGTGCCAAAGGGTAATGGTGGTCAATTTAATGCTAATGGTCAACGCTATAGCGCTAAAACTATTTATGATAGCCGCCCACCCACAATGGGTGAGAATAGTTTACGCCAACATTTTTTAGGGTGGGAGATAAGCCTTAAAGAACCTATGGAGAATGCTGATATCGCCACTTTGATGGACTTTCGCGTCGACCAATCCCGGGGGCTACACTTTATCTATGTGCTGCCCTATTCAGATCGTCATTTGCTAGTGGAATCAACTATGATTTCGACCCATCTAGAAGATAAAGGTTGGTATCGTAACGCCATAACAGGGTGGCTTGCTGAGCATAACATTCAGGTCAAATCTCAATTGAGAGAGGAGTATGGCGTCATTTCAATGGCAACAGAGCAGCCATATAACCCTGAGGTGAATAACATTGGGGCCAATGGTGGCGCCGTAAGGTTATCCTCTGGTTATGCCTTTAGCACTATTCAAAGGCAGATGGCGGAGTTGGCACAATCTATTAATGCAGGTCAACGCAACGTACCGAAGCCATTTTCAAGGCTATTAATGTTTATGGATAAGGTCTTTAATCGTGCTCTTAATGCACAGCCAGATCAGGGTGTTAGTTTTTTTATGGCGACGGCTAAAGCCCTTAATGCTGAGCAATTTTCGCTTTTTATGCTTGGCGACGCGGGTTTTCTCGAATGGGTAAAAGTAATGCAAGCTATGCCCAAATGGCCGTTTATAAAGTCAGCTCTGAGTCAAATTTTTAGCCATGACTAATATGGAACTAATCGCCATAAGCGCAGTGCTGCTTATTGGCGTACCCCATGGTGGCCTAGATGGCGCTGTAGCACGCCGTATCGGTTGGCCTAAGGGCTTAATTGCATGGTTTGGGTTTAATCTGAGTTATATTTTTCTGGCAGCTTTGGTAGTTTGGGTTTGGTCGCATTGGCCATTGCTGGGTTTATCAGTATTCCTAACAATTTCAGCACTGCATTTTGGCAGTAGTGATATTGCTAATACCCAAGCCACCATTGCAAAAAAGCTGTCCTATCGATGGCTGCCATTGACCGCCCATGGCGGTTTAGTACCTGTTGCTATTCCTAATCTCCAGCCCGACAGCGTGCAACCGCTTTTTACTCTTTTAGTGGGTGATGTGGGGGCAGATATGCTTATCAATGCTATCGGCATGCTTTTTTTACCATGGCTTGTATGCTTCGCTGCATACTTTGTCTATGCAGTTTTAATCCCAGTATGGCGGAAACCATTACTTAATCTAATAATAGTATTAATATTGGTATGGTTTCTGTCGCCACTCATCAGCTTTGCCCTGTATTTTTGTCTGTGGCATAGCCGCAGCCATACATTGCGCATATGGAGAAGCCTTGATAAAGGAAGTGAACGCCGGCGAAGTCTTATTGAAGCAGTCGCCTATAGTCTGATAGCCTGGATTACCACATTAGTAATTTTTATGGTCTTTCAGGAGTCTTTAACCACTGCACTGATAAAAATAACATTTATTGGTCTCGCTGCACTTACCGTACCACATATGTTATTAGTTGACCTGGCGGACAAACTAAAAAGGCAGAATCTATGGCTATGACTAGCTATAACCCTCCATAAAGGATTTGTTAACTGGCCACTGTAAGATGGGTTACCAATTCCGCAGTTTATGGCGCGCCGGTGCCAAGCCATCCAAACAGTTGAGGTGATTGGGCCTAGACACCTCAAGCCGAAAGACTTAATGCTCGCGTTTATCGTGTAAAACTGTTACCCGCTGCATGTGCCTTACTTTAGGTAAGTAGTCACAAATTGCATAGTGATGGGTAATGCGGTTATCCCACATGGCAACAGTATTCTTACGCCAACGCAAACGTACCTGAAACTCTGGCTTGGCCATATGTTGGTAGAGGTATTGCAGTATTCGGTCACTCTCGCCTTGAACTTCACCTATAATATGACGCGTAAACGACTGATTAATATTAAGGTATTTGAGCCCAGTCACGGGGTGGGTATCAACAATCTTATGCACTGCAGAACCAGTGCTTTTAAGGCCATCGTTTACAGCTTCAATACCCCCATTAAGATACAGGTCATTCCTAAAGGTGCCGATATCATGGATAGCCTCCATGCCTGCTAAGTAATCTTGCCACATTGAAGGCAACGCAGCGTATGCGGCGTTGGTGTTAGACCACATGGTATCGCCACCCACATCAGGCACTTCAATCGCATGTAAAATACTTGTGAACGGCGGGTTTGGCTTAAAGGTCAGGTCCTTGTGCCAATCATTAGTGTCTGGTTTGCTACCAGCACCACTTTTTAGCAACACAATGTTTTCATAACCCTCAATACTTGGGTAGATTGGGTGAGGCGGCTCTGGCTCACCAAAGCTTTTGGCAAAGGTTAAGTGTCCATCTGGTGTGAGGTTTTGATCACGGAAAAAAATAACCTTGTGCACTATGAGCGCTTCATAGATTTCATCACAATCTTTTGGAGTTAGGTTATTGAGGCAAATATCAGAAATTTCGGCACCTATAGCGGGGGTCACTTGTTCAATTTTCATTTACATTAATGCTCAAGTATTGTTTTTGGGTTTAAAGGGTACAGGGCGTGGAAAGCGCAAGCTAATATCAAACTTGGTAAGATCTAGTTTACAGCTTTGCGCTCATTCAGCCTCACTTCTGAGTGGGGCTATTACCTAGTAGAGATCAACGCAAAGGATACGCTGCCAGCAAAGCGACACTTTGTCAACTGGTTGCTAACTGAATAACGAGCTCTACAAACATTAGTAAAACTAAAGGCAATTTTATTTCACTGATTTCAACTTATAACTTGTACAATCTTAAACCCATGAGCACAATTAACAGCACCAACTAGTAATCTCGAGGTGCTGTTTTGGAGGTCCTATAGCTACTTCTGATTGTGTAAATCCATGTCTAGCCTTTTGCTTTTAATATGTATACCGAGCTTAGTAGGGGGTATGGTAGATAATTGCATAGGATATATTTTTCAGTTAATCTTTTATGGACTATGAGGATGTAAAAATGTCTTTGAAACTCGTTTACTTTAAGATGCGCGCTCTAGCAGAAGCTCCTCAAATGCTGATGAGATGCAATGGAATTGAGTATGACTATGTGATGGCTTGGGAGTATTTTGGAGATACTTGGGCCAATGCTAAATCACAATTAGTTTTCAATCAGCTGCCAATGTTAGAAGTGGATGGCAGGCACCAAATCTGCCAAAGTATTGCGATCTTAAATTTTCTTGAAAAAAAGGCAGGTATCCATATTGAAAATCCAATAGAAGCTGCCAAAGCTGATGCTATTTTGCAAAGTTCTCAAGAACTATTTTCTCCACTAAACCCAACGATAAACTTTGCAGTTGGAGATGATTTTGTTGCAAAGAGAGATGCAATGCGTCCAGCCTTGTCTGCTCGCTTCCAACAGTTACAGAACTGCCTGCTGGAAAATAGCTCAAAGTTCTTTACAGACAATACGCCCAGGGCCGCGGAATTTGCTGCCTTTCACCATTTGGACTTATCGAAACAACTTGATCCAATGCTAATCAAAGAATTCCCGCGATTAGAAGCCTTTACTGCAGCTATGACAGAACTACCCAAAATGGAGAACTACTTGAAGGGTCGGCCAGAGTTAATCGGCGTTGGCGAGTCTCCACAGTTAATGATAGACGGCATCGCTCACCCCACAGGAGTGCAACAAACGTAACACCAACGGACCGTAATCCAGTCATATGGTTCTAACAACTCCCAAAAACATGGAGCAACCAGATGGGAATATTAATAGACATGAAAGGCGGTTAGTTTTGTTACGTATTATTTTCTGGAAACTAGGGTTTGAATGGTCCATTTTTTTAAGGCTTATAAGACCTTGTAGTGATAAGCGGATCTATTATTTTGCTTTCGGCGCTAATCTAAGTCCTGAAATATTAAACCTAAGGCGTATCTCATTTTATGAAACCTTCGACTACGTTCTAGAAAATGCCTCATTAAATTTCAGTCAGCGTGGTTTTTATAAGGACCACGGTTACGCCTCAGCGGACGCCACAATGGGTGACCGAGTCTACGGCAAGATGTATCTGATCAGAGAAAGTGATGCAAAAAGGATGGACTATTTTGAAGGAGCGCCATTTTTAAAGGTTCATGATAAAATTTTCCAACAATACCAGGGTTCGCAGTTTTACTTTTACCGAGCAGTTACGCCCTCCAATAATCTCAAACCAACACAGGAATATCTGGATTATTTGACAACGGCTTATCGAGGCATGGATTGCGTTCCTAACCAGTATATTGTTTCCATGGCAGCAACAGAAGTTCTCAAAAAACTTGAGCCTCAAAATCAAACTGGCGTGTATGTGCGTAATTTAAATCACTGGCCTTCAGTTTTGCATCCACTGCTCATCAACTATGAAAATAATTGTCATCGTCTGGTTAAGGCACTCTGGAATAGATCATTGCTGGACTGGATGATAAGGATCTAAGTGACTGCTAGGTGTGACCAAGATACATATTTAGCCTAGCGTGTGTTGTAACATCTTATGGTGTAGTTCTCTCGCAGTTTAATGTTGCAACTGCTGAACTGCCGTTATAATCATTTCATCCAATCATTCAATGATGTACGTGTTTCCTAGTTTTTTCATTTTTTTAGGTTCCCATCTCGCATACATATTCCTCAGATGTGTTTTACGGCTCAGTATGGCAGCATATTAGTTGCTATATATTACCAAAATATTGACCACTGGGGTATAAATAATTTCGCTATATATGGTATAACTATCTATACCCTATTGGTACCTATGAGTTATACGATGTGAAATACCAACCTACTGATTTAGGGCGTCATTTTTTACGTGAGGGCTAGATGGAGAAAATAGCAACGAACAACTTTGAGTTGCCACAGTTAGAGCGTAAATGGGATAAGGGTGTTATTGACTGTGGCTGGGTAGCCGTGCCTAACTTGTTGCTTGAACATCAAGGACGTTTGCAAATTACCTCTTCCGAATTGAATGTGCTTTTAGCCCTGATGAAATTTTGGGTGGACGGCGCACACGCTGCCTACCCATCTATAAAGACAATTTCAAAAATGTTGGGAAAAACAGAGAAGACAATTCAAAATAATATCCGCTCACTATCACACCGGGATGGGAAGCCTAATGGCTTGGAGCGGCTCTTACCCCAAGATTGGACCGGATTCATCCGGGTTCATCGTAGAAAAAGTCCAGATAATAATGGGAATTTGACCAACCTATATAATTTTCAACCTTTAGTTCAAGTGCTGCATGCAATCGATGAGGAACAAAAAAAAGTTAAACAAGAGTTGCAGAGAAGGAAGCCAAGGATAATTCTCAATCCATTGTAGCCGCCAATAGACTTGACCTTCGGCAGGAGCCACCACTGCATTGATGAGGAACAAAATGCATTTTCATAACCCCTTCTCGACAGTGACTTTCGATACAGAATATAGATAATAAAACTATGGAAGTGTCAGGCATTCTACCGAGGTGTCTGAATCTATTCCCCCATCAATCCTGATCACCATTGTTCCAACCCCATTAAGAACTTTATCCTTCATTCCAACAGGTTTGCCTAATTTTTTAATGACGCAGCGAACCTCAGCACTGTTGTCCAAATCGTCAAATGCTACAGTTACATTGTGAAGAGTTCCCCCCGCTTGAGTGCTGTAGTTAGTGATTTCAAGGGCTAAAGCGTTGCTGGCAATAAAAGCTGCCATCGCCAGAATAATTTTACATTTCATCATTTATCCTCGGTTCGTCTGTAAGAATCCTACCACTCTAAATCGGTAATCACTAACAATCGGTGCAGCCACTCTAATAAGCAACGGCTAGACGCTTCCTGTATATTGGGAGTTTTAGTGTCCTTGTGTTAGTGCTTTGCAATACTCGGAGCCTACCCAATTGCGAGAGACTCAATTATGTGTGATGCTATCGTTACGTATAGGCCACTGTTTTTTGACTTTACCTCAGCGTTGAAATGAAATTAAATGTCCTTTATGAATAGAAGTGTAATTTTTTAAAATAAGTAATAGTCATGGGATTTGATTATCGGCTTGAAGCTATGCTATTTTTAGTTTGTTACTGATAGTACCGTCTAAAAAAGTCTTCAGGCTTTGAAGGTAATGTGAAAAAAAATCATTGGTGAAAGGGTTTAGTGTTTGTAGTCAACGCTGATTCACTAACACTGTTGAAGAGTTGTAACTTAAAGTAGGGTATTCGTAGACTAACTAAAAAGTGAGAATGTTATGCAAAATAATAAAAAATTGGCACTTTCATGTGCCTTGGCAACCAGTTTGGTTGCTGGAACGGCACAGGCCCAAGAGTGTGGTGAAATATCTATTACCGAAATGGATTGGGGCTCAGCAATCATTGTGACTCAGGTCGCTACCTTTTTGCTTGAACAAGGATATGGCTGCGATGTGACAATCATACCATCTGCATCTACACCGGCACTGGTTTCAGTTACGGAAACTGGTAAGCCAGACATACTGACCGAAATCTGGACAAACTCTGCGCCAGCCTACGTGCCACTTCTCGAAGCTGGTAAGATCAAGGAATTGACACCAGTTCTTTCAGACGGCGGTGTTGAGGGTCTGTGGATCCCAGACTATTTGGCAGAGGCTCATCCTGAGCTGTTGACCATCGAAGGTTTGTTAGCCAACCCAGATTTGGTTGGAAACAGAATGCATAACTGCCCTGTTGGCTGGACGTGTCAGGTTGTGGCTTCACAAATGGCCAAGGCCGGTGGCTTTGAGGCTGCAGGTATTCAAGATTTTGTCCATGGATCAGGCGAGACCCTCGCTGCGTCGATCGGTTCGGCCTATACTGCGCAGGAGCCATGGTTTGGCTACTATTGGTCACCCAGCACGGTTCTGGGAAAATACCCCATGACACAAGTGGATTTGGGTCCTCATGATCCTGTTGCACATCCCTGTAATGCTGATCTGGAATGCGATACGCCTAAGCTTGGATCATGGCCAAGTAGTGTTGTAACGACTGTGGTCACAGGGGCCTTTGAGTTGTCGCATCCAGCAGAAACTGACCTGATGCGCCACCTGTCTTTCAGCAACAAGATGATGAATGGCCTTCTCGCTTGGCAAGATGCTAATAATGCCACGGGACAAGAAGCGGCTGCTTACTTCCTATCAACGCAACAAGATGTTTGGGGCGGCTGGGTAAATGATGCAGCACGCGGAAAGCTTTCGGCACTCCTACAGTAGGCTATCCGACATGCAGTAAACCAATGAAGGCACACAGCATGTGTGCCTTCATTTTGCTCAGAGAATTAAAAAAATGGCATATTATGACAGCCTATTTAATGGTCTAGGATTAAGGGTTTGGTGTGACGCAGAGCCCGGTAGTGCAAACGTATCGATGGCCAGCCTGTTAGCTAAAACCAACCCAGACACTGCGAACACTGGGCCAGTTTTTCCGTTCCCGTCGATGGATGAACTCTATCAGGCGTGCTCTTCATTTCCTCAGTCACGAGACTTCACAGCGGCAGTAGAGACTGGGTTTCTTAACATTAAAGACGTCTTGAAATCAGTACTGGATCCACTTACCCAGCCACTGTCTTGGCTTCTGGAATTCGCCTTGTTCAGCTTTTTAACTACGCCCTGGTGGATCATTATTCCGTTGATATTATGGTTGGTCTGGTACGTCTGTCGTTCGGTCAATATCGTAGCTTTCGTAACCCTATCATTTGTGTTTCTAGGATTTATAGATCACCTAGATGCTGCACTGCAAACGCTTGCAATTATTACTGTCTGTACAGGTATATGTATTTTATTTGGGGTCCCAATAGGAATTGCTATGGCCAAATCCAATCCCTTAGAAAGGGCCTTGATCCCATTGCTTGATCTGCTTCAAACACTGCCAACATTTGTGTATTTGATCCCGCTGATCTTCCTGTTCAGCGTGACTGAGCCAAAACTCTACGGCATTGCGATTATTGTCTATGCCATCGTGCCAGTGATCCGGCTTACTAACCTGGGGATTAGGCTCGTTGATCAAGATGTTGTTGAGGCGGTCAACGCCTTCGGTATGTCGCCCAAGCAGAAACTGCTTGGGGTTGAGATCCCGCTCGCAATGCCCAATATTATGGCGGGGGTAAACCAAACTATAATGATGAGCCTCGCTATGGTGGTGATCGCATCGCTGGTTTCTGCACCTGGTTTAGGTGTTCTTGTACTTCGGGGTATTCGTAATCTTGAATTGGGAGTTGGTCTGATCGCAGGACTAGGTATTGTGCTGCTGGCTGTTATTCTCGATCGAGTGTCAAAGGCGGCGATTGCCCGCGTATCTTCCGGTCAAACATATAGATAGGTAGGTACTTATAATGGCTCAGGCCCCCAAAATTCAAATTCGTAATCTATATAAAATTTTTGGTTCCGATCCTGCTTCTGCACTGGAACAGGTCAAGGCAGGCATGGGAAAGGATGAACTGCTTGCAAAGACTGGCCATGTGTTGGGTCTAGAAAACATCTCAATCGATATTCGAGAGGGTGCCATTACCGTGGTAATGGGGCTGTCTGGATCTGGCAAATCAACGCTTATTCGCCACATTAACAGATTGATCGAGCCAACTGATGGTCAAGTGCTGATCGATGGTGAGGACGCGCTCTTGTTAGGGACGGAAGCGTTGCGTGAGAAGCGCCGCACAGGCATGTCCATGGTGTTCCAGAAGTTTGCACTCCTTCCTCATCGCTCGGTACTTGATAATGCCGCACTAGCATTGGAGGTGCGTGGCATAAGTCAAAGTGAGCGCCATAAGGAGGCGTATGTTTGGCTCGATAGGGTGGGACTTGGTGGCTATGAAAATCACTATCCGCATCAACTCTCTGGTGGCATGCAACAGAGGGTTGGTCTTGCCCGTGCACTAACGTCAAACTCGGATATCATGCTAATGGACGAAGCATTTTCTGCTCTCGATCCTTTGATACGCAGTGATATGCAAAAGCTGCTGCTTGAGTTACATGTAGAATTAAAAAAGACCATCGTGTTTATCACCCATGACCTCGATGAAGCCCTTCGATTGGCTGACCACCTCGTTATTCTAAAAGATGGTGCAGTTATTCAGCAGGGCGAGCCCCAGAGCATTTTAACAACACCAACTGATCCCTACATTGAGGCTTTTGTAAGCGACATTAACCGTGCGCGTGTTTTGCGGGTCCGTTCTGTCATGACGCCTTTGAACCAGGAAATCACCTATGCGGGCGATGTCGGCCCAGACGATACTCTAGAATCTCTAATCACCCTCTCTGATGGCAATACATCGTATAATTTTAGGGTTGTCGAAGGAGAAATCCCAATTGGTCAGATTGACATGAAGGATCTGGTTAAAGCCCTGGTTCCTAGAGTGTCGGCAGCAGAACACCAACCGTTATAGACAGACAAAAGGTGTGGATTTTTTATGAATATCCAAGACCGATTGATCAAACAGCCGTCGAATGTCCCTTTTTCGATGTATGACGCCTTTACTGATGTGCCATATTCCGGTAGCCAGGCGGCTATTGTCCTGCATGCCTCAGATATCTCCATCCCAAATCGGGTTCGAATTGCACGTGAAATTGGAGCGCCAGCCACTGTGTTTGTAAACGCCATCAACCATAACAGGGTTAAGGTCCAATTTTTCTCTACTGTCATGGAGTTACCGATGTGTGGGCATGGGACGGTTTGTCTGATAACGCAACTGGTTGCACAAAAACTATTACCCTGTGAGGGCAATGGGTGGTACAAGGCGGTTCTTGATCTGCCTAAAGGGGAGGCGACAGTGGAGTGTCGCCGGACGAAGGCAGGAAGAGTAGAAGTTATGTTGGATGTTGCAGAAGCACAATTTGCAGCAGTGAAAATCGATCTGGAAGAACTGGCTGGCATATTAGGTGTTAGTATTGAGGACATGTCTAACGAATTGCCACCAGAAGTCGCCACTGGCGATTTTATTCACCTCTGCCTTCCAATGCGTGATCTTGACGCGATGCGCAAACTTCAGCCTGATTTTTCAGCCCTTGCTAAGTTCTGTGTATCCAACGGATTGGACACAGTGGCTAGTTTTTCAACCGAGGTCGTAGATCAAACTTGCAATGTTCACGTACGGGATTTTTGTCCAGCCGTTGGCGTGGCTGAATCAGCTGCGGCTGGCACCACAAATGCAGCTCTATCGACCTATCTTTTACAAAAAGGGCTGGTTCAGCCAAGTGATGACGGAAGCTTGCAGGTCCGGGCTGAACAAGGAATAGAACTTGGCCGCCCCAGCCGTGTGACAACACGGATCAAAACACAAGGTGGTCATATTATTCGATTGCAGGTGGGTGGTTTAGCCAGCTTGATCGTCGACGGTATGCTCAATGTTAAACTGGATTCCTTATGACAAAGACGTTGCAAGAAATTCTCGTTTGGGACGCTCATGCAGGACTGTTTCCATCACCAGACATGGACCTTAATATCCTTGAGGACTGGCGTAAAGACGGTGTCAATTATCTGAGCGTCAATGTTGGATTTGACGTAATGTCACGTGATGAAACGTTCGCGACGCTTGCTGCCTATCGGCGTTGGTTGCTGGCGCATTCCGATAGATTTTTATTGGCTGGAAATCTTGCTGATATAGATCATGCGCATCGCACTGGGCGCCTTGCCATAAGCTTTGATATCGAAGGCATGAATGCGTTGGGAGGTGATATTAATATGGTTGAAGTTTATCACACCCTTGGCGTGCGTCAGATGCTATTTGCCTACAACTTAAACAACTTAGCAGCCGGTGGCTGCCATGATGTCGACATTACCCTGACTGAGTTTGGCATCGATATTTTGACTGAAATGAACCGCGTTGGGATGATAGTGGACGCAAGCCATACAAGCTACCGAACTAGCATGGACCTGATTGAGCGTTCAAGGACGCCTGTAGTGTTTTCACATTCCAATCCAACGTCAGTTTGGCTACATCAAAGAAATATCAAAGATGAACAGATTAAAGCCTGCGCTGCTAAAGGTGGTGTTATAGGTTTAAATGGACTCGCAATTTTTGTTGGTAACAACGACTCAACCTCTGAGTCATTATTAATCCATTTATTTCGTCTAATTGATCTGGCTGGGCCAGCTCATGTCGGGCTTGGCTTTGATTATACTCCAGATGTTTCCGTTGATCTTGGTGCTATCCTGCGAGCGCGGCCAGATTACTGGCCCAAAGGCCAACAATACGATACACCTAACATTGAACATGCCGGTCCATCAAAGATTCCAGACCTAGTGAAGGGCATGCAGGCACGAGGTCTTTCTGAGTCTGAAATTGGAGGTATTTTGGGTGGAAACTTTACCCGTGTCGCCCATGCGAGTTGGATACACTGAGGCCCCGCATTGTATTCGACAAATTCGTCAGCACATACGGGCAATTTTGTGGTCAAAGGTCCGTTCAAACACCTGCTTACCCTGCTCATAGGCTCGGACTGTCGCGGTAAGAAAATAGTAATAATGATCACACATCAATTGTGTTTCGGTAACCGTCCGAACCGCCCAATCGTCCCGAGAATATTCAAATTCCCAGCCAAAACGGGCCTGAGAAGATAGCGGGTCACCAGCGGTTATTTCATAACTTTCGTATTTAACTGCTGAAGTCACTAAACCGTGCGCCTCAAAGACAACTTCACCGAGGTCATCTCTAATTGTCAGACTTGTCTTACCCTGATGCATATCATGTGTAACTTGCCTTTTAGATTGTGGCACCCGTTTCTCAGTAAGTGCTGAAGCAGGTGGTGCTATTGGTGGGTTCACTTGAACAGAGCCTTCCTCTTGTTTTTGACGGCCTGGCAAAGATAAACAGGCAGGTTTTTTGGCAAGTGTTAAAACTGGATTTTCGACAGCGGGCCAGATAAATGGCCAATAAGCGGTTGATAAGGCAATGCGTATTTTGTGCCCAGGGAGGAACCTATGCCCAGCGTAGTCCAGTCTTAGCTGCAGTGATTGAGTTTCTCCTACTGGCATCGGAATTGGATTTTCGTTGCCGTTCCGATGGGTTAAATTAAGGACCCCTATCGAAATAAGTTCTGAACTGCCACTTGGTGCGACATCACACAAGCGCACAATTAAATGCCCGGTTGTTGAGTTTGACTGTAATGATATTGTAATTTCTGGGCAACCAAAAACATCAATGGCTTGATCAAGAATGTCACCATCAAAACAAGTACTTTGTGCGTCAGTTAGCCGTTGGCAACCGGCAACTTCTGCGCCAGAACAATGGGGTACCCACTCTCCTGCCATCGCGCCAGTGTCGACTGGGCTATGGATCTGAACTGGGGGAGCATCAACAGCCTTGCTGGTGAGACCAGCCTTTGCCATATATAGGTGTGACATGGTGTTGGAGGGTAGTGGCCAAGTTTGATCGTCTATCCATCTACCTGCCACTGTCATCACAAAAGGATTGGGCATTGAGCTGTCTTTGATGAAGGTGAGATGCGTTTTTTCTGTTCCAAGCCTTGCCGGTTCGTCGCTAAGCCATTGGCGCCACCACGCCAGAGATGACCCAAGATAATCATACGATGGCCCAGGTGTGCCAAGATGTGGAAAGTGGTGTGCCCAAGGACCACAGACTGCATGACAACGTCCTTTGAGATTATCCATTAAGGCAGGCAACGCGTTAACATAAAGATCATTCCAGCCACTTATAATCATTACTGGTATTTCAATGGCGTCAAAATTTTCGCAAATGGAACCATGCTTCCAATAGTCGTCTCGGGTTTGATGTTGAAACCATTCAACAGCAAAAAACTTAAGGTTCTCCAGTCGGTTCAGCCACATAGAGCGCCATTTTTTACCAACAACAGAGGGGTCGGGTGGGCGGGACGTGAAGGCTGTTAATGACGTACCCCAACCAAAGTTTTCGTTCAGAAGGCAGCCGTTCTTATAATGTACATCATCATTGTAGCGATCAACAGTAGCACCAATTGCAATGATTGCTTTCAGAGCCTTTGGCCTACGTGCAGCGACTTGTAACGCCGCAAAACCACCCCAGGAAAGGCCTGTCATTCCAACATTGCCGTTGCACCAGGGCTGTTTTGCAGCCCATTTGATAACAGCGATCGCATCATCTTGTTCAAGCTTTAGATATTCGTCTTCCAGAATTCCATCTGAATCTCCGCAGCCGCGAAGATCCACTCGTAGAGTAGCCACGCCATGACCAGCCCAATAGGGATGCATGCGCTCGTCAATTGGCAGTGTTCCATCTTGACGTCGGTAGGGAATGATCTCGACCACAACTGGAACAGGTACTGTAATATCTGGACGCCATAAACGTGCCGCCAGTTGGATGTCTTTGGAAACAGAAATCCATTCTGTGGGTTGGTCAATAACAGTATATGGAGTGTCTGATACTATAACCAACTCGGGAGAGTTCATATCAGGAAACATGAGCCGTGGACCCTTTAACAACACCAAACAGTGCCACCATCACCAAACAGACTTTGACAGAGATATTCTTCATACCCCACATCTTAGACTATTTATTGTTATGAAAACATATGTCATGGTCTCACAATCTGTGGATCATGAAGATGTACTAAAGGTTGGCACTTTGGGAACAGCAGAGGGGGTTTCTTTTATTAGAAATGCCAGAACACCCGCAATGATGGCTAGTGCGATCGAACTCATCCAAATAAGGTCATAAGTTGCGTCTTTATCAAAAAAGTATCCCCCTAATGAAGCCGCTATGGCGGCACCGATGGAATGCCCCGCCGATAGTAAGCCCATGGTTAAGCCCATCACCTTAAGGCCAATATGACTAGCGACTAAACTGGCGGTAACGGGTACCGTCGAATAATCCACTACGCCAAAAATAACTGCAAACAACAACAGTGTTTCGTAGCTAGTGCCCACATTAAGCAATATCCAGAAAGTTAAGCCACGAATAATATAAATACAGCCAAGTAATAAAGGCCGATTCATTTTATCGGTTAACCAGCCAATGCCAATCATACCTAGCAGGTTCACCGCCGACAGCAGTCCATAAGCAGCTGCACTTGGTATTGGTTTAAAACCACAAAAAGATGCAAACGGCATTAAATGGGTTTCAATAACACCAGTGGTTGTGTAACCACAGATGAGGTAACTCCAGAACAGCAAATGAAAAACCGGAGTAGAAAAAAGTTTCTTAATAGAAGATTTTAAGTCAGTGGTGTCATTCACTGATGATGCTTTCTTGGGCGCCTTGATTGGTTTATCCCTGGGTACCCACCAAACAAAAGGAATCAGGCATGCAATGCCCGCTGCAATTCCTACAAATCCCCAACGCCAACTAAATGAAGCAAAAATAAAAGCGATTAAAGGTACAATTAAAAACTGTCCAGCAGAGGATCCCGAGGTTGCAATGCCCGATGCAAACCCAACATTTTTTGGATAGGCGCGGGCCACTGCAGAGGCAACAACGTGAGTTGCGATGATACCAAACCCAACGCCACCAATAACACCAAAACCAATCAATAGTACCCAGGCACTGTTGGCCATACTGATGACAACGCAGGATGTGAAGACCGCAATAAGCCCTAATAGCAAAGTAAACCGAAGGCCTTTACGGTCTAGAATGAACCCTGAAATAGGCGATGCAATTGCCATGATTAACAACGCAACAGCAGCAACATTGGAAACATAGCCACGACTCCAGCCCAACTCACTTTCCCAGATTGGCATTGCCAGCCCTAAAGCAGCACGGGCCGAAAATACCAACGCCAGTGCTAAAAAGCCCATCGCTACAACAATGATGGCTCGATGGAGCGTCTTACTTTCACTAGTATCATTCATGTTGCAAAATTCTTTAGTTGAAACAATGGCATAAAGGGCACGATGTCGAGATTGTACATAACGTGGGGTATTGATCGTAGTTGAACATGGCCTTACATTACTCGTCAATAAGTAATCATAAAGTTGTTTGTCACTTAGCCCAGCGTAAGTGTGCAAGCTAAATATCATTGCTTAGGGTAATAGACTACCGAGTCTCACTGGACCTCTACGGACCTTAGCGCCTCATTCTATAGTAAGCCAATGAAGCAAGAGGTATTGAGGCGATGCATCTACAAAATTACGATATTATGGTGGAACACTCAGTCATGAGGTTTCAGGATGGGTCACGGGAGTCTGTGATTAAAGTTAAAATGCAAGAAGATGGGCAGATGATCCGTTCCGAAACTGGCGCTTCGCTAATGAAGTGATAGAATAGATTATTAAGAATTATCATTAACACAAGGATGTTTTCATGCGTATAAATAAGTTATTAGTAACCTTAGCCTTCTCAACGATCTTCGGAAATGGAGTTGCAGTAGCTTCGGGTGATGCTAGTGAGATTGAAAGTGAGCCTATCCGTTGTTACATACTGGCTACGGCCGCTGCAAGCCTACCCACGGGGCAGGCTGTAAAATTATGCAGTGGGACAACAGATGGTATAAAGGTATTTAAGTGCTTTATGAAAGCGGTTGCGCCTACTGATGAAGGTGGCCTGGACCTTCCTATGGGTTTCGCTATAAATCTATGCAAAACAAAACCGTAGCGTTTTTTGGAACCTACTATGAATCGTATAGCACCAGAAAACTGGTATCAAATAAAAAAAATAGGCGAGGATGTCACCTATATTTCTGAGCCCTATATCAAAGAATTTTATCGCTGTAATATCTGGCATGTACGTGGCAGTCAAAGTGATATGTTAGTTGACAGTGGGATGGGTGTGGTATCCCTGACTAATTGGGTTTCAATCGTTACTGAAAAGGGTGGCCCCAGAAACCGAGGAAATCGTAGATACCATCAACCACGCAGCGGGGAAGAAGCCCTACTAGCCGCGAAATGAGCCTGGAGTAAATTGATGACCAAGCTACTTTCCAAACCACAGGCCCAGAACCCCTCGGCGACCTTAACGACGCTTGAAGATCTTGCAAAGTTGGCAAACTACTCGCTCATGGACACGCTCTCCAGCGATCCTGACGCCAAAGATAACGGCGCTGACCACTTACCAAGACAAGTATTCACAGGGCACTATGTTCCCGTAAATCCTACCCCTATTAGGGACCCTGAGTACGTTGCCCATAGCCAAAATTTCTTCCGCGAACTTGGTTGGGCCGACCACATGGCACAGTTACCCGACTTCGTGCGGATGTTCTCTGGTGATATCTCCCACGTACCAGAACCCATGCGCAAGGTTGGTTGGGCATGTGGCTACGCAGTGTCCATATTCGGTACTGAATACTACCAGCAATGCCCATTCAAAACAGGCAACGGATACGGCGATGGGCGCGCAGTTTCTGTACTTGAGGCTGTCATCAACAATGAGCGGTGGGAGATGCAACTCAAAGGTGGAGGCCGAACGCCCTACTCTCGCGGAGCGGACGGACGGGCTGTTTTGCGCTCCAGTGTAAGGGAATTCTTGGCACAAGAACACATGCACTCGCTAGGAGTGCCTACATCACGATCTTTATGTTTGTACGTTTCTAAAACGGAACAGGTGAAGCGGCCTTGGTACTCAGAGGGCTCGCGCATGAAGGATCCAGATAGGATGATATCTGAGCCCGCCGCTATCTCGACACGCGTCGCACCGTCGTTTATTAGAGTAGGTCAATTAGAGCTATTCGGTCGTCGTGCCCGCAAGAAAGAACACCCAAAAGCCATGGCAGAACTGGAGATGATGGTGTTGCACTTGATCGACCGTGAGTACGCCAACGTCATCGACAAGCAGCTAAGCACCGCTGAAAAAGTGGTATTACTAGCGCGTGAATTCCGCAACCGCCTTACGTCACTTGTAGCGAACTGGATCCGTGTAGGTTACTGCCAAGGCAATTTTAACAGCGACAACTGCGCGGCTGGTGGTTTCACACTTGATTACGGTCCGTTCGGATTCTGCGATGCATTCAGCCCGCACTACCAGCCATGGACAAGTGGCGGGCATCACTTCTCGTTCCTAAACCAACCCGTGGCAGCGGAACGTAACTTCCACATGTTTTGTACGGCATTGCGGCCGTTGCTATTGTCTCATCAGGACTATTTGCCACAGCTAGATGAGATTAATAGTAAATTTTCCAAAGAGATGGAAGTGCAAATGGAGCAGATGTGGGCTACCAAACTTGGACTTGTCAGGTTTAACGCGGCGCTGTTCAGTGAGCTAGAAACACTCATGGTACAAACCTCTGTCGATTACACCCTCTTCTTCCGCCAGCTCTCGATGATACCTGACGATATTAACCCTCTCAAAAAAAGCTTCTACAAAGGTTCTATGTATACGACAGATCCGGTAGGAATGGATCAACGTTGGTTAGAGTGGTTAACCAAATGGAAAATGCTTATCGATAGCAATAGCAATAACATTAGCACAGCCGAAGGTAGTATTGCTGCGCCTAGATCTCGTGCGGAGGTCTCTAAGCAGATGAAACTTGTAAACCCAAAGTACAGCTTACAAGAGTGGTTTGTTGTACCTGCGTATCAGCAAGCCTCTGCAGGCAACTACACTTTAGTTAGAGAGCTGCAAGACGTAATGACCCAACCATACGCGGAGCAATCCAAGGATGTGGAGGAAAAGTATTATAGGATAAAACCGTCTGAGCTATTTGAGCTGGGTGGCTTATCACATTATAGTTGCTCGTCGTAATGATTGAACATAGCATCACTCAAGGCCTGATTGAGGAAGAGGTGAGTGCCGAAGAGGTGCAGATCGCTTACCACGAGCAAACATAGCATCACTTCCATTTCTACGCCGCCGCACTTGGATTGGACTGGGCGACACAGCCAGATCCGTTTCGGCGCTACATAGGTGCAGACCTTGTGCGCTTACCTTTGCCTAAAGCGGGACGGGCGCTTTAAGGGTAGTGGCCACATTGTAGGTTTCATTGAATTCATGGACATAGGTTCATCCAACGGCTGGCGTATGAAGGATGTGGTGCCCTCGTCCGAGATCGTACATATCATCAACGCACAGATGCCTCTAGTGGAAGCAACATCAAACTACACTGGTGAAGTAGCACAACGTTGGACCTATGCGGATGGTAGTGGAGAAATTGGTGTCATTTCAAGCGTAACGCAAGCCTTTTGTTCTAGCTTTACGCGCGCCCGGCTTTCAACTGATGGCAAATAGCCAGTGCCATAGGCTTTGTTTGGAGTCAGCGTGGAGACAGGTATTCGGAAAGACGTACAGCAGAAACTGCGGCAATGAAAAAAGTTGAGATTTCTTATATTGGCGGCTGAAATAGCGTCAAGGCATTACGCCATGCATAAAAAAACCCAGACAGAGATCACTATACTGGGCTTTTTTTATTCACTACTAAAGTCTTTATTTAGTAGTCGTCGAGCACCGCACCCTTACTGGCGCTAGAAGCATTAAAGGCAAACTTCGCTTGTACGCCACGGGTATAACGCGGTGATGGAGTTTGCCAATCTTTCTTACGCTCAGCAAGTTCCTCATCACTGATGTTAAGTTGCAGCAATAGCTGCTTGGCATCAATGGTGATGGAGTCGTTTTCATTAATAAAAGCAATGTTACCACCGGCGGCTGCCTCTGGTGCCACATGTCCAACAACCATACCCCACGTACCGCCAGAAAAACGACCGTCTGTGATCAAACCAACGCTGTCGCCTAAACCTGCACCGATCAATGCGCCTGTAGGTGCAAGCATTTCGGGCATGCCCGGACCGCCTTTAGGGCCTAAGTAGCGAAGTACCATTACGTCGCCAGCTTTGATTTTACCAGCCAAAATAGCTTCCAGTGCTGACTGCTCATCGTCAAATACACGGGCAGGGCCCGTCATAGCAAGCGTTTTTAGGCCAGTGATCTTAGCCACGCAACCTTCTGGTGAAAGGTTACCCTTAAGAATAGCTAGGTGACCTTGTTTGTATACAGGGTTAGTAATAGGGCGAATCACATCTTGGTCAGCACGCGGTACATCGGGTACGTCTTTGAGTACCTCTGTAATGGTCTGGCCAGTAATGGTTATACAGTCACCATGCAGTAACCCAGCTACCAGCAGTGTTTTCATAACCTGCGGAATGCCACCGGCTTGGTGCAGGTCAACTGCCAAGTATTGCCCGCTAGGCTTAAGGTTACACAGAACAGGAGTCTTCTGGCGCATGCGCTCAAAATCATCAATAGTCCACTCTACTCCAGCCGCATGTGCAATGGCTAAAAAGTGCAGCACGGCGTTGGTAGAACCGCCCGTGGCCATAATAACCGCCACTGCGTTTTCAATCGATTTTTTGTTAACAATGTCGAGCGGCTTTAGGTTCATGCGTATCGCTTCAATAAGTACCTTGGCAGACTCTTTGGCAGAGTTCATTTTCTCATCATGAGGGTTAGCCATAGTAGATGAGTAAGGCAGCGAAATACCCAACGCTTCGAATGAGCTAGACATTGTGTTGGCTGTGTACATGCCGCCACAACTGCCTGTGCCAGGAACAGCGCGGCGTTCGATTTGAAGCAAGTCTTCGTCGCTCATACGGCCAGCCGCATGTTCGCCCACTGCCTCAAAAACACTAACGATGTTGAGATCTTGGCCCTTGTAGCGACCAGGAAGTATGGTGCCGCCATACACATAGATAGAAGGCACATTGGCACGCAACATGCCCATGAGGCCGCCAGGCATATTTTTGTCACAACCGCCAAGTACCAGCACGCCGTCCATCCACTGGCCTTGCACGCATGTTTCAATACAATCAGAGATCACTTCACGGCTAATCAACGAGTACTTCATGCCCTCTGTGCCCATGGCCATGCCATCGGAAATTGTTGGGGTTCCAAAGACTTGTGCGTTTCCACCTGCCTCTTCGATTCCGGCGATCGCTGCATCAGCCAGCCTTTGCAGACCGCTGTTGCACGGAGTGATTGTACTATGGCCGTTAGCTACACCGACCATAGGTTTCTTGAAATCTTCAGCCTCGTAGCCCATAGCGTAATACATTGAGCGATTGGGCGCGCGTGCGGTGCCCTCGGTGATGTTTTTGCTACGGCGATTGATTTTATCATCGGTGTTAGTGGTGTCTTGCGTCATGGTGTTTCTCTTGAGGGTGGGCGCTGATAAAAGCAGACAGTGCGCCATGGAATTGAGTGATACGAATATAATAATCATTCTGGATCAATATGTAAAAAATATTATTATTCACCTATGGAACTAAACCTCTGAAACCAGCTAGTGACAGTAGCCGAATAACTTTATTTCGGCCCAACAGCAGGTGGCTATGCATGGCCATGGCCACCGAACTAATAATCGCGGTGCAGTTTAATCGAAGAAGCCCTTAGCTTTTGTGGATTTTTTGCGGAACAAAGTTGATGCAGACTTCGCTGAGTTCTCCCATAAGCAACGGTTCTCCCTCTAAGCTACAAGGGAGTTAGAAAAAATTCCAAAGTAACTGGAAAAGCGCACTTTCTAGGCTTCGAGTCAGTGCTTCATAAATTACTTTAGGGTACTGTGTTTCACAAGTTAATTGCCGCCTTATACCTTTATTTGGTTATCCATACAGTATATCTCTGTTTAAAAATAAAGAGCCGAACTCGGTCTTTTTTGTAACTGGGCAAGTAATGAGCCGAAAAAAAAGACTACACTTTCAGCACGTTGTGAGCCAGTATCTTTATAAGAAAAAATAATAGAGCGGCTCGTTAATAATTATTATGAGTGCCGGTAGGCCTCATAAATGTACTGTTATGTCTCTTAAGGAGGAAAGTTTAAGGAAACATTTATAATCATAGGAAGTGAATCAACAGGAAAATCTTCCGTGGTCCGCTCACTCGCTGGTATAAGAAACTCAGATGAAAGAATTATAGAGTTTGCCAATGGGAACACTTATGGGTTATGGGCGTGCGATTCATTTTTACAAGAAGCACGAATCAGTCCGCAGACTTTATCCATGAAGCAGCAAAAAGGAATGTGGATGCAGTACTGCTAACACTTTGGCCTAGGCATGTTTCACCTAGAAATCCAAAGCATGGCCCATTCCCTGATGCCGGTGGATATATTCAACATTTTATTGCCGCGAATTGGAACATCTAATATATTGTGACTTTAGATAATCCTATGCTCCAAAATCTGCCTCGTGGGATTATTGCGAATGATTATGATAATAATCATGTTCAACTATTTAACAGATTAGTCAGTAATAAGCTGTTATGTTTTACCCTAAGGTATAGAGAGTGAATAAATCGGAAAATTTTTGGGATAACGCTTCAGAAAACTATGACAAGACTGAAGAGCGGTTTGAGTACATTCATAAAAAATCTAGAGAAAATACTAAAAGGTTCTTGAAAGATAGCGACACTGTTCTGGATTATGGGTGTGGGACAGGCACTGCATCCTGTCAATTTTCTAGTCTGGTAAAAGATATTCATGCAATTGATATTTCATCTAAGATGATTGCAATATCAAAAGAGAAAGCCGCTCTTGGTAAAATTGAAAACGTAAATTTCGAGCAATCGGATATTTTTGATAAAAAGTATTCCAGCGAATATTATGATGTGATTCTGGCTTTTAATATGTTACACACAGTTCCTAGTCCTCAGGATGTTACGCAACGAATAAATGAAATATTAAACCCGGATGGTTTATTTATTTCTGTAACACCTTGCTTGCGACAAAAGATGTCGTTTTTAGTTAATCTACAAATTCAGTTAGTTAGGGTCTTGTGTAAAATTGGATTAATTCCCATTCCTATAAGAAGGATAACGAGCTCTGAAGTAGACGATCTATTAATTGCTAACGGCTTTCAGGTTGTAGAATCAGAAGAAGTATATAAAGGAGCTTCTAGCTATTTTGTAGTAGCAAAGAAGTTACAAGAAACATAACAAGCAAAACCAGCAACGCCCTGCGGGCTGGACGCGCTAACGCGCGCCGCTGCTTTGGGCGTTAGGTTTCTTTGTAAGCATTCAGTGTTATAGGTTTATGACGTATATTTGGTTTGCGAACATTACCCTCACAACATCAAAAGCAAATGATTCTCATTTGTCACCAATAACGTTAGCTGAAAGCAAAGTGCTTCTTGGCTATACCAACTGTCGCGGCGGAACCCCACCAAATTTTTGGGAGTACCAAGACTTTTTATCTGTTGAGTTATATCTGTAAAAGGATGTTTTAAGGATGACACATAAAGTTAAAACAACAGTTAAAAGTATAAGCAGGTAGCTCTTTTTTCAATAAGTTAAAGCACTATGTTAGGGGAGAGCTAAGAGGCAAACCAGCGTTCGGTGTGAAGCCATACAATTCAACATCTGGTAACGCTGTAGCAACAACATTTCTGGCAGAGATGAGTCTATCAAAATCAATACCCGTTTTTAGCCCCATGGCCTCTAGCAAGAAAACCAGATCCTCAGTAACAATATTACCACTGGCACCCGGCGCTGCTGGACAGCCACCAATACCTCCCATAGATGAGTCAATGGTGGTTAGTCCGACTTCCACTGCGGCTAAGACATTTGCCAATCCTTGCCCTCGGGTATTGTGCAGATGAATCCCCGTAAGATGCTCTCTACCAATAGCACTCCAGACTTTCCCTATTAAACGTTTAACCTGCACGGGATTAGCGTATCCGGTAGTATCAGAAAGGCCCACCTCATCGCATCCAGCCTCCATTAAGGCGACTGCTAATCCCTCTACTCGATCTTCTGAGACACTGCCTTCAATGGTGCAGCCGAAAGCGGTTGAAAGCGCCCCTTCAATGGTAGGCCTTTCATTAATAGGCAACTGTCTAATGAGCTCGACTATACTTTTGACTTCGTCGAGCATCTGCACATGGGTTCGATTGACATTGCGCAGGCTGTGAGTCTCACTCACTGATATGGGGATGGTAAGCTTGTGGACCCCTGCTATTATTGCTTGCTCAGCTCCCTTTAAATTTGGTACTAAAACAGCCACTTTGAGCCCTTTAATAGTTCTGGCGTACTTTGCGATATCCATGGTGTCCGCGAGCTGTGGGAATAGCCGCGCTGAAACAAACGAACCGACTTCTATCTCTGGAACACCCGCTAAAGCCAACGCTTTAATCCAGCACTTTTTAGCCTCAGTGGGCATAATTTGACTGATACTTTGCAAGCCATCTCGCGGGCCAACTTCACTCACCTCGATGTCGATATCTGTCATATTACTTTTCCTTCTTTAAGCGTTTTTATTTCACTAGTCGTCAAACCAAGTTCACCCAGAATATCATCAGTATGCTCCCCAAGCATCGGGGGAGGGGTATCAACAGAGGGTGTTTTTCCATCAAGTTTTATCCCCGTACGAGTCACTTGAATATCTCGATTTACGCCGGGCACGTCAGTGTAAGTAGCAACCATACCCCGGTCTGCAATCTGCGGCTGAGCCAGTGCTTCTGCCACCGTTAAAATAGGGCCGCAGGGAACGCCTGCTTCATTTAATAATACAACCCACTCATCTGTAGAACGAGTCACAAGAGCTAAGTTGAGAATTTCAGAAAGTTCACCACGATTTTCTAGCCGTGACTCTCTAGTAGCAAATTTAGGATTTTCACATAGTTCATTAAGATCTAAGACCTGACAGGTCGCTTCAAACTGCTCCTGTTTATTTGCCGCAATGTTGATCTGTCCAGAGCCAGTTCGAAAAGTCCCTGACGGACTACTCGAAAAATTTTCATTACCCATCGGCTGAGGTTCTTGATTTGCGTTGAAATAGTTTGAAATCTGAAAACCCATGGTACACATGACAGATTCCAGCATTGAAACGTCGATAAAGGTCCCGCGCTTGCCATCTTGTTTAGCCAGTGCTGCTGAAATCGCAAAAGCTGCGGTCATTCCACCAATGGTGTCCGCTATAGGAAAGCCAACCCTCAAAGGCGCTGTTTCTACATCGCCGGTGATGCTCATAGTGCCCGACATACCTTGAATAATTTGATCATATGCTGGCCGACTCTTCAGTGGGCCTTCCTGACCAAAGCCAGATATTGCGCAATAAACTAAATCTGCGTTCAAGTCCTTAAGTGCCTCATAGCCAACACCAAGACGATCCATCACGCCGGGTCTAAAATTCTCAACGATCACATCAGCCGTTTTTACAAGACGTTTAAATACAGCAACGCCCTCCTCCGATTTAAGATTAATAGTAATGGAGCGTTTACCCGAGTTTTGAGCAAGAAAAGTAGCCCCCATGAGTTTTTGATTGAGCTCAACATCTAAGCCTAATTGCCTGGCTAAATCGCCTCTATTGGGCACTTCAATCTTGATCACCTCGGCCCCAAGGTGGGCGAGTTGACAGCCGCAGAATGGCCCAGACAGAACGTTTGAGAGATCAAGTACACGATATCCCAATAAAGGTTTCATACGCCCTCCTTTTTAGGGTTTAAGCGCTCACCATAATTTGCATGAACAACCTTACTGTTGGTAAAAAACTCACGGCAATGACTGCCCTTTTCAGGTGGGCCATATGATGAATTTTTACGCCCAGTAAAAGGTGCGTGAAAATCCATACCCGCAGTTGGAAGATTAATCTGTACCATTCCAGCCTGTATATTAGCCGTAAAATGATCAATTATTTTGCGGTCATTGGAAACAATACCAGCTGACAGACCAAAGTCGGAGTCATTAGCTACAAAGAGTGCTTCATCATAGTCACTGACAGATATGACTGAAGCTATTGGCCCAAATACCTCCTCACGACAAATTTGCATCTCGCTCGTAGCATTAGTAAAAAGTGCTGGAGATAAATACCATCCTGGCGTTTCCCGTTCAAGTTCATCTCCCCCTGTGAGAAGCCTAGCTCCCTCGGTCTTAGCCGTGCGAAGGTAGTCAAGGTTATTCTTAAGCTGTGCCTCACTCACGACAGGACCTATGTCTGTATCTGGATTACGGGCATCCCCAATTCTCAGAGCTTGCATACGATGTAACATAGCAGCAACGAAAGCGTCATGAATGCCCTCAGTTACAATCAGTCGAGATGATGCGGTACATCGCTGGCCAGTAGAATAGAAAGAGCCGTTAATGGCAAATTCAACAGCACTTTCAAGGTCGGCATCATCAAGCACGATGAGTGGGTTCTGACCGCCCATTTCCAGCTGCATCTTACCTCCACGGGCAAATGTAGTCGCACCAATTTTGCGTCCAACAGCCGTGGATCCAGTAAAGGTGACACCTGCCACATCTGCATGTTCAACAAGGGCTGCGCCCACTTCTGTACCCCGCCCCATGACGAGGTTGAACACTCCCTCTGGAAGACCTGCGCGCGAAATAATCTCTGCCAGCACCCAAGCAGAACCTGACACCAGTTCGGCGGGTTTGAAAACAACGGTGTTGCCATAGGCCAGCGCTGGAGCAATTTTCCAGGCTGGAATCGCCAACGGAAAATTCCAAGGTGTTATTGCAGCAACGACGCCGATTGGTTCGCGCCGAACCTCAAGTGATATGCCTTGGCGAAGAGAACGATAACCCTCTACCTCTGCGCGATAGACCTCTGCTGCAAAAAACTTAAAGAGACTGCCGGCTCGATGAGCCTCCGCTACAGCTTCTTTGAGTGTTTTGCCCTCTTCACGTGCTAGAAGATCACCTAACTCATTCTTACGTTGAATAATCTCCGATCCAATTGCATCGAGAATCTCAAATCTTTCGCCAGAGGTGCTGCCTGACCAAACTGGCATCGCAGTGACTGCTGCTGAAACAGAATCTTGCACGTCATTACTAGAGGCAATGGCGTATCTCGCGATTACATCATTGGTGTCTGATGGATTAATATTCTCCATATATTCTGAGCTGGGACGCCATTCACCAGCAATGAAGTTATGTTTTATTGCTTGCTCGTTGGCCGTTCGAATGGTCATAGTAATTGCTCCAAAACAGGTCGCCAACCGATATCCTCATGTCGATGATCATAGGTATTTAAGTAAAAAAATTGGCCCGCCTGATAACCACGGCAACAGCGAGCAGTTTCCCGATTTGCATAGGGTGTTGAAGTCCAGCTCACAGCTCCAATCCAATTCCAGAATTGATTATGGGATGCTTGAAGCACCTTATCACTTAACACTCCAGTCCGATCCTTGGCTGTCAGTGTTGGCAATCCCTCCACCTGTTCTTCTCCTGAGACAAAACAATCCCACTCGTTATCAGTTGGATGACCACCACTAAGTCCATCGGTGCCCACCTGATAATCAGTGCCTCCAGTCATCAATCGACATGTGTAAGTTTTTCCATCAATCACCACCTCAGCTCCATCAACATATCCTGCGTCAAATAAATCTTGCCAACTAACACGAACAAGAATCATGCGATCACAAATATAAAGTCGCCGAGTGCTATCTTCGATAACAATCCAGTTCAACGTGTTGTTAGGGTGGGTGGGAGTATCTCCCAAGCACCAACGACTCCAGTCTGGAGCAGGTTCAAACTCCGAAATATTACCGAGCTCCATACCTTTATAAGGCACTGGTAGTATTGAGAAATCAGTGACCCAGGGGCGCGATGGACGAGGTTGGGGTGCACCGTCATGATAGAGTGCACCAAAAGACTTAATACCTTTAAATATGTTCATAATTAATTTTATTCACTAGTGTGAAACATATGTTTGCGAAGCGTGCGTAAGAGCAAATGTGCAGCCATTTGTTGTGTGCGTCCTGAAGGATCAAGTGGGGGGCAAGTCTCTACAATATCTAGCCCATCAAACGGTGCTTCCGAAAGGATATCTAGCATTTGGCAATATTGTCTTGGCGTAATTCCACTATGAACAACTGAACCTGTTCCAGGTAAATAACCAGCATCCATAGCATCAATGCAAAGCGAAACATAAAGGCTTTCGCACCCTCTTGTGGCATGCTTAATAGCCAGCTCCATGACTTTGGCAGCTCCGAGGCGATGAACATCTTGGGAAGAGAAAACCTTTCCTCCCATGCTTTTAATCAGCTCATACTCGCCTCCATCAATCCAACCCGATATGCCAATCCAAACCATATTGGGTTGAATAATATTAGAGAATTCTGAAATTCGTCGACCATTAGTGGCATGATTATAAGCGCCCCATGCTCCTAGACGATTGGTAAAATCTAGGTGCCCATCAACCTGTATATAGCCAAACTTTCGATTTGGATCTCGATCTGAAAGACCTCGTGAATACCCAAGGCATGCAGGATAGCCATTATAATGATCACCACCTAGCCCAAGAGGTATACCACCACCCGCTGTAATTGCTCGTGTCATTAAGGCAATAGACTCAGTGGTATCTTCCACACAATCTGGAAAAATATCAGCATCACCGCAATCAACAATCCATTGATCTTGACGTTTTCGAAGCACATTTTTCAAAATAGGATCAAAAAATTCAGCTTGCTCGTGCGAAATAGATTTTGATATTTCGGTAGTGGCCACTCTTAGCGCCTCTGGGCCAAAGCGAGTTCCAACCCGGCTAGAATGTGTCCAGTCAGATGGCATTCCCACAACCCCAAGTACCCCAGACTGAACTTCTTCAGGAGATCCAAGTGGCGCACTAAAAAGAGAGTGGGCAACAGGGTTCATTTTTGGATAATTTGACATAAGTTAGAGTTTGCCCCTTTTTTTAATTATCATTTAAGTTGACATCGTTCATAAGCCCAAGACGTGAACAGATGTATCCAACGAGTGCAGTAACAATGAGGCGCTGACCAGTTTTAACGACGCTTAGTCCATTTATTGTAGGGTTATGACCCGTCAAAATTAGGGTGGCTATCGGTGCGCTAGCGAGTGCCGCTAGAACTCGCCTTAACAACTTTAGGCTCATTCCATTAAATACGGGTTGGTCAGACATACCATGAAGTTCTGAAGATACCGAGGATAGATCCAGGTTAATAATCACGGGGACCTCTTTGTTGGATAATGTGTGGCTTAAATCAGCAATCTCCTTAGAGCTCATGTCTTTAAGTTGGCTTGATGAAAGTATTTTTGCACCCGCACCTGAAAGCTCTGTTAAAAATTCTACAGATGGATTTTCAGCCGGGGCAAGAATACAAGTATCTGCCAGCTTAACTTCGCCACTTGCCAAGAGAGAATAAAGCGGTGAAGAAGCCTGATGATCAAGCTTTGTATCCGAAGTTCCCGGTGTCTTTCCGCCAATTTGTATGTAAGCGACAGACTTTCCATTGGCAATGGCTCTGGAAACAGGGGCAATAATGCTACTATCTCCACCCAGAACAATACTCGTGGCATTGCGACTATAAACTTGTGCAATAGCATGGTTAATAAGCTCTTCAGCTTTTGACCTGGTTTGTCCTAAAACTGGAATATCTCCAAGATCAAATAATCGCTCATTGATTGATGACGTATCAAACACCTCTTGCTCGTCAATATTGATGGGATTACTAAATTGTGGGTTAGCATACCAACCAAAATAAACTGACGTTTCTCTAATCGATAAGGGAGAGAAACGGGCGCCAGATTGTAGGTTTTTACTGCCTTCCATCGGCACACCAATAATGGCTAATGTTCCTGGTGATAAGTCTTCAACCTTTGCTCTTACTGATCTCATAAAGGAAAGATGGCCAGCCATACGAGGTAATGGAGCATTTCTCAACGGCATAAGACACTCTCCTGAGACATTGTTTCAATGACGCTTCTCACAATCTCGGCAACAGTGACACTAGCAGAGCTGCCAGAGATATCTAGGTCTGGAATATATCCAGTCACGTCAGCACCGATAATGGGTAGTTTTCCTAATTCAAGGATGAGTGAAGTTAACTGCTTTGGTGTCAGTCCAGTTCCAGTGTATGCAGAGTTAGAACGAATGGACGGCAAGGCGAGAACATCGATATCTACACTAAGATAAAAACTAACATTTTTGTCTGGCAAGCCATTTAATAGTTGTTCCGTTAGTCCGCTTAATGATGTTGACAGTTGATGC
The DNA here is from genome assembly GCF_047730075.1 of Candidatus Njordibacter sp. Uisw_039. NCBI lineage: Bacteria > Pseudomonadati > Pseudomonadota > Gammaproteobacteria > Pseudomonadales > Candidatus Njordibacteraceae > Candidatus Njordibacter > Candidatus Njordibacter sp. Uisw_039. The sequence goes on from NZ_CP159831.1 coordinate 2,872,076, forward strand.
GCTGAACGAACAAAACTATCAGCTAAATACTCAAATTCCTCTAGGGGGTTTGAATCGCTTACCCCTAAAAGCGTAATTGATTTTGAGCCACCACAGTGTTCGCCAAGTTGTCGTGTTGCACATGAACGACTCAGCGGTTTTTTTTGTGGATTTGGGATTTCTGCTGCATCCAAATTACGTGAAATTCGAATGATTTTTAAATCACGATCTGGCCTTGCCTGTAATTGGCCAGAAACTAAGGCAGGAATAAGACTATAGTCTCCACCCAATGTCAGAAGTTTAGCGCCTGTTTGGTGAATTCTAAAACTTTGTTCTTTAAGAATTGATAGGGTTTTCTGAGGTTCAATAGGAAAAATATTGAGTTCGCCAACATCAATAATATTATTAGCAGGAGCAATATTTGGTCTGTGGGTTAGCACGGGTAAGGAGGCATACCTTAATTGCCGAGCAGCATATCTGGCGCCTGGCTCCCCTGCCGAAAAATGATCACAGAAGAGTCCTGCAACCGCTATTTTTCCTTCTGAAAGATCTTCAATATCACCAATAGGAGCACCAAAAAAAGAGGGCACTGACAACATTGAAACAGGTAAATCTACTGAACTCATAAGGACATTTCCTCAAACAGCCGATCACCAAGTATTGCTAGAAGCGCCTGCGCAGTGGCATATTGAGAATGACCTCGAGCATCAAGTAAAGGGGCCACATCGGTTACACCAATGCCTACTAACTGTGACGCTACATTAGCTTTAGAAAGAATATCTGTGAGCTGCAATGGCGTTAAGCCACCTACATTAAGCCCTGGCGTCCCGGCTGCATAGCCAGTATCTAAAACTCCAGCATCTATGACGCATAAGATTTGTTTGTTTTGGAGGCCAAATTGTTGGATCGCATTTACAGCAACCTCTACACCTTGCTCATGAATAACTTCAGCAGAAATTACATTGCCCTGAATGTCTTCTATTCCTTTCCAGTTTTCATACGGCTGAATGCCATTAGCACCGATAACAAGCAGAGGATAATTTTCAGGTTTAGTCCTAACTGTCATAAGTGATGACAGCGCTTTAGAGGCCAAACCATTGACTCTTGGTATATCCAATCGGTTTGATATAACGAGCAGCCCAAATTCACTAGAGGAGCTTTGCAGTCCAGCAATCAATCCCTCTAGAATTCGTCCGTCCCCTCCCAAAAGAACGGGCAATCCACCCTGCTCATGCACCCCCGCAGTGACCTGTTCAACTTGTTTTAAAGTGTCTATTGTGACTTCAGTACAGTCAGCAAGGTCGCCTAAATCAATGCCAATGACTTCACTTCTAAAGCGGGTAGCCTTTCCTGAATCAAGTGAGACAACTGTTTTGGATGGCGAGTTAAAATAACAACCCAAAGCGCCCATTGTTGCGCGTCGTAGAGCCTTAGGGCCATTTGAACAGCCACTTCGTCGAGGTAAAGTGGAATCAGCAGGTACACCAAAAACAACAATACTGCCTTGAGAAACTTCTTCTATATTGGTTTCAGAAAATCCAGCATATGTGGTGCTAGCGGTTGTAGATTCACTCATAAGCTTAGTCATTAAATTTCAACCCAATAGTGAATAGCTGGAAAAAATATTCTTGATAACTTTTGGGAAATCATAATTGTTCCTTATTTTTTTGATTTCTATTAAAAATAGAAATCATAACTAAAGCGCTGATAGAGACAAAAATTAAGCAAGTTGATATTGCAGCAATTGTTGGATCAAGCTGATCACGCAATGAGTTAAACATGCGGCGGGTAATCGTAGCGTTGTCCCCACCCGAGACCAGCATCGAAATCACAACCTCGTCCAACGAGGTGATGAAGGCCAAAAAGGCCCCTGTCTGAATCGAAAATTTGACTTGCGGTACAGTGATTGTCCACAAGGCGTATGCTCTGGAAGCACCTAGACTGCGTGCAGCCAGTTCCTGATCGAAATCATAGTTCTGTAAACCCGACATCACGGTCACAATCACAAAAGGCAACGCCAGCGCCGTATGGGCGATCACAATTCCGGTAAGCGTATAATTGAGTCCCAGCTTGGCATAAAGGCTAAATACACCTACAGCAATCAGGATCACCGGTACGACAATGGGCATGATCACAAGGATCTGTGCAATATTACGGATCCGTGGGGCAGAACAATGTAGGCCATAAGCACAAAGTGAGCCTAAAGGTGTCGCAATCGCCGTGGTCATCACTGCCGCAATGAGTGACGTCTTGGTGGCGCTCATCCATTCTGGAGATGTGAAATAGGCTGCGTACCAGCGAAACGAGAATGACGTTGGCGGGAATTCCAAAAATGAGGCCCCCGAAAACGACATTGGGATCACAATAAGCGTAGGTAGGATCAGAAAGAAAAGCACTGCGATGCCAACCACTGTTAGCCACAACCCATCTATTTTTCGTTGTCCAACTTGTTCCATTTCCATATCCTCAGCGCATGAATAGTTTGTCGAGGCCAAAGACACGGTTCATCAGCCAGATCATCACCAGTGCCAACAGCAGTAGGACAACACCCAAAGCTGATGCTGCACCCCAATTGGAATAAATTGTTATGGTACTTTCTATGCGCTGCGCCAACATTTGTACCCGGCCACCACCCAGTAAAGCGGGTGTAACGAAAAACCCAAGTGACAAGATGAAGACCAGCACGATGCCTGCGAAAAGGCCCGGTAGGGACATCGGGAAAAACACCCGCCAGAATGCCCCACGTGGGCTGGAGCCAAGCCCCACAGCAGCCCTAACTAAGTCAGTGTCAATATTGCGCATGGTGGCATAGAGAGGCAAAATCAGAAACGGCAGCATAATATGTACCATGCCAATGATTGATCCCGTAAGGTTGTGAGCGAGTTGCAGCGGCTCCTCAATTATACCAAGCGACATGAGCGACGAATTAATGATGCCATTACGCTGCAACAGAACTAGCCAGGCGTAGGTGCGCACCAGAACCGACGTCCAAAACGGAACCAACACGAAAATCATCAAAATGGCAGCCGTTCTGTCTTTCACCTTGGTCAACAAGTAACACAGCGGATAACCAAGAAGAATACAAATGACCGTCACAGCAATGCTGATCTGAAAGGTGACAACAAAGGTTCGACGATACAAAGCGCTTTCAAAAATACGAGCATAATTTTCTGTGCTCAACTCGCCCGCTGCATTATAAAATGAGAGCGAAGACAGCCAGAAAATCGGCAGAAATACGACAATTAAAATAGCAAGAACTGCAGGCATCGAAAGCCCCAAAAACGTCAAGCGTTCGCGGCGGTCTTCAGCTTTGAGTATGCTAGCGTTGTGAAATGTTTTAGCTCCCGCATTGCCCTCAGAGATATTCATGACACATGTTCCGGTACGATGATCGTATCTTCTGGGTGCAGGGCCAGACCAATTTTCTCTCCCTTGGAAGGGAGCCCAGTCTGGCCAGCACGGTTAGCAGGTACGCGCACATTAATCATGCCCACACTGTCGTGTTCAACGATAACCAGCACGCTGTCACCTTGATAAATGATATCGTTGACCCGGCCAGAAAAGTCATTAGCATCTTCAGGCACAGGGCCTGACATGACTTCCAGCAATTCAGGCCGAATTACTAAGCGATGCCCTCCACTACCCGGGGCAATGGCTAAATCAGATTTCAGCACGCGCCCACCAAGTTGCGCCGTATCGTTGGCTACTGTCACCGGCAAGGAAATTGATTCCCCAATAAAGTCCGCCACAAAGAAACTATGAGGCTGACGATATAGCCGCTGAGGGGTATCGATCTGCTCGATGCGCCCATGATTGACCACCGCAATCCGGTCTGACATCGTCAGGGCTTCGCGCTGATCATGGGTTACGTATACAACAGTTGCATCTAATTTTTGATGAAGCGCCTTTAATTCAATCTGCATATGTTCGCGCAGCTTTTTGTCAAGTGCCGATAGGGGCTCGTCCATGAGGATAATCCGTGGCTCGAACACCATCGCCCGGGCAAGCGCCACACGCTGCCTTTGACCACCAGAGAGTTGGGTGATACGCCGATCCCCATAGCCCCCAAGTTCTACAGTATCCAGCACACGTTCGACGCGCGTTTTTTGATCACTTTTGGAAACCCCACGGATTTTCAATGGATAGGCCACGTTTTCCGCCACCGTCATGAATGGAAACAACGCATAGCTTTGAAAGACCATACCAAGGCCACGTTTGTGCGGCGGTGTTGCAATCATTTCTTGATCACCAAACCGAATCGAGCCACCGTCAGGACGCACAAAACCAGCTAGCGCCATCAAGAGTGTCGTCTTGCCCGATCCTGATGGCCCCAGCAGGGTCAGGAACTCGCCAGCAGCAATATTTAGCGACACATCATCCAGCGCTTTGATTGGTCCGTAGGCCTTGCAAAGGCTGGATATTTCGATGGGAAGGGATTGGGCGGTAGACGACATATGGGCTCCTAAACCTGACAAAAAAATTGGCGCAGTACAAATTGCACTACGCCAAAATGGATTACTACTATAGCTGGATTACTGCTGGATCAGCGTATCAAACTCTTCCGTTAGCTCACCCAACTGACCGATGTAAAAATTCGGATCAACCAGAAGCTGCTTGTCATAGTTGTTGGGGTGGGTGTTGACTAACAAAGCCTGCTCGCCCGAAATAATACCGGTATCAAACGCACCCGTATTCACAGGGCCTAGCGGCATCGTCACTGCCAGCCGCGCCTGCGCTTCGGCACTTAGCAATTCGTTGATTAGGCGCATTGCATTCTCAACATTTGGCGCGCCCTTAGGCACTAACAAGCAATCAACGTCCATCGTGCCACCATCGAATGCATAAGCGACATCAATGCCAGATTTGATCACACTCTCCACGCGGTTATGGCCCATATGGATCACGTCCACTTCACCATCACGCAATAATTGTGCTGATTGCGAACCACCACGATACCAAACAGTGACTTCAGGTGCGATCTCTCCTAACTTGGCCCAAGCGCGTGCCATACCTTTATCTGTTGCCAGAGTGTCATAAACTTTTGCCATCGGCACACCATCAGCCATAAGGGCTGCCTCAAGGTTGTAGTTCACCTTGCCGTGCATGCCACGCTTGCCTGGGAATTTTTCTAGATCCCAGAACTCTGCCCAGTTGGACGGACCATTGTCGCCAAATGCATCCTTGCGATAGGCAATCACCTTGGTGAAGTTGATAAATCCAATGTAGTTTTCGTGGATTAGCTCTTTGGGGATACCTGTTGTATCAACAATCGAATAATCAATCGGCTCAAGACTACCCTCGCGGCTGAGCGTTTCACACGAAGGCAAATCCTGCTCTGTTACATCCCAAGCAACAGCACCTGCTGTGATCTGTGCGCGCACGTCTTGAATGCCGTTTGTCGTATCTTCCTTGACCGTTATATTCAGCTTGCTCGCTGCGGGTGCTAACATTGATGAACGAATAGCATCCTGAAATGATCCACCCCATGATGCAAACGTCACACTATCTCCTGCTGCAATGGCAACATTGCCAACACCAATACCTAAGCCCATGGTTAGAGTTAAGGAAATAATTTTTGAATATTTTTTCATTTGTAAGCCCTTTATTTTATTTTAATTGCTCCATGACCTGAAACAAATCTGTATTTCGCTCTATGAAACAATATTTCATTTTAGGCATTTTCAGTGAAAAGTCAAGTTTAAATTTGATAAAATGAAATTATGTTTCATTTTGTATTACGTCATTCTAAAATCATGTTAGAATTTTAGTAGATTATAAATGTAGCTCTTCAATGATTTGAATTTCCCAGACACCCTATGAAGAGCCTTTAACAAGGATATGCTAATGACGAAATCGACAGAAGGTTCCAAGCCTATTAAAAGTGGGGTTGAGTCGGTGGAACGAGCTCTGCGTTTACTTGAGGCATTTAATATGGGGGATAACGGCCTGGCGCTTAAACAGCTTGCGCAAAGAACCGGCCTGGATAAAGCTACGATATTACGACTCAGTGTGTCACTTGAAAAGTTTGGTTATCTTACTCGTGATTATGATGGTGTTTTTCATCTTGGATCATCACTCTGGCGTCTTAGTTCAATTTACCGAGATAATCTTCAACTGGGAAATCTTATTCGCCCAGCTCTAATTGAACTTGTTGAAAAAACAAAAGAAACTGCTGCATTTCACGTCTTGCGTGGAGATTCAGGTGTCGTTCTTTATTGCGAGAATTCTAAAAGACGGATGCGATATCATATTGATGAAGGAGAAATAACTCCGCTTAATGTGGGTTCTTCTGGAAAGGTTCTAGAAGCCTTTGTAAATCCTAAAACATCTCAGTCTAAAATGATCCAGAATCAGGGATACTATATTAGTCATGGCGAGCGTGACCCTGATATTGCAGGCATTACCGTTCCTATTTTGGGACGTGATCGTGAACTTATTGGTGTAATCTCATTGTCAGGACTGACAATGAGATTTACTGACGAGAATGTTGAAAGCTTTTTAGAGGCTTTAATGTTTACCTCTCAAAAAGTTTGCTTAGCTTTTGGTAGTAAGTAATATAATTTTCAATAGTTTTTGCTTGCTATATAGCAAATCGAGTTTTTAATAATTTGAAGCGTTGTTTTTTTAACTGGCAGTTTTAGTACCTATAATTTAAATAGACAGATTTCATTTTTGGTACACGGTTAGGTACACGTAAATAATTATGGCTAAATGGAGTATTCAGTTTTGGGTTTGTGAGTTAAGAGAGCCTTTAAAAACTTAGTATAGGCCTATCCCAGTGTTATATCTTTAATTTGCTGCAACATTAGTAAACCTATATATTACAATTACACTTTGGAGAGGCTACGCTTTTTAAACCTAACATTGGTCTTGCGTTAGGTTGGAGTAGTTCGATGTATGGGATAGGTATTAAATGCGTACGGTTATTCTAATATTGCTAATAAACTTAGCTTCAAATGCTTGGGCAAATAATGTTGTTACTGGAAGTGCAGGTAGCACATTGGAAGGGAAAGTTGTTTCTGAATTTGACAGTCCTTGGGCAATGTCTTTTATTGACAGCGAAAACCTACTGGTCACTACAAAAGCTGGAAAACTTTGGCTCGTAAATACCAGTGGTGAACAGTCTTTAGTATCTGGAGTTCCAAAAGTTTTTGCAGGTGGCCAAGGCGGTTTAGGTGATGTCGTTGTTCATCCAAATTATGCACGAAATAAATTAGTTTATATTTCGTACATCAATTCAGACAATGCAGGAAAGACACGATATGCATCCGTATTAAGAGGCACATTGGGAAGATCAGATCAACCACATCTGAAAAACATTGAAACCATTTGGAAACAAACACCCGCTCGATCGGGGAACGGACATTTTTCTCACAGAATTGCATTTGGTCTTGATGGAACACAACACGTTGGCAAGATTTTCATTACCTCTGGCGATCGGCAAGAACAAAACCCCGCACAAAAATGGGATATGGCATTAGGGAAAATTATCCGCCTAAACGACGATGGCACCATACCTAGAGACAACCCATTTCAGGATAAAGGCGACCTTGCAAAAACCTTTTGGTCGTTGGGTCACAGGAATGCCCTTGGAATCGCATTTGCCAAAAATGGTAAACTATGGGCGCATGAAATGGGTCCAAGGCATGGAGATGAATTTAATTTAATTGTTGCGGGTGAAAATTATGGATGGCCAATAGTGTCGGAAGGCAATCATTATAGTGGAGCAGAAATTCCCATGCATAAAACAAGACCAGAATTCATGGCACCAAAACTTTATTGGGTACCTACGGTAGCTCCGTCAGGATTGATTTTTTATGAAGGGCAAGAATTTTCCGAATGGAATGGAAATGCTTTCATTGGAGGATTGAAAAGCAAAGCGCTGGTTCGAATAGGTTTTAATAATGAAAAGCCTTTTGAAGCCGAACGATTTAGTTGGTCTCAAAGAGTAAGAGAAGTTGAAATGGGCCAAGATGGCGCGATTTGGGTTTTGGAAGATGGCCCATCTGGCAGGTTAATAAAGTTCACAAAACCAAATGCATAGACAGGTCGACAGCGATAGCGTACCACGGTCCAGACTCAAATTGATTTGCAATAGGAAGGCAGCCTAAAAACCCTAGGGTGACATACTAAGAGTCAATGGAGGCGGGGTTGCAGAAGAGATGTTAGTAAGTTCAATTCACCTACTTAAACGGGGACCAAATAGGGGACCAAATACAAACTTTATCGCACCTTCTGAGGCATAAAGTACCGTAAGTGTTTGATTTGTATGGCGCGCCAGGAGCGCAACTGAGATAACTCATTGCCTCTACCCTGCACCAAAAGCTCCCTGTGTAGGCGTTTTCAACCATACAATAGGCATTTCAGCTGGTCAACAAGGCATTAAATGTATGTAAGTCCTGAGTGCAGTTTCTGAGACCGCCATATCTGCCCCAACCATTCATACAGTTCACGTTTAACACACACTTAAATACCATTTGCAGCATCCAACCTAAGCCTGTTAAAACGCCCTGTGGGGTCGCTATGAATGATCTATATCACGGCATAAAAGGAAGTCAAACTTAGCACTGAAGATGCATACACGGGGCGAGGGCCACCACCCCCCTATGGGGTTATTATATACCTGCTGTTACACGGAAAAGCCTTTTGAAGCTGTAAACCACTTGTGATAAGTGTACGTGTCTTGGTTTCGTATATGGCTGGAGTTGAGGTGTTGGTTGTGTGGGAATACATGCTGGCACTGAAGGTACTCACGTTAGGTAATAGAAGATTGCTAAGTGTTACTAGTACCCTATTACCTGTGTGATATTTGAAGTGGGTATGTTGTAAGTAAAGGGTATAGAGGTGTTATTCAATTAACTGAATAGTACCTTTAATAGAAAGGTAGATAAGTGCTTACACTAAAGGTATTTGCATTTTAGGTTCATCAGGTTAGGTAGGCAGATTGGGGTTTGTTGGGGGTATATTAGGAATCTAGACTAGAGACTTTGTGAGTATGCTGGTGTAGTGTTTATAGCAACAGTCACTTACATGAAGTCATATCATGAATATAGTTACAAAAAGCACCCTTCTTTTAACAGTCACCTTGGTCACAGGTCTTATCTCAATTCAAAGTCATTCTGATGTGTTTGGTGGTAGTGGTCAGTATGCAATGATGCAATATCATACGCAGGAGTATGGCAGTATTTGGATTCTGGATACCGAAACAGGTAAGGTCAGACTTTGTTCAAGCAGATTCAACAGTGATAGAGAGTTTGGAAAACCATATTGCGCTCCTTGGAGTGAGGAATAGTTGGCTGCCTCAATGAACTTTTCAATGGATATTTAGGATCAAATGAGAATTAACGACTACGCAAATATATTTGATTATTGGCAATTTAAAAATCTAAAAAACATGGAAGGCAGTGATTCTGAGCAATATGTTCATAAAGAGGATTTGCCTTTTTTAAAAGCCAAGATGGCCGAAGAAAAAGGGGCCAAATTAAGCTTTGATTTTAAGGGTAGGATACCAAGCCCTTGGGATGGAAATTTAAAAAGTGCGGAGATTGTCATTTGCTATGCAAACCCACTGTCTAATATTGATGACGTCAACAACAAAGCTAAAATGCTAAAGCAGCTTTCTGGTAGTGCCTCTTTGCCTACTGATATCAAGGCTTGGAATGACTGGTATGAACAAAAAAAGTTTGGGCGTTTAGGCAAATTTGAAAATTCAGATAAAATATCTGTATTCAATATATGCCCCTATGCTTCAGAAAACATGAGCGATGTTAACTGGAGAACAGCATCATGTTTGCCAAGCGTTTGGTGGGCTCAAAAACATTTGCGAGAAGTTCTAATACCAATGGCTTTAGATAAAGAAATATTTCTTGTGATAGCCCGTGCTCATAAATATTGGGGCATTCCTTCTTGGGACAATATTGATTTATTTAAAGAAGGAAATTTACGAATACAGACTAATAGAGGTGGCTTTATTCAAGAAGATATCGCAGGAGATTTCTTGACTTGGAAAGACAGCGACTAAGGTTCAGATTATAAAAGTTAGAAGTAAAAAGGTTTTGTTTTCAGAGCTGGATTCAAAGTTATACTGAGAGATACATCACCATCAATCATCATGTTCACTGAGGGAAAGTCTAATAGTTCATAGACTTCTTTGTTTATATGGGGACTAATGAGATTGTGCATTTGCCTTATTTTTTTCAAGCTTCGTGCTCGGATTCAGAGTAGACAATCATTTCATAAAAGTAGTCAGTGAATTTTCCCCAAAATCGTTCAGTTTTATTGTATTTCAAAAGTATTATAGATAAATGTGTGTTTGAAAATATATTTAAAAATGTTTGATAATTTGGCCCCCATGAGGTTCTCCGATACCCCCATGACCCCCACTCTCCGAGTAAAACCATTTCTGGTTTAACATTTTTATCGTCCATTACGACTTTATAAAATACAGATTTTTGGTGAAAATAATTATCCCAGTTTCCTCCGAAACCATGTCCGGGTTGAATGATTGAAAGAATTTTTGGAGCTAGATTGTGACTCACATACAATGCCTGATAGGTGGCCGCACCATCGGCGCAAATGTAAAATAGGCTAAAACGAGAGGGGCCATGCTCTTTCCCATAATCTCCCTTGCGCTGGAAAACACACCAATGTGCGAATGGCTTTTGAATCCACCACTGCTTACTTTCAATGCCCTCTCTTTGGCAGTCTATAAGTGAGGGAATAGTAACTTCCATTGGTACTTTTAATTCAGACTCTCTTACTTCTCTCTCACAAAAAACATCATAGCCTTTGAATCCTTCAGCTATTGAAATGGCTAACTTATCCTGAGTGACTCCATAATCAGCATAAATGAAGCTGTTTACTGAGCTTCCAAGAAACTTAATGGGATCACCATCAAACCTGCAAGCTGGGTAATACATTGAGTTAGTTAGAAGGCTCACAAGAGGCAATTCTTGGCTATCCATTTTCTGTTGGTTAATCTCGTCTAGCCACGTCATTTAACAATCTACTCCTACAAAACTGATTGACCATATTTTGGATTACCATGTTTTCTGTCCCTATTATAACAGGGATGAGTGGAGGCTTTTAAGTAACTATAGGAGTAATAAGTTAGTAAAACTAAAGGTATAAATAAACTATAATAAGTACCTTAAGGTATAGCATTTCAGTGCTATTCCTCTAGTACAGTAAGTTTAAATATGTCATCTAATTATTTGTTAATAAGCTATAGCAATTAGGTGTTAGGCGATTAACTAGGGATATGCAATTGAATAAAGACAGTTCAAAAGTAACCAAGACAGTGCCATATAAGATAGGCACAAAGACCCAGAAGTTCTTAGATGACTGCAAACAGGTTGGCATGGAGGTTACCCTTCCTAGTGAATACAACACATGGTTTTGCTCTGAATTAAACATACCAGTAACTGATCCTCTTCTTGCTGCAAGATCAAATCTTATTGAGATCCTAAAGGCTGAGTCAACTAATCCCAAGCTACTTAAAAACATGAGGACAGCTTCTGCTAAACCAAAAGTAGATTACTTCATAGACTATTTGCTTTATCACATTGGTATTTCCTTTAGTAAGATTACTAACGCCACCCCTCACAAAAACGGCACCCGTGGCTCTGTTGAGTTCATTGGGATAACCATCCGTAATGAAGCACGAACATTCAAGCACACACACGAATACTATAAATGCAGTATGTCTCGTGACAGTGCTAAACGAGTACTTGAGGCCCTAGAAAAGCTTGAATATGTGCGTATACACTTGGGTAAAAAGAACCCCACTAAACAACATGGAAACCCCACAGCCATTGCGCCAATGACTAAGCTGTTAGATATGCTGGTGCAATACAAGGCAATTACCAATAGCTCAGCTGAAGCAGCCAATATGCCTCTCGTGTGCATCAAGTCAGAAGAGGGTGATGTGACTGAGGTGAATGATGATGAATCTGAATCCATACTTATTAAGCAGAACAGATTAATTGCTGTTACTGATATTGATCTTCCTTTGGACACCTACCTTGAGTATGCGGATTGTTACGGCAATGCATATGTTTCAGGTGCACCTATACGCAGAATCTATTCAAAAGAGTTAGGCCAAAGTGGACGCTTCTATCATGGGTACTCAGGCTGTCCTAGTAAGTACCGAAAGCTAATCACCTTTGATGGAGAGCCTACTGTTGAGCTGGATTATCAGTCCTCTCAAGTTCATGTGGCATATAGTATGAATGGCTTAAATGCGTGGAATTACATCAGTGGAGATCCTTATGTGCCACCTAATGCTGATCTAAAGCACCGAAGTATATATAAGGCTTTGCTCACTCGCTCCTTTACGGTCACCAACCCAATTGCCACTGTTAGAGGAGATAACGATCTCAAGACTAGGGGCTTGAATCTAAGTAATATGCTTGAAGAGATATGGCAAGTGCACAATCACATTGGTGCTTATAGAAATGAAGAAGCCCATAAGACCATCACCTACCAAGAAAGCCGCATATGCCTCAAGGTTATTGAACTGTGTAATGAGAAAAATATTGCTGTGCTGCCGATCCATGATTCGTTTAAAGTTAAAAAGCAACATCGTGATGCGCTAGAGGTAATTATGGCAAAGGCCTATGAACTATTAGATTTTCAGTCAGTGCCCATGGTTACTGATGAGTAATATGTCACGCACAGACACACAAGAGAATTTCACATAGAGATAAAATATATATTTGGTTAAGTCTAACAGTAAGCAGGGGACTAACCCCCTCGCTGACCGCCAAACGGGCCAAAACCAAAAGCAGTTGCTAAAAAGTTGGCAATAGTTAAATTGAGTATTACTGCAAAATAACAGAGTACTAGTGTCACTGCAGCTTGGATGACAACTGTTAAAAACCTATAGTCTTTGACATGGACTACAGCAATTATCATTTTCCAGATAGCCATAAATAGCATTACTGATGTTGAGAAACTGCCAATAAACAATATCATTGGCACGACCCCATTGGTTGCATAGAATGGGGCGCCTAACCACCAAAACCCTTCCTTGTATTTATGCGACATAAATAATGTTGTCGCTATAATATCAAGGCTTGCCATCATAAATACTTTAATTATTAGGCTCTTAATTACGGCCATATAAATATGCTCTTTAGATTACTAAATTCCTTGAAAATCTTGGATGCCTAATGCAGATAATTTTCTCGTGATACATCGTAAGCAATGATGACCGAGGGCTCCAGTGCCTTACCTTTTTTGAACCCGTTAGCATATATGTCCACAATTAATATTGTGGACCATCGTCACTTTGCTCAGCAGCTAAGGCATACCACTTTGCTGCGGTCTTATCACATACTGGAACACCGTCGCCCTGGGAGTACATTGTTGCCAGATTATATTGAGCTTTAGAATGCCCCTGCTCGGCAGCTTTTGTGTACCAGCTTCGTGCGAACCAGCTTAGTGCGGTCTTTTTGTTCTGTGGAAGAACTCTGCCCTCACGGTAAATCTGTCCCAGATTATATTGTGAATCAGCATCACCCTGTTCAGCAGCTAAGGTGAACCACGCCAATGCGGTATTGACGTTCTTTGGGACACTTATACCATTAGCATAAATATTTCCCAGCCAAAATTGAGCATTGGCATCACCCTGATCAGCAGCTAAGGTGAACCACTTTATTGCAGTCGTGCCATCCTTTGGAAAAACTTTGCCCTCATGGTACATCAGTCCCAGATTATATTGTGCCTTAGCTTCGCCCTGCTCAGCAGCTAAGGTGAACCACTTGGCTGCTGTTTTATGGTCTTCTAAAACATCATCCCCCTGAAAGTACATTATCGCCAAATTAAATTGAGCATCACAATGTCCTTGGTTAGCAGCTAAGGTATACCACTTGAAAGCTGTTTTATTATTTTTTAAGACTCCTTGTTCTTCATCATGCATTACCCCTAGGCTATATTGAGCATCAGCATTTCCTTGATCGGCTGCTAAGGTGTACCACTTTTCGGCTGCCTCATCACTCTGTTCCACATCATCACCATAATCGTACATGGTTCCTAGGTTATATTGACCTATAGCGTCACCTTGCTCAGCGGCTTTAATGACCTTATCTAGCTCATCATTTTCCATTTTGTCGTCCTAATGAGGGGTGTTTACCATGGCTAGTCCAACTCTGAAAACAACACCTTCTTACTTCTGACTTTTTCAATCTGCGCCAACGTCATCCAACAGCTAATGTAATAGGTGCCATCAGTTATCATCTTACCTAACTGAGATTTGCTGATAGCACTTGTGTTTGCAGAAGGAGTATCAACGCTGCTGCTATCTAACACGCTTTTAACAACACTGGCTTTGATACCAAAGTTCGTATTTTCTGGAATGCTTCCAGTTTCCTTTAACATCTGCATAGCATCCAGTTTTGCCACTGCTACGCCGACAACATTCCCCATATCATCAAGGATTGGGCCACCACTATTTCCACTTTGCAGGGCTGCATCTATTTGCATATTTGAGAAGTCATTACCAATACCAGTAAGAGAGCTGATGATACCCTTGGTCACCTTAACTGATGAACTGACTTTGTAGCCGAATGGATACCCTGCAACATAAATGTCTTGAAGTATTTCTGGACGTTTAGAGCTAAGGGAGAAGACTGCTGAGGGTTTGAAGTTTCCTTTTAAAAGGGCCAAGTCATTCTTGGGGTCATTGGAAATAACCCTCATCTTAATGTCTTTTTGTGGTGTATGAATAACAACATCCTGACAGCCATCTATGACATGGCTATTAGTTATTACATAGCCATCGGAGGACACAGCAAACCCAGATCCAGAGGACGCAGGGATAACTTGATCGTCTTGTGTAGGTGTCTTCACAACAGGTACTGGTTTTATAGGTGTTTTAACAACAGGTACTGGTTTAGTAGGTGTCTTTGCATATTGGAATTTACCATCCTTCCATATGCCTTCCAGCACTGAGCCATCTGAATGGGTATATGTACCTTGTCCATTCCTGTTACCATTTGAATGGAGCATACCGAAGTACTTATCTCCATTTTCATAGAATACTGTAACCTCTCCTGACATACGTCCGTTAAGTGTATTTCCAACAATAGGTCTCTCAACCCATTTTCCAGATTTTTTATTTCTCCAAACTGTTATGCCTATTCCGTGCGCTTTCCCATTTAAACAATCGCCAGACCAAGTAACAGTTTCCCCCACATTTGGGTTGGGATTCCACACGAGACAATTTGGTTTTTCTGTTTGAAACCACTCACCCTGTGCAAAGATTTCTCCAGCATGTCCAAGAAGAAGGATAAAGGTCAAGCAGTATTTGATTATCTGAATTTTCATACTGCAACATTACCAGATATAGTGTGAGATGGCATATCCTTGTTAAAATCATAAGTAACCCATAAAAACCCATTATACCTCCACCTATATTTGCTCTGAAGGGTTTTGATGAGCACCGATCTACCGACAGATCGCTATGATGGATACCTTAAGAGAAAAGTGTTGTGAGAGCAGAAAGAAATTATCAAGGTGATAGTAAGGGAGCAAAGGCCGAAACCATTGGTTTATGTTTTTTGAAGACTAGTTCCAACAAACAGAAAAACCAGATTTATGCGGCAACTTATTTTACGCAAATGGAATGATTTACATTCATTATAAAAACAACTAACTTAGTATCATAGTTTGATTTATGTCAAAAGGTATTGCATGATATTTGAAACTGTCACTACGCTAAATGGACAACAAGAAATCCAAAGAGTTAAAACTTCTTTTATTTTGCTATGTGGTTTTTCGTTCATTCCTCTTGGTTTATATCTTGTAATAGCTCACGAAATTATGTTTGGTGTTGCTTTGATAATTTTCTTTGCCCCATGTTTTATTTTGTACCCCATGATCAGATTTTTTATCTCTGGAGGCAGAGATAGTGTGGCCGCAATCGTTACTACAGTTGTTGTGGAAGAATTAATAAAGTCAGAGATCAAAAAATCATCTAACAAAAGAAAATGCTAAATTTTAGGAGCAATCACCCCAACTACAAACAATACAAAGGTTAATATGAAATCCCCTAAAGCTTTATTAAAAATCATAATTTCTTTGTTTACAATCCTCGGTGCTGCCTCATCACTCGCTTCTGAGGATATTAAGCTCACCTGTGTTGGAACCTATTCTTTTTTGGATAATGGAGCCAACATTATAGATGATACAATTAGTGAAAATAGCTTAGAAACTTTGCTAATAGTGAAACGGGGTTCCGAGGTTACAGAGTTTAATATAAGTATCCATTCAGCCTCCTCTTCTAAGGATGGGGACACTATAGTAGAAACAGAGAAGCATGTAATTGGTAATACCATTGATAGTCATACTGCAAGAGTTTTAATGAAGTTTAATAAATCAAATCAATCCATACTTTTGGTAGCAAATTTTAGCAATGGCATAGTGAATACATACGAAGGGGAGTGTCATTAATCTCATCATCTAGTGTCTAAACACCCATTAGACAGGAGTATCCTCCATGATAATTAAAAAACTCACCTAAACTGAAATATGCTAAATGTGGTTTACAGCTGGAGCACCTAATCTGTGTAACTCCACATAAATATAACGTACGTACCCCCTATGGCCCCTGCCTCCCCCTAAAGTATGCCTGTGGCTACCTGAGATGCTATTCAGCGTGAGATGACTAAACTTTTGAATGGTCGCATTGGTCATTTAGATTGCACTCACAGGCTCTGCTAAGAGCCTTATATGGGATCCTTCAGTGGTGGTTTAGGTGGTAGTTTTACGTGAATATTGTAGGTGTTTGGCCTCAAATGGAGAGTTCCAAAAGTGCACTCAAGACTTACATACATTTAATGCCTTGTTGACCAGCTGGAAAGCCTATTGTATGGTCTAAGCGGCCTACAATTCAGGTGATATGGTTCTGGTGTAAGGAAGTGACTTTGAAATCTCACTGTCTCCGGGCACCATAATCCACCTATAAAACAATAACTTATAATGAAATTAAATTTGTTTGTTTTGTACAGTTTTTATGGGGCTACCATGGGGCTACCCCAGCACCACTTTTCTTATTTCTCACCAAAATAACGAATCACCATGCTAAGACCCAATGGAGCTGCCATCGGCTAGCCTTCTTTCTTAGTCGAATGCTAATTTTCTATGGTTTTTAACGACGAATTCTAAATACAAAGTTAGTCAAAATAAACAAAAATGCACCTACACAAACGATTGTTGGGCCAGTAGGGGTATCCATTAAATAAGAAATTTGTAAGCCAGAGACACTGCAAAAAGTGCCTAAGAAGGCTGCGATCATAGCCATCATTTCTGGAGTGCTACTAAACGTGCGAGCACTTGCAGCCGGCACAATCAACATGGCTGCAATCAGTAAAACCCCCACTACCTTAATGGCAACAGCCACCACAATCGCCAAGGAAATAGTTAATATTAGTTGCTCCTGTTTAGGATTAAAGCCGCAAGAAAGGGCTAAGTCAGAGTTAAGTGTCGACAATAGAAGACCAGACCATCGCCAGGTAATGAGGCCTAAAACAATCAATGCTCCTCCCCAAATCAGTATAAGATCTTTAGGTCCGACAGCTAAAATATCACCAAATAAATAGGCCATTAGGTCAATACGGACCCCAGTTAAAAAAGAAACTGCGACTAAACCGATGGCTAATGATGAGTGAGAGGCAACACCAAGCAGAGTATCCATGGCAAACCCTCGCCCGGTTAAGCTTGACACCATGATAGCCATTAACAAACAAACGACGAGAACGCCCAAAAATAGTGGTGCTGATAATGTCAGAGAAAGTGCGATACCAAGCACAGCAGAATGAGCAGTTGCATCGCCAAAATAAGCCATGCGTCGCCAAATTACGAAACAACCTAAGGGTGCTGCTGCCAGGGCAACCCCAATACCTGCTAGCATGGCTCGAACTAAAAAATCATCAAACATCGGACACTCGCTCAGTCTGTGTATGGGAACGATGGCCTTGGTGAAGATACAATGCGGCTTCACTTTCGCTATCGAGACCAAAAAGAGCATGGTACTCTGGAGAGCCGCGTACTGTTTCAGGCTTTCCTTGACAACAAATATGACCATTGAGGCAAATTACCCGGTCAGTTTGGCGCATAACTACGTGCAGCTCGTGGCTGATCATCACAATGGCACACTTAAGATGTGCTCTCACATTGGCAATTTGTCGATAAAATTCGGCCGTTCCTCGATGGTCTAGACCCTGGGTGGCTTCATCAAGTAACAATAAGTCTGGTGCACCTAGTAGCGCTCGGGCCAGCAGTACTCGCTGAAATTGTCCACCAGACAATCCCATGATTTGTTGTTTATCAAGCTCAGGTACACCCGCGTGGCTCAAAGCGCTAGCAACCGTGCTCTGCGAATGTCCACCTGGCAGATTCATAAAGCGCTTGACTGTCATTGGTAATGTTTCATCAATATGCAATCGTTGTGGTACATAGCCAATCTTTAAACCTGGTTTTTTTTTCAATACACCTGAGCTGGGCTGTAGTGCGCCAATCAAGGTTTTGAATAAGGTGGTTTTACCTGAACCATTAGG
The DNA here is from genome assembly GCF_047730075.1 of Candidatus Njordibacter sp. Uisw_039. Taxonomy (NCBI): domain Bacteria; kingdom Pseudomonadati; phylum Pseudomonadota; class Gammaproteobacteria; order Pseudomonadales; family Candidatus Njordibacteraceae; genus Candidatus Njordibacter; species Candidatus Njordibacter sp. Uisw_039. The sequence continues at coordinate 2,890,612 of NZ_CP159831.1, forward strand.
ACCGAGAATCGTCAAAATCTCTTGCGACTCAACCGACAAATTGATATTGCTGAGAACTTTGCGTTGCCCAAGATAAATCGACAAGTTGTCGCATTCGATTAACATATATGCCTAACCTACTCTCTTAAAGAATAACTATGGGGTAACAATAAAATAATTTTTATTTACCAAATCTGTAATGTTATGTTATAACATAACTCTGATTTTTACTATTTAAATATTTCTTGTTTACAGTAATTTATAGGAGTTCCTAATGCGCCATGCTTTAATCGTCTCAGCAGTTTTAACGCTGAGTTTACCCCTTAATTCTTATGCTAAAACACCTTCTGTCGCGGTCGATATTGCCCCTATACACTCTTTAGTTAGTCAGGTGATGGAAGGCGTCGGACAACCTAACCTGCTAATCCCTGCTGGAGCTTCCCCACATCAGTACACACTCCGTCCCTCAGAAGCAAAAGCATTAGCTGATGCAGAAGTTGTTTTTTGGGTGGGTGAGGGGCTTACACCTTGGTTGGAAAAGTCCTTAGAAAATCTGGCTGAATCAGCCCAGAAAATTGAAGTATTAGAGGTTTCTGGAACTACCACCTACCCATTTAGGGAGGGTGTCACCTTTGAGTCACATGATGATGGCGAAGAGGAAGGGCATGATGATGCCCATGCCTTTGAATGGGCGGGTGCGTTTAAGCTTGCCGCTGGCGAGTACGTTTGGACTTTTGCAAAAGTTGATGGGAATTATGCTGACCCAAAAATGAAATTAGTTATTCTTGCCAGTAACTTAGATGGAGAAGCGGCCATTGAACATAGCGAGAAAACAGCGGAAGTACTGATTGAATCGCGAGCGATTGAGCAATTTCATGGGGATACGCTGACCGCCAACGACAGTAATGCATACCAATTGGTTTTTGACACTGATAAAAACCTAACTGAATTTCGCATTGTTATTAATAAAGAGGGTGTTTATACCGTTTTTGCTGAACATGCACCTAGTGAGTTTGAAGCTGGTGAGCACTTCTTCCAAACCGCGGACCACCGAGATATTGAACCATTAGCACAAGAATCTGATGCAGGTACAGATGCAGATGAGCACCATAATCATGATGGTGTAGATCCACACGCGTGGCTTGATCCGGAAAATGCGAAAATTTGGATTAACGAAATTAACCAGGTTCTATCAAAACACGACCCAAAAAATGCTAAGGTTTATGATTATAACGCCAAGCAAGCAATCGCAGAGTTGAACACTCTTATTGTTACCACACGTAAAAAAATCAACAGTATCGAAGGGCTGAAATTTATCGTTTTTCATGATGCTTATCAGTATTTTGAAAAACGCTTTGGTATTTCAGCAGCAGGATCTATCGCACTCGGCGACGCCGAAGATCCAAGCCCAGCCCGTATTAAGGAGATTCGAGATACTGTAAAGGAAATACGCGTAACTTGCGTATTTACTGAGCCTCAATATAATCCGGGATTAGTTGAAAATGTTTTTGAAGGAACTACAGTTTCTGCCATCGGTGTTATGGACCCTTTGGGCGCCAGCTTGCCGGTGGGAAATAGCCATTATCAGCAATTGATCCAAGGCATGGTTGAGAGCTTAAGCCAGTGTAAGTAAGTGATTTCGTTATGGGGTCTCTAAAAACCTTATTTTTAGGGGTCTCCTGGCACCCTTATAGTTACCTTGGACACACTAGCTGTTAGATTACATCCAATTCTGACCCAGTGCCTCCATCTCAAGTGCTACACCTGCATTGCTGGGTGATTGTGCATTCATAGCCAAGAGTTTTGAGACATCTCCTGTGTTGCTAGTGTCAGATTCGTAGCCATACTTCACTTCAAACTGATCACCTAGTTTAGACAATTCAAAGCCAGTTAAAGATAATAATTGATTGATGTTTGAGGTCATAATTGTAGTCCTTTTGTGAAGGTATTTGTGCCGTCAGAATAGATGACACGGTACTTTCAGTTATATCCAGAGATGTAAATAAGTCAAGCCTTATCAAGGGCATTTGAATGTTTATACCTAACGTGAGTACCTTCAGTGCCAGCATGTATTCCCACACAACCAACACCTCAACTCCAGCCATATACGAAACCAAGACACGTACACTTATCACAAGTGGTTTACAGCTTCAAAAGGCTTTTCCGTGTAACAGCAGGTATATAATAACCCCATAGGGGGGTGGTGGCCCTCGCCCCGTGTATGCATCTTCAGTGCTAAGTTTGACTTCCTTTTATGCCGTGATATAGATCATTCATAGCGACCCCACAGGGCGTTTTAACAGGCTTAGGTTGGATGCTGCAAATGGTATTTAAGTGTGTGTTAAACGTGAACTGTATGAATGGTTGGGGCAGATATGGCGGTCTCAGAAACTGCACTCAGGACTTACATACATTTAATGCCTTGTTGACCAGCTGAAATGCCTATTGTATGGTTGAAAACGCCTACACAGGGAGCTTTTGGTGCAGGGTAGAGGCAATGAGTTATCTCAGTTGCGCTCCTGGTGCGCCAAATTTAGACATTACTAATACTAGGAATGTCACACAACTGCACTTATCGTGCACACCAAAGCCCTTCTATGTGGGCCTTTCCAGCATTTACCGTGTTTCACCTTTCGTGTCCCATGGTCAATGCATTGCTAAGGTGCACTACCCTTTTGTGTTAAGAACTAGTTTGTTCATCCACTCATTTAGCACATCAAGCTTATAGCCTAGCCCGTAACTTTCACCTACGCTGCTCGTAGACCAACCACCAAGAGCATCAACAATATCAGAAGGACATTGGACTGCCCTTAGTCGATCACGAAAACCGTGGCGGTATGAATGCACAGTTATTGATTCAGAAGCACACTGCTTGAGCCACTTGTTCAGTCCAGCTGAAGCACTATTCGCATTGCACCTGCCGCCTTTTGTATACCTAGGAAAAGCATACACACCATCAAATTCAGCCTTAATCTGCTGAGCTGCCCACAAAGCTGCACCGACAAGCGGAATCTTCCTTACACTCTGCTTTGTCTTTAGTCGCCGACAATCATTAGGCTTCAAGTTAATGTGTGGAATCTTTGAATCTAAAACCATGTCATCCAAAGCTAAACCTGCTGCCTCCGCTAATCTCATTCCAGTATCGCTTATTAGGGCAAGTAGCCATCTCATTTCGTCATTGAGTTCTCTGCAGCTACTTTGAATTAAAGTAATGTCTAGCCCTGTAGCTGACTGCCGCTCTTTAACATCGTCAAATTCAGGAAAGTATACATTGGCAAACGGGCTGGTCATGTCTAAGCCGTGCTCTGCTATAGCCAAGTTAAAAATGGCTCGTATGGTAGAGAAAATACGCTTAACTGAACTTGAGGCCAAACCTTTTTCAATGAGCCAGTCACGAAATACTCCACCATCAGCTAGCTGATACGCCATTAAGTCTTTGTTGCCTAGTGCCTGAATCACGTACTCACAGTTTCGCTCCGTGGCCGCAATAAAGGAGTCAGGCTTACCCTTGCCTTTAAGTTTACGGTATAAACCTTTGGCATCTAATAAGGTGAGGCCACTTAATGATTGGTCAGGGGTTTGCTTAAGAATCTTGCAATGGATCGAGGTCAACTGGCTAACCCGCAAATTCATCCAGTATTCATCTAATTGCAATGACAAAGCAGAAGCAGCCCTTAATGCCATCTTTCGTGACCTCGTTTTTAAGCTGCAAGTGATGGCGTGTGACTTGTAATGGGTTCTGACATCCTTTGGAACACGCCGCTGGAAGTAATAAATGCCGTTTCGTGAGGTTAAATAATCGTTGGAAATGTATGTAAGCATTGAGTGCACCTTAGCAATGCATTGACCATGGGACACGAAAGGTGAAACACGGTAAATGCTGGAAAGGCCCACATAGAAGGGCTTTGGTGTGCACGATAAGTGCAGTTGTGTGACATTCCTAGTATTAGTAATGTCTAAATTTGGCGCACCAGGAGTGGACTAAACTAAAGGTCATTGCCCAACGGAAGAGCTAGAAGCCCCTGAATACAAGCTATTACAACCATATCAATGAGTTTTAGCCTAGTCAAGAGGATCCTTTTGGTTCACACCAGTGGTTTACAGGCTAATCCCATAGCCTCCCACGACCACATTATCCAGTGATAACTACATGACCTAAGCTATTGATAAACCTAGAGATTCTGATGGACCATATGAGGGCCTACAAGCACCCTAAGGGGTTAATTTATATCACCAATACACAGGCTTAGGTTGGTATTTTAGTGTTCCTCAGGGAGCTTGTATGGGCCTCGTATGGGCACTTTTGATGTTAATTATTTCCTGATTAACCTTTTTTGTGTCAGTTGAGGTAAATACCAGAACATTGGGGGTGTGGCTAATTAAAGTGGGTACCTTATATAGCAGGGTCTAACTGTGTGTTCTTGAGATAAAAGTTAGCAGTTTACCCCACGTATCCCTAGGGATACTTGCAGATACCAGAGAAGTCTTCTGCTGGTGGAGAGAGAGGGTAGATTAAGAGGAGTAATAGTATAAGGGTCCTTAAGGATCCACTGGGTATTTGGGAGATAAGATATGAGAAGATAGTTGTATAGTAACCCTCCCGTGTTCTCAGTGGAGCCTTAAAGAACTCCTTTTATCAATCAACTACTGCTATAACCAAAGGACCTGTCTTCGGTGAATCCCTGAGGATACTGAGGATAAATTAGTTATAAGTACTGCCTACCGTGTGGGTATTCCGAGGGACTACTGCCAGAGGATCTTGGGTATCAGCTTTAGATTAGTCCTTTAACTAGGTCTTGATCTGGGAAACCTGTGGTGGTCATTAAGGTATCTAGTGTGGCCTTGTCAGCAGCTTTTACTATGAATGAATCATGGACCGTTAGAGTTGGTATGGATTTCTTTGTGAGTTCATTAACTACTGCAAATACTAGATCTGACTCGAGGCATTGGACCCTGTTACCAACTTCTTGACCCCTGAGGAACATATGTCTGATTAGGTAATGTTTGGTGAGGAAGGCTTCAAGGATGTCCTTTATCGTGATCTTCTTCTTAATATCCTTGTATTGACTGAACTTAAGTTTATCTTCTGCTTTGAGGGAAGAGCCTAATTCTCCATATGCATTACCAATTGCTGAGCTGTTCCCTTCTACTGTGTTTGAGTTAAGGCTGGTTGTAGCTATTTGTTTTACAAGGTGGCGAGGTATTAAGACATTTCCAACAGAGATAGTGTATGGATCTCCTGCGTAAACAACCCCAGTTAGCGCTTTATATATTATATTGATAGCACTTGCCTGATAATCTAGCTCTACTGTTTTCTGCCCATCGATGAAGATATTAGGCCTTTCATCAGAGCCACTCATACTTGTCCATGCTGCACTAGACCTACCACCTGAGTTAAATAATGGCTGACCTTGGCTGTCTACTTCACCATTATCTATAAACTTTCTCTGAACAACTTGATGGTTGAGGTCCTTTAAAACTGTTAAGCCTGATAGGTCCCTTAGTTCAATGTTCACACTTTCAAGAAGCTCGTTATATGCTGTCAGTTCCTTTCGAATTCTTAATGTTCTTGGGGTATCGGTGTAATCGATTAGTTTCTTAGAACCACCTTCTCTAATTAACACCAGTTCAGAAGGAGTTAATTGAAGAGTGATAGGCTTTAGTAGCGTATTAAGTGAGTCTGTTGCTTGTATTGAAGATCTAATTCCGTGTCCATAGGGTAGGTTCTTACCAGTTATAAAGTGAATGTATTCTGATTTCTCAAGTTTGTCAGTTACAGTTTTGATAGCAGTACCACCAACATCTAACGCATTGTATCGAGCAAGCCTTTTAGAGTTATTGTCTCGGGAGATGAGAACCTTTGAACCCTTGTGAACGATGAGGTTTAAAAGAATTAACTTAAGGCCGTTTTTATGTACCTTGTGACGATTAAGTTTGATCTCTTCAAATAGCTTATCAACCAGTGCAGTTAGTTCTACAGATGATGAGTCAAGTGTGTAGTTGAAGCTCTCAGCCTTAGGGTCTTTGATAATGAAAGTCATGTTTGAGGGTTCCTGAGGATCTAGGCATTAAATTGCCCCTTCTTGATCCTAAAGTAATATTCTCAACATAAAGTAATTAGGGTTAAGGTTCTTTAGATTAACCTGATGAGCTACAGGATTCCATAGGAACAATTCCTAAATTTCTGCAGGATTGACAGTGAATGTTGCACTTGTTTTAAGATGAAGCTAGTGTGTTAAAAACTAAGGAGCACGATGGTGCTTGAGTACCACTTTCTAAGAGAGTATAGATTATATGATGGACTGGCTGGATCCTTGAGTGAATTGCGACCTGTGGTGGGGTTCTCTGGATAAACTGCAGTTGTACGATCGAATTCAGTTAGCAAAATATCAGAGTTCTTTGGAGAACTGGATGTCCATCATGGGATAACTGGAAATACAAATGATTGAAATTATTGGTGAGGGTGACCATCCAACTGAGGCATTAGCAGCCAAATTATTTTATAAGTTGATGGTAGCTGAATTTCCAGACATTGAAAGGAATTCAGATTTACATTGTTCAATCCTAATGTCTGTTACATGTTATAAACAGGTAGTTCAAGATATTGATTTGCTAGTCCTGTTTGTTGATAGTAGAGGACTTGCGGCGAATGGACCTCGGTCAATCAGATCATGCTGCCTTGCCCTAGAAGTTAAGTCTCATGGGCCTGGCTCTGTGAAGTTTGATGGTGGAAAGTGTTCCGTTAATTACAGTGGGAAATGGCACAATGTTTCCAGACAAAGTGGAGAGCAAAAGTTCTCTGTTAGAGAGTATATCTTAAGAAATTCAGAAAACAGAACAGCCCCTTTTGTTACTAACTTAATCTGGTTGGTAAAGCTGCCAAAGTCTACATTTTCCTCTATACCCGATAATAATATTATAGGCTCAGATGTTATCTGGGATGATATCGTGCAATTAATTACTACCCAAGAATACCCGCATCACAATCCATTTCGGACATTCTTGAACTACAAAAACTCTCTGGACGTGTTTAAGAAAAAACATAAGATTTCTGGGCTAGATCGCAGGAGGATGGAAATAATTACAAAATCTGTACTGGATCAAACATCTCAACAATATGCTTCTAAAATTGGTGAACAGCTTCTTGTTTTTCGTGGGCGTGGAGGGACAGGAAAGACAGTACGACTCATACAGGTGGCCTACCAAATATATAGCGAGTATGGATTCCGCATCAAGTTATTAACATACAACAAAGCACTGGTTGCTGATATAACGCGCCTATTGTCGCATAGTAAAGCTAAGTCTGGGGTTATAGGTGATAAAGCTATTACCATAAGCACAGTGCATAGTTTTATATATTCTTGGATTAAAGAAGTTGATGGTACGCCTATGGATTTTATAAATAACTATGAGATATATAAGAACCAATTATTGAATAATTTGAACTCAAATGTGTTGGATACTAAGCTAATTGACGATTACAAAGAAGCAGCATCCCGTTTCTTAGAGTGGGACATGATTTTGATCGACGAAGCTCAAGATTGGCCAGAAAATGAAAGAGATATTCTTTACAAACTATATGGTTATAAAAACATAATAATTGCTGATGGAGTTGATCAGTTTATAAGAAAATCAATATCCACAAATTGGCAAGAAGGAATCAGCAAAAATAATCGTCAAATCGTGTCTCTCAGGAAAAGCCTTCGACTTAAGAATAATTTATGTAGCGTAGTAAATGGGTTCGCGCAAGAAATGGAGCTAGATGGTTGGGCTTTGACACCTGAAGATGAATTATATGGGGGAAGGGTCTTGTATGTCACTGGAAATCCAATGTCCAGGGAGTTGCATGGTAGATTGCGTGAAACGAACAAGAAGGACGGCAATTCACCAATAGATATGCTGTTTTGTGTTCCTCCTTCGTGGGTTAATACTTATGAAGAAAAGGTGAACAAATTTCAAGATAGAAAATACTCCACTCTTGCTGAACAATATAAGAATTGGGGCTTCGCGGTATGGGATGGTGTAGACGAGGATACTAGAGGTGGATACCCTCTCGATTTAGAGGAGCACCGGATTGTTCAGTATGATTCATGCAGAGGCTTAGAAGGTTGGTTAGTTGTCAATTTTGCATTGGACGAGTTGTATGACTATAAGTTGTTAAGCCAAGAGGCTCAAGAAATAAAATCGAATGAGTTATTTATGACAGATGAAGAAGCCCAGATAGTGTTTGCCAAAAGATGGGTCATGATACCGATGACCAGAGCGATTGATACATTGGTAATCCATGTTGCTGATCGGAGTTCTTATATTGGAAAGGTAATGGATAAAATGCTTACACAATTTCCTGACAATATTGAGCACTACCACTTTGATTAGTGATCGGCAAAAGGCTTAATAACAACCCTTTTCTGGTATTAAGTGCCTGATACCGCCCCTCGGCTCCTTAACGTCTCCCTTACGCCTTGGAATTAGGTGAACATGACAGTGAAAGATTGTTTGTCCTGCGTCTTCTCCACAGTTTATCCCTATGTTAAATCCAGAGACTGTGGGATCTTCTGATTCTATTAAGGCTTTGTGCTTTGTCAGTAGTTGATTAACAGCGTTAAGCTCTGGCTGTCCAAGGTCAAAGTACTCAGCAACGTGGCGTTTAGGTATGACTAACCTATGACCTACTGTCACTGGAAATCCATCTTCTATGACGTAGGCTAGCTTATTCTGATCAATTACTCTTGCTGACTCCATGCTACAAAATAAGCAGTTATCTTCTCTCTGGTTATACGTGGCTGCTATACCCCTAAGATCAGTATCATCTCGATCACGCTTGGTAGCATTGCAGGAATAACAAAGAGCTTGGAAGTTAGTAATGTCATCTGCACCACCATGGTTCCTTGGTATAATGTGATCAACTTCTAAAGACTTAACATCTGCTGAAATTCCACATAGTTCACATCTGTACTTGGCATTCTTTAGAACTTCATAGCGAACAGTTCCACTCACATAACCCTTAGATTTCTTGCGATGCTGCCATACATCTTGCCCTCTAGAATCAATGAACTCACCAATCCTGTCAACGCAGAGCTGCTTAAGTGTTTCAATGTTTTCAGGAGTTAATGATTCGAAGCCATTCAACGTATAGTCTTTCTTATCTTTTTCAACAATGGACCTGCCTCTCAAGACTTTGCCGACCATGTTATTAGTTATTTTTGTGTAGTACTCAATTTGACTTGGATCATGAGCTAAGATAACTTTAGCTATTGTTTCTTGGTGACATCTGCCAGCATTCTCCAGAAGGGTAAGGAGCATTACTGGCTGATAAATCTGAGACATGCGCATCTTGTTAGCGATGAACTCTTCTAAGTCTTTAAAGTTCATAGGGATTAAAGCCTGATGCAGTTGTTAATAACGTAACCATTACTTGTGATGTTCCCTTATTTAATCTCATCAGCAGTCTGAAAGATATAAATTAAAGGATCAATAATCACCTTAGCGAACTGTCATACACAAATACATAGGAAGAATTCCTAAATTTCTGCAAGATTGTTGGTGATTCTTGCACTTGCTTCATCAGGAAGTTAGTGTTTCAGAGGCTGGTTGTTATAAGGGAATGGAATAGCGCGTCTCACCATAGATTTAAAATGGAGTATCTAAGTTTGAAAATTAGAGACATTGGTCAAAAAATAGGTGACATAGAGATCAAGAAACCGAGTTGGAAATCTATTTCAAAGGCTTTGGCTTTAGTACCTATTTTATACCGAACTGGATATTGGGGAGCGCTGGCGTGGTGCCCTATTATTGCTTGCATCTATATTTTTGAAGGTGATCCAGTTTGGAGTGGGGCTATTATGCCCGTAGGTATTTTTGCACTAGCTGTGGTGGGGGGAGATTTATTGTTAATGTTCATTATTAAGCAATATAAGAACTAAACAAAAGACCTATGATTGGAATCGTACCATTAGTGTTTTAAGAGGCTAGACACAGAATAACCACCATCAGAAGCACCTCCAAGGCGTCCATACAAGCTCCCTGAGGAACACTAAAATACCAACCTAAGCCTGTGTATTGGTGATATAAATTAACCCCTTAGGGTGCTTGTAGGCCCTCATATGGTCCATCAGAATCTCTAGGTTTATCAATAGCTTAGGTCATGTAGTTATCACTGGATAATGTGGTCGTGGGAGGCTATGGGATTAGCCTGTAAACCACTGGTGTGAACCAAAAGGATCCTCTTGACTAGGCTAAAACTCATTGATATGGTTGTAATAGCTTGTATTCAGGGGCTTCTAGCTCTTCCGTTGGGCAATGACCTTTAGTTTAGTCCACTCCTGGCGCGCCCCAAATCCCTTGGGAACTCCCGTGGTACAAGCATTTCATCAATGTTAGCTTGTGGGTGTGAACCTCTAAGCAGCCACCACCTGTTTACTATCATTAATTAGTACTCCAGTTTGCCCCGCATGGGTCCCATAGATAAACCAGTAGTACGCAAGAACTCCAAGCACAGACCAGTGTGACGGATACCTTGAGCGGTTGGCTGTGTGGGGATAGTGAAACCACGGCATATGTCTTCACAACAGTAAATAGTCTAAGATGATTGTATGAATAATATTTCACTCAAAATCTGTTTGTTAATTGTCGCGCTTTTTGGTGGTGTTGCTGGTGCCTCTGATTTGCCTGATTGTCCTGCTGAGGGCTGGAGACATAATTGCTTTGGTACTTTGACAACTAATAACAGCATGAAGATCACATACGTCGGTGAGTGGAAGGATAACAAAAAGAACGGGCAAGGCACTACCACCTGGGGGGATGACTATTCATGGGCCGAATACGTTGGCGAGTACAAGGATGGTAAAAGGAACGGTAAAGGCGTTTTGACATCTAATGGCAACAGGTACGTTGGTGAGTGGAAGGATGGTAGAAAGCACGGACAAGGCTCTTTTACCTATAAAAATGGCAACAAGTATGTTGGCCAGTTTAAGACTGGTAGCAAGCACGGACAAGGTACTCTCACTTATGCAACAGGCAAAATAGAAAAAGGTATCTGGAGTGATAATATCTTCCAATATGTGAAAAGTTGTTTAGACAAAGTCAGCCTGTGCAGCAATACTTATGTATGTTCAATAGCTGCACCTGACGTTACAAATGGTAAAAAGGCATGGTTCTCAAGTAGTTCAAAGTATTACAAGTATACAGTTGAAGCTAAGAAGCGAGGCTTGTCTTGTGGTGTGGTTAGTGTAGCTGCCTCTCTTTTACCTGATTGTCCCAGTGACACTAATGTTCGTTGGCATAACTGCTTTGGCACCTACACATTGGCAGATGGCGGCAAGTACGTTGGTGAGTACAACGATGACTACAGGAATGGGCAAGGTACCTACACATTTGGCCCAGAATCCGAATGGGCAGGAGACGTTTATGTTGGTGAGTGGAAGGATAACGAAAAGAATGGGCAAGGCACTTACACCCATGCAAATGGCGACAAGTACGTCGGTGAGTACAAAGATGATAAAAGGACAGGGCAAGGCACTTATACATGGCCAAATGGCGACAAGTACGTCGGTGAGTACAAAGATGATAAAAGGACAGGGCAAGGCACCTTCACATATAGCCCAAATGGTGAATCGGCAGGACACAAATATGTTGGTGAGTGGAAAGATGACAACTACAATGGGCAAGGCACATACACTCATGCAGATGGCACAGTAGAAGAAGGTATTTGGAAGGATGACAAACTCAATGGGCAAGCCACTGTAACCTATGCAGATGGCACAGTAGAAGAAGGCATTTGGAAGGATGATGAGTTTCAATATGCGAAGGCACCTACAAAACCAATACCTGTTGTGAAGACACCTACAAAACCAGTACCTGTTGTGAAGGTAGCTCCCAAAGATGATGAGGTTCTCTCGGCGTCATCTGGATCTGGATTTGCTGTGTCCTCTGATGGCTATGTAATAACCAACAACCATGTCATAGAAGGTTGTCAGGATGTTGTTGTTCACACAAAGCAAGAAGATATTAAGATGAGGGTTATTACTTATGATATTCAAAATGACTTGGCACTTTTAAAAGGTGACTTCACACCCACATCTGTCTTTCCACTTAGTACCAAGCGTCCAGAGTTGCTGCAGGACATCTATGTCGCAGGATACCCATTTGGTAAAAATATCAGCACATCTGTAAAAGTAACCAAGGGTATCATCAGTTCACTTACTGGTATTGGAAATAACTTCTCAAATATTCAGATAGATGCGGCACTGCAAAGTGGAAATAGTGGTGGCCCGATACTAGATGACATGGGAAATCTTGTTGGAGTTGCAGTGTCTAAGTTAGATGCCAAGTATATGTTTGAAAACTTTGGAAGCATTCCAGAGAATACAAACTTTGGTATCAAATCTAGTGTTGTTAGAAGTGTGTTAGATAGCAGCAGTGTTGATATTCCTAAAGCAAACACAAGTGCTATCAGCAAATCTCAGTTGGGTAAGATGATAACGGATGGCACCTATTATATTAGCTGTTGGATGACGCTGGCGCAGATTGAGAAAGTCAGAAGTAAAAAGGTGTTGTTCTCAGAGTTGGACTAAGAGATACAGCACTCATCAGTTACCGTGGCCTTGCCATTATACTCTTCTTATATAGTAATAAATGCACCCCTAGAGGCATTATCTTGGGCTGCAGTTGGCTCAGTCGAAATTTAAACTTGGTATCGTGTTAAATTAAATGGTATAAGTTTATAAATCATTGGTTTTAATAATAATAAAAAGAGGTGAAAATGTTAATACGCACATTAACTACTCTAACAGTGGCAGTAACCTTGAGTGGCTGTATGGCTTCGTCGAGCGGCCCAATACCGTTTGGCCCAGATACCTATATGATTTCTTCTGAGAGTGAGCTAGGAGGAGCTGGTGCGGCAAAAAAGAAAGGTTTAGTTGATGCCAATGAACACTGTATTTCTTTGGGTAAAAACATGATGCCTATCAACTACCAAACCTCTACACAATTAGATTTTTTAGGTGATCGTATCCCATCATTTGATTTAACTTATCGTTGTCTGTCTAACAGCGATTATGAACTACAACGCCCCAATATGAAAAAAGAGGCTGATATAGTAATTGAAAATAATTAAGGGTATTGTTTTCAGACATGGACTAACGGTGTTTAACCTCGTGTGTTGTAGATTCTATAAATATAAAGCTCGTATTGGTGTTATGTTACTCAATTAGCTTAAGCCATTTGTGCATTACATCAAGTGGGTATCCAGAACCGTAGCTCTCACCTACGCTGCTTCTTGACCAGCCCCCAAGTTGATCAACAATGTCTGTTGGACATTCAACAGCTCTCAGCCTGTCTCGCATACTATGTCTGAATGAATGTATTACGCACCCATCCTCAACATATTGTTTCATCCATTTATTCAAAGCTGCACTAGCTGAATTAGCATTGCACTTACCACCCTTGGTATACCTAGGAAATAGATACTTTTCATCTTCACATCCAAGTGCCTCAAAAGCCTGAGTAGCTGCCCACAGTGCAGCTCCCACCAATGGAACTGTGCGTTCGCTTGATTCTGTTTTAAGGCGTCGTGAGGTGTTGGGCTGTATGATTACATATGGAGTTGAGCTATCCAAAACTACATCGCTTCGTTCAAGACCACAAGCTTCAGCAAGTCTCATACCCGTGTCGCTGACTAGTGCAATGAGCCACCTAATATCATCATCTAAATTGTCACACAACGATTGAATATTCCTGATAGTTGGCAAGGGAATAGGCTGCCGTTTGGGTGTGCTCGGACCATCAGGTATGTATGTGTTGGTGAGCGGATTCTTAATATCTAACCCATACTCTTGGATCATTAAGTTGATCATTGGACGAAGAGATGCAAATGCTCGCTTAATGGAGGTTCGCACCAATCCTTTTTGCAATAAATAATCTCTAAATCTAGCACCATCAGAAGAAGTATAAGTAGTGAGGTCTTTGTTACCAACCGCATCTATTAGATAGCGAATATTACGATCCACCATACTGTGAAACTTATGATTCTTATCACTCCCTTTTAACCTTAGGTAGTGTTCCTTTACATCCACAAGATCATAACCACATCCAACCAGAGATGGGTCAGAGCTGCTAAAGGGAGTACTGGTTAAACTTTGAGTAATCTGCTCAACGCGTATTGAACTCCAATAGGTTTCAAGCTGGAAATTAATATGATTGGAGCTTCGCAATGCGACTCTTCTCAATCGGGTCTTTAGGCTTTTAACGATTCTTTTAGACGAGTAATGTCCTTTCATGTCTAACGGAATACGTCGGGAGAAGTAATACGTGCTGTTACGAAGAAATATATAAGAACAGGTTTGGTCGTTCATTTGGTTCACACCCACAAGCTAACATTGATGAAATGCTTGTACCACGGGAGTTCCCAAGGGATTTGGGGCGCGCCAGGAGGGAGTCGAACCCCCGACCAACAGGATCGGAACCTGCTACTCTATCCAGCTGAGCTACTGGCGCATATTGCACAACCCTTAAAAGATATAGGGCTACTGCGAGGAAGCGGTATCATACGTGTGTTGAGGTTGAGGTTCAAGGCCCTAAGCAGAGCGTTTCGTTGGTTACAAATCACATATTTTGGCTATTTGTCAAACAGATGTTAGGGAATGCCCTGTTGCCCTTTCACGTTTGGATGTAATGTCGGTATAATGCGGTTCAAATTTTAGTAAGGTGTCCAACTACTGTGGTTGTCACACTCTTTTTCATTCTTTAGTATGAGGCATTTTACGTGATCACATTTAAGCCTGCAGTCCTGTCCAGCCTTTTGGCTGGTGTTATTTTGAGCCTTGGCTCCTTAGCTGTAGTGGCCAGCCACGACAGTGACGAAAGCATTGTTACTCGCATTAGTGCAGCAGGTAGTCAGTGCATAGAAGGTGAAGACTGCACACCGGAAGTGGCTGTGGTTGCAGCTGCACCTGCTGGTCCACGCTCTGGTGAGGATGTTTATGCCAGTGGTTGTGCTGCTTGTCATGATAGTGGCGCTGCTGGAGCACCTAAGTTTGGCGATGTTGCTGCTTGGAGTCCTCGTGTTGATAAGGGTATAGAAAAATTGTTCTCTAATGCTTGGTATGGTTACAAAGCCATGCCTGCTAAGGGTATGTGTAAGAAATGCTCTGAAGACGAAATCAAAGATGCTGTAATACATTTGGTTGATAACTCTAAGTAATTAACCACAATTGCGAAAACCCAGCATTTGCTGGATTTTTGTGCAAGGATGATGTGAGCAGTTAGAAAGGACGGTGTGTCATGTCAGAATATATTAAGGGCATTTTGCTAACTTCAGCAGGTGTGTTGATACTGAGTATTGATAGCTTGTTAATTCGATTAATTGCGGCAGATTCCTTTGATCTCCTGTTTTGGCGTGGGCTATTAATGAGCATTGCAATTTCTTTTGTGCTCAAAATACAAAGATCCACCAGTTCATGGCTGCCTATGGATGCAGTTAGCCTTAGGTCTTCTTTTCTTATGGCTATCCACATTGTAGCTTTTGTGATGGCTATCAATTTGAGTAATGTGGCGAATGTGCTGGTGATTCTTAGCGCTGCACCACTATTCGCCGCAGTGCTAGGCTGGATATTTTTACGTGAAATGCCTCAACCTATTACTTGGGCAGCCATCCTCCTGGCAATGATAGGCATCGGTTGGGTATTAGCAGGCTCATGGTCTGAACCCAATTTTAAAGGCGACTTGCTGGCCTTGATCTGCTGCATTGGGTTGGCTGCAAGGTTTGTTAACGATCGTTCAGTAAGCCATAGAGATATGACTCCCTCATTAATTGTGGCAGGGCTTATGTTGGCCCTAGTGAGTTTTTTTGCTGGCAGTCCTATGGGGTTTTCTGGCAATTCTTGGTGGTATATGGTGGCATTGTGCCTGTTTGTGAGTCCACTGGCCTTGACCTTGATCACCATTGGTCCAATGCGTTTACCTGCCGCAGAAGTAGGTATGTTAATGTTACTGGAAACCGCCGTGGGGCCACTTTGGGTATGGTTATTTCTGAGCGAAGAACCCAGCTCTGCAGCCCTACAAGGTGGCTCCTTGGTTATAGGTACCTTGCTCCTCCATAGCCTATATCAGTGGCGCCAAAATCAACTTGAAAGCGTTTAAAAGTCTGCAAACATTCCTTTAAGTCCAGCCAATGTAGCTTGGCCCTGCGCGACATTTTTCTTAGGGTCGTCATCGCCTCGTCCTTGCCATTCCAAATCATCTGCAGGCAATTCATCTAAGAAACGGCTTGGGGTGCACTCTATGAGCTCGCCATATTGCTTGCGCTTTCTCGCTAGAGTGATGGCTAGGGTGCGCTTAGCGCGGGTAATGCCCACGTAGGCCAGACGCCTCTCTTCTTCTATGCTGCCTTCTTCTACTGCGTTTCTGTGAGGCAGTAACTCTTCTTCCATGCCCATTAAGAAAACGTGGGGGAACTCCAGCCCTTTGGCTGAGTGTAAGGTCATCATCTGCACCCTGTCCGTTTCATCCTCTTCCTCTTGACGCTCTAACAAGTCCATTAACACTAGGCGCGCTACGGCATCGCCCATATCAGCGTTGTCGTTTTTCTCCACTGCTTTTTCTAACGAAGTTTGTAGAGAAGAAATGAGCATTTCAACATTGGCCATACGTTTTTCTGCCATTGGTGGGCCACTACTGGTTTGTAATAACCAATCTTGGTATTCCATCTCGCGCACCATTTGTCGCACACTGGCTATAGGATCTTCTTGTTGGGACTTTTGCGCTAGGTGCTCAATCCAGCCACCAAATTCTCTTACTCTGGCTAACGCTGCGCCACTGATGAATTGTTCTAAGCCAATTCCCTGGCAGGCATGTATAAGACTTTCGCCACGTTGATTAGCATAGTTAACAAGCTTTTCTAACGTCGCTGCGCCAATTTCCCGCCTTGGGGTATTCACAATACGCAAAAAGGCGTTGTCATCTGCTGGGTTTAGTAGAATTTTAAGATACGCCATAATGTCCTTCACCTCAGTGCGAGAGAAAAAGGATTGGCCGCCACTCATCTTGTAGGGCACTTTGTAGGCCTGTAATTTCAATTCCATCAACCGTGCCTGGTGATTGCCACGATAAAGTATGGCGAAATCTCTAAATTCAGCCTCATTTTGTAATTGGAATTGTAGTATTTCGGTAGCTATCCGTTCTGCTTCAGCGTCTTCGTTACGACAACTAATCACACGAATAGGATCGCCAAAGGCCTTATCACTCCACAAAGCCTTGCTGAATTCGTGGGGGTTATTAGCGATAAGTTGGTTGGCTACTTTTAGAATTCTGCCAGTGGAACGGTAGTTTTGTTCTAGCTTAACCACCTTTAGAGTTGGAAAGTCTGCCTGTAACTCAGCCAAGTTTTCTGGCCTTGCACCACGCCAAGCATAGATAGATTGATCATCATCACCTACTACCGTAAAGTTACTACGATGGCCCACCAGCTGCTTAACTAACAAATACTGCGAACTGTTGGTGTCTTGGTATTCGTCCACCAGCAAGTAGCGAACTTTGTTTTGCCACTTTTCTAAAATATCTGGGTGGGCTTTAAATAACTCAACTGGCTGAAGAATCAAATCATCAAAATCTACACCGTTGTATAGCTTTAATGTCTTTTGGTAGGACTCATAAACCCGCGCAGCTAGTGCTTGCTCTGGGCCATTGGCACTAGCCATAGCTCTAGTGGGGCTAATTAAATCGTTTTTCCAATTGGAGATAAGGTGCTGAATCGGTTCGCAAGCGTCTTCTACCGCTTCAAATTCTTTGTGTGTAAGGTCTTTTAGTAACGTTAGTACGTCTTGGGAATCGAAGATGGAGAAGCCTGGCTTATAACCCAAAGCAGTCACTTCTTTACGGATGATATTAAGGCCTAGATTGTGGAAGGTGGACACTGTAAGCCCGCGTCCTTCTTTACCCGTTATTAAATTTGCCACCCGCTCTTTCATCTCTCGAGCAGATTTATTGGTAAAGGTAAGGGCTATAATTTGATGACCCTTGAGGCCACACTCAGCTATTAGATAAGCAATTTTTTCGGTGATTACACTGGTTTTACCCGAGCCAGCGCCAGCCAATACAAGGACTGGGCCAGTAATCGCTTCTAGGGCTTCTTGTTGGCGTGGGTTAAGGCGGCTCAAGGAATAATCACTCTGTACAAAGGTGTCGGAAATCAGCTGCGAATTATAGGTGTTTTTTGGTTTTTATGCGCCCTATTTTTGTTGGCTCTCCATACTCAACACATCTAGCCGTCGATAACTTAAAGCCTCAAGCAGGTGGTTTTTTTGGATGTGTGGAGCTGTTTCCAAATCCGCAATAGTGCGGGCCACCCTAAGCACTTTGTGAACACCACGGGGGGACAGCTTTAAATTAACAACAGCGCTGGCTAGCAGCCGCTCTTCCACCGGTTTAACAGTAGCGTAGGTCATTAACATTGATACCGGCAGCAAGCCATTGAGCTGGCCACATCGTTTAAGCTGACGTTCTTGCGCAGCCAAGACCCATTGTGAAGCCTGTTGGGTAGACACTCCCGCTTGAGGCGCCATCAGCGCAGCCGCTGACGGGCGTTGCACGGCAACTTGAAGGTCAATACGATCAAGAAGTGGCCCTGACAATCGTTGTAGGTAATTTGCCACCTTAGTTTGGGTGCAGCGGCAGGCGCTGTGCTCGTCTCCATAGTAACCACAAGGGCATGGGTTGGTGGCTGCAACTAGGCGGAATTGGGCCGGTAATATGCTTTGGTAGGCTGCCCTTGATACGTGAATTTCACCACTTTCTAGAGGCTGTCTCAGGCTATCCAGCACATGCCGTGGAAATTCAGCCAGTTCATCTAAAAATAAAACGCCATGGTGCGCTTGGCTGATTTCTCCTGCTCTTGGCACACGACCACCACCCACTAAAGACACTGCAGAAGCGCTGTGATGTGGTGCTCGCCAAGGAGCTCGGCGCCAAGTCTCTGGGTTAAACAAACCAAGGCTGGAATTAATAGCCCCCAACTCTAACGCTTGTTTTTCTGTGAGCGGGGCCAACAATCCATGCAAGCGCTGGGCAAGCATAGTTTTACCGGTGCCCGGAGGACCGCACATCAACAGGTTATGATTACCCGCAGCAGCTATGATTAAAGCGCGCTTGGCTTGCTCTTGGCCACGAACGTCTAGTAACTCAGCACTTGGGGGTGACTCAGCTACGCCCGGTGGAAGTATTGGCTGTTGTTGTTTTTCTGGGTGGTGCAGCCACTGACTTAGCTGATTTAGGTGGCTTGGGCAAAGTACGCGGCTGGCCTTCGGCATGATGGCTTCTGCAGCATTAGCTGCTGCCACCACCATGATTCTGTGGCAAATTTGGCAGGCGATTGAGGCGCTCAATATGGCGGGACAGGGTCTGAGCTCAGAACTGAGGGCAAGTTCTGCCACAAACTCATAGCCTTTTACTTCCTCTACAGGTAGCTGACCACTGGCCGCCAAAAGTCCAATGGCGATAGCCAGATCAAAGCGGCCCCCTTCTTTGGGTAAGTCTGCAGGTGCTAGGTTAATGGTGATACGTTTGGCAGGAAACTCAAAACCTGCGTTAATAATGGCACTACGCACGCGGTCTTTGCTTTCCCTAACTGCAGTTTCAGGCAACCCCACAATAGTTAACGCCGGTAAACCACCACTTAGGTGTGTTTCAACACTCACTAAAGGTGCTTCAACACCCACATAAGCGCGGCTGTATGTAATCGCGTAGGACATTGCCTTTCCTTGGTAGGCTGGTAATAACAGTTAAGTCTAGCAGGAGATTGTCATGCTGCACTGATACCTGTTTCGGCGCGCCCTATTCCAGTGCGCAAAGCCCAGCCATTGCGCCACTTTAGGGCTTTTTAAACGAGTAAAGACAAGAAATAGTGGGTATTTGGCCGTTTTTAAGCCAATAAAGTTGGCACAATCCCTGCAACACCCTATGCTAGGCGATATGCCATTTATAAATCATTAGTGCAAAGGAACTCCCAATGAAATTGGTCACTGCAATCATTAAGCCGTTCAAATTAGACGATGTACGAGAAGCGCTTTCGGATATGGGCGTACAAGGCGTCACAGTTACTGAAGTGAAAGGTTTTGGCCGTCAAAAGGGCCATACTGAACTTTACCGTGGTGCCGAATACGTGGTTGATTTTTTACCTAAAGTTAAAATTGAAGCAGCGGTAGAAGATGCCCTAGTTGATCAGGTTATAGAAGCCATCAGCAACTCTGCTAATACTGGAAAAATTGGTGACGGCAAAATTTTTGTAGTTAATCTTGAACAAGCTATTCGTATCCGTACAGGTGAAACAGGCCCAGAGGCGCTATAAAAGCAGCTGTATCGCGTTAAATCCCTCATATTTGGCGCTTTTTTAGTGCTAAAAATTATGTGGGGTTTAATGAGTTCAATTTATATTGTATATTATGTCAACTTATTTGTAGCAAGTTAGGGTTCATTTTCTATATTTAGCTTTGTAAAGTAAGACATAATAACGTGGTATCAGCCGCAATATAATAAGAGTTGACGACACATCATGAAATACGCTGGTTTCAGAGGTAGATTTATCTTTGGCTTAGTCGCTTGTGCGGCGGTCTTAGCAGTGGCTTTGTATATGGAGTTCGCCATGGGCCTAGACCCATGCATGCTGTGTATGGGCCAACGCTTCATTTACCTAGGTATGGCCTTTGTGTTTATGCTGGCTGCCTTGCATAACCCCTACTTTGGTGGCCATAAACGCTACGGTTTTTTGCTTTTTTTACTAAGCTTAACCGGCTTAGGCTTAGCTGCCCGCCAACTGTATTTACAAAGCTTGCCAGTAGACCTAGTGCCTGCTTGTGGCCCTAGCTTTAGCTATATGGTTGATGCATTTCCATTTACTGATGTATTGATCAGCATGATTAAAGGTTCCGGTTCCTGTGCAGAAGTACAGTGGACTTTCTTAAGCTTGTCCATTGCTGGTTGGAGCTTTGTATTGTTTGGTCTATTTACGCTTTATTGCTTACGCCTAAGCATGGTTCGTACTAAAATCATACTGGTTTAAAACCACCAAGCTAGGCCTTGTAGAACCAAGGCTGCCATTACCCCTGCAATCACATCGTCTAGCATGATGCCAAAACCGCCCGTGACTTTTTTGTCGATCCAGTTAATGGGCCATGGTTTGATGATGTCAAAAAAACGAAACGCTACAAACCCAACCAAAACCCATACCCAGCCTGCTGGCGCCGCTATCATGGTGATCCAAAACCCCACAAACTCGTCCCAAACGATGCCACCATGATCATGCACACCTAAATCTTCTGCTGTTTTACCGCATAGATAAATACCCAACACGCCAGTCACTAAAATCATCAGCAAATAGTAATCAAGGCTAAGTTGCGATAGGGGCCAATAGAGCAAAACAGCAGCTATAGTGCCAAAGGTACCTGGAGCTTTTGGTGCAGCGCCACTGCCGAAGCCAAAGGCCAACAAATGCACTGGGTTTAACCAATTGGGTTTTACATTAACCGTTGTCATGGAACAATTCCTTAAAAGTGTTGATAACCTTGAGGGGCTGTAAACAAGCCCCCATCCCCATGCCAGATTCGACAACCTAACTTAGCGCTAGTGCGGCCTATTGCTGTAAGGGGAAGATCCTGCGACTGTGCAAAGGCTTGTGCTGGTGCGATAAGATGAACAGGCAAGGTAAAACAAAGTTCAAAATCTTCGCCCCCATTGAGCGCATAGTCTCGCGCTTGGCTTTGTGAGACATGGGACTGCAATTCAGCAGACAAGGGTAAGTCTTGTAATTGCAGGTCTGCACCACAATTACTTGCCGTAAGAATATGGCCTAAATCCTGTACTAGCCCATCGGAGATATCCAAACAGGCCGTTGCTTTGTTCCTTAACCACTGCCCAAGGGCTATGCGTGGTGTTGGGTTCCAGAAGCGTTTACTGAGCGTATCTGAGGCACCATGCTGCCGTTGCATAATCTGCAGCCCAGCTGCAGAGTCACCCAAACTACCAGACACCATAATAACATCACCTATTTGAGCACCACTGCGAGTAATGGCCTGTCCAACAGGCACCCAGCCCATGGCATGAATACTAATGCTTAACGGGCCCTGAGTAGTGTCACCACCGGCCAAACTGATGGCGCATGCCTGGGCTTGAGCGCTTAACCCTTGGCTAAAGCTGTCAACCCAAGCTGCATCTGCGCTAGGCATGGTGAGGCATAGATTGAACCACGCTGGGGCGGCCCCCATTGCGGCTAAGTCGCTGACACTAGCGGCCAAACAACGTTGGGCTATTTGATTGGCTGGCATATCAGCAAAGAAGTGCACACCCGACACAAAGGTATCGCTGCTTACCGCTAATTGATGTTTAAAAGGCACTTGGAGTAAAGCGCAGTCGTCACCTGGGCCAAGGGCCATAGCCGACCCAGGACGAAGCTCTGGGCGATCAAAATAGCGTTTGATTAGATCAAATTCGCCCATAGCATTCACATATTTAAACTAGCGAGCGCTAGAATTTTGTTTTGCTGCAATTTCTACCGAACGGTGGTTTAGTGCAACCTTGTCTAAGATGCTGTTAACGTACTTATGGCCATCGGTAGCGCCAAATACTTTACCCAGTTCAATACATTCATTGATGACAACACGATAAGGCACAGCCACTGAATCACTCAACTCATAGGCGCCCATACGCAATACATTAAGTTCTATAGGATCTAAATCACTAAGCTTACGATCTAAGTATTGTTCAATCATAGTATCAAGGCTTTCTCGTTGCGCAGCTACACCGCATAACAGTTGGCCAAACATACGCTTGTCTGCATGTTTAAAATCTTGGTCGGCTAAAAATTCAGCCTGCACATCCACGGCAGTAGCCCCACTCATGTGCATTTGATACAAGGCCTGCAGCGCTAATTCTCTAGCTGCATGGCGGCGGTCTGGACGACCTCTGTTTACGCTCATTTATGCCTCTAACTGACGTAACAAGCTAACCATTTCAAGAGCGGACATGGCGGCTTCTGCACCTTTGTTGCCCGCTTTTGTGCCACAACGCTCAATGGCTTGCTCTATAGAGTTAACAGTTAATACGCCATTTGCAACAGGGATACCATGATCCAAGCCCACTTTACTGATACCAGAAGAGGCTTCACCAGACACGTATTCAAAATGAGGTGTGCCACCACGAATTACTGCACCAAGAGTGATAATAGCGTCGTCTTTACCTTGCTGGGCAATTTTTTGTGCTACAAGCGGTATTTCAAACGCACCGGGTACTCGCACAACGCGAATCTTATTGGCGTCAACACCATGGCGCTTTAGCGTATCTAAGGCACCTTCGACAAGGCTTTCTACTACAAATGAGTTAAAGCGACCTACAACAAGAGTGTAGTGGCCATTGGCGTCGTCAAAACGACCTTCAATATGAGTTACAGACATATATTTTCCTTACAATTTATAGTGCAGCAACCGCTTAATCGTTGCAGTCGATGTATTCTTCAATTTCTAAATCAAAACCAGAAATAGCGTTGAATTTCATTTCTTGGCTCAATAAACGCATTTTACCTACGCCTAGGTCACGCAAAATTTGTGACCCAGTGCCAACATTTAAGTAGGCACCAGAACCATCAGTGTTGAACTGGCGAGGTACAGCTGTTTCAAAGAAAGCGTCTATACTGCCTTGTAAATTACGGTCCTCCGCTTGTCCCAATAACACCAGTACGCCTTGACCCTCTTCAGCAATACGCTCAAGACAAGAATCAATAGTCCATTTGGGTGTAGACGGCACCGCACCAACTAAATCTCGTAATACATCCGCCTGGTGCACACGAACAATGGTGGAATCATGTGACTTAATGTCACCCATTGTCAGTGCTACGTGAGTGCCATTGTAAATGCTATCTTGATAGGTATGTAAGCTAAACTCTCCATGGCGAGTCGGTAATGTATGGTGACTCACTTTGGTAATAGTCTTTTCATTCAGATTACGGAAGTGAATCAAATCGGCAATGGTGCCAATTTTTAAATCGTGTTCAGCTGCAAATTTCATCAGATCATCACGCCGCGCCATGGTGCCATCATCATTCATAATTTCAACAATAGTGGCTGCTGGAGTATAGCCAGCAAGGCGAGCTAAATCACAACCTGCTTCTGTATGGCCTGCACGGGTTAACACACCGCCCTCTTTTGCCATTAATGGGAATACATGGCCCGGCTGAACAATATCTTCTGGTTTAACGTCCCCTGATACTGCTGTGCGAATGGTGTAAGCACGGTCAGCAGCAGAAATACCCGTAGTTACCCCTTCGGCAGCTTCAATGGACACCGTAAAGTTGGTTTCGTAAGCAGTACCATTACTTTTTACCATCAGCGGCAAATCAAGCTTTTCACAATGCTCTCGAGATAAGGTAAGGCAGATAAGGCCACGGGCGTGCTTAGCCATAAAGTTAATGTCTTGTGGCCGAACCTGCTCAGCCACCATAACCAGATCACCTTCGTTTTCACGATCTTCATCATCCATAAGGATGATCATTTTACCTTGTCGCAGGTCTTCAATAATTTCGACTGAGGTGTTCATGTTCATGTGATAACCCATACTTAAATACAAGGCCTACACAACAGAGTGGTGGGTAGGTAATTTAGCGGAGTATTGTGCCAGATTTCACCGGCAGTGGCTAGTTATCAGGGCGTTTTGGGGTAGCATCAATACGCCAATCATGACCCACTTGGGAGATCTCTTTAATATCCAGGTCATAGGCTTGCGCCATTTTATCTAATGGCAGATTAAATAACGCTTTGGCCTTACTACCAAGTAGCTTCGGCGCCATAAACACTATTAAATGGTCCGTTAGGCCTGCCTGCAAAAAAGCACCACTTAAACCAGAGCCTGCTTCCACCAGCACCTGATTACACTGACGCTGGCCCAGCACCTCCAGTACCGCTGCTAAATCCACTTTACCATCACCATCTGCGGCACAAACCACCACCTCTGCTCCTGCATTGAGCAAGCCTTGATGCTGCTGTGGGTCAACCACACAGGTCGCCACCAACACTGGGCCATGTTGCTGCAACAGTTTAGCTGTGATGGGCATACGTAACTGACTGTCTAACACCACTCGCAGGGGTTGTTTGATTCGCTCCACAGTAGTGTGATGCACACCCGCTAAAGCCAACTCGTCGGCACGCACGGTCATACTGGAATCATCTCGCAACACAGACCCAATGCCAGTAATCACGGCGCAGCTTTGAGCCCGTAATAGATGCACTTGGGCTCGAGCTTCGGAGCCTGTAATCCATTGACTTTCACCAGACTCCATGGCCGTGCGGCCATCTAAACTCATGGCCATTTTGTTAATGACGTAAGGCTTATTAGTGGCCATACGCTGCAAAAAGCCACGATTAGACGTTTCGCACTCTACCTGCATAACAGGGCCGATAACCTCTATATTTGCAGCCCGCAGTTGGGCTAAGCCTTGCCCCGCAACTTGGGGATTAGAGTCTTGGCAACCGTATGCCAAACAGCTCACACCTGCCTCGATAAGACCTAAGCTACAAGGAGGTGTGCGCCCATAATGGCTACAGGGCTCTAAGGTAACATAGGCTGTCGCACCGGCAGCACGCCCACCAGCCGCTCGTATAGCCATCACTTCGGCATGGGGGCCACCAGCTTCTTGGGTAAACCCAGCACCAACCACTTGGTTATTTTTAACTAACACACACCCAACTGCCGGATTAGGCCTAGCGATTAGCTGGCCATAGCTGGCTTGCTCTAAGGCCAAAGTCATAAATTGACTATGGGTGGACTGATTAGTCATTAGCTACCTTGATGATCTTGTTCTAGGCGCTCAATCTCGGCGCGGAATTCGTTAAGGTCTTTAAAACTGCGATACACTGAGGCAAACCGTACATAAGCCACTTCGTCTAACTTGCGCAATTGTTCCATTACCGCCTCTCCCACCAGCTGTGTGCCTACTTCTCGCTCACCACTGGCACGCAGAGAGTGTTTGATCCGGTTTAGACTTGCTTCAATAGCTTCAATACTTACAGGGCGTTTTTCTAGTGATCTCAAGATGCCAGCGCGTAATTTTTCTTCATCAAAAGGTTGCCGCGTACCGTCTTGCTTTACTACTCGAGGCATCAATAGCTCGGCCACTTCAAAGGTGGTAAAACGCTCGTTACAGGTTAAACACTCGCGTCTGCGGCGAATCTGTTCCCCTTCACCAACTAATCGCGAATCGATAACTTTGGTTTCTGGATTACTGCAAAAAGGGCAATACATAGGTCTCTCGGTGAATAGTCTGAGATGGTAGTTATATACGGCATTATAGCCTTAATATTTGCTTCTGGGCCAGCGGACTAGCACAGACGAAAGGGCCGCTAATTTGATGGATTTCTAGCCAAAAACTGCTATTCTGGCGCACTTCTCTAGTTTAAAGGAATAACATGAGCAATTTACCTGTTGCCGAGCTGGCCGCGTTAGCCGCTGCAGTCTGCTGGACTTTCACAGCCATTTTGGCTTCCCCAGGAGTTCATCACTTTGGGGCTGTTGCGTTCAATCGCTATAGAGTGGTCTTTGCTGGGGCGGTACTTATTGCCATTACCAGCTTCATGGATTTGTGGTCCAGCTTACCAGATAACGCCATGGTGGCCCTCATGGGCTCTAGCTTAGTAGGCATTGTGATTGGCGATACGGCATTAATGCAAGCGTTGAAACGCATTGGGCCCAGACGCAATTCTGTGCTATTCGCCACCAGTGCGCCAATGGCTGCCGGTATGGGTTTTATTTGGTTGGGTGAAACACTCAGTACTAATTTATTGATTGGCTGTGGATTAATTCTGCTGGGTGTGGTGAATGCTGTTTGGTGGGGCCGTAAAGCTGGCGGCCAGCATCGCTTAGAAAAAGTGAGCGGCCATTTGGGTTTTGGTATTATACTCGGACTAACTGCCGCGTGTGGCCAAGCAGCCGGGGCGGTAATGGCTAAACCCGTGTTATTAGCTGGTGCAGACCCTATTGCGGCATCGGCGATTCGAGTGGGTTTTGCTGCCCTAGTGTTATTGTTTTTACGTGCCATGCCTTTTGCTTGGGCCAAGGCCAATGCGGCACCCACACCAGCATTTGTATGGCGCACCATTTCTAGCGCAACCTTAGGCCTAGTGTTAGGTATGACATTGGTGGTTTATGCCCTGGGGGCGGGTGAGGTGGGTATTGTAATGACCTTATCTGCCATCACGCCAGTACTTATATTACCTGTCATTTGGTTCATTACTGGGCAGCGTCCTAGCCGAGGTGCATGGCTAGGTGCTGCATTAGTGGTCATCGGCAGTGGTGTGATTTTTTTAAACCACTAAGCCACTATTATGGAACCCGGTTACTGGGCCAGATAGGCCGCTAGGAAGTCGTCAAAAGGTTCTGTTTGCTCGGCTTCAATACGCTCTTGGTTAGCAATGGATTCGCTCACTTGCTTACTTAGTTCTTGTCGGCGCTGTAAGCTCAGGCTTTGTTGCAAGTGATACGCTTGATGCTTTTGCGCTAGCTCAAAAGACAACTGATGATGCGACAAGTTCCCCTGCTCCATAGCAGCCAGCACTTGAGCAGATGGTGTTAAGGAGGCATCTTTGAGGCGAGCCTCCATGGTGCTTATAGCGGCTAATACGTGCTGTTTTTCTGGCATTACATCGGCTACTAGGCGTAGGTTTGTAATAATATCAAGGCCCAGACTCTGTAAACTCTTTTCCCCACCGCAGGTTTGAAGCATAAGACCAGGCTTACGGCCTTGGCGCACAACAACAGCTTGGTTGATACCAATCACCTCACACTCTTGATCACTAATAACTGGGCTTTGTGAGAATAAACACCAAGTTAAAAAGGCGTTAATAAACTGGCTTTGCTGTGCATCGATACCCAAAGGCAAAAAGGGATTGAGGTCGATGTTTCGAACTTCCACGTACTCTACACCGCCTTCTTTAAGGGCGTGCACGGGCTTTTGCCCAGGGCGGGTCACACGTTTAGGTCGGATATCACTGTAGTATTCGTTCTCAATTTGCAACAAGTTGGCATTGAGTTGACGATATTCCCCATCTACTTTTACCCCTAAGTTCTCATACTTAGATAAGGGCGTAGAAATGGCATGCTCTAAAGACTTGGCGTAGTTATCCAGGTCGTTAAAACACAAATTCAATACCGACTGAACTTTGTTGTTGTAACCCAAGTCACTCATACGTAAAGAAGTGGCATAGGGGCCAACTAGGCAGCCGTCTGGGCCTTGCTCTAAGTCAATGTCACGCCCATTAACAAAGCTTGCATCTAGGGCAGGTGAGGCACCAAAGAGGTATAACAGCACCCATGAATGGCGTCTAAAATTACGGATCAAACCAAAGTATTGGCTAGATTGGAAATCACATAAGGACTGCTCGTCACTCAGCAATTGTTGATACGCTGGCCAAAAATTATCTTGCGGCGAGAAGTTGAAATGTAGCCCAGCAATAGACTGCATAATTTTACCATAACGCCAAGCCAAACCCACACGGTAGGTATGCTTGAGTTTGCCAGTATTTGAGCTACCAAAATTGGCTATACGAATGTCTTCTTCACCATCAAGGTAACAGGGCATGCTGGCAGGCCAAACATATTCGCCGATATCGTGTAGCTGGCTGGCGCTAAAGCTATGTAATTCCTGCATGAAGTCTAGAGCCGCAACAGGGCTTTGGAAAACCGGCGTAATGTACTCCAAAAGCGCTTCGGAGTAGTCAGTGGTGATACTGCCATGGGTTAGGCTAGACCCTAAAGATTTTGGATGGTCTTTATGACTGACACGACCACTTACACCCACTCTCAAACCTTCTTTTTCGATGCCACATTGTAGGCTCACCAAGGTCTTGGCTACGGGGGAGTTTTTCACCTGCTGTAAACGTTGCTGTAAGTATGTGGGCATCTATAGTTCCAAATTGTCTTTAATGGCTAATGACTAGACAGATACGAAGTGTAGTCTAGTTTGAATTCAAATTCTGTGTAGGTATTACTTTTTTACCCCTGCCTGCGCATCTTTTAGTTTTTGCGCCATACTGCCCAGCGCTTGCTGTGGCCGTTGCTGAGTATGGCTTTGAGCTTTGCGTGGGAGATTCTGTTGCGCCTTAGCAGAGAATGGCTTGCGAGAGTTTGATGAATCATCTGGTGTAGGCAGTTCATCACTTAAACGCATGGTTAAACCAATACGCTTGCGGGCCACATCTATTTGCATCACCTTCACTTTAACAATGTCTCCAGCCTTCACAAGGTCATGGGGGTCTTTCACATACTGGTGCGATAGTGCCGAAATGTGTACCAAGCCATCTTGATGAACTCCAAGGTCTACAAAAGCACCAAAATTAGTGACATTACTAATGGTGCCTTCCATTACGGCACCTAGGGTTAAGTCTTTAATGCTTTCTACACCATCTGTGAGCTTGGCCATGCGAAATTCTGGCCTTGGGTCACGCCCAGGCTTTTGTAACTCGCTCAATAAATCTTGTAGGGTATGTTCCCCAAACCCTTGGTCGTGTAATTGCTTAACCCTAATCTGTTTAAGCTGATCGCTGCCTATGAGGTCTGCAACAGTGAGTTTTAGCTGCCCAGCCAGCTGATCAACTAAGCCATAAGCTTCGGGGTGCACCGAAGTGCCATCTAAGGGGTTATCACCACCACGGATACGCAAGAAACCCGCAGATTGCTCAAACGCTTTGTCACCCAAACGAGCCACCTTAAGCAGCTGCTTACGGTTATTAAAGGCGCCATTGATATCACGATACAGTACGATGTTCTCTGCCATGGTTTTGTTCAGCCCAGCTACTCGCTGCAATAACGGAGCCGACGCAGTATTTAGGTCTACGCCCACATTATTAACACAATCTTCCACCACGTTATCTAATTTACGGGTCAACTGCACTTGGCTTACATCATGCTGATATTGCCCTACGCCAATGGCCTTGGGTTCTATCTTAACCAATTCTGCCAATGGGTCTTGGAGTCGGCGGGCAATAGAAACAGCACCACGATAACTCACATCTAGATCTGGGAACTCTGCAGCAGCAAGGGCCGATGCAGAATAAATTGAGGCGCCCGCTTCACTCACAATAATACGTTGAGGAGCCTGTGCCCCTAGTCTTGCTTGAGCTTCTTTAACCAGCTTATCAGTCTCTCGTGAGCCGGTGCCATTACCAATCGCCACCAGCTGAACTTGATAGGTTTGGCACCAATGCACCACCAGCTCTAAAGCCACTTGCCATTTATTATGGGGCACATGGGGGAAGATGGTTTCGCTCTTAAGAAGCTTTCCCGTAGGGTCTACTACCACGGCTTTCACGCCTGTACGCAAACCCGGATCTAATCCAAGGGTCACCTTGTCCCCGGCCGGAGCTGCCAGCAATAAGTCTTTTAGGTTGTTAGCAAACACACCTATAGCACTGTCTTCCGAGGCTTCTCTAACACGGGTAATGAGGGCCGTTTCTAACTGGCTGGCTAGCTTTACACGCCAAGTCCAACGCACCACTTCGTTGAGCCATTTATCGGCCGCTCGGCCCTGATCTTTGATGCGCCAATAGGAAGCTACTCTGGATTCATAGGGTAAGTGCTCATTAGCAGACCATATAATGGTGGCCTGCAAGATACCTTCGTTCCGAGCTCTTAATATGGCCAAGGCGCGGTGGGAGGGAATAGTCTTTAGGGCTTCTTGAAA
This sequence comes from Candidatus Njordibacter sp. Uisw_039, assembly GCF_047730075.1. Lineage (NCBI taxonomy): Bacteria > Pseudomonadati > Pseudomonadota > Gammaproteobacteria > Pseudomonadales > Candidatus Njordibacteraceae > Candidatus Njordibacter > Candidatus Njordibacter sp. Uisw_039. The sequence goes on from NZ_CP159831.1 coordinate 2,921,297, forward strand.
CTCAAAATAGTCTTGGAATTTAGCACCCTCTTGCTGCTTACCTTCTACTACTTGGGTTTGCCACTGGGCATCTTGCCAACCTATGTTGCGCAATTCTGCAAGCAAGTCTGCTGCTAAACTAAAACGCTCCATTAGTATTTGTTTGGCGCCGTCTAGGGCATCTTTTGAATGACTAATTTGTAGCTCTGCATTGACATAACCCAAGGCTGTTTGCTCTGGGTCAAGTGTAGGGTCTTTCAATATGGCATCTGCCAAAGGTTGCAGCCCTGCCTCTATGGCAATTTGAGCCTTAGTACGACGCTTGGTTTTATAGGGCAGGTATAAGTCTTCTAGTCGCGTTTTGCTGTCTGCAACGTTAATGCGATTAGCCAGCTCTGGCGTCAGCTTCTCTTGTTTCTCAATGCTGTCTAAAATAGTTTTTCTGCGGGCATTAAGGTCTCGCAAGTAACTTAGCCGCTCTTCCAGTGTACGTAACTGGGTATCGTCCAACACACCAGTAACTTCTTTACGATAGCGGGAGATAAAGGGTACCGTTGAACCTTCGTCTAACAATTTAACGGCGGCATCCACTTGCCAGGTTTGTACCGCAAGCTCGGTGGCGATTTGTTGATTTATCACGAACCTAGAATCCTTCTAATTACAAAAGCATAGGCTTACACAATGGGGTCATGGGGCGATTTTTAAAGTGGCTTTTTGTTAAAGCAAAAAAAAGCCCCAAAAAAGGAGCCTTTGATTAGCAGTGAGCCATACCTAAACCGGTTTAGACCTACTGAGGGCCAGCTTTAACGATGTCGTCTGAAACGCTAAAACGTTTAAAGTTTTCCTTAAATTTACCAATCAGAGTAGCTTCTTCCACATCGTATGCAGCTTGGTCTTGCCAAGTATTACGTGGGTTTAACAAGTAGCTGTCAACGCCTTCTAGGGTAGTAGGCACGTCTACGTTTAGCCCTTCTAAGTGCTGTGTTGCCGCTTCTGCAATATTACCACTTTGAATGGCTGCAATAATGGCTCGTGTAGTGGGTATGCTGAAACGCTTGCCGGTGCCGTATGAACCACCAGTCCAGCCTGTATTGACTAGATATACCTTGCTACCAAACGCTTCGACACGTTTCATCAACAGCTCAGCATAGACGCCAGCTGGCCGTGGGAAAAAAGGGGCGCCAAAACAGGTAGAAAATGTAGAGCGAATAGCTGCACTAGAACCCATTTCAGTAGAGCCAACTAAAGCCGTATAACCACTTAGGAAGTGGTAAGCAGCCGCTTCTTTAGACAAGATAGACACAGGGGGTAATACGCCAGTTAAGTCACAGGTTAAGAAGATAATAGCTTCTGGCTCGCCAGCTAAATTCTTTTTAGTGCGTTTTTCAATATGCTCTAAAGGGTATGCGCAACGGCCGTTTTCTGAGATCTCGGTGTTGTCATAGTCTGCTTCTTTAGTGTCGTCGTCTAACCAAACGTTTTCAACAATAGCCCCAAAACGAATAGCGTCCCAAATGATGGGTTCATTCTTTTTACTAAGGTTGATGGTTTTGGCGTAACAACCGCCTTCAATGTTAAACACTACTCCCTCACCCCAACCATGCTCGTCGTCACCAATTAAATAACGATCTGGGTCTGCCGATAGGGTGGTTTTGCCAGTACCAGACAAACCGAAGAATAAAGTAGTTTTGCCATCATCGCCTACGTTGGCAGAGCAGTGCATTGGCAATACGTCTTTAGCTGGTAAAAGAAAGTTTTGCACAGAGAACATGGCCTTTTTCATTTCTCCTGCATAGCGCATGCCCGCTAACAATACCTTGCGTTGAGCAAAGTTAATCATCACACAGCCATCACTATTAGTACGGTCACGCTCTGGCTGACACACGAAGTTAGCCACGTTAAGAATCTGCCATTCGTCTTTACCAGCAGCATTGTATTCTTGTGGCACGATGAATAGGTTTTGGCCAAACAAGTTCTGCCACGCAGTTTGAGTAGTCATCTGAATAGGGATGTAATGAGCGTGGTCTGCACCAACGTGTACACTTGAAACATATTTGTCTTGGCCTACCAAAGAGGCTGCTACACGATCCCACAAAGCACTGAATATATCTGGTGTTACAGGGCGGTTTACAGCGCCCCATTCAATTTGGTCTGATGTACTAGGTTCTTGAACTACAAAACGGTCTAACGGGGAGCGCCCAGTGCGCGCTCCAGTGATCACGTTTAGTGCACCGGTGTTGGCCAATGTACCTTCGCCGTTAGCAATGGCCTTTTGGATCAAGCTGGCAGGAGACAGTTGTGTATAGGTGGTGCCAGTATCAGTAACTACAGTTGCGGTCATGTATCAATACCTTTGAATTGCTTAGGTTTTTAGGAAATATGGAAATACCTAAACGGGCGTACGCCATATCGGCGTGAAAAATGAGGATGAATTATCTCAGAAAAGCACATCAAAAGCCAAAATATAGCCCATCAGTTCAACTAATAATGCAGCAGCTACAGCGAACCACAACGTAGCTGTATGGGGGTAAAACGTCCACCATTTAATGCACGGCAGTAATTGTTTCAGCGGCCATAACGTCCTGCTCTAGCAGAACATAACAGTCCACCTTGTCAAAAGCATAATGGCCGTTACAGAAATGGCAATCAATAATGATAGCTTCCTGCTCCTCCAAAATTTCGTCAACTGCTAGCCTGCCTAACCCTACAATAGCTGCTCCACAGCGCTCTCGACTGCAATCACACTGCTGCAAAACTGGTCGCGGGGTAAACACTTTCACTTGTTGGTCGTGGAATAGCCGGTGCAGAACCTGGTTCGCAGGTAATTGAGCAAGCTCATGCTCCGTAAGGGTAGATGCCAAGGCATGGATAAGCTCCCAATCTAAGTCAGCCTGACTTTCATCGGACATGGTTTGGGGCAACCGTTGCAACATAAATCCAGCAGCACCATCATCAGTACTGACCAGTTGAATATGGGTAGGTAATTGTTCTGATTGGTAAAAATAGCTTTCGATGCACTCGGAGAATGTGGCCTGATCAACCATCACAATACCCTGATACCGCTGACCTTGGTCTGGCTCAATGGTTATAATCAAACGACCATCAGCCACCATCTCGGCTAAGCTGGCATGGGAACCAATAGTGTCATCAACTTGTGCCATGCCTTTCACCCTAAACGGCTGTTCAGGATCATCACTGAGCTGCCGGCACTCTGCCATCACCCATTTAAGTGGTCCAGCACCACGGATTTGTACACTTAGATGCCCTCGCAGTTTAAGGTTTGCGCTCAGCAAGCACGCAACAATAAGCATTTCAGCTAGCAACCTAGCCACAGGGGCAGGGTAGTCTTGCTGCTCTAATAAGGCCTTTACACCTTGATCGAGCCGCAAGTGAACGCCCCGTATGTCCATGTCGGTGAACATGAAGCCTTGCATTGTGTCATTGGTCATGGGAAGAAGAAGTCTTGGATGATAGATACCCTTTAATTGTAAACTACAACTGCTGCTGCTCAAAGCGCTGCTGGTCTCTGCGCTGTTTTTTAGTGGGCTTGCCGTCGGAAATGGATGTTTGGCCCATAGCCTTACGACCCGCTGCTAGGTCTGAACGGGCTTTTTCACTGGTGGCCGTTTCGCTGTACAAAAGAGCAGCCTCCGGCGCACCTCCTCGGCTTCCAGAAATAGCTTGCACCACAATCGTTTTTTCGTCAAAGCCTTGGCGTATGGCTATTTCTGCTTGTACTTCAACCACACGGCTACACTTAGCTTTAGCGCCCTGATAATGCACCTTGCCACCCTCAATCGCTTGTTTGGCAAGGGCTCGCGTTCGGTAAAATCGCGCAGCCCATAACCACTTGTCGAGCCGAATCTTGTCATCAGTGGTGTTGTCGCCTTTGTTGCCCATGTTACATTCCTATTAATTTACAAACCCATGACATAAACTGCCTGCTCTATGGGTTTAATTATGCTAAGGTCAGGCGCATATTTTTTGTTGTACCAAATTGAGACCTTTGCACAATACGAGCGCCAAGTTAAATGGCCAAAATAACCCTGCTTTTCGTTGAAAACCTTGGCAATAGCTAGCTATTATCTGCGGTTCTCGCCTCAATCAGACTCATTTTATCCCATTTTTCTTTTTTGTCGCCGTATTGTATAAAGGTCTCATATCATTATATAGGACTCCCCATGAGCGAAGTAAAGCACTGTAAGCTACTAATTTTAGGTTCTGGCCCCGCTGGCTACACCGCCGCTGTATACGCCGCACGCGCAAACCTTAACCCAGTGTTAATTACAGGCATGGAAATGGGTGGTCAGTTAACTACCACCACAGACGTGGATAACTGGCCTGGAGACGTAGAAGGCTTGCAAGGGCCTGCCTTAATGGAGCGTATGAAAGCCCATGCAGAACGTTTTGAAACTGAAATAATTTTTGACCATATTGATTCTGTAAATTTGAACCAACGCCCATTCCAACTATCGGGCCAAGGCACACAATACACGTGTGATGCCTTAATCATTTGTACTGGAGCAAGTGCTCGCTATCTAGGTTTAGACAGTGAGACCGCGTTCCAAGGCAGAGGCGTATCAGCCTGCGCTACCTGTGATGGTTTCTTTTACCGCAACAAAAAAGTCGCTGTCATCGGTGGTGGTAATACCGCCGTTGAAGAAGCGCTTTATCTTAGCAATATTGCTTCTGAAGTAACCGTTGTTCACCGCCGTGACAAATTCCGCAGTGAAAAGATTCTAGCAGACCGCCTAATGGATAAGGTAGAAAACGGTAACGTGAATGTGGAATGGCATTACAATCTTGATGAAGTATTAGGTGACGATATGGGTGTTACAGGCATGCGCATTAAGAGCAGTGAAAATGCCAGCACTAAAGACCTAGACGTGGACGGTGTGTTTATCGCCATTGGCCACGTACCTAATACCGGCCTGTTTGAAGGCCAGTTAGACATGGCAGGTGGTTACATTAAGGTACAAAGTGGCACCCAAGGTAATGCCACCCAAACCAGCGTTGAAGGCGTGTTTGCCGCTGGTGACGTGATGGACCATATTTACCGTCAGGCGATTACTTCTGCAGGTACCGGCTGTATGGCTGCCCTAGATGCTGAGCGTTACCTAGACGAACAGTAGTTTTTTGTCACAAAAAAACTAGAACTAGCCGTTACATTAACTGTACAATGGCGGCCATCACCCTTTGGCTCTAAAGCCTTTTTAGAGCCATAATCTTAAATACAATAACTTAAATGAGAGGCGTACTATGGACTTATTAGGATTTCTATTCCGATGGTCACACGTTTTATTCGGCATTACCTGGATCGGCATGCTGTACTACTTCAACTTTGTTCAGGGCGGCTACTTTAAGCAAGCCAGCGCTGAAGGTTTAGCAGATGCTAAAGCTAAGCTAGCTCCAAGTGCTTTGTGGTGGTTCCGTTGGGGCGCCATGGGTACTTTCCTAACTGGCGTCATCATGCTGTTCACTGTACCTTCTGCAGTAAGCAACTACATCTGGATCGGTTCTTTGTTCGGTACTTTAATGTTTTTAAACGTATGGATGATTATCTGGCCTAACCAGAAAATTGCCCTAGGCATGGCTGAAGGCGATGGCCCTGCAGCTGGCGCTAAGGCATTGCTGGCTTCACGCCACAACGTTTTATTCTCTGCACCAATGGTATTCTGTATGCTGGCGTCTGGACACGGTGGCATGGGTGGCTGGGCAGCGGTAAATTGGAGTGCGACTTCAATGATCGCTATGCTGATAATCATTGCTGCTCTGCAAGCTAACGCCATGTTTGGTAAGCAGGGTCCGCTGACCACTGTTAAGGGCGTAATACACGGTTCTTTAGGACTGACTGCGGTAATGGTATTGGTATTTAACTTCGTATAAACGCTGGCTAAATAGCAGACATAAAAAACCCCAGCGTGCTGGGGTTTTTTAATGGTGATACCACCAAATTTGAAGTGCCCATCCTAGGCACGAGTACATCCTGTAGACTCCATGTCCTTCCTTGTCGGCCTAAATAGCAAGCTATTAAACTAACAACGTTCCTTGAGGGCTTAACATACGCCAATGGTGTTTCGATAAATATAGGAAAAATTCTGAATTTTGCCCCTTTTTGGTATTATTTTAGCTTTATTCGGTCAAAACCCAGAAGCATTACCTTTATTGACCTATCTTGATCAATTCTACTTCAAAAATTAGCGCGTCATTTGGTCCAATCAACTGTCCAGCACCTTGGGTGCCGTAAGCTAAATCTGGGTGGATGAAGAATTTATACTTAGATCCAATACGCATTAACTGAACGCCTTCAGTCCAACCGGCTATGACACCATTCAATGGAAATTGTGTTGGTTCACCACGCTCTACAGAGCTGTCAAATACGCTTCCATCCATAGTGGTGCCATGGTAATGCACCGTTACCGTGTCTTTAGCAGCAGGCATTGCACCTTCACCTTCCGACAAAACTTGGTACTGTAAGCCGCTGTCAGTCACTACAACACCTTCTTTTTTAGCATTTTCAGCCAAGTAAGCTTCACTATTTTTTAACGCACCTTCAAATTTTGAAGTTGCCACTTTACGCTGATAGTCCTTTACTGCGGTCACCGCTTGCTGCTCGTTTACCAAGGTCTTTTGGCCAAGATAAGCGGCATTAAAACCTTCCACAAATGCTTCTAAGTTAAGGTTGTCAAAGTCGTTAGCGAGCTGTCCAGCAACCAGTGTGCCCAAGCTATAACTTACATTTTGTTCTGCATTGTTTAGATCAATTTCTGCAGCAGCAGAGGTGGCGGCAAGGCCAATGGCACTAGTAACGGCCAAACGGCTAATTAAAGTTTTCATAGTATTCCTTAGTGATAGTGCTAAACGTTATCATTCAGCGCGTTGCATAGGATATATAAGACTCAAACCCGAAGCAAAAGTATTTCCACTTGTTTACATTTGATTGCATTTGTTTATTTATGTTTAGGCTTATGGCTAGGTAAGCCTGTGGTATCATCCGCGGCCATGATTAAATTTGACGACATCACACTCCAGCGCGGTGGCCAGCCTCTTATTGAGGGGGCCAACCTGACTCTTGATTCTGGCCAGAGATATGGTTTAGTAGGGCGTAATGGGGCTGGCAAAACCACCTTATTTAAGTTATTGCTAGGTCAACTGCAACTGGATGCAGGCCAACTCACATGGCCACCTGCTATGCGTATGGCCCATATGGCGCAAGAAATAGGCGATGTTAATCGCTCTACTCTAGAGCATGTGTTAGATGGGGATCTGTCCCTAAGGGCTGCTGAGGCCGCCATTGCTGCCGCCGAGGCCAAGCATGATGAAGCGGCCCTAAGCCACGTTTATGCCGATTATGATCACGTAGGTGGTTACAGTGCGGTTAACCGCGCGCAACAATTATTACAAGGGTTAGGCTTCCCAGAACAAGACTGGAGCCAGCCCGTAGGTAATTTTTCTGGTGGTTGGCGTGTGCGCTTGAATCTGGCTCAAGCCCTTATGTGCCCGTCAGACTTGTTACTATTAGATGAACCTACTAACCATTTAGACCTTGATGCCACCATGTGGCTTGAATCATGGTTACAAAAATATCCTGGAACTTTGTTTTTGGTCTCTCACGACCGCGACTTTTTGGACCAAGTGGTGCAGGTTATTGTGCATTTGGATCGCAAGAAACTAACCTCTTATCGTGGTAACTACGCTGCTTTTGAGCGACAAAAGGCTGAGCGCATGGCCCAACACCAAGTCATGTATTCCAAACAGCAAACCGAAATTGCTCACATCGAAAGTTTTATCCGGCGTTTTAAAGCTAAAGCTAGTAAGGCCAAACAAGCTCAAGGCCGCGTAAAAGCCCTAGAGCGTATGGAGAAAATTGCGCCCGCCTATGCTGATTCACCCTTTACCTTTCGTTTTCCAGAATTTGACAAGACCAGTTCTACCTTAATTGACCTTGATCGAGTCAGCATTGGCTATGACAAGCCCATTGTCAGCGCCAATATTACCTTACTGCATGATTCACGCTACGCCTTACTCGGCCCTAACGGTGCTGGTAAATCGAGCTTGATCAAAACCTTGGTTGGCGACCTTGCGCCTTTGTCAGGCCAAATTGTGCCCGGTGAACACCTCAAAGTTGGTTACTTTGCTCAACACCAGCTTGAGGCGTTAGATATAGGGGCCAGTGGTCTATTGCACCTACAACGTTTAAAGCCTAAAGCGAGTGAACAAGAACTGCGCAATTTTTTAGGTAGTTTTGGATGGCAAGGTGAGCGCGTATTTGAGCCAGTAAAACACTTTTCTGGTGGTGAAAAAGTACGTTTAGCCTTGGCTATGATTGCCCTTCAAAAACCTAACTTACTGCTGTTAGATGAACCCACTAACCACTTAGATCTAGAAGCACGTCATGCCCTAACCATGGCACTCCAAGCCTATCAAGGTGCCATCGTGGTCATTTCTCACGACCGCCACTTGTTACGCCAAGTAGTGGATAACTATTGGATAGTGGCCGATGGAAAAGTTAAAGAATTTGAGGGTGACTTGCAAGATTATCAAATGCAGGTTCAGGCATTGGCTCAAGCTCAAGCCCAGGCTAAAATGAAAGAAAGACAAGAGATAATACGCTCAGATCCAAGCAAAACTAATCACTCTGAAGCTGAGGCCTTAACGCCTGCAGAGCGGAAAGAACAAAAACGTCAGCAAGCAGAAAAACGTAAACAACTAAGCCCGTTAAAGAAGGCCATTGCCAAGCACGAAAAAGACATTGACTTGTGGCAAGCCAAACTAGACCTGCTAGAAGCGGAGCTTGCTCAACCTAGCTTGTACGATGCGGAAAATAAGGCCAAACTAAAAGACTTATTAGCCCAGCAAGCCCATGCCAGCGAACAGCATGAATATAACGAAGAGCTTTGGCTTGAAAAAAACGACCAACTTGAGTCCATGGTAATGTAATAACAGAAACTGACTCTTTGCGAGCGAAGTGACGCAATGACGAAACATGAGATCTAGACAACTTAATACTAAAGGCGCAACTATGAGCTTTCAACCAAGCCAACGTCAGTTCCCCAATAGCCGTATGCGACGTATGCGATACAATGATTTTTCCCGCCGCTTAATGCGCGAAAACCAACTCACTGCCGATGACTTGATTTATCCCATGTTCGTCATTGAAGGCCACAACCAGCATCAACCTATTGCCTCTATGCCTGGTGTTGAGCGCCTGAGTATCGATTTGTTAGTAGCTGAGGCAAAGCAGCTGGTGGCCTTGGGTATTCCCGCCATTGCACTGTTTCCAGTGACCCCAGACTCGGTTAAATCTTTAATGGCAGAACAGGCTTATAGCCCAGATGGCTTAGCTCAACGTGCAGTAAGGGCGGTAAAGGACGCCTGCCCAGAACTCGGTGTCATTACCGATGTCGCGTTAGACCCGTTCACCACCCACGGTCAAGATGGCATCATTAACGATGATGGCTACGTGCTTAACGACATTACTGTAGACATCCTTATTCAGCAAGCCCTGTCCCATGCCGAAGCCGGTGCAGATGTAGTGGCACCGTCTGATATGATGGACGGTCGCATAGGCTCTATTCGTAGTGCTTTAGAGGCAGAAAACTACCACAATACCGGTATTATGGCTTATGCAGCTAAGTATGCCTCTGCTTATTATGGCCCGTTCCGTGATGCTGTTGGCTCCGCTGGCAACTTAGGTAAGGGCAATAAATTTGGCTACCAGATGGATCCTGCTAATAGTGACGAAGCTTTGCACGAAGTCGCTATGGACCTTGTTGAAGGTGCTGACATGGTAATGGTAAAACCCGGCATGCCTTATTTAGATATCGTCAGCCGCGTTAAGCGTGAGCTACAAGTGCCTACTTTTGCCTATCAAGTCAGCGGTGAATACGCCATGCATATGGCGGCCTTCCAAAACGGCTGGTTGGATAAGGACAGTGTTATGATGGAATCCTTGTTGGGCTTTAAGCGTGCTGGTGCGGATGGCATTCTCACCTACTTTGCCAAAGATGCGGCTATACTGCTGCAATCTAATTCACGTTCATAAATTCGAGACAGCAACATGGCCAAAGCCAAGACAGCCTATGTTTGTAATGAATGTGGCTCTGACTACAGCAAATGGCAGGGCCAATGCACTGATTGTGGCGCTTGGAACAGTCTACAGGAAATTCGTTTAGCCCCTGCTGGGGGCCATGTAAACGCAAGCACTCGGGTAAGCGCTGCTAAGGGGTACGCGGGTGTTGCTTCTCAACTGCAGGATCTAAGTGACGTTGATGTGGCTAGCATGCCTCGCCTCAGTACTGGTATCGGTGAACTGGACCGAGTACTAGGTGGTGGTTTGGTCACAGGTTCTGCCATCCTCTTTGGCGGGTATCCTGGTGCTGGTAAAAGCACCTTGTTGTTACAGCTCATGTGCAGATTGGCCCAACACATGCCAGCCTTATACATAACAGGCGAAGAATCCTTACAGCAGGTTGCCTTAAGGGCGCAGCGCTTGGAATTGCCCACCAGCAATTTAAAAATGCTCACTGAGACCGACGTCGAGACTATCTTAGCCACCTGTGCTCAATTACAGCCCAGGGTCATTGTGGTTGATTCCATACAAGTTATGCAATTAGCAGATATTAGTTCCGCTCCCGGCAGTGTGTCCCAAGTAAGAGAGTGCGCTGCGGCCCTAACTCGTTATGCAAAACAATCTGACGCAATCCTGCTATTGGTAGGCCACGTTACAAAGGATGGCAGCATTGCTGGCCCCAAGGTGCTCGAGCACATGATCGATTGCTCGTTGCAACTAGAGGGAGACAACGACAGCCGTTATCGCACCCTAAGGAGCCATAAGAACCGTTTTGGTGCAGTAAATGAACTGGGTGTGTTTGCGATGATGGAAAATGGCCTTAAAGAAGTTAAGAACCCCAGCTCCATCTTCCTTTCCCGCAGTGACACCAGTGCCGCAGGTAGTTTGGTGATGGTGATATGGGAAGGGACACGGCCACTGCTGGTTGAATTACAAGCCCTAGTCGATGACAGCCACATGAACAACCCCCGCCGTGTAGCCGTAGGTTTAGATCAGAATCGCCTGACCATGTTGCTCGCCGTATTACATCGTCATGGTGGCTTACACACCGGTGATCAAGATGTTTTTGTTAACGTTGTAGGTGGTGTAAGGGTGTCTGAAACTGGCGCTGATTTAGCCATGTTATTAGCCATCGTTTCCAGTTTAAGAGATCAGGCGCTGGATCAAAACTTAGTTGTGTTTGGTGAGGTAGGGCTTTCTGGTGAGATTCGTCCTGTTCCTAGTGGCCAGGAACGTATTCGAGAAGCAGCTAAACACGGGTTTAAGCGGGCCATAGTGCCCATTGCCAACGTTCCAAAAGCTAATCTGTCTAAAGCAAAAGGTGGCAGCAGCCTAGATGGTATGGAAGTCATTGGTGTTAGAACACTGCAGGAAGCTTTAGAGGCATTATAGCTCTTAAAATCCTGCGCTATAGCATAGCAATAATAATAAAAAAGGGCCTATTTCATGCCTGCTAAGCCAGATATCATCACCACCAACGGCCACGTCCGCCTCATCAATACTGGAGACGTTGCCGAGCTAGCCGATTACTATTTGCGTAATCGCACTCATTTCTCGCCATGGGAGCCTGTTCGTGGCAGAGATTTCTATAGGCACGAAACTATGCTTAACCGCATCCTGGAAGCCGAAGGGGCTTTTCACGCCGATAAACAGGTTAAGTTAGGCGTCTTTTGCCCGCAGGATCAGCGCATGATCGCCAGTGTCGATTTCTCACAAATTGTTCGTGGCCCTTTGCAAGCCTGTTTTGTAGGTTATTCCATTGATGCCCAATACCAAGGCCAAGGTTTGATGCAAGAATTCATGCCACCTTGCCTAGGATATATGTTCAACCAATGTAACATCCACCGCGTTATGGCCACCTATATGATGTCCAACCAACGCAGTGCGGTTTTGCTAGAGCGACTTGGGTTTGAAAAGGAAGGCTACGCTAAATCATACTTGAACATTGCAGGCACTTGGGAAGACCATATACTCACGGCTTTAGTGAACCCAAGTCATTAACCGCTGCCCTATGACATCCATGTCACCGCGGCATACCGTACATCCTGGACATCGCCGCTCTATGACATCCATGTCACCGCGGCATACCGTACATCCTGTACATCGCCGCTCTATGACATCCATGTCACCGCGGCATACCGTACATCCTGTACATAAAAAAACCGGCGTCTATTGCTAGAGGCCGGTTTTATAAAGCAGAACCAATTACTTGATCTTGGCTTCTTTGTACATTACGTGCTTGCGGACTTTTGGATCGTACTTCTTTAATTCCATTTTGTCAGGCATGGTACGTTTGTTCTTAGTAGTGGTGTAGAAGTGACCAGTACCGGCGCTGGAAACCAGCTTAATCTTATCGCGCATGAGTCTTCTCCTTAAACCTTTGTGCCATTGGCACGTACATCAACTAGAACGGAATCAATGCCTTTCTTGTCGACAATACGCATGCCCTTGGAAGATACCCGAAGGCGAACGAATTTGTTCTCGCTTTCCACCCAAAAACGATGCCAATGCAAGTTTGGTAAAAAACGACGACGTGTTCTGTTGTGTGCGTGAGACACATTATTACCAGCGACAGGGCGCTTTCCGGTAATCATACATACTCTGGACATTTTAGCTTCCTCAAATTTAGTATTGAACTTAACATAGTGTTTAGTTCTCAGGCGGAGCAGCCCTCCAGAGGGCCATTATCCGTACCAGCCGTATAACCACCTGAATTCTGGAGGTGGAAATATGGAGGCGGGACTTTAGCAGATTAGATGGGTATTGGCAAGGAGAATGAGGGCTCACATTAAGCCCCTGTCGGCAAACGACACCCACTCACTGCGTCCCACTACAAAATGATCCAAGATGCGGATATCAACAAGTGCGAGAGCATCCGCCAAGGCCTGTGTAATGAGTCTATCACTGGCACTGGGCTCTGCCACCCCAGACGGGTGATTGTGAGCCAATATTACTGCCGCTGCATTTTTGGTTAAAGCCAGTTTAACCACTTCACGGGGGTACACATTGGCGCTATCTATGGTGCCTTGAAACAACTCTACAAACTCTAACAATCGGTGTTGCTTGTCGAGCAATAACAAGCAAAAGACTTCCCTTGCATACTGCCCTATCTGACATTGTAAGTAAGTACCCACTTTTTTACTTGTGTTTAGATCTATGCATTCTTTGAGCTGCGCTTTTTGAAGCCTTAAACCCAACTCCAATACCGCTTGTAACTGCACATATTTAGCGGGCCCAATACCTTTTTGCAAACAAAAATCTTCTGCACTTGCAGCTAATAGCTGATGTAAGCTTCCAAAGCGAGACAGCAGTTGGCGCGCCACATCCACTGCCGATAATCCCACACTGCCAGTACGTAAAAAGATGGCCACCAGTTCTGCATCAGTCAAGTGTTTGGGCCCTAGGTCTAGCAGCCGCTCCCTTGGCCTTTCTGACATGGGCCATTGTGAAATCGCCATTGCATCCATGCTCCTAATCCATTAGGTTAAAGCTAAAGCATAGCAGCCCATAGCTAATTCACCACCATGACCCAACTTACAGATACCCACGATAACGCCAATGACGGTTTACAAACGTTATTTAAGAACTTGCCCGGCATGGCCTACCGCTGTCTTAACCTGCCCCATTGGCCCATGAGCTTTGTCAGCGAAGGTTGTGAAGCCTTGTGTGGTTATCGAAGCCAAGAATTAGAAATGCAATCTATTTTGTGGGGTGACTTTACCCACCGCCATGATGTAGCAGAAGTTGACAGACAGGTGCGTGCAGCTGCTGATTTTGACCAGCCTTTTGAGGTGGAATACCGCATAGTGCCGCGCACTGGTCCCCATAAGTGGGTATGGGAAAGGGGGCGAGTAGTGGGCAGGCTCGATGATGGCACGGCGATTATTGAAGGCTTTATCACTGATATTACCAGCCTGCGCCATGCAGAGCGCATGGTCAATGAACAACGCGAGCAACTGGCGCACGTAGAACGCCTTAACACCCTTGGGGAAATGACTGCTGCTATTGCCCATGAACTCAACCAACCATTAACAGCCATCGCCATATACAGCAAGTCAGCAAAGCTGTTAGCCCAGCAAGGCCAGCAAGAAAAGTTATTGGACGTAATGGACAAAATGGCTCAACAATCCCACCGCGCTGGGGCAGTGATTGAGCGCATGCAAGCCATGAGCTACCAATCTAGCCATCAACAGGATCAGGTGAATCCAACGGATTTATTAAAAGAAATTAAAGATTTGGCAGAAATTGAAGCACAGGTTAGGCACTTCACCATTGACTTAAAAATCCCCCAGCACTTGCCACTAATTTCCTGTGATCCGATTCAAATTCAACAGGTTATTCTTAATCTATTACGTAATGGCATGCAGGCTATGCAAACCAACCAATGTTCGTCTGGCAGCGCCATTGAACTGCGAGCAGTAATCGATCAACAGCAGCTGTGGATAAAGGTAACCGATCAAGGCACCGGCATCGAAGACAGCATGGCTGATAAATTATTTTTAGCCTTTGCTTCGAATAAGCACACGGGCAAAGCTGTGGGCATGGGCTTGGGCCTAACCATCGGCAAAGCCATCATTGAAGCGCATGGTGGCCGATTGAATTACCGCAATTTAACGCCAGCTGGCGCAGAATTTTTCTTCAACTTAGCCATCGCTCCACAGGTACAAGCATGAGCCAATCGGTGTTCATTGTAGATGATGACCCTGCCGTGCGTGACTCCATAAGCTTGTGGCTGTCCTGCCATAGCTATCACACCCTTTGTTTTGCAGACGCTGTGCAGTTTATACAACAATTCACCACCGACTTGAACGGCTGCATTATTGCGGATATTCGTATGCCAGGCATGGATGGCTTGGAACTGCAGGCCCATCTCAATGACATGGGTTGCCAACTACCATTGATATTCATTACTGGCCATGGCACCGTGCCTATGGCCGTTGAAGCCATGCGTAATGGCGCACTAGACTACCTGCGTAAGCCGGTGAATGAGCGACAGTTATTACATAAGGTAGCCGAAGCTTTTGCCGCTGATCAAGCTAATAGTCAGAGGCGCCAGCTAGCGCTTGAACATCAAACCCAGTTTAATAGTCTCACTAGCAGAGAACAACAGGTTGTAGCTCTAGTTGTGGACGGCCTCGCCAACAAAGTGATTGCCTCTGATCTTGGTATTAGTGAGAGAACTGTTGAGGTACATCGTGCTAGTGTGATGCTTAAACTCGGGGTTAAAACATTGGCACAGCTTGTTAAAAGTTACTTTAAGATCTCCAAGTAGGGGCCTGTAAGCCTCTTTTCAGCGTTGGTGACAACTGCAAAGGTGGCTCGCTGTTGGCGATGGGCAAGACTACGGGTTTTCCACAATATTTAATCGCCCCTGTTTAAGCTAGTCTGTCAGTACTCAAATAAAAACTTGCCATAGATCAATTAACGAGGTGTTCCATGAGTAAAAAACGTGTTGCCATTATCGGCGCAGGGCCAAGCGGCTTGGCCCAATTACGAGCATTCCAATCTGCCCAAGCCAAGGGTGCAGAAATTCCAGAAATCGTGTGTTTTGAAAAGCAGGAAAACTGGGGCGGATTGTGGAATTACACCTGGCGCACGGGTGTAGACCAATATGGTGAACCTGTTCATGGCAGTATGTACCGCTACCTTTGGTCTAACGGCCCTAAGGAAGGCTTGGAGTTTGCCGACTACTCTTTCGACGAACACTTTGGCCGTGAAATCGCCTCATACCCTCCTCGTGCGGTATTGTTCGACTATATAGAAGGCCGTGTTAAAAAGGCTGACGTACGCAAGTACATTCGTTTTTCTAATGTTATACGTAACGTTGCTTACAACGACAGCTCAGACACCTTCACCGTTACGGCGGAAGACTTACCGAACAACAAACAGTATCAAGAAGAATTTGACTACGTTATTGTATCCAGTGGCCACTTTTCTACCCCCAACGTACCTGAGTATCCTGGTTTCAATCATTTTGGTGGCCGCATCATGCACGCTCACGACTTCCGGGACGCATTAGAATTCAAAGACAAGGACGTGTTAATTTTGGGCACCTCTTATTCGGCAGAAGACATCGGCTCTCAATGTTGGAAGTATGGCGCCAAAACCATTACCGTGGCCCACCGCACCGCACCAATGGGTTATAACTGGCCAGACAACTGGCAAGAAGTTCCCGCATTGGAGCGGGTAGACGAAAATACAGCTTACTTTATTGATGGTACACAAAAACAAATTGATGCCATCATCCTGTGCACGGGTTACATTCACCACTTCCCGTTTATGGAAGAGTCTCTCAAGCTTAAGACCAATAATCGACTTTATCCCGTAGATTTGTACAACGGCGTGGTATGGCAGCATAACCCTAAACTGCTTTATCTTGGCATGCAGGACCAGTGGTACACCTTTAACATGTTCGATGCTCAAGCTTGGTATGCAAGGGATGTCGTTATGGGTCGTGTGGCTTTGCCAACACAACCAGAAATGCAGCAAGACATTGATGACTGGCGGGCCCAAGAAGACGCTGGTGCCGATGACTATGAGGCCATTGCTTTTCAAGGCCGTTACACCATGGAGTTAATGGCAAAAACCGACTATCCCGCTATCGACTTAGAAGACTGTAACCAAGCCTTCTATCAGTGGAAGAAGCACAAAAAACTAGACATCATGGCCTTCCGTGACCACGGTTATAAGTCTGCATTGACCGGTAAAATAGCGCCAGCCCACCACACTCCATGGCAGGATGCACTCGACGACTCCCTAGAATGCTATTTAGGCAAGGGTGAAGGTAAGGGTTAGAGCTAGGCTAAAGCCAGTCTGTTGGTGAGGGGAAGGGTGCCTTCAATGGCCACTTCCACCTCATCGCCTGGTACTAAAAAACGCATGGGGTTAAATCCCATGCCAACCCCTGCAGGCGTTCCAGTGGCAATCACGTCACCCACTTCTAGGGTAATACCCGCCGATAATGTTGCTATTAGGGTGGGAATATCAAAAATCATTTGTGCCAAGGTGGCATCTTGTCTTAGTTCGCCGTTGACTTTACAGGTGAGGCGCAGGTCATCACTTAATGGCTTGCCGTAAGTGGGTGTAATGGCCGGACCCATGGGACCAAAACCATCTAAACATTTACCAAGGTGCCATTGGTTATGGCGTTTTTGTAAATCTCTAGCAGACACATCGTTATAGCAAGCAAAACCAAAGACGTGACTCCATGCGTCTTGTTTCGAAATATTTACCCCTGACTTGCCTATCACCAGAGCCAGTTCTCCCTCGTAATCTATCTTACGGGTTACCCCAGCGTGTAGGGGAATGGAGTCTAGTGGGCCAATAAGGGTATTAGTCGCCTTACTGAATACGATAGGATATTTTGGGAGATCGGCGCTGATGCCCATTTTATCCGCAATTTCTGCTGCATGATCGGCGTAGTTTTTACCAATGCAAAACACGTTGCGGCGCAACTGGGGTAGCGGTGGACCCACCAATTCTGGCCCGTAGCTAACACATGCGATATTGTTTTCATGAGCCATCTTGACGAGGGCCTCAAGGTTATCCTGTACACTTTGGGGGCCATCTAACAAAGACCACATATCAGTACATGGAACGGCTAAGCCTAAAGCGACACTCGCCACATCAAGATCAATTAAGTAGTTCTCTATAACGGCACCTAAACGCCCGTTCTTCATGGTGACATAATGCATGTTAATTGCTCCTGAATATTCTGTATTAGCTTAATAGGCCTTGGTCGCATACCGAAGTTAACCAATGTTAGGTATAATAACGCTTCATTTAAGACCCAATGCCACATCAACGCGACATTCTGGTCTATTTCTATACCTTTTACCTGTCACTAAGCAGTCATTCAAAAGGTCCACGCTTCGGAGTATCTAATGAAGAGCCCAGTTAACGTTGTTATCACCGGTGCCGCCGGCCAGATTTCTTATTCCCTAATCTTTCGTATCGCCAAAGGCGAAATGTTAGGCAGTGATCAGCCAATAAACCTAAAGTTATTGGAAATCACCCCAGCCCTTGGAGCACTCAATGGCGTGGTTATGGAAATTGAAGACTGTGCGTTCCCGTTAGTGAACTCTATCACGCCTACAGATAACGCGGCAGTGGCCTTTGATGATGCTCACTATTGTTTACTTGTTGGTGCTCGTCCACGTGGACCAGGCATGGAACGTAAAGACTTGCTAGAAGCTAACGCAAACATCTTTACCGCTCAGGGTAAGGCGATCAACGACAATGCCAATGGCAATGTTAAAGTGCTAGTCGTGGGCAACCCTGCCAACACCAATGCTTATATCGCTATGAAGAGTGCACCAGATCTAAGCCCGCTGCAGTTTACGGCCATGACTCGTTTAGACCACAACCGTGCCCTTACCCAGCTGGCAAATAAAACCAATGCCGGTGTAAGTGACGTGAAGATGTTGTGCATCTGGGGCAACCACTCAGCCACTATGTACGCCGACGTGACCAATGCCACAGTGAAGGGCAAGACAGCAACGGACCTAGTAGACCAAAATTGGATCGACACGGACTTTATCCCAGTCATCGCCCAGCGAGGTGCATCCATCATTAAAGCCCGTGGCGCATCTTCTGCAGCCTCTGCGGCCAACGCAGCAATCGACCACATGCGTATCTGGGCTGCGGGCACAGAAAACGGTGATTGGACCAGCATGGGTATTGCTAGTGATGGTAGTTACGGTATCCCTAAGGACTTAATGTTCTCTTTCCCCGTGACTTGCCAAAACGGCGAGTACTGCATTGTTCAAGGCTTATCAATTGATGCAGCAAGCCAAGCTTACATCGATAAGACTCGCCAAGAGCTAGAAGAAGAGCGCGACGCTATTGCTCATTTAGTGTAATCGTTATCATTGAGCTAAAACAAAAAAACCGCCAAAAGGCGGTTTTTTTAGGTCTCAACTTTAGACCTCAGAGTTGAGCATCATTTACTGATGAGCAATCTCAGCCCTTTCTTCTGCGTTATAGGACACGACAAGTGGCACTACAAGCATTACTGCCATAACCCAAAAGCATACCGCCATACCCATAGGGCTGTCAGCATAGCTGAAGATGGCTTCTGCACCTTCCCAGCTAGTAATTGGTGATGAATTAAACATAGGTAAATCCTCTTATTCTTAATGGATACAAGCTAAACCTGTTTAGGTTTAGCTTGTGCAGCTCAAGTTACTGAGAGCGAATCTCTTCTGGGTAGGCAATGCCTTCCAACTCGTGATCCATGCCGTCACGTTGTACGCCGTCACCAGCGCGAAGGACACCTAACTTATTGAAGATCCAAGACAAGACATAACCAGGAATAAAGCCGGTTAGCATCATCACTATTGCACCAATCACTTGGCCTGTCATGTTGATAGGTGGAATCTCAAAGCCGTCCCAAGAGCTAAAGCCTGGGTAACCGCCTAGGAAGATACCAACAGCCAATAAGCCCCAAACACCACAAATGCCATGCACTGAGACTGCGCCAACAGCGTCGTCGATGCCCATCTTCTCAAGTTGCCCAGCAGCCCAAGGACCTAAGTAACCACCAGCAAAGGCAATAGCAAATGCCAATGGTGGGTACCACAAGTCAAGACCGGCTGCAGCGGAGATAACACCACACAATGCACCAGACATCATCCAGAACGGATCACGGGTACAGGCGTAACAACCGATGATACCACCAGCAACAGCCATCAAGGTGTTAAAGAGGTATGCAGAAAGAGTGGTTGGGCCGCCGTAAATGTTGGTCCAACCGCCACCTACACCGTAGTTATACAGAACACATGCGCCGATGAAACCGAAGAAACCTACAACGATCAACATCAAACCAGTAATGGTCATAGGTAAACTATGGCCACGGATCTGGTTAGCACTGCCATCTGCATTGAACTTGCCAATTCGTGGGCCAAGGTTGATCAATACACCTAAAGCAAAGAAGCCTGAGATAGTATGTACCACACCAGAAGCCACAGCATCGTGATAACCATACTCAGTTACCAACCAACCTGCTGGATGCCAGCCCCAAGACGCTGCTAAGTTCCACACTACAGAACCTAAAATTACCGCTAGCACAACGAAGGATGCCATACGGATACGTTCGATAACCGCACCTGACAAGATCGAAGCCGTAGTACAGGCAAACAGAGTGAAGGCACCCCAGAATACACCTGTGGCTTGGTCTGCCATGTTAGGTCCCATAATGGCTGACATAGGCAAACCAAACTCGCCCCAAACTGGGTCGTAGGTAAAGCCCTGCCAAAAGGACAAGTAGATCAACCAACCGAACATATAAAAGGTGGGGATCATGAACGCGAACGCTAGAACGTTTTTGGTACCAGAGGCCAGTGAATGTTTAACTCGCGAGGCGCCCATTTCATACATGAGGAAGCCTGCGTGAATTAAGACCATTATGGCGGTACACCAATAATAAAATATTTCGAGGTTAGTGTTGCTTAAACCCTGCAACGCCTCTATTGCTGCTTGCATTTCTTCAGGAGTCATTAGTCTCCCTCCATTTTGTTGTTATTTTTTAATTTAAGGTAGTGGCGCATCAACTATGCGATGAGAGCGGTGGATATATTCATACAAAAGATATACTCATAGCTCGCATCAATGATAATAACCATGAAGCCATGCACTCGTCAAACACAAATCCGTCATACTTTTTCTTATAAAAGGCAGTAAAAACCAGCTGCATAGCCCGTGTTAACTGACTTATAAAGAGTTTTTCCATAACAGACAAAAACGACATCAATGACAATAAATCAGTTAATTGCAAAGAAATGTAAAGTTAATTGTCACTTTTTGCCTTCTGGATGTGCTTAAGAAGCAGTACATCACCTGACTTAGCAGGTGCCATGTCACAACTACTCACGGGGAAAGGCAGCGCTTATAGGCTTAATATTGATTTTTCTAATGCAAGAGCTTGCCTCCTGCACCTGCTGATATGAGCATGTCAATTAAAGCCTGCACAGAGCTGGACAGGGCCTCACCATCTCGTACCAGCACACTTCGATCCCTCAATGCCCAACTGTCGGCTAGCTCCAGAAGCTTTAGGTTCATGGTTTTTGAGTGCCTTTTTGCAGCCGACTCAGGCACTACGCCTATACCCACTCCAGCTTCAATTACCCTGCACATCGCCTCAAAGCTACGCACTTGGAATCGTATGGTGCGGTCATAGCCGCTACGACTGAATTGATGCCGCAAAAATTCCAACATGGTGCTTCCTTCATGTAATGCGATATGCTCAAACTCTAAAGTTTGATTTAATGTGATACTGGTTTGTCGTTGCGCTAGTGGGTGATCTGGGGAAACAGCAAGCATCAGCCGATCAGTGGAAAACCGAATTGCTCGTAGGCCCTGTTTGTGGATTTCACCCGAAATAATGCCGATGTCGGCAGTATCATTTGCCACAGAGTTAACAATATCGTCTGTGAGGCGCTCCTGAAGATCCACCGTCACTCCAGGATGCATAGCCAGGAGTTGCGCCACAATTTCCGGCAGAAATTCGGTCACCGCGGTGGTGTTTGCAAAAATTCTCAAATGCGTTGTCGCTGTGTCTGTTAGCTCCTCTTCCAAATAATCCATTTGACGCAGAATAAGTTGAGCTCGATGCAGCATGACTTTTCCAGCGGCAGTAAGACTTATACCTTTGTTACTGCGATATAAAAGTTGCGCACCCGCTTCATACTCCATGGCTTTAATACGCGCGCTAGCAGCAGGAGGCGATAAGTAGGTAGCACGTGCACCATGAGTCAAATTACTGCATGCGGCAATGTTGATAAACAGCTTAATGTCAGTGGTATCTATTTTCATTTGCATTAATCCACGGTTTACGTGACGTTCTTAACGTACAAATATACAGAATTCAAAATGAATGGCAATATTATGCTCTTAAAGCATCTATAAAGTTAACAATATGCATGTAGACCAATGGGTAGGTAAGGCAGAGAGCAGCAAAGAGCGGATAGCGCCATTCCCGGCTAACGCCATGGCTGCCACGCTCAATCATAGGGGCCTCCTATATAAAGACGGTGACCCATTACCCCCGTTGTGGCACTGGCTTTATTTTTTGCAAGTGTTCAACTTGAAGGACAAGGGGTATGACGGGCACTCAAAGTTGGGTGGTTTTCTGCCACCGCTGGAACTGCCCAGGCGAATGTGGGCTGGAAGTAGACTGAAGTTCCTAGCGCCGATGAACATCGGCGCTCAGCTCAACAAAAAATCTACCATTAAGGCTGTAACACAAAAATCTGGCCGCTCAGGTGCGCTTGCATTTGTGACAGTTCTCCATCAAATCCATGATGGAGATACGCTATGCTTAGAAGAAGAGCATGACATCGTTTATCGTGAAAAGCCTAACTCAGACGCCCCTGAAGCGCTAGCAGCGCAAGCTCCTCGTGACTCGACCTTCAGTAGGAATATCGAGCCTGACCCAGTGATGTTATTTAGATATTCAGCACTAACTTTTAATGGCCACAGAATTCATTATGACCAGCCGTTTTGTACCAACGAGGAGGGCTATAAAGGATTAGTAGTGCATGGGCCCTTGATGGCGACTATGTTATTAGACTTGGTCCGCTGTGAACTACCACAAGCAGTGGTATGTGAATTTGAATTCCGAGTCCTTGCACCCGTTTTTGAAACCAACACATTTTCCATACATGGTGAGCCTGATGACGACGGAAAAATCATCAAACTTTGGGTACGCCGAGATGATGGAGCACTTGTAATTAACGCACAAGCGACACTAAAGTGAGAAAACCATGACCAATAAATATCAAGATATTCGTGACGCAGTACAAGCCCTGTGCGCCACATTTCCAGCCGAGTATCACCGCCAAATAGACGAAGTGCGTGGTTATCCTCAAGACTTTGTCAAAGCCTTAACCCAAGCTGGTTGGTTGGCTGCGCTGATACCTGAAAAATACGGTGGTTCCGGCCTAGGTCTAGCTGAGGCGAGTGTGATCATGGAGGAAATTAATCGATCTGGTGGTAATGCTGCTGCCTGCCACGGCCAGATGTACAACATGAGCACGCTATTGAAACACGGCTCTGAAGCGCAGAAAGAACGTTACCTGCCAGCTATCGCCAAGGGGGAGTTACGGCTCCAATCTATGGCGGTCACTGAACCCACCACTGGAACCGACACCACCAAACTTCGAACCACCGCCGTGCGCAAAGGTGACAAGTATGTGATCAACGGTCAAAAAGTATGGATTAGCCGTGTGTTACATTCTGACTTGATGATACTGCTAGCCCGAACAACGCCCCTAGACCAAGTGCAAAAAAAGTCTTTAGGCCTGTCCCTTTTTATTGTTGACATTGCAGATGCTATGACCAATGGAATGACGGTGAATCCCATTCGCAACATGGTCAATCATGAAACTAATGAGCTGTTCTTTGACCAGCTAGAAATACCCGCGCAAAATCTTATTGGCGAAGAGGGCTATGGCTTTCGTTATATCCTCGAAGGGCTCAATGCGGAGCGCATACTAATCGCTGCTGAATGTATTGGTGACGGCCGCTGGTTTTTAGACAAGGTCGTTGACTATACCAAAGAGCGGCAGGTCTTTGGCCGCCCTATTGGTCAGAACCAAGGCGTCCAGTTCCCCATCGCTGAAGCTAAAATTGAAATCGAAGCAGCGGATTTAATGCGCTTCCAAGCCTGCGAGTTGCATGACACAGGCAAGGCCTGTGGAGGTGAAGCGAATATGGCCAAATATCTGGCTGCCAAAGCTAGCTGGGAAGCCGCCAATGCCTGTTTGCAGTTTCACGGCGGTTTTGGCTTTGCCACCGAATATGATGTAGAACGCAAGTTTCGCGAAACACGTCTATACCAAGTAGCGCCAATCTCTACTAATCTAATTTTATCGTATGTTGCCGAGCATATGTTAGGCCTGCCGAGGTCGTTTTAATGCGACCATTGGAAGGGATCACTGTTATTAGCTTAGAGCATGCAATTGCTGCTCCTTTTGCTACGCGCCAATTGGCCGACCTTGGGGCTCGAGTTATTAAGGTGGAACGACCTGAGGTTGGCGATTTTGCTCGCAGCTACGATCAGCGAGTGAACGGTCTAGCGTCGCACTTTGTATGGGTCAACCGTTCTAAGGAGAGCCTCACTTTAGACCTTAAACAGGCTGAAGGCGCTGGCATACTGCATCAGCTATTGGCCAAAGCTGATGTACTAGTACAAAATCTGGCGCCAGGGGCAGCCTCTCGAATGGGCCTAAGTTATGCCGACCTTAAAGCAGCAAACCCTAGGCTGATTGTATGTAATATATCTGGCTACGGAGATGGGGGGCCTTATCAAGACCGCAAGGCTTACGACCTTTTAATCCAAGCCGAAGCTGGCTTTATTAGCACCACAGGTACGACCGACACTCCTAGCAAAGCGGGCATCTCTATCGCCGACATTGCCGCGGGCATGTACGCCTACACCAACATACTCGCTGCCCTAATTCAGCGCGGTCAAAGTGGCCAGGGGTGCAATATCGATGTATCCATGCTCGAGGCAATGGCGGAGTGGATGGGATTCCCGCTCTACTACGCCTATGGCGGGGCAGTGCCACCCGACCGGGCAGGCGCAAGCCACGCCACAATCTTCCCATATGGTCCATTTGTTGCGGGGGATGGCAACACAGTGCTGTTTGGCCTCCAAAATGAGCGCGAGTGGCAGGCCTTTTGTAAACTGGTGTTGCAAGACCTCGATCTAGTCACAGACTCCCGTTTTATAACCAACAGCTTGCGCGTGAAAAACAAAAAAGAGTTAACAGATTGCATTACCTCTGGCTTTTCCCAATTGTCGGCCCAGCAAGTGATCGAACGCCTTGAAGGGGCCGGCATTGCCAATTCACAGATGCGGGATATGGCCGGCGTTTGGAAGCACCCACAGTTAAAATACCGCGAGCGCTGGCGACAAGTAAGTACCAGCACTGGATTAATACCTGCCCTTATTCCTCCAGGAGGTGTCGGTCCAGAGCCGAGAATGGATCCAGTGCCCGCTTTGGGTGAACACAATATAGCCATTCTGACAGAGTTGGATTATAGCCAAGAGCAAGTAGCGGCCCTGCAGTACAAACAGGTGATCTGATGCCCAGTTTAGACGACATATGCAGCTTATTGTTCGTGCCAGGTGATCGCCCAGAGCGTTTTTCTAAGGCCATAGCCGCGGGCCCAGGGGCTGTTATTCTAGATTTAGAAGATTCTGTGGGTGACGCAGACAAGGCTGCCGCTCGTGACCATGTTGTAGCGTTTTTAGATGAAGTGACTGATGCTCAAGTCCTTCTCAGAATTAATGCGGCTGACACCAATCACTATAACTTGGATCTGCCGTTGACCCAACACCCCAAACTGGCGGGTGTAGTTTTGCCTAAGGCAGAAGCAGAAAACACAAGATCCACAGCGGCAACCTTAAGTTGCCCTTTGTGGCCCATTATTGAAAGCGTGCGAGGGCTCATCGAACTTCCTGCTACGGTGCAGGTGCCAGGAGTCGCTCGTCTACTTTATGGAACTCTAGACTTGGCTTTGGAGTTGGGCTTAGACTCCAGCCATGAAGGCGGTCAGTCGATGCTCAATCAAGGCCGTTTTTTGCTCCTAAGCCAGTCCCTAATGGCGGGACTGCCAGCCCCTTTAGATGGCGTTTGTACTGCCATAAACGATCATGACCAACTGCGCCGTACAGCCCAATACTCTTATGCCGCCGGCATGGGCGGTATGATGTGCATACACCCAAACCAGATTGCTATAATTGAGGATATATTCACTCCCAGTGATGCTCAAATAGAATGGGCTTCGGCGGTGGTACAAGCAGCGGTTACGCGTAATAGTAGTTTTCAATTTCGTGGTCAAATGGTGGATGAACCAGTGCTAAAATTGGCCCACAAGATCTTAATAAGGCGTAATGGGAATATATAGTGCTTATTTCACACTTAGAACATTTAGGTCTGGTTCTGAGGCCTGCTTTGTTAATGTGCCGTTGGTCGACATTCTTACCTACCTAAATTTGATTAAAAAAAGGATATTTAATGGCCAAGTTTCCTTCCACAGCGCCAGCCCGACTTGCAACTCGGCTGGCATTTTTTACTGCTGGGTTTTCAATGGCCTGTTGTGCTCCACTTTTCCCATTTATAAAGGCAAATGTTGGGGCCGATGAACGCCAATTTGGTGTTCTTTTACTTTGTTTTGGACTGGGTTCTATTATCGCAATGCCTGTGACTGGGCTCGTAGCTGCACGACGTGGCCCTAGATCTATGGTCATGTTAGGTGGCTTTGGACTTATCGTTTTTCTACCTGCTTTAGCTATTGCTGAAACACCTTTTATACTTGGTACCGCTCTATTTCTTTTTGGTGCTTCTCTTGGCACCATTGACGTAGCAATGAATGTCCATGGAGTTGAAGTGGAATCCCAAGAAAAACGTTCACTGATGTCGAGCTTTCACGCTCAATTTAGCATTGGCGGATTGTTTGGAGCAGGATTGATGACCCTGCTTTTATCAATGGGTGTGTCGCTCATCATTGCTGCATTTATAGGAGCCACCGTAGTGCTTATGGCGATGTTGTTAACCATTCGGCGTCTCTTATTTGTCAGTGCTGTGGAACAGCACCTGTTTGTATTTCCCCGTGGCATTGTTCTTTTGCTAGCGTTGCTGGCAGCAATTATGTTTTTAGTAGAAGGGGCTGTCCTTGATTGGGGTGCTCTTTTGGTTATTGATCGCCAATTGGCAGCCCCACAAAATGCTGGTGTAGGGTATATTCTATTTTCAGCTGCGATGGTGATTGCACGTTTAACTGGAGATCGCATTATTAGTGTTTTTGGCGAGTTCTGGATTCTGATTGCTGGTGGTATTGTAACGATCTTAGGTATTTCTGTGATTCTGCTTTCAAGCTTGCCGTTAGTTGCTCTGGTTGGGTTCGTATTGATTGGTTTGGGGGCCGCAAATTTGGTGCCTATATTTTTCAGTGCTGCAGGAAGGCAAAAAGTAATGCCAGCTAGCCTAGCCATCGCATCTGTAACAACAACTGGCTATGCTGGCGTTTTGATAGGGCCCGCTATGATCGGTTTTACTGCTGATATAACGAGCTTGTCCATAGCCTTTTGGTTGCTGGCCCTGCTCATTGGGTTTGTGCCTCTTACGGCCTACTTGGTGGCCAAGAAATAGGTTTATTGATGCTGTATTGGTAACACTCCCAACACTTAATCAGTGACTGTATACTTACTAAAAACACTTTTAAAGAAGTACATGCTAGCGGCAACAGATGGACCAATTCCTAAGGCGAATAGTACAGTTCCAAGTCCAACACTGCCGCCTAAGGCCCACCCAGCAGCTATAACTGTTAGTTCAAGTCCACTCCGGACCCAAGCAATTGGCAGGTCTGTCACTTTTTGCAACCCAGTCATTAGACCATCTCTTGGTCCGGGGCCCAAATTAGCAATTAGATATAAGCCTCCACCAAATCCAGTAACTAACACACCAAGCACTGCTTCTCCAAGCTGTAACATAAAGTTATCAAAGGTTGGTAAAAATGGCAGTAGGAATTCAAGAACCAAAGCGATAATCACTGCATTTAGAATGGTTCCAATACCTGGTACCTGTCTGAGTGGTATCCAACAAAATAAAACTACAAAACTAGTGATAAACGTAGCAAACCCAATACTCCACCCAGTAACATGGGTAATACCTTGGGCTAAAACTGTCCAAGGACTCACGCCAACACCTGCGGCAATGAGTAAAGCTTCCCCTAAGCCAAAAAGCGTAAGGCCTATGATAAGAAAAGTAACAGAGACTATAGGTGGGGTTATGGTCAATGCCTTCGGCGAACTCCAAAAAAGTGATGGCACTTCTTTAACAGATAAAAATTTTGGCATTAACCTCATTTTCGATCATTTCTCACACTTATTAATGTTGATACGCCATTAACCAACTTAAAGGCCTAACCCTCTACTTGGGTTAGGGTCTGGTCAAGAGACTTCCTCGTCTTCTCGATCAATTCATCAATTTCTAGTTTACTAATAATCAAAGGCGGACACATGATCATACTGTCCCCCACAGCCCGCATAACCAAGCCGTTAGCCAAGGCATAATCACGACAAATACCACCAATACCTACCTCTTTAGGGTAATTGGCATGGCTCTCTTTATCCTTTACTAGCTCTATCGCCGCCATTAAACCAATGCCACGAATTTGGCCAACTAGGGGATGATCCCGCAATTCGGCTAACCGTTGCTGCAGGTATGGTCCAGTTTCATCTCGAACCAGCGCTATCATACCTTCATTTTCAATAATACTGACGTTAGCCGAAGCTACTGCTGCCGCAACTGGGTGGCCAGAATAGGTATAACCGTGGGCAAACTCACCACTTTCTATCACTACCTTAGCCACTCGGTCACTAATCAATACACCACCAATAGGCATATAACCTGAAGATAGGCCCTTAGCAATAGTCATAAGGTCTGCCTCAATACCAAGGGTTTCACATGCAAACCAGTTACCTGTGCGGCCAAAACCAGTAATCACTTCGTCAGCAATGAGTAATATGTCGTATTTTTTACAGATGCGCTGGATTTCTGGCCAGTAGCTCGCTGGTGGCACAATAACGGCACCTGCACCCTGTACTGGTTCACCAATAAAGGCGCCCACGTTTTCTGCACCACACTCAATAATTTTGGTTTCTAGGGCTTGTGCCGCTCGTAACCCTAGCTGCTCTTCAGTTTCACCAGCCAAGGCTTCGTGATACCAATGAGGCTGCATGATGTGCTCAATGCCATCAATGATACCACCCTGGTCGTGCATGCCTTTCATGCCCCCTAAGCTCATGGAGGCCATGGTGCTGCCGTGATATGCATTGTCACGAGATATGATAATACGCTTATTTGGTTGGCCTTTGGCCTGCCAATAGTGACGAACCATGCGCACGTTAGTGTCGTTAGACTCAGAGCCAGAACCAGTGAAAAATACGTGACTGATATGATCAGGCGCTAGTTTTTTAAGCTGTGCAGCTAATTTAATGACTGGTGGGTGTGCCGTACCAAAAAAGCTATTATAGTAAGGTAGTTCGCGCATTTGCTTGGCAGCTACATCGGCTAACTCATGACGCCCATATCCAATGTTTACACACCAAAGACCTGCCATACCATCTAGCACTTTACCGCCTTCAGAATCGTATATATAACAGCCGTCTGCGCCAGTGATGATGCGCGTGCCTTTTTCGTGCATGGCTTTCGAATCAGTGAACGGGTGCATGTAATGCTGCTTGTCGAGTTCTTGTAGTGCTTTAGTGTCGTGTTGTTTTGCGTTCATTTTATTAATTTCCTCTTAAACACTTAATAGCAGATATTCACGTTCCCAAGAACTGATGACCTGCATAAAATTATCATTTTCTTTTTCTTTCACAGATAAATACGCTTTCACAAATCGATCACCAAATATTTCTCGTAATGGCTCACATCGATCTAACTGAATAAGGGCCTCAGTTAGGCTGCGGGGTAATTCTCTTGTACCTTTATCGTAGGCGCTACCTTCAACAGGGGCGCTAGGCTCCAACTTTTCTTGCATGCCTAAATAACCACAAGCTAAGGTTGCTGCCATAGCCAAATAAGGGTTTGCGTCGGCGCCTCCTACTCTGTTCTCAACACGAATATTAGGGCCTGTTTTTTCTGGCACTCGTAAACCGACAGTACGATTATCGAAGCCCCAGTGCATGTTCACTGGTGCCGATTCGTCCTTCAAAAAGCGTCGGTAAGAGTTTACGTTAGGAGCAAATAAAGCGGTGGCCGCTTTGGTGTATTTTTGTAAGCCACCAATATAGTGTTTGAGGACATCACTGATGCCGCCATCTGCACCTACAAAGATATTGTTGCCCTGCGCATCCAATACACTTTGATGTATATGCATGGAGCTGCCAGCTTGGTTTTGTAATGGCTTAGCCATAAAGGTAGCCGATAAATCGTGTTTGAAAGCGGCTTCTCGCAAGGTACGCTTAAACAAGAACACCTGATCAGCAAGAGATAAGGCTTCACCATGGCGGAAGTTAATTTCCATCTGCCCTAAACCTTCTTCATGGATCAGAGTTTCTAGATCGAGATTCTGCGCTTCGCAGTAGTCGTAAACGTCTTCAAATAATGGGTCAAATTCATTCACAGCATCTATACTATAAGACTGACGGCCGGTTTCAGCACGGCCAGTTCGCCCTATCGGTGGTTGCAGAGGAGAGTCTGGGTTCATACTTTTTTGGGTAAGGTAAAACTCAGCTTCTGGCGCCACAATAGGTGTGAGTCCCAAGTCTGAATATAATTTAAGTACCTTTCGCAATATCGTTCGTGGTGCCAGATCAACCAATTCGCCATGGATATCATAACAATCATGAATAATTTGTGCCGTAGGCTCACTCGCCCAGGGCAATAGATGGGCTGCATTAGGGTCTGGCTTTAGGTAGACATCAATTTCTGCGGGGTCAATCATGCTGTAATCGTCTAAATAGTCCCCCGTAACTGTGGCTACCAATACACCTTCTGGCAAGCGGATGCCCGCATCATCGCAAAACTTAGATGCAGGCATAATTTTACCCCGCGCAATACCCGTAAGGTCGCTAACAATGCATTCAACTTCCGTTATTTTATGTTCTTTTAGCCATGCTTTTAGGCCATTAAAATTGGTCATAGATCACCGACTGCCTTGGCTTTGCAAACGACCATTACAGGCGCTAGCAAAGGCAGAAAAAATAGATTGATAGAGGTCGTCGTTAGTTGCTTGGTACTCTGGATGCCATTGCACTGCTAGGTTAAAGGTTTGGCTATTGGGGTCGGTGATGGCTTCAACTAAACCATCCTCAGACATCGCTTCAACCCTTAGGCCTTTACCCACCTGATGGACACCCTGCCCATGTAACGAGTTTACCCGAACCTCTGACATACCGAACAACTGCTGGAGTAAACCGTCGTTAGCTAAGGTGACACTGTGGCTGTGGCCATATTGAATTTCTATTGCATCAGCTTTGTTTTCCCGATGGTCATTATAGCAATCCAGTTCTTGCACATGCTGATGTAAACTTCCACCATAGGCCACGTTCATTTCTTGAAAACCTCGACAAATGGCCAGTAAGGGCACTCCCTGCTTTATAGCCGCTGGAATGAGCGCTAATGCTAGGCTATCTCTAGCCTTATCATGCTGGGTTCCTGCACGACTGACTGCGCCATAATGATGTGGCTCAACGTTGCTGTATCCACCAGGTAAAAGCACACCGTGAAGGTGGGTTAATAAGGCGTCTATGTCCATATCTAATTGGTTATCTGCATTAGTTAAGGCTGGAATTAAGACCGGCACCGCTCCCATTGCATCAACCACGGCACGGGCGTATTTCTCGCTCACGCGGTGGTAAGGATGTAGGCCATCTTGGTTTACTTCACACACAAGGCCGATGAGAGGTTTAGACATATAGGTAGCGCTAAATAACGATTGACTCAAGTCCTCGACAATAGCATAAACCGGTTTTAATCTTCAAGTTATATGTATATTATTATGAACACTTTGATGAAGCCAACAATGCTTTTATGAATTATATTCAAGTTATTGTTTTATAGCAGTTAATTTAATATTTATGTTCATTAATGAATAAATTTAATGTTCTTTTTATACAAATTAATTGTATTATTTCAAACATATCGTTTTAGAAGCTTGTCTATCGCCACCTTTCTGATACCATCTCAGAAAACCCTATTAAAAGAGATTTTAAACCATGCCCCATGCCATCGCTCCAAGCAGCGAAGCCGAAGCATTTCTCGCAGCTAACCCAGACCTTGTGAGCGTAGATTTATTACTGCCCGATCAGCATGGTGTTTTACGAGGCAAACGCATTCCTGCGCAGGAGTTGCTCAAAGTTTATGAGCAGGGCCTTTATTTGCCTGGTTCAGTGTTCGCCCTTGATATCAATGGCAACACCGTAGAGAGCACCGGTATTGGGTTTGATACGGGTGACTGTGACCAGCCCTGTAGAGTAATACCCCACACCTTAACTATGGTGCCATGGCAAAACAAACCTGTGGCTCAATGTTTAATCACTATGGAACAAACCCCTGGCGAAGCTTACTTTGCTAACCCACGCCACGTTTTAGATCAGATCTGCGACCAATATCAGAGCCAAGGCCTAACCCCGATGGTAGCCGTTGAGTTGGAATTTTACCTCACCGATGCCAAGCGCCTTAAATCAGGCCTGTTACAGCCCCCAATAGCACCAATAACAGGCCTTCGCGAGTCAGACACTCAGGTTTATGCAGTAGACAATTTAGATGACTATAGTGCGCTTCTAGATGACATCGTGCTTGCTGCCCAGGGGCAAAACATACCGGCATCTACAGCAGTAGCAGAGTATGCCCCTGGGCAGTTTGAAATAAACCTGCAGCATGTTGCAGATCCTGTATTGGCTTGCGACCAAGCCATATTGCTAAAGCGCATCATCAAAAGTGTGAGCCGAAAACATGGTTTTGGCGCCACCTTTATGGCTAAGCCCTATGCCGATCAAGCTGGCAGTGGCATGCACATCCATATGAGCTTGCTGGATGATTCTGCAACTAACGTATTCGCTTGTGATCAGAAGAACCAACCCAATGCTATGTTAGGCAAAGCCTTAGCTGGCTTACAGGCCACTATGGCTGATACCATGGCCCTGCTCTGCCCCAAGGTTAATTCATACCGTCGCTTTCAACCCGGCTTCTTTGTTGCCATGGCCCCAACATGGGGAGTAGATAACCGTACCGTTGCCTTGCGCATTCCTAATGGCTCCGGTGCTGCAACACGCATTGAACACCGTGTAGCAGGGGCTGATGCCAACCCTTATTTGGCCATGGCCGCATTGCTTTCGGGTGCGCTTCATGGCATTAATAATGATTTAGATTTGGGCCCTCAAACCACCGGCAATGGTGCAGAAAAAACAACCTCGAGTTTGCCATTGAATTGGGTGGATGCCTACGGTATTTTAGCCAAAAGCAAATTTGCTGCAAACGCCTTTGGAGCTGATTTTCTGTGGGTATATGTCCAGGTGCAGCAACAAGAATATACCGAGTTTAACCGCCATGTAAGCAGCTTAGAAATAGACTGGTACCGGCGCACACTTTAAATTGCAGGATTTTTATGAGCCAAGCACACACCCACTCTTACTACGCTGCGAGTGCTAACAAACATATTCAGTGCCCCACATTACAAGGCAGCCACAGTGCCGATGTATGCGTTGTAGGTGCTGGAATTACTGGACTTAGCGCCGCCTTAAATTTGGCAGAACGAGGTTATAAAGTCACAGTTGTTGAAGCTAACTTAGTGGGCTGGGGCGCCTCTGGGCGCAGTGGTGGGCAAATGATTTTTGGTTTTGGCTGCGATATGTCCGTGATCGAAAAATCTGCTGGCAAACTAGCAGCTAAAGCCATGTGGGGCATGTCTTTAGAGGCCATTGATATCCTGCGACAGCGTGTAGACAAACACCAAATTCAATGTGACTTGCAGCAAGGTCACCTTCATGCCGCGATAAAACCGAGGCAGATGCGGGAACTGGAAGAATGGCAGGCCTCGTTAGAAAAACAGTATGGTTATGCCAGCTTAAGCCTTTGGAGCCAGCAGCAAGTGCAATCAAAAATGGCTAGTGAGCGTTATATAGGTGGGCTTTATGATGCCAACTCTGGCCATATTCACCCTCTCAATTACACGTTAGGTTTAGCAAAAGCGGCTTTGGACGCAGGCGTCACCATTTACACAGATTCTGCAGTAACTAAGGTGACCAGAAAATCTCAGGCCAATATTTGTCATACTACACAGGGGCAAATTACCACTCAACAGGTGCTTTTCTGTGGCAACGCCTATATGGGTAAACTGGTACCTGAAATTAGTAACAAAATAATGCCTGTTGGCACTTACATTGGCGCTACGGAACCACTAGGGAAAGCCCGAGCTGAGGCTCTGATCAATAACAACATGGCCGTTGCTGACATTAATTTTGTATTGGATTATTTCCGCATGTCTGCAGATTATCGTATGTTATTTGGTGGCCGAGTTAGCTACTCCACCTTAGCACCCCCAAACCTGACACATTCTATGCGCCAACGTATGTTAGGCGTGTTCCCACAATTGGCAGACGTTAATATGGACTATTCTTGGGGTGGTAATGTTGCCATCACCATGAACCGTGGGCCTCACTTTGGTCGCGTTGGCAAAGACTTATATTTTGCTCAAGGTTTTTCTGGCCACGGTATTGCTGCAACAGGTTTGGCTGGGAAGCTACTCGCTGAAGCGGTGGCAGGACAAGCTGAACGATTTGATCTATTCAATGAAATTAGCCACTTACCTTTTCCTGGCGGCACCCTATTTAAAACACCAGCACTTATGTTGGCCATGGCTTGGTATCGTTTACGGGATATGTTGTAGTAACGGCAGGGTTGAATTAGTGAGATACATTGCCATTGTTGGCACTCACGACTTTGGCAGTAACATCACCTAAGTTACGAAAACGATGGGGCAGGTGGGTATGGAAAAAATAACCGTCTCCTGTGACCAACTGGTAAACCTGCTGATCCACAGTTAACTCAATTTCACCTTGCACAACGATGCCAGCTTCTTCACCATCGTACTTAATCATATCCTCACCAGTGTCAGCTCCAGGGGGGTAGGTTTCGCTAAGCATCGAGATATTGCGGTCTGCAACACTGTGGCCAATGAGTTTTATAGCTACGCCCTGAGCACTCATATCTGCCTGTTCGTTGGCCTTAAAAACCACTTGATTGCTCATTACTAGATCGGTGGTAAAAAACTCTTCCACACCCATAGGAAACCCTTTCAGCACTTTAAGCAGAGAGCTAAATGAAGGGCTTACGGTGTTTTTTTCAATCATGGAGATGGTGCTATTAGTCACCCCCGCACGTTTGGCCAACTCTCGTTGTGAAAGTCCTAGGCGTTTACGAATCGTTTTTAATCTGGCACCTAAGTCCAAGGCACTTCCTCCCTATGTTAGTGTGGTTTAGCATTCCTGTAACGGGATGCGGACACGAACCTTTACACCTTCATCAACCACAGTATTAATATCAACAATTCCACCTAGAGATCGCGCACGTTCATCCACTCCAGACAAACCAAAACCCACCTTGCTGTCTAGTGGATCAAAACCAATGCCGTTATCTTCAACACAAATGTTCATGTGTCGGTCAGAAACATCTAAAACCACCTTCAGTTTAGTTAGCTTAGCGTATTTGACCGCATTATTTACCAGCTCTTGCACTATACGATAGCTTGCAATGCTATATATTTCTTCTACATTATTCACCGAGTCATCAATATTAAGATCTAAGTCAATATTTTGCTCATCTAAATGAAAAGCAAGAATACACTGCTCAACGGCCACCTTTAAACCAAACATGTCTAGTGCCTCAGGCCTTAAGCGTTGAATCATATCACGCATGGTCTCATACAGCGCATCTGCTTGAGAGGTGATATCTTGAGCGTAAGTTGCTACCTCTTGCATGGTTTCTACAGATTCAAGTATGTGGGCATTAATCTTTATGGCCGTGAGGGTTTGGCCAAACTCATCATGTAGCTCTCTAGCAATGTGGTGAATTTGGTCCTCTTGCACCCTTATTAGCTGTTGTGCCAAGTGGGTATTTTCGTCATTCTTTCGCTGCAGTTCTTTGGTGCGATGTGTAACCATCACTTCTAAATTTGCATGCTGCTGACTTAGCTCTGTGAGTACATTATCCCGCTGTAGTTCGAGTCTATACTTGGCGAATGAGTTATGGTAATGGATACCATAGGCAATATACATGGCGAAGAGTAGCAGCCCCATAATTTGAAGGTGTTGGGAATAGAGTCCTGCAGGCTGCGCTATAGACAGGGTAAAGGGCTGACCCAAGTCATCTAGTTCACGTTCCTCTAACAAGGTATCTATTTCAATGATTGGCAATGAGGCTGTTTGAGGAAGAATTTCTTCTGCAGCTAACTTACGCTCTTTGCCGTGAAGTAGCCGGACACTTGCCAAAGGTACAGTATTAACCACAGATGCCAGCATAGTATCTGTTTTTATTATCAGCAATACCGCCAGGCCGCCTTGCGCATTATTTGGTAATGCTCCAAGGCCACCTTGCGAATAACGCCGCTCCATCGCAGTCGCTGTATCTCGCGTATCCAACACCTTGATTAGTGCATAACCACGCCCACCTTCTTTTAGTTTGTAAGGTTGAGAGGCTACAGGTTCGCCCGTGACCAAGGAGGCCAGAAGAGGGTCCCGCATACTGGCTACAGACATCATGTCAAATCCCATAAGGCCTTTAACTGATTCAAGATAGGGGTCTATAAAAAAAATAGGGAAGTGCATGGGCACCCCATCAATGGTATCGAAGGGCTTGACCGTGGAGCTGTTCTTAGGCACATAGCGTGTGACCTTATAATCTCGGTAACCCATATTACGCATGCGCTCTTCGTGTTCAGCTTTGTTAGCCGGGTCAATGCTAACCAGTGCCTCAAACATATAAATATGTGGGTACGCATCACGCATGCGCCTAGTGAAGTCGCGTGTTTGTTGAAGCTTATTGGTGCCAATACTCGTAAGTAAACTACCAAAGCCAGCTAAAGCCGCATCATTGATTACAAGCTGTTCATGAATTTGATTGATCGCGTCGTTTGCGTCGTGATCAAAACTTATTCGTTGGCTGTTGATAGCCACAGCGCCAACTAGGGATAGCACCACTGCCACACTAAAGGACCACAACAAAAAACTCAACAGAGTTGAAGGGCGTCTTAAATAATCTAGATGACTACCTTTTTCCACGGTGAAAATCCTTGCGTCTGCCTCTGCTGCTGGCGCTATTGTTTTACTGGTCGCAGTAGCGATCTAATAAGTAATAAAGGCATTGTTAGGCTAAATTGGTTTTTTAATACTTTTTAGGTTTTGTTATAAATGCTTTTAATATAAGTATTATTCCAGTAAGGATTATCAAATAAGTCAGACCTATCATTATCAATTTAAATAAGTTGAGTCCGGAGCCCAATGAAACCAATGTTTCAGATATTGCGCCTGAATTTAAATAGGTTTCTAACATCAATAATTCAACGAAATTCTCAGACCAATCGGCTATCATACCCAAGACAGTAGGAGCTAACAATAATAGACGCTTGTTTTTAAAGAGATATATAATCCAAGAGCCATTCATCACAGTAGAAACAACCGCAAAAATTATGTCCCATAATTGAAGGAATTGGCTATAGCAAAGAAGCTGAGCCTGATCCCTTGCGTGAAAAAACTCTTGAACTATCTCTATATTGTAAATAGAAAGACCTAGTGAATTTGACCCAATATCTAACCTGAAACAGCCACTTAGAGGCACTAAAACTAGTGAGATGTACAAGATAAATACTAAAGTTAATCCTAAAGCACAATATAGATTTCTGTGATTATTGAAGTATTTAAATGTCTTGATCATAGTTTTATCTATCAATTTTTTTAAAAGTATTTAAATTCAGATTTTCCTGCATAATACAAAATAAGAGACGCAGGCAGCAAAAATAGAAATAGTAAGTATTCAGTTGGATCAGCTCCTTCAACATAAAAAACCAATAGGCCCAATATGTTTAAGTTGAATAATATGACTCCCATGACTTGTACGGGATAGAGTTTCACTGAACCTACAAAAAAATAACGAATACTAAAGTAAATAAACGCAGTAAATAATGATAACCGGATCGCATGCAGGCGATGTTCTGGAACATCATGACCGTCTGACATAAAGAAAGGGAACGTAATAGAAACATTGTAGAAATACCCAACAACGACACTGACACAATATATAAACAATAGCGCTATTATTATTTTTGCAACTACTCTACTAGTCATGAAATTACCCCTAATTCACATTTTAGTCTCAACTTGTTAAATTTATTCCACGGTCACCGACTTGGCTAAATTACGAGGCTGATCCACGTCAGTACCTTTGATGATAGCCACATGGTAAGACAATAGCTGCATAGGTATAGCATAAGCTATTGGCGCTAACAGTTCATGCACTTCTGGTACGACAATGACATGGGTGGCATCATCTTCTGCCATTTTGGCGTGGACATCAGCAAAAACAAACAGTTCACCGCCACGGGCGCGTACTTCCTGCATGTTGGCTTTGAGTTTATCAAGCATATCATCTTTAGGTGCAACCACAACGACAGGCATATATGCATCAACTAGGGCCAATGGGCCATGCTTGAGCTCTCCTGCAGGGTAGG
This sequence comes from Candidatus Njordibacter sp. Uisw_039, assembly GCF_047730075.1. Taxonomy (NCBI): domain Bacteria; kingdom Pseudomonadati; phylum Pseudomonadota; class Gammaproteobacteria; order Pseudomonadales; family Candidatus Njordibacteraceae; genus Candidatus Njordibacter; species Candidatus Njordibacter sp. Uisw_039. Next base: position 2,959,584 of record NZ_CP159831.1, read on the forward strand.
CCTCAGCATGAATATAGGAAATTTCTTTTAGCTTTAGAGCGCCTTCCGAGGCGATTGGGTACATGCTACCTCGGCCAAGGAATAAGGTGTGATGTTTGTCAGCAAACCGCTGAGCTACTGCTTCAATCTTAGGCTCCATTTGCAAACATTGCTGCAATACACCGGGTAGCGTCTGCATGGCATGAATAATGGGCTGAACATCGATATCTGAACGTTGTTTAGCCAGTAATAAGGTGACGTGAAGCAATGTGATTAGCTGGGCGGTGAAGGCCTTAGTTGACGCCACACTGATCTCAGGTCCTGCCTGTGTTAATAGTACCATGTCAGATTCACGTACCAGGCTGCTTGATGCCACATTGCAAATGGCTAGACTGGCAGCTAATTTGTTTTTATCAATGTGGCGCAACGCAGCCAAGCTGTCCGCCGTTTCGCCAGACTGAGACAAGGTGATAAGCAGCGTGTCTTCGGGTACTACAGCCTGGCGGTAGCGGTATTCACTGGCCACCTCTATTTGACAAGCAAGGCCTGCCAAACTTTCTATCCAATACTTTGCTACCATGCCTGCCAGGTAGCTAGTACCACAAGCAATAATCTGTACGTTCTTAGCCTTGGACAAGGCTTCAATAGCGTTGTCATCGAGAATGTTTTGGAGCTTTCCAGCAATAATTTGCTGCTCAATGAGATTGGCCACAACCTTGGGCTGTTCGTTAATCTCTTTTAACATGTAGTGCTTATAGGCCCCTTTATCACTGCTTTCTTCGCTGTGTTCATAGCGGTGGCTTGGGCGCTCAACAACTACGCCACTAGCGTCAGTAACTGTTACTTGGGTACGGCTGATTGCTGCAATATCACCGTCTTCTAAAAACATAAAGTTGTCGGTGACTTGCAACAGCGCCAGTTGGTCGGAGGCGATGTAATTTTCATCACTGCCTAGGCCAATCACTAATGGGCTGCCCTTACGTGCAGCTAACAACAAATCTGGCTGGGTTTCATCCACCACACCTAACGCATAAGCACCCTCACAACGACCCGCTGCATCACGCACTGCTGCCGTTAAAGACATACCCTGCTTACGGTTGCGGTGAATTAAATGGGCAATTACTTCTGTGTCTGTGTCGCTTTCAAAGCCGTATCCTGTAGCAACAAGATCTTCTTTTATAGATTCAAAATTGTCAATGATGCCATTGTGAACCACCGCTAAACTACTGTGAGACCAGTGAGGGTGGGCATTAGTTTCATTAGGAATTCCGTGGGTAGCCCAACGTGTATGAGCAATACCTAAGCTGCCTTGTAATGGCTTAGCAGTTAAGGCGGCATCTAAACTAGCCACTTTGCCTACGCGGCGGGTACGCTGTAAACCTTGATCACTTAAAATCGCTACACCAGAGGAATCGTAACCGCGGTACTCTAGACGCTTTAGGCCTTCTACTAATATGCCGCTGATATTACGCTGAGCAATGGCGCCAACTATTCCGCACATGTGTTGTCTTCCTTGGTTAAATTTTTACTGGTTTAGCCCAAGTGGCTAAGTTGCGCTGTTTGCCACGAGCGATAGCTAGGTTACCATCGGCCACGTCTCTAGTAATGGTAGAACCAGCACCAATGGTTGCATCTGCGCCAATGGTGACAGGAGCAACAATGGAGCTGTTTGAGCCGATAAAAGCACCATCTGCAATCACAGTTTTGTACTTGTTAACACCATCGTAGTTACAGGTAATGGTTCCAGCACCAATATTTACTTTTTCACCAACCACCGTATCACCTAGGTAGGTAAAGTGATTGGCCTTAGAGCCTTTGCCCAAGGTGGTCTTTTTGGTTTCGACAAAATTGCCTACTTTGGCATTATCATGAAGTATAGTGCCGGGTCGCAGGCGCGCAAAGGGTCCAATATTACAGTTTGCTGCAACTTGGGCCTGGTCAATTACACTATTTGCTAAAATCTGTGTGCCTGCTCCAATGTGGGCATTTTTGATGTGACAGTTGGGGCCAATGTGAACGCCATCCCCTAACTGCACGTGACCCTCGATGATGGCATTGATGTCGATGTAAATATCTTTACCTGCGATGAGTTCACCACGTAAATCAAAACGTGTAGGGTCTGCCAACTGTACACCGTCACGCAATAGTTGATTGGCTTGCTGGAGTTGATGCCAGCGCTCAAGGCTGGCCAATTGCACACGATCGTTTACGCCTTGGGTTTGTTGTGGGAAGTCTGGCTGGAGGTGCCTGATGCCAACGCCATCGGCAACAGCCATGGCGACGATATCCGTGAGGTATATTTCACCTTGAGCATTGTTACTTTTAATGCGTGGTAACCAGCCATTCAATAAACTTGCCTTAACCGCCAAAATACCAGTGTTAGTTTCTTTGATTTGTAACTGGTCTGTATTAGCATCTTTGTGTTCGACGATGGCCTGGATGTTTCCCCCATCATCACGCACAATGCGACCGTATCCACTTGAGTCATCTAATGTCACAGTAAGGATAGCCAAGTCGCCCTGCGCTGCTTGCTCGGCTAGCTGTTGCATTAGTACTGCAGGGACTAACGGTACATCACCATATAATACTAACACTATGGCATTATTATCAACCTTAGGCATAGCTTGAGCCACCGCATGGCCAGTGCCCAATTGTTGATCTTGCGTCACGCATTCAGCACCCAGTGGCCGGACCACTGACTCTACTAGGTGTGCACCGTGGCCTACTATTATGTGTGTACGGGTAGGCTGGAGCCTTTGGGCCTGCTCAATGGCATGCACCAACATTGGCTTGCCTGCCAGTTCGTGAAGCACTTTAGGCAGATCTGAGCGCATGCGTGAACCTTTGCCTGCAGCGAGAATGATCACTTCTAACGACATGAACGATCCTTGTGAAACTGTATTAAATTCTAGTCTTTAGTTTAGACGCTTTATGTTACTAAAGTTCATCAAAGTTTGTTTTATTGTGGTCAATAAATATTTGATCAATAGTCAGCCTTAGTTACACCAAAACACAATGTTATATTTTGCCATAGGCACTCTCTCAAGTATCAATGTGGCCACGACATCATGGCATTATAACGCTGTTGCTTCACGTTTGCGTTACGTCATAGAAAACTAGGTTATAAAACAGTTTTTTAGGGCACAAAAAAAGCAGCCGAGGCTGCCTTTTTTGGTGGTTCCCTTTGAACTACTTATTTGCCAAGCTTCTGACGAATCTGACGCAAAGTACGCAGCTGGGCGACGGCTTCGGCCAATTGGCCAGCCGCACGTGAGTATTCAAACTCTGAAGTTTTATCTGCCATAGCCTGTTCAGCTTTGCGACTAGCTTCTTCTGCAGCAGCTTCATCTAAGTCTGCTGCACGAATTGCCGTATCAACCAACAAGGTAATCTTGTGAGGCTGAACTTCTAAAAAACCACCTGACACGTAAAGTATGTCTTCTTCACCGGATTCCATGCGCATGTGCACAGGGCCAGGTTTAACTTCACTAAGTAGTGGAGTGTGGCCTGGAGTGATGCCCAGTTCACCCAACGTACCTGTAAGTGAAATAAATTCTACCTTACCTGCAAAGACGGATTCTTCTGCACTAACGATGTCACAATCTACACTGGTAGCCATATGATTATCCTCTTAAGCAGGGCTTAACCTATTGGCAGCAGCCAATAGAGCTAAGCCCTTGCAATTACATGCTCTTGGCTTTCTCGACTACTTCTTCAATACCGCCAACCATGTAGAAGGCTTGCTCTGGAAGATCGTCGTATTCGCCAGCCAAAATTCCCTTAAAGGCAGCAATAGTGTCCTTAAGTGATACGTACTTACCTGATGATCCGGTAAATACTTCAGCTACGAAGAAAGGCTGAGACAAGAAACGCTGAATCTTACGAGCACGCGTTACAGATTGCTTGTCTTCATCAGACAGTTCGTCCATACCCAAGATGGCAATGATGTCTTTCAGCTCTTTGTAACGCTGAAGTATACCCTGAACGCCACGAGCAATGTCGTAGTGCTCTTGGCCAATCACCAATGGATCTAGCTGACGTGAGCTTGAATCGAGTGGATCGATAGCTGGGTAGATACCCAATTCTGCGATCTGACGAGACAATACCACAGTAGCGTCCAAGTGAGAGAAGGTCGTTGCTGGAGACGGGTCAGTCAAGTCATCCGCAGGTACGTATACCGCTTGTATAGAAGTGATAGAGCCGGTCTTAGTGGAGGTAATACGCTCCTGCAACACACCCATTTCTGAAGCTAGTGTTGGCTGGTAACCTACTGCAGAAGGCATACGGCCCAATAGTGCTGATACTTCGGTTCCCGCCAAGGTGTAACGGTAGATGTTATCAACGAACAACAATACGTCATTACCTTCGTCACGGAACTGCTCAGCCATGGTAAGGCCGGTTAGTGCCACACGTAGACGGTTTCCTGGAGGCTCATTCATCTGGCCGTATACGAGAGATACTTTGTCCAATACGTTGGACTCTTTCATCTCGTAGTAGAAATCGTTACCTTCACGAGTACGCTCACCTACACCTGCAAACACAGAGTAACCACTGTGCTCGATGGCGATGTTACGGATAAGCTCCATCATGTTTACGGTTTTGCCTACGCCGGCGCCGCCGAATAGCCCAACCTTACCGCCTTTAGCGAAAGGACACATCAAGTCAATAACTTTGATGCCAGTCTCTAGCAATTCATTACTAGCTGACTGCTCTGCGTAGGTAGGTGCCTTACGGTGAATTGGCATACGAACTTCTTCGCCAATAGGGCCACACTGGTCGATTGGGTTACCCAATACGTCCATGATGCGGCCAAGGGTGGCTGTGCCAACTGGCACTTTGATGGCGCCACCAGTGTTAGATACGTCTAGACCACGGCTTAGACCTTCGGTCTGGCCCATGGCGATAGTGCGTACTACGCCGTCACCCAACTGCTGTTGAACTTCTAGGGTTGTGCCCTTAGCATCTACAGTTAGTGCGTCATATACTTTTGGCACAGAATCACGTGGGAATTCCACGTCGATTACAGCACCGATAATCTGTACGATACGTCCGCTACTCATAATTTTATCCTCTATCGAAAACTAGTTCTTATAGCTCAGGTTAAACGGCTGCCGCGCCACTCACGATCTCAGAAATTTCCTGAGTAATCGCAGATTGACGGGCCTTGTTGTAAATCATCTGAAGGTCATCGATCAGATCACCCGCATTATCGGTGGCGCTTTTCATAGCGATCATCCGTGCGGCCTGTTCACAAGCGTTATTTTCTACCACGGCTTGATACACTAAAGATTCTACGTAACGGCTCAAAAGGCCTGTGAGTAATTCACGGGCGTCTGGCTCGTAGAGGTAGTCCCAATGGTGGCTCATACCGTCTTCATTCGGGTCTGCCTGCAAGGGCACAAGTTGCACTACGCTGGGTTGTTGGGTCATGGTATTTACAAAATTATTGTAAACCACGTACAAAGCGTCCAACCGTCCTTCATCATAACTGTCTAACATGATCTTAACTGCACCGATGAGTTCAGCAGCTTCTGCCTTGTCACCCAGTTGAGTCTTGCTTGATACAACGTTGCCGCCGTAGTTATTAAAGAAGGTTGCTGATTTAGAACCAAGGGCACAGATGTCTATTTCGATGCCGTTTTGATCATGTTCAGCCATGCTCTGTACGGTTTTCTTAAACACGTTAATGTTTAAACCACCACACAGACCACGATCGGAAGAAACCACAATGTAACCCACCCGCTTAAGCTCGCGCTGTTGCAGATACAAATGCTTGTACTCAGGGTTGGAGCGTGCGAGGTGAGCAATCACTTCACGCATTTTATTTGCGTAAGGACGGCTATGATTCATACGTTCCTGTGCTTTACGCATTTTAGACGCCGCTACCATTTCCATGGCGCTAGTGATCTTTTGCGTACCCTTAATACTCGCAATCTGGGTCTTTATTTCTTTTCCGACTGCCATATGCTTACCTTTCTGTTAAGTAACTAACTTGGTGAATAGCACGGCTTCAAGGTCACTTGAAGCCGTAAGCCACTACCAAGTTTGAGTTGCCTTAAACTGCTCTAATGCAGACTTAAAAGAAGCGGCGATGTCGTCGTTAAAGTTACCAGATTCATTCACCTGGCTCATTACGGCGCTATGCTCGCTGTTCATGTAAGAAATTAGAGCGGCTTCGAAGTCACCAACCTTGTTAAGAGCTATGTCTGTAAGGAAACCTTCGTTAGCTGCAAATAGGCTGACTGCCATTTCGGCAACGCTCATTGGCGAGTACTGGTGCTGCTTCATCAGCTCGGTCACACTTTGACCGTGCTCTAACTGGGCGCGAGTCGCGTCATCCAAGTCAGAAGCAAACTGAGAGAAGGCTGCCAATTCACGGTATTGAGCCAAAGCCAAACGAATACCGCCACCCAATTTCTTGATGACTTTAGTTTGTGCTGCACCACCTACACGGGATACAGACAAACCAGCATTAATGGCTGGGCGGATACCGGCGTTAAACAAGTCAGTTTCCAAGAAAATCTGGCCGTCGGTGATAGAGATTACGTTAGTCGGTACGAAGGCCGATACGTCACCACCTTGGGTTTCGATAATAGGTAGTGCAGTTAAAGAACCGGTCTTACCTTTTACTTCACCATTAGTGAATGCTTCTACGTATTCTGCGTTTACACGAGATGCACGCTCAAGTAAGCGAGAGTGCAAATAGAATACATCACCAGGATATGCTTCACGTCCTGGAGGACGACGAAGTAGCAAAGAGATTTGACGGTAAGCCCAAGCTTGCTTGGTCAGGTCATCAAATACGATCAATGCGTCTTCACCGCGATCACGGAAGTATTCACCCATAGTACAACCAGCGTAAGGCGATAAGAACTGCATGGCCGCTGAGTCAGCAGCACCTGCGTTTACAACGATGGTATGAGCCATGGCGCCGTGTTCTTCTAGCTTACGCACTACGTTAGCAATGGTAGATTGCTTCTGGCCAATGGCCACGTAGACACACTTAACACCAGTGTCCTTTTGGTTGATAATGGCATCGATAGCGATGGCAGACTTACCAGTCTGGCGGTCTCCAATAATTAATTCGCGCTGGCCACGCCCTACAGGAACCATGGCGTCAATCGCCTTAAGGCCTGTCTGTACTGGCTGGTCTACAGATTTACGTTCGATTACACCTGGGGCTACTTTCTCAACAGCATCAGTTAGATCAGTGTTAATCGGACCTTTGCCATCAATAGCGATACCTAGACCGTCTACTACACGACCCAGTAATTCAGGGCCTACAGGGACTTCTAGGATACGGCCAGTACAACGAGCGGTTTGGCCTTCGACCAAATCTTCGTAATCACCTAGAACTACAGCGCCAACAGAGTCGCGCTCCAAGTTCATGGCCATACCGTATACACCACCAGGGAATTCAATCATTTCCCCGTACATTGCGTCAGCTAAGCCGTGGATCAATACGATACCATCGGCTACGCTAACGATTGTGCCCTCATTTTGGGCTTCAGATGAAACATCAAGTTGCTCTATACGCTTCTTGATGATTTCACTGATCTCTGAAGGATTCAGTTGTTGCATGCTTTATTCCTCACACTCAGGCATTCATGGCCTCAGCCAATTTGCCTAGTTTGCCTTTAACGGAACCATCAATCACTAGGTCGCCCGCGTGGACTATGACACCACCGAGCAATGACGCGTCGGTAGTACTAGTTATGTTAATTTCGCGAGACAACATGGCGTTTAATGCTTGAGCCAATTTATCTTGTTGCTCATTGCCTAAATCAAAGGCACTGACGATAGATACGTCTATCGACTGTTCCTGATTTGCCTTTAAGGTTTCATATAAATTAGAAACCTCGGGTAGCAATGACAAGCGCTTGTTTTCGGCCAACAAGTTCAGAAAATTCTGTGCTTGTTGAGATACAGGGTGACTGCCGTTTACTACGTCTGTCACTAGCTGGGCTTTTTCTGCTGCCGTCAGTTCTGGATTATCCAAAACTTGGGCTAAACTTGGATCCGCAACTACCGCTGCAGCCATGTTCAAAAATTCCGACCAGCTACCCAAGTCGCCTTGGGCCAATGCCGTCTCGAAAGCGGCCTTGGTGTAAGGACGGGCAACAGTAATGGATTCAGCCATCGTTAACCTCTCTTTTCTTACAGTTCGGCTGCCAACTTATCGACAAGCTCTTGGTGGTTGTTTACATCAATTGATGCGCCCAGGATTTTTTCTGCACCAGCAACAACAAGTGTTGCGACTTGAGCGCGAAGCACTTCTTTGGCACGGTTTACTTCCTGTTCAACGTCGGCTGCAGCTGCCGTTTTAATGCGGTCGGCTTCGGCTTGAGCTGTTTCTTTAGCTTCATCAACGATCTGACTAGCGCGTTTGTTAGCTTGCTCAATAAGAGTAGCTGCTTGCGCTTTGCTTTCTTGCAGCACTGCTTCCACAGACTGCTGAGCTTCTTCAAGTTCGCGTGCAGCCTTATCAGCTGCATCTAAACCTTCAGCGATCTTCTTTTGACGTTCTGCCAAAGCCGCAGTAAGCGGTGGCCAAACGTACTTCATGCACAAGTACACGAAGATAATAAAAGAAATGATCTGCCCGATAATTGTCATGTTCATATTCATGGCAAGACCTCCATACGTATGGGTTGGTTAAAGATGACCTTTAGGCAACCGCAAACATGATGTAAAGGCTAATACCTACACCGATCATAGGAACCGCGTCGGTAAGACCCATCATGATGAAAAACTGTGTACGTAGTAAAGGGATCAATTCTGGTTGACGCGCTGCGCCTTCCAAAAACTTACCTCCTAAAACGCCGATACCAACAGCTGCGCCAACGGCAGACATGCCCAAGATCAATGCACCAGCAATATACAATAATGCCATTTCCATTTTGTTTCTCCAGTTTAAGTGAGATTAGTAGTTAAAAGTAAAAGGGTACTGATTAATGATGGTCGTGAGCCATCGCCAAATACACAATGGTTAGCACCATAAAGATGAATGCCTGCAAAGTGATGATTAGGATGTGGAACAGGGCCCACGGCACCGATAACAACCACTGTGCCCAGAAGGGTAGTAGTGCAATCAGAATAAAGATCATTTCTCCAGCGTACATGTTACCGAACAAGCGCAAAGCTAATGAAATAGGTTTAGCAATTAAACCTACCAACTCTAGGAACAAGTTGAAAGGTAGGGCCCACTTGCCTAAAGGCTGTAAGCTAAGCTCGGCTAAAAATCCGCCAATGCCTTTTTGCTGAATAGAGTAAAATATGATCAAAATAAACACCGCCAAGGACATGCCTAGGGTCACGTTTAAGTCTGTAGAAGGTACAATCTTCATGAAGTGAATGCCCATCATGCCAGCGATGGATGGAATCCAATCAACTGGGATCAAGTCCATCAAGTTCATCAAGAACACCCACACAAAAATGGTCAGAGCCATGGGGGCAATGAGGGCGTTTTTGTGGTGGAATACGTTTTTCACGTTTTCATCCACAAATTCGATAATCATCTCAACGAAGTTTTGGGTACCAGAAGGTACACCTGTAGTGGCTGTTCTAGCTACGCGGCTAAATAACCAGATGAAAAATGTGCCAAGACCAATTGACCAAGCCATAGAATCCACATTAATGGCCATAAAGCCCATTTCTGAGGCCTCTTGAGCAGAATGTGCAAAACTCCATCCGTTATCCGGATGGTTGCCATAGGTTAAGTTAGTCAGGTGATGAGCGATATACTCAGAGGACGTCATGCCACTAGCCATGCTTTATCTCACTTTGATTTCGTAGAAGTTTGTTTATCTATAACCACTGGCAACATTGCTGCAAGTAAATGGGAGCCAATAAAGGCTAATAGCAAGGCTAAAGGGTTTAGTGGGCTAACTAAACCGAATGCTAAACCGAACAAAACTACAGTTAAGGTTAGTTTAAGCATTTCGTTGCCGTACATTTGCACCAAGGTTAGCTTTGCGTCTGCTGTAGCTTTTGGAGTTGAGTTGCGTTTGTTACCGCGCGCAAACTCTCGCCTCAAGGCCCAATAAGCAGGTAGGCTGTAAATGGCACCACCAAGAATCACGGACATTCCCGTAACCCAGTCTGTTATAGATAAACCCACTCCAATCAGTGCCACTACAAGGGCCTGATAGGTTAATGTTTTTTGCAACCAATTGGGGGCTTTATTTAGCGCCATAAGTGCTTAAAAAATCCGTTGGTTGCCAGTCTAAATATTAGCTGTGAGAGCTTCTACAATCACAGCGCACGGAATTATAGGGTGTTTGTTTTAAAACCTCAACAATTTTCCTTTTTTAAAGTTGTATTGCGATTATACATAAGTGAGACAATAGTCCCGTCTTACTAGGGCTCAAGCCTTGCTATGATGCCATCGAGTTGGTCTAAGGTTGCATAGCTAATGGTTAGCTTGCCTTTGCCTTTGGCCGATTGTGTGATGCTGACGGCAGCACCTATAGCATCGGATAAACGATCTTGCAGACTGTGTATATCTGCATCGGGTGCTTGTTTTGTAACAACTTTTGGCTCTTGCTGCGCTTTACGTACTAACTCTTCGGTTTGACGTACCGACAGACCTTTAGCCACAACTTCACGGGCTGATTGTAATTGTTGGTCTTCTTCCAGTGCCAACAAAGAACGCGCATGACCCATTTCTAAGTCGCCCCGCTCTAGCATCAGTCGTACAGGTTCACTTAGCTGTAATAAACGCAATAAATTAGCGATGGCACTGCGGGATTTACCCACTGCGTCGGCTACTTGCTGCTGCGTGAGTTCAAACTCATTCTGTAAACGTTGTAATGCAAAGGCTTCTTCCATGGCATTAAGATCTTCACGTTGAATATTCTCAATTAAAGCCATGGCAATGGCATCTTCGTCCGGCACTTCTTTAATAAGGGCAGGGATGCTGTCTAGTTCTGCCAGTTGGGCAGCGCGCCAGCGGCGCTCGCCAGCAATAATTTCATACCGATCTATACCCACAGTACGGACAACAATAGGTTGCATAATGCCATGTACGCGAATTGATGCCGCCAATTCCTCTAGGGCTTCTGGATCCATATCTCTTCGCGGCTGATAAACACCACGCTGAATCCACTCCACAGGTAGTTGTTGTAAACCATCTTTTTCCTTCGGTTGATTTTGTGTTAAATCAACATCAAGGCTACCCGCTCCTTGAAGTAAGGCTTCTAAACCACGATTGAGGCCACGTTTTTTAACCATAATACTGCTCTATTTTTTTTCTTGTTGACGAATAAATTCGCTAGCTAATGCCAAATAAGCTACAGCGCCACGAGAATGCTTATCATACATCAGTGCTGGCAATCCGTGGCTGGGGGCCTCTGCTAAACGCACATTGCGAGGGATGATGGTGCGGTAGACTAAATCACCAAAGTGATTGACCAATTGGTGTGACACATCGTTGGTTAGGCTACTACGTGGGTCATACATGGTGCGTAGTATACCTTCAATCACTAAATTTGGATTAAGGTTGTTTTTGATAAGCTTTACGGTGTTTAGCAAAGCGCTAATTCCTTCCAATGCGTAATACTCACACTGCATAGGGACTAATACGCTGTTGGCACAGGCCAAGGCATTAACAGTGAGCATGTTTAAAGAAGGCGGACAGTCGATCAAGACAAAATCATAGCGGTGTTGTAACTGGCTTAAGGCGATTTTTAATCGAGCCTCTTTTTTGTCCACCTGAATCAGTTCAACTTCGGCTGCTGTTAGGTCACTGTTTGAGGGCAACAAGTCATAGCCTGCTGGGGTATTGATCTGCAATACTTGGTTTATGTCTACCCTCTGTGTGAGGACATCGAGCACAGAGTAGCGCAAGGTGTTCTTTTCAATGCCACTACCCATGGTGGTATTGCCCTGAGGATCTAAATCAATGACTAGTATCCGTCGTTTAGTGGCTACTAGTGATGCCGCTAAGTTAACACAGGTGGTGGTTTTACCCACACCACCTTTTTGATTAGTTATAGCAATGACTTTGCTCACAATTGACCTATACTAATTGCTTTTTAATGGTTAACAGGTGGCGCTCTGCATCTACGCCTGGTACCTGCAAGGTTTGACAGTTTAGCAGGCTATAGTTTGCGGGTATAGCATCCACTTCTTGTTGAGGATAAGTGCCTTTCATAGCCACGAACACACCCTCTTCTGTGACTAAATGCTGGCAACCTTCTAGCATATCTTTAATTGATGCGAAGGCCCTTGATAACACAATATCGTAGTTGAGATCTGGCGAATAAGTCTCACATCGTTGATTCACTACTTCAATGTTGTCGAGTTGATGGAGGTGCTTAAAGTGGGTAAGGAAGCGTGCCTTTTTACCGTTGGTGTCGAGTAAGTGGACAGTTTTATGTGGCCAGATGATAGCTAAAACCATACCCGGTAATCCTGCACCAGTGCCGATATCAATAAAACGTTGACCATCTAGCTTGGACAAAGAGTCTAAGATAGCAAGGCTGTCAAATAAATGTAACTTGATCATTTCCAGCGGGTCACGAATGGCCGTTAGGTTATAGGCTTTGTTCCACTTAACCAGTTGCTCAATATAACTAACAAGAACATTAAGCTGGTTTTCAGACAAAGGTATTAAAAGTGATTTGCTGCCTTTATTAATTAAATTGCGCCACTGTATGTGGGTCTGAATTAGATCTAATGCCGGAGTCGACAGAATCATTGCTATACGGCCAAATCGACTTTGTATTTCAGCTTATGTTTCTTGAGGTAAATTAACAACAAAGAAAGAGCGGCTGGCGTTACACCTTGTATTCGGCTAGCCATACCCAAATTATCTGGCCGAATTTCTTCTAGCTTAGCAGTCGCTTCGTTAGATAGACCGTGCACACTTTGGTAGTTAAAATCGGCAGGAATTACGGTAGACTCGTGGCGTTTCAGACGCTCAACATCTTCTTTTTGACGATCTATATATCCCGCGTACTTAATATCTATTTCTATTTGTTCACCTACTATTGGGTCTACATCTGATAATTCAGCAGCTTGATGGAGCTTCGGGTAATTGAGTTCAGGGCGTTTGAGTATGTCTAACAAATTGGTATCTTTACTCAAAGGCTGAGCTAACAAAGGTTCTAACGTTCTGCCTAACTCGTTATGAAGAGTTATTTTAGTCTCTCTCATTAATTTTTTACGCTGTTCAATGGCTTCGCATTTTTCGTTAAAAGTTCGCCAACGTTGTTCCCCTACCAATCCAAGTTTGTAGCCAATTTCTGTTAACCGCTGGTCGGCGTTGTCTTCTCGTAATAAAAGACGATATTCTGCGCGGCTGGTGAACATTCTGTAAGGTTCTTGAGTACCGTTGGTTACTAGGTCATCGACCATTACCCCTAGATATGCTTGATCACGACGTGCTGTCCAAGGCTCCTTGTCTAAAGCTCTTAAGCCTGCATTGGTTCCGGCCAGTAAACCCTGGGCTCCAGCTTCTTCGTACCCAGTGGTGCCATTGATTTGGCCAGCAAAATATAATCCGTTAATTAATTTGGTTTCTAAAGTAGGTCTTAGATCCTGTGGATTAAAATAATCGTATTCAATTGCGTAACCAGGACGCACAATATGGGCGTTTTCAAAACCTACAATAGACCTTACAAAATCCAGCTGAACATCAAAAGGCAAGCTAGTAGAAATACCATTAGGGTAGAGTTCAATGCTATTTAAGCCTTCAGGCTCAACGAATATTTGGTGGCTGTCTTTATCAGCAAAGCGCATTATCTTATCTTCAATCGATGGACAGTAACGTGGTCCAACCCCTTCAATAACACCTGCATACAAGGGTGAGCGATCCAAACTATTTCGGATCATATTATGGGTATTAATGTTGGTATGGGTAATATGACAGGGCACTTGTTGTGGATGATCACTCACCTTTCCAAGCATAGACATTACCGGTGTAGGGGTGTCCCCTGGTTGTTCTTGCATTACACTAAAATCTACAGTTCGACGATCAATACGTGGCGGTGTTCCAGTTTTTAGGCGCTCAATACGAAAGGGTCTTTCCCTAAGTCGTTGTGCTAATGCATTAGCTGGTGGATCACCCGCGCGGCCACCTTGGCTTTGCTGCATACCTATATGAATAATTCCGCCAAGGAAAGTGCCTGTAGTCATAACAACTTGTTGGGCATGAAAACTTAAACCCATGTTGGTTTTAGCTCCAACCACCTGATCTTGTTCGATGATTAAGTCATCTACAGATTGTTGAAAAATGTAAAGATTTTGTTGTTGTTCTAGGGTTTGGCGAATAGCATTGCGATACAGGCCCCGGTCTGCTTGAGCTCTTGTTGCCCTTACGGCTGGGCCCTTGCGTGAATTTAATACGCGAAATTGGATGCCAGCAAGATCTGTGGCCCTAGCCATAGCGCCATCAAAAGCGTCAATCTCTCGTACTAAGTGGCTTTTACCAATACCACCGATCGCAGGGTTGCATGACATTTGTCCCAAGGTGTCCATGTTATGGGTCAAAAGTAAGGTTTGCGCCCCCAAACGAGCACTGGCTAGCGCTGCTTCTGTACCAGCGTGACCACCACCAATAACAATGACATCAAAACGTGAGGGAAAATCCACTTGCTATTCCTTACCAATTAAAAACTTACCATTAGCAGGCTAGTATAACTTTTTTATCGTGGTTAATAAATGTTCAGAAATTTGATTTATTTTAAGTGTTAGTTAGTAATATGTGTTTAAGAAGTATATATATTTTATATTGTTATTGTTGTTATTATTAAGGAATAGGTTTTTTATGTATAAGTTAAATAAACCATTTAAATACAATAAAATAACACAAGGATAAGCCTGTTAATCTAGTGTGACTAAAGGTCACAAAAGCTGCTGCTGAATTGTGTATAACTTAGGTGGTTATCCACAAGATTAATTTATACACAGTTTAGTGATGTGTAGGATCCCAATTTATTCACAGCTTTTAAGTAGATAATTAACTATAGTTTTATTCTTCTAGATTAATGTAGAAGTGATTGTGACACTATTTGTGGATAGGTGTATTAAACTACTTAACAGACTGCTTCTGTGTATTTCAACTTAGGTGGATAAATAACACTAAAAATTTACTTAAGGTATGGGTAACTTGGGCATAAGTATGTTTGTGAAATTTTATATATTTTTGGAAAAATACTAAATTAGCGGCATTGATTTCACTTTTATGACCTAATTAACTTAATAAAGTAACAAAAAAGCCCAAGACGTGGAGATGAACTTGGGCTTTTTGTTAGTATTACTATTGCTTAAAATTAAGAAAAAACAGCCTTAAATATATAGAAGAAAAGGATAGATAAGATTGCCCCGGCAGGCAGAGTAATAATCCATGAAGTAAAGATGGTTGCCACGGTACGTAAGTTAATTGCAGCTAAACCACGGGCTAAACCTACACCTAATACCGCGCCTACTAGGGTATGGGTAGTGGAGATTGGTAAACCAATACCGGAGGCAAGTACAACCGTTGCAGAGGCGCCTAACTCTGCTGCAAAGCCACGGCTAGGAGTTAGTTCTGTAATCTTGGTACCGATGGTAGCCATTACCTTATAGCCGTAGGTAACAAGGCCAACAACAATACCCACACCACCCACTAAAAGTATCCATGCAGGCATGCTGGATTTGGCGGAAACTGCGCCAGATTTTATAGTAGTGATGGCGGCAGCCATCGGGCCAACAGCATTGGCTACATCGTTTGAACCGTGGGCAAAAGCCATGGCGCAAGCAGTGAAGATCATCAACACAGCAAAGACTTTTTCTACGTTAGCAAAGCGATCTTCATACTCAATGTCTTTGTTACGCTTTACACGGGCCAACATCATGCTGCCGACCACAGAAACCACAAGGCCAACTGCAGCTGCCGCCAACGACATTTCAAAGTAGTTTAGGCTAAAACCAATGTCTTTAAATACATGTTTTAGGCCCTTAATTAACGTCACCATAGTGATCATAAAACCTACCATAAACATGTACATAGGTATGTAGCGTTTGGCATTTTCAAATGGCGTTTCAGTGTCTAAGATGAGACGCTGAACACTCCTGAATAACATGTAGGAAATCATGCCTGCTAGCAGGGGTGAAACGATCCAACTGGCCGCGATGGTGCCAACTTTGCCCCAACTCACAGCATCTACAGAAATGGCAACGGCGGCAAAGCCAACGATGGCACCTACAATTGAATGGGTGGTAGATACTGGCCAACCTAACATGGAGGCAATTAACAACCAAGTACCTGCAGCGAGAAGCGCTGAGAGCATACCGTACACCAAGTATTCTGGCGTACCTTGTAAAGTAAGAGGATCAATAATGCCTTTACGAATGGTGGCTGTTACTTCGCCTCCTGCTAGGTAGGCGCCTGCGAATTCAAAGATCATCGCTATAATGATGGCTTGCTTTAATGTAATAGCGCCAGAGCCAACTGAAGTACCCATGGCGTTAGCCACGTCATTTGCACCTACACCCCAAGCCATAAAAACACCAAAGACAATGGCTAGGATGAGTAAAATTTGACCGTATTCGTTTAAAACTTCCATAATATTTTTCTCGAAACTACGCAGTGTATGTGTTATCCGTATGTATCTAGGCGCTTATAATTGGCATTTATCGAGCGATGATGACTTGGATTTGCTCTCCAGCACTTTGTGCGTGGTCGGCTAGGTTGCCAATAGCTTCGATAGTCTTATACATAAACATGGCATCGATGGGTGGTAGGCTGGTTTCAATTTCATGTAACTTTGCCCGCAGGGTGATTTGACGTTTATCGTTTTTGTCTTCTGCTTTTTCTAGTTTGGTAATGCAGCGGTTGATGCGGTCAATTTCGCGGCCACCAAACCCTGAACCAATTAGTTCATCAAGCTCATCAATCACCACCTTTGCTTCCACAGCCACAGCCACAGCAGATTTTACGTATGCAGTCATATCTGTAGCAATTTTCTTAGGTACAACCTGTTTGCGACCCAGCATGATGCCGGCAATGTCTTTTGCAGTGTTACAAATTTTATCTTGCTTACTTAGCAGATGGATAAGGTCTGAACGGTTAATGGGCATGAACAAGCTTTTGGGTAAGTGAAGGCGGATATCTTGTTTCTGATTATCGGCGTGGCCTTCAAACTCGGCAATGGAATTATAACAGGCTTCTACGGTTTCCCAGTCTTCTTTGATTATGGCTTGAAAGAAAGGGATTAATAGTTCCACGCACTGCAACACAGTGTGCATGTGGTTTTGTAATGGTTTGATGGGTGAGTGGCCAAACAAACTAAGAATGGGATTTACCATGTGAACTTCCTTTACAAAGGGCAGGGTAGTTAAAGTTGCTCGGCATTATAGGTACCTTATGTATAGGCATCAAGCTCTAGATGCAATGATCCCCAAGATAGTATTTTTTGCCGGCTGCTTTTTGCCTAATATGATTTTAATTTTAGCTAATAGTGTGGTCTAGCTTAAGGTTTGTTTTTCTACTCTTTTGCAGATCAATTAACGCCATCGATATCATCTACTTCTCACTACCATCTGACAACATAATGGTTCCTTTGGGATAGGTTTTGGCGTCTACCTTTAGTTGCTCACACATCAGCTCTCTTTAGGCTGTAGGTGATGATGTATTCGATATCAACCTAATCTTCGATACATTAACTGTGTTAATCACTGAATATGTATAATTATTTTCCGATACAAAATGATCCAAAAATACGGCCTAATAAGTCATCGCTTGTAAAACTACCAGTAATTTCGTTTAAACATTCTTGTGCTAAGCGTAAGTCCTCAGCTAATAACTCACCAGCCTGGCTGTAAGCCAATTGCTTGGCACCTTCTCGCAACAGTGATCTACATCTGCGTAAGGCGTCCAAATGACGTCTGCGGGCACTAAAGCCACCCTCTAAAGTAGTTTGATAACCGACCGCTTGTTTCAGCTGAGACCTAAGTAAATCTAGCCCTTGGCCTTGCTTTGCACTTAGGTAAATGCAGTCTATACCATCGATTTGGATTAGCTTAGGTAAGTGGTCTGAGAGGTCTATTTTATTGCGTACCAAGGTAAGCTGGTTGGGTATAGGTTGTGCACCCATCAAACTTTGCCAGTGCTGTTGCGGCGAGGTCTTGTCCTGGGCATCTTGGAGCAATAAAATCTGGTCAGCTTGAACAATGGCTTCGACGGCACGCTCAATACCAATTTGTTCTACCTTGTCAGGGCTTTCACGCAAACCCGCAGTATCTAAAATATGTAACGGTAAGCCGTCGATATTGATCGACTCTTTTAAGATATCGCGCGTGGTGCCTGCAATGTCTGTGACGATGGCGCGGTCTTGACCGGCTAGTGCATTGAGTAAACTTGATTTGCCAGCGTTAGGAGCGCCTGCGATCACCACTTGCATGCCTTCTTGTAATAAGCTGCCTTGATGTGCCTTCTGTAACAAGTGATCCAAGTCTGACTGAGCGTTATCTAATAGTGTTGCTACCTTACCATCGGCTAAAAAGTCGATCTCTTCTTCTGGAAAATCAATAGCAGCTTCTACATATAGACGCAGGTATATAAGACTTTCCAATAATCTATTGATATGGGTAGAAAATACCCCCTGCAAAGAACGTAAGGCGTTTCTTGCGGCTTGCTCTGAGCTAGCATCTATTAAATCGGCAATGGACTCTGCTTGGGCGAGGTCCATTTTGTCATTCAGAAAGGCACGTTCAGAAAACTCTCCAGGCCTAGCCATACGAGCGCCTAATAGGGTGAGTTCTCGTTGTAAAACGTCCATGACCACTTGCCCACCATGGCCCTGAAATTCAAACACATCTTCACCAGTGAAGGAGTCGGGGGCTTTAAAATAAAGGCTTATGCCCGCATCAACCTGTACACCTTCCATGTCCAAAAAAGGGCCGTAATGAGCATGGCGGAGTATACCTTGGTTTCGGCTTAACTTTTGACCATAGGCTAGGGCCTTGGGCCCAGATAGGCGAATAATGCCCACACCACCACGGCCTGGCGGCGTGGTTTGAGCACAGATAGTATCTAGATCTGATTGCAAAGTGGTAAGGGCTCCTGTGATACAAAGAGGGTGTAATAACTACAAAAAAGGCCTCACTAGGAGGCCTTTGTATCATGTTTAGGGCAAGAGGTTAATGTTTACGCTCAGCCATGGCTTTTTCAATACGCTTGGTAATCACATATTGTTGTGCGATCGACAAGACATTGTTGCACACCCAGTATAAAACAAGACCGGCAGGAAACCAAAGGAAAAAGATTGTAAACACTATAGGCAACATCTTCATTATCTTGGCCTGCATGGGGTCTGGAGGCGTTGGGTTGAGCATCTGTTGGATGAACATGGTGCCGCCCATGAGCAGTGGCAACACAAAATATGGATCTTGTACGGAGAGATCTTGGATCCAAAGGAAGAATGGAGCATGACGTAGCTCAACAGTTTCCATCAACATCCAGTACAACCCAATAAATACCGGCATTTGAATAATAATAGGGAAACAGCCGCTTAAAGGATTAGCTTTCTCGCGCTTGTAAAGCTCCATCATACCTTGAGACATCTTGGCACGATCGTCGCCAAATTTCTCTTTCAGCTTGGCAATCTCAGGCGCTAATGCACGCATCTTGGCCATTGAGCGGTACGAAATAGCTGACGGGTAAAAGAAGAACGCTTTAACACACAGAGTTACCAATAAGATGGCCACACCCCAGTTACCGACGAACCCAAACATGGTGTTCAACAAGTAGAATAAAGGTTGAGAAACCCACCATAACCAACCGTAATCAACCACTAAGTCTAGGTTTTCAGAAATCGCTTCAAGGTCCGCCTGGATCTTAGGTCCGGCATAAAAGTCAGCTGAAGTAGCACCAGATTGACCTACTTGTAATTCTAAGGCTGGGCTAACAAAACCAGCAATATAGGTGTTTTTATTAACACGTGTGCTGTAGTTATGTTGCTGCTCTGGGTTAGGTACCCAAGCACTTACAAAGTAGTGTTGCAGCATGCCAACCCAACCACCCGGTGCACTGCGTTGTAAGTTGGCATCGTCCATGTCATCGAAATCGTAACGATAATACTTGTCGTCTGGAAAGGAAAAAGCTGGGCCTAGGTAGGCAGACATGCCCATGCCGCCAGAAGCGCTAGGATCGCCAGAACGGTCACGTTTAATTTGCCCAAATAGGTTAGCCGACCAAGGCTGACTGCCACGGTTGTCTACAGCGTAAGTTAAGTTTATTAGGTGGCTACCGCGTGTAAAGGTGTAGATCTTGTTGATCACTGCACCACTTTCGTCTGTTAGGCTTAGCACTACCTCTAAATCTTGCTGACCATCTAACAGTTCGTATGCCAACTGCGGCGCTTTAAATATCGGGCGTGACTTGAGATCAGTACCGTTAATCCCAACTAACCCGCTCTGAGCCACATAGGTACGCTGTTGGTTTTGTTCTAACAGCGTAAACGGTACATCAGAATGATCCATTTCTGCTAGGTAATCAAGCAGTGAGGCCTGGATAATGTCGCCACCCTGAGTGTCAATGACAACTTGTAGGGTGTCAGTTTTAACCTCAATAAGTAATCCGGCACTGGCGTTTTCAGTTTGAGTTACCGTAACGCCGGTATTATTGCTTGGCTGTGCAGCTACGGCAAAATCCGTGCTTACGGCTTCGGTATCATAGGCAGAAACACTGGTGACTTGTTGAGGGGCTTCGGCTTGGGTACCGTAATCTTGGTTCCACTGCAGTACCATCAAGTAAGAGATGATGGCGGCACCCGCAATTAGAATAATACGTTGAAAATCCATAGAAACAAATCGTCGTTAGTTGTATTGTAAAAGAAGTCGATTATAGAGCCTGTGTGCCTATTGGCAATGGGCAGGCCATGCAAGTGTGCTAAATCTAGCCAGTTTGTAGGGTTTTTTTACGTAATCTTGCCCATTGCTTGATAATTAAGCGGTGCACGGTGGCATTGTCGAGTTCGCCGAAGCCTTTTCTGGACAAGATAACAATGTCCAAGGGAAGGGGAAATTCGTTAGTTTGCGTGCACGAGGTTCTAAAACTATCACGTAAAACACGCTTAACACGGTTACGGTGAACAGCCAGTTTTATACCTTTTTTGGCAATAACCAATCCCAGACGGGAGTGGTCGTGTAAACTTGGGCGGGCTAAGATCAGTAGATGCTGGTCCGAAACTTTGAATTCGGCTTTGTCAAAGACCCTTCGAAAATCCCCAGCGTTCAACAGGCGTCGTTGCCGGGAAAAGTCGAATTCAGTCATACGCTAGGCGTGCAACAGTCGCTTACGCGCTCAGGCTCTTGCGGCCTTTAGCTCGGCGGGCATTGATTATGGCACGGCCGCCTGGAGTTGACATGCGTGCACGGAAACCGTGATTGCGCTTGCGCTTTAGGACGCTAGGTTGAAACGTTCTTTTCATGATCGGTCTCGCAAAATTAGTTAGTGGCCAAAAGTTAGGCATTGAAAATCTAGGGGCGAAATTATATGAGAGGGGAATTCTAATAGCAAGCCTGATTCGCTGTTTAGGCTATTAAATTTCATAATTATACTAAATTCTTTTACTTGTACTAAAAGATACGCCTTAATATACTCTTAACGACCAGTGCCTGTGGA